>NZ_JBYGKP010000006.1:0-329622 GCF_057653825.1 Rhizobium sp. WSM409 | reverse complement strand
TCACGCAAATCCTGATAAATCGGGTCATTTTGCGCAAATGATCGTGAGTCTGCCGACTCCGTCAAGCGATTTCTTGGTTAGCCAATGGATAACAGACAGGATTCAACGAAAAAATCATGTGGAATTCCGGAATCTTAGCTCAATTGTCAGCTGACAATGGCGGCGGTGCCCGCACCCGTCGATGCCAGACGCTAACGCAGTTGCCGACTCACCGGAAAACAACATCCACTGCTTGAGCACGTCGGACCAGACAATCCGTTTCTCATTTATAGGCAGATGAACGGCACAGGCTTTCGGTTTCCATCCCGCGGACAGGTTCGTTGCCGGCGGACTTGTCATTTGTGTCCTGGGTTGCGGCATCGCGCCGTGGCTGCGCAAGGCCGAGCATTTGTTCCAGACGGCCAGCATTGAGCGGAGCGCTTATTCCCTTGAAATTCATGATCCATCTTTCGTCTGCGCATCGATTGCGTGAAGCCTTGGAGATAAGCGCAATTTGAAGCCGCCGAGAACCGCCAGCCGGCGTTATCACCATCTTTTCCAAGCACGCGCGAAGGGGAGGGGAGAGCCCCATCTTCAAGCGCCGATCCGAAACGCGACCTTTGGCGGCGACGCTCGCCGCTCGGGTCTCTTCCCCGCGCAAGGATAGAAGAGTGGCGCGCAGGAGCGGCCTGACATGCGAAAGGCCCATCTTATCGGCACCGGCGAACTGGGCTATCTCGGATCATGCGGCATCGCCAGAATTTGGAGACTGCGATTTGGGTTTTACCACAGGCAAGGGTGCTGCTGCGGACCAACGGGGGAGGGGACCCGCAGCCCGAATTTTCGTGCCGATCGAAGTCAGGGAGATACTGGGAGCGGCTGGCGTCAAGGGGTTCCGGTTCGTTGGTACGGACATCCGATAATCGCCAGGCCAGGTCGATGGCACCAGTCTAGTAACATGCCGGGTTGAGCGCGAACAGGGTTGCAGACATCCCAGGCTGTCATCAACCGCCACGATGAATACAGCGCATGCTAGGCGAATCAGGTTTCGGCGAGTATCATCGACAGTGCTCGCAGCAATCGTACCGAGATATTGCTGACGTTATTGGGTAGCCTGGGCAACCAGATCTCACCTCCAAGTTGGCAAAGCCGCCGTCTTCTAGCGGAACTTATTGGCGAGTTCGCTTCCGTCCACGGAATTCCTTCTTGTTTACCTGCTATTTACCATAACGCGGCACGCCGGCGGCAAAACCCCATCGCGGATCGCAAGCATCGCGGCCGATCCAGCGTTCCTTACGTAGAGTGGCGCGAGGCAGGCATTCCACTATCGCACCTTCGTGCCCTCGCGATTGGTAAAGTGCGCATTGCCCAACCCCGTGCCTATGGTCAGCACAGCCCATCTCGACACGTCGCTCATAAAAGGGATCTGCGACAATCCCTGCACGACTGCATCGTTGTGCATCATCACGAATGTGCTGTCGTCGCCGATCTCAGGAATGGCCTTCATCAGTGCGGCGGGAAGGTTGAAACTGTCGCTCTCCCAGTTTCCGCCCGGCAGGTTTTGTCCGCCACGTTCGATTGAACCATCGGCTTTGATGATGCCGGGGCATGCGATCCCGATGATCGGCGCTGGCTTGAGATTGGCCTTCTCGGCCTTGCCGATCAGATCCCGCAACATCGCCGCCAACCTTTCGATCGTGGCGGTGCGGCTTGGCTCATCGTCGGCATGACGCCAGATGGTGGATTCCCAGACGCTTGCATCCGCGAAATTCGGCACGTCGTCCTTTCCGAATTTAACGACGCCGGCGCGAACGTTCGTGCCGCCGATATCAACGGCGAGGATCGCCTCGTGGCCCTTGAACATCCAGCGCGGCATCAGGTGGATCGCACCGATCAGTCCGGCCTCATCGGGGTGATGTACGATCGGCACGACTTCGACGTCGACGCCGGCCGCTTTAAGAATGACCATGGTCCTGGCGATTGTCAGTTCGCCAAAGTGGCTCCGACGAAAGCCGCCGCCAACGACGATGCGTTCTGTCTTTCCCCAGCCTTTGTCTTTCAGAAACTTTGCTATCACATCGGCAAAGTCTTGCGCAAAATCCTCCACTGCCCCCATGACCAACGCCGCCGCCGCCAAATCATCGCCCTTCAAAATAGCGTCGATTTTTTTCTTGGAGAGTTTCTCCGTCGCGGTCTTGCCGATCGGGTCGTCTCCAACCTTGCGGATGCGTTTTCTCCAATCGTCGAGCTTTTGTTGGAACGTCTTTTTGTTGGCGTTGTCGCCAACGAAGCCATCCTTGTCACGCAGTTCGTTATTGTAATCGTCGATCGCTACCAATGGCAGGTTTAAAGCGCCATGTGCCAACGGGGCATTGATCTCATCACGGGGATCGGAACTGCTTTTGGCCATCAATGTACCTTCTACGGCGCGAGTGCTCGAACGGGCGGCGAGATACAACGCGAACTATCCTCTGGATGTTCCGGACTCTGAAAAATCACCTTGCCCTTGCCGGTTGGCGACCTAGCTTCAATGATTGCAGAGTTTGGAGAATGCCGTGCAGGACGATGCCGCTACACAGGAAATGCTTTCACTGGTCTTGGAGGAACCGGACCGCTGGGCAATGTTTCTCGATATCGACGGAACGCTGCTCAATCTTGCACCCACACCGGATGCGATAGAGGTTCCAGAGGCGCTTCCTGGACAACTTCATCGCCTGTCGAACAAGCTCGGCGGCGCCTTGGCGCTGGTCACCGGACGGTCTCTTGCTTATGCAGACGCGCTGTTCAAACCCTTTGCATTTCCGACAGCAGGCCTGCACGGCGCCGAAATCAGGAACGCCGCCGGAATGCAGACGCTCGAGGCGACACCTGAGTTTCAGGCGTTGAAACATGCGCTGACCGCTGAAGCCGAGCACTACCCTGGCGTCCTGATCGAGGACAAGGGCGCGGCCGTTGCCGCCCACTACCGGCTGGCGCCGGAATATGAAAAGGTGCTCGAAGACCGCATGCACCACTATGCGGAGCTAGCCGGGCCGAACTGGGCATTGCAGCTCGGCAAGATGGTGTTCGAGCTGCGTCCGGCACGGTCGAGCAAGGGCGATGCGCTGGAGCGGTTCTTCCAGTCCGACCCGTTCAAGAACCGCTGCCCGATTACCATCGGCGATGATCTGACCGACGAGTTGATGTTTGCGATCGCTAATGCGCGCGGCGGCGTTTCCGTGCGTGTCGGCGCGATCGGCGCCCCGAGCTGCGCCACGAGCCGGCTGTCCTCCTCTGCATTGGTTAGAAACGTCATTGCTGCCTTGGCCGCCTGAGGTACGCCGTTGGACGATGTGCATGCGGGTTGCTGTCGTCTTTACACCGGCTGCGCAGTGTCAATTGTCAAAAAAGTATCGGTTTTACCCGGGAATCGTGGTGGCGGGCACGACACGAGACCATTACACTCTCCTTAACAATAAAGCCAAAAAGGGAATTTGGCGGACGGCCTGGAACAGTCCTTGGAGGAGGAAACAATGGAACCCGACTTGGAAGTGGTTCAGATCCGGCCCGGCGAATCTTTCGCGACGAAGGCGCATGGCTATCCCTACCATACGGTTCGCTGGCATTTTCATCCGGAAGACGAACTTCATCTCGTCGTGGCGACGACGGGACGCTATTTCGTCGGCGACTTCATCGGCGAATTTGAACCGGGCAACCTTGTGCTTGCCGGACCTAATCTTCCCCATAACTGGATCAGCGATGTCCCGAAAGGATCGAGCATTCCGCTTCGATGCCAGCTCATCCAGTTCAGCGAGAATTTCATCAGCGGTACTATGAAGGTGCTGGCCGAACTCGGGCCCTTCGATCCGGTTCTTGAAGCCTCGCGGCGCGGCGTGCTCTTCGGCGCCGATACCAGCCGGCAGGTGGCTCCCCTGATGAACGAGGTGCAGCAGGCACACGGTGTGCGTCGTATCGAGCTGTTCATGATGATCGTCGGCCTGCTCAGCCGGGCGCAGGATTCCCAGCTTCTCGCCAGCCCGAGCTATCTGCCCGATCCATCTGGCTACATGTCTGCCGGCATCAACAAGGCGCTCGCCTATATCAGAGAGAACCTGACGAAATCCTTCGACGAAGCCGATCTGGCGACGATTGCTGACCAGTCGACCGGCGCCTTTTCGCGCGCATTCCGCCGCCATACCGGCATGTCGCTGGTACAGTATGTGAAACGCCTGCGCATCAATCTCGCCTGCCAGATCCTGATGAGCGATGACCACGCATCGATCACCGATATCTGCTTCGAGGTCGGCTTCAACAATCTGTCCAACTTCAACCGACAGTTTCTCGCGGAAAAGGGCATGACGCCTTCTCGCTTCAGGCGGTTGTTGGGCGACAATATCAACGTGGCAAAGGCGGCCTAGAGGAGCCGAACGAGCACGTCCAAAGGACGAGGGAGGACGAGGAGGAGGAACCAATACTGACACTGACTTGAACGGGGGCACGCGATGAGCGGCTGCCGATTGGAAATGCTTGTCCTCAAAAACGTCAAACCGCCGGGGCAGGCGCGACCGTTCCTTCAGCCGAACGGCCACAGCAGAACAGTGCGATCACACACAATTTTTTCAACGGGAGGAGATGGAAATGATGAAATTCTCAACAAAGGCGGCAGGCGCCGCGGTATTTGTCCTGTCCTTGCTTGGTGGTACTTCCGCCTTTGCGCAAACCGCCGTTGCGGATGCGACAGTGGCATTCCTCATGCCCGACCAGGGATCGACCCGCTACGAGGAGCACGACCACCCGGGCTTCGTCGCGGAAATGAAGAAGCTTTGTGCGTCGTGCAAGGTTCTCTATCAGAACGCCGATGCCGATATCGCAAAACAACAGCAACAGTTCAATTCGGCCATCACGCAAGGCGCCAAGGTCATCGTGCTGGACCCGGTGGATTCGGCGGCCGCCGCATCGCTCGTCCAGCTTGCACAGAGCCAGGGTGTCAAGGTCATTGCCTATGACCGTCCGATCCCGAAAGGCAAGGCCGATTTCTACGTCTCCTTCGACAACAAGGCGATCGGCAAGGCAATTGCGGAATCGCTCGTCCAGCATCTGAAGGCGCAGAACGTGCCGACCGATGGCGGCGGCATCCTGCAGATCAATGGTTCGCCGACCGATGCGGCTGCCGGGCTGATCAAGGACGGCATTCACGAGGGTCTGGCGAGCGGCGGTTACAAGACGCTTGCCGAATTTGACACGCCGAACTGGCAGCCCGCGAACGCCCAGCAATGGGCGGGCGGCCAGATCACCCGTTTCGGCAAACAGATCGTCGGCGTGGTCGCTGCCAATGACGGCACTGGGGGTGGCGCCATCGCAGCCTTCAAGGCAGCAGGTGTCGATCCGGTGCCGCCGGTCACCGGCAATGATGCGACGATCGCGGCACTACAGCTGATCATCGCAGGGGATCAGTACAATACGATTTCAAAGCCGAGCGAAATCGTCGCCGCTGCCGCTGCCGACGTCGCCGTGAAGCTTCTGGCCGGAGAAACGATCAAGGCCGAAATGACGCTCTACGACACGCCGGCGCAGCTCTTCGTCCCTGCCGTCGTTACTGCTGAAAACCTCAAGGCCGAGATCATCGACAAGAAGATCAACACCGCCGAGGAACTGTGCACCGGCCGCTATGCCGACGGCTGCAAGAAGCTCGGCATCACCAAGTAATAGAGCCAAGGGAATGCGCGGCCGGACCACCGGTCGCGCTTCCGATTTTTCCTTTTTCGAAAGGCCAGGCGATGTCTGAAACCTCTCATACTCCTGACCCTTCCCGTCAGCCTGTCCTCAGTCTGCGTGGAATATCGAAGAACTTCGGGGCAGTGTCGGCGCTCACCGATATCGACCTCGACGTGTATGCCGGCGAGGTGGTGGCGCTGGTGGGCGACAACGGCGCTGGCAAATCGACGCTGGTCAAGATCCTGGCCGGTGTGCACCAGCCAAGCTCGGGCACGATCCTGTTCGAGGGCAAGCCGGTGAATCTGCCGAGCCCAAGTGCAGCTCTCGGGCTCGGCATTGCAACAGTGTTCCAGGATCTGGCACTTTGCGAAAATCTCGACGTCGTTGCCAACATCTTTCTCGGCAAGGAGCTCAGCCCCTATCAGCTCGATGAGGTCGCCATGGAGATCCGCGCCTGGCAACTCTTGAACGAGCTTTCGGCCCGCATTCCAAGTGTGCGCGAACCCGTCGCCTCACTGTCCGGCGGACAGCGCCAGACAGTGGCGATCGCCCGATCGCTGCTGCTCGAGCCAAAACTGATCATGCTCGACGAGCCCACAGCTGCGCTGGGCGTTGCCCAGACCGCCGAAGTGCTCGACCTCATCGAACGCGTGCGGGAGCGCGGCCTCGCTGTCATCATGATCAGCCACAACATGGAGGATGTGCGCGCCGTTGCCGATCGCATTGTCGTCCTTCGCCTCGGTCGCAACAATGGCACCATGCTGCCCGACGCATCCAACGAGCAGCTCGTCAGCGCCATCACCGGTGCATCCAACAATTCCGTCTCCCGCCGCGCGTCGCGCCGCCAGGCGCAAAGCCAACCGAACGAGGAGGGCAGGCCATGATGAAGTCCATCGAGAATGATCCGGCGGCACCGGCGCTGCTCGACCGACGTGATGAGAGAGTGCGTCATGACGATAGTTTCGGCGGCTCGATCCAGGCCTTTTGGGATCGCGTCCGCTCCGGCGATCTCGGTTCACTGCCGGTCATTGTCGGCCTGGCGATCATCTGGACGGTGTTCCAGGCGCTCAATCCGGTGTTTCTCTCCAGCAGCAACCTCGTCAACATGCTGTTCGACTGCTCGACGGTCGGCGTCATCTCGCTGGGTATCGTCTGTATCCTGATGGTGGGTGAGATCGACCTTTCCGTCGGCTCCGTCAGCGGCTTCGCCTCGGCGTTGGTCGGCGTCTTCTGGGTCAACCAGGGTTGGCCAGTGGTCTTGGCAGTCCTCGCCGCCATGATTGTCGGCGCCCTGATCGGCTCGCTCTACGCGTTTGTCTTCAACCGCTTCGGCATGCCGAGTTTCGTGTCCACCCTGTCCGGGCTGCTCGCGGTTCTCGGCCTGCAGCTCTATATCCTCGGAGCGACCGGTTCGATCAATCTTCCCTATGGTTCCTGGCTCGTGAGTTTCGGCCAGATCATGGTCATGCCGGACCCGATCGCTTATCTGCTGGTGGCACTTGCCGGCATTGCATTCTTCTTCGCCAGCTATCGAACCTCGGCGCGCCGGCGGGCGGCCGGCCTGTCGGCGAAATCGGCCCGTGGGCTGCTTCTGCGCGCCGTCATCATCACATTCGCCCTTGAAGCTGTCGCGTTCTATCTCAACCAGTCGCGCGGCATTCCGTGGATGTTCGGCCTTTTCGTCGGGCTCACCACCGCCATGAATTATGCGCTGACGCGCACCAAATGGGGACGCTCGATGCATGCCGTCGGCGGCAACAGGGAAGCGGCCCGCCGCTCGGGCATCAACGTCTCGCGCATCTATACGAGCGCGTTCGTCATGTGCGCTCTGCTTGCGGCAACCGGCGGCGTTCTCTCCGCCGCACGGCTGGCGACGGCAAGTCAGCAGGCCGGCACCGGCGATGTCAATCTCAACGCTATCGCCGCAGCAGTCATCGGCGGCACGAGCCTGTTCGGCGGGCGCGGCAGTGCCTATTCAGCCCTTCTCGGCATCATCGTCATTCAGTCGATTGCCAGCGGGCTGACGCTTCTCGATCTGTCATCGTCACTTCGATACATGATCACCGGCGCTGTCCTTGCCGTCGCCGTCATCGTCGACTCGCTGGCACGCCGCTCGCGAATTTCGCACGGCCGAGCCTAAAGCAACTGAGAAAACAGAGGAAGAAAATGGGACAGGATCTGTCTGGAAAAGTCGCGGCCGTCACCGGAGCGGCGTCGGGTATCGGCCTGGAATGCGCCAAGGCTTTGCTTGCCGCCGGCGTTCGGGTGGTGCTGGTCGACCGTAACGAGGAAGCGTTGCGGGAAATCTGCTCGAAACTCGACGCCAACGCCATTCCCTTGGTCATCGATCTCACCGATCCGAAAAGCGTCGAACGGATGATGCCTGAGATACTGGAAAAAACCGGCCAACTGGATATCTTCCACGCCAATGCCGGCTCTTATATCGGCGGCGAAGTGCTGGGCGGAGATCCTGATGCCTGGGACCGGATGCTCAATCTGAACATCAACGCCGCATTCCGTTCGGTGCATGCCGTCCTGCCGCATATGGTCGAGCGCAAGACCGGGGATATCATCCTGACGAGTTCCGTTGCCGGCATGATCCCTGTCGTCTGGGAGCCGATCTACACCGCCTCGAAACACGCGGTCCAGGCATTCGTCCATACGTTGAGGCGGCAGGTGGCCAAGCATGGCTTGCGCGTCGGCGCCGTCGCTCCAGGCCCAGTCGTCACCGCCCTTCTCAGCGATTGGCCACAGGAGAAGTTGGACGAGGCACTCGCAGCCGGCGGCCTGATGGAGGCGAACGAAGTGGCCGAAGCCGTGCTCTTCATGCTGACGCGCCCACGCAACATTACGATCCGCGATCTCGTCATCCTGCCGCAGAGCGCCGACATCTGACGAAAGTGCATCCGTCTTCAACACTCGCGAACCCACTCAAGAGGAAACGGCCATGATCTTCGACAGATTTCGCCTGAACGGACAGGTGGCGCTGGTGACCGGCGGCACGCGCGGCATCGGGCTTGCCATCGCCGAGGCGCTCGGCGAGGCGGGCGCCAAAGTCATCATCACGGGCAGAACCCGCAATCTGGCCGCGGAAGACCAGCTCTCCAGGGCCGGCGTCGATTGCGATTTCATCGCCGTCGACCTGATGAAGGAAAGCGCTGCCGACGAACTCGTCGCTGAGACTCTTTCGCGGGCGGGGCGGCTCGACATCCTCGTCAACAATGCCGGCATCGCCATTCACGGCGACAGCGGCGAATTCTCCGATGCCATCTGGCGCGAAATCATGACGGTCAACGTCGACGCCGTCTTTCGCGCCTGCCGCGCCGCATTAGCACCGATGCGGCGCCAAGGCGGCGGCGCCATCCTCAATATCGGCTCGATATCGGGCATCGTGTCCAACATTCCCCAGAACCAGGTCGCCTATAACACCTCGAAGGCGGCGGTCCACATGATGACGAAGAGCCTCGCCAGCGAGGTTGCCGCTGAAAACATCCGCGTCAACGCCATCGCCCCCGGCTATATCGAGACCGATCTGTCGCGCGGCGGCATCGACAATCCCGACTGGTTCCCGACCTGGCGCAGCATGACCCCGATGGGACGCGTCGGGCAGCCGGAGGAGGTGGCGGGTGCCGCATTGTTCCTCTGCTCGGCGGCAGCAAGTTATGTCACCGGCGAAGTGCTGGTTATCGACGGCGGTTATACAACGCGCTGAAACCCGAAGACGGGGAGGGCGGCTCGCAGCCGCTTGGTTGGTGCGAGCCGCCGATTATCCTCCGCGCGCGATGTTCTGATTGTGACACAGATGCAGACACTTCGCGGCTATCGGGGCCTTATCGTCTCACGCTCGCGCGCAGTCCGAAAACCGCTCCCGTTTTTCGGCATCGTGCTCTAATTTAGGCAATCCAGCATCCACTGGACGCCAAAGCGATCGGTGAGCTTACCATAATAGCTTCCCCATGGCTGGACGGCGAGTGGTGTCGTGATCTTGCCGCCCTCGGCCAGCCGTGCAAAGAGGCTGGCGGTACTGTCGCGGTCTTCCATGATCAGCATGTGGGCGGAGCCTCGCATCGGCTCGGCGTCATGATTGTCCGAAGCGAAGAAAAGAACGTCGGGTCCTTCGAAGCGGGCATGCATCACCTTCCCGCGCATGGCTTCTGGGGCAGCGGACATTCCGTCTGCATCGTGCCGCTTCAATTGCGTGACTTGGCCAAGCCCGCATTCGGTGTAGAAAGCAAGCGCTTGCTCGCAGCCGTTGGCGAAGAACAAGTAGTTGGCAAGCTGCATGGCTTCACTCCCGTACCGTTCCGGACCATGACGCCTCAGTGTCCGCGCCCCGGCGCAGCGGGTCCGGGGCTTTTGCGCATTCCACAGTCATTGCGTCGCGCCACCTTGGATAGCGGCGACAAGATCGGCATTGCTATAGCTGCGGCCGGCGATGCCCCACGCCCCCTCGGGCGCGTA
The DNA here is from genome assembly GCF_057653825.1 of Rhizobium sp. WSM409. Lineage (NCBI taxonomy): Bacteria > Pseudomonadati > Pseudomonadota > Alphaproteobacteria > Hyphomicrobiales > Rhizobiaceae > Rhizobium > Rhizobium sp. WSM409. Next base: position 319,488 of record NZ_JBYGKP010000006.1, on the reverse strand, counting down.
GATGATGTTCGACCATATGTGTTCTCGCCTGAGCCGGCCCTCGGCGGCTTGTTCGACGACGTCGGCTGCTTTTTCGAAGAAGGCCTGCCTGGTCTCTGCACTTACCAGCGCAATCTCAGGCAGCTTGAGTTCGATGAAAGCCGCAGCGATCGGCTTTCCCGCAGCAAGCACATGCTCGCGCGGCAGCACGTTGATGGTGCCGATGACATTGGCCGTCATGAAAGTGTTGCCGGTCAAGCCCGCGGCATCAAGCAACGCGTCTGTCAATCCGGCAAAAGCCTGCGCCTGGCCCTCCAGCGAGAGCAGGCCTTCAGGTACGGTGAGCGTGATGGGCATCGGATTGTCTCCCTGTTTGAACCATGACCGTTTTTGATATATACCGATCGCTCTTTATTCATACACATCGATCACTCTCTTAGCAAGACATAAAGAGTGCTCGCTCTTAAAAAGGACGGACATGCGCTACAGTGCCGAGCATAAGCAGGAGACCCGAACGCGGGTCATTGCCGCGGCTGGACGGGTTTTCAGACAGGAAGGCTATGGCGGCGCGGGCATCGATGCATTGACCAAGGCGGCAGGCGTGACCAACGGCGCCTTCTACGGACATTTCAAGTCCAAGGGGGAAGCCTTTCGAACCGCCGTGCTAACCGGCCTAGAAGAGCTGCGGCAAGGAATTGCGGGGTTAAAGGCCAGTCAACCGAAAGACTGGCTGGCGACATTCGTCGGCTACTATCTCGGCTATAAAAGAACCTGCGATCTGGGTGAGAGCTGCGCTCTGCCGAGCCTTTCCCCCGACGTGGTGCGCGCAGACGATGAAACACGAAGCGCCTATACGGTGGAACTCAAACGTCTCATCGAGGAAATTGCGGTCGGCTTGCCCGAGGGTGAGGTATCGGGTCAACCTCAAACGCGCCGGGAAGACCAGGCGATCTTGCTGCTCGCCATGCTCAGTGGCGGTGTGACCCTCGCCCGCGCTGCTTCCGACCCGGCGCTGTCCAAACGCATTGCAGACGTCATCGCGAAGGCTGCGCTGACGGCGATAGACCCTGGAAACTGATCCCTCCCACAGGGCAGCGCGGGCTTGAAATCCGTGGAGGGGGTCTCGAAGACAAATCGCGGCTCGGCGTCGAGAAGCGCAGTCAGTTCCGCCGCACATCGCTTCGGCGCGACCTCAGCCAGATAAAATTTGCAAAGGTATGGTGATTTCGAACTCGGTACCGGCGCCGGTCGCTCGCAGCAGGCGGATCGTGCCACCATGGGAGCTCAGCATGGCGCCGACGATACTGAGGCCCATACCGGTGCCACCCTGTTCGCGGCGCGTTGAGTAAAACGGCTGAAAGATGCGTTGGCGATTTACCTCGGAGATACCGCTGCCGTCGTCACGGACAAGAATGACGGCAGTTCGGGCGTCGGTCGATACTCTGATTTCCAACAGCGTGGCGCCGTGCTGAAGAGCGTTGTCGGCAAGATTGGCAAAGACGATGCCGGCTGCTTCCTGGGGAAGAGCAACCGATATTTCCGTATCACCTGAGCCGGAAACACGGAGGGCGGGAAACCGTCCGCGCAGTGAGGATAAAATGTCGGTGACGCTGCTTTTGCCTTCGGCCACGGGCGTTTCCGCCTGGGCAAGCTCCCTTAGCCGCTGCAACAACGCGTCGAGCCGGACGGCATCGGCGACGATGTTGTCGAGAAAGTGCAAACGCTGCACCTTCGTCATCGGCTTTTCGGCATCATCGTCACGCAGAAGCTCCGCCGCGCCGCGGATCGCCGTCAGCGGCGATTTCAGTTCATGGGAGACATGGGCGGCAAAGGAACGCACGTATTCGGTGCGATCGACCAGTTTTCCGGCAAGATCAAGGAAGCTTTGCGACAGCACAGCGATCTCGCGCGTTCCATAGCTTTCCAGCGGCCGGATTGCTCCCTTGCCGCCGCGGGCGATCTCTTCCGTTCGGGCGATCAAAGCGTCGATAGGCCCTGTGATGGTGCGCGTCAGCACATAAGCAACGCCGAGCGTCAGCATGAAGACGACGGCGAGGGCGCCGATTTCCGCCGGCGCCATCCGGTTCGAACTCGCTTCCACGGCGCGAAACCAGATGACGATCAGGATTGGCAGCGCCATGACCGCGAGAAGCACGACGTAGACAATCAGCGCCAGTGTCGGCCGCCATTTCGTCCTGACTTTCGGTGCCGACATCAGGCCTTCCTCCCGATTTCACGGCCGAGTTTGAAGCCGATGCCGTGAACGGTTGCGATAATCCCCTGGCCGCCGGCCACCAGGAACTTGGCCCGGATGTTGCGGATATGGCTGTCAATCGTCCGGTCAGCAACATAGGTACCGGCGCCATAGGCCGCTTCCATCAGTTGTTCGCGGCTGAAGACCATATCGGGGCGTGACAACAATGCGTCCAGGATTGCGAATTCAAGCGCGGTCATTGCGATGGTGTTCTCGCCAAACATGACCGTCCTGCCGCGGCGATCCAGGCTGAGCTCACCGGCGACAAGGGTGGCGTGGCGTCTGTCAGGCTCTGCCCCATTGCTGCTGCGCTTCAAAATCGCCTTGACCCTGGCCACGAGTTCGCGCGGGCTGAACGGTTTGGTGACATAATCGTCTCCACCTATTTCGAGCCCCAGTATCCTGTCGATCTCCTCGTCACGCGCCGAAAGAAACAGGATCGGCAATCCCGACGTCTTGCGGATCTGGCGACAGACTTCAAGACCGTCCATCTCGGGCATGCCGATATCGAGGATGATGAGATCGATGTTGCCACGGCGGAAGGCCGCCATCGCCTCGGTGCCGTTGCGGGCTGCCATCCAGGCCAGGCCAGCGCGCTCAAGGGCGAAGCAGATCACGTCGCGGATGTGAGGTTCGTCATCGACGACGAGAATGCGGGGCGCCATCACCGGTCCTGCGTTGATATGTCGTGCCTGTTGTTATCGTTCTCGCACTATCTTGCAATGGCGGCAGGAGACAGAAGATAGGCCTCCAGCCGCGAAGAACGAAAGCTCCAGCTCCGCCAGTCGCGGGGGCGATGCTCGAATTTCCAGACGAGCGAGCCCCGGATAAGCTGTGCTTCGCTGATCTTGTCGGTTCTGTATTCCGGTAGCGCGCGAATATGGAGATCAAGGGCCGGAATGGCGGAAGGGCCAAGCGTGGAGAGATAATAGATATCGAGCGGCGGGCCATCGTGGCTGATCTCCTGGCTGTGGGCGACATTGAAGCGGGCGATGACATCAGGGAGATCAATGAAGGCGCTGATATAGAGCACGGCAATCAGGGAAGCGAGGTTGGCGGCGATCAGCCACTCGTTGTATCGGTTGAGCAGAATGCGCAGCAGGATCAAGACAAGGCCGATAGCGACGAGGCCCATCCAGAGACCGGCGGCAACGCGCAGTTCCGTCAGCGAATAGGCCTCGACGTAAAGTCCAAGCCGCAGCATCGAGGACAGGCAGAGAAGTAGAGGTGCCGATGCCAGAACCGAAAAACCAAACAGGAGAGCAGCGATTGACGGCGCGCGGATCTTCCCGGCCAAAAGTAGAATGCCGGCGCAGACGGCGAGCGCAAACAGGAAAAGGTTTATGCCGGGCATCTCACCAAAGATCAGAAAATCAGCCAGCGCCACCAGGGCAAACAGGCCGACAATCCGGCTAGTGCCACGCCTGATGGGCATTGCTTCCGTCAGCGTGTCGGTTGTGTCCATTGGTGCTCCTCTCGTAGATGCCGCTTTTCGATGACGATGAGCATGTCTACCGGGCTGGCGTTAGAGGCGGCTTCTCGCGGCCAGCCTGCCTCCGTCAGCCACCATCCGTCATTGCGGAGGCGATCTGGCAAAGCGGGCGGTGTGACGCCGGGCGGGATGGGGTCCTTGCTCATGGCGGAAGAATGCCGCGCCGAATTGCAGATTTTGTGCAGAGAGTAAGCAGCATTTCAGGAAAATCGCTCGGACCCATCAGGGTATGCAGTGGCCCTATCAACCACATCCCGTATGGAAACCGCTATCGATGCCAGCGGCGTGATCCCGACCAGATAAGGCGGCAGACCCGATGGCCGTAAGATCGGCAATGCCCCGTCTAACCGCGTGTCCTCGCCATCGGCGATCAGCAAAGCCTGGCCAATGGCATCGGCCAGCCGGGTGGACGGCTGTCGCAGATATGGGCCGCAGGCGACGGTCTCTCCGACGGCCAGGGAAAATGCCGTGGCAGGATGAAGAGCGTCACCCGATCAGGCGGTGTCTTGCACCACCGTCTCGGTCACGTGCGAAGATATCGAAGAAATGGAGAAGGCCTTATCTGAACCTTGGCGCGCGCTTGGCATTGTGAAGCAATTCGGAGGCGGTCGCGAACGGCCCGAAGAGTTTGAGCAGCAGCGCTTGTTCCTCGGCATCTATGCGGTGACGAGCGCAGAACTCCGTCACCGACCAGACTTTGGTCAGATCGTCTGTTTCGACTTGCCTGGGTTCGATGTGTTCGGTCAACGGCGTGTCCTCCGAACATCGAGACTACGCCACGCCGGCATTTATAAGAACTAGCTAAAAAGAGCTATTGCCGATCTGCAGACCTTCAACCGAATATGATTGAACCCCGCCTTTACCGCGCGCGGAACAAGCGGATATACGAAGACGCCCGCCGATTGCGCGGCGGGCGGTGTGTCTCACTGATTATTGCAACTGATCAAGCAAGATGCGCGTCGGTGCCCGTGATGTTGAGCGTCAGAATGCCAGCGTCCGTGTGGCCTTCGCCATCGGAGATCTTGTAGTACTGGACAGTTTCCGTGACGTTCTGGCCGGCAGCCAGGTCTTCCGTCAGCGTATAGGTGAATTCGCCATTCGGCTTGACGTGGAAGATGCCATGGTCGCCGACGATGTCGGTAACAGCGTCGAGGCCGCTTTTGGCGCTGACGTTCGTGCCGTCGAACTGACGGAGGAAGAGCTTGCCGTTGTCGCCGGCAATGTCGTTGTCCAGAACGTTGCCGCCGATGGCGCTACCTTCGTTGAAGCTGTAGTGGTCGTCGACAGCAATCGGCTTTACCTGGGTTACGCCCTGGATGTTCAGGGTGAAGAGGCCGACATCGGTATGACCGCTGCCGTCGGAAATCTTGTAGGAAACCTTCTCCTGGTACGATTCGCCGTTGGCAAAGCCAATCTTGGCAGCGTCGCTGAGGACATAGGTGTAGCTGCCATCTGGCTTAACGAAGAAGGTGCCGTAGTCGCCCTGGATCTCGGTGACCTGGCTGTTGCCGGCCTTGGCGCCAACGCTCGCGCCATCGAAGGCGCGCAGGAAGAGATGGCCGTTGTCGGATGAATCGTTGGAAAGCAGATTTCCGGAAATAACGTCGGTTTCTTTAAATGTTGCACTATCATCAGTTGCATGAATTGGCGAAGCCATTGCACTCTCCTCAAATTGTTTATTGGCGGGTCAATTTCGACCTCAGCGAGCGGCTCCTTTAACAACCTATTAATACTACAAGTCAATGGCCTATTTAACAGAAGGTTAATTTCGACGCCGAACTCCCCGTTGCTTCCATTCCGGCGAAATAATGTCACATTCAAGCCAAATTGAAGAAAATTCGGTAGAAACTATACCCGGCTAACTTGAATAAAATGGCGCAGAGTATATCTGAAGGCGATTGGCGATGCCCGCGCCGTGCCATCCGGGCTATGCGTTGCAATTGTGCTCGCCGAGCCCTATGTTGCTGACGTACCCGATCCAAGCGGAGATCTCAGCCGTTGCCGGCTGGTGACTCGGGCGCTTATGCATCGGCGCGCGCCCTAAGGCTGCGTGATGGGCAATCCCACAAACAATCGATAACGCCGGCCAAGGTTGGCAAAGGATTTCTTTTTGAACAACACACATACAGCCACCGTGGTTGCGGCGGCGAATCCGCGTGAGGATGACGAGGCTGTCCGCAGTGCTCCCAGGAACTGGAAGCCGTTTCCCTGCCTTCTCACCCGCCGCGAAGCAGGCACTGATCGCCGAGCAGCTCGGCTGAGCGGCGATCAGAGCACCATCCAACAAGGAGAATTCGAAATGCAGGTCCTCGTCAGAGACAATAATGTCGATCAAGCGCTCAGGGTCTTGAAAAAGAAAATGCAGCGCGAAGGTCTGTTCCGTGAAATGAAGGAAAGGCGCGCCTATGAAAAGCCGTCCGAACGGCGCGTCAGGGAAAAGGCGCAGGCGATCAGCCGGCAGCGCAAGGCTACGCGCAAGAAGATGCAGCGTGAAGGCCTGCTGCCCGGCCCGAAGCGGACGGCCGCTGCCCGGTAACGGCCTCATCCCACCGGCCTTCCCGGGCTTTGGTGGTTACATTACCTGAAAGGATAGACAATGGACGAACTCAATAGCCTCACCGTTTCGGAAGAACGCATCGAGGATTGCCGCGATGTCGTGGAGCCGGATTTGCAGGATTTGATCCAACGCACCCTGACATCAGGCTTTTCCCTGGAGGAAATCCTCATCGCCGTCAGCGAACTGGTGGCCGAAGACTTTGCGATGGTCATGAAAACACCGAGCGTCCATTGATCGACTGTGTGTCTCGACCGCCTCGGGAATGAGCTCATTAGGCCCGCCACCGGGAACATAGACCTCGGCGGATGGTTACCTCGTCTCTTGCTCAGATGGAGATGATGATGGCTAACAACGACGAGGCGACACGGGTATGGGAATTGATCGACAAGATCGGGTTTTGCATGCTGACGACCCGCAGCGGCGACGATCTGCGAGCCCGCCCGATGTCCGCCTACACCGCGCAGCTCGAGAATGCGATCTATTTTCTGACGGATGTCAGTAGTCACAAGGACGATGAGATCGCCCGCTGGCCAAACGTGTGCCTGGCCTTTGCCGACACCAAGGGACAGAAATATGTTTCCGTATCGGGGACGGCCGAGGTGCAGAACGACCGGGCGAAGATCAGGGAATTATGGGCGACGCCGGCAAAGGCGTGGTGGGACAATCCCGACGATCCTTCCATCCGCATCCTCAAGATGACCCCGTCTTCGGCCGAATATTGGGACAGCCCAGGCACGATCATCAGCTATATCAAGATGGCCGCCGCCGCGGTCTCGAACAGCAAACCTGACATGGGCGACAATGCCGAGGTCAAGCTCTAACGCATAGAAGCGCTCAACGACGTTCCCTCGGCCGAAAAATATCAAGCCTGATTGGCTGTTAACAGGCACCCTGGTGGGCTCATCCACGGCATGACCATGCTTGCGATCGATGGGCTCTCGGTGCCCGAGAAACTTCCCGTGATGCAGGTTCAGTCGAGCGAGAACTCAGCGCGAGTCCAAAAGCATGAAGTTAGTGTGAGAGAGCTTGCTAGCAAACCGATCATTGGTCCAGCCTCGCAGCTGCAACCGCGTGCGGCATCAGGAATGCGGCAATCTCCGCGATGACGTCTGTCAGATCGCCAGGATTGTGTGCAACGCCTTCAATGAAAGCGCGCCATTGCCGCTGCTTTTGCTGGTCCTTGCCAAAGGCGTCCGTTAGGGCGTCAGGTAGGTTGGTGGGGATCGATGTCTCGCGGCGCTTAAACGTAGCGGCGATTGCACGCGCCAGCCGATCATCGCTGAAGTCGAAAGACCTGCTGAGGATCCAAATGTCGTAGAAATCCTTCATGCGGCTGTTTACTCGCCCCAGCATCACCATGGCCTGAAACTTCTCGGCAATGACCGTTTCCCGCGCATAGGCCCGGAGCCGCGGCATCGGAAAATCGAGCATGGAAGGATAATCCAGGATCTCCACTCCCGGCTCAAGCGCATCGCCAAACCCGATGTCGATCGTCAGGTTGATCCGGGCTCCACTGATCGTAGCGATCACCCGCAGCCTGAGCCCACCATAGTCCAGTGCCTCGCGAATGCGATCCACATGCAGCGTATCGGGATCGAACGTGACGCCATCGTCGGCCTCTTGCGCCAGAATTTCCAAAAATGTCTCAAGCATCGGGTCCGGACTCGGATCACCGAAACCCAAAAGATCGAGGTCGCGCGTGCCTCGGTGCGGGTCGTCGAACCAACTCATTATCAACATCGCCCCTTTTTAGAACGAAGCGATTGGCGTGGGGCGACTGACCGAGCCGGAACAATAACCGTTCAAGAGCGAAACGCGTCAGGACCAGATCAAAGCTTTGCCCGCTTGCCTTGGCGAGGTGCAACAGGCGGGCTCGCACCGAGGCGCCGACGTTTCTGATTTCCTTAGCCATTGGCGGTCAGCGCCTCGAGGTACGGCCGGATCACGGATCCGACGCCACCGCGTTCGGCCTGGTTGGCGATTTCGCCAGGACTAGTCCTTCGTTGCCGCAGTGCCTCCTGCAGCCCCTCCATCGCTATCGAAAGGCCGATCTTGTTGCGATAGCGAAAGCAATCGGCGATTGTCTTGGCTATTCCAAAGACCTTCACGGGAACGCCTTCGATGACATGGGTTTCGACGCTTTCGTTGAGAAGGCTTTCTGTGAAACGTACGATGCGCATAGCGGGGCCGTCCGGTTTCGGGGCCCAGTCCTTACGGCCTATGGCAAGCCAGATTTGTCTCGGAAGCTGATCCGTCAGGCCGTGGAATGCCAAGGCCGAAACGAGGCAGATAACGGCTTTCGGCGCGCGTTTGGCAACCTCTGCCATACTGTGGTTGACATCAAGCTCCGCATCAGGAAGTTGGTAGAGACCGCGGGCAAGCCGCAGCACCTCGCCATCCCGTTCCATTCGGCTCATGGTGGCCCCTGTCACACCTGCATTACGCAGTTCCCTCAAACGTGCTATTCCGCGCTCCGTTAGCACGGTCCGGGCGATTTGGCGTTGAGTGTCGGAACTGGGCATTGATATAAAAGCTCGGAGAATGGGATCTGTTGTCCTAGGATTTGTATCACGATCCCTAAAGGCGAGAAAGCCATCGCTTCGTGAATTCTTTCACCGTGAATAGTTGTCTCGATTGGGTGAGAACTGCAAACCCAGTGGTTGGCGAGAGCAGGGGTGTAGCCTCGCCGAGACGGACACCTAGCCAAGTGACGTGAAAGCAATCGTGGCCATTGGTGGGACAATCCCGACGATCCTTCCATCCGCATCCTCAAGATGACGGTCTTCGGCCGAATATTGGGACAGTCCAGGCACGATCATCAGCTATATCAAGATGGCCGCCGCCGCGGCCTCGAACAGCAAACCTGACATGGGCGACAATGCCGAGATCAAGCTCTAACGCATAGAAGCGCTCAACGACGTTCCCTCTGGCCGAAAAATATCAAGTCTGATTGGCTGATGCCTTGACGAAGTCGATGAATGCCCGAAGCGGTGCCGGCACCAGCCGACGTCCGGGATAATAGAGGAACGGCCCGGAAAATCGCTGCCACCAAGGTTCGAGGATGGGCTCGAGCGCACCTCTGTCGAAATGCGGACGCAGCCAGTCCTCGAAGAGGCAGACGATCCCTGTTCCTGCTATCGCTGCATCGACGGCCAGGTCGGTCGCGCCGCCGACCCGCACGATCAGCGGTCCCGTTGGATCGACCCGCACGATCTCGCCATCGCGCTCGAACTCCCAGGGCGCCGTCATCGCACCGCTGTCGAAACGGCCCAATATGCAGGCGTGAGCGAGCAGTTCGCTCGGGTGTTGCAGACGGCCACGGCGATCCAGGTAGTCGGGGGAGGCTGCGATGGCAAAGCGCTGGATGCGTGGGCCGATCGCTATGGCGATCATATCCTGCTCCAGCCGCTCGTCATAACGGATGCCGGCATCGCAGCCTGCCGCGATGACATCGACAAAGCTCTCGTCGGTCACCACCTCCAGCCGAATATCGGGATAGGCGGCGAGGAACGGTGGGACGATGGCGGGCAGTACCAGCCGCGCCGCGCTGACCGGCACATTGAGGCGCAAGGCACCCGCCGGCCTGTCGCGAAATCCATTGACGACGTCGAGGGCAGCTTCCACCTCGCTCAAAGCAGGGCCGAGCCGCGCCAGCAAGCCCTTGCCCGCTTCGGTCGGCACGACGCTGCGCGTCGTGCGGTTGAGCAGCCTGACACCGAGCTGGCCCTCCAGGCGGCGCACCGCTTCACTGAGGAAAGAGGCGCTGCTGCCGCTGACGCGCGCGCCCTCGCGGAAACCACCGGCACGCGCCACCGCAACGAAAGCATTGAGATCGCCCAGATCTGTCTTCACTGTTCGCCACTCCGCACAGCCCGTGCAGATTATAGCCAATTTTCATACGCCCCGACAATGTTTATCTTGGGGGTGTCATCTATTGAAAGGAGTACACTCATGTCCACTATCGATCAGTCCGGCACGTTCAACCTCGGCGGCCGCAGCGTGAAGCGGCTCGGCTATGGCGCCATGCAGCTTGCCGGGCCCGGCGTGTTCGGACCACCCAAAGATCATGGTGCGGCCTTGGCCGTCTTGCGAGAAGCGGTCGCGAGCGGGGTAAACCACATCGACACCAGCGACTTCTACGGCCCGCACGTCACCAACCAGATCATCCGCGAAGCACTGCACCCCTATCGCGACGATCTCGTCATCGTCACCAAGATCGGCGCCCGGCGCGGCGCGGATGGATCGTGGATTCCGGCCTTCTCGCGCGAAGAGCTGACGGAGGCAGTGCACGACAACCTCCGCAATCTCGGCCTCGATGTGCTTGATATCGTCAACCTCAGGATCATGTTCGACGTGCACGGTCCGGCCGAAGGGTCGATCGAAGCGCCGCTAACGGTGCTCGCCGATCTGCAGCGGCAGGGCCTGGTGCGTCACGTCGGGCTGAGCAACGTCACATCCAAGCAGATTACCGAAGGGCGTGGGATCACCGAGATTGTCTGCGTGCAGAACCAGTACAATCTGGCGCATCGGGCCGACGATGCCCTGATCGACGATCTGGCGTACCACGGCATTGCCTATGTACCATTCTTTCCGCTCGGCGGCTTCAGCCCGCTGCAGTCTTCCACTCTATCTGATGTCGCCGCAGGGCTCAATGCCACGCCGATGCAGGTGGCGCTCGCCTGGCTGCTGCATCGGGCGAAAAACATCCTGCTGATCCCCGGCACTTCGTCCGTCGGCCATCTCAGAGAAAACCTCGCCGCCGCCGGGCTCGTGCTGCCGGATGGGGCTCTCAAGCAGTTGGACGGCGTTGCTGGCAGCGCCGCCTGAGGCACTCCGAAAGCGCAGGCGCGACGTCACGCTCTTAACGCGTGCTCAGGCTTTCGCCCAGTTGCAGGCTGATGACTTCCGTTGGTGGAGCGAGAGGTCGCAGGCCCTCGCCGTCCATGTAAAGAACCCTGTCGGCGGCAGCGATAGTTTCCTGCCGGTGAGCGACGACGATGCGAGTAATGCCGAGTGAGCGTATGGAATGATTGACGCGCGCCTCGTTGGCGGCGTCCATGTGAGACGTGCCTTCATCCAGGAAAAGCATTTTCGGCTTTCGATAAAGCGCGCGCGCCAGCAGCACGCGCTGCTTCTGGCCGCCGGAGAGGCTCGATCCCATGTCGCCGACGAGGGTTTCATATTGCATCGGCATTTTCATGATCTCGTCGTGGATTGCCGAAGCGCGTGCGGCATCGGCGATGGCTGCGGGATCGGCCTGCTCGGCAAACAGCGTGATATTGTCCGCTATCGACCCGGCGAAGAGATTGTCGTCCTGCAGGACGGCTGCGATCTGATCCCGAAAGCTCTTGTGACCGAACTGCTGGAGGGGGAGACCGTCAACGGCCACCTCGCCGGATTGAGGCAACAGCAGCCCGAGCATCACCTTCAGGAGTGTCGATTTACCCATGCCTGACGGCCCGGTGATGGCCACATGTTCGCCGGCTTCGACGGAAAGGTCGATCTCCTGGAGAACGAAGGGGTCGGTTGGGGAATAGCGGTAGGAAACGCTTTTGAGCTCCATGCGTCCTTTTAATTCCGTGACGGCCATGGAACCGGCGGCAAAGCTTCTGTCATCCTCCTCCAGGGCGATATCGGCCAAGCGTTCCAGATGCAGCCGCAACATCAAGAACGCCATGCCCTGATCGACGAGATTGCCGGCCTTGTCGAGGAACTGACCTTTATAGGCGAGGTAGGCGAAAACCATGCCGACGCTGAAGCCGCCATTCATGATGAAGCCGATTGCCAGATAGATGGTGACGACATTCTCCAGGCCGAACAACAAGGCATTGCCGGTCGTTTGCCAGATGCCTATGCGCGAGGAGCGGATGTTGGCGTTGACGGCATCCGTCAACAACGTCTGCCACATGGCATGCCGCATCGTTTCACTATTGTAGAGACGAAAGGTCTGGATGCCGCGTATCGTTTCGATAAGGGCTGTCTGCTCCTTGCCGTGGGCGATGATACTGCCTTCCTGCGCGCGGCGTTCGAACGAGAAGGATATCAGGCGAACGACGAAATAGAGAAAGAAGGCGGTCAAGGCGATCATTGCGAGCTTGGCACTGTAGAAGAACATGATTGCCAGAGTCGTCAGCGCAAGCAGTCCATCCACCAGCGTTCCCGCAACGCCTTCCGTCAGCATCTTCTGTATCGGCGTCACCGACTGGAAGCGGGACAGGATGTCGCCGACCTCCCGCTTCTGGAACCAGTCGAGCGGCAGCCGGAACAGTTTCCTGGCGATATTCGAGGCGATGCCGAAACCTAACGCGGAGCCCGCCGCCAGGATCACGAAGGAGCGAAGGAAACTCGCGCTGGTATTGAAGGCGGTGAAGAGCCCGAAACCAAGCGCAAGCACCGCAAGCAGATCGTGGTCGAGCGCCGGCAGCGCGTTGTCTATGCCGACCTGCAGGTAGTAGGGCAGGGCAAGCACGTAGATCTGGAGCACGACGCTGAGGACGATGACCTGAAGGAACGAGCTTCCGAGCCCGTTGATCCGCGTCCAGAGCTGCGACCAGCGCAACACCGTACGCTCCGTTTTCTTCTCGAATGCTTCGTTTGGCCTCAACTCCAGCGCAACGCCGGTAAAGTGGTCCGATACCTCAGACATTTGAAGCCATTCACTGCGACCAGCCGGATCGTGGATCAGCGCCTTGTCACCCGAAACCCGCTCGATGACGACATAATGGTTCATGTTCCAGTGGAGGATCGCCGGCAATGCGAGATTGGGCAGCTCTTCCAGCGGCAGCTTGACGGCGCGAGGCAGGAGGCCGACCTGGTCTGCGATCTTGATCAGGCTCGACAGCGGGGCTCCCCGAAATGACGGGGTGAAACGTCGGCGCATCGTCGCCAGATCAACGTCGTGCCCGTAAAAGCTCGCCATCATTGCCAGACAGGCCAGACCGCATTCGCTGACCTCATTCTGACGAATGAGACGAATTCGTGAATTTGAAAAGAACCCGGCCTGAAGTGCTTTGGAAGACAATCGCAGGTCCTATCGTCGTTGAAGGGCGAACAACGGCTCGAACAGCCATTCCAGTAGAGATTGGCGCGCGGTCGCAATCCGGGCGGACAAGGTCATGCCGGGAAACAGCGCCTGCTGCTTTCCGAAGGCCGTGATGCTCTGTCGCTCAAGGTCGACCGTCACGAGATAGTTCAGGTTGGTGCTCGCGCCGCTGCCACGGTTGATCGGGCTTTTCGACAGGCTCTTGACGCGACCTGCGATCGTCCCGAAGCTCTGGTAAGGGAAGGTATCGATCGCCAGCCGTACCTCCTGCCCGACCTCGACAAAACCGACGGCGGCGTTGGGCACGTCCAGTTGCGCATGCAATGTTGCATTCAGCGGCACGACGCTCATGAGCGCCTGCTGCGTGTTCAGCGGCTCGCCGATCTTGGCCGTGAGGGCAGAAACCGTACCGCCGATCGGCGATCTGATCACATAGGCACGGGACTGTTCATTGGTGGCGAGGCCGCGATTGATATCCTCACGCTGCGACTGGAGTGCTGCGACCTTCTCGTTTGAGCGCGCCTTGACCTGATCGAGCATTCGTTCGGCATCGGAGAGATCCGACCGCCGTTCCGTCAACGTGCTTTCCAGCACCGCCATTTGCTGGCGCCGCTCGGTGAGCGAATCTTCTCTCAAAGTCACGTCTCGTCGTGGAACGATACCCTTGTCGACCAGGCCGCGAATGCGCTCGACATCTTTCTCGATCGAGGTGATTAGTTCCTTTTGCAAGGCGATCTGGCTTTGAAGCTTGTCGATCTGCGTCTGGTAGCCGGATATCTGGGCGCTAAATTGCGCCGTTTGGGCAATTTCATCATTTTTGACTTCCGCCAGCTGCTCGCTGATGCTCGCATTCTGCCGGTCGAGCATTTCGGCGACTTTTTCGGAGGCTGATTCACCGCTGACCAGGTAGTCCTCGGAGCGCACGGCCACCAGTTCCTGGCCTTCTTCGACTTGATCGCCGTCTGCGACCATCATCTTCATGATGACGCCCGGGCGCGAGGGCATGACGACTGCCACGCCCTTGTCCGGCTGGATAATGCCGGTTGCGGTGACAATGCGGGAATAGCTTGCGATGGAAAGAAAGATCAGAACAACGATGAGGATGCCGGCCATCAGATAGCCGGTGACGTGCCACCCCATTGGTACCGCCATCGACACCGTTCCCGTTAAACGCTGGGACTGCCGTTCGAGGGCTTCTCGGCGAAACAGGCTCATTGAGATCAGATATGGTCGTTAGGGGAAGGAAGGGTGCCCCGCCATTCCGGCGGAGCCCCATGTTTTAAAGCTTAGGCAAAGGCTCTCGCCAGTCTGTAGACACCGTAGACGCCAAGGGCAGCGCCACCGACCGCAAGCGCTCCGACGCCGAAGGCGGAAATGCCCACGCCCGCGCCGATCGCCGCGGCGTACCCGAGAGCGCCACCACCTGCGAGTGCGGCTGCCCCGTCGATTGCGCCCCGAACACCGGAGCTGACGCCACCGCCGGATACGTGTTCCATCTCGGCGCTGGAAAGTTCTTTGATACCCTGCACTTAACTCACCATTTGCTTGTTTCGGGAAGGTAGTCGAAAACACTACGTGCACGGGAAAATTAGGTAGCATCAAGAAAGCGTCAACCTGCAGACGATGACTTTTGAAGACCGGGACAGGATTAAATATAGGATTCAATCATAACGGCCGGGAGATTTACGCCTCCCGGCCGTTGAAAACGTCACAGGCCTTTCAAGCCAGACGATAACATCAGGATGATTTCTTGACGAAAAGCTCGTAGGCGACAAAGGTCGCGACCATTGCCAGGAAAACCCCGATCGCCAGCGGATAATTGGCAGCGGCATTCGGGTCGGTCAGCTTGGGAATGCCGATGACGGCGCCTGCCGCCAAGACCGCCGATAACGCAACTTCCTGCACGATCAATTTTGAGAAGGCTGTCATGATTGACCTCCTGTCGCCTCGGTCTTCTCCACCCAAAGCGGAGCCCAGTCCTTCTGCTTCACCACGCTGCCGATCAGGAAGCATAGCGGCTCGCCGATAAGGCGCACCACCTTGCCGCCAAGCGAGCCCTTCGGACGGCGCCCGGCCTGGTAGGCAATCTCCAGAGCCCGCGCTCTGGCGAGAGGATACATGATTTTTTCCGCGAGCGGGCTTCGGCGCATCAGGTGGACATAGGGGATCGCCCAATATTGATATCCACGAACCGTCGTTTGCGACAGAGACCGATAGGTGAATTCCAGATCCGCCCGCCAAAGATCGCGGTCAAGCATGCCGCGTCGGAAGAAATGCGTGCAGATGACACGACCGCTGCTATTGCCGCCGCCGGAGAGGCCGCCATTATAGATGCTGCCCGACGCCCCTGCTGCGAACCCTGCAGTGCCGGCAATCCCGGCTTTGCCCAGACTTCCGGTGGTCGCAAAAGTGCCGCCGGCTGCGTATGTTCCGCCTATCAGCCCACGATCGACATGGCCGACCCATGAGCCGGCACCGTTCACGGCGTCGATTTCAAAATCTTCAAGGGGATGGATGTAATATCCGCTGGTATCTGCATTAACACTCTGAACGTCAACCATAGGTGCCTCCGAGGTAAAGCCAAAACCCGCCATATCCGGCGCGCCAAGGGGAGGTTAGAGCAATCAGGGAGAGTATCAAGGCTTTGTTCTCGCGGTTTATACTCGGCGAGCGAGCATATTTCGCGCGCCATTGCCGAAACGCCCCTGAATCCAGTGCTTTGACAAGAAGGCCAGCGGATCGATTTTTTTTGCCTTGCCGCCGAGTTTGCGGCTGAGAAATAGCTCGATTTCGCGGGCGCGCACCAGTTTGGTTTGCCAGCCGGCATAGCCATGGCCCTCCCGATCGAAGTATAGCGCCGTGACATCGCGACCCGTCTCGCGCAACGCCTTCTCGAAGGCTTTCGTCTGTTGGCAACCGACGACCGGATCTTCCATTCCGGCGGTGAGCAGAAACGATCCGCGCAATTTCTTTGCATTGTGGAGCGGCGAGAATTCCTGCATCTGCGTGAGATCGCCGGGATCATCAGGATTGCCGAAGTAGCGGATGACCTGGCCGAGGAACAACCCCCAGCCGACCGGGTTGTTCTGCATCTGGTAGGGCAGATCCAGGATTGCGTAGTCGATGATTGCCGCGGAAAAGAGCTTGTCGTCGGCCATTGCCAGCGCGGCCATGAAACCTCCGTAGCTTTCGCCGGCGACCGCAAGCTTGCCTTCAGCCGCGATGCCTTGGGCGAGCAGCCATCGCCCGGCATCGGCGATATCGTCCTGCATCTTTCGCCCAAACTGCCGATAGCCCAGAGATTGGTACCTCTTCCCGAAGCCGGTCGAGCCGCGATAGTTGACTGACAAGGTCGCGTATCCGCGGCTTGCGAGAAAGCTCTTCTCGATGTTGTAACCCCAGCTGTCGTGGCGCGCCGGGCCGCCGTGAGCCATTACGACGGTCGGCACAGGATGAGGTGAGCCAGCCGGAAGCGTCAACAATGCTGGTATCTCCTCACCATCTCCGGCCGTGAAGTAGACAGGCTTCGTAACTGCCGAAAATGCCGACTTGCGCTTTTCCGCCGGCGCGGAAAGCAGCGTCTTGCTCTTATCCGCCAAGTTTAACAGATAGTGCTGGTAGGGTCGTTCATCATAGGAGATCGCGACCGTGAGCAGCGCACCAGCCTTGGAAGAACCTGAGATTTCGACGTCGGCATGCCCGTTGCGATCCAGAACCAGCTCAGTGAAGATCGTTCCTCTTTCCGAAAGGGCGATATATCGTGGATAGCCGTCGCGAATGACGGCGACGTCAGCCGGTTCGGTGGGCGTGAAGCGCAGCGCGTCTGAAACATCGACATCGCCGTCCTCGACCAGCACGGTTTCTCTACCGGTAACCGGGTCCAGCGAAACTAACGCGATCTTGTCCCGCTGACGGTTGGAAAGCGCCTCGAAGGCATTGCCTGACCTGTCCGTACGCCAGATGACCAGCGTGTCATCCGGCTCGAGTGCCGCCATCTCTCGCCACGGCTTGTCGGCGTTAATTCGGTGAAGGTATCGCCTCATTCCCGAGGCAGTCAGCTCGACGCGAATGCATGGAACCTGCGCCTCATTCAACAACCAGCTTTCGGTCGAGCCGTTGTTTTGTTCCAAGAGCCGCTTGTCGCGTCCATCCGCACTGGTTGCATAGAGATCGGCGACAGCGGAGCTGCGATCGTAGGAAACCAGGAATTGGTTGTCTGCGGCGTGTCGAGGGTCGACGATCACCTGCCACGTTTGGAAATCTCGTGGAGTAACGTCGGTGCGTGCCCCGGGTCGCCTGGGATCTACTTCCCACAGACGGTCTTTCTCGGTGAGAACCAAAAGGTCAGCGTATTGCCGCCAGCCAAAGTGGGAAAGGGCACCTTTGAACGTGGCGATGATGTTGAGTTCTCCGCCGGAAAATTCTCCGACGAAGACGGCGCGAGCGCCGCGTTTGGAGCCCCACCATGCGATGAGGGCGCCGTCGAAACTTGGTTCGTATCCCCACGTGGCACGTCTATCGGCGTAAAATCGGCTACTGGAAAGCAAGCATTTCCCTCACTCGTCCACTCTGAGGCACGGTCGACGGAACCTCACTCTTGAAGCGGAACCTAGTGTCGGGCGGGGAATGGTCCAGAGGCAGCACGCCGCGAGAGCCGCCCCCTGAAGATCAGGGCGCGGCGAATGCCATGCTTTCAATAGCGCTCCGGCACGAGCATTTCAGGCGGAACCGGCGCCCTGTTGTAATCGGCGTGACGGATGCGGTCCGGCAACTGGATCTCGGGTTTTGGAACATCCTCGTAAGGGATCTGCTCGAGAAGATGGGCGATGCAATTCAAACGCGCCCGTTTCTTGTCTACCGCCTGCACCACCCACCAAGGTGCATCCTCCGTGTGTGTCCGCGCCAGCATCTCTTCCTTGGCTTTGGTGTATTCCTCCCAATGGACCCGGCTTTCCATATCCATCGGTGAGAGCTTCCATTGCTTCAGCGGATCGTGGATACGCATCTTGAAGCGAAATTCCTGCTCCTCGTCGGTGATCGAAAACCAGTATTTGATCAACACGATACCAGAACGGACCAGCATCCGCTCGAATTCAGGCACCGAGCGGAAGAACTCCTCGAGTTCTTCGTCGGTGCAGAAACCCATCACGCGCTCGACACCGGCGCGATTGTACCAGCTTCGGTCGAAGAGGACCATTTCGCCACCGGTCGGAAGATGCGGGACATAACGCTGAAAATACCATTGATGGCGTTCCCGCTCTGTAGGAGCGGGCAGCGCGACCGTCCGGCAGACGCGCGGATTGAGCCGCTGGGTCACGCGCTTTATCGCGCCTCCCTTTCCGGCCGAATCCCGGCCTTCGAAAAGCACAACCACCTTCAGCTTCTTGTGCTGAACCCAATCCTGCAGCCGCACCAGTTCGTGCTGTAGACGGAAAAGTTCCCGGAAGTAGATCTTTCGCTCGAGCGTCTGCTCTGCCGGTTCCGACATTCCTTCGGCGACCAGATCGTCGAGCCGGTCTTCCTCCATCTGCATTTCCAGCTCTTCATCGAAGCTGTCGGCGATTTCGGCCTTTATACGGCTGAGTTGGTCCTGAGGTGTCTGAGACATGGGCTTTCCCTTCCTGCTTTTTTTGACAGGAGCATGTCACTGCGAAGTTTGTGTGACGGTTCAGGTACGGAAAGCTGGATGTCCTACGCCACGGCCTTGACGGCGATGTCTCACTTCCCGGTCTGGCGCCAACGCGCGGCAGCCTGCTTCATCAGCTTGGCGTATTCCACCTCCGTGGCATCATCCAACGGGAACATGCACTCGATCCTCAATTCCTGGGTCGTTATCGTCTGCGCAGTGCCAACTGTGGTCACCAGCGAGAAGAAGCTCAGAACCTGCCCGTCCTTGACGAAGGACAAGGGGATGACGGGTGTGCTGTCCGCTGTCGTCGAGACCTTCCAGGCACTGTCCACATCCGGATAGGCGAGGAGCGCATCGATCAGCGCCTTCGTGTGCATGTCAATGACGCGGCCCACGGACTCTCTGAATACCCGCGCCATCAGACTTTTTGCAGTTTCCTCCCAGTTTGGGATGAAGGGCCGCAAACCGGCCGGATCGAACATCAGATGCAGCAGATTGCGCGGTTTTTCCCGTGCCGCCATGTCAATGAAGTTATTGAAGAAGCCCTGCGTCGCGTCGTTCGTCATGACGACGTTCCAATACCGATCCATGACAACTGCCGGAAACGGCTCGTGCTGAACAAGCATGCGCCTTAACGCGTCCGTGACGCCTTTCATTTCAACATCGTCGATACCGCCTTCGGCGTAAATCGGGGCGTAACCGGCGGCGAGCAATAACGTATTGCGCTCTCGCAACGGCACATCAAGGGCGTCGGCGAGATGCAGCAGATTGTGGCGGCCGGGCGTGCTTCGGCCACTTTCGATGAAGCTGATCTGACGCTGCGATATGCCGGTGTCGAGTGAGAGATCCAGTTGGCTCTTGCCGCGCGTGTCGCGCCAGGCGCGCAACTGGATGCCAAGCTCGTTCGATACCGCGCTTGAATGACTGTGCGTCGAGCTCATCTTATAGCGATCTCCGTCTGTGCGGCTAATGGCCGGCGGGGGCAATAACGCTCCCGCCAGCTGCGATATCGATCAGAAAGCAACCGGGCCAACCGATCCGTACCAGCGGCCAACTTTGGCCGGCTCTCGTTCATCCATATAGAAGAAGTGTGTCATCACCGGTTTGACAACCGGTTGAGCCTCGTCGTCGGGCGTCATTGTGACAGTCCCGCGAAAGATTTTCAGCGAGCCGCCGTCCCAATATTCCGCGACGTCGTGAAGCGCTGAGAAACCCGTGTCGATGAAGGCGCGCAGGTTCTCACGAATGGAGTCTCGCCCCTTCCAGTCGGCGACGCCCAGATTGCAGGTCGCATCCTGTGCCAGGCAGTCAAAGCCTCCGCCAAAGGTCTTGTCATCGATCTCCTTCCAGAAGGCCAACAGCCATTCAGGGGGTTCTCGTTTGGTAAAATTCATGGTCGTCATCGTCGTTCTCCTCGGCCGCTTTGTACGGGTGACGGCAGTTGAGCCATCGACATCGGTTGTCGGCCGCTTCTGTTGACAGGATTGTTCCTCCTGCAGGAAGGCCGTTCACTAATATCGCGGGACAGGGAATGCCCTCAATTACATCAGGTGTAATCAACGGGGCGAGAATGCGTCGTCCTTCAAATTCTCGGCAAAGAACGCACATCCGGACCTTTCATTCTGCACAAAGCGCTATTCGTAACTTTTGTTGTGTCGAATAACGGGATATGTTACCAATCGTGTCAGTGTCATGGAAATCACACGGGTATCGAAGGCCAAGGTTATGAATGATGTAGTCGATACGGTGGTGGTCGGCGGCGGGGCCGCGGGGCTCAGCGCCGCCCTTTTTTTGGGAAGAGCCGGCCGATCGACGCTTGTATTCGACGGCGGTAAATCGCGCATTTTCAGCGTTGA
Source organism: Rhizobium sp. WSM409 (assembly GCF_057653825.1). Classification (NCBI taxonomy): domain Bacteria; kingdom Pseudomonadati; phylum Pseudomonadota; class Alphaproteobacteria; order Hyphomicrobiales; family Rhizobiaceae; genus Rhizobium; species Rhizobium sp. WSM409. Next base: position 298,679 of record NZ_JBYGKP010000006.1, on the reverse strand, counting down.
AGAGGTGCGGGAGCATCTGGGCTTCGACGGCATGCCGACAGCAGCGTTCATGGCGCAAGCGCGTGCGGAAGCCGTCCGTTACGGTGCGGACATCAGATCCGAGCACGTCCATTCCATCGTGCCTCGTGAGGACGGATTGTTCTGGGTCGAAGCCACGGGATCCAGAGTCGCAGCACGCACGATCGTCTTGGCAACGGGAGTGATAGACGACCTTCCACCACTGTCAGGCTTGCCGGAAGCGTGGGGGCGTGACGTGCGTGTCTGCCCCTGTTTTGACGGCTATGAAGTTCGAGGCAAGCGTTTCGTGGTGTTCGGATTGCCGGAACGCCTGGCGCATATGGCGTCCTGGGTCTGGATGTGGTCGCGTGATGTCACTATCGTCTCACGGCACAGGTTCAATGAAGCCGACGCGGAACGCTTGCGGCTTCTCGATATCAACATCATTCCGGACGAAATCACCGGGCTCGTCCATCGAGACGGCAAGCTTGTTGGCGTTTCGACGGCGAGCGGCGGCGGGGAAATCGCCTGCGATGCGACATGGATCGCGGCGGAGATTCGGGCTGCATCGGGCCTCGCCGCATCCCTCTGCGAGGTCGATGAGATCGGTCTCGCCAGGACCGACAAGGATGGCCGGACCAACAGGTCGGGCGTGTTTGCCGTTGGCAATGCGGATAATGCGGTCGCTCATCTTGCGCATGCATCTGCGGCAGGCACAGCTGTCGGTCCCGTGGTGACGATGTACCTCCTCGAACAGATCCTTGCCGAGCGCCGAAACACCAAAGCGGCGTGAACGATCTAGCAGTTCAGCCGTTGCGGGCGCCTACAGCCGTCCTGTCCGGTACTGGTCGACAAGATTCCGGCAGGCGCGGATCGTCAGGGCCATGACGGTGAGCGTGGTGCCGGCGATGCCGCTGCCGGGGAAGGCGCTGGCGTCGGTGACGATGAGGTTCGGGGCATCCCAGAGCTGATTATAGGGGTTGAGAACCGAAGCCTCACGGGTTTCGCCCATGCGCGCGCCGCCCGTCTCATGGATTGCCGCTCCCATGCACATGGTCTTGCGAAACCATTTGCGGAACATGAAGCGGCTGAAGACATCGGCTTCGGGAAATGCGCCCTTGCCCATCTCCTTGAGGCCGGTCGGCGAGCCGATGAATTCGAGGTCGCCGCCGACCTCCTTGATCAATGCGATCAGCGTTTCTTCCTGCCTTCTGAGCAGCGCCTGCTCCTCCTCCTGCATGACGCAGCGGATATGCGGCACGGGAATGTTCCAGGCATCCCTACGCCTGACATCGAGCGTGATGCGATTGTCGGCATAGGGCAGCATGCGGCCGAAGCCGAAGAAGGCGAGACGTGCATCCGTGTCCACGGAGACCGGCGCGCGGCCGACGCTTCCCTGGTAGTCGAAATCGCCGCGGGCCGCGTCGCTCTCGCCGAAGCGGGGAATGAAGATCCCGCCCGACGGATTATAGAACGGGTCGGTCGGCGCGGACTCGTCGGGCGCCCAACCCTTTGCCTTGGAGAAGGAGCCGAAGGCGAGGCATGGAAGCTGGTCCATGAAATAGCGGCCGAGAGCACCCGAACTGTTGCCGAGCCCATCAGGATGTTTCGCCGACGCCGAATTCAAGAGCAGCCGCACGCTCTCTATCGGCGAGGCCGAAAGCACCACCATCGCGGCGCGAACCGTCGATACCGCACCGGTGTTGCGATCGATATATTCGGCGCCGGTAGCGCGGCCGGTCTTCTCGTCCGTGGTGATGCGGCGAACGACGGCGTCGTAGCGGATGGTCAGCTCACCGGTCGCGTTTGCATCTCGCAGCGGTCGCGGCATCCGGTCGGCGTCAGGCGCGATGTAGCGCCAGGAGACGACGTGCCTCTCCGGCCAGCGGTTTTCGACCGCCTGCTTGAAGATCTGTTCGGCGGGCGTCAGGCTTGCCGGCTTCGCATAGATGCCATCCGGCAGCGTGGCCACGTTGTCCTTGTTGCCATAGAGCCCGAGATAGGCCTCGACCTCGTCGTAGAAAGGCGCCAACTCATCATAGGAGACCGGCCAGTCCACGCCCTTTCCGGCACGTGAGCGGATCTTGAAATCGTCGTCGGTCCAGCGCAGCAGCACCCGGCCGAAACTGTGGAGGCGCCCGCCGCCCTGGCGGCCGCGGATCCAGAGGAAGGGTTCGCCCTTCGGCGTCGTATAGGGGTTCTTGCGGTCGTTGACGAAGAAGTGGCTGAAGCGCTCGGTGAAAAACGCCGCGCGCGCCTGGATCGGCTGGCCCTTGAGAGTGGCCCGCGCACGCTCCCAGATATTGATGCTGCTTGCCGGCGCCTTCTTGCGGACGGGATCGAAATCCTTCGGTCCGACGGCGGGGCCGGCCTCGAGCAGCAGCACCGACAATCCCTGTGCCGTCAGTTCCTTTACCGCGAATGATCACCAGCGCATCATAGACGATCTCAGACATGTCTTTTCTAATCCTGTCCTTGAGCAATCCTCAAAACGGCACGAAAAGCGCCAGGAATTGCGGGGAAACAAAGGGGTGGCGCGTCACAGCCGCGATCCGTCAGTGCCGAAGAGGGACGCCTTGGCGATATCGAGCCCGGGAGCCACGGTATCGCCAGGCTCAAGCGTGACATCGCCCATCAGCCGGAGCGATAGGCTCTGGTCTGCCCAGTCGAACCAGACGACGGCGTCCGAACCCATCGGCTCGACGACGGAAACGCGGCCCGGAATGGTTGGCAGGCCGCTCGTGGCGCCATCGAGCACAAGGTGTTCCGGGCGAAAGCCGAGAGTAGCAGGCCCTTCTGCTGCGTCCGCTCGGAAGGAATAACCGGAGAGATCGACAGTGAACTCCTTGCTCCGGAAGAGCGGCGCGCCGTTGCCGGGCTCGATCCGGCCCTCGATGAAATTCATCGCCGGAGCGCCGATGAAGCCGGCAACGAAGAGATTGGCCGGGCGGCGGTAGATCTCGGCCGGCGAGGCGAGTTGCTGGATGACGCCGTCGCGCATGATGGCGATCCGGTCGGCCAGCGTCAGGGCCTCGACCTGGTCGTGGGTGACATAGATCATCGTATTGCCGAGGCGCTGGTGCAGCTTCTTGATCTCGACGCGCAATTCGTTGCGCAGCTTGGCATCGAGGTTCGACAGTGGTTCGTCGAACAGGAAGACATCGACTTCACGCACCAGCGCCCGGCCGATGGCGACGCGCTGGCGCTGGCCGCCGGAAAGCTCGGCCGGACGCCGGTCGAGCAGCTTGTCGAGTTGGAGAAGGGCGGCGGTGCGGGAAACACGGGCCTCGATTTCGGCCTTCGGCAGGCCGGCGACGCGAAGCCCGAAGGAGAGGTTCTTGCGGACCGACATACGCGGATAGAGCGCGTAGGACTGGAAGACCATGCCGATGCCGCGGTCCTTCGGCTCCTCCCAGCTGACGTTCCTGCCCGAGATCCAGACCTCGCCTGATGTGATGTCCTGGAGACCGGCAATGGCGTTCAGAAGCGTGGACTTGCCGCAGCCGGAAGGGCCGAGCAGCACCAGGAACTCTCGCGACGCGATGTCGATCGACATCTTCTCGATCACCGTATGGTCGCCGTAGGCGATCTTCAGGTCCTTGACGGAGACGGCAGATTGCATGGAAGTGTTACCCCTTGACTGCGCCGGCCGCGATGCCGCGCACGAACCAGCGGCCGGACAGGAAATAGATGGCGAGCGGAACGATGGCAGTGAGGATCGTCGCCGCCATGTTCACGTTGTAGGTCCGCTCGCCCATCGTGGTGTTGACGATATTGTTGAGTTGCACGGTCATCGGCAGGTTGTCGCGGCCGGCAAAGACGAGACCGAGCAGGAAGTCGTTCCAGATGCCGGTGAACTGCAGCATGGAGACCACCACGACCATCGGCACGGCAATCGGCAGCATGATCTCGAAAAAGATGCGCCAGAAGCCCGCGCCGTCGACGCGCGCCGCCTTGCAGAGCTCCTCCGGCACGCTGAGGAAATAGTTGCGGAAAAGAAGCGTCACCAGCGGCAGACCGAAGATGACATGCACGAGAATGATGCCAGCCAGCGAATTATAAAGGTCGATATTCGCCATCGCCCGGACCATCGGATAGAGGAAGATCTGGTAGGGGATGAGGCCGCCGGCCATCAGCAGGCCGAAGAGCAGGTTTGCCCCGCGCGGCCGCCAGAGCGACAGCGCATAGCCGTTGATGGCGCCGATGAAGACCGAGAGCGCGACCGAGGGGAGGGTGATCGCCACCGAATTCCAGAAGCCGCTGCGAATGCCGACGCAGACGGTTCCCATGCAGGCCCCCGACCAGGCGGTTGCCCAGGCAGAAAAATCGAGCGTCGCCGGCAGGGCAAAGATCTGGCCGAGCCGGATTTCGGGCATCGATTTCAGCGAGGTAACGACCATGGTGTAGAGCGGCAAAAGGAAGAAAAGCGCTGCGACGACAAGGAAGGCATAGAGGCCGATGCGCCCGGCGGTGATCTGTGCCGGCTTCGGGCCGTTCGGATGAAGACGTGCCATCACGCGGCTCCCTTGGCTTTGTCACGCATGTGCATGATGTAGCGGAACGGGGCGACTGCGATGATCACGCCGAGGACAAGCACCGTCGCGCCGGCTGTGGCGAGGCCGAGGTTCTGGCGCCCGAACAGATTGTCCATGATGAATTTCGCCGGCACCTCCGTCGCATTGCCGGGGCCGCCATTGGTCATGGCAACGACGATGTCATAGGTCTTGATCACGCCCATGGCGAGCAGCATGCCGGCCGCGGCCAGCGCCGGCCCGAGCTGGGGCAGGATGATCGAGACATAGATCCGCCAGACAGGGATACCGTCGATCCGCGCCGCCTTCCATTGCTCGCCTTCGATGCCGCGCATGCCGGCGAGCGCAATGACCATGACGAGCCCCGCGCCCTGCCATACGCCGGCAAGCACCAGCGCATAGATCGCCATGTCGCGATTGACCACCCAGTCGAGGACGAAGCTTTCCCAGCCGAGCGAACGCACGCTTGCCTGGATGCCGAGCGTCGGATTGAGCATCCATTGCCAGATCAGCCCGGTCACCACGAAGGACATGGCGTAGGGATAGAGGAATATGGTCCTGAAGGCGCTTTCGAAGCGGATCTTGCGATCCAGCGCCGCGGCCAGCAGGAAGCCCAGCAGCAAACAGCCTGCGACGTATAGGACGCCGAAGATCAACACGTTTTGCAGCGAGGCCAGCCACTTGGCGGAAGAGAAGAGCTTCGAATACTGCGCCAAGCCGACATAGGTCGAGGACGGAAAAAGCGTCGAATTGGTGAAGGACAGGCGGATCGACCAGGCCATGGTACCGATAAAGACCACGACCGCGACGAACCATGTCGGCAAAAGCGCGATGGTCGCGGAAAGATTGGGCTTGCGTTTGATGGACATCGGCCAGCTCGTTGACGGAGTGGAAAGCAGGGCGCGCCGCCGCGCGAGGCGGCGGCTGGCAGCCGTGGCGTCGACATCAGGTCGACGCCACGGGCTACTATCCTACTCGAAGATGGCGAAGAAATTCCCAGCTGTGGAGGCCGTATCGTCCGAGCCGCCGCTCCAGTATTCGTCGACGAAGTCATCGAGCGCGCCAACCTGCTGGGGCGTCAGCACGATCGCCTGGTCCGGCACGATCGCACCGGCTGCCATCAGCTCGACACCCTTCTGGGCGCAGACGTCCAGCTTCGACTTGTCGACGTCGGCGCGCATCGGAACCGAACCCTTCTTGAGGGCGAATTCGACCTGGACGGCCGGATCCATGACGACTTCGGCGAGAAGTTTCTGTGCCTTGTCGGTCTCGGCCTTGCTGGTCTTGGGGAACCAGAGGGAGTCGGCGATATAAACCATGCCCTTCGATTCCGGCACGATCATGCAGCCATAATCCTTGCCCGGCTCCTTGCCGGCAACGGTGAATTCGCCCTTGGCCCAATCGCCCATGAACTGCACGCCGGCCTTGGCGGTGATCAGCATGGCGGTCGCGTCGTTCCAGTTGCGGCCGGCGGCACCGGCATCGACATAACCACGCAGCTTGCCGAGGATTTCGAGGGTCTTCTTCACGCCTTCGACGGATGCCGGGCTCTTGTCCTTATCGACATAGATCTTCAGGAAGCCGTCGATCCCGACCTGCGAGAGCAGGATCATGTTGAAGACCTTGGTTTGCTGCCAGGGCTGGCCACCCCAGGCGACCGGAACCATGCCGGCAGCCTTCAGCTTGTCGAGATCGGCAAAGAGCTCGTCCCAGGTCTTGGGCTCTTGCGAAATACCGGCCTTCTCGAAGGCTTCCTTGGAATAGAAGAGCCAGCTTTCACCATGGGCGCCGGTCGGCGCAAGGTAGACCTTGCCGTCATAGGTGATGAGATCATGGATCGATTTCGGCAGGGCGTCAGCCCATTTGCCGGCGGCCGCCACGTCGTCGATCGGATTGAACAGGCCCTGGTTGATGAAATCGGCGGCAGCGAGACCGATGACGCCCTGCTTGGCGCCGGGCGCATCACCGGCGACGATCCGGTTTTGGAAGGCGGCATCGGCCGCACCGAAGCCGGCGATCGAGGAATCCTTCCAGACGCCGCCGCGCTTTTCGAACTCGGTCTTGATGACGTTGAGGGCGGCAGCTTCGCCGCCCGACGTCCAGGACGACATGATCTCGATCGTTGGCTTGTCCTCGGCATGGGCCGAGGCGAAGAGACCGGCGAATGCCACGCCGGCAAGAAAAAGCTTCATCATGGTCTTCATTGTTCCACCTCTTGAAAATGCCCTCTTTGCGGGGCGTTCGTTGTCTTAGGGATGACTGTCAGCGATAGATCGGCAGGAGCGCCTGCCGGACGAGCGTGAGCCCGTTGGCGATGTCGCGGACGGGATCGGGCGCGGCATCGAGTTCGAGGATCGCCCAGCCTTCATAGGCCCGGTCGCGCAGCAGCCGGATCCAGGATGGCCAGTCGACCCGTCCGAGGCCGAAGCTGCAGAAATAGGGCTGGTGGCGTTCATGGATGTGCTTGTCGATCGGCGTATCGGCGGGCATCGGGCCGATCGCATCCTTCCAGTGAGCGATGATCATGCGCTCGTGATGGCGATCGACGAGTTGGACGGGATCGGAGCCGGCAACGATGATATGGGCCGTGTCCGGGCACATGTGCACGTAGGCCGGGTCGGTCAAAAGCATCATCAGATCGACGTCGCGCGCGGCGGCAAAGATCGAGTGCGCCTCGGTGTGCAGCGCCAGCCGCACGCCCCTGGCATAGAGGGTCGCACCAAGCCGGTTCAGAAAATCGGCAATCACTTTGGCGCGGTCGAAATCATGGAATTGCACCGGCTGGGCGCCGAGCGTCTGGCGCAGCGGCGCGCCGATCACCATGATGTCGCTGCCGCAGGCTTTCAGGAAGTCGGCATATCGTTCCGCCTTGTCGATCAGCGCGCGCTGGGCCTCGGGCTCAGCGAAATCGCCGGCCGCCTCCAGTTCCGCGAAGAAGCCACTGCAGAGCGTCAGGCCGCGTCTTGCCAGTTCGGCTGCAAAGGCGTCGACGGAACCATAGGTCTTGATGGCGTCCTGCCAGTTGAAGGGAGAGAACGTCAGCTCGACACCGGCAACGCCGGAGGCCTGGACGCTGTCGAGTATCTTGTCCCAGAAGGCACGGGGCTCGGCGCGGGCGTAGCCGACGATCGCCTCATGGCTGTCGACGCCCCAGAAGCCGGGATGAAAGAATGTCACGAGATCGACACCGAAGCGCAGCCTGTCAGTAGCCATAATTTGTCCATTTCTCGAGGCATGACCTACCAGCGTGCGGAAGTGCCGTTCCGCATCCAATAAATCATGGGTTTTCAACGCATTAAGAAATGGCAATCGTTTGCCATGGCTAGATAATAGCCAAGCCGGTTTTTTAAGCAAGCGATTTTTGGCAAACGTTTGCTATAAACCGCTCCCTGCCTTAGAGTTGCAAATCGAAGCATCCGGGAGACCGAAATAAACATGAATAAAAACAAGGATGTGGTGGGAGAGGAGCCATCGGGTGCATTGATGGCCGATGTCGCGCGGCTCGCCGGCGTTGCGATATCGACAGTCAGCCGGGCGCTCGCCAATCCCGGCCGAGTCAACGAGAAGACGCGCGCCAGGATCAATGCCGCAGCCAGGCAACTGGGCTATACGCCGAACGCGATGGCGCGCGGCCTCAGGGTCGGCAAATCCAACATCATCATGATCATTCTGCCGGGATCGCTCTACTATGGTGCTTCCCAGGTCATTCCGCAGGTGCTGCAGAGTATCAATCAATCGCTGATCCAGGGCGGCTACAACCTGATGATTGCCAACCTCGATCGCGACGAGATTTCCGAACGGCATATCCTCGACCTCGCCTTCGGCGGCAGCGTACGCGGGGCCATCATCCTGTCGTCGAAGCTTCCGGAGGTCGACGGGCGCTCGCTGGCCAATTCCGGTCTGCCGATCGTGTCGATGCTGCTCGACATGAGCGATGCCGGCCTGCAGAGCGTCGTGACGAACGACCGCGAAGCCGTGCGCGACGTTACTGCCGAACTGATCCGATTGGGTCATCGGCGGTTTTTCTATCTTGCAGGGCCTGAAGGCAATTATCACGATGTCGAGCGTTACGGCGGCGTGCTCGAGGCGCTCGAGGCGGCAGGATTGTCCGAGGAGGCGGTGCATCGCTCGGGTGGTCATCTCGATTATCAGCACGGCTTCGACATTGGTGTCCAGGCGGCGGATGATTTCGCCGAGTTGACCGAGAAACCGACAGCCGTCATCGCGACCAGCGACGACATGGCCATTTCATTCGTCAGCCGTGTCCAGCGGACAGGCGTGCGCATTCCCGGTGATCTGTCCGTCGTCTCTTTCGACGGCTCCCCGGTCTGCGAATTCTGCTCGCCGCCGCTCTCGACGATCAAGCAGCCGGTGGAAGAGATGGGGCGCGCAGCGGTGGATCTTCTGCTCGACGCCATTGACCAGCGGCAGAATACGGCGGCGGTTCGCACCGTCATCCGAAGCAGCCTGATCTTGCGGGAGAGCATCGGCCCCACGAAGAGCTGACGATGACGGAAGCCGGCCGCGCATCCGTGTGGAAACGCCGACGTTGTAATGGACGCTGCGACTTGCATCCATTTAAGGCGCCTACATTGCTTGACCCTGCCAAGGATCGACAATGACGACACCGGTGCCGTCGAAATCTCTCACGTTTCGCGTGACCACGGTAAGATTGTGCACCAGTGCAGTGGCAGCAATTAGCGCATCTGCCTCGTTGCGCCGGTCGGAAATATGCAGATGCGCGCAGCGCGTTGCGATGGCATCATCGATCGGCAGTATCCGGCCGGCGAACTGCGGACGCACGTGATCATCAAGCCATGTACGCAGGCGTGAACCCTGCCGGGCATCGCGTCGTTGGACAGCAAGCACGCCCCGTTCCAATTCGAGAATGGTCATTGCAGAGAGATAAAAATCAGAAGCGTTTGCCGTTTTGATCCATGCCACGACTTCCGGATCAACCTTACCGTCACCAATCTTGCGCAGTTCGGAAATGACATTCGTATCCAGCAGATAACTCAAGACAGGTCAACTCCGCGGGTTTTGATCTCGACCCGCGACGGCATGAAATTAATTTCCGACAGGCCCGGCATGGAAAGCCCATCGACCAAGCTTTGGCTCCTACCGGAAAGACGCTGAAATTCCTCGTATGTCAGAAGGACATGGGAAGGTTTGCCGCGGTCAGTGATGATGACCGGCCCTTTTCTGGCGGCTTTCTTGGCATTGCTGACGTCGTGATTGAGTTCACGGCTGGAAAGTGTCGTAATGGTCATAGTTGGCTGCCTCATGTAGGTATTTACCTACATATAGCACTTTCGGCCAACAAACATTGTCCCTTCATTGAATCCATTGCGGGGATTCTGCCACTTCCGGCTGCCGTCGAGGGAAGGTCGCTAACGTTCGGCGATATATCGTAGTGGGTGCCGATTGCACTCCATCAAAACTTCGTCTGACCCCATCAGTCGACGCGTCGTGCTACGAAAAATCACAACACCGGGCGACTTGAAACTTCGGGTCTGCGCGGTGGAATTCTGAAATTCAGAGCACGCATATGGACCTCTCGAAGATCAAGACGCTGATCGACTTTGTCGGACGATCGAACATTGCCGAGCTGACCGTGACCGAAAAGGACGTGACGGTTCGGATTTTCCGCACGTCGCCGGGTCAGGAGGCTGCTGCCGAGCCCGCGCAAAAGGCAGGATCGACGACGAGCTTTGCCGATGATGCCGGCTCCGATGCGTCGTCAAGGCTCGAGAAAACTTCCTATGCGGTGAAGGCGCCTGTCTTCGGCGTTCTGCACCGGACCCCGGCACCCGGGGAACCGCCATTCATTGCAATCGGTGACGAGGTGGAGGAGGGGCAGACGCTTTTCATCATCGAGGCGATGAAGGTCTTCCACACGATCGCTGCGCCGCGGTCAGGGCGCATTACGCACCTCACCGAAATCGACGAGGGCGAGGTCGAGACCGGCGACCTGTTGGCGGAGATTGCCTGATGCCGGAAACGACTGAACAATCCGCGACCGACCGCTTCGATACTGTTCTGATCGCCAATCGTGGCGAGATCGCAGCCCGGATCCAGCGCGCCTGCCATGAGCTCGGCCTGAAGACGGTCGCCATCTGCTCCGAGGCCGACAGGCAAGCGCCTTACGGCAGCACCGCCGACAGCTTTCTTTGCATCGGCCCATCGACCGCCGCCAAGAGTTATCTCAATCAGGATGCCATCCTTCTGGCGGCGCGTCTTGCCGGTGCAGGCGCCATCCATCCAGGTTACGGTTTTCTGTCTGAAAACGCCGCCTTCGCCGACGCCATCGAAAAGGCGGGGCTGACCTTCATTGGTCCGACCGCGTCATCGATTGCGATTATGGGCGACAAGATCGCGGCAAAGCGCGCGATGATGGCGGCCGGCGTGCCCTGCGTGCCCGGTCCGGACACGGCGCTGCCCGATGACCCCGCCACGATCGAGCGCATAGCGCTGGAAATCGGGTATCCCGTCATCATCAAGGCAGCCGGCGGTGGCGGCGGACGCGGCATGCGTGTCGTGCCCAAGGCCGATTTGCTGCATGAAGCAATTGCGCTGACACGGGAGGAGGCCCGCAAGGCCTTCGGTTCCCCCTCGCTCTACATAGAGAAATTCTTAGAGCATCCGCGCCACATCGAGATCCAGGTTATTTGCGACGATCACGGCAATGCCGTGTGGCTGGGCCACCGGGATTGCTCGATGCAGCGCCGCCATCAGAAAGTGGTGGAGGAGGCGCCGGCGCCGGCGATCGCACCCGACATCATCCAGCCGGTCGGTCTGGCTTGCGTAAAGGCCTGCCTTCAGATCGGCTACCGGGGCGTCGGAACCTTCGAATTCCTCTATGAGGACGGCGCTTTCTATTTCATCGAGATGAACACGCGACTTCAGGTCGAGCATCCCGTCACCGAGCTGACGAGTGGTGTCGATATCGTCCAGGCGCAGATAAGGGCGGCGCAGGGCCACGTTCTCGATCTCACCCAAGGCGGTGTGACATGCGAGGGCCACTCCTTCGAATGCCGCATCAACGCCGAGGATCCGGAAAATTTCCTGCCGTCGGCGGGTGTCGTCACCCATCTGGCGTTGCCGACGGGACCAGGCATCCGCGTCGATACGCATATTCATGCCGGCTACAAGGTCTCGCCCTATTACGACTCGCTGATCGCCAAGCTGATCGTCCATGCGCCGACGCGGGCGGAAGCGATGGCAAGAATGCGCGAGGCGCTTGCGGGCACTGAGGTCGAGGGGATTTCCACCAACATCCCCTTCCTGCGCGCCCTGTTCGAGGATGGCGCGTTCGCGCGCGGCGAGACTGATATCCATCATCTCGAACAATGGCTGAAACTGCGGAGGGGGGCATGAGCGCGATCGATTTCAGCGATCCGGCGACGATTGCATTGCTCACCGAGGCACTGACGGCCGCCGGTGTGGACGGACTTGAAATCTCCCGACCGGGCGGACAGCTTCGCATCGTCGTCGCCGGAAAAGGCGGCTCCCGGATCAGCTCGACCGGGGCGACGTCCCGTGCTCCCGGTTTGGCTCCCGGCTCCGCATCGGCCGTCGTGAAGGCGCCGATGGCCGGCCGCTTCTGTGTCGAGCACCCGGCCGCCTCCGCCGTGCCACAAGATCTGCCGCGCTCCGTATCCGATGCGGATATCGTCGGCTTTGTCGGGGTAGGGCACATCCTGCTTCCCCTTCGCGCCGGACGTTCCGGTGTTTTGACCAGGCTGCTCGCCGAGCCTGGTGCGCTGGTTAGCTTCGGTGATCCTCTGTTCGAAATCGAGCTCCAGTCATGATCGTCACGACGAACAGACATGCATCGCAACGCGAGATCGTTCCGGCCACCAAAAGCCTGGCGCGGGTTTCCTCGATCGGCGCCAGATCCTTCCTGCTCGAGGCGCCCGGCGACTTCGATCTCATCGCACAGCGGCGGATCTGGGCTTTGTCCCAGACCGTGAAAGACTGGGCGGACCTTGCGGAAAACATTCCGGGCATGACCAATCTGCTGGTGATCTTCAAGGAGACGCCCGAGGATCCTGATGCGGTGGTCGCCCGGCTGCTGGAGGCATGGGAGAATGCCCGCAGCATCGATCTCAACGGCAAGACCATCGAGATCCCTGTCCATTATGGCGGCGAATTTGCGACAGATCTTCCGGCCCTTTGTAATCTCTCGGGCTTGAGCGACCGTGAGGTCGTCCGCATCCATCATGAAGCGACCTACCGTGTCTTCGCCTTGGGCAGCGCTCCCGGTTTCGGTTATCTGCATGGTCTCGATCCGCGCATCTACATGCCGCGAAAGACCGTGCCCTCGCTGAAGATGCCGAAGGGCTGCGTGACCATCGGCGGTATGCAGACCGGCGTCGCCATGCTCACAGGTCCCAACGGCTGGAATTCCATCGGCTTCGCGGCACTTGAGATGTTCGACCCCATGTTGCCGAGCCCCGCCATGATGGCGCCGGGAGATACGGTGCGGTTCCTGCCGGCAAGGATCGAGCTATGATCGAGATCATGGAAAGCGGTCCGTTCAACACAGTGCAGGATCTTGGCCGCCCCGGCTATCGCGACATCGGCGTATCGGCGAGCGGCGCGATGGATCCGCTTGCGGTCCGGATCGGCAACATTCTCGTCGGCAACGACGAAAACGCAGCCGCGATAGAGGTGCAGACCTTCCCGTTCAGCCTGCGTTTCGAACGGCGCATCGCCTTTGCCGTGACCGGCGCGGACGGCAATTCTCATCTCGACGGATCGGAACTGCTTGCCTGGTGCGCTTATATCGCGGAGCCCGGACAGCTTCTCGAACTGAAACAGCCGCCGCTACTGGCGCGCTCCTATATTTCGCTCGGAGGCGGGCTGGACATCCCCGTTGTCATGGGTTCGCGAAGCACGTCGCTGCGCGGCAGCTTCGGGGGCAATGCAGGCCGGCCTCTGGCGAAGGGCGATCGGATCGCGGTCGGGGAGGACGCAGAAATGATTATGCTGCCGGCCTCCGGGCTCGCCGTCGTCGAACCGGCCGTGGCGCTGCGCGAAGTCTTCCCGGCTGCTGTCGACGGCACACTGCCGATCCGCGCCCTACCGGCCGGCGAGCATGATCTTTTCGCCGGAGATGGCGAAGCCTTCTGGAGCCAGACCTGGAGGATTTCCTCGCGAAGCGACCGGACGGGCTATCGCCTGTCCGGCGAGCCGATCAAGCCGACAGCGTCCATCGAGATGCGCTCCCACGGTGTCGTGCCCGGCGTGATCCAGGTTCCGCCCGGCGGCGAACCGATCGTGCAGATGAGCGATGCCAACACCGCCGGCGGATATCCGAAGATCGCCGGCGTGATCGAATGCGATCTCTGGCGGCTCGGCCAAGCCCGGATCGGCGCCCGCCTGAAGTTCGTTCGCTCGACGCATGCGGAGGCGCGCTCAGTTGAACAGGCTGTCGCCGGCTATGTCGAGGACGTCAGGCAGACATCCCGACTGGTCAAGCGCGCCTTGAAGGCGATGGCCTAATGCGTGTCGCCCAAAAGGCCGTCAAAAGGAGGAACTGATGAAGATCGATCTGAATTCCGACATGGGCGAAGGATTCGGTCCCTACCGGCTGTGCGACGACGAAGCGATGATGAAACTTGTCTCGTCGGCCAACATCGCCTGCGGTTTCCATGGCGGCGACCCGGATACGATGGGACGCATGGTCCGGCTTGCGAAACTGAACGGCGTCGGCATCGGCGCGCACCCCGGTTTGCCTGATCGGCCGGGTTTCGGCCGGCGCGAAATACCGTTTCCGGCAGACGAGCTTCGCCAGCAGATGCTCTATCAGCTCGGCGCACTGATGGCGATCGCCAAAGCCGAGGGTGTCACTGTCTCCCATATCAGCTTCCACGCGGCTATGGGCAATATGGTCAACCGCGATCCTGTGCTGGCCGATCTGATGATGGATGCGATCGCCACGGTCGATGCGGGCCTCGTCGTCTTCGTCACTTCAGGCAGCGAGATCCAGCAGGCAGCTCGGCGCGCGCGTTTGAAGACGCTGGCGCTTTTCCTTGCGGACCGGGCTTATGACGCTGGCGGCAGACTTGTCGCGCGCGGGCTCGCTGGCGCCGTCATCAAGGACGAGGCATCGGTGCGTGCGCGCGTACGGAAATTTCTGCTCGAAGGAACTGTCGAGACGATCGACGGAGCGGTGATCGCAATGCCGGCCCGCTCCATTCTCGTCCATAGCGACACGCCCGGCGCTCTCGAGCTTGCCGGCATCGTACGCGGCGAGATCGAAGCCACGGGTGCTGCGCTCGCGCCTGCCGCCGAACTCGCCGAATGACGCAATCCTGATCGCCCAAGGGCGGTTTCCAAATTTCAACCTCATCGAAGGACCATGTCGATGTCCGTTATCGCTGACCGACTGAAAAACGTCTCCATATCCGCATCCGCCGCCATGACCCAGCGCGCCAGGGAACTGGCCGCGAAAGGGATCAAGGTCGTCAGCCTCTCGTCCGGCGAGCCGGATTTCCCCACTCCGGCGCACGCGATCGAGGCGGCCTATGCGGCAGCTCTTGCCGGCGATACGAAATATCCTCCGATGGACGGTACGCCGGTGCTCAAGTCGGCCATCATCCGGAAGTTCAAACGGGACAACAATCTCGACTATGATGCCAGCCAGATCGTCGTCTCGGGCGGCGGCAAGCAGGTGATCTTCAATGCCATGCTGGCAACCTGCAATCCCGGCGACGAGGTGGTCATTCCGACGCCCTCCTGGGTCAGCTATGCGGATATCGTCAAGTTCGCCGGCGGTGTCCCGGTCGCCGTCCCGTGCCATGAGCAGACCGGCTTCAAGCTGCATCCCGAGGATCTGGAGGCGGCGATCACGCCGCGCACCAAATGGCTCTTCCTGAATTTCCCGAACAATCCGACCGGAGCCGCCTGCTCCCGGGCGGAGATGGCTGCCATTGCTGAGGTCATGCTGCGACATCCCAATGTCTGGATCATGACCGACGATATCTACGAACACCTGGTCTATGACGACTTCCAGTTCTGCACGATCGCCGAAGTCGAGCCCAGGCTCTATGATCGCGTCCTGACGATGAACGGCGTCTCCAAGGCTTACGCGATGACAGGCTGGCGGCTCGGCTTTTGTGCCGGGCCGAAAGACTTGATCTCCGCCATCAGCAACGTCAACGGACAGAATGGTGGCGGCATCGCGACGCTGACGCAGGCTGCGGCGACCGCGGCGCTCGATGGGCCTCAGGATCTCTTGAAGGAGCGTGCCGCGATCTACAAGGAAAGACGCGACTTCGTTCTCGACCGATTGTCAGAGGTGGAAGGGCTGCGCTGCCATAGGCCCGAAGGCGCCTTCTACATCTATCCCAATATCTCGGGGCTGATCGGCAAGACCAGCAAGGGCGGGCGAAAGATCGAGACCGATGTCGATTTCGTCATGGCGCTCGTCGACGAGCATCATGTCGCGACCGTGCAAGGGGCGGCTTACGGAATGAGCCCCTTCTTTCGCATTTCTTACGCCACGAGCATGGAGAAACTCGGCGAAGGATGCGCGCGCATAGCCCAGTTCTGCAGGGATATGCGCTGATCGGCAACGCGCTTTAGATCTGAATTCGGATCTAAAGCAAAGAAATGGAGCATGATGTCGTCCGAAAACCGCTCACACTTTTCGGCATCATGCTCTAGCGTTTCAACCGCGCCGTCAGCTCGAGAAGGATGTCGCGGACGGCAAGGGCCGGTTCGGACAAGGGATTCTGATCGGACACACACAGCGACAGGGTTTCTTCGATCCGCGGCGAGACGAGCCGGCAGATCAGCGGCTCGCTCGATTCCGATACGATGCGGTCGGCGATGGCTTTGGGCATGATCGTCGCGCCGAGACCGCTGCCCACCGCGCGGGCGAGCGTGCGGACGATTTCGACTTCTGCCACGACTTTCAAATTGGTGCGGGTGCGCGTAAAGGCGGTATCGACGGCGCGGCGCACGAAATTATAGGCCGGCGGCAACAGCAGCGGCATCCCGTCGAGACTATTGACCGGAACCGGTTTCGCATCCGCTTCGATCGCAAAGTCCCGATGGGCGACAAGGAAAAACTCTTCGCTCAGAATCGGCTCGAACCGGACGCCTTTGATCGGTCCGGTTCCATGGAGAAGCGCCATCTCCAGCCGGCCGTTCATGATCATCTGGCTATAGGTCTGGCCGACGCTTTCCGTCAGGTGCAGCAGAATACCGGGATGCCGTTTTCGGGTCTCCGCCAGGAGGTCGACCGACAGCGTGGCCGCACTGCTGAACGGCACGAGACCGACGGACACACGCCCGGCAAGCGAATTCCCGGCTGCGGAGGCATCCGCTTGCGCCTGCTCCATCTGCCGAAGGATAATCTGCGCATGGCGATACACCGCGTGTCCCGCGTCGGTCATGCTGACGCCCTGCTGGCTGCGGATCAGCAGCTTGTGGCCGAAATGCTCCTCCAGTGCCGCAAGCTGCTGGCTGAGGGCCGGCTGGGCGATGTGCAAAAGGTCCGCCGCTCGCGTGATGCTGCCGCTGTCGACGATCACGATGAAAGATTTGAGGCGTCTGATGTCCATGAGGATCGGGGTACCGTTCTGATCTGCGCGGCTTACATTTGCAGACACGCATTGCTTTTGCAACGCGACGCCGTCGCTGCTTTCCTCAGGCCCGGACGCAGCAAGCTGATGCCCGGCATCAGCTCTTTCTCTTCTTCAGCAGCCTGAGCCGGCTCCATAACCGTTGCTTATTGCTCCAGAGATAATCGGTCTTAGGCAAGGGGTTTAAGCTTCGCTACTGTCTCAATCAACAACAAGGGAACGACAATGCCATTCTCCGACTACAAGACCGCACTGGTGACCGGCGCATCCTCCGGTATCGGCGCAGCCGTGGTTGAGCGGTTCCGCCGGGAGAACATCGAGGTCCATGCCGTTGCCCGCAGTGCCCAAGCGCTGCAGCAGCTGGCCGCGCGGACGGGCTGCATCGCCCACGTCATCGACGTGACCGACCGTCAGGCCATGGCAGAGCTCACACGTCGGGTGGAGTTCGATATTCTCGTCAACAATGCCGGTGTCGACCGGCCGAAGAAATTCCTGGAAGCCGACGAGGGCGATATCGATCTCATCGTCGACGTCAATCTCCGGGCGGTTCTGCACATCTGCCGGCTGGTCGTGCCCGGTATGGTGGCGCGCGACCGCGGACATGTCATCAACATCTCGTCGATTGCCGGCGCCTATAATTTCGGCGGCAACTCATCCTATCACGCCACCAAGGCAGGGGTGAGCATGCTGTCCAACCAGCTGCGCATCGACGCTTTCGGCAAGCGGGTACGGGTCACGGAAATCTGCCCCGGCCGGGTCGCCACTGACATCTTCAATCACGTCCACGGCGATGACCCCAGCATCCGCGAACGGTTCATCGACGGCTTCGAACTGCCGCAGGCGACGGATATCGCCGACGCGATTGCCTTCGCCATAGCAGCCCCCGTCGCCGTCAACATCGGACATATGGAAATCACACCGACGCTGCAGGTCATGGGCGGCCTGCAGACGGCAAAGCCCCAACCTGCGGCGAAGCTGGATCAATCCGGGGAGCCAAACCCGTGAGCGGTTTCGACCTTTCGGCAATCCTGGGAAATCCGGAATATACCGCCATGCTGCTGCATGGCATCGAGATGACCTTCATCATCTACGCCGGCTCTTGGTCGATGGCGATGGCGCTGGCACTTCTGCTGCTGGCTTTGCGTTTGTCGCCCTTTCGTTTCGGTGATCCGTTAGTCGCTGCTTACGTATCCTACCACCGCAACGTCCCCACCCTGGTTCAGCTGATGCTGTGGTATTTCGGGATTTTCACCCTGATGCCGAGCGGGGTAGCCGAATGGCTGGCCGTCCATAATGCCGAGGCCATCTTCGCGGTGATCGGGCTCGGGCTCTGCCAGGCGGCCTATTTCAGCGAAGATCTTCGTTCGGGCGTGCGCTCGGTCAGTCCAGGCCAGATGCAGGCAGCCCGCGCGCTTGGCCACGGTTATGTCTCGGCGATGCGTTTCGTCATCATGCCGCAAGGCGTGCGCAACGCGCTGCCGCCGCTCATCAATCACAGCGTTTCCCTCTTCAAGAACAGCAGTCTCGCCGTCGTCATCGGAGCCTCGGAACTGACGCATGCCGTCAAGGAAATCGAGAACCTCAGCTTCCGGACCTTCGAGATCTACCTGATCGGCACAGTTCTCTACCTCTTCTTCTCGCTCGTGATCATGAGCATCGGCGCCTATCTGTCGATGCGCACCGATCCTGCCAGGAGTGCGCGAGCATGATCCACGACATGATCGCCATCGTCCAAGACTACTGGCTGCTGCTGCTGATCGGCCAATATCCGAACGGGCCGCTTGGCGGGCTCGCCAACACGCTGATCCTTTCAGCGCTCAGCATCGCTCTCGCCTTTCCGGTCAGCATCCTGTTCGCATTGGCACGGCTCTCCAGGTCGCCGCTGCTGCGCTGGCCGGTCACCGCACTGGTCTATTTCACCAGGGGCGTGCCGCTCTTGATGCTCATCCTGTGGAGCTATTTCCTCGTTCCGCTGCTGACCGGCGCCGATGTGCCGAGCTTCGTGACGATGCTGACGACACTCGTGGTCTATCAAAGCGCATTCCTGAGCGAAGTCGTGCGTGCCGGCATTGTTGCGCTCGGACCGGGCCAGATGGACGCGGGACGTGCGCTTGGTCACGGTTATTTAGGTGCGATGCGCTTCATCATCCTGCCGCAGGCGCTCTACAACATGATCCCGAGCATCATCTCCACCTTCGTCTCAACGATCAAGGACACGACGCTCGGCTACGTGATCAACGTGCCGGACCTGACCTTTGCCGCAAGCCAGGTCAACAACCAGCTCCTGACGCAGCCTTTCCAGGTCTTCCTCATTCTGGCGATCGTCTACTTCGCCATCTGCTGGACGCTCACCTACTTCGCAAATCGCCTCGAGCGGAGCATCACGCGGCGGCGTGCGGGACTTTCCAACCTTCCTGCCGCCGCCCTGGTCGCGCCATCGAAAATCATATCGGAGCAGCCATGACCATGTCAGTTTCAGCCCAGGAATTGCAGACGATCCGGCTTTCGCAGGTCTGCAAGAGCTACGGCGACTACCCGGTTCTGAAGGACATCGATGCACAGGTCTCGCGCGGCGAAGTCGTGGTCATCTGCGGGCCGTCCGGTTCGGGAAAGTCGACGCTGATCCGCACGATCAATCGCCTCGAGGAGATCAACAGCGGATCGATTACGCTCGACGGCCAAAACATTCATGCCGCCATGCGGGCGAAGGAACTCAATGCGCTGCGCAGCCGGATCGGCTTCGTATTTCAGAACTTCAACCTGTTTCCGCACCTTTCGGTGGTCGAAAACGTCTCGATGTCGCCAATCCGGGTGAAAGGCGCGGCGCCTGACGTCGCAAAGGACAAAGCCCTCAAGCTTCTCGATCGGGTCGGCCTTGCCGACAAGGCCCGGGCCTATCCCGGTCAGTTGTCGGGCGGCCAGCAGCAGCGGGTGGCAATCGCCCGCGCCCTTGCCATGGAACCGCCGGTGATGCTGTTCGACGAGCCGACCAGCGCGCTCGATCCTGAAATGGTCGGCGAAGTGCTGGCCGTCATGAAGAGCCTGGCGTCCGAAGGCATGACCATGCTCTGCGTCACCCACGAAATGGGTTTCGCGCGCGACGTCGCAGATCGGGTCTGGTTCATCGATGCCGGCCAGATCCTCGAAATGGCGACCCCCGAGGACTTCTTCAAAAATCCAAGCCATCCCCGTGCGCAGCGAATTCCTCGCTGATCTCAGGCATTGATACCAACCACCAAAAACAAAGGAGAACAGCAATGAACTGGAAATGCCTAACCCTCACCGCCGCATTTGCCGGCATGGCGGCCGCCTTGCCCGCAAAAGCCGATCAGCTCGACAACATCATGTCAGCGAAAACCCTGCGCTGCGCGACTTTCGCCGACGTTCCTCCCTTCGCCTCTCCCGATCCGAAGACCCGCGAAATGGCCGGTTTCGACGTCGACCTCTGCGGCGCCATCGCCAAGGAATTGGGCGTCAAGGCTGAAATCAAGCCAGTTTCGGTCGAGGCGCGCGTGCCCGAGGTCAAGCTCGGCCGCGTCGACATCACCGTTGCCAACCTTGCCTATACTCTGAGCCGTGCCGAGCAGATCCAGTTCAGCGATCCCTATTATCTCGCCAAGGAAATGCTGATCGTGCCGGCGGACGATGCCGGCAAGAAGAAGGCCGATTATGCGGGCCAGCGCATCGCTTCGACCAAAGGTTCGACCTCAGAGATGTCGATCAAGCTCAACAAATCCGACCCACTGACCTTCCAGGATACCGCCTCGGCCTATCTCGCCGTCCAGCAGGGCAAGGCGCGCGGCATGGTGGCCAACACCATGACGACGACCAAATTCGTCAATGAATCGAAGAGCAAGGGCAAGGCAATGCGGATGATCGAGGAGCCGATGCTGTACCAGCCGATCGGCATCGGCATGGCCAAGGATCAGCCGGCGCTGACCGCCAAGATCAACGAGATCCTTCGCAAGCTCGACACATCGGGCGAGATCAACAAGATCTGGGACAAGTGGCTCGGTCCGGATACCGAATACAAGATGACGCGCACCGACAAGGTCGTATCGCTCTCCGAGCTGAAGTTCGACCCGATCCCGTAAGCCGACCGGCTTCGGCGTCATCCACCGATAACGTCCAAACGAATTCAGACGGCGGGGCATGCCCGCCGTCGGCCAAAAATGGGAGGCATCCGTGATCCATATTAAAGATATCGCCGAACGGCCAAGCAAAGCCGATATCGACGCCGTTTCCAAATTTTCGCCCGCGACGATCCACGAAGCCCAAGGGCGCCGTGGAGCCCTTTCCTCCCGCCTCAAGCCCGTCGACTACCGCATGAAACTGTGCGGCCCGGCCTTCACGGTGAAATGCGCGCCGCGTGACAACATCATGCTGCAACTCGCCATCAACTACGCAAAGCCGGGCGATATCATCGTCGTATCGGCGGGCGAATACGAAGAGGCCGGATCCTTCGGCGATGTGCTTGCCAATGCCTGCCTTGCAAAGGGTATCGGCGGTCTCGTGACCGACACCGGCGTGCGCGACACGCTGCAACTGAGGGAGCTTGGCTTCCCGGTCTTCTCGCTCAGCGTCTGCATCAAGGGGACGGTGAAGGAAACCATCGCGGCGGTGAACGACACGATCATCGTCGGCGGCGAAATCATCCATCCCGGCGACATCATCGCCGGTGATGCCGACGGCCTGGTGGTCGTGCGTCGCCAGGAAGCGCAGGAAGTCGCCAGGCTGTCACAGAGCCGCGAAGATGCCGAGGCCGGCTATATCTCGGCATATAAGCAGGGCAAATCGGTCATCGAGGTCAGCAATCTCGAACCGGTGCTGAAAGCCAAGGGTCTCGTCGTCGACATCTGAGACGACAGCGCAATAGCCATCAGCCCTGCCACTTTATAAAGCGGCTGGCCTTTTCGGCCAGCCGCCTTATGCAAGAACGCTACCAGGCAGGCGCCACGCCTCCAAGATCGGTCTGGACACTATTATGGACACATGTTCTATAAAATGGACAGATTCGACGGGAGCTCGCCATGCATCTTTCCATGTGGACTTATCCCTGGGACATCCAGGACCAGGGGCTTGCAGCACTCGCCGCCGAGCTTCGCGGCCGCGCCGGCCTGAACACGGTCAGCCTGGCGACCTCCTATCACGCCGGCCGGTTCCTGCAGCCGCGGAGCCCGCAGCAGAAGGCCTATTTCCCCGAAGACGGGACGGTCTACTTCCGGCCGGATGAAAGCCTGTGGCTGGACAAGCTGATCCGGCCGCTGATGGCTGGGAATGTCACTGAGCGCGGCGACATGCTGGAAACCCTCGTCCAGGGACGCGAGGCGACGGGTCTCAAGGTCTCCTGCTGGACGGTCTGCCTGCATAATAGCCGCCTCGGCATGCTGCATCCCGATCACGTGACGCGGAACGCCTTCGGCAATCCCAACTATTACAATCTTTGCCCCTCCAGCCCGGCGGCGCGGGCCTATGCCGTCACCCTCGTGCGCGACATCACCACCAACTACCGGCCCGATATGGTGGAACTCGAAAGCCCGAATTTCATGGGATTCGCGCATGAATATCATCACGAAAAAGACGGTGTCGGCCTGAACGCCGAAGATGATTTCCTGCTGTCGCTCTGCTTCTGCGACCATTGCACGGCGCGTGCCACAAAGGCCGGTGTGCCGGTCGAAGGCGCGCGCGGATCGGTCGCGCGCTTCATCGCCGAACTTTGCGAACGAGTTATCCCGGAACGGCAATTCCCGGACTTTCCGGCCGCCGGCATCGATGCCTTTCGCGACCATCCCGAGCTGCATGCCTATCTCACCTGGCGCAGCGAACCGGTGACCAGCCTGATCGACGAGATCAAGGCGGCCGCCGATCCGGCAACCCGCATCGTGCTCATCGACCTGAAGGACGGCTGGCTCGGCGGCGTCGATCTCGCATCCGTCGGCAAGCTCTGCGACGGGGCGATCCTCTGCTGCTACGACATGGAGCCGGATGCCGTCGGCGACGTCATCCGGACCGGCCGGGCGGCAATTGGACCGAGCAAGTTCCTCGCCGTGGGCCTGCGCGTCTTCTATCCCGAGGTCAGCGGGTCGGCGGTGCTGACCGCACGCGCCAAGGCTGCCATCGATGCCGGCGCTGACGGCGTGAACTTCTACAATTACGGCCTGATACCGGCAAAGCGTCTCGACTGGGTCAAGGCAGCGGTCGACGCAATCGCTTGAGCAGATCAGCGCTTCTCAGGATGCGATGGGTTCGGCGACCTGGATCAGGCAGTCGCCGGCCTGGCTGTCGCAATGCAGCCTGTGGGAAATGACAATGCCGCTCTCGGCAAAGCGCAGCTCTTCCTCCGGCTGCTCCAGGCGTTCCAGATCATGATACCATCCGGCAAGCTCACCGGCGGCAACGGTGGCGCCGAGGGCAACGGCCGGCTCGAACCAGCCTCTGTGGTTCGCATGGATGCCCTGGCTGTGCCTAGATAGTGAAAGCAGCTGCAACGGTCCCGGCTCGGCGAGCGGCACGCGCGACAGGACCGGATGCTTCACGATGCCGAGTGTGACGAGCAGCCGGTCGATCGCGGCCGCCGTGAAAGCCATTGTCTCAGGCGTCACGGTGCCGCCGCCGCCGAACTCGCCGGAAAGACCGATGGTTCCGGCCCGCGCGGCCGCCCCCATCGATGTCGGTGCGGTCGGCCCGTTATCGGCGATGAAGGCATGCGCGGCACCCATGGCGCGCATCAGTGAAACGGACCGTTCGAAGCGGGCGCTATCGGCCTGCCGCTCGATCAGCGTGCAGGGCAGGTGGGCCATGGAGGTGCCGCCCGAATGCAGGTCGAGCACGACGTCATGGCGGGGAAAGAGTTCGTGTTCGAGGAAATGCGCCAGACGCGCCGTCGGCGAGCCGCTGGGATCGCCGGGAAAGGCCCGATTGAGGTTGCCGCCGTCGAAGGGCGAGCAGCGCTTGGCCGCCATCACCGCCGGCAGGTTCGCCATTGGCAGGATGGTGACGGCGCCGCGGATTTCGGCGACATCCAGCAGCCGCATCAGCCGGCCGAGCTGGAGTTCGCCCTCATATTCGTCGCCATGGTTGCCGGCCATCAGCAGCAAAGACGGCCCCTCGCCATTCCTGAGGCAAAGGATCGGAATGCGGATCTGATAATAGGGCGACCGGTCGATCGAATAGGGAATGGCGAGATGGCCGGCCTGCCGGCCCTCGCGCGAAAAGTCGATCGGATTGACGAGACCGCTGTGCATGATGTCTCCAGTGCGGACGGTTGCGATGCCGTCAAAGGGCGGCAACGGCAGTCATTTCGACACGCAGATCGGGATCGGCGAGACGCGCTTCGGTGCAGGCGCGGGCCGGCGGGTTTTCGATGTCGATCCAGTCATCGTACACGCTGTTCATCGCCTCGAAATCGACGATCGCCGGCAGGAAGACGTTGACGGCGATGAGGCGCGAGCGGTCGATGCCGGCTTCTTGCAAAAGGGCGTCGATCTTGCCGAGCACGTCGCGGGTCTGATCCTTGATATCAGCCTTTCGATTTTCCGCGACCTGGCCGGCAATATAGACGAGACCGCCGTAGCTGACGGCTTGGCTCATACGCGAACCTTTCTGATAACGCTGGATCATAAGCGGGTTTTCCTTTTCTTGCTTTTGGAGGGAAAGTTCAGCCGAAGCTGGTCAGATAGGCCGCCGTCACCGAATGATCCGGGTCGAGGCCGTAGAGGATGGCATGCCGGTCAAGGCAGGTGCAGGGATGCGAGATGCCGCACTCGATGACGTCGCCAACCGCGACGTCGCTGCCGTCGGCAAGGGCGACGAAGGCGTGTTGATCGTTGAGGCGAAACACGTCAGCGCTCTCGAGATCGGCAAGACGCGCCCCATTGCGATAGAGCGCCAACGGCCGTGGCAGGCCTTGGTCCATGGCCACGTCGCGCATACCCATGCCGCAGATCGCCAGCCGCGGCTCCGGCCGAGAGAGGACCTCGGCCCAGACCCGCAGCGCCGGACGGAAACCCGCGGCCGCCGAGATCGTCTCGCCGCCGATGCGGAAGCCGCCGCGTGCATCGAGGCCGGCAAGGCCGCGCTCGTAGATGCCGTGATCGTGGAAGAAGATCGCACCGCTGCGCAGCACCAGCCGGCAGGCGGGATCGGCTGCGATGGCGGCTGCAAGCCTGGCAATCACCACATCGAAAAACACTGAGCCGCCGGCCGTGACGAGGAGCGGCCGCTCGTCGCCGATGCGGGCGCGCAGCTTCGGCAGGAAATCGGATGTCACCGCCATCAGCGCGTCGATGCGACGCATCGTCTCTTCCGCATCGGCGGTCGCGGCCGCACCTTCATAGGCGGCGATGCCGGTCAGCCGGAAGGCCGGCGTCTCCGCGGCAAGGATCGCCTCCAGAATTGCCTCGGCGGCGGCGACGCCGCGGGCACCGGCGCGACCGGCACCGAACTCCACCAGCAGACCGAGGGGCGGCAGATCGACACGCTCCTGCCAGGCGGAGCGAAGAGCCTCGGCGAGCGCCGTCGAATCCACGAAGATATGAAGTTCCGCATCGGGATAGTGGCCAAGCAGGGCCGCGAGCCGGCGGGCAGCGGCGGCCCCGCCGATCTCGTTGGCGAGGATCAGCCGGCGCTGTCCCGCCTTGAGCAGGACGGCGGCCTGGCGGATATCGGCGACCGTCGTACCCCAGGCGCCTGCCGCCAGAAGTGCCTCCGCCAGCGCCATCGACATCGGTGTCTTGGCGTGCGGCGCGATATCGGCGCCGTGGCTCATCACATAGGCCATCATCAGTTCGACATTTCCCGTGAAAGCCTGCCGGTCGAGCGAGATCAGCGGCAGGGCCATCCTGCCGTCATAGGGCTTCCATCCCTGCTTGCCGATTGCAGCAAGCGGAAGCGGCGGATTGCCCGGCGGAAAGCCGCGCACCTGCTCGTCGATCAGCACGTTTTCCGTCGCAGTATGGAGGTCAGACATCGCAGCCACTCCTGATCTCGGCCGGGTCGGCGATGCCGAGGCGATAGGTGTCATTGGCGGTGGCAAAGAACAGGGCGCGCTGCTCGTCGTAAGAGAGCTCTGAGGCGACCGCTCGGAAAACCTGGTAGACCTCGTCGAAGGAGGCGTGCAAGCCCGCAACCGGAAAGTCGCTCGCGAACATGGCGCGCGCCGGGCCGAAACAAGCGAGGCAATGCTCGATCACCGGCCGCAGGCTTTCGAGCGTCCACTTATTGTCATAGGCGACGAGGTCGGAGATCTTCAGGCGCAGATTCGGCTCGCTGCCGAGCGCCCGCAGACCACGGCGCCAGAGCGCCATGCCGTCCTCCGTCCGGTCAGCCGGGCTGCCGCCGTGGTTGAGCACGAAAAGCGTTTGCGGAAAAGCACGCACCAGTTCGAGCGCCTCATTCATCTGCCAGGGATAAAGCATAAGGTCGAAGACCAGTCCGAGCCGCGTGGCATGGGCAAGTCCCGCCCGCCAGGCGGGATCGTCCATGCGGTTCGGGCGCGAAGCAAAACTCTTCGCCGCGTCCGGATGCCAGCTCAAAATATCACGGATGCCGACGACATTCGGGTTCGCCGCTTCCGTCTCGAGCAGGCGCATGGCGTCCGGCCCGTCGAGAGGAACGCACGCGATATAACGGCGCGCCACACCGGAGCTGCGGTCGAGGCCATCCAGCCAGCGGCTCTCGTCCAGCGGGCAGGCAACGGACCAGCCGGCCTCCACATGCACGGTTGCAATTACGTTCTGGCGGGCAGCATCGGCGCGATAATCGTCGATGCCGTAGTCGCGCAGGATCGATGCGAGGCTTCCGAAAACCATCTCTTCGCCGGAAGCTCTGGCCTTCTGCAGCCAGGGATGGCGTTGCAGGCTGAGGTCCCAGAGGTGGTGATGCGGGTCGATCACCGGCCCGTCATAGAGCTCCGTCATCTGCGCGCCTCGCGTCCGGAAACCAGCAGAAGAGCGAGGATCAAGGTGCCGAACATGATCGACCGCCAGCCGGGGGAGGCATTGACGACGGTGATCAGCGCCGTCGTCGTCACAAGCAGGATTGCCCCGGGAATGGTGCCGGCATAGGTGCCGCGGCCACCGAGGATCGAGCTGCCGCCGAGCACGACGGCGGCGATCGAGGTCAGCAGATAGGGGTCGCCGATGCCGACATAACCTTGCCGGTTCATGCCGAGCACGAGAATGCCCGCAAGCCCTGCGAAAAAGCCGGACAGAGTGTGGACGATCAGCGTGTTGCCCGTGACGCTGACGCCGGAAAGTCGGGCCGCCAGCGGGTTTGCCCCAAGCGCCAGGAAACGGGCGCCGATCGGCATGCGGTGGACGAGCAGCAGGACGACGATCGAGACGACAAGCCACAGGATAATGCCTGAGGGAATGCCGAGCGGCCGCGCCTGCCCGAGCAGAATGACCGCCGGATTGCTGACGGTAACCGCGCTGCCGCCGGCGACGATGACGAGCAGCCCCTGCAGGAAGGTCGCCATGGCCAGCGTCATGATGATCGGCGGCACGCGAAGATAGGCAGCACCGGCGCCGTTCATCAGGCCGATAGCCGCGGCGATGGCAAGGGCCGCCGCGATGCCGGCGAGGCCGGTCGGGTCCCAGGCTGGCGAGATCAGCGGCAGCAGGATCGCCGTGACTGTTATGACCGCGCCGACGGAGAGATCGATGCCGCCCATCAGGATGACGAGCGTCTGGCCGGCGGCGGCAATGCCGATCACCGCGGCGAGTTCGAGCAGGTAGCGCAGGTGGCCATAGGCGCCGAAACCACGCAACGTAAAGCTTGCGACGATCCAGACGAGCGCGACCAGAAGGAAGGTCAGCAGCGGCGGATTGCGGAACGCGGACCTGATGATATTCATCGCCTTGCCCTCCAAGCCCCAAGAAGTTCCGGCACGGCGACCGCGCCGACGATGATCAGACCTTGCGCGACATATTGTGCGACCGGCGGGAAGCCCAGGAAGAACATGACGTTGATCATCACCGAGAGCAGCAGGCTGCCGCAGATCGCGCCGCGCATCGTGCCCTTGCCGCCGAGGAAGCCCACGCCGCCAAGGACGGCGGCGGCAATCGAGTTCAGCGTGAAGGGCGTGCCGATAACAGGATCACCCGAGCCGGTCTGCGCAGCGACGAAGAGACCGGTCAGGGCGGCGAGAAGACCGGACAGCGCGAAGGCTGCGACCTTCACCCGTTCAACCGGGACGCCGGAGCGGAACGCACCGACCGGATTGTCGCCGGCCGCGTAGATGCCGAGGCCGAGCGGCGTTGCAAGAAAGGCCTTCCACAGTACCAGGATCACGACGAGCAGCAGGAAGGCGACGGGCGTGTGGCCGGCCAGTACCGTCGACAGCCAATCGGGAATGAACCCACCCGGCCGCGGCAGCAGGATGAGTGCGACCCCGCCGATGATGAAGGAGCCGGCGAGCGTGACAATGATTGCAGGCAGCCTCAGATAGGTAACGATGACGCCGATGGCGGCGCCGATCAAAAGACCGGCGAGTGCGACCGCAAGAATGCCGCCCGGCACGCCGAGCGCCCCTTGCATCGTCGTCGCGGCGATCACCGCTCCAAGGCTGACGAGCGGGCCGATTGCGAGCGTGATGCCGCCGTTCAGCATGAGCAGCGCCTGCGCCATGGTGACGAGCGCCAGCGGGAACCAGTTCTGCGTGAACTTGGAGAAGCCGCCGATCGAAAGGATGCCGGGAAAGAGCAGCGCATAGAGGATGAGAAAGGCGGCGACAACCAGATAGAGGCCGGCAAGGCCACGGTTGCGGCGAAGCTGGATCGAGCCGTAGAGCCGGGATGATGAACTTGTGCTCATGCCGCCTCTCCCTGTGTCGTGGTGGTAATGCCCATGGCCGCACCGACGATCGCTCCTTCGCTGATTTCATCTTGCGACAGCACCGCGGCGACGACGCCCTCGCGCAGAACCACGACACGGTCGCAGAGATGCACCAGCTCCGGCGTATCGGAGCTCGCCAGAATGACGAGCCGCCCCTCGGCGGCGAAGGCACGGAGCATGAGATAGATTTCCCGCTTGGTCTCGATGTCGACGCCGCGCGTCGGATCGTTGAGGAGCAGAACGGAGGGATCGAGCGGCAGCCATTTGGCGAGCGCCACCTTCTGCTGGTTGCCGCCGGAAAGGGCCTGGACCGGGCGGGCCGTGTCGCCCTTGATCGTCAGCCGGCGCGCGAGATCGGCGACCAGGCCGTTTTCCGCCGGTCGGTCGCGTAAGCCCTTGCGGGCGAGCCGTCCGAGCGAGGGCAGGATGAGATTGGAGGCAATGGAATGCGGCAGCACCAGCCCCTCATGCTTGCGGTCGGCCGGGACATAGACGATGCCGGTGGCATTCGCCTCGCCGACATTGGCGGGCAGGGCGGGTTTGCCGGATACTTCCGCCCGATCGGCCGAGGCCGGAATCGCGCCGTAGAGACCGAGCAGCAGGTCTTCCTGCCCTTGTCCCACGAGCCCGCCGATGCCGACGATCTCGCCGGCGCGGGCGGAGAAATCGATGTCACGCACCATGCCGGCGGAAAAACCTTCGACGCTGATGCAAATCGCGCCGGGTGCCGTGACGGAGCGCGGCGGGAACAGGTCGCCGGTCTCGCGGCCGACCATCAGGCGCACCAGGCCTTCGCCGTCGATGCCGGACAGCGACTGGTCGGCGGTGACCAGGCCATCCTTCAGCACCGTGACATGTGAACAGAGCGCCTGCACCTCGTTGAGGCGGTGGGAAATATAGAGAAGTGCAGTGCCGCGATCTCTCAGCGTCTCGATCAGGCGGGCCAGGATGCCGGCTTCGTGCGCGGAGAGCGATGAGGTCGGCTCATCCAGGATCAGCACACGCGGCTTGCGGAACAGTGCCTTGGCGATCTCCACCATCTGACGGCGGCCAAGTGCGAGGTCGGCGACTGGCATGTCGAGCGGCTCGGTGAGCCCGACCATATCGCAGACGTCTGACACGCCGCGATGAAGCGCTCTGTAATCGATAAGGCCGAACCGGCGCGGAAAGGCGCCGAGCCCTATGTTTTCGGCAATCGACAGACTGGCCGTGAGGCTCAGCTCCTGCTGAACGACGGCAATACCCGCACCGCGCGCAGCCGCCGGGCTGAAGCGCTCGACTGGCTTGCCGTCGACGAGGATGGAACCGCTGTCCGGCTGCAGAGCGCCGGACAGGAGGTTGATCAGCGTGGATTTGCCGGCGCCGTTTTCGCCGAGCAGGGCGTGAACCCTGCCCGGCAGAAGGGCAATATCGACGCCCTTCAAAACGGGATTGCCGAAAAATCCTCTGAACACCTGCCGGGCTTCCAGCAGGGGTCTTTCTTCCGTCATGACGGCTTTCCTCAACCCGAGTTACTTGGGCGGATTACTTGGCGGCAAGCAGCTTGTCGAAGAGCGCCTTGTCGTAGTCCGAGTAGATATAGCCGTCAGCCGGGAACTTGTCGGCCCGGGCGAGGTAGCTGCCGATCGTGCTGTCGTCGATGACAGGCAGCGGCACCTTGACGAAGGCCGGAACGGCCTTGCCTTCCAGCGCCTGCACGGCGGTGTAAACAGACAGCGCGCCGAGCCAGTTGGGCTGCATGGTGGCCCAGCCCTTCAGTCCCTTCTCCTTCCAGAGCTCCAGGAACTGCCTTGCGTTTTCGCCTGTTGTCGGCACTTGGTCGCGGCCCTGACGCTCGAAGGCCAGCACCGAGCCGGCCGATAGCGCGCCGCCGAGCGACAGCACGCCGTCGATTTCGGGATTGGCAAAGAGCAGACTGGTGATCGCTTCCTGTGCCGGGGCGACGTTATATTCCGTGTTCGTCTCGGTGATCACCTGGAGACCGGGATTGGCGTCAAGGACCGGCTGGGCGCCCTTGCGGCGGTCGTCGCTCACCGAAATGCCGGCCGGGCCGTTCATGATGATGATCTTGCCCTTGCCGCCGAGCTGGCCGACCATCCACTTGGCAGCGGTCGCGCCCCATTCGTTGGAATCGGTGTTGATCTTCGCCGTCACCTTGTCGGTATTGACCAGACTGTCGAAATTCACGACGGCAATGCCCTTGTCGCAGGCATCTGATATGACGCGGTCGAGCGCGTTGGAGGAACCGGCGATCACGACGATGGCGTCGACATTGGCGTCGATCATCGACTGGATATGCTGGATCTGGGTCTGGGCGTTACCCTGCGCGTCCGTGATCATCAGGTCCTTCACCAGGCCCGCCTTCTTCAGCTCCTCCACTTCGGCCGTGATGGTGCCTTCGGTCTGCTTCATCCAGGTCGGCACCGAATAGATGTTTGCCCAGCCGATCGTATAGGGCGCTTTCCTGTCACCCTTGATGCAATTGGCGGCGGCCGAGGCCGTACCGGCCGAAAAGACGAGGAGTGCGGCCGCGGCGGCAGCACCGGCGAGAAGCTGGCGGCGTAGCGAAGCGGAAATGCCGTTTTCAAGATTCTTCATGTCGATCCCCTTTTTTGTGTGCGGCAGCGTTGACGGCTTGCCATTGGTGTCCAATATACTGTACATGTGATCTATATACCGGACGAGGCGATCTTATGCCGATTTTTCTACCTCGCAAGAGGGGTGGGAAAATTTCATTCGCGGCGAATGACGGGATCGATTGACAGATGCGGCAGTCGGCTTGAAAAGCTTGGCCGGACAAAAAAGGGATCGATAGAAATGGATGCAGTTCAGGACGAAGCAGCCGGTAAACGCGCCCGAGGGCTCGACCGCGCCTTCGAGATCCTCGATTTCCTGCGCCAGAAACGGCAGGCCCTGAAGCCGAATGAAATCGCCGCGCAGATCGGCGCGCCGCGCTCATCGGTTTACGAGCTCGTCAACCTGCTGCTGCAGAATGGTATCCTGGAATTCACCGGCGGCGAGGGGCGTGTCTATCTCGGCCGCAAACTGTATTTCCTCGGCGCAGCCTATGAGAACCATTTCGACTTCACCCGCGAATGCGAGGCGGCGCTGGAACAGCTTGCCGACGAGACGCGGGAGACAGCGCAGTTCTGCATGCTGGATGGAAACAGATACACGGTCGTTCGCATGCGCGAAGGCGCGCGCCCCTTCCGCATTTCGACGGATGTCGGGCAGTCGGTGCCGATCCCGTGGACGGCGTCGGGCCGCCTGCTCGTCGCACACCTGTCGGATCAGGACATTCTGAACTTCATTCCGCCGCAGGATTTTCGCCTGCCGAACGGCGAATGGCTTGAGCCGCAAACCTTCATCGCCGAGGTGCGCCAGGCCGAGCGCGAAGGTCTCTTCACCTTCAACAGCATCGTCGACAGCTTCACCCACTGTTTTGCCGTACCGGTGCGGGGCGAGGAAGGCCATGCAGCCGCAACGCTCTGCCTCGTCACGCCACGCGACGATGGCATCGCCAACCGGGACCGCTACCTCGACTGCCTGAAGAAGGCCGCCGCCGGCCTCGACCATGCCCCGACCCGGCCAAAACGAGGCTGATGCCCTGAGCACATCAAGGCATTGATCTCAGGTAGCACGGGCGTTCGTGCGAAAACCGCCATTCCCTTGCATGCTCGTCAAACTGGATCCTCGCTCCGGCGGGGCTGCAAGCGGGCATAAGACGCTCAGAAGACCTATTGCCATTTGTCGTCTCGGCCGGGCTCTTCGCCACGCCCGCAGATCCCATCTGCCGGTCCGCGCCCGCATACCCCGGGATAGTCGCCCTGACCGTTGATTTCCAATTTCATGCCAAACCGGGAAATCTATTCACCCTTCCTCCGAAACTACGAAATTCAGTTTCTCTATAAATTCTATGGAGAACGTATTTTAGCAACCCAACAGCCAATTGAATACTTGGCCCTGGGGAAGACCGGGCTGTTGACGGAAACGGAGAGGACACGAAATGACACGGAAAATCAGGCTTGGGGCATTTCTTCCCGGTGGCGGACAGCATGTTGCGTCATGGCGGCATCCCGACCAGCCGGCAGACGGCGCGACCAGTTTCGAGTTTCACAAACGTCTTGCCTTGACGGCTGAGCGTGGCCTCTTCGATGCATATTTCCTCGCCGACGGGCTGGCTGTCGGTTTTGGCGGTGCGCGTGAAGGCGGCAACGCCCGCGTGGCCGGCTTCGAACCCGTGACATTGTTCTCGGCCCTTGCGCCTTTCACCACCCATCTCGGCTTTATCGCCACGTCCTCGACCACCTACGAAGAGCCTTACACGACCGCCCGCAAATTCGCCTCGCTGGACCTGATCTCGGAGGGCCGTGCCGGCTGGAATGTTGTCACCACGACGGGCGACCTGACGGCGCAGAACTTCAACCGCGATACCCAGCTGCCGCATGCCGACCGATATCGCCGCGCCGCCGAGCACGTCGACGTTGTCCGCAAACTCTGGGAAAGCTTCGAGGACGACGCGTTCATACGGGACAAGCAATCCGGCGTGTTCTTCGATCCGTCGAAGCTGCACGACACCGACCACCGCGGCGAACACTTCCAGGTGCGCGGTCCGCTCAACGTTTCGCGATCGCCGCAGGGGCATCCCGTCATCGTCCAGGCCGGGCAGTCCGAAGACGGACGCGGGCTCGCCGCAGCGACGGCCGAAGTCATATTCACCGCCCATCAGCATATCGAAACTGCCCAGGAGTTCTATCGGGATATCAAGGCACGCGCCCGCGCTCTCGGCCGAAATCCCGATCATATCCTCGTCATGCCCGGCGTATCCGCTTTCGTCGGCAGGACCGAGGCGGAGGCGCGCGAGAAATACGACCGTCTGACCTCGCTCATCGTCGAAGAGGACGGGATCGGCCTCCTCAATGGCCTGACCGGTGGCACGCTCGACCTGCACGGCTATGACCTCGACGGCCCTCTACCACCGGCGCCGCCGACGGAAGGCATGAAGAGCCGCCAGGCCCTCATCCGCCAGATCGCCGACGAAAACAACTTCACTATCCGCCAGCTCTATCAGTGGATCGCGTCTGCCCGCGGTCACTACACCATCGTCGGAACACCCGAACAGATCGCCGATACGCTGCAGAAGTGGTTCGAGAACGAAGCTGCCGACGGCTTCAACATTCTGCCGCCCTGGCTGCCGACGGCGCTCGACGATTTCGTCGATCTGGTCATTCCGGAACTGCAGCGCCGCGGCCTGTTCCGCACGGCCTATGAGGGCAAGACGCTTCGAGAAAACCTCGGCCTGCCTTTCCCGACCAATCGGTGGGCTGCAGAACAAGCAGATCTCCAGGCAGCAGAGTGAGGAGCGGTCGATGTCCTATGAAATCAACCAGGTTCTTCCGAGAAGCTTCGGCCGCCTGAAAAACAGCGAAAGCCATATTTCCACTCTCGCCTTGCAAGTGCGCGGGGTGCTCGCATCGCTTTTGCCGCGCTACGGCCTTCTCATCGGCTTCCTCGTATTCTGGCAGGTGTCGAGCACCAGGGGCTGGGTCAATCCCGCTATCTTCCCGCCCCTGGACGTGATCCTGTCCGCTCTTTGGACCAATCTTGCCAATGGCGCGCTGCTCGATGATATCGCCATCAGCCTGCAGCGATCCGGAACTGCCTTCGCCTTTGCCGTGGTGATCGGCATTCCGCTCGGCCTGTTCATGGGCCAGGTTCGTGCGGTCGAACAGGCGCTCGATCCGATCCTGCAGCTCTTCCGCCAGACCTCGGCGCTGGCGCTCTACCCGGTCTTCATCCTGCTGCTTGGCCTCGGCGAAACATCGAAGATCTTCGTGATCTTCTGGGCCACACTGTTTCCGGTGCTGCTTGCCACGATCGGCGGCGTCAAGGAAGTGGACAAGAAGCTCATCGAGATGGCGCGGACCTATGGCGCCGGACCGCTGACCATCTTCCGCCGCGTCATCCTGCCGGCGTCGGTACCGGCGATCTTCGTCGGCCTGCGTCTTTCGGCGACGACGGCACTTCTGCTGCTGATTGCCGCCGAGATGATCGGCGCCAACAAGGGCATCGGCTTCCAGGTTATGAATGCCCAGTACAATTTCCAGATCCCGCTGATGTTTGCAGCGATCCTTCTGCTCGCCTTCCTCGGGCTTGCCGCCAATGCCTTGCTCGTTCTCTTGCAGCGCCGTCTCTGCCGCTGGTCTCAGCCGAGCCGCTGACCTGCTTTCCCGATTTTCCTCTTCCGAAAGGTCCCACCAGATGACATTCCATCCCCGCCACCTTCTCCTGCCGGCAGTGATCGCTCTCGGCCTAACCTCACCCGCCGCGGCCGCCGACACGGTGAAGCTGCGCTATCTCGCCAGCCAGGGTGGTCTTGCCGCTCATGAACTCGCCGCCGAACTCGGCTACTTCGACGGAACGGGCATCACGCTCGAAAATGTCGGCTACGCCCAGGGCGGCCCGGCCTCCCTGATCGCCCTGGCATCGGGTGATGTCGAGATCGGCAGCGCCGCAACTTCCGCCGTCCTGAATTCGATCATCGGCGGCAATGATTTCGTCGCCGCCTATCCCTCAAACGGCATCAATAACGAGGTGCAGTCGACCTTCTACGTGCTGGAAGACAGCCCGATCAAGAGTATCAAGGACATTGCCGGCAAGAGCATCGCGGTCAATACGCTCGGCGCGCATCTCGACTATACCATCCGCGAAGCCCTGCATTCCGCAGGCCTACCGGCGGACGCAGCCAATCAGCTTGTCGTTCCCGGGCCGCAGCTCGAGCAGGTGCTGCGCTCCAAACAGGTCGATATTGCCGCCTTCGGCTACTGGCAGACGACCTTCGAAGGGGCTGCGCTGAAGAATGGCGGTCTGCGTCCGATTTTCGACGATACCGACGTGCTTGGAGACATCGCCGGGGGCTTCGTGGTCCTGCGCCGTGATTTCGCTCGCGAACATCCTGAAGCTGCAAAGATTTTCGTCGAGCAGTCGGCTCGCGCTCTCGATTACGCCCGCGAGCATCCGGAGGAAACCAAGAAGATCCTCGCCGAGGCGCTCAGTGAGCGTGGTGAGAACGCTGATATCGCACAGTACTTCCGAGGCTATGGGGTGCGTGCCGGCGGCCTGCCGGTCGAGCGCGACATCCAGTTCTGGATCGACGTCCTGGTTCGCGAAGGCAAGCTGAAGCAAGGCCAGCTGGCCGCCAAGGACATCCTCTTGACCGTCGACGCCAAGCCGGCAAGCAACTGAGGAATGATGATGAGCATCGCTGAGGACACGCGCCGCGGGGAGGTGACGATCCGTCACCTCTCCAAATCCTACAGGTTGAACGGGACACCTCTGCAGGTTCTCAGGGATATCAACCTCCACGTCCGCTCCGGCGAAAGCCTCGCCATCGTCGGCGCCAGCGGCTCGGGCAAGACGACCCTGCTCAGGGTTCTGGCAGGTCTTGAGGATTCAGACACGGGAGAGGTCCTCGTCGATGGCAAGGCGGTGCGAGGCGTCGGCACAGAGCGCGCCGTCATCTTCCAGGAACCGCGCCTTCTGCCCTGGCTGACCGTGCTCGACAATGTCTCCTTCGGGCTGGAAACTAGCGGCCTGTCGCGTGAGCAGGCGAGGGGACGGGCGCGCCACTATGTCAAGCTCGTCGGCCTGCAGCAGTTCGAGGCTGCCTATCCCCGGCAGCTGTCGGGCGGCATGGCCCAGCGCGTCGGCATCGCCCGGGCTCTAGCCGTCCAGCCGGAGATCCTGCTGCTCGACGAACCGCTCGGCGCGCTCGACGCGATGACCAAGATCGGCATGCAGCAAGAACTCGCACGGATCTGGCGCGATGAGGATGTGACGACCATCCTCGTCACCCATGATCTCGAGGAGGCGATCTATCTGGCCGACCGGATCCTGATCCTGCCACGGGAGAAGGGCGGCGAGCCGCGTCTGATCGAAATCGATCTGCCCCGTCCTCGCGACCGCAGCGCACCGGAATTCGTTCGACACCGCGAAGAGCTGCTGAACCTGTTCGGACTGCACTGACGTCTTCAAGCGTCAGCGCGCGCCGCATGGGACCTGATCCATGCGGCGCGCGGCAGTAGCAATAGCGATGCGGAGGACGCCCGCGGACCGCTACCGCGACTTGCTCTTCGAGCTGGCGGTGAGATACGGGCGCCGATCCAATTCGGCCGACCTGTAGGAACTGCGCAACAGCAGCAGATCCTTGCGCGCGATCAGGCCGCATAATTTCCCTGAAGTCGGATCGACGATCGGAATGCGTCCGTCGCCGGTCGACAGCATCAGATCGGCGATGAATGCGACCGTATCATCAGGATGCCCCACCGGAACTGAATCATCCGTCACGTTTTCCGCAAGCGTCTGGCTGGCGAGGTCCGGGTTCCCCTGCCAGAGCAAAGCGTCGGCTCTCGATACGACGCCGGCCAGCCTGCCTGTCGCATCGACCACCGGATAGATCCGGTGCGTCTTCCGCTGCGAGGCGAAGAAATCGCAGGCCTCTCCCACCGTCATGGCGACGGGAAGCGTGTCGACATCGCTGATCATGATCTCGCTTGCGCGCGACAGTTCGAACGGGTCGACGCCATATTCGCGGGTGATGTGCTGACCGCGGCGGGCGATCTTCTCGGTGAGGATCGAGCGGCGCAGCAAAAGCACGGTGACGGCATAGGCCACCACGGTTGCGGCAAGCAGCGGAACGAGCGTGCTGACGTCGCCGGTGATCTCCAACGCAAAGAAAGTGCCCGTCAGCGGTGCACGCATGGTTCCACCCATCATCGCCGCCATTCCGAGCAGCGCCCAGAAGCCGGGATCATTGCCCGGCATGACAATACCGACCAGCCATCCGAGAGCGCCGCCGAAAATCAAAAGCGGCGCGAGCACGCCACCGGAGGTGCCCGACGACAGGGCAAACAGCCAGATGATGGTCTTCACCAGCAGGATCGACATGACAGCCGGGGCGAGCAACCGGTTGTTGAGCAAGCCATCGATGATGTCGTAGCCGACGCCCATTGCCCGCGGTTCGATCAGGCCGCCGAGACCGATGACGAGACCGCCAAGTGCCGGCCACCACATCCAGTGGATCGGCAAGGCTTCGAACAGGTCCTCGATTCGGTAGAGCAGCGTCGTCAGCAATCCCGATTGCAGGCCGGAGATGATCCCCATCGCCGCACAGGCGAAAATACCCCACCAGGGCAAGGCCACCTGGAAGTGGGTCGGGAACAGCGGGCCGACGCCGAACAGCAGCGGGCGCCAGCAGATCGACACGCAGGCGGCAACGGCGACGGGAATGAAGCTGCGCGGCTTCCATTCGAACAACAGCAGTTCGACCGCCAGCATGACCGCGGCGATCGGCGAACCGAAAATCGCCGTCATGCCTGCGGCCGCACCGGCGACGAGCAGCGTTTTCCGCTCGGCCGCACTCATGTGAAAGAATTGCGCGAACAGCGATCCGATCGCACCGCCGGTCATGATGATCGGCCCCTCGGCTCCGAACGGGCCGCCGGTTCCGATGGAAATGGCAGACGACAGCGGCTTCAGGACCGCGACCTTCGGCGACATCCGGCTGCCGCCGATCAGGATGGCCTCGATCGCCTCGGGAATGCCGTGGCCGCGGATCTTCTCCGACCCGAAACGGGCCATCAGTCCGATGACAAGTCCACCCAGCGGCGGAACAAGCACCACCCACAGCGAGCGCGGCACCGCAGCCAGAGAGGCAGGCTGGATGCCGATCTCCCCGAACCAGATGACATTCGTCACCAGCGCAATGAGGCTGACGAGACACCAGGCGGCAAACGCGCCGGCGGTGCCGACAATGATGGACATGCCGACCAGGAGGAGGACCCGCCTGTCGGTGGTGAAATCGCCGGCCTCGCGCCGGGAAAGACCGCCGGTGAAATCGTGCGGCCGGTTGTTTGGTGGATGCTGCGCCATGGAAGCCTCTGCTACGCCGGAAATGGATACGCTTGAGGCGCGTCAATATATCGTGATACGATATAAATCAATGGGTGAAAGCATGAAGGCGAAAGTGTCCCATGAAGATGCCTCACTTGACCGGCTGGCGACTGCCCATCTATTCGAGGATGGCGGCATGCGCTGCCGACCTTGGCGGCCGTTGCGGCAGAGGAGAAGTGCTTTGAAGAAGACCGCGCCGCCGCTGAGGCAAGAGGATTACGAAGCTCTCGCCGACCTCAGATTCGCGCTTCGCCAGTTCATGGACTTCAGCGCCTCTGCCGCCCAGTCGGAGGGATTGCCCCCGCAGCAGCATCAGGCCCTTTTGGCGATCAAGGGACAACGTGGCGATGCCATGACCATCGGCATGCTAGCCGAGCGGCTGATCATCGCGCCGCATACGGCGACCGAGCTTGTCGGGCGGCTGTCGGATGCCGGACTGGTTGAACGTCATGCCGATCCGGCCGACAGGCGCCGCCAGACGGTTCTTCTGACGGATAAGGCGGACGCGCTTCTGACGCGACTGAGCGCCGTCCACCTTTCGGAAATCAGGGAGATGGCCCCGAAGTTGATCGAGCTTCTGCTCGAGCTCCAGAAGACGGCGTCAAACACCAAATGACAATTGCGACATAGCCGATCTCCTGACGTGCCGCTTCAATCCAAAAGCGTCTTCTTCAGGCGATGGATATGGGCGGCGCCAATGCCGCAGCAGCCGCCGATGATGGTCGCGCCGGCCTCAGCCCAGGAGCAGGCATAGCGCGAGTAGGCATCGTCATTTAGGTCGTTGCGGGTCTTATGCAGGCCTTCATTGGCGGCTGCCTCGCCTTGCTCCCCTTCGAAGGCATTGGCATAGACGCCGATTTCGATGCGCGCGTCCATTGTCCGGAACACGCGCGCCGCGGTCTCCACCGCCGCCTGCATGACCTCAGGCTTGCTGCAATTGAACAAGAGGGCTTCGGCGCCCGATGAACCCACCCAGGATGCCGCGTCCTCGACCCTTTCTTCGGAGCGCAGCTTCGGTTCGCCGCCCCTTATCGCTGCCTCGTCATCGACCAATGTGAAGGAAATCCAGAACGGCTTGCCTGATGCCGCCACCGCCTTGCGGACAGCCTCTGCCTCGGCAATCAGGCTTAACGTCTCACCGAGCCATACATCGACGAAGGGAGAAAGATTTTCGACAAGCACCTCGAGATAATCCTGCACCCGTGAAGGCTGAAAGTTCTGCGGCTCGTATGAGCCGAAGATCGGCGGCAGCGAGCCGGCAACCAGCACCTTCCGATCCGTGACGGAATCAGCCGCCTCGCGCGCCAAGCGACCGGCGAGACGGATCAGCGCCGCCCCCTCCTTCCAGAACCGGTCCTCACCAATATGAAAGGGCACGAGCGCATAGCTGTTTGTCGTAACGACCTCAGAGCCGGCAGCGATGAATTCCTGGTGAACCTTACGGACGATATCCGGCGCATTGATCAGCGCCAATGCCGACCATTCCGGTTGTTTCAGCTCGGCGCCCAGCCGCAACAGTTCGCGGCTCATGCCGCCATCGAGAATTCGCATCGTGCTCATGAAGAGGTCTCCATTCAGGTTGTCGCGCCGTCAGCGGCGGCGGGCTTTTGCATAACAAAGGTGGGCGAGATGTACGTGGTTCGTGCGTGAGGGAACTCATGACCAGTTTCTTTGCCGTCGGCCTAGCGGCGAACCGGCACCTGCGCTTCGAGACTTCGGAAGGCGCGGGCGATTACGGCGGTCAGCGCGAGATAGAAGAGGGTGACGACCAGCAGCGGTTCATAGACGAGCAGCGTGTCCTGCCGAACCTTGTTTGCCACGGCATAGAGATCCATCACCGTCACCGTAAAGGCGAGCGGCGTCGCCTTGAGCTGCATGACGATCTCTCCCGCAATCGTCGGCAGGGCGATGCGAATGGCGCGCGGCAGCCAGATGCGGCGGATCAGCATCCAGGGCGACAGGCCGAAGGCCCGGCCCGCTTCGAGCTCGCCCTTGGGAACGGCAAGCAGCGCGCCGCGCAACACCTCTGCCTCATAGGCTGCATAGTTCAGGGTAAAGCTGACGGCGGCGAAGAAGAAGCCCTCGCGCAGGATCGGCCAGAACAGGCTCTGGCGGATGCCGGGGACCATGGGCAGCAGCGAGCCCACCCCGTAGTAGAGAAGCCATAGCTGTATCAGCAGCGGCGTGCCGCGAAAGAAGGTGCAGTAACTGCGCGCCAGGAGCCGCGTCAGCCTGCCGCCGCTGACCTGCGCAAAGGCGAGGCCTATGGCGATGGCGAAGCCGAACACCACGGAGATCACCAGCAGGCAAACAGTCTGCCAGGCGCCGGTCAGAAGCAGCGGCCAATAGGAAGAGATCCAGGTGAAATTCATGGGGCGCTTTCTTCAGGCAAGGCGCGGCTGCCCCCGCCGTACCCGTGCCTCGATCAGTTTGAAGACGACGTTGGAAACAAGCGTGATGGCGAGATAGAGAAGGGCCGAAGCAAGGAAAAAGACGAAGTAATGCTTGGTGCTTGCCCCGGCAAGACGGGTGGCGAGCGCCAGTTCCTGGTAGCCGACGACCGCGACCAGAGCGCTGTCCTTGGTGACCGACATCCACAGATTGGCAAGACCCGGCAGCGCGTTTGGCAGGAGCGCCGGCAGCAGGACCCGGCGGAACCTCAGCACCGGTCCCATGCCGAAGGCTTTGGCCGCCTCGATCTGGCCGACGGGAATGGCAAGGATCGCGCCGCGCAGCACCTCCGTCATGTAGGCACCCTGGACGAAACCGAGCACGGCGACGGCCGCCACGAACCCATTCACATTGACCGGCGGCAGCTCCAACGCGGCGAGCAGCCGGTTGAGGCCATCGGTGCCGGCATAATAGAGCCCGACGATCAGGATCAGCTCGGGAACAGCGCGGATCAGCGTGGTATAGAGATCAAGCAGGAGGCGGAGCATGCGGTTGCCCGAAAGCTTTCCAAGCGCGCCGCCCGTGCCGAGCAGCAGCCCGATCGCGAAGGCGCAAGCGGAGATGGCGACCGTGGAGACCGCACCTGCCAAAAGGACGCCGCCCCATCCCGGAGGATAGGGAGACAGCAGGTCCAGAATACCTTGTTGCGTGGTCGCCATCGTTCCGGCTGCTTACTTTGCGCCGTAGATGTCGAAATCGAAGTATTTCTTGTTGATGGCGTCATACTGGCCACTGGCGCGGACGGCAGCGATCGCCGTGTTCAGCTTGGCCTTCAGCTCAGTGTCTTCCTTGCGCAGGCCGCCCGAAACGCCGGCGCCGAGAATCTCCTTGTCGTCGGCAACGTCGCCCATCTTGGCGCAGCAATCCTTGCCGCCATCGCTTTTGAGGAAAGCGTCAAGCGCCAGTGAATCGCCGAAGACATAGTCGATACGGCCGGAGGCGAGATCCTGGAACGCTTCGTCGAGCGTCTGGTAGGTCTTTTCCTCGGCAGCCTCGGCGAAATACTTCTTGTAATATTCCGACTGGATCGTCGACACCTGGATGCCGATGGTCTTGCCTTTCACGTCCTCGGCAGTGGCGCCCGGCTTCTGGTCCTTGGGGCCGATCAAGGTGCTCGGCGTGTTGTAATATTTATCGGTGAAGTCGATCACCTTCGAGCGTTCCGCGGTGTTCGACATCGACGACCAGATCACGTCGAACTTCTTGCTCTGGAGAGCCGGAATGAGACCATCCCAGGAAATTTCGACGATCGAGCATTTCTCCTTCATCTGCTCGCACACAGCGTTCATCAGGTCGATCTCCCATCCCTGCCATTGGCCGGAGGCGTCCTTGGCGAAGAAGGGCGGATAGGATTCGTTCATGACACCGAAGCGGACTTCGGCCTGTGCGGTGACGGCGGAAAGCACGAGTGCCGCGCCGGCGAACAGTGTGGGGAGCAGTTTCATTCGCAGGATTCTCCTGGTTTGTGTTGTGTTGTCGATGAGAGCTCGAAGTGCATCAGTGGGCGCTGAGGCCGGTGAACTCCCGGCAGCGGGCGCTGACCGGCGCCCCGAAGATCTGCTCCGGCGGGCCTTCTTCCTCGATCCGTCCCTGATGCAGAAAGAGAACACGGCTCGAGACGTCACGGGCGAAGCGCATTTCATGCGTGACGATCAACATGGTCCGGCCTTCTTCCGCGAGATCGCGGATGACCTTCAGGACCTCGCCGACCAGCTCCGGATCAAGCGCCGATGTCGGCTCGTCGAACAGCATGACAGCAGGGTCGACGCACAGCGCCCGGGCAATCGCCGCGCGTTGCTGCTGACCGCCGGAGAGGAAAGCGGGATAGGCATGGCGCTTGTCGAAGAGCCCGACCTTGTGAAGCAGGGCCTCGGCCTTTTCGATGGCCTCGCGTCGCGAAATGCCCATGACGTGCACCGGCGCCTCGATGACGTTTTCCAGCACCGTACGATGAGCCCAGAGATTGAAACTCTGGAAGACCATCCCCAGTCCGGTCCGTATCCGTTCGATCTGCCGCCAACTGCGCGGCTGCAGCCGGCCGCCCCGCCCCATCTTCAGCGCGATCTCCTCGCCGTTCACGGCAATGCGGCCACGATCCGGCGTTTCCAGGAAATTGATGCATCTGAGAAAGGTGCTCTTGCCGGAGCCCGACGAACCGATGATAGAAATCACATCGGACTTTTCGGCCTGCGTCGAGATACCCTTGAGAACCTCTTGCGAGCCGAAGCTTTTATGGAGATCTTCGACGCGAAGAGCAGGAAAGGGTTGATCTGGCATGCATGGTTCCGGGTGAA
Organism: Rhizobium sp. WSM409; assembly: GCF_057653825.1. NCBI lineage: Bacteria > Pseudomonadati > Pseudomonadota > Alphaproteobacteria > Hyphomicrobiales > Rhizobiaceae > Rhizobium > Rhizobium sp. WSM409. The sequence goes on along the minus strand of NZ_JBYGKP010000006.1, from coordinate 255,023 downwards.
TTGAGCTTGCGAAGGATAATGACAAAATAACGCGGTTTTTTCGCGCAGTTTTCACCTATTCTACATATTTTATGCAAAATAATCTTCCTCATGCGGCAAGTACGGCAGAATGCGCGAATTGCTGCGGCGAGAACTAGGATTGGACAATGGAACAGCTGGATCGTTTTGACCGTGACATTCTCGATATCGTTCAGCGCGACTGCCAGCTGAAAGCCGAAACCATTGCCGAACGGATCGGACTGTCTGTTTCGGCCGTGCAGAGGCGGTTGAAGCGGCTGCGCGAGGAAGGGATCATCAAGGCGGAGGTGGCCGTCGTCGACCGCAAGGCGACGGGCACAGCGATGGTGTTCATCGTCGGGATGGAGATCGAGCGGGATAATTACGACGCGCTGGCGAAATTCCGCCTCTGGGCGGAGAAGCAGGATCACATACAACAGGTCTATTACGTCACAGGCGCGGTCGATCTGATCGCGATCGTCACCGCCCGCGACGTCGAGCATTATGACGACATCGCCGCACTGATCATGGCTGACAATCCGCAGATCCGCCGCATGCACACGAATGTCGTGCTGCGCGACGTCAAGCTCGGCCTGTTCGTGCCCCTGGACTAGCGCGCACGCCATGCTCCGTCGGCAGTGGTTCCGGTTGCCACAGATCGGGACCGACAAGCCGCTGGACTTGCATTTGACAAAGGGCATAATTCCGGGCGCAAATTCTCGGGAGGAATGATCGTTGACGTTACGACACCAGATCATCGCATTGGCGATCGTCCCGCTCGTCATATCGATCCTTGCGATCACCACCTTCATCACCTGGCAATCGGCAAACCTCGCCAAGAACAGCATCGACACGTTCGAGCAGAACATGCTGAAGACCAAGGAAGCCGAGATCCTCAATCTGACCAACCTTGCCCTGTCCGCCATCCAGACGATCTATGACAATGCCGGTGCCGACGACGAAGCCGCCAAGCAAAAGGTGGCGGCGATCCTGACTTCGCTCGACTACGGCAAGGACGGTTATTTCTTTGTCTACGATTATGACGGCAACAACATCGTCCATCCGCGCCAGAGTTTCCGGCATGGGCATAATTGGCTCGACCTCACCGATCCGGATGGCGACAAGGTCATTGCCGAACTGATCGCCACGGCAAGAGCGGGCGGGGGCCTGCATCAGTACAAATGGCAGAAACCATCGACCGGACAGATCGCCGACAAGCTCTCCTTCGTCGTCAGTCTCGACAAATGGCAATGGGTCGTCGGCACCGGTGTTTATCTGGATGACGTCTTTGCCCAAAGCGCCGCCGCCAACGCCGGCATGCGCGCCAACATAAAACGGACCTTTATCATCGTCGCGCTGATCGCCGTGCCTTCGGTGCTCGTCGTTTTCACCACCTGCATGCTGCTGACGTTCCACGAGCGCCGCATGGCCGACAGCCGGCTCAAGGCCCTTACGCAGCGGGTCATCGATACCCAGGAAGAAGAGCGCGCACGGCTGGCGCGCGAGTTGCACGACGGCATTTCCCAAAATCTCGTCGGCGTGCGCTATGCGATGGATCTTGCCGGCCGCAAGGTCAGGACCAATGTCGACGATGCAGCACTGACGATCGATCGCGGTGTCGAGGCGCTGAACGGCGCCATCAAGGAAATCAGGCGGCTGTCGCACGACCTGCGCCCGCGCGTGCTCGACGACCTCGGCCTGACGGCGGCGCTCGAGGCACTCTGCTATCACTTTGCCGAGCGGACGGGCATCGAGACGAAGATCGACGCCTCAAGCTTCACCGACACGCTGAAGGCCGAAGCCAATACCGCGCTTTATCGTGTCGCACAGGAAGCGTTCAACAATGTCGAACGCCACGCGGGCGCCTCCAAGCTTGCGGTCAAGCTCTGGAGCGACAACGGCCGCGCCCGCATGACGGTCACCGACAACGGCACTGGCTTCGACGGCGCCAAGGACGGCCTGTCCGGCAGATCGGGTCTCGGCTTGCGCAACATGCAGGAGCGGATGGCCCACTTCCGCGGCCTGCTGCTGATCAACAGCAGCGAGGCCGGCACGACGCTGACGGCAATGCTGCCGAAATCAGCCAATCGTCCCGCCGGCAAGCGGGCAGAAGCAGCATGACAGAACGCCCGAAAATCAGGGTGCTCTTGATCGACAACCACCCGCTGGTGCTGGACGGGTTGAAGGCGGTGCTCGAAACATTCGACCATATCGAAGTTGCCGGCACGGCTGGGCTCGCGCAAACGGGGCTGGAGATCGGCCGGCAAGTGCTGCCGCAGGTCGTGCTGATGGACATCAACATGCCGAAGCTGAGCGGCATCGATGCGATCGAGTTGTTCAGGAACGAACTTCCCCAGGCGCGGGTCGTGATGCTCTCCATGCATGACAGCCGCGAGTATATTTCCTCCTCGGTCATGCATGGCGCTGCCGGTTACATCCTGAAGGACGTTTCGACCAACGAGATCGTCTCGGCCATCGAGACCGTGGCGGGCGGGGGGACATATTTCTCGTCCGGCGTCTTCGACGCGCTGATGGGCGAACGCGCCGAGGAGGGTAGCGATCCCCTGACCCCGCGCGAACGCGACATTCTCGGGCTGATCGTTGCCGGCAGAAGCAACAAGGAGATCGCCGAAACGCTCGGGATCACCTCCGCCACAGCGGAAACCCATCGCAAGAACCTCAAGAAGAAGCTTGGTATCGCCACCACAGCGGGCCTCATCCGCTATGCGCTCGATCACGGCATCGTCTCGAAAACCGGGTAAATCGCGTCTACCCACTTCTGGGTAGGCCCCGGCATTTCAGCGCCGCGCCCATCTTGTGAGAACAAAACCACCGCCATAGGACTCCATCCACGGCTGGCCAAGTGCGAGCCGTTGGGAGGAATTCACATGCGTTACATCAGCTTCCGATCGGTCGGAAAACCTCGAGCGACCCGAGCCGGGCCTGCCGCGGCCGCCGGCTGACAGACCTGCCTTCCACGCCGACAACTGGAACATGGCGACCGCCGACGCGGCGCCTGAAAGGTATCCCGACATGGAAAAACCACGTAGCAAGGCAGCGCTCTGGCTGCTTGTCATTCCCTATCTAGGTCTGCTCTGGCCACCATTTTACAATGTCCGCGAGCCATCTCTTTTCGGCTTTCCCTTCTTCTATTGGTATCAGCTTCTCTGGGTGCCGATCACCGCAGCGCTGACCTGGATCGCCTATCGGAGCACTCGCCATGACGACTGACATCAACGGCACGGCGCTTGCCGTCTTCATCTTCTTTTTCGTGCTCGTCACCGTCATGGGCTTCGTTGCCTCTCGTTGGCGTAAGCCGGAAACGCTGGCGAGTATAGACGAATGGGGCCTCGGCGGACGCAACTTCGGCACCTGGATCACCTGGTTCCTGGTCGGCGGCGATTTCTATACCGCCTACACCGTGATCGCCGTCCCGGCGCTGGTCTACACGGTCGGCGCCTACGGCTTCTTCGCGCTGCCCTACACCATCGTCGTCTATCCCTTCGTCTTCATGGTCATGCCTGTGCTGTGGAAACGCGCCAAGGATTTCGGCTATGTGACGGCTGGCGACGTGGTCCACGGTCAATATGGATCGCGCGGGCTCGAACTTGCCGTGGCGGCAACAGGCGTCATCGCCACCATGCCCTATATTGCCCTCCAGCTCGTCGGCATGACGGCGGTGCTGAAGGCGCTCGGGCTGCATGGCGAATTGCCGCTGGCGATCGCCTTCATCGTGCTGGCGCTCTACACCTACTCCGCGGGCCTTCGCGCGCCGGCGCTGATTGCCTTCGTCAAGGACATCATGATCTATATCGTCGTGATCGCCGCCGTCGCACTGATCCCGTCGAAGCTCGGAGGCTACGCGAATGTCTTTGCCTCGGCCGATGCGGCTTTCCAGGCCAAGGGTTCCGGCAACCTGCTGCTGGGTGGCAATCAGTATGTCGCCTATGCCACGCTCGCCTTGGGTTCGGCACTCGCGGCCTTCATGTATCCGCATACGCTGACCGGCATCTTTGCCTCCAACAGCGGCAAAACGATCCGCAAAAATGCGATCATGTTGCCCGCCTATACGCTGCTGCTCGGCCTTCTGGCGCTGCTCGGCTATATGGGGCATGCCGCCAACCTGAAGCTCGACAGCGCCAATGACGTTGTTCCGACGCTGTTCAAAACGCTGTTTTCAGGCTGGTTCTCAGGCTTTGCCTTTGCGGCGATCGCCATCGGTGCGCTGGTGCCGGCAGCGGTGATGAGCATCGGCGCCGCCAATCTCTTCACCCGCAACTTCTGGAAAGCCTATGTCGATCCTGACGTCAGCGATGCAGGCGAGGCGAAGGTCGCAAAGATCACCTCGCTCGTGGTGAAGATCGGTGCGCTTCTCGTCATCATCTTCCTGCCGACGCAATTCGCACTCGACCTGCAGCTGCTCGGCGGCATTTGGATCCTGCAGACGCTTCCGGCCCTGGTCTTCGGTCTCTATACCAACTGGTTCCGCGCACCCGGTCTGCTTGCCGGCTGGTTCGTCGGCTTTGGCGGCGGTACTTTCCTCGTCTGGGATGCCGGTTGGAAGCCTCTGCATCTGATCAGCCTCGGCGGCGAGCCCTTCACCGTCTACACCGGACTGCTGGCGCTTGCGGCCAACATCGCGGTTGCGGTCGTGGTCAACGCCTTGCTTCCGGCCAAGGCTCCGGCCCGGGCATGAGATTCAAATGCGAAGGGCAGCAAACGCTGCCCTTCGCACGAATCATACGGCTTTGCTTTCCAGTATCAGCCGGAAAGAGATCAGAGCGACTTAAAACTCTTCCCAATCGCCGGCCAATGCCGCATTCCCATTCGTCTGGAACGACTTGCCCACTTTGGCAATCATCTGACGCGCGGGCGAGGGCGCCGGTTGGGCGCGAGGCGCTGCGGCAGCGGGCGGCGATACGCGTTTCGGTGCCACCGCTCCGCCAATGTTGAACTGGCCCAGCAGCTGGAACAGCGCGTCGGCTTCCTTGGCAAGGTTATGAGCCGCCGCTGTGGCTTCTTCCACCATGGCGGCGTTCTGCTGTGTGCCCTGATCCATCCTGTTGACGGCGGTATTGATCTCTTTCAGCCCGGTCGCCTGCTCTTGCGAGGCGCCGACGATGGCGCCCACATTGCCGTCGACCTGCTGTACCTGCTCGGCAATCTCCTTCAGCGCCTTTCCGGTCTCGCCAACCAGGGCAACGCCGCTTTTGACGTGGCCATTCGAAGCGTTGATCAGTTCCTTGATTTCTTTTGCCGCCTTGGCAGAACGTTGCGCCAATTCACGCACTTCCTGAGCCACGACGGCAAAGCCCTTGCCTGCGTCACCGGCACGGGCGGCTTCGACGCCGGCATTCAGCGCCAGCAGATTGGTCTGGAACGCGATTTCATCGATAACGCCGATGATGCTGCCGATTTCGGTGGCGGAGGATTCGATCTTGCCCATGGCGTCGACCGCATCCCGAACGACGCTGCCAGAGCGCTCCGCGCTGTCCTTCGTCTTGCGAACGAGCTGGCCGGCTTCCTGAGCCTTGTTGCTCGAGTCGGCAACGGTGGTCGTAATCTCTTCCAGAGCAGCGGCGGTTTCCTCGACCGAGGCTGCCTGCTGTTCGGTCCGCTTGGCGAGATCGTCCGAGGCGGAGCGGATCTCCTGTGCACCGCCCGCGATGGCGCTGGCGTTCTGAGCAACCTTCTGCATGGCGGCACGGAGCTTTTCGACCGCAGAATTGAAGTCGGCTCTCAGCTTTTCCAAGGACGGAATGAACGGAGTGCCGATCTGCTGTGTAAGGTCGCCATCAGCCAGCGCCTGCAGCGCGTCGCCAAGCTGGCCGACAGCCTTGTCCGTCTGCTCCGCGAGCGTACGGCGTTCATCGGCATCCTGCTCGAGCCGATGCCGCTCCGACACGGCTCGCTTCGCCTCGGCGTCGGCTTCCCGTTCGGCCTTTGCCGAAATTGCGTCGCGCAGCCCCGCTACCGCCCGCGCAAGCTTGCCGATCTCGTCGCCGCGCGCTTCGAGGCGACGATCGCCGTTAAGATTGCCGTCGGCCATCGCTTTCAGCGAAAGCTGAAGTTTTGCCAGCGGGCCGACGATCGTGCGTGCGGTCACGGCGGCGGCAACCAGTGAAAGAACAGCCGCAATGCCAAGCGCGGTCAGGGCCAATGGCTTGAAGCCGCTTGCCGTGCTGCGAACCTCGCCGCCAATCGATTTGTTCAGCGCTTCCTGGTAGTCGATGAATTTGTTGATGGCGCCAAGCCAGGCAACGAAGGCCGGCCGGGCCTGTTCGAGCAGGATCTTGCGAGCGGCCTCGCCGTCGCCTTTCTCCTGCAGCGCAATGATCTGGGCGACCAAAGGATTGGTCTTCGCCTGGATGTCTGCAATCTCACCGAGAATGGTCTTTTCCTGTTCCGTCGCGCCGGCCGGAGAAGCAACCATATCCGCCATGCGCTTTTCATTCTCGGCGTAAGACGCTGCCAGCTTTTCGATCAATGCCTCGGCGGTCTTCCGTTCATCGTCAGACGTCACCAGAGTGACGTCGCGAATAGCGATCGCCCGGTCATGCACGCTGCCGCGATAGTTGATGGCAAACCGCTGCTTCACGCTGTTGACGTCGTTGATGGTTCCAAGCTTATCGTTGATCTGCGCAACTTTTTCCGTCGAATAGATGGTCAAGCCGACCATCAGCAAAAGGAGAACGCTGAAGCCAAGCGCCAAGCGCGCCACAACCCCGAAACTCATGATATTCTTCATATGCACTCTCCCCTCGCGGTGAGGTTTGTTGGAAGGATGTCTCGGCAGCCAGGATTGCTTGTCATATCTCGTTCGAATGCAGAGCCTCGGTGTCTCCGAGTGCATCCGACAGGCACCTCGGTGCCCGGAATCGCGCTTGAGATACGGGACATCCGTCAAAGCAATAAAAGCCGATTTCATGCGAAATTCGGGCGCCTGACCCGCCATCATGGCGGAGCTGACGAACCTCAAAGAACGTCGTCCCGATATCCAAAAAATTAGCGGAATATATTTTAGAGAGTGTAAACGGACCCGACGGAGCATGCTATATCGCCATATCTGGATAGCATTTGCGTTTTTCGGATGGACTATTTGAGGAGCGCTCTCCCGGTGGTTGCGAAATCCTCGGACTCCCCTGCATAACAAGGCGCTGCGGCTTGCCTGCGACTAGCCGACGCCGTTCTGGCATCGGCTAGTGATTTGCCGAAAGGTCTCGGCAGTTGGCATGAATTGCAGCTGCGGTGCCGCAGCTCTGGTGCTCCCGCCTCAGCTACGTAGCAGCGGAAGCAGCTGATCGCCCTGCCGCTTGATTTCGGAGAGATAGGGCGTGTCGGACAGCACGAAGTGGGTGATGCCGAGATCCTGGTATTTGCGCAGCGAGCGGGCGACGTCTTCCGCCGACCCGACCAGCCAGGTGGTGCCGGCTCCGCCGCCGCCGAATTTGCCCGGCGCGGTATAGAGGTTGTCGTCGAGGACGTCGCCGCGCTCGTGCAGATCGAGCAGCCGCTGCTGGCCGACGGCGAGCACCCGCTGGTGATCGTGCCAGCCGCTGCCCTTGCTTCTCGCCATCTCGGCGACCTTCGCCTCGGCGTCAGTCCATGCCTGTTCCGTGGTGTCGCGGACCAGCGTCGTGATCCGCAGGCCGAACTCCAGCGGCGGGAGGTCGCGGTCCAGCTCCCCGCTCAACGCCTTGAGCCGCGCGATCCGTTCGCGGACACCCTCGAGCGGCTCGCCCCAGAAGAGCTGGACATCGGCCTCGGTGGCGGCCACCCGCTCGGCCGCCTCCGAAGCGCCGCCAAAATAGAATTTGGGGTGCCGACGGTCGTCGCGAACCTGGATGCGTGGCACCACGGTGGATTCAGCGACGCGGAAGTTCTCGCCCGCGGATGTGACGTTTTCTTCGGTCCATAATCTGCGGACCAGCCGCATGAACTCCTTGGTCCTGGCATAACGGTGTGCCTGATCACCCTCGCTGTCGCCGTAGGCAGCCAGGTTGTCCTTGCCAGACACGATGTTGATCCGCACGCGGCCGCCAGTCAGATGGTCCAGCGTCGCCGCTGCGGAAGCGAAGTTCGCCGGTCGCCAATAGCCTGGGCGGATCGCAATGAGCGGCTCGAAGGTGGTGGTCCGGGCGGCGAGCGAGGCCGCAACGGTGAACGTGTCGGGGCGGCCCCAACCGGTGCCGATGAGCGCGCCCTTCCAGCCATGCTCTTCCAGCGCCCTTGCTTGGCTGGTCAGCGTATCCAGGCTGTTGTGGTTCTCGACGGCGGAATCACCGCGATGACCGGCTTTGACGTCGTTCGGAATATACCAAAGAAATTCGGAATTATTGCTCATGCGATGCTGCGGTTCTGTGTGTGATTGGAACAAAACGAGGGGGAGGAAGGCCCCTCTAGAGATCATACGGCTGCCTGCGCCTGCTGCTGCCCCGCCTGAACCACAAAGCCATTTGGCGGGCGTTGAAGGCCAAGGTTTTCCCGCAGCGTCGTGCCTTCGTATTCGTGCCGGAACAGGCCGCGCTTGCGCAGGATCGGGACGACCTGATCGACGAAATCGGTCAAAGCGGTGGGCAGGATCGGCGGCATGATGTTGAAGGCGTCGGCAGCACCGTTCTCGAACCAGCTTTGCATCGCATCGGCGATCTGCTCGGGTGTTCCAACCACCGTCCGGTGGCCACGAGCGGTGGCGACCGCCAGATAGAACTGGCGCAGCGTCAGATTGTTGCGCGATACCAGATCGGAAACCAGCTTGAGGCGGCTTTTGTTGAGTTCGGTATTATCAGGCAGGGGAGGGGCGGGATCGTCCAGCGAGTAGCCGGAAAGATCGACGCCCTTGTAGTGGCGCGCAAGGATATTCCAGGCGATGGAGGGATGAACCAGCGATTGGATATGGTCGTAATTCGCCTGGGCTTCCGCTTCCGTGCCGCCGAGCACCGGGAATATACCGGGACTGATCAGCAGTTCGTCCGGCCGGCGTCCGTAGCGGGCGAGCCGCCCTTTGACGTCGGAATAGAATTCTTGCGCATCCTCGAAGGTCTGGTTGGCAGTAAAGATCATCTCGGCCGTGCGGGCGGCAAGTTCGCGCCCCGGTTCCGATGCGCCGGCCTGCACGATGACAGGATAGCCCTGCACCGGGCGGCCGACGTTGAGCGGACCGGCCACCGAGAAGAACTTGCCCTTGTGATCGACGAGATGCACCTTATCGGGATCGATATAGACCCCGCTTTCCTTGTCGCGGATGAAGGCATCGTCCTCATAGGAATCCCACAAGCCCTTCACCAGGTCGACGAATTCCTCGGCTCGCTCATAACGATCGGCATGGGCGGGATGGCCCGCGATTGAAAAATTCTTCGAAACATCCGCACCTGTCGTGACCACGTTCCAGGCGGCGCGACCCTTGGAAATATAGTCCAGCGACGCGAACCTGCGGGCGAGAAGGTAGGGGTCCTCGTAGGTCGTCGATGCCGTGGCGACGAAGCCGATATGTTTGGTCACCTGGGAGAGGGCCGCCCAGAGGGTCAGCGGCTCGAAATGCGCGCCCTGGGCGGTGCGACGAAGCGCTTCGGGATCCTTGGCGCGGTCCCATCCAGCCGGACTGTCGGCGACGAAGACGAGATCGAATTTGCCGCGTTCGGCGGTCTGGGCGAGCTCGCGGTAGTGATCGATATTGAGGCCGGCATCGGCCTGTGCCTCCGGATGGCGCCAGGCGGCGATATGATGGCCGGTCGCCATGATGAATGCGCCAAGCCGCATTTGCCTTTTCGATATGCTCATTGGCTTATCCTCATCAAATTGAACTGTTGCTGATGTCAGGCGGCCTTGCGGCCCGGAAGCTCGACCCCGAGCCGGCTGAGGAGATGGATGCGGGTTTGAGCAAAGCGCGGATCGCCGTGATCACGGGGCGTCGGCAGATCGATCTTGAGATCCTCGATGAGGCGCCCTTCGTCGAGAACCAGTATCCGGTCGGCCAGCGAAATCGCCTCGTCGACGTCGTGGGTGACCAGCAGCACGGCAGGACGATGTCTTGCGCACAACTCCCGCAGCAGATCGTGCATTTTCAGCCTAGTCAGCGCGTCGAGCGCGCCGAACGGCTCATCGGCGAGAAGCAGGGCCGGTTCGCGCACCAGCGAACGGGCAAGCGCGACCCTCTGCTGCTCGCCACCCGAAAGCTGGTTCGGCCACGCCGTTTCCCGACCTGCAAGTCCTACCTCCGCCAAAGCCTTCCGCCCGGCCTCCTGGCCGGAGGCGCCGGTCAAGCCGAGCGTGACGTTCTGGATGACGGTGCGCCACGGCAGCAGGCGGGCATCCTGGAAAACCACCGAAAGGCTCTCCGGCGTCTCGAGGGTGCCCGTTCCCTCGACACCGTGATCGAGACCGGCAAGAGCCCTGAGGAACGTGCTTTTGCCGGAGCCGCTGCGGCCAAGCAGGGCAACGAATTCGCCTTCCTCGATATCGAGATCGACGCCGTCGAGGATCGTCTTCGTCGCAAACCGCCGTGCGAGGTCTCGCACGTGGACGGCTTTGTTTGCGGGCTTCAGTTTGCCAGGGTGCGGCGCCATGAGAGTGCCCTCCGTTCAAGCAGGCGGACGAGACCGTCCGAGACGAGACCGAGCAGCACATAGACCACCAGGCCGACGAGAATGACATCGGTCTGCCCGTAATTTCGGGCAAGATCGATCATGTAACCGAGCCCGCTGGTGGCGTTGATCTGCTCGACCACGACGAGAGAAACCCAGCAGAGGGTGACGGCAAACCGCAGACCCAGAAGGAAACCCGGCAAAGCACCCGGCAGCACGACCTGAAGGATGAAGTCCTTCTGGCCCATCCGCAGGGTTTCGGCCAGCTCGACATAACGGCTGTCGATGCTGCGGAGCGCGTTGTGGGTGTGGATATAAATCGGCACGATCACGGCAAGCGCGATGGTCGTAACCTTCATGCTCTCGCCGATGCCGAACCACAGGATCAACAAAGGGATCAGGGCCAGCGTCGGTATCGCGCGCTTGATCTGCACCGGCCCGTCGATCAGGGCTTCGCCGATCCGGGAAAGGCCGGCGATCACCGCCAGGATCGTGCCGATCAGCAAACCGATACTAAGGCCGAGCAGGGCGCGTGTCGCCGACGTCACGAAGTTATCCTGCAGGCGACCCTGCTCAATGAGCCTTACGAAAGCCTCGGCCACCGTCCACGGCGCCGACAGGATACGCGGGTCGATCCATCCGAGCGCCGAGCCGACGACCCAGGTCAAGACGAGTAATGCCGGCCCGATCTGCAGTCCGAAAGGGATCGCCGGTCCGGGGCCTAACCTGCGCCTGGCTCGCGGGCCAACGGAGCCAGCCGGTTTTACCGGGCGAGAACCTGCCCGCACAATTCTACCGCCGGACGACCGCGACAGTTTCGCCTCATCTGCATCCCAAGTGGTTGCCATGCTTCAAATCTCCTCTCCGAAGGGGTGTCGAGCGTTACTGGCTCTTGGCCAAGGCCGCGGCGCCGAGCTTTTCGAAGCGATTGTCGAAAATCTGCTCCACATTGAGGGGCTTGTAGCCGAGCTCGTCTGCCAGCAGATCGATGGTTTCCTGGTGGCGCTTCTTCACTTCGCTCCAATCGCTGGGAACGACCTGTTCGCCGGTCAGCTTGACGAGATATTCCCCGTCCTCCTGGCTCAATCCCTGCTGACCGACGTAATATTCCTTGATCCAGAGGTCCGGGTTCCGGTTCACCCATTCGGTGGCGCGTGCCCACAGGCCGACGTATTCGGCGAGAGCTGCCGCCTTGGCGGGATCATCCAGAACCCATTGCGGCGCATAAAGATGGCTCGGATCATCCCGCAGGCCATGTTCCACGAGGGTCGCGCCATCGGGTCCGTATTGGGTGATGTAGCGCCTGATGTAGACGCCGCCGAGCGGTGCGATGTCGACCTGCTTGCTCGCCAATGCCTTCGGGTAGACGTCACTGGTACTCGGCAGTTCCACCAGAGTGACGTCGCCGCTCTTCAAGCCTGCGGCATGGAGGGCGCGTAGAACAAGCGTGCCCTGTGCCTGACCCGGGCTGAAGGCGATGCGCTTGCCGCGGAAGTCCGCGAGCGTCTTGACGGCCGCGCCTGGCGCGATCCCGAAGCGGTAGATCGGATTGGCGATCGGGTCGCGGCGTTCGCGATAGGCGATGTTGCGGACGGGCAGATTGTTCCAGTTGGCGAAGATCGAAGGGATCTCGGCCACCGACCCGACATCGAGTGCATGGGCGCGGAAAGCTTCCGACGTCTGCGGCCCGCCGCTGATATTGGCCCATTTGACCTCGAAACTGAGCTCCTTGCCGAGGCCCGACACTTCGAGCGCTTTCTGCGTGACCGGATCGCCGATCGTCAGCACTGTGCCCGGCGGCACTTTGGGAAGCAGGGGAGCGTCTGCCTCGGCTGCCGCCGGACCGTGAATGGCACTGAGACCAAGCAGACTGAACAACGCAATTTTGAATGTCTTTGCCAATGTCATCGTCGATCTTCCCGTTTCCGATTGCTGATTGCAGGAGCGATGCACGGTAAGATGGAATGTAATCTACTAAATCGATAGATTATTTAGTTTAATGAAAGTGGCGCTGGTGAAAAATTGTGCTCAAAAGGCGGGAAACCGAAACCACCGCGTCCGGCGCGTCGGCACGAGGGTCGATGTATCCAGGCGTGAAAAAGCGCCTGGGACTTTCGTCCACGGCGCTTTACGGGGCCTTGTTTAACCCTGCTCTTGATAAAGGCTTGGCAGCAAACCGCAGTGACCGCCCTTCAGACGCCAAGCCGTCGCGGACGTCGGGATCGCCTGTGTCAGGCGCTATGCGGCGCGTATTCGTTGGCCGAGAAGACGTGATGATGCACCTTGCCGGTAAAGAGCTGCAGGAGTTCGCCGGTGACCTCACGGCTCTGCGACCGCACATCGGAGAGAAGTGCCGTGTTCACCGTGTCCATATCGGGATACCGAATGGCGAGCGCCATGGCATAGATCGGGGCGCCTTCGTCGCGCTCCATCCCGTCCAGCACCCGGATTTCCTCGGCGCCTGGAAATTTCGTCCAGAGAGGGACGAGCCGCTGCCGCACGAATTCGCGGAATTCCCGTTCTTTACCGGGATGGATTTCGCCTTCAAACAAAGCATAACGAATGATCATAGGTTCTCTTTTCCAAAACTCGCCGGAGCTGGATCGATGTTGGCGTGTTATCGTGAGGTCGGGGCGTATCGATCGATACGCCCCGATTGGAAGGGTTATTTGCCCCAGATTTTCTTGTATTGATCGCGATAGCCGTTGTCGGGATCGAAGCTGTTCTTCGGCCCACCGTCAAACTCGACGTTCTGGCTGGTCACCACATGGAGTGGCGACACGTAGCCGGACCATGGCGCTTTCGCAAAGGCGCGGTTCAATTCGTCGACGAGCTGCCAGCCCTGGAGGTTGAGCGGCTCGGCGACCGTGACGGCTTGGAATTGCTTGGCGCGGATACGCTGATAGGCGCTTTCCGACCCGTCGCCGGCTGCAACGTTCACCGGTTTTCCATCGCCTGCAATGCCGGCCGAGGCGAGCGAAGGTCCCATGAAGTCGTAATAGAGGTCGTTGATCGCCAGCGAATGCGTCCACTTCGCGCCATACTTCTGTAGAAGCGACGTGGTCAGCTGCGGCATGCGCTGCGAGGTTTCGGCGATCGGCGTGTCGACATATTCGAGCACCGTGCCGCCGAGATCTTCGATTTCCTTCTTCATGCGATCGGCCTTGGCAATCGCGATCGCATAGGTGGAGTCGGTAAAGATGATGACGCCCGGCTTGCCGGCGGCATCGGCAAAGGCCCAATCCGCCGCGGACTTCGATACTTCCATCGCATCGGTAGTCACGTTTGCGAAGACACCGACTTCGGGAACCGGACCGACCGCCGAGGCAGCGTGCCAGGAAACCATCGGAATGCCGGCAGCCTTGGCTGCTTCCATCGCCGGCTTCTGCTCGACCGCGTCAAAGCCGTTGATGATGATGCCATCCGGCTTCAGCGCCATGGCCTGGCCGAAAGCCGCGGTCCGCCCGCCGATCGAGCCGGCGCCGTCAAGCGCCTTTACCGTCCAGCCGAGCGCGCCTGCCGCTTCCTGAACGCCATTGACCACGCCGAGGATGCCACCGTTTTTCATATCGCCGGCAAGAATGACGATGTTCTTTCCGGCAGCGCCCTTTGGGCCGCTCGTCGGGCCGTCCCAGGCGCTCACCTTGGAAGCATACTTTTCAACCACGGCCTTGGCATCGGCCATTGAATCGGCCCATGCCGGCATGCTGAGCATAACGGCGACGGTTGCGACCGTTGCCTGCAATAATGTTCTGCGCTTCATGTTCACTCCTCCATTTTGTTTGTTATGAAATGCCGGGATAAGCCGGCATCCTCATTTGGATGCGGGTGTGATCCTCCTCACAGCTCCGCGCTTGCGCTGGGCGTAGCCTGCGATGCCGATGGCAATCAGCAGGGTCACGCCGTTGAACAGCGGTTCGACGAAGAACGACCCGCCGAATTGCTGAATTCCTGATATTCCAACGGCCAGGATGATGACGCCGATCAAGGTGCCCCAGACGTTCACCCGTCCCGGCTTGATCGTCGTCGATCCGAGGAACGCGCCGACAAGCGCCGGCAGGAGATATTCGAGGCCGACGCTCGCCTGGCCGATGCGCAGCTTCGAGGCGAGCAGGACCCCGGTCAGGGCCGCGAGCAGCCCCGAGGTGACGAATGCGCCGATCACGAATTTGCGGACCGGAATGCCATTGAGGGCTGCAGCCTTCGGATTGGCGCCGATGGCGTAGAGATAGCGGCCGATCGGCAGGTATTCGAGCACGATCCACATGCAGATGGCGATCAGCAGCACATAGAAGCCGGTGATCGGAAGGCCGAACAGCATGGTGCCGTTCAGCGCATAGAAACCATCAGGCAGGACGCCGACCACCTGTCGGCCGCCGGTGTGCCAGAGCGCAAGCGCGTATAGGACCGTTCCGGTGCCGAGCGTCGCGATGAAGCTGTCGATCTTCGCAACCTCGACCAGCAGGCCGTTGATGCAGCCGGTCAGAACACCGAGTGCGAGCACGATGACGACCGCGACCGGCCAGGGCAGGCCGTAGGCCGTCTGCAGGCTGATGGCGAGAATGTGCCAAAGCACGATGCCATAGCCGACGGTCAGATCGATGCGACCCGATGCCATCGGGATCATCGCAGCCAGCGACAGAAGCGCGATGATAGCCTTGTCGGACACGATCGAGCGGACATTCAACACGGTCGGGAAAGTATCCGGCAGAAGGATCGAGAAGATCACGATCAGGCCGACGGTCAGGATCACCAGCCCGTAAACCGGGATCAGGCGTCCGATCTTCTGTCCTGTGGACAGACCGGCCATTTCGCTCTTGGTCGGCTCCAGGGCCGTGGATTCAATGGATTGCATGGCTGTTCTCCCGATGGCTCAAGCGGCTTCCGATGCGGATGCGGCCGTGATGACCGCCTCCGTCGTCAGAGCGCTTCCAGTCAGTTCACTGACGATTTTCCCGCGCGAAAAGACCAGCGCGCGGTGGCAGATATGGGCGATTTCCTCGAAGTCCGTCGACACCACGACAACCGCGAGACCGGCCTCGAGCGCCTGGGTGATCAGACGGTAGATCTCCGCACGCGCCCCGATGTCGACGCCGGCGGTCGGATCTTCGGCGACCAGCAGCTTGCGGCCGGTCGCCAGCCAGCGGCCGACGACCACTTTCTGCTGGTTGCCGCCCGACAGGGCCTCCACCGGCAGATCCGGGTCGTTGGGCCGCAGGCCGACGGAATGACCGATCTTATGAGCAAGATCGGCTTCGCCGCGCGGCGACAGGAAGGACAAAAGCCCACGCCCGACGGCTCCCGGATTAAGGTAGGTATTTTCCCGAATGGACAGCGAGAGCGCCACGGACTCCTCCGTCCGGTCACGGGCAATCAAGCCGATGCCCGACGCCATTGCCCCTCGTGGGCTGGAAAGGTCGGGGGCCTCGTCATGCAGCAGAACCGAGCCGTTGAAGGGCTCGCAACCAAACAGGGCGCGGCCGATCCGTTCCTGACCGGCGCCACGCAATCCAGCCAGTCCCAGAAGCTCGCCCTCGCGGATATCGAAGGATATCGGGCCTGTGCCGGCGCAGACGAGATCGCGAACCTTGACGATCGCCTTGCCGGGCGTGATCGCCGTCTTGGAAAAGAGGCTGTCGCCGCTGCGGCCGATGATCATCGTCACCAGCTCCTCGGGGGTGGTCTCGCTGACGGGCTTCTGTCCCACCATGCATCCGTCGCGCAGAACAGCGACCCGATCGGCAATCCGGAAAATCTCGTCGAGCCTGTGGGAAACGTAGATCATGCCGACGCCGCGATCCTTTAAGGGGCGGATCGCATTGAAAAGCCGATCGACTTCATCGGCGGGAAGGCTCGCCGTCGGCTCGTCGAGCACCAGCACGTCGGCTTCGACGGCAAGTGCACGGGCGATGGCGACAAGCGACTTTTCGGTGCGCGACAATGCCGAGACGCGCGTCGTGGGGTCAAAGTCGCAACCGACCAGTTTCAAGGCTTCCTTGGCACGCGCCTGCGTCCTGTTCCAATCGATCAGGCCGCGACGCATCGAGAAGCCCTGCGACAGGCCCATGTTCTCGCCGACCGTCATCCACTCGATCAAACCGAGATCCTGGTGGATGAAGGCAACCGGCTGCCGTTCGTTCGGCTTCGGGGGACGATGATGGTAGCTCTGGCCGCGAAACAGGATGTCGCCGGTATCGGGCTTGTAGATACCCGCAAGCGTCTTGATAAGCGTCGATTTGCCGGCGCCGTTTTCCCCCAGCAGCGCGAGAATTTCACCCTCGCGCAGATCGATCGAGACGTCGCGCAGCGCTTGCGTGCCGCCGAAACTCTTGGTGATCGACTGGAACTCCAGCAGTCTCTTGGCTTCCACTGTGGCTCCTCCCAAAGCTGCGGTTTTCATGGATGTATGTTATCGATAACATTTATGGATGGTCAAGCGGAAAGATGACGATCTCGAATTTCTCGGAGAGTTTGACGTCAGTCGGCCTGAAATCCATCGAGAAGGCGCATCATCTCGGCCGAGTCCCTCGGTCCAAGCCCGGCAGCGCAGAGCAGGCGGTGAATTTCGACCACCGAGCCGGTCATCGGCAATGGCGTCTTCGTCTTCAGCGCAAAGGCCTGAAGCGAATCCAGATCCTTCAACATATTGTCGATTCTGCCTGTCGGCGAGAAATCCCGGGCGGCGAATTTCGCCATGAATTCCTGCAATATGCGGCTGTCCGCCCTGCCGCCGGCAAGGGCGGCCGGAATGGCGGCCGGATCGACGCCGCCGGCTTCAGCGAGCTTGACCGCCTCCGCGACGGCCTGAAACAGCACGGCGCAAAACAGCTGATTGATCAGCTTCGTGGTCTGCCCCGCGCCGGATACACCCATCAGCGTGTAATTGGCGGCAAGATGCCGCATCACCACGCGTGCCCGTTCGAAATCCTCAGAGCTGCCGCCCGCCATGATCGTCAGGCGTCCGCTCAGCGCACCTGGCACGCCGCCGGAAAGCGGGCAATCCACCCATGCCATGCCGGTTTCCCGACGCAGCCGCGTCGCCATGTCGGCCGTGTCGGCCGGGTCGATCGAGGACATATCGATCAGCACCTTGTCGGCATTCGCCGCCGCCGCGACGCCCTTTTCGCCGAAGACGACAGCGCGGACGATGTTTGCGTGATTGAGGCTGAGCACACAAAACGCCGACCGTGAGACCGCTTCCTCCACGGAGCCGGCCGGACGCGCACCCTTGGCCTCTAAAGCCGCGACTTTTTCGGTATCCAGGTCGAAGACCGATACCTTATGCCCGGTTTCGATCAATCGGGTGACGATCGCCGTTCCCATGATGCCGGCACCGATGACGGCGACATCTGCTCTGTAGTCATCCTGCATGATAATCTCCTCCCTTGACGGCCATGCCGCTCAATCCCTTGCAAGCCAGTGCCACGATATCATCCAAAGCATTATCGATCGCCACCGTCACGACATTAGCTTCACCGGTCGGCGGCTCCAGCGTCTGCAACTGGCTGTCGAGCAAAATCGCGGGCATGAAATGGCCCTGACGGGCCTGCATCCGCGACAGCAACAGGTCGCGGGATCCTTCCAGGAAAACAAAGGCGAGATGCCCGTCCGCCGCCCGCCGCAGCCTGTCCCGGTAGCTTCTCTTCAGCGCCGAACAGGAAATCACCAGCCCTTGCGATCCTTCTCGCGCGGTCCTTATTTCCTCGCCGATCCGGTCGAGCCAGGGCAGGCGGTCGTCGTCGGTCAGCGGTATGCCCTGCGCCATCTTCTCGACATTGCCAGCGGGGTGGAGTAGGTCGCCTTCCAGAAACAGCAGGCCGTTTCGAGCGGCGAGATGCTCTCCAACCGAAGATTTTCCGCAGCCGCTAACGCCCATGACGACGACGGCCAGAGGTGGCGCCTTTTTCTCCAAATCCATGATCTCGTCTCTATCAGAGGCAGGTCGTGATGCCGCCGTCGACATAAAGCGTGTGCCCGTTGATGAAGGACGAGCCCCGGCCCGACAGGAAAACGGCGGCGCCCACCAGTTCCTCGACATTGCCCCAGCGTCCGGCCGGCGTTCGCTTCTCGAGCCAGGACGAGAACTCGGGATTATCGACAAGCGCCTGATTGAGCGGCGTCTTGAAATAGCCCGGCGCAATCGCGTTGATCTGCAGGCCGTACTTGGCCCAGTCGGCGCACATGCCGCGGGTCAGATTGCGCACCGCGCCCTTGGTCGCGGTGTAGGGAGCAATACCGGGGCGCGCCAGTTCGCTTTGCACGGAGG
The DNA here is from genome assembly GCF_057653825.1 of Rhizobium sp. WSM409. Lineage (NCBI taxonomy): Bacteria > Pseudomonadati > Pseudomonadota > Alphaproteobacteria > Hyphomicrobiales > Rhizobiaceae > Rhizobium > Rhizobium sp. WSM409. The sequence continues at coordinate 236,177 of NZ_JBYGKP010000006.1, read as the reverse complement.
CGATGTTGATGATCTTGCCCTGTCCCCGGGCAATCATGGGTTTGGCCGCTGCCTGGCCGACGTAGAACACGCTCGAAATATTGGTGGTCAGCAGCAGCTCCCATTTGTCCGCCGGGAAATCTTCCAGCGGCGTGCGAAACTGCATGCCGGCATTGTTGATCAGGATGTCGAGCGGACCGATATCGGCTTCGATCGCGTCGATACCCGCTTTGGCAGCGTCCTTGCTGGTCACGTCGAAGATCGCCGAATGGGCAGACAGGCCTTGATCCTTCAGGCTCTCGACCGCGCGGTTGACGCTTTCGGGCGTGCGGCCGTTGATGATGACTTCGGCGCCATACTGCGCCAGGCCTTCGGCCAGGGCATAGCCGATCCCCTGGCTCGAGCCGGTGATCAGCGCACGCCGTCCGGTAAGATCGAACAAGTTCTTCATGCAAATAACTCCTCCGGTTTCGCCGCGGGTGACGGCTTCAAACTGCCGCTGACGGTGAAACTCACTTGACATCGCTTTTCCGAATTATATGTTATCGATAACATAATCAACTGTCAAAATGCGGGATGGAAACGGAATGCCTAAGGTAGAAATCTTGATGACCGGAGCTTATCCGGAATGGGACATGGTGGATCTGGAGGCGAACTACCGCATCCATCGCCTGTGGGAAGCGGCAGATCGGCACGAGCTGATCTCCAGGGTCGGCAAGGATATCCGCGCCATAGCGACCCGGGGCGAACTCGGAGCGTCCGCAGAGCTGATGGCGCAATTGCCGAAACTGGAAATTGTCTCCTGTTACGGCGTCGGCACCGACGCCATCGACCTGTCCTATGCCCGCGCCAACGGCATTCGCGTCACCAACACCCCTGATGTGCTGACCGAAGATGTCGCCGATATCGCCATCGGACTGCTGCTTGCGACGGCAAGGCAGGTCCCGCAGGCCGATGTTTTCGTCCGCTCCGGCCAGTGGGGCAGCGTCGCGATGCCGCTGGTGACGCGCGTCTCGGGCAAGAAGGTCGGGATCGCCGGCATGGGGCGGATCGGCAAGGCGATCGCCAGGAGGGCTGCCGCGTTCGGCTGCGACATCTCCTATTTCGCCCGCCATGATCACCAGGATGTTGCTTACGCCTACGAGCCCGACCTTGTCGCGCTTGCCGACTGGGCCGACTTTCTGATCGTCATCGTTCCCGGCGGGGAGGCGACCATGAAGATCATCAATGCGGAGGTGCTCAAAGCGCTCGGTCCGAACGGCATCTTGATCAATGTTTCGCGCGGAACGACCGTAGACGAAGAGGCGCTGATCGCAGCCCTTCAAGACCGCACCATTCAGGCTGCGGGCCTTGATGTCTTCCTGAACGAACCCAAGATCGATGCACGTTTCCTGACCCTCCAAAACGTCGTGTTGCAGCCCCATCACGGCTCTGGCACTGTCGAAACCCGCAAGGCCATGGGCAAACTCGTCAGAGACAATCTCGCTGCGCATTTTGCCGGTAGCGCTCTTCCAACTCCCGTCGTGTGAGGACCCCGATATGAAAGCCATCGTCATTCATGCCGCCAAGGATCTGAGGATCGAAGAGCGCGAGCCGGAGGTTGCGGGCGCCGGGCAGGTGGAGATTGCCATCGAAGCCGGCGGCATCTGCGGTTCCGACCTGCATTATTACAATCACGGCGGTTTCGGCACCGTTCGCCTGCGCGAACCGATGATCCTTGGCCATGAGATCGCCGGCACGGTCAAGGCGCTGGGTTCCGGCGTCGCCGATCTTGCCGTCGGAGACCGTGTCGCGGTTTCACCGAGCCGGCCGTGCAACCATTGCCAATATTGCCTGAAGGGGCAGCAAAACCATTGTCTCAACATGCGGTTCTACGGCAGTGCCATGCCGATGCCGCACATTCAGGGCGGCTTTCGCCAGCGGCTGGTGGCGGAGCGTTGGCAGTGCCACAAGGTCGCGGACGGCATTTCCATTCACGAGGCCGCCTTTGCCGAACCCTTTGCGGTGACGCTGCATGCGGCAAACCGCGCCGGGGCGCTGCTAGGCAAACGGGTGCTGGTCACCGGTTGCGGCCCCATTGGGATGTTGGCGATCGTCGCGGCGCGCGTCCTCGGCGCCCGTGAGATCGTCGCGACCGACGTGACCGACAGCGTTCTGGCGATTGCCCGCGCCAGCGGCGCCGACCGAACGATCAATGTTGCCACGCATGCTTCCGACCTCGCGGCCTACAGTGCCGAAAAGGGATATTTCGATGTCATGTTCGAAGCGTCGGGAAATGAGCGGGCGGTGCGCTCGGGCCTAGAAACGCTTAAGCCTCGCGCTGTTCTCGTGCAGCTCGGCCTTGGCGGCGATGTTTCCATTCCGCAGAATATGATCGTTGCGAAGGAAATCGAGATGCGCGGCACATTCCGTTTTCACGAGGAATTTGCGCTCGCCGTCGAACTGATCAACGCGCGTCGCGTCGATCTGAAGCCGCTGCTGACAGGTGTCTTTAAGATCGAAGAGGCCGTTGCCGCCTTCGAATTGGCGGGCGACCGCAGCAAGTCCATGAAAGTCCAGATCGCCTTTTGACCGACTGCATAGTTCCTTAGATCGGAATCGATGTAGGGATAAAATTGTCTATTAATTCAGATTGTTACAGCGCCGCGCATCTGAAAAGACGCGCGGCGCTGTGGTGTTCAAGCGGTCGGCGCGCCGTTGCGATCCGTGCTTTCGCGCAAGACAACCTTGTAGCCGGTCAATGTGATCTCATCGCCAGTCGCCTCGCCGGTATGGAGGGTATCCAGCAGGCGGGCGGCGGCCTGACGGCCGATGCCATAACAATCCACATTGATGGTGGTGATGCGTGGATGACAGATGGACGAGATCTCATAGTCGCCGAAACCGGCAATGGCGATGTCCCTTGGAACCTTCATTCCGCGGCGCGTGCATTCCATGATGGCGCCAAATGCGGAAAGGTCGGAGACACAGAGAACCACTTCCGTATCCGGCCAGCGCTCCAGCAGGCTGACGATCGCCTGCCCACCCTGCTCCATGGTGATGGGGGGTACGCCGAAGGAAATCATTCGTCCCGGTCCGAGGCCCAGTTCTTCGACTGTTCTCTGGAAACCGCTTCGCCGCTGGCTGCCGCGCGTATCGCGCGCCGTCGTTCCACCGATATAGCCGAACTTCCGATATCCCTGACTGGCAAGCGTCCGCACCAACAGGGCCATCGCCTCGCTGTTGGAAAACCCGACAACCTGATTGATCGGATCTTCCGGAAGCTCCCAGGTTTCGACAACGGGAATGCCGGCTTTTGCCAGCATGCGCCGCGCGCGCGCCGTATGCGAGCCACCGGTCAGGATGATGCCTTCCGGCCGGCGGCGCAGCATAGCCTCGATCAGTTCTTCCTCTTTCTCCGACGAATAGTCGGTATAGCCGAGGAGGAGCTGAAGGCCGGTATTTTCCAGTGCATCGGTCATGCCCCGCGCAGTGTCGGAAAAATTCGAATTGTTGATTGAGGGCACCAGCGCAGCGATGAAGCCGCTTCGCCTTGACGAAAGACTGCCGGCAGACAGGTCGAGCACATAACCGAGTGCGTCGACCGCCTCCATGATGCGCTTTCGGGTCTCCTCGGAAACGCTCGCGTCCTGGCGAAAGGCACGCGAAACGGTCATGGCAGAAACGCCGACATATTTGGCGACCTCCGCCATCGTCAGCTTTTGAGCGTCTCCCGGCTTGAGACGTTTGACTTTCGGCTCATCCTCGTTTTTCACTGGTCTCCGCTTTCAAACAAGCTTCCGAACTGGGTAGTTCAAGAGACGATAAAGTTATCGTTATCATCGTACAATCGATATTACTGCAAAAACACACCATTCCAACGCCCAGAAAGCAAGCTTCCTTGGGAATTTTGGCAAGGGCCGGCAGATCGGCGTCTGTACGAAGCCGTCAAAACACGACATGATGATATCGATAACAATCTGAGCGCAATGGAGGAGTATCATGTTCGGGCAAATTGACGGTACGGGGTTTGAGGTTCTCGACCCGCGTTTCGAAAGCTGCTTCGTCGGGCACACCCGCGTCGAGCGTCTTTGGACCGGCGGCCGCTGGCTGGAGGGACCGGCCTGGTTTGCCGCCGGGCGGTATCTGGTTTTCTCGGATATCCCCAACAACCGAATGATGCGCTACGACGACGCCAGCGGGCAGACGTCGGTCTTCCGCTCGCCTAGCAACAATTCGAATGGCAACACTGTCGACAATCAGGGTCGGCTGATTACCTGCGAGCATCTGACGCGCCGTGTCACGCGCACGAATTTCGACGGCAGGATCACCGTTCTGGCCGATCGAATTGCAGGCAAGCGGCTCAATTCGCCAAACGACGTCACCGTCAAGTCCGACGGGACCATCTGGTTCACCGATCCGAGCTACGGCATCCTCCACGACTACGAGGGCGACTATGGCGAGGCGGAAATCGGCGGATGCCACGTCTACCGGCATGATCCGGCAACAGGCACGACCGATCAGGTGACCTCCGATTTCGTCAAGCCGAACGGACTGGCCTTTTCCCCGGATGAGACGCTGCTCTACATTGCCGACACCGGGGCAACGCATCTGCCCGGCGGTCCGCGTCATATCAGAAAGCTCGCGGTCTCGAATGAGGGAAGGTTGAGCGATCTCGGCGTTTTCGCAGAATGCACCTCAGGCCTGTTCGATGGTTTTCGCATCGATCGCAAGGGCAGGATATGGACGAGCGCCGGCGATGGTGTGCACGCTTACGATCCGGATGGGACGTTGATCGGCAAGATCCATATTCCTGAAGGCGTCTCCAACGTGACTTTCGGCGGCGAGAAACTGAACCGCCTCTTCATCACTGCAAGCACGTCTCTTTATGCTGTTTATCTCATCGCCAACGGAACGAGACTGGGATGATCACTGAGCAGAGGCCGCCCTTTTGGGACGGCCTCTTGTTTGGTACAGTTTTGTGCCTCTTGCCTCATCGTTGACTGAGGCCGTCCGCCAGCCGAACCAGACCGAGGAAATCCGACCTGTAACCGAAGGCATCCGTGCCTCGCGATGCCGCGGCGAGATCGGCGATCGCCTGATAGGAATAGGTGTCGACGGCCGCGACATGGCTGAGTTTCTGGCCGAAGGCTGCGACTGCCACCGAGAAACGGACATCCTGCGGCGCGGCATCGACGGTGGCGACCGCGTTGCCGTCGTTGACAGGCGTGGTGATGAGGGCGCTCTTGTCCTCGCCCGGCCGCTTGTAGCGCATCTTGACGAAGGCAAGCTCGCCGTGATGGGCGCTGTCGGAGGCCTCGGCCGGCACCTTATCGGCTGCGCCGTACCGCAGGTCGTCATTCATCACCGCGGGGCTTCCCTTCGGCGTAATCTCGTAAATCGCCGTGACGCTGTGGCCGGAGCCGATATCGCCGGCATCGACGCGGTCATTGTTGAAATCCTCGCGGTTCAGCGCCCGCGTCTCGTAACCGATCAGCCGGTATTCGGCGATCCGTTCCGGGTTGAACTCGACCTGGAATTTGACGTCGCTGGCGATCGGAAACAGCGTCGATCCGGCCTCTTCGACCAGCGTCTTCTGCGCCTCGGCCAAGGTATCGATATAGGCAGCACTGCCATTGCCGTTCTGGGCGAGCGTCTGCATCAGGGAATCGTTGAGATTGCCCCGTCCGAAGCCGAGAACGGTGAGGAAGATGCCGTCTTTGCGCTTCTCTTCAATGATGCGCTTCAAATCCTCATCGCTCGACGGACCGACATTGAAGTCGCCATCGGTCGCCAGCATAACCCGGTTGACGCCGTCCTTGACGAAGCCCTGCTTGGCAAGGTCGTAGGCCGCCTCGATGCCTTCGGCCCCGCCGGTCGAGCCTCCGGGCTCCAGCCTGTCGATCGCCGACAGGATCTTCGATTTCTCCGCCACGCGTGTCGGCGCCAGCACCGTGCCGGCATTACCGGCATAGGTGACGATCGACACGGTATCGTCAGCCTTCAGCCTGTTGACCATGAGCCGGAAGGCGCTCTTCAGCAGCGGCAGTTTGTCCGGCTCGTCCATCGAGCCCGACACGTCGATCAGGAAAACCAGATTGGCACGCGGCGTGGTCGCCGGCGCAATATCATAACCCTTGATCGCCACATGCATCAATTCCGTGTCGCGGTTCCACGGGGTCGGCATGACAGTCACCGTCGCCTTGAAAGGCTGGTCGGCATTGTCAGGACCCGGCCAGTCATAGGGGAAATAATTGATCATCTCCTCGACGCGAACCGATAGTGGATCGGGCATTGCCCCGCCCGTCAACGACCGGCGGACGAAGGCATAGGACGCGCTGTCGACATCGGCGGAGAATGTCGAAACCGGATCCGTCGCGACGCTCTTGATCGGATTTGCCGCCGCATTGGCAAACCGCTCGCGATTGGGATCGAGCTGCATCTGCATGCGCCCCTCCGCAGGCGGAACAGGCGAGGGGGCGATGGCGGCCATCGGTTCGGCAAACTGCCGCTGGGGGACGATGCCGGGAGCGGCCGGCGCAGCGCGTTTGGTAGCCCCGAGTGCCGCGGCAGAACCCTCCGGCTTGTTCGTGAGGGCGGCGTTGGCATCGTATTCGGATGTCTGCGACGCATCGGGTTTCGCGAGGGCCGGCGCCTCCTTGTCCTGCAGCGCTTGCGCGACAGCAACAGATTGCTCAGCCAGGCTGACGTTCCCGGCCGGTATTTGCGGCGCGACCGCAACCGGCTGACCGGTGGTTGCAGCCGGTTGTTTCGACGCCTCACTTTTCGAAAGATTGCCGGCGATCTCAGTCTGGTCGATGATCGGCAATCCGTTACGGGTCAGCTCGATCGCGAGATAACCGGCGGCCGGAATGACCAGCAGCGTCGCAAGCGCTGAACCGGCGAGGAATTTCTTGTTCATGGCTGGGCTCCATATCCAGTTGATGATGGAGCTTTGACGCCAGCCTTTCGCATTTCCTTGGGCCGCCGTTGCATTATTTTCCGCGGTGTCGAAGGCCTGCATCGCGGCAGCAAGTGCACGCGCACGCGCCTCCGGCGTCGCTGCCGGCGGTGTCAGGCGGGAGAGCTTTTCGAGTTCCTTGTCCACGGTCATACCTCTTCCTTGCCGAGCACGGCCTTCAGCCTCTTGCGCGCTTCATGAACCTGCCAGGACACAGTCGCCTCCGAGCAACCCATGACATCGGCGGCAGCCGAATGGCTGAGACCTTCGCCGTAAACGAGCAGCACTGCGTCGCATTGCCTTTCCGGCAAGGCACGTACGGCTGCCCATAATTCGCTCGACAGCTCGTCGTCATTTCCGGCCGGCGCATCCTGCTGCGGTTCGGCGGCGTAGGCGCGGAATGTCTGCTCCTCTCGTGCAAGCTTGCGTCTATGGTCGCGGGCAGCGTTGAGCGTCAGCGCATAGAGCCATGTCCTGAAGCGGCTGGCGCCGCGAAAGCTGCGGATGGCCGCGCCGAGCTTGACGCAGACCTCCTGGGCAATGTCGTCGGCGTCGGTGGAACTGCCCGACCAACGCCATGCCGTCGCATGGACGAATTCATAATGGCGCGACACCAGTTGCCCGAAGGCCTCCCGATCACCGCCCTGCGCTCGTTCTATGAGCTCCGCGTCCAATTCCGCACCTACCCCATGCTATCCAGCAAGATGCTATTTCGAGATTGAGACGTTTCTCGGATGACTTTCCTTGGGTCGGCGATGAAAAAATTATCGCGAATTTTGAAAGCCGCGACATCCATGGGTCGCGGCCAGACAGATCGTCCGCGTCACAGAGGCGCATGATGAGGACAGAGTTGGCCAGGGACATGATCTGTCATGTCCCAAATCGCGAAAGGACCTCCATGTCCGCTCAACCACCTGCCCCCACCGAAAGGGGCATCCTGCAGTTTCTGGCGATTTGCGATTCCTTCTATCCGCCAGACGCCGTTCTAGCATCGATCGAACAGCAGCGACATTGGTACGACACGCTCTGCGCTCGTTTCGACCGCCCGCTGCCCCCGGAGATGATCTTTGCGGACGGCATGCTCCAGCGCATACCGATCCGGCGCTACCGCCCGCGGAAAATCAGCACCCGCACCATTCTGCTCTATCTTCATGGCGGCGGCTTTGTTGTCGGTTCGCTCGAGAGCCATCATGCCATCTGCGCCGAGATCGCCGATTTTGCCGGCGCGGAACTTGTTTCGGTCGATTACCGGCTGGCCCCTGAATATCGCTGGCCGGCGCAGACGGATGACGGCTTTACCGTGTTGAAGCATCTGCTTTCCGCCAACAGCAAGGTCGTGCTGATCGGCGACAGTGCCGGGGCCAATCTGGCGGCGGGCCTTGCATTGCGGGCGCGCGACGAGGGCCTGTCCGGAGTCGTCGGCCAAGTTCTGATCTATCCGGCGCTTGGCGGTAACCTTGCCGCAGGCTCTTACGTCGAAATGGCCGCGGCGCCGGGCCTGACGACGGCGGATGTCGGCTATTATCGCGAAATCCTGCAGACGCCGGCAGGCAATGAGATCGCCGAGCCCCTGCAGGCAGCTTCGCTTGCCGGGCTGCCGCCGGCCTTCATCACGGTCGCGCATTTCGATCCGCTTCGGGACGACGGCCGGCACTATGCCGCCCGGCTCACCGCGGAGGGCGTCGAAGTCTGGTTCCGAGAGGAGCCGCAAATGGTGCACGCGTGGCTGCGCGCCCGCCACATGAGCGACGGCGCCCGCGACGGCTTCCGTGCCGTCTGCGAGGCCGTTCGGCGTTTGGCGATCGCCTGACGATCACATCAGGTCGCGCGCGATCCGCTTTTCGGCAAAGACCTTTTCGAAGATCTGCACGTCGTCCTCGAAGGCGGTGACGACAGCACTGATGATCCAGTCGGTCCGGGTGCAGGCAACACGCCCGGTCGCCACTGTCCGCACGAACCAGCCGGGGCGGCGCATGTCGCAGGTCCAGGTCGAGGTCCCGGTCATCGACAGGGGATTATCGGGTGAAATCGACCAGAGTTCCTCGCGCAATTGCCGGGTCGAGAGGCCTGTCTCAGGGTGCTCGGTGAGCCCGGTATCCTCGTGGATGTGATACTCGGTCCTGTTGACCGAGAGATCGCGGACGACCTGCCGCTTCGTTACGGCGGCCGCGTGCTCGATGTATTTCGGCAGCGGATCGGGATTGGCTGGTTCCTTGATGTCGATCCGCTGGTACTCCCCGAGCATCGGCAGCCCGAGGCCGAGTGCCGCGATATCGACCTCGATGCCTTCGGCATCAGGCGGCGGCAGGATCATCGGCCAATAGGCGGTGGAGAGCGAAAGGCGGATGCGATGCCCCTTGCGGAAGCGATAACCGCAGGCATCGAGCACGAGCCGGATCGACACCGTCTCACCTGGGATCAGCGGCTTGGGATCTGCATTGCCGTCCCGGTGGGTAAGATTGACGACGCCGAAGGCGACACGCGTCGCCGTGCCATCCGGATGGACATCGATGAGCCGGGCGCAGAGATTTCCGCTTGCCGCCTGCGACCGCAGCGCAAGCGTGAGCACAGGCCGGCCGAGATAGTCGTGATCCCTCGCGAGCGGCATCGTATCGAAGACCAGCGAGCCGGCATCGTCCGAGCGTTGATCAATCGCCATTTCGGCGTCGGGTTTCAGCGTGAAATATTCACCCGATGCCGTCCCGGTGTCGAGCGGAGAGCGGAGATAGACGGAATGTTCGGGCGCATGCGGGATCGGCATCCCTTCCGTCAGCTTGCCGAACTGCTCGACATAGAAGCACTGCATCTGTGGCGGCGACCAGACGTCCTTGGCGACCCAGAAACCCGGATCGCTGTCACGTCGCGGGGCAGGGCTGATGGCATCGAGAATATAAGCGCGGGCCTGCGGCAAGCCGTCGATGCCGTTGTTCTCGCCCCGTAGCCATCTGTTCCACCAGGCGATCGCCTCGCCATGGAAATCCGTGCGCGGCTTCGGCCAGGCGAAATGCGGATATTTGTGGACCCAGGGGCCGATCAGCGCCTTCGCTTTTTTGCCCAGGCCTTCGACCGCCATCAGCGGCGTATTGCGATAGCCATCCGCCCAGCCGGCAATCACCAGCGCGGGAATCTCCACGCTCGAAAAATCCTCTGAGATCGAGCCGTGACGCCAGAAGTCGTCGCGCCGCTGGTGGCTCAACCACTCCTCCATGAAGAAGGGTTCGCCCGCCAGGCGTTCCAGCCACATCTCCTTCCAGCGTTCGCCGGCAAGCGCAGGATCGGGCGGCCGCGACTGGTAACCGAGCATCGTTGCAGCCCATGAGAGCTGAGCGGACAGATGGCAGCCGTTCTTGTAGTGGATGTCATCATTGTAACGGTCGACGGTCGAGGCGATCGATATGACGGCCTTCAGCGCGGGCGGGCGCAATGCTGCGATCTGCAGGCTGTTGAAGCCGCCCCAGGAGATGCCCATCATGCCGACCGAGCCGTTCGACCATGGCTGCGCGGCAATCCAGGCGATCAGCTCGCAGGCATTGGCAAGCTCGCTTTCGGTATATTCGCCGTCGATGACACCGTCGGATTCTCCGGATCCGCGGATATCGACGCGCACGCCGGCAATGCCTGATGCCGCGAATACCGGATAGGTCGACTCATCCCTGAGGCTGGTTCCATCCCGCTTGCGATAGGGCAGGAATTCGAAGACGGCGGGAACGGGATCTTCGCTAGCGCCATCCGGCATCCAGATGCGCGCGGCAAGCCGCGTCCCATCCTCCAGGGTAATCCATTCATTCTCGATGGTGGTGAAGCCGCGCGAGGTCATGCTCATTCCTTGATGCACATTCCGTGAGACGAAGGTTTACTCTCGTCAAGTCAGTTGCCGGCGCTCTCCATGCGACGCGTGGCAAGCACCCGTTCCAGCCAGCCGATTTCCATTTCCGGCACGGATTTCAACAGCAGATCGGTATAGTCGTCGAAGGGCGGCGACAGCGCCGTCGATTTCGGACCGAACCGTACCAGCTTGCCGCGATGCATCACCGCCACGCTGTCGGCGATCGCCCGGACGATCGCGATGTCGTGGGTGATGAAGACATAGGACAGCTGCTCTTCTTGCTGCAGGCGCAGAAGCAGCTTGAGGATACCCTCCGCCACCAGCGGATCGAGCGCCGAGGTCGGCTCGTCGCAGAGGATGAGTTCGGGCTTGGCGGCCAGCGCTCTCGCGATCGCCACGCGCTGCTTCTGGCCGCCGGATAGTTCGGCCGGGTAGCGGTCGACGAAGCCCTTGCCCATCTCGATCTGATCGAGCAGTTCCTTCACCCGGGCGGTCTTCTCGGCACCTCTCAGGCCATAATAGAAGGTCAGCGGGCGGCCGATGATGTCGCGAACCGTCTGGCGCGGGTTCATCGCCGTGTCGGCCATCTGGTAGATCAGCTGGATGCGCCTCAGATCGTCGTTCGGCCGGCTCTTCAGACCTGGCATCAGCGGCTTGCCGTCAAAGACGATGCGGCCGCTGCTCGGCGGCAACAGGCCAGTGATGACGCGCGCTAGCGTCGATTTGCCCGAACCGGATTCACCAACGACCGCGAGCGTCTGCCCCTTCGGCACGTGCAGCGTGACATCGTGCAGCACCTTGAAGCCGTTGGAATATTCGGCGCTGACATTTTCGACCTTGAGAAGTGCTGCAGACTGGTCGGCGGCTTCCTCGCGGTAGGCCTGCCTGACATTGACGAGAGCGCGCGTATAGTCTTCCCGCGGCGCCTCGATGATCTGCTGGACACTGCCATATTCGACCTGCTTGCCATAACGCAGGACCATGATGTCGTCCGAGATCTGGGCGACGACGGCAAGGTCATGGGTGATGTAGAGGGCGGCCGTGTGCGTTTCCTCGATGGCATGCTTGATCGCCGCCAGCACGTCGATCTGCGTGGTGACGTCAAGCGCCGTCGTCGGCTCGTCGAAGACGATGAGTTCGGGATTGGAGCAGAGCGCCATCGCCGTCATCGCGCGCTGCAACTGACCGCCGGAGACCTGATGAGGAAAGCGCTCGCCGAAAGTTTCGGGATTGGGCAGGCCGAGAACCCCGAACAGATAAAGCGCCCGTTTGCGCGCCTCGTCCTTCGTCATCAATCCATGTTTGACCGAGGCTTCGATCACCTGATCGCCGAGCCTGTGGGCCGGATTGAAGGCGGCGGCGGCCGATTGCGCAACGTAGCAGACCCGTGCGCCGCGGATTTTCCGGATGCCGTTCTTGCCGAGCACCAGGATATCAGCGCCGTCGAGCCGCACCTCGCCGCCGGTGATTTCGGCGCCGCCCCGGCCATAGGCAAGCGCCGAAAGGCCGATCGTCGACTTGCCGGCGCCCGATTCCCCGATCAGGCCGAGAACCTTGCCCTTCTGCAGATCGAAGGAAACCCCGTCTACGATCGTCACTCGCTTCGGCGGTTCGCCCGGCGGGTAGCTGGTTGCTTCGATCTTCAGATTACGAACGGAAAGAAGCTCAGGCATCGCCGCGCCCTCCCTTGAGGCTGGATGTGCGTTTCAGGAGCCAGTCGACCACGAGGTTGACGCAGACGGCAAGTGTCGCGATCGCCGTGCCCGGCACCAGCGCTGCCGAGATACCGAAGATGATGCCGTCCTTGTTGTCCTTGACCATGCCGCCCCAATCGGCCGCAGGCGGCTGAATGCCGAGGCCGAGGAAGGAAAGCGTCGAGAGGAACAGGATCGAGAAGGCGAAGCGCAGGCCGAATTCGGCCAGCAGCGGCGACAGCGTGTTCGGCAGGATTTCGCGGAAGATGATCCAAAGTTTGCCTTCGCCGCGCAGTGTTGCCGCCTCGACGAATTCCATCACCGCGACATCGAGCGCGACGGCGCGGCCGAGACGATAGACGCGGGTGGAATCGAGGATCGCCATGACAAGGATCAACACGACGATGTTTTGCGGCAGCACCGCAAGAACGACGAGCGCGAAGATCAGCGTCGGGATCGACATCATCAGATCGTTGAAGCGCGAAAAGACTGTGTCGATGATGCCGCGCGAGACGGCCGCGGTGAAGCTCAGGATAATGCCCAGCGAGAAGGAGATGACGGTGGCGGCGGATGCGACCGTCAGCGTCGTGCGCGCGCCGTAGATCAACCGCGAGAAGATGTCGCGGCCGAGATTGTCGAGACCGAAAATATACTGGTTATCAGGCAACTGCCACACGTCGCCGACGACCTGCGTCTCGCCATAGGGGGCGAGCCAGGGAGCGAAGAGCGCGAAGATGAAAGCGATGGCGATACCGGCCATGCCGATCCAGGCGGTGATGGGGATATCTCGCAATCTCATCGCGGATGCCTCAGCCGGGGATTGGCGATAATCGCGAGAATATCGGCCGTCATGTTGAGGAAGATATAGACAGCCGCGAAGATCAGGCCGCAGGCCTGCACGACGGGCATGTCGCGCACGGTGACCGCATCGACCATATATTGTCCCATGCCGGGATAGACGAAGACCACTTCGACAACGACGACGCCGACCACGAGATAGGCAAGGTTCAGCGCGATGACATTGATGATCGGCGCAAGCGCATTGGGGGCGGCATGTTTGACGATCGAGCGGAAGGCGCTGAGGCCCTTCAGCTCGGCGGTCTCCATATAGGCCGACGACATGACGGAGAGGATAGCCGCCCGTGTCATGCGCATCATATGCGCGAGCACGACGAGCACGAGGGTCGCCGTCGGCAGCGCGATCGCCTTCAACCGCTCGACGAAGCCCATGCTGTCATAGACGGTCGCTGGAAAGGTCGCCATGCCAAGGTTCACCGCGAAGAGCAGGATGAGCAGGTAGCCGATAAAGAATTCCGGCAGTGAGATCGCCGCAAGCGAGATGATGTTGATGATCTTATCCGGCAGGCGGTTGCGGAAGTGCACCGACAGCATGCCGAGGCCGACGGCGAGCGGCACTGATATCACCGCTGCGAAACCCGCGAGGAAAAGCGAATTGCCGAGGCGTTTGCCGATCTGTTCGCTCACCGAATTCTTGCTGGCCCAGGAGGTGCCGAAGTCACCCTGAACGGCGTTGCCGAGCCACTCAACGTAGCGCGTCGTCACCGGACGGTTCAGCCCGAGATCCTGGCGAATATTGGCAACGGCCTGCGGCGTCGCCGACTGGCCGAGATAGGTTGTGGCAAAATCGCCTGGCAGAGCTTCCAGGCCGCCGAAGATCAGGATGGAGACGGCAAAAAGCAGGACCAGGCTGAGCACGAAGCGCTCGAGGATGAGGGCAAGCAGCGGAAAACGCTGCCGGAACCCGAGGCCGGGCAAGATGCTTGGGGCAGGATTGGTCATGGCGAGGACCTCGCGCTAAAACGTCGGGAGGACCGCGGGGTTTCATCCCACGGTCCCGGCTTCGTTGGAGATCAGAGGGGCAAACGTCCCCTTGCCATCAAGCGTCCAGCCAGACGCGGGTCGCGACGTAGCCGTTCGACATGTCGTTGCCGATGTCGTGGACATAACCCTTCACCTGCTTGGTGGAGGCGTTCACGAAATCGTTGAACATCGGCAAGATCACCCCGCCCTCGTCGCGCACCGTCATCGCCATGGTGCGATACATGTCCTTGCGCTTGGCTTCATCAAGTTCGGAACGGGCCTGCAGCAGCAGCTTATCGAAGTCAGGACGCTTGAAACGGGTGTCGTTCCAATCCGCCGTCGAGAGATAGGCGGTGGAATACATCTGGTCCTGCGTCGGGCGGCCACCCCAATAGGAGGTCGAGAAGGGCTGGACGTTCCAGACGTTGGTCCAGTAGCCGTCGCCCGGTTCGCGCTTGACCTCGATCTCGATGCCGGCCTTCTTGCAGCTTTCCTGATAGAGGACGGCTGCGTCGACACCGCCGGGGAAGGCGACTTCGGAGGTGCGCAGGAGGACCGAGCCGCTATGACCTGACTTCTTATAGTGGAAGGCAGCCTTGTCAGGATCGTAAACGCGCTGCTCGATGCCCTCGGGAAACAGCGCATAGGTGCTGTTGATCGGGAAGTCGTTGCCGACCTTGCCGTAACCGCCGAGGATCTTCTGCACCATGGCCTCACGGTCCATGGCATATTTGAGGGCCAGACGCAGGTCGTTGTTGTCGAACGGCGCCTTGTCACAATGCATGATGAAGACGTAATGGCCACGGCCGGCGGTCGAGAGAATCTCGACGTTGGGTGCGCGTTTCAAAAGGTTGACGGTCTTCGGGTCGACCCGGTTGATGTAGTGCACCTGGCCGGACGACAGGGCCGCGATGCGGGCGGTCGCATCGTTCATGCCGATGATTTCGATCGAATCGACGTAACCGCGGTCGGTGCGCCAGTCGTCTTTGTTCCTTTCGAAGGTGGCGCGGACGCCGGGCTCGAAGCTTGTCATCTTGTAGGGGCCGGTGCCGATCGAGGCGAGAGGATCGTCGAAGCCGCCGTTCGGCTGGATGACCAGATGGTAGTCCGACAGCAGCAGCGGCATGTCGGCATTGCCTTCGCTGAGCGTCAGCACGAGATTGCCGCCGTCGGCCTTGATCTCCTTGATCGAGCCGAGAACACCGAGCGCGCCGGATTCCGACTTGGCGTCGGTGTGGCGCTTCAGCGTCGCAACAACGTCATCGATCGTCAGTTCCTTGCCATCGTGAAACTTGACGCCCTTGCGGATCTTGAAGGTCCAGGTCGCCGCGTCCTTCGACGGTTCCCAGGATTCGGCGAGCGCCGGCACGGCGGCACCGGTCAGCGGATCAGACTCGACCAGCATGTCGCCCCAGCAGCGGCCGATGCAGAACATGACCTGCGACAGGAACTTCGCCGGGTCGTTGGAATCGGTAGCGGCACCGCCTTCGAGGCCGAGCTTCAAGTGACCGCCGCGCTTCGGTTCGGCAGCTTGCGCACTTTCGGTGAAGAGCTTGTCGGCGACGGCAAGTGTGATGCCCGCGGCCATGGCGCGTCCCATGAATTCGCGGCGGCTGAGCCCGCCGGCGGTGACACGGCTTGCGAGATACTTCGTGTAGTCGTTCATTCCCCAGTTCCTTCTTTATGGTGCGTTGACAGAACTTCCGGGCAGGTCCGCAGACGGTTTCCTCTCCACCTCCGGTGCCCGCATCATGCGGGAAAATAATGCGGTTGCCGCCGCCTGGTCATTTTCCTTTCCAAATGGGGCTTCGCTTCTCGGCGAAGGCCCGTGCGCCTTCTAATTGGTCCTCGCTCGAATAGAGCCTGTCGACCGTCGCAAACTGCCGTTTGGTGATCTTGTTCATGGCAGTCTGGAACGTCGAACCCTCCGCTTCGCGGACGATTTCCTTGATGGCCGCATGGACGAGCGACGGCCCGCTCTCAAGCAGCCGGGCAAGCTCCCATGCTCTCTCCATCAGCCGCTCGGCCGGCAGGACCTCGTTGACAAAACCCCAGCGATGCGCCTCGTGAACGTCGAGCCAACGACCGGTCAAAAGCATGTCCATGGCGATGTGGTAGGGGATGCGTTTCGGCAGCTTGATCGAAGCCGCATCGGCAACCGTGCCGGAGCGGATTTCCGGCAGGGCGAAGGTCGCATGTTCGGCGGCGAGGATCAGGTCGGCAGAAAGCGCGATCTCCAGACCGCCGCCGCAACAGATACCGTTGACCGCACAAATGACCGGCTTGTTGAGGTCGCGCAGTTCCTGCAGCCCGCCGAAGCCGCCCACACCGTAGTCCCCGTCGACCGCATCACCTGATGCCGCCGCCTTGAGATCCCAGCCGGCACAGAAAAACTTCTCGCCGGCGCCCGAGACGATGGCGACGCGCAGCGCCGGATCGTCGCGGAAATTTCGGAAGATCAACCCCAGAGCACGGCTGGTCGCAAGGTCGATGGCATTCGCCTTCGGCCGGTCGATGACGACTTCGAGCACTCCGCCGTCCTGTCGTGTGCGAATGGGTTCGCTCAACCTATGCTACCTCCTCCGCCGTATCAAAGCATCGACTACGACCACGCCACACCCTTCGGGAAGAACCATCAATGGATTAATGTCCAGTTCCTCCAGCCATGCCGCGTTCTTTACGACATAATCTGCCGTTGCTAAGACAGCGCCGACAGCGGCCTCAAGATCGCCTTTTGGCCGACCGCGATAGCCATAGATCAATTTTGCAAGTTTGAGGCGCGAAATTGCCGCGTGAATGTCGGTTTTCGTCGCCGGAAGGGGTAGGATGACGGAATCTTCAAGCAATTCAACGAAGATTCCGCCCGCCCCGAGCGTGAGCGACAATCCGAAGACAGGGTCGCGGATAGCGCCGACAATGAGCTCGGCAACCGGCGGATCGATCATTTTCTCGACGAGATAACCGGCATTCGGCGGCATTGCCGCCGCCGCATTCGACACCGTCTTTATATTCTTTAGGTTGAGTGCGACGGCCCCGGCCTCGGTCTTATGGGCAATGCCGAGCGCTTTCAGCACGACGGGAAAGCCGAGCCGCTCAGCTTGCTCGGCCGCTTGACCGGGAGAAGAGGCCAACAGCCCTTGCGGAACCGGAAGGCCGAAGGCGGCAAGCTCGGCCTTCGCATCGGCCTCCGTCAGCGTCTCGATCTCGCCATCGATAGAGGGCACATCGAGCAGCGGCAGGGGCGGCGGACGATCCCAGGCCTGGCCGATGCCGGCGGCGACGTCCGCAGCCGTGATGGCTTCGTCGATACCGCAGAAGGTAATGATGCCGTTTGCCATCAGCCGACCGGCGATCGGCTCCGGCATGTTTTCCGGAAGGGTCGCCAGAAGGCCGGCCAGCGCACCGGTTGCAGCGGCAGCCGCAATCACCGCGTCTGCCGTCATCGCCCATTCGGATGCATCGCAGCGATCATCGCGCGGAAAGTCGAGGACGACGAGATTGAGGGCATAACCGCCCTCGAACATGGCGCTGAAGGCTTCGGTCTGGCGTGCAAGATCCCCCCACACGAAGGTGTGGTAATCGAGCGGATTGGACAGCGTCACCATCTCGCCGAGAACGCGCCGCAGACGGGGCAATTGTTGCGGCTGCAGCGCGGGGAATTCCACATTGCGACCGACGGCTGCATCCGCCATCAGCGAAGCTTCGCCCCCGGAACAGCTCATCGACGAGATCGAATGGCTTGCGAGCGGGCCGGCGACATGCAGCAGCTTCAGGGTTTCGAGCAACGCCGGCAAGGTCTGGACACGGCCAAGACCAAGGCGGGCGAGCACGGCATCCGCGACCGCATCGCTGCCGGCAAGCGAGGCGGTATGCGACACCGCCGCGCATTTTGCCTGCTCGGACCTGCCGACCTTCAGCACGACGACCGACTTCCTCGACCGTCGGGCCATGGTGGCCAGCCGTTCGAGTGCAGAGAGATTGCCGAAACCTTCGACATGAAGGCCGACCGCCGTCACACGCGGGTCGTCGATCAATGCGCAGGCGACATCGGCAAGCGATGTCTGCGCCTGGTTGCCGGCGGTGACCACATAGGCGATCGGCAGGCCGCGTGTCTGCATGGTCAGGTTGATGGCGATATTGGAGGACTGCGTGAGGATCGCGACGCCACGTGCGATGCGCTGCATGCCATGCTGATCGGGCCAGAGCAGCGCACCGTCGAGACCGTTGATCAGCCCGTAGCAATTCGGCCCGAGGATCGGCATGTCGCCGGCTGCCTCCAGCAGGGCCTGCTGCAACTCGGCGCCGTCGCCGAGTTCACCCGTCGCCTCGCTGAAACCCGATGCATAACAGACCGCCCCGCCGGCACCGGCCGCAGAAAGGCTGCGGACGATCTCGACGGTCTGCATCCTGTTGACGCCGACGAAGGCGGCGTCCGGCGCCGAAGGCAGGTCGGAGACGGAGCGATAACAGGGCCGCCCGAGCACCTCGTCGAGCTTTGGATGGACGGGCCAGATCTCGCCGGCAAAACCCATGCGGTCGCACTGCTCGATCACCCTGCGCGCCTCGCGGCCGCCGAAGACGGCGATCGTTTGCGGTCTGAGCAGGCGGTCGAGCGGGCGCGGCGTCATCGGCTTATGCTCCCAAGGGTCTAAGCAGATCGCGGCTGATGATATGCCGCTGGATTTCAGAGGTACCGTCCCAGATGCGCTCGACGCGCGCATCGCGCCAGAAGCGGGCAAGCGGCAGATCGTCCATCAGGCCCATGCCGCCGAAGATCTGGATCGCCTCGTCAGTCACGCGGGCCAGCATTTCGGAGGAGTAGAGCTTGGCCGAGGCGATCTGCCGGTCTGCGGAGAGTCCGGCATCGAGCCGCCAGGCGGCGGCGAGCGTCAGCCAATCGGCCGCGTCGATCTCGGTAATCATATCGGCGAGCTTGAACGACACGCCCTGATTGGCGCCGATCGGCTTGCCGAACTGCTTGCGCTCGGCGGCATAAGGCAGCGTCATGTCGAAGACGCGCCGTGCCCGGCCGACGCAGGTGGCGGCCACCGTCAACCGCGTGCCATAGAGCCATTTATTGGCGATTTCGAAGCCGCGATGCACCTCGCCAAGTACCTGGCTTGCCGGAATCCGGCAATCGGTGAAGCTGAGCGTTGAGTTGTGGTAGCCGCGATGCGAAACGGAATCGTAGCCCCCGAGGATTTCGAATCCCGGCGTGCCGCGATCCACCAGGAAGGCGGTGATCTTCTTCTTGATGCCCTTCGGCGTTTCCTCCTCGCCCGTTGCGGCAAAGACGATGACGAAATCGGCGACGTCGGCATGCGAGATGAAGTGTTTCGTGCCGTTGAGGACGAAGTCGCTGCCATCGCGGCGGGCAGCGCATTTCATGCCGCGCATATCGGAACCGGCGTCCGGCTCGGTGATAGCAAGCGCATCGATCTTCTCACCGCGCACTGCGGGCAGGAGATAGCGTTCTCGCTGCTCGCCCTCGCAGGCCATCAGGATGCCGGACGGCCGGCCGAAGAAAACCGTCAGCCCCAGGGAGCCGCGCCCGAGTTCCCGCTCGACCAGCGTGAAGGTGACATGGTCGAGACCGGCGCCGCCGACTTCTTCCGGGAAATTGCAGGCGTAAAAGCCGAGATCGATGCATTTGCGCCGGATCTCGTCTCCGAGCTCCGGCGGGACGATGCCACTGCGCTCGACCTCGTTTTCATGCGGATAGATTTCGGTTTCGACGAAGGCGCGGACCGTCTCGACGATCATTTCCTGTTCTTCGCTCAGTCCGAAATGCATGCCTATCCTCCTACCGCCTCTGGCCGACGTGACGGCCGGCACCTTCAGGCACGGCCAAATTCGCGTGGGCTCCTGCAACCGCCTTGACCTTGTCGAGAATGACGGCCGGCGCCGGTGTGGCCTTGCCGGCCTTGCTGTCGACATGCAGCAACATGTGTTCGGCGGTTGCCAGAGCCTCGCCCGTCGCCGTGTCGTACAGAGTGTGGAAGACATGCAGCCGCTTCTCGTCAACGGAGAGGATCTGGCAGGTCGAGTGGATCGCCTGGCCGAGTTTCGCCTCGCCGAGATGGCGGATATGGGTTTCCACCGTGTAATAGCTCTGCCCCGCCTCGACATAGGCGAGATCGACGCCGATGAGGCGCAACAATGCGTCCGATGTATCGCCGAAAACCTGCAGGTAGCGGTGCTCGGTCATATGGCCGTTATAGTCGACCCAGGCAGGGCCGACTTTCGTCTCCACGAGCCTCAGCGGCTTCGACGGGTCGAAAGACGTGGCCGCCCTACCGCCTTGCGCCCAGAGCGATTGCTCGAAGTCCTTCAGCAGCTTGCCGGCGCCCCAGCCCTTGCCGCCATCGCCGCCCTTGAGGGCCTGCAGGATGCCGACGAGGTTTTCGTCGCGGATGCGTTCGAGCTCGCGGATCGACAGGCCGGCCGCCTGTTCGTCGGATTGCCGGCCGATCTTTTCGATCAGCGCATCGTCGAGATCGACGACATCGGTGAGCTTGGTCCAGGGCCAGGCGAGGCATGGACCGAACTGGGCGAGGAAGTGGCGCATGCCGGCCTCGCCGCCGGCAATGCGGTAGGTCTGGAACAGGCCCATCTGCGCCCAGCGCAAGCCGAAAGAGTAGCGGATGACATCGTCGAGGGTCTCGACCGTGCAAATATCGTCATGGATCAGCCACAAGGCCTCACGCCAGAGCGCTTCGAGCAGCCGGTCGCCGACAAAGGCCTCGATCTCCTTGGCGATGTGGACGCCCTTCATACCGAGCGGCGCCAGTCTTTCGATCGCCGCCCGGATGGTCGCCGCCGAGGTTTTTTCGCCACCGACGATTTCGACGAGCGGCAGCAGATAGACGGGATTATAGGGGTGGGCGACGAAGAGGCGTTCGGGATGCGTCATGTCGCGCTGCAGATCGGTCGGCAGCAGGCCTGAGGTGGAAGAGCCGATCAGGGCGTCCGAGCGTGCTGCAGCATCGATCTCAGTCAGGACACGGCGCTTGAGGTCGAGCCTTTCCGGCACGCTTTCCTGAATCCAGTCGGCGCCGGCGACAGCTTCCTCGAGCTTCGCGCAGAAGGTCAGCCTGCCGCGGGGCGGCAGGGGTGCTCCGGTCAGCATGGCATAGGCTTTTTCGGCGTTAGCGAGCACTTCGCCGACGATGCGGCTCGCTTCCGGATGCGGATCGAACACATCAACGTCAATGCCGGCCAGCAGAAAACGCGCGATCCATCCGCCGCCAATGACGCCGCCGCCGATACAAGCCGCCTTGTTGATCCCAGTCATGCCGTCCTCAGCGCTTCGTCAGTTTGAGTTTCTTGCGAACGTCTTCCGGGCCGATAATCCGGGCACCCATGCCCTCGACCACTTGCACGGCCTTTTCAACGAGCTCAGCATTGGTGGCGAGTTGGCCCTTGCCGACAAAGAGATTGTCCTCCAGGCCGACGCGCACGTTGCCGCCGGCCAGAACGGCTGCCGCCGGATAGGCCATGGCGTTGCGGCCGATCGAAAAGGCCGAAAAAGTCCAGCTCTGAGGCACGTTGTTGACCATCGCCATGAAGGTATTGAGATCGTCGGGCGCCCCCCATGGTATGCCCATGCAGAGCTGGATCAGCACCGGGTCTTCGATCAGGCCTTCCTCGGCAAGCTGCTTGGCAAACCAGAGATGGCCGGTGTCGAAAGCCTCGATTTCGGGGCGCACGCCGAGATTGGTCATCTTGCTTGCCATGGCCCGCAGCATGGCCGGCGTGTTGGTCATGACATAGTCGCCGAGGTTGAAGTTCATCGTGCCGCAGTCGAGCGTGCAGATTTCAGGCAAGCATTCGGCGATATGGCTGACGCGCTCGGTGGCGCCGGCCATATCCGTGCCGTTAGGATTGAGGGGAAGGGGGCTTTCGACATCCCCGAAAATCAGGTCTCCGCCCATGCCGGCGGTGAGATTGAGGACGACATCGACATCGGCCGAGCGGATGCGGTCGGTGACCTCCCTGTAGAGGTCGTTGCGGCGGCTGGCAGCACCCGTTTCCGGGTCGCGGACGTGGCAGTGAACCACCGCAGCACCAGCCTTTGCCGCGTCGATGGCGGAATCGGCGATCTGCTTGGGAGTGATCGGCACGTGGCTGGATCTGGAAACCGTGTCGCCGGCGCCGGTAACGGCGCAGGTAATGAAGACATCGCGGTTCATCGCAAGAGGCATGTTTTTGTTCTCCCTCGTCTTGTCGGCATTACGCGACAGGATGAAGGACGATGCGTTGCAATATCGGAAGCAACCGATACATTATCGGAACTCTAGGGAGATGATCTTGCTGCAGCGATCCACAGAACGGCTCGATATCGACCTTCTCGTCCTGCCGGACGCGAACCTGATCCTGATCGCCTCGGTGATCGAGCCGCTGCGCGGCGCCAACCGAATTTCCGGCAGCGAGCTCTATCGCTGGCGGCTGCTGACGCCGGACGGAGCACCGGTCCCGACCACCAGCAATATTGCCGTGCCCGCGCAAGGCGCTTTCAAGGCGACGACCGAGGATACGCCGCTGTTCGTACTTGCTAGCTACAACTGGCGCCGAAGTGCTACGCCGGCGCTGAAGATGCAGCTCTCCCAGGCCGCCCGCTATCGCACGGTGATTGCCGGCATCGAGTCCGGCACCTGGCTGCTAGCCGAAGCCAGCCTGCTCGACGGGCTCCCGGCAACCGTCCACTGGGAGGACTACGAGGATTTTGCGCTGGCCTATCCTGAGGTGCGGGCCGTCAAGGATCGTTTCGTCATCGACGGCAAGCGGCTGACGACGTCAGGTTCGCTTCCGACCGTCGACCTGATGCTGGAGGTGATCCGGCAAAGGCAGGGTTATTCGCTGGCGCTCGAGGTCAGCCGGCTGTTCCGCTACGAGCAGCCGTCCTTCCATGCGGACGAGCAGCTTTCCGCAGCCTCGGCGGGGTTGCGCATGCATGATCCCCGCGTGACCCAGGCAGTACGGCTGATGGAGGAGCATATCGAGCAGCCTCTGGTCCTGACACGGCTGGCCCGGCGGGTGGGCATCAGCGCCCGGCATCTGCAGTATCTCTTCCAGCAGAGCATCGGCGCGCCGCCGCATGTGCACTATCTGGCGCTGCGCCTGAATGCGGCGCGCCGCAAGGTGATCGAGACGACAGCCTCTTTCGCCGACATCGCGGCGGCAACCGGCTTCAATTCGGCCTCAGCCTTTGCGAGAAGCTACCGGGCGAGTTTTTCCGAGAGCCCGTCCGAGACCCGGCGCCGCTTGCGCCGCCGCATCACGTCATCGCAGGCGCCGGTATAGGCTGGAACGCGTCCCGTATCATCTCAGCAAGCTCCCGAACGGCCTCGCTGGAACGGTAGGTGCTTCGGCGGAGCACGACCTTGGAGGAGTCGACCGGCGGGAAACCGTCTTCGGCGGTCAGCTCCCGGCAGCCGGGCGGTATATTGCTGCGGGAAAGCGTGGTCACGGCAAGGCCGGCAATCACGGCATTCTTCAGCCCCGAGCCGGTATCGGCGATGAAGGCGATCCGATAGTTGCGGCCGATCTGCTCCAGCGACCGGAGCGCAAAATCGCGCGACCAGGTGGAATTGCGATAGGTCGCAATCGGCAGGGGATCGATGTCGTGCAGCCGATGGACCATTGATGTGACCCAGACCGTGGGATCAATGCAGATGACCTCGCCTTTCGTCTCATCGCTCCAGTCGAAAACGACGGCCAGATCAAGCTCGTCCCGCTCGAGGGCGGCGAGGTTACGGACGGTATAGTCGCAGGACACGGTCACCTCGACGGCCGGGTGGCGAACGGCGAAAGCCGCGAGCGCCGCCGGCAGTACCGTCTGGCTGTATTCCTCGGGAATTCCGATGCGCACCGGCCCATCTAGCGGCTTGCTGCGGATCGTCGCGGCGGCCTCGTTCAAGAGGTCGATGATCCTGCGGGCATAGGGGACGAGTTGCATGCCTTGACGCGTCAGCAATACGCCGCGGGCGCCGCGCTCGAACAGCGTTTCGCCGATCGTCTGCTCCAGCTTTTTGATCTGGCTGCTGACGGCCGACTGCGTCCGCCCGATGCGCTGAGCGGCCGCGGAGAAGTTCGACGTCTCGGCGACGACAAGAAAGGTTCTCAGCAGGTCGCTTTCAATCGGCTCGTGCATGTTCAGCCATAGAAAAAATCGATGATAGCCATCTCTACTATTCGTTTGTCTGATGTCAATTCTGGGCGCACAAATGACCCGCGTTCGACTTCCTTCTTTGAGAATATCTGCGTGACAATTGAAAATCCGGCCAGACGCCTCGCAAGCAGCGAGCATGAGAAGGGTGTGTTTCTCATCGTTGCTGCGACACTTGCCTGGAGCGCGAGCGGCGTCTATTCGCGACTCCTGACGACCGACGTATGGACGGCGATCGCCTGGCGATCGTTGTTCGGTGGCCTGTTCCTGCTGATCCCCTGCCTTTTCCTCGAAGGGGGTATTTCACGGCAGCAATGGCGTTTCATCTTCCATCCGTCCAGCCTTGCGATGATCGCCTGCCAGACCTTCAGTCAGGGCTGCTTCATCGGGGCGCTCTACATGACCACCGTCGCCAATGTGACGATGATCTATGCGACCGCGCCATTTATCGCGGCCATGCTCGGCTGGGTCATCCTCAGGGAGAGGGTCTCCAGGCGGACGCTGATTGCCGGCGGCATCTCGCTCCTCGGCGTCGCGGTCATCGTCGCCTCGTCGATCGGCGGCGGCACCGGATGGGGCGACCTGCTGGCGCTCGGCATGACAGCGTCCTTCGCGCTCGTCATCATCATTCCGCGGATCAGTCCCGACGTGCCGAGCCTGCCGCCGACCGTGGTCAGCGCTTTCCTGACGCTTGCACTCTTCGCGCCGTTCGGTTCGGTAGGCTCGCTCGACCTGCACAACTGGATCGTTCTTGCTGCCTTCGGCGCGACCAATTTCTCCCTGGCACTGGTGCTCTTCCTTGCCGGGGCGAAGCGGATGCCGCCAGCGGAGGCGGCGCTGATCGGCACAATGGAAATCGTGCTCACGCCGTTCTGGGTCTGGCTGCTGTTTTCCGAAGAGCCGCCCGTCGCCACGTTTTTCGGCGGCGCGATCATCCTCGGCGCAGTGATCTGGCACACGGCCATCGACGTCAGCCGCAGCCGGCGACCGCATCGCGCCTAAAGCCTTTAGGCGGCGATCAATCTTCCGGGACGATCCGGAAAACCGCCGTATTCGCGGGATCAGTTACTCCCCTGCACAGCGAGCTATGGCGACTTTGCCGACTGTCGTCTTTGCGTTGCACCCATGTCGTTTTCTTGATCGCTGTTTTCCGTCAGGCATGGTTTGTTTGTGGTGTTCAAGGCGCTATCTCGCAAACTGGCGAAATGGGCATTGGGAAGCCGGCCTGACGCGCCGACGCTCCCAGCAGCGGTAGGAGAACTGAAATCCTCAAGGAAATCGCCGGATAGAAATCCGGAAAGATATCGAGATGGATCGAAAGGAGATTCTGGAGCTGGAAACCAGCTCTTGGCAGAGCAAATCGACGGATTGCAGGCAGACGATCACGAGCGGAACGACAGGCGAAAGCCATGGCGTTTACTCCTCTTCTCCATTCAATCTGTCCCTTTTTGCAAAATCCGAATATCGCCCGATGCGGCGGTATCCTCGTGTTGTGGACACCGGGCTGCTGAGGAGGCAGGCCGGAGGGAAGGTTGCCATCGGCTGCATTGGTTGCAGATCGAGGCATTCAAACAAGTGGGAGGAATTCATGAGTAAAAATAGAGGCGTCGTCTATCTCCGGCCGGGCAAGGTCGAAGTTCGCGACATCGACGACCCGAAGCTGGAAGCGCCTGACGGCCGCCGCATCGAACACGGCGTCATTCTGAAAGTGATTTCTACCAATATCTGCGGCTCCGATCAGCACATGGTCCGCGGCCGCACGACGGCGATGCCGGGCCTGGTCCTTGGTCATGAAATCACCGGCGAGATCATCGAGAAAGGCATCGATGTCGAGATGCTCGAAATCGGCGATATCGTCTCGGTGCCTTTCAATGTCGCCTGCGGCCGCTGCCGCTGCTGCAAGTCTCAGGATACCGGTGTCTGCCTGACGGTAAACCCGGCCCGCGCCGGCGGTGCTTATGGTTATGTCGACATGGGCGGCTGGATCGGCGGACAGGCACGCTACGTCACCATTCCCTACGCAGATTTCAACCTGCTGAAAATCCCCGATCGGGACAAGGCAATGGCGAAGATCCGGGATCTCACCATGCTCTCCGACATCCTGCCCACCGGCTTCCATGGCGCAGTGCGGGCAGGCGTTGGCGTCGGCTCGACCGTCTATGTCGCAGGCGCGGGCCCCGTCGGCCTTGCGGCTGCCGCTTCGGCTCGCATTCTCGGCGCCGCAGTCGTGATGATCGGTGACTTCAACAAAGACCGTCTGGCGCATGCGGCGAAGGTCGGTTTCGAACCGATCGACCTGTCGAAGAGTGACCGTCTTGGCGACATGATCGCGCAGGTCGTCGGCACCAACGAAGTGGACAGCGCCATCGATGCTGTCGGCTTCGAGGCCCGCGGCCACTCGGGCGGGGAACAGCCGGCGATCGTGCTCAATCAGATGATGGAGATTACCCGTGCCGCCGGTTCGATCGGCATTCCCGGCCTCTACGTTACCGAGGATCCAGGTGCTGTCGACAATGCCGCCAAACACGGCAATTTGTCGCTTCGCTTCGGCCTCGGATGGGCCAAGGCGCAGTCCTTCCACACCGGCCAGACTCCGGTGATCAAATACAATCGTCAACTCATGCAGGCGATCCTCCACGACCGACTGCCAATTGCCGATATCGTCAACGCCAAGGTCATCCCGCTCGACGATGCCGCCAATGGATATGAGAGCTTCGACCAGGGAGCGGCGACGAAATATGTCCTCGATCCGCATGGCGAGGTGGCGAAAGCCGCATAGCGACATTACTGCACACATAGGAATGGCCGGGCGAAAACCCGGCCATTCCGCATTCTCGAAAAATTGGACGGCGAACTACTGGATGCTGAACGGGAAATATTTGGCGTTGATCATGTCATAGGTTCCGTCCGCCTGGATGCTCTTCAACGCTTCGTTCAGACGTGTCAGACGCTCCTTGTCATCCAAGCGCAGCGCTATACCGGCGCCTTCACCAAAATAGGTGACGTCGACCAGGTCCGGCCCCTTGAACTCGCAGCAGCTTCCAGCCTTGGTGTTGGCAATCCAATCATAGATGGCCAGTTTATCCTCGAGGATAATGTCGACGCTCCCATCCGCCAGACCCTTGTACAATTCCGGCGAAGACCGAAACACCGTCTTTTTCATTGCCGGATAAAGATGGTTGGCATAGGATTCCTGCGCTGTCGACGACGTCACCCCAAGAATTTTGTCGCTGAGGGCGGCGGGGCTGACATCGCTGATCGACGAATCCTTCCGGGCGATGAACACCGACGGGCTGTTGTAGTATTTTTCAGTGAAGGCAACCTTTTGACGCCGCTCAAGGCTCATCGACATGGATGAGATGATCGCGTCGTATTTGTCGGCAACGAGATCGGGGATGATGTCGTCCCACTTCTCGATGATAAATTGGCATTCAAACTTGCCGACCTCGCACAGCGCATTGGCAATATCGATATCGAAGCCCTGAAGCTTGTTGTTTGAATCGAGATAGTTGAAGGGCGGAAATGCACCTTCGACGGCAATTCTCATTGGCATGCGATCCTGCGCAGCCAGCTCGAGCGGCGCGGCCGCCGCTAACAAGACACCGATCCCGCCCGCCATCAGCGTTCCGCGCAATATGGTCTGAATGGATATGCGCAACATCGTCGGGAGCTCCTTGGGGCATAGTCGATCTCGCGCCATAGTGGGCCACAGCTTTTAATTCTACGTGAACGCTTCTTTGTTAGCGTCGACGAATGCGCCCGTGTCGTGGTGTTCAGGGGTCTAGGCTTGCAGATCGTTCTTCCTTCCAGCTCCAATACGTTTCAGCAATCCTGGATCGCCTCCGGGAGAATTCTGTTCCTTATTGCCGTCAGCGGGCTCGGAGCGATCGGGCTTGTCGTACTCTCGGCGCTCTGGGCAGGAACCGAAAGCGATGCCGCAGCCCTCGATCGACAGCGTCAGCTTGTGAATGCCCGCCTGCGCGAACAGGTCGATCAAGTCGCGCATGTTATCGGCCAGTTCGGCAATGGCTATCTCGCACGTGTCTATCCTGCCGCCCTTTCGACCGAAGGCTCCTCCGGCCTCGATGCCGTTTTGACGGCAGCAGCCGGGAGTGCGATCGGCCAGACGGCTATGTCGGCGTTCGGCTACGACCAGGCCTTTGTTGTCGATGAAAAGGCGCAACTGCTCATGCTGGCGGACGCCCAAACGGAGAAGCGATACCGCTGGATGAGGCCTCTCTTTTTGCCTCTCCTTCAGGATGCCCGCTTTGGGGTCCGGCGAAGCACGGCTTTGAACGAAAGAACGCCATCCTCAATGGAAGCCCGCCTTGCGAGCGCCGCCCATTCCAACCGTGCTCTGGCCAATCTGATGCGGCTCGAGGGCCGGCCGACCATCGTCGGCGTCGTCGCCATTAACGAGGCTGCCGGGGGACAGCGCCAGCCGATGCGGCAATTCCTGATCGTCGTGCGCTTTATCGATGGTGCGGCGCTGGACGAATTGAGCCGGCAACAGGGCCTTAACGGCGCCCGCTTCGCGCGCACCGCCGATGCGGACGAAAATGAGGTTGCGTTCCAGATTGACGCCACGGCAAACGGCGAACCGATCGGCTTTATCGTATGGCGGCCGGATCTTCCAGGTTCGAGGGTGATCGGTCGATTGATGCCGGCGCTTTCGATTGCCGCCTTGGTGATCGCGATCCTGTTCTCGGTCTTGCTGGTGCGCCTGCGAAGGAGTCTCGGCGAGTTGAAGAAAAGCGAGCTGCATGCAAGGCAGCTTGCCTTGCATGATGTGCTCACCGATCTTCCCAACCGCGCTTTGTTCGCTATGAGGTTCGACGAGTGCCTGGCCGAGACGCAGAATTCGACCGAGCGCTCGGCGGTCGCACTTCTCGACCTCGATCGCTTCAAAGCGGTGAACGACACATTCGGCCATGCCGCCGGCGATGAACTCATCAGGATGGCCGCCGAGCGGATCCGCTCGCTGCTTCGTCCGGGCGACACGCTTGCCCGGCTAGGGGGCGACGAATTTGCGCTGCTTCTCCGGGACATCAAAGATCATGACCACGTTTTGCCGGCAATATGCGAAGCGATCGTTGCCGAACTTGGCAAACCCTTCCCGCTTTTGCGCGGCGAAGCGGTTGCGCGCGTCGGCGGCTCGATCGGCGTGACCGTCGTGCCGGATGCCGGGCGGAATGCCGATGACATCATGCGCTACGCCGACGTCGCGCTGTACGAGGCAAAGATGGGCGGCCGAGGCCAGTGGCGTCTCTATTCACCGTCCATGGACGGCGGCCGAAATGCACGCGACATTCTCAAGAACGAATTGCGGGAAGTTCTGGCCAAAGGCATGGCCCCAGATGGTCCACACGCCGATCCGGTTTCGAACCGGCCGGACTTCGGATCGCTCGAGGTCTATTACCAAACGGTCCATCGCGCTGAGGCAGGATACGCGGCGTCGGGCGCGGAAGCTCTCGTGCGTTGGCGTCACAGTCAGCGCGGGCTGTTGACGCCTGCCAGCTTCATCCCTGTCGCCGAGGAGGGCGGCCTCATCGACGCTCTCGGTTTCTGGGTCTTGCGCGAAGCCTGCAGAGCCGCCTGCAAATGGCCGGAGGACACGTTTGTTGCGGTCAACGTGTCTCCTGCCCAGTTGAGAAGACCGAATTTCGCCGAGGAAGTTTTCGCCGTGCTTGAGGAGAGCGGTCTGCAGCCGTCCCGGCTCGAGCTCGAACTCACCGAGTCCTCACTGATCGAGGACAACTCGGACGTTTATACGGTGCTGAAGTCGTTGCGCAGCCGGGGTGTCCAGGTTTCGCTGGATGATTTCGGAACTGGCTTTTCATGCCTCAGCCATCTCCTGCGCTTCGATATCGACCGCATCAAGATCGATCGATCGTTCGTCTCACAGCTCGGCACCAAGGCCAATGGGGCGGCAATCATTGGCGCCATCGTCGCGCTCAGCCGTAACCTCGGTATCTCGACGACGGCCGAAGGGGTCGAAACCGATTATCAACGCGACTTTCTGGCCGCCCTCGGCTGCACCGACCTCCAAGGCTACTTCTTCTCCAAACCCGTTCCTATTGGCGAGCTTGATAGTTTCCGGAAAGCTGAAAGCGCCGCTGGGTTACTGACGACCGCCCGAGGCGCCGTCGCGTGAGAGGCTTCAGATCTTCCGCAGGCTAGGGGAACTTTCGCCCCGCGTCGCGGTTGACGCGCGAAGACCGAATGGAGGATGTGATGGGCGAGGTCGGGGAATGGCGGCACCTTTGCGTCGACATGCAGCGGATGTTTGCCGAAGACACGCCGTGGCACGTTGCCTGGATGGCACGGATCTCTCCCCAGATCGAAGAGCTGGCCGGGCGGCATCCGTCGCGAACGATCTTTACCCGCTTCCTGCCACCCGAGCGTGCGGACGACATGCCGGGGAAATGGCGGGATTATTACCAGAAATGGTGGATGATGACGGGCGAACATCTTCCGCGCGGCTTCATAGATCTCGCCCCATCGCTGGCCTCGTTGGTTCCGCCGGCAAGGCACTTCGACAAACGCACTTATTCGCCTTGGATCGACGGCCGCCTGCATCCGATCCTTCAGTCGGAGCGGGTCGATACGCTTGTGATAACGGGCGGTGAAACGGATGTCTGCGTGCTTGCCACGACGCTCGGCGCGATCGATCTCGGCTATCGTGTCATCGTGCTGAACGACGCCGTCTGTAGCGGCGCCGACGATACGCATGACGCGTCACTGGAACTTCTGCACGATCGGTTTTCCGTGCAGCTCGAACTCATGGATACCGAAGAGTTTTTGAGATGCGTTGGCTAGTACGCTTGGCGTGACGATGAAGGCTTCGCCGTAATACTGCTCATCGCCTCCACCGACAGTGGCTGCATGACGGGAGGCGTCGGTGGCGACGACCATGGGCGTGAGATTCCCTGCTTCCGTCATTGCTAGGTGCGAATGATATGATCTTGGCCCATCCGGCCAGTTGCCACGGATGACCGAGAGGTCGGCCTTAGCGCCTGCCGATCGATGGACTAAACACCATGAGGCTCAGGACCTCAAAGAGCACCTGTGCTGCGGCGTGCGCCGTGTTGGTCGTTGCGTCATATTGCGGGGCGACTTCGACGACGTCACCACCCACCAGATTTATCCCCTTCAGTCCGCGTATCAGTTCAAGGACTTCACGCGTGGTCAATCCACCGACCTCGGGCGTGCCCGTGCCGGGCGCAAAGCTCGGATCGAGGCTGTCGACGTCGAAGGAAAGATAGGTGGGGCCGTCGCCGACGATGGATTTTGCCTTGGCAATGACGGCCGCAATCCCCATTCCGCTGATGTCCTCTGCGTGGATCACGGTCATTCCCGAAGCGTAGGAGAATTCCCACAAATATTCCGCTGAACCGCGGATGCCGATCTGGATAGTCCGTGTCGGATCGAGCACGCCGTCAAGCACCGCATTGCGGAACGGCCCACCGTGATGAAACTTCGTCTGATCGAAAGCGCCGCTTGTATCGCAATGGGCATCAATATGGATGAGGCCGACCGGTTGCTGCCGGCCGATGGCCTTCAAAATCGGGTGGCTGATGGAATGATCGCCTCCGACGGAAAGCGGGGCCACGCCGGCATCGACGATCTGGCCGATCCGCTTTTCGATGTCGTCGTGGCTGAGTTCCAACCGGTAACGGCTTTGGAACGATATGTCGCCGATATCGGCGACCCGAAGATCGAAGACCGGCGCCGTAGCGAGAACGTGATTGTAGGGGCCGATCCTTTCGATGGCGCGAAGTGCTCTCGGTCCGAAACGCGAGCCTGGACGATTGGTGACGCCAAGATCCATGGGGATCCCGGTGATCGCAACCTGGAGATTGCCGAAATCCGGATCATCGGCCGCGACCTGCATGTAGGGTGCGCTGAGGAAGGTCGGCACTCCGGCGTATGGCGCCAGTCTCGTGCCGCTCTTGGAGATGATCTTCTCCGCTACTTTGCGAAACTTCTCATCGAATATCTCGCCGCCATTGGCGTCTGCAAATTCTGCGCGCAGTTGCTCGAGCCGCGTTTTATCCCACACCATATGCATGCGTCTCCGCTTCAGGTCCGTCTCGTCAGACAAAGAGGTTGAGAAAACAATTGGTATCGTTGTAGCAATCGGTATCAAAGAGAAATCGATATGATCGCTGCAAAACCCAATTCCCTCGTTGCCCGCCTCTCTGCCCCGCCCATTCCTTCCGTCGTCGCCTGGAGCCACGAATACAAGGGGGGAAAAGGGCCACTCATCGATTTGTCGCAAGCTGTGCCCGGCTATCCCGCGCATCCGGAGATGCTTCGGCTTCTC
Organism: Rhizobium sp. WSM409; assembly: GCF_057653825.1. Lineage (NCBI taxonomy): Bacteria > Pseudomonadati > Pseudomonadota > Alphaproteobacteria > Hyphomicrobiales > Rhizobiaceae > Rhizobium > Rhizobium sp. WSM409. Next base: position 203,423 of record NZ_JBYGKP010000006.1, on the reverse strand, counting down.
GCCGAGGCGGCCGGACAACAGGCGATGACGGGCTACGGGCCGATCGAAGGCGAACCTTTATTGCGCAAGACCTACGCGGCTGACGTTGCCGAATTTTACGGCGCCGACCTTTCCGCCGGCAATATCCACATTACCGCCGGCTGCAATCAGGCGTTCATGTGTTCGGCAATCGCGCTTGCCGGCGCCGGCGATACCGTCGCGCTGACCAATCCCTTCTATTTCAATCACGATACGACGCTGTCGATGCTGGGGATCGGTCGACGGCTGGTCGATTGCGACCCAGCCTTCGGCTTTCTTCCCGATCCAGGTTCGGCCGAGGCGGCCCTTGCGGCCGGCGCGAAGATGCTTGCCGTCGTCACACCAAACAATCCCACCGGGGCCGTGTATCCGCCGAGCCTGCTGCATGAGCTTTTCGTTCTCTGCCGGAGATACGGCGCCTGGCTGATCGTCGATGAAACCTATCGCGATTTCCTCGGCGAGGATAACGGACGGCCACACTCACTCCTCTCAGAGCCGGGCTGGGAAGACACGCTCGTTCTTCTCTACAGCTTCTCGAAATCCTTCTGCATCCCCGGTCACAGGCTGGGTGCAATCACGGCAGGGCCTAAACTCATCGCCGAGATCGCCAAGGTGATGGACAATATGCAGATCTGCGCGCCGCGCTCGGCCCAGATCGCCGTTGCATCGGCGATCCCGGCGCTTGCCGATTGGCGGGCCGGCAACCGGCTGGAGATTGCTCGCCGGGCGGACGCTTTGAGGTTGGTCTTTTCCGGGCTGCCGGATTGGGAGATCGGTGCGATTGGCGCCTATTTCGCCTTTGTCCGCCATCCCCACGCCGATCGATCGTCTTCCGAAGTTGCCGAGAAACTCGCCAAGGAATCCGGCATCGTTTGTTTGCCCGGCGCCTATTTCGGCGAGGGCCAGGAGCGTTACCTCAGACTTGCCTTTGCCAATGCGGATGTCGCCTCGATTGGGCTATTGTCCGAGCGCCTTCGCTAGACCGTTTTGATCAACCTCCGCCGGCAGTTCATGATAGCCGCCGCGCCAGTAGAGCAGCGGCCCTATGCCCTGCCGGATTTCCATTGCGCAAACATGTCCGACCAAAATGGCATGGGAATTGTAGTGGAAAGCGGTTTCGAGCTTGCAGTCCAGGACCGTCAGGGCGTTTTCAAGGGCGGCCGCGCCGGTCTTGAGGCGATACCATCCTGCACCGCCGTAGCGTTCGGCGCCCTTTCGTCCGTCAAGACCGGCAAAGGATTGCGCCACCTGTTGCTGGTCGGCGGCGAGCACGTTGACGCAGAAGCAGCCGTACCGCTGCAGCGCCGGCCATGAGGAAGACGCTCGGTTGACGCTGACGATGACGGACGGCAACTCCGCCGATAGCGAGGAGACCGACGTTGCCGTGAAGCCGGTGCGGTGTTGCCCGTCGCCGACCGTAATCACGCTGACGGCACCCGCCAGATGACGCATCGAAAGCTTGAAGTCCGCTTCGCTGATCAAAGCCTCGACACTCATCGGGCTGGCTCTTTTGTTTTGGCAAAGCGGTTTACCGGCATTGAAAGACCGAGGTTTTCGCGCAAGGTCTTGCCTTCGTATTCCTCGCGGAACAGCCCGCGGCGTCGAAGCTCTGGCAGGACAAGCCGCACGAAGTCGTCGAGGCTGGACGGCAAGGTCGGAAACATCAGGATGAAGCCGTCGGCGGCGCGCGTTTCGAACCATTCCTCCATGAAGTCGGCAATCTGGGCCGGCGTGCCCGTCATGCCATTTCCGGTATGCTTCTCGGCATAGTGCCGGATGAGCTCGCCGACGGTGCGGCCGCTTCTGACGAAATCGACCAGCTCGTCGAACAAGGCGCGTGATCCCTTGGGCGCCGCCGGCAGCCGATCCATGGGGAAAGGCTTGTCGAGTGCGACGTCGCGCAGGTCCGCCTCGAGGAATTCGGAGAGCATCAGCCGGCCGACATCCGGATGCATCTTGTCGATCAGATAATCCACCTTCGCCTTTGCCTCGGCTTCAGTTTCACCGACGTTGATCACGATGCCCGGCATGATTTTCAGATCGTCCGGATCGCGCCCATGGGCCGGCATCCGGCTCTTGACGTTTTCGTAGAAGGTCCGGTTTCGGTCGATATTCGATGCCAGGCTGAAGACGATCTCCGCCGTGCGTGCCGCCATGTCCATTCCGGGTTCCGAACCGCCCGCCTGGGCGATGACAGGACGGCCCTGGGGCGTTCGCGCGATGTTGAGGGGTCCGCGAACCTGGAAGTGCGTGCCTTTGTGATTGAGCGTGTGGTGCTTGTCCTTGTCGTAGTAGACACCGTTTTCACGGTCGAGAAGCAGTGCGCCGTCCTCGAAGCTGTCCCAAAGACCGAATACGACATCGACGAACTCGTTGCCACGCTCGTAGCGTAACGCATGCGGGTCGAGCCCTTCACGATTGAAATTGTAGCCGGTTTCGTCGTGGTCGGAGGTGACGACATTCCAGCAGACACGGCCCTTACTCAGATGGTCGATCGAGGCGAACAAGCGCGCGACATTGTATGGTTCGTAATAACTCGTCGATACCGTCGCCACGAGACCGAGGTCATTGGTGGTGACCGCCAGAGCCGAAAGCAGCGACAGCGGTTCGAAACGGTTCATCTTGGTTGGAATGCGGGCAAGCGCTTTCGGATCGCCGACGGCAGCGGCAGGAGAATCCGCCATGAACATGAAATCGAATTTGGCCGCCTCGGATCGTTTGGCGACATCGAGCAGATGGGCGAAGTCGTTGGCGCCATTGACGTCGCTTGCCGGATGCAGCCAGGAGGCCGGGTGAAAGCCGAATGTGTAGACGAAAGTCCCGAGTTTCATCTTGTCGGTTCGCGCCATCGAGCTCTCCTGCTATGTCGGCCACGCCGCCAACGGTGGAGGGCGACTGCGTAAATTATCGCCAGGCGCAAATTTTCATCAATATCGCTCAGCTAGGTTCCGTTTTAGTTTTTCTAAAGTATCGGCTTAGGCGCTGACGCCAGGGCCTGCTGACGGGAAATAGCAATGAGCCACTCGCGGAATTCGTGCCCGTGGGGCTTCTGCAAGGCCGCACGGTCCCAGGCGAGAAAATAGCTTTCGCGCAGTGCAATGCGCAGGTCGACGGGAATGACCAGCGTTTGCGCTTCAAGCTCGTCTGATATCATCGACATTTGTGCGAGCACGACGCCGCGCTTGTTGACAGCAGCATCAATCGCGCTGCTCGAAAGAGTGAAGGAAAGGCCCGGCGTCGACGCATCGAGGGGGACACCGGCCTTGGCGGCAAACTCCGCCCAGCTGGGATAAGGGGTGAAGTGCCGTTCCCACTCGACATGGAGGAGGGGCTTTTCGAAAAGATCGCGAGCCGCATGCGCTCGATCCTGCATCAGCGCCGGCGAGCAGGCAGGCACCACCCAATCGCGGAACAGTTCGGTATAGTGTTCGTGCTGGAGGACGTCCGATCCGTAGCTGACGCGGAAATCGACATCGTCGAAACCGATCCGGGGCTCTTTGTCGCGTCCGATAATCCTCACTGGAACTTCGGGATGAAGCGCCTGCCAGTCGAAGATGCGCCTGCCGATCCATTTGTTGACGACGGAGGAAAGCGCACTGAGCACCAGCGCCGTCTCGTTGCGCGCCTTTTCCAACAATTGCTGGGCCAGCGCAAATTGCTCGAACCCCTTCGATATCTCCTGATGGTAGAGCCGGCCCCAGGCGGTCAGCTCGACGGTTCGCCCGCTGCGTTCCAGAAGCGAAATTCCAAGAAAGCTTTCGATCTTGCGGATCTGCTGGCTGATGGCGCCCGGCGAAACCCTGAGCTCCAGCGCCGCTGCCGTCACGCCGCCGCAGCGCCCCACCGCCTCGAACGCCTGCAAACTTTTCAGCGGGATCGCCTTGAGGCGCTCATCGGTCACTTGCAGAACCTCTCGTGATTGGCGTCGAGCTCAATTTGCTGCCGGATGAAACGTCCCCGCAAACTGGAACCGGTCGCCTGGATGGGTGAACTCGACATAGGTCACCGTACGACCGTTCTGCCAGGTCTGGCGGATGAGGCTAAGGCAGGCCTCGCCGCGTTCCGTCTGCAGGATCCGCGCCGTCGTGGTGTCGGCCGAAACGGCGCGAATGACATGTTTGGCCTTGGACCAGGGAACCTCGTCAAGCAGCCATTTGCCGGGCGGAGTTGAAGCAAAGCTCTCCTCTCTCGCCCGTGGGACAGCATCGAGCATGATGATCCGCCGCTCGATGGCATTCGGCCTGCCATCGACGATATGCAGGCATTGGAGCCTGAGGACTTCTGCATCGGCAGGTTCCGACAGCTGCTGCGCCTCCGCCTCTCCAAGGCGCTCGATCTTGCGGGCGAGGATTTCGAAGCGGTGTTCGTGCCCGGCCAGTTCCGCTTCGGTGCTGATATCCTGGATATCCATCACCGTGCGGTCGATCTGGGGCGATGCGACAAACGAACCTGTCTTGCGCCGTCTGACAATCATGCCGCGCTCGGCAAGCGCCGACAGCGCCTTGCTGACGGTCATCCGCGAGCACCGATATTCCGCCGCGAGTTCGTGTTCGACGGGAATACGGTCACCGGGCCGCCAATCGCCGCTGATGATCTTCGTCTCGACATCGGTGAAAATACGTTGATAAATCGACACCAAGCCCGCACCTCATCCGGCGTCAGCGACCATAAATACGGGAACGGTCATGCCAGCGAGATCGACGCCACCCGGCACAAATTTTGCGTTCCTCGTCTTTTACATTGACACTCTAGGCCAGCCTATATCTATTTGTATAGTCAAAAGCGGAGCATAGAAATCCGCGCAGAGGAAATCGAAGTCGGGAACAAAAACTCCTCCGCCGGGGGAATAAAAACTGGAGAGATGATCATGAAGGCACATTCACTGCTGAAGGGTCTGGTCGGCGCCGCGTTCCTGCTCGGAGCAGCCGTTTCCGCCCATGCCGCCGACACGCTGGCAGCCGTCAAGGCAGCCGGCACCCTCAAGGTCGGCACCGAAACGGCTTTCGCACCGTTCGACTATATCGATGCCGGCGAACACACGGGCTTGAACGTCGACCTCTTTGCCGAGATCGGCAAGGAACTCGGCGTCAAGATCGAGTGGGTCGCCCTTCCCTGGGACGGCGTCTTCCCGGCGCTCGAGGCCGGCAAGTTCGATGTCGTCGCAGGTCCTGCAACGATCACCAAGAAGCGCATGGAGCGCTATCGCTTCACGCCGCCGATCGCCGAAGCAACGATTGCCATTCTGAAGAAGGCTGGCGACACGACGATCAGCAAGCCGGAAGATATTGCCGGCAAGACGATCGGTGTCGGCAAGGCAACTGCGCAGCTCGACCAGCTGAAGGAATTCTCCGCCACGCTGCCGACCAAGGTCGACGTGCGCGAATATCCCGCCTTTACCGAATCCTACGCCGACCTCGCCGCCGGCCGTATTGCCGGCGTCGCCAATTCGCTGCCGAATATCGCCTTCGTCGCCAGCCAGCGAAAGGGCACCTTCGAAGTCGTCCTGCCGCCATTCGGCAAGAAGTCCTATTTCGGCTTCATCGGTCTCAAGGATGCCGACCATGCGCCCCTGATGGATGCGATCGACGCCGCGATGCTCAAGATCAAGGCAGACGGGCGCATGGCAGAGCTGCAGAAGAAGTGGTTTGGTGCATCTTTCGATACGCCTGATGCTGTCAAGGACCCGGCATTCTGATTTGCCGCCGGTGAAACGAACGCGCCCCGCCATCGGTCGGGGCGCAATCTGCCGTGGCATCAGAGTTCACGGCCGCAGCGCCCAGGCAAACATCGCCCATGTCCATCAAGCTTTTCGAACTGCTTCTGCAAGCCTCGATCTACACGGTGACGATCAGCGTGGTTTCTATCCTGATCGGCTTTGCGATCGCGATCGTTATTTCCGCCATGTTGCTTTCGCAGCAACGGCTTTTGGTGCTGCCGGCGAAGATTTTCATCAGTTTTTTTCGCGGAGTGCCGCTGCTGGTGCAGCTGTTGCTGATCTATAACCTGCTGCCGGCGATCGACATCAACGTGCCAAGCATCGTTGCGGCCATCGTTGGTCTGTCGCTGTGTACGGCAGCCTACCAGGCTGAAAATCTGCGCGGCGGTTTTGCCAGCGTTCCCATGGGCCTGGTCGAATCTGCCGAAATGGTTGGCATGAGTCCCGTTCAGATCTTCCGTCGTATCAAGGCCCCGATCGCCCTGCGCCTGACCTTTCCAGCACTCGTCAACGAAGCGATCCTTATCCTGAAAGCGTCTTCGCTGGTCTCGGTCGTCGGCGTCATCGAGCTGACGCGCATGGCCCAGGATCTTGCCGGCAGCACCTTCCTGCCGCTTGAGATTTTCGCTTCCGCCGGTCTAATCTATTTCATCATCAATTGGATCGTCGCCCTTGCGGGCGGCCTGATCGAACGCTCCCTGCCGGGAGTGCCGCGATGACCTTCGACATCAATGTGATTTTCAACAATTTTCCGGAAATCCTCAGCGGCGCATGGCTCACCATCGTCATCTGGATCGTCACCACGCCGGCCGCTGCCGCGCTCGGCTTCCTTGTTGCCGTTGCCAGGCGTTTTGGCGGCGTTGTCCCGGACAAGGCATTCGGCGTTGTCATCGCGGTGCTGCGCGGCACGCCGTTCCTGATTCAGATATTCCTCGTCTACTACGGCGGCCCCTTCGTCGGATTGTCACTCGATCCGATCCCGGCCGGCGTCATCGGCCTTTCCATCTACGGGGCGGCTTATTTCAGCGAGATTTTCCGTTCGGGCTTTGCCGCCGTCCCGAAGGGACATATCGAGGCCGGCCTGTGCGTTGGCCTGACACAAGGGCAGATCGTCCGACGCATATTGCTGCCGGAGATGACCATGCTGGTGTTGCCGCCTTCGGTCAACATGACGATCATCCTGATGAAGGAGACGGCCGTGCTGTCCATCATCACCGTGCCGGAGTTGACGGCGACGTTGAGTGCGATCGGTTCGCAGCAATATGCTTTCGTCGAGGCGCTCTTCGTGCTTGCCCTTTTTTATTGGGCGCTGGTGGAAATCACCGGCTGGCTCGGTCACCTCGCCGAAACGAAACTCTCAAGATTCAGGTTTTTCAACATATGAGCATTCCTGCGATCGCAGTCAAAAATCTCGTCAAGACCTTCGGCGGTTCCACCGTGCTGCAGGGCATCGACCTCGACATCGTTCAGGGACAGGTTTCCTGCGTCATCGGCCCATCCGGATCCGGCAAGAGTACGCTGCTGCGCTGCATGGCGTTTCTCGAGGAATCGACGAAGGGTACGATTGCCGTCAACGGCGAGGTGCTTGGCTTTGCGGAAAACGCCAAGGGCGTCCGGGAGCGGGTGCCGGCGGCGGCGAACCGGCGGATCCGATCCCAGATCGGCATGGTTTTTCAGCAGTTCAATCTCTGGCCGCATATGACCGCGCTCGGCAATGTCAGCGAGGCGCTGAAGTCCGTTCACAAGATGAGCCGCAAGGATGCTGAGGAGCGGGCAATGGCCCAGCTCGTCAAGGTCGGCCTCGAGGGCAGGGCAGGGCACTATCCGTCGCAGCTCTCGGGAGGGCAACAGCAGCGCGTCGCCATCGCCCGGGCGCTAGCCCTCAACCCGAAGATCATGCTGTTTGACGAGCCGACCTCGTCACTTGATCCCGAGCTGACCGGCGAGGTGCTCAACGTCATGCGCGATCTCGCCGCCGAGGGCATGACGATGGTCGTCGTCTCCCACGAGATCGGATTTGCCGCGACGGTCGGCCAGCAGATCATCTTTCTCGATCACGGCAAGGTGCTGTTCACCGGCCCGCCGCAGGACGTCTTCAAACGGCCGAGAAATCCCCGCCTCGAGCAATTTCTGGATACCTATATCGATCGCGGCGCCTCGATGCTGCTGTGACGTTCATGTCCTTTCGGATCGTCGGGCAGACCTTCAAGGCCGGCGTCGGGTTCAGGCAGTGTCGTCTTCGAATATTTTGACGGGCCGGTCCCACTGGATGAGCACGACACAGCCGGTCTCGCTCCAGACCGAATGTTCGCTGCCCGGTGCATTGACGATATAACTGCCGCTGATGTAATCGCCCGTCTCGTCGGATTGAACGCCATCGAGCACCAGGATGGTCTCGAGCCCCTCGTGGCGATGGCGGGGAACGGAGGCGCCAGGCTCATATTTCAGCAGCGCCACGCCCGGCTGATCGCCCTCGAAGGGGCGGATCCAGTGAATGGTGACAGCATCGCGGAAAGGGCCGAATTCCAACTCCTTCCAGCCGCCTGAGGTCAGGCGTTCGCGGGTCGTTTCAGGCATGGGCGATGCTTTCCAGAATGTCGTCGATATGGGCGGTCCAGCCGACGATCGCGCCCTGGGCGCGGATCATGGCGATGGCGGCGGCTTTGAATTCGGGGAAATAGCTTTCCGTGGCCTCCTCGGCGAGCAGGCATTCATAGCCGCGGTCGTTTGCTTCGCGCATCGTCGTCTGCACGCAGACTTCGGTGGTGACACCGGCAAAGACGAGCTGACGTATGCCCTTCTGCTGCAACACGGTGCCGAGGTCGGTCGCGTAGAAGGCGCCCTTGCCGGGTTTTTCGATGACGACTTCGCCCTTCACCGGAGCGAGCTCCGGAAGAATTGCCGTGCCGGGTTCGCCCGCGATCAGGATGCGGCCCATCGGGCCTTCGTCGCCGATCCTGAGCGCAGGATTGCCGCGGTCGCGTTTGGCCGGTGGCAGGTCGGAGAGATCAGGCCGGTGGCACTCCATCGTATGGATCACAGGCAGGCCGGCATTGCGGAAGCCCTGGATGAGGCGTTTGACATCGGGCACGATCCTGGTGATGCGGCTGACATCGTTGCCGAGGCTGGCGCCGAATCCGCCCGGCTCGGCGAAATCGCGCTGCATGTCGATGACGATGAGGGCGAGCTCATCGTGTTTCACCGGAAAGGCGAAGGGTTCTGCCTTGATCCCCATCATCAATGATGCCCCGCCATGTGGGCGCCGATCACGCCGATATCGGCCGAACGCGCCGGTGTCTCGTAAACCAGCTTGCCTTCCGAAATGACCATGATGCGGTCGGACATCTCGAGCAGTTCGTCGAGGTCTTCCGAAAGCAGCAGCACGGCGGCTCCCAAATTGCGGGCCTTCATGATCCGGGCGCGGATTTCGGCAACGGCCGAGAAATCGAGGCCGAAACAGGGGTTGGAGACTATCAGCAGATCGACATCGCCGGTCAGTTCGCGGGCGAGCACCGCCCGCTGCACGTTGCCGCCCGAGAGCGCTGCGATCGGCGAGGAGGAAGAGGCCGTCTTGACCTTGAAGTCGGAGATCAGCGCCGAGGCACGCTTCTTCATGCTGCCCTTGTTCAGCCAGATCGCGTCCTTGCCGTCCAGCTTCAAATCGAAGGTGCGGAACGCAAGGTTCTCGCTCACGGTCATCTTGGGCGCACAGGCATTCTGCAACGGCTCTTCGGGGATGAAACGCACCCTGTTCTTGCGGGTCTCCTCACGGGTGGCGCCGTAAGTCTCGCCATTGACCATGACCTGGCCGCTATCGGTCGGGCGCTGGCCGGCCAGAATTTCCGTCAGCTCCTTCTGGCCGTTGCCGGATATGCCGGCGATGCCGACGATCTCACCGGAGCGGACCGTCAGCGCGTCGATCTCGATCGTCTTCAGGCCGGAGCGATCCGGAGCTTTCACCTGGGTCACAGTGAGCACGGATTTGGCCGCTTCCGCCACCGGCAGACGGCTGTCGAGCTCGGCGAGCTTGACGTCGCCGATCATCATCGCCGCCATCTCGGCGGTGGAGAGCTCGCCGACCTTGCCGGTGCCGACCAGCTTGCCGCGCCGCAGGATCGAGACGGCATCAGCGAACTTCGTCACCTCGTGGAACTTGTGGGAGATCATCAGCACGGTGAGCTCGCCGCGCTCGGTCATCCCGCGGACGATGCCGAGCATCTCATCGGCTTCGGCCGGCGTCAGCACCGAGGTCGGCTCGTCGAGGACGAGGAAGGAACGGCCGAGATAGAGCTGCTTGACGATTTCGAGCTTCTGTTTTTCGCCGGCGGCAAGCTCGCTCACCGGCCTGTCGAGCGGGATCTTGAACGGCATGCGCTCCATGAAAGCCGCCAGATCCTTGCGTTCCCTGGGCCAGTTGATCACCGCGGGCACTTCGGTGCGGCTGATGACCAGGTTTTCCGCACCGGTCAGAGAGGGAACCAGTGTGAAATGCTGGTAGACCATGCCGAGCCCATAGGTCGCGGCATCCTTGGGTGAGGCGACCGCCACCTCGCGGCCGTCGACCGACAACGAGCCTGACGTGGCGTGATAGAAGCCCATGATGCATTTGACGAGCGTCGACTTGCCGGCGCCGTTTTCGCCGAGAAGCGCGTGAAAAGAGCCGGCCGGAACGGCGATAGAGACGTTGTCGAGCGCGGTGAAGCTGCCGAAACGCATGGTCATATCGAGCGTCTCGATGCCGACGGCCTTGCCGGCTTGCGGAAGGGGCGTGTCGCGGACTGTGCTCACTTCATTGCTCCTTTTCGACGATGATGGCGACGGGACCGCCGCCGGGCGGACCCTGGTGTTCGGCGCCGCCGGACACATAGAGATCGGTAATGCCGAAGATGCCGGCGAGAACGCCGCCGACGAAGGCACGGGCATGGCGGGTGCCTGCAATATCCGAGTCATCGAGCATCGTGTGGCGCCTGCCGTCGATCCTGCCGGACGGGTCCGGCTCGGCCTTGGCGAGAACCGCCGCCAGCCGGCTGTTTTCCGGCAGGCGTTCGCGGGCTTTCCTGACGGAATGCGCGTCGATCGCATCCAGCATGACCGCGTGGTCGATCGACAGCGGACCGGACCATTTTGCGCTCATGCCGAGGACGATGATTTCGTGATCGGTGAGTTCGCCCCCGGACGAGGTTGAGGCGCAGCGGGAAAAGAGATCGAAACGTGTGCAGATGTCGGCATCGCCGATCGATGTCGCATCTATCTCGCCGAGTGCCACGGCGACGCCGAGAGCCGAAGCGCCGCGCGAGAGGCCCATGGATTTCAGCGTGTCGTGGGTTGCGACCGTCCTGCCTGCTGCCTCGGCCTCGGCAATCCGGCGCGAGGTGAGCAGGGGACACTTGATCTGCACGAAATGGACATCGGCGGGATCATCGATGCCGGCATCCCTCATCGCGGACTTCACGCCTTCGGCAACGAGCAGGATCTGTTCCCGGCGCCCGAGATGTTCGGGGGGCAGCGCGGGGGTACGCGACACACCAATGGCCAGCGCCCGTTCGCCCGGGGTTTCTACGGTTTCACGCGCAAAAACCGTCCAATGCGGCGAGAGCGCCCCCTCGGTGCCGCCGGACATGATGATCGAGACGCCGTCGACGCCATATCTACTGAACAATGTCTCGAAGCTGCGGGTGGCATAACCGCGGGTAAAATCATTGACGCAGCCGTTGCCTTCCGTCTTGCCGAGAACGGCGACGACGTTGTTCGCCTGAAGGCCGCTGGCAAAGAGCGCCTCGACGCCGGCAACGTCATCGGGGCCGTCGGCTGGCACGCGAAAGACATGGGCACGCAATGACGGCATCAGGGCAGCGCCTCGACTAGAGCCGCGGAATTGGAGACCGAGCCGAAGACGCCGCCCTGCATCTTCACCATCTTGATCGCGGCGAGGTGGTTTCCGTAGTCGGTCGCACCGCAGCAGTCCTCCAGAAGTAGGCATTCGTAGCCGCGGTCGTTTGCCTCGCGCATCGTCGTCGAAACGCAGACATCGGTGGTGATCCCCGTGAGGATAATGTTCTCGATGCGCTTCTGGTTGAGGATGAGTTCGAGGTCGGTGGCGCAGAACGAACCCTTGCCGGGCTTGTCGATGATCGTCTCGCCTTCGATCGGGTAGAGTTCGGGGATGATGTCCCAGCCCGGTTCGCCACGCGTCAGGATTCGGCCGCAGGGGCCGGCATCACCGATGCCGGCGCCGATCCGCTGCGAGCGCCAGCGTTTGTTGGCCGGCAGATCGGCAAGGTCGGGGCGATGGCCCTCGCGGGTATGGATGATGTGATAGCCCTTGGCCCGCATGGCGGCCAGCACACGTTTGATGGGTTCGATCGGCGCCTGCACCAGCGACAGGTCGTAGCCCATATGGTCGACATAGCCACCCTTGCCGCAGAAATCGGTCTGCATGTCGATGATGATGAGGGCGGTATTGTCTGGCCGGAGAGCGCCGTTATAGGGCCACGGATAGGGATCGGCGTCGATAAAATGCCCTTTGGTGTCGACCATCGCGTCCATCATTCTCTCTCCTATTCCGCGGCAGGTTTGAGGGGTTCGCCGTAGCGGCGCATCGGCTTGTCAAATCCGCAGGACGTGCCGTCCTTGACCTCTATTTCGTCTTCCCATGGCAGGCGGTATTTGCCGGCGATGAGGTCGTGCATGTAGGTGTAGGGCGCATCCTGAGCGCCGCCGGCGACGGCGACATAGCCGCGATGGCCGAACTGGTAGATGTTGTTCTCGACGCCCCAGCCGAGCCGGGCCTCGCGCACCAGATCAGGCCGCACCTCGGCGGTGATGATCTCGTTGACGCGGCCGGAAGTGCCGTGGGCGATGATCGTGCCGTCGAAATTGCAGATCATGCCTTCACCCATGGAATCGAACGTGCCGTCCGAGCCGCACATGCAGACATTTGCGGTGACAATCAGATTGCAGAAGGCGTTGGCCTGATTGGTGAAGCGCCAGGCATCGCGGATCGGCGCCGTATAGCCGGCCGTGCGGATCATGATTTCGGCGCCCTTATAGGCGCATTCGCGCGCCATCTCCGGGAACATGCCGTCATGGCAGATGATCAGAGCGAGCTTCGCGCCCCGCGGGCCCTCGATGACAGGGATGCCAAGATCGCCGGGCTCCCAGGGCTCGACGGGGATCCAGGGATGCATCTTGCGGTAATAGAGCTTCAACTCGCCCTGATCGTCGATGACGATGCCGGAGTTGTAGGGCATGGCGCCAAGGTTCAGCTCCATGATCGAGAAGCAGCCCCAGATCCGGTTGTCCCTGCAGGCCTGCTTGAAGGCCGCGACCTCCGGCCCGTCGAGCGTGCACATGATCTCCGGATTGATGTCCATGGAAAGGCCATGCAGCGCGTATTCGGGAAAGACGACGAGGTCCATGCCCGGCTGGTTGCGCCGCGCTTTGGCCACCAGATCGACGATCACCTGCGCCTGTTTTGCCAAGTCCGCTTTGGTAACGGTCACCGGCAGCTGGAGCTGCACCAGGCCGATACCGACGCCGTGTTCGGATTTGTTGAGACCGCCAAGTCCGTTCATCGAAAGGCTCCGTTATTTCGTGAGCGAGAGCGCACCCGGCGCACCGGCGAGCGAACGGGTGGGCGAGGAGGTGGCGATCAGGATGATGAGGGTGAGCACGTAAGGCGCGGCGTAAAAAAGGTAGTAGCCTTGCGTGACGCCGACCGATTGCAGCGCCGGGCCGAGCGCGCCAGCACCGCCGAAAAGCAGGGCAGCGAGAAAGCAGCCGATCGGATTCCAGCGAGCGAAGATGACGAGAGCCACCGCCATCAGGCCCTGACCCGACGAGATGCCTTCGTTCCAGGAGCCCGGATAGTAGAGCGAGAGATAGGCGCCGCCGATTGCCGCCAGCGAACCGCCCACTGCCGTTGCCAGCAAGCGAACCCGGTCCGGATGGATGCCCATGGCCCGGGCCGCGTCGGTGCTGTCGCCGACGACGCGCAGGATCAGGCCGATGCGGGTATTCTTGAAGGCCCAGAACAGGAAGAGGGCAAGTGCCGCGCCGATGAAGAACAGCACGTTGATATTGAGCGCCGCCTGGACTTGCGGAGTGCTCGACCAGCCGCCGAGCGGGATCGAGGGCAGTTTCGGCGCCACCGGCTGGATGAAGGATTTGCCGAGGAAGAACGCCATGCCGAGACCGAACTGCATCATGGCAATGCCGATGGCGATGTCGTTGACCTTGGGGAATTTGCAGATCCAGCCGTGTATAAGGCCGAAGGTCGCGCCCGCCACCATTGCGGCCAGCACGCCGAGGGTCGGGGAGCCAGTCATGACGGCCACCGCATAGGCCGTCATGGCGCCGAAGACGAGCGTGCCTTCGAGGCCAAGATTGATGCGGCCGGAGCGTTCCGTGATCGTCTCGCCGAGGCTGACGAAGATGAAGGGCGTGGAAACGCGGATGGCGCCGGCGAAGATCGCCAGCGGCACGCCCCAGATGCCGATGCCTGTCTCTTCCATCAGAGGCTCCTTTTCCAGAGGTCGGGATTGAAGATCTTGAAGCGGCCGTAGAAGGTCTCGCAGAAGAGAATGACGATGAAGAGCGTCCCCTGCAGCACCAGAACCGTAGCATCCGGCAGGCCCATGCGCCGCTGGATGAGGCCGCCCGAGGCGTCGATGCCACCGAGCAGGATCGCGACCGGAATGATCGCCAGCGGATTGTGCCTGGCGAGGAAGGCGACGAGGATACCGGTATAACCGTAGCCGGCGGCAAGCGAGGCGTTGGCACTTCCCTGCACCGCCGCCACTTCGATCATGCCCGCCAGACCGGCAAAGCTGCCGGCAAGCGCGGTAAATCCGGCAATCAGCTTGCCCACCGGCAGCCCCTGGATCTGCGCGGCGCGCACGTTGCCGCCGGCGATGCGGGCGGCAAAACCATAGCTCGTCGCCTCGATCACGATCCAGGAGATCATGCAGGCGAGGATGCCGATGACGAGGCCCCAATGCACGTCCATGCCGGGAATGTTGCCGAGCATGTAGTCCGCCGGCAGCGGCCTGGTCGACGGCTTGTTGAGGCTTGCAGGATCGCGCAGCACCCCTTCGACAAACTGGTTCATCAGGGCGATGGCGATATAGGAGAGCAGCAGCGACGAAATGGTTTCATTGACGCCGCGATAGTGCCGCAGGAAACCGGCAAGGCCGATCCAGATGCCGCCGACCACCATGGCAGCGATTGCCATCAGAATGAGAGTGAGGAAAACAGGCGCGGTGCCGGCGAGCGGCAGAGCCATGGCTGCGGCGGCAACGCCGCCCAGCACGACCGCTCCTTCCCCGCCGATGATGACGAGGCCGAGGCGGGCGGGCAGGGCGACGCAGAGTGCCGTCAGGAGAAGGGGTGCGGCACGACTTAAGCTGTTCTGCACCGAAAACCAGCTGCCGAAACCGCCGGTATACATCAGTTGGAAGAGGGTGGCCGGCGACTTGCCGACCGCCAGGATGAAGAGGGAGAAGAGCGCAAGACCGATCAGGATGGCCGCGAGGCCGATGACAACAGGCTCGGCTCGCCGCGCGATCCATTCGAAGATGGGGCGCAGCGACACCGGTTTTTCCGTGATGGCTATTGCGGGATCATTGGCCTCGATGGTCATGGCGCTTCTCCCTTCGCGGTTTATGCCGTGGACCCGACGACGCCCTCGACCAGATAATTCATGCTCTCGAGCTCGATCGCGTCTTCGGCGTAGCTCTTGTCGGCAGCCACGACGGTGTCGCCCTTATTGTCCTTCAACGGTCCCTTGAAGACCGAGAAGCCGCCCTTCATCATCTCAGCCTGCGTGGCTTCGAAGGCCTTGCGGCCCTCTGCCGACACGGCGGGACCGAGCGCGCTCATCTTCACGAAGCCGTCCTTCAGGCCGCCGCGCACGAAGTTGCCGAGCTTTTCGCCGGCCTGCGCCTTCTTGACGAAGTCGCTGTAGACGTTGCCCCAGGCCCATTCGGCGCCGGTCAGGTATTTTTCCGGAGCAAGCGGGCTCTGGTTGGCGTGATAGCCGCAGACGAAGGCGCCGCGGCCGGCGGCCGTCTCGACGACCACTTTGGGGCTGTCGACGTGGCAGGTGATGACGTCGACGCCCTGGTCGACCAAGGCGTTGGTGGCTTCGGCCTCCTTGACGGCGAGCGACCATTCGCCGGTGAAGATCACCTGGCAGGTGATACCAGGATCGACTGCGCGCGCTCCAAGCAGGAAGGCGTTGATATTCTGCAGGACCTGCGGGATCGGCTTGGCGGCGACGAAGCCGATCTTCTTGCTCTTCGTCGCATGGCCGGCGGCAATGCCGTTCAGATACTGGCCCTGGAAGATATAGCCGAAATAGGAGCCGGTGTTCGCCGGGTTCTTGCCCTCCTGCCAGAGGCCGCCGCAGTGGCGGAACTGGATGTCGGGATGTTTGGCGGCCACGGCCAGCATGTGCGGGTCGAAGTAGCCGAAGGAGGTCGGAAAGAGCAGGGTCGCGCCATCCAGGTTGATCATGGATTCCATCGTCTTCTGGACGTCGACGGTTTCCGGCACATTCTCTTCTTCGACCAGCGTCACGCCCGATAGCGCCTTGACCACGGCTGCACCTTCCGCATGCGCCTGGTTGTAGCCGTAGTCGTCCTTAGGACCGACATAGATGAAGCCCACGGTCAGCGCTGTTTGGGCTGCGGCGGAGGAGGCGATCAGGCCGGGCATGGCGCCGGCAAGCGCACCGGCAGCGGAAGCCTGGAGGAAATTACGGCGGTTCATGGAAAGGAGTTTGGTCATCGGAATGCTCCTTGCGGCGCTGGGCCGGTTGCGAACGGGTACAGAAAAGTGCATGCAATGCATGTGCCAGAAATTAATCTATTGTTTTTTATAGTTTATCCGCCCCAGCAAGATCTGTGCATTGCAAAGTGCATGCAGATTGATCGAATCTTTGCGTAAAAAGTAATCAATAGATATTTCTTGTTCATTGTTACTGCGCGATTCGCATAAATTCGGATTGCCTGAGGTGCTCGTGCATCGGAAAGCGAAAATTTAACAATATCTTCGCCACTAGATTTGACTTATCGAGTCTCGAACCGCATCTGTATGCAGAATGTTGACGTGAGCAGATTCGTATCGTGAAGCAGACCAGGCGCAGAGAAGTGATCCGTACCGGAACCACCGTCGAACAGATGGTGCGAGCGATTGCCGACATGATCGTCACGGGGGAAATCCTGCCTGGCGCGAAATTGGACGAGGTGTCGCTCGCGGTTCGTTTTGACGTTTCGCGCACGCCGGTACGCGAGGCTCTGCGTGAGCTGGGCGCCATGGGATTGATTGCGCGCGAGCCGAACCGCAGTGCCGTCGTGACCAATGTCACCGAGGCTTATCTGCATTCGATGTTCGAAGCGATGGCCGAACTCGAAGCGATCTGCGCCAGGCTCTCGGCCGAGCGTATGACGGTCGATGAGCGGCGCGCGCTGGAGCTGGAGCATCGGGAATCGGTGAGGCTCGTGCATGCCGGTGCGGAAGAAGAATATTCGGCTCACAATACCGACTTTCACACCCGGCTTTATCGCGGCGCGCACAATGATCATGTCTTCGAGATGGTCACGCAGACGCGGGCGCGCCTCGCGCCCTTTCGGCGGGCGCAGTTCCGTCTGCCCGGGCGCCTGGCAAAATCCTATGAGGAGCACGGCCGGATCGTCACCGCGATCATGCGCGCGGACGCCGCCGCCGCCGGGCAGGCGGCATATTCCCATGTGGAAATTGTCAGCGATGCCAGCGCGGTCTTTGCAACGCCCGGGGAGTAAAGAGGCGCGACGCCTGAAATCACGCGCCGCTACGAAGGCGAAAAGACCACGGCCGGTAAACGCCGAGGTTATGTCCCCGGTCTCTACTCCGCCGCTTCGATGAAGCGGTGACGTTCGTAGAGGAACTTCAGCACGGCTTCACGGCATTTGAGATAGGTCCGGTCGGAGGCGAGTTCGATGCGATTGCGGGGGCGGGGCATGGTCACATCGAGCACTTCGCCGATGCGGGCCGCCGGACCGTTGGTCATCATCACGATGCGATCGGACAGCAGCACCGCTTCATCGACGTCATGGGTGATCATCACCATGGTGTTGCCGAGGCGAGCGTGGATCTCCATCACCGCATCCTGAAGATGGGCGCGGGTCAGCGCATCGAGCGCGCCGAAGGGCTCGTCGAGCAGCAGGATCTTCGGCTCCATTGAAAGCGCGCGGGCAATGCCGACGCGTTGTTTCATGCCGCCTGAAATTTCCGAAGGCCGCTTATCCCTCGCATGCGCCATCTGCACGAGGTCGAGGTTGGCCATGACCCAGTCATGCCGCTCGGATTTGGTCTTTGTTCGGCTGAAGAGTTTGGAGACGGCGAGATTGACGTTCTCGTAGACCGTCAACCAGGGCAGCAGCGAGTGGTTCTGGAAGACGACGGCGCGCTCCGGACCGGGCCCGTTGACCTCACGGTTTTCAAGCAGCACGGCGCCTGCCGATACCGGAGTAAGGCCAGCGATGAGGTTGAGCAGGGTGGATTTGCCGCAGCCCGAATGGCCGATGATCGAGACGAATTCGCCCGCGGAAATCGTCAGGTTGATGTCCTTCAGGACCTCGGCGCGCACGCCGCCCCGATCGAAGTGTTTGTCGATATGATCAAGCTTCAGATAGGCGTTCATAGGGGCGTTCCTCAGTTGGCCATGGCGCCGCGGGTGATGAGTTTGCCGAGTGCTGCCACCAGCTTGTCGAGGGCGAAGCCGACGATGCCGATATAGGCGAGCGCGACGATGATGTCCGGAAGGCGCGACGAGTTCCATGCGTCCCAGATGAAGAAGCCGATGCCGACGCCGCCCGTCAGCATTTCGGCCGCGACGATGGCGAGCCAGGAGAGGCCGACGCCGATCCTGAGGCCTGTGAAGATGTAAGGCGCTGCCGAAGGCAGCATGATCTTCCAGAAAAACTCGAACTGGTTGAGACGCAGCACCTCGGCGACGTTGCGGTAATCCTGCGGGATATTGCGGACGCCAACGGCGGTGTTGATGATCACCGGCCAGATCGAAGTGATGAAGATCACGAAGATCGCCGAAGGATTGGAATCCTGGAAGGCTGCGAGCGACAGCGGCAGCCAGGCGAGCGGTGGAACCGTACGCAGCACCTGGAAGATCGGATCGAGGCCACGCATTGCCCAGATCGACTGCCCGATGATCGCACCGATGATGACGCCGGTGACCGCGGCAAGCCCAAAGCCATAGAGAACGCGCTGCAGCGAAATGAGCACGCGCCAGCCGAGCCCGATATCCTGGGAGCCGTAGTTGAAAAACGGATAGGCGATCAGGTCATAGCTATCCTGCCAGACCCGATGCGGCGAGGGCAAAGACGCATCCGCCGACGAACAGAGCACCTGCCAGACGAGCAGGATGAGTGCCAGCACGACGACTGGCGGAACGACGTTGCGAAGTGCGGTCAGTGCCGCTCGACGAAAATCGATCCGCGATCCATGCTTGCCGGAAAATGGCAGAACCTTTGCCGCCAGCTTGGCGGAGGCAGACGTTGAGGGAATTTCTTTATTTGCCAGGGCGGACATCAACGCGCTCCTCACGGGAATGAAAGGCCGGCGCGCCCGTTGCGCGCCGGAGCGGGTCAGGAGACAGCCTTGATCGAAAGGCTGTCGAGATAGGCCGAAGGATTTTCAGGGTCGAAGACCTTGCCGTCGAAGAAAGTCTCCTTGCCGCGAGAAGACGATGCGGGGATATCGGCCGCCGCGACGCCGAGATCCTTGGCGGCCTCGCGCCAGATGTCTTCACGGTTCACCTGGTTGACCAGCGCCTTGATGTCGGTGCTCGCCGGCAGATTTCCCCAACGGATGTTTTCCGTCATGAACCATGTGTCGTGGCTCTTGAACGGATAGGAGGCGCCGTCTTTCCAGAACTTCATATAGAGGTCGGTGGCCTTGACCTCGCGGCCATTGCCATAATTGATGTCGCCCTTGAGGCGGCCGAGCACGTCCTTGGTCGGAACGTTGAACCATTGGCGCTTGCCGAGAATGTCAGCCATCTCCGCCTTGTTGTCCATGCTTTCGCACCACTGCTGCGCCTCCATGACAGCCATCAGCAGGGCCTTGGCAGCATTGGGATTCTTTTCGATCCATTCGGCGCGCAGTCCGAGCGCCTTTTCAGGATGACCCTTCCAGAGTTCGCCGGTGGTGGCTGCGGTAAAGCCGATGCCCTGGTTGACGAGCTGCTCATTCCACGGTTCGCCGACACAGAAGACGTCCATGTTGCCGACCTTCATGTTGGCAACCATCTGCGGCGGCGGCACGACGATGGTCGAAACGTCCTTGTTCGGATCAATGCCGCCGGCGGCGAGCCAGTAGCGGATCCAGAGGTCATGGGTGCCGCCCGGGAAGGTCATGGCGGCCTTGATCTCCTTGCCCTCCGCCTTCTTCTTCTCGAATGCCGCCTTCAGCTTGGAGGAATCGAGCTGCACGCCGGTGTCGGCATATTCCTTGGCGACGGAAATGCCCTGGCTGTCGAGGTTGAGCCGGGCGAGGATTGCCATCGGCACCGGCTTATTGTTCTGCGTCACCTTGCCGGTATGCATGAGATAGGGGAGCGGCGACAGGATATGCGCACCGTCGATGCCGTTTGCGGCGCCACCCAGCACGAGGTTGTCGCGGGTCGCACCCCAGGAGGCCTGTTTGGCCACATCCGTTTCCGGAAGGCCATGCTTGTCGAAAAAGCCCTTTTCCTTGGCGATGATCAGCGGCGCGGAATCGGTGAGAGCGATAAAACCGAGCTTGACGCCCTTCACCTCAGGACCTGCTCCGGCTGCGAAGGCGCCGGATGGAAAGGCCGTCTTGACAGCGCCGATGAGGGCAGCCGCTGCAGTCGTCTTGAGCATGCTGCGGCGGGTAATGCCGGTTGTCGAAATCCCAGTCTGCAAATTCTTAGTCATGCGCAGGTTCCCTCTGCTGGCTGAATTTGGACACAAAAAAACGCCGCCGGAAATTGCGTCCAGGGGATGGGAGAATCCCGGAGCAAAAACCTTGCGACGTCGGTGTCTATTGTAGGCGCTTATGCCGCGCCTATCCGCACCGGTCGCCGTTGACCGATGCGTATCTGAACCTGCAATCGGCGTGCCAGTTCTGCAGGATGCTGGTAACAGCTTGAAGTAAAAAGAGAAACCCGAAGAATTCGCGAGTGCCTATACTTTAGGCATGCTTGCTTTGTGCCGAGGTTTTGTGCGACTGCTGCTATGTGCGCGGTCGTGAGAGCGCCTATTTGTGCAGCGCACGCGCGCCGCGCTGTCCCGCAACACCGAAGACTACCGCTCGAATGGCTCGCCGAGCGAAGCGACGCCGTTCAGTTTCAACAGGCGGCGGTCGGCGGAGATGATGCCGAGCACGATGATCGTGACCAGATATGGCAGGCTCGAGAGCAGTTGCGAGGGAACGTCCAGTCCGGTTGCCTGGGCTGCAAGCCCCATCAGCGAGACTGCGCCGAACAGGCAGGCGCCGAGGAAGATACGGCCGGTGAGCCAAGTCCCGAAGACGACGAGGGCAATCGCGATCCAGCCGCGCCCGGCAATCATCCCATCGGCCCAGAGTGGTGTATAGACCACCGACGCATAGGCGCCGGCGAAGCCGGCCATCGCGCCGCCGAAGGCGATGGCGAGGACGCGGACTGAGATTACCGAATAGCCGATGGCGTGAGCGGCCTTGGGATTCTCGCCGACGGCGCGGACGATGAGGCCAAGCTTGGTGTAGGCAAATATGGCCCACAAAGCGAGGGTCGCGGCGAGTGAAATCCACACGACGATGTCCTGGACGAACAGGCCGCCGACAACCGGCAGTTCCGAAAGCCCGGGAAGGCCAAGCTTCGGCAGTCCCCTGACCGTGAGGCTTTCATAGGTCTTGCCGAAAAGCGCGGAAAGGCCCTGGCCGAGAATGCCGATGGCAAGCCCCGCCGCCACCTGGTTTGCCCGGAAACCCAGCGTGACGACGGCGAAGAGCAGCGAAAGGACCGCGCTGCCGAGCCCGGCGACGACGAAACCCAGGAGATGTCCGCCGCCCTGGTAGACGATAATGAAGGCGAGCACGGCACCGAAGGCCATCAATCCCTCGACCCCGAGGTTGAGGACGCCGGCGCGCTCGGCCACCAGCTCGCCAAGGGCTGCCAGAAGAAACGGTGTCGCAGCCGCGAGCATGCCGGCAAGAATGAACTCGATGGCGTTCATGATGGGCTCCGGTGGGCGGCGCGGCGCCATTCAAGGCGATAGCGCACGAAGGCGACGGCAATCAGGTAAGTGAGCAGCAGACTGCCCTGGAAGACACGGACGGCGGCGATCGGCAGGTTGGCAGAGACCATGGCATTGTCGCCGCCGATATAGATGACCGCCATGACCAGCGCCGAGATCACGATGCCGATCGGATGCAGGCCACCGAGATAGGCGACGATGATGGCCGCATAGCCATAGCCGCTCGCGACCGAACGCTGCAGCTGGCCGAGCGGACCGGCGACTTCGGCGGCCCCCGCAAGACCGGCTGCAAAACCGCCGATCAGCAGCGAAAGCCAGATCGCCCACCCTTCCTTAAAGCCGGCATAGCCGGCAGCTCGCGGCGCCAGACCGCCGACTTGCAGCTTGTAACCGATGAAGCTCCTCTGCATGAAGATCCAGGCCGCAACCGACAAAGCGAGCGTGATGAGGAACGAAACATTGACGCGGGTACCGGCAATCAGGGTCGGTACCATCGCATCGTACTGGAACATCACCGACTGGGGGAAGTTGAAGCCGTTCGGATCCTTCCAGGGGCCGAGCAGCAGATAGTTCAGCAGCTGCGCCGCGACGAGGCTCAGCATCAGGGAAACGAGAATCTCGTTGGCGTTGAGGCGCACGCGCCAGAAGGCGGTGAGAGAAGCCCAAAGTGCGCCGCCGATGGCGCCGAGCAGCAGCATCGCCGGCCAGATCCACTGGCCCGTCGCCTGCGGAAACCAGACCGGAATGGCAGAGGCGAAGATCGCGCCGAGAATGAATTGGCCTTCGGCGCCGATGTTGAAGACCTTGGCGCGAAAGCCGATCGCCAGTCCCTGTGCGATCAGAAGGAGCGGGCCTGCTTTTAGCAGCACTTCCGAAAATGAGGCCCAGGAAAGGAAGGGCTCGAAGAGCATCGCATAAATGACCGCGACAGGGTCACGGCCCATCAAAATGTAAAGTCCGAGGTTGAGCGCGACCGCTATGACAAGTGCTATGACGGGCGCGAGCAAGGTCGCGGCAAGCGAAGCGCGCTCCCGGCGGACCAGGGTGGGAACGAAAGCAAGGGACCAAGCACTCATCACTGGACTTTCTCGGGCGAGGCTTGTGCCCCGATCATGTGTCGGCCGATCTCCTCGGGCTTCGTGTCCCGCGTTGCGAGCGGCGGGCTTAGCCGGCCGTGATGCAGCACCTGGATGGAATCGCAGAGCTCGAACAATTCCTCCAGCTCCTCGGAAATGACGAGGATCGCCATGCCCTGATTGCGCAATGCGACCAGACGGCTGCGGATGGCGGATGCGCCGCCGATATCGACGCCCCAGGTCGGCTGCGCCAGGAAAAGCAATTTGGGAGACAGCATGATTTCGCGGCCGACGATGAACTTCTGCAGATTGCCGCCCGATAGAGTGCCGGCTTCGGCATCCGGGCCGGGCGTGCGGACATCATTCTGACGGATGCAATCATGGGTGAACGCCAACGCACGCGCTTTGTCGACGAGACCGTGCCGCAAAAGCTTGAGCGGATGAGCCGTCAGCAGGCTGTTGAGGACGAGCGACATTTCGGGCACCGCGCCGCGTCCGAGCCGGTCTTCGGGAACGAAGGCAAATCCGAGCGTTCGCCGCGCGGCGGCATCGAGCCTGCCGACATCCATCTCCATCATGTAGATCCGGTCGCGTTGGTCACGCCCCAGCACCGTCTCGCCTGAAATCAACGCGGCAAGCTCGCCTTGGCCGTTGCCCGAAATACCGGCGATCCCTAGGATCTCTCCGGCACGCACCTCGAGGCTGATGCCGGAGAGCGGCACCGCGAAGGGATCGTCGGGCTGATAATCCAACCCAATGATCTCCAGCCGCTTTTCCCCGCCGGACAGTGGCAGGGCCGAGATGGGCGCCGGCATCTCACGGCCGATCATCATGCGGGCAAGGTCATGGGCATCATGCTCGCGCGGGTCGACATCTCCGGTCACCCGTCCGCCGCGCAGGATCGTCGCCCGGTCACAGATCGCCCGGATTTCCTCGAGCTTGTGGGAGATCAACAGGATGGAAACGCCGCCGTCGCGCAGCCGGCGCAGTGTGTCGAAGAGCTTCTCCACCAGTTGCGGCGGCAGGACGGAGGTGGGCTCGTCGAGGATCAGCAGCTTCGGATTGGTCATCAGGCTTCGGATGATCTCCACCCGCTGCCGCTCGCCGACGGACAGCGCATGCACATGGGCGAGCGGGTCGACTTCGAGGCCGAATTCCCGTCCGAGCGTCCGAATGCGTTCCTTGAGCTCAGCCTTGCGGCCCGGCACGACCAGCCGAATATTCTCCAGGACGGTCAGGGTCTCGAACAGCGAGAAGTGCTGGAAGACCATGCCGATGCCGTTGCGCCTCGCCTCGGCGGGGGAGGCGAGGCGCAAAGAGTTTCCTTCCCAGATGACCTCACCGTCATCCGGTTGCTCGACGCCGTAGATCAGTTTCATCAGCGTCGATTTTCCCGCCCCGTTTTCTCCGAGGATCGCATGGATCGATTGCGGCGCCACGTCCAGATCGATGGCCTGATTGGCATGGATCTGGCCGTAGCTCTTCGAAATGCCGCGCAGCGACAGGAGCGGGGTGGTCATGACTTATTTCGGCAGCGGCGTGGAGACGCCCTTGACGTGCCAGTTCATGGCGATGATCTCGGGGTCGGCCATGGTTGCACCGGATGCGACACCTTCGCTGCCGTCGGCCTTGGCGATCGGCCCGGTGAAGGGCGAGAAGCTGCCGTCGGCAACCTTTGCCTCGATCTCCTTGATCTTGGTCATCACGTCAGCCGGAACATCCGCATTCCAGTCGACCACTTCGACGACCTTGTCGGCGACGCCGAGGAACGCATTGGCGCCCTTGAAAGTGCCGGCAAGGTGGGCGTTGACCGATGCCTTGAAGAACGGCGACCAGTCCGTCGAGATGCATCCGAGATAGGTTTTCGGTGCGTACTTCTTCATCGAGGAGTTGAGGTTGAAGGCGTAGACGCCGGCTTCCTCGCAGGCCGAGATCACAGACGGCGTGTCCTGGGCGTTGGAGAAGATCACGTCGCATTTCTGCGCGATCAGGGCTTTGGCGGCTTCCTGCTCCTTGGCCGGGTCGAACCATGAGTTCACCCAGACCACCGAGACCTCGATGTCGGGCTTGACGGCTTGGGCGCCGAGGGTGAAGGCGTTGATGGACGTGATGAGTTCGGGAATGGCGAAGGCGGAGACAGAGCCAAGCTTGCCGGTCTTGGAAAGTGCTGCGGCAGCCATGCCGAGCAGATAGGTACCTTGGAAATACTTGGCGGCGAAGGGCGAGAAGTTCGGAGCAACCTGGAAGCCGGAGGCGTGCAGGACCGTGACGCTTGGATCGCGGCGGGCGATCTGCAAGGCGCCGTTCTGATAGCCGAAAGAGCCGGCGATCAGGAATTTGTTTCCGTCGGCGACGGTCTTGTTCATGATGCGGTCGGCGTCCGGGCCTTCCGCGATATTCTCAAGCACGGTGACCTTTACCTTGTCGCCGTAAGCGGCCCTGATCGGCTCGAGACCGGCGGCAAGCGCATGCCCCCAGCCAACGTCGCCGATCGGCGACGGGACGACGAGCGTGATGCCGAGCGGCTCGTCGGCGGCCAAAGCAAGGCGGCTGCCGAGCACGCCGGCAAGGCCGGTGGCGGCAGCGGCCGTCATCAGGTTTCTGCGGGTCAGTTTGGTCATGTTCTCAGTTCCCTCTTTTGGTTTTTTTAAAATTCCACGGTGGATAGTGCGGCCTCGGCATCGGCAGCCAACTTGGCTTCGTCGAGCCCGGGAAATTCGCCCTTCTGCCAGACGACGCGGCCATTGATCATGGTCATGTCCGTCGCCATGCCGATGCCGACGCGGGCAATCAGGCTCAGCGGATCGTGGCGCGTGCCGACATAATCCATACGCCGAGTGTCGATCGCAAACAGGTCGGCAGCCATGCCGGGCGCGAGCCGGCCGATATCGCGCCGGCCGAGCAGGCTGGCGCCGCCTGCCGTGCCGTAGCCGAGAAAATCGACCGGCGGCGGCACGGGATGGGCACGGCTGGAGGAGACGAGGCATTGCAGCATGTAGGCGGAATGCAGGCAGTGCATCAGGTTGGAGTTGTCGTTGGAGGCCGCGCCGTCGCAGCCGAGGCCGACACGCAGGCCGAAGGCGGCCATGGCGGGAATGTCGGTGACCTCAGCGCCGACCAGATAGACTGGTTCCGGGCAATGCGCGACACCGGTGCCGCTGGCCGCCATCTTCCTGAGTTCGTCGTGTGTCAGTTCCCAGCAATGGGCATAGAAAGTATCAGGCCCGGCAAAGCCGAGTTCTTCCAGATAGTCGACCGTGCGCATGCCATGGCGAGCCTGAATGACCGGGCTTTCGCCTTCGCCGACATGGGTATGCATCATGACGCCGCGATCACGCGCCAATGCCACCGATTCCACGAAGGTCTCTCGGTAGCAGTTCACCGGCTGGCACGGCGCGACCACGACCTGGCGCATGCTGAAGGGGCTGGTATCGTGGTAGGTCTCGATCAGCCGTGCGCAGTCGGCGATGAATTCGTCGGTCGTTTCCAGCATCTCGTTCGGGATAGTCGAGCCTTCCGACTTCGGCAGGGTATTGCCGCCGCGGCCGGCATGGAAACGCATGCCGAGCAGTTCGGCTGCTTCGAACTGGCGGTCGATCAGCCGCTTTCCGGCGTGCCGGGGGAAATTGTATTGGTGATCTAAGGCCGTGGTGCAGCCATGCTTGACCATCTCGGCCATCGCCGTGACGGAGGAGTGGTAAAAGCACTCCTCATTGAGCTGCGAAAAGATCGGGTAGATGCGGTCCAGCCACTCGATCACCGAGAGCTTCGTCCAGTCGAGATCGGCACGGTTGCGCACGAAGCACTGGAAGAAGTGATGATGGGCGTTGACGAGGCCCGGATAGACGAACCAGCCGGCAGCATCCTGAACGGTCGTGCCGGCAGGCAGCGCGTCCGCCCCCAGATTCTCACCGATCGCCATAATCGCCGGACCGTTGGTCAGGAGATCGACATTGCGATGGGCGACCGGCCCTTTGCCCTCGTCGACGATCACGGCAGCGCAGTTCTTCAGGAGATATCCAGCCATCTCACGCCTCGCCCGGTTCGATCTGGGGTTCGGGCTTCAACTCGTGTAGTCGGTGAATGCCAGGCATTTCGATAAACTTGTCGAGGGCGCGCAGCGCCCGGGACCAGAGCCGGATCGCAGGATAAGCATCCAGCGTGACGCCCCCATCGGGCGCCAGCGCCACATAGGGAAAGCAGGCGATGTCGGCAATTGTCGGCCGGTCGGCGGCGAGGAAACGCATGCCGCGAAGACCCTGCTCGACAAGCCCGGCTTCAAGCTCGCGAAGGGCGGCGATGCCCTGGGCCTGCAGCGCGCCGATATCGCCCGGCCGCAGCAGCATTTCATGGAGCCGCGCACCGCCGAGGCTTGCCGTCAGCCGGCCGGAGAACGACAGCCATTGCTGCACCCGCGCCGCTTCCTCGGCCTTGACGCTGCCCAGCCATTCGGGTGCTGCCTTGGCGGCGAGATAGACGAGGATCGCCGACGACTCGGTCAGGATCAGGTCGCCATCCTCCAGGATCGGAATGGAGCCTGCCGGATTGAGTGCAAGCAGCTCGGGGCCTCGATGCTCGGCGCCGGGATGGAAATCTACCGGGCGCAAGTCAAGCTTCACGCCGGTCAGCGCCGCCATCAGGCGCACCTTGTAGCAACTGGGCGAGAGAATATAGTCGTAGAGCTTCATTGCGCCACCAGCTGTGCGCCGTAGGTATAATTGTGACGCTTCAGCCAGCGCCGGTAAGCGATCGATGTCAGATCGGCCCGCGTCGGAATTTCCATGCCGGGGTCGAGCGGCAGCAGCCGCGGGATCTGGTTTTCGAGGATCGAACGGTCCTGCAGAAAGATCGTCTGCTGGAAGTGGATGAGGTCGGTCATCGCGGTCTCGTCATCGAAGAGCGCCATCCATGGCCAGACGTCGCAGAGGTCTTCGGCCAGCGGCTGCACGAAGAGCGTGATGACATCCCATTCGCTCGGGCGCGGCGGGCAGGTCTTGTAAAGCACGGAGCAGGTGGGCGCCGGCACGCGGTACATGTATTCCGTCGTGATCCCGCCACTTGCCGACTTGGCGGCCTGCGGCTGGTAGAATTTCACCTGCGTTGCCCAGACCTCGTCTTCTTCCTCGCGGATCTCGACCTTGTAGTTCTGGACCTCGGTGTGCGGCTCCGCGCCGAGAATGTCGGTGTGGACGAAGGGGAAATGGGCGATGTCGAGGAAGTTCTCGACGGCGCGCAGCGGCGAGCAGCGCACGCGCACCACGCCGACATCGACGAAGCGGCGGCCGGGCTGGTCAGCCTCGGGAATGGGGAAAAGCTCCTTCTTCGGCTCGCCGAGGGAGGACCAGACATGACCGTAACGCACACGCACCGGCAGAACACGGCCGTCTCTGCCCGTCACCTTCGCATTGCCATCGGCATCGCGTGCCACTTCGATCGGCTCGCCCATCAACGCCGTCGTGCGACCAGCGCTGTCGAGCTGACTGAAAAGCCCGACAGGATACCATTCGTCGATCATCGCCTGCATGGTCATTGCGCGATATCCCTCTGAAGACCCTCAGCCCGGCGGCGCAGGCTCTCGGCGACCCGTGAGGCGCCGATGCCCGCCTCCGGGCCGGTGTCACCCTTCAGCAGCACATGGATCAACGTCTGTCCGTCTTCCCAAGCGGATAATAGCAGACAGACGACCCCGGTGGATGCGTCGATTTCGACAAGACCGTCAGGGCTCGTCTTCGCACCGGCCGCCGCCTCGATCGCCGCGATGCCGGCGAATGCCGTCAGCGAACGCAAGGGAGTGAGGTCATCAAGCCTCGGTGGCTTCGAAGCGGGCGCACCCACAGCCACCCAGATCACGTTATCTGTTTCCTCGACGTCATGGGTGGCGACGCGGATTGTCTCCGGTGGCGTCAGGCCTGGATGAGCCGGAATGCGGAGACAGTTTCCGGCCTGGCCGTAGCTCCAACCGTGATAGATGCAGGAGAGCGTCTCGCCGCGCACGAAGCCGTGAGACAAGCGCATGCCACGATGCGGACAACGATCCGCCGATGCCGATATGCGCCCCGAAGCGCTGCGCCACAGGGCAATCGATCCGGCTGTCGTCCGTGCCGGTATGACGGTTCCGGCCGGCAAATCCCGGGAAAGGGCGACTGGCGTCCAAAAGCCGGTCGTAGCGGATGGCATGACTAGAGTTCCCAAACAAATCATATGCTTGCCGAGCACGTCCCACCTCGGCATCGAGGCACTTCCGCTCAACCTTATCAGGTTTGCATAATTATTTCGCATTGGCAACAATGAGTAAATAATATGCACGGGGGAAATGTGCCACAGCCCGGCACTAGGTCCTTTCGCCGCTGATCGCCGTGCGATCTATCCTCTCGACCCACACGTCGATGGGCCCGAGAGAGCATCCCATCTCCATCATGTCGATCAGCTCCACCGGCCCAGCAACCTCAAGTTCGATCCGCATGGAACTCGTATGAGATATGGTGTGCGAAAGCCCAAGCTTGGCGGCATGGCGCCGGATCCAGGGAACGAAGGAGGCCACCTCGAGATCACCGACAATCGTCATCCGTTCTAGAAGGTCGCTTGTATCTTGTCCCATGCTCGCCCTTGTTTTCCTACATCATAGCGCCTGAATGAACTTCGGGAAGGGGTCGCCGTCAAGGCGAGAATATGGCGTCGGAGTTTCCTTTGCAAAGCCCTGCGGCGGCATACCAATTCCCCGCCACCGTATGGCTGCGCCGCTGGCGACGCGACGTATGGAAACAACTCAGGCTGCGTGATGGCACAGCCTAGTCGGGCGAGCGACCGCCAGTCAGCATTGCGACAAAAGCCGTGACTTTGGGTGTGCGGAACCGAGCTGCCGGATAGACGACATAGATTCCTCCGGCCGGCAGGCTCCAGTCCGGCAACAATCTTATCAGTCGGCCAGCGTCTATATGCTCTCCAGCCAGAAAATCCGGCAGCACGGATATGCCCGCCCCCGCAAGCGTGGCCGCGAGAACCGCAGGCGTCGAATTGCTCATGAGGCTCTGTTGCATCCGCACGGTGCGCCTGTCGAAATCGCCCTGGATAAACCTCCAGGTCACCGGCTCCTTGAGGGCCAGATTGGCGATAAACGGCTGGCCCGCCGCATCCTCTGGACTGTTCAAACTGAGCGTGGCGGAGAAGCTGGGAGACGCCACAAGAAACTGCCGGAACGAACCGATCCGTCTCGCTTGGTGACTGGAGTCATCGAGCCAACCAACGCGGATCGACAGATCGATCTGATTGGCGAGCAGATCCATCTTCGTATCGGCGAGCAGAAGCTCGACCCTGCAAGCGGGGTACTTCCGGATAAAGGATGCAGCAATCGGAGCGATCGTGCTCGCACCATAATCATTGGGCGCAGCAATGCGTAGCATGCCTGTCGGCTCGGCATTTGCGCGGGTGATTTCATCGACCGCGTCCTCGGCTTCGCGGAAAATCAAGACGCAGCGCGCGTAGAGAAGCTTGCCGGCCTCAGTCGGCTCGACGCGTCGTGTTGTTCGGAGGAGCAAGCTGGTTTTCAACTCAGCTTCCAGCCGCGCAACCTGCTGGCTGACGACCGTCTTCGTGATTGCGAGGCGCTCGGCAGCTTTCGTGAACGAGCCGGTATCGACGACGGCTGCGAAATAGGCCAGCCGATTGAGGTTGACAGCCTCCATAACCTTCTTCCATTTGATTGTAAGTTTTTGACATACATTCTGTCACATTTAACAATATTTATCACTCAATAAAAGTGCACTATCTGTTGTCCATCGCTCAAGGATGGTCCGATATGCATCTTACCTATCTCTACGATCCGCTTTGCGGCTGGTGCTATGGTGCGGCGCCCGCGCTCGACAAAATGGCCAAGCTTGACAATCTCACCGTCGAGCTTGCGCCCACCGGGCTCTTCGCGGGCGAAGGCGCCCGTCCGTTGGATGAACGTTTCGCAGCCTTTGCCTGGCACAATGACCAGCGGATCAACCGGCTCACGGGACAGGTCTTCAGCCAGCTCTATCGCGATCAGGTTCTCGGGGGCGCAGACGGTATGTTCGACTCCGCCCCTGCGACGCTTGGGATCATAGCCGTCGGGGTGACGCAACTCGACAGGGAAGGCGATGCCCTGAAGGCACTTCAAAGCGCTCGCTATGTTGACGGCCGCAATACCTCGGAGATCGCTGTCGTGGCCGACGTTCTCGATCAGGCCGGCTTTTCCGATTCCGCCGCTCGTGTCCGGGCTCCGGACGAGGCTCTGCTCGAAATCTATCGCAACAGGATCGGGAAGTCCCGCCAACTCATGGCTGCATTCCGGACGGATGGTGTCCCGGCGCTTTTGGTCAGCGACGGCGATAAGCGCCGCGTGCTGCGCAGCGATGCCTTGTTCGGCGGCTTTGACCGACTTGCTGCCGAGCTTCAGGCAGCGTGATCGTTCGTTTTCAGCAGACCGTTCCATGAACTACCGACCTGCGGGGGGCAACCCTCACGGCAGCAGAAAATCGAAACTGGCGAACATCGGAGACAACCATGTATTCAAGGAGAGAAATCATGAAAACCACCCTCGCAGCCGGCGCCGTTGCCGTTTTTGCGCCTGCCGATCTCGGCAACGCGGCCGGATCAAAGCTGGCCTGGAAGCACTTCCCCGCCGGTCAGAATGGCTTCTTTCGCGCTCCGGTGCTGCTGACCGGCGCCAGCGAAGCGTTGCTGATCGATGGCGGGTTCACCTATCCCGACGGCCGTGCGCTGGCGGAGGCGATCAAGGCCACCGGCAAGACGCTGACCGCAATTTATGTCAGCCAGTCCGATCCGGACTATTACTTCAGCCTGAAGCCGGTCCTCGAAGCCTTTCCCGGCACAAAAGTGCTGGCCGCTTCCGATACGATTGCAGCGATCAAGGGCAATATCGAGAAAAAGCTTGCCGTTTGGGGGCCGCAGTTCAAGGAGAACGGCCCGCAGACCCTTGCAGACATCGTCATGCCGGAAGCCTTCGACGCTCCAAGCGTCACAGTTGATGGCGAAACAGTCGAGATTGTCGCGGCCGAAGCAGGGTTAAGCAATCGCCGGTACCTGTTCGTGCCATCGCTGAACGCCGTTTTCGGGGGCGTCATGATTTTCTCCGGCGTCCATGTGTGGACGGCCGACACCCAGGCTCCGGAGCAGCGTGCCTCTTGGGTGGCCACCCTCGACAAAATCAGCGCTCGCAAGCCAACGATCGTCGTTCCCGGCCACATGACGCCGGAAGCGGCAACCGATCTGTCCGCCGTCGAACACACGAAGAGCTATCTGCTCGCTTTCGAGGAAGAACTCGCCAAGGCAGCCGATTCCGCCGCGCTGAAGGCCGCCATGGAAGCCCGCTTCCCCGGTCTCGGCATGGGCGTTGCGCTCGACATCGGCTCCAAGGTTGCCAAGGGAGAAATGAAGTGGGGCTGAACGGCCGATCTTCAAACTGATCCGAAGGGCCCGGGAGGGCCCTTCGCCTCCAGAAAGGCCGCAAAAATGGTGACGCAGTCGTCAGCACTTAAATGGAGCTTACCATGTGTCGTCGAAGTTCGACTGAAAGCCGATAGCGTAGTTCCATAATTCAGCTTATGCCACTTTACACAATCTTAGATTGCATATATTTTCTCCGTTGAACTGCGAAAGATCCGTCAAGCGACGGCCAAATAATGATAATCAACGGAACTACACACGCTGGAGAGGATTTTGACTTCCTCTTCCCCTCTTAACGTGAGGCGGCACAAAGCCGGCGTTGCCGGCCGAAAGCCGAGGCCGCCGCACGAGATGACGAGGGAGCTAGGCGGAGGACTAACGAAAATAGTTGATTGCCGCTCTCATCTTTAGTACCGACCTGTCACCCGGTTAAAGGAAGTCACGTGGCTATACTCCCGATGCAAGATCCGCCTCGAACGGCTGAAACTTTTGTCGCCGAAAATATAGGTCTTTTGATAGAGCGGAACGAAATTCTCTGCGACGTCAGTCTTAAATTTCCGGCAGGAGAAGTTGTCGCACTGGTCGGCCACAACGGCTCCGGCAAATCCAGCCTTCTCAAAATGTTGGCTCGCCAGCTTGCGCCGAGCACGGGATCGATCTTTTACGGGAACCAGGATCTGAGGATGTATAGCGAACGCGCCTTTGCGCGTTCGGTCGCATATCTGCCCCAGGATGTCACGACCGGATCGGAAATGACGGTCCGCGAGCTTGTGGGATGCGGTCGTTATCCGTGGCACGGAGCGCTCGGCCGCTTCACCAGGAACGACGAAGAGAAAGTCGAGGCAGCCCTTCGAGCCACGCATATCGAGACGTTCGCCGACCGTATCATGGGGACACTATCGGGCGGCGAGCGGCAACGTGCCTGGATTGCGATGCTGATCGCCCAGGATGCTCGCTGCCTGTTGCTCGACGAACCGACTGCGGCACTCGACGTTGCGCATCAGGTCGAGGTGCTCTCGCTTGTGCGACGCTTGGCGCATGAGGGCGGAAGGAGTGTCGTCATCGTGCTCCACGACATCAACATGGCCGCGCGCTTCTGCGATCGGATCCATGCATTGAAACGCGGTCGCGTGGTTGCCAGCGGAACACCGGGCGCGATCCTCGCGCCGAATACGCTGCAAGCGATCTATGGGATCGACATGGATGTGATCTCCGCGCCCAATCTGCCCTATCCACTCGCCTATGTTTGCTGAGGCCGGCCGTTCTATGGGGTTTTCGCGGCGATCCTTTTTGCAGTTCGCCGGGGCCTCGCTCATACCATCTCCGCTGTTTGCACAGTCGATGGGCCTGAGGATCATCAGTCTCGACTACGGTCTTGCGTCCACTCTTTTATCCCTCGGATTGCCTCCGGTCGGGATTTCGGACCTTGCCGATTGGGACAGATGGGTTGTCGAACCGCCGATGCCAAAATCCGTCGTCGATATCGGCAGTGCTTTCGAGGTCAATTTTGAAATTCTCGTCACGCTGAAGCCCGACATTATCTTGACCACACCCTACCTGGATGAGCTGTTGCCCAAGCTGCAGGCGGTGGCGAAAGTCGTTCGGCTGGAAATCTTTACGCCGGGCATTGGACCTATTCTTACCGCTGCCATCGCGGCAACGCGTAAATTGGCCATTGAGCTTGGACGTGAGAATGAAGCGGAGCAGTTCCTGGCGCGCGCCGACGTCTTCTTTGCGCAATGCCGCAGCCGCCTGGTGGGCAAGAACCTGCCGCCGGTCGCCCTGGTGAACTTCATGGATGCCCGCCATGCCCGCATCTACTCGAGCCCCGGACTGTTCCACAATGTGCTAGAGCGCATCGGTGTCCGGAATGCCTGGACCAGAGAGTCGAACTACTGGGGCTTTGAAACGATCGGCATTGAAGATCTCTCCAAGATTACCGATCCGGACGCGCGTCTGATCGCATTTGACCCGATTCCTCCGGACGTTCTTCCGAAACTCGCTCAGAGCCCCCTGTGGAACAGGCTTTCGTTTGCGCGTCCAGGCCATCTGTCGATTCTGCCGCCAGCCCTGATGTTCGGGATGGTGAACGAGGCCATGCGTTTTGCGGGCCTTTTGACAGATCTTCTGGAAAAGGAAGCTTGATGGTATCCCGCCGCGACAATATCGGGCCAGCAATTGTCTTCCTCCTCCTGATGTGCGGTGGAGGCGTAGCAGCGTGGTTTCTTGCCGCTCCTGCGCTGTCAGAAATGGCTCGACCGGATTACGATGTCACGCGAATGGTGTTCACCTATTCGACGCTTCCCCGCCTCGCGACGGCGCTGATTGCCGGAGGCGCACTTGCCCTGTCCGGGGCGCTGTTTCAGCAAGTTTTGCGAAACCCGCTCGCCGATCCTACCACCCTCGGCGTATCGGCCGGCGCAAACCTGGCGCTGGTGGTAACATCGTTATTTCTCCCCGACCTGCTTGGCGCCGGCCGCGATCTTGTCGCTCTGATTGGCAGTGCGACCGCTGCTGCGATCGTCGTCAGCTTGGGGGCGCGCCGTGGTTTTTCGCCTTATTCGCTTGTTTTGTCGGGGCTGGTTCTCAGTCTATGGTGCGGTGGCCTCGCTGCCATCCTGACCTATTTGAACCAGCGCTACCTCTCGAGCCTGTTCATCTGGGGCGCCGGCTCGCTGGCACAGCAAAGCTGGGTCATTCCCTTGTCGCTTCTTTGGAAGTTGGCCGTCATCGCCATCGGCTGCGCGTTCGTGATGAGACCGCTTTCGCTGCTCGATCTTGGCGAGAGCAGTTCCACGGCACTCGGCGTCAGATTGGTCCGCCTGCGTTTCGTTGTCGTCGCCCTTGCCGTCGCGCTTGCTGCATTTGTCACGAGCGCCGTTGGGGTCATCGGTTTCATTGGACTGGTCGCGCCGACGATTGCGCGATTGTCCGGAGCACGGCGTCCCGCGCAGCTCATCCTTTGGTCTCCCCTGATCGGCGCCGGACTGCTGTTCTTCGCCGACTCCATCCTGCAACTTGTCGCCGGCGGACTTGGTGATTTCTTGCCGACGGGGGCGGTGACGGCCATCTTCGGTTCGCCGCTGCTTCTCGCGCTCCTGCCGCGGCTGAAGATCCGTCATAGGCTACGGCAATCGCCGGTGTTCAGACGGCCACGTCGATGGGATGGAACCCGACCGGTCATCGTCGCTGCCGCCGGCCTGCTCGTCCTGTTGATGGTCAGCGCGTTTCTCGGACGCGACATCAACGGCGGCTGGGCTTTTACATCAGGCGAATTTTCGGTCGATGTTCTTGCGATCAGGATACCTAAAATCCTCGCCGCCCTGACATCGGGCGCCATGCTTGCGGTCGCGGGCTCGATCCTTCAGCGGTTGACCGGAAACGAAATGGCAAGTCCCGAAGTTCTGGGGATCAGTGCCGGCGCGACCTTCGGTGT
This sequence comes from Rhizobium sp. WSM409, assembly GCF_057653825.1. Lineage (NCBI taxonomy): Bacteria > Pseudomonadati > Pseudomonadota > Alphaproteobacteria > Hyphomicrobiales > Rhizobiaceae > Rhizobium > Rhizobium sp. WSM409. The sequence goes on along the minus strand of NZ_JBYGKP010000006.1, from coordinate 167,489 downwards.
TGCAATTGCCCTGTTTGCCGTCGCTCCAGGGTTTTCCGGGCAATTTGCGTTTGCCGTGGCCGGTGCGATCAGCGTTCTTTTTGTCATCTTCGTCAGTTCCCGGCGATCGGCGTTTGCGCCTGAGCGAGTCCTGCTGGCGGGCATTGCCTTAAGCGCGATGGTCGATGCCGTCGTCGGCGTGTTGAGCTCGACGGGAGATCCGAGAGCAGCGCTGCTGATGCGGTGGATGAGCGGGTCCACCTATCTTATCGACGGGTCGACCGCCGCAATGGAGGTAGCGCTCGGCGCCGTGCTGATTGCCGTCTCGCTCGCCGCTCGCCGTTGGCTTGACATCCTTCCGCTTGGGCCGTCGCCTTCGGCGGCGGTCGGTATACCCTTGGCGAAATCGCGATTTGCGCTTTTTGGCCTTGCAGGATTGTTGACGGCTGCCGCGACGCTCACGGTTGGCCCGTTGTCATTTATCGGCCTCATGGGACCTCACCTTGCGCGGGAGGCGGGATTGGCCCGCGCGCTGCCGCAAATGGTTGGCGCCGCTCTGATCGGAGGGGGGCTTATGGTTGCGGCTGATTTCGTCGGCCGCACGATCGTATCGCCCTACCAGATCCCGGCCGGTCTCGTTTCCGCACTCATCGGAGCGCCGTTCTTGATGCTGATGATGCGGAAGCGCGGTGCCAGCTGAGGGTTATGCGTAGGGAGGGGCGGCCATGAGGCACGCACCGCAGAGCCGTGGCTGTCATCGCGGCAAGAAAAACCCGCCATCAATAGGAGCGTTTTGCTCCGTCAGCGAAGATCCGCAGACAAGCGGCCCCGACAACGGCAGGGATACCGGCGCGATAGTTCGGCTTCTCCGCGGATAATTTGCTTCTTTCGACGCTCAGAATGCGGACGCCGCCTTGATTGGACAAAGGCGGCGTCCGCCACTTTACCAGGAATACTTCAGCGTGCCGACGACCTTACGCCGATCGCCGTAGAACTCAGTTCCGTAATAGCTGGTGGCGAGATATTTATGGTCAAACAGGTTCGTTGCATTGACGGCCAGCGTCACGTCCTCGGTCACCTTGTAGCTGACCGCGGCATCAACGAGCGTATAGCTGGAAAGCGACACCGTATTTGTATCGTCACCGTAGGTTTGACCGATATAGCGGACCCCTCCCCCGATCGTCAGGTCACCGCGCCATCCGTCTCCCGGAATCGTGTAATCAAGCCAGGCCGATGCCAGATGTCGCGGCACGCGGGAAGGCCGGTTACCGACATTGCCGCCTGTCCCGTCTTCGCGGATTTCAGCATCCCAATAGGAATAAGCAAGCGTGAGATTGAGCCTGTCGTTGATTGCGGCTTTCCCTTCAAATTCGATGCCGCGCACACCGACCTTGCCGATCTGCTCCTGCACCAGAGGGCTGACATAGCTCGGCACATTGGTTTGGGTAAGATCAAACAGCGCCAAGGTGAAGAGGCCGTCAAACCCATCCGGCTGATATTTGAGGCCAACTTCGTATTGTTCACCCTGCTGTGGTTTCAACGAGCCCGTCACAGCGTAGCCGTTTGCGGTCTGCGCGACGAGCGGCTGGAAGCTTTCCGAATAGTTCGCATAGGCTGCGAGGTTCGGCGTAAATTTATACGTCAGTCCGGCCCGCTTGGTGAAAGCTGACGCCGTGTCGTCGTCGCTTGTCCCGCTATCGAGGTAATCCGCGGTCGTGTGAACCTGGTCCCATCGTCCGCCCAGGGTAACGATCCATCGATCGTCGAACGTCAATTGCTCCTGAGCATAGATCCCGAGCGCCTGCTGTTTGACGCGCCAGTTCACATAAGGGCCAAGGTTAATGCAGGAAAGACCGCAATAGACCGGATTATCAATATCGATCGGCCCCGCCGTGCCGAACAGGATGTTTTCGCGCGTATTGTCACTGGTGTAATCAACGCCGACCAGCGTCTTGCTGTCGATCCCGTCCCATCCGGTATCGTACTGGAGCTGATTGTCGAAGGCGTAGCGGTTGGACGTGCCGTCAACCGAGAACGCCGTTCGATTGGCCGTCGGGTCCAGCGATGCGCCATAGACTTCAGCATAATCCAGGCTCAAATGTGTATAGCGAGCGTTGGAGCGGAAGGTCAGGTTGTCGTTGATCTCGTGCTCGAACTGATATCCGATGTCGACCTGCTCCGTATTGAAGCGATTGAAGTCCGGTTCGCCGAGGAAGGTGTCGACATCGATATTTGCACCGGTCGGAACGCCCCGTGCGCCCGTTCCATCGCGTTTATAGTAATCGGTCAGAATGGTGAGCGAGGTCCCCTCGTCCGGCTTGATCGTCAGTGCCGGTGCAATGTAGGTGCGGTCGTCGTTCGAATAATCCAAGCCTTGGTCACCGTCCTTGGCAAGTCCGGTAAGCCGGTAGGTCCAAACGCCATCGGCATCGATCGGGCCGCCGAAATCCGCACCCACTTCCTTGGTGCCATCCCCATAAGACGTGTAAACTTCGCCATGCTTCTCATCCAGGGGACGCTTGGTGATCGCATTGACCAGTCCCCCCGGGCCGTTAAGGCCAAAGAGGGTCGAAGTCGATCCTTTCAGGACCTCGACGCGCTGAAGACCATAGGGTTCGAGGCGGCTGGCCGTGAACCAGGCGGGAATGCGCGCCGCCAGTCCATCCCGATAGGTGCCGAGCGCCGTCTGATCGAAGCCGCGAATTCTTATATAGTCGTAGCGATCGTCGTTTCCGAACTCATCCGAAAAGACGCCGGCGGTATAAGCGACCGCCTGCTGAAGATTGTCCACGTGACGCTCTTCCAACTCTTTTTGCGTCACCACCGACACGGACGCCGGGACATCGACGACCGGAGTATCTGTTTTGGTGCCTGTGGCGGTATCCTTGGCAACGATGGTGCGATCAGGGCCAACCACACGATCCGACTTGCCGGTTATGACGATCGGGGCCAATTGCGTCGCCTCTTCCGCCGCATTGTCTTGTGCCCAGCCAATGCCTACCGATCCGAACGACACTGTCATCAAAGCGCTGCTCGCAATCAATCGGCTTGTGAACACGCGCAGCTTTCCCTGTAGTCCTACTGTCATATTATCCCCTATCAGAGCATATCGAGCAGTGTGACGGCCGCCCCTCCGGCCACTGCAGCGAGTCCGTTTACTCAAACAGGAGAATTGGAGTCAACTTAATAATCACCCTTTCGTGACCATATTTGCTCCTGGTCGGGACCATGAGGTTTAGGGGCGGCACGGAGAGACGATGTAATCCTGAAACGCCCCTGTGGGGTCGGCCTTGACGAGTGCACGCACGAGGATGTTTCGTCTCAAGGACGATCGTCTAACCGCCGGATCTACGCACCGATGAGGCCGCTGCAGAGAGCGTCACATGTCGGTCAAACTCTGGACGGCGAATGCGATGCCAACCGCACGATTCACGGCCGCCGCAAGAACGGACATGTGGGTCTCGCCGGCATAGAGCTCGAATTCGGTACGCAATCCGTCGGCAGTGCCGTTTAATCGCTCCGCCATCTCCCGCGCCAGGAGGACGGTCCGCTCCGTCTTCCTCTTCTCCAGGCGTGCAGTGGCATCTTCGTTCCGGTACTGGAAGGGTGCCAGCTCATCGCCTTCATATTCTCCGGCGGACAAATGCAGGAAGGGTGCATTCCCGGGCGCGTCTTGACGCTGCGCCTCATTCTTGAGGATTTCACTGCTCTCCCAATAGATGGTTGGGCTGGCCGCAATCCAATTTGCAAACAGACCGGGGCGCTCGAACAGGGCATAGAGAGTAAAGAGGCCGCCGAAAGAATGTCCGAAAAGCGATCGGCGCATCGGATCCAGGATCACCATCTCTGCAATCCGCGGGATAAGCTCGTTTTCGATGAAATCCACCAGCTTGCCGGTTCCTCCGATGACAACCGGCGGGCCGCCCTCAACGAACGGCGGATAGGATTTGACCGGCGGCGGCCCCAGGTCCCAAGACCGGCGAAGCGGATCATAGGGCTCGTCGGAGGGGTAGCCGATCGCCGCGATCACCCCCCAACCGACATTCGTTCCCGTGGGGTAAGGTGCCTGCGTGACCAAGCTGGCGGCCGCGAAGGGGAAAGTGGCGTTGCCGTCGGTCATGACGAGAAGCGGCCATCCTCCCGCCGGCGGTTTCTCCACCGGAATGGAAAGGAATATGCGATAGGGCTCGCCGCCCGCAGCAGGAGCCAGATCGAAAAAAAACGTTCCGGGCATCGAATAGACGCTGATGGGATTGGTCATGAGAAAGTTTTCTGATGGTTGGGAGAATAGGTGAAGGGAAATTGCTGTCGGTGCGGTTCACCGGTGAACGCTTAAAGAGGATCTAACCTCGTCCGGACATGATTTGAAGACCCGGAGCTATCGAGCCGCATTTCGATCCCACGGATGAATTCACAGGGCCCCAATTCAAACATCTCCGAACACCGCTCAGCCGACGTCTGTTTCCCAATTCTCCCAAATTTGCAACCCCGAGGCAGCAGCGGGAACCACACGTTAGGGGCTTGGTAGAAGAGCCGTTGGGACTGCAGAGCTACCGCTCCACTCAAACACGACACTTTCCAGGATAGTCGGTATCCGGATCGGGTCTACCTCAGATATGCAGCGCGCTTCCCAAAGCTTTCAGCGCCGCCTCCATCACCGCTTCGCTGCGGGTCGGATGCGCGTGGATGGTGCCGGCGATGTCTTCCAGGCGTGCACCCATCTCGATGGCCAGCGCAAAAGCCGCCGAGAGTTCGGAAACCCCGGCTCCGACCGCCTGCAGGCCGAGCACGAGATTGGTGTCGGCCCGGGCTACGACGCGCACGAAGCCCTCTTCGGACAGCATCGTCATCGCCCGCCCGTTGGCGCTGAACGGAAACTGGCCGGTGCGAATTTCGTAGCCTTGCGCCTTCGCCTCCGCCGGCGACAGGCCGGCGCTGACGATCTCCGGGTCAGTGAAGCAGATGGCGGGAATGCATCTTTTGTCCCAGGCCCGCTTCTTCCCGGCGATGATTTCCGCCACCATCTCGCCTTGCGCCATGGCCCGATGGGCAAGCATCGGCTCGCCGGTTATGTCTCCGATCGCATAGATCCCGCGCATGGACGTGCGGCAGCGGTCGTCGATCCTCAGATAAGGCCCGGCACGATCGAGATCGAGCTCTTCGAGACCGGATCCTGCGGTTCTTGGGCGGCGGCCAACGGTAACGAGGATGCGGTCCGCCGGCAGGGTCTGCTGCCGGCCATCAGCCGTTTCGACGATCAATGCCTCTCCATTGTCGGCAAGGCCAATCGCCTTCGCAGCCGTCAACACCCGGATACCGCCTTCGGTCAACTTGCGCATGACGGGGCGTACCAGCTCGGCATCATATTGCGGCAGCACCTGTGGCGTCGCCTCGACGATCGTCACATCAGACCCCATCTTGGAAAAGGCCGTCCCGAGCTCCAGCCCGATATAACCGCCGCCGACGACGACGAGTTTTTTCGGAAGTTCCGTCAGCGACAGTGCCTTTGTCGAGGAAATCACGCGGCCGCCGAAAGGCAGGTTCGCAAGCTCCACCGGATCCGAACCGGTGGCGATCACCACGGTCTCGGCGCGGATGATCTGCTGGCCGGTTTCCGTCTCCACCTCCACCGTCTTGCCATCGCGGAAATGGGCTCGGCCGTGGACGATCTTGACTCGCGCCTTCTGCAGCAGCCCCGAAACACCGGTTGTCAACCGGCCGACGATCCCGTCCTTCCAGGCAATCGTCCTCATGAGATCGATCGAGGCGCCTTCGACGCGGATGCCCATCGGGTTCTTGCCGGCAAGCATCTTCTGCGTCGCATCGAATTCCTCGGCCGCATGGATCAACGCCTTGGAGGGAATGCAGCCGACCGTCAGGCAGGTGCCGCCCGGCTTGCCGGCCTCGACGATGACGGTATCGATGCCGAGCTGTCCGGCGCGAATGGCGCAGACATAACCGCCCGGACCGGCACCGATGACGAGGAGCTTGCAGACGATCTCTTTCATGGATCTCAGCTTTCGATAAAAATGAGCGCAGGCGTTTCGATGAGCGTACGGATGCGCTGGACGAAGTTTGCCGCATCCCAGCCGTCGACGATGCGGTGATCGAAGCTGGAGGAGAGGTTCATCATCTTGCGCGGCACGAACTGCGCGCCGTCCCAGACCGGTCGCGTGGCGATCTTGTTGACACCGATAATCGCCACTTCGGGATGATTGATGATGGGTGTCGAGACGATGCCGCCAAGCGCACCGAGCGAACTGATGGTGATGGTGGAGCCGGAAAGCTCATCGCGTGTCGCAGTACCCGATCGCGCCGCTTCCGCCAGCCGGTTCATCTCGGCGGCGCAATCCCAGATGCCGCGGGCTTCCGCGTGCCGCACCACCGGCACGGTCAGACCGGCCGGCGTCTGCGTGGCGATGCCGATATGCACGGCACTATAGCGCGTGATGATGCCGGCATCGTCGTCGAAGGTGGCGTTGACGTCAGGCTGCTCGGAAATCGCCTTGACCAGCGCCCGCATCAGGAAGGGCAGAACCGTCAGCTTCGGATGATCAGGCCTGCGATCGCCGTTCATGGTGGCGCGCAACTCCTCGAGCGCGGACATATCCACTTCCTCCACATAGGTGATGTGGGGGATGCGCGAGGCGGAAAGCACCATCTTCTCGGCAATGCGGCGGCGCAGGCCGGTCAGCTTGATCTCCTCGGTCGCCGTCTTCCTGGCAAAACCGTTCTTTGCCGTTGCAGGCGCGGTCCCATGGTTTAGGAATTGCTCGATATCCTCGCGCAGGATACGCCCGGCCGGTCCGGTCGCCTGCACCTGCCTGAGATCGACACCGCTTTCCCTGGCGAAGAGCCGCACGGAGGGCGCGGCAAGCGGCTTTTCCGCCGGCGCCGGCGCGGGAGTTGGCGCTGGCGGAGCAGGTTTTGCAATCTCGGCCTTGGGAGTTCCGGCAATCGGCGTCTGCGAAATCCCTGCAGACTGAACCTCGCCGACATCTCCCGCCGTCTCGATCCGTACCAGCGGGGCCTTGACCGCGATGCGGTCTCCGACTTCACCGGCAAGCCAGGTGACGGTACCATTGACGGGAGACGGAATTTCCACGGTGGCCTTGTCGGTCATGACCGCGGCGATCACCATGTCCTCGCGGACGGGATCTCCCGTCTTCACGTGCCATTCTACGATCTCGGCCTCGGCGACCCCTTCCCCCACATCCGGCATCTTGATGATGAATTCGCCCATGGCTCAGGCCTCCATGACTTCGGCAAGCGCCCGCCCGACACGGCCGGGACCGGGGAAATAGTCCCACTCCTGCGCATGCGGATAGGGCGTGTCCCATCCGGCAACACGCACCACCGGCGCTTCGAGCTGATAGAAGCAATGCTCCTGCACCAGTGCTGCGACCTCGGCGCCGAAGCCGGATGTCAGGGTTGCCTCATGCACGACGACGCAGCGTCCCGTCTTCGAGACCGATTTGACGATCGTATCGAGATCGAGCGGCAGCAGACTTCTGAGATCGATCACCTCGGCATCGATGCCGACATCTTCGGCCGCAGCAAGCGCCACATGTACCATGGTGCCGTAGGCGACGACCGTCACCGCCGATCCGGCGCGCCGCACTTCGGCCTTGCCGATCGGGATGGTGTAATGGCCATCAGGCACCTCCCCGAGGTCATGTTTCGACCAGGGCGTCACCGGCCGCTCGTGATGGCCGTCGAAGGGGCCGTTATAGAGGCGCTTCGGCTCAAGAAACATGACCGGGTCGGGATCCTCGATCGCCGCGATCAGCAAGCCTTTGGCATCATAGGGATTGGACGGCACGATCACCTTCAGCCCGCAGACATGGGTAAAAAGCGCCTCCGGACTCTGGCTGTGCGTCTGGCCGCCGAAAATGCCGCCGCCTGTCGGCATGCGCACGACGATCGGGCAGGTGAAATCGCCATTGGAACGGTAGCGGATGCGCGCCGCCTCCTGCGTCAGCTGGTCATAGGCCGGATACATGTAATCGGCGAACTGGATTTCGACACAGGGTTTCAGCCCATAGGCCGCCATGCCGATCGCCGTGCCGACGATGCCGGATTCGCTGATCGGCGTATCGAAGCAGCGCGTTCTGCCGTATTTTGCCTGCAGGCCCTGGGTGCTGCGAAAGACGCCGCCGAAATAACCGACATCCTCGCCGAAAACGACGACATTGTCGTCCCGTGCCATCGAGACGTCCATGGCGCTGCGCACGGCCTCGATCATCGTCATCCTGGCCATATCAGTACCCCGCCTTCTGTCGCTGGCGGCGGATATGCGGCGGCATCTCGGCATAGACGCCCTCGAAAATGTCGCGCACCGAAGGCCTGCCGCCGGCATGCAGCGTGCCATGCGCCTCTGCCTGGCGCTGCGCCTCGATCACCTCGTCCATGATTTCGGCTTCGGCCTGCACATGCCGTTCTTCCGACCATGCGCCCTTGATGATCAGATGTTTCTTCAGCCGCAGCACGGGATCGCCGAGCGGCCAGGCCTCCGATTCCGTCTTGGGCCGATAGGCGCTCGGATCGTCGGAAGTCGAATGGGCGCCGACGCGATAGGTCACATATTCGATCAGCGTCGGGCCGAGATTGCGCCGCGCGCGCTCGGCCGCCCAGTGGGCGACGGCATGGACGGCGAGATAGTCGTTTCCGTCGACACGCAGCGCCGGAATACCGAAGCCGAGGCCGCGCGCCGCGAAGGTGCCGGAACCGCCGCGGGCGATGCCCTGAAAAGTGGAGATCGCCCACTGATTGTTGACGATGTTGAGAATAACAGGCGCCTTGTAGGTCGAGGCGAAAACGAGCGCCGAGTGGAAATCCGATTCCGCCGTCGATCCGTCGCCGATCCAGGCCGCGGCAATGCGGCTGTCGTTCTTGATCGCCGAGGCCATCGCCCAGCCGACAGCCTGCACATATTGGGTGGCGAGATTGCCCGAGATGGTGAAGAAGCCGTGCTCCTTGGAGGAATACATGATCGGCAGTTGCCGGCCGCGCAGCGGATCGCTCTCGTTCGAGTAGATCTGGTTCATCATCTCGACCATCGGATAGTCGTCGGCAATCAGCAGACCTGCCTGGCGATAGGTCGGGAAATTCATGTCTCCCTTTTCGAGCGCCTTGCGGAAGGCGCAACTGACGGCTTCCTCGCCGAGATGCTGCATGTAGAAGGAGGTCTTGCCCTGCCGCTGCGCCATCAGCATGCGGGCGTCGAAGGCGCGCAGCTTCATCATGTTGCGAAGCCCGGTCAGCAACGCCTCATCGGAGAGCGACCCTGCCCAGGGACCGACCGCCTCGCCCTCGCGGTTCAAAACGCGGATGATGGAATAGGCGAGGTCACGGATATCTTCGGATGCGACATCTACCTCCGGCCGCGGCACGGAACCAGCCTTGGCAATCTTGACGTTGGAAAAATCGGGCTGACCGCCGGGGCGAACGGCGGGTTCGGGAACATGCAGGCTCAACCGAGCGGAATCCACCATGCTTTTTCTTTCCTCCCTTTGCCGGCCCTGCTCCTCTCCTCCGGAAGCAGGGTCGGATGTGGTTCTTATAGATTGCGGGCGATCACCATGCGCTGCACGTCGCTTGTTCCTTCATAGATCTGGCAGATGCGCACATCGCGGTAGATGCGCTCGACCGGATAATCGGCCATGTAGCCATAACCTCCATGGATCTGGATCGCGTCGGAACAGACGCGCTCGGCCATCTCGGAGGCAAAGAGCTTCGCCATCGAGGCTTCCGACAGGCAGGGCAATCCGGCTTCCCTGAGGGAGGCAGCATGAAAAACGAGCTGCCGCGCCGCCTCGATCCGCACCGCCATATCGGCAAGGCGGAAGGCCACGGCCTGGTGCTCGACGATCGGCTTGCCGAAGGCCGTACGCTCCCTGGCGTAGTCGCGCGCTGCCTCGAAGGCCGCCCGCGCCATGCCGACGGCCTGCGCCGCGATGCCGATCCGCCCGCCCTCGAGATTGGCGAGCGCAATGCGATAGCCCTCGCCTTCCGCGCCGAGCCTGAGTTCTGCCGGGATGCGCATGCCGTTGAAGGCAATCTGGCAGGTATCGGAGGCATGCAGGCCGAGCTTTTCCTCGACGCGGATCACCTCATAGCCCAGCGTATCCGTCGGCACGATGAAGGCGGTGATACCCTTCTTGCCGGCATCGGGATCGGTCACGGCAAAGACGATGATGACATTGCCGTTCTTGCCAGAGGTGATGAATTGCTTGGAGCCGTCGATCACGTAATGGTCACCGTCACGCCGCGCCCGGGTCTTCAGGTTGGAGGCATCGGAACCGGCCTGCGGCTCGGTGAGCGCAAAGCCGCCAATCCATTCACCGCTGGCCAGTTTCGGCAGGAAGCGCTGCCGTTGCTCCTCGGTACCGAATTTCAGGATCGGCACGCAGCCGACCGAACTATGCACGCTCATGATCGTTGAACACGGTCCGTCGCCGGCGGCAATCTCCTCGAGTGCGGCGGCATAGGCGACCACACCGGTATCCGATCCGCCATAGGCTTCCGGCACCAGCATGCCGAGCAGCCCGAGTTCGCCCATTTCCTTCAGTTCCTCGCGCGGGAAGAGATGTTCCCGGTCGCGTTTGGCTGCCCCAGGGGCCAGCCGGTCGCGGGCAAAGTCGCGGGCGAGATCTGAGATTTGCTGTTGGAGGTCGGAAAGGATCATCTGTTCTCTCCCTCTCCTATTGCCGTTCGATGGCAACGGCGGTCGCCTCGCCGCCGCCGATGCAGAGCGCGGCCATGCCGCGCTTCAGACCGTATCGCTCCAGTGCTGCAAGCAGCGTCACCAGGATGCGAGCCCCCGATGCGCCGATCGGATGGCCGAGCGCGCAGGCGCCGCCATGCACATTCACTTTTTCATGCGGCAGGTTGAGATCGCGCATCGCCGCCATGGCGACGACGGCGAAAGCCTCGTTGATTTCGAACAGATCGACCTCCGACAGCGGCAGGCCGGTGCGATCGGACAGCTTCTGCAGCGCGCCGATCGGCGCCGTGGCGAAAAGATTGGGTGCCTGCGAATGCGTGGCATGGCCGAGGATGGTGGCGAGCGGCTTGAGGCCGCGGCGCTCCGCCTCGGAACGGCGCATCAGCACCAGGGCTGCCGCGCCATCGGAGATCGAGCTGGAATTGGCGGCGGTCACCGTGCCGCCGTCGCGGAAGGCGGCCTTTAGCGTCGGGATCTTGTCAAGCTTCGCCTTGCCGGGTTGTTCATCGCAGCTCGCCACCTGCTCGGCTTTGCCCGATTTCACCGTAACCGGCGCGATCTCGCTTTCGAAACAACCTTCGGCAATCGCCTTCTGCGCCCGCGTCAGCGAGGCGATGGCGTAGTTGTCCTGCGCCTCGCGCGTGAACTGATAGGCCTCGGCGCAATCCTCCGCGAAGCTGCCCATCAAGCGCCCCTTGTCATAAGCATCCTCCAGCCCGTCGAGGAACATGTGATCCACGACACGCCCATGACCGAGTCTGTAGCCGCCACGGGCCTTGTCAAGGAGATAGGGCGCATTGGTCATGCTTTCCATGCCACCTGCAACCGCTACAGAAGCGCTGCCGGCGGCGATCAGGTCATGCGCCATCATCACCGCCTTCATGCCCGAGCCGCACATCTTGTTAACGGTGCTGGCCGCCGTGGCGAAGGGCAGACCCGCATGGATCGCCGCCTGACGCGCCGGCGCCTGTCCCTGCCCCGCCGGCAGCACACAGCCGAAGACGACCTCCTCGATCGCCTCGGCCTCGACAAGGCTCCGCTGCAACGCCGCGCGGATCGCCGTTGCTCCCAGTTCCGGCGCCGTCGCCTCCTTCAGCTCTCCCTGAAAACTGCCGATCGGGGTGCGCGCTGCACCGACGATGACGATGGGATCCTGTAATGTCATATTTCCTCCTCTGGGCAACGCGCTCAGCGCGCGCCCATCCGTAATGCGCCGTCGAGGCGGATGACCTCGCCGTTCAGCATGTTGTTTTCCAAGATATGGCGCACCAGCCCGGCAAATTCCGCCGGCCGGCCGAGCCGTGGTGGAAAGGGCACGCTCTTACCGAGCGCCGCCTGAACCTCGGCCGGCATATCGGCCATCATCGGCGTCTCGAAAATGCCGGGCGCGATCGACACGACCCGAATGCCGTGACGGGCAAGCTCGCGGGCGATCGGCAAGGTCATCGCCGCCACCCCGCCCTTGGAGGCGGCATAGGCTGCCTGACCGATCTGACCATCGAAGGCGGCAACCGAGGCCGTATTGACGATGACGCCGCGTTCGCCTTCCGCATCCGGCTCGGTAGCCTGGATCGCTGCGGCGGCCAGCCGGATCATGTTGAACGTGCCGATGAGATTGATGCCGACCGTGCGCGCAAAACTCTCCAGCCGATGCGGCCCGTCGCGGCCGATCACCTTTTCGGCCGGCGCCACGCCCGCGCAATTCACCAATCCGCGCAGGCTGCCGAAGGCTTCGACGGCAGCGGCAACCACCGCCGCCGCCTCCTCGCCATCGGTCACATCGGCCTTGAGGAAGCAGGCATCGCTTCCGAATTCCCGGGCAATCTCTTCGCCCGCTTGCATATTGAGATCGGCAATCGTCACGCGCCCGCCGGCCTCCACAAGCGCGCGCACTGTTGCCGCACCCAAGCCGGAGCCGCCGCCGGTCACGATGAAACTTGCTCCACGGATCAGCATGAATCTCTTCCTCCCTGCCGACCACACCCCCCTCCAAGCGCAACCGACGGACACGATTCTATTCGCTCCACCTATTGCAAGCGATGACAGAATTGCTCCATTATTTCGGCCAGTTTTGCCATAGCGAGGATGGAATGGCCGAGATCGAACGACGCATGATCGCGCCGGGCTTCGTGGAGGAGGCACTCGACAGCCTGCGGCGGCTCGGCAAGCCGACGGCGCGGATCCTTGCCCGCGTCGGCCTGGCATCTCCGGTCGATCAGCCGGTTTCGGCAGAAACCTATGGCGCGCTCTGGCTGGCGATCGCCGCCGAGCTCGACGATGAATTCTTCGGCATGGGCGCACGGCCGATGCGCAGCGGCAGCTTCACGCTGCTCTGCCACTCTGTGCTACATGCGCCGACGCTGGGTCAGGCGCTCCGCCGGGCGTTGCGCTTCCTCGATGTCGTGCTCGACGATCCCCGGGGACGGCTCGTCATCCGCGACGGTCTGGCCGAGATCGAGCTCAGCGATGCCGGCAGCCCACGTTCGGGCTTCGCCTACCGCACCTACTGGATCATCCTGCACGGCATCATCTGCTGGCTGGTCGGCCGGCGCATTCCGATCCGGCTCGTCGATTTCCGCTGCGCGGAACCCAAACAAGGCGCCGACTATCGGCTCTTCTTCGGCGCCCCTGTGCGTTTCTCGCAAGCCATCAGCCGGCTCGGCTTCGACAGTGCCTTGCTCGACCTGCCGGTGGCGCGCAGCGAACAGGCGCTCAAACAGTTCCTGCGCGGCGCGCCCGCCAATATTCTGGTGCGCTATCGCTATGATGCCGGTATCGCCGCCGCCGTCCGCCGCCGACTGAATCTGGCCACGCCGGCTGCCTGGTCGAACTTCGCCAAGCTTGCCGCCGATATGCGCATGCCGCCCTCCACACTCCGCCACCGCCTGCGCGACGAGGGACAAAGCTATGCCGCCATCAAGGACGACATCCGTCGCGACCTCGCCGTCGAACTGCTGCTGAACACGCCGAAGACCATCGGCGAGATTGCCGTGCAGCTCGGCTATTCCGAGCCGAGCGCCTTCTTCCGGGCCTTCCGAAAATGGATGGACAAGAGCCCCGAAGCCTTTCGGCGGGACGGAGCGGAAATCGAGGGCATGTCAGTCGAATCTGTTGACCCGCCCTGACTGGCCTCGCGCTTTCGCGAACATGGCGGCAATCTTCATCATGAAGGACTTGCTGAAGCGACCAAGAACCGCCTGATGAGGCTCGAGGTACCAGGATCGCTCGACGATATCGTAAATGTATTCGTCGACGACGATCCAACTCTGTTTGAGATGACCGAGACCGGCGCGCCGGCGTTCGATATCGGGAATTTCCAGCGCAACCCTTCCCGCTTCCGACGGCTGTGTGGTGATTGCCAGAAGGACGAGATGGGTGTTTCCATCGCTTGCACTGCGGATCGCGATGACGACACAGACTGGGCGCTGTTTGCGCCCTCGGTCTCACCACGCTGCTGTTGCCATGCCCAGAGATAAGGATAGGTTATCACCTCGCCAGGACGAAACTCATGGTTCATCGTCGTAGCTTTCACCGCGCGCCAGCCGCTCAATCGCCTCGTCGAACAATTCGGCATGCTCGTCCGGCATCTCCGAAATGTGATGGGCACGACGCGGATCCCCGCCGCTGCGCATTCGCTGATAGTGCTCATAGCTCATCAGCACGAAACGTGGCTTGTTGTGGCGGGTAAGAATAACCGGCTCGCGGCTCGCGACATCGGTGACATCACCAATCTGTTTATTGAGATCACCTGTCGTGAACTGTCGCATGATTATCGTCTCCGATTTAATTTCCATATATTCCATATTTTCCATATTTTCAAGAAAATGACGCTCACGCGCCCTCAACAAGAATTCGCAAGGCTCTTCGGCCGCATCATTCAAGGGCACTTTGACCCCGCCGCAACCCGCGCTACATATTTCAGCGGGAGGAGTGCCATGTTTGATTTTTCGCTCGGCGAAACCGCGGACGCGATCCGTGAAACGACGGCGCGGTTTGCTGCCGATCATATTGCTCCGCTGGCCGCGGAGATCGACGAAAGCAACACGTTTCCACGCCAGCTCTGGCCCGAGATGGGTGCGCTCGGCCTGCATGGAATCACGGTCGAGGAAGAATTCGGTGGCGCCGGTCTTGGTTATCTCGATCATGTCGTCGCCATGGAAGAGGTTTCGCGCGCCTCGGCCTCCGTGGGGCTCAGTTACGGCGCCCATTCCAATCTCTGCGTCAACCAGATCCGCCGCTGGGCCTCGCCGGAACAAAAGCGCCGCTATCTGCCGAAGCTGATCTCCGGCGAACATGTCGGCTCGCTCGCCATGTCGGAGGTCGGCGCCGGTTCCGATGTTGTCTCCATGCGGTTGCGTGCCGAGAAAAAAGGCGACCGCTATGTTCTGAACGGCACCAAATTCTGGATCACCAACGCGCCGCATGCCGATGTGCTTGTTGTCTATGCCAAGACGGATCCCGCGGCCGGCCCGAAAGGCATTTCCGCCTTGATCATCGAGAAAGGCCTGCCCGGTTTCAGCGTCTCCAAGAAGCTTTCCAAACTCGGCATGCGCGGCAGCGATACGGCCGAACTGGTCTTCGAGGATTGCGCGGTGCCGGCCGAGGCGCTGATGGGCAGGGAAGGCGAAGGCGTGAAGATCCTGATGTCCGGCCTCGATTATGAGCGCGCCGTGCTTGCCGGCGGGCCGCTCGGCATCATGCAAGCCTGCCTCGATGTCGTGCTGCCCTATGTGCGCGATCGCAAGCAATTCGGCAAAGCGATCGGCGATTTCCAGCTGATGCAGGGCAAGATCGCCGACATGTATGTGGCGCTGAATTCGGCGCGCGCCTATGTCTATTCCGTCGCCCGCGCCTGCGATGCCGGCCGCGCGACGCGCACGGATGCTGCTGCCGCGATCCTTTTCGCCAGCGAGAACGCCGTGAAGGTCTCGCTGGAAGCGATCCAGGCGCTCGGCGGCGCCGGCTATACCAAGGAATGGCCGGTCGAACGCTTTTTGCGCGACGCCAAGCTTTACGATATCGGCGCCGGCACCAATGAGATCCGCCGCTACCTGATCGGCCGGGAGCTCATTGCATCATGACGGTGATTTCAACTGCGATCGATCGCGACAGCGACAGCTTCAAGGCCAATGCCAGCAAGAATAAAGCCCTGATCGACGAACTCCTCAATCGTTCGGCGAAAGCGCGCGAGGGCGGATCGCAAACGGCGCGCGAGCGCCATACCGGCAAAGGCAAGCTGCTGCCGCGCGATCGCATCCAGCTGCTCATCGATGCCGGCAGCCCGTTCCTGGAGATCGGCACGCTGGCCGCCAACGGCATGTATGATGACGAGGCGCCCGGCGCCGGCATCATATCAGGCATCGGCCGCGTGTCCGGCCGCGAAGTGATGATCGTCGCCAATGACGCGACGGTGAAGGGCGGCGCTTATTTCCCCATGACGGTGAAGAAACATCTGCGGGCGCAGGAGATCGCCATGCAGAACCGCCTGCCCTGCATCTATCTCGTCGATAGCGGCGGCGCCAATCTTCCGCACCAGGCCGAGGTCTTTCCCGACCGCGATCATTTCGGCGCGATCTTCTACAATCAGGCGCAGATGTCCGCCGAGGGAATCCCGCAGATCGCCTGCGTGATGGGCAGTTGCACCGCCGGCGGCGCCTACGTGCCCGCCATGTCCGACGAGACGGTCATCGTGCGCAATCAGGGCACGATCTTCCTCGCCGGCCCGCCGCTGGTGAAGGCCGCGACCGGCGAGATCATTTCAGCCGAAGAGCTCGGCGGCGCCGAAACCCATGGCCGTCGCTCCGGCGTCGTCGATCATGTCGCCGAAAACGACGAGCATGCGCTGCTGCTCGTGCGTGATATCGCAGCCACTCTCAACAGCGTGAAGGCCATTGATATCGACCTGCAGCAGCCACGGCCGCCCAAACTCGATCCCGAGGATCTCTGCGGCCTGATCCCGGGGGATGTGCGCTCGCCCTATGATGTGCGGGAGGTCATCGGCCGGATCGTCGATGGCTCGGAACTGCATGAGTTCAAGCCGCTCTACGGCACCACGCTGGTCTGCGGCTTCGCCCGCATATGGGGCATGCCCGTCGCCGTCATCGCCAATAACGGCGTGCTGTTTTCCGAAAGCGCGCTGAAGGGCGCGCATTTCATCGAGCTTGCCTGCCAGCGCCGCGTGCCTTTGCTTTTCCTGCAAAACATCTCCGGCTTCATGGTCGGCGGCCGTTATGAGGCCGGCGGCATCGCCAAGGATGGGGCAAAGCTGGTGACGGCGGTTGCGACCGCGAGCGTGCCGAAGGTCACGGTCATCATCGGCGGCAGCTTCGGCGCCGGCAATTACGGCATGTGCGGCCGCGCCTATCGCCCGCGCTTTCTCTTCACCTGGCCGAACAGCCGCATCAGCGTGATGGGCGGCGAACAGGCGGCCTCGGTGCTCGCCACGATCCGCCGAGACTCCACGGAGGCGCGCGGTGAGAATTGGCCAATTGAAGAGGAGGAGGCCTTCAAGGCGCCGATCCGCGCCGGCTACGAGGCCGAGGGCAATCCCTATTATGCCACGGCTCGCCTCTGGGACGACGGCATCATCGATCCGCGCCAGACCCGGGACGTGCTGGGCCTTGCCTTTTCCGCCTGCCTGAATACGCCGATCCCGAAAGGGCCGCGCTTCGGCCTGTTCAGGATGTGAGGCGCCGATGATGGAAAGCCTTCTCATTGCCAACAGGGGCGAAATCGCTCGCCGCATCATCCGCACGGCCAAGATGCTCGGCATCCGCACCATCGCCGTCTATTCCGAGGCCGATGCCGGCCTCCCCTTCGTCAGGGAGGCGGACGAGGCGATCGCCATCGGCCCCTCGCCGGCCCGCGAAAGCTACCTCTCGCAGGAACGCATCCTCGATGCCGCCCGGAAAACCGGCGCTGCCGCGATCCATCCCGGCTACGGTTTCCTTTCGGAAAATGCCGGATTTGCCGAAGCGGTGGAAAAGGCCGGGATCATCTGGGTCGGCGCGCCCCCTGCCGCCATCCGGGCAATGGGGCTCAAGGACGCAGCCAAGGAATTGATGCAGGCATCAGGCGTGCCCGTGACCCCCGGCTATATGGGCGCGGACCAGAGCGAAGAGAGGCTGACGGCCGAGGCTGATATCATTGGTTATCCCGTGCTCATCAAGGCGGTCGCTGGTGGCGGCGGCAAGGGCATGCGCCGCGTCGATCGCCCACAGGATTTCGCCGAACTTCTCGCCTCCTGCCGCCGTGAGGCGGCTGCCGCCTTCGGCGATGACCGCGTTCTGATCGAACGCTATATCGCCAATCCGCGCCATATCGAGGTGCAGGTTTTCGCCGACAAGCTCGGAAATTGCGTTCATCTCTTCGAACGCGATTGTTCGCTGCAGCGCCGTCACCAGAAGGTCATCGAGGAGGCCCCTGCCCCCGGTCTCGATGCCGCCACCCAGGCAGTGATCTGCGATGCGGCGGTGAAAGCCGCAAGAGCGGTGAATTATGTCGGCGCCGGCACCATCGAATTCATCGCCGATGCCTCGGAAGGCCTTCGCGAAGATCGCATCTGGTTCATGGAGATGAACACCCGCCTGCAGGTGGAACATCCGGTCACCGAGGCAATTACTGGCGAGGATCTGGTGCTCTGGCAGTTGAAGGTCGCTAGCGGCGAACCCCTGCCGAAAATGCAGGACGAGATCGCCATGAACGGCTGGGCCTTCGAAGCCCGGCTCTATGCCGAAAATCCTGCCGCCGGCTATCTGCCGTCGATCGGCCGGCTCGAACATCTACGCCTGCCAGAAACAGTCCGCGTCGATAGCGGCGTCGAACAAGGCGATGCAATCACCGCCTTCTATGACCCGATGATTGCCAAGATCATTGCGCATGGGCCGAACCGCGAGGCCGCACTTTCGAAGCTCGCAGCCGCCTGCGCTGGCATCGAGGTGTGGCCGGTCAGATCCAATGCCGGTCTTCTCGCCCGCATCGCCATCGATCCGGATTTTCGCGCAGCTCGGATCGATACCGGCTTTCTCGATCGTCATGACGAAAGGCTTGTGGCGACGGAGCCGAGCGAAACTGCAATCGATAGCGCGGCCACGGCGCTTTTAAAGAACACCGATGGTAATCCCTGGACCGCGCTGACCGGGTTCCGCATCGCCGGCGCAGAGGACAAGAGGGTGCGCATCCGTATTGGCGATCACCTCCATTGGGGGCAATCGCGTCCGGAGTTTGAGGCCAATACCATCACGATCGGTGAAACCACGGTGCTTTTCGAGGCCGGCAATGCCTGGCCGATCAGCCTGCCCGTCGCCAGCGAGGTCGAGGCAAGTCAGAGTGCCGGCGATGGCGCGATCCTGTCGCCCATGCCCGGCCTCGTCATTTCGGTGGATGTCGCCGACGGCGATCGTGTCGCCAAGGGCGACCGCCTGCTAACGGTCGAAGCGATGAAAATGGAACATTCTCTGCGTGCGCCCTTCGACGGCATCGTCGAAAAGCTGCAGGTTTCCTCGGGGATCAGGGTCTCGGAAAACCAGCTGGTCGTCAGCATTGTGAAGGAGCAGGATTGATGGCCGGCCGTTATTTCGACGAATGGACGGTCGGCGACCGCATCGCCCACGACATCCGCCGCACGGTCACCGAGACCGACAATCTGCTGTTCACGACGCTCTCCCACAATCCGCAACCGCTGCATCTCGATGCCGACTATGCGGCCGGCACCGAATTCGGCCGGATCGTCGTCAACGGCACCTTCACTTTTGCCCTCACCGTCGGCCTTTCGGTCGGCGACACAACGCTCGGCACGCTCGTCGCCAATCTCGGCTATGACAAGGTAACGATGCCAAAGCCGGTCTTCATCGGCGATACGCTGCGGGTGGAAACGGAAGTGATGGAGCTGCGTCGCTCGAACTCCCGCCCCGATGCCGGCATCGTCACCTTCCGGCATATCACCCTGAACCAGCGCGGCGAGATCGTCTGCCAGTGCCTGCGCACGGCAATGCTGAAGGTGAAACCGTCATGAGGCTGCGCTCGCTGCTCTTTGCGCCCGGTGACCGGCCGGAGCGTTTCGAAAAAGCGCTCGCCTCAGGCGCCGACGCCGTCATTCTCGACCTGGAAGATTCGGTTGCGCCCCTAAACAAGCCGAAAGCGCGCGAGAGAGTGCACGAGTTCGTCCTGCATCATGCCGGCGAGACCGCTCTCCTGATCCGCATCAATCCCCTCGCCTCGCCAGAATTCGAAGGCGACCTTGCCGCTTTGAGCGGCCTTCGTCCTTTTGCGATCGTGCTGCCGAAGGCCGAGGGTGCCGCTTCGGTGCTGAAGCTTGCAGGCTCTCTTGCATCTGCAATGCCCATCTTGCCGATCGCAACCGAAACGCCATCCGCGATCTTCGAGATCGGCAGCTACCGGAATGTCGCGACCAGCCTCTGCGGCCTGACCTGGGGTGCTGAGGATCTGCCTGCCGCGATGGGGGCTACGACCGCGCGGAGGACGGATGGCCGCTACACGCCGCCTTACGAGCTTGCCCGCTCGCTCACGCTGTTCGCAGCCCATGCCGCCGCCGTTCCGGCAATCGACACCGTCTATCCCGATTTCCACGATCTCAACGGTCTCAGGGCCTATGTCGGCCGAGCCCGGCGCGACGGCTTTTCCGGCATGATGGCCATCCATCCGAGCCAGATCGAAACGATCAATCACACCTTCACGCCGGATCCGTCCGAGATCGCCTGGGCCGAGAAAGTCGCCGCCGCCTTCGCCGCCAGCCCAGACGCGGGTGTCATCCAGCTCGACGGGCGCATGCTGGACCTGCCGCATCTCAAGCTCGCGACCCGCATTCTCGATGTGGCCGGGCGATAGAGCAAATGCGCCACCAATCAGCCCGCCTTTGCGGTGTGCTTGGAGGCGGCGTTCTCTCGGTTGAGGTAGCCGGCACCGATGGCGACGTAGAGATCCACATAGTCCTTGGCAACCTGTTGCACGGTGTCGGCAAGGCTCTCCTGGGCATCGGAGACCGACCGCTGCGCCTCCAGGACATCGAGCAATGACGAGGCGCCATCCTTGTAGCTCGTGGTCGAAAGCGCAAGCGACTCCTGTGCCGTCTGCACCTGTCTGCGCAACGGTTCGAGCGTCTGCGTGTCACGGCGAACAGCCGACAGCGCATTTTCCACCTCTTCGACCCCGTTCAGCACCGCCGCTTTCCAGGCGAGATATTGGGTCCTGGCATCGGATTTTTCGATGTCGACATTCGCACGCAATTTGCCGCCATCGAAGATCGGCAGGTTGAGTGTCGGCCCGAAGGTCCAACTGGTCAGAGTTCCGCCGCTTGCACCGGATGATTTGACCCAGCTCGGCGAGATCGAGCCGGATAGAGAGATCGACGGGTAGAGCTGGGCTTCCGCGGCCCCGATATCGGCGACAGCCGCCGCCAGCTCGCGTTCCGCCTTGCGGATATCGGGACGGTTGCGGATGAGATCGGCCGGAATGCCGGCCCGAATGTCGCCGCGGAAAACCGGCTGGCCGGCGCTTTTCTGCAGTTCGCCCATCAGCGAGGCCGCCGGCATCCCGAGCAGAGTGGCAATGTGATGGCCCGATTCGGTGAAGCTCTGTTCGAGGCCAGGAATGTCGGACTTTGTCGACTGTACCAGACCCTCGGCCTGAACGACGTCGAGGCGGGAGGCCGCACCCGCCTTGAGCTGCAGCTGCGTGAGTTCGTAAGTCTGTTGGCGGGATTTCAAATTCGCCTGCGAAAGCGCGATGCGCTGCTGATAATAGCGGGCGTCGATATAGCTCTCGACCAGGTCTTTCAGGAAGGTGAGCTTTGCATTGTCGGCCGTTGCATAGGCGGCCCCCAGCGAGGCGATCGCACTCTCCTTCGAGCGACGGTACTGGCCGAAGATGTCGAGCAGCCAGGAAGGGCTGGCCTCGCCACCTGTCTCATTCGTGGTACCGATCGTCGTACGCTCAGAACCCTTCTCACCGGATACCGTGTGCGATGCGCCGACATCGAGGCTCGGCAGGCCACCGGCAGCGGCAACCGTGACATTGGCGGAAGCCGAATTGATGCGCTCGAGCGCCTGCAGGACATCAAGGTTCTCGCTGCGGCCATGAGCCACCAGGCCGTCGAGCCGCTTGTCACGATAAGCCGTCCACCACTGCGCCGCCACGACATCGCCGTTGCTCTTGGTACTCCCCTCTTTGAATTTAGCAGGAAGCGGCATCTCTGGGGGTACGTGATCCGGGCCGCTGACGCAGCCTGCCAGCAGAAGCGTGACCGCCGATGCGGCGTAGCGGAGCGATGATAGGTTCATGCAGAGCGACGGATTCACGGGCGAGCTTTCTGAACCGGGATCGTGGGTTCAGGCTTAGCGACGCCAACGTTAATGGCGGTAAAGACACTGTAAAGTTAGGTAAAATCGCTGGGCCGGATCAGGCTTGGTCGTCAGCCGAACCATAGAGTGTCGGCTTTCGGGGAAGCTCCAGGGTGATTGCCAGACCTCCGGCATCCGGCAACGACGCATGTACCCGCCCGCCATGGCGCTCGATGGCCTGTCTGGTGATGGCCAGACCCAGGCCATATCCACCTCTCGGTACAGCCTCGTTTCCGCGTGAGAACGGCTGGAAGATCCGTTCGAGTTCGTCTCGACTGACACCTGGCCCCTGATCGGTGACACAGATTTTGAGGCGCTCGTCTGTCGTCTCGCACGATACGGATATGCGCGAATGCTCGGCTGTGTACTTGACGGCGTTGCGGACGACGTTTTCGAGCGCCCTGTAGATGAGCTCGCCTTCGACTTCGGCTCGGAAAACGCCCTCGAC
Source organism: Rhizobium sp. WSM409 (assembly GCF_057653825.1). Taxonomy (NCBI): domain Bacteria; kingdom Pseudomonadati; phylum Pseudomonadota; class Alphaproteobacteria; order Hyphomicrobiales; family Rhizobiaceae; genus Rhizobium; species Rhizobium sp. WSM409. Next base: position 144,979 of record NZ_JBYGKP010000006.1, on the reverse strand, counting down.
ACTGGTTGTGATTGAGACCTCCCGCGCCTGAGCTTCGAATGCCGCATCGCCGAGAATTTCGTTGAGCAGCTCGATGACATCAAGAGCGTGCGTTTTCAGCGGCCGGCTGGATCCGGCAGTCAACCTGGCAAGCGTCAGAACTTCGCCGACCAGCGCATCCAGCCGTTCGACCTCCCGGTCCATGCGGTCTAGCATGGCGCCGAGTTTCGCCGGGCTCTGCCGGAGCACGCCGACGGCGGCCTGCAGGCGGGACAAAGGCGAACGCAGCTCGTGGGAGACATCATGGAACAGCCTCTGCTGCGCATCCTGCAGCTCCTGAAGCCGGGCGGCGCTGGAATCGAAGTCATGCGCAAGCGCGGTAACCTCGTCCTTTCGGCCGGCCATCTTGTCACCGATGCGGAAATCGAAGCGGCCATGGGCGAGCGCGCTCAAGCCATCGCGCAGATGCACCACGGGACGAATGAGATATCGGGCGAGTGCACCTGCCGAAATCGTGCTCGAAATCAGGATCGTGAGCCACGGCAAGAACGGACCGAAGTTCTCGAACGTGAACGTCGCCTTGGCCGGCAGGGAAATCTGGTAGCAAACCTCGTCCTTCAGGACGAATCGTGTGTCGACGGTCTTTTGAACCGCGCAGGCATCGGCTTTCGCCGTTTTGGAGATCGTCAGACCAGATGGTAGCGTCTCTTCACTTGCGCGCACGAAATGCGCGGCAGCATCCTCGCCATCTCTGGCGAGCATGTTTGCGGTTAGATTCAGGGCAATCACTCGCCGCTCTTCCTCCAGTTCGCGCGCAAAAGGAACGCCCTGGAGGAAATTGACGAGCAGGATGATAACGCCGACGGTTGCCGCCATCGTCAACCAGATCGTCGTGAAGAATTTCCAGAAAAGCCGGGGCATACTCAGTCCACGAGAAGTTGATAGCCCTGGCCGCGAACGGACTGGATCCAGGATTGGCCATCCTCCCTCAGTCCGAGCTTCTGGCGAACGCTGCTGATATGGACGTCGATCCGGCGATCGAACGGGGTCAGCGGCTTGCCGAAGGCCCGCTTCGAAATGTCCTGCTTCGACACGAGCTGGCCGGCGCTGCGGGCGAGGACCTCGAGCAGGCTGAATTCCGTGCCGGTCAGGTCCAAGCATTTCGCCGCGCCATTCGGCGATCCTGCTGCCAGGATGGATCACGAGTTTTCCCGCCCTTATGATGTCGATCGAAGCACCGGCTGCCGGCTGGCCCGCCCGGCGGAGGATGGCGCGCAGTCTCGCCGCAAGTTCGCCCGGCGAGCATGGCTTCGGCACATAGTCGTCGGCGCCGAGATTGAGACCCGATATCCTGTCGACGTCATCGCCCCTTGCGGTCAGCATCAGCACAGGAACCTGGCTGAGCTTCCTGATCCTCTGCAGAACCTCGATCCCGTTCATCCGAGGCATCATGATGTCGAGCACGATAATATCAACCGTATTGCCGGCCGCCGCGGCAATGGCGGCGCGCCCGTCTGTATCCGTGACGACCTCATATCCTTCTTCGACCAGATATTCCTGCAGAAGCGTCGTCAGCTCGGCATCGTCGTCGATAAGGAGAACCTTGTTCATTCGCATTATCCGCTCTCAATCCCGGCAAGCCATACAGCACAAATACAGTCGCGCAGCCAAGTTTTACCTAACTTAACACTAACTTGACCGCACTTAACGTTCGTCCCGCTACTGATCCTGCCATGACATAATACGCGCTGAAACCGGATTGCAGCGACATGGCCCGCAATCCCTCGTTGAGTTGGCGCGGATCGGGAAAAGGCATCGATGCCTTTGACCACCTCTTCGGTCGAATTCCCCCCCGGAACGAGACCGCGGGACGCGTTACCCCGCAGGCGGCCCCGCGCCGCCTGCGCGTCCTGCATTTTCTCGGCCAACAGCGTACCTGGCCTGTGTCGCAGAGAGAACCTTTACCAAACTTTACACTTCCTTAACCGCGCTTAACATCCACACAGCTATTAGAGTTCGACCTCAGTTCGATCCGGAGTGTCGTGTGTCCAAGGCACATCGAAATATTCTGCGGTGCCGCTTTGCGGAGCGGAAAGTCATCTGTGTCGAGATTTGGCGGTGGTTATCGAAGCTTGCTTCAAAGAACTATGTCTCAATTGCTTCTTTCTTGAGTCCCGGGATCCACTCAGGACGCGCAGAAACCGTTCCAATAGAGCGTCATGCTCACCTGGAAGACATCTCCATTGGGGGAACGGGGTGATTGATGCTCCGGGTGATCAGGGCGTGTTTACCGGACAGATCGAACAGTTAAACAAGCCTACCGACGCAGACGAGGTTGCGGCGCATCGCCTCGAGGAAGCAAATGCCGGCAAGGCGGCAATAGCCATCGAGCGCGGCACGGGCGCAGAGCGAAGGGCCGAAATAGAAGGCGAACGCTGACACTAGGGACCGTCGTGAGGCATCGGTTCGTTGTCAAAGTCGTGGAGCGTCAGTCGACACGTGCTCGAGCGACGAGGCATATGTCCGCTCAGAAGAACGGTCCCGCCATATGCCGAGAGTGACTTACCGATTTGCTTCTGTGGTTTCCACGAAGAGCTGGTTGAGCTGTTTCATCTCAAGTGCATGGGCGCGCCTTCTGAGGGCGGCTACCTGTTTGAGCGTTGCAAGGTTGTCTGTCGTCTCAATGAGATGCGCATCGGCGACCAGCATTTCCGCTTCAATCCTGCCCTGCTCTCTCAATTGCCAGACATCCCTGACGCGAAATTGGACCATTATGACGCCGAAAAGCGCCACGAGCGCGGAAGCGGTCATTGGCAGCCAATTCGGGACAACCGGTCCATAGGCCGAAAACAATGATGAAAGGCCACTCAAAACGATGATCGCCAAGGTGAGAAAATTCCAGAGATATTGATTAACCCTGGAGGAACGAGCATAGCCGTTTCGATGTGTTCGAAGGTCACGCAAAGCCTGCCTTTTGATCTCGGCTGCGTCCGATGGAAGCATGCTTTCGGCCGTCTCTTGCTCGATCTCCCGCCTTGCCGCCAAAATCACGTTGATGACGGCGATAGTGATCCCGAAGGTTATCATGAACCAGGCGATGTAGTGCAAAGGGACGTCGTCGAGAATGACGTTTGACAAAAATGCGGGTTGAAAAAACTCAATTAAAGCGCCAATCGATATCAAGAATATAGACAGGGCAACCACTGCAATCGAAAGCATCGCCGCTATATTTCTATATCTGCTATTTAGTGTCATTTTCTTCAGTTGAGCCTGGTCATCCCCCTCCCTTCTAAACAAATCCATCATCCTATCCTCGAGACTATAGGGTTAACCATAGTCAACCTTTTACCACGCCAGAAAGCAAGTAATGTTTGCGAAGTAATACTTTACGGATCGAATTTCCGGCACCTCTCGCTAATGTGCGGGCCGGGGCAGCCTCCACCTCTTCAATCCGGTCGCTTCAGGCTACGCTGATCGCCAGCGGCCGGCCGAGATCGAGGCCAATATAGTCCTGGTGCTGTCGGACGATCTGCGCGGCGTGAGCGATCGTCAGGCTTGATCGCGGCGATGATCTCCTCAAGGTCGCCCAGCCTGACAGCCACTTGAAAATCGGCGCTGCCTGAGCGGGCGAGATTGGGCCTTCTCAGGAGAATGGCTTTGTCGGTCCCGCCGCTGGATTGGTCAGCCAGCGTGGTCCCTCGGCGGTCATGTAGATATGGTCTTCCAACCGGATCCCGAATTTCCCGGGGAAGACGATCATCGGTTCATTGGAAAAACACATGCCGGCGGCAAGCGGCGCGTCGTTGCCGCGAACGATGTATGGCTCCTCGTGGATCTCGAGCCCGAGGCCATGACCGGCGCGATGCGGCAAACCCGGCAGGCGATAGTCGGGGCCTAGCGAGTGTTTGGCAAGCACCTTGCGGGCCGCATCGTCGAGGCTCGAGCAGGCGGCGCCGATCCGGGCTGCGTCGAAGACGGCCTGTTGCGCCTCGCGCTCGATCCACCAGGCGCGTTCGAACGCGCTGTTGCCGTCCTCCAGAATATAGGTCCTGGTGATATCGGAATGATAACCGTCGATCCGGCAGCCGGTATCGACGAGAACGACGTCGTCGCGACCAAGGACCTGATCGCCGTCGGCGCCATGCGGAAGCGAGGTCGCCGCGCCGAAGGAGACGATGCAGAACGTCGAGCCGGCATCGGCGCCGGCCTGGCGATGCTGTCGGTCGATGAATTCGACCACCTCGGATGATTTGATGCCCGGCTTCAAAAGCCCATGCACTTGCTTGTGGACGTCGAGCGTCAGGTCCATCGCATACTGAATGAGGGCAAGCTCTGCAGCCGATTTGATGCAACGCAGGTCGCGGATCAGCCGCCCGCCATCGGCAAGCCTTGCCGCGCCCATCTCCGCTGCCAATGCGTGATAGAAGAAAAGCGGCAAGCCATCGTCGAGGGCAAGTCTGCCGCGCTGGGCAACAAGGCGGGCGATGAGAGCGGCGCTGCTCTCCTCCTCTTCCCAGACCAGGATTTCCCCCGGCAGATGTGGCAGCGTTTCGACACGGCTGCGCTCGAACCCCGGAACGATGTAGGAAATGGTCGCGGGCATGACGAGCGCGCCGAGGAACCTTTCGCTCGGATGCCAGACGAGCCCGGTGAAGTAGTGGAGGCTTTCGGTCGGCCCAAGAAGCACGGCAGCCAATCCTTCGGCTTCGATCAGTTTCCGAAGCCCGGCGAGGCGGTTCTGCCGTTCGTCCTCAGTGATGCGGGGTACGGGGTGCTGCCACGACATGTTGTTTTCCTGCTTTTCCTGCGCCTCGAGATCGATGAAACCCTCGCCTTGCAGCCAGGATCTTGAACCGACACTAATGCCGCTGTAGGCAATATGTCGACATGAAAAGTGAGGAGATAGCCATGGCGGTCGAATACACCACACCGGGCATGCTGATGCGCGATCATATGGTCGACGTGCCCCTGGATTGGTCGAAGCCGGAGGGTGAGACGATCCGGATTTTTGCACGTGAAGTGTGCGATCCCGCCCGCCGTCGTGAAACACTGCCGTTGCTGGCTTTCCTTCAAGGCGGTCCTGGCGGAAAGTCGCCGCGGCCGAGCAACGGCGGGCCGCCATGGCTTGCCGAAGCCCTGAAGACGCACCGCGTTATCCTGATCGACCAGCGCGGCACCGGGCGCAGCAGCCGGATCGAAAGTGCGACGATGGAGCACTTTGCCGACGGCAGGGCCGCAGCCGACTATCTCAGCCTCTTTCGTGCCGACAGCATCGTTGCCGATTGCGAACATGTGAGGAAAACCGTCTTCGGCGGCGGGCGCTGGCAGACGCTTGGCCAGAGCTATGGCGGCTTCCTGACACTCACCTATCTCTCGAAGGCGCCGGAGGGACTTTCCGCCTGTTATGTCACCGGCGGCCTTGCCGGCCTTGGGGCGACGGCCGATGATGTCTATCGGCGCACCTACCCGCGCGTTACCGAAAAGAACGCCGCCTATTACCGCCGCTACCCCGGGGATGCCGAACGCATCGGCCGGATCGCCGACTATATCGAGACCAATGAGGTGCGGTTGCCCGATGGCGATCGCCTCTCCGTTCGCCGCTTTCAGACCATCGGCATCGATTTCGGCATGGCGCCGGGTTACGAGAACATCCATTGGCTGGTCGACGAGGCTTTCTCCGGTCCCAAACAAGAACGTCTCTCCGAGCGCTTCCTCGCGTCGGTGATGTCGCTGACCTCATATGACGACAATCCGCTCTTCGCCGTTTTGCAGGAAAGCATCTATGGCCAGGCCGGGACGCCGACTGCCTGGGCAGCCGAACGCATCCGCGCCGAGCATCCGGCCTTTGCCGGCGACCGGCGGCCGCTGCTGTTGACGGGGGAGATGATGTATCCCTGGATGTTCGAGGAAATTCGCTCGCTTAGGGCCTTCAGGGCAGGTGTCGAGGCGCTGGCAACGTTTGAGCACTACGCCCCGCTCTATGCTCCGGCACGTCTCGCTGCAAACGAGGTGCCGGTCGCCGCGGTCATCTATCATGACGACATGTATGTCGATGCCGGGCTTTCGCTCGAAACAGCGCGCCACGTCGCCAATGTGCAGGCATGGGTGACCAACGAATTCGAGCATGACGGTGTTCGCCAGTCAGCGGCTGTCCTGCGCCGGCTGATGACCTTGGTCAGAGAGCAAGGCGGCCCCCTCGCCTCTTGAGGCTCGAGCGGTTCATTGCTCTCGTCGCGTCAGGACATGCTGATCGCCACCGGCCGGTCGAGGTCGCGGGCAATATATTCCTGGATCTGGCGGACGATCTGCCCGGCGTGGGCGATCGCCAGTTGGTCGGCCCGCTCGACGTCACCGGCCTCGATTGCGGCGATGATCTCCTCGTGTTCGTCGACATACTGGCGCGGCAGGCGGTCGTCGAATGTCGAGTAGTAAAGGCGCAGGATGCGGCGGCCCTCGTCGAGCAGCCTGGCGAAGAAGGCCGTGTAATAGGAATTGCCGGCTAGTTCAGCGATCGCGACGTGAAATTCGCGGTTGGCCTCGATCATCGCATAGGCATCGCGCGCGGCAACGGCATCGGCGAAGTCCTTCTGATGCCGGCGGATGGTCTTCATGATCTCGCCGTTTCGCCGTTGCGCCGCGCCGCGCGTCGTCACCCGGTACATCAGCGTCAGCGCTTCGAAATAGGTGGGCAGGCTTGCGAAATCGATCGTTGCGACGATCGTGTTCCTGTTCGGCAGCGTCGTGACGAGCCCATCGGCGGCGAGCCGCAACAGCGCCTCTCGAATGGGTGTCCGCGACATCCGGAAACGCTCCGACAGCCGCACTTCGTCGAGCGGACTGCCGGGTTCCAGCGCCATCGACAGGATTTCCTGCCTGAGCGTCACATAGACGCTCTGCGTGCCAGAGCCGCGCACCCGCACATTTTCCGCGTCGTTCCGCATTCGTCCGCCCTCTTTTGTTAGAGCCTTGTATTGCGTTTCGGCCGATTCTCGCAATGTCGGTCTTCGGGGTCTCAAATATGTAAGCTCACATCATTGAATCTTGTCGACAGTTTGTATATAAGGCAACCAGTTTCAACGAGGCTCGATCAATGACCACAGGATGGAAGGGCGTATTTCCCGCCGTAACGACACAGTTCAACGATGATCTTTCCGTTGATCTGCCCTCGACCCAGCGCGTCCAGGACGCGCTTGTAAACGATGGCGTCAACGGACTGATCGTCATGGGCACATGCGGCGAGAACAATTCGCTGGACCCCGAGGAGAAGCGCACGATCTTGAAAGCTGCCGTCGAGGTCGTCAACGGCCGCGTTCCCGTGGTGACGGGCGTGTCCGAATTCGACACGCGCCGTGCCGTCGCCTATGCTCGCGACGCCGAAAAACTCGGCGCCGACGGGCTGATGCTGCTGCCGGCCATGGTTTATGTGCCGAAGCCCGAAGAGCTGATCGCGCATTTCCGTACCGTCGCCGAAGCGACCTCGCTGCCGATCATGCTCTACAACAACCCGCCGGCCTACCGCGTCAACATCGGCGCCGATGTGCTGAAGGTGCTTGCCGATGTGCCAAACATCAAGGCGGTCAAGGAAAGCGCGCCGGATCCGCGCCGCTTCACCGATCTCATCAATGAATTCGGCGATCGTTTCGATATCTTCGCAGGTCTCGACGACGTGGCGCTTGAAGGCCTGATGCTCGGCGCCAAGGGCTGGGTCTCGGGCTTGACCAGCGCCTTCCCGCAGGAATCCGTACAGCTCGTTGCCGCCGCCGAACGCGGCGACTGGGAAGAGGCCCGCAAGATCTATCGCTGGTTCATGCCGCTTCTGCACCTCGATGCCGAACACGACCTCGTGCAGTCGATCAAGCTTGCCGAGCAGATCATGGGCCGCGGCTCCGAGCGCGTTCGCATGCCGCGCCTGCCGCTTTCGGGCGCCCGACGCGCCGAAGTCACCGCGATGGTCGAGAAGGCCGCTGCCACGCGTCCTTCGAAGATCCGCCAGGCTGCCTGATCATCGAGGCCGGCGACCCTCGCGGTTGCCGGCCATTCCGTGTTTGCGGTTCAGGCAAGCGCCAGCGACCGGCCGGTCGCCGGATCGAACAGATGCATCTGGTTCATGTTGAACGAGAGCGGCATCGTCGACATCGGCCTGGGCCCGCTCTCGGGATCGATGCAGGCGCAAAGACTTGCCTCGCCGATGCCGAAATAGACCATGGTCTCCGGCCCGAGTGGTTCCACAAGATCGATCTTAGCTTCGATGTCGGCATAACCAGGACGGGCCTGGCGGTCGGTGATCGATTCCGGCCTGATCCCGAACACGACTGATTTACCGGCATGGCTGGCATAGTCGCCGGCGCGCGCCTTCGGCACCGGAAGCTCGCTGCCGTCAGTCAGTTTGACGACGAGACCCTTGTCTCCTGATAGCAGCGTCGCCGACAGGAAATTCATCGACGGTGAGCCGATGAAGCCGGCGACGAACTGGCTGACGGGCCGATGATAGAGCGCCTGCGGCGGTCCCGCCTGTTCGATGATGCCACCATTCATCACCACGACACGATCCGCCATGGTCATCGCCTCGACCTGGTCGTGCGTGACGTAGACGGTCGTCGTCGGCAACAGCTGGTGCAGCCGCTTGATCTCCGTGCGCATCTGTACGCGAAGCTTGGCATCGAGGTTGGACAACGGCTCGTCGAAGAGAAAGACTTTCGGGTTCCGCACGATCGCGCGCCCCATCGCGACGCGCTGGCGCTGGCCGCCCGAAAGCTGGCCCGGGCGCCGGCCGAGGAGCTCGCTGATATGCAGGGTTTCCGCCGCCCTGATGATACGGGCGTCAATCTCGCTCTTGGCGAGCTTCTGCTGCTCCAGGCAGAACGAAATATTCTCCCGCACCGTCATGTGCGGATAGAGCGCGTAGTTCTGAAAGACCATGGCGATATCGCGTTTGCCCGGGCCAAGCCGGTTGACGACCTGGTCGCCGATCACGATCTCACCGCCGGTGATGTGTTCGAGACCCGCGATCATGCGCAATGTCGTCGATTTTCCGCATCCCGACGGACCCACGAAAACGACGAATTCATTGTCTTCGATGTCAAGGCTGATGCCGCGCACGGCCTCGTAGATGCCATAGGATTTGACGATGCTCTTGAGTTCCAGCCGTGCCATGGTTTTCTCCTAGACCTCGTGCAACCAGATCGCCATCGCTCCGGGCTCGCGATTGGCCCAGAGGTGATAGGGGATCGCGGTGAAAGGCCGCTCCTTCAGCGCGGGGCGCGCGGTGCGATAGAGCGCATTCTGCCAATCGGATATATCGGCTTCGAGCGCGGTGCCTTCGAGGACGGTCGCTCCGCCGAGAAGCGAGGCATCGTAACGGGCAGAAATTTCCTCAGATGCCGGCAGGCGGAGCCGCTGCGGCTCGCCGCCGAGGTCCGTCTCCTCGATGCAATAGACGACAGGCCCGCGCCGCAGCGCGACGCGCCCGCCGTCTTCGGAGACGGCAGGATGCGCGTAGATGCGCTCGACCGGCATCGAGAAGCCGATGCGCACCTCGTCACCATTGCGCCATTCCCTTGATATTGCGGCATAACCCTTCGTCACGCATTGATCGAGATCGACGGCAACGCCGTTGACCGAGATTTGCGCCTGCCTGCACCATCCGGGGATCCGAAGACGAAGCTGAAACCGGCTTGGCCGCTCGACGGCGAACCGCAGGCTGATGTCGCCATCCCAGGGATATTGCGTCTCCTGGATCAGGCGCACGAAGCTGTCGCCGACTGTCAGCTCGGCGGAATTGGTGCCGTAGAGATGGACGGCGAGCTGATGATCATCAGTCGAATAGAAATATTGGCCGAGCGACGTGATAAAACGGGCGATGTTTGTCGGGCAGCAGGGGCAGTAATGCCATTTCCACCGGCGGTGCTGCCCGTGGCTTTCAAGGACGTTCTCATAGAAATAACGCTCGCCGTCGCGCGAGATGCCGGAAAGCGCGCCATTGTAAAGCACCGTTTCCAGCCTGTCGGTGAACTTGCTGTCGAGATCGACCTGCGCCATGCGATGGCTCCAGAAGCCGAGCGCGACGGCCGCGCATGTCTCGGCGTAAGCCGTCTCGTTCGGCAGGTCGAATTCGCGGGTGAACCCTTCATTGGATGCCGACGGGCCAAGGCCACCGGTCACGTAGAGCTGGCGGCTGACCAGATTGTCGAAAAGCCGGTCGCAGGCCTCCTTCAATGTCGGATCGTCGTTCTCACGGGAGAGATCCGCCATCGCAGAAAACAGGTACATGGCGCGAACCGCGTGGCCGACGACCTGGTGCTGATCGCGCACCGGCAAATGGGCCTGACTATAGGCATATGTCTTGTAGACGTAATCCTCAGGGCTCTCGCCGCGCTTGCGAGCCTCCTCGTCGTAATATGAGGGCATTCGCCCACGTTCGTCGACGAAATAGGTCGCAAGCTTCAGATGCCGCGGATCGCCCGTCACCCGGTAGAGCTTGACCAGCGCCAACTCGATTTCCTCATGGGCGTCATAACCTCTGAGCTTTCCGGGTTCGGCACCGAAGGTTTCGATGATATGGTCGACTGCGCGGATCATCACATCGAGGAAGCGACGCTTTCCAGTCGCCTCGTAATAGGCGACGGCCCCCTCCAGCAGATGGCCCATCGAATACATCTCGTGCAGGTCGCGCAGATTGGTCCAACGCCTGTCCGGCTCGCGGCGAATGAACCAGCTGTTGAGGTAGCCATCTGCCATCTGCCCTTTCTCGAGTTTTTCGACGATAGCATCGATCTTCGTTTCGAGCGCCGCATTCGGGTGAGCCTTCAGCGTGTAACTTGCGGCCTCGATCCATTTGCCGAAATCGGAATCGAAGAAATGCTGCATCGACAGTCCGCTCGGCTGGATCGGGCGCACCAGCGGCCCGGCCGGCTTGTCAAAATCGAGCACCTCGAGGAATCCCTCCTCTTCCAGCCGCTTGTGCTGTGTCGGGATGGTGACGTTGCGAACCGTCTCCGTCCAACTCTGCCAGAAACCGCCACGGAACACGACACTGGAATGGTCGGCGGGCCTGTATCGCTGCCGTCCCGCAGCGCGTGCCGGTTGAAAACGAGGTGAGCTGGTCATGAGGACTCCTGAGCGGGACGAGCGCTGTTACTTCACGGCGCCGGCCGTCAGGCCGCGCACGTAATATCGTTGCAAGAGAAGGAAAAGCAGGATGCAGGGGACCATGGTCACGGCTATGCCGGCCTGAAGCGCGCCCCAGTCGATGATGCCATAGATGCCCGACGAAACATTGACCAGCATGATCGGCAGCGTGAACTTGTTCTGGTCGGACAGAAAGATGAGGGCGGCAAGGAATTCATTCCAGGAGTTCAGGAAGGCGAACATGGCAACGGTGGCAACACCGGGAAGCGCGATCGGCAGCATGATCCGGCGCAGGATCGTCGCCTGCGACGCACCGTCTATCCGCGCCGCCTCGATCAGCGCCTTTGGCACCGCGTCGAAGGCGTTGCGCATCATGAAGACGGAAAAGGGTAGCTGGAACGTCACGTAGATCAGCACCAGCCCGAGAAGGCTGTTTTGCAGGTGGAGGAATTTCAGGATCAGGAAAAGCGGCGTCAGGATCGACTGAAAGGGGATCATCATCGTTGCCATGATCAGCACGAAGAGCAGCGACTGGCCGGGAAAGCGGAACTTCGAAAAACCGTATCCCGCCGGCACCGCGACGAGCACCGTCAGGATCACCGTTCCGGCGGCGATCAGCACCGAATTGCCGGCATAGACGTACCAGCCGGCGCCGACATGCTCGAGGCGACGGTAGTTTTCGAGCGAGAAGGCTTTCGAGAAAAGCGCTGCCGGATCGGCAAGTGCTGCGGCCGCGGGCTTGAAGGAATTGGCGAAAGACCAGACGATCGGCATCACGAAGAAGACGGCAAAGACGCATGCCGTCAGAACGAAAGCGAGATAACCGAGCCGCTCGCTCGCCGGCTTCCCTGCGAGATTGTGGTTGAGCCGTTCCATCAACCCTCCTCCGGCCGCTGGCGCAGCAGGACGAACTGGATGGCGCTGATCGCCACCAGCACGACGAGCAGGGCAAAGGAGATCGCCGAGCCATAACCGAGACGGTAGGATGAGAACGACGCGAGATAGATCGAGAAGACCGCCGAGATCGTGCTGTTCTCGGGGCCGCCCTGGGTGATGATGAAGAACTGGTCGAAGGCCAGCATCGACGAGGTGACGTTGAGGACAAGCGCCAGCACCACCGAGTTCCTCATCAAAGGCAGCGTGATCCGGCGAAACCGGCTCCAGACGCTGGCGCCGTCGATCCTGGCGGCTTCGATGACGTCGTTCGATATGCTCTGAAGGCCGGTCAGGAGGATGATCATCGTGAAGCCCGCTGTTTTCCAGACGACCATCAGGATGACGACGCCGAGGGCTGGCCAGAAACTTTCGAGCGGCCTCGGGGCGCTGTCGATGATGCCCGCGCCGCGCAGCAGCTGCGCAAAGACGCCGCTATCGGGATTGAGCAGCCACATCCACAATGTCGAGGCTGCCCCGAAGCCGATGACGACGGGCATGAAATAGATCGTGCGGAAAAAGCCGGCGATCCGCAGCGGCCGGTCGACGAGCAGCGCCAGAGGAAAGGCCACCAGGAAGATCGCAACCGTAACCAGCACAGTGTAGAGCAGCGTGAAACCCAGGGAATGCCAGAGCTGGGTATCGCCGATCAGTTCGGCATAGTTGGACAAGCCGATGAACTTCGTCCGGCCGAGAAGCGGCCAATTGTAAAAGCTCATCCAGACCGTCATGACAAGCGGCACGAGGAAAAGCACGACGATGAACAGCAAGCCCGGCAGGATGAAGGCAAGACCAAGCCAACCCTTTGGCTCGGCTTCTCCGGTCGCGATTGCGCGCCTCCGGCTGCGAAGTGTCGAGGATACCACCGCAACTCCTCCTTCCGCTTGAATGTCGAGATGTGAAATGGACGTCAGGGCATCCACGGACACCCTGACGAAACGCGTTGGCTTAGTTCGGATTGGTACGTTCAAGGATACGGGTGAAGTCGGCCTGCGTCTTGGCAATCGTTCCGTCGACGTCGTCACCGAAGATCGTGCCCTGGATCAGGTTGAGGAAGGGCCCGGTGCGGCTGACGAAGAGTTCATCGGACGAAAAAGTGTAGGGCGTGCGCGCCTTGGCGAGGATATCGTAGGCAACGAGATTGCGCGGGTCGAACTTCGCATAGGCTTCCGCTGCGAGGTCGGTGCGCGACGGCATCCCCGATTCCTGGGTGATATAGACCTGCTGCTCGGGCTGCATGTAGAAATTGACGAAGTCGAGCGCGACCTTCTTCTTCTCTTCACTGATGCCCTTTATCAGGGACAGCGTGTCGCCGCCGGCAAAGCTCGATGCACCACCCTTCGGCCCCGGGATCGGCGCAACGGCGAATTTCACGTCGGGATATTTGCTGGTCAGCAGATTGACGATGTAGGAGCCGGTCATCAGGATGCCGACCTTGCCCGAGGCGAAGGCTTCGACGGCATTGTTGCCGTTGCCGGAACGCGAGGTCGGGTGGATCGCACCGGCCTTCCACATATCGCGATAGGCAGCGATGGTCTCACGCAGCGCCGGCGTATCGACCGTGGCGCTGCGGCCGTCATCGCTCAGCACATCGGCATTGGCGGCCCACAGATGCGGCAGGAAGTCGTAGATCAGCCAGCTTCCCGAATTTGCCACGAAATAGAAGCCGTAGGTCTCGTTGCCGAGCGCGGCGATCTTCTTCGCATCGGCGGCGACCTCCTCCATCGATGCCGGCGCCTTGTTGGGGTCGAGGCCGGCCTTGGTGAACAGATCGGTGTTATAGGCGATGATCGAGGCATCCGGCAGGGCCGGCACGCCATAGATCTTGCCGTCATAGGTGGCAAGACGGATGTGCGACGGGCTCATCGCGGAGGAATAGGGCAAGCCCTTCACGAAGTCGGAGATATCCTCGAGACCATCCGCCGCGGCAAAGGTCGGGAGATAGATCAGGTCGAGCACGGCGCCGTCAGGAGCCGCGCTGCCGGCAATCGCCGCACCGAGTTTCGGCACCATCTGCTCCGCCGTGATCTGGGTGACATTGACCTTGTCGGAATGTGCGGCATTGTATTTGTCTGCCAGTCCCTGAAGGACGGCGCCGGACGACGTGCGCACCCATAGGGTGATTTCTTCGGCGCCGGCGAGAGAAGAGCTTGCCAGCAGCGCAAGAGCAGTGATCGTTGTTTTTAGTCGAAGCATGCTTGTTCCCCTTTTTCTCGTTCAGGCCCAAGGCCGTCGGACGAAATGGACGTTAGATCAGAAATTTTTGGCTGTCGACAGTCTGTGTGCATAAATCTGATGTCCGTTTGATAAAACCTTTTAACAGCACATTTTTTTCTGCTAAAAGCTTTTATCACGAACCGATGACGAGGCGGAATTTGAAGAATAGCGGCGATCGGAGACGGACGATTTACGACGTGGCGAAGGCTGCAGGCGTCAGCATTTCGACGGCGTCGAACGCGCTGAACGACACTGGCCGGACGAAGCCCGAGACACGCGAGCGGGTCCGGCGTGTGGCGGAAGAAATCGGATTTCGGCCCAACGCACTCGCCCGTGGGTTGCTGAGCAAGCGAAGTCATGCGATCGGCATGCTGACCAACGACACCTATGGCAGACTGACGCTGCCGATGGCGGCCGGGGTATCGGAGGTGCTCGTCGATCACGGCGTTTCCGTCTTCCTTTGCGCCACGAACAATGATCCAAGGCTCGCCCAGCTGCACCTGGAGGCGCTTCTTGACCGGCAGGTCGACGGCATCATATTCACCGCGACCCGCCTCGACCTCAAGCCGCCGGTCCAGCTGTCCCGCTTGCCGATACCCGTCGTCTACGTCTTTGCCGAGGGGCCGGCCGACAGCGTCACTTTCTTCCCTGATGACGAACAGGGCGCCCGCCTCGCCGTCGACCACCTGAAAGAACTCGGTCGATCGCGGATCCTGCACATCACCGGGCCGCGGGATTATCTCGCCGCTCGCATCCGCGCCCAATCCTATCTTGATGCCTGCGGCGACGGTGCCGAAGCGATGTTCGGCGAGTGGTCGGAGGAATGGGGTCACGAAGCCGTCCAGACGGTGTTTGCCCGGCCCGGCCCAAAGCCCGACGCCATCTTCTGCGGCAGTGACGAGATCGCCCGCGGAGTCATCGACGCGCTGCGCGACCTCAATGTGGAGATTCCCACGGATGTCGCCGTGGTCGGGTTCGACAATTGGGAGGTCGTCGCACGGCAAACGCGCCCGCCGCTCAGCACCATCGACATGGAGTTGAAGGAACTGGGCCATCGCGCCGGCCTGGCAATCCTCAGCCTCTCCAAGGGTGAACCGGTCCCTGCCGGCATCACCAGATTGCCGTGTCGCCTGGTCGTGCGGCAGTCTTGCGGCAGTCCCCCTCAATCCGACTGAAAACGACGGCAGCAACACCGGCAAGCCGGCCGTCGTCGCTATTATCTGTCCGTGGAATTGCCGGAACGGGCCAGGCTGTTTCGGCTGACCAGCGACGGTATCTGGAAAATATGCTCGGAAGCGGTGCGGCCTTCTATTCTGGAAATGAGGGCCCGGGTTGCGACCTGACCGAGTTCCCTGCCCGACTGATCGATGCTTGCGAGATTGACGAGGCCGAGTGCTGCGGTCGGCGAATTGTCGTATCCGATGACGGCGAGATCTTCGGGGACGCGCACGCCCATCTCCATAGCCAGGCTGAGAAGGGTGATCGCGTCGAGATCGCTCCAGCAGAATACGGCGCGCGGCCTGTCCTTCCTCGATAGGAATTTTCGCATCGCCTCTTCCCGCTTTGGCGAGGCAATCGGAATCTTGCCGATCGCTGGCGAGGAGCCGAGCCCGCCACGCTGCATCGCCCGGCGAAACCCGATCTCACGCTGGCGGACGACGGAGACCGCGTGCCCCTGGCGCTCGCCAAGGCTCAGCATTTCGATGTCGCGATAGCCGCAGGCAAGAAGCGCTTCCACCGCGATCTCCGCGCCGCGCTGATCGTCGGCATTGACGGTATCGAAGGCCGTAGCGCTGGCATCGTGGTAACCGACGGCGACGATCGGTATCTGGACTGCGAACTTTGCGAGGATGTCCGAGGGCAAACGCGGCGCAACGAGGATCAGGCCATCCATCTTGTAGTCGATCATCGACTCGATCAACGACGTCTCCAGCTGCACGCGCGCATCGCTGACCCCGATCATCGCCTGATAGTGCGAAGGCGCCAGCACCCCGTTCACGCCGGCAATCACCTCCGGAAGGAAAGGATTGCGGATATCGATCAGGAGCACGCCGATGGTGAAACTCCGGCCACGCAGCCCTCGTGCTGCCCGCGAGGGGCGATATGCGAGTGCTTCGATGGAATCAGTCACCCTTGCGCGTAGTGCATCACTGACGCCATAGGCGTTTCGCATCACCTTGGAAACTGCTGCGACCGATACGCCGGCGTGAGTTGCCACGGTCCGGATCGTTACGCGATCATTCCGTTGCGGCTTTTGTTTTTCTTCGATTGACATGAAATCTCTGGCTTGCGGCGGGTCGTCAACATCGCCCGCACAACCACCATGGCAGACTGGTAACGAAAATTCTATTGCGCTTCCGAAGAAAATGTAGAACGTTATATGGAGAACGTTCTACAACTCGTCGGGAGGACTTGATGAACTTTCAGCCGGCAGCCATCAGCGGCAACCTCGTTTCGCGTACCTGGTCCGGGGATATGATCGCGCCGCTATCGGATGGCGGTCAGGGAACGGCGGCAAGCTTCGTTTCTCAAACTTTCGAGCATGATGGCCCGGGGCTCCCCGTCGATCTCTTCATCTCCGCACTTGGCCTCTATCGCTGCTTCATCAACGGCGTTCGCGTCGGCGGTGACTTGCTGACACCCGGCTGGACGAACTACGACGATCGCCTTGCTTACCAGCGGTATGATGTCTCGAACCTGCTCAAGCCGGGCCTCAACCGCATCGAGATCTGGCTTGCCGACGGATGGTACCGATCGCCCTTGATGTGGGGCGCCCAGGCGATCCCGAATTGCTGGGGTGACAGGATCGGCGCCATTGCGGATCTGATCGGAGCTGATGGCGCCCTTCTTTCCACCGACACCACATGGCGAAGCGGTGTTTTGCCGATTCTGAAGTCGGGGATCTATTTCGGCGAAATCTATGATGCCCGGCAGGAAAGCTACTTGGAGAGCCACGGCACCGAGAGACTGCCGTTCGACAGGGCATTGCTCGTCGCGCATGAAACTGCTGCGGTGCGCGAGCTGCGGCCACTCGCCGCGGTCGAAAACTGGATCGACGATGAGGGCAGGACGATCTATGATTTCGGCCAGAATGCCGGCGGCTACATTAGATATACCGTCCGGGGCACTGCCGGCGCCGAAGTCCGGGTGGAGCATTCGGAAGTTCTCGGTCCCGACCGTCATTTCGACAATCGCAACTATCGCACGGCTGCCGCGCACACCGTCTATACGCTACGGGGAGACGGCGACGAGACCTACGCGCCGCATTTCACCTTCCACGGCTTCCGTTATGCCAGGGTGACGATTACGGGCGATGCGAAGATCCTCGCAATCGCGTCCATCCCGATCTCGTCTGTGGCCGAGCCCGCCGGCGGTTTCACCTCGGGCAATGCGCTGGTCAATCGTCTGGTCGAAAATACCATCTGGTCGCAGCGCGCCAATTTCGTCGAAGTGCCGACCGATTGCCCGCAGCGCGACGAACGCCTCGGCTGGACGGGCGACGCCCAGGTCTTTGCCGCAACCGCATGCTGGCTGAGCGACAGCCAATCCTTCCTGAGAAAGTATCTGCGGGATGTGATGGCCGATCAGCGCGAGGATGGCGCCGTCTCACATTTTTCGCCGGATCCGACGCGTCTGCATCCGGCCAATTTCCCGGGCTATGCCGGCTCGACCGGCTGGGGCGACGCGATCGTCGTCATCCCCTGGGTGCTCTACACCCATTACGGCGACCGGGCCGTTCTGGCGGAGTGCCTGGATTCCATGGTGCGCTGGGTCGATTTTGTCTGGTCGATCTCGGATGGTCCCCTGGTTCGCCCGCCGTCGCATTGGGGCGCCCGAGGCTTCACCTTCGGCGACTGGCTGCAGCCGGTCGGCGACAATCGAAAGCCTCGCCCGACGATCGCCGACGACTGCGCGGCGACGCTCTATCACTTCATCTCGACCGACCTTCTGGCAAGGATCGCAGCCACTCTCGGCGAGCATGCCCTTGAAGAGAAGATGAAACAGCGCGCAAACGAGATCCGGCTGACATTTTCCAACGAGTTCATCACGCCGGCGGGACGGCTCGCGCACAACGACCAGACGTCCTACGCCTTGGCCTTCCTTCACGACCTGATACCGGCAGAGCACAGGCAAGCCGCGCAGCAGCATTTCCGGCAGGTGATCATTGATGCCGACTACAAGATCGGCACCGGCTTCATCGGAACGCCGGCCCTGTTGCCGGCCCTGACGAAGCTCGGCATGGACGATCTGGCCGAAAAGGTTTTCCTGCAGGAGGATGTACCGGGCTGGCTCTACCAGGTCTCGAAGGGAGCGACGACGATCTGGGAGCGCTGGGATTCCATGGCGCCTGACGGCACGATCTACGAACCCGACATGAACAGCTACAACCACTATGCCTATGGCGCTGTCTGCCAGTGGCTGTTCGAAAGCGTCGCCGGAATTTCGCCGAGCCCGAGCGCACCCGGATTTGCCGAGGTGATCGTCGATCCAGCGCCGATTCCGTCGCTTTCGCCGGTATCGGCCCATCATGATATCAGCCAGGGACGCATCGAGGCCGGCTGGCAGTGCGACGGCAACAAGGTCACCTATGTGCTGACACTTCCGGAAGGTTGCATCGGCCGGTTCCGGCCCGGAAAACGGCATCAAAACCCGTCGCTCAACGGAGAGCCCGTCGTCGAGGAAGCCGTTATTCACCCCGGGACGCACCGACTGGCCTTTTCTCTACCCACTTCCTGAGGAGCATAAACGTCACACCGTTCAGAGGAGGAACGTCATGACACATCGGATTAAACTCATTCTTGCGGGCGCGTCCGCGCTTTTGGCATTGGTCGCGGCCGGCCCGTCGCATGCAGAAACCACGCTGTCATTCCTGATCGACAACAATCCGGACACGGTCGCTGCCGCCGAGGCGCTGGTTGCCGCCTATCAGACAAAGGCGCCTGACGTGACGATCGAAATCGAGCCGCGGGCCGGTGGCGGCGAAGGTGACAACATCATCAAGACGCGCCTAGCGACGGGTGAGATGTCGGATGTGTTTCTCTATAATTCCGGCTCGCTGCTCCAGGCGCTGAAACCCGCGCAGACGCTTGTCGATCTGAGCGGTCTCGCGTCGCAGGCGAAGGTGGACGAAGGCTTCAAGTCGGTCGTCCGCGCCGACGGGAAGCTCTACGGTGTTCCCTTCGGCACGGCGATGGCGGGCGGCATCCTCTACAACAGGAAAATCTACCAGGACCTCGGCCTCTCCGTCCCGAAGACATGGGCGGACTTCATGGCGAACAACGCAAAGGTCAAGGCATCAGGCAAGGTCGCCGTGGCGCAGACCTATCGCGATACTTGGACCTCGCAGTTATTCGTTCTGGCGGACTATTACAACCTCCATGCCGCCGTGCCGAACTTCGCCGCCGACTACACTGCCAACAAGGCGAAATACGCAGAGACGCCGGCGGCCATGAAAGGCTTCGAACGGCTGAAGGACGTTCACGACGCTGGCCTGATGAACGAGGATTTCGGCGCAGCAAACTATGACGATGGCTTGAGAATGGTGGCAACGGGCGAGGCAGCGCACTATCCAATGCTGAGCTTCGCAATCGGCGCGCTCAAGCAGAATTATCCCGACAACCTCGCAGATGTCGGTTTCTTCGCGCAGCCGAGCGACGACGCGGCGACGAATGGCCTGACGGTCTGGATGCCGCCCGCCCTCTACATTCCCCTTACCAGTCAGCACGCAGAGGAAGCGCAGAAATTCGTGGATTTCGCAGGAAGCGTCGAAGGCTGCAAGATCATGGTGGAAACCAACACCGTGCAAGGGCCTCCCTTGATCGACGGCTGCGGTCTGCCTGCCGACGTGCCGCCTGCGGTGAAGGACATGCTTCCCTATTTCGAGGCCAAGGACAAGACGACCCCGGCGCTGGAATTTGTTTCGCCGGTCAAGGGGCCGGCTCTTGAGCAGATCACCGTCGAAGTCGGCTCCGGTATTCGCCAGCCGGCCGACGCGGCAAAACTCTATGACGACGATGTGCGCAAACAGGCCAAGCAACTCGGCCTGCCCAACTGGTAGCGGTCTTTCGGGTCAATTAACCTCGCTCCCGATGGAGCGAGGTTCCACCCGATCGAAGAGGTAGTCATGACCGAGACACGCCCCCGCTCGCGCAAATCGCCCTACCCGCTGTGGTTTTTCATTCCGGCCGCAATCATCTACGGCGTGCTGTTTCTGGTTCCCACTGTCTCCTCTCTTTGGTTCAGCCTCACGCGCTGGGATCTTTCGACCGCCGAATTCATCGGGCTCGAAAACTTTCAGCAGTTCTTTTCCGAACCATTCCTGGTCAAGGGACTGGTCAACACGCTGATCTATGCCGTGACGACATCCGGCCTGAAGACGGTCTGCGGGCTGCTGCTCGCCGTGCTCCTGACCAGCAATATCTTTGCCCGCGGCTTCCTGCGC
Source organism: Rhizobium sp. WSM409 (assembly GCF_057653825.1). NCBI lineage: Bacteria > Pseudomonadati > Pseudomonadota > Alphaproteobacteria > Hyphomicrobiales > Rhizobiaceae > Rhizobium > Rhizobium sp. WSM409. The sequence goes on along the minus strand of NZ_JBYGKP010000006.1, from coordinate 124,281 downwards.
ACGCTGGTCTTCTTTCCCGTCCTGGTCTCGACGATCGGCATCGGCATCACCTTCACAGTGATGATGCATCCAACCAGGGGCATCATCAACGTCACGCTCGAAACGCTCGGCATTCCGGGACCTGGATGGCTCACCAATCCGGCGCTGGCGCTTTTTTCGGTGGCTTTGGTCGATGTCTGGAAGGGTGTCGGCCTCGCAACGCTGATCTTCATCGCCGGCCTTGCTGCGATCAGCCCCGATTATTATGAGGCCGCAAGGATCGACGGCGCCACGCGTCTCCAGCAATTTTTCCGAATCACTCTGCCACTCGTGCGTCCCGCCACTGTCATCGTGGTGACATTGTCGCTGATCGGCGGGCTTCGATCCTTCGATCTGATATGGGCCATGACCCGCGGCGGGCCAGGTTTCTCCTCCGATGTGGTCGCCTCGGTGATCTATAAGCAGTACTAGGCGGGTTTCTACGGCCTGTCGACGGCCGGAAACGTCATCCTGTTTGCGCTAATCGCCGTAATCATCCTGCCATTCACCCTGTGGTTCAACCGGCGCGAGGTCGAGGAATGAGAAGCGTCCGCCCTTACGTGACCGGCGCGATAGCCCTTGCGGCGGCGGCCGTCATCTTCGTCATGCCCTTCGTTTTCGTCGCTCTGCAGGCGGTCAAATCGAAATCCGAGGCGTCTCGCCTTAATTTCGAATTGCCTGCGCAGTGGCTGTTCTGGGATAATCTGGTCGCCGTTTTCAAGGCGCGCGACTACCAGCTCGCGCTCGCCTATTTCAACTCCACCCTGATCACCGTCGCCTCCGTCACAATCCTGATCCTGCTGTCGGCAATGGTCGGATATGTGATGCAGCGCCGCAAGACCGTCTGGAACAGGGTGGCCTCCGTTGCCCTGTTCATGGGTCTGATGATGCCGCCGGCCGTCGTGCCCACCATCGGCCTCCTGCAGGAGATCGGTCTCTTCAAGACCATGACCGGGATGATCCTGATCCAGGTCGCCTATAATCTCTCTTTCTCGACCTTGCTCTACCGGTCGTTCATTTCGACCATACCGCGCGACCTCGACGAGGCGGCGCTGATCGACGGCGCCAAGCCCCGACAGATCTTCTTCAGGGTGATCCTGCCGCTGCTGAAGCCTGTGACCGTCACCAACATCGTCGTGCAGTCGATCGCGATCTTCAACGATTTCACCAATCCGCTCTACTACCTTCCCGGCAGGGAGAACGTAACCGTGCAGCTGACGCTCTATAACTTCCAGAGCATGTATACGAGCCAGTACAATCTCCTCTTCATGAATATCCTCCTCGTGACGATCCCGCCGCTGATCGTCTTCATCTTCTTCAACCGGCAGATCGTCGCCGGCATGACATCAGGCGCAGTAAAAGGGTAACCGAATGGCTGAGCTCACTCTCAAGCAAGTTCGCAAGAGCTTTGGCGCCCTTGAAGTCATCAAGGGGATCGATCTGGAGGTTGCCTCAGGCGAATTCGTCGTCTTCGTCGGCCCGTCGGGATGCGGAAAGTCGACGCTGCTGCGCATCATCGCCGGCCTGGAGGAGACGACGTCAGGCACATTGACCATCGGCGGCAAGGACGTGACCTATGCCGAACCCTCCGAGCGCGGCATCGCCATGGTATTCCAGAGCTACGCGCTCTACCCGCATATGACCGTTGCGGAGAATATCGGCTTCGGGCTTTCGCTCGCCCGCCGCCCAAAGGCGGAAATCGCCGCCAAGGTCGCGGCGACGGCTGAAACGCTGCAGCTCACCCAGCTGCTGGAGAGAAAGCCGAAAGCACTCTCCGGCGGCCAGAGACAGCGCGTCGCCATCGGCCGCGCGATCATCCGCGATCCTAAGGTCTTCCTGTTCGACGAGCCGCTCTCCAATCTCGACGCTTCGCTCCGCGCCCAGATGCGCCTTGAGATCGCCGATCTGCACGCCCGCCTGAAGACGACGATGGTCTATGTCACCCACGACCAGGTCGAAGCCATGACGATGGCGGACAAGATCGTTGTCCTGAAGGGCGGAGCGGTCGAGCAGATCGGTAGCCCGATGCAACTCTACCGCAATCCCGCAACACCCTTCGTCGCCGGCTTCATCGGCAGCCCGAAAATGAACCTCTATGTCGGCGAGATAGCGCGGCGAATGAACTGCACGACCTATGGCATCCGCCCTGAGCATATCAGGCTTTCGGAAAGTGCCGGGCAATGGCAGGGCAGGATCCGGCATCTCGAGCGGCTTGGCGCCGACGCGATCCTCTACCTCGACGTTCCCGAACTCGGCGAGATGGTAGTGCGCGCCGAAGGCGAGACGCCGTTTGCGCCAGGAATGACGGTCTGGGCAAATCCGGTCGAAGGAGCGGAACATCGGTTCTGAGGATGGCGCAGCGCGCTATCTCTCGGCGCTCGATTCTGCCAGCGCACTGCGTTTACGACACCGCTATCTTTGCGCCAATCTTGAAAAACTACAATCAATGATTAATAGGCAATCATTGATGAATGGAGATAGAGATGGCAAGCATGACGATCCGCAATCTCGATGACGGGCTGAAGCAGCGGCTGCGCATGAGGGCAGCAACGCATGGCCGCTCCATGGAGGACGAAGCGCGGGATATCCTGCGCACCGCGCTTGCGACCAGCGAACCACCGGCGCGCAATCTCGCAGATGCGATCCGGGCGCGTCTGCTCTCGGTTGGCTGTGTCGAACTCGACATCCCGCCCCGCGAGCCGATCCGTGATCCCCCGGACTTCTCCGCGTGATCATTCTCGATACCAACGTCATCTCAGAGCTGCTGACCCCCGCCCCGAATGCGGCGGTCATCGGTTGGTTCGCCGCACAACATCCAACATCGATCTTCACGACAGCAGTCACCGAGGCCGAGATCCTCTACGGACTGCGTCTCCTTCCCGAGGGACGTCGTCGACGCGATCTTGAGACGGTGATCTTGTTGATATTTAGCGAGGATATTGGCGGTCGCGTTCTGCCATTTGATCGCGACGCTTCAAATGTCTATGCCGCTATCGTCACCGACCGCCGCAAGGCGGGTCGACCGATCAGTCAATTCGATGCTCAGATTGCTGCCATCGCGATTTCACGCGGCGCTTCACTCGCGACACGCAATGTCTCGAATTTTGCGGGGATGGACCTCAAGATCGTCAATCCGTGGAAAGACAGATAAAGGCGCGGAACCGCCAGCACATCCTAAGCTTTGAGCTGATCATCGCGCCGCAGTTCCAAGTCGGACGCCTGGGTGCCCGCGGGCCATGCGCCGGCGCGCGCCACGGTCGAAGCAAGGCTTGCCGGACCGGAATTCGCCGTCGAGATCGGCATCATCGCAACGGTCGGGAACTTTAAAACCTTGCCGGAAGCGGCTGCGAACTCCTCTTTCACCCTACATGGCATCACCGGAGCGAGCGCTGAAAGCGGCTGTCGGGTCGATGTCCTGAGGCTCGGACAGAGGCGGTCGATTCAACTGCCTGGCGTGACCGCTAGTTGCAAAGCCGCGACAGTCGCCAACAACCCTCAAAAGAGGGGACGGGCAACTTGCCTTCGCCTCATTTAATCTTTAAGGACGCCCCAATTTCCAAGGCGTAGGGACTGAACGAGGATGTCACAGAACGACAACAGATCTTCGGGGCTTGGCGTAACAGCCGGCGATCTGGATCGCTACTTCACATTTCTCCGCCATGTTCTTGTGAATGCAACCGCTACGCGGGCAGCCGGAGAGAGCCTGGGCTATGCAGCAGCGGTGACGGAGTCCATGCAACTGGCTCGCGCCACGCACGATGCCGGACGGAAGATCATGTTCATTGGCAACGGCGGCAGCGCGGCAATCGCCAGCCACATGGCGACGGACTATGCCAAAAACGGTGGGCTGCGCGCCATGGCAATGAACGACGGCGCGACGCTGACATGCCTCTCAAACGATCTTGGATATGAGAACGTGTTCTCGACGCAGATCGCCATGCACGCGAACGAAGGTGACCTGCTGGTGGCAATCAGCAGTTCGGGGAGATCGGAAAGCATTATCAGAGCCGTCCGCACCGCCCGGGAAAAAGGCTGCGCCGTCATGACTTTGAGCGGATTCGCGCCGGGCAATCCGCTGCGTGATCTCGGTGACCTGAACTTTTATGTGGCCTCCGATCAATACGGCTATGTGGAGATCGCGCATCTGGCGATTTGCCATGCCGTATTGGATTTCTCCTGCGGGCTTGTCCCGCCCACTCTTTCCTAACGAGCCGTTTTACGCGCATGAATTTCCCCAACATTCACGATCCGGAATTGACGCTCCTTACCCCCGACGATGATGTGGCCAACCCCGAAGTGACCATCCTCGTCCCGTCTCTTAACGAGGAATTGACGATCGGAACCTTCGTCGACTGGTGCCGAGAGGGTATCGCGGCAAGCGGTGCGGCCGTGGAGATCCTGATCGTCGACAGTTCGACCGATCGCACACCCGAAATCGCGCGCGACAGGGGCGCCCGCGTGTTGCGGACACCGAAGCGCGGTTTGGGCAGGGCTTATATCGATGCCATTCCATTCGTCCGTGGCAAGTTCATCATCATGGGCGATGCGGACTGCACCTATGATTTTCGCCAGATAGCACCGTTTATCGAAGCCTTCCGGAAGGGGGCCGACTTCGTCATGGGCTCGCGGTTCAAGGGCTCGATCGAAGACAATGCGATGCCGCCCCTGCATCGCTATTTCGGAACGCCGCTGACGACGTGGATCCTCAATCGGATGTTCGCCAGCCGCTTTTCCGACATCCATTGCGGCATGCGGGGCATCAGTGTCGATGCATTGCTGCGCATGGATCTTCGGTCGCAAGGATGGGAGTATGCGTCGGAAATGGTGCTGAAGTCCGTGCATATGGAGCTTCCGACCACCGAAGTGCCGATCCACTTCCTAAAAGATCCGGATGGACGGCTCAGCCACATGAAGCGGCGGGGTTGGATGGAGCCGTGGCGCGCTGGCTGGCGTAATCTTCAAGCGATGTTTGTCTACGGGTTTGATTTCTTTCTCATCTGGCCGGGCTTCCTGCTTCTGGCCCTCGGCTTGATTATCATGCTTCCATTGCTCGCTGGACCTATGTCCATTGCCGGTGTGCGGTTCTCGTCCAATGCCATGCTTTTTGCCATGGCCCTGGCCGTCCTTGGTCAGTCAATGCTGGTTTCGGCCGCGATCGGCCGGGTTATCTTCGACTATTCCGGACGCGTGCAGCCTCGTTTCGAGCGGCTTCTGCCTTATAACGCAACGATCTGGGGAACGGTCGTGGCCATACTTGCAGGCGTTTTGTTGGCGTTTCCGCTCTTCGATTCCTATGTCGGGAATGGATACTTGCTGCCTGAGATTGGCGTCGAAACGAACTGGGCCGTCTTCGGGCTCTGGCTTATCACGACAGCGTTCCAGATCTTTATTTCAGGGCTCATGATCCGGGCGCTTGGGGTCATGCTGCCCGTCAAGAAGCCTGCGCCCCCTCTCGCGGGATAGGAGCCACGGGAGCGGTGATGATCGCAGGTTGGTGCGCGGTTTTTTTTATAATCTTATGGGGCCTGGTGATCGATCGAGGGATCGTCGTTTGGCTCAATCGAGGTTGCGATCGGCCCTTTCGAGACGGCATCGATTTTCTATTCAGCGGCATTTTGCCGGCTCTGGCGATATCAGGCGGTGCGGCTACCGTCCTTGGCGCATTTCACGGATTACGATGGGAAATCGTTCTTCCTATCGTGGCTGTCTCGATGATCTGGCGGCGGCGCGATCTTGTCGCCGTTCTTTGCGACCTGGGTTCACTGTTTCGAAAAATCGCCGCTGAAGCGAAAATCGGAAACCCGTTTCCGGCGCTTGCGGCACTCACATGCATCGTACTTTGCTATGTGTGGAGCGTTTTGGCCCAATTTCCGCCGGGCATTGCGGATGTGTGGGTCTTCCACATCCCGCTCGCAAACAGCATCATCGAGCACGCCGGCTTTGTGTCTCCGCAGATCGACCATCCCTTCTACGGCAATATTCCACTCTTCTTCAATCTGCTGTTTGCGCTCGTCATGATGGTCAGCGGTCACTGGACCGGCGCGGCGACGATGAATATCGCAATTTTCTTCGGATTTCTGTTCCTGCTTTCAAGCTGCGCCACTCGTTGGCGGGCATGCGGTTTTTTCCTGGTGGCCGCTCTGATCCTCAGCATCCCCTTCTTCAGAGGGAGTGTCGGCGAACCGATGACGGATCTGGCCCGGTCGTGTTTCTCAGTCGCAGCCGTGCTTTTTCTGTGGCGCTATTTGGAAACCCGGCGCCCGGCGGAGCTTTTTCACTGTGCGCTCGTCTTAGGGGGAGCGGTCGGAGGAAAATATACGGAACTGCAAATGGTTGGCCTCATAGGGCTGGCATTGATGCCGACGCTTCTCAAGGGAAGAGTATCACTGCCGCTCTTTCTGTCATGCCTGTGCGCATTTCTCGCCGTCGCGGGCTACTGGTATGCGAAAAACCTGATCGTTTTCGGCAATCCGATCTATCCCTTTCTATTTGGCCATCCGGGCCTCACCGACGCTTGGATGGCGGATTACACGCTCGAATTGGGTCGGGCTTTCGATCCAGCCAACCGACATTTCGTGACGAACCTCGCAACTGTGCAAGGTTGGCACGACTTCCTCTATATTCTTTACGAGTGGTTCCTCGCTCGCAAACCGAATACCTTCGTCGCTCTTGCCTTGATACTGGCCGGTCTGGCAGTGGCTTTTCGGCGCATCGCATTTCTGGCAGCGATTGTCGCTGCCATGTTTGTGATATGGTACACCGTTATGTTCAATCACATACGGTGGGCAACGCCCGCCTATCTGCTTTTCTTCTCAACCGGGTTTATCGGCGCCTCCCTGGTTCGCGAACGGCTGGATAAATGGCTCGACCGACGAGTCCTGCCGCAGATAGCCCCGCTTGCGAAAATTGTCTCTTCGCCAGCATGCATGGTCGCCAGTCCGGTAGTCATTAGCTTGCTAGCCGGGGGCCTCTGGCTTTCCCACTGGCATCGAGTGGGCGGTGGCGAGCTGGATCCCGCCGAGGCGGAAGAACTCGACGTCGTGCTAGGGATGATAAGCGTCGACGAATATATGAAGAGCCACCGCGAAGCTTATTTCATGTACCGCTACATCGCAGATCACAACCTGCGAACGGTTTTTCAACCTTTCGATACTGCCAACACATTATTGTCCACGGCTTACAATGGCGGCCGCGACGGCGGCTGGCAATTGCCGCGCTATGTGCTGCCTGCACCGGGGTCGGATATCGATGCTTTCATCAGGGACAATCATATAGGCTACTTCATCGTCCCCGCCGACGCCGGTAGCGCGCTCCTCGCCGAGCGCCTTGGAGAAGACAAAATGGTGATGGCCAACAGCGTCATAGCGCACATGATGTCCCGCTCTTCGGTGATATTGACGGATCGGTTCGGCTGGAAGCTCTACCGTTTTGACGCGGATCGCGCACCGTGACGACTGCGTCCCCCCCAGCGTTGCTTCGCATTGGCATTCCGGTTCTGAAAGTGGCTGTCGCGCTTGGCCTCGTCATATGGATCGCGCGCAAGGTAGATTTTTCCGAAGGGTGGGCTGCGGTCCAGACCCTGTCGGCGGCGACCATTTCGGTCAGTATCTTCCTTCTGCTCCTGCAGGCCCTGCTTTCGGCGTGGCGGTGGTGCCTTCTGTCGGACATGATAGGGCAAAGGCTGAAGATCTCAGGCGCGATGAACCTCTTCATGCAAAGCCTCTTTTACAATCAAGCTCTTCCAAGTCCCATTCCAGGTGATGCCGCTCGCATATTCGGTGCCGTCAAATATGGCCTGACGATCGGAGAAGCCACGCTGGGCGTCGTTATGGACCGCATCCTTACTCTTTTCGGACTGGCGGTCGTTGCGCTGATCGGACTGATCATCCTGCGCGCTGTTTACGGGCACGACTTTCCTATCCCCTATCTGACGGAACTCACGGCGCTTGGCGTTGCGGGGTCTATCGCATCAGCCCTGGTGTTCAGTTGGCGCCGCCACCTATTCGTCCGGTTTTTTCCGGCAAAGCTGCACGCGTTGACCGACGCGTTGCGGGCTTTGATCACCCACCAAAGAATGGTCGGCGTATTTCTATTGACCCTCGTCATCCACGGGTTGAGCGTCGTCTCGCTTGAGATCCTCGTTCTGGGCCTTGGTCTCCCGCTCGATTGGGGTCAGGCCGCAGCCGCTTTCCCGCCGGTGCTCTTGATCGCGATGGTTCCCATTTCCGTTGGAGGATGGGGCCTCCGGGAAGGCGGCATGATCATCTCGCTTGCCGTGTTCGGCATAGGCACGACGGACGCGGCAACGCTATCGGTGGTTTTCGGCCTGCTGCAGCTTGTGGTCGGGTTAGCCGGTGGTGTATTCGTGCTTTCGCGTCCTCATTCGGGAAAGATCAAAGCGCTCTGATGAGCCTTAACAGATCATATGGAGCTGCCGACATGCATGCCTTGGTAACAGGAGGGGCCGGATTTATCGGCAGCCATCTCTGCGATCGCCTTCTGGAAAAGGGTTATCGGGTAACCGCTATCGACAATCTTCATCTTGGCCGCATCCGGAACATAGACCATCTGCTGGACCGATCGGATTTTCGCTTCCATGAGCTGGATATGCTCGATCGGGACGGCATGGATCGGATCATTGCGGCGGACCGCCCCGACGCTGTTTTTCATCTCGCCGCCAATTCCGATATTGCCGCAGGCAACGCCAATGCGGAACTGGATCTGCAGCTGAACCAGCTGACGACGACGACGCTGCTTGCCATCATGCGCAAGCATAAGATCGACAGGCTTTTCTTCGCGAGTACTTCCGCCGTGTTCGGCGAAGCTGAAGGGAACATCGGCGAAAATCATGGTCCGTTGCGGCCGATCTCATTCTATGGCGCCAGCAAGCTTGCCGCTGAAGCCTATTTGTCCGTTTATGCGCTGTCATTCGGCATCAAGACACTGGTGCTGCGTTTTCCGAATGTAGTTGGGGAGCGCTCGACGCATGGAGCGATCTACGACTTCATCAACAGGTTGAAGGCTGATCCGACGAGACTCCAGGTGCTCGGCAACGGAATGCAGACAAAGCCATATCTCTATGTCGGCGATCTGGTGGATGCGATTCTCCTCGCATGGGACAAGGCACCCGGCGCTTATGAAGTATTTCATGCCAGCGGCATCGGCGAAACCTCCGTCCGCGATATCGCCGAGATCGTGGTCTCGAAGGTCGCAGCCGGAGCCGCTATCGAATACGGAAGCGAGGATCGCGGCTGGCTGGGCGACGTGCCGCGCTTCAGCTACGACATAAGCCGGCTCGTCGCGCTGGGCTGGTCACCGAAGCGAAAGTCCACCGACGCCGTTGAACTTGCCGTGGAGCGGATCCTGGCAAATGGGTTCTGAAAACGCTATCCGCCAGGCGATCATTATTGCCGGGGGTCTTGGAACGCGTGCTCGCAGCATGACAGGCGATGCCATTCCGAAGGCCCTGTTGCCGCTTGGCGGTGTCCCGATCATCCTCCGGCAGATTCGTGTGCTGGCCCGCGAAGGTGTTCAGCATGTGCGCGTGCTTGGTGGTCACCTCGGCAGCCAGCTGGAACCTGCTCTTGTCCCGGAAGCTGAAAAGCTCGGCATTACGATCGACGTCTTCGTAGAGACGTTCCCGCTCGGCACGGCAGGCTGCCTGACGACTTTGGATACAATCGCCGGTGACGTTCTGATCGTCTACGGCGACATGCTTTTCGACCTCGATCTGGCGGCACTGGCGCGTCACCGTCATCAATTTCCGGCGGCGCTGACCATCATCGCTCACCCCAACGATCATCCCCGCACATCCGATCTCGTCGTCCAGAAGAGCGGCTATCTCCAACGCCTGTTGCCCCGCAAAACGCCCCGGGATGCGGATTGGCGCAATCTCGTGCCGGCCGGTTTGTACGTAGCCTCAGACCAATTTTTTGAGGCGCTGGTGCCGGGCCTTACGGCCGACATGATTCACGACGTTATTCCCGATCTCCTCGAGCGTTCCATCCCGGTCGCAATCTATGACACGCCGGAATACATCAGGGATACCGGCTCGCCCAACCGCCATGCTGCCGCGGAGGAGGACCTCCGGCAGGACCGGGTTCATGCGGTCCATCTATCCGTTAGAAGACCCGCGGTCTTTTTCGATTGCGACGGCGTCCTCAACGAAGATGTGGGCGGCCATGGCGTCATACATCCCGACCAGTTGAAACTGATCGGACGAGCCGGCGAAGCGGTGCGGCTCGCCCGTGAGGCGGGCTTCCTGACGATTGCCGTCACCAACAGGCCGCAGGTCGCCAAAGGCCTGCTCGATGAACCCGGCCTGGATCATGTTCTTGGTCGCCTGGAGGCCGAGCTTGCCGAAGATGGCGGCGTCCTCGACCGTATCTATTTTTGTCCGCACCATCCGGACAAGGGATTTCCCAATGAGGTCCCGGAACTCAAGATTGATTGTGCATGCCGCAAACCGGGCGATCTGATGATCCGCCAGGCAATGACGGAATTGCCTGTCGAAAAATCGAAATCCATCATCATCGGAGACAGCCTGCGCGACATAGGTGCGGCCCGCAAGGCGGGCATCTGGGCCTATGGGGTCCGGACGGGTTATGGCCTGCGAGACGAGAAGAGCTATCCTGCTGCCGAAACAGATATTCCCCGTGCCGATCTTGTCTTCGACACGGTCTATGACGCCGTTCGCTTTCAATGCGGTTATCAAGATATCGGGCAAGGGCTGTCCGGAGCAATTCATCAACGTCTTCCAAGGAAGGCAGCTCCGCTGCTCGTCGGCATCTGTGGCCGTTCCCGCTCCGGGAAAAGCACGTTTGCGCATGCGGTCGAGCGTATGCTCTCGGAATCAGGGTGCCGTGTGCTGAGGCTGGAATTCGATCGCTGGATACTGCCGCTCAATTTTCGCCGCCCTGATATGACCGCGGAAGAACGCAACAGGGTCGAAGTCTATCCTGAGATCGTCAGCACACTGCGCCGATCCGGACAGGTCGAGGCGCCCAGCTACGAATCGGCAAGCCGTGGTCAGCGCAAGGGTACGACCACCTATGATGCGCGTGATGCCGACGTCATTCTGCTGGACGGCATCTTTGCTGGCCACAGGTCGATCCGCGAAGATGTCGATATGGCTGTGTTTGTCGAAGCGTCACAACAGACCTTGCTCAGCCGCTTTCACAATTTTTACGCCTGGAAAGGCCTCACAACAGCAGCGACAGACGTGCTTTGGACGTCGCGAATTCAAGACGAGTGGCCGAAAATCGATCTGCAGCGGGCAGCGGCCGATATCGTCATCAATCTTGAGGAGGCAATCCTTTGATCGTTTCATCCGCACCTTTTCGGGTCAGCTTCGCCGGAGGCGGCTCTGACATAGCGTCCTACTACCGCCGTCAAGCCGGCGCGGTATTGTCCTGCGCGATCGCCAAGTACAGCTTCGTGATCGTGCATAGCTATTTCAACGAAAATAAGTACCATCTAAAATATACGCGCACGGAGCTCGCAGATACGCTTGACGAGATCGCGCATCCGCTGCTGCGCGAGGCCCTGCGAATGCACCGGGTCGAGCCTGGCATCGAAGTTGCTTCGGTCGCCGACATTCCTTCGGGAACCGGGTTAGGATCATCCAGCTCCTTTTCCGTGGCGCTGATCAATGCGCTCTACGCCCACAGGTCGCGCTTTGCTTCCAAGGATCAGCTGGCGGAAGAAGCCTGCAAGCTCGAAATCGACATCCTGAAGGAGCCGATCGGCAAACAGGACCAATATGCGGCCGCCCATGGCGGACTGAACTTCATCGAATTCAATTCCAACGGCAGCGTCAACGTCCAGCCCGTCGTTCTCAGCTCGGAAAAGATGGCTGAACTCGAGAGCAACATCCTGTTGTTTTTCACCGGAAGCCAGCGCGATACGCGCTCGGTACTGTCGACGCAGGTGCAAGCCATGGAGGCGGACGAAGAAAAATTCCGGACCGTCGAGCGCATGGTCCAGTTGAGCTACGAAATGCGCGACATCCTGATGGCTGGAGATCTCAGTGCGTTCGGCGAAGCGCTGCACCGCGGATGGATGATGAAAAGATCGCTAACGTCCAAGATTACCAACAGTTCGATCGACGAATTTTACGAGGCAGCCCGTGCTGCCGGTGCTATCGGCGGTAAGCTTGCGGGTGCAGGCGGAGGGGGCTTCCTCGTCCTTTATTGCCCGAAAGACCGTCAGCAAAACGTGCGGCGAGCGCTGTCGCAGCTCAAGGAAATCGAGTTTCGTTTTGACTGGAGCGGCGCGCGCATCGCCTTTGCGCAGTAGAGAGGGTGAATGGCACCACGTCTCATCATCACCGGATCAACCGGCTATATCGGCGCAAGACTTGTCGCAATAGCGCGTGAGCGCGGCTTCGACGTGGTTGAGCTCGGTCGGCGGCCCGGCGCGGCGTGGCGCATTGGCGACGAGCCTGCCGCGTCCGATTTGGAGGGGGCGGTTGGGCTCGTCCATCTCGCGCATTCCTGGGCTGCCCCGTCGGAGGCGGCCGAAGAAGAAAACGTCAATATATCAGGCACCTTGAAGCTGGCGGAAGCGGCAAAGGCAGCCGGCGTGCCGCGCTTCGTTTTTGCCTCGTCCACCTCGTCCAGAAAAGAAGCGCTCAACGTCTACGGCCGGACTAAGTTCAGGATCGAAGAGCATTTGGCTGCCAGCAAGGCGGCACCAATCGTCCGAATTGCGCGAATAGGCCTCGTTTATGGCGGCCCGCGCACTGCGATGTACGGCCTGATGACGAAATTGGCGGCGCTCAGTCCAATCTTGCCGATGATAGGGCTCAGCCGAAAAGTTCAGCCCATTCATCTCGACGAAGTCGCCGCAGGCCTGCTGGCGCTGGCGATCGGAGAGAACCAACCGCTGCAGACATTTGTGCTGGCGCAGGAAAAGCCCATGAGCTTTGCCGCCTGGCTCAGAATTCTCCGCCGAGCCCAAGATAAGGGCAACCTTCTTTTCATTCCGGTGCCCCTGACTGCCGCACTCCTCGCCTGCCGCATGACGAAGCTTCTGCCGTTGATTCCTACAGTCGATCCGGAGCGTGTCCTGGGGCTTGCAGGCGCCGCACCGATGGAGAGCAGCGAGAGCCTCAGGCTCTTGAAGTTGAACCTGTCTGACCCGGCGACTGCGCTTACCGGGGAATTCGGCCAGACACACGAGGAGCAATCGCGACGTGAGGCACAGGCCCTGCTGCGATATCTAGGCATCGCGCCCACCGAAATACCGCTGCAGCGACTCTGCGAAGGGCTGCGGCGTGAGGGATTGTCGCCGCTCGGCCTTACCCCGGCGATGATCCGGCATCCTGCCCTGCTGGCCCTCTTTGAACCGCCGGCCAATCGAACACGGCATCGCCTCGCGCAGGCCCTTTATTTGGCCGACCTCGCGAGCGAACCAGAAAGGCACCCCGGCAAAAAAGCCGGATTTTTCGGCGCTATACTGGCGATTTCCAGCGATGTTCTGCTCTTTCCGCTCCGCGCGCTTTTAGCCGGGAGATATCGATGAATGGGGCGGACGCCGACTTCATCATCATCGGCAGCGGGCCTGCAGGTGTCTCCGCTGCATTTCCCCTGATAGCGGCCGGACGCCGCGTTCTGATGCTGGATGGCGGGCATGATAACGGATCGCAGGAGGAAAGCCGCAGCGTCCGCGTCCTCGGAAGCAATCTGGAATCGCTGCGAACGGACGACGGAAGTTCGCCGAAATTGCAGACCCCTGCTGCACGCGGGATTCTTGAACCTTTTCGACGGCAATCCGGCATAACCGGCGACGGTTTCATCCCAATCGGCAGCCTTGCCCGCGGCGGTCTCTCCAACATCTGGGGAGCGCAAATCAGCTATCTCGATGCCGACGACATCGCGGATTGGCCAATCGACATCGCCTCTCTGCAGAGATCCTACGAGAATGTCGCCAATCGCATCGGCATCAGCAGGAATACGGATGTTACGACAGACGCTGGCGGCGAGCTCGTCTTGCCGCTTGGAGCGACAGCTGCCCATGTTCTTCATCGGCACCAAGCCGCGAAGCCGGCTGATGGGTCGTTCCGGCTTTTTCGCGCCGTCAATGCCATACTTTCGGAGGCAAGGTTCGGGCGCGCAGCATGCGATCTGCGCGGCGACTGTCTCTATGGCTGCCCGAGCGGCGCGATCTATAACAGCAGGCAGGATCTGCTTCTCTTGCGAAAGTCTCCGCATTTTCGTTTGCTCGATAGCATGCCGGCCGTCTCGTTGACACGAGGCTCAGGCTGGACAGTCAGAACGGCAGACGGATCGTCATTTTCCGCACCGCGGATCATTCTGGCCGCAGGGGTCCTTGGAACGGCCGCCCTGCTGGCCGATCTCCTGCCGTTTGACGAGCAAGGACTGCGTCTGTTCAACAGTCCGACGCTGGCCGTCCCTCTGCTCTGCCTCCCACGTTTGTTGCGTTCTCCGACGCCGACGCACAGTCTTGCGCAGCTTGGCTTATCTCTGCGCTACGGCAGCGGCGCATCCGATTACGTGACGGGAGCGATCTATGAGGTTGGTGCTCTGCCGGCGCAGAGCTTCGTCAACAGGATGCCGCTTGGTCGAAAAGCCGGGCGCGCGGCGTTCGAGCTTATCGGCGACAGTCTCCTCGTCGCAACGATCTATTATCCCGGCGATCAAAGCCACAGCTACATCCGTCGCGATGCAACGGCAAGAAAGGGTCTGACCGTCCGCGGCGGCTTCGCAGAGGGATTTAGCCTTCGCGCCGAGACTTTGAAAAAAATGCTGCGCCGTGAATGGAAACGGTTGGGACTGATACAGCTCCCGGGCACATCGCTGGCGGAGCCTGGCATCGATGCACATTTCGCCGGCACTCTGCCTATGGGCGCAGCCGGCCCGTTCGGTACTTCTTCGGATGGCGAAATGAATCTCCATCCCGGTCTTTACGTCGTCGATGGTTCAATTCTTCCCGATCTTTCCTCGAAATACGTCACGATGACGATCATGGCCAATGCCGATCGCATCGCTCACCGTCTCGCCGAGACGGAAGCAAACTCGGCGCTCTGAAGTCCGTTGCCTCTTTCAAGCCCTTAATTGGGGCAATGCTTCGCCGGCCAATGATAAAAGCGGCTGATAATCTCTTTCTGAAAGCACTGAAAAATCAACAAGGCCGAGCGTGGCGCGCATGGCGGAGAGCGACGGCTCCTTGATCGCGGCGCCAAGCGCATTTCGCAGGAGAAGGACTCTATCGTCCGACGCATCGCCTGAGGTGATAAAAGGCAGACCCGGACCTTTGGGCGTTTCGGCGATGATGCGGACCGCTTGGATATGGCCGGGATCGAAGCGCCGAATATTTGCATAGGTCACGCAATCGATGGCCGCACTGTCGGCCCTGCCTTCGACAACGGCGGCGATGCTGCCGCCGTGGCTGCCGGTTTCGATAATTCGGCCGAAAAAGTGGCCGTCGCGGGCAAGCGGAGCGACCGCTGCGCGAAAGAAATTGCTGCCGGAATTGCTGTCAGGGCCGTTGATCGCAGCCGTGGTGCCGCGCAAGTCCTCCAGCGAATGAAGGGCAGAATCCTTGGCGACGATGATGAAGCTACGCATCAGCGGGCCGTCGCAGCCGGGATGGTGATATATCGGCGTCGCCACCAGGCGGACCCTGCCCCGCAGACTCTTTGCAAAGGGATAGCCGCATGCCTGCGAGAGAAGAAGATCCGGCCTCAGCCAAGCTTCATCATAGCGAACCGCCTGATCGAGCTTTTCAGGCAGGTCCTTGAGGCCGGCTTCCAAAAGATAGTGCCGCAGGAACGACCATAACTCAGCGGTCGCCTCCGCGAGCGGCTGGGATGTGACATACATGGCGATGCTGACGAGATGCATTCTTGTCTTCCGTGCCTTGAGCTACTCGTCGCGCCGGAGGTAAGATGCAAGCGCCGACGCATCCTCCCCGAGCGGGCGATCGTCCACCATCGCCGGCGCGATCTGGCGGACAAGATCGAAGGTTTCCCGGGTGCCTTGCCCGCAATGATGCTGCGGACGCTGGTCCACCGCCTGGGCGGCGGCCAGCATTTCGCAGGCGATCACCTGGCGCCAGAGCTCGAGCATTTCGGCCAATTTCTGGACGACAAGCGATGACTGCGTTGCATGGTCCTCGACGCCTTCCGAGACTGCGAGGAAATCGAGCATAACCGGGTTCGCCTTGTGTCGGATCGCTGCCGTCAGCGCCGCGACCACCTTCTGCATGGGCACGAAGCCGGCCGAAGCGCCGCCGACCGGCGACAGGTAGCGCGGCAGCCCGTTCCGGCCCGAGCCGGTCAACTGGACAAACCGCGCAGCGCTTGCCGATGCCACTTGGGCGATGGCAAGCCCCAGCGTCTCGAACGCGAGTGACAGCGACGGCGTGTGAAAATTGCCGGTCGAGAGCACCCGCTCCTCGTCGGGGATGACAAGCGGATTGTCCGCCGCCGCATTGAGTTCGATTTCGATGGTTTGCTCGGCCCGGCGCAGAGCCTCGGCCAGGACGCCATGGATCGGTGCGACGCACCTTAGGCTCAGCGGATCCTGAATGGCGGCTTTGGTTTTGAAGAGGGTCGAGCCGGTGAGCGCTTCGAGAAGCCTGGCTGCTTCTTCCGCCTGGCCGATGGACGGTCTTGCCTTTTGAATAGCCGGCGAGAGAATGAGCGGGTTGCCGCCAAGGCCTTCGAAACTAAGGGCTGCCGCCTGCCGCTGCCGACCGAGGAGTTGCCTTGCATCATGCAGGGCGAGAGCGCCCTGACCGACGGAAACGGCAGAGGCATTCAGCAGCGAAATGCCGTCCTTCGGCCGCAAGGTCACCGGTGTCAGGCCGGCAAGCCTCAGTGCTTCATGCGCGGGATGGATCGCGCCCGCATATTCGGCTTCACCCTCCCCGATGAGACACCGGGCGATGGAGGAGAGAAGTACGAGATCGCCAGCACCGATCGAGCCGATGGATGGAATGAGCGGATGGACGCCGGCATTGAGCAATGCGAGAAGCGCCTCGAAGACCGGCGGCGAGATGCCGGAACCACCGACCGCAAGCATGGCGAGGCGCGCCGCCATGACCGCACGCGTCACGTCGCGCGGCAAGGCTGGCCCAACGCCCATGGCGCGGCCGCGCACGAGCTGCAGCTGGAATGCCTCGAAATCGGCGGTCACCTCAGTCCCCAGATTGGCGCCGAGGCCGGTATTCATCCCATAGATCTGCTGGCCCGATGCCGCCGCAGTTTCCAGGATGTGCCGCGCGCGCGCCAGCCGCGGCGCGACATCTGCGCCTTGTTCGACAACGACGTTACGCCGGGCGATCGCAACAATGTCGGCGATCATAATGCCGGAGCCTGTCAAGAGGAGCGGCGTCATGCGAAACGCAGCCTCTGGCCGATATTGACGGCGTGCGCCTTGGTCAGCAGCGCATGGCCGAGCGCGATGTCGCTCAGCGACAATCCTCGGTGCCAGAGCAGGATCGTCTCGTCATCGCTCTGTCGTCCCGGCTTTAGACCGGCAACGATCTGGCCGAGTTCGGCATGCAGGGTTTCTGCGGACAGCTTGCCGGCGTCGACATGCGCCCGCAGCGAGCCGAACTTGCCGCCTTTGCATTGGCCCCAATCGTCGACGACGAGCTTGTCCATGATGTCGGTCAGCGACAGTTCGACAGCACTCATCGTGCCGTAGGGAACGACGAAGGCACCCTTCTTGATCCACTCGGTCCGAAGCATCGGCTCGGGCTCGGAAAGGCGCGAGGCCTCGACGATGATATCGGCGCCTTCGACGCAGTCGCGCCAATTGTCGGTCACAGTAATCTTCTTGCCGAGATCCTGCTCCAGCTTGGCGCCGAAGGCATCGCGGCTTTCGGGACGGCGGGAGTGGACGCGGATTTCGTCGAAGTCGAACAGGTGATTGAGCAGCCGGACATTCCAATAGGCCGTGCCGCGGGCACCGATATGGCCGAGCACTTTTGAGCGCTTGCGGGCCAGATGTTTGGCGCCGAGCGCGGTGACGGCGCCGGTGCGCATATCGGTGATGACGGTGGCGTCGAGGATGGCTTTCGGGACGCCGGTGCGCGGATCGAAGAGGTTGAGCACGCCGAATTCCGAGGGGTAGCCGAGCTTATAATTATCGACGAAATCGCCAACGATCTTGACGCCGGCAAGGTTCAGCGGTGCCACATAGCCGCGCAAGACGTTGAAATGGCCGTGGAAGCTTGGATCGGGCTCGAGATGGACGCGCGGTTCGATCACCGTCTCGCCCTTGCCCTGGGCGCCAAGCGAGGTCTCGATCGCGGCGAGGATCTCGTCATTGCTAAGATTGAGTGCCTCGATATCGAAGGCGTTGAGATAGTCGATATAGATCGGGTTCATGGTCGTCTCACATTATCGTTTGGCCGGCGCGCCGACACCGAGATTTTGGCGCAGGGTCCGGCCTTCATAGTCTTCACGGAAAAGTCCGCGACGGCGAAGCTCCGGCACCACAAGCGTGACGAAATCATCGAGCCCCGAGGGGAAGATAGGCGCCATAACGTTGAAGCCGTCAGCAGCACCCTGGCTGAACCGTTCTTCCATCGCATCGGCGATCTGGGCAGGCGTACCGGCGACCTGCCAGTGGCCGCGCGCGCCGGCGAAATGGCGGGCAAGCTCGCGGATCGAGAGATTGTCGCGCCTGCCGAGATCAATGATCAGTTGCTGGCGGCTCTGGATGAGATTGGTCTCCGGCATGTCAGGCAGTGGTCCGTCGAGCGGATAGGCGGAAAGGTCCTGGATGCTCAGATAACTTGCGAGCAGCGCCACGCCGACAGCATCCGGGATCAGCTCCTGCAGCGCGCGAAATTTTGCCTTGGCTTCCGCTTCGGTGGCGCCGACGATCGGCGAGATGCCTGGCATAATCTTGACGTCGCCGCTCCGGCGACCGTACTTAGCAAGCCGCGATTTCACATCCACATAGTATGCCTGGGCCTCGCCGATCGTCTGTGAAGCGGCAAAGACGACATCGGCGGTGCGAGCGGCAAGCTCCTTGCCGACGTCGGAAGCGCCGGCCTGCACCATGATCGGCCGTCCCTGCGGCGAGCGCGGGCTTTCGAGCAGGCCCTCGACAAAAAAATGCTTGCCGTGATGATTCAGCGGATGGAGCTTGGCGCGATCGGCGAATTTCGTGCCGCCCTGTGGCAGATAGGCTCCGTCTTCCACGCCGTCCCAGATCGCAAGAGCCGCATCGGCAAACTCCTCGGCGCGCTCGTAACGCTCCGAATGCGGGCGAAGGCCGCTGCTGGCGAAATTCTCCGCTTCGAGTTCGCTTGCCGAGGTGACGAGGTTCCACCCTGCCCTGCCGCCGCTCAGCTGGTCGAGCGAGGCGAAGGTGCGGGCAAGGCCGTAGGGTTCGTTGTAGGTTGTCGACGCCGTGGCGACGAGACCGATATGGGAGGTGTTGACCGCAAGGGCCGCGAGCAGGCTCAAGGGCTCGAAGGCGGTCGAGCGGGCAGCCTGGCTTGCCATATCAGGGTTGCGCTCGCGTATCGCGGCGGCGTCCTCGACGAAGATCATGTCGAACTTGCCGCGCTCGGCGATCCGAGCAAGCGCGATGAAATGGTCGATGTCGACGCCGGCCTCAGCATGCGCGAGCGGGTGACGCCACGCTGCGATATGATGGCCGCCGGCCATCAGGAAGGCGCCCAGTCTCATCTTGCGATCGCCGCTCATGATGCACGCTCCACTGCATTAGGATGGGCGGGACGCGGCAGGCCGAGATATTCGCGTAGCGTCGAACCAGCTTTAATTTTGCCGGTCAAGCTGCGCCGCTGCAATTCGGGAGCGACTTCGGCAAGGAAGAGATCGGCCGTTCCCAATGTCGGCAGCAGGATAGTGAAACCGTCCAGGTTGCCGGTTTCGAACCACCGCTGAAGCGTATCGGCAATCTCGGCTGGCGTGCCGACCAGACGTGACGCGGAAAGTGGTTGGCTCGCCCGCTCCGCCTCCCCAAATCGAAGCGCATCGCTTGCCGCGTGCGCCGCTTCAGACGTCTCGGCAATGATCGGCACTATATTTGCCAGTATCCGGACGTCCCGCCGCTGTCGCCCAGTCGCTTCGAGCACGCGCACGAAGTCGGCCGCCGTGTCGTTTGCACTTTCCAATGTCCTATCTTGAAGCAGGACGATTTCAGCGCTGTGCGCGGCCAGCGTTTTGCTTCCTCCGCTCAAGAACTGAGCGATAACCGGTTTGCCCTGCGGTGAGCGGTTGACGTTGAGCGGTCCGCGCACCGTGAAATGCTTGCCCCTGTGATTGAGCACATGCATTTTACTTGGCTCGAAGAAGCGGCCCTGCTGCTTGTCGTAGATGAAGGCGTCGTCTTCCCAACTGTCCCACAGCGCGCCGACAAGCCTTAGATATTCCTGGTCGCGCTCGAAATCGCCTGACGCGGGAAGTGCGACCCAGCCCGTTCGCCCGCCGCTGATCTGGTCGAGCGTGGCAAAGCGCCGGGCGAGATTATAGGGCTCGTGCTGACTGGTTGCGGCAGCTGCCAGGAAGCCTATCCGGCGCGCCTTCGTCGCAAGAGCCGCTACCAGCGTCGTCGGCTCGAAGGGTGTGGCAATCGGCGAGAGATCATCGACCGGTCGAGCACCAAGTCGGTCGGAGAGCAGGACAAAATCGAAACCCGCCTCCTCGGCCTTTGCAATCTGGCAAAGCAGCGAGTCGAAACCGAGATGCCCAGGCGTTCCGGCGTTGCGCCAGGCTGCCGGATGATGACCGAAGGGTGTGAGGGAAAAGCCGAGATGCATCGTGTTTCCTGCCTTCAGATCGAGAAGATGGTGTCACGCGTCAGATGCCCGGTGACCGTACCATTGCCATCGACGACGGCGAGCACGTCGCTGTTGGCAGCGACCATCAGCGACAGCGCATCGCGCAGATTGACATTTGCCGCCACCGTGGCAGCCGGAGCCGACGGCGCTCCTGTCAGGGCCGCGTCGGCGACCGAAAACAGGCTGAGCCTCTTGATCGCACGGTCGATTCCAACGAAATTCGCGACGAATTCATCGACCGGACCGGAGAGGATCGCGTCCGGCGTATCATATTGCACGATCTTGCCGGCGCGCATGATGGCAATGCGGTCGCCGAGCCGGATCGCCTCGTCGAGATCGTGGGTGACCAGAACCACGGTCTTTCTGACACGCTTCAGGATCTGCCTGAACTCGTCCTGCAGGCGCGCTCTGGCGATCGGGTCGATGGCGCCGAAAGGCTCGTCCATCAAAAGCACGGCAGGGTCTGCCGCAAGCGCACGGGCAACGCCGATGCGCTGGCGCTGACCGCCAGAAAGCTGGCGCGGATAGCGCTTCAGCATCTCCTGCGGATCGAGACCGACGAGGTCGAGCAGCTCCTTGGTGCGCGCCGCGATCCGTTTCTGCTCCCAGCCGAGCAGGTTCGGCACGGCGGCGATATTCTCGGCGATCGTCATATGCGGGAAGAGGCCGACATTCTGGATCACATAGCCGATGTGGCGGCGAAGCTGCACGGGATCGGCCTTGGTGACGTCCTCGCCGTTGACGAGGATGCGGCCTTCAGTCGGCTCGATCAGCCGGTTGATCATGCGCATCGTCGTCGTCTTGCCGCAGCCGGATGGGCCGATCAGCGCCACCGTCGAGCCCTCTGGCACATCGAGCGTCAGCCTGTCGACCGAGGGCGCCGCACCTTCGCCGTAACGCTTGGTGACATTTTCCATCCGGATCATGCGGCGGCTCTTTCTGCAAACAGGATTTTCTCGGCACGGCCGAGAATGAATTCGGTGGCGAGCGCCAGGATCGCGATCGGCACGGCGCCGACCAGCAGCCGCGACATGTCCATCATGCCGATACCGGTCGCGATGAAATCGCCGAGCCCGCCGCCGCCGATGAAGGGCGCAAGTGTTGCCCCGGCAAGGACCTGCACGGCGGCGGTGCGCGTGCCGGCAAACATGGCCGGTGCGGCAAGCGGGATACGGATCTTGCGCAGCACCTGGCCACGATCCATTCCCATACCGATTGCCGCTTCCACCGCATCGGGATCAACGTCGCGAAGGCCGACATAGGCATTGAGCAAGATCGGCGGCAAGGCAAGCACAGTCAGCGCCACGATCGAGGGCATGATGCCGATCCCAAGTAGCGGCATCATGATGGCGAGGATCGCAAGACTCGGAACGGTTCTCAGACCATTGATCGTATTGATGACGCCGAAGGCGAAACGGCCGTGATTGACGATGAGGATTGCCAGCGGCAGCGCGATGAGAAGCGCGATCGCCAGCGACACGCCCGACATCAACAGGTGCTGGCCGAGCGCACGATAGAATTCGTTTTGATGATCGACGATCCAGA
This sequence comes from Rhizobium sp. WSM409, assembly GCF_057653825.1. Classification (NCBI taxonomy): domain Bacteria; kingdom Pseudomonadati; phylum Pseudomonadota; class Alphaproteobacteria; order Hyphomicrobiales; family Rhizobiaceae; genus Rhizobium; species Rhizobium sp. WSM409. The sequence goes on along the minus strand of NZ_JBYGKP010000006.1, from coordinate 101,928 downwards.
AGAAGGCGGTGCTCAGCATCGAATGGTCCTCATTGCCAGCGCACCAGGGCCTTTTCGGCCTGGGTCAAGATGAGATCGAAGATCACCGCGAGAAGCGCTGTCAGGATGCCGCCGACCAGGATCTTCTCGGCATATTCCTGATCGATGCCGATCAGGATGATGGTGCCGAGCCCGCCGCCATCAATGAAGGCGGCAACGGTTGCGATGCCGATGACGGTGACGAGCGCAATTCGCGCACCCGAGACGATCAGCGGCAAGGCGAGCGGCAGTTCGATGCGGAAAAGCCGCTGCCATGGGCCGTAACCCATGCCGTCGGCGGCATCGAGCACATCTGCGGGAACGCCGCGGATACCGGTGACGATATTGCGCAACAGGATCAGCAGGCAATAGGACGAAAGACCGATCAGCGCCGGCTCCATGCCGAGACCGACAAAGGGGATCAACAGCGCAAAGAGCGCCAGGCTCGGAATCACGAAAATGACGTTCGTCACGGTCAGCGCGAAGGCATAGAGCCGCGGACGGCGCGCACAGATGATCCCGAGCACGAGCGCGATGACAAGGCCGATCAGCACAGAGGAAACCGACAGCACGAGATGCTGCCAGACCGCGAGCGCAATTTCCGGAATATGCTTGGGAGCCCAGTTCAAGACGATAAATTCCTGTCGGCACGATCATGACAATGCGGCGAAGCCTCAAGCTTCGCCGCATTTCGCGCTCAGGAAAAGCGAAACTTGTCGCTTCCTGAGATCAGATGCCCTGCGCCTTCAGGAATTCCGCGGCGACATCGGCCGGCTCTTCCTTGTCGCGGTCGACCTTGGCGTTCAGGCCACGCATGTTCTCGTTGTTGAGCAGCGGGCTGATCTTGTTCAGCACCTCGGCGATCTTCGGGTTCTTCGCAAGCGTGTCCTGGCGCACGACGGGCACGAGATAGTAGGGAGGGAAGAGATGCTTGTCGTCGTCGAGCACGACGAGCTTGTTATCCGAGATCTGCCAATCCGTAGCAAAACCATATGAAACGTCGAGATCCTTGCTGGTCAACGCGCTATAGCGGATGCCGAGCTTGGCGAAGATCTTGAACTCCTTGAACTGGATGCCATAGACCTGCTTCAGACCGGGCAGACCGTCCTTGCGTTCGCCGAAACCGCCTTCGGCACCGAAGGTGAGGTCCTTGGAAGCGGGGCCGAGATCGGAAAGTGTCTTCAGCTTGTATTTCTCGGCGGTCTCGGGAAGCGTGATGATCGCATAGCCGTTATTGATCTCAGTCGGCTGCAGCAGCGTCAGCTTCAGGTTCTTCTCGTAGTAATCCTTGACGTCGGAATAGATCTTGTCGGCCGAGCCGGAAAGATCACCCTTGACGACGGCGGCAAGCGCCGTGCCGGTATATTCGGGATAGAGATCGATATCGCCGTTCGTCAATGCGGTATGGGCAACGAGGGTCGCACCGAGATTGAGATGGCGCTCGACTTCGACACCGGCCTTCTCAAGCGCCTGGGCATAGATTTCGGCGACGATGAATTGTTCGGTGAAGTTTTTGCTGCCTATCTTCACTGCATCGGCCTGGGCGGGACTGACGGCAAGCACAGTCAACACGGCCCCGACGAATACGCCGGCTAAAGACTTCAAAAGCATCGTATTCCCCTAATTTGCGGTCTGAATTCGTTTCAGTTGCTTCTAGCGGTTTCGATCGCGATGAGGGCGGGATTGCATACTAATTTTGTCGATTTCTTGGAAAAATCTCGCTTCCCGGACGGTTGGGCCGTCCGATCACGAAGCTACAGTTTATCAGCAAGCCCGAACTCCTTTGAGCGCCGGCAGTTTGCGGCAAGACGCAAGGGTCGGTCAAGGTCAGGCAATACCGCCAAGGCAGACATATTTAAGCTCGGTATATTCGTCCAATCCGTGCCGCGACCCTTCGCGGCCAAGACCTGACATCTTCACACCGCCGAACGGAGCCTCAGCCGTCGAGACGAGACCGGTATTGACGCCGACCATCCCATATTCGAGCGCTTCGGCCACACGAAATACCCGCGACAGATCGCGAGCGTAAAAATACGAAGCAAGCCCGAACTCGGTGTCGTTTGCCTGTTCGATGACGTCCTCTTCGTCGCGGAAGCGAAACAGCGGTGCAAGCGGCCCGAAGGTTTCCTCGCGCGCGACCTGCATGCCGGCAGCGACATCGCGCAGGATTGTCGGCTCGAAGAAGTGGCCGCCGAGCGCGTGACGTTTGCCGCCTATGACGATCCCGGCACCTTTTGAAACGGCGTCGCTGATATGGCTTTCGACTTTGGCGACGGCATTGTCGTCGATCAGCGGGCCAAGCACGACGTCACGGTCGAGACCGTTGCCGACCTTCAGGCCCGAAACCGCCGCGGCGAGTTTGGCGGCAAACGCCTCATAGACGCCGTCCTGAACATAAAGCCGATTGGCGCAGACGCAGGTCTGACCGTTGTTGCGGAACTTGGCGATGAGCGCGCCTTCGACGGCAGCGTCGAGATCGGCGTCGTCGAACACGATGAAGGGTGCATTGCCGCCAAGCTCGAGGCCGAGCTTTTTGATCGTCGGCGCGCATTGCCGGTAAAGCAGTTCGCCCGTCCGGGTGGAGCCCGTGAATGTCAAAACCCGAACGTCACGGCTTGCCGTCAGCACTCCGCCAATTGCCGCTGCGTCACCCGTGACGATGTTGAGAAGCCCCGGCGGCAGGCCGGCACGCTCACCGAGAACGGCGATGGCAATGGCAGAGAATGGCGTCTGCAGCGCCGGCTTGAGAACCACGGCACAGCCGGCGGCAAGCGCAGGGCCAATCTTGCGGGTGATCATCGCATTCGGAAAGTTCCAGGGCGTGATTGCCGCCACTACGCCTGCGGGCTGGCGCAGGACGAGGATCCGCTTGTCCGGCTGATGTCCCGGTACGACCTCGCCGTTGATGCGCCTCGCCTCTTCGGCGAACCATTCGATGAAGCTCGCACCATAGGTGATCTCCCCTTTGGCCTCGGCCAGCGGTTTTCCCTGCTCCAGCGTCAGGATCATCGCCAGATCGTCGCGGTTTTCGATCATCAGCCGATGCCAAGCCTTCAGAACGGCGGCGCGCTCTCCGGCAGTCTTCTTCGCCCAAAGCTTCTGGGCGATGACCGCGGCGCGGATGGCATCTTCCGTTTCCGCCGCACCGAGATCGGGGACCACCCCCAGCGGCTCGCCTGTGGCTGGATTGCGGACCGTCGCCGCCTTGCGGCCTTCCGCTTCGATCCAGCGATCAGCGATGGGGCACGCCTGACGGAACAGCGAGGGATCATTGAGCTTCATATGACAACTTTCAACAGAATACGTGAGCGGCACCGGGATCGAAATTCAGATGGACTATATCGCCACGGCTGAGCCCGACGATAGCCTCATGACCAAACGGCAGACGAACCGCCAGCGCCTCACCCGTCGCCGTCTCGGTCGAGACGTGAATATTATTGCCGAGGAAGGTAATGTCGCTGACCGTTGCGGCAAGACCCGCTCCCGCCGCCTGGTTTCGCGACAACCGAATGCGCTCAGGCCTCAGCATCAGGGCTGCCCTTGTCCCGGAGCTTCCTTTTCCATGCACCGGAATGTCATTGAAGACGCTTCCGCCGCCAAGCGAAATGGTGGCCTGCCCATCGGAGGATGACAGCAGGTCGCATGAAATGAAGTCGCTGTCGCCGATGAATTCAGCCACGAAGCGGGTCCGCGGATTGGCATAGAGTTCCGGCCCCGTGCCGATCTGGTCGATGACCCCCTTGGAAAAGACGGCGATCCGGTCGGAGAGCCGCAGCGCCTCCTCCTGGTCGTGCGTGACATAGAGGATCGTCACTTCGGTCTGCTGGTGGATCCGGCGTATCTCATGCTGGATTTCCTCGCGCAGCTTCTTGTCGAGCGCCGACAGCGGCTCGTCCATCAGAAGCACCGGCGGATCATAGGCAAGGGCCCTGGCAAGGGCGACACGCTGCTGCTGGCCGCCGGACATTTGCGCAGGCTTGCGATCCTCGAAGCCTTCGAGCCTGACGAGACGCAGCATCTCCTTGACCTTGCTGTCGACCTCGGCCTTGGACTTCCGCCTCACCTTCAGCGGGAAGGCGATGTTTTCGCCCACCGTCAGATGCGGAAACAGGGTGTAGCGCTGGAACACCATGCCGATGTTGCGCTTGTGCGAAGGCGTGTCGAGCAAGGTCTTGCCCTCCAGCGTGATGTCGCCTTTCGTTGGAGTTTCAAAACCGGCCAGGATGTAGAGCGTGGTGCTTTTGCCGGATCCGGACGGTCCGAGAAAGGTCAGGAACTCCCCGCGCCGGACGTCGAGATTGACGTCGTGGACGGCGACGACCGGGCCGTATTCCTTGCGTATTCCGCGGATCTGAAGGAACGGTTCTTTCATTGTTTCAGTACCTTACGCACGACGGCAACCAGCGCCATCAAGAGGATCGTCAAAAGGATGAGAAGGGTCGACGCCGCAGCGACAACGGGCGTCAGGTCCTGCCGCAGCGTTGCCCATACTTTGACGGGCAGCGTCTGCAGGGTCGGGCTGGACATGAAGATTGCCACCACCACCTCGTCCCAGGAAGTCAGGAACGAGAAGACGGCCGCCGAAAACAGCCCATGGCTGATCGCCGGCAGGGTGACCCTGATCTTTGCTTCCAGAGGCGAGGCGCCGCACAGAACCGCCGCGTCCTCGATCGACTTGTCGAAGCCCTCCAGCGCACTTGAGATCGAGAGGATCGAGAAGGGCAGCGCGAGAACGAGGTGCGAAATGACGAAGCCTACCAACGTGCCGCCAAGGCCGATCCTCAGAAAGAAGGCATAAAGGGCGACCGCAAGAACCACGACGGGCAGGATCATCGGCGTCAGGAACAGTGCTTTCAGCGCATCGCGGAACAGGAACGAACCGCGCACCAGCCCGAAGGAGGTCACGAGCCCGAGCAGCACCGACAGAACAGTCACGATGACCGCGATCTTGAAGCTCGTCCAGGCCGATTCCAGCCAGCGCGGATCGGCAAAGAGCTCGCTGTACCATTGAAGCGTCCAGCCGGGCGGCGGAAAGATCAGCCACTGCGAGGAGCCGAAGGAGAGCGCCGCGATAAAGACGATCGGCATCAGCAGGAAGGCCGCAGTCAGAAGCGTTATCGCCAGCAGGATGTATTTCCACCAGCCGAGACGGTCGAAATTGAGCAACATGTCAACGCCCTCCCGGATTCTGGTTGCCGACGAAGCGCAGCTGCACGGCATAAAGCAACAGGGTCACCACGAGGAGAACCAGCGCCGCAGCACCTCCCATGCCCCAGTTGACCAGCGACTGCACGAATTGCGCGATCAGCTCTGCGAGCATCATGTTGGCGGTGCCGCCGAGAAGCGACGGCGTGACGAAATAACCAAGCGACATGACGAAGACCATGAGTGCACCAGCCGCCATGCCGGGCATTGCCAAGGGCAGCAGAACACGGGTCAGGCACTGCCACCGGTTGGCGCCGCAAAGTGCCGCCGCCTGCAGGGTAGACGGGTCGATCTTCCTGATCACGCCGTAGAGCGGCAGGATGATGAAGGGCAGCATGATATAGGTCATGCCGATGGTCACCCCGGTCAGGTTGTTGACGAGTGCCAGGGGCTTGTCGATCAGCCCCATTCCGATCAGCATCTTGTTGATGAGCCCCGTGCGCTGCAAAAGAACCATCCAGGCATAGGTGCGGGCAAGCAGGTTGGTCCACATCGATAGGAGCAGGATCGCAAAGATCACCGAGGTTAGGCGCCCGGGCATGATTGCCAGCGCCCAGGCAACGGGAAATCCGATCAGCAGCGAAATCACCGTGACGAGACCTGAGACGATGAAGGTGTTGGCGAAGATCTTCAGATAGGTCGCGGACCCGATCAGCTGCGCATAGTTTCCAAAACCCGGCACGGGTTCCAGCACGCTGCGCAACAGGAGCACTGCCACCGGCGCGATGAAAAAGATCGTCACGAAGGCGAGAGCCGGAAGCACCCCGCCGAAACCTGTTGCCCTGCGCACCTTTGGAAGGGGCGCAATTGCAGCGGAGGCATCGCTATATGTCGACATGACAGTCCTTCCCACCCGTCAATTTCCGCAGGCGCCGAGGTCCGACAAGCGGGCACCGACACTGCGGGGGCACGGCGAACATTCGCCGTACCCGTTCATCTCAAGTTTCAGGCTATTTCGCCTGCCAGGCGTACCACTTCTCGCCGATGGCATCGCGATTATCAGCCCAGTAGTTCATATCGGCATTCACCTGGCTGGCCGTCTGCTGATCCGGCAGGGTCTTGGCCGTCTCCGGATCCATCAGCTTGGCCGAGTCAACGTTGATTGGTGCATATCCGGTGGCTTTTGCAAGGGCGGCCTGCGGTTCGGCAGAAGTCGCCATTGCAATGAACTTCATCGCGGCTTCCACGTTCGGCGAACCCTTCGGCACGACGAGCGAATCCGCAGCGGTGATGTTCTGTTCCCATGAGGTCTCGGTCTTGATACCGCTCGCCGCAAGCGCGGTCATGCGGCCATTCCAGACACTGCCGAAGGGAGCCTCGGCGGATGCCAGAAGCTGCTGCGACTGTGCGCCGCCCGACCACCAGACGATATCCGATTTGATCGTATCGAGCTTCTTGAAGGCGCGGTCGAGATCAAGTGGATAGAGCTTGTCGGCGGCCACACCGTCGGCAAGCAGCGCCGCTTCGATCACGCCGGGAGCCGACCACTTGTAGAATGTGCGCTTTCCCGGAAACTTTGCCGTGTCGAACAGATCCGCCCATGTCTTCGGGCAGGCGGTGACGGCATCGGCATTGCAGCCGATGACGAAGGAATAATAGAAGCTGCCGACCGAGTAATCAGTCACGAAGCGCGGATCGAGCTTGGATTTGTCGATGACCGAGAAATCGAGTTTCTCGAGCTGGCCATTCTTGCCGGCCTGGGCGGCATAGTCGCCTTCGACGTCGACGACGTCCCAGGTGACCTGGCCAGCCTCGACCATCGCCTTGAGCTTGCCGTAATCCGTCGGCCCGTCCTGCACGACGGTGATACCGGTCTTCTCCGTGAACGGGCTGGCCCATGCGGCCTTCTGCGCGTCCTGGGTCGTTCCTCCCCAGCTCGAGAAGACCATGTTGTCGGCGTGCGCCGGTACGGACACAGCCACGAATGCGGCAACCGCCGCGACAGCAAATGTTGTTTTCATGTTCCCTTATCCTTGTTCTGGTTTGTCCTACGGGTATGCCTTATGCCGTCAGTGCGCCTCGCTCCTGGGAGAAAAGTTGGCTGGCTTCATAATCTTGTTTTCCGCCACTTCGATCAGATCGCGGATCTTGGGCAGGAAGCCCTGCCACCGGGGATCGGCCAGAAGCCTCTGGCGCCTCGCCTCCCGGTCGTCCAGGCTCGCAAAGGCCCAGATGTGAACGATCTCGTTGATCGTTCCGATTTCCGAAAAGAAGTAACCGACGAGCGTGCCGAGATGGCTCTTCTGGATTTCGATCCCCTCTTCCTCGACGACCTTGAGATATTGCGGGATGGTGCCGTTCTTCAGCCGATAGGTGCGGATTTCGTAAAACATCGGCGCTACCTCATCACGAAGGGATCGGGGATCGGATCGTCCGATGTCCTGAGCCAGATCGTCTTGGTGCGGGTATAGTCGAGTGCTGCGGCCATGCCGCCTTCCCTGCCATGGCCCGACAGGCCGAAACCGCCGAACGGCGCGATCGGTGATACCACGCGGTAGGTGTTGACCCAGACGATCCCGGCTCGCAGCCCCTTCATCAGCCGGTGCGCCCGGGTCAGGTTCTGGGTGAAGACGCCGGAAGCCAGGCCATAACGGGTATCGTTGGCGAGCCGCAGCGCCTCGGTCTCCGTCTCGAATGACACGACGGACAAGACCGGCCCGAAGAATTCCTCGATGAGCGAGGGCGAGGCGACATCGTCGCAGTCGAGAATCGTCGGTGGGAAATAGTAGCCGTCGCCGTCGATCTTCCGCCCTCCCGTGACGAGCCGGGCGCCGCTTTCAATCGACTTGGCGACGAGGGCGCCGATATTGTCCTGCTGGCGCTTGGTGGCAAGCGGGCCGACTTCGGTCGCCATATCGAGCGGAGCACCGATCCGGATTGCCTCCGCCTTCTTACGCAGCAGGGCGACGAATTTGTCCTTGACGCTGCGTTCGACGATGAGGCGCGATCCGGCAACGCAGCTCTGCCCTGTCGCGGCGAAGATCCCCGCGACCTGGGCATTGGCAGCGCTCTCGAGATCTGCATCGGCAAAGACGATGAATGGCGACTTGCCGCCAAGTTCAAGCGAGGTGGAGGCGAGGTTTTCGGCCGAGTTGCGAACGACGTGCCGGGCGGTTTCAGGGCCGCCGGTAAAGGCGACATGCGCAACCTTCGGGTGCCGTCCGAGGGCGACGCCACACGACGCGCCGAAACCGGTGATGATGTTGACTACGCCGGCGGGAAAGCCTGCCTCGTGCACGAGCCGTGCAAATTCGAGAAGCGGCGCCGGCCCGTCTTCCGAGGCCTTGACCACCATCGTGCAGCCGGCCGCCAGCGCCGGTCCGATCTTCACCGCAGACAGGAAGAGCTGGCTGTTCCACGGCACGACCATCGCAACGACGCCGATCGGCTCGCGGCGAAGCCAGACATCCATGTCCGGCTTGTCGATCGGCAGGTAGGCGCCTTCGATCTTGTCGGCGATGCCGGCATAGTAGCGATAGTATTCGGCGACATAAGCGATCTGAGCCGATGTTTCGCGGATGATCTTTCCGGTGTCGCGCGTCTCCAGTTCTGCGAGGATCTGCGAGTTAGCGGCAACCAGATCGGCCAGCTTGTAAAGCAGCTTGCCGCGTTGGGTGGCCGTCAGTTTCGGCCATGGGCCGTCGTAAAGCGCCCTGTCGGCCGCGTTGACAGCCCGGTCGACATCGGCCTCGCGCGCTTCGGGCATATCAGCCCAGACCGCGCCGGAGGCCGGATCAATGCTCGGATAGCTGGCCTCGCCATCTGAAAATTCGCCGTCGATATAGTGCTGGAAACGCCGCATGGTGTTACTCCTGAAATGCCGGCATGACCTCGGTGATGAAGCGTTCGAGCGACGCCTTCTTGCGCTCGAAGCTCATGCCGGTGTCGATCCAGAAGGAATATTCGTCATAACCGAGTGCTTCATACGCCTTGAGCCGGTCGATGACGGTCTCAGCATCGCCAACGACGTTGTTGGTGCGCATGACCTGGTCCGACAGCATGGCGTTTGCTCTGATCTGGTCGTCCGGGATCCGTTCGATCAGACCCTGGGTAACCGGCTTCTCATTCTTGAACCAGGCGAAGAAATAATTGTAGTAGACGCTGAGTTCATGGGCGGCCTGAGCGACATCGTCCGCCGACGAGCCGACATAGGTATGGCGCAGCAACATGATCTTGGGCCGCTCGATCTCGGGATGCTTGGCGCAGGCGTCGTTGAAGCGCTCCATCAACGACTGAACCTCGTCATCGCCTTGCCAGAGGGGCGTCACCTGAACGTTGCAGCCGTTGGCGACGGCAAATTCGTGCGAGTTCGGATCGCGCGCTGCCACCCAGATGGGCGGGTTCGGCTGCTGCAGCGGTTTCGGCGCCGACGTGGTCGACGGAAACTTGAAGAATTCCCCGTCATGGGCGTAGTCGCCGGCCCATATGCCCTTGACCGCCGGGATGAGCTCACGCATGCGCTGACCGGCACCCCAGGCATCGAGACCGGGCAACAGACGCTCGTATTCGAAAGAATAGGCCCCGCGCGCGATACCGATATCCAGCCTTCCGTCGCAGATGATATCGGCCATGGCCGCCTCACCGGCAAGCTTGATCGGATGCCAGAAGGGGGCAATCACCGTCCCCGTTCCAAGCCGTGCCCGCGATGTGCGGCGTGCCAGATCGGCAATGGTCACGAACGGGTTGGGCGCAATGGTGAAATCCATGCCATGGTGCTCACCGGTCCAGATCGCGTGCATGCCGCCTTTGTCGGCGATCTCGCAAAGCGCGACGAATTCCTCGTAGAGGCTCTTATGGCTTTGATTGGCGTCGAGCCGCTCCATATGGACGAAGAGGGAGAACTTCATTCTTTTGCGTCCTTGGCTGGAATTGGGTGAACAGTGCCGCCGGTCTCGTCGCCGAAATAGACGCCGAAATTGCCGATCGAGCTTTCCATCGCAAAACGGTTGACGATATCGGCAGTCGAACTGGTCTTGAACTTTGCCGCAACCAATGCGTCAGGGTTCAGGAACCTGCCGCCGGCAGGCTCGCCCTCTCCGGCAACGGCGTGATAGACGATGTGCTGCTTGCCGTCGCTCTTGCCCTCATAAACCGAATAGAGAAAGCCGATGCTGACCTTCAACCCGGTGAGCGTTTCCAGGTATTTTTGCAGCGTCTCGGTCGGACTGCCGTCATGGGCATCGACACCTGGCAGGGAGAGCACATCTTCGCCGAGCAGCAGAACCTCGCCGCGGCGTTCGACAACGGCTGCAAGTTCCATATTGCCTTCGCTTGCCGCCGACACCGCCTTGCTTGCGAGCGTCGGCGTGAAATAACCGCCACGCGCATAGCCGAGACCGTTGCGGCCGCTATTGTCGAAAGCTTCGATGCGCCCCATCAAGATGACGTGGTCGCCAGCCTCGATGACCTCTTCCATGGCGCATTCGAACCAGGCCGCAACGCTTGAGAATATCGGGCAGCCTGCTGATCCTTTCGCCCATTCGACCGCCGCAAACCTGTCCTCGACCGGGCGAGCAAAGGTGTTCGACACGTCTTTCTGCGTTTCCGAAAGCACGTTGATCGCAAAGTGCTGTGCTCCGGTCATGGTGGCGAAATTGCGCGACGACTTGGCAAGGCAGACGAGCAGCAAAGGCGGATTAAGCGAGACTGAGGTGAAGGAGTTCGCTGTGAAGCCGATCGGATTTCCATCCCCGTCACAGGCGGTGACGACAGTCACCCCGGTCGGAAAGGCCCCGAATGCATCTCGCAGTGCTCTTGGGTCGACAGTCTGGATTGTCATCGTTCATCCTCCCCGAACGACAGCCACTCAGCGAGCAGCGAATTGACGATATCAGGCGCGGTCAGGTTCACCATATGACGATGGCCTTCGACGATGCGAGCGTAGCCCTGCGGCGCAAGCTCTGCCATTTGCGTCGCCATCAAGGGCGTCGAGTTCGGATCATCGGACCCCGTCAGAAACAGGGCCGGACCAGCCACGTCTTTCCAGCCGTCAGCATAGGTCTCGTCTCCTCCCGCAAAGGCGGAGTAAGCGACGGCATAGCCCTGGGGATCAACGAGGTTCAGCCATTTTCGCGTCAATTCACGCGCAGTGACGCTGTCTGCATCATCGCCGAACCAGCGGGCCAGAGGGCCTTCCTTGTCGACGCCCGATACCGGAATGGCCGCGGCGCGCGCAAGCACGGCGGCCTTTGCTTCAGGATCACGCCTGTAGACGCCGTTGAGGTAGGCGACGCGGCTGATCCGCTCGCCAAGGGTCACGGCCGCCCCTCCTGAAACCAGTGCGCCCATCGAGTGTCCGGCAACATTTGCCGTGTCGATTGCCATCTCGTCGAGAAAGCGTCCGAACCAGTCGACGAACTCCTCGAGCCGACTGCCCGCCGGCAACTTTGCGCTCTCGCCATGTCCCGGCATATCGACGGCGATGACGCGATGGCCCGCAGACAGGAATGCGATCTGCGGAGCCCAGGCCTCCAGCCGCATGCCGACGCCATGAATGAGAACCAACGGCTCACCGCTGCCGGCCTCGTGATAGGCCGTTCCACTTGCCGTCTTTTTTCGGGGCAAGGCACCGGCGGCGTTTGTTGCTGCAGCGGTGCGTGTGGTCGATCCGGCCGTCAGCATCTCAGAGCGCTCCTTCAAACGCCCGCAGGATTGGCAACGTCCTGCCCCAGGTCTTTCAGATCCTGGTAGCGGTCGCCGATGCGGTGATGCGGGCGCCCGCCTATCGAAGCACCGAGAGCAACGACGATCTCGTCGGCAGCAGGCGCGTCGGGGATCGACGTCTGGATGGTCAGGTAGTGCGAACGGCGGCCTTCATCGTTCTTGTCCATCAGCGGGATCATGATCGGCGCATTGGCGGGACCACGTGTGTTGCAGAAGGCGAGATAGGACTTGGCGCCGACGGCCTGGCGATAGAAATTGCCGAAACGCAGCGTGTGGATAAGCGCGGACCCGTGTTCGATTTCGCCGTCCAGGCCGACGACAGCGGACTTTCCATATCCTTCGACAGCTTCGCCGGACCCGACCGCATCGATGATCATCTTGGTCAGCAACTCGCCGAGCACCGGAGCGCCTGCGTGAATTTCGGGCCTGAGGTCGTCGACGAAGCCGCGACCGGCCCAGGGATTCTTCACGACCGCGAAGGCGGTAAACAGCTTCAGCGGAACCGCCGCGGCCTTGCCGCCTTCGATCAGCGTCGTTTCGATCTGCAGTCCCGTCTTGCGAATTTGAATGGCCATCGAGCACCTCATTTCTCAATTTCGTATTATGGTATACCATAATATATGAGTGTCAAGTTGGTTCCCTCGAGGAGCAGTTTAGGCCAAGGCGAGTTTTTCGATTTGCCGCGCGTGCGCCCTTCGACCCACCGGGCAGCGCTTTCTTCCCGTCAGCGCGTTGTCAGCTGACAAACGACATGGCGGCGCCCGTGGAGGCAGGCCGAGTGCAGAAGTCACGGTCATCCCAGTCCATGCTACCGCCTTACATATTACTTAATATGGCATACCATCACATTGGACAAAGTTGGGTGTCAAGCGCGGAGTATGGGTTCCGCTAAATTGTGCGGAACATCATCGCGAATGGAGTGATATCGACAGCTGAGATGAGCGCTTTGCCAGGCCTGCGGGGAAGCGGCACGGGCCGCTCGTGCCTAGTCGGCAAGCTTCTTCCCCGACAGCACCGCTTCGGCAATCGCGCTCGCGGCGGCGACGTGATCCATCGCCGCCCGGTAAGCCCCCTCGCCGTCGCCGCGGCGGATGGCGTCGACGATCTTCGACATCTGCAGCGGGCCTTCGATGCCGCGCCTCTCCGTCTTGATCGTCATCGAGCGCAGGTGGTTGATGCGCACGGTGAGAAGATTGACGACACCCCAGGCAACGTTCCTGTCAACCATCGTGAACAGCGTATGATAGAAGGAAGAGGTGTTCGTCAGCACAGCCGCCATATCGTTATCGCGGTAACTGTTGCGGATCCCGGCCAGAGATTCCTCCAGCGCAGCGACGATCTCGGGGCTGCGGCGCTCCGCGCACAGCCGCGCCGCCATGCCTTCCAGCGCGCCACGGATCTCATAGATCTGCTTGGCTTCCCCGATGTCGAGCTGCGCGACGATCGGCCCCTTGTTCGGCAGATTGGCGACAAGCCCTTCCGATTCCAGATGCCTCAGAACCTCGCGCACGACTGTTCGGCTGACGCCGAGCTGGGCGCAGAGGTCACGCTCGACAAGGCGATCTCCGGGACGGAAATATCCGTTGACGATGGCTTCGCGGACCTTGTCGAGCGCCAATTCCCGCAAGGTCTTTGCAGGACGCTCGACTCTAATTGCGTCCTTTAGAGCGCCGCTCATTCTGTACCTCAGTGTTGGACTTTGCACGCTCAACTTCCGCCGCGGCAGCCGAATGCAAGAATCGTATTATGGCGTACCAGATACTGTAGCTGTCGGCGCCCGGCAATTCAACAAGCGCTGTGCCGACCTATAGCGCCGCTCGCCTTTTCAGACGCGCAAAGGACGTTGCAGCACCTTTGATCTGCTGCCGACACGTCGGGAGCTAGCCTCTTGAAACGATCTCTTCGACCACGGCCTTGGCCTGCACCCGGATATCCGGAACGGCGGTAATCTCCCAGAATTGCCCCGCCGTCAGGGCACCGACCGCAAATAGTCGGGCCGGCGATATCCGGGACGGGGCTATCACCTCGGAAGCGGCATCCACCTGGATCCCGAGGCCAAGAGGATCGGGGGCAATCAACTCGAAGCGGCTCATTTCCTTCAAAAGCGGTGAATGACTGATCCCGGCCCGCTCCATTCCCGTGCAATTGACGAGCCAGTTCGCCCGGATCTCGGCGATCTCGCGCGCCGCTCTGACCCTGTAGCCGGCAACAAGCCGGCCCTCCTCGGCCCCGAGCGATTTCATGAAGCCTGCGTGGAAACGAACAGTTCCGTCTAAGACCAGCTTCTCAAACCTGTCGAACACGTCAGGCGCGACCCGGTGACGGTGGATGTTCCACCAGGGAAGCGCATGCCTGAGGAATCGTGCACGTTCCTCGCCCGAAAGCCGTTGCCAGAGAGCTTGCGTTGCAGGCCTCAGACCGTCCATCACGGCTCGCCAGTCGGCAACCGTCCTGCTCTTTCCCCGCAGGGTCTTCAATATGCCGCTGATCGTATCCGGAAGCTTCTCGACGTCGATCGGCAGAGGCACTGGCGGCTTCCAAGCGTGCCCGAGGGGTGCGAGCCCGCGCCGCGAAAGCACATCGATCCTGCCGCGGTGGCCATGGGCGCGAAGCGCCAGCACCTGATCGATCATCGTCAGGCCGGATCCGAGGATACACACCGCATCGGATGGTGCGACGCGCCTCAGCCACGAAAGCCGCCACGGGTTCTCGATGATCCGAGATCGCAGCGATGGCGGAATTCCGTCCGGAGCGACCGGAAGGGTCGCGTTCCCGACGCCGAGGCAGAGCACCACGGTCTTCCCGGCAATCTCGTCACCGTTGCCGAGATGGAAGGCCAGCGTGCTGCTGTAACGTTCCACGCATCCCGCTGCCTTAGCCTTGATGAAATCGACCCGGCAACGGCCGTCCCGCTTTCGAAGCAACCGTGCAAGCGTATCGCGGACATAAAGACCATAATCGCTGCGCGAGGCGAAATCGCCGGCCTGCAACGGACGGCCATGGCTTTTAAGCCAGTCGACAAAGTCGTCGGGTTGATGCGGCAAAAGGCTCATGCGGCCGGCCGGAACATTGAGGCGATGGAGATAGAGCTCCGTCCGGTAAGCCGTCCCGCGGCCGAAACCAGGATCGTCGCCGACGACGGCGACCTTCGCCGAAGCGGGAAGCTGCTCGATGAGATTGCAGGTAACCGCTATCGCTGAAAAACCGGAACCGACCACGATAACATCATATGCCAAATACATTCTCCCTGAAGCTCAGAGCGTCATCGAGATATTTCGTCATTCAAGGCCAATGTCGCTCGCCGGTCCCTGTTGATCGCACAAGCGGCAGAATCACGAAACAATTATCTCTATTGTCTATAAATATAGTTTGTTATTTCTCCCGCTAGCCCCTCCCCAACCATTACGCTTTTGAGGGTGAGATCAAGGGCCGTCCGGCCCTGAACAAAGGGGCTCAAGATGAATTTCAGGAATTTGGTTGCCGCGATCGCCGTCGGCGTCGGCACTTTTGCAACGGCTGTTGTCGCCGAAGCGGCGGACAAGAAGGTCGTTGTCGCCTATCAGACCGACGCCTTGCCGTCTTCCGTGGCGATCGCCAATGGCGAATTCGCCAAGGAGACGGGATACGACATCGACTTCCGCAGGTTCAATTCGGGCGCCGAAATCTTTGCGGCCATTGCCTCCGGTGACGTCCAGATCGGCTATGTCGGCTCCAGCCCGTTTGCGGCTGCGGTATCACGCGGGCTCGAGGTCAAGGCCTTTTACCTCGCCTCCATCTCGGGCATCGACGAGGCTCTGGTCGTCCGCAACGGTTCCGGCATCGAAAGCCTGAATGATCTGAAGGGCAAGAAGCTTGCTGCTGCACCGGTATCCACGGACCACTATCAGCTGCTGGCGCTGATCAAATCGCTGGGCCTGACCGAAAAAGACGTTCAGGTCTTCGCAATCCCTCAGCCTGAGATCGTCGCCAGCTATAACCGCGGAGATATCGATGGCGGCTTCGTCTGGGATCCGGCGCTCACCGAACTGAAGAAGAACGGGAAGGTTCTCGTCACCTCCAAGGACGTGGCAGACAAGGGTGCGCCGACATTCTCGGCCTGGGTCGCGACCTCGAAATTTGCCGCCGACAACCCGGACTTTCTGAAGGGCTTCGCTTCGGTCATCAACAAATACTACGCCTCCTTCGCATCGGACAAATCCGCCTGGGGTCCCGACAGCGACAACGCCAAATCACTTGCCAAGCTTCTCGGCGGAACAGCTGAGCAGCAGGCATCGGCCCTGAAGAACCTCACGCTTCTGACACCTGAGGTCCAGGCATCGGACGCCTGGCTCGGCGGCGGCGAAAAGGCAGGTGCCGGCAAGATTCTCAAGGACACGGCATCGTTCCTGAAGGAACAGGGCAAGGTTTCCGATGTACAGGCGAATTACGGCGCCTTCGTCACCGCAGATGCCCTCACCGGCGTCAGCAACTGATCCTCCCCAGCGCCGGCGCGGCTTACCGCGCCGGCATCGAACTTGCGAGCGGCAACATGCTTAAAGTCGATCACGCCAGCGTTTTCTTCGCAGCCCGCGACGGGCGGACCGTTCACGCGCTCGATCGCGTTTCCTTCGATATTCCCGAACGGGGTTTCGTCGTCGCACTCGGGGCGTCAGGATGCGGCAAATCAACCCTTCTCAACGCGATTGCCGGCTTCCTTCCGCTTTCGGATGGCCGGATCACGCTCGATGGCCGCGCGGTCGAACAACCCGGCGCAGATCGCGGCGTCGTTTTTCAGAAAGACTCGCTGCTGCCTTGGAAATCGGTGATCGACAATGTCGCGCTCGGTTTGAAATTCGCCGGGGTCAAGCGCAGGGAGCGCCAAGCGCGCGCCCTGGAGCTGCTCCGGCTCGTCGGTCTCGACGAATTCGCCGGCGCTTTTCCCTACGAGCTGTCGGGCGGCATGCGCCAGCGTGTCGGCATCGCACGGGCTCTGGCAACAAATCCCGACATCCTGCTGATGGACGAGCCGTTCGGCGCACTCGACAGCCTGACGCGCGAGCAGATGCAGGAACTGCTGGTTTCCATCTGGGATAAGACGGCAAAGAAGGTCTTCTTCATCACGCACTCGATCGAAGAGGCCTTGTTCCTGGGCACGCAGGTCCTGGTCATGTCACCTCGACCGGGGCGCGTCGTGGCACGCTTCGATCTGGATTTCGTTCGCCGCTTCGCCGAAACCGGCGACGCCCGATCAATCAAGGCGTCACCGCAATTTGCCGAGCTGCGCGAGGAGATCCGCGCCATTCTCCACAGCACCGAAGACCTCAGGAGCGCCGCATGAGCGATATAGTGCAGGCACCGCCGATTGCGGCGGGTAGAGAGGACCATCAGGTCAAGCTGGTGAAAATGGCGGGCTTTGGAGCCGGCGAGAAATCGACTGTGGCCATCAGCATTGCGACAGCGCTGGCCATACTGCTGCTGTGGTGGATCGTCTCTGCGCTCGGTGTCGTTCCACACCTGTTTCTGCCGCGTCCTGACGAGGTGCTGACACAGATCGGCGCCATCTATCGCGACGGTTACGCAGGTGCGTCGCTGTCCGAGCATGTTTTTGCAAGCCTGTTCCGCATCGTCGTCGCCGCCCTGATCGCCGTCTCCGCCGGCATCCCACTCGGATTGCTCATGGGCCTGAACCGATGGGCAAAAGGGGTGCTCGACGCGCCGATCGAATTCTACTGGCCGCTTCCGCCGCTCTCCTACCTGCCGCTGATGATCATCTGGCTCGGCATTGGCGAGACGTCGAAGATCACGCTGCTGGTGCTTGCGATGTTCGCACCGATCTGCCTCTCGGCCCAGGCCGGCGTCCGTGCGCTGCCGATCGAGCGCGTCAATGCCGCGCGTTCGCTGGGCGCTAGCCGGCTGCAGCTCTTCCTGGACATCGTGCTGCCGTCGGCCCTGCCGGAGATTCTCACCGGCATTCGAATTGCGCTCGGTGTCGGCTGGGGTACGCTGGTTGCAGCTGAATTGATCGCCTCCACGCGCGGGATTGGTTTCATGATCATGTCGGCTTCACAGTTCCTGGCGACCGACGTCGTCTTCGTCGGTATCGGCATCATCGCGATCTGCGCGTTCACCTTCTCGGCCGCAATCCGGTTTCTGGAGGCGTACCTCGTGCCCTGGAAGGGCAAGCTCTGACCGGAGGGCGGCAGGGAGCGATATTCAATGGTTTCCCGCCGCCGCATTCAGCCCGTGTATGGCGACGAGCTCGGCTGCGACCAGCTTCTGAAGCCGCCATAAATTGCGGTCCCGGATGCCACGTTCTTCCAGATGTTTCACCGTCAGATACAGATACTCGGCACAGGAGCCCATGTGCCCGCAGGCTCTCGCAAGTACCTGCGCCACCGTCTCCAGCGGCAATTTGCGGGAAACACGCTCGCCTTTCGGACCAGCCCAAAAGACCAGCGCACGCACCAGCCCATGCGCGGTTGCGACCGGGATCCAGCGCACCGTCGCTGCGTCTTCGATCGTGCCGACCTCACGGCGGATCAACCGCCGAATCTGGCCAAGGCGGTCATCATCGGCAAGCCTGAAGACGACGCCGTTGCATCGTCCACCGCGATCAAGTGCCATCATCAGGCCCGGCTGGGACCGCGTTCCCCGCCAGCGGGTCATCTGCAGGCAGAAGGAGCGATGCCACCCTCTTGTCGCGCCATGCTGCGATTCGACGGCATCGAAGTCCGGCTTCCATATCAATGATCCATAGGCGAAGATCCAAAGCGGCGCGCCGGTAACTCCTGGAGAAGCCGGTTGGCGAGCATCTCCACCTCCGCTTCGGTCAGTGGTTTTCGGTGTGGCTCCGGGCCGACATCGATCGCGGGGCGAAGGCTCAGCGATACGAGCTCGTCCGTCAGAGCCATTGTTGATCCGGTCAGCAAAAGTTTGCTTCCCCGGACCGTCACCAGCTTATGCTCCCGGATATCCGTCATGCGTCAGTGCACCGTAAATCTGGCCGCGTCGGCCTGGCGCCGCTGCAGGCTGCGTATCAGCATCGCGGCCTCCCTGACGATTGCCGAAAACGTCGCATCATCGGCCTCTGCAATCCTTCCCGTCATCTCGCGGATGATCGTCGTCAAATGAATGATGGAATGGCGGTGCTGCGGATCTTCTGATCCCATTTCGGTATCTGCCATGGCGAGCAGCGTCTGCACCAGCCGCTCCATGGTTTGGCGGCGCTTGGTCCTCGGGTCGGCATTCGGATCTTCGCTTAGGCGCAGCAGATCGGCGACAATGTCGGACATGGCGATTCCACTCACATAGCAAAAGCCGGCGGCATGGAAACGACATGCCTTCGACCGCGCGTTTGCGTCTTCAAGCCCTCCAGCAATCGGTAGCCGTTGCGCCAGCGGCCAAAGCCGCTGGCGACATTGATGTGCCCGGCAAGGCCGATATTCCTGGTCTCGGCGTTCCACAAACGACCGAACAGGGTCAACCGATCGACCGTCATGTAGGCATCGTTCATGCTGCCGACGACGATGCTCGGAAAAGGCAAAGGCGCCGTCGGCATGGCGCCAAACGAGATATGCCCGGGATGCAGGTTTTCCGTGGCCGGCAGATCGCATGGAGCAACGAGCAATGCTCCCTTGACGCGCCGCGCTGCACTTCGCCCGGCCAAGCGGGCGGCAAGCAGGCATCCGAGACTATGGGCAACCAGATAGGCCTCGCCGGCCTCTTCAAGCGCGCCTTCCAATCGCAGCAGCCAGTTGTCAAGGTTCGGATGGTCCCAGTCGTCCTGAGCGACTAGACGACTGCCCGGCTGATCCTGCAGCCAATGCTGTTGCCAATGCCCTTCTCCCGAGCCGAAAAGCCCGGGAAGAATAAGTACGTCGATCATCTGACGGCTTCCTCTTTGAAGCTGCGCGTCGGCCTTTTTCCCGATTGGGGCAAACATCGGACATCACTCATCAGATCCACCCGATCACCAGGGCGAACAGGAATGTGAAGGAGCTGACGATCGTGCAGATTCCGGCCGCATGCCTGAAATGCGACATGACGCTGCCTTCCGCTCTTCTCGCACCGCCCCGACGCAGGTCGGTCTCAACGACAATCGCCATCGCGCCGTTCTCCTCAATACCAAAGGCCGGGCATGGTGCCCCAATAATGGAGTTCGTATTCGCGCGCGGACCGGTCGCGCTCGTCGTCCCGCGCGAACAATCCGTTTACCGGCTCCCGTGCAGCGGGCGGCTTCAGGCCGAGGAACCGGCCGATCGAGAGCTTCAGCCAGAACTGAAAATCAAGCTTCATGCGAACCTCCTGTCAGGAACCGGTATTCTTCGGTTAGAGCATTTCCGTTTTTCTTCGAATTGCGGAAGTGCTCATCTCTTTGTTTTCATGCAATTCCGGACGCAAAACCGCTGTACACTTTTGTTGGAATTGCTCTACGAAATCAGCGAGTGACGTTGCGCATTGGCGAGAAGAACGTGAAGCGATGCCGTCGGTCCGAAAAGCATCAACAGGCGGTTCTCCTCGCGTTTGGCGAGACGATATCGTCGGGCGAATTCGAAGACGCTCCACAATTGCTCGCTTGGCCCCGGCCGTTCCGCATCGGTGATCGTTGCTTCCTGAGATCGAGCCATCGCGGCACTCCTACTCGGCTGCCGCCAACGCGGGGTTTGCGCGGGGAAAGAAGGCCGCCAACTCGCCGATCACGTCGTTGATCCGGGCCAACAGCGGGTCGGATGAGACCGCATAGTCTGTGAAATCGCGATCGGACGCATAAACGGCGGTCGGCAAGGTGTGGGCCATGAAAAACCCGAACAGCGGCCGAAGCTGATGCTCGACCATCAACGCATGCCGGTCACCGCCGCCGGTCGCCGTGATGATAATCGGCTTGCCCCGAAGTTCGTGGGGGTCGATCAGGTCGATCAGGTGCTTGAAATGGCCGGGATATGAGCCCTTGTAGGTTGGCGAGCCGATGATCAGGGCATCGGCCTGCACGATCTCGTCGACGACATGCCTGGCCTGCGCGTCGAGATCCTTGCGCCACAAGGCGCTGCCGAGCGACGGACCAACATCATTGAGATCATAGGTCTTGCTGGTAAATCCGTAGCGAATGCTCGCACGTTCGGCGACATGCCGAACGAGTGCCAATGTCTTCGATGGACGGTTGAAGCTGCCAGCAATGCCGACGAGTTTGAAAGCTGACATGGTTTTTCCTCTCTTTGTGTTGCCTCAACTATTGTCTACAAAATTGATAGATTAAAGAAACATGCGTCTCTCCTTCTTCGCCTGGTTGAAAAAAACGTTCGCCGCCGCTCGGGCACGCATAAGCTGTATGGCGATCGTCACAAGCGATCGACGATCTGGCGGCCGCTTCGGCATCTGCGATCGCGCGTGCGGGAAGAAAGGCAGGGAGGCGACTTGTTCGGCTGCTTCTGGAGACGCTGATGCGGGCGGCATCGTGATGTCTCGAGCCCGGCGAGAGCTCTTGCAAACTGCCCGCCATAAATGGCTTTGCCGCAAGGTCGAATATAATTGGTATAAGATTTCCGGTTCAGCGGAATGATTGGATGACAAGCCCTGCCTTTTCCCTGCGGAAAATATACGCTTCTTATAGATTTTAGCAGGAGCTTTTCATGCCAGTGCAGACTGCTGATGTCATCGATTTCCAGGCATACCGGCAATCGCGCAGCAAAGATGCGCCCGATGCCTTTAAGGGGGCCGCACCCGTATCCTTTACGATGCAGCCGGTTCTGATGTGGGTGCCCTATTGGGGTTTTGTCCCGGTCATGGCAATGGGCATTGCGGGATATGGCGTCTGATCAAGCGCTTCTTCCCGACGGCGAAGCCAGAGACACCGCCGAGGAGATCACGGTTCAGACAGGACAGAATCTGCGGCGCATTCGCACCCGCCGCGGCTACTCCCTGGACCGGCTGGCAAAGATCGCCGGTGTCAGCCGTGCCATGCTCGGGCAAATCGAAACGGGTAAAAGCAGCCCGACGTTAAGCATTCTCTCGAAGATCGCACTTGCTCTTGGTATTCCGTGCGCCGCACTGATCGCCGAACGCGGCGAAACCTCGATCATTGCCGTACCGCGAGCAAGATCGAAGATCCTCGCCTCTTCCGAAGGGCGCTTCCGGACACGGGCTCTTTTCCCCTTCGAAGGCGAAAGGAAGGTGGAATTCTACGAGCTCAGGATCGCTCCGCACCATACAGAAAGTGCCGATGCCCATCAGCATGGAACAGTCGAAAATCTGGTCGTTACCCAAGGAACCGTCGAAATCATTGCCGGCAAGCAGGCACCGCATATCCTGGGTGAAGGCGACGCCATCATCTTCGATGCAGACGTGCCCCATATCTACCGAAACATGACGGGAACGGAAGCAATCCTCTACCTGGTTACGACCTATCTCGAAGACGTTCGCGTCTAACGCAAAAAAGAGCCCCCGTCTTCCGGAGGCTCCTGGTCGTTTCCTTGAGAGGCGGATGGCTCAGGCGGCCATCGTGCAGCACATCATCATGCCGCCGCAATTCATCATCATGGGCATGCCGCTGGACATCATGCGCTTGCAGCATTCCATGAACATGTCCTTGTCCATGCCTTCCATCGGCTTCATTTCGCAGACCATGCCCTCGGCGGTCATGGTGCATTTCATGGAGCCCATCATCATCATCATCGGCATGGAGGCCATCATCGGCATCATCGCGCCGTTCATCATGGGCATGCCGCCCATCATCGGCATCATTCCACCCATCATCGGGTTCATCATGGCAGGCATCATGTTGTTCATTATCGGCATCATGTTCATGGCGGGGTTCATTATGTCTCTCCGATCAATACAGCGGCGTTTCGCGTTTCAATGAACCGGGAGATAAAAGAACTAATTGCAGCAAACAATGTAAAAAAATCTTCCCATATCTTTTCCTCCAATAGAATGGAACGGTTTCGATGGGATTGTGCAATCTTGCCAAGATAACGGAATTCCGTCCGCTATCATCGCTCGGCTGAGCGACGCTCGCTTCGCCAGACAGCGCCTGATGCTTCGCGCGACGCACCTCAGCAAAGGCAAGTGGCCTCACGCCCGCAAAGCTGAGACGTGGCGATGGCACTGGCGGCCCAACCCGGTGACCATCGGGTACGATGGCGCCGTACCTGTTATGAATGATGAGGATGCGTCGGATCGTCGTGCGGCTTCAGAAAAAACCGCCGCGCGATGTCCCAATAGCCATCATAGACAAGCCCGCCATTTGAACGGACGAGTGTATCGCGGTTTTTGCGATACACCGTCGGAAGGCGATACCAGGAAATGCCCGGCCGGCGATGATGGAGAACGTGCAGGTTGTTGTAGAGAAACAGCAAGCCGAAGAGATAGCTGTTTTCGACGATGGCGGTGCGTTCCTCATGGTTTTCGGCATATCTGTGCTCAGCATAGGATCTGAGCCGCGTCATCGCAGCACCCGTGTAGACGAAAGCGAGATACAGCAAAATCGGCATGCCGCCGACGACGGTCGCCCAGAAAAGAACGGCGGCGACACCGATGCCGTGCACACCCCATATCCGCCGTCGTCCCGGTTCGTTCGCCCGTACCAGCTGCCCTTCCTGTCCAAGGAAACTCAACAGCATCACGGCAGGGCCGATGGTCAAACGGCCGAACAGGGTGGTGTTCCACCGCGCCAGCAACCTGCCGGTGGCGCCGAGCTGCTCCCAGGTGGCTTTGGTAAAATAGGAAGATTCCGGATCTTCGATCGGATCGGTCAGATATTCGTCGCGATGATGCTCCAGATGGCTTTCCTTATAGATTGGATAAGGCAGCCACAGTGACAGTGGTATCGAGCCGATCGCGTCGTTTATCCCTTGGTTTCCCGTCGGATGACCGTGAATGACTTCGTGCTGAAGTGATCCGTGCCAGGCAATCAACCAGCCTCCGGCGATCACGGCCACGATCAGCGGCAACGATTGCCACCACCAGGTGAGCGCCAGAAATCCGCCATGGATGACGAGTGCGAGAATGACGGTTGGCCATTCTGTTGAACGCGACGGAATAAAGGCCCGTGAAGTCCTGTTGAGCATGCCTGTGATTCCCCGTCATCTCAATCCGATCGGATTGCTCGCTCGAGCCTAAGGCTTGTCACCGTGAAGGTGGCGTTCGAGGAAGGGCAAATTGTCCTGTCCCCAATAGATCTCGCCATCAAAGACATAGGTGGGAAAGCCGAAGACGCCGCTGTCGCGGGCATGCGCGCGGTCCGACGACCACTTGTTCTGGACATCGTCGTCGGCTTGTCGCCTGAGGAGCACCGCGCCATCGAAACCTGCTGACGCCACGATCGCCTCGCGCACATCGGGCTTGCCGATATCCTTCGCCTCGCTCCAGAAGGCATGTTGCAGGGCGCGGGCAACGCCGATCCAGTCCTGTCCATCGAGGTAGGCCGCAATCACGAAGAGGGACGCTGGCGTCGGGTCGCTCAAATCCGGGCGATTTTCGAGCCGCAGTTCCTTGCCGCGCAAGCGCGCCCAGCGCTTGAGGTCCCGCGTCCAGTAGGCGCGCCGGATCTCCGGGCGATTTCGCGAAAAGATACCACCGTTTTCCTCGACCACCGTCGTCAGATAGGGCGTGATGACGACCTCGTTCTTCGCTGCAAGTTCGGCGAAGGCGTCGAAGCCGATGTAGGACCAGGGTGAGCCGATCGAAAAGAAGTATTCTACTGATTTGGTCACTGATGCATGTTCCCTGCGAGGTGATTGTTCCGGCGTCGAATGATCGACGGCATTTTCAGGAAGCGGATCGAATTTCGGATTGCGCTTTCCATCCGAGCTCCGGTGCGATCAGCGTCACGAAGTCGTGGAGAATCTGGTGATATTCCTCGTGCTCGAACTCGTAAGGAAGCTCCAGCCTCAACTCGCTGACCTCGGGTAGGATCGGATCGGCAAAAAGCCGCGCCAATATCTCGTCCGATGTGCCGACGACATCGCGGGCAAACAAGGTGCGCCGCTCGCCCTGCGGTGAAAGGGTTCGCTCATGGCGGCCATCGGCATAGTCTCGATATCGGCGGCGCGTCGCCGCATCGGCGCTATCGAAAGGCACGATGACGCGGCCCAGCGCGACCCGGCGCTGCGTGCCAGCGGCGCGATAGGTTTCGATCAATCGCGATTGCGCGGTGAAGAAATCATCGGTCCCCTCGCCCGTTATCACATTGCCGGTCAACAGGTTGAAGCCATTGTGGCCGGCCCATTCGGCCGAGCGCTGCGAACCGCCGCCATACCAGATCCGGTCGATCAGGCCCCTGGCATAAGGATGCAGCCGCGGCCGCTGCGGGCCGAAGGGCGTCTTGATCAAGGTCTGCTCGTCGCCGAGATAAGTGCCACGCAGATTGTCGGCAAAGCGCAGCACGCGATCATGCGAGAAATCGTAACCCGTCCAATCGCCGTCGAAGACGAGCGGGGCGATCAGCTCGGCGTGTAGCGGCCGGCCAGCGCTGACGCCGACATTCAGCCGTCCGCGGGACAGAACATCGACGGTGGCAAGATCTTCGGCCAGCCGGTAAGGGCTCTCGTAACCGATCGGGATGACCGCGGTTCCAAGCTCGATCCGGCTGGTTCGCTGCGTCGCCGCCGCCAGGAAGGCGCTGGCCGAAGAGATTCCAGGCTCCAGGTGCCGCTGCCGGACCCAGGCACTGTCGAAGCCCAGATCTTCGCCATATTGCAGCTGCTCAAGCGTCTGCTCCAATCCCGACAACGGATCTGCGTCGGGATAGTTGCCGGGGGTGAGGAAGCCGATGTGGCTGATGGATATGTTGCCCACTCGTGCCATCCGATGATCAATACTTCGGCAGGCCGGGCGGGTTGGTCTCGGATGCCGGCAAGGCTTCCTCGGAAAGATGCCAGTGGTCGAGGATTTTTGCGTAGGTGCCATCCTTGATCAGGCCGTTGGTGGCGGCAGTCAGCGCGTCGGCCAGTCCGCTTCCCTTGCGGGTGGTGATCGCGACATCCGAGCGATCCGGCCAGCCGGCACTCAGCGTGCCGACGCGCTTGATGTTCTTGTCGCGCGCGGCGATGAAGACAAGCTGTGCATGCGGCTGGACGATGACATCGGCCCGGCCGGAACGCAGTGCGAGAAGGCTTGCCGCCTCGTCGTCGTAATATTGCAGCTCGATCGGTTTCAGGCCCGCGGCAACATCTTCCTCGCTCCACTTAACCAGGATGCGCTCCTGGTTGGTGCCGGCCCCGACAATGATCCTGAGGCCTGCCGCATCCTTGGGCTCCTTGATCGAGGTGACCGGGCTGTCGGATTTCACGAAGAAACCATGCAGGCCCTGGCGGTAGGTGGAGAAATCGAACTTTTCCTTGCGCTGCTCGGTGACCCCGACATTGGAGATGACCGCATCATACTTGCCCGAGGCGAGGCCGAGCGGCCAGTCGATCCAAGCGACCGGCACGATCTCCAGCGTCAGGCCGAGGCTATCGGCGATGGCATAGGCATAATCGGGATCTGCCCCGACCACAGTCTTGGCGTCGGTGGCATAAGTAGCAAGCGGCGGGCCGCCGGGGCTGACCGCGATGGTAAACTTGCCTGGTGTGACGAACTTGAAATTCTTGGGGATTGCGGCAATCGCCGCATCGTTCCTGGCGGCGTGAAGCCGGCCCGGCTGCTCTGGGCTGAGGTCGAAATCCTCGGCTGCATGGGTTGCGCCGAAGGAAAGGGCCGACGCCATGGCGGCGATCAGCAGGGTCCGGAATGCCGGAAAGGCAATCATCGTCTTCAATCTCCAAATTGTCAGGCAGGAATGGCCGGCAGCATTGCCGCCGGCCCAATAGGGGTCGATCAGGAACCGCTCTTCGGCAGGCCGGGCGGGTTGGTCTGGGCCTTGTCGATCGCTTCGGGACCGAGGTTCCAGGTATCGAGGATCTTCCGATAGGCGCCGCTGGCGATCAGGTCATTGACGACATCGGTCAAGGGCGCTGCCAGGCCGCTGCCCTTGCGTGTGGTGACGGCAATTTCGGCCGTGATCGGCCAACCGCCGCTGACGGTGCCGACGAGCTTGGTCTTGCCGTTTATCCCCGCCGAATAGGCCTGCGTCGCGTTCACGCTGAAGACGGTGTCCGCTCTGCCGGACTGGACGGCGAGATCCTTGACCGCGTCGTCGTCATAATATTGCACCTCGATCGGCTTCAGGCCGGCGGCGACGTTCTCACGATCCCATTCCAGCAGGATTTTCTCCTGGTTGGTGCCGGCATCGGTAATCACCTTCAGGCCGGCAATATCCTTCGGCTGCTTGATCGCCGCGATCGGGCTATCGGCCTTGACGTAGAAGCCAAGCTCATCCTTGCGGTAGGTCGAGAAATCGAACTTCTCCTTGCGTTCTTCCGTGACCGTCACGTTAGAGATCACCGCGTCGAACTTTCCGGAGGTCAGCCCCAGCGGCCAATCGGCCCAGGCGACCGAAACCAACTCGAGCTTCAGGCCCAGGCTGTCGGCAATGGCCTGCGCCAGATCGACGTCATAACCGATGACGGTTTTGGAATCGGAGGCATAATCATGCAGCGGCAGATTGCCGCTCGAGCTGATGCCGACGGTGAAGACGCCGTTTTCGACGAACTTGAAGTCCTTGATTTCGGCAATGCGTTTCTCGTTCTTTTCAACCCGCAGCCGGTTCGGCTGCTCGGGGCTGAGATCGAACTTCTGCTGCGCCTGCGCGGAACCGAAACCGATTGCGGCCATGGTGACGGCTCCCGCTATCAGAAGCCTTGCCCTATCTCTAAATGTCATGCCCCTTCTCCATTTCATCTTTAGGTTGTGGTTATTGTTATTCGGCCGGAGCAGCCCGTCGCGGCCCGGCGTTTCGCCAGCGCTGTTTCGCGCTAGAGAACCTTGGCGAGGAATTCCCGGGTGCGGGGATGTTCCGCTTGTGCGAAGATGCGGGCCGGCGGCCCGGCCTCCAGGATGCGGCCGCTGTCCATGAAGACGACCGTATCGGCAACTTCGCGGGCAAAGCCCACCTCGTGGGTGACGATGACGAGCGTCGTGCCGGTGCGGGCAAGCTCCTTGATGACGTCGAGCACTTCGCCGACGAGCTCCGGATCGAGCGCCGATGTCGGCTCGTCGAAGAGCAGCACCTTCGGGCGGAGCGCCAGTGCGCGGGCGATCGCCACACGCTGCTGCTGGCCGCCGGAGAGCTGGCGCGGATAGGCGTTGATCTTGTCGCTGAGGCCAATGCGTGCCAGCAGCTCCTGCGCCAATTGCACGGCGTCCTCGCGGCCGACACCGCGAACCTGGATCGGTGCCTCGATGAGGTTTTCGAGCACGGTCAGATGCGGGAAGAGATTGAAGCTCTGGAAGACCATGCCGATATCGGCGCGGCGTTTGAGGATATCCTTCTCCTTGAGCTCGTAGAGCGTGTCGTCCTTCCTGTTGTAACCGACGAAATCGCCGTCGACCGAAATGAAGCCCTCATCGACACGCTCCAGATGGTTGATGGCGCGCAGAAGCGTCGACTTGCCCGAGCCGGATGGACCGAGGATGGCGGTCACGCTGCCGGCGGGAAGGCTGAGTTCGACGTCATCGAGCACTTTCAGCGAACCGAAGCTCTTCGAGATACCGTGGATGCGCACCGCGCCGCCTGCAGCCCGCAGCGTCGCCGCATCCTGGAAACCGATCTTGCGCACGGTGTCGGTCGCCGTCTCGAGGACAGGCAGCGGACGGCGGAAACGCTCGAAAAATGCCTGGAAGGGCAACGGCGTCGGGTTGCGCACGGCGCCTTTGGAAAAGTAGCGTTCGATATAGCGCTGAGCGATCGACAGCACCGTCATGATGATCAGGTACCAGACGGTCGCGACCATCAGCAACGGAATGACTTCGAGATTGCGGCGGTAGATCACCTGGACCGTATAGAAGAGCTCCGGCAGCGCCAGCACGTAGACCATCGAGGTGCTCTTCGCCAGTCCGATGAGTTCGTTGAAGCCGGTCGGAAGGATCGAGCGCATGGCCTGCGGCAGCACGATGCGGAAGGCCTGGCGGCGGCGCGGCAGACCGAGTGCGGCGGCCGCCTCCAGCTGACCATGATCCACCGAGAGAATACCGCCGCGCACGATCTCGGCGAAGAAGGCAGACTGGTTGAGCGTGAGGCCGAGGAAGGCGGCGGCAAAGGGCGTCAGCAATTGCACTGTCGGATAGTCGAGAAAGACGGTATCGCTGAAGGGAATGCCAATCTTGATCGTCTCGTAGAGGTAGCCGAGATTGTTCAGGATCAGCAGCAGCACGATGACCGGGATCGAGCGCAGCAACCAGATATAGCCCCAGGAAAGACCTGAGAGCAGCGGCGACCTGGAAACGCGGGCGAGCGCCAGAGCGGTTCCGAGGATGGATCCGGATATGGCGGCAAGCACGGTCAAAAGCAGCGTCCTGCCGAGACCGACGAGCACTGGTTCGGCAAAGAACCATTCAGCAAAGACGCCCCAGCCCCAGCGCGGATTGGTGAAGATGGAATAGAGCACGGCGATGATGACGACGGCGGCAAAGATCGTGCCTGCCAGGCGGCCCGGATGACGCGCCGGCACGATGCGGTAACGGGAGTAATCCTTCGATCCTGCCGTCCTGCTGCCGGGGTCGATGCCGGCGAAATCCGTTGTCAGCGCCATTGTGCTTCCCTTTAATGATTGTCGGTCTTTGCCGTTTTCAGAAATTTGCGCCGGCCACCCGCAGGCGCGGTTCGGCATCTTCGTGAGCAGGCTCAGCGAGATGGGTGATGTCCTTCTCGAAGGGCAGGCTCTTGTAGATCTCGGGATCAACGGAGGTGTCGAAGAGAGCGGTGTAGCCGTAGTTCAGATAGAGGCCGACGGCTTCGGGCTGGCGAAAGCCGGTCGTCAGGTAGATGCGGGAATAACCTTGGCGGGCGGCCTGGGCCTCCAATTCCACCAGCACCTTGCGGGCAAGGCCCTGACGGCGCAGATCGGAGCGCGTCCAGATGCGTTTGAACTCGGCCGTGCGTTCGTCATAGTTCTTGAAAGCGCCGCCGCCGATGGTTTCGCCACCACGGATCAACAGGAGAAAATTGCCGTCAGGCGGCGCAAAGGCTTCGGGAGGATAGCGGTTCAGCTCGGCTGCGGCCCCTTCGGCATTGAAATAGTTGCCGTAGCGGCTGTCATATTCGTGGATCAATTCATCGATCAGCGGCTTGGCGCGCGGGTCGAGAGGGCTGGTATAGAGAAACGTATCGCTCATATCGTTCATCACCCGTTGTCATCAGTGAGGAAGGTTTCGGCGAGCCGGACCCAGTAGCGGGCGGCGGGCGCAATGATCGCGTCGTTGAAATTGTAGTGGGCATTGTGGAGAGGAGCGCTGTCGCCATTCCCGACGAAGAGGTAGCTGCCGGGATTTGCCTGCAGCATGAAGGCAAAATCCTCGCTCGCGGTTCTCGGCCGGAAATCCTTCTCGACCGCCGCCGGGCCGAGTGCGTCATAGGCGACGTCGCGGGCAAAGGCCGTCTCGGCTGTGTGATTGACCAGCGCCGGAAAGCCGAGGCGGTAGTTCACATCCGCCTCGGCGCCGAAGCTTTCGGCCTGGGCGCGGGCAACGGCGGGAATGCGCTCTCGCAACAGCTGGCGGACCGTCTCGCTGAAGGCCCGCATGGTGAGCTTCATCTCGACGCTCTCAGGGATGACGTTCGAGGCGGAGCCGGCATGGATCGAGCCGACGGTGGCGACCGCCATGTCCTGCGGGTCGACATTGCGAGAAACGACGCTCTGCAAGGCGGTGATGAAGGAGGCCGAGGCAAGCACCGGATCGACGGCGCGGTGCGGCTCGGCGCCATGGCCGCCCTTGCCGATGATCTTGATTACCGCCTGATCGACCGAAGCCATGGCGGGGCCGCTAACGAAGCCGAATTGACCCGCGGGAACACCCGGCCAGTTGTGGAGCCCGAAGACCGCGTCGACAGGAAAACGTTCGAACAGGCCTTCCGAGATCATCTTGCGGGCGCCAGCGCCGATTTCCTCGGCGGGCTGGAAGATCAGCTGCAGCGTGCCGCTGAAATTGCCGCTTTCGGCGAGATAACGGGCGGCGGCGAGCAGGATCGACGTATGTCCGTCATGGCCGCAGGCATGCATGACACCAGGATTGCTGCTGGCATAGGCAAGACCGGTCGCCTCCTCGATCGGCAGCGCGTCCATGTCGGCGCGGATGCCGATCCGCTTTTTGCCATCGCCGCGCTTGAGGGTGGCGACGATGCCGGTTCCGGCAATGCCCGTCGCCACCTCATAGCCCCAGGAGGAAAGGTGGGATGCCACAAGCTTGCTGGTTCTGAGCTCCTGAAACGCGAGCTCCGGATATTGGTGCAGGTCGTGGCGAAGCGCGATGATCTCGTCGAGATAGGCGGCGATACCTTTCTCGACTGGATCGTTGCTGTGCGAGTTCTGAGCGATGATGTTCATTGCGGTTCGTCAGCGCCTCAGGCGCCAACAGCCTTTCCGCGCTCGACCTGGTCCGCGCCCGCCGCATAGCGGCTTTCGCGGAAGGGCAAGCCGAGATGGTCGCGCAGCGTCTCGCCCTTCAGGACCGGATCGAAATAGCCGCGTTCCGTGAGGATCGGCAGAACGTATCTGGAGAAGTCGTCGAAACCCTCGGCGATGACAGGGAAACCGAGGATGAAGCCGTCGGCGCCGCCATGATCCACCCAACGGATGATCTCGTCGGCGATGTGTTCCGCCGTGCCGATGAAGGCGGTGCGCGGCGTTGCGGAATCAAGCGCGACCTGGCGGAGCGTCAGGTCCTTCTCCCGCGCCGTCTTCTTGATGCGGTCGGTGGTGGCGCGGAAATTGTTCCTGCCGATATCGCCGAGCTCGGGGAACGGCGCGTCGAGCGGATAGACGCTGAAATCATGATGATCGAAGAAGCGACCGAGATAGAGCAGCGCCTCCTCGATGGTGACGAGGTTGCGGATCGCCTGATACTTGGCGTCCGCCTCTTCCTGCGTCGCTCCGACGATCGGTCCGATACCGGGATAGATTCCGACTTCCGCGGCACTGCGGCCATGGGCAATAACGCTGTCCTTGAGCTGGCGGTAGAAGGCCTGCGCCTCCTCGAACGGCCCGCCATTGGTGAAGACCGCGTCGGCATGCTTGCCGGCAAGCCTGATGCCCGAGTCCGAGGCGCCTGCCTGGAAAACGACGGGTTGGCCCTGCTTGGAGCGGCCGATATTGAGCGGCCCCTCGACGCGGAAGAAGCGGCCCTTGTGGTTGAGGCGATGCATCTTCGTCTTGTCGACAAAGACGCCGGTCTCGCGGTTGCGGACGAAGGCGTCGTCGTCCCAGGAATCCCACAGGCCCTTGATCGCATCGATATAGTCCTCGGCGATCTCGTAGCGCAGTTCGTGTTCGGGATGTTCGCGGCTGTAGTTGCGCCCGGAACCCTCGAGCGGCGAGGTCACCGCATTCCACCCTGCCCGGCCGCCGCTGATGAGATCGATCGAGGCGAACTGGCGGGCGATGGTGAAGGGATCGCTGTAGGAGGTCGAGACCGTGCCGACGAGGCCGATTTTCGAGGTCGAGGCGGCGAGCGCCGAGAGAATGGCGATCGGCTCGAACCGGTTGAGGAAATGCGGAATGGACTGCTCGTTGATGTAGAGCCCGTCGGCAACGAAGGCAAAAGCGATGCCGGCCGCCTCCGCCTTGCGCGCCGTCTTGACGAAGAAATCGAAATTGACGCTGGCATCGGCCGGCCCGCTTGGATGCTTCCAGGCATTCATGTGACCGCCGGGGCCCTGCAGCATGATGCCGAACGTGACGTGTCTTTGAGCCATGGGATCAATCCTCCTTGGAAATGGTCAGGCGACGAGGGAAAGCCGCTCTTTGGCGAGCAGCTCGATGGAGGCCAGGCGCTCGGCGACCGAAAGCGCCGGCGTGTCTAGTACGAACTCCTTGACCCCATAGCGGCGGTGAAGTTCGTCCAGCTCCTTGCGGATCTGCTCCGCCGTGCCATGCAGCACGCTCGGCACCTTTTCCTCGATGCGGTAATCGGTGACGCCGGCCTGGCGGGCAAATTCGGCCGCCTGCTCCTCGCTGCCGACATTGACGGTCTGGCCGTTCGGCAGGAACACCTTGACGATGCGCAGCTTGCCGACGCGCTCGCGGGCATAGTCCTCGCTTTCGGCGGCGAAGGCGGCGAGCGCCAGGATCGGGCGCTTGCCGCCGGATGCCCGCTCATAGGCCTCGAAGGTTCTGCGCAAATTGTCGGGATCGCCGTTCAGGTGACCGGCGAAAACGAGTTCCCAACCCTTCTCGGCAGCGAGCTCGGCGCTTTCGACGCTGGCGCCGAGCAGGAAACGTTCGGGAGCAGTCGGCGGGAAAGGCGTTGCCTGCGCCCCCTCGTAATTCGGGTCGGCAGCGAGATATGTGTTGAGATCGGAGAGCTGGCTCGCGAAATCGGGCTTCCTGGCCGGATCGACGGCAAGCTGCAGGGCGCGCGTCGAGAGCGGAAAGCCGCCCGGCGCCTTGCCGACACCGAGATCGACGCGTCCGGGCGCAAGCGATGCCAGAAGATTGAAGGTCTCGGCAACCTTATACGCGCTGTAATGCTGCAGCATGACGCCGCCGGAGCCGATGCGGATCCTCGATGTCCTGGCAAGGAGATAGGCGATCAGCGCCTCCGGCGCCGAGCTCGCCAGATTGGACATGGCATGATGCTCGGCGACCCAGAAACGGTGATAACCGAGTTCCTCGGCCCGGGCGGCAATCTTGACCGTCGCCCGAAGCGCGTCCGCCGCGGTGAGACCCTGTTCGATCGGGCTTTTGTCGAGAAGACTGAGGAGATAGGTCATGACGCCACGATCCGATCCTTGGTTGCAAAGTTTAGTCTATAAAATCAGTAGACAAACTTCATTATAAGAAATGGCATTCTCTTTCGAACCCGATGTGTGAAAAAAAGCGGCCGCATCTAAGATGGGAAAATCGCCTGCCGGGACTTTGTCTCACTGGCAGCGTGAGGCTTCTTTCAATCGCCACTTGATGGTCTATATTTGGGTCGAAACGGAGTAACCGCATGAAGCTGTCAGAACAGGTCAAGCCGGTCATCTATCTCAAGGCGCATGCGCCGGAGGTCATCCGAAAGCTGAAGGGTAATCCGCAGCCGGTCGTCATTACGCTTCACGGAGAGGCGAAAGCCATCCTTCAGGATATCGGCCAATACGAAGAAACACAGGAGACGCTGGCGCTTCTGAAGGTGCTGGCGCTGACCAACCGGCAGGTCGAGGAGGGCAAACTGCGCCCCGCTGCGGAATCCTTCGCGCGCATCCGAAATCGTCTGGCTGACAGCCAACCCTGATGCCATCTCGTGTTCTTTTCGCCGAGGACACGGAACGCGAGATCGAGGATCGCTATCGCTTCATCGCCAGCTACGGCACCGAGACGCCAGGGCACTGACGGAAATCGAGAGCGCATGCGCCGGCGGAAATATTCCGAAGGAAGTTGGCGGGGATCGGAATTTCCGAATATCGGGAACTACACCATAAGCCGTAGCGCATGATCTATCGCATTATGGGCACCGATGTCGTCGGCTACTGCGTCGTAGACGGACGGCGCGAGATGCAAAGCTTTCTTAAGCGCAGGCTCATCCGCTGACGTCCGGCATATCGTACTTCAGCGCTTTGGATATCCAAGCTGCTTTACTTGAGCTGAATCCAGCCCTCATGAGGCTTCCAGCGCCATTCCCCTTCCACAGGCTGCGTCAGCGGCAATAGGAAGCGTCCGAGATCAGTGACCACCGTGCCCAAGGCGGGTGGTGCGGCCGCCATCCGTTCGCGACCAAGGAACGCCCGCCGATGCCCCTACGTTTTTCTTGAGTTCACGCGCCATCGGCCACCGTCGCTTCGACATAGGGTCGCATGATCGACCAGATCCTCGCCTCTTTCGCATATGTCCAGAGGTCGTCGCTGGTGGTCTTGCGCCGACGGAGCCCCTCGCGCAGCCCCTCCATCGCAACGTCGAGGCCGACTTTCGCCCGATAGCGGAAGCAATCGACGATCGAACGCGCCGGATTTGTGATCGGCACCTCGACGCCCTCGATGCGATGCCGTTCGACGCCCTCGGTGAGAGCGGACCCCTTGAAGCGTACGAACTTGATAGGCGGATAATCGATCTTGGGGCGCCAGGCAGTGCGGTCGATCGCCATCCACACAGCCGAGGGCATCTGCAGCGTCAGTTCGTGGTATTGGAGGGCCGAGGTCAAGCAGACCACGCCCTTTGGAACCAGAACAGCCGCTTCAGCGAGTGCATGGGCCGCCTCAGCCTGAGTGTCCGGGAGTTGATACAGGCCTCGTGCCGGACGGACGACTGCCTCCTCCCGAACGAGACGGGCGAGCGTCTCCGGTCCAATGCCTTCGGCAACGAAATCCTTCAGCCGGAGCATCCCCCGCGCTTTCAGGAGGTCGAGCGCTCGAAGTCTCTGGGCGGTAGTGAATGTCATCGCCCGTGACGATTCCTCTATTCATCGAATATATAGCAGAGGTTTTATCACAAAGCCGCTTGCTCGGAAATCCCCCATTTCGACACCCCCTACAGCGAGCTGTGGGGCGAAGGCGGCGAGCATTCACGCAAAGGCTTATTCTGCAAGGTCTGGTGCTGGGGCCAGAGCTTGACGCGGAGGCGCGGAAATCGGCTTCTATTTCGTCACCGTCACCGTCACCGTCACCGTCGGCGAAGGCCGGAGGCTGGCCCAGATGTGCGCGTGAAACGCAAGCAGATCAATAAGACCGAGCCGATCCGCCGCATCATCGACACGCAGAACGATCCGGCCCAAATCAAAAAGACCACCGGTCGGAGATGGAACTCTACATCCCCAATCCCAAACTCTTCGTGCGCGAAAGCGACCGCTTCAACTCCATCTGTTGCGTGAGCTCCGCACGATGACTACGATCGGCAAGGCGAGCAACCTGGCGGATCCGCTCGACGTCACCAGCCTGATCGGGCCCCACTCGCTTCAGCTGATCCGCGAGATCTGAGGGATCGGCGCGACCGAAGCGCGTTTCGATCGCAGTAGCGATGTCCTTCGCCTCGGCAAGCGCTTGACGGCCCTCCGGTGTCGCCGCCAGTCGTTCGACGAACTTTGCCTTGTCGCTATAGGGGAGATCGTCGAGCTGGCGCAGCAGCGCCTCACTCCGGCGGCTCGGCCCCAGAACCTCGACCCCGTCCTGCTTTTCCCGCTTCCAGCGTTCGGAGCCGCATTCAGCCGCAAGGCGACGCTGCCAGGTGTTGGCGGATTGGCGAACATGCGAAACCAGCGCATCGATCCGCAAAAGCGCGTGCTTGCGTTCAGCGTTGTCTCCGAACAGGCCGGTCTTGCCGGCGAGCGCGCCGATCGTTTCGGGCGAAGCGCTGAGTTGGTTGGCGAGCGCGACCGGATCTGCGTTCTCATCCAGGATGCGGCCGCGCAACACGTCCATGGCCGCTGGCGCGTCGTTGAACACCTGCGGCGCAAGCTGCTTTGCCGCGTCCCAATCTCGTTCGAATGCCGGCATTGCCTTTGACCGCCCAACCGCTTCGACGCTCATCGCATAGGTCTTCACGGCCGCAACGAGCACGCGGCGTTCATCGCCACGTTCATCGACATTGGGATCCTGGTGCGAAGAGCCGCCATCGGCGATGCTGCGCACTGCGAGCGGTTTAGGCGGCCGCGGCTCTTGCATTGGCTTGGGAACCGCCGTGTCCGGGATGGGCTGTATCCCCTTGCTGATTCCATGAGATGCGACCTCACCTTCGCCCTGCCCCCGGCGATCCTCCATGCCGCGCCGATTGGCGAAGTCATGGGTATAGTCGAGCGTCGTCTCCTTGACGCCTGAGCGGCTCAGTGCCTCTGTCAGGGATCGCTCCGTCTTGAACGCATCCAGCCCCGCATAGAGCTGTACCGCCTCGCGATGACGGGTCATCGCCACGTAGGTCAGATGCCGGTCCATCGTCGTCGACGCGAGAACAAAACTCCGGTCGACGGTAGCGCCTTGCGTCTTGTGGATCGTCGTGGCGTAGCCGTGATCAAAGGCTTGGTAACGATTGACCGGTACGGTCACCTGGCGTTGCCCATCTTGCGTCTGCGCCTTGCCGTCAAGCCGAACCTGTATTGCGTCCGGTTGGACGGCGATCACCTCGCCCAGCATGCCATTCTTGACGCCGAGATCACGATCGTTCTCCAGGAAGACGATGCGGTCGCCGCGCGCAAAGGATCGCTTCCCATTGCTGGTCTGGTAGGTGAGTTCCTCACCTTTATCACCAGGCGGGTGGCTACCCTTTGCCAGCTCACCGCGCTCCTGCAACCGAGCACGAATGCCGGCATTGATGGCACGGACGTCGTCACGCCGATGGGCCATGGCAATGCGCGTGTCGTTGGGATTGGCCGATCGGTCAGCGACGTAATCGGCAATGATCGCCTTCAGCACGTCGTCGCGGTTTGCTTTCAGCTGGATGTTGCCATGTGCTTGGTAGGCAGCAAGCCCGTCGGCAGTCCGATGCGAGGCGAAGTCGATCGAGGCCTGCTTTTGCCAATCGGCTTTTTGCCGGCGCACTTCCGACAGTTGCGCGTGACCGACGGCTTCGGCAATCGCCCGGAACGGCGCGCCCGCTCCGATCGCCTGAAGCTGTTCATGATCGCCGACCAGGACGAGCTTGGCGCCGGCCCGTTTGACCTCGTCGACGAAGCGGGCGAGCTGCCGGCTGCCGACCATGCCGCCCTCGTCGATGACGAACACGTCACGAGCATTCAGCCGACCGCGATCGGCCTGCCAGCTGTATTCCCAGGACGCCAATGTGCGGCTCGATATGCCGGACGATTGCTCCAGGCCTTCCGCGGCCTTGCCGGCCAACGCCGCGCCATGAACGCGATAACCTTGCGCTTCCCAGGCCTGGCGGGCAGCCGCCAGCATCGTGCTCTTGCCGGCACCGGCAAAGCCGATCACCACGGCGATCTGACCGGGACCCGTGACATGCTCGATCGCCTGGCGCTGTTCCGCCGACAGCCCCTGCCCCGGTGAAGGATTTCCCGCCTGGATCGATCTGTCCTGATCGGCGATGGCCGCATCGACATTGCGCTTGAAGACACCATGGTTTTGGCGCGCCTTCATCGCAACAGCGGATGTTGCTATCGCACCCTCGATCGCCACCATCTCGACCGTCGAATAACGTGCCTCGCCATCACGGCCCCGGACACCTGAACTGTCGGGTCTGAGCTCGACGAGGGCTTTCGACGCCATGACCGATGCAAAGGCGTTCTGGAAGGTCTGCGCATCGTCGTTGATAGTGCGATGCAAAGCCCTGGCAATGTCATAACGGTTGAAGACGCTTTTCTCGTTGGTGATGAGCTTCAATATCTCTTCAGGGCGCCGGCGAATGATCTCGGCATTGCGCTCGGCCGATTGCGGTGAGATGCGGACGCGCGAGACTGCCCCACCCTGGCGATTAATCTCAGTGGCATGCACACCGACATGTTCGCTCGGCTCGATCGTGATCCCGACTTCCAGATGCGAGCGGTTGTCGATGCGGATATCGTGGCCTGCCATCGCCAGATGCTCGTTGGCAAGATGCTCCCACGCCTGTCTGAGATCCTTCAGCTGCAGTTGCGATGGCGGCAGGTGATTGGCGAGAAGCCATCTGTTTTCCCGCTCGAGCAGCGTCTTGTCGCCAAGACCGGTTTCCCTCACCTCACGCGTCGTCATCATCAGATGCGCGTGGCTGTTTCTGATATCGCTTGCCCCGCCTGGCCGATGGATCGCGAAGTCGACGGCAGCGCCATAGCGGTTGGCGAGATCTTCGGCAAACGCACGCGTCAGCGCTAGGCGTTGATCCGGCGTCAGTTCGTGTGGCAGGGCGATTTCGAATTCCCGGGCAATCCGGGCGTCACTTCGCTTCTCGGCACGCTCGGCGGCATTCCACAAGGCCGATCGCTTCATCGCCCAATAGGCAGAAGAGCGAACCGGCAAGACGATCTCGGCATGCTCGACACCTTTCCTGTTGCTAAAATCATGGGTTAGCCCATCACGCTCGTTGGTCAGCCGCTCAGCCGCACGATAGGCGGCGGACGCGACAGCGCTACGGCCAGCGCTGCGGGCGATCGGCTTCATGCTGAGATGATAGATCGCCATCGCCATCCCTTTGTTAGCGGGCTGCCGGCCCGCGCTTTGAGTTGCCCAGCAACTCGTAAGTGCGCCCTTGTGCCTTCGTCGCTTCGCGCCTTCGGGCACTGGTGGGAGCACGCGGCAATCGCCCGATGACCTCGTAAGCCGTTCAGCCGGTCGCTTCCACGCGCAGATTTGCGGGTAGCCGACATGCCACCCATCGTCGCAGCATCCGCGCATGCGATCGTGTGCGGTCATTGTCCTGATGCCGTTCGGCCGATCGCTGATTGTGGAACAGGGAGACAATGACAGTGGCACGCAAAACCATCGGCGAACGGCTGGCGCAGCTGGAAGCCCAGCGAAAGACATTGCAGATCCGTCTCGGCAAGCAGGAGCGCGCCATCGATACGCGCCGCAAGGTGTTGATCGGCGCACTTGTGCTGCATCGGCTGGAGAGTGATCGCGATGTGCAGATCGGCGGCGGACTGGCAGCCTGGCTCAGATCGGAACTGCCAAAGTTTCTCACCCGCGATGGCGACCGGGACCTGTTCGACGATCTGCTGAAGCCGCGGGCAAATGAGCCGACTGTCGGCAATATCGGCAGTGTCGGCAGCGGGAGTGCAGTATGATGATCCATGCCAACCAGATCAAGATTGCCTTCGCAAACATGATGCGCATGGCGGCCCGCGATCCGCTCTGGGCGATCGTCGCGTTCATCACCTTTCCGCTGCGATATGCCAAGTCGTTTGTCATGGGTGCATTTGGCTATTTGCTTGTCGTGTTCACCGTCTACTTCGGGATCGACTACCTCAGACGCGTGATGCTCGGCGGCCACAGGGGTGACGTCATCTGGCATGTCGGCGATTGGGTGGTGATGGCCTTTGCCATCGTGCTGCTCATTCGGCTGTTGTCGGTACCGTTGATCACGCATTTTGGATCGGCGGCGGACGACACGCACGGCACGGCTCGGTTCGCAGGTACACGAGAGATCGCGCCGCTGACAAAGGCGGAAGGCGGTTTGCTGATCGGCCGTGCGAACAATTCTGGCCGGCTTCTTCGCTACAGCGGACCGGCTCATCTGCTCACCATGGCGCCGACGCGCAGCGGCAAGGGTGTCGGCACCATCATCCCGAACCTTTTGACCGCCGACCGCTCGATCATCTGCATCGATCCGAAGGGCGAGAACGCGAAGATCGCCGGTGATGCACGGCAGAAGTTCGGGCCGGTTCATATCCTCGATCCGTTCGGCATCACCGGCAAACCAACGGCAGCCTTCAATCCGATGGACGGCGTTGATCCAAACAACGTCGATGTCGCCGAGGATGCAACGACACTTGCCGACGCACTGGTGTTCGACGAACCAGGCTTGTCAGGTGATGCGCATTGGAACGAGGAAGCAAAGGCACTGATCGCTGGATTGCTGCTTCACGTGATCGCCAGCCAGCCAGGCGACAGGCGCACGCTGACCACGCTCAGGCATTTGCTGACGTTGGCACCGGAAGCCTTCCGTGTCGTGCTGGGCGAGATGCAGAGAAGCGACGCGGTGAACGGACTGATCGCGCGGGCCGCCAATCGCCATCTCGGCAAGTCGGATCGCGAAGCCAGCGGCGTATTGTCGGCTGCGCAGCGACACACGCATTTCCTCGACAGTCCGCGCATGACCGGGGTGCTGTCACGATCGGATTTTCGGTTCGGTGACCTCAAGGCAAACAAGGCGACCGTGTTCCTGGTCTTGCCGCCAGACAGGCTTGCGGCCTATTCGCGTTGGCTGCGTTTGCTGGTGGCCCAGAGCCTGACCGAGATGGCGCGAACCGCACCCTCGCCGCTTCCATCCGCGCCGCCGGTTCTCTATCTGCTCGACGAGTTCGCCGCCCTTGGT
Source organism: Rhizobium sp. WSM409 (assembly GCF_057653825.1). Taxonomy (NCBI): domain Bacteria; kingdom Pseudomonadati; phylum Pseudomonadota; class Alphaproteobacteria; order Hyphomicrobiales; family Rhizobiaceae; genus Rhizobium; species Rhizobium sp. WSM409. Next base: position 61,108 of record NZ_JBYGKP010000006.1, on the reverse strand, counting down.
CATCTGGCGCCCATCGAGCGGGCCATGGGATTGATGGCAGGTTACGGTGTGCAACTCTGGCCGATCATCCAGGACATTCATCAGCTGCGCGCCACCTATGGCCAGCGTGCCGGCACGTTTTTATCCAACGCCGGCGTGCTGCAGGTGTTCGGCGTCAACGATCACGACAGCGCCCGTCTGGTCTCCGATCTGCTTGGCCAGGAGACGGTCGTCTTCAACACGGCGGCACGCGCGCTCGATTCGGAAAAGACCGGCCTCTCCTTTGCCGAGCAGCATGTCGGCCGGCCTCTCCTGACGCCCGACGAAGTCCGCAACCTGCATGCCAAAACCGAGCTGTTGTTCATCGCCGGCCAGCGGCCCATCGTTGCGACAAAGTTGCGCTATTATTCCGATCCGGAATTCGTCGGGTTGTTTGTCAACCAGGAGAGATGAACCAGGAGAGATAAGGCCGGAGCGACATGCGGTTCACATCACCCCGATAAATCGATCGGGCCCAACCGATTCACAAATGTCGTTGGACGCCGCCGCCTGGTCTTTGCGATTCTGCCGGCATGACAGTTCAGCCCTATCGTCTCTACATCGAACGCATCGATCCATCGAAGAACATGGCCCGCTTTTATGCGCTGTCGATCGAGCCGAACCTCTTCGGCGAGACCTCGCTGGTGCGCAGCTGGGGACGCATCGGCAGCCGCGGGCAGCAGAAGATCCATGTCTTCGACAGCGAGGCAAAAGCCGTCGATCTCCTGCTCAGCCTTTTGCGCAGGAAGCGATCGCGGGGCTATCGGGTCCTGCAGTGATCGGCATCCGCGTCTCGCATGCCTGATTGAAGGAAGAGACAGTTGAGTGAAGAAGAGACGGCCTACGCCGCCTCCTCCTCGTCGAGCCCCGGCTGCAAGGAATGCAGATAGTCGACGGCGCGCTGCGCATGGGCTGCCGCCGAGAAGATGGCACGCTTGTCGTTGGCCAGAACCTTCAGCCAGCTATCGAGATAGCGTGCGTGGTCGGGGCGTGGTTCGAGCTCGGGAACGATGCCGAGATCGGCGCAGAGAAACGCGCTGCCGAGTTCGGCAATGAGCTCTTCGCGGGCGCGTTCGCTCCGGTCTTTCGCGTAGCGGCTAAGATCGCGATCCAGCCGTCGCGGTGCGGCGGTCCAGTGCGTCATCTCGTGACTGAGGATGGCGACATAGGCGGCATCGTCCCTAAAGGCATCCAGGCATGGCATCTGGATGTAATCACGCTGAGCGGCATAATAGGCAGCCGATCCTCCGTGGCGGATCAGCGCGCCGGTATTGGCAAAGAAGCGGCCGGCATCGCCGATGCGGCTCATCGGATCCTGGTGAGGTGCAGTGTCGTCAAAGCGACCCTCGAGACCGGCGATCTGATCGGTGTTGAACACCGTGTAGGCCTTGAGGAATGGAACATCCTGTTCGATCTCGCTGCCCGTGTCTGTCGTCTCGGTGCGGACGAACGAACTGGCAAAGACCACGGTCGTGCCGGTTTCGCCCTTGCGAACGGCGCCACCGAGTTCGATGGCCTGGCGAAACGTCATCCAGCGTGATGAGGCAAAGCCGCGGGCGATGGCTTGCGACCAGAGCAGCAGGACGTTGATCCCGGAATAGGGTTGGCCGTTGTGGCGCAGTGGCCGGCTGACCTCAGCTGTCGCATGTCCCGTCGTCCAGGGTTTGGTCCATGGCCGCACGCCCCGTTCGAGATCGGCGATGATCGTGTTGGTGATGCGGCTGTGGATATCGGATCGTTGATTGGATTGTTGCCTGCTCATGTTGGAACCTCCGTTTCGAGGTCGCGGCCATCGCGACCTGCTACGGCGGTCCGAAAGCCGGGCTGCAAGCGCTGCCTGCACCCCGCGGGGCCGCAACGCAGTGGAGGACGGCAAAGCCGTTGCCGGCGGCGCGAGCCTGGCAGGACCAAAAGCCGGGGCAGGACGCGATGGTCGAAGTCTAGGTGGGGGGGTTAGACGCAGGCATACGTGGCAGATCCGCGAGGGGATCACATCGCTCGCGTCACAGCTGAGCTGCGGCGAAGATCAGCTGCGGCGAAGATCGTTTACCTGGCCGGCCGTGCCAACGACCTCGCGATATCGACGATGTCATCGCGCGAGGCGGTTGGGTCCTCCTTGTTCCAGGCGACACCGAGCCCGATCCGGAAATCGATGCCTCTGACCGCCTTCAGCTCGAAGGCCCGGTTCGGCAGGCCCTCGGTCCATTCCGGCGCAAAGCCGATGCCAAGGCCGGCCGAGACCAGCGACACCAGTGAATAGGTGTCGTCGCAGCTGTAAGCGATGTTGCGGGTCAGATCGTATTCCTCGAACTTCTCGTTGAAGTACCGCTCTGTATAGGAGAGGTTCTTGCGGTTGAAGGCGATGATCTTCTCCCCGCGCAGATCGTCGATGGCAATCTCGGCCTGCCCGGCCAGTGGGTTCGTCCTCGCCACCGCCAAGAGATAGCGCTCATGGGCGATCGAGGAGAAGCGCAAGGAGCCGATGTTTTCCACCGGCCTGATGAAGCCGAGATTGATCTGGCCGTTTTCCAGGCCGCGGATGATGTCGCCAGTGTTGCCGCTTGATATATGGATGCGGATATCCGGGTACTTGCGAGCGATCTTTGCCAGAAACGCCGGCAGCACGCCGGTGGTCGCCGGATAGACGGTGCCGATCCTGATCTGCCGGATCGTCTTGCCGGCCACCGCCCTGGTGATCTCGGCACTCAGATCGACCTCGCTCAGGATCCCGACGCAGCGCTCGTGGAAGATCTCCCCTGCCCGCGTCAGCTCCACCCGTCTGGTCGAGCGGATGAACAGCGCGCAGCCGAGCTCCCGTTCAAGCGCCTGCACATGATTGGAAAGTGCCGGCTGGGCGATGCGCACCTTGGCGGCCGCCCGGCCGAAATGCAGTTCTTCGGCCACCGCGACGAAGTAGGAGAGCTGGCGTAGTTCCATGGGAGCGTCTCCTCTTGAAGCCCTCCCCTTCACCGCATCATTCGATGATCAACCAGGACAACAATGGTAATATGTAGGATATATCCCATGGATTAACGCAATGCAAGATGGTGGCCATGAGATATGGACACTCGCGCTCGCATAGCTTGGAACCTGCGAAATCTCAGGGTCTCGCGGAAAGTCACACAGGAGAACCTCGCTGTGGACGCGCAGGTGGACCGAACCGTTATCAGCGATTTGGAGAGAGGCAAGCACAATGCCTCCATTGATCTTATGGATCGCCTTGCAATCGCGCTCTCGATTGACATTTCGGAGTTTTTCTCTGAACCGTTACCGTCCGAGAGCAAGCCAGAACCAATGAAGGCGGGGCGAAAGCCAAAGGCTTGATCATCCGTGCAGGAAACGCCTTGGCTCCGATCTGATCTGAGGAATTGTCACAATGTCAGGCGGCAGGTTCTTTCGCGCTCCAATCGCTATCGGAAATCGCAGTGCAAATGAGCACTCTGATTGGTCTGTGCTGTCCGCTAAGGTGTTTAAGCTCGACCCTGCTGGGAATAGAACCAAACAGTAAGCTCAGTCTCAGCGGCGTAAGCAGATTTATGGAACTCATTCGTGGGTGCGGTTTCGATCACGTTCGCGGACAAGACCCAGTTCTTTTTCCGCCTCCCATCGTCTTTCGGTTGCGAGCGCAGCTTCCCAGCCCCCTATGCCGGCGCTTCCTTTGGTTCAGGTCCGGCTGCAATTCTCATCCAGGGAGGCCGATTTGACTACCTTCGTCTGGGCGTTCCGTGTTCCTCGCTTCGAAAATGCCTGTCAAATGGCCCTGCCACTCGCGCTCAAAGCCTACTTTCCACTTCATCAACGGTTTTTTGTACCGTCGCTGCCATAGAGTATGTGGCGTATTTCTCGGAGAATGCCTGCGCAGCGTCAGAGAAACTCATTTCGGACAGCAGGATTGAGACGGTTTCTGAAATTGCGGCCGGCGACGCGTCGACAGGAAGCATTAAACCAGCCCCTAGCCGCACGACCTGCAAGCTCATCAAATATTGCTCTGCATTTTGCGGGCACAACAGCAATGGGCGGCCGGCGAGCAGTGCGTCATGAACGGTACCGGTGCCATATGTCACGACGAGGTCACAAAGGGGTAGAATAGACCAAATATCCACCGTCTCTCGTTGCAATAGCAGATTCGGGGTTTGTCGTTCTGTAATGTCGGCGGGAGCAAGATCCGGCATCACGCAAAACACCTCGGCCGGGGTGGCTGCCAGTCCTGACAGAATAGCCGCGATGTTTGGAACAGTGTTACGCAGATAGGCAAAAACTCGTTTGCGAACTCCCGTTGGCCACTCCCGCCGGCGACCGGGCAGCCGCGCAATCGGACCGATGTAGTTAAGGCCGGGGCGCGGGCCATAGTGATCCAGTTCCGGAAAGGTTGTCATGAGAACGGAAGCCGACGAAAACAGTTCGGCGACGCTTTCAACTGGACCGCGGCCCCGCTTCTCGAGCGTTTGGCTGATCATTTGACTGGCACACTGCTCTGCCGCCGCTGCCCGACCCTCGGGCGGAGGATCCCATGTTCGGAAAACCTGTGGACTTGCTGGGGGCATTTCAAACCCGATGCAAGTAGCAACCGTCGGAATGTCGGCGCACCGCATCGCTAGCACAGCGGTGGGGGCGTGATTGCAGACAACGACATCTGTTTTGAGGTCCCTCGCCATTCGCTGCCATGCAGCCACTAATGCATTGAGTGAACCGGTTTCGTTGTAGCCGTTTGCAAGGAGAATTTCCGCATAGGTACTGGGAATGATGGTTTGCCGTTGCTGCAGCAGCCGTGGCGCCTGAAAGCACGCAAAGCCTTCGGGCATCAAAATCGCCTGAGCCTGATGGAGATTTCGTGATGCAAAATAGACTTGGTGGCCCCGCGCGCGGAGTGCCAAGGCAACAGGAAGGTCTCGGGCAATGTGGCCGAGGTTGCGGCCAAGCTCCCAGGCAAAGAGAATATTGCTCATACGTCGACCAACCGGTTTAAAATGAAGGAAATTTCCGCAATCTGCAGTGTTATAAACGTAAAACCAGTCGTTGCCCGAGCCGTGATGAAGGGATTGATCAGCAGCTAGACCTATTGAACAACGCGATCGATGTATTTGATGCTCCCCAGCAAACCAATTCCAGGTCTGAGCCTGCGACATGATAGCACAGATGCATGAGAACATCCGGTTACGGTAAGTAGTTAAAATCTAAGATGATTATCCGTTTTCTATTCGGCACTATATTATGAGATTGCGGTTGGCGACCCACTTAAAGCGATCAGCATCGCCACCACGCAAGTCTTGTGTCATGAGCTCCGATTGACACAAGGTAATGTTGCATCGTAGCGTTAGGCAGTCGCAACAGGGTAGCAAAGACAGACACCAGTTGCGGTTGATTTTTATGTTCCGTCGCCTCAAGCGCGGCGAAAGCTCGTAGTACATTTCCGCAAAGCATCACTCGGGCAAATGACTTGTCCGACGGGGTAATCTAATGCGTAATTGTTCCCCTCCCCGGAACAGAGCCTGCAAGGACATAGACAGACATTCCGACCCAATGTCGAGTATGTCGCTTAACGACCCAGATAGTTCGCATCTCAAAACTTCCGCTGTCGCGCAGCGATCATCCAACCAGTATCAATCTTAGGGCGCACCTACGTGAGTATAGTCATGCCGGGAGGGCTGTTTGCGCTTTATCCGCTCAGTGTATTGCGCGGTTTCGTCCATGCGTTTTTAGTTCCAAATGGGCGCCTCAAACGCGGAAAGTTGGTCGTGCCTCAGGCACTTTTGTCGTTGCCAACGGCGCACGCGTCCATTCGTGGAGTGTTCTGCACCTCGTTCAGATGCCCCAGTCCACGAGTCGTTATGGGATCTGCTCTTCCGGCGACGCCCGATAGTTTTGCGTTGCCTAACTGGCAAAGAGGCGGACGCTGATGCGAAGGCTTGTCGTTGCGTTCGTCTTGGTGCTGCTTATCGCCGTTTCCTCTCTCTTTGCCTTTATCTGGGCGAGAGACGTCTTTTACGTCGTGGACGCCTACCGTTATCGGCTCACCGTCAACTATGTGGTCGATGGTAAGCCCTTGTCGGCCAGCGGCGTCGTGCAGGAGACTATCCACAAGCCGCCATGCATTTTGTTGGAACAGACATGTGGGCGCGTGTCGATAAAGGGCGACGCCATTCCCGTGCTGTTTACGAACGGGAAAATGGCATTTGTGCTTTTGCAGGTCGTTGACGGGCACAGAATTACGACCGGAGAGTATCCCAGCCGCGCTCTGCCCACCGAGTCCTCGACCGGTAAAATGAGCGCACCAATGCACCAGGAATTCAAGGTTAGCGCCGCCTCACTCCCCAACATCGTCTATTTTCCGAACACCAATGACCCTTATTCAATGACAATCGTCGATCCTGAAAGAATCGACGAGGTCGGCGGCCAAGGGGCGAAGTACGTGGATGCTACCATTGCGGTGACCGACGAGCCCGTCACAAGGGTCATCACCAATTATCTTCCCTGGCTTTCCACTTTCAAGTCCCGTCTCGATCCCGCCAAAACGGACTTTTTTCGATACGTGCAAATGCAAAACCTAGTCAGTTATCTAAGGAGAGATGACCTATGACTGATGAGCTGATGAATGCAATTCTTGCGATGAACGCATACGACTTCGGAGCGAATAAAGCTCTGGACGGTACTCAACATACGCACATTGGCGACTGGACGATCACAACCGTCGCCTCGCCTAACGACCACAATTTCAGCGCTGTGGCCTATGTAAATGGCTCGGACTACGAGATATCGTACAGAGGCACGACCGATGTCCTTGGAACTGATGTTTTCAACGGGGACTTCTGGAATGGGTGGACAATTGGTGCCGGCTCTGATGAAGCGGCCGACGTCCAATCGGCGATCTCCTTCTACCAATCCGTATTGCAAACAGTCACCACAAACGGGGGTACAAGTGCGGATATCACCCTTACCGGGCACTCTCTCGGCGGCGGACTCACGGGACTCGTGGGAACGATTTATGGCGTCAAAGGCTATCTTTTCGATAACATGCCATTTGAACTTGCTGCGGAGGCCGCTTACAACGAGACTACTCCAGGGAGCCTGTACAACCCTCAACTCGCGGCCGAGATCTGGGGCACTTCGACGCCGACACCGAATGATGAGTCCAAATTGTCAGCCTACGCCACGGTCGGCGAGGCGCTGACTTTCCTGCGCAATAACGGCGGACAATCCTTGCCGGTAACAGGACTGGATTCAGGGGCCACGGACGAATTGAGCTCCGTGCAACTTCACAGCATGGCGCTGGCGGCGATGCTGGTTTACGCCTCCGACAACAACCTGACGGATTGGTCGATAATCGCGCCCTATTTCATCCCGCAGCTTTGGGATGATGATGTGGCAACCGCGGCCGGTGTCGGAGCATACAAAACAGTCACTGGCGCTGCCTCGACTGCGTTGCAAGAGATGATCGCCTATTCTGCGATCGACGAAGGAACGATGCTCTATGGGGACGTCGCCATCAAAAGCATGTTCGATGATGCTGGAAACCTGTCCGATCTAGTTCCGGCAAACATTGCGGAACTCTCCGCCGACAACAATACCAACGGTTTGATCTATCAGGATCTCTCTCAAATCGCGGTCCAATACGCTGGCCAGCTCGCGGCGGAGAAGTCCACGGACGCAGCACTGGGCCTTGGCGTAATCCATTCGGATTCCAACGTCATCAGCGTCGATCTAACGCCCGGAGAATGGTCGAACGGCCAAACACAAACTCCTGCTGCCCCGGAGATCGTGGGTGCCAGAAACGCTGTCATCGACGCGATCATGAGCGTTGTGGGGACACCTACCCCTCTGGAGTCCAACCAGGACGGTTTCGCCAGCCTGTTCGGCGCCGCTGGAACCGATTTGGTCTCTGGCATAACCGAGATCAAGGCAAGTGCGATGAGCGGCGTGACACTCGATGCTACGGGCTCTGCGCTCACTTACTCCGGCACGGCAGGCGGCGCCCTGCTCATTGGCTCTCCCAATGGAAATACGACGTTTATCGGCGGGGGCGGCACCAATATCATGGTCGGCCAAGCCTCAGACACATTCGATCTTGGCGTCGGTAATAACATAGTCTTGGAAGAGAATGCCGGCACCGCCACTCTCGATTTCTCCGCCGTGTCCGACACCGCCACCTCCCCCAACTGGAATATGGTCGAAGGAACGCTCGACGGTGCAGAGACCTTCGTGTTCAACTCGGCTGATCTCGCCCCGCTGACGATCGTCTACGGAGCGGACGGCAGTGACACCTTCGACTTCGAAGCAGGTGCCGACGACAATATCGGCGTCTATATCTTGCAAATCGACAACATCAACCAAGCGAACTTTCTGGCGTTGGATCCGAGCAAGATCGGCGACTATATCGAGCAAAACTTCGGCTCGAACGAAGATGACGGCTACGGCGGCGGCTTCGATGACAAGATCGTTCTGATCAATCCAACTGCGACCGATATCCTGAAATATAACGGGCAGATCATTTCAGACCCGACACGGTATCTTCAATACACAGATAGCGCACTGGGCGGCGAGTCGACGTTGAACCCCAATATGCAGGGCGGTTCGTACGGAATGGGTGAAAGGAGCGTTGATTCTACCAATAACCTTAAGCTCGTTGGTGATGCCAATACCGCCGGCGGTATCGAGGCATATTACACCGACGCTTGGACTGCGTACTCGAATACGAGCAACAACTATGCGCTCAAATCAGGCAATGTCGGCGTGACGCGCGACTATGCCTATTCCAACGACTATGAAACGCTCGGACCGCAAAACAAGCTCGTGCTCACCGGGTTAACCGCTGACCAGTCGTCATTCAGCTATACCCGTCAAAACTGGGACGGATCGGAAACGGACACCGAAACGAGCTACTACGACTCCGACTCCGGAAGCCTCTCCCTGGTCGGTTTTAATACCGGCGATTTCGGGATCAACTTCGCTAACAATGGTGCCGGGTCGGACTTCCAGGAGAGCGATGAGACCTACGCGGTTTCGGAATGGGCACAGGCGAACGTCGACTCTTTCAACGGCCTTCCGGAAATTACCGGCATCCAGCCGGCGTCGCTCGGATCGAGTCTTGGAACGTCTTCGATCCCGCTGACATCATCGGAGTGGAATGTCGTCGGTGATGATGCCTACACCTCCGAGTACAACCGGCCGTCCCTGACAGCGAATGATTTTATGCGGGCGGCGTAGACGCATCGCAGCGACTAATAACGGCGCTTTGCCAGCGCCGTTTCCCTTCCTCTGGGGCGTGCATTCAGAATGAACGATATTCCATCTGTGCCCCCGACGGCGGTGGGCCCGATTGACAGCGGCTTGGTGGCCCTGTGCGCCGTTGCTGGCTACTACCGCATTGTTGCCGATCCGATCCAACTGGCAAGGGAACTTGTCCTTGAGAATCGTGCGACGGCGAACGCCGACTTGTTGAGAGCCGCCAGACGGGCCGGCATGAAGGCAAGATTGACTGAGGTGAAAAGCGAAAAACGGTTGCGGGCCATCCCGGCGCCGGCAATCGTTAAACTCAAAGACGGCAGGTACGTCCTCTATGGCGGGGTCACGCCGGCCGGCGAGTTTAGGCTAGTGGACCCGGTCACTCGCATTGCCCGCGAAGCACCGTGGGCAGCAGTGGTCGTGGACATCGAGCCTGGCGTCCTCCTTGTGCAGCGTCAGTTTCGCGGTGAAGGCATTGATCCGAAAACCTTCGGCTTCAGCTGGTTTCTGCCGTCGATCTGGCGTTACCGCAAACCTCTGGCGAATGTCCTGCTGGCATCCCTGTTTGTGCAACTGTTCGCGCTGGTTACGCCGCTCTTCTTTCAGGCCATAGTGGACAAAGTGGTCGTTCACAAAGGCTATTCGACCCTCGCAGTGCTCGTCGGCGGCCTGGCCGTACTGGGCATTTTTGACGTCAGCCTCCAATATCTGCGCAGCTACGCGCTGTCGCACACCACAAACCGGATTGACGTTGAACTTGGCCGCCGATTGTTTGCCCATCTCCTGAGGCTGCCCCTTGGCTATTTCGAGACGCGGTCAGCAGGTCAGATGGTCGCCCGTGTCCGTGAGCTTGAAACCATTCGCTCGTTCCTCACCGGCCAGGCATTGTTTTCGGCCATCGACCTTTTCTTTGCGCTTATCTTCATCGCGGTTCTCGTCGCCTATTCATGGCAATTGACGCTGATCGTCATAGGCTCCATCCCGCTTTACCTCCTGATCACGGTTCTGATCCGCCCGGCTTTGCGCAACAAGATCAAGGAAAAATTCAACAGAGGCGCTGAAAGCCAGCAGTTTCTCGTAGAATCGATCGTCGGCGTCCAGACGTTGAAGGCCGCCGCCGTCGAGCCAGCGATGCAGGCGCAATGGGAGGAGAAGCTGGCCGCTTATGTCAAAACCTCGTTCGACGCGACAATGTTTTCTGCCGGGGGGCAAAACGCGATTCAGTATGTGAACAAGCTTGTGACCGCTGGCATTTTGTTCTTTGGCGCCAGATCGGTGATGGATGGCAGCCTTACGGTGGGAGGTCTGATCGCATTCAACATGATTTCGGGACAGGTCATGCAGCCGGTTCTGCGACTATCTCAGCTCTGGCAGGACTTTCAGCAGGTGCAAGTTTCGGTCGAGCGGCTCGGAGACATTCTGAACACAGCCACCGAGCGAGCGCCTTCGGCATCTATCGGAAGTCTTCCACCTCCCAAAGGCGCGATCGAATTCCGGAACGTTCACTTCCGTTATCGACCGGGGGCAGCTGAGGTTCTGAAATCGATCTCACTCTCGATCCGGCCCGGAGAGGTCATTGGCATTGTCGGACCGTCGGGATCAGGCAAGTCGACTCTCACCAAGCTGATCCAACGTCTTTACTTGCCAGAGGAAGGCCAAATTCTCGTCGACCGCGCCGACATAGCCCAGGTCGATCCTGCATGGCTCCGCCGGAACATCGGCGTCGTTCTACAGGAAAACCTGCTGTTTAACCGCAGCATCCACGAGAACATCGCTTTAGCCAATCCCACGACCTCTCGCGCCGTGGTGATGCAGGTCGCGCACCTTGCCGGCGCCGACGAGTTCATCGACAAACTGCCCAATGGGTACGATACGATTATTGAAGAACGTGGTGCCAACCTCTCCGGCGGGCAGCGCCAGCGACTGGCGATCGCGCGTGCATTGGCAACAAACCCGCCGATCCTGATCTTCGACGAGGCGACCAGCGCGCTCGACTACGAGAGTGAACGCGTCATCCATCGCAATATGAAAAACATCGTCCAAGGCAGGACCGTGATTATCATCGCTCACCGGCTTGCCGCGGTGCGTCCGTGTAACCGGATCGTCAGCATGGCCGACGGGCGGATCGTCGAGATCGGTTCCCACGACGAACTCTTGCGTCAACCAGGGGGCCTATACGCCCATCTTTGGGCGCTTCAAACGGACCAATTGCGAGAGGAACGCGCGTGAACGAAAACGTTCCGCCCGCTATGGTCAAACGCGCCAGACGTCTGGCAGTTGAGCGCCGTCGCTCTGATAACGAGTTTCTTCCAGCAGCGCTGGAGATTGTTGAAACGCCCGCATCTCCAACGCAGATGGCGCTCATCATCATCATCTGCCTGCTGGCGACAGCCGTATTGGCATGGAGTTATATCGGGCGCATTGACATATTCGCGATTGCGACCGGAAAGATCCGACCGGCGAGCCAGGTCAAGGTTATTCAACCCCTTGAGACCGGACGGGTACGAGCGTTCAATGTTACGAACGGCACGCATGTCCACGCAGGCGACGTCCTGCTGGAACTAGATCCTACCGAGGCAACGGCTGATGCAAATGAACTCTCAACCGGCTTAATCTCTTATCGAGCGGAAACTCTCCGACGCAACGCGGTAATTGAAGTCGTTGAGCAACGTGTAGGTGGCAAGGCAGTTATCCGCTGGCCTGACGATATCCCGGGTGACATCCGCAGTCGCGAGAACAGAGTGCTGGAACACGATCTCGGCAATCTTGGCGCACAACTTCAAAGTCTTGATGCTCAAAGGGCTGAAAAGCTTGCTGAGCGAGAAAAGCTGGAGGACACCACCCGAGCCGAAGCCGAACTGATTGCGACGCTGCAGCAGCGGGTGGATCTCAGGAACACCCTCATTGCCAATAGTACCGGAACAAAATCGACTTTGATCGACGCACTTCAGAGTCTTCAGGATGAGCAGGCGACATTCGCATCGGATCATGGGCAAATGGAGCAGACCATCGCAGCCCTTGGTACTATCGAGGCCGATAAGCAACGAACGCGAGAGGCCTTTGTCAGTGATAACGCCCAGAAGCTTGCAGATGCCGAGCGGCAGGCAGACCAGTATGCACAGCGGCTTGTGAAGGCAAGGGCTGCAATGGAGCACATGACTCTTGTGAGCCCGATCGACGGTGTCGTGCAAGCTTTGTCGGTGACCACCATTGGGCAGGTCGTAACGACCGGCCAGCAGGTTATGCGTATCGTCCCTGACGACGCGAAACTCGAAATCGAGGCCTACGCGGAGAACAAGGATATCGGCTTTCTCAGTGAAGGCCAGGAAGCCATCATAAAGGTCGAGTCTTTTCCCTTCACACGTTACGGAACGCTGAGCGGAACCGTTAAACGCGTCGCCCGGGACTCTATCCCGAGCTCCGACGCACAGCTGACCGAAAACGATCCGACACAACTCGCGAAATCAAATACCAACATGACTTCAATGGGACAGACCCAAAATCTCGTCTATCCCGTCATTATCACGCCCTCGAAGGTCAGCATTGAGGCCGAGGGCCACGATGTTGCTTTATCTGCGGGAATGACAGTGACCGTTGAAATCAAAACCGGCTCCCGGAGGTTACTCGAATACGTCTTTGCGCCGCTTGTCGAAGTGGAATCCGAGGCCATGCGCGAGCGCTAACCGCGCGTTTTGCGACGTGGGGCTGCCCAGCCCGCCAACGCTTCCGGCGTTATCCAAAGAGTCAAACTGCCACGGCGGCGAAGGCCCGCTGCTGATCGAGCCGCTATCGCTCGACGAGGCCTATCTCGTTGTGACGGAAAACCTGAAGGGCATGGCAGTCGCCACCGAGATCGCCCTGGAGATCCGCGCAAAGATCAAGCAGGTCACCGACCTCAACGCCTCAGCGGGCATTTCCTACAACAAGTTCCTGGCGAAGATGGCCAGCGACCTGAACAAGCCCAATGGCCAGGCTGTCATCACGCCGAAAAATGGGCCAGGCTTTGTCGAAACTCTGCCCGTCAAGAAATTCCACGGCGTCGGGCCGGCGACGGCCGAGCGCATGCGCAAATACGGGATCGAAACCGGGCTCGACCTGAAATCGAAGTCGCTCGCCTTCCTCCAGGAGCATTTCGGAAAGTCCGGCCCGTATTTTTATGGCCTCGACCTACGAGACGACCGGGGCGTCTTCAAGACTAACGGGCCGCCGCCATGCCACGTCGAACTTCTTGGCCATTACCTTGAATCCGCTGGAAGTGGGATGGAGTTCATTTTTCCAATCCCGCGTGTAGTCGCGGTCCACAAGCGTTCCCTGTGTCTTCACCAATTGGAATTTGTTTTTTCGGTTGGACTCCAACTCCTCGAGCATCCGACGAAAGCGAATTAAAGCATCGACGACGATAGCTTTTCCATCGGCCGGATTCCACTTCTTCAAGTCGAGCGATGGCTTCAACCAAGGGCCAATCTTCAATCCGAAAAAATCGACCGGACGCCCGTCAGGCGTGGGGAAATCATAGGAGTGTCCAATCACTCTAACTCCCGGCGCATACATGTCCCGCAACTCGAACAACGTTTCATAATTCGCCTTCACGCGGACGAGCAATTCGTTGAACACCTCTAACTGCAGCCCTTCGCTCGCTGGTATTCCGCTGTTGTAATTCAAGTAGTCCCGGAACTGGTTGCCCGCCACGTCGTTCCCGCCAGCGGAGCAGAAAATCGCGTTCGGATGCCCGTTGAGCCAGAGGTTTTTATTCTTGAGCGCCTTTATCAGCCGTTCCTGTTTCTTCGGCGTCATCATGTCGGTGGTGGCATCGCCGTAATGCGCAAGGCGCAGGATCGGTTTTTTATGCTCATACATCAGATCAAGTTGTGCGATAACGTCCGTCTGACCGATACCCAAGTCGTTGGCGAAAGGATAATCGAACCACGAATCTCCTACCGCTACAGCCGATTTAGGCTCATCGGCGGCCGTCCGGGCAATTCGCGGATCGCTCGCCGCGCGAACGTCCTCCTCCTGCTTTTGCATTCGTGCTTCGATGTCGAAGTCGATCTGTTCGTCAGTCAAAGCAAGCGCTGTCAACCCGTCCTGCATAACTAGTTCTCCTGATAGTGGACGCATCCATTCGAATGGCCGACGATCCCCGTCGAGCGTCCGCGTTTTCACAATTTCGAACGCCGTCGGGATCGCACGCTAGTATGAAGACCATCGGCATTCCGCCGCGTCGAATCAATCTACTGCGCGGGGAGTGCCGTCATCCATAAACGGCTCAGGAAGTCCTTCCGTGGCTTCATCCGGCCAGATCCCTTCGTCCACCTCGACTTCGCCCGCCGTAGGCTGCAACCGTAATGTGGAACCAGAGGCACGTAGAAAATACTCGGTGGGTGTCTTGTTGCCCTTACCGCTGACGTATCGCGTATGGGTCGCACCCTGCACCTGATTGTCCGCGATAGTGAGTTCATCGTCTCCTTGACAGGAAATGACGAGATAGATGTGGTCCGCGCCTGGCACGTCGTCCGAATGACTGAAACACACTCCGACGTCACCAGGTTGCTGTCCGCCATTCGCGATGCGTGACCAGCGGCGGATGTTTCGCAGACGATCTGCCAGGTTCTGTGCGCCGGTCGTCACCGGAATGTCGATACCTGCTTCGCGCAGGAAGTGACTAAGTGTGGCCGCGCACGATTTTCTCGGGTAAACGTATCCGATGCCCGCCATCGTCTTTTTGGCGAGGCCTTGCACCTTCCTTATGCTTTCCGGGGCGCTACCGATCTTGATGAGCTCCGGAATTCTGGCCGCGTCGCCTCCGTTCCGATCAGCAGAAAGCGTCATACCCATCGCAGGATGTTCGGGAGTTACGCCGGTGCTGAACGCACCGATTTCGTTTTTGGCTTCATTGGTGTCGACACTGAGCCCATCCCAATCAAGATCCACCTTACGCTGTGCCACGGACCAGCGGTCCGATGCGTAAAAATCCTTCGTTCCGGGGAAGCTCGTCGAGGCACTTAGCCAGGTGAATTCGGCAAGATGGCGGTCGAGGAGTGCGGCGCAAATTACCCCGTCGCTATAGACTCCGACCTTGTAATGACCATTCAGCACGGACCGCAGCCCGGCTACATAGCGGACAACGCCCTCAATGTGACTTGCATTGTACCCATGCGGAAGATGTTCCAGCGCGAAGTAGATCGCAGAACCTTTAGGTTGGCCGACCTGTTGTGCCTGGGCCAAGGCCATTTGGGCGTGATGTACGCCCTGGTCCTCCGTGAGTTCAGGATCTCCGTCATCTTCGAAGACCGTGAACAGCTTCAGGCCATTCTCAGATACGAGTTTGGCCTCGTATTTTGTCAAACGCTTCCAGCTTCTCGAAGAATAATAGCGGCCCAGGATCGTCACGCCTCGGCTCTTCAAAATTCCAATTCCGTCTGAAACATTTGTGCTGACATCAACTACGGACATTCCTTGCCCTCCCAGGATGTTGCGACATGATCGTCAAGTTGGGTTCCATGCAGGTGAAGCACGCGAAAGGGCGGTGAGTTAGGCCCGCGCCAAAGCTTGAATGATAAGTGGCTTGAAAAATGCAGTAAAACAGCCGGCGCGCCGAACCTGACGTCACACCATTGGGAGCATGGCGGTCGTCACCGTGCGGATCGTCTGGAAGTAGTTGGGGCTCGCAATGAAGAATCGGAAGTTACCATGCCATTCTCCGGATAACTTCTTTCTATGAATTACTTGCAGTCAAGAACCAAGCAGACGTCTCGCTCTATATACTCACAACCGGGCGCTATTAATAACGCACAACCATTACAAGTTGTCAATATCTACAAAAGATTCTAAATATAATTGTGCGAGCTTGATATGTCAGTGTAAGTTTCGCCCCAGAAAACCCCCGATCCGTTGTTACTGTTGCGCAGTGATTTTCTCACCAGATTGGTGTTAGAGCTTACAAAGTACCCGAACCTCAAAGCGCGCGTGAGGACCTTCGGTGAGAGCGGGCAGCGACCTTCATTGACCAATACAAACTGCATGAGTTGCCCTAAAGGCTTTTGGTTCCCGCGCGGGCGCACGGGATGATGGCTTTTGATGAGCTCCTGATGCAGACGTTCCAGCTAGGCTTACCGCGGGGCCGTAAGCGAGCCGCAGGCGAAATCGACCGTCATGGTGTGCTGAGCATGATACCGATCAGGCCTTTCACTGGATCGTACGAACCGGCAGTTCGAAGCCCCTTCGCCGACAGGCTCTGGGTTTCGGACTTTACTTGCATCGCGACCTTGCAGAGCTTCGTCTAAGTGGCCTTCGTCATCGACGCTATCGCCCGTCGCATCGTGGGCTGGAGGGTGAGCCGGACAGCACATGCCGGTTTCGTCCTCGATGCCTTGAAGCAGGCATTCACGATCGACGTCCCGCTGACGGCGGCGGTCTCGTCAATCACAGTGTCGCGGTGGTCAATATGTCTCGACCAAGTATTCGGGTCGACTGGCCGAGGCCGGAATCGAGCCTTCCGTTGGCAGCGTCGGCGACAGCTACGTCAACGCGTCGCTGAAACGATTAACGGCCTGCACAAGGCCAAGGGCACTCATCGGCGCGGACCATCGCGGACCTTCGAAATGGCGAATTCGCCACCACGGAAGGGGTTGATTGGTTCAACCACGACAGCTTAGCTTCTGAAGCCCATCGGAAACATCCCGCCAGCCGAAACCGAGGAGGAGCATTCCGTAATGCTGGACGCATCAGCCATGGCCGCTTAACTTAAACAAAGCGGCCTCCGGCAAACCTGGGGCGGTTCGGTCGCGCGTGCGTACGGCGCTTACTACAACCGCTCTGCCTCAGACCTATCCAAACCATCGCGGTTCAATCCGCTCGCTGCTACTCGACCAGGAGACCGTAGGCTCTCCCCCAGAGATCCTGCTGGGCGATCTAGCTAGAGAGAATGTGCCTCTCGCCGCGAGGCGTTCGCGTAGGTTCGAACGCATATGCTAAACTTGACGCGCAGCTAAAATACGATAAAACTTATCCTGGTAAGCAGGAAACGTGCGACCTGTGTTCGACCGAGTTGCAATACGATGTCGCTAACAAGGTTGACAAATCTAGATTTCTGGCCCCGGTCCGCAGCTAAGAAACTGGCTGATCGGTGGATAGACACGGCAGTACAAGTTTTGTCCGTTGCAAGAACTAGCGATGGACTTGACTCGCTGGCCTTACAAGCGGGCCTGTCGAATGTGGATATGGCCAAGCTGATTGAGCTTACTAAGCTCTCGTTGTCATCTGACGACGAAGCGGCACTCCGCACAGACGTGGATGCAGTGGAGATGGGGCTTGGAGCGCAACGCCCCAAGGGAGGCGTTTCTCCCAAAAAGCGGGAGTAAAGCCAAAATATTGGGGAATTAATGACACAAGAAGTAGATACTGACCGGTCGAGTCGGTCGCCTTTTGGTGGTCACCCAGTTAACAAATTGGCGAAGGTAAGCAAAAAGGTCGTCGCCGCCTTGGAGTGAGTATATCTTGACGAAGCGGAACAAGTCCTCGCCGCGGCATCGATAGATTCGGTACGCCTCTCCTCAGAGGAAATCGTAGAGGGCGCTGGTCAGAAACTGGGGGCTTTGGTCGATCTACTATCCGCCGCCATCCCGCCAGCCGTCACGGCTTCCGTTCGGAGCCCGACGATGACAAGCTTCCATCTTGGCGCGCTGGAGCCTGACGCCGATGTCAACCATTGGCTGCGATGTTTTGCCATGTTTCCCTCTTCGAAACACGGCGGACATGGTCAATTCAATTTCCCGACCTGTCCACCCCAAGGGGCGCACTCCACTCATGGCTTTATTGTCACCCCGGTATATTTCCGGCGCTGTGATACAGGAAGCTAAAATAGCAGCCATGGCGACCATTGTCGCAATAGAATCGCCCGATGTCGGCGACGGCCGCCCGATCTGGGGAGGGCCAGCCTTTCCTTGACCGGCGTTAGCACTGATCAGTCAGTTGCGGCGATGGCAACGAAAGCGACCAAAAAAGTGCCGGGGCGCAAATCCTTCAGCGCTCACGACGGCGCGGCAACCGTCGAGTATGCCCACTATAAGTTCAGAACGCCTCAGCGGCAACGGGGTATCGGCTGTGTCTGCATCAGGGGTTGATTTTCGAGAACAGTTACGCGAATGCGTTCTGAGGAATTTCCTCTAGCGATCTGGCAGGCAATAGATATTGCATCAGACCACTCTACCGGCTGAGCCCGCTGCCGAAGGATCACCATAAGCGTTCCGGCGGCGACGGCGGAAAACTTCGTAGTCGTTTTCCATGCCTCAGAGCGTCCTGCCCCTATCGCGACAATTTTTTCCGGGTGTCCCACGTCAGAGCTACTTTGGGCCTGGTTGGCACGTGCTAGGCGAGCGCTGCAAGGTGAGCGTCAGCCGCCACTGGCTCTGCCTCCCGGGGGCATTATCGAGGCGACACCGTCGCCTCGATATGCCAATCATTCAGCGCATAGCCACCATCCGTTGGGATCGCCAAGCTAATCCGCTGAAATCACGCCGCTGCATGATGCGGAATGTCAGTCGGGATCGGTCGTACCTGCAGCGGCTTACAGTCACGGCGGAGGTGGTGACCTTCTTGCGGCCGATTGTCAAACGTCTACCTTTCCGTATGTAACCGAGAGCCAAAATGGACCGTTGGCCTTCAAGACATCATTGAGTTTTGAGGCGCATTCACGAAGCTTATCAGCGCCTTCGAAAACTCCGACGCATCCATGTGTGCCGGGCGGCGGTCCGTCAGGATGAATTCGAAACGCGCTGCGGTTACCCGTCGGATTTCGCTCATCCAAGTCAAATGAGAAACTGACACCTTCGCGTTTCATTCCAGGGGTGTTACCCCTATCGGGCCTATAGTTGCTGACTTTAAATAGACCCGGGGGAGTCGGTCCGTTTTTCCTTCTGAAGTCGGCAACGAACCCCCCGGTGTTGGCCTTGTAAATGCCAGTCACCTTTTTGTTTGCGTCAAAGACGGTCAATGTTCCCCTGTACAGTTTGACGTGACCCGCATCGACCGCTTCCATTGCCGAGAATGCCGCAAGGGTTTGCAAGCCTGCAGCTGCGATCGTTATTGGAAATGCCGCCGCCGTCGCCTTCGCCATGTCATCCATACTGAGGACTGGAGCCTTCAGGCTTTCAATGAAGTCGGCCGCGTTGGCAGCAGCATCGCCGGACAGCTTCGCCATTGCGCGCTCAAAATTGTCTTGAGCGGAGGTATATAGCGTTAGAGTGATATCCGATGGCCCCTCGATTGATAGGCTCGAGAGCACAGAATAGATCCGCAGCCATTGTTCAATTCGCGCCTGCGACGGGTCCTTCTCCACCTCCTCGCCAAATTGAAGCACATAGGGCTCAAGGGTATTTTCATAGGCACTAACTAGATTGCCGCTGCTCTTAGCATTTTCCAGCTCGTCGAGCGTTGCGTCAAACGATTTGGCCATTTTCTCCTCCTCGGCGTGATCGATAAATTGAGCAAGCCCAACTGACATTCCAAACGCTGCGCGGACTTGTCTCGGTAGTGTTTCGAAGCGTCTTCACACTGCTATTTCTTTAGTTTAAGCGAAAAATCGAAGTCCCTCGTATCCATCGCAATGCCAAGATGGCGAGGCACTTCGGTAACATCGGCTACAGACGAAAGGCTCTGGAGTGGCCCCCAGCTTTTCTCGTAGAAAGCATGCCATATAGAGGCCATCCGACCAGAATTTCATTTTTAGTCACAACATAGTATTGCCACGCGACCACGGCGCGCCAATCCTGAAGCAGCTGGTCTCCACTAACGTTTCCGCTTGCAGGTCTTGCAACATCCGGCACTTTCACCAGTGACACCGTCGAACAAGTGACTCGTTTTTAGCCTCGACGTTGTTCTGGCCGACACGGAACATTGTGTCGTCGATACCGCTGCTGCGCGCGGATATAACCGATGCGGTGCCTCCACGCGTATGAATGTCACGAGCGTGCGCATCGTCCACGCCCTGTTCAAGGACGCTTTTCACCCAATAACCGAGTTGACTGATTGCTACCGGACGGCGGCGGCATATCCGTTTCCATCCTTGCGTAAACCAATGGTCAGTGCTGTTGAATCTCTCGCCCACGGTCTTCGACCATGGGCGAAGGTTGTTGACGACGCACGGCCTGTCCGGGTTTGCCGCGCACAGGAGCCGATCCAGTCCTGCCGACAAGCCAGTAGCTCCGCGTTCGTCAACTTCCGTCTCGCGCTTGAATTGCTCCCATTGTTGATCTGCCAATGCATCGGCCCAAGAAGCCGCAATGTCTTGCCATAACTGGCTGTCGTTCCTTAGGCGATTGAAGAGCCGAGCCAATGCCCTTAGTCCAATGCCCCATTCCGACGGTTAAGTGCGGATCAGTTCGGTCGTAAAAGTGTACCTCCGAAAACACCCGGCGTGAGCTCTTCGAACGGTCGAATAGATGGTGCAAGAGCCACAGGTCGGGATTCTCTTCCAGCACATCCAACGGGTTATCTGGCAATTCATCGCCACTAGTGTCCATCAGAATTTCCTCATGTTCCAAAATGGTCTAGCGAATCGAGCAGTGCGACGCTTCACATCCTCTTCCGCCTTACGTCCCTAATCCGGACCAAGCTTGTGGTGCCGTTGCCCTAAATCGCTGCTTATGGCCGTCCATTATAGTCAACGCAAACCTGTTCCGACGGTGATTTAGGCAAGCCGACTCTGAGACGCACCCTGCGAGGATCTACATAGGTCGCAGCCTATTAGCCGCTCCGGCTTGGCGAAGCGCGTTTTCTTTCGCCCGTTGATGATTTCTGTGCTGCGACAGAGACCTGTTTTTTGATGGATGCGGTCGAGGTGACGGCCTCCCAACAATCCATCGAAATATACTGATATGGGATTGTGCCATTTCCGGCTCCGTAGGGGCACTTGAAGCCCCAACTAATATCCCAGCTATTGCGAAGGATAAAGAACCCGCCTCCGGGGGAGTTATTATCGTCCTGGTAACCTATCAGACACATCGCATGCCCGCCGACGGAGGGCTCGTTTCCGATGCGCATATTTATGCGTCCTGTTTGTGTAGTGTATGGTGACTTGAACCAACTATCGTAGACTGGAATTGAAAAGCCCACGACTGAACCGCCCGCCAACGCAGCTTTGATCCGAGTGACATCAGTCGGGGGCAAAACGATCGTACCGAGCTTGTACTTAGCGGCGTTGGCCCGCGCCGCTTTTGGCTCTTGGCCATTGTTGTTGCAAGGGCCGAGGGGATTGTAAGGCCAGACTTGCTCCTCGCACTCGCCGAGTTTAGAAAGGACGGTGGCTGCTTTCACTTGCCACGTTCCGCACACGTTTGGTGACCCGTCGATTTTTTTCGTTTCGTCATAGAGAAACTGTTCAGACAGATCCACAGGCTTCCCGGCCCTGCGACGGTAGAATTCATGGACCGCGGTCAGCGCATGGGCGACGCAAGTTCCTCGTCCCCCCTGGTTGCGGATTGGCGGCATAAGTTTGGCATAATTGACGTTTGTCGGTAGAGCCCCTGGTGGCGCCATCGCGGTCGTCGCAGCTCCCTTGTTAAGAGCTTCCACTTGCTTGTCTGGCTTCAGCGCACCGAGATGGAAGCTCGTCATTGTCGGGTTTTGCACTGACGCCGCCACAGCTGGCGGAATCGCTGCGGCGAGCCTTTCCAATACTTGGTCGAGCGTCTGGTCGCGGCCTTGAAAAAGCATTCCCAGTGCCGATCGGCCCGGTTCAAGCGATGCGACAGCGAGAATTTGCTCCGCTTCGTCGAGAGATGCTCCCTCCAGAGCCTCTAATATGCTGCCACTAATACCTTCTACCTGGCGAATGGGATGGCCGCCGAAGGGGGACCGACGAGATCGGTGGTTATTAGGTTCTCCAACCATTTTTCATCCCTCACGATGTTGCGATTGTGCTCACGTTTTAGGGGGCGAGCACCTTTCCGGGCGACGCGCCCCGAGACCCATGTCTTTTGTATTCACTTCTGCCCCGAGTACGACATTATCATCTGGCGACAGCGACAACTTTGTCTGCTCGATGAGCCTCAAAATCTCGGCGCGCGACAGCTCCGTCTGCGCACTCAGCGCGGCGAGACCTTCGTCCGTTTTAGCGACTGCGAGAACCTGGACTGCCGTATCGATCCAATGAGCAGCTATCTTCCGAACCGCAGTTCGGGGCCAAAAATCAAGTGTTGCCCGGCTTGTCAGAGACATTGCTCGGCCCTTTTATCGAGCAAAGCATGCTACGCATTTACCAGTATAGGTTTAGCGCAAATTAGCACCTCGTCAAGTAATCTATCGTGTTGTGAGGTAGTTTGTTAGGCTCGTTACGACTTAATAAGTAGCGTCACCCGCATCTATCGGATTTCTCTGACCATGCGAATCGTCATCTACACCCAATGAGGTAGAGCCCACGACATTCTAGCAAAGATCAATGATCGCGTTTCCCCTTTTGATAGTCGCCGACTTTAGGCAGGCGAGGTCGAGCAAACAGATCCGCGTTCTGAAGACCCGGCGCGGAACGGGATTCGAAGAGGGTAGGCACGAGAGTATATCCAACGATGAAGCCTGGGAAGGGATGGTCGCCGAGGCGAAAGCCATCGCCATTTTAGGGACGCGAACTTCTGATGTTGGCAAGCTCACAGAGTACTCCAACCAGCTTGACCTTCTGCGCCGCAAATACAACGTCCTTGCGAACCTGAGTCTAGCTGCCAGGCAGGCCCTCTATGCGCCAGACGCTGAGATAGCGGCAGCAGCGGCAAGCCTTAAAGCTACGGCAATAGAGGCCGGGGATTTGGCCGACAACTTGAACACCATAGCGAAGCTGATTGGCGCCATCACAAAGTTCGTAGGCGCCATTTGATCCGTTCGCCTTTAATTTTAGCGCGAACGCTCGATTGCGAGCTATCCATCGCGGAACTCACGTCGACCAATAGTCCTCTTAGTTTGTCCATCAATCTACTATTCGCCGATTGGCGCGATTGCATTTATGGCTGCACCCAGCCTGGAGGAGCGAGCTCATCAACCCGTTCGAAGGACGGCGCTTTGGCCTTCCATTCCGCTCTCTGCGAATTGAAGTTTACGATAGCGGCCAATATCGTCTGACGATCTATCTTGAGCACATCCTTCTTCTCGATCGAAAGCTCAATCGTCTTCGCCAAACTCCGGAGCGATTTTGCAGTCCTAAATTTGAGGTTACCTGAAATGAGGCGCAACAGCAGATCAAAAGATACCGCCCGACGGAAGGCAATTTCGAGTTGCGCATCTTCGGCTCTGGCTGCCATTTCAAAGAGCCTAAAGACGGTGTCCTGAGTGAACTTTCGAAGATCGTCTGGAATGACTTTGACGATAAGGCATTCGGTCAGCTCGAACGCCCAAGGCTGCCATTGCGCTGACTTCAGTCCGACATTTATGTCGTCGATTTCCTTCTTGCCGAGCTGCTTCTTTGGTCGCTTCTCTTCGATAAACTGGAGCGCGTCATCGATAAATTGATGGTTTTTCGATGGGTCCGCGGCATTGCGGTCAGGGATATATGGCAACAGGAGAATGCCAAAGGTCTCGAGCAAATTACCGAGCCTACTTGCCTCAGCATCGTCCTTAACCGCTCTGATGCAATAGTGACCGCCTGCCGGAATGCGACCGTTGTCCTTGAGGAAGCGCAAGATCTTGAAATAGGGCTCACTTCGTTCCATCGATGAGCCAATGAAGATGACATTGCGCGTCTGAAATAGATTGGCTAGATACCAATCCATATTATTATCATAATTTTTAATATAGCTTGAAATAGACGCAACGCAGGTTGTTCTATCTCGTATTGTACCGTGCAGTTTAACTATTTTTCTTGTGTTCGATATTAGATTTAACATCCCTGAGGATGGAAGTACTACATTGTACCAGAAAAATGTATCTTCAATTAGGCAGTCGTAATTGGTGGTTACGATGTCTTCCAGCCCCCAATTGCGCATGTATCCCGGCAGGCTCCCCGACGGCGCGGAAATGTATTTGTACAGTTGGTCGTAAAATTTGCCCTGAAGAAGATCTTCAAGGTATTCGGCGGCATAAGCCGTACGTCCATTGGAGATCAGCGTGGTGATCAAGGCATGGTCAGCGGTATTCAGGTGGGCGTTAGCGGTTATCGTTTCGAGCAGATGACCCCACGTGGGAATATTCCCGAAGCGAGCGCTTAACCCAGCCCCCACCCAGAGCGCAGAAGGTCGCTTCTCGGCCATGAGATCGGCAATTCCATGGAGACGAGGGGCCAGGAGATCGGAGTTGAGAATTTCAGCGATTGTTGTTGGCATCGTCGCCGCTTCCCTTGAAGAAGGAGAGGCCGGACTCGAACCAGCGACCTACGGCAGGTTATGCCATCGCTCTCACCGCTGAGCTACTCCCCCTGCTCTATGATTAGCATAGAGTATTTCTTCCGTATAGCGGCCCGGATCCTTATCCATACAGCTTTCACAAGAAACAAAATACTTCGCAATGCGTCAGCGATTGCACGTCCCTTTCACTCCATTGAATGAGACGCGAAGGGGAAATGTTTGTTCAACATGAAACCTTGCAACGAGTTCAGAAAACTAAGAACCGTTTTTTAAGCTCCGGGATATGTAGTTCCCAATATAAACGAGAATCGTTGATTATGGTTGACCTTTAAACATTGCCAATCTCCGGTACATACCGGAGATCAATGCCACGCCGAACCTAATGAATGGGTTTGCAACAAAACCTGCAACAACAGCAGCAAATTCATATTTCGCAGCCCTGCCAGGTTCGCAGAAATCGACCATGATCAGAAAACTCAACCTGCCTACACATCTTTAACCCGGATCTATGCCATGATAAATCATGGTGCAAATCCGGTGAATATTTTGCGACAGAACCTCGTCGTTCGGCATCGGGAATGGGGGATGCAATTGATGCGCATTTGGCTCGGTCTTTTTTTTCTGCCTATGTTGACAACGATCGCAGGCGCAGCGGAATGCGACCGGTCGATGCTCCCGATCCTGTCACCAGCCGATCTTGCCTATCAGGATCGCGGAGACCGCTGTGAAGGACTTTATCAGCAGACCGTCGCGACGACAGGCCTGCGTATCCTCGGTTTCCAACGCGGCGCCAGTCAGATTTCCGAAAACGATCCCGGCACCTACGTCTATGCCGAGGCCAAGGGTCGCAAGCAGCTTGTCGTCGAGTCGGCGAGACGCCGTCAATATTACCGAATGGATGCCACCTTCGATGGGAACCGCTTTTACTATCCCCTTGCACTGACACGCCGGCCGGAGCTGGCGATCAAAAGTGCCGAGCTTGCCGCCCGTGTCTGCGTGCGCGATTGCGACGGATTGCTTCCGGTTTTGGTCCCCGCACGCCTGGCTATGACGGATGCAGAGGCTGGAGAGCCCTTCCTCCTGTTGCAGGCGACGGAAGACTTGACCTATCTGCAGATCGAAGTCACAGGCCACGGTAAGGAGATTGCTAAGCGCGATCTGCTCGGATCCATGACCTGGGCATCCTGGCGCCCGATAGAAATACCCCTGGGCGAGTTTCTGCAAACGGGCAAAGACAGCGAACTCACGTTCAAGGCGACAGCCCGAGGGCGATCAATCAGCCAGCTCGACTCTGTGTCTGCCGTTCTCAGGGTCGAAGGCGAGTGAGGTTGGCGTCGTCATTGCGCACGTTGACTGCGAGCATCTCTGGCACACCCGTCGTAGGGATGTTGTTGCGCCGTCCTTTATTTGCGCTGCTCTTTTTGGTCGGGGTCAGCATCGTGGTTGCGTCGCTGGCGACGTTGATCAAGGGACCGTTGGTGACGTTCGGACTATCAGTCGAAACAAGCGGTTTCGAGCTAAAAGTCGGAACGTCAGCTATCTTTATCCAGGATCTCGAAGCGAAATCGGTGAGAATCGAGGAACAGGGCGGTGCAACGACACCCCCATCGAACAATCCATCGCATGCAGAGGCGAAGCCGCCCTTTGAGATCGGCACGAGCGAGGCACAGCTTGTCAAGCTGGACACTTTGGTTGTCCCAGCGGGCTCTCTTTTGCGGGCCCGTTTCTTCGTTAGTGACGACCTACTTATCCTCACCGTCGAGCCACCAGAAGGTTCGACTACCAAGAGCGAAGCTACTGCCACTTGGTACCGTCCCACACCACCAGGCTCCAAAGGCGACAAACCGCCTGAGATGCTGTCGAACACGATTCAAGCGGCCGGTTTTGTGATTCAGCTTGGTCAGCCCGCCAAAGGATCGAGCGGGACCACGCCCTTCGATATCCGAGGATTGCAGTTTTCGACGCAGGCGGCCAATCCGCGCGGCATCTATCCAATCAGCCTTCTCGTCTCTGGGCGATTGCAGTTCTTCGCCATGGGGACTCCCCTCGAAGCGGAGACAGTGGAAGATGGTGAGATCGTGAGACTGTCGTCGCTGGAAGCGGAGGTTGGCAGGTTGGGCATCGGCGAGAAGGGATTGAGCCTGCAGATTTTCGGCACTGCTGCAGATGTCGGAAAGGGCTTCGGTACAGCCGTTTCGTCGATTTACCCGAGCGCATACACGGTCTTCGAGGCGCAACCCGCCGTGCTTGCGGGTGTCACCCTCTCGATGGGCGTCATCATGGCATTGATCGGCGCCGTATCGTTTGGTGCGGAGGTGCGTGACGAGAGGTGGAAGCGTCGCGACTAATTCGGCTGGTAGCGGACGCTGTCGTAACCCCGGACGTGGTATTCGCCACCGGGCTGATCGCGGATCATCTTCTGTCTTTTCCAGCAGGTTTCATAGCTGTTCGGCTTCCAGTTGCTGACACCGCGCAGTTCTTCGCAGTGACCCATGCCAAAGGCGGAACCCATATATCGATACCATACGATGCTGTCGCCATTCTTGGCGATCTCCATCAGTCCGTATCCCGGATACGCCGTGCCGCCCCAGCCTGAATAGGTCAGGACGAACATGGTGTCGTTGACGACGGACAGCAGGGCGACCAGATCCGCCGATGTGAATTCAGCCAGCCAGCCATCCGAAAGACCCTTTAAATTGCCCGGTAGCGCGCTGGCATCCTTGCACCAGTCGTAATTGTCGATTTCGCTGAAACGCTTGCAAATTGTGTCGTTGGCGGGGTGACGAATACTGTTCTGGACCGGGATGACAATGCCGAAGCGAGTGGCAAAATTCGCCGCCTGCGATTTCAATCCATCCATCTGTTCGTTCGTATAGCCCGTCGCTGGGGGATCGATATCCGGCACCGTCAAACCGGCCTCTATCATCGCGCGCACAAGGGCGGCCTTTTCATCCTGCGTCGCGGATAATTCCTCAAGCCAGTTCAGCGGGAACATCAGCAAAGGCTGACTGTTTTCCTGACCCCAGAGCTCCTCATAAACGTAGGGGGACGCGCCCTTATTCAATAGTGTGATCGCCATGGGCACGTTGTTTGCCTGCAGCGCGAAATATAGGAGACTGCGTTGACGGCCGGAATCAAGCGAGGCAAGCCGATTTGGATCGAACCCGCTTTCGATCAGGCGTGAGAACCAAGCCATGGCTTCAGTGCTTCTGAATTTCTGGACAAAAGCAGAGAGGGTCTCATCCTGGTCAAGCAGATGATTGACGATTGATACCGCTCGCGCGTTTGGCGGAGCGACCCTCAGCGCGCTGGACTGCGCTGAACTGAGCGCCGCGCGCAGGCGCAGCTCGAGCTCCGCGTCAGAAGCCAGGTCCTTCTTGGGCCCCTGGATGATCGCGAAAACAAAACCGGCGCTGCGCAGTTGAGTTTCGATGACCGACAGCTTTAGAACGGAAATAACGTATTGATCATCGGACAACGCAATTCCAATGACCCTGTCACTGCTGTCCTTTGCTATGCCCCCCGACACGCCCGGTCCTGCCTCGAACGACTGGACTCGCACGGTGTCTCCTTGGTCAGCGGTGATCTTTTGCGCGTTCGTGGTCGTACTCCATTTTCCCGCTTCCGTTTGTCCGATCAGGCTCGCCGGCTCTTCGATCGCGAAGTCGTCTGTGAGGCGGCCGACAGGCAGCCCGTTCGCAAAATCCAGACCGGCGAGTTGTTCGGGAAGCGGGGCGACGATGACGGCGAGATCCAGGTCCGTGCCAAAATCAGCCTTCTCCAATTGCGCCGGCACCAGTTGCGCAGGCTTATCGAGATAGCGTACGGCAAGTCGGTTGGGCTGCTCAGGGGTGGAATAGATCACGTGGCGTGCGGTCACGATCAACGCCTGTCCGTCGGCGGTCACCCCGACGACCAGACCCGCGCCGGCGACGGGTTTGCCCACCGGAGAAGTCGCCTCGATCATCACCACCAACCGTTTGGGATCAACCGGGTCTTCCGCCGCAAGAAGCTCCCGCGCCGCCAACGCAAACATCACCAGTGAAACGACGAGGAGCGTGGGACAACTTTTGGAAAAACAAAAAACGAGGAGCGCGATCGGCTTGTGGAATATCTCCAGCGGTTTGATCGTCGGGTGCGCCCTCGTTTTGGTAATCCCGCCCCGACGTTTCAAAGGCCTGTTGCCGTTGAAACCTCGTCGCGGAAGGACGCTGGCCGATAGCAGCGCGAAGAAGGCCGTTGTCGTTTTGGCTACATTGTCAAGCAAACCTATGGCACGAGACACTGTGCCGGCTTCGCCTATATTCTTCGAATTAGCGCACATCGAGACCAACTGTGGCACGACGCAATATTCAAAAGTCGAAAACGTCCCTGTCAGCATTTCCTGTCCCTTTTGTGATTAAGCCGCAGTTTATCTAAGATAGAGCGTAACATTCTTTCGCCGAAAATGGCGTCATTACAAGTAATTATTACCCCAAAAGCATGACTAAAAACGGTGTTGTCACATAAGCGCGACGTCAGCGAATTTGGCATAGAGATGGTGGTATGAAGAGTTCTGCCGTCAGCTATGACAGCCACCGTTTCCCGCGCCAATCCTCTCGAATGCGGTCTGCCTTTATTACAGATCTCCGCTGAGCTACGCCTTGTCGAGGAAATGCCGCTGGAGCGCGGAATTGTCGTCTCTGAAGAAACGATCCGGTGATGGGGCCGGAAATTCGGACCGACCTACGCAAATCAACTTCGTCGCAGGCGACCCTCGCGCAAAGGTGTCTGGCATCTGGATGAGGTGGTGATTTCCATCGACGGCAGAAAGTACTGGCTTTGGCGTGCCGTTGATCACGATGCTATGTTCTCGACGAGATTGTTCAGAGCCGGCGCGCGAGGAGGAAAGACAGCGTTTCTCCGTCTGGCCGCGACCGACCAGCTTGCAGCACTTCGTTACGCATTTTTCTCTGAACGCACCGCCTGACTGAGCCTCACATCGATTGACAGCGCACCGGCAGATCTCCAGCGGATCGGCGTCGTCGGGGGGCACGATGGGTGCCGGCATTGCAACGGCGCTCCTTCTATCAGGATCCGAAGTCCGGCTTCTGGAGCGCGACACAAGCGCCGCGGAAATCGCCCACGCCCGCGTGGACGAAATGCTGGACGCAAGTGTTGCACGGGGCGCTGTTTCTCGGGAGGCAGCGGACCAGGCCATCGATCGGTTTGCCGCAAGCGCTGACGAGACCACCCTCATTTCCTGCGACCTTATCATCGAGGCTGTCTTCGAAGACATGGGTGCAAGCGCGATATCTTCTTTGACGCGATCATAGGACGCCACGACGCGTGCTGCAGACATCCGCCTCGACCCGACGATAGAAGAAATGGCTGCGCGCGCTTTATTGGAGGCCGATGGGGAATCGCCCATTCGATCGGCGGGCGCGTGGCTCTTGAAATGAGTCGCCAGGCACCGGATCGAATTCAGGCGATGGTGCTGGCGAATACGAACGCCGAGGGTCTCGGCGACCACCTTTCGGATACCGTAGCTGAAACGCACTAATCCAGCCAAATCCGTCCAAGATTCCAGTTCCCGCTCAGGTGTTGCGAGAAAGACTCGAAGCGATCGTTGTCAATCGGTACGACTCAGCCGAGGCTCCGCCCGTTTTGGTGCTCTTGAAGGGATATGAACCGACGGCCCGTCGTTCAGCGGATTTATTCGTATTAGATTTTTCCAACCCGGACAGCTACTTACCTGCTGATAGCCGTCAGCTCTTTTTGGACACAGCCATCCGCGATGCGCGGTACAGGCATCACGACCAACCTTAAGAATGGCAGAGCGCTGGAAAAGGCCGCACATATGGCGAACCATTCCTTGACTCGTACGACCCAACTCTACGATCGCCGGAGCGACGATGTCAGTCTGGATGAAGTGGCACGCATTCTGATCTGAACCTTGGGGCTTTAATCGCCTCGCTCCTTACCCTCTTCGATGGCCTGCCGGATCTCTGCAATATCGGTCGCCATTGCACCGCTGATCTCACCTGCCTCGATTTGCCCCAGCCGCTGCAGGGTCTGATCCCAATCGAGAAAGGTTGATATGTTCGCTTTGCGCAGCGGATAATAGACGCGATCGCTCATGCTCCAACTGCGCATCTGCAGGAGGAACTTCACGAAATTCGCGTCGTCTCGGGTGTAGTCCGCGACCCATTCTACGGGTGCGTCTTTTCCCGACATATCCAACCAACCAAATAAGAAATAAGGAAGGTGGGGGGTGTTTCTCAGTTCGAGCCGGGTTTGCGGATGTACCAAGCGGCTTTCGAGGACAGGTTTGGCGGCGTCAAGCTGCTCGCCGGTAAGAGCGTGAAGCTGGTCTGGTTGGGCGCGATCTCCGACACGACCGTGATATTGCAGCTCCTTGCGGTAGAATTCCCCAACCAGCCAGCCCAGTGAACGCGTGTCTCTCCAAAGCGTATGAAGCGTTGCGGTCATGATCGCTGGATCCAGATGACGTAGGCGTTTGAGGCCCTCGCGAACACTATCTTCCGCTTTCTGGCCAATGCCTAGCATCGAGGGCCGGTTGTGATCAGCGGTCATGAGCATTTCCTGCATGACGTCGCTCATACCGAGCACCATTCCTCTGATCTGTTTGGCGGTCAGACGTTGCCATTGGCTGTAGTCGAACTGATCGATAATGTACTCGAACCAGCTCTTGCCGAGCGGCCGCGGCTTGTGGATGTAATCGATAAGAGTAGCCTTTAACTGTCCAAGGTCGTCGCGCGCGGCGACATCGATCAGAAATTCGTACTCCGCGTCCGTGAGAACCGTCTTCGGGCCGGTTAGGGCAAAATAGAAGCGATAATGCTGGGGACTCGCCAGACGTTTCAGTTGGAACATGATCCGCTTTTCGTTCTCGCTCTCATTGTCAAAAACGGTGTCCTTGGGCTGATCTGCGGAACGTACGGTGGGTATAAAGCGCCGAAGGCCCCAGATCGAGCGGATAGACGTGGCGTCGCTGGAGGGCAGCAAGCTCTTGAGTTCTGTTCCCAACGTTACCCGTTCGTCTTCCTCGATCATTGCGTCCCCTGTGACGAGCACAGATCGAAGTGACAGATATTTCTCAAGCCACACATAGAGCGGCGGGTTAAGTATCTTGATAAGGTTGATGCGGCAGATGTCCGGAAAATACACCTGCTCGGCCAAGTTGGCATACGCGAACCGGATGCCATTGAGTACCAGTTTGACTTCGCGAGGCGTTCGAAGTCCCTGCCCTTCACGATCAATCGCCAGACGAAGCTCATCCAATTCTTCCGAGGATGGCGGACGCTTGTTGACTTCCGAATAAATCGCCAGCGCCTTCTCCCGTAGCGATAGCCGCAGATCGAATGGTTCCGGCAACGGGATGGCAAAGGTGAGCTGCACCACTTTCTGCAGGAATAAATCACCGTTCGTGACGTCGAGACCGATCTGTAGCGCATGAGCCAGAACGGCACGGTCGTAACACATGACATATGCTACTTTGGGGAAGTCAGCTACAGACCGGACAAGCCTGACAACTTCGACGGCCTGTGCAGGCTCAAGGCGATCGAGATCATCGATCAGAACCAGGAACCGAACGTCGAGCGACTTCAGGCGTTCTGATATAGCCTGCTTGAGATCGGCATCCGTCGGCGCTTTACCAAACTTGTCGAGAAAGCCGGCACCCATATCCAGGCCCTCTCCTGCTGCCGCAGCCAGTGGAACGAACAGGCCGGCCAACTTGACCAACGGCGCAACACCGCGACCGGTTTTTGCCGCATAGTTGCGAAGCAGGTTTCCGTACCTGATGGCAGTTTTCTTGTTCCTGCTCCAGCGCGAACTGGTTGCGTCGTCAAGGGTGTCCAATACATCGGCCATCGCCTCGATCAAGGTGCGAACGAGGCTGGAGCCATCACCGATGAGCCATGGCGCGATGCTGATGATATGCAAGTTCGGCGCGTTCAATGCAGGTAGCTCTTTGCGCAGAAGATTGAGCATCGTCGATTTGCCCGAGCCCCATGGCCCTTCAATCCCGATCACCATGCCGTCGCTTTCAGTGGCCGCGATCAAAGAGGGTGCGAGCTTGCGTGCAATGCCGGCGAAACCGAACTCATCCTGTTCACTGCTTTCGAGAGCACGGTCGGAATCTGGGCTAAGCATGTGTGAGGACCTGATTTTGAAATGGTCTACAGGAAGAAGTGAAATCTCTGGGTCGCAACATTGAAGTTTATCTTCACACTGGCAAGAGCATCGTAGCCGCACGTGAACCCATGTGTTGTCGGTCAGATATATGCTTACGGTGGAGGCACCGCTGATCGCTGACGGGGATTGATAGACAAACAAATCCCCACTGCTGCCGAGAAAATATCCGTCGAGCTGGCTTTGTGGCTCGTCGTAAGAAAAGGTTCTTATCGTTCCCAGCTTTCCCACTCGCCGCGTTTAGGCGAACAAGCTATGGTTGCTTCGAGAAAACTGGGGTAAACGATGTATATCGAGAAGGTCAAAATCAAGAACTTCAAGTGCTTCGAAGACTGGTTTGAGGTCGCTCTCAATGAGGGCGTCAACATCATCGTCGGCAACAACGAGGCCGGCAAATCGACCCTTCTCGAAGCCATCCATTTATGCCTGACCGGCGTGTTGAATGGGAAATATCTTCGCAACGAGCTTTCGCCGTACCTCTTTAATCGCAACATCGAGCGGGCGTACCTTGAAAGCATCGGGACGAAAAATCCGCTGCAGCCGCCGGATATCCAGATCGAGCTGTATCTTGCCGGCGATAAGGATGCGCTCGAGGAACTGCGTGGAAACAAGAATTCTGAAAAGAACGACAAGCTGTCCGGCCTTCTTTTCTCGATCGAATTCGATAAAAAATATGATGGTCCTTATACCGAACTGCTTAAGACCAAAGATATCAATTCGATCCCGCTGGAATTCTACCAGGTCCAGTGGTTCGAATTTTCCCGTCAGGCCGCTACCGCGCGGACCGTGCCCCTCAAGTCCGCACTGATCGATTCGACAAGCACCCGCGTGCAGAGCGGCTCAGACATGTATATCTCGCGCATCGTCAGGGAATTTCTCGACGAGAAGGAACGAGTTGCGGTCTCACAGGCGCACCGGAAGCTGAAGGACGCGTTCAAAAAAGACAGCCACGTGGACGCGATCAACAAACGGTTGGCGCAAGCGGCCAAGATCAGCCGCAAGAACGTTAGCATCTCGGTCGATATGTCGTCCCACAATGCCTGGGAAAACAGCCTCATGACCTACATTGAGGATGTCCCGTTCCACTATATCGGCAAAGGCGAACAATGCATCGTCAAGACCAGGCTCGCGCTAAGCAGCAAGAAGAACAGCGAAGCGACCGTTCTGTTGATCGAAGAGCCGGAAAACCATCTCTCGCACTCCAAGCTCAACCAACTCATCAGTGATATCAGCACCGATAATAGCGGCAAGCAGGTCATCATCACCACCCACAGCAGCTTTGTTGCGAACAAGCTGGGGCTGGACCACCTCATATTGCTGCGCGAAGCGCGGGTGACCCGTATCAAAGGGCTGAATGCCAGCGATTTCTTCCACAAGCTTCCCGGTTACGACACCCTGCGTCTAGTGTTGGCGAAGAAATCGATCCTTGTCGAAGGGGATTGCGACGAGTTGGTCATCCAGCGTGCCTACAAGGACGCGAACGGGGGGAAATTACCGATCGAGGACGAGATAGATGTAATTTCGGTGGGCACGGCATTCCTGCGTTTCCTTGAGCTGGCAAAGGCACTCAAGATCCCCGTCGTGGTCGCCACGGACAACGACGGCAATGTCGACAGGCTGAAGAAGAAGTACACTGATCATGAAGGCATCGACCACATCAAGATATGCTACGATGCCGAGATCGATACTGGCGACCTGGTTATTGGTGACAAGGCTTTCAATTATAATACGCTTGAGCCCAAGCTGCTGAAGGCGAACAGCCTTAAGCTGTTCAACACGCTGTTCGGCACGGACCACACGCTCGACAACCTTCATAAATACATGTTGGGCAGAAAGACCGAATGCGCGCTGACGATTTTTTCATCGGATACAAAGATCAACTACCCGCAATACATCCTGGACGCGATCGCCAAATGACAGGGCCTAACAAGCTGGTGATTGCTGGCGCCGGATCGGGGAAAACCACCTACCTCGTGAAACAGGCGCTCGCTGTTGCATCGAAACGCGTCCTCATCACCACCTACACGGAATCAAACGAAGAAGAGATCCGCGGGAAATTCTTCGAACTCCATGGTTCGGCCCCCGGCAATGTGCACATCCAGACATGGTTCAGCCTTCTGATCGAGCACGGCATCAAACCATTTCAGGGCGGGCTCTTCGAGTGGGATGTCGCCGGCATGCTGCTAGATTCCAAACGGTCGGGATTGCGCTACAAGAACGCACAAGGCTTCCCCGTCTACTGGGGAGAGGATAACTTTCAGCGCCACTATTTTGATCGCCGCAATCGTGTCTATTCCGACAAACTGGCGAAGCTTGTGATCCGGTGCAACAAAGAATCCGCCGGCGCGGTGTTCGAGCGGTTCTCACGGATCTACCCGTTCATCTTTGTGGACGAAGTGCAGGATCTTGCTGGCTACGATCTCGATATCCTGGTGGCCTTGTTCAAAACGCCTTCCCATGTCGTGCTCGTAGGTGATCCGAGGCAGGTGACCTACCTCACCCATCTGGAAGCACGCTACGAGAAATACAGGAACGGCGGAATCGAGAACTTCATTCGCGAGAAACTGCCTAAAAAGGTTTCCTGCGAGATCGATACGGCGAGCCTTGCCACATCGCACCGCAATAGCGCCGTTATTTGTGCATTGTCCTCCAAACTCTATCCTGCCATGGCAGCGACCGCTGCATGCGACTGCGACCATTGCCGCCAGCCAGTCCCTGATGATGCAGGACTTCATATCGTCAGGCGCAAGGACCTGCCCCGCTATCTAAAAACGGGTAAGCCGGTGCAGCTTCGGTGGAGTTCCAGCATCAAGGTCGCGGCGGCCGATCTACCGACGCTTACGTTCGGACGATCTAAAGGCCTCGGTTTTGACCGCGTCGTTATCTATTCCACGGAAAAAATGATGTCGTGGCTGGAAGACCCAAAGGACCAACTGGAAGGAGAGGCGCGTGCCAAGCTGTACGTCGCCTTGACGAGGGCACGTCATGTCGTCGCTATCGTCCATGACCTTCCGGAGGGCAAGTCAGTTCCGGGATTTTCGATATTCGAGTAGTGGAGGTTGCCGGAAAGTCCCCTTATATAATTCCATGATTTCAGTAAACTAGATGCTGAGTAACCGCCAAATTTGCATGAAATTTGGAAAAAATTGCATTCACGACCATATGTCGCTATAGTGAGTGCAGGAGCTAACCCATGACGAAGTTACAGGAATTGAAAAAGCATTTGCGGTCCGGCAAGGTCTACCGTCGGGAGGATCTCGCCCAATGGTCGTCGTCTGTCGATCGGCATCTTCGGCAGCTGCTGGCAGAAGGATACCTGACCAAGCTATCGACCGGCGTCTATCACCGGCCGAAGCAGACCGCGTTCGGCAAAGCCCCCGCCGAGGATGACGCGCTCGTCGAGGCTTTCCTGAAGGATGACCGTTACCTCGTCACCTCGCCCAATGCCTATAACAGCCTGGGTATCGGCGCGACGCAGCTCTATAACAAGACCGTCGTCTATAACCATAAGCGCCACGGCAACTTCATGCTGGGCGGCCGAGAGTTCGAATTCCGCAAAAAGCCGGCCTTCCCCAAAACCCTGACCAAAGAATTCCTACTGGTCGACCTGGTCAACAATCTCGACCAGCTGGCCGAGAACCGCGATCAGGTGCTGGCCCGCGTGAAGGAACGTGCCCTGCAAGGCAATCGCACCGCCCTCAGCCGTGCCGCCAAGGAATACGGCATGGTGCGCACGCGGAAATTCTTCAACACCCTCGCCGCGGATACGCATGCCAGCTGATTTCCTCCATAGACACAAGGATTTTGCTTCCCTTCTGCGCATCGTCGCTGACCAGATGAAGGTGCAGCCGGTGCTGGTCGAAAAAGACTACTGGATCATGCATTGCCTGTACGGCCTGCAGCAGTTGGAGATGGCGTTCGAGCTGAAGGGCGGCACCTCGCTCTCGAAAGGATATCGCATCATCAACCGCTTCTCGGAGGATATCGATATCCGTATCGAACCGCCGAAGGCGATGGAGGTAAAAACCGGCCCCAATCACGACAAGGCGGCGCATCGTGAAAGCCGGAAGGCCTTCTATGACTGGCTGGCCGAGACGATCACGATCGACGGTATCCAAAAGATCGAGCGCGATACCGAATTCGACAATGAGACGTATCGTAGCGGCGGCATCCGCCTCTACTACCCCGAGACGACCGGCACGAAATCGGATCTCAAGAGCGGCGTGTTGCTCGAAGCCGGCTTCGACACAGTGGCTCCCAATATCGACAAGGATATCAGCTCCTGGGCCTATGATTACGCTGCATCGCGCGTCGAGCTGATCGATAATCGCGCACTGGCCGTTCCCTGCTACGAGCCCGGCTACACGCTGGTCGAGAAGCTCCAGACCATCTCCACCAAATATCGCAAGCAGCAGGAAACCGGCCAGTTCCCCGCCAATTTCCTCCGGCATTATTACGACGTCTACTGCCTGCTAGACCAACCGGACGTGCAAGCTTTCCTCGGCTCGGACGCGTATGGTGCCCACAAGCAAAAGCGCTTCCCGAAGGCCGACAATCAGGACATCGGCACAAATCCCGCGTTCAGCCTATCCGACCCAGAGACGTTCGGACTTTACGAGCGCGCATACGAGCGGACGTCGGCGCTCTATTATCATGGCCGGCCCACCCTGAAAGAGATCCTGGCCCGCATCACCTCCTACGCAGATCGTATTTGACAACCCGTTCCATTTAGGCTGATCTTTAGCGGATCAATTGGTACACGCGCCAAAGGGACGGCTTGGCTGTCCGGTGCATGGTCGAGTTCATATCGCAAATCCACAGTTGAACACAGATCACAACTCAGATCGACGCTATTGCCAAGCGGCCTTTTGCCCGCTCTTGAAAGGACTCGAACCGTCCACCCCCTCGTTCAGTGGCAACATTTGGATTAAATTTTCCGATCCGGATAACTACTTGCTCTCCACATTAACCGGTATCGGCCGATGAACGAACCCGCTGCGCGGGAGGGCGCCTGCGGTTGAGGTAGAGAGCGCAAACGTCGCGCTCGCATTGAACGTCGTCCGGCAAGGGCAGAGTATGAGGAGCTTCTTCAACAAGGAGCTTGACCATGCAACACCCCCATCTCGACACACCCGTCAGCCCGCTGCGCCAGAGGCTGATCGACGACATGAACATGCGGCGTTTCTCACGCGAAACGCAACGCAACTATCTCCGCGACATTGGTCGCCTGGCAACCTTCCTCGGGCGTTCACCAGACACGGCGACCGCCGACGACCTGCGCCGGTTCAAGATCGAGCAGCAGGAGGATGGCGTTCCCGTTCCGACGATGAACAGCATCGTGTCGGCGCTACAATTCTTCTTCACCCAGACCCTCGACCGCCCGGACCTGGCGCGCAGGCTCGTCCGGCTGGCGCATCCTCGGAATCTGCCTGTGGTGCTGAGCCGCGACGAGCCAAGTGCCAGGGTGCCGCGGCGCGGACATGGCTTTCTGAGCGCGAGGCCGACCTGTTGCCGGTCGGCTATTTCCACGTCGTGTTCACGCTACCCGCCGATGTCGCCGACATCGCATTCCAGAACAAAGCGGCAGTTTACGACCTGCTGTTCAAGGCGGCGTCGGAGACGATGCTGACTATCGCGGCCGATCGCAAGCATCTCGGCGCGCGCATCGGCATCACCGCCGTGCTCCACACATGGGGATCGGCGATGACGCACTACCCCCATGTCCACATGATCGTTCCGGGCGGCGGCATCACACCAGACGGAAGCAGATGGGTATCGGCGCGCCCGGCCTTCTCTTCCGCTACAAGGACTACCGCCGTGACGGCGCGGACCGGCAGCAGATCATGACGCTCGCGATCGAGGAGTTCATCCGCCGCTTCCTGCTCCATGTCTTGCCGCGTGGCCCGCAAGACCAGCCTCGCGCTCGCTCGCGAACTGCTGGACGTCGCCCCACCAGTCGATGACGGCAAACCAGGCGAACCGGACGACTTCCGCCTACCATGCCCCTGCTGCGGCGGACGAATGATCGTCATCGAGATGTTCGAATGCTGGAAGCAGCCGCGCGGGCCGCCAGACCAAACCACACCGAACCGGGAGACCGCTTCATGATCCGGCATGGAGTGGGCAAGACCTCGGCCGCAGGCGTCGCGCCCACATGCGTCTGTGGTGATCATCGTCGCCGACAGGGGTGCCGCGAGAGGGCTGCCGGGCGGCAAAACCGCGCGGACGCGCAACGAAGCGGCCTGTCTGCATGCATCACCAAACTCCCTGGCTGCCGCCGCGCCCTCGCAGACATGAGCCGCAGATTGAAATCTCCATAGCCTCCGACTGTGGCCCGCGGGTTCCTTCCTCGGGGACTTTCGTACGCCTGCCGGCGCCCGAAACAATTCACGCTAGCCGACCGGCAGCTTTGCGGTGGGATCACGAGGAAAGCTGCCTATCTTCATCTGGTGTGGTGCGCGCGCTTCCACAATGGTTGGCGCTTGACATTTCTCTTTACCGGCCACCCTCGGTTGCGCTACCGAGTATTCAATTGGACAGGTTCTGACATATGCTAGACTTCACCAAAATCATCTCAGGTGTTGCTGGGCAACGCGACACTTTCGAGGAGCTGGTGTGTCAGATCGCGCGGCGCGTGCCGCCACCCGGACATGCTGAGTTTCGGCGGATCCACGGCGCCGGCGGGGATGGCGGAGTCGAGGCGGTATGGATCCTTACGAGCGGGGATGAACTCGGATATCAGGCAAAATTCTATACTAAATCGGGTGATGTAGATTGGAGCGCGATTGACAATTCGGTTGCTACTGCTCTCGCTACCCATCCCAGGCTGACCACGATGATCATAGCGATCGCCTGCGCGCTTACCGGCCGCACGCAGCGGGTAACCAAGAGGGGGCAGCCACAGGCAAATGGCTGGGACGCGTGGGATCAGCATAAAGCAAGATGGGAGGCATCGGCAAACGCGCTCGGACGGAACGTTGCCTTCATGCCTTGGACGGCGCCCGATCTGGAGGAGATGCTTACCCGTGTTGAGACGACCGGGCTGACAGCGTATTGGTTCGGCGGGATTGAGCTTTCGACAGAATGGCTTGCCCGGCAGTGCCAGCGTACCGTGGCTTCGCTCGAAGAACGCTATCATCCAGAGGACCACGTTGATGTTTCTACCGCGCAGGTATTCGACGGACTGCTCCGCAATGTCCCGTTCCGCACTATGCTTCGGCGCGCGCGCGAGGACGTGCTCGAGAACGGTCGGCTTGGCACTACGCCCGATAGCCTGCTCGATTCCGAAAAGCAGAAGCTAGCCACAATCGCTGAGAAAATCCGGAAATTTGATGAAGCGACGGCTATTCTGGAGCCAAATACCCATAGCGCCTTCGACTACACGAGCTGGAGGGACCGAACGGTCGATCTAAGTAAGCGCGTCTTTGAAGTGCTCCAAGTTGTTAACGAACTCGCTCACACCGCAAAACCCAAGCGGCAGTCAGCAAGCGGCCCGCACATGGTTAACGAGGGTCGAGAGTGGCCCAGCCTCGACTATTTTTTAGAGGCCCTGCGCAAGTTGCAATCGTCACTC
Source organism: Rhizobium sp. WSM409 (assembly GCF_057653825.1). Classification (NCBI taxonomy): domain Bacteria; kingdom Pseudomonadati; phylum Pseudomonadota; class Alphaproteobacteria; order Hyphomicrobiales; family Rhizobiaceae; genus Rhizobium; species Rhizobium sp. WSM409. The sequence continues at coordinate 20,779 of NZ_JBYGKP010000006.1, read as the reverse complement.
GGACAATTTCTCGAGGCCGTCGATTCACCCAGCAGTCTAAGCGACCAGTGCCGCTTCGCGCTGCTCGATGGCCGCGCCGGTTCCGGAAAATCGCACCTTATTGCTTCCCAGGTAGAGCGCGCGCTTGCCGAAAACGCACCTGCTTTGTTCCTGCTCGGCACTGATTTCACCCTGCACGGCACGATCGAGAACCAGATGATCGCGCACTTCGAGGTTGGCGGGAGCAAATTCGATGATTTCCTCGGCGCGCTAAACGCGCGCGCCGAAGCTCTCGGGAAGCGTGCCCTGATCGCGATCGACGCCGTCAACGAAGGTGCCGGCGTTCAGTTGTGGCGCAGTGCGCTACAGGGTTTGGCGCAACGTATCCTCGCTTATCCCCGTCTTGCCCTGTGCGTTTCGTGCCGACGAGAATACGTCGACCATCTCGTGACACCAGCGGTCAATGCGATGGCGACACGCGCCGAAGCCACAGGCTTCGAGACGCCAGAGGAGATCGAGGCGGCAGCAAGGGTGTACATGGACAGGCGCGGAATAGTGCGTCCGGCTACGCCCTGGCTCAACCCCGAATTTTCAAACCCGCTGTTTCTCCGTACGGCGTGCCTCGCGATCGAACGAGATGGCCGCACTACCTTCCCACGTGGTATGCGGGGGACCAGCGAGGTCCTCAACTTTTTGCTCGATTCCACCGGGCGTCATCTCGGCACAAGCTATGACGGCGCCGATACGCTGGTCGGGCCAGTAAGACGTGCGCTGCTTGCCTTGGCCGGCGCAATGGCGTCGGACCAACGGGACTACATTACGCGCGGGCGAGCCCATACCCTAGTTGAAGCTGCCTTTCAGGGATACGCACCCCCGCCAAGCAAGACGTGGCTGGAGTTGCTGCGATTCCGTGGTCTGCTGCGATACGATCCCAATCCGGCGCACGATCCCGCAGATCCTCTGTCCGATCAGGACGATGTTCTGCGAATCTCATTCCAGCGCTTCCAGGATCATCTCGTCGCGAATGCACTTCTGCAGCATGTGGTTGATCCCGTGGGTCTGTTCGACGCGGATGGAAGCCTCTCATTCGTTCTGGGCAAGCATGGCGTGCAATGGGAGTGGCGAGGGCTATTCTATGCGCTGTTTCTGCATTTCGCCGATCGCTATCAAGTCGAACTAGTCGACCATCTACCCGGTGGCGCCGATGCATGGTGGGATCAATGGCCGGTCCAGGACGCCTATATTGACAGCGTACGCTGGCGCACCGTGGGAGCGTTCAGTGATCGGACGCTGGAGCTGCTCAATCGGCTCGATTGTCACGACGAGGACATCATCGCGTTGCTTATCGAGTTGGCAGTGGTCGAGAATCACCCATGGAATGCGGAGCTCCTTGACCGCAATCTTGCGCGCCGCAAGCTTCCTCACAGGGATGCTTTCTGGACTCGGCGGATCAATACCGCGCATAACGATGCCGGCCATCCGCTAACACGCCTGATTAACTGGTGCCTCAACCCTGGCATCAGTCGCGCCGAGGACGGAACTCTCGGCCTGGCATTGGTCTTGCTGGCTTGGGCCTGCACCTCAAGCAGTGCGAACGTGCGCGATACCGCAAGCAAGGCGATGATTCGAATCTTCCTTGATCGCCCGACGCTAATCGACCCGTTATTCGTTCGCTTCGCAACCTGCGACGATCCCTATGTTGTTGAGCGGTTGTTCGGCGCGTTCTACGGCGCAAGTTTGCGCACTGCCGACCCGGCGCGCCTTGCCGGATTTGCAATGACAGCTTGGCGTCATGCCTTTAGCTGCGGCCAACCCCCGGTGCATATCTTGACGCGCGACTATGCGCGCGGTGTCATCGAGCTGGCGGCCAGCGCCGGCGGCCTCGATCCATCCATCGATCTTGTTCTTTGCCGCCCCCCATATGGTGCCAAGGCACTGGCGTTCAATGTCACTGAGGCCAAGGTAGAGGCGCGCGCCAAACGCGTTGGAGCCGACTCGATCCTGCGGTCTTGTTATAAGGGGCTGGCCGATTTCGGCAGATATACGCTCCAGCACCGGGTCGAGCGCTTCGCGGCGGCTCCGCTAAAGGGGCCTCGCCCGTTGACATCCGCGGAGACTGGCCAAGCATTTCTTGACGATGTATCGCGGGACTGCCCCCATATTGCCCAGGCGTTTGAGGCGCTGCGCGATGCGCATCGCCTCAAACGTATCTCGTTCGACGCCGATACGTTCAAGGTGACTGTTCCCAAGTCGGACCGCAAACGCACAGAAGTCGCCGAGGGGGCATTTTTGGCGTTGCTCACGCCTACACAGGCACATCGTTTCACGTCCGATGCCAAAAGATGGGCGGCAAACGAAACGGACCATGTCTGGATCACACCCGGTAAGGGTGTGGGCAAGAAAATTGATGCACATCGCGCGAAGCTCTGGGTGGCCAATCGCGCTATCGCCCTGGGGTGGACAGAAGCACTTTTCCCGCGCGATCATACTAGTGGCGAGCGACAGGGTGATCGCGGGCGGATCGAGCGGATCGGCAAGAAGTATCAGCGCATTGCGATGATGGAGTTGCTCGCTCGGCTCGCAGACAATAACTGGCTGAAACCCGACTGGGGCTCGCCCGCCAAGGCCTACTCCGATCCACTTGACGTCGAGTTCATCCGTGACATCGAGCCATCTGTCCAGCCAAGTGACAACGAGATCAAGCCGGTGGCAGGCACGCCGCATGTTCCGCTATTGCGCTGTCCCGACCTTGCACCGGTCGAACGCGAGGCTTGGGTTCTCGACCCCGAGCTCGCGCCGCAACGGCTTGCGTTGGCATTGGGATCGGATCTAGGCAGCGGCGATTGGCTAACGCTCTATCGCTACGCCTCGCACGACATTGAAGCTCCGCGTCGCAAAGGATCTTGGGATCGGCCCTGGGAGCAAAGCGACTTTCACTTCGTCGCCATGTTGCTGATGCCGCCAAGTACACGGGAGCGGTTCGTTGAAGAGACCGAAGAGCACGGGGACGATTTTCATGAATGGCTGCCTGGCAACGCTACTGATGGCCCGTATATTGGCGAGCTTGGCCGGCGAGCCACGTGGCGAAGCGACCCTTGGTCGACACTTGATGCCCGAGGCCGTAACACAGATCGCAGCTACCGGGTGATCAAGCCGACTATCGGTTACCATTGGGAAAGCCATCTTGACGAAAGTCTAGGCAACGGCTTTTCCCGGCATGTGCCGATCCCCTGGCTAATCACGGCGCTGGGGTTACGTCCTGATATCGAAAATGTCGGTGTTTACGCGGATAGCCAAGGACTGCCGATCATCGTCAGCGGCAGAGATGACGGTCATGACTATATTATGGTGCGTCGCGACGCGTTGCTTGCTATGGCACGACGGAACGAGATCGAACCGGTCTGGACGGTAATTGGCGAAAGAGCTGCGCGTACGGACGGCACGAAGCGGACATCCGATGTTCGCGTGCGCTACAACGGGTCGCTTTGGCTGGACGCGGAAATCGCAGTTCTGCGGCACTGGTCTCGACCGGATTAGCTAACGTCTGCGCGGGAAATCCGACAACGAGGCATAGCGTTGAAGCGCGCAACGCCGACGAATGGGTTGGATGTTGGGCGCCGCTGCAGGTTATCTGCTTCTTTTGCAACACCGACTCCTCGTTCAGTGTACGTAAGATCACCTCGATCTCGTCTGGCCACCATTTACCGCGGGGAGAACGCGCATCTCTAGGTTCGAGGGGAGGCCGTCGCCAGACCGTCAGCTATTGGGCAAATCTAGTGAGAAGAAGAAGTGACCCGTTGCAGCCCTCAGGTCCACTCAGTTGAGGACGGTGTCTAACAGCGTCAACTGGTATAACAGGTCAGTGACGGAGGCGTCGACGGATACCCGCTTCATTGTCTTGCCGGTCGGCTTCGTGCTGATAAGTGTTCACCATCCCCATTAGCAATGTCGACGACACAAACGGATGGCTGAACTGGATTGCCTCGGCCCATTTATTGTACTTATCCGCCAGCTCGCGTTCTAGACCGCCACCTTCGCCGCGCCAGTGAGCACCGCGTGCGTTGTAAAGGCCGGTGTGCGCGCCACGAGAAATCTCCTCGGACTGCAGCTCTTCCATAACATCGCGAACAGGCTCGCACGGCCAGTTTCCGTCAGCATCGGCGGGGGCGCTTGAAAATAGCTTGCCAAGGCAAATGTCACAAACTGTCAATCGGTCTAGTTCAGCCGCAAGCTTGCGAACCTCGCTTACCCACCTTGCTAGGTTCTCCTTTTTTAGGAGGCCCATCTTGTCGTAACCCGGTAACCGCTCGATGCCTTCAAGGAGTCGATACCCACGCATCGCCAAGTCCTCTCGCCCCTTTGGAGTGCGGAATTTCTCCGGGTCTTTCTGACCGTCGTTCCGGCGGTACGCCCAGACCAGCGCCTGCACATACATCTCCGGGTGCGTTTCAATGTAACGCTCAAGGTTCGGGATATGCTGTGTTTCGTTACCAAAGGCGCGGGACAAGACGTCGATATACGCGAACTCCAGCCCTGCCTTTTCTTCGAGCGTGACGTCGGCATTGCGATCCAGTAGTGAGAACGCGGTCTTAATGTCGTATTCTTGCAACTGATACTCGCCCGACTTATCATTGCCGTCCTTGGCTATGCCAGAGAGCATCCGATACAGGAGAGTCGGGCTGATCGCCTCAAGCTTGAAGTGCACGGCGGCAAAAGCAGCGCGTGGCCTTTCCGCCTTCAGCATACGCTCAACGGCTTCATTGTTCTCCCCCTCAGGCTCGAAGATCCATTCCGGGTTTACGTCCTGCCAGTAGCCATGGCGTCCGACTTCGGAAAGCGCATCGACAATTGCCCACGTTCCCGAATTGAAAGGTGACAGCAGCAAGAGCGTTAGCATGTCACCCTCCGAAAGCAATGACCTGACCGTCGCGAAAAAGGCAGCCCGGTCTTCGACCGTCATGGCGCGCAACGCGCCGAAAATCAGGTTCTTCCTCTCGGCCGATAAGTCGTTTGATCCCGGCTGAAGCGCCTCCACGATCAACCCGGTCTTATCGTCGCTGCCGAGGACGCTGCGGATCAGATGCCACCCGATCTGACTTTGCGCCTTGCCCTGTTCCGCAAGCGCGAATATACCATCCATACCTTGCTTGGTGAAAACCTCCTTCAAGGCGGCTACACGCAGTTGTTCGACTCGCTCCTCGCGCTTGCGAAAATCCAGTTCATCATCATCCAGTTCATCGGCAGATTCCTCGACCCATGACTGGCGAAAAAGCCATTCATGTTTGTTGGCAAGGTCGGTCGGCTCCATCGCTGCATAGACAGCCTTTGCCGTCTTGGTCAGTGTCGCGAAATCCTCATCCTTGGCTCTCCTGCGACCACGGTGGGACAAGACGGTGACCCGGATTTTTTCGCGCACCTTCGCAATGTCCGGATCGGAAGCGCTCCCCTTCCATGCCTCAATGAGCTTCCAGACACGCTCCTGGTCCTTATCGGCAAGGCTATGCAGCCGATCGACGAGGTCGCACAGCATATCTGCCGTATAGTTCGGGCGGGTAAGCGACACCTCGACCATCTCGCGAACGAACGCGTGAATGGGTCTCATGAACTTGAACGGCTCACCAAAACCGTAGCCGTCAGGACGCCATTTTGGCTTGTGGCCGTAATCGCCTACGCTGTTGCCGTAATGGCCGAACTGGTCGACGCAAACCTTCCAACCAACCGACGGAAACTTCTCCAACAGTGACATTAGCGCTTTCAGGCGCTGATCGTGGTCGGCCGCGGTCTGGGGCATCCATGCGCGAAAGATTGTTTCCAGCGACGCGATCGGCTTATTGCCATGATTGTCGTTGATTTCAACGCAGGCCAGTCGGCCAAGGATCAAGACCGCGCGCGCCAATGTTGCGGGGTTCCAAGCCAACCCTTCCAATGCCCACAGAGGCCCAACGCGCGAGCTATGGAATCCGAACAATCCCGCCTCGATCGGCTTGAGGATCGATATCGACGCCGGCTGTTCCGTCTTCAGGTCACGCTCGAAAATCTTCAGGAACGTGTCAGGGGCAGCTTCCGCATATACGGGAAGGTCACGCTCGTTGGCTTCGATCTTCCGCGTCGAAAGCGGCTCGAGCAGCGCCGTCACAAGCCTTGATGCAGCAACTTCGCCGTCGAAGCCGAGGCGCATCTTGAACAGGTGATTGCCATGAACGGCCAGCAACACCAACGTCTCCGAAATACCCTCGCGCAGTGCCCCCGAAAACTCCCGCTGCTTTCCATGCGACGCCGCCGCCCAACGCTCTTTTTCAGGTAGATCGAGCGCCGGATCATCCTCACCCAATACCACCTTGGCCAAGTCGAGGTATCGCTTAAGGTCGGCGTGGGTGATCAACTTGGCGATCGCAAACAGCGCATCGATTTTTGAAATGACCCCGCGATAGCCTCCGATGGACCACACCGGCGCGTCGTTAAGTGCCAGCAGTTCCTGAATGCGACGTTCCAATTCTTCGTAAGGTACGTCCCCTGCCAGCAGGCTTAGGGCAATCTGGTCTGACTCGTTGTCGGCATTCCATGCACCGACGAGCATAAGCGGCACCAACGAAGACGCGATCTTATTGTCCGCAGCCCATTCCGGCGTTCGGACGGCTTCGACATTGGACAACTGACGCCGAAGGACCGTTAACGAACGGCCGGATGCATTTGCGTGTTTCGTAATGTCGTCGCGGTCATACCCCATCGCTTCCAGCCCCACGCGGAATGCCTCGTAGCCAAGCGGCTCAAGGATGATGTGCGGTTCTGAATTCGTGGCGTTGCGCGGATAAAGGACGATCGATCGAAGTGAATTGGAATACGGTCCCAGCTCGCGCTCTACGTCGCGCGAATGAATGACCGCGATGAAGTCCTTCGACCCCTGCGCTAGTTTAGGCAAAATACCGACCTGATCGAACACTAGCGCGCGATCCCGACCAACGGTCAGCTCGGGATCGGAAAACAACTGACTCAAAAAGGCCAGCGCCTCTTCCGTGGAGTCGCCGGCGATAACCATCGGCTCCGACGCAGGCCGGGCAAGGAATTCCTTGAATTTATCCCGCGCGATATTAATCGCAGTTTTAAACAGACTGCCATCCAGTGCAGGTTTCGCGACATTGGCCCAATCACTCCAACATTTGTCTATCGACCGGACACCTTGCGATGGGCGCTCAGTTTCGTTGGCAAACCATGCCTGACCAGCAAGCGACTGCTCAATCCATTGCTCAAGATCGCTTGCATCGTAGGCACGGACATCCTTCCACTGCTTTTTAGCCTTCATTTCCGCGATCCAATTCGCTTTGCCCGGCCACCTGCGGGGCGTAACGAAAACAAACGTGATCTGATCGCGGTCAGCTTTTCGCTTGTAGGTCTTCACGTTCTTGGCGAAGTCACCGTTGGCCTTGGCTCTCGGGTCCTCGTTGACACCGAACTCCCAACCCGTGGTTCCAGCCGGAATCCAAGGCGTTCCATCCTTCGCTTCCGTCCAACCGTCCCAGCCGGCGCGCTCCGCATCGTCGTTGCCGGGGAAGTCGACCTTTTCGAGCCCGACCCCTGTGGAATTCACCAACGTTCTCAGAAAGACCGATAGTCGCGCTCTTGCTGGAATGTTGTGATCGACCCAATCGATGACGTCGTTGGCCTTGAAGCTCAGGAACGGGGGCACATATGCCCTAGCGCTCGTTGGCGCCGACTTCGTTTTCGTCCCAAGCGCGTCAACGGCAGCTTGCATCTCTAGGAGCGTCGCGGCAGGCATTCCAAATGCCGTCTCGATCCGCGCCGCCATGTCGGGGGTGGTCGAAACCTTCCCGTTCAGGAAATTCGATACACCAGGACGGCTGATGCCGATCAGTTTCGCCGCGTCGGTAACGCTGATCTTGCGGGGAATCAAATAGGTCGTTCGAACATGTTGACCGGGATGGATGGGCTCATTGGCCATGGGTGCTGCCGTCGAAAGTTTCCGCCAAGCATAGCGGATTGTAAGATGTAAGGCAACGCCTTACAATATGCCGAAAAGGCAGCGCTTCAACAAAAGTTTTAAGCACGGTTTTGGGATCGTACGTGCCGCACGAACCAAAAGAACCGCCACACCCCATCACCGGCGCGTTGCGGGAGGGCCACCTCAGTTAGCGGCATCCAATGTGAGCGTTTCTATTTGCCCTATTCGTCTTGGGAATCGCTGATCGTCCTCTGCCCCGTCATCTCCCTCCAGCCCAGCTCCAAAGCAACCCGCCGCGGCGCCTGCGGCGTCATGTCGAGCGTCCGCGCGAAATCATCCCGGACACCTACCCAGGTCGACCTCCGGCAGAGCTTCGATTTCTGCTTGGGGAAATCGCCCGGCCGCTTTGAGATTGTCAGATTGACCGGCACAAACAGCTAGCGGCGAACATCGCAGAGTTGCAATTCTGCGCTGGATATCTAGTGTAATAGCGTCGGCCAGGATGGTAGAATGATGTCAATCCACTCGTGAATGTAGCTCTACCCGATGATTGCAGATTTCTGGAACAGCGATCACAACCTTCCCGACGCGCTTGAAGCCGATGTCGAAACGTGGTTCGTGCTACCCTTGCTCGAAGCTCTTGGGCACGACCGGGCCAACGTCGCTTCGAAGGTTCCGATCAGAACGAGGATCGGGCACAATCAGCGTCCCGGCCGCAAACCGGAGGCGGACTTCGTCATTTATGCGGAGGCGCCGTTCGGACCGTCAACGTCGCTTGCCGTCGTTGAAACCAAGCGAACAAGCGAGCCATTGGATGACGACGCCAGGGAACAGGCGGAATCCTATGCCCGTATCTTTCTTGCACCGGTCGCTCTTCTGACAAATGGACGACAGCTGCAGATCTGGCAGTTGCAGCCGACCGTAGAAAGCACATGCGTCTTTAGTTGCGACGTTCCATCGCTCACGCAGCACCGGGCAGAAGTCGAAGACCTGCTCTCAGTTGAAGCACTCAAACAAAACTGTTCTGCACTCCAGTCGAAGCGGTTTGATCTCGCGGCCCGCGACCTTGGTGAATATGAGCGCAACCTCTTCGACGAAAAGACGGAGATAGCCGCGTCTTCTGTTGCGCGTGCTCTCTTGCACGCCGCTAGCGACCGGTCCGTGCAATCGGGCGACCTCCTGCGCGACTTTCCACGCGGCGCCATCATTACCGGCCCTTCGGCCTATGGCAAGACACGGCTGGGAGCAATGCTCCTAGTAAACGCTGTCGAGGAGCGCTGGGCTGAGCGGACCGCGAAATTGCCTTTTGACGTTTTTCTGCCCGATCTCGCGATGAGTAATAAGCGTCTCGATGGCTTCCTGGCTGAACACGTATCAGCCGCAAAGCCGGGCTACAGCGTGGCGTCGCTCGAACGCGATGCGCGCGAGAGCGGGTTGATCATCGTCGCCGACGGCTTCGAACGCGTGCCGCTCGATGATCGCCGAAGAGTGGAAGCGATGTTGCGCGTGTTCCTCCAACGCTTCCCGAAAACCCAGCTGTTCCTACTCTCGCGGTTTGCACCAGCAAACCCAGCCGAAATGCCTCTGCTGAAACTCCATGGCTATGGGCCGGTGCAGCTCAACGCTTTAACGAAGCTTCGCGGCATCTCGTTGCCAGGGATTGGCCATGCATTCCAGCAGGCGCCCGATCACATCACGCGCATGGCCGAAGTGCCGCAGATCGCCGACATGATCCTGGAGCAGTATTCCGCGGATGGACGCTACACCAACAGTATTGCCGACCTTTACGAACGCTGGTTGGACCGTCTGCTCTCCGCACAGACACAGGTCGTTCGGGCCCTCGACCGACGCTATCTGGCTGGGCTTGCCGATGCGACACGCGCCGGCCCGATCGGCATCGATGCAGCGCTTGCTCTTGCACCCTCTCCGGCCGATGCCCATGCGGCGCTCGAGAGGCTGGCGGACAACGACGCATTTAATGTCCGAGGCAGCACCATCGAACTCACACACGAGGGGCTGGCGGACTATCTGCGCGCCCTCCACGTATGGGAAACTGATCGCGCTTCCGGATCGAGCGATGATGACTTGATTGCCGCAGCAGACCCCGCGTCGCTCTTTCCCGTTCTTCTGGTGGCAACCGCGAGCAGCGCGCATGCTCGGGGCCGTGCGTGGAGAGCCATCGCGCGAAAGGATCTGCGGGCAGCAATCCGCAGCCTGCGCCTTGCTGCCGGTGAACCGTTTGATGACGAGGCGGCATCGTTCGATGAAGCCCTTCAGTTCTTTGCGGATATGAAGGAGACGATGACCATCCTGACCGAGACACATTTTACGCCGATCGCGCAATTGCTTATGGCCGAGATCGCTGGTGCTCCTGTCAGCGAGCTCGCAATCCACGGCTCGATTGCGGGAGGATATGTCGGATACGGCTTTCTTGATGGGCGCGATGCTGTCATTCCGATCGAAATTAGCAATCGCGGTGGCCGAATGCTCCGCCGTGCCCACGGTCATTCCCTCAAGCATTTCGGTTATGGCACTGAGAGTGGCCGCGTGCTTGGCATGCGGCATGTTCGCGACGCATTATACAAGCTTATTGCCGACCGCATGTTGGCAGGTGGCCCAGTCTGGACGGAGGAACTGGTGTTCGGGCGGCTGCGGCACCTGCACCGGTCTCTGAACCTGCGAGTGTCAGGCAACAATCTTCAGCTCGCCTATGACGTACTGATGAACCACCGCCATCAGGTCGTATCAAGTGGCGGGTTCACAAACGCACAACCATTCGCGATCAGTGATCTCCTGCGCGATATTCGCGAGACACTTGATCGTGGCGTCAGCGCACTGGAACCTTGGTGGCCCGATGCCGGCAAACTTGACCTGACAGTCCGCGACGATCAGGCACCGCTCGCGACGGCGCTCGACACTTATTTTCGTCGGATCCAGCTCGCCTATGGGGAGGTGGTCGATCTGAATTTTTTGAATCTGAAGCCATTCTTGCCGAACGCTGCCGTCCTGCCTCTCCGCTTCGAAGTCGAGGCAACAACAAGCACGCGTGGAGGTTGGAGCCATATCGGTATTCAACATCGCCGTTGGCCCGTTGCCTCGGTTGAACAAGCCGGCGCCGATGTCAGCTTTCCCGCCACGGAAACCAACTTTAACCGTCGACAGGCGATAGATGACTATGCTGCAAGGACGAGTGCTCTCCTAGAAAAGCTCAAGCGACCTGGAACGGGCCGGGTAAGTTGGGAAAGCTCGGTCCTTCCCGACTTCGACGGCCATCTGCCAGACCATGGCGGGCTGCCCGACGAAAGCATCATCGTCGCCAAAGCCATGTCCTGGCTGAAAGATGATTTCGATGAGCTCTTCTCCGAAACGAATTTCGGCCTCTGAACGTTGTCGGCCGCACAAGTTTGCTTGGCCCCGTCCGATCAGGCAGTGGTCACATCGAACTCGTGATGAGGTGCCTGTTTGTTGATTTCGATTGAGGCGAATAGGCTAGCAATCAGCGGTGGCTTCCTGCCGTGCATCTTTTGGAAGTCGTAGTCCGCTTTTGGCGAGATTTCTTTCGAAAATACCTCCCTTCGCCGGACCTCCCCGTGAGCGTGTAGCGCGTCGATTGACGCCATGTCGCAACGCGACACTTCCATTTCTGATATGTGCAAGAAACTCAGCATCGAGTGCTGTGCTTGCAATCTGATCACATTAAGCTCTCGGGAGAGGAGTAAAAAGCTCCCGAATGATTGTTGTCACCATCTGAAACGTCGTCAGGAACATGGGTGGGTTTAACACGATATCACTGCCGTGCATGAACGTGTTGCGCATGTGGCTAAGGTAATCGATCTTTGACTGAATCAGACCCTGAGCTTTTGCCGTCTTCAGAAGCTCATTGAGCATCGCTGGCTTCGGCCTGCCGCGCTTATCGACACGCCCAGCGAACTGCGCGCCTATCCTTTCTCGCAGCGCCAGCTCTAAGCAAGGAAAGGTCTGCGCTGTCGCCATGGTCAAAAGGTCGTAGGAGAAGTAAGCGAAAATGTAGGCGTGCCGCACCGCGTCGTGTGCTCGGTGCACGCTCTGGGGCGCGGTCTCAGGGATCTCGCAGCCGACCATATCCAAATACAGCTATTCGAGGCTGCTTCCGACAAAGCCCGCGGTCCCGCCGAAATACGGGTCAGCCCTTGTCAGATCTTCGGCACGGTCTTTCTCTCCTTGGTACGGTCAATGTCATAGGGCACAATTGGAAAGCGACAAACCGATAGCGTGCGGGTGTCACAGCGTTCCCCACGCCCGAAACCTCCCCCTCCCAGTCATCTCCCTCAAGCCCAGCTCCAAAACCATCCGCCGCGCCGCCTGCGGCGTCACCTCGAGCGTCTTCGCCACCATCTTGGCCGACACCAATGGCCTCGCCATCATCAGTTCGACCAACTCCGGCAACTTTGAAGACGTTCGTCTTCCCGACAATTTTCGTTCCATCATCTGACGAGCCAATGCCAGCCGGTCGTGTTCCTTGAGCCCGATCTCGGCAGCCGCGATCAGTCCCTGCGCGATGGCAAGCAGCCGGGTCTCGCGGTCTCGATGCCGGCGCCGATCGACAGGAATGGTTTTCAGGCCGAGGTTGATGGCCGCGAGATGGGCGCCGGACGTGACGCCGGCCTGGCGCAGGATGGAGGCGGCAAATAGCCGGCCGAGCCAGGGCGCATGCTGCAGGACGGCCAGCTCGTTCCAGGCATCGAGGGCGACGATCGCCTGCAGCACCGCCGGCAAATTTTCCGCCTGTCGCAACACGCCACGCCATTCGTCGAGCCGCGCGTCCTCGTCCCAGTCGAGATCGTAGACCAGCGGATCGGCCGGAGCCCGGCCGGGATTGCTGGCTCGTTCGATCGCGGCGTCAGAGCGCGCGAGGATCGCATCGATGGCGGCATAGTCGACGCCGGATAGGTTCTCTGCGTCATCACCATCCCCCTCCCCTTCCGGATCGATGGCGACCGCGGGCCGAATGACGCCGCCTGGCTGCCCCGCCTCAGCGCCGACCGGATTGATGTCCGACGTCTGTCGCAAATTTCGGATACCCTCGGTCGATAACGCCCAATCCGGTGACTGGCCAGCAATGCGCCGGCGGGTCCGTAAAACGTCGCGAGCGATGGTGAGTTCGTGGGTGGGGGTGCGGATATCGCGGGTGGCGTCGTGGAGGACGAGGTCTTCGAGATGGACGAGTTCGCCGTCGATCCACAGCGAGGCGCAGGCGTCAGCGAAATGGGACCGTTCGATCCATCCCTGCCCGACCGGTGAGCGGGCGATGCGTTCGTCCAGACGCGCAAGCGCGATGCCGGCGTCGAAAGCCGGCTTCATCAGGGTTGTCATACTGATTTTCGCGAGATCGTAAGCCATTGAAATCATGGTAAACGATTTGCTAAAGGAACTCTATATCAATACTCTGGTTCCTCACATGGTACGATTGCTGGTTGACGCTATAACCATCGATAAGTAGCTCTTATCGGAAGTGATACGTACAGATGGATTGTACGCACGGGTTTACGGTGCTATCGTGCAGCTTGAGAGGCAAAATCGGAGCGCACGATGTCCCAGACCAGCTATAAGATCAGCGAAGCGCGGAAAAATTTCGCCGAGGTGCTCGAGCGCGCCAACCAGGGCGAAGAAATCATTATCATGCGGGGCAGTGAGATCTATGCCCGCATCGGCCCAGCCGATGGCGGCAAGCGCCCCTTCGGCTTGCTGCGCCAGCGCGGCCTGCCCGACGACCTGTTCGACGAGGTCGATGCCGAACAAGTGGCAATCGACGCCGGCGACTGGAACGATGATGTCGGCGTCTGGCAGGGTGGTCCATCCGACCGCCAGTCCCAGCCATGAAGATTCTGCTCGACAGCCACGCTGTCTACTGGTGGACAATCGGCAGCGAGCGGCTGTCCGGGATGGCCCGGTCGCTGATCGAGGACAAGGCCAACAGCGTCCTCGTCAGCGCCGTGTCCTTCTACGAGCTCGACAACAAGATGCGTTTGAAAAAGCTCGATCTTAGGCCGCAGGAACTGCGCGCTGCCGTCGCTGACAGTGGCCTACAGACACTTGCCATCACCGACCTGCACGCCGAACTGGCGGCAAGCTTCGACTGGGATCACCGCGATCCCTGGGACCGCATTCTCGCCGCCCAGACGCGGTTGGAACATTGTGCCTTCGTGTCGCTCGACACCGCCTTCGATGCGGTGCTGCACGAACGGGTATGGTAAGGAGGTTGGTGATGATGATATTCGCTGATGTCCAGGAAGCCGCGGAACGCTTGGAGGAGCTCATCGAATTGGCCCGTCAGGACGAGGTCTATGTGTGCCGGGACGGACGACCTGTTGCAAGGCTCACCGCGTTTTCTTCGAGCCCTGTTCTCGGATCTGACCAGCCCACGAAGAGCCTTGCCGACGGGGTAGCGGCCGCTTCAGCCAGCAGGATCGCCGAGGCCGGAAGACCTTCTTCGCTCGATGATGTCTGGGCTATTGCTGCGACAGGCAGGCCGAAAGACGTGGATCCGACGTCCGCGCACGATGACTTCTACGACGCAGACGGCGCGCCGCGATGAGTGTCACGCATTCTGCATCCGTCACCAGCCGCGCCGAGGCCCTGGACACCATCGCAGCCGTGCTGCCGATCGACCGCCGTGACAAGCTCGCCGAGCTCTTGACCGACCAGGATGTCGAGACGCTGCGGCATCTCGTCAATGCCGGTATGGGCGACAACACGCTGCGGGCACTGACCTCCGACCTCGCCTATCTCGAAGCCTGGTCGCTTGCGGCGACGGGTAGCGCCCTGCCCTGGCCAGCGGCGGAGGCGCTGCTGCTTAAATTTGTCGCCCACCATCTGTGGGATCCGCAACGGCGCGAAAACGACCCCGAGCATGGCATGCCGGCCGATGTCGAAGACGTCTTGCGCTTTCGCGGCTTCCTGAGGTCTCTGGGGCCACACGCACCCGACACGGTGCGGCGGCGCCTCGCCAATGGTCGACGCTGACCAAATGGCGCGGCCTCGACGGCGCCTTCACCTCCCCTGCCCTGAAGTCGGCGATCCGGCTGGCGGTGCGCGCCGTGCCGCGGCCACGCCGCCGCAAAAGCGCCAAGGCGGTCACCGGCGAGGTGCTGGCCAGGCTGCTCGCGACCTGCAGGAGTGACAGTTTGCGCGACGTTCGCGATCGGGCGATCCTAATGGTCGCCTTCGCCTCCGGCGGTCGTCGTCGCAGCGAAGTCGCGGGTCTGCGCCGGGAGCAACTGACGGTCGAGGCGCCGGTCACCGGTGAGGACGACATCCCCCTCCCCTCGCTCACCATCCATCTTGGCCGCACCAAGAATTCCGGTGCCAGCCAGGACGAGGTCGTCTATCTGACCGGCCGGCCGGTGGACGCGCTGAATGCCTGGTTGACGGCTGCAAAAGTCGACGGCGGCAGCGTGTTTCGAGCGATCGATCGCTGGGGCAATGTATCCCGACGGGCGCTCGACCCAAAAGCGGTCAACGATATCGTCAAGCGGCGGGTGGCAGAGGCTGGGCTGGAGCCTGGGGAGTTTTCGGCGCATGGACTTCGGTCGGGCTATCTGACGGAGGCTGCGAACCGCGGCATCCCGCTTCCCGAAGCCATGGAGCAATCGCGCCACCGCTCTGTGCAGCAGGCATCCAGCTACTATAACAACGCTACGCGGCGAAGCGGTCGCGCTGCTCAAATGCTCTAGGTGGCTCCATCTAAATGTCCGGTAATTTATCGGACATTATTCGACAGGCTTGAAAATGAAGAAGATTGCGCATAGAAATCTAGAAAGAACGCTATTTTTCTAGACGGAAATTATCGGAATGAGCCTCAGCATCAAGGATCCGGAAGCCCATCGCTTGGCGCAGGCGATCTCCCACGCCACGGGAGAGAGCATGACCCGCGTTGTCACCGAGGCGCTGCGCGAGCGGTTCGCGAAGATCGAACGGCGAAAGGGGCGTGCCAGCGTCGAGGAGCTCCTGGCGATCGCCGATCGCGCCGCAGCGCACGTCAAACGCCCCTATGTCGACCATGCCGAGTTCCTTTACGACGAGAACGGCCTGCCGAAATGATCATCGATACCTCGGCCCTGGTCGCAATCCTCTACCGTGAGCCCGAGGCGGCGAGTTTCGTTAAGATCATCCATGACGCGGAGCTCACGCGGATCAGCGTCGCCAATTACGTCGAGTTGTCGATGGTGGTCGAGGGTCAGCTCGGCCCCGACGGCATGCGCCAGGCCGAGGCCTTCTTCCGGCGCGCCGGCATCATCATCGAGCCTGTCACGCTCGAGCATGGCGAATTGGCAAGGCAGGCGTTTCTCGATTTCGGACAAGGTCGTCACAAGGCCGGTCTCAACTTTGGCGACTGCTTTGCCTATGCTCTGGCGAAAGCGTCCGGCGAGCCGCTGCTGTTCAAGGGCAACGATTTCGCTCAAACCGATGTCCGGGCGGCGTGATCATGGCGGAAGAGAGACTGCAGTCAGGAGTTGAGGCCCTACCGCCTGCGAATGAGCCCCTCCCCTGCCGCTGCCGCGATGGCTTTTCGCCCGTTGTTGCGTCCGGCGCAGCCGGCTTGGTGGATGGCACCCTCTTCGGCCTCTTCTTGGCACGAGAAGATTTTCCGCTGCCCCGATCGATGTCACGGGTGAAGGTATCCCACGATACGGTGTGGCAGTTCCTGCGGCGTGAGGGATTGCGGTTCAAAAAAACACTGTTCGCCCTTGACCGGGCGCGCGCTGACGTCGCGCAACGGCGACAGCGCTGGCGATCCTGGCAGTCTGGCCTCGATCCAAGACGGCTGGTCTTTATCGATGAAACCTGGATCAAGATCAACATGGCGGCGCTTCGAGGGTGGGGGCCGAAGGGCAAACGCCTGCGCAGCTTCGCCCCGCACGGACATTGGCGCACCCTGACTTTCCTCGGCGCGTTGCGCTGCGATCGGCTCACCGCACCCTGTGTCTTCGATGGACTCGATCAAGGGTGAGTGCTTTCGCGCCTATGTCGAGCAGCAACTCGTACCAGTGCTCAAACCCGGCGACATCGTCGTGATGGATAATCTCGTAGCAGCCTGCAGAGTTTTGCCCGAGCTTAGCTATCTATCGGCGCCGCCCGCACGGAGCCGAAGGCCTATCCAACTTTCCGCCCGGCCGGCGCATTTGCCCGCAGAAGCGCCATCAGCATTGGGCCGATCGCGAATTCGCCCTTTTCGCTTCGCCGCGTCAGGCCACGCAGATAGCCCCCGGCCGAATTGATGTGGCCACCTCGCTCCAGGATGCATGCCATCACGGTCGCGGCGTTTTCCGGACCCATCACATTGGCGGCCTCTTCGTAGGCCGATGGACTGACGCCCAGCATCGATCGAACGATGACGGCTGCGGCCATCAGATCGCGCCAGTTGCGGATTAAGCCATCTGGCCCATAGGCAAGGATTTCCGGGCAGGCTTGCAGAACCAGGCCGAGCGGGAAGGCTTTCAGTCCGCCACCATCATTGCGGACCCCCGGCCGTCGACTTTGCTCTTCCTCCGTCTGCGCGAAGGGATGGCCTGTCTCACCCCTTCCCTTCGCGGCCGTCACGGTCCCTCGGTCGTTGTCTGGCTCAGCTGTCGCGCCCTGCTTCGTTTCGAAGCCTGGTTCAACTTCAGAAATAGATTCGGGATTTGAATTCTGTATGTGACGCTCGATATAATCGGCATTGCCGCGCTGTTTTGTTGATTTAACCTGAATTTCCAGCTGGTTAAGGATATTTGTCCGCAGGCCCGTCAATTCATCCAGCAACAGTTCAAGCTGTGCTGTCGTCGGCGATCGCGGCAGGCCTTCGATCAGGTCCCGGAATTCGCGGTATAGGCCTTGCCAATCCCCAGGGATCTCTTCTTCAACGGCCGCTTCGATCAGTTTTGCAATGTCACGGCGGCAAAGGGTGATGCGTTCACGCAGACGCTGGACATGCAGCCGCTCAGCCATAACCTCGGCCGCGAGCTGTTCGATCTCGTCGGCACGGGCAAGCAGCGGCGCCAGCGAGAAGCCGAACGCCTCGTCGACCTCCCCTGCCCTGTCCCTGCGGACGTAACGCTTGCCGTTGGGGCTATCCTTGCGCAGCAGAAGACCTGCGTCGACGAGCGCGGCGAGATGACGCCGCACCGTCTGTTCGGCCATGCCATGCGTTCTGAGCGAAAGCTGGATATTCGACGGGAAGACGATCAAACCGTTTCCCTGGGCCAGTTCGTTCTTCGGATAAAAGCTCAAAAGCGCGTTGAGCACGGCAAGCGCCCGATCGCCAATGCCGAGCAGCGGCTTTGCTTCGCACAGCGCGCGAAACAATTTCCACTTATCGACAGACTGATCCGGTTTGATCTCCCCAGCCATGACCTGGCTTGCAAGCATGCCAAGCGTCATCGACCGCCGCCCGAAGGGCGTCGTTACACTTCCGGTTTCCATATCTTCCACCTCAACGAGGCAAAAGAAATCCGCTCACCAAAACGGCGCCAAAAACTCTTGACAGCGATTCTCGGAAGTGCGATTCTCGGAGGTGTTCAGGACTACGAGGAAAGCTTCCGCGACGGTGACGTTCGGGGGCTTTTTTCTTTTGCGCGTTATCTCCTATCCGAATTGTCAGCTGACAACCGGCCTAACTGCCTCATTTTCCCTCATTTTCCTCTTCGAACTCGGCGGCGAGGCCTACCAACCGCTGAGCCAGGAATTCCGAAAACGCCGCCGATTTGACGGTGATGCGAAAGGTTTTGCCGGACCGGGCCACCAAAGCAAGCGGAGCGCCGCCTTGGGTCCGGAGCGTCTGCTCGGCCCGCTGAGGTGCACTCTTCTCCTCTACCGCCTTCCAGATGACATCGAAGCGGCTGTTGGTCTCCAACGTCACGAAACCAGCAGCTCTGATGGCAGCCTGCGCCTTTTTCTGCCCGCCCGTCTCCCTGAATTTCTCGGCAAACGCCAACCAGCGCGGGCGTCCGACCTTGGGGGCCGGCCCGATGGCGAGAATGATCTCGGGATCGATCGTCTGAGCCACCTGCAGGAGCCTTGACGTTTCCGGCTTGTCTGTCGCCAGCGCCTTGGAAATCATGTCACGGCTGAAGCCATGCTCGTCCATGCGGCGTGCAAACAGTGCCCGCTCTATAAAACTCAAGTCGACACGCGGGCCATTCTCCTGACCCTGTGCGAGGATCAGCTCTTCATCGGTGAGCTTACGTACAACGGCCTTAACAGGAACCCCGATCTCTGCTGCCGCCCGCAGGCGCCGGTGGCCATAGGCGGCCTGGTAGTGCCCGGCCCTTGCCGGGTCCGGCCGCACCAGAATCGGAACCTGCTGTCCGCTTTCCTGGATAGACTGCTTCAATCGCTCGAACTCGGCATCCTTGTCGACCGGGATGCGGTCGCGGATGAAGGACATTTCGACCGCAGCCGGATCGATCTCCAGCACCTTGTCGCCGGAAGCCAGCGATTCCCGCAGTGCCTTAGCGGCGGCTGCTTCCTCTCCCAGCCGTCCAAGTGACAGGTTCATCGCCTTGACCGCTCCCGAAGGCCGATGCGGCTGTTGCACGCTTGGCACGTCCGGCCGTGTCGGTTCGACAGCGCCGACCATGCTCTTCAGGATGTCGCGTCCTTTTGGGCTCATGTCCTGCTCCATGCACTACGAATGAGTTGCTCGACCTCGGCATTGACGCTGTCGACGGATTCCACCCCGCGGTCATAGGTCTGGCGATGCATCGTGTCGCGTCCGGCCTCGTAGATCGTCTGTTTCGACAGGCCAGCATCCGAGACCGCTGTCGACTTGACCATCATCGAGGTCAGCACACGCTCGCCAAACAGGCTGCGCAGGAAGGCAACGATCTGCGCCTGCGGTCCATCATTGGACTCATAGCGGGTGACCAGATAGCGCATCCAGTCGTAATCAAGATTGCCGCCTGCCTGCTTGACCACGGCCAGAAGGTCGGAGGTCATCGTCAGGAACTGGTTCATCGACGCAACGTCGAGCATCTGCGGATGGACGGTGATAAGGACGGAGGTAGCGGCACAAAGAGCAGAGAGCGTCAGAAAGCCGAGGGTGGGGGGGCAATCGATGATGACGACATCGTAGCTCTGCTCCAGCGAATGCAGCGCATTGCCGACCCGCATGAAGAACATGTCCTTGTCGTCGCGGTTGGTGTCGGCGAGCGCCTTTGGCGTATCGTGTTCGAACTCGTGCAGTTCGAGATTGCCGGGAATGAGATCGAGCCCCGGAAAATAGGTCTGGCGAACGATGTCGGCTACGTCGCGGCGCGTTTCGTCATATTTGATGGCACCATAAAGCGTCTCGTTTTCGCCGACGTCAAATTCGGGTTGATATCCGAGCATCGCCGACATCGACGCCTGCGGATCGAGGTCGACGGCGAGCACGCGGTAGCCGCGAAGAGCCAGGAACTGCGCCAGGTGGATGGATGTCGTCGTCTTGCCGGAGCCACCTTTGAAATTGGTGACGGCGATCACCTGGAGATGGTCACCCGGCCGGCGCATCGGCAGATAGGACGGTTTGGTGCGCCCGAGATGGTGGCGCATCGCATGGATTTCCTCAAGCGAGAAGACCCGTCGACCGGCCGCCGTCTTTTCCGGATTGATGCTTTCCACCTGGGCGGCAAGGTGGCGAACATAGCTGTCCGTAACGCCGAGCAGTTTGGCAGTCTCGGTGCTGCTGAACCGCCGTAGCGATTTGCGGGCGTCGGGCGAAAACAACCGCTCGAACAGCACCTGCAATTGGCTGCTGAGCATCGTCGAGTCCTGCGCGATCGTCTCGTCGATCGAGACTCGACTCGCTCTCTTGGCTTTCTCAACAATCGCGGCCTTAGTCGGCAT
>NZ_JBYGKP010000005.1:0-351553 GCF_057653825.1 Rhizobium sp. WSM409 | reverse complement strand
TGTGCCTTGGACCATTCTGTCGATAAAATCACCAAAACCGGAGAAATGTCGTCATTATCTCCGATTCTCTGAGTCTCACAAGGGAAATAGCGTTAACAGGAGTCAACGCACAGCAGAATTGCAGGTCACATCGATTCTCTTTTAAAGGGAAGGTCGTGGTTTCCTTATTCACAGATCATATTGACTGCCGTCAAAACGGCCGATTTTCGCAACAAACGCAACGGCTTAAGAGTTTTCGCCACTCAAGGTCCATCTTTGCCGCTCAAAACGTGTCGGATACAGAGAGAATGCCGGCAATCGACCGATCGCCTGGCGTGAGATCCGAGACGCCGGCGAATCGGGCGGGCGCCGCATATCTTCTCGCAAGCGGAAGAACTCTTATTCCGTCCAAAATGCGATCTTCGCGCCTCACCGTACTAATCGACGCCTTTGAACCGATCTCGGCAGGGATTGGGATGCTCGGAGAGGTGGTCGAAAAAGGCGGGGCAGGCATCCGACGCATCTATTGGGGGTTCACTGGCTCGCGCTCGAAAGCCGGGCGGATCGATTGGACAAGCAAGCGACCATTCCCAGCGCGGTTCCCCTAAACGACGGGGGGAAACGAATCCGACATAATGCAGATGATCCATGCGATGGACTGCTGCGCAGTGGTTCTTTGACGGTTTCTGCCTGCCGTCGTCGCATAGCGATTTCACGCGCTTCGCCGCTCGGATCCGAGAGCAGGGCGTCTGTGTTTTCACCTGCAGCGAGAAGAAGACCGGCCGAAAGTTTCCGCCCGGCCTGTCAGCGATTCATCTACACCGAGAACGTTCTTCCCCGGGCGAACCATAGACGAGCAGATCCCCGCGCCTGCCGACAAGCCGCTGCTGCCGGCAATTGCGACCGTGCCGTTCATCAAACGTGCCGTCACAAGAGAGCAATAGACCGGGCCAATTCGATCCGTGCTTCGCCAAGCCATTCCTCGATACCTCCCCGGCCGGCCGATCAGTACGACACCCTCATCCGCCGCTGTTATCCTGGGAGCGGCCGAGACGGAAGCTGGGGCAGGGCAGGAGAGTGATGCCGCGTCACCAGGACTATCCCGGGCAGACCCCTCATGCGAAGTGGGCCTGCTTTTGGGCATCGTCGAGCCCGGACGCGAAAGCGGTCAACAAGAGCGCCCGGTCACGAATATCGGCGTGGCTTTTGACCTCGCGGGCTTCGGAAGCTTCTCGAGTACACGGCGGTGACCCCTGGAGCTTAACCGCCAGGCGGACGGATGGGGGCTCGCACCGCCCAGCCGCACTGCGGTCTCCGGCGACGGTGAGGAGAAAGAACCGGTGAACCCAAGCCAGCGGCGTCAGAAACCGACCAGGATGTCCGACGCATGTGAACCGTGTCTGGCGCATGCGGCCCGAGCACTCTCAAAGATCCGTCCGGCGGAGTTCAGCTTCAACCGACCGCCATGCCCGTGCCTGGGATCTTCTGGGCGCTTGATCGGATCCCAAAGGTGATGAGCCACGAATTTTGGGGCGCAACGCTTCTGGCACCTGGCGGGGGAGGGGAGAGCGCTTCGGAAAAAGGCACCAGGCTTCGAGATAAGCGAGCGGAGGCGAGTGCCTTTAATTGGCCGGCGAGATGCTTGTGCCTTGCGACCTCCGACGGATGTGTCGAGCGCAATCTGTTTGGAAGGCCGTGTTCGTCGTAGAGATCGTCATGCACGGAGGTCGGCCTGGAAGGCGCCGCACCGGCAGGGCCGCGAGATCCCCGATCGTCTCGATCGGATGGCCGTTTCTTCCGCTGCCCTAGTTCGATGCCGGAACCCTCAATCGCTTGCTCAAGGAGCTTTTCAACCAGTTTACTGGTGCGCCGTGCGGGCGAATGGACCAGTTCCTTGGCTCCGGCGCAGAGGTCGGAGAGCCGTTCGGAGGTCGGTGCGGTCAGCGTTGTAGGTCTAAGAGGTTACATCTGAGCGTAAGGTGGCTCATTACCGATACTTGCCCTATCGGTGGCAGAAGTAATAGGCAATATCGCTTCTAGTTAACTCGCTATTTACGATAATTTCAACGCGTTATGATGCTGATAACTAGCCACCCGGCATCGAGGTTGCAGTCCAACGTCATGGCTCGATCGGATAAGAGGCTGGAAAGGTGGTTGCCCAGAGGCTGCTGACGCGCACGGAAGGGCCGGACACGATCTTTTGCGCCAACGATCTGCTCGCCTGCGGCGTCATGTGTGAGCGTCTCTCGCCGCGAATTCCCTGCAGCATAAAGACGCTCCGCTGCAGCCGTCCACGAGCCCCGCAGGGTAGGTTCGCACCTCTCGCTGGCCGCCACGCGAGGTTGTCCGCCCCTTCGCCACGTCGGACTTTACTCCGCCTGGCAAGCTGATAGAACGAGCGCCCGCGGAAATCGCCCGGACCCGGGCGGTGGCGTTGGAACTATGAAACTGTTTTGTACGTTTTCCGGCCGCCAAAAGGAGCTTTAACGACATGAACATGGTCTCGAAGATTGTGAAATCCCCTGTTGCTCTGTCCGTCGGCGGCTTGCTTGCGGAAGCTCGCGCGGCTCGCGGCTATTCGCTGGATGACGTTGCAGAAACCACTGGTCTGACTGTGGCCGAAGTGACAGCTCTGGAGAACGACACGGATTTCGACGCGTCAAGGATACGAAGGACCGCGGCCGCTCTAGGGGTTTTAGACAAGATTTGAGACGTGCGCCGCGCACTACACAGCTTTTTCACGGCAGCGTCTTATCTGTTGACCCGCAGAGACTGTGTCTCCGATTTAGCAGAACCCGTTCAACTTGAGGATTTTATGGGCGTCGATTGCCGCTTGGAGCTCAGCTTCCGAGTTTCGATCTCCTCGGTTGGCGTCTGGATGATGTAGCTTGAGCATCTGCTTATAACGGCGCCTGATCTCCTCGGGCGCCGCGTCCTGCGAAAGGCCGAGCGTTTCGAAGGCTTTCGCTTCCAATACCTTGAGCTTACGTCGCTGGAGATCAGCTTTCGTTGCTTGATGCTGTAAAGCACTCTTGCGCGCGTTAAGGGTTTTTGCTGTGCCTGAGCGGACGGTCGAAGGAAGCGGCATCTCTGTCGCATGATCAACGCGGGTCCCCCACGTCTTACGGGCGCCGCTTGCTGCCTCATTCTGATAGCGGGCGGTCACCGGATCGGACAGATTGCTCGCGAAATTATATCCCTTATTGTATTCTCTCGCATGTTGCGGGCAGAACAGCAGGTACAAACCCTCCGCATCTCGCCCAACGGGCGCACGATTGGTGCCGCCGCTTTCGCAACCGTCCCACTGGCATTTCGACTGGGAAGGCTCGGGGGGAAGAGCTGATTTTTTGCTCGTTGGCCTCAGGCCGACAAAAATTTTCGAATCAAACGTCATCGCGCGTTATATGGCGGTTTTCATCGAAGCGGCAAGCTGCCACGAAGCCTGTCGGCCCGATGCCCGCTCATCGGCCGCACGCAAAAGAGCATCCCGAAGCTCAACGCTATCGATCCATTCGCCTACCTGACCGGCTCGCTCACCGCTATCGTCAGCGGCCCCAAACATTCTCGGATTACCGAGTTGTTGTCATGGACAAATCAAAACGACGCCATTGCTTGATGCCATAAGTCCGCGGTTCACTCGCTCTCGACGAACATGAGATGGAACTACAGAGGCTGAACTGTGACGAGACAACATTCCGATACAGTTCCGAGGGTGAGCGATGTGGATCAATGCGCCACGACAGTGAGAGCTGTTATGCCTGCCTCTTCGGCCGCGCGCAAAAGCGCTTCGCGAAATTGTTCCGGAGGAATCTGCCCACTGATTGCATCGACACAAGCTTTCACGGCGGCGACATATTCCTCGCCGTCATCGGATGGCCAGTCCCTGATCAGGATATCCGCGGCATCGCCGAGCGTCCGGACGATCTTATGCGTGGCCGGGCCGCGTAGAGCTAGTCCGACCGGCTTGAATGCCGACGATGTGTTCCAGCACATTGTCCTCGACCCCTCAAGGTTATGGATACTGCAGTCCCCCCACTGCAGCATACGCGCCTATTCTAAAATTAGGAATTCAAGACTGAATGATCGATGACTGCGTTGACGCAAGCAGGGAGTTCCAAGATCTCGGCAGTTCTTGATCACCCGCTGAACGATCGGATGCCCTTCGCGAAGGCGGTTTTCGATTTCCACCATCCCCAAATTGAGCCTTCGATGAGTGCCGCAACTGTCGAGTATCGTCGATGGTCATGCCCGCACGTTCGCGGAACAGGCCGACAGCAATCGTCGGGCCCGGCGTTCGTCGCGTCTTTCCTCTTCCACAATAACGAGTCCTATCGCGTCATCAATGCTCACCCCTCGATGGCACTCAAATATCTTGTCATCGACTGGTCCACGATACGAGACCCTTCTCGTTCGATCGTTCGGCCCGAAAATCCACCATAGACCGCCTCGAACCGATATGGGCGTACCGCTTCCCCGATACGTCTCACCGCCTCTGGGCCGAGCGGAATGAGGTTGGGATAGCTGCGCATGAAACTCACATATTTGCGGTCGAGTGTAACCTGCATCGTGTCGCCGGCGAATAAGGCGCCCTGGCCGTCCGCCAGCCAGGGACAGTACATGACTGAACTACCGGGGAAATGGCCGCCGCATCGGATCAGGGTCGACCGACCGAGTTGCACGCTTTCACCCTTCCATTGATTGAGCGCTCCGCCAGACCTTTGTACCCATTCGCCATCGTCGGAATGAATGTAGATCGGCACATCGCCCAGAGCGGAACTCCATTCCATCATCGAGGTGTAGAAATGCGGGTGCGAAATGGCGATGGCGCTCAGACCTCCCAATGCACCAATTCGGTTTATGCTCGCCTCGTCAATGAGACTGAGGCAGTCCCAAAGAATGTTGCCGTCGGGGCTCTCGATCAGGAAGGCGCGCTGGCCGATCGCGAAATCAGGCGAAACCTGAAGGCTGTGGATGCCTCCGGCTTCCTGACGCCAGGTCACATCATGGGTGCGACCAAGTGCTGCGATGTCCGTCCACGCCTGCCCCGATGCAGGGACAAACTGACGATCGTCTTCGCAGATGGGGCACGCGGGCGGCGGCTTTAAGCGCTCGTCGAACTGAGTGCCGCAAGCGGTGCAGATATGAAACCCCATGGTTATGTCCTTCCCCTGCTTTTCCGGCTTTCAAAACAATATGGACAATCCGACACTTGCGTTGCCGGCCGTGAAAATAACGGGCAACGACCCGATGGCGTGGCCTGCACGGCTCCGTATAAATAGGGTCAGAGCCTGCCCCTTATCGCAGCGCGCAATATGCCACGTGCAATCCTGCCAGCCGGAACCGTCTTCCTGCAAGTAGGCGAGCATGTCGCTGTCGATTTTGATCGAAACAAGATTTGGTCGGCAGCGCCGTTCGCTCGATGCCCGTTCCCCAGTTTCTTTGCCGTCTCGAACATGTTTCGGCGGCATCCATCGGATCGACCGCGCTGCAGGGCCGGTTTGCCATGGTTGCTGGCGTCGGGGACATTCCGGATCGGGCTCAATTCAGACCCTCCGGCCCAGCCGATGCTGGCGGTCTAAAGCGCAAGCCGCAACTGTGGTGCCGTACGAGAAGCCCGCCGGTTTTCCAGTGACGACAGCGTGACGCCGAGTAGGCGTATGCCTTTTCGCGGCGGGAAGATTGGCGCAAGAAGCAGGTCGACCACCTCGTCCAGATCGGTGATCGCCGGCAGGGGAGCCGGAACGGTTTTGCTGCGGGTGATCTGGCTGAAGTCGGCATATTTGACCTTGAGCGTCACCGTCTTGGCGCCGATCTCATTGGCCTCGCAGTAGCTCCAGACTTTCGAAATCAGCGGCTGAAGCCCTTCGCGCGCGGGCTCAAAGGAATGGATGTCCTGCGAAAACGTGTCTTCCGCTCCGATGGATTTCCGCACCCGATCCGGCTTGACCTGGCGATTGTCGATACCGTGGGCGATGCCATAAAAATACGGTCCTGACTTCCCGAAATGTTCGACGAGGAAGTCGAGCGTTCTCTCCTTGAGGTCCGCGCCTGTTTCGATCCCGAGCCGATGCATCTTCTCGGCTGTTGCCGGCCCGACGCCATGAAACTTCTTGACGGGCAGGCGCTCGACGAAGGCCGGACCGTTCTTCGGCGTGATGACGAACTGGCCGTCCGGCTTGTTCTGGTCGGATGCCATCTTGGCGAGGAACTTGTTGTAGGAAATGCCGGCCGAGGCGGTGAGCCCGGTGGTTGCTTTGATTTTGGCGCGGATTTCCGCAGCTATCTCGGTGGCGATCTCCATGCCTTTGAGATTTTCAGTGACGTCGAGATAGGCCTCGTCGAGCGACAACGGCTCGATCATCGGCGTGTACTCGGCAAAGACCATCCTTATCTGCAGCGAGACGGCCTTATAGACATCGAAGCGCGGCTTGACGAAGATGAGGTCCGGGCATTTCCGCTGCGCAGTCACCGAAGGCATGGCGGAATGCACACCGAACTTTCTGGCCTCATAGCTGGCGGCCGCCACCACGCCGCGGGCAGCAGGACTGCCGACGGCAACCGGCAAGCCTCGCAGCTCCGGATTGTCACGCTGCTCGACCGATGCGTAGAAGGCATCCATGTCGACATGCACGATCTTGCGCGGCCGCACTCGGCTTTCTTCACCCGTCATCCTCTAGCTTCCATCAGCTAGACCACTACCCAAACATGGGAAATGTGCCCCACACTTGTCACCCCCGGGCGTCTGCATGCGCTCGCAGCCCATGGCCATGCGTCGGCGGATTTCCGCGAAGCTGACACTTGCGCCAAACGCTTTCACCAACAGCCTGCGCTCATGCGCGCAATGGCGGTCGCACAGACGGCAGAGGAGTTCAACCACCGGGACCTTGTGATCTTTCAGTCTAGGGATCGCATCGTCCACAAGCCGCGTTCGGCGCATCCGAAAATAACCTTCCTTGCCATCCGCTTGAATCCGATGGCGATTTTTCTGCCTTGCACTCGTGGTCAACTTCAGCGGTCATATGCGCATTGACTCATTTACGCGTTAAGAACAAATATAGAACATATAGCTCCTACTCAAGCTGAAAACGGGTTGCCGTTGAAGGTAGATCATGAACTCCGCCGCCCAAAGGCCGTCCTTGACAGTTTGCGCGAACAGATCGCGCACCTGAAAGCGCAGGTCAGCGTAAGCGAGACGTTTTGCCCTTCGGCGTGGCGTCGATCGACGAGCGGCTACCGGGCGGTGGTTTGGCCTACGGGGCGCTGCACGAGTGCGCTGGCGGCGGGGGTCGGCACCGTCGACGTGGCGGCAGCCACCCTGTTCATGGCCGGGATTGCCGCGCGTACCAAAGGCAAGGTCGTCTGGTGCCTGACGCGTCGCGACCTGTTCTTTCCGGCTCGGAAATCTCCGAACTGCCTACGAACGCGATCCCCGATCCTACGGAAGAATTTCCAGGAGCAGAGGCTGAAGAGCCGTCCAACGATTGGTCGGGAGCTTTGCCCTGACCGGCAGGCAATAAAAAAGGCCGGGGCGAACCGCACCGACCTTTCAAACATCGCTCTTCACACCAGTGCCAGTACATCCGTGGTCAAAAGCAGATAAGCGACTTCGGCAATCGCGAACACTCTCGTGGAGCGCTCACCAGCAACGCCGATGACCTGAAGATAGTCGAGCACAGCGTCCGTTTCAAGGCCTGCCATACGAAGCGGCCCGGAGATTACCTTGCTTTAGAACCGCTGGGACCCGCAATAGGCCTCCTTAGCGAAGCAATCCGTCGCGTCCGAACTCCTCCCAGCCTGCCAGTTCCGTGCGAGGTGCCTCGTCGGATCCGGCGACGGTATCCCCCTTGACGGTCTTGCCCTTCTTCAGCGACCGCGTCAACTTCGCCTTATATGCTGCCCGCCGTCGGTTCTCCACCGCCGCCGCCGCATCCTCCTCGCGCCATTCTTCGACGACGCCTCGATCGAGCAGGTCTTCCACGACGCGCGGGTCGAAGACGTGGAACGTGATCTTCCGCGCGCGACCGCGCAGTTTCACCGTGCGCGTTCCAGCACTCGGCAGGCGGCCGTCCTTGAGCCAGCGATGACGCTCATTCGTCTTGATCGAAAGGATATCCTGGATCTCGCGCGGGATTACCGGCAGGCTTTCGATGTCTTTCAGCGCACTGGCGACAACAGACGCCGCTGCATGGAATTCTGTCTTGACACTTGCAGGCATCGACAGCGTGAGTTCTCCTTGCTCGATATCGAGCGACTTCATCGAAGCGACCGGGAGCCGTGCACGGAGTTCGAGCAGAATTCCCTTCGCGCGGATCGACGATCCGAGGGTCGCTGCTGGCGGCAGCACCCACGTCTTGACCAGCTCGACATCGTTCTTTTCGTGTTTCGGCATGGCGCCTAGATGGGATCACCAGCGTTCCTCGTCAACGAGCGCGATATTCGCAGGATGAGCCAGGCGCGACCGATCGCTCGTCGCTGCTCACCCAAGTTCCTGGGCAAGCCCGATAAGAAGACCTTCGGGTCCGCGAATGTAGCAGAGCTTGTAGGCGTCCTCATACCGGACGACATCGCCGACAAGCTGGGCGCCGCGCGTGCGCAGCCTCTCAACGGTCTCTTCGACGTCGTCGACCGTGAACATGGCTCGCAGGTAACCAAGGGCGTTGACCGGGGCGTTCCGATGATCCGCGACGACATCCGGTCTGAGGAAGCGCGACAGCTCCAGCCGGCTGTGCCCGTCCGGCGTGCGCATCATGGCGATCTCGACGTGCTGATCGCCAAGACCCGTGACACGACCGGCCCATTCGCCTTCGATCGTCGCGCGGCCTTCGAGTTCGAGGCCTAACTCCTGAAAAAAGTCTATTGCCACTGCGAGGTCTTCGACGACAATCCCGATGTTGTCCATTCGCTTAAGCGCCATGCTCTCCATCCTCCGGTTTTCGTTTCGATTTCCTTCTAGGACGTGGATGGGCCATCGGTCCCGACATCGCTATCGAAATCTTTAGGCAAAACATCGGATGGTGTGACAACGGCGCCCAGTTCAGGATCGTTAGCATCCGAATTTCCGAGCCCGACGATGTCGAGGTGATCGTTGACGGCAGTTGCTGCCTATTCCCGCACGTCTGAAGTTCTGGCCGGAAGTGGTCCGCCACGCTCGTCCGGCACAATTCACCTGGCGGCCCACCCGCACCTGCGAGGAATTGCGGCAATTAGCTCGACAGTGGGCGTCGTGCTCACATCTTTTTCTGGCATGCCCGTGCCAAATAGTCGTCAGACGTGTGTCACGTTGATTTCACGCGATTTCCAAAGTGGGCTCTATTAGATTTTTTCGTAATCTCGCCGGGACGCAGAGCGCTTGTCGTTGGATCGCATTTCTGACAGCGCCGATCATCGAAGAGGCAATGAGTTCTCGTGCCGATCAAGCCTTCTCCTCGGCGGCGGTCGGTTCATCTTGGTCATGCTGTAGTGCAGGGAGGTAGCTTAATATGCAATTTCTGATCCATTCAAAGACGATCGCGGAACTTGAATACGACGACAAGGCTTGCCTCTTGCGGGTCGTCTACAAAGACGGACGAGTTCGGTCTGTTCCTGATGTCGCTCCCACACTCGTAATGAAAATCGTAGCGCAGGTTCCCGTCGAGCAATCTCCCTACCTCATGCAGGCCGCAATCTGAAGGTTCCGCGAGCGGAGACGCGGCACTTTCATCTTCCTCACCGACGATCAGGGACCGTGGGCTTGGCTTCCCAAGGCAGGGCGCCTACGATCGCTTTGATAGATACGGTCCAATCGCGGCCATGTCATCTGACGCGGGGATCTGGGAAATGCGCCGCGAGCCACAGGAGCTTCTCCATTCGAGGCTCATGTGCTGGGTGGCGGTCGATCGGGGAATTCGCCTCGACGATCGCAATAAGCAGGAATGGCGCCCGTAAAATCGACTGGACGCATTCGGCGTCTGATTGAGGTAACCGAAACCGATCGGCCGCTTCCATTATTATCCAAGCCGTTTGTAGCATCGACCTCACCTCCGTGGCGCAAGCCACGGAGGTGAGGTCCTACTTGCTATTCGTCCGCGGTTTGAAAAGGGAGTCTTTGCGCGAAAAAGAAGCACACCATGCGCTCACCGCATAGCTGAGATGAGAGATTGTGGCTGTTTTAAACCGATTGAAGCGCCTATATCTCCATCATCGAAACGGCGCCGGAACCAACCAAGGTCGCTGACGTCAGACAGCCCTCATGAAAGGGGATCATCATGAACGTAGCACGCTCTTTCAACAACTGGCGCAAGTTCCGTCAGACGGTCACCGAACTCGGACGCATGTCCAGCCGCGAACTGCAGGACCTCGGCATAGATCGGGCAGACATTCGCAGCGTTGCCCGCGCCTCGATCGCGCGCTGACCGCCCCGCACGACTTGAATCTACATTGGTTGATGCCCGCTCCTAAGGCGGGCATTTTTGCGTCGAGGGCCGTGCCCCGGCGACGTATGGAGCTCCGGTCGTATTGGATTCTTCCGGTTTGCGTTTTACGCATGGCTGCGATGCAACATAAGACATTTGCATCGTACGGGGGCTGTGTATGATCGTATCTGTCGAAGCAATGCACCTCCTCCCGCAAAGCTTCGCTTTCAGCCGGCCCACTTTTTCCTCCCATGGGACGTCTGTAAAAACAGCGGCACTCCTCCTCCCAGTCGCTGTTCGATCTTCAGAAAGCCTGCCGCACCTCCTCCCGCGGCAGGCTTTTTTGTATCAAGCCTCTTCCCGATGCAGATTAAGATCAAGTGCAGCCGTTCCCAACCTCATCACTCAGCCCACCGGACCCGGCTGCCCCTGGCACCGGGCCAGCAGTTCGCTCGAGAGCGATATCCCGCACAGCAACTGCTCTATCGATTGTCGGTATCGCAGGAGACGCTGATCCAATAACGGCACCGATGAAGAGGCCGTCAGTCATCGCATCATAAGGAGGTGCCGATCGCTATGAGCCTTCGCCCGCCTCAACGGCTCTAGTGAACTCATCGAATGTCCGTCCAAGGACGCGGACCTCATCCGACCACGCGCCGGCAAAGACAAACGGAATGGAGATGTAACTTCCGCCGATTATCCCATAAGCGGTCGGGCCGCCATTCGAACCAATCAAGAACCGGTCGACCTGAAACTCGAAGAGTTCATAACCGTGGGCCTTGGCAAGCTCCGCGACACTCCACAGAACGAGATATCCTTGACCGACTTCATCGTTGAATCCATTCGAGATGCGCAAGAACGCCTTATAGTCTTCCGGCAAGATGATCGAGATCGAAGCCTCGCAGGCCTCGATCTCCGACAGACTGGCGCCAGGCAATTGATATCCATGTCGCAACCTTCCCAGCATGCGAGACACTCCGGTTCGAAATGCAATCGGCGTTGACGACCGCAGAATAGGGCATCCCACTCCGCACGCAACCGCGCCTGCGATACGAACCCGCCGGCTGATTCGAAGGCAAAGGAGCATAAGATCAGTCTCGACAAGGCTTACGTTACGAGCGTTTAGCCGCCCTGAAATCCGTTGGGCTCGAGCCGATCAATTGCCGGAACTGGGTCGAAAAATGGAACGCCGAGTGAAAACCCAGGAGACCGGCGATCTCCTTGATCGATTTGTCGGTGTTCACCAGAAGGTCGATGGCCCGCTGGAGGCGCACCCTCATCTGATACTGCTTGGCCGACATGCCAGTCTGCTCGCGAAAAAGACGCCGGAAATAGGGATAGCTGACGCCAAGTTCGTCGGCGAGCTGTTCGACAGACAGAGGCTGGCCGCAGCGCTCCATCAAAATCATCCGTGCACGATCGACGAGCCTGTCGGCAGCATTGCTATTGAGATCGGCGGGGCGGCATAAAAGGGCCAGCAGTTGAAGGCCGAGGGTCGACAGCAGCGGCTGATTGCGCAGGCAATCGTCCTGCGCCAGCGCGTGAATCGACGCGAATACATCGGCAATTTCGGAGCTGCTGGCATGGGCCGGCTGCTCGGGGCGCAACAGGCCTGCATCGCGCGCAAAATCGAAAGCACTTCCCCGGCATTCGATCCAATGTTCGACCCATCCAGTCCGGCGGTCCGGAGCAAAACGGTGCCAGACGCCGGGAAAGAGCAGGAAAATAGAGCCTTCGGCGATGGTAATCTGCCGACGTTCTGGTCCAAACTCCAGCCGGCCGCTGCCCGCGCTGATCTGCACGACCTGATAGGCGCTCAGGATACGGCCACGCGACCAGCTGAAATGGTGGTCATCAGGATGACGGCTCGGTGGGTAGTCGGAATTCGGTCCGATCTCTGTATACCCGGTGGAGATGGCCGTACAGCCCCAGGCGGCGCAGAGCCGGTTGTCGGGCATGTAGACGAAGTAGCTCTGCATGACGGCGGCCAAGTCTGAGGATCATATTTTGCATGCAAAAGATCACTTTTGCGGAAATTGCCGACGTGTCAACGAAAATTCCTAGTGTTAACGTCACTATGCAGGGTCAGTTTTAGAATGACGCTGCAAAATATTTGCTGAGATCATCAGCGGGCCGCCGCTGCCGGGGAGGGCAGCGGCCGGGAGGAGAAAGACATGAAACATCAAGCCACACTGCTGGTGGTTGCCGCGTGCCTTGCGGCTTCTGCTTCTTATGCCGAGGACTTTCACGGGTTCGATCCGGCGAAGTTCGACGGCAAAATGCTATCGACCGAAAATCTGAAGGCGATGGTGGTCGATGCGACCAAGGCAACGCCGCCGAGAAACGGAAAGAGCTACAGTATTGGTTTCGCCAATCTGCAGCGCGATATCGCCTTCGGCGTGCTCGTCGAAAAGGGGATCCAGGAAAATGCAGATGCTGCCGGCGTCGAACTTGTGATTGCGGATAACCGCCTCGATGGGCCGACTGCGCTCGCCAATGCCAAATCCTTTGCAGAGCGCAAGGTTGACTACGTCATCGAATTTCAGACGGACGCCAATTTCGGGCAGACGGTGATGGATGTGTTCAAACCGGATGGCACGAAGGTCACTGCGATCGACATCCCGATGCCGGGCGCGAGCTTCTTCGGGGTCAATAACCCGAAATCTGGCTTCATGGGTGGGTCCTATCTCGCAACGGCGGCCGCAAAGAAATTCGGCGCCGATGTCGTAAAGACCGGTTATCTGGTCGTCGGCGCTTTACCGCAGTCGGGCGTCATCCCGCGCATGCGCACGGATGGCCAGCGGGCCGGCTTTATGGCGCTGACCAAGGATTTCCCCGCCGATCATATCATCGAGATCGATACCAAGAACACGCTGCAGGAATCTTTTGCGCAGATGAACAATGTCATCGGTCGCATTCCGCCCGGTGCGCCCATCCTCATCATTGCCATCAACGATCAGGCGACGATGGGGATGCTGCAGGCCGTGCGGGCTGCCGGTCGCGTCGATCAGGCAATTGCGGTCGGCAACGGGGCAGATGAGGCCGAGGCGCTCGCCACCGATCCGAACCTGGTTGCTGCCACTGGTTCATTCCCCGGCAGCTACGGCAACTATCTGATTCCGATCGCGCTCTCCGCTCTTGCCGGAAAGCCGGTTCCGGAGGCGACCTTCGTGACGCACCAAATGGTCACCAAGGCCAATATCTGCAAGTTCTACAAGGAGTTTCCCTGTGCCGGCGAGGCGGATGGATACGTGTTTCCGGAAGCGGAATTTTCAACCTACCTTGCAGACCTGAAGAAGCAGGATTGGCTGAAGGGCTATGAGGCCATTCTCCCTCAGCAATGAGCGAGACAGCGTCAGGGAGCGTGACATGACCGTCCAGAGCACCGAAGGGAGCCGCAATCGGCGGCTCCAGATCGCCAATGTCAGCAAAGCATTTGCCGGCGTGACGGTACTGAAGAACGTGTCGCTTTCTGCCGATGCGGGCGAGATCGTGGCGCTTCTTGGCGCCAATGGCGCGGGTAAGTCTACGCTCATGAAAATCCTCTCCGGTGTCTACACGCTGGACACCGGACAGATTAGAATTGACGACACGGCCAGGAATATCTCCACGCCTCGGGATGCCGTTGCGGCCGGCATCCGGCTGATGCCGCAGGAGCTTTCCGTACATCCGGACCTTTCGGTCGCCGAAAACATCGCGCTTGGCTCCATGCCGAAGCGCCGCTTTTTGGGTATTCCGATGATCGATCAGGTGGCCGTCGACGCACAGGCGCGGGCGCTCCTGAAGCGATTGCGGCTCGACCATATCGAGCCCGGCCGGCGCATGGGCTCGCTGCCATTGTCCGAACAGCGCATTGTCGAAATCGCCCGCGCGCTGGCCGGCAAGGCGCGGATCCTGATCATGGACGAGCCGACGGCGTCGCTGAGTGAGGCAGATGCCGACAATCTGTTCGAGGTCATCGAGGCCCTGAAAGCCCAAGGCGTCACCATCATCTATATTTCGCATTATCTTGACGAGGTCTTCCGGCTAAGCGACCGTATCGTTGTCTTGCGTGACGGCGAGGTCCGAGGTCAGTTCGAAACCCGCGACACCAATCGCGACGAAGTTCTGACGGCGATGCTCGGCAGCGAACTCGGCGACCTCTACCCCGTAAAATCGAAAGTGCTTCAGGACGCAAAGACCGTCCTGTCCGTCGATGGACTGTCACTTCCCGGATGGCTCGACGGCGTGGCATTGACCGTGCGACGCGGCGAGGTTTTCGGCGTCTTCGGCCTTATCGGCTCCGGCGCCGAGAAAATAGGCCGGGCAATCTATGGCGCCGAGCCTGCCGCCCATGCCGAGGCCATTCTGCTGAACGATGGGGACATTGGTCTCTCTGGGCCGCGAAAGAGAGTGCATAGCGGCATCGGGTTCGTGGCCGCAGAGCGAAAGCGCCAGGGCCTGATTGGCAATTTGTCGGTGCGAACCAACACGACACTGCCCTATCTCAGCCTGTTCACGCAATCCGGCGTTGTCGACCAAAAGCGGGAAGACGACAGCACCCGTGAATGGATCAAAACCCTGCGGGTCAAGACCTCAGGTCCGGACCAAGAGATCCGCCTTCTGTCCGGCGGCAATCAGCAGAAGATCTGCCTTGCGCGTTGGCTGCTCGGAAACCCGAATGTTCTGATCCTCGAAGAGCCGACACGCGGGGTCGATCTTGGTGCCCGCCGCGAGATCTACATGGAAATCCGTCGGCTGGCGGAGGCGGGGCTGGCGATCCTGATCGTCTCCTCGGATGCGGAAGAGGTGGCGGGGCTCGCAGATCGCAGCCTCGTACTCGAGGATGGCAAGGTCGTCGCCGAGCTTGGGCAGGACGCAACAGCGACGGATCTGATGCAGGCAGCCGAGCCACGGGCAGCCCTCCGCGATAGGAATGAACTGGAGAAAACATGACCAACTCGTCTTCCATTCCCGCAGCGTCGGAATCGTC
Organism: Rhizobium sp. WSM409; assembly: GCF_057653825.1. Taxonomy (NCBI): domain Bacteria; kingdom Pseudomonadati; phylum Pseudomonadota; class Alphaproteobacteria; order Hyphomicrobiales; family Rhizobiaceae; genus Rhizobium; species Rhizobium sp. WSM409. The sequence continues at coordinate 336,211 of NZ_JBYGKP010000005.1, read as the reverse complement.
GAAGAGGTCGGCAAAATCACGCAGCGACCTTCTTGGCCGCCCGGCCGCCGGCATCGCTCTCTTGCTGGTGTTCTACGTCCTGCTGCTGATCGCCTTTTCGGTTTTCTCCCCCTATTTCCTGACGCTGAGCAACCTGTCCAACATCGGCACCAACATGGCCTTCATCGGGCTGATGGCAGCCGCGGGCACCCCGCTGATCATCGGCGGAGGGCTCGATCTGTCCGTCGCCGCCGTCGCCGGTCTTGCCGGCGTCATTGTGGCGCTGATGCATGCCAAGGGAATCAACATCTGGGCGGGCTGCGGCACCGCTCTCCTCATCGGCTGCGCGGTCGGCGTCCTGAACGGCTTCATCGTCACCCGACTGAAGCTCAACCCGCTCATCGCCACGCTCGGCACAATGAGCATCTTTTCCGGCCTCTCAATGGTGCTGACCGGCGGCCTTTCGAAGCCGCTCTTCATTCCGGCTTTCAACTGGCTCGGGTCAGGGCGCCTCTTTGGAATCCCGTTTCCGATCATCCTGATGCTGTTGGTCTTCATCGCACTTTGGCTGATCCTGTCGAAGACACCGTTCGGACGCTTCGTCTATGCGAGCGGCGGCAATCCGGAAGCAAGCAGCCTGCTCGGCGTGCCCGTCGAGCGGACCCAGATGGTGCTCTATGTCGTCTCCGGCCTTTCGGGGGCGGCAGCTGGCATCATCCTTGCAGCGATGCTCGGCGCCGCAGCACCCAACGCCGCGGGCCAGCACCTGCTCACCATCATCGCCGCCATCATCCTTGGTGGCACCAGCCTCTTTGGTGGCCGCGGCAGCGTCTGGGGCACGCTGATTGCCGTTTTGATCCTCGGCACGCTGAACAACGGCCTGACGCTGATGAACGTGTCCTCCTTCTGGCAGGACGTGACCCGAGGCGTCGTCCTTCTAATGGCCGTCGGCCTCGATCAGCTTCGAGTGCGCCTGCAGAGCTGACGTCATTCTCACCCCATCGGAGAAACAGAAATGTCTGAACGCCCCTTGAAGGCCGGCCTTTTCGGTATCGGTCTGGAGGCCTATTGGTCGCAATTCAACGGTCTGGAAGCGCGGTTGCGCGGCTATGTCGATACCGTCGAGGCAAAGCTTGCGCGCCCAGGCGTCGAGGTCGTCAACCTCGGGCTGATCGACACGCCCGAAAAGGCGATCGAGGCCGGTCACCAGTTTCGCCAGGCCGATGTCGATATCATCTTTCTCTACATCACCACCTATGCGTTGTCGTCGACGGTTCTTCCAGTAGTCCGTCGCGCCAAGGTTCCGGTGATCATCCTCAATCTGCAGCCGACCGCGGCCATCGACTATGCCACTTTCAACGCCCTCGGCGATCGGACAGCGATGACCGGCGACTGGCTGGCGCATTGCTCTGCCTGCCCCGTCCCCGAAATCGCCAATGTCTTCCGTCGAGCGGGCATCAGCTTTCACCAGGTGACCGGCGTTCTCACCGGCGATCCCGTCGTCGAAAACGAGATCGACGGCTGGATCGAGGCCGCCCGCGTCGCACATGTGATGGCGCATAACCGGCTCGGCGTCATGGGCCGCTACTACAACGGCATGCTGGATATCTATTCAGATCTCACCGCGCAGGCAGCGGCCTTCGGCACCCATATCGAGGTGCTGGAAATCGACGAACTGGCGCAGTTGCGGCGTGATGTGAGCGAGGAAGACGTCTCCACCTGCTTGGCGACGATCATCGCCGAATTCGATGTCCAGCCGGATTGCGACCCCAAAGAACTGGCACGTGCGGCAAAGACCGCCGTGGCGCTTCGCAAGCTGGTCGATAAGAAATCGCTCGGCTCACTTGCCTATTACTACGAATCCCAGCCCGGCCACGAATATGAAGATATCATCACCTCGGTCATCGTCGGCTGTTCGATATTGACGGCCAGCGGCGTGCCGGTTGCCGGCGAATATGAGATCAAGAACGCCCAGGCGATGAAAATCATGGACAGCTTCGGTGCGGGCGGCTCATTCACCGAGTATTATGCCATGGATTTCGCCGCAGATGTCGTGCTGATGGGGCATGACGGGCCGGGGCATACGAAAATTGCCCAGGGGCGTACGAAGATCCGGCCCCTCAACGTTTTTCACGGCAAGGTCGGCTCCGGCGTCAGCGTTGAAATGTCGGTTCAGCACGGGCCGGTGACGCTGCTCTCTATCGTCGAAGACGCCGGCAACATCAGGCTGCTTTGCGCCGAAGGCGCCTCTGTGGCGGGCCCGATCCTCGAAATCGGCAACACCAACAGCCGTTATCGATTTCCACTTGGAGCCCGGCGCTTTGTTGAGGCGTGGAACGCACAGGGACCTGCCCATCATTGCGCAGTTGGCGTCGGACACATTGCCGGGCGCATCGAGAAGCTTGGAAAACTCCTGGATCTGGACGTCGTAAAAGTCTGCTGACAAGATGGGATGCAGAAGCGCGCCATAGTGAGCAACCGCTTCATCGTGCGAAAGCCCTCGCAAGATGCATTCGAGCCATAGCGGCAGCACCTGCCAGTCAGCGTCCGTTCAGTCCCGCGTGCCGGATAAAAAACCGTCGTGGACGCTTTGCGGGGGAGTCAAACGCCATAAGCCTGGCCAGCGATGCCAGCTCCTTGACCTGTTCCCCAGCCATCTGCGTAACTGTTGCTTCGGCTGTTTCGGGCATCTGGGTGTCCTTAGCGGCTCCCTTTGCCCGCGCGTGCGACAAAACGGAGACGACTTAGTTCTCTTGAACGAAGACGCGCGTGACAGGACTGCACCGCCTTTCAGATCTCAGAAACCGTCCCGCGCAAAGCCTCGCGATATTATTCCTTGTGCCAAGTAGGCCCTTTTTCTGGAAGCGCCACCGATTGCCCGTCTGGGTCGATCAGCCGCAACCCGCCAAATGACGCGAGCCTGAGCTCTATGCGAGTATCACCTCGGTGTGCCTGACTACTCTCCGAGCGGAAGAGTGATATCCGCTACGGAGGCTCCCAATGTAACGCCGCGACTTTCCGCCTGCGCCATCGCCTTCACCAATGCGATGACCGTTTCGCGGATATTGCTGTCGGCGATCTTTAGAAAAGCGCGATTGAGCACCAATCCCTCTTTCGTTCGCAGGAATTCAGCCACCGGGTCCATATTCGCAGCTAGATCCAGCCCTTGCAGCGTCAACGGCTCGGAATTCTCCTGCTCGAAGAAGAAGCTTGGCGACGTCTGAAGCACCTCGGCGATCCGCTGCAGCCGGCTGGCGCCGATGCGGTTGATGCCCTTCTCGTACTTCTGAACCTGCTGAAAGGTCACACCGATCTGCTCACCAAGCCGTTCCTGGCTCATCCCGAGCAACTGCCGGCGCATTTTGATACGCGCTCCGACATAGCTGTCTATTGCATTCGCTGTCTTGACATTCATCGTGTGTTTTCAGCCTCGATCGCTTTTTTCAATCGGCGCAGCTGTAGTATCCCCCGCATGGCTTTTCCATGGCTGTTTTCATATAGCATAGTGGATAGGCGGCGATCGCGACCGACTGTGATATGAAAGCCCCCCAAAAAGACGTGAAATCACGCAGTAATCACGCGGCCGAAGCGAAAATCGAACAAAAGCCGTACCGATTCGGATAAAACTGGGCTGTAATTGCGTCCCGGCTTGCGTTAAATGCTCTTCAGCGACCGCCGCACGAGAGTCTTCCCAGCCCCGATCGCCCGAAAATCCATCGAATAATAGCGACGTGGCACGGCACCGGCCGTGCCTGTGCAGGAGAAGTATTGATGGCAACCGTTGCCGAGAGCGCGCCTCGTTTCGAAAAAACAACCATGTCTATCCTGATGGCGGTCAGCTTCTGCCACATGCTGAACGACATCATGCAGTCGCTGCTCGCCTCGCTCTATCCGCTGTTCAAGGCGAACTACGATCTCGATTTCGTGCAGATCGGCCTCCTTACCATGACCTTCCAGGTCACGGCTTCGCTGCTGCAACCGCTGGTCGGCATCGTCACCGACCGCTGGCCGATGCCCTATTCGCTGCCCGTCGGCATGGCCAGCACCTTTTGCGGCCTCATTCTGCTCGGCAATGCCGGCAGCTTCGCCCTGCTACTGGTTGCCGCAAGCTTGATCGGCTTCGGCTCGGCGGTCTTCCACCCGGAATCTTCCCGTGTTGCCCGTCTTGCCTCTGGCGGCCGCCACGGTTTCGCACAATCCTTCTTCCAGGTCGGTGGCAATGCCGGCCAGGCGATCGGTCCGCTGCTTGCCGCCTTCATCGTGCTGCCGCTCGGTCAGCACAGCGTCTCCTGGTTCGCCGCCATCGCCATGGTCGGCATGGTCGTGCTGAGCTGGGTCGGCAACTGGTACATCAGCCACAGGCGCCAGAATGCCAGCAAGCCGGCGGTAAGCCGGACCCTTCCGCTGCCGCAGAACAGGGTCGTCTGGGCGCTGCTCATCCTCGTGCTGCTGACGGCAACGAAGAATGTCTACATGGCCAGCGTATCGAGCTACTTCACCTTCTACGTCATCGACAAGTTCGAGCTCAGCGTGCAGCAGGCACAGCTGATGCTCTTCCTGTTCCTCGGCTCCGTCGCCGTTGGCACTTTCCTCGGCGGGCCGATCGGTGACCGCTTCGGTGCCCGTTTTGTCATCTGGTTCTCGATCCTCGGGGTCATTCCCTTCGCGCTTCTGCTTCCCTATGCCAACCTCTTCTGGACGGGTGTGCTCAGCGTCGTCATCGGCCTGATCTTCGCTTCGGCCTTCTCTGCAATCGTCGTCTTCGCGCAGGAACTGGTGCCCGGGCGCGTCGGGCTGATTGCCGGGGTCTTCTTCGGCTTCGCATTCGGGGCCGGGGGGCTTGGTGCAGCCCTGCTCGGCAGTTTCGCCGACACCCATGGAATCGATTTCGTCTACCGCATCTGCTCCTACCTGCCGCTGCTCGGTCTCCTCACGGTCTTCCTGCCGCGTATTCCCAAGCAGAAACCAGTCTGAGGCGACATCGCTTACGGACAATCGATCGAGCCGGAATGGCACCGACAATCCTGCTCGATTTCGCACGTCGCCTTCGCCCATAGGCCCGAACGTATTTTTCTCCTGCTATGGGGAAGAGGGATCACCATTCCTTTAATCCACTATTTTTATAGATAATATTCGTCCAATAATGACGTCGGTCTAGGCACGATATTGGAAGGAAATGGCATGTCTGCTCACAAATTGGTCGGCCTTGCGGGTAGCTTCAACCGCCCCTCGAAGACCTTTGCGCTTGTCGAAAACGTTGCCGGTCTCGCCGGTGAGAAATACGGCTTCGACAACACTATCTACGATCTGACCGATGTCGGCCCCTCGCTTGGCCAGGCGCTGCGCCGTGACGATCTCGATAGTCGCGCCAGGGAAGTCATCGACGACATCGTCAATGCCGATGTGCTGGTCATCGGAGCACCGACCTACAAGGGCAGCTATCCTGGTCTCTTCAAGCATCTGATCGACCTGATCGACCCGCATGAGCTGCGCGCCAAGCCGATCATCATCACTGCGACCGGCGGCGGTGACCGCCATGCGCTGATGGTCGAGCACCAGCTCCGCCCGCTCTTCGGTTTTTTCATGTCGCACACGCTGCCGACCGCGGTTTACGCGTCCGACCGCGACTTCACCGATTACCGCGTCTCATCCGATCCGCTGTCCAAGCGGATCAGCGAGGTCATCGGCGAGCTCGAGGCGTTCTTTCCCAGCCGGAATCAGGCGCTGATCGCTGCCGAGTAAAGAGCGTCGGGATAAGCTTGAAACGGCGCCACGAGGGCGCCGTTTTCATTTTTGGAGCATGCTCTCAAGCCGCAATTAATCCATAAATTTGGTGGAAATTTATCCTGCCGATATCGATGGCAGGGCAAGAGTTTTTCTGGGCTTTGCTCCACATCAGACATTCGTGCTTCGCTCGCGATCTGCGCATTTGCCATGATCGGCCTGCTCGGGGCGTTCGGCCTCATTCAGTCAGACGGGATATACAATGACCAAGAACAAAAATCTTCACGGCTTCCACCTTTCGCGCCGGGCGGCTCTTGCCGCCGTCGCCATTTCTGCTGCCGCAGTCTTTTCCTTTGCCGCACCCGCGCCTTCCTTTGCCGAGGACAAGTCGATCAAGGTCGGCATCATGGCCGGCGAGGAGGAGGATATTTGGCGCGTGGTCGCAAGCGAGGCGGGCAAGAAGGGTCTCAAGATCGAGACCGTCATCTTCAACGACTACACCCAGCCGAATGAAGCGCTGGAACGCGGCGAAGTCGATGCCAACGCCTTCCAGCACCAGCCCTATCTCGACAACCAGATCAAGCAGCACGGCTATCACATCGTTCGCGTCGGTTATACCGGGGTCTGGCCGATCGGCCTTTACACCAAGAAATACAAGTCCGTCGCAGAGATCCCGGAAGGTGCCGTCATCGGCGTGCCGAACGACCCCTCGAACGAAGGCCGTGCGCTGCGCGTTCTCCAGAGCGAAGGCCTGATCAAACTGAAGGAGGACACCGGTATTCTCGCGACCGTCGCCGACGTCACCGACAATCCGAAGAAGATCGAGATCAAGGAACTCGACGCCGGCATCGTCGGCCGTTCGATCGACGATCTGGATGCCGGTATCGTCAACACCGACTGGGCGCTGAAAAGCGGTCTTTCGCCGGCCGAACGCATTGCCCAGGAGCCGATCGCTGATAATCCATACCGCAACTTCATCGCCGTCAAGGACGACAGCAAGGATGCCGAATGGGTCAAGACGCTTGTGTCTTCTTATCAGAACGACACCGTCAAGGCCGAATTCGAGAAGGTCTATAAGGGCACCGGTCTCAGCGCCTATTGATCAGAGGCTGGGCTGGGGTTAAGGCCTGCCGAGAGGCGGTCCGGGCGTTCTTTGCCCGGGCCGCCTTCAGCATTTGCAAGGAAAACCACATGAATTCCTTTGTTTCCACCACGGCGATCGAGGCAGAGCCGCAAACGGCGACCGAAGAGGTGGTGAGGCTTACCGGTGTGAAGCGGCGGTTCGGAACCACTGCCGCACTCGACGGCATTTCGCTGACGGTGAAGAGAGGCGAGATCCTTGGCATCATCGGCCGCAGCGGCGCCGGCAAATCGACGCTGATCCGCTGCCTGAACGGCCTGGAACGCGCCGATAGCGGCGAGATCCTCATCGAAGGCCGAGATATCACCGGACTTTCGGAACAGGAATTACAGCCGCTGCGGCGCCGCATCGGCATGATCTTCCAGCATTTCAATCTGCTTTCTGCCAAAACCGTCGAAGAAAACGTCGCGCTGCCTCTGAAGATCGAGGGTCTTGCAAAGAGCGAGCGCCTGAAACGGGCGCACGAGCTGCTCGAACTCGTCGGCCTTGCCGACAAGGCGAAGGCTTATCCCGTATCGCTATCCGGCGGCCAGAAACAACGCGTCGGCATTGCCCGGGCGCTGGCGGCACGCCCGGCACTGCTGTTGTCCGACGAGGCGACATCGGCGCTCGATCCGGAAACGACGCGGTCGATCCTGGCATTGCTGAAAGACATCAACCGTAAGCTCGGACTGACCATTCTGCTCATCACCCACGAGATGGAAGTGGTACGCGGCATTGCCGATCGCGTCGCGGTCATCGATGCCGGGCGGATCGTCGAGGAAGGGCAGGTCTGGTCGGTCTTTGCCAATCCGCAGGCTGAAATCACCGGGAGCCTGCTTGGCGGTATCCGCCCGCAGCTTCCTGAGCATATCGCCGGCCGGCTGTCGGCGACGGCGGGCAGCGAAGCGATCCTCAGCGTCGATCTCGCCGGGCCACAGGCGCAGGGCGCGCTATTTGCCGAACTCTCGGCAGCATTGCCGCATTCCTTCCGCCTCGTCCATGGCGGCATCGACCATATCCAGAACCAGCCGGTGGCGCGGTTCTTCATCGCCGTTCCCGCGCGCGACCCCGCGCTTGCCGGAAAAGTCGAACAATTCCTGACGGCCCGGTCCGCCCGGGTGGAGGTGCTTGGTTATGACACCGATCATGCTTGAACTGCTTATTCGCTCCCTTTGGGAGACGGTCCTGATGACCCTCGCCTCGGGATTGATCTCGCTCGTCGCCGGCCTGCCGCTCGGCCTTGCTCTGGTCGCGACAGCGCGCGGCGGCATCGCCGAAAACCTCTGTATCAATCGCATGCTCGGGTCAGTCATCAACGGTTTCCGCTCGGTGCCTTTCATCATCCTGCTGGTGGCGCTGATCCCGCTGACGCGGCTGATCGTCGGCACCGCGCTCGGCACCTGGGCGGCCATCGTGCCGCTCGCCATCGCTGCAACGCCCTACTACGCCCGTATCGCCGAAGTATCGCTGCGCGAGGTCGACCGCGGGCTGATCGACGCCGTGCGCGCCATGGGCGGCAACCGCTGGACGATCATCCGCGAGGTGCTGGTGCCTGAAGCGCTGCCGGGCATCGTCGCCGGTTTCACCGTCACGCTGGTAACGCTGATCGGCGCCTCGGCCATGGCGGGCGCGATCGGCGCCGGCGGCCTCGGCGATCTCGCCATCCGCTATGGCTATCAACGTTTTGAAACCAGCGTGATGATCGCGGTGGTGGCCGTCCTCATCGTGCTCGTCTGCGGAATCCAGTGGCTTGGCGACCGGCTGGTCGCCAGGTTGGACCACCGATAAGTCAGCGCCGGAACTGGGCGGCGGGATGAGCGGCGGGCAACCTGCCGTTCCCGCCGCCGAAAAGCTTCTGCCGCAAGGGTCCTGCAGCATAGTCCGCCTTGAAGACGCCGCGCTCCTGCAGCACCGGGACGACCAAGTCGACAAAATCGCGCAGGCTTTCCGGCGCCACTGTCCGCGCCAGATTGAAGCCGTCGATGCCACCCTCGTCGATCCATGTTGCGAGATGATCGGCGATCTGTTCCGGCGAACCCACTATCGGCTTCATCCGGCTGCCGAGCACCATCTGGTCGATGATGTTACGCAGCGTCACGGGCTTTGGCGCCTGTTTCGTGATGGCCGCAAGCGCCGACTGATTGGCGTTGGTCGAGCTCTGGTCGATGACGTCGTCCAATCCATACTTCGAAAAGTCGATGCCTGTCGAAGCGGAGTAATGCGCAAGCGAAGCCTCAACGCTCGCATGGCGGCGATAGTCCTCCAGTCTGTCCCGTGCTTCCTTCTCCGTCCGCCCGACGACGACGGTGATCAGGCTCAGGATCTTCAATGCGTCGGCGCCGCGGCCGAATTCCTTCGCCTTCGCCCGCAGCGCATCGATGGTCGGCTTGGCCGCCTTGGGATTTGGCCCAGCAATGAAGACGCATTCGGCGTGACGCGCGGCGAAATCCTGCCCGCGTGCCGAGGCGCCGGCCTGGAAGAGCAGGGGCGTGCGCTGCGGCGAGGGCTCGGAAAGATGGATGCCTTCCATCCGGTAATATTTGCCGTCGTGACGGACAGAGCGCACTTTGGAGGGGTCGGCATAGACACCGCCTACCTTGTCGCGCACCACCGCATCGTCGTCCCAGCTCCCTTCCCAGAGCTTGTAGAGTATTTCGAGATATTCCTCGGCCGCATCGTAGCGCGCATCATGTTCCGGCAGCTTGTCGAAACCCATGCTGCGGGCGGCACTGTCGAGATAACCGGTGACGATGTTCCAGCCGATCCGTCCCTTGGTCAGATGATCGAGCGTCGACATGCGCCGCGCCAGCAGGAAGGGTGGCTCATAGGTGGTGTTGACGGTGACGCCGAAACCCAGATGTTTCGTGACATAGGCCATCGCCGAAATCGGGATTATCGGATCATTGACCGGGATCTGCGCGCCCGTCTCGATCACCGGCGCCGGGCTACCCTTGTAGACGTCATAGACACCGACGATATCGGCCAGGAAGATGCCGTCCAGCTTGCCGCGTTCGGCGGTCTTGGCAAACTCTGTCCAGTAGTCCAGATCGGTATAATGCGCTGAGCGGTCGCGCGGATGCGTCCACAGGCCGTGGTTGATATGCCCGACGCAGTTCATGTCAAAGGCATAGATCTGCATGGTCTTCATGAGGCGGGTCCCAAAGCCGGCAATAGAAATCAAGGATTTGCCGCATTAATAATCCTAGAGCATGATGCCGAAAAGTGTGAGCGGTTTTCGGACGACATCATGCTCTAACTATATAATATAGAACAGGATTCAGATTTCGGGCCGGCTCGGCCTAAAATCATCCTGTTCGGGCTCTATCGCACGAGGAGCCGGTGAAATGGTAGGGTGGGAATGAAAAAAGCCGGAGGAACCGCATGACGAAGAAGACGCTGTCGGATTGGGCGGAGCTTGCGCAAAAGGAACTGCGCACCTCGCCCGAGAAGCTCACCTGGCAGACGCCGGAAGGCATTGCCGTCAAGCCGCTCTATACGGCCGAGGATCTTGACGGCGCCGGGCATCTTGGTTCGCTTCCCGGCTTCTCGCCTTTCACCCGCGGCCCGCGGGCGACGATGTATGCCGGCCGGCCCTGGACGATCCGCCAATATGCCGGCTTCTCGACGGCAGAGGAATCGAATGCCTTTTATCGCCGCAATCTGGCGGCCGGCCAGAAGGGCCTGTCGGTCGCCTTCGATCTTGCCACCCACCGCGGGTATGACAGCGATCATCCGCGCGTCGAGGGTGATGTCGGCAAGGCGGGTGTGGCAATCGACAGCGTCGAGGACATGAAAATCCTGTTCGACGGCATTCCGCTGGCTGAAATGTCGGTGTCGATGACGATGAACGGCGCCGTCATCCCGATCCTTGCCTCCTTCATCGTGGCCGGCGAGGAGCAGGGTGTTTCGCGAGCCGACCTTTCTGGCACCATTCAGAACGACATCCTGAAGGAGTTCATGGTCCGCAACACCTATATCTATCCGCCCGAATCATCGATGCGGATCGTTGCCGACATCATCGACTATACCGCCCGCGAGATGCCGAAGTTCAACTCCATCTCGATCTCCGGCTACCACATGCAGGAAGCCGGCGCGACACTGGTGCAGGAACTGGCCTTCACGCTGGCCGACGGCCGCGAATATGTCCGCGCCGCCATCGCCAAAGGCCTGAGCGTCGACGAGTTCGCCGGCAGGCTCTCCTTCTTCTTCGCCATCGGCATGAACTTCTTCATGGAAGCGGCCAAGCTGCGCGCCGCCCGCCTGCTCTGGACGCGGATCATGGAAGGGTTTCATCCGAAGAAACAGTCCTCGCTGATGCTGCGCACCCATTGCCAGACCTCCGGCGTCTCCTTGCAGGAGCAGGACCCTTATAACAACATCATCCGCACCGCTTTCGAGGCGATGTCGGCCGTGCTCGGCGGCACGCAGTCGTTGCATACGAATTCCTTCGACGAAGCGATTGCGCTGCCGACTGAGTTCTCCTCTCGTATCGCCCGCAACACCCAGCTCATCCTGCAGCACGAGACCGGCGTCACCAAGGTCGTCGATCCGCTCGCCGGCTCCTACTATGTCGAAAGCCTGACGGCCGAACTGGCAGACAAGGCCTGGGCGTTGATGGAGGAAGTCGAGGCACTCGGCGGCATGACCAAGGCGGTGGCAGACGGCCTGCCGAAACGGCTGATCGAGGAAGCGGCCGCACGCCGCCAGGCGGCCGTCGACAAGGGCGAGGAGGTCATCGTCGGCGTCAACCGCTATCGGCTCGACTACGAGCAGCCGATCGACATTCTGGAGATCGACAACAGCGCAGTACGCAAAGCGCAGATCAGACGTATCGAGGAAACCAAGCGGCGGCGCGATGGCAAAGCCGTGCGCGAGGCCTTGGCGGCCCTGGCCGAGATCGCACAGAGCGGCAAGGGCAACCTGCTTGAAGCCGCCATCGAGGCGGCGCGGGCCCGCGCCACGGTCGGCGAGATATCGGATGCGATGCGCGATACCTTCGGCGATCATGCCGCCACGCCAGTGGTGATTAAGGGCGTCTATGGCCAAGCGTATGAAAACGAGCCGGAACTCGCCGTGCTCAAGACTCGCATGACGGAGGTTACGGAAGCCATGGGGCGCCGGCCGAAGATTATGGTCGCCAAGCTCGGTCAGGACGGACACGACCGAGGCGCAAAGGTGATCGCCTCGGCCTTCGGCGATATCGGCTTCGACGTGCTCGCCGGTCCCCTGTTCCAGACACCGGAGGAAGCCGCCGGTGTCGCACTCAGCGAAAAGGTCAACGTCGTCGGCGTCTCGTCGCTGGCGGCCGGTCACAGGACGCTGCTACCGCAACTGATCGACAGGCTGAGGGAACAGGGCGGTGGTGACATCATCGTCGTCTGCGGCGGCGTCATCCCGCGGCAGGACTATGAATTCCTGCACGAACACGGCGTTGCAGCCGTGTTCGGCCCGGGAACGAACGTTCTTGAAGCGGCAAACTCCGTTCTCGACCTGCTGCAGGGCAGGCGGAGAAACCAGTAATTCAGCATCTCAGGAAAACGCGACGCGGTTTTCTGCCCGGAAATGCACAAAAATCAGCACGTCAAAGCAGGCCGCGCTTTGCCAGATTGCTCATCAGCGCCGAAATGCCGAAGGTCCAGGGTGGGCATTCGGTGGAGAGGCGCACGGTGTTGATGAGCGCGCCGAGGCCTGCCGAGGAAATCTCGACGACATCGCCGATCTTGTGGGTAAAGCCTTGCTTCGGCGCGTCGCGGTCCTGAGTCGGCGCAAACAGCGTGCCGAGGAAAAGCATGAAACCGTCGGGATATTGATGATGGGCGCCGACCGTCTGCTTGACGAGATCGGTCGGATCGCGACTGATCTGCGACATCGAACTCTTGCCGTGCATCACGAAGCCATCCTGGCCTGACACCTTCAGGTCGAGTTCGGCCTTGCGTACATCATCGAGGCTGTAGCCGGCATCGAACAGGCGGATGAAAGGACCGATCGAGCAGGAGGCATTGTTATCCTTGGCCTTGCCGAGCAGCAGCGCCGAGCGGCCCTCGACGTCGCGCAGGTTGACGTCGTTGCCGAGAGTCGCCCCCGTGATTTCGCCGCGGCTGTTGACCGCGAGCACGATTTCCGGCTCGGGATTGTTCCAGGTCGAGATCGGATGCAGGCCGACATCCGCACCCCAGCCGACGGAGGAGAGCACCGGCGACTTGGTGAAGACTTCGGCGTCCGGCCCGATACCGACCTCGAGATATTGCGACCACATGCCTTCGTCGATCAGTGCCTGCTTGACCTTGGCAGCCTCCGGCGAACCGGCCTTCAGATTGGTGAGACTGCCACCGATCAGCGTGCTGACGCGCTCGCGGATCGAGGCGGCACGCTCCGGACTGCCGGCCGCCTTCTCCTCGATGACGCGCTCGATCATCGACTGCGCAAAGGTGACGCCGCAGGCTTTCACTGCCTGAAGGTCGACGGGCGCCAGGAGATAGGGACGCGCTTCATCCGGCGTGCCGGTGCTGTTGGCGGCGATATCCTGCAACGAGCCGATCGCCTTGCCGCTTGCAGCGCGCACGAAACCAGCAGCGTCCTGCTGCTCGAGCAGCGCGCTCAGTGTCGGCGCCTCGCGCGAGGTGATGTCGACCAGCTCCCCCTCTCGAAGCGCCACGATGCTCGGCCCGGCAACCTGGGGATTCCAGGCGCGGCCGACAAAAAGACCATCCGAAGCGGCGATATCGAGCAGAGGTTGAGACATGGTGGATCTTCCGTCACAGGCGAGCGGGGAGCGCTCTTCAAAACATTGCGGGGTGTTGCCGCCCTCCAGCCCGGCGGCAGCCGAAATCGATCACATTCACGGAGATGGGGCAAGATGCGCCGGGGAAAAAGACTTTCGCCCGATCGGTTCAAGCCGTGGCCCTTTGTCGAAAGACCAAGCGTAAAAACCTGCAAAATAACTATTTAGATACAAATTAATCGTTATATTTCATATGTTTAATTTGCAACCCGGTCGATTTCCCCCTTCATCTCGCCTTGACAGGCGGCGGCTTTCGTTATCTGTTTTGCGCGACATGGAGGAGGCTGGCGTCAGGCGGCCACACGAAAATCCCAGGAGGATATTGCAGCGATGTTGAGATTTGCCGTCGTCGGAATCGACCATGGGCACACGTTCGATCACGTGAAGGGATTGCTGGCCGCAGGCGGCGAGTTCGTCGGCTATTGCCCGCAGACCTCGGTGCCGGCGTTGCGCGAGGCCTTCGAGAAGACCTATCCTGACGCGCCGCAGATCGACAGGCAAAAGCTGTTCGACGATCCGTCGATCGATGTCATCTGCATTTCCGCGATTCCGCGTGATCGTGCCGGGCTTGCCATCCGCGCAATGAGGTCGGGCAAGGACGTGATGACCGACAAGCCGGGCGTGACCACCTTCGCCCAACTCGAGGACGTCAGGCGTACCGTTGCCGAGACCGGCAAGATCTTCTCGATCTGCTTTTCCGAGCGCCACTGCGTCCGCTCCGCCGTCAAGGCCGGCAAGCTCGTCGCCGAAGGCGCGATCGGCAAGGTGATCCAGACGCTCGGTGTCGGTCCACACCGGCTGCAACTGCCGACCCGGCCGGACTGGTTCTTCGATCCCGAAGCCTTCGGCGGCATCATCGTCGATATCGCTTCGCACCAGGTCGACCAGTTCCTGTTCTATACCGGCTCGACCACAGGCGAGGTCATCGCAAGCTCGATCGGCAATTTCGGCATGCCCGACAAGCCCGCCTTCGAGGATTTCGGCGAGGTGCTTCTGCGTTCCGACAAGGCGGCGGGCTATGTCCGTGTCGACTGGTTCACGCCGGAGGCGCTGCCGACCTGGGGTGATGGGCGCCTGACCATCCTCGGCACCGAAGGTTACATCGAACTGCGCAAATATATCGATATCGCCGGCCGGCCGGGCAAGGATCACCTCTTCCTGGTCAACGGCAAGGAAATGACCCATATCGATTGCAGCGGTGAAAAACTCGATTATTTCGACGCTTTCACCGCCGACGTTGGCAACCGCACGCAGACGGCGATGACCCAGGATCACGTTTTTGAAGTCTGCCGTCTTTCGCTCGAAGCCCAGACGAAAGCCGCGCGCATCGGCGCTCGCTGAGGAGGATATCATGACCAGAAAATTGCGCGTCGGTGTCATCGGCGCAGGCATCGCTGCGCGGCATCTGGCCGGCTTCGGCTGGAACAAGGAGCTTTTCGAAGTCCCCGTGCTCTGCTCGCTCGACGAGGAGCGCGGCAAGGCGCTGTGCGAGGAGTTCGGCATTGGCGAATACACGCAGGATGCGGATTCGCTGTTTGCCCGTGACGATCTCGACGTCATCGACATTTCGACGCCGCCGAGTTCGCATTTCGAACTTTGCCGCAAGGGTATCGAATCCGGCAAGCACGTGATCTGCGAGAAGCCGCTCTTCGGCTCGATCGCCGAGGTCGACGAGATCGGGCGCATCCTCGATCGTTACCCCGGCAGGAAGCTGATGCCGATCTTCCAGTATCGCTATGGTTCCGGCCTGCAGAAGCTGAAGCTGCTGATCGAACGTGGCTTGGCCGGCAAGCCGTTCCTGACCACGATCGAAACCCATTGGTGGCGCGGGCCGGATTATTATGCCGTGCCGTGGCGCGGCAAATGGGCGAGCGAACTCGGCGGTGGCCTTCTCGGCCACGCCATCCACGCCCATGACATGCTGAACTATGTGCATGGCCCCTGCGCCGAGGTGTTTTCCTATGGGGCGACGCTGGTCAATCCGATCGAGGTCGAGGATACGGCAGCCCTTTCGGTGAAGATGCAGAATGGCTCGCTGGCGACGCTGTCGATGACGCTGGGTTCGCGCAAGGAGATCTCGCGGTTGCGCTTCTGCTTCAACGACCTCGTCGCCGAAAGCATCATCGAACCCTATACGATGGGCCGTGATCCGTGGACGTTCGTCGCCGGGACAGAGGAACATCAGGCGCGGATCGACGAAGTGCTCGCCGCCTATGTGCCTGGCGAGGATGGCTACACCCGTCAGTTCGAGCTCTTCCATAAGGCGATCGTCGAAGACACCGACCCACCGGTGACGCTGCAGGATGCCCGCAATTCGCTGGAACTGGTAACGGCCGCTTATTTCTCGCAGCGAACCGGACAACCGACGCCGATGCCGATCGCCGCCGATCATCCGCTCTATCGCTCCTGGCTTCCGGCAGGGGAATGGCGGGCTGCGGCCACCGTCTGAATCGGGAAGGGCTCTCCGATGCTGAAATCCTTCGAGCATGTCGGCATGACGGTCGGCGACATGGACCACACTGTCGATTTCTACTGTGGCCTGCTCGGCCTCAGCCTCGTGCTGCGCAAGACGATGGCGAATGGCATGCAGGTCGCGTTCCTCGATGCAGGCGGCGGCATGCTGGAGGTCTTTGCGCCACCCGGCGGCGCTTCCAGGGCGGTCGACGTGCCTGAAGATACGGCCGGCGTCCGCCACCTCACCTTTCATTTCGACAATGTCGACGAGACCTTCGTCCGCCTCGAAAAGGCGGGCGTCGAGATCAAGGAGCGGCCGCGCTTCGCTGTCCACTCCGAGATGCTGAACAAGATCGCCTTCGTTCGCGACCCCGACGGCATTATCGTCGAACTTGCCGAACGCTCTCAGAACCGCCAGGGCTGACACAGGTTCTGCCGATCGCTTCGCTGCGGGCGGTCAAACCGTCCCGCAGCAGATCGATCAGGCGCCAGACGAGTTTTGCCGCCATGTTAGGCTCTCCTCAGCTCGCCAGCTTGGCGCTAATATAGTTGCGCCAGCCGCCAAGAGCGGTGATTTCCTCGGCACCTTTCACCGCATGCGCCTCGCAGACGAAGCCAGAGACGCTGGAACCGTCTTCGAGCGTCAGCTTACCGATGCCGAGGGGTGCCGGAATCTTCTGGACGAACCTGCCGAAAGCATCGGCCGGCAGTGCCCAGACCTCGACCTCCAGCCCCTGACCCTTGTGGCCGGGCTCGCGCAGCAGCCCCGGTTTCGGCGGCGTGGTATCGGGTAAGACGAAGAGGCGATAATCGCCTGATGTGCGGCAGGTCTTGACCAGACGCCCGCCTGCGCCTGCCAGTTCGTGATTGAGCGGCATGCCGGTCAGATGCGCACCGACGACCACAATTTCGATAAAACCGTCATCGCCGGGCACAACACGGCTTGCTTCGGGGATCGCAGCCTGCCGGTCGATGCCCATGCCGGAGCTTGCTGCGCGGTGCAGCGCATCGGCAAGTGGTGCCAGCGCATCGTCGGTGAAGGCAGGTGCGATGACGGTAACGCCGCTCGGCAACCCACCTTTTCCGAAGCCGGCCGGAACGGCGATCGCCGCGCAATCGAGCAGGTTGACGAAATTGGTGTAGCGACCGAGGCGGCCGTTGAGCACGACGGGATTGGCCAGCATGTCGGCGACCGTGTAGGTAGTCGGCGCCGTCGGCAGCAGAAGCACGTCGGCCTTTTCCCATTCGGCCTCGGTCTTGCGACGCAATTCTTCCAGCCGGTATCGGCCGTTGAAAGCCTCGACCGCGGTTTTGCCCTTGGCGCCTTCGATAATCCCTCTGACCGTCGGGTCGAAATCAGCCGCGTTCGTGGCGAGGAAATCTTCGACCGCCGCCAGACGTTCGGCGACCCAAGGCCCATCATAGAGAAGGGCGGCGGCCTCGCGGAATGGCGCGTAATCGAACGGCACGATGATGGCGCCGAGCCTTCTGGCCCGCTCGATCGCCTGGTCGTAGAGCGCCTCCACCTCCTTGTCGCCGAAGAATTCCCGTTCGGCATCGGTCAGGACGCCGATGCGCACGCCCGATACCGGCAGGTTCGCCGGCTTGGCGTGACGCGAGAAAGCATCGGCGGCATCGAAGCCTTCGGCGACCTTGCGGATCGCAACACCGTCGCCGACGGTCGCGGCAAAAATCGTTATGCAGTCGACGCTCTTGCAGGCGGGCACGGCGCCGGTATTCGGCAGAAGGCCCGGCGTTGGCTTGATGCCGACCAGATTGTTGAAGGCAGCCGGCACCCGGCCCGAGCCCGCCGTATCGGTACCGAGTGCGAACGCCGCGAGGCCGGAAGCAACCGTGACTGATGATCCGGAGCTCGATCCGCCGGAGATATAGGCCGCATCGAAGACCGAACGCGGCGCGCCATAGGGCGAGCGCGTGCCGTTGAGGCCGGTCGCGAACTGGTCGAGATTGGTCTTGCCGATGATGATGGCGCCGGCTGCCTTCAGCCGCGCAACGACGGTAGCGTCCGCTTCCGGCCGATATTCGTATGCCGGGCAGGCGGCCGTCGTCGGCAGGCCGGCGGCATCGATATTGTCCTTGACCGCGAAGGGCACGCCCCAGAGCGGCAGGCTGTTTGCCTCAGGCGCCCGCGCCATCAAGGCTTTGGCGGCGGCCCGCAGCTCCTCGTCGGGCACCGCCATGATGAAGATCGCCGGATCTTTCGAGGCGGCACGCCGCGCAATCACCTCTTCGATGGCGTCGAGCGGCGTCAGGCCGGATTGATAGGCGGCGCGAAGGCTTGAGAGATCGAGGATGGTCGGCAGCATGTCAGCATTCCTCCAGAACGACGATGATATCGCCGGCTTTGACGTTTCTTCCCGGCCCGGCACGCAGGTCGCGGACGCGGCCTGCCGCATGGGCGGTGACGTTGATTTCCATTTTCATCGATTCGATGATGGCGAGTGTATCGCCGGCCGCAACCGAGGCACCCGGCTCGACCAGCAATTTCCAGATATTGCCGGGTACGGCGCTGGCAACCCCAAAGCAGCCGTCGGGAATATCCCCATCCGGACTTTCGCCCGTGCCTTCGTCGGTGACGAAGCTGTCGAGCCCGGCTTCCTTCCAGCGCTGGCGCTCAGTATCGAAGGCAGCCTGCTGGGTTGCCTTGAAGCGGCCGATCGACGCCGAATTGACCTGCAATTCCTTCTCATAGGCAGCATAGGAGAATTCCGTCTCCTCAATCCGGATCGGATAGCCGCCATGCGGGAAGGCGGCGCGCGCCTCCGTCAGCTCCTGATTGCTGACCGGAAAGAAACGGATCTGGTCGAAGAAGTTCAGCAGCCAGGGTTTGCCCCTGGCAAAAGCCGGCGTCTCCCGCCATGTGTTCCAGACCTGGATGGTGCGGCCGAAGAGCTGGTAGCCGCCCGGTCCTTCCATGCCGTAAATGCACATATAGGCGCCGCCGATGCCGACGGCATTCTCAGGCGTCCAGGTGCGGGCGGGATTATACTTCGTCGTCACGAGACGGTGGCGCGGATCGGTCGGGGTCGCAACCGGCGCACCGAGATAGACGTCGCCGAGACCGAGCACCAGGTAGCTGGCATCAAAGACGATATCGCGGACGGCCTGTTCGTCGGGAAGGCCGTTGATACGGCGGATGAACTCGATATTCGACGGGCACCAGGGTGCGTTCGGGCGCACGAGTTCCTGATATTTGCGCATCGCAAGCTCCGCATCCGGATCGTTCCAGGAAAGCGGCAGATGCACGATGCGGCTCGGCACCGTGACCTCCTGCGCTGCCGGAAGCGTCGCCTCAATCTCGGAGAGCAGCCCCAGCAGACGCCGACGCGTCAGCTGCGTGCCGTCATAATGGATCTGCAGCGAGCGGATGCCGGGGGTGAGGTCAACGACGCCGGGAAGGTGGGCCTCGATGACCGCCTGCATCAGCAGGTGCACCCGCAGCCGCAGCGCGATATCGAGCGTCATCGGCCCATATTCGACGAGCAGATTGTCGTCGCCCTGGCGGCGATAGACGACAGAAACCGGGCCATCCTCGCTGATGCCGAGGATCGGCGAACCTGCTTCTTCCGAGGGCCGCCGCGCCGCCGGGCCAGCGATCGGGTCTTCCGGCCGTACTACTGCATGAAAACGGATGCGGTCGCCGGGCTTGAACTGGCCCATCTTCCACTGCTCATCGCGGGTAATCACCGCCGGGCAAACGAAGCCGCCAAGGCTCGGACCGTCGGGGCCGAGAATGATCGGCATATCGCCGGTGAAATCGATCGCCCCGATCGCATAGGCATTATCGTGCAGGTTGGAGGGGTGCAGTCCCGCCTCACCGCCGTCGCTACGTGCCCAAACCGGGGCGGGACCGATGAGGCGAACGCCGGTGCGGGCGCTGTTGAAATGGACCTCGTAGGCGGTCGAAAACAGCGTCTCGATATCCCCATCCTGAAAGAAATCGGGAGCCCCGTGCGGGCCATAGACGACGCCGACATCCCATTCGCGCGTCAAGACGGCTGCCTCCGTCGCTGGTCTCACCGGTTCAGCCGGTACTTGGCGGGCAAAGTGCAGCACATGCCCTGTCTTCAGGGTGCCGGTGGCGTTGCCGCCGAATTGGCCAAGGCCGAAGGTCGCGCGCGAGCCGAGCACAACGGGAGCGGCAAAACCACCGGCGACCGCGAGGTAGGCGCGCTGCCCCGGTCCTTCGATCGCACCGATCGACAGAACCTGGCCGGCACGGATCAATACCGGGGTGTCATGCGGCAATCTTGCGCCGTCGCATGTCATAGGCATCCGGGCGCCGGCAAGCGCGATCGTCTGGTCGGCATAGAACCGCAATGTCGGACCGGAAACGGTCAGTTCGAGTGCTGCCGTCACATCGTCGTTGCCGACCAGCCGGTTGGCATGGCGGAAGGAGCGCTCGTCCATCGGCCCGCTCGGCGGCACGCCGGCATGCCAGAGGCCGAGCCGGCCCGGCAGTTCCTGGATGCTCGACTGGGCGCCGGGCGCGAGAACCTCAACGACATCGGGAACGAAGGCGAAGTCGCGTAGAGCCGTCGTTGCCACCTTGGCGCTGGCCAGCAATTCGGAAGCGGCGATCGTTCTCAAATAATCGAGATTGGTCTCGATGCCTGATATCGACGTTTCGGCGAGCGCTGTCTTCAGCTTCTCGATCGCCGCCGGCCGGTCTTCCGCCGCCACGATCAGCTTGGCAAGCATCGGGTCATAGAAGGGCGTGACCTCGGTTCCCGTCTCGATCCAGCCGTCGACACGGGCGCTTTCCGGAAAAATGACCTCGGTCAAAAGGCCGGCGCTCGGTCGGAAATCGGCATGCGGCATCTCGGCATAGATACGCATCTCGATCGCCGCACCCTTCGGCGTCAGGGCCTTAGCACCCGAGAGCACGTCCTCGCCGGCCGCTTGCCGGATCATCCATTCGACGAGATCGATACCGAAGACGGCCTCCGTCACCGGATGCTCGACCTGAAGACGGGTATTGACCTCGAGGAAATAGAATTCCTCGCGCTGGGGATCATAGATGAATTCGACGGTGCCAGCCAATTCATAGGAGACCGAGCTTCCCAAATCGACCGCCGCCTTGTGCAGCCGCGCCCTTGTCTCCCCGGAAAGGCCAGGAGCAGGCGTCTCCTCGACGACCTTCTGGTTCCGCCGCTGCAGCGAGCAGTCGCGTTCGCCGAGCGCGATCACGCGGCCCTTGCCGTCGCCGAAGATCTGCACCTCGACATGGCGCGCTTCGGCAACGAAACGCTCGATGTAGACGCGCGCATCACCGAAGCTGGCGCGCGCGGTCCGCTGGACGCTTTCGAAAGAGGCCTTGAGGCTTGCTGCATCGGCGCAGAGCTGCATGCCGATGCCGCCGCCGCCGGCCGTGCTCTTCAGCATGACGGGATAACCGACGGTCTCGGCAGCCGAAAGTGCATCCTCGACGCTCTGCAAGAGATCGGTGCCGGGCAGCAGCGGCACGCCGCTCGCCTTTGCCAGTTCGCGCGCCGTGTGCTTCAGGCCGAAGGCTGACAGATGTTCCGGCCGCGGGCCGATGAAGGCGATGCCGTCGGCGGCGAGCCGCTCGGCAAAACCGATATTCTCCGAGAGGAAGCCGTAGCCTGGATGCACGGCCTCGGCGCCCGTCGCCTTGCAGGCAGCAATGACGGCATCGACGTCAAGATAACTTTCGGAAGCAGGTGCCGGGCCGAGGCGGACGGCCTCATCAGCGGTCAGCGCCGGCTTCGAGAACCGGTCGGCATCGGAATAGACGGCAACTGAGGCGATGCCCATCCTCTTCAATGTGCGGATGACGCGGACGGCGATTTCGCCGCGATTGGCGATAAGAACCTTGGTGAACATCGATCAGTCCTCGCCATCCCAGATCAGCACCCGGATCGGCGTCGGATCGAAACCGTTGCAGGGATTGTTGATCTGCGGACAATTGGAGATGACGCAGAGCACGTCCATCTCCGCCACCAGCTCGACATAGTCGCCAGGCGCGGAAATGCCGTCGACGATGGTCATCTCGCCGTTCGGCTTGATCGGCACGTTCATGAAGAAATTGATGTTCGGCACGATGTCGCGCTTGCCCATGCCGTGCTTTGTCACCTCGAGCACGAAATTGTCGCGGCAGGCATGCAGGTATTTGGTGCCGTGGCCAAAGCGCACCGTGTTGCTCTCGCAGGAGCAGGCGCCGGCGGATGTATCGTGGCGGCCGCAGCTATCGGCCGTCATGACAAGCATGACGTTGCCCTCGTTCGAGATGATCTTCGTGCCGGTGCCGATATAGGCGCCACCTTGCGCCCGCATCGTATCCTGGTTGGAATAACGCTCGGCAAAATCATCGGCGCGATAAAACAGCGTATCGATTGCCTGTTGGCCGTAGCTGTCCTCGATGCGGATGGTCTGACCCTTGCGGACGATGCCGGACCACGGCGCTTCGGCCGGGATGAAATGGTCCTGCACGGCATTTTCGAGGCTGCGCGAAGCTGAAGTCTTGATGAAATCGGTCATCGTCATCCTCCCTCAGGCCAGTATCGAGGCGTTGTTTTCGAAGCCGCGAAGGGCTTCGGCGGTCGCCGTGCGCGAGAGGTCGTCGACCGCGGGTACGGGGGCGCGAAAGCGCGTGACGAGCACCGGCTTCGGCGCATAAACAGGATCGGGATCGAGCGGATGCGGGCAATTGGAGAAGCCGACGATCATGTCCATTTCGGCGCGCAGTTCGGTATAGTCGCCGCTGTTGGAGAGTTTGCCGCGCCAGTGGAAGCCACCGTCATCGTCGACGCGGACCGGGGCGAAGAGATTGAGAATCCCAGGGATGTCGCGCCTGGTGAAACCAAGCTTGCCGGCGACGAGCACGAGATTGTCGCGGGTGTTGCGGGTCTTGACGCCGGGATATTTTGCAGCGTTCGAAGCTGCCGTCGAGCCGCCCATCAGGCAGTCGTGGGCGCCGGAGCTGTCCTCGATCAGCGAAAACATCACCCGGCCCATGTCTGAGAAGATGACGCGGCCCTTGCCGAGGGCGGTCGTCCACTGCACCTTGACCGTATCGACGAGATTGAGCCGTTCGCTCGTGTCAGCGGCGTTCCAGGCAACGAGCGCCACGGTCGATCCGCCTTCGCCCTGATCGATGCGAAGCGCTTCGCCGCGCTTCAGCGCGGTCGACCAGTACCAGCCGCCGGGGATGGTTTCCTGATGGATGATCGCAGCCGCATCGATTGCGGGGGCGGGAAGGGGGCTCGGGGCCGGCAAGGCCTTCGGCGCAAATTCCAGCCCCTTCTTCTGATGTTCCTCGTAACGCTGCCGGTTGGCAGCGATTTCCTCGGGCGAACGTCTGACATGCATCATGGTTTTTCTCCTGACGGACTGGAAGCCGGGTCGTCCCGGCGAAGGCCCAGAGAAATGACCGGGCCGTCCCGGTCGGGGCTGAAGACGGTGGGCGCGCCGGCAAGCCTCGGCGGCCAGATCGAAATGTCCTTGGTGATCGTCGCGCCGTAGCGCTCCTTTTCCTCCGGGCGATCACGCCGACGCTCGAAGGCCACGACCCGCGTCGCCAGCGTGAAGGCCTCGCGCATGTCGTGCGTCACCATGACGACGGTCATCTGCGTTTCGTGCCAGAGCCGCTTCATCAATGTGTGGATTTCGGCACGGATGCCGGGGTCGAGCGCGCCGAAGGGCTCATCGAGCAGCAGCACCTTCGGTTTCATGATCAGCGCCTGCGCCAGCGCCAGGCGCTGCTGCATGCCGCCTGATAGTTGCGCTGGATATTTGTCCTCGGCGCCGGAAAGGCCGACTTCGGCAATCAGCCGCCGTGCCTCGTCGACGGCGTCGCGGCGGGCCGCGCCAAAAAGCTTGGCCTTGTAGCGCGACGCCGAGAGTTCACGCCCGAGCAGCACATTTCCAAGGACTGTCAGATGCGGGAAGACGGAGTAGCGCTGGAAGACGACGCCGCGATCCGGGCCCGGCTCCTGCGGCAGTGTTTCGCCGTCGAGCAGGATGGTCCCTCGCGTCGGCCGCTCCTGGCCGAGCAGCATGCGCAGGAACGTCGACTTGCCGCAGCCGGACGGGCCGACAAGGGCGACGAAGGCGCGCGAAGCGACAGTCAGCGACACGTCCTCAAGCACGATCTGGTCGCCATACTCTTTCCAGACTTTTTCGATCACCAGTTCGCTCATGCCTGCTTCTCCAGCTCAGACCAGGGGAAGACGGCGATGCGGATGCGATCGAGGATATAATTCATGATCACGGCGAGCAGCGTGATCCAGACGACATAGGGAAAGATGATGTCCATCGAGAGATAGCGGCGGACGAGGAAGATGCGGTAGCCGAGACCGGAATCCGACGAAATCGCCTCGGCAGCGATCAGGAACAGCCAGGCGGGGCCAAGCTGAAGCCTCAGGCAGGTGATCAGCCGCGGCAGGATCTGCGGCAGCACGACACGAAGGCCGATTTGCCAGGAGGAACCGCCGAGTGTTTCAGCCTTGACGATCTGTTCGCGTGGCAGCTCCAGTGCCTTCAGCGCAAGATCACGGATCATCGTCGGCGCGACGCCGATGACGATCAGCGCGATCTTGGAGGCTTCACCGAGACCCATGGCAATGAAGAGGATCGGTAGCAGCGCCAGCGGCGGCACCATCGAGATGACGGCGACGAAGGGCGAGAGCAGGGCTCGGAGATACGGCAACATGCCGATCAGCATGCCGATGACGAGCGCGGTGATCGTGGAGATGCCAAGGCCGGCAAGCAGGCGGATCAGGCTCGCCCCGGTATCGGACCAGAGCAGGTATTGGCCGGTGCGCGGATCGGCGATGAAGGCGAGGCGGTCGATCGCATCGGCAAAACCGGCAAGGCCGGGCAGCAGCTTGTCGTTGGCGTTTTCCGCCAATCGTGCTGCCGAGCCGAAAGTATAGGCAACAATCAGCAGCACGAAGGGCAGCAGCGTCAAGGCAAGCTGCGCGCCCCGGCTCGGCCTCGTGTTGATCCAGCGCATAGGGAAAGCTCCGCTGATGAAGGGTGGGCGGTGCGGTCAACGCCGCACCGCTGCTTTGACATGGCTCAGAGCGAACCGTCGGCGGCGGCCTTCATGTAGGTCTCGGTGAAGCGCAGCTTGACGTTGCCGCTGTCGCCGAGGACCTTGCCGTCAGGCATTTCGATGCCGATGACGTCGGCCGATGGCGCGCCATTGCCGAGCAGGCCTTTTTCGAACAGGAAGTTGCGGACGAGATCCATTGTTTTCGGCAGGCTGCCCGAGGCCGTGAAGGCAACGGCATCGGCCGGCTTGGCAAACAGCTTGGTAGCGGCAAGCTGGGATTCGAAGCCCTTGAGATCGGTGCCCGATGCCTGGCCCATCGCCTCGCGGGCAGCCTTGCCGTCGGCATTGTCGGCAGTCAGCAGTGCTGCGGTTTCATACCAGATGCCGGCGAGCGCCTTGCCGAAATTCGGATTGTCCTTCAGCACGCCTGAATTGGCGACCATCAGGTCGATGATCTCGCCCGGCACTTGCGAGCTGTCGAAGACCTTCTTGGCCGTGGGATCCTCGAGAATGGTCGAGACCAACGGGTTCCAGGTGACGACAGCAGTCACGTCAGCCGTCTTGTAGGCGGCGACCATATCGGCGTCGGAGGTGTTGACCACTTTCACGTCGCGCTCGGTCAGCTTGATGCTTTCGAGTGCGCGGGCGAGAAGGTAGTGCGAGACGGAAAATTCAACGAGATTGACGTTCTGTCCCTTGATGTCGGCCAGGCTCGCCTTGTCCTTGAGGATGACAGCATCATTGCCGTTCGAAAAGTCGCCGACAATCACGGCCGTCGTATCGACGCCGCCGGCAGCCGGGATCGACAGGCCGTCCATGTTGGTCAGCGTCACGGCATCGAAGGCGCCGGCCGTATATTGGTTCATCGATTCGACGTAGTCGTTGAACTGGGTCACCTCGATCTTGATGCCGTATTTGTCGGCCCATTTCTTGACGATGCCGTGATCAGCGGCATAACCCCAGGGCATCCAGCCGACATAGATCGACCAGGCGACCTTGAAGTCGGTCTTCTGTTCGGCCTTGGCGATGGAGCCCAGTCCCAGCGCCAGGGACGCCGTCAGTGCGGTAATCGATAGAATCTTCGAAAAAGTCTGCATTGAAATTCCCCTTTTGCTTTTCTTCAAAAGGGATCGGCAATGACCATCGTGCCGCCAATCCCTTGGCTTACGAGGTCTCCCGGGCTTTTGTCCCGCCGTGCACCCGGCGGGATGTCTCCCCTGCCGGTGGCAGCTCTCGGACCAGCCACGCCTTGCGACGCCGGAACCCTAGCCACCAACTCTGCAACTATCGAAGCAAAGTGTGTGCCAAATTTTAAATCATTGATTTTAATGAGGGTGCGATGGCATCAATTCCCTGACAAATGCAATAGTGCATGCACTTGCACAGAAAATGTGCGCATTCTGCCGCCACCTTAGGCGTTGGTTCTTTTTTGCCCAGTGAAAAACAAGCACAGGCAGAACGCACAGAACGCCGAATTGCGGCTGGGCCTGAGCTAGTTCCGGAAAGCGCCGGCCGGGACCGTCGTCACCAGCCGGATATCGCGGCGGAAGTCCGACGGCGACATGCCGGCGATGTGGCGGAAGGATTTGTTGAAGGCGCTGATCGAGCCGAAGCCGCTGTCCATCGCCACCTGCAGCACGTTGGCGCCCTCGCTCATCAGCATCGCCTGAGCGCGCGACAGCCGCAGCAGCGTCACATATTTGCTGAGCGTCATGCCGGTCGATCGCTTGAACAGGTTCATCGCATATTTCGGATGCAGGTCGGCGGCGCGGGCGATATCGACCGAATCGATGTCGTGCAGGAAATTGGCGGCGATGAAATCACACATGCGCGCGACGCTGCGCGAGGAATGCGGGTGCGGGTGATCGCCTTCGAGACTGATGATGGCTTGCGACGTCATCGAATAAGGTTCGAGCGCGATCCGCTCGATGCGCAGCAGCAACTCGTCGACGGCGTGCTGGGCCTTGGCGGCATCGCCTGAGTTGGCATAGCGGAACCAGCGGGTGAAGTTTTCGTTGTCGGCGGCATCGGTCGCCGAGGTCAGCAGCGTCTCACCCTTCATAAGCCGGCTGGAAACGCTGATCGGCAGGCGCAGCCGGAAGAAATAGACGAGAGGCAGATGGGCGCCGGCATAGAGCGAATCGTCTGAGGATTCGTCCATCTGATGCGGCTGACCACCCCAGAAGAGGCACATTTCGCCGGCGTTCAGCCGGAATTCGTGGTCACTCATCCGGTAGTGCACGGTGCCGCGCATCACGTAGTTGACTTCGACCTGCGCGTGCCAGTGCGGCATGGCCATAACAGGCGGATGGGCATGAAACATCTGCAGCGCTGTCGGCAAACCTTCGATACTGCTCGCGCCGGGCTGATAGATTGCACGTGTGCCGACCTTACTTTCCGCCAAATTCATGTTCCCTTTTTAGGAGACACCCGCTCCCTTACAGATAGTCTAACCGCGTTCGTGAAAGATCGGCAATTGAAAAGGGAGGATTTTCAATGCGCTTCAAACTTCTCGCTGCGACCGCAGCTGTCGCAGTGCTTGCTTCCGGCTCCGCATACGCGCAGTCGGCTAATCTCACCATCTGGAGCTGGAATACGGCCGCGTCAGGGCTCAAGTCCACACTTGCAGGCTTCAACAAACAGTTTCCCGATATCAAGATCACGGTGGAGGATCTTGGAAACGGCCAGGTCTTCGACAAGACGCTGGCTGCCTGCGCCGCCGGTGGCGATGGCTTGCCCGATATCGTCAGCATCGAAAACTTCGAGGCTGAAATCTTCTGGAGCCGTTTCCCGGATTGCTTCGCCAATCTGAAGGAGCTCGGTTACACGGCCGACATTCAGGCGAAATTCCCCGAATTCAAGCGCACCGAGCTCGAGGTCGGCGACGTCGCCTACGCCATGCCGTGGGATTCCGGCCCTGTCGCCGTCTTTTACCGCCGCGACCTCTACGAAAAGGCCGGCGTCGATCCGAGCACGATCAACACCTGGGACGATTTCATCGCTGCCGGCAAGAAGATTTCCGCCGCCAATCCCGGCGTCGTCATGGCCCAGGCCGACTTCAACGGCGACAGCGAATGGTTTCGCATGATCGCCAACGAACAGGGTTGCGGCTATTACTCGACCGACGGTCAGAATATCACCATCAACCAGCCGGCCTGCGTCGCCACGCTGCAAAAGGTGAAGGAGATGAAGGATGCCGGCACGCTGACGGCGGCCAACTGGGAAGAAAAAATCCAGGCCGATACCGCTGGCAAGGCTGCGAGCCAGATGTATGGCGGCTGGTATGAGGGCACGGTGCGCTCGACCTCTCCCGATCTCAAGGGCAAATGGGGTGTCTACAGAATGCCTAGCCTGACGGCAGATGGTCCGCATGCGGCCAATCTCGGCGGTTCGTCGCTCGCCATTTCGGCGACGTCCGCGAATAAGGAAGCCGCCTGGAAATTCGTCAACTACGCCCTCGGCACGGATGAGGGTCAGATCACCATGCTGAAAGAGTTCGGTCTGGTCCCGTCACTGCTTTCGGCCGAGAAGGATCCCTTCGTCAGTGAGGCGCAGCCCTATTGGGGCGGCCAGAAGGTCTGGGCCGATATCCTGGCGACGCTGCCGAAGATCGTACCGAGCCGCGGCACCGCCTTCCAGAGCGATGCCGACGCCATCTACAAGGCGACGCAGACGAAGTTCTTCTCCGGCGGCTATCCCGATGCGAAGGCGGCTCTCGACGATGCCGCCAACCAGATCGCTTCGGCGACCGGCCTTCCGATCGCGCAGTGAATGACGAAGCCGGGCGCTTGACGCGCCCGGCTCTCGGTCCGCCGCAAGGCGGATGATCATTCGTTGGTTTTGTGAGGAGGAGGCCCGATGCCGTTCAGAACCCGGAGCGCCTATGCGTTCCTCGCCCCCTATCTGCTGGTCTTTGCCACCTTCTGGCTCTGGCCAATCATCAATTCGTTCCTGATCTCCTTTCAGAACACCCGCATCAATCCGTGGAAATACAGCTTCCAGGCCAATTGGGGCCGGCTCTTCTATGACCCGGCCTTCTACAACGCTCTTTACAACACGCTAATCATCCTGGTTATCCAGGTGCCCATCATGATCGCGCTTGCAACCGTGATGGCGGTGCTGCTCAATTCACCGCTGCTGAAAGCGCGTCCGCTCTTTCGCTTCGCCTTCTTTGCCCCCGTCGTCGTCGGCGAGGTCGCCTATGCCGCCGTGTTCCGGCTGATGTTCAGCCTCGATTTCGGAATCATCAACAAATTGATTTCAGCAATCGGCCTCAGTCCGGTTTCCTGGTTCGACAATGCGAATGCGGCAATGGCGGTGTTGATCATCGCCGTCACATGGCGCTGGGCGGGCTATAACGCCATCATCCTCCTTGCCGGACTGCAGTCGATCCCCGAGGACGTTTACGAGGCAGCGACACTCGACCGGGTGAGCAAGATCCAGCAATTCTTTCATATCACCCTGCCGCTTCTGAAACCGATCATCCTCTTTTGCGTGGTTCTTTCGGTGATCGGCACCATGCAGCTCTTCACCGAGCCCTACCTCATCACCTATCGCGGTGGTCCGGGCGGCGGCACGGAGACCCTCGGTCTGCTGCTCTACCGCCAGGGCTTCACCTCATTGAACTTCGGTTATGCCTCGGCGATCGCCTATACGATAGCAGCCCTTGCCGTGGCGATCTCGCTTTTCAATCTCTGGTTCGGGAGGGATCCGAAATGAGATCCAAATCGCAATCCCTTCTGCTGCGTCAGATCGCGCTGCATGCTGCACTGGCGCCGCTTGCTCTCGTCTGGCTGTTTCCGCTCTGGATGATGTTCGTCTTCTCCACGATGCCCGACAACGGCATCTTCAGCCCTGACATCGTGCTCTGGCCATCGACCAACTTTGTCGAGAATTTCAAGAACCTGCAGGCCGATACCGATTTCATCGGTGCGATGGTGATCTCCATCGGCGTCGCGCTGATCTATACAGTGCTCTCGGTGCTGCTGACTTCGATGGCCGGCTGGGCACTGGCACGTTACCGTTTCGTCGGCCGCTCCGTGGTCATCGCCATCATCCTCGGCACGATCACGCTTCCTTTCTCCGTGGTCGTCATTCCGCAATTCATCATGGTGGCGCGCGAGTTCAAGCTGGCAAACACCTGGGTGGCTCTGATCGTGCCACCGCTGTTCAATTCGCTCGGCGTGCTGTTCATGCGGCAGTCTTTCTCGATGATGCCGGGCGAGCTTTTCGATGCCGCCCGGGTCGAGGGCGTCAAGGAATGGCAGATCTTCCTGCGCATCGCTTTGCCGCTAGCGCGGCCGACCATGGCCGCATTGGCGATCATTCTTTTCCTACACTCGTGGAACAATTACCTCTGGCCGCTGCTGATCAATTCCAGGCCGGGGATGATGACGGCGCCGGTGGCATTGGGAACGCTGATCGGTCTCACCAAGGTCTCCTGGGGCGGCATCATGGCCGGCGCGGTACTGCTGACGGCGCCGATCCTCGTCATCTTCGTGGCTCTTCAACGCCATTTCATCGCCGGCATCGCGGCCGGCGCAATCAAATAATCGGCCAAATAATCGGGAGGCTGCATGGCAGAGCTTTCACTCAGCAACATCGTCAAGCGCTTCGGCGGCTTTGAGATCATCCACGGCGCCAATCTGGAGGTGAAGGACGGCGAATTCGTCGTCTTCGTCGGCCCGTCCGGCTGCGGCAAGTCCACGCTGCTCAGGATGATCGCCGGCCTCGAGGACATTACGTCAGGCGAGCTTCAGATCGGCGGCAGGGTCGTCAACGACGTCGAGCCCGCCGATCGCGGCATCGCCATGGTCTTCCAGTCCTACGCGCTCTATCCGCACCTGACCGTCGAGGAAAATTTGAGCTTCGGCCTGCGCATGAATGGCAATCCGAAGGGCGACACCGAGCGGCGCGTGCGCCATGTCGCAGAGATACTGCAGATCACCGAGTTGATGAAGCGTCGGCCGAAGCAGCTTTCCGGCGGTCAGCGCCAGCGCGTCGCGATCGGCCGCGCCATCGTCCGCGAACCACAGGTCTTCCTGTTCGACGAACCTTTGTCGAACCTCGACGCCGAACTGCGCGTACAGATGCGCGTCGAGATATCAAGACTGCACAAGAAGCTCGGTACGACGATGATCTACGTCACCCACGACCAGACGGAAGCGATGACGCTCGCCGACAGGATCGTCGTGCTGCGCGCCGGCAATATCGAGCAGATCGGCGCGCCGCTCGACCTATACGATGATCCCGCCAATCAGTTCGTCGCCGGCTTCGTCGGCTCGCCGAAGATGAATTTCCTTAAGGCCGTGGTGGTTGAGACGCAGCCGGGCAGGGCGGTGATCGCGCTGGAAAGCGACGCCAATACCCGCCTGACGCTGCCGGTCGCCGATACCATCGAAGCCGGCGCAAAAGTGACGCTCGGCATCCGTCCCGAACATTTCGTCGATGCGGGCACGGGCGATGCCGACCTCACCGTCACCATCGACGTCGCCGAACACCTCGGCAATACCAGTTACATCTACGCCACCATAGGCCCCGAGCAACTGATCATCGAGCGGCCGGAATCGCGCGTCGTCGGCAATCGCGACACGCTGACAGTCGGCCTTCCCGCCAACCGCTCATTCCTTTTCGACGGCGCCGGCAAGCGGCTTCGCTGAACTAAAATCCCAGGACACAAAGACGAAAGAGGATTTTCCATGACTTCAGATCAACCGATCCGCTGGGGCATCATCGGCCCCGGCACCATCGCCCGCACCTTTGCCGATGGCGTCGCTCATTCGCGCACCGGCAGACTGGTGGCGATCGCCACCCGCAATCCTGCAAAGCCGGGTCTTGCCGAAGGTTTCCCCGGCGCCCGCATCGTCGATGGTTACGAGGCGTTGCTCTCCGACAAGGAGATCGATGCGATCTATATCGCCGTCCCTCACACCGGCCACGCCGAATGGGCGATCAAAGCGGCACGCGCCGGCAAGCACATCCTGGTGGAAAAACCGATCGCACTCTCGGCCTACGATGCCGAAGCGGTTTATTACGAGGCGAAAAAAGCCGGCGTCTTCGCCGGGGAAGCCTTCATGTACCGCGTGCATCCGCAGACGGAGAAGCTGGTCGAACTCGTCAAAAGCGGCGTCGTCGGCACCGTTCGCATCATCCGCTCGAGCTTCGGCTTCAACATGGGCAGCTATAAGCCGGAACACCGGCTTTTCGCCAACGACACCGCCGGTGGCGGCATTCTCGATGTCGGCGGTTATCCGGTCTCGATGGCCAGACTGATTGCCGGCGCCGCGGAAGGCAAGGCCTTCCTCGAACCGGAGAAGGTCTCGGGCGTCGCCCATCTCGGAGAGAGCGGTGTCGATGAATGGGCATCGGCCGTCCTCAAGTTCCCCAACGAGATCATCGCCGAAGTCTCCTGCTCGATCATGGCGCAGCAGGACAATGTGCTGCGCATCATCGGCTCGGAAGGCCGGATCGAGGTCCAGGACTTCTGGTTTGCCTCCGGCCACAAGGGTGGTGTCGGCAAGATCGAGATCTTCAAGGGCAGCAGCCGAGAAACCGTCGAACTCAGGGAGGATCGCTGGCTCTATTCCTTCGAGGCGGACGCGGCCGGCGATGCCATCCGCGCCGGCAAGACTGAATTCAGCTCTCCCGGCATGAGCTGGGCGGATTCGATCGGAAACCTGCGTGTGCTCGACCAGTGGCGTGCCTCGGTCGGCCTCGAATACGGCGTGGAAAAAGCCAGCAAACGCACGGCAAACATTGCCGGCGGCGCGATCGCGCGCGGCAATACCGTTCCGCAGCGTCAGATTCCTGGCATTTCGAAGCCCGCCTCGGTCGTTACACTCGGCTTCGAATTCTTCCCGAACTTCGCCTCTGCCTCGCTGACGCTCGACGCCTTTTACGAAGCCGGCGGCAATGCCTTCGACACGGCCTATGTCTATGGCGGTGGCAAGACAGAGGCGATCTTCGGTGACTGGCACACGAGCCGCAAGGTGGCTCGCGAGGAGATCGTGCTGATCGGCAAGGGCGCCCATTCGCCGCTCTGCTATCCTGATATGATCGCAAAGCAGCTCGACCAGTCGCTTGCCCGGCTGAAGACCGACTATGTCGACATCTATTTCATGCATCGCGACAATACCGACGTGCCCGTCGGCGAGTTCGTCGATGCCATGGATGCCGAGGTCAAGCGTGGACGCATCCGTGGCATATTCGGTGGCTCGAACTGGACAAGGGCGCGCTTCGACGAAGCGATCGCCTATGCCGAAAAGACCGGCAAGACGGCGCCGGCAGCGCTTTCCAACAACTTCTCGCTTGCCGAAATGCTCGATCCGATCTGGGCCGGCTGCGTTGCTGCTTCCGACGACGACTGGAAGAAATGGCTGAACGAGAAACAGATCCCGAACTTTGCCTGGTCGAGCCAGGGCCGCGGCTTCTTTACCGACCGCGCCGGCCGCGACAAACGGGACGATGAGGAGATCGTCCGGGTCTGGTATTCCGAGCGTAATTTCGGACGCAGGGACCGCGCCATCGAGCTTGCCAACAAGCTCGGCCGCAATCCGATCCACATCGCACTTGCCTATGTGATCGCCCAGCCTTTCCCGGTCATTCCGCTGATCGGGCCGCGCACCGTCGCCGAATTGGAAGACAGCCTCTCGGCGCTCGACATCAAGCTGACGCCCGAGCAGGTGAAGTGGCTGGAAGGCTGAAGCAATAGAGAGGGCGCGGTTTGAACCGCGCCCTTTGCTTTTCTACTTAAGTGGCTCGGAAGCTTTTTTCCTGGCTGCGTCGTCCATCAGCTCATACCACATGGCGTTGAGGACGGCGAAGGCTGCGGCCAGCGGCAGGCCGAGGATCCATGCAAAATACCACATCGTTTCGTCTCCCTCAGTAAGCGTGACTGTTCTTGTCGGTGATGGACTTCTCATCGACCTTGCCCCACAGAACCTTGTAGACCCAGGCTGTGTAGGCGAAGATGATCGGCAGGAAGATCGCCGTCACGACCAGCATGATGAACAGCGTCATGTGGCTGGAGGATGCATCCCAGACCGTCAGGCTCGATCGCAGATCGAGCGAGGAGGGCAGGATGAACGGGAACATCGACAGGCCGACCGTCGAAATGATACCGAAGATCGCCACCTTGCTGAAGAGCAGCGTCATGACCTCGCGCCTTGCCCGCACGGCAATGAAGGCCAGTGCCGCGCCGACGAAGCCGAGGACCGGCGCGATGATCATCCACGAATGGGTGGTGTAGTTGGTCAGCCATGCGCCTTTCTCCAGCGCCACGGTCTTCAGCAGCGGATTGGAGGGGCCGATCGGGCTGATATCGCTGGTGATGCGATAACCACCGACGCCGATCCACAGGAAGAGGCCACCGAGTGCGAAAAGCACGATCACGGCAAGGGCGGCGATGCTGCCATAGCTTCTGGCGCGCTCGGCGACCGGGCCACTCGACTTCAACACCAGCCAACCCGCACCATGCATCGTCAGCATCGATAGGGAAAGCAAGCCACAGAGCAGCGCATAGGGGTTGAGCAGGGCAAAGAACGAGCCCTCGTAGAAGATCCGCATATCGTCGGCAAAGCGGAAGGGTACGCCCTGCAGCACATTGCCGACGGCCACGCCGAAGATCAGCGACGGCACGAAACCGCCGACGAAGAGCGCCCAGTCCCAGCCGCTCCGCCAGCTGGCGCTTTCCCGCTTCGAACGATATTTGAAGCCGACTGGGCGCAGGATGAGCGCGAAGAGGATCGCGAACATCGCCAGATAGAAGCCCGAGAAGGAGACCGCATAAAGCGGCGGCCAGGCGGCGAAGATGGCGCCGCCGCCGAGGATCAGCCAGACCTGGTTGCCCTCCCAGGTGGCGCCGATGGTGTTGATCGCCACGCGCCGTTCCGCATCGGTCCGGGCAACGAAAGGCAGAAGCGTGCCGACGCCGAGATCGAAGCCGCCGGTCGTCGCAAAAGCGATCAGCAGGATGCCGAGCAGCAGCCACCAGATGAGACGCAGGGTTTCATAGTCGATGAGTTCGTGAAGGATCATGGCAGGTCACTCCGCGGCCGGGACGAGGGTTTCGGAAATCAGAATCGCTTCCGGCTCGTCATCCGGCTCCGGTCCTTGCTTGATCGCCTTGATCATCAGGCCCATCTCGATGACGATCAACACGGTATAAAGTGCGCCAAAACCGATGATGGTCAGAAGCACGGTGCCGGCGCCGAGGCTGGAGACGGCTGCTGCCGTCGGCAGCACGCCTTCGATCACCCAGGGCTGGCGGCCGAACTCGGCGACGACCCAGCCGAGCTCGATGGCGACCCAGGGCAGGGGGATCGCCAGCACGGCAATCCTGAGAAGCAGCGGATATTTGTCGAGATGGCGGCGCGCCGACAGCCAGAAGAAGGTGGCGGTCAATAGGATGAAGAAGATGCCGAGGCCCACCATGATGCGGAAAGACCAGAAGAGCGTCGGCACGTGCGGGATCGTATCACGCGCAGCCTGAACGATCTGCTCGTCGGTCGCCTGGCGCGGATCGTCGACGTAGCGCTTCAGCAGAAGAGCGTAGCCCAGATCATGGCCGAGATCCTCGAAGGAAGTACGCACTTCCTGCGCAACCTGACCCTGTGCCGGTGCCGAACGGATCTGCATCAGCGCGTCGTAAGCCTTGATGCCGTCGCGGATCCGGGTTTCGGCCTGCTGTTCGAGCTTGTCGATGCCGGGGATTTCGGTGGTCAGCGAGCGCGTGCCGATCAGGCCCATGACCCAGGGAATGTGCACGGCAAAATGCGTCTCGCGCGCCTCCTGGTCGGGGAAGCCGAAGGCGGTGAAGGCTGCCGGCGCCGGTTCCGTCTTCCACATACCCTCGATCGCGGCGAGCTTCATCTTCTGGTTCTCGGTGGCGAGATAGCCGCTCTCGTCGCCAAGCACGACGACTGATAGAGCCGAAGCGAGACCGAAGGAGGCGGCGACCGTCATCGAACGCTTGGCAAGCTCGATATGTCGACCCTTGAGGATATACCAGGCAGAAACACCGAGCACGAAGATCGAGGCGCAGACATAGCCCGCCGACACGGTGTGGACGAATTTCGCCTGGGCAACGGGGTTGAAGACCACGTCGAAGAAGCTTGTGATCTCCATGCGCATCGTCTGCGGATTGAGCGCCGATCCCACAGGGTTCTGCATCCAGCCATTGGCAATCAGGATCCAGAGGGCAGAAAAGTTCGAGCCCAGCGCCACCGCCCAGGTGGCGACCAGATGGCCGACCTTTGACAGCTTGTCCCAGCCGAAGAAGAACAGGCCGACGAAGGTCGCCTCGAGAAAGAAGGCCATCAAGCCCTCGATCGCCAGCGGCGCGCCGAAGATGTCGCCGACATAATAACTGTAATAGCTCCAGTTCATGCCGAACTGGAATTCCATGACGATGCCGGTGGCGACGCCGAGCACGAAATTGATGCCGAACAGCCCGCCCCAGAATTTGGTCATCTGCCGCCAGATCTGGCGGCCGGTCATGACATAGACGGTTTCCATGATCGCCAGCAGCACGGACAGGCCGAGCGTCAAGGGCACGAACAGGAAGTGGTAAAGCGCCGTCAGCGCGAATTGGAAGCGCGATAACGCGACGATATCTAGTTCCATTGTTTTTCTCCCACGGTCCCACGGGGTACAAGGCGTTCCTCAGCACCGGCCGGCGCGTGAGGGTATGCAGTCTAGCTCTAGTCCGGCCGAAGCCGGTCGAGCGCCTTTTCGAACGCCGCCTCTCCACGGCCCGAAACTTCTATGATGCGGCCGCCTTCAATGACGGCGATGCGGTCGGCGATTGATGCCTCCCGGCGGATATGCGTGGCGATCACCAACGAGCGGTCCGTCGCCATGGCCGACAGACGGCTGAGCACGTCGCGGGCGGTGACTCCATCGAGGCCCTCGGTCGGCTCGTCGAGCAGCCAGAACGGCGTGTCGCGCAGGAAAAGCCGGGCAAGCGCCAGCCGGCGCGACTGGCCACCAGAAAGACCGAGCCCGCCTTCGCCGAGCCGGGTATCGATCCCCTGCGGCATGGCCTCGATATCGGCAAGCAGGCCGGCGGTGGCAAGCGCTTCACGAAGCCGGGCCTCGCTCGCATCCGTGTTCGCAAGGAGCAGGTTGCCGCGCAGGCTGTCCTCAAAAAGTTCCGTCCGTTGCGTGAGCAGCGTCGCCGTCATCGCGGCAACATCTCCCGTCCTTGCCGGCAATTCACCGGAAAGGAGAGCAAGCAGGCTCGACTTACCGGCACCGCTGCTGCCGATGACGGCGAGGCGTTCGCCCCGTTGAAGCGCAAGTTCGATATCCTCGAGCGCCGGCACGGCGGAGTTTTCATGGAAGGCTGACACCTTCACCAGCGAAAAAGCGCATCCCGGCAACGGCGCCGGCAATGGTTCGGGTGCCGCCGCGACGGCAAGCCGCGGCGCGATGCGCCGTGCCGCAAGCAGCGTCCTGCCGAGCTCCAGTGCGCCACGGCGCAGCGCCGCAAAGGGTTCGACTGCCGCAAACGCGACGAGCAGGCCGAGTGCCGCGACAGGAGCGGTAATCACCTTCGTTTCCGCAAGGACCGCGACGGCAAGCAGCGCTGCTGTCAGCAGCACGGTGGAGACAAGGCCGAAGCCGAATGTCAGGCGGGTCTCGACGCGGTTCAACCGGTCGTCGGCGCGGCCGGCGTAACGATCGGCTGCGGCAATCGCCTCCCTTTGCGCGGCAACCCGGCCGGCCATCAGCAAATCGGTCTGGCCGGCAATGAGATCGATCGTTCGCGACCGTAGCGCCTCGATGCCATGGGCGCGTCTGCGGGCATGTTTGCGCGCCGCCCGGCCAGCGATCAGCGGCAGGCCGAGGCCGGCACCGGCGAGAAAAAGGCCGAAGCAAAGACCGAACAGGGGATGCATCAGCCCCAGCACCACGCTTGCCGCCAGGGCTGCAGCGATCGCGACCGCAGCCGGCACGAGAATGCGCAGGTAGAGGGAATCGAGCGCATCGATATCGGCCGTCAGCCGGAAAAGCAGCCGTGCGGGACGATGCAACAGGGTGCGAGCCGCACCCGGCTCGGCAAAGCCACGAAACAGCCTTTCGCGCAGGGCGGCGAGCACACCGAGCGTTGCATCGTGGGTCGCAAGCCTTTCGCCGTAGCGCGCGGCCGTACGGACAATGGCAAGCAGGCGGATGCCGGCTGAGGGCGCAAAGACGTCGAAGGTGATGACGGCAGCGGCTGAAAGGCCGGCGAGCGAGGTGGCGGTGATGAACCAGCCGGACAGTCCGAGCAGGGCGATGCCAGCCGTCACCGTCGCCGCCGAAAGTGCTGCGCCGAGCAGCAGCGCACGCCGGCGCTCGGCAAGGAACAGATGCAGAATCGGCTTGAGGTCTGCAGCAGATCCGCTCATTCGGCGGCCTCCCTTATAACGATGTCGGCATCGACGCGCATGGCGCGATGCATGCGGGCGGCAAGCAACGGATCGTGAGTCGCAACAATAAGGGTGCGGCCCCTGGCGAGCAAAAGCAGGCTCTCGGTCACCTCGGCGGCGGTAGTAGCGTCGAGATGTGCGGTCGGCTCGTCGGCCAGGATAATCCGGAGATGCGGATTGCAGGCCGCCCGCGCAATCGCAAGCCGCAGCGCCTCGCCGCCGGAAAGCCCGATCCCGCCTTCGCCGAGCGGCCGGTTGCCATAGGCGGCGGCGACTTTTCCGAGCCTGGCGGCGTCGAGCGCATCCGTCACGTCGTCGCGCAGGATACCAGGCCTGCCGAGTGCGACATTGCCGGCGATGGTGCCCGCAAAAATATGCGGTCGCTGGCCGATCCATGCCATGCTGGCCCGCAAGGCATGGGCGCTGTCATCCACAAGTTCGACGCCGCCGATGATGATGCATCCGCCGGTGCAGGGCACTAGTCCTGAAAT
This sequence comes from Rhizobium sp. WSM409, assembly GCF_057653825.1. Classification (NCBI taxonomy): domain Bacteria; kingdom Pseudomonadati; phylum Pseudomonadota; class Alphaproteobacteria; order Hyphomicrobiales; family Rhizobiaceae; genus Rhizobium; species Rhizobium sp. WSM409. The sequence goes on along the minus strand of NZ_JBYGKP010000005.1, from coordinate 297,207 downwards.
CAGCGAAAGAAGCGTCGACTTGCCGGAACCGCTGGCGCCGAGAAGCGCCAGATGTTCGCCGGCGGTGATATCGAGGTTGAAACCGTCAAGGATCAACGGTTCGCCGGCGTCGTAGCGAAAATCGACATTCTCAAGACGAATGGCCGGCGCCTCGGCGACGGCAGATACCGCCGGCGCGACGTCGGCTGCACCTCGAATGGACAGGCGGCCGGCAGCGAGGGCGTCCAGGGCCTTCAGCGCCGCCTCGCCGGCCGCCCGATCGTGCCAGACAGCGGAGAGTTCGCGCAGGGGCTCGAAGAAGGCCGGTGCGAGCAGCAGGATGAACAGTCCCTCGGTCAGGTCGAGCCGGCCCACCCAAGTGCCGAAGCGAATTTCGCCGAGCAGGCTGAAACCGACATAGACGGCAATCATCGCCACGCCGAGTGCGGCGAAAAGCTCGAGCACCGCCGAGGAGAGAAAGGCGATCTTCAGCACCGCCATGGTGCGCGTACGCAGCGACTCCGCCTCCCGACGCAGCCGTAGCGCCGTTGCATCGACTGCGTCGAGTGCACGGATGGTCGCCAGTCCGCGCAGCTGATCGAGCAGGAAGCCGTTGAGGCCACCGGTGGCGACGAGCTGTTTTTCGCTGGCCGCCTGGGCGCGCCAGCCGATCAGCGCCATGAAGATCGGGATCAGCGGCGCGGCAAACAGCAAAACCAGCGCGGCAATCCAGGAGACCGGAAGGATGAAGGCAAGGATGACGAGCGGCACAAGGCTCGCCTTCATGCGCGCCGGCTGGAATCGGGCGAGGTAGGGCACGATCAGTTCGGCCTGTTCGCCAATGACGCTTGCGGCTTTGCCGGAGGCAGGCCGGCCGCGATCGACCGGCGACGACACGGAAAGTGCCGCGACGGCGATCTGGCGCCTGCGGCTGAGTTCGGCGCGGGCGGCTTGGAAAGCTAGGCGACCGCCGGCCGCGTCGAGACAGCTTCTTGCAAATCCGAGGGAGAGGATGCCGAGGGCTGGCCAGAGAACGTCATGCAATCCGCCGCCATCGGCGATGCGGCCGACCGAGACGGCGAGCAATGCCGCCTGCGGGATCCAGACGGCGGCGGCCAGCGCCTGCAGCATTGCCGCCCTGCGCAGCCCGCCTTTGACATTATCGGGGCGGGTGACAGGCGAGACTGTATCGCCGTCCGGCACCGGCTCGGCGCCCCGTCCGTCCTTCGCGTCGAAGAAAGCAGTGCCCATGGCGCTAACTCTTGTTCGCAGGATTTGGCCGGCGGCTGCGGCCGAGCGAAACGACCCGGTCCTTGGCCTCCAGAAGCTTGGTCACTTTCGCGCCCAGCGAGAGTAGCGTTGCGAGCCTTTCTGTTTCAAGTTGTTTTACGTCTTCATACCAGTGCGTCAGTTGCTCGATCAGCGTGTGCATCTCGCTCATCCGTTGCTGCGCATGCCGCTCGGCGTCGCTGGCCGGCCGCTGCATCAGGATCTCTCGCAGAACCGACAGCGTCGGATCGACTTCGCGCTTCTTTCGCTCCTCGGCAAGCGTCCTCAATATCTGCCAGACATCATCAGGCGTGGTGAAGAAATCGCGACGGTCGTCCGGCTTGTGTTTCAGGATGACAAGGTTCCAGGCCTGCAGTTCGCGCAGGCTCATCGAAACATTGGAGCGCGAGATGCCGAGCGACTCGGCGATCTCTTCGGCGCAGACCGGCGCGGGCGAAACGAAGAGCAGGGCATAGATCTGGCCGACCGTGCGGTTGATTCCCCAGCGCGATCCCATTTCGCCGAAGTGGAGAACGAAGGACTGAACGAGAGGCGGAAGGTTCATGGTCGTTTCCGTTGCGTCTGTGATTTCAGAAATTTCTGAAATCACTATACTGACTTTCACGTCTCGCCGGCAATCGGCAAGGCAAGCCTGCGTCAATTTGGATATCCGTTCGTTGATGGTGGGCTAAAGCGCGCCGCGTTCAATCGGATTCATGCGACGCGATTTGGTCTTTGTTTTAATGCATGTTGTTATCCCAAAACCGCCGCACATTTTTGGGCGACAGGCAGTAGATATAGCCGGGTGCGGCGCAGGCCGATTTGACTTGGATCAAGTCTACAGCACTTACAGCGATGGCGCAGAAATGCGCGGTGCATGCCGAGCGTTCTGGTTGGATCGTAATGTCTTGGTGGCTTTACTTCCTGATTTCAATTGAAGCCGTAAGCCCGAAGTGGTTATCGAGGCGCACCGCCTTGAGATTGTTTCCACAATGTTTCCGTGATGTACTTTACATATTGCTAAAGTAGTGTTCAGCTACCTCGGGGATCAATCCCGCCGGGATGGCCACGCAAACAGACTTACATATACATTTCTGTTTCGAATAGCTTCGCTCAAGGCTCGGCAATACACCCTCAGCCATCGGGCCGCAGGTGCAACAGAATACGCAGCTGTTGATTTCAATGGAGGGTATTCGCAGTGACCGCTAATCTTAAATCCGTAACCGGGGCAGCTGCAGTTGTAGCCGGCGTCTTGGCAGTCTGCTTGTGTCACCCAGTCTGGTCGCAGGAGGCCGAACACACTGATATCGGGGATCTCGACAAAGAAAAAGCCGCGCAGCTTTTCCCGAAACAGCGGCCTTATTCGCCTTACGCCGACAGAAATTTTCCAACGCGCCCCTTCTTTGGGGACACGCACCTTCACACCTCATTTTCGATGGATGCCGGAGCCTTCGGCGCGAGGATAGGTCCTCGGGACGCATATCGGTTTGCCAGGGGCGAACAGATCACAGCTTCCTCAGGACAGCCTGCGAAGCTTTCGCGTCCTCTGGACTTCCTGGTGGTCGCGGACCACTCCGACAACATGGGATTCTTCCCCGATCTGTTTGCCGGCAAACCAAACTTGCTCGCCGATCCGACGGGGCGCAAATGGTACGACATGTTGCAATCGGGCAAGGGCGCGGACGCCGCGATCGAAATTATCGTCGCGTTCTCCCACGGCAAGTTTCCGAAAGACCTCATGTATTTTCCGGGAACCGACTCCTATCGAAGCGCCTGGCAGGACACGGTCGCTGCCGCAGAAGAATTCAACGAGCCGAACCGCTTCACGGCCTTCATCGGTTATGAATGGACCTCGAATACCAACGGCAACAACCTCCATCGCAATGTTATTTTCCGTGACAATGCTGACAAGGCAAGCCAGGTCGAGCCGTTCACCGTGTATCCGCCATTTGGCAGCGACAATCCTGCCGATCTTTGGAAATGGATGGCGGCCTACGAGCAGAAGACGGGAGGTCGGGTGCTGGCAATCGCGCATAACGGCAATCTCAGCAATGGCCTGATGTTTCCAATCGTCGAGCAGTTCGGCAAGAAGATCGACGTGGATTATCTCCAGACCCGCGCCAAGTGGGAACGTCTCTACGAAGTGGCGCAAACCAAGGGATCAGGTGAGGCACACCCCTTCCTGTCGCCGAACGACGAGTTCGCGGACTTCGAAATCTGGGACAAGGGCAATCTGGACGGTAGTGTGGCCAAGACGAACGAGATGCTCGAATTCGAGTACGCGCGTTCCGCTTACAAGAACGGGATGAAGCTCGAACAGCAGCTCGGCACCAATCCCTACAAGTTCGGGCTGATCAGCAGCAGCGACGCCCATACCGGGCTCGCCGCAATGGAGGAAGACAACTTTTTCGGCAAGACGACGCCGCAAGAGCCTAGTCCACATCGCATGACGGCGACTTTCGTCGACAACAAACAGACCGGCGTCAAGATCATGGACTGGGAGGTGTCTGCGGCGGGCTACGCGGCCGTGTGGGCCACAGAAAACACCCGGGCCGCTGTGTGGGATGCTATGCAGCGCAAGGAAACCTATGCGACGACTGGCCCGCGGATGGTGGTTCGCTTCTTCGGAGGATGGGATTTCGAGGCAAAGGACGCGCAGAACCGTATGCCGGCAGAGATCGGCTATACAAAGGGCGTGCCGATGGGCGGTGATCTCACCGCCGCACCGACCGGCAAGGTGCCGACATTCCTGGTTGCCGCCCTCAAGGACCCGATCGGAGCAAACCTAGATCGCTACCAGATCGTCAAGGGATGGTTGGACAAGGACGGCAATGCGCAAGAAAAGGTATATGACGTCGTCTGGTCCGATGACCGGAAACCTGCTGCAGATGGGAAATTGCCTCCTGTCGGCAATACGGTGGATTTATCGACCGCCACGTGGACAAATACGATTGGTGATCCCGAACTTATGGCTGTTTGGAAGGACCCGGAATTCGATCCGACGCAGCGGGCGTTCTATTACGGCCGGGTGATCGAAATCCCCACACCCCGATGGACTGCCTACGACGCATACCGCTTCGGCGTAAAGCCTCTGCCCGGCACCGCAATGACGCTGCAGGAGCGCGCCCTTACGTCACCGATCTGGTACAACCCGTCATGACGACGTGACGTGGTAGGATGGCTTGAAAGAGGTGGCGGCGTTCGATTGCCACCTCGTCAATCTGGGAGTCACCCGCGTTTTTCGTACCAGGTCTAAAGCGCGTCGCGATCTTTCAGATTCGCTCATCGCGCCTTAGGTCTTGGTTTTTACGCATGTCGTGAGCGCAAAACCGCTGCACATTTTTGCGCGACATGCATTAGCAATCAATGGCCGGAGGGCCTGCCTCATGCTCATCCGTAAAGTCCTGGTTGAACCCCTGTTCCACTTCCTGATTCTTGGCGTCGTCGTCTTCAGCCTCTATACGCTGACACGTCAGCCTATGACTGTTGGAGAGGATCTGGCCATCGTTGTCGACGAGGGCCAACTCGCACGCATGTTCGACACCTATTCCCGCACCTGGCAACGTCCACCGACGGAGGACGAATTGAAGGGACTCGTCGAGGGTTACATCAAGGAGGAAATCTTCTACCGCGAGGGTCAGAAGATGGGTCTCGCCCAGGACGATACCGTCTTCCGGCGGCGCATGCAGCAGAAGATGGAATTTCTGCTCGAGCCAAGCGTCGAGGAGCTGGCGCCAAAACCGGGGGAACTCGAAGCCTATTTCACGGCGCATGCGCAAGACTACCGGCTGCCTGAAAAGCTCGCCTTCCGGCAGATATTTTTCAGGAGCGAACGCACGGGTGACAAAGGCGATCTGAGCGCAACCGCGGTGCTTTCGAAACTCAAATCCGACGCCGCGTCGATTGATATGACCTCTCTCGGCGACTCCTCGCTCCTGCCGGAGAGGACGGTGCTCAGCGACGCCGAACTGATCGCGACCAGCTTCGGTCAAAACTTCGTGTCCGAACTGGCGTCCGCGCCTGAAAACCGATGGTACGGGCCGATCCGGTCGGCATACGGCGTTCATCTCGTCTTCGTTTCAGAACGGCTCATGAGCCATCCGCTCGCACTTTCCGACGCTGGGACCGCAGTGCTTGCAGATTGGGAAAGTGCCCGACGCAAAGACATCGCTGACGCACACTATGCGGCGATGAAGAAGCGGTACGACATCGAGATCAACTGGCCGCGAGAGATCGACACATCGCCGATCAAGACATCGAGTCTGCCATGAGCCGCTTCCTCGGTCTGTTTTTTTGGTGTTTGCTTTGGGTCACTTGTACTGCCAACGCCCATGAACTTCGCCCGGCCTTTCTCGAAATCAACGAGATCGCGCCGGAAAGCTATGCGATCACCTGGAAGGTGCCGGCGCGCGGTGAATACAAAATGGCATTGTCCGTTCACTTGCCGGACGCTTGCCAGCAGATGACCGACCCGGTCGGAGGCCATATCGACACTGCCTATGTCAGCCGATGGCAAGTAAAATGCCCAGGCGGGCTCAGTGGCAAAACTGTATTCATCGGCGGACTATCATCGACATTTACCGATGCGCTGGCAAAGCTAACCAATCTAGACGGCACGACCCAAACAAGCCGTATCGCCCCTTCCGATCCGAACCTGACGATCGCCAAAAGCCTGACGCCCTGGGGCACGGCAAAGACCTATTTCTTCCTCGGCGTCCAGCATATCCTGGAAGGCGTCGATCATCTGCTGTTTGTCTTTGCTCTGCTGCTGCTGATCCGCAACCCGCGAATGCTGCTGCTTACCATCACCTCATTTACCGTGGCGCATTCGATCACGCTTGCAATCGCCTCGCTGGACGTCGCCCGACTCCCACAGTCGCCCGTCGAGGCGCTGATCGCATTGAGCATCATGTTCGTCGCTGCCGAGATCATCCGAAGCGGTCGCGGCAGGCGCGATCTTTCCAGCCGTTATCCCTGGATTATCAGTTTCGTGTTTGGCCTCTTGCATGGCTTCGGCTTTGCCGGCGCGCTACGGGAAATCGGCCTTCCACAGAAAGATGTGCCTTTGGCCCTGTTCACGTTCAATCTGGGGGTGGAAGCCGGTCAACTGGCTTTCGTCGCGATTGCACTGCTCGCCGTGGCCAGCTTTAGGCTTGTACGTTTATTTGATTTTTCGCGCATGCACTTCTGGCTTGCCTACCTGATCGGCACCGTCTCGGCCTTCTGGTTCGTGCAGCGTGTGGCTGGTTTTTAGCCGACGAATCGCCACTAGCGCATCGGCCTGAAAATCAGAATCGGTTTTCAGGCCGATGCGTAGATTCAAAAAGTTACAACGCCCTTTTCGCATCTGAAAAGACACGCGGCAGCTGTAATGGCGCTTTTGACCAAGTGCCTGGGCATCATCTGTCTTGCCGGCGGCTCAGATCACGCCCGTCAGGATGCCGACACCGGCAACAGCGGCGAGGCCGCCGGCCGTCCGCACGACAAAGGGACCCTGACGCTCACCGATGCGGGCGATCAGGAAGCCGAGACCGAGGCCGGCGGCATGGAGAAGCGCGGTCGCGATCATGAAGCCGGCGGCATAGGCGGCACCACCGGCATCTTCCGGCATTTCCGCGCCGTGGGCATGCCCGTGGAAGATCGCGAAGAGACCGACGATACCCATCGCTACCGCAGTCGGAGCCTTGACGTTGAGCGCCACGATTGCGCCGAGGACGATGACGGAAAGCGCAATGCCAACTTCAACGAAGGGAAGGTTCACGCCTGCTATACCGAGCCCGCCGCCGACAGCCATGACGAGGACGAAGGTCGCCGGCACGAGCCAGACCGCACGGCCGCCGAGCTGGAATGCGAAAATACCGACCATCACCATGGCAAGGATATGGTCGAGACCGGAAATAGGATGGCTGAAGCCGTGCATGAAGCCAGAGGTCTGACCGACACCGGTATGAGCATAGGCAACGGCCGGAAGTGCTGCGGCGGCAAGGGCGAACAAACCGGTCTTTAATGCTGATTTCATTGTTCGATTCCCTTGAGTTTTGAAGATCCTGCGGCGGCCGAACACCGGGCATGGTTCTAAAGTCGCGGGGACTAGGCTAATTCAAAGAATTTATACCGTCAAATAAAAATGCCAAGAAATACCAAGCCAATTCAACTGCTTATCTGATAGGCAAATGCCACTTTCGATAGCTTCTCCCGGCGCGACGCGCCTCAAGATCGAACTGGAAACAACTCCGCACAGAGGCTATCAATCGTCCGGCAGAGACGGCGCAGACTGCCGCGATGGAGGAGACGCCCATGACGAATACCGAACGGCCGCTGGCGATCAGCGCGCCCGAGCCGCGCACGCTCGATCTGATCTTCAGCGACAAGGCGCGCGCCGAACTGCAGGAGAAATATGAGATCGTCTTGGCCGACCCCGAGAACATCGCCGGGCTCGGCGACGACATCCTCGGCAGGGCACGCTACATCATCGGCCAGCCGCCACTTTCGGCCGAAACGCTAGCCAGAATGCCGGCCTTGCGCTCGATCCTCAACGTCGAAAGCAATCTGCTCAACAACATGCCCTATGAGGTGCTCTTCCAACGCGGCATCCATGTCGTGACGACAGGGCAGGTCTTTGCCGAGCCGGTCGCCGAAATCGGCCTCGGTTTCGCGCTGGCCTTAGCGCGCGGCATCGTCGATGCGGATGTCGCTTTCCGCCAGGGCACGGAACTCTGGGGCGGCGAGGGAAATGCAAGCGCGCGGCTGATCGCCGGCTCCGAGATCGGCATCGTCGGCTTCGGCGATCTCGGCAAAGCGCTGCGCCGGGTCCTGTCCGGCTTCAGAGCCAAGATCCGGGTGTTCGATCCCTGGCTGCCACAATCGATCCTCGAGGAGAACGGCGTCGAGCCTGCAAGCCTCGATGACGTCCTGACAAAGAGCGATTTTGTCTTCGTCGCCGCTGCCGTGACCAGCGAGAACAGGGGATTTCTCAGCGCTGAGGCCTTCGCCAGCATGCGCAAGGGCGCGGCCTTCATCCTGCTCAGCCGCGCCGATGTCATCGATTTCGATGCGTTGATGGCAGCTGTCTCTTCAGGCCATATCGTCGCGGCGAGCGACGTCTACCCTGAGGAACCGTTGCCACCCGATCATCCGGTGCGGAGCCTAAAGGGTTTCATCCGCTCGGCGCATAGGGCCGGCGCCCTCGACAGTGCCTTCAAGAAGATGGGCGACATGGTGCTCGAAGACATGGACCTGATGGATCGCGGCCTGCCGCCGATGCGCTGCAAGCGGGCGGAACGCGAGACGGTCTCCCGCATGCGTTCAAAACCGGTCGCGGTGAATTAGAGCATGTCGCGCAAAAGTGTGGAGCGGTTTTGCGATACCGCCTACGCAAAAGCAAAGATCTAAAGCGCGAGGCGAATCTGAAAGATCGCCACGCGCTCTAGAGCAAAATACCGATTTGGCGCGTCGCTTTAGGCGGCGCGCTGCTCGGCACCCTGGATCGCCGCAAGCTTCCAGTCAGCGCCGGACTTGCGCACGAAAGTCCAAACCTCGGTGCTCTCGCTTGGACGGCGATCGTCGCCGGAAACGACGCGGCCGCTGTCGCGCTCGACCATGGCGTCGATCGAGGAATAACGCATGGCGAGCGTCGCATATTCCTGGCCGTCCTCGCGCCAGGCCTCGGCAATATCGCCCTGCAGCAGCTTGACATCGGAGACGCGGTTGCGCACGCCGTTGGTGGCATTTTCGCCGAGTTCCTCAGCGAGATAGGACATAGCCTCGGGCGTCGTCAGCCGGCGCAAGGTACCGTAATCCTCGGCGCCGTAAGCGGTCTGCACTTGGGTCAGCAGTTCCTCGAACTGATCGAGATCGGCTTGCGCCAGCCCGATCTCGTCGCTCGGCCGATTGCCGCGCGACTGCCCGCCGAAACCGCCCCCCGAACCGATCGTCGGGATCTGGAACGACGACTTATTCGTGGGCGACATGTTATAGGACCGGCTCTGGCCTCCGACGCCGTAGGAAGGCTGGCGGCGGTTGGCGAAATAACGCATGGCGAGCATGACGGCGCCGCCGATCAGCGCGATCTGCAACAGCATGCCGAGCAAGCCGAAGCCGCCGCCGAAACCGTGACCGAGCAGCATGCCGAGAAGGCCGCCGGCAATCAGGCCGCCGATCATCGAACGGCCGAAACCGCCGAACAAGCCAGGGCGCTGGGCGCCGAGAGGCTGCTGCGCGGTGGCAGGTGCCGTGGTCTGCGAACGCGGCGTCATCGACCGTTCGATCGGTGCTGTGGCCCCAGGTGCGGTGCTGGTGACCGGCGGAGCCTGGAAGGTGCGCGTGCCGCGGCTTCCGAAACCGCCGCTGCCGGCGCGGCGCGCTTCTGCATCGTCAAGAGAAGCAAAAACGGTAGCGCTCGTCAGTGCGGCAATGGCCGCGATCTTGGCAAAACGCGAAACGGCACTCGGCATTCCTGATCTCCTGTCATGCACAATCACGGCATATCGAGAGCTAATATAGGTACTCTTTCCCGAGTGTGAAGCTCCCCGGATGCGTTACTGGCAGACATCGACCCAGTTGGCGCCAGTCAGCTCAGCCAGCCGTCCGGTTTCGATGCGTACGGCCGAGTTGGTCGAGCCGGCGGCCGGCACGACTTCATCGAAGCGTTTCAGCGAGATATCGCAATAGATGGGCAGCGGCGAGGGCAAGCCGAAGGGGCAGACGCCGCCGACCGGATGGCTGGTGACTGCCACAACCTCTTCGGCATCGAGCATGCGCCCCTTGGCTCCAAACGTGTCCTTGAACTTGCGATTGTCGAGCCGCGCCGTGCCGCCGGCTACGACCAGCATCATCTGCTCGCCGACGCGCAGGCAAATCGTTTTGGCGATCTGGGCCGGCTCGACGCCATGGGCTTCGGCGGCAAGCGCAACCGTCGAGGAGCTCTCGGCGGTTTCGATGATTTCGATATCGGGTGCGTGGGCGCTGAGGAAGGCGCGGACAGATTCAAGGCTCATGACGTGATGCTAGCCCAGGAAATACGCAATTTGAAGCGTAAAAGACGCCTGCCGAAAACCGCCGCTTGCAAGTCGCGCGGACATCGTCATAATAATTTTGCACACGTGCTCAATTTTGTCATTCGGCCGTTACGTTCAACCCCTAGAGCGGGATACGCCACGTTTTCGTGGGGTTTCGGAACGGTCATCATCAGCAGTGCTGACCCGTCAAGAGGCCTCACACTGCTCTTCTAGGGAGACGAAGAAGATGACTATTTTGCCGACACTGAAATCCCTTGCCGTCGCAGCCGCCATCCTGGCGTCGACCTCTGCAATTGCACTCGCCAAGGACGTTCACATCAGCGTCTGGGCCGGCGGCACCGGCCCGAACGACGTCTATCGCCTCGACGCCATCGAGATCGCAGCCCAGCAGCTGCAGCGTGAAGCCGCTCTTAAGGGCGAAGACCTGAAGATCACCGTCGAGAAGAAGCCTTATTCGGCCTGGGAGGACTTCAAGCAGGCGCTGACCCTTGCCGCCGAAGCCAAGACCGCTCCGAATATCGTCGTAAGCGGCCATGAAGACATAGCACCCTGGTCGCAGGCCGGGCTGATCGTACCGATCGAGGATTATGTCGATCTCGACTCTTGGCCGCTCAGCGACATCTATGAAAACCTGTTGCAGATCGCGTCCTATAACGGCACCGTCTACGGTATCCCGCAGGACGCCGAATCCCGTCCGATGTTCTTCTGGAAGCCTTACATGAAGGCGATCGGCTACAGCGACGCCGATCTGGATGCGCTGCCGCAGAGCGTGCAGGACGCCAAGTACACCATGAAGAACCTGCTCGAAGACGCCAAGAAGATGCAGGATAAGGGCCTCGTCCAGCCCGGCTATGGTTTCTATCCGCGCACCAGCAACGGCCCTGATTACTGGCAGTTTTACACCAGCTTCGGCGGCACGATGGAAGAAGGCGGCAAGCTCGTTTTCGACAAGGCCGCGATGACCCGCACCTATCAGTTCTTCGCCGATGCCGTGAAGAGCGGTGTTACCAAGAAGAACCACATCGGCATGCCGGGCGACCAGTGGTGGAAGGAAGTCGCCACAGGCAAGGCCGGCATCTGGGACGGCGGCACCTGGCACTATGCTCGCCTTGTCAACCAGGAAGGCCTGAAGGACTTCTTCGGCAACGTGATCTTCACGCTGATCCCCGCCGGCGAAGGCGGCAAGGCCAACACGCTGACCCATCCGCTCGTCTACCTGCTGACCGCAGGTCACGACCAGGAAGACACTGAGATCGCCGCCCAGTTGGTCAAGATCGCCTCCGAGCCACGCATCAACGCGCTGCATGCAGTCAAATCGGCCCATCTCGGCATCTCCAAGTCGGAATCCACCGTCGAATTCTATTCGGCCGACCGCTGGACCCGCGAAGCCACCGAACGCCTGCTGCCACATGCCAATGCGATGCCGAACAATTCCGATTTCGGCAAATATTGGAACATCATGTGGAAGAACCTCGAAGCATCCTGGACCGGCGCCAAGACCGTAGACGCCGCGGTCGGTGATGCAGAGAGCGAGCTGAAGAGCACGCTCGGCGACAAGATCGTCATCCGCTAAGGTCGAAGCACTCTTCCGGGCGGCGGTAACCCGCTGCCCGGTCGGTCCGCGATGAGGGGCTTCCATGAAATCGTCCAGAACGCTCGGGCTGGTGATGATCGCGCCTGCGGCGATCATGATCGTTCTTTTCTTCCTGATGCCGGTCGTTCTGACGGCGGTCTTTTCGATGACCAGCATGACGACGGCGACCGGTATTTCCGGCGGCGTCTATCAGATCGCACCCAACTCCATGATTGCGCTAAAATCGGCAATACCGGACATTGCCGCCGAGATGGCCGATCCGCGCTACACGATCGACGAGGCGGGCCTCAAGGCCGTCGAAGGACTCGGGCTTGCGCCGGGGATTGCTGGGGAATTGCGCGCCAAACATGCAGGTGAGGTGTTCACGGCACGCCGCGACGTCGAGCGCATGCTCAAGGATCTCGCCGACCGGCCTTCGACGCGCGACGTCAAGCAGATTTCCGAACAGTTCAACCGCTCCGTCCTCAACACCCGCTTCGACAGCAAGGAGCAGCTCTTTTCGGCGCTGGATAGTCTGGGTTTCAAACTGACACCGGAGCAGAAGGAAACGGTCGCCAAGGCCACTTATACCGGCTGGGTTTGGACGACCGACAATTTCTCGCGCATGACCACCTCACCCGATATGGCGCGTGTACTCTTGAATACCGTGCTCTACGTCGCGCTGGTGCTGATGCTGTTCAATGTCGGTTATGCGCTGCTACTTGCCATTTGGACGCATTACATGCCGCCGACGCCGGCCTCGATCTTCCGCGGCATCTGGCTCCTGCCGCGCATTACCCCTGTCGTCATCTATGTCATGCTATGGAAGTGGCTTGCCTGGGATACCGGCTTCATTTCGATCCTGATGGGCAAGTTCGGCTATCCGCCAAAGAACTACCTTCTCGACAACGCTTACAACGCCTGGTTCTTCGTCGTGTTGATCAACGGCTTCATCGGCGCCTCGATGGGCATGCTGGTGTTCTCCTCGGCGATGAAGGCCATTCCGAAGAGCCAGTTCTATGCGAGCGAGGTCGACGGCGCCTCGCGCTGGCAGCAGATTCGCTACATCATTCTGCCGCAGATGCGCTGGCCAATCCTCTTTGTTACCTGCTACCAGACCTTGTCGCTGCTTGCCTCCTTCAATGAAATCCTGCTCGCCACCAATGGCGGACCGGGCAATGCGACCGAGGTCTGGGCGCTCTCGGCCTATCACACTGCGCTGAGGAACTATGCCGGCAACCTCGAATACGGGTTGGGTGCCGCCATGGCCTTGGTGCTCGTCGTCATCGGCGTGACGCTGTCGCTCCTCTATCTGCGCGTCTTCAACTACGGCACGCTTGTCGCCAAGCCCTTGATCGAGGATTGACCATGGCCGAACGATCGCAGCCCTCGGCAAACTACCGCAGCTGGCCTGTCATAACGGCGCTGACCATCGTCAGCCTGCCGCTGCTCCTGATGTATGTCTATCTCTTCCTCGACACGGTGACCGTGAAGCAGGCGGACGCACTGCTGCCCTCCGGCTTGACGCTCGACCACTGGCGCTTCCTCTGGCAGACGACGGAGGGCAAGGCGAACATCTGGCAGGTGACCGTGAATACGCTGCTGTTTGCGGCCTGCACCACCAGCCTCGTGCTCATCGTCTCGTCGATGGCGGGCTACGTGCTGTCGCGACTGAACGTCCCGGCACGCGGCTTCTTCCTCGCCGGCGTCATGGTGCTGCATGCCTTCCCGTCGGTGACGCTGATCATCGCCATCTTCATCGTGCTGCAGATGATCGGTCTCTACAATTCGCTGATCGGCGTCATCCTGGTAAAGGCGGCGATCGACCTGCCGCTCGGCATCTGGTTGATGAAGGGCTTTTACGACACCGTGCCCTGGGAAATCGAAATGGCCGGCGTCGTCGACGGCGCCTCGCGCTTCCGGGTCTGGCGCAGCCTCGTGCTGCCGCAGGTCAAGCCCGGCATCATGGCGCTTGGCCTCTTCTCTTTCCTCTCCGGCTGGGGCGAGTTCATCCTGCCGCAGGTGCTGGCACCTGGTAATCAGGTGCAGGTGCTTTCGGTCTATCTCGCGGCCTTCCTCGCCGACGACAACAACTATGATTTCAACATGTTCAAAGCCGTCGGCGTCTTCTACCTCGTTCCGGTGCTGATCGTTTACGCGCTCTTCAACAAATACCTCATGAACATCTATGGCGGCGGGAGCAAAGGCTGATGCGAATCCTCCTCGACAATTTTTCGAAGAGCTTCGGCTCCACCAAGGTCATCGAGAACATGACCCTCGAAGTCGGCAACGGCGAGATGCTGGCGCTGCTCGGTCCTTCCGGCTGCGGCAAATCGACGACGCTGTTTTCCGTCTGCGGCATCCATCGGCCAAGCGGCGGACGCATCCTCTTCGGCGACCGCGACGTCACCGACCTGCCGAGCCAGGCTCGCAATGTCGGCGTCGTTTTCCAGTCCTATGCGCTCTATCCGCACATGACGGTTACCGAGAACATCGGCTTTCCGCTGAAGGTGAAGGGCATGCCGGCTGCCGAGATCCGCAAGGAGGTCGACCGTATCGCGGCTCTCGTTCAGATCGGTAACTTGATGGGCCGCAGGCCGGCCGAGCTTTCCGGCGGCCAGCAGCAGCGCGTCGCCCTGGCTCGCGCGCTGATCCGCAAGCCCGATGTGCTGCTGCTCGACGAGCCGCTCGCCAATCTCGACGCCAAGCTGCGCCTCGAAATGCGATCGGAAATCCGCCGCCTGCAGCGCGAAACCGGCATTACCGCCATTCTCGTCACCCACGACCAGGTGGAGGCGATGAGCATGTGCGACCGCATCGCCATCATGAAGGAGGGCGAGATCGTCCAGATCGCCACGCCGGCCGAAATGTACAATGATCCGAAGACCGCCTTCGTCGCCGGCTTTCTCGGCAATCCGCCTATCACCTTCCTGCGCGGCGTCGTGGACAATGGCGCATTCACAATCCCGCAAAGCGAGATCCGCGTGCCGCTGCCCGATACCGTCGGTGCCGCCGAAGGTACCAAGCTGATGCTCGGCGTCCGGCCTGAGCATTTCACGCCGGCAGGCGACATCGCCGTCCCGGGCAAGGTCACCTTCGCCGAAACGCAGGGCCGCGAGAACCTCTACGACGTGGCTCTTGCCGGCGGACCGCTGTTGCGTTCGATCCAGCCGGTGCGTAGCGATGTTCACGTCGGCGACGACGTCCGCTGGGCGATCGACAGCCGCGGCATATTCGTTTTCGACGAAAATGGCAGGAGGCTCTGATGACCCGCGATTTCTCGGTATTCTTCCAGCGTTACGGTTGGCCAACGGCCAAGGGCCGGCTTCCCTTCTGCATCGGCCATCGCGGCGCCAGTGGCCATGAACGCGAGAATACAATAGCCGCTTTCCGCCGTGCCGCCGAACTCGGCGCGGAAATGTGGGAGCTCGACACGCAGCTGACCAAGGACGGCGTAGTCGTCGTCTCGCATGACGACCATCTCGAGCGTGTCTTCGGCATCGACCGCCGCATTTCCGAAATGACGGCGGCAGAGCTCGCCCGCCTCGACGGCGTCGACGTGCCGAGTTTTTCGGAGGTGGCCGCACTCGGCCGCGAGACCGGAACCGGTCTCTATGTCGAGCTGAAGGCGCCTGGAACCGGCCTGCGCTGCTGGCAGCACCTTGTCGAGATGAACCAGCGTTTCGCCTGTCTCGGCTCCTTCGACACGGCACAGGTGCGCGAACTTCGCGACGCGGCCTGCGATTTTCCGCTTTCGGTGCTGATCCGGGTCGGCCACGATCCGCACGCGCTCGGCGACGAGGCCGGCGCCGATATCCTGCATCTGTGCTGGGAGAGGGCAGGCGAACGTCCGCAGGATCTGGTGAGCGAGGTGTTGATGCGCCGCGCCTTCGAGGCTGGCCGCGAGATCGTGCTCTGGCACGAGGAACGGCCGGCCATCCTCGATGACCTCATGAAGCTTCCGGTTCTCGGCATCTGCACGGATCTACCCGATCTGATGCGGCCGCCTGCGGCTAAGGAAAAAGCAATTGGCAGACAGGGATAAGGGACCGCGCAAGGTAACCTCCTTCGACGTGGCGCGTGTGGCCGGCGTCTCGCGCGCTGCCGTGTCGCGCGCCTTCACGCCGGATGCCAGCGTCTCGCCGAAGACGCGCGAGAAGGTCTATCAGGCCGCCAAGGAACTTGGCTACCGGGTCAACTATCTTGCCCGAAGCCTCACCAACAAACGCTCCGATCTCGTCGGCCTTGTCGCTGCCGGCCTCGACAATCCGTTCCGCACGCTGCAAATCGAAAACCTGGCAAGAGTGCTGCTCGCCCGCAATTTCCGCCCCATCCTACTGCCGACCTCGCCGGAGGCTGATACTTCGACGGTCATTGGCCAGCTGCTGCATTACGCCGTATCAGGCGTCATCGTCACCTCGGACGCACCGCCGACCGAGATCTGCGAGCAGTGCGCGGCCGAGGGTGTGCCGATCGTGCTGATCAACAAGGGCAACGACATTCCCTTCGTCGACCGCATCATCTCCGACGACCGCATGGCCGGCCATCTCGCCGCCACCCATCTGATCGACAGCGGCGTGCGAAAGCCCGCCGTGATGGCTGCCCCTGCCATATCCTATACGGCGCGGCGGCGCAGCGAGGCCTTCATCGCACGCTGCAAGCAGCTCGGCGTCGAGGCGCAGTTTCTGCAGGTCAGGATCAACGACTACCGGAGCGGGTACGATGCTGCAACCGAACTTGCCGCATCCGGCATCGACGGGCTGTTCTGCGCCAACGACTACATGGCCTGCGGCGTGGTCGATCGCATCATGCAGGGCCGCGGCCGCGAGGATGCGCCGCCGCTCTCCATCATCGGCCATGACGACATTCCTCAGGCGAGCTGGGCGGCCTATGATCTCACGACCATCCGCCAACCCTGCGACGTCCAGGCCGAAAAGACGGTCGACCTGCTGATGAGCCGCATCGTCGAGCCGGACCTGACGGCGCGTGTCGAATTCACGCCGGTGACACTGATCAGAAGAAGGACTGCCTGATGAACTCCGTATTCGACGCCGCCGCCATCCGCGCACGGGCGGAGGTCGCCATCACCGTTGCCCTCGATGTCGGACGGGAGACGGCCCGGTTTCGGCACGATTCCGACCCCGGCGCGCTTGCCGTCGAGAACAAGGGATTGCAGGATTTCGTCACCGTTGCCGACAGGAGGGCCGAGCAGGCGATCCGCGAAGGGCTGCTCTCGCGCTTTCCGGATGACACTTTCATGGGCGAAGAGAGTGGCGGACGATCGGGTAAGGGCGGCACCTGGGTCGTCGATCCGATCGACGGCACGACCAACTATATCAGAGGCTTCCGGCACTGGGGCGTTTCGATCGCCTTTGTCGTCGGCGGACAGGTCGAGATCGGCGTGGTCTACGACGCCGCCGGCGACAAGGTCTTTCACGCCGTCCGCGGCGGCGGCGCCTTTAAGGACGGTTTGCCGGTGCATGCGGCTGCGACCGCCGATCCGGCAAATGCGCTTGTCATTCTCGGCCATTCCCGCAAGACGAGCTTCGACGACTATCTTGCGCTCTCCAAACGGCTTCACGAACGCGGCATGGATTATCGCCGCACGGGTGCGGCCGCGATCGACCTCGTTCGTGTCGCCGAGGGTGCTGCCGATCTCTATTACGAACGCCACCTCAATGCTTGGGACATGCTCGCCGGCGCGTTGATCGCCGAAGAGGCCGGCGCTGCGGTGGCGATGCCGCCGGTCGAGAGGCTGCTTGCGCAGGGCGGACCTGTCATCGCCTACTCGCCGGGGCTTGCTGGCGAGTTCGCGTTCATCCTCGACATCGAGGGGCTATAGATAGACCACTCCCGGCGACGGGATCCGCCCGATTTCTGAGACTGCGAACTTTGCCCGGAACGCCCGTTACGCAACAACGCGATTGCGACCGGTCTTTTTCGCCGCATAGAGATTCTGATCAGCGATCGCCAAAATCTCGTTCGGAGACTTGGCAGACAGGGTACCGGCGACACCTATGCTGATCGTGACGTGCAGCCCGTTGCAGATCTCAGACCAATCCCATCGTTCAATGGCTGAACGCAGCCTCTCGCAGAGATCTGCGGCCCCTCGGGGAGCGCCGGCGAACAGGACGACGAATTCCTCGCCGCCAAACCGAATTGCCTGATCGGTAACGCGCAACTGGCTGCGCAATATGGTTCCAATGGCACTCAGGACCCGGTCACCGATCATGTGAGAGAAGTCGTCGTTGATCGACTTGAAGTGATCGACATCCAGCATCGCGATCGAATATGGACGCTTCTCAGATGTCAGCGCTTTAAAGCGGCTGTCGAGATATTTGCGATTATAGAGCCCGGTCAGTGCGTCCAGATAGACGGCATTTGCAAGGAGATCGGTTTGCTCCTGCAATTTCTGATAGGATGCCTCCAGCGTTTCTGCGCGCTTCGACTCCGTTTCGGCAACTTCCTTGAACCGTTTGGTTTCATAGTAGATTTCAGCGAGACGTGCGCGTCGCTGCGTACTCTCGGCGCTATTGCGCAAATAGGCTTGGTGGTATTTTTTATGGGCCGCCAGCGCCGGATCGAACTGTCCCAGCCCCTCATAGGCCTGCGACAGATAAAGATAGATCTGGACATAGGAATCGAAACTGCCGCCGGCGTCGATCAGCTCCACCGCCTCGAGCAGCGGCGACAGGGCTTCGGTGAATTTTCCGGAATTGTTGTAGATCTGGCCCAAAGTGTAGAGATATTGCTGCCTGTCCCTGACATAGCTGTTCTCTTGAAACAGCCGATAGCGGGCCATGCACTGGAGCGCCTTCTCATGCTCGCCCAGGTGGCTGTAGAATTCGGCTTGGTTGCCGAGACAGAGGCGAGCGGCCCAGCTGTCGCCGATCTCGATTGCGATGTCGAGCGCCTGTTCGGTCAGTGCCAGCGCCCTGACCAGCATCTGGTGTTCTTCCTCCGGCTGGCCGAGCGCCCGCGCGATATATCCACCTTCCGAATGAGCGCCGCCGAGATTGATAAGCCACCAGCATTCATAGTTCTTATTGCCAATCGATCTGGCGAGTTCGACAGATCTCTCGCTCATCAAGATGGCCCGGTCGGGCTGTTTGTTGCACCAGAAGATAATCCCTATGACGTTGGTGGCCAGGCTTTGTGCTTTCGGATCCGCGGCCTTGTCGGCCAGATCCAACGCGCGGGTCGCTTCTTCGATCGCTTCCTCCGGCAAGCCCAGTTCCAAGAGCAACCATCCGAAATAGGCCCGGGCACAGGCTTCCTCTTTGCGCTCCCCGTGCAATTTCCAGAAGTCTATCGCCCGCCGGACATGCGTCAGCCCAAGTTCGGCCTTGCCGATTTGAAAACAGTACCAGGCAATATCGGTGTCGCATTGCGCGGCGAGCCGATCGTCGCCCCGCGCCTTGGCATCAACAAGAATTTTGCCGGCCAGCGTGAGGGCCTCAACCGAACGGCCTGTACATCCAAGATGCCACGCTTCCTGTAAGCTGGAATTTGCTTGTCGAGTATTTGCTTCGGCATCAACAATTTGCATATCGGACACCAACATTTGTCTGCTGGCTATGGATAGCATCAGAAGTTTAAAATGATGCAAACTGCAAAAAGCAGGCGACAAACCTAGAAACAGGGTAGCGAAAGCCTCTCACACCTTTCGGCATCATGCTCCAACGCCCACCGGTTAATTCGCCATGCGGCGGCCCCAGCCGCGTTCAGTCGCCGGCGCCTCGTCGGTGGTGATCTGATCCGGCTTCAGGGCCATCAGCGCTGAAAAGCCTCGCCATTCCTCTTCGCTGAAACCGGCCTCCGGATCCTTCAGGGTGAAGGTCCAGGCATCAACGCGTTTGCCTTCGTCCCGGCAGAGCGCGATCAAGTCGAGACCTTGATTGGCGGCATCAAGGATCAGCGGCCAGTGCAGATAGATCGTGTCCGGTTCAGTCGGGCCGCGCAGGTCAGCGCGCAGTTCCGTCTCGACCGCCTTCCAGCCGTTGGCCATCCTGATATCGTAGAGCTTGTTGGTCGGATCGATGCCGCGCAGGAGATGGGGAAGCTTCTCCTTGACCGCGATGATGAGGTCGAGACTGTCGCCGCTGACAATCACCGAGGCGGCGATATCCCTAAAATGCGCGGCCAGATGCGCGACGCCCTTGGCGCCGATCGCTTCAAAGTCATCCTTCATGTCGAATTGCAGCAGTGCGGCTGGATGCGTCGATTGCATCATGGCGGCAAGATCCTCGCTGAGGATCAGCGGCCGGTCGCCCTCTTGCATCCTGATATCGCTGAGGTCACCGATACTCTTTTCGGCGACCGGTCCATGTCCTGTCGTCTCGCCTTCGAGATCCTTGTCGTGCAGCACGACGAAACCGCCGTCGGCACGTACGCGCAGATCGAGCTCCATCGAAGCGCCTGCTGCAAATCCCTCCGCCATCACTTCGGCTGAGAACAACGGATCGGCAAACCGTTTGCGCAACCGGTGCCATTTCAGGCGGGTCCGGTGCCCCTCATGTGAAATCTCCAGGCCCTGCGCATCCAGCAATCTTGTCATCTGCACCAAGTCTCCGCGATACTACTCTCCTGCCTTGATGAACCATGATTATCAAGGGCCGAATACGGCTTTCATCGACTGTAGGCTGCGGATATTGCCTCCGAGGCGGCTGATATATCCGAGGGATGGCCTGCCTGCCTGAGAGCGGCGCCATACGCCACGACATTCGACAGCACCGTCTGGAATGCGGCGCGCGAACCCGTGTGGTTCAGCCGCACGAGACGGGCCGGCGCTGTTCCAACGCCTTCGCTCAGCTCGACCCCGAGCTGCCCGGCAGCTGCGATCAGCGCGGCAGGCGCGAGCGCCTCCGGCACCGGCACTGCCGTGACCAGGTTCGACGCCTTTACTGCCGGCACCCATCCCGGGGCACCGAGCGCGGCAAGCCCCGCTCGCGTCGCCGATGCCGCCAGCGCATGGCGAGCGACCACATTCTCCAGACCCTCGGCCTCGATGCGGTCGAGCGCTGTCTCCAGCGCGAAGAATTCCAGCGACGCCGGTGTTCCCGGCAGGCCACGCCGGCCGCCGTCGATCCAGCTCTTCAGATCGGCCAAAGACAAGATCGAATCGCGCGGTGCGCCGTCACTGAGGATCAAATCCCAGGCCCTGCCGCTGACCGAAAGCGCGGACACGCCAGCCGGACCGCCGAGCGCCTTCTGTGGCCCGATCACGGCGATGTCGATGCCGAGACCGTCGACATCGAGCTGATGGCCGCCGACCGATGCGACCGCGTCGACAACCGTGACGACGCCGCGAGCCCGGGCAAGCGCCAAGATCTCGGGCAGGGGGTTGAGAATGCCGCTTGCGGATTCCGCGTGCACCAGCGCGAGAACATCGATCTTCGGACCTGTCTGGAGCGCTTTGGCGACTGTTTCGATCTCGATCGGCAGGCCCGGTTCGGCGACGATATCAGCGACCGACGCGCCACCCCGCCGCAGCCATTGACCGAACCAGCCGCCATAGGGACTGGTGATGATGTTGAGTGCTGAAAGGCCGGGGCGCGCAAGGCTGAGCGCCGCCGCCTCCAGCGCCACCACCGCCTCGGCCTGCACCAGTAATATATCGTTGCGGCTGCACAATATGTCGCCGATCCTGTCGGCAAGGACGGCGTAGCGCTCCGCGGGATAGGAGGGCACGGCATGCAGGGGATTCCAACCAAGATCGGACATGGATACTTCCTTCAGCAAAGATCGGTCACGAGACGGGGGACGGCGCCCACGAGCGCGCGGGCGGCCTCCGATTGCGGAGCGGCAACGACCGCCGCTGCCGGACCGGTCTCGACGATCCGTCCGCCATCGATAACGGCGATGCGGTGGGAAACGGCGCGCACCACGGCCAGATCGTGCGAAATGAACAGACAGGCAATGCCCTGTTCTTTCTGCAGATCGACCAGAAGCTCCAGGATCCTGCCACGCACGGTGACGTCGAGCGCCGAGACCGCCTCGTCGAGCACCAGCATCGACGGCCGCGTCGCAATCGCCCGCGCAATCGCCACGCGCTGGCGCTGGCCGCCGGAGAGCGAACGCACCGGCCGGGCGGCATAATCGGCGGTGAGGCCGACACGCTCTAGCAGATCGACGATCTCGCCGGGGCGCCGGTCTTTTGCGACGCCGTGGATGCGAAGCGGATCGTCGAGCACTGCACTAACGCTCGCCAACGGATTGAAGGCGGCGAGCGGATCCTGAAACACCATCTGCATACGCGCCCGCCGGCGGCGTAAAGGCGCGCCATTCAGCGCGAGCCAATCCTCTCCCTCGAAGCGAATCGAGCCGGCATCGGCAGCAACAAGCCGCAGCAGGATGCGCGACAGCGTCGATTTTCCGCTGCCGGAGGCGCCGACGAGGCCGAGCGTTTCCCCAGGCGCGATCGTCAGCGACACATTGTCGAGAGCGGCAACCTGGCGGCCCGCAGAAGCAAACCCTTTCGACAGGTTTTCGACGGAAAGCAGCACATCGTTCATGGTAGCTCCTCCGCGATCAGCGGCGGCGTCGCGAGGTCACGATGGCTGGCGATGAGGGCGGCGGTATAGTCGCTCTTGGGCGCTGAAAGCACCGAACGGACGGGGCCCTCCTCGACTAGCCTCGCATTGCGGAAGACGGCGATGCGATCGACGAAGCCGGAGACCAGCGCGATGTCATGGGTGATGAAGAGAAGCGTCATGCCATCCTCGCGCACCAGCCCGTCGAGCAGCCGGACGATCTCGGCCTGGACGACGACGTCCAGCGCGCTGGTCGCCTCGTCGGCGATCAGCAGCGCAGGCCTCGCGGCAATGGCCGCCGCAATCGCCACGCGTTGGCGCTGGCCGCCGGAAAGCTGATGCGGAAAGGCCCGCATCGCCTTGTCGGGCTGCGGTATCCGTACCCGCTCGAGTAATTCTTCGGCCCTGGCATAGGCCTGTTTCCAGCTGAGGCCGAGGTGGCGCCTGGCGCCCTCGGCGATCTGCTCGCCGATCGTCAGGACGGGATTGAGGCTGGAGCCCGGATCCTGGAAGACGAAGCCGAAATCGCGGCCGGGACGAGGCGGATGGCCAAGTGCAGGCCAGAGCATCTCGCCCCGGACCTTAGCGCCCTCCGGCAGCAGGCCTGCAAGCGCGCGGGCGAGCGTGCTCTTGCCGGAGCCGCTTTCGCCGATGATCGCCAGCCTTTCGCCGGCGGCGATATCGAGATCGACACTGTCGAGCGCGGCAGCAGCGCCGCGCCCATAGGTGACTGAAAGCTGCCGCAGGCTGCAGAAGATGCCGCTCATGCCGCCCTCGCATCGTTATCGCCGAGCGCCTTGCCGAGACCCTCGCTGAAGAGATGGACGCCGAGCACGGTGATGGCGAGCGCCGCGCCCGGTATGACGGAGAGATAGGATGCCGAGCGCAGCACGCTGCGGCCCTCGGCGATCATCGAACCCCAGGTGGCGATATTGGGGTTGCCGAGGCCAAGGAAGGACAGCGCTGCCTCGGTGAGGATCGCGCCGGCGACGATGGTGGCGGAGAGCGCCAGCACCGGCGGCAGCGCGTTCGGCAGGATTTCCCGGAAGGCGATCTCGGCCGGATGCATGCCGATCACCCTTGCCGAGGCGACGTAATCCTGCTCGCGGATGGCAAGCACCTGCGCTCGCGTCAGCCGCGCCGGATCGGCCCAGGTGCCGAGCGCAATGGCAATGACGACGACAGGCGTCGAGACGCCGATGGTGCTGACGAAGGCAAGGGCAAGCAGAAAAGCCGGCACGATCTGGAAGGCGTCGACCACGCGCATCAGCGCTTCGTCGACGAGCCCGCCGGCAAAACCGGCGGCCATGCCGACGCAGAGCCCAAGCACCATGGCCGAAAACGCTGCCGCAAGGCCAACGGCCAGCGAGGTCCGCGCGCCATAAAGCAGGCCCGCCAGCACGTCGCGGCCGAGCCGGTCGGTGCCGAGCGGAAAAGCCGGATCGGTGAAGGGCGTCAGCAGCGCACGGCCGGCAATCTTCAGTGGATCGCCCGGTGAAAGGATAGGGGCGAGCAGCCCGGCCGAAAGCAGGACGAGAAGGATCACAAGCCCGATCACGCCTTCCGGCGTGCGCAGCAGGCGGCTCATGTGCCGCCCTCCGAAGCGACGATGCGCGGGTCGAGTGCTGCATAGACGAGATCGACGAGGAAATTGACGGAAATGACGAGGACGGCGCTGGTGACGACGATGCCCATCAACAGCGGCGCGTCGCGGCCATTGACCGCCTCTTGCGCCAGACGCCCGAAACCCGGGATCGCAAAGACGCTCTCGATCACCACGCTGCCGCCGAGCATCGCCGCCGATTGCAGTCCGAGCATGGTGACGAGCGGCAGCAGCGCATTGCGCGCCACGTGGCGCAGCACGATCCGGCTCCGCGACAGGCCCTTGGCGCGGGCGAAGAGCACGAAATCGAGCTTCCACGCCTCGACCATGCCGCTGCGCATCACCCGCAGGAACAAGGCGAGATAGATCAGGGCGAGCGCGCCGACCGGCAGAACGAGATGATCGGCGATATCGAGCGCGCGCGAAAATCCTGTCTTGCCGGAAGCGATCGTCTCGACGCCGGCGATCGGAAACCAGCGCAGCTTCACCGAAAAGGCGATACTCAGAACCAGGCCGAGCCAGAAGCTTGGAATGGCATAGACGATCAGCGAACCGATCGACAGCAGCCGATCGCGCATGCTGCCCGGCCGCGCGCCGGCAAGAATGCCCAGCGCCGAGCCGAGGCCGAAGGAGAGCGCGGTGGCGCTGCCCATCAGGAGCAGCGTATTGGGCAGGCGCTCGGCAATAAGCGCGCCAACCGGCCGGCCGAAGGCGACCGACCAGCCGAGATTGAGCCGCGCCAGCGATGAGAGATAGAGCCAGAGGCGCGCAAGCATGGACTGGTCGAGACCGTAACTCTCGCGCAGCGACTGCCTAAGTGCCGCATCGCCGCCGCCGATCGAGCCGAGATAGGCGTCGACCGCATCGCCCGAGGCTGACTCAAGCAAGAAAAAGGTGAAGATCACCACGATCAGCAGCACCGGAATACTACTGATCGCCCTGCGCCTCAGGAGGATGATGGCTCGTTTCACGCCTGACAGGGCCTCTGGAAGGGAATTGCCGCCGATCCTATCACGATTGCAGCGCGGTATCGCCCCAGTTCGAGACGGCCCAGCGCGGATTGTTCGAGACGTTAAGCACGGTGTCGCGCGCAACGGTTATGAAGCCCCATTCCGCGACGTTGATCAGCGGCAGGTCAGCGACGACGAGCTGCTGGAACTTGCGGTAGAGATCGGTGCGCGCCGCCGTGTCGACGGTTTCGGAGGCCTGCTTGATGATCTTGTCGAGCTCCGGATTGACGTAGCCGCCCTGGTTGGAAAAGGGCACGCCGGCTGGGGTGCCGGACTGGACGAGAATGGTGGTGGAGATCGCCGGATCGCCGCGGAAAACCGGTGGGCCGACGGCGAGGTCGAAGTCGTGGTCGGTATAAACAGCCTTCTGGTGTGCGGCCGCATCGGCATTGACGATCTCGGCATTGATGCCGATCACGGCCAGCGCCTGGCGAAGATAATCGCCGAACTGGCGGGTCTCGTTGAAATAGGGCGCGGGGCGGAGCTTCAGCGTAAAGCGGTTGCCATCAGGGCCCTGCTTATATCCGGCCTTGTCGAGAATGTCGTTGGCCGCAGCCGGATTGAAATCATAGGCCGCGACATCCGGCGTATAAAACTGCAGCGCATTCTTCGGCACCGGGCCGGTCGCGGCGGCGGCGTAACCGAGGAAGATCGTGTCGACCACGAATTTCTTGTCGATCGCCTGCGCGATCGCCTGACGGACCCTGAGGTCGGCCAACTCCTTGCGGCGGTGATTGATCTCGACGACGAGCTGATAGGTCAAAGCCTCATAGCCCTTCGAAATCACCTTGATGCCGGCGACCTTCGAGATGCGGTCGAGATCGGCCAGCGGCACCGCCGAGAAGGCGGCAAGCTGGATTTCCTCGGCTTCGAGCGCCGAACCCGCCGCTTCGCGATCGGGCAGCACGCGGAAGACGATCTCATCGAGTTTCGGCTGGTCCTTGTCCCAATAATTCTCGTTGCGCGCCAGCCGGTAATATTCGCCAGGCTTGTGTTCGGCGAACTTGAACGGGCCGGTGCCGATTAGCGTGTTGTTGGCCGGGTTGGTGGCGATGTCGGTGCCGTCGAAGATGTGCTTGGCGACGACGCTGGTGACGACAGGCAGCGCGTTGCGGATCAATTGGAACGGCGTTGGCTTGGAGAAGCGGAAGATGGCGGTGTAATCGTCGGGCGTGTCGACGGCTTCGAGATTGGCGAAGACCAGGCGGCCGAGATTCTGCAGCGGCTTCCAGATATTGAGCGCGGAGAAGGCGACATCGACTGAGGTGAACGGCTTGCCGTCGTGCCAGGTGACGCCGTCGCGCAGCTTGAAGGTGACGGAGAGGCCGTCATCCGAGCCCTCCCAGGAGGTGGCAAGGCGCGGCGCAAGCCCGTCCTTGCCGTCGAACGACGCTTCGGCCAGCGGCTCGATCACCTTGCTTGCGACGAAGAAGACGCCGTTCGAGGCGACGATCGCAGGATTGAGGTTCTTCGGCTCGGAATCGGCCGCAACGATCAGCCGGCCGCCGGCGGGAGCAGCTTGCGCAAGCGCCTGTCGGGCGAGCGCCGTCGAAGCAAGCAGCAGGGCAGTGCCCTTCATCAGCGTGCGCCGCGAGATAGATGATACGGTCATGACCCCTCCTGGTCGGTGAACAATTCGCCAGACTATATTCGAAGCGAAAAGATCATTGCGACGGATATTAAATTCAAATGCGCAAGCCGGGCGAGATATTTTTCTGCCCTGTGCGCATTCGCCCGAGCAATCACTGCCGGTCAGCCGCCGGCGGCAAGCCTGACCGGTTCTCCCGCCAGATTACGATAGGCAGCACCCGGATGCGGCGCGACAAGGCGCGGCCCCGCTCCCCCAAGCTTTTCCCGCAACGTCCCCTTGGCGTAGTCGGTCTTGTAGACGCCGCGCTTTTGCAGTTCCGGCACCAGCAGATCGACGGCATCCTCGAAACTCTCGGGCGTCACGGCATAGGCGAGGTTGAAGCCGTCGACATCGGTATCCTCGATCCATTCCTGCATCAGATCGGCGACCGTTTGCGGTGAGCCGACGAAAACAGGGCCGAAACCGCCGATGCCGACCCAATCGGCCATTTCGCGCACTGTCCATTCCTTGGTGGGATCGATTGTCGTGAAGGTTTCGACGGCCGATTGCACCGCATTGGTATGGCGGTGGCGCAGCACCTCGTCCGGTCCGAACTGGCCGAAATCGATGCCGGTCCAGCCGGAGATCAGCGTCAGCGCGCCCTCGAAGGAGGCGTATTTGCGGTATTCGTTGAACTTCCGCTGCGCCTCCGCATCCGTTTCGCCGAGGATCACGGTCTGCAGGTTGAAGGCAAGGATTTCGCGCGGGTTGCGGCCGATCCGTTCGGCCGCCTCGCGGACATTGGCGACATAACGCTTCAGCACAGGCTTCGACGGCGACGCGACGAAGATGCACTCGGCATGGGCGCCGGCGAAATCCTTGCCGCGGCTGGAAGCACCGGCCTGATAGAGCACTGGCGTGCGCTGCGGCGAGGGCTCGCTCAAGTGAATACCGGGCACGTTGAAATGCTTGCCGGCATGGCGGATCGGGTGGACCTTGTCAGGATGGGTGAAGATACCGCTTTCCCGGTCGCGGACGACGGCGCCATCCTCCCAGCTTCCCTCCCAGAGCTTGTAGCAGACCTCGAGATATTCCTCGGCGAGGTCGTATCGGTCATCATGCTTCGTCTGCGCCGGCTGGCCGATATTGAGCGCGCCGCTGTTGAGATAGGAGGTGACGATATTCCAGCCGACGCGCCCCTTGGTCAGATGGTCGAGCGTCGATATGCGGCGGGCGAAGGTGTAGGGGTGCTCGAAGGAGAGCGACGCCGTGAGGCCGAAGCCAAGATGCTCGGTCTCGTAGGCCATGGTTGGGATCAGTTGCAGCGGATCATTGACCGGCACCTGCGCCGAATGGCGAAGTGCGGCATCGACATTGCCGTTCAGCACATCGTAGACACCGAGCACGTCGGCGATGAACAGCCCATCGAACTTGCCGCGCTCCAGCGTCTTTGCCAGATGCACCCAGTAGTCGAGATCTTTATAGGTCCAGGACTTGTCGCGCGGATGGCGCCAGAGCCCCGGCGACTGGTGTCCGACGCAATTCATGTCGAAGGCGTTCAGCCTGATTTCGCGGGTCATGTTTTCTTCCTTGGAATTAGGGATTGCTGCGGCCGAGGCCGTAGGTCAGCGCTAAGGCTCCGACGAGCACGGCGCCCTTGACGAAATCCTGGGTGTAGTAAGGGGCGTTCAGCATGGTGAGGCCGTTCAGCAGCACGCCGACGAAGACCGCGCCGGCAATGGTGCCAAGCACGTTTGGACGCCGCAGGTTGAAGACGGCAAAGCCGATCAATGCGGCAGCGACCGAATCCATCAGCAGCGAGCCGCCGGACGAGATATCACCACGCCCGACGCGGGCGGCGATGACAATGCCGCCGAGCGATGCCAGCGTGCCCGATAGGACATAGGCGAGCGTCTTCAGCCGCGCCGTCGAGGCGCCGGCAAGCCGGGTGGCGACCTCGTTGCCGCCGGTCGCAAACAATAGCCGGCCGATGCGGGTGCGTTCGGTGAGAATGAAGAGTGCGATGGCGACCACCGCCATCAGCACCACCGAAACGGGCAGGGTGCCGAGGATGCTGTAGCGGCCGATCAGCAAAAAGGCGGGGTCGTAGGCGCCGGTCGCCTTCGAGCCGTCGGGCAAAGTGAGGCCGGCCGAAATCGACCGGCCGGCGGTCGGGATCAGCTGCAGGCCGGAAAGCAGAAACATCATCGCCAGCGTCGCCAAGAGATCCGGCACCTTCAGGCGCACGATGATGTAGGCGTTGACGAGGCCGATCAGGGCGCCAAAGGCGAGCACCAGCGGCACCGTCGCATAGGCATCAAGGCCCCAGACGATCATCGCGTAACTCGCCGCCATCACGCTCGATGCGGCGACCGCGCCGATCGACAGGTCGAAACCGCCGACAGCCAGTGTGACGGTGACGCCGGCGCCGAGGATGGCGACGACGGACACCGCCTGCAGGATGCTCATCAGATTGGCGATATTGATGAAGGCGGGTTGGGCAATGGTGAAGCCGACGATGAGCAGCGCCAGCAGGATGAACACCGCGCCCGCACGCAGGAACGCCCCGAGGGCGGCGAGACGGCCGTTATCGGCTTGCGGCGAGGCCCTCGGCCGGACGCTTGCCTGTGGAAGAGTGTCGTCGTCGATCGTCGTCATGCGGATATTCCCTGGATGGCAGAGGAAAGAGCGGCCCCGTCTGCCGCAGGCCTCAACACGTGGTGGTCGATCACGAGGATGCGGTCGGCCACCTCATAGGCCTCCTCCGGGTCGGAGGTCGCGATCAGCGTCGCCCGGTCGGTGCGGGCGCGAATTGCCCGGATGATGTCGTGACGGGCGCCGACGTCGACACCCTGGAAGGGTTCGTCGAGCAGCAGCAGCCGGCTCGGTTCCGCCTCCCAGCGGGCGATCACCGCCTTCTGCTGGTTGCCGCCCGACAGTGACCAGATCGAGGCGAGTGGACCCGCGGCCTTGATGCCGAGACGCGTGATCGCCTGTTCGGCCTCGCGTCGCTCACGGCCGCCGACAAGGAAACCGTGCGGATACCATTTGCCAAGATGCGGCAGGCTGATCGTCGCCGACAGCGAATGGCCGGGCCATGCCGGCGGCATCAGCGAGGAACGATGACGGTCTTCGGCCGCCATGGCGACACCCGATGCAATCGCTTCGGCCGGACCTTTCGGCCGGTAGGGCCGACCGCCGAGGAACATCGCACCGCCGGCAAGCGCCGTTACCCCGAAGATCGCCGATAGCAGCCGGCTCTTGCCGGCGCCGAGCACACCGGTCACCGCCACCACCTCGCCCTCATGCAATGACAGATCGAAGGAGGCGGCCCCAGAGAGCAGTCTGATATCGCGCATCTCGAAAATCACTGGTCCGGTCGCAGGCCGCACATCCGGCCGGGCCGCATCCAGTCTGCGGCCGATCATCGTCTCGATGGCGCTCGAAAAATCGATCGGCCGCGCGAAGGTGCCGACGACACGGCCGCCGCGCATGACGAGCGCGCGGTCGGCGATGGCTTCGAGGTCGGCGGTACGGTGCGAGATATAGAGGATCGCCAGTCCGCGCTTGCGCAGGCCGAGCAGAATATCGAAGAGGCGGCGGCCTTCCTCTCCGGAAAGGCTTGCCGTCGGCTCGTCGAGGATGAGGAGGTCGGCGCGGTTGGCAAGCGCCCGGGCGATCGCCACCAGTTGCCGGTCGGCGCTGGTGAGGTCACCGAAATCGCGGTCCAGCGGCAGGGTGAAGCCGGCGGCATCGAGCATGGACCGCGCGGCACGGCGGATGCCGGCGCGCGAGACGAAGAAGGGTGTGCTGCGATCGGCAAACCGGTTGAGCAGCAGGGCATCAGCAACGGTCAGACCGGCCGCGCCGACGAGATCCGTCGATTGATGCACCGTGACGACACCGGCCCTTGCCGCTTCGGCCGGGCTACGTGGCGCAAAGGCGCGGCCATCGAGGCTGACCATGCCGCCATCGGCCGGAAGCACGCCGGAAAGGATCTTGACCAGCGTCGATTTGCCTGCGCCGTTTGCGCCCATCAGCGCCACGATCTCGCCGCGTTCCATAGAAAAATCAGCGCCGGCAAGCGCCCGCGTCGACCCGAAACTGCGGGTGATATTTTCAATGTGAAGAAGCGGCATCGACAAAGGTCCGGGACTGTAATCGAAGCCGGAGTGTGCCCTGTCCGGGCGGTCGAACTCCAGGCACGCCTTTCCGCTGCGAGCCACGCTCAGGGAACAAAGAATCTCCCGCAGCCGGTAAAATCGGATCATTTACTCTACTAAAAACATAGAGATTATATCTAATAATTCAACGCGTCGCAGGGGCTTCCAGACCTGTCAGACGACGCCCCGATTTGCTAGAAGGAACGCGACGATGAAATCCCTCGCACGGCTCGCACTCTCTGCCGCCGTCATTCCGTTCATTTTCATTCAAGGCGCAAAAGCCGACGGTTTATCCGGTGCTCCCGCTCCCTTCGACAAGGGCGGCGTTAAAGTAGCGCTAATCAGCTACATCTCGGCCGGCGATTTCTTCCAGGCCTACCAGGCGGGAGCTGAAGCCCAGGCCAAGGCGCTGGATATCGACCTGCGCATCTTCCCCGGCCGGCAGGATGCCGCCGAGCAGCGCGAGCAGATCCTCCAGGCGATCAATCTCGGTGTCTCCGGCATCGTCATCGACCACGGCCTGCCGGAATCGCTCGGCGACGTCGTGCAGCAGGCGCTCGACAAGGGCATCAAGGTCGTGGCCTTCGACGTCAACCTCAACAACCCAAAGATTCCGCAGGTGGAGCAGAGCGATCACGAGCTTGCATCATTGGCGCTTGAACAGGTGGTGAAGGACAACGGCAACAGCTTCAACGCCGGCTATGTCTATGTCGCGGGCTTTGCGCCGCTCGACCGCCGCAACGAGGTCTGGGACAAGTTCAAGACAGACAATAAAGGCGTGGTCGAAAAGGCCCGTTTCGGCAATGTCAGCGACACGACGGCGACCTCGACCGCCGATCAAGCAAAGGCCGTGCTCACCGCCAATCCCGATATATCGGTCGTCTTCGCCCCCTATGACGAATTCGCCCGCGGTGTGAAGCTCGCCGCCAACGACCTCGGCATATCAAACAAGCTCAAGATCTATTCGGCCGACGTCTCGACGGCCGATATCCAGGAAATCACCGAGGAAGGCAGCCCTTGGGTCGCGACCGTGGCGACCAATCCTGCCGTCGTCGGCGCCGTCTCCATTCGCGCCGCAGCACTCGAAATCGCCGGACAGACGGTTCCCCACCAAATCACCGTGAAGCCGACCCTTCTGACGCAGGAAAGCCTGCGCGCAGCCGGTGTCAAGACGATCGAGGAGCTGGCCGAAAAGATCCCGGCCTTCAGCACGAGCGATGCGGCGACCGCCAACTGGATTCCGGACAAGCTTTTCTGAGGAGGTCACCCTCGATCCTTCCGGCGGGAGCCTCGTCTCCCGCCGGATCATCTTTTTGGAGAATTGGAGTTCCGCCTATGAGCCAGTCCAATGTCGTCTTCGCAACCAGCCGCAACCCGACGCGGGAAGACCTCTTTGCCCGTGCGCAGCATATCTCTGCCGACCTTTCCGGGCGCGCCGCAGACCTCGATCGCGAAGGCCGCCCGCCGCTTGGCGAAATCGTCAAATTGAAGAATGCCGGCCTGCTCAATGCGCTGCATCCCCGTGAGATCGGCGGCGGTGGCCTCGATTGGGTCGACGGGCTGAGGCTGGTGCGCATTCTCGCGCGTGGCGAGAGCTCGATCGGCCAGCTGCTCGGCTACCACTATGTCAACAGCCAGTACATCTATTGGGCCCTTGATACCGCACGCGCCCATGCGCTGGGCAGCGATACGGTCGCCAGGAACCTCTATTGGGGTGCGGCCGTCAATCCGCGCGATCCCGGGCTGGTGCTCACCCGTCGCGGCAACGGCTATGTGCTGAACGGACGCAAGTCCTTCTCCACGGCAGCGCGGGTCTCCGATTACATCAATGCCAATGCGACGCTCGACGACAAGATCGCCGGTTTCGCCGTGCCGACCAATCGTCAAGGTTACGTCGCCAATGACGACTGGGACAATATCGGTCAGCGCCTGTCAGACAGCGGTAGCGTCGAATTTCATGATTTCCCCGTTTACGAGGAGGATTTCGTCGGCGTACCCGCCGCACCCGACGCAGCACCGCCGGTGCTGTCGACCTTCAATACGCCGTTCATCCAGCTGGTCTTCGTTAATTTCTATCTCGGCACCGCGGAAGGCGCGCTGCACGCGGCCGTCGATTACGTCCGCAACACGACCCGGCCGTGGATAACCTCCGGTGTCGAGCGGGCGGCGGATGATCCTTATATCCTCGAACGCGTCGGCGAATTCACTGCCGCGCTGAAGGCCTCGGCGGCCCTTGCCGACAGTGCCGCAGCCGCCGTGCAGGCGGGTCTTGCCCGCGGCCGCGACGTCACCGAGCGCGAGCGCGGCGCCGCGGCGGCGGAAGCCTATGCCGCCAAAGTCCACGCCACTCATGTCTCGCTTGACATCACGTCGCGCGTCTTCGAGCTGACGGGCGCACGCTCAACAGCCGACAAATACCGCTTCGACCGTTTCTGGCGCAATGTCCGCACCCATACTCTGCACGACCCGGTCTTCTACAAGGCGAGGGAAGTCGGCGAATTCGTGCTGAACGACAAGATACCGGAGGTCAGCCTCTACAGCTGAGGCGACCACTCTTCCATCGAAGAACGAAGCCCCATTGCCGGCATCGGCAATGGGGCTTTTCCTTGGTAGGAATGGAGGTTTCAGAGCGCACCATTCTTCGGTGGCGTTACGCCGTTCAAATGGTAGTTGCCAACGACGTGATATTTCCAACGCACGGGATCGTGTAGCGTATGGGTGCGGGCATTGCGCCAGTGGCGGTCGAGGTTGAGGCCTGTTTGTACTGACGAGGTTCCGGCAAGCTCGAAAAGCGTGTTCGAGGCCTCGAGCGCCACTTCGGTCGTCAGTACCTTCGCCGCAGCGACTGCAAGCGTGGCCGCGATCACCTTTTCCTCCGTCGTCTCGACCTGCGCGGCATCGACCTTGTGCCCGGCGCGCTCCACCAGAGCCGTTGCGGCTTCCAGCCGGATGGCGATCTGGCCAACCTTGGCGATCGTTAGCGGATCGTCTGAGGCACGCTCAAGGCCGCTATCCATCCAGGGGCGTGATTTCGTCCTGACGAACTCCAGCGTTTCGGCAAAGGCCGCCCGTGCAATACCGAGATCGACGCCGGCATGGATGATCTGACCAACGGAGCCGATCGTCGTCGGCCGCTCGAAGCCCTTGTGATGGAAAACCACGGAATCGGCGCTGACATAGACATTGTCGAGGATCGTCGTACCGCTGCCGGTGGTGCGCTGGCCAAAACCGTCCCAGTCGTCGACGATCTCGACGCCTTCAGTACCCTTCGGCACGAAGGCCATGGTCAACCGGTCCTCCGGATCGAGCGCGAAGATGGTGATCCAGTCGGCGAAGAGGACGCCGGTCGAATAGAATTTGCGGCCGTTGATCCGGTAACCCGGACCGTCGCGGGTGATGCGCGTGTTGTAGTGGCCGACCGTCTTGGTGCCGCGCTCGGACAGCGCATTACCGAAACGGTCGCCGGCCAGCACGCGGCCGAAGAAATAGCGCTGCTGCTCCTCGCCGCCGTCGGTTCTGAGCGCCTCGAGAATATAGAAATGGTTCTGCGGGATCTGGCCGATCGAACCGTCCGCCTCAGACAAGATCGCGGTGACCTCGGCAAGCACGGCGTTGGAGACGTCAAGCCCGCCATATTGCGCCGGTACGGTGATCGCCAGAAGGCCGGACTGGGCGAGAAGATCGAGTTCACCAAACGGCAGGATCCGTTCGGCGTCGCGCTCGGCGGCGCGTGCGGCAAATTGTGCCGCCAGTCTGCGGGCGGTGGCGATCGCCTCATCATCGCTGCCGATACGGTCGGCCACGGGCCGGATCTGATCTGCTTGCCTTAGCACGGTGTTCATCGATGTCTCCACTTCTGACGATGATATCGGTGAAAGAAATCGAGCGTCGAGATAAGAGCATAAATTCTATAGACGTCATCGAAAATGAAAAGTGTTTGCTTATCAGCCTCCGGCGGTCGCGATTAGGCTTCCGGTCTGGCGTTCGCGCGAAAACGCGGGTCGGAGAAGCAATGAAATTCCTGCCGGAAATTACCACCGCCGGCCTCGATTTGATTTCACCGACCTCCTACGTAACCGATATCCGATGCGTCGCCGCAGCGGCTCCAGACAGAACGCCCAATGCGGGGCAGGCGGCCGCCTTGCCCGATCCATGAGGAAAGTCATGACCCCACGGCAGTTGCGCCTCGGCGCCTTCATGCGTCCCGTCAGCCTGCATACCGGCGCCTGGCGCTATCCCAGTTCTTATCCCGACGCCAATTTCAATTTCGCGCATCTGAAGTCCTTCGCACAGGCGCTGGAACGGGCGAAATTCGACGCCTTCTTCATGGCCGATCATCTTGCCGTGCTCAACATGCCGGTCGAGGCGCTCAGGCGCAGCCACACCGTGACCTCCTTCGAGCCCTTTACGCTGCTCTCGGCGCTGGCAGCGGTGACGGAGCGCATCGGCCTCGTCGCCACGGCCTCCACCACCTTCGACGAGCCCTATCACATTGCCCGGCGTTTCGCCTCGCTCGACCATATCAGCGGCGGCCGCGCCGGCTGGAACATCGTCACGACGTCGAACCCTGATGCCGCGCTCAATTTCGGCCTCGACGAACATGTGGAGCATGGCGAGCGGTATCATCGCGCCCGGGAATTCTACGACGTGGTCACCGGGCTCTGGGACAGCTTCGCCGACGATGCCTTCATCCGCGATCGGGAAAGCGGCCTGTTCTTCGATCCGGCAAAGATGCATGTGCTGGGCCACAAGGGCGAGGAACTGAGCGTGCGCGGGCCACTCAATATCGCCCGGCCGCCGCAGGGTTGGCCCGTCATCGTCCAGGCCGGCCAGTCGGACCCCGGCCGCCAGCTTGCCGCGGAAACCGCCGAGATGGTCTTCTGTTCGCCGCGCGATCTTGCCGCGGGCAGGGCGCTTTATGCCGATATCAAGGGCCGCATGGAAGCCATCGGCCGTAACCGCGACCACCTGAAGATCCTGCCCGCCGCCTTCGTCATCGTCGGCGACAGCATCGAGGAGGCGCGCGCCAAACGCGCCACGCTCGACAGTCTGGTGCATTACGACAGCGCCATCGCCTCGCTTTCAATCGCGCTCGGCCATGACGCTTCGGGCTTTGATCCCGACGCGCCGCTACCGGCCGATATTCCCGACACCAATGCCAGCAAGACCGGCCGGGCACAGGTGCTGAAGCTTGCCGCGGAGGAAAATCTGACGGTGCGTCAGTTGGCGCAACGTTTTGGCGGCTATGCCGGCCTTGCCTTCGTCGGCACGCCGGCCAGCATCGCCGACGAGATGGAACGCTGGCTTGATGAGGAAGGCTCGGATGGTTTCAACGTCGTCTTCCCCTATCTGCCGCAGGGTCTCCTCGACGTCACCGACCGGCTGGTTCCCGAGCTGCAGCGCCGCGGCCTGTTCCGTAGCGAATACGAGGGCACGACGCTGCGCGAACATCTCGGATTGCCGCGGCCTGAGAACCGGTTCTTTGCAGCAGGTACATGAAGGGGCTCGCTTCTGTTTTCCGGAAGCAAGCCAATAGTGCTCAGGCCATGACCTCAACCCGAAACGCGTCGCTTTCGCCCGCCATCAGTTCGAGGGGCCAGATGATGTTGCGGTCGCCTCCCGGATAGAAATCTCGATAGACCGGCATGGTGGCGAGAAGCATCCGGGCGAGCGCGACGCCGAGATCGTAGAGCGACATTCGAAAGCAGCTGAGCGAGGGCTGCAGGAACCGTGCGCGCGGAGCGTCGCGGAAGCCGATCACCGCAAGGTCGCGGCCGGGCATGACGCCCGATTCCATCAGGCGGCGGTAAAGGCCGATCGCCATCAGCTCGTAGATCAAGATCACCGCCGTCGGCCGCTCTTCGAGCAGCAGCAGCTCATGGGCCGCCAGATAGCCGCCCTGTTCACTCGACTTGATGCGAATGACGAGCGTGGGGTCGAAGGGAATATCGTGCCGCTCGAGCGCGCGGCGATAGCTGTCGATAAAGAGATAGCCGAGGTTGGCCTCGCTCGATGGCGCGGTGATCGCGATCCGGCGGTGACCCAGCGTGATCAGCCGCTCGACGGCATGGTCGGCCACGCCCTCGAAATCGAGATCGATCCATGGAAAATTGCCGGCCGAAAGGCTGCGGCCGAGCGCGACGAAGGGGATCTTCGCCCTCGACAGAAAATCAATGCGCCGATCGACGCGCTGCGTGTCCGAGATGATCATCGCATCGACGATGCGCCGCGCCACCATCCGCTTCAGATATTCGTGCGGGTCCTCGTCGCTCGGGCAGGGCAGCATGATGAGGTCGAGCTTGTGGCGGGCAAAGACGCTTTGCAGGCCGCTGGTGACGCCGAGGAAGAAGTTGTCGGCGTTCTCGACCGTTTCCTTGCTGGATTCGATCATCAACCCGATGACCTTCGTCTCCCCCTGCCTCAGGCTCCGCCCGGACTGATTGGCGACATAGCCGAGTTCCTTGGCCGCCGCCAGCACCCGCCGGCGGGTTTCCTCATTGACATCGGGCTTGCTGTTCAGCGCACGGGAGACCGTGCCGATCGAGATATCCAGGTATTCGGCAAGCTGGCGAATCCCCTTCATCGGCCGCGATTTTCTTTCGGTCTGCAATTTCGCATTTTGCCTCTATTGACACGGTAAAATGTTTCCGCATACAGTCGTAAACGTTTACGGAGTGCGTGTCATCAGGAGTTGGCGCCATTCTTTCGGAGGAAATCGTGAAATTCAGTGCCATTTTGTGCGGGTGCGGAGCTATGTCCAAAGGTTGGTTGCGCGCCATCGCTTCCAACCCTCTGCTGGCCGAATCCATCACCATCGTCGGCCTTGTCGACCTGAACCGGGAGACGGCCGAAAAGCTTGCCGCGGAGTTCGGCCTTGAAGGCGCCGTCATCGGTTCGGACCTTTCTGCCGTCATCACTGCCACGAAGGCTGATCTGGTCTTCGACATCGTCATTCCGGCTGCGCGCTACGACGTCGTTTCGACGGCACTCAAGGCCGGCTGCCATGTGCTCAGCGAAAAGCCGATGGCGGCCTCGCTTGCCGAGGGCGCTGCGCTGGTCGATCTTGCCGCCGAGACCGGCCGTATCCACGCTGTCATCCAGAACCGTCGCTTCATATCAGGCGTCAGGCGCCTGCGTCGCTTCGTCGACAGCGGCGCGATCGGCGAACTCACCGGCATCCATTGCGACTTCTTCCTGGCGCCGCATTTCGGCGGCTTCCGCGAAGAGATGGACAATGTCCTGCTTCTCGACATGGCAATCCACACCTTCGATGCGGCGCGCTACGTCGCCGACCGGAAGCCGCTCGCCGTCTATTGCGTCGAGCGCAATCCGAAGGGTTCGTGGTACCGGCACGGCGCCTCGGCCAATGCCATTTTCGAATTTACCGACGACATCGTCTTCACCTATCGCGGCTCCTGGTGCGCCGAGGGCGAGCGCACCAGCTGGGAAAGCCAGTGGCGTCTCGTCGGCTCGAAGGGGATGCTCACCTGGGATGGCGAGGAGAGTTTCAAGGCGACTGTTGCCGGCGAAGAGCCCGGCCTTTTGCATGGTTCCGCTGCCGTAAACGTTCCCGGTCCGGAACATGACGAGGAAACCCATGGCCACGCCAGCGTCATCGCCGACTTCATCGCGGCGATCGGCACCGGCAAACGGCCCGAGACGGTCAATTCCGACAATATCCGAAGCCTTGCCATGGTCTTCGGCGCAATCGAAAGCGCCAAGACGGGCAGGCGCGTCGAAATTTCAGCATAGGATGACGTGACGTGAGCAACCCTGCAAAATCCATTCGTATCGGCACCATGGTCAGCGGCAACAAGGGCGATGCCGCCGCGCGCATCGGCGAGATCGCCGGCATGGGCTTCGAAAGCTTCGAGCCCTTCTTCTGGCAGACGACGAAGGGCCAGGACCTGGCCGAGCTCGGCAAGCGTTGCCTCGATGCGATCGGCGACCGCGACATCACCATCTCGACGCTCGGCATGTTCGGCAATCCGCTGGAAGAGACCGCAATCGACCTTGAGACGCTGGAGGGCTGGAAACATTGTATCGACAATGCCCATCACTTCGGCGCCACCTGCGTTGCCGGCTTCACCGGCCGCATCCGCGGCAAGCCGCTGACAGACAGCCTGCCTCGCTACAAGCAGATCTGGAGCGAGCTTGCCAAGCGGGCGGCCGACAAGGGCGTCAAGATTGCTTTCGAGAATTGCGCCATGGACGGCAACTGGGCGACCGGCGACTGGAATATCGCGCATAATCCCGACGCCTGGGAACTGATGTTCAACGAGACGCCTGACGATAATATCGGGCTGGAGTGGGAGCCGTGCCATCAGATGGTCTATCTGATCGACCCTTTGCCGCAGATCCGCAAATGGGCGCATAAGTTCTTCCATGTCCACGGCAAGG
Organism: Rhizobium sp. WSM409; assembly: GCF_057653825.1. Lineage (NCBI taxonomy): Bacteria > Pseudomonadati > Pseudomonadota > Alphaproteobacteria > Hyphomicrobiales > Rhizobiaceae > Rhizobium > Rhizobium sp. WSM409. The sequence continues at coordinate 258,091 of NZ_JBYGKP010000005.1, read as the reverse complement.
ACGCGACCATCCGCTGGGAGGTCATCAAGGAACACGGTATCTTCGGCAAGGAGAAATTCGTCTTCATGCGCACGCCGGGCTTCGGCGACAGCAACTGGACCGACATCATTTCTGAACTGCGCCTTGCCGGCTGGTCCGGCTCGATCGACATCGAAGGCTGGCACGACCCGGTCTATCGCGACGCGCTTGAAATGACCGGCCAGGTCTATGCGCTGAACCACCTCAAGCATGCCCGGGGCGGCGAATTCGTCGTCGATCCCATCTGATGATATCGTTTCCGGCAAGGAGGAATTGCCGGAAACGGGGATAACCACAAAGGAGGAGAACCATGGCTATCCGTAAATATGCAATTCTGGGCGCTCTCGCGCTTGCAGGCGTCTCGCTGTTCGGTCTTTCGGCCAAGGCCGAAGACGTCACACTGACGCTCTGGTCGCTGGATAAGGACACCCAGCCGGCGCCGAACCTCGTCAAGGAGTTCAACGCCCAGAACAACGGCATCAAGATCGAATATCGGCTGATCCAGTTCGACGACGTCGTCACCGAGGCGATGCGTGCCTATGCGACCGGCCAGGCGCCCGACATCATCGCCGTCGACAATCCGGAGCATGCGCTGTTTTCGTCGCGCGGCGCCTTCCTGGATCTTACCGACATGATCGCCAAGTCGACCGTCATCAAGCCGGAGAATTATTTCCCCGGCCCGCTGAAATCGGTCGAGTGGGACGGCAAGTATTTTGGCGTGCCGAAGGCGACCAATACGATCGCGCTTTACTATAACAAGGACATGTTCAAGGCCAAGGGCCTCGACCCGAACAAGCCACCGCAGACTTGGGACGAGCTCGTCGAGGACGCGCGGAAGCTGACCGACCCCGCCAAGAACGTCTATGGTCTCGCCTTCTCGGCCAAGGCCAACGAGGAGGGCACCTTCCAGTTCCTTCCCTGGGCTCAGATGGGCGGCGGCAGCTATGAGAACATCAATGCCGAAGGCGCGGTGAAGGCGCTCGGGATCTGGAAGACGATCATGGACGAGAAGCTCGCTTCTCCCGACACCTTGACGCGCGGCCAGTGGGATTCGACCGGCACCTTCAATTCCGGCAATGCGGCAATGGCGATCTCGGGCCCGTGGGAGCTCGACCGCATGACGCAGGAAGCGAAGTTCGACTGGGGCGTCACGCTGCTCCCGGTTCCCAAGGAAGGGGCTGAACGCTCCTCGGCCATGGGCGACTTCAACTGGGCGATCTTCGCCACCAGCAAACATCCGGCCGAAGCCTTCAAGGCGCTCGAATATTTCGCCTCGCAGGACGACAAGATGTTCAAGAACTTCGGCCAGCTTCCGGCCCGTTCCGACATCTCGATCCCCGAGACCGGCCAGCCGCTGAAGGATGCAGCCCTCAAGGTCTTCCTCGAACAGCTGAAATACGCCAAGCCGCGCGGCCCGCATCCGCAATGGCCGAAGATCTCCAAGGCGATCCAGGACGCTATCCAGGCAGCACTCACCGGCCAGATGAGCCCGAAAGACGCGCTCGACCAGGCAGCCGACAAGATCAAGGCAGTACTAGGCTGATCAGTGGCTGCAAGCGAGCCGCGTGCTCCCTCTTCTCCCAGCGGGGAGAAGAGGAACCGGAAGTAAAGCGTCTTTTAACCGGATGAACCTCGGTTCATCCCATCATTTCCTCCCGGCAGGGGCCGTCTTCCGCATCATGCGCCAGGCGGCCCCGTTCGGAGTATCGGAGGACCCATGAAGAGGATCCTGATGAGCGTCAGGGACGGCCGCGGTTTCGATATCGTGCTGGTCGCTTTCCCGCTCGGCTTTCTGTTCCTGATGGCGGGGCTGCCGCTGATCTATAATGTTGTGATGAGCTTCCAGGAGGTCGACATGTTCAGCCTCGGGACCTTCTCGCGTCCCTTCGTCGGCTTCAAGAATTATACCGACCTCTTCGCGCAGCCGGAAACGCTGCCGATCTTCTACAACACCATCATCTTCGTCGTCGGCTCCATCGCCGGCCAGTTCCTGATCGGTTTCGGCCTGGCGCTGTTCTTCTGGGTCAATTTTCCCGGCGCCTCATGGATGCGCGGCCTGTTCCTCGTCTCCTGGGTGATGCCCGGCCTCGTTGTCGGCGCCATCTGGAACTGGATTCTCTCCGGCGATTTCGGCGTGCTGAATTTCATTCTCAAGGAAAGCGGCATCATCTCGGGCAACATCTTCTGGCGCTCGGACCCGCACTATTCGCTTTATGCCGTCATTATCGCCAATGTCTGGCTCGGCACCTCGTTCAACATGATCCTGCTGTCCGTCGGCCTTGCCGGCATTCCTGCCGATCTCTACGAAGCCGCCGAACTCGACGGCGCCAATGTCTGGCAGCGCTTCTGGACGATCACGCTGCCGATGATGCGCTCGACCATCGGCGCCATCATCGCACTCGGCCTGATCTTCACCCTGCAGCAATTCGATCTTTTCGCCGCGATCACGTCGGGCGGGCCGAACAATTCATCGAATGTCACGCAATATTGGGCCTGGGATCTCTCCTTCCGCCAATACGACTTCGCCAAGGGCGCAACGATCTCCGTCATCATGATCGTCTTCGTCATGTTCGCGTCCGTCGTCTATGTCCGGTCCACACGCCACGAGGTGCGCGGATGATTACGACGAACCGCGACCGACTGATGCTCGCTATATCGATCGTCATGGCGGCGATCTATCTGTTCCCGCTCTACTGGATGTACATCACCGCGCTGAAAAGCGGCTCGGAAATGTTCGCGACGCCGCCGAGCTTCTGGCCGGCCTCGCCGCAATGGGGCACCTATGCCGCGGTCTGGGAAAGCCGCGACATGGGCCGTTATCTCTGGAACTCGCTGGTCATCGCGCTCGGCTCCGTGGCGCTGATCACCCTGCTCGGCGTCGGCTGCGCCTATGTGCTTGCCAGATACCGCAATGTCTGGGTGGATATCGGTCTCTTTCTCATCCTCATGCTGCAGGTTCTGCCGGCCTCGCTGATGATCACGCCGATCTTCGTCGGCTTTTCGCAGATCGGTATGCTGAATTATCCACGCCTTGCCGTCATCATCGCGGTCGCGGCAAAGAGCATGCCCTTCTTCGTCATTCTGGTGCGCGCCACCTTCATGAGCGTTCCCCAGGAGCTGGAGGAGGCGGCTCTCGTCGACGGCAATTCGCGCGTCGGCGCCTTCTTCAACATCGTGCTGCCGCTTGCCCGCAACGGCATCCTGGTCAGCGCCATCCTGATCTTCATGCAGGCCTTCGGCGAATTCGTCTATTCGAAGTCGATGATCCAGGCGGTCGACCTTCAGCCGGCAAGCGTCGGCCTCAATTCCTTCATGGGGCCGAACACCAACGAGTGGAACAACATCATGGCCTACGCCACGATGTATGTGACGCCGATCCTTGCCATCTTCGTTCTCTTGCAGCGCCGCATCGTATCCGGCCTCACCTCTGGAGCCCTCAAATGACCACACAGATCGAGCTCAGAGGCGTCAACAAATATTACGGCGCCTTCCACGCCCTGAAGAACATCGACCTTTCGATCGCCAAGGGCACTTTCGTCGCGCTCGTCGGCCCCTCGGGCTGCGGCAAGTCCACGCTGCTGCGCTCGCTTGCCGGCCTCGAAAGCATTTCGTCGGGCGATCTCAGGATTGCCGGCGAGCTGATGAACGGCGTGCCACCACGCAAGCGCGACGTCGCCATGGTGTTCCAGTCCTATGCCCTCTATCCGCATATGACGGTCGAGGAGAACCTGACCTACAGCCTGCGCATTCGCGGCATCGCCAAGGCCGAGGCCAAGAAGGCGGCCGAGGACGTAGCGGCGACGACGGGTCTTTCGCATCTCCTGAAGCGCTATCCGCGCGAGCTCTCTGGCGGTCAGCGCCAGCGCGTCGCCATGAGCCGCGCCATCATCCGCCATCCCAAGGCCTTCTTGTTCGACGAGCCGCTGTCCAATCTCGATGCTGCGCTGCGCGTCCACATGCGCAAGGAAATCCGGTCGCTGCACGACCGGCTGCACGCAACCTTCGTCTACGTCACGCACGACCAGGTCGAAGCGATGACGATGGCCGACCATGTGGTGGTGATGCGCGACGGCATCATCGAACAGCAAGGCGCGCCGCTCGACCTCTACGACCGGCCGGCGAACCGGTTCGTTGCCGGCTTCATTGGCTCGCCGGCCATGAATTTCATTCCCGCGATCGCCGCGGAAGACGGCAAGAGCCTGATCCTGGACTTCGGCGCGGTGAAGCAGACGCTTGCGATATCACGTGCCATCGAACCCGGCCGCAAGCTCATCGCCGGCATCCGGCCGGAGCACATCGGCGTCGTCGAGCCCGGCCATGGCAGCTTCGACGTGCCGATCGCCTTCGTCGAATCGACCGGCTCGTCGACCTTCATCGTCGCGGAGACCCAGCCGGAACTGACAATCGTCGAGACGCGCCGCGACAGGGTCAAGGCAGGAGACATGATCGGACTTTCGGTCGATCCGGGCCAGGTCCATCTCTTCGACGCGTCGACGGATCACCTCATATAAAGGCAGCAGCCCTCGGCTTGGAATTGTCATAAAATCGAACCCGGCGACGCCGTCGAGCCAGATCTCGAAAGCATCACCGGCGACTGGCTGCGCGACAAGCTCGACCGGACGATCGCCTGAGGGCCTGTCCGGTCGAGCTTCGATCGGATCGCAAGAAAAACGAATGCCGCACGATCATCGCTGTTGACAACGGGGCACAATCGATATTGTCTTGTAAAGCGGTTTACTAAACCGCTTTACAATAGGTTCAGTCAATGGCCAAGGGAACGACACCAAGTCTGAAGGATGTTGCGGCAGCGGCCGGCGTGTCGGTCACCACCGTGTCGCGTTTCGTCAATGGCAGTCTCGATCTTCCCTTTCAGACCAAGAAGCGCATCGAGGATGCGATCAAGACGCTGAACTACCGGCCGAACCCGCATGCGCGTCGCTTAAGCAGGGGGCGCTCGGATACGATCGGCCTCGTCGTGCCCGATATCGCCAATCCCTTCTTCGCGACTCTCGTCGCCGCCGTGGAGCAGGCGGCCGATGAAAAGAAGCTCGCGGTCTCCTTGCACGCCACCCTCAACCGGCCGGGACGCGAGATTGAATATCTGCAGCTGATCGAGCGCAATCACGTCGACGGTCTGATCTTCGTCACCAACCACCCCGACGATGGCGCGCTTGCCGCGCTGATCAACGGCAGCGGCAAGGTTATTATCGTCGATGAGGACATTCCCGATTCGAAGGCGCCGAAGCTATTCTGCGACAATGAGCAGGGCGGCTATCTCGCCGGTCAGCACCTAGCCGAACAAGGCCATCGCCATGTCCTCTTCATCGGCGGCGACGAGCGTATGATCAGTGCCCGCAGGCGCTATGACGGCCTGCTGAAGGCGCTCAGGGAGCGGCATGGCGGCGAGGCCCGAGCCGATCGCTATGCCGGCGAATATACGATCGAATATGGCCGTGCGGCGGCACTCGACTATCTCTCCGGAGACCGAAAAGCGACGGCGATCTTTGCCAGCTCCGACGAGATCGCCATCGGGCTGGTCGAGGTCTTCAGAAGCCGAGGCGTCTCGATCCCAGGCGACATCTCAGTCATCGGCTTCGACGACGTCGGTCCGCTTCATCTCTTTGCGCCGCCGCTGACGGCCATCCGCCAGCCGGTGCGTGAGATCGGCCGGCGGTCGCTGGAGCTGCTTCTGGAAACCAATTGGCACGAGTGGAAACCATCCGCCTCGGAAGAACTCCTGCCTGTCGAAATCGTGGTGCGGAACTCCGTTGCGCCGCCTGCGAAATAATAATCAGCAACGTCAAAAAACCAAAAGAGGATGAGAACATGACACTGAATTTGACAAGACGAACGATGATCGCAGCCGCCGGCTTCACGGCATTGACCTTCATCGGCCTGTCCAGCGCCGCGGCGCAGGAAAAGAAGACTGTCGCGCTGGTGCAGATCAACCAGCAGGCGCTTTTCTTCAATCAGATGAATGAGGGCGCCCAGAAGGCGGCCGATGCCGCTGGCGTCAAGCTGGTGATCTTCAACGCCAACAACGAGACGACGGCGCAGAACAGTGCCATCGAAACCTACGTCCAGGAAAAGGTCTCCGGCCTTGCCGTCGTGGCGATCGACGTCAATGGCATCATGCCGGCGGTCAAGCAGGCGGCCGATGCCGGCATTCCGGTCGTCGCCATCGACGCCATCCTGCCTGATGGTCCGCAGAAGGCGCAGATCGGCGTGGACAATGCCGCAGCCGGCGCCGACATGGGCAAATACTTCCTCGACTACGTCAAGGCGAACATGGGCGGCAAGGCCAAGCTCGGCGTTGTCGGAGCGCTGAACTCGTTCATCCAGAATATCCGCCAGGACGGCTTCGAGAAGACCCTGAAAGGCGTCGACGGCATTGAAATGGCCGGCGTCGTCGACGGGCAGAACATCCAGGACAACGCCCTTGCGGCGGCAGAAAACCTGATCACCGCCAATCCTGACCTGACCGCGATCTACGCCACCGGCGAGCCGGCCCTGATGGGGGCGATCGCCGCCGTCCAGAGCCAGGGCAAGCAGGATAAGATCAAGGTGTTCGGCTGGGATCTGACTGCCGAAGCCATTGCCGGCATCGATGCCGGCTTCGTCGTCGCCGTCGTCCAGCAGGATCCGGCCGCAATGGGCGGTGCCGCCGTCGACGCGCTCGTCAAGGCCTCGGCCGGCGAAGCCGTCACCAAGACGATCTCGGTGCCGATCACCATAGTGACCAAGGAGAATGTCGAGCCGTACCGGGCCGTCTTCAAATGATCGAAAGCGGACAGCGTGACATCGCTGCCGCCGGTTCCGGAGGCGTCGCATCCTCCGGAACCGGAACATCCGGCGGCACCCGATCCGACCCGCGCATCTCGCTGCGCGGCATCCGCAAGTCGTTCGGCTCGCACCAGGCCCTGCGCGGCGTCGATCTCGACATCTTCCCCGGCGAATGCCTGGGCCTTGTCGGCGATAACGCCGCCGGCAAATCGACGCTGACGAAAATCATCTCGGGAACCTACATTCCCGATGCCGGCACGATCAGTATGGAAGGCGAAGAGGTTCGCTTCTCCGGCCCCGCGGATGCGCGTGGCAGAAACATCGAAATGGTGTTCCAGGATCTCAGTCTCTGCGACCATATCGATGTCGTAGGCAATCTCTTCCTCGGCCGCGAACTCAGCCGCGGGCCGTTTCTCGACACCAGGACGATGCTGTCCGAAGCCCGCAAGATGCTGGATTCGCTTGAGATCCGCATCCCGAGGCTGACCGGCAAGGTCGCCCAGCTCTCCGGCGGGCAGCGTCAGGCGATCGCGATCGCACGCGCTGCCTCCTTCAAGCCGAAGGTGCTGATCATGGACGAGCCGACGTCGGCACTTGCCGTCGCCGAGGTCGAAGCGGTTCTGGCCCTGATCAACCGCGTCAAGGCGAACGGGGTTTCGGTGATCCTCATTACCCACCGGCTGCAGGATCTCTTTCGGGTCTGTGACCGAATTGCGGTGATGTACGAGGGCACGAAGGTGGCCGAACGGCAGATCGGTAGCACCAATCTCGAAGATCTCGTCAGGCTGATCGTCGGTGAAGGAGCCAGACAATGACGGCTTATACGGAACGCGGCCACGGCTCGCGCGTCGCCGATTTCTTCGGCGAACACGCACAGGTCCTGTCGATCGCCATCTTCTTTCTGGCCTGCATGATCTTCTTCTCGATCGGCAGCGAAACCTTCTTCACGCTCGGCAACATCCTGAACATCGTGCGGCAGGCTGCTCCCATCCTGATCGTCGCCATCGCCATGACATTCGTCATCATCACCGGCGGCATCGATCTTTCGGTCGGCTCGCAGGTCGCCCTCATCAACGCGGTCGCGGCGATCGTTATGGCGATGGGTGTTCCCTGGCCGTCGGTGGTCATCGGCATGATCGTGCTCGGCGGCTTCATGGGACTGGTCCAGGGCTGGTTTGTCGCCTATCAGGGCATCCCGGCCTTCATCGTGACACTTGCCGGCCTATCGATCCTGCGCGGTCTGGCGCTCTATCTGACCCAGGGCTATTCCATTCCGATCAAGGATGCGCCGGGCTTCTTCGCGCTCGGCCGGGGCGAAATCCTCAGCTTCCCGATCCCCGCGGTCATCGCCGTCATCATCGCCATTCTCGGTTACGTCGTTATCACCGCGACCAAGTATGGCCGCCAGGTCGTGGCGGTCGGCTCCAATGCGGAGGCGGCGCGGCGTGTCGGCATGCCCGCCAAATGGATTATCGCCTCGGTCTATATCATCTCCGGCGTCGCCTGCGCCGTCGCCGGCCTGTTGATCGCCGCTCGCCTCGGCTCCGGCTCGTCCAATGCCGCCGTCGGCTTCGAGCTGCAGGTGATCGCGGCCGTCGTGCTCGGCGGAACGTCGCTGATGGGCGGACGCGGCACCATTCTCGGCACCGTACTCGGCACGCTGACCATCGCCGTCATCGGCAATGGCCTGATCCTGATGCACATATCGCCGTTCTTCACCCAGATCGTCACCGGCGCCATCATTCTCGTCGCCATCTGGCTGAACACGCGCATCTTCACGGCCAATTTCCATTTCCGGCTGGGCAGGAAAGGATGAAGCTATGAGCGAACAGGCAGCAGAAAGCCTGTCTGAAGCGCATGTCCGCTCCGGCAAGGTGATGACCGTCACCGGCCCGATTTCGGCGGATGCGCTCGGCGTGACGCTGATGCACGAGCATATCCTCAACGATTGCCGCTGCTGGTGGCACGCGCCGAAGACACCGGAACGGCAATATCTCGCCGAAAGCTTCGTCTGCATGGAGATCCTCGGCGAACTCCGGCAGGACCCCTTCGTCAACAAGCACAATATCACGCTCGACGACGAACATCTGGCGGTGACCGAACTCAAGGATTTCGCCACGGCGGGCGGGCGCACCGTGGTGGAGCCGACCTGCAAGGGCATCGGCCGTGATCCGCTGGCGCTCCAGCGCATCTCGAAAGCATCCGGCCTCAACATCGTGATGGGGGCGGGTTATTACCTCGGCTCCTCGCATCCGGAAGGCGTCGCGGCAATGAGCGTCGATGAGATCGCGGGTGAAATTGTCCGCGAGGCGAGGCAAGGCGTCGACGGCACCGGCGTCAGGATCGGCCTGATCGGCGAGATCGGCGTCTCCTCGGATTTCACCGCCGAGGAGGAAAAGTCGCTACGCGGTGCGGCGCGTGCGCAGGTGCTGACCGGGCTTCCCCTGATGGTGCATCTGCCGGGTTGGTTCCGTCTCGGCCACCGCGTGCTTGACGTGGTCGCCGAAGAGGGGGCGGATCTCCGCCATACCGTGCTTTGCCACATGAACCCGTCGCATGACGACATCGCCTATCAGAGCGAGCTGGCGGAGCGTGGCGCCTTCATCGAATACGACATGATCGGCATGGATTTCTTCTATGCCGACCAGCAGGTGCAATGCCCGAGCGACGAGGAGGCGGCGCGTGCGATCGTGCGTCTCGTCGAGGCCGGATATCTCAACCGGATTCTTCTGTCGCATGACGTCTTTCTGAAGATGATGCTGACGCATTACGGCGGCAATGGCTACGCCTATATCCTTCGCCATTTTCTTCCCCGTCTGGAGCGGCACGGCCTCGATAGGACGGTTCTCGACGAGATGATGCGCGGCAATCCGCGCCGCGTCTTTCATGCCGGAGCGTAGCTCCATCCAATCAATCGATCACAGGTAACCGCAGACCATGACCAAGAAAATCCTCCTTGTCGGCGAGAGCTGGGTCAGCTCCGCCACGCATTACAAAGGCTTCGACCAGTTCGGCAGCGTCACCTTCCATCTCGGCGCCGAACCGCTGGTGAAAGCGCTCGCCGCCAGCGCCTTCGAGCTCACCTATATGCCGGCGCACGAGGCAGTGGAGAAGTTCCCCTTCGATATGGCGGGGCTCGATGCCTATGACGCCATCATCCTCTCGGATATCGGCGCCAATTCGCTGCTGCTGCCGCCGGATGTATGGCTGCATTCGCGCACGGTGCCGAACCGGCTGAAACTTCTGAAGGCATGGGTGGAAAAGGGCGGCGGCCTGCTGATGGTCGGCGGCTACTTCTCCTTCCAGGGCATCGACGGCAAGGCGCGCTGGCGGCGCACCCCCGTCGAAGACACGCTGCCCGTCACGTGCCTGCCTTACGACGACCGCGTCGAGATCCCCGAGGGCACGGTTGCCGAGGTGGTGAAGCCGGAGCATCCGACGGTGCAGGGGCTTGAAGGCGCCTGGCCGGTGCTTCTCGGCGTCAATGAGGTCGAAGTGCGAGCCCGCGCCGATGTCGAGATCGTCGCGCGCCTGCCCGAGGATCAGGGCGGCCATCCGCTGCTCGTCGTCGGCACGCATGGCACTGGCCGGACGGCGGCCTGGACGTCGGATATCGGCCCGCACTGGCTCTCGCCCGCTTTCTGTGAATGGGAGGGCTACGGCCGGCTCTGGAAGAACATCCTCGGCTGGCTCACCGAAAAGCAGGCGTGATGTCGGCACGCGCCAGGAATTGGAAAGGGAGGAATGACATGCAGGAAATTTCGGACAGGCCGTCCCACGCCATCAGGGATATCTTCGGCAGGGACAAGGTTCTGATCGGCATGATCCATTGCCCGGCCTTTCCGGGCGCGCCGCGCTACCGGGGGGCTGCGATGAATGCGATTTACGACGCCTGCATGCGCGACGCCGAAGCCTGCATGGAAGGCGGCCTGCATGGGCTGATCATCGAAAATCACGGCGATGTGCCGTTTTCGAAGCCCGAGGATATCGGCCCCGAGACGACCGGCTTCATGTCTGTCGTCACCGACCGGATCGCGCGCGCGGCCGGCATTCCGCTCGGCGTCAACGTGCTGGCCAATGCGCCGATCCCGGCTTTCGCCATCGCCATGGCCGGTGGCGCCAAATTCATCCGCGTCAATCAGTGGGCCAATGCCTATGTCGCCAATGAAGGTTTTATGGAGGGCAGGGCCGCCGAAGCCATGCGCTACCGCTCGCTGCTGAGGGCCGAACACATCAAGGTCTTTGCTGACAGCCACGTCAAGCATGGCAGCCACGCCATCGTCGCCGACCGTTCGATCCAGGAGCTGACGCGCGATCTCGCCTTCTTCGATGCCGACGGCGTCATCGCCACCGGCCAACGGACCGGCAATTCGGCAACGATGGAGGAGATCGAGGAAATCGGCGCGGCGACACACCTGCCGCTGCTCGTCGGCTCCGGCGTCAACAAGGACAATATCGTCGATATTCTCGCCCGCACCAATGGCGTCATCGTTGCGTCTTCGTTGAAACACGGCGGCGTCTGGTGGAACCCGGTCGATATCGAGCGCGTGCGCGCCTTCCGCGCGGCGGCCGAACCGGGCCTGGAGGGCTGAGCATGGCGGCAGAGAGCCTTTCGGCCCGCATCCTGCGCGAGAACAACGCTGTCCTTGGCGCGATGCTGAACCACCGCTTTGTCGAGGACGTGAAGAACGACAGGCTGAGCAAGGAGGCTTTCGAGCGTTATCTCGTCTATGAAGGCGCCTTCGTCGACAGCGCCATCTCGATCTTCGCCTATGCGGCGGCGACCGCCAACACCATGACGCAGAAGCGCTGGCTGATCGCGGTTCTCGACGCGCTTGCCAACGAGCAGATCGCCTATTTCGAACGCACCTTCGCCGGCCGCGGCATCGATCCCTCGTCCTTCGACACCGGCATCGCCGAGGTCGAGGCCTTTCGCGCCGGCATGTTGGAAATCGCTCGCCAAGGCGGCTTCCTCGACACGGTCGCGGCGATGTTTGCGGCCGAGTGGATGTATTGGACCTGGTCGAAGGAAGCAGCTAACCGCCCGATCAGCGATCCCCTCTTGAAGGAATGGGTCGACCTGCATGTCGATCCGAATTTCGCCGCCCAGGCGCAATGGCTGAAGAATGAACTCGACATGGCAGGAGAAACGCTGGAAGAGGATGAGAAAGCGCGGCTCAGCGCAATCTTCGGCCGGGCGATGCAACTCGAGATCGATTTTCACGATGCGCCTTATCTTTAGCTTCACCTTGCGAAAGCGGATGCATGCGCGCCTACATAGTCGGTAACGTCGCCATCGACGAAACCATCGCCGTCTCCGAACTTCCCGTTATCGGTGCCTCCATCCTCGGCAATGCCGGTGGCAGCGATCTCGGCGGCAAGGGCACGAACCAGGCGGTCGTCATGGCCCGCTGCGGCGTTCCGACAACGCTGGTGGCGCCCATCGGCAGGGATGCGAGGGCCGATACAATACGCCATTACCTCGCGGACGAACCGCTTCGGAGCGAACTGATCGAAATGGAAAATGCATCGAGCGATGTCTCGATCATCTTCCGGCTGCCGGGCGGCGAAAATGCCATCGTCACGACAACGGAAGCGGCGCAGAGCCTGTCCCTGTCCGATGTCAGGCGGATCCTGTCGACGGCCGGCCCTGGCGATCTTATGATGCTGCAGGGCAATCTGTCCGACCAGACGACCCGCGATATCCTGGAGCATGCAAGAGCGATGGGCATGGTCACCGCCTTCAATCCCTCGCCGGTGCGCTCTTATTTCTCTGATCTTTGGGGGTTGATCGACATCGCCTTCCTCAACAAGGGCGAGGCGCAGACCCTGACGGGAACGACGGGCGGGCAGGCTGCCGAATATCTGCTAAGCCGGGGCCTGCGAGACGTCGTTCTGACGCTCGGCAGCGACGGCGCGATGCTCGTGAACCGGCACGATAGTGTCGAAGTACCGGCCCAGGTCTGCGATGTTGTGGATACAACGGGCGCAGGCGATACCTTCATGGCCGCAGCACTGGCATCCTGCGTGATGCGCGGGCAGAGGCTGGACCGTCTAGCCATCGAACACGCAGCCGCGGCCGCGGCCATCACCGTCTCAAGACATGGAACGAGAAAGGCGTTTCCGACCATTTCCGAGCTTGAAGCGATCCTGAGATAGCCGGCTCCGTGTGGCGTGCAGCTTCATAAAACCATCATCAGCCTCTGCGAAGGGATGGGCTCTTCGCGATTCACTCCGTCATATCAGCAGCATCCGGACTTTCCTCATGACATCACCCTCGATTTCCGCGCGTCTTTCCCCGACCGCCTCGTCCCGCCTCGTTGTGCTTGCAGAAACGGTATTGAAGGCGGGCGAAACCGCCCGCGGCTCGCTGCGGCGACGAACGTCGGCAGAAATGCTCGCCAAGGCGCCGCGCGATTATCAGACCGAAATCGATGTCGCCGTCGAGCGGACCATCGTCAACGAGATGACGAAGGCCTTCCCGGACTATGCCATCCAGGGGGAGGAAGCCGTCGGCAACCGCACGGCGGGTCCTGAAACGCCGATCATTTACATCGACCCGATCGATGGCACGACCAATTACGCCTGGGGTATTCCGCATTTCGGCATGACGATCTCGATCGTCGAAAGCGGCAGGCTCGTCATGGGCGTCGTCTACGACGCCATGCAGGACGAGCTGTTCAGCGCCGAAATCGGCGGCGGCGCTTATCTCAACGGCGAGCGTATCCGCTGCGCCGATGTCGGCGACATCGAGAATGTGCTCGTCGGCGCCGGCCTGCCGATCCCCGGCCAGATCAAGGCGGTTGCGGAAGAGACCTATTTCGACGCGATCAAACGCCTGATGGCGAATACGGCGGGTGTGCGCCGCCTCGGCTCGGCGGCCCTGTCGATTGCCTATGTCGCCTGCGGCCGGCTGGACGGATTCTTCGAAGACGGGCTCGCCATCCATGATTTCGGCGCCTCGGCGCTGCTGGTCGAAGAGGCGGGCGGTATCGTCACCCGGTTTTCCGGGGCCGAAGTCAACGGGCGGGGCGATATCCTTGCCGCCAGCAAGGCACTGCATCCCTGGCTGCTGGAAGGCTTCCAGAGCAAGGCGTGAACCGGCGCAATCCGAGCGTCTAAACCCGCAGGAGTTCTTCGATCTCCACATCGCCCTTTGTCGGCATCGACTGATGGACGAGCTCGTTGTCGCGAAAGACGAAAAAGCCGGCGAAGCTCGGCTCGACCCTCATCCCGGTCCGGATGCGATCGTCCGGCGCCACCATCGCCTTCAGACGGCTGCCGTCGGCAAGATCGACATCGACCATCTTGTGGGTGCCGAAATCGACGGCGCGATGGACTGTTGCGGCATCAGGCTGGTCCACGGGACGGATCGTCAGTGCTTCCGGGCGGGCGGCCAGCATCACCGGCCCATCCTCGACGGGAACAGTAAGCTGGAACAGCGGTTCGGGCGTCTCGGCAGGAAAATTGCACAGCTGTGCTCTTTGCACCGTGTGGAAATCGGCGGCAGGAGACACTATCTCTTGCGGAAAAGGAGATATCCAATGACCGAAGAACGTGCAGTCCTCGCCGGTGGTTGCTTCTGGGGCATGCAGGACCTCATCCGCCGATACAAGGGCGTGATTTCGACCCGCGTCGGCTATACCGGCGGCGATGTGCCGAATGCCACCTACCGCAACCACGGAACCCATGCCGAGGCGATCGAGATTATCTTCGACCCCGCAAGGATCAGCTATCGGGAAATCCTCGAATTCTTCTTCCAGATCCACGACCCGAGCACGCGCAACCGCCAGGGCAACGACGTCGGCTTGAGCTACCGCTCGGCAATCTTCTACGTCACCCCTGAGCAGGAGCGCGTCGCCAGAGATACGATCGCCGATGTCGATGCATCGGGCCTCTGGCCCGGCAAGGTCGTCACCGAAGTCGTGCCGGTCAGCGATTTCTGGGAAGCCGAACCCGAGCATCAGGATTATCTGGAGCGGATTCCGAACGGCTATACCTGCCATTTCGTCCGGCCCGGCTGGAAACTGCCGGTCCGCCAGAAGATCGCCTGAAATTGATCAGGCTCCCATCGCCGCGCGGCTGGTTTCCAGAAGCGCGGCGACGAGATTTGTCCTCGGCGAGGATCGCGTCACCACGATGCCGACGGTGCGCACGGCGGACGAGCGGGGCAGGGGCAGCTTGAGGATATCAAGGCCAGCCGGCCAGGGCGGCGCCCAATCCGGCACGATCGAGATTCCGAGACCGCGGTCCACCATCACCGCGATTGCCTCCAGCGCGTCGAGCTCATAACGCTCGACCGGGCGGATGCCGATCTCGCGCAGATACTCGTCGGCGATGTGACCACCCCACTGGTTGCGGTCGTAGCGGATGAAGGGCAGGGTCTGCAGCAGTTCGAGCGGATCCGCCCCTTCGCAATCCCCCGGAGCGATCAGCACCAGGGGTTCTTGGCGCAGCTTGTTGAAGGTCAGCGTCTTCTGCATCGGAAATCGCGGCTCGATGATGAAGGCTGCGTCCAGCGTGCCGTTCAGGACCTCGGCATAGAGGTCCATTGACGCGCCTGGCTTGAGGAAGATCTCGATCAGCGGGTAATCCTGGGCGAGACGGTGGAGAATGTCGGGAACGAGGCCGGTCAGCGCCGTATTGATCGCCCCGATCCGCATCTCGCCCGAAATCGTCGCGGTGCCGGCCATCGCCTTCAGGTCGCGTGTATCGCGCACCAGATCCCTGCAGCGGTCGAGAATGGCAAAACCCGCCTCCGTCGGCCGCATGACGCGGCCGGAGCGCACCAGCAGCCTCACCCCGAGCTCGGCCTCCAATGCGCGGATACGCTGGGCAACAGCCGCAGGCGTGAGGTTCAGCCGCTGGGCGGCCTCCGCCAGCGAGTGCCGCTCGGCAACGACAATGAAAGTTTCGAGAAAACGTGTGTCCATCGATAGTTTTTCTATCTCTTGAACGAAGCAGAAGCGATATTTTATTTACGATCCATTGCTCCGAAAGATGGCCCGACCATATGAGGAGATGAAATGGATTTCGGCCTGAAGGACAAGACGGCCCTGGTGCTTGGCGCCGGCGGCGGACTGGGCAGCGCGATTGCCGTCAAGCTTGCGCGCGAAGGCGCCAGAATTGCCGCAGCGGATATAGATCTCGCCGCCGCTGGAAAGACCGCGGCTTCGGTTGAATCCGAAGGCGGTAAGGCGCTGGCGCTGCAATGGGATCTCTCCGATCTCGAATCGATCGATGCGCGTGTCGCTGCAATCGAGCGCCAGTTCGGACCGGTCGATATCCTCATCAACAATACCGGCGGCCCGCCGCCGACCACCGTCTCCGGCCAAGATCCGACGCTCTGGAACCAGTATTTCCAAAGCATGGTCCTCTCCGTCATCGCCATTACCGATCGCGTGCTGCCTGAGATGCGGGCGCGCAAATGGGGGCGCATCGTCACCTCGACCTCGTCGGGCGTGGTCGCGCCGATCCCCAATCTCGGCCTCTCCAACGCGTTGCGCCTGTCATTGGTCGGCTGGTCGAAAACGCTGGCGCGCGAGGTCGGACGCGACGGCATCACCGTCAACATCGTCCTGCCGGGCCGGATCGCCACCGGCCGCATCACCTTCCTCGACGAGCAGAAGGCCAAACGCGAAAGCCGCTTCATCGATGACGTCGTCGCAGAAAGCACCGGCAGCATTCCGCTCGGCCGCTATGGCCGGCCGGAAGAATATGGCAATGTCGTCACCTTCCTGGCGAGCGAACCTGCCTCCTATCTCACCGGATCGGTGATCCGCGTCGATGGCGGCATGATCCAGAGCATCTGACAGAAACCGAATTGGAACCGAATACCGATGGCCCTCAACGCTGAAGCGATAGCAACTCTCAAGACCGTCTCGACGGCGACCCTGACGACCGTTCTTCTGAAGAAGGGCCTGCGGAACGTCTGGATCCGCGGCGCCGTTCCCCTGAAGCCCGGCCAGCCGCGCATCGTCGGCCCGGCCTTCACCCTGCGCTTCGTTCCGGCTCGCGAAGATCTGGCGACGCCGGCATCCTGGGCCTCGCCGATCTCGACCCGCGCCGCGATCGAAGCGATGCCGGAAGGCTGTGTCGCCGTCGTCGACGCGATGGGCGTCACCGATGCCGGCATCTTCGGCGATATCCTCTGCGCCCGCATGCAGAAGAGAGGCGTTGCCGCACTCGTCACCGACGGCGTCGTGCGCGACCTTGCCGGCGTGCTCGACACCAATCTGCCGGTCTGGTGCCGCGGCGTCGCAGCACCCCCATCCGTCGCCGGCCTTACCTTCGTCGCCTGGCAGCAGCCGATCGGCTGCGGCGGCGTGGCTGTTTTCCCTGACGACATCATCGTCGTCGACCAGGACGGCGCGGTACTGATCCCGGCCGATCTGCTGGAGGCGGTGCTGGCCGAAGCGCCGGAACAGGAGCGCATGGAAGCCTGGATCATGACTAGGATCGATGAAGGCGTATCGCTGCCCGGCCTGTACCCGATGAACGCGGAAACAAAAGCGCTTTACGAGGCCTCGAAGAAGTAAAGCACCGGGCCAGGGCGGATTGTAGTGGGCACGGTTTCGCCCAGCCCGTAACCCAACGTGAATTGCTTTGCGACAGAACTTTCCCCGATTTTTCTGCGGTGGCGATTTTTGTCGCGAACTTAGGATTTTTGCAACATTTGAACGGCCGGCTCCGACCCCATCTCGGCCGTTCATGGCAGGAGGCGAGGACGCCTAGAGCGGACTTTGCAGGTCGACATTGACTTGGATCATATCTGTCACATGTTTCGGGACTTTCGCGACAGGAATCCATGGAGTCGGTTCTGCCGATGACACCTGATGAAATGAAGATCGTGCGGCGAGCTTATGCGAAGCAGATCACGGCGGCTGCGAGAGTTGCCGATGAGCGTGTTGAAACAGCTTTTGCCGAAGTGCCGCGGGAAGATTTCCTTGGTCCCGGTCCGTGGCCGATCTTCCGAATGCGAAAAGCCTATGTTCCGACCCCGGCCGCCGACCCGGTTTACCTCTACACGGATGACGTTGTTGGTATCGTCCCTGAGCGCCACATCAACAACGGACAACCGTCACTTCATGCCTTCCTGCTTTCGCAGGCTGCGCCGCGAGCGGGCGAGCATATCGTGCATGTTGGCGCTGGTGCCGGGTACTATTCTGCGATCATGGCGAAACTCGTTGCCGCATCCGGCAAGGTGACGGCGATCGAGTTCGAGCCGGAGCTTGCCGCACGCGCGAAAGCAAATCTCGCTCCCTATCCGAACGTTTCCGTAGTTCCGGGCGATGGCAGTTCCGTGGCTTTCGATACAGCCGATGTGATCTATGTGAACGCGGGCGCGACCCGGCCCGCGAATATCTGGCTGGACCGGCTCAATAGTGGCGGAAGGCTGATCCTCCCGCTTACGACCGATCTTGGATTTACCAGCAGCAATTGGAGCAACATGCACCTTCGCGGTGCGGTGTTCCTCGTGATGCGCAGGGGTGAGGAATTTCACGCGCAATGGATTTCGCCGGTCGCCATCTTCCCCTGTGAAGGAATGCGCGATGAGGAATCGGAAAAAGCGCTCGCGGCGGCGTTCGAAAGCGGGGAGCACAAGCGGGTGACCCGGCTGTATCGTACTGATGAGGTGCCGGTCGAGCGATGTTGGGTTCGCGCTCCCGGCTGGTGCCTAGCCTATGCTTAGGAGACGGTTCGGCATCATACCGTCGCGTAACTCCTAAATTCCGCGACGGTACCGGAAGCTCTGATTTTCCAGGGATTTTCTGTCGCCTTCGCGGCCCTTTTGTTTTGGCGCAGATGGAAGCTCCTCCGGTAAGCCGGAAAGCCTCCGCAGCATCTCAATAACGAGGCACGTAATCCAACCCGCCGTCGATCCGTGCCGGGCGTCCGTCGAGGAAAAGCTCGCCGATGCGCGGCGCCGAGCGGGCGATGACCTTGCCGCGGCGGATGACCGCCAAGCGGTTCGGCTTCAGCCGCAGCGCTTCCAGCGTGTCGCTGGCCTGGAGGATGACGAGGTCGGCGTTGCATCCCTTTTCCAAGCCGTAATCTGCAAGCCCCATCGTCTTCGCCGAATTGACGGTCAGTGCGTCGAAGATCCTCTTTTTGTCGTCGATGCCGGCCATCTGCGCGACGTGAATTGCCATATGGCCGACCTCCAGCATGTCGCCCGATCCCATCGAATACCAGGGGTCCATGACGCAATCGTGCCCGAAGGACACGTTGAGCCCGGCGTCCATCAATTCCCTAACGCGGGTCATGCCACGGCGTTTCGGATAGGTGTCGTGCCGACCCTGCAGCATGATGTTGATCAGCGGATTGGGGATGACGTTGATCTCGGCCTCCGCCATCAGCGGAATGAGCTTGGAGACATAATAATTGTCCATCGAATGCATCGAGGTCAGATGCGAGCCGGCAACACGCCCCTGCAAGCCGAAGCGGATGGTTTCAGCAGCCAGCGTCTCGATATGGCGCGAAAGCGGATCGTCGGTTTCGTCGCAATGGATATCGACAGGCAGGCCGCGATCGGCGGCGATGCGGCAGAGCGCCTCGACCGACGCCGTGCCTTCGCCCATCGTCCGTTCGAAATGGGGAATGCCGCCGACGATATCGACGCCCATGTCGAGGGCCCGGTTCAGCGCATCGATCGCGCCCGGCGAGCGGTAATAACCGTCCTGAGGGAAGGCGACCAATTGCAGATCGATATAGGGCGCGACCTTTTCGCGAACCTCGATCATCGCCTCGACGGTCACAAGCCTGGGATCACTGGTATCGACATGGCTGCGGATGAAGAGCAGGCCCTGCGTGACCGCCAGATCGCAATAGCGCAGCGCACGATCGACCAGTTCCTCTTTCGTGACGATCGGGCGCAACTCTCCCCAGAGCGTTATGCCTTCGAGCAGGGTGCCGGATACGTTCATGCGCGGCAGGCCGAGCGACAGGGTGGCGTCCATGTGGAAATGCGGATCGACGAAGGGCGGGCTGACCAGCCGGCCGGTCGCGTCGATCTCTTCCCCTGCCTGCGCCTGGAGATTGGGCTCGACCGCGGCGATCTTGCCGCCCTGAATGCCGAAATCGATGCTCTTTCGGCCATCGGGGAGATTTGCATTTCTGACGATAAGATCGAACATCGGAGCCTCATTGGATGTCAGCAGTTTTAGCGTTCGCCGCGGCGGTAGGGCTGCATCAGTGCCTGCGGAACGCGGGCGCGGCGGGCCATGACGGCAAGGGCAGCAATGGAAAGGATATAGGGCGTCATCAGGAAGAGCTGATAGGGCACGAGCCCGCTCAGCGCAGTCTGCAGCCGAAGCTGGAAGGCGTCGAAGAAGGCGAAGAGCAGGGCGCCGAACAGCGCGCGGCCCGGCCGCCATGAGGCGAAGACGACGAGCGCGATGCAGATCCAGCCGCGCCCTTGCACCATTGTGGGGAAGAAGCTGTTGAAGGCCGACAAAGTCAGGAAGGCGCCGCCCATGCCCATCAGCGCGCTTCCGGCAATCACCGCGCCATAACGCACCTTCATCGGATTGACGCCCTGCGCTTCCGCCGCATGCGGGTTCTCGCCGGTCATGCGGATAGCAAGGCCGACGGGCGTGCGGAAGATGATGTAGGCCATCAGCAGGGCAATAAGGATCGCCAGATAGGTCGGCGCCGTCTGCGTGAAGAAGGCCGGCCCGATGAAGGGCAGGGTGGAAAGACCCGGAATGGCGATCGGCTGGAACGGCACGATGGTGGGTGGGGTATTGGCAAGCGGCACGATCAGCCGGAAGACATAATAGCTGAAGCTGGAGGCAAACAGCGTGACTCCGAGACCGGAGACATGCTGGGAGAGGCCGAGCGTCACCGTCAGGCCCGCATGCAACAAGCCGAAGACGCCGCCGGCCAGCGCAGCAATCAGCAGACCGATCCAGAGATCGGCGCCGTGATAGACGGAAAGCCAGCCGATCATCGCGCCAAAGGTCATGATGCCTTCGATGCCGAGATTGAGCACGCCGGCCCGTTCGCAGAGCAGTGCGCCGAGCGTTCCGAAAATCAGCGGCGTGGCGATCCGCAGGATTGCCGCCCAGAGCCCGGCGGAAGCGATGATGTCGAACAACTGCATCAGCGCCGTATCCTGTATTGGGTAAAGAACAAGGCGATCAGCATCGTCAGCAGCGACAGCGCCACCGTGACATCGGCGATATAGGTCGGGATCCCAAGGCCGCGGCTCATGCCATCCGCACCCACGAACATCGTGGCCGTGAAAATGGCGGCGAAGACGACGCCGAGTGGATTGAGGTTGGCGAGCATGGCGACGACGATACCGGCATAGCCGAAGCCCGGCGATAGATCGGTCGTCACATAACCCTTGACGCCCATGACCTCGATCGCTCCAGCGAGCCCCGCAAGCCCGCCCGAGAGACAGGCGACCTTCACCAGCGTCCTGCCGAGCGGGACGCCCGCGAAGACCGCGCCGGTTGGATTGAGGCCTGCGGCGCGCGACTGCATGCCGAACACGGTGCGGGACTGGATGAAATGGACGACGACGGCCAGAGCGATCGCGATCGCAAAGCCGATATGCAGGCGCGAGCGGGCGATCAGCTTCGGCAGCATGGCATGATCACTGACGGATTGCGACTGCGGCCAGCCGAAGGCCAGCGGATCCTTGAGGACGCCATCGATCAGCATCGAGACGAACAGCACAGCGATGAAATTCAGGAGCAGGCTGGTGACGACTTCATCGACCGAGAAGCGCAGCCTGAGCCAGAGCGGGATCAGGATCAGCACCATGCCGGCAATCGCGCCGACCAGCAGCAGTAGCGGAATGAGGATGGGTGCCGGAAGATTGCCGAGCAGCTTCGAGCTTGCCGCGGCAACGGCGATGGCGCCGAGATAGAACTGGCCCTCGGCGCCGATATTCCAGAGCCGCGCCCGGAAAGCGACGGCGGCGGCAAGCCCCGTCAGCATCAGCGGCGTTGCCCGCGTCAGCGTTTCGGTCGCTGACAGCCGCGAGCCGAAAGCACCGGTCAGGATGCGCCAATAGGCATCGAGAACAGGCGCGCCGGCGATTGATATCAGGATGCCAGCCAGCGCCAGCGCTGCGATGACCGCGATGACGGGCGTGACGATCAGCAGGTAAAGCGGGCGGTGCTCACGGCGCTCAAATCGCATGGCCGGCCTCTGGGGTTTCTTGCCATTCGCCGGCCATCATCAGCCCCAGCCTGCGGGCGTCGGCGCTTTCGGCCGCGACGGGCGGGGACAGACGGCCGCCGACGATTGCCTGTATGCGGTCGGCAAGCGCGATCATCTCGTCGAGGTCTTCGGAGATCAGCAGCACGGCCGTGCCCTGCCGGCGGGCTTCGAGCAGACGGGCGTGCACGGCCGCCACCGCTCCCTCATCGAGGCCACGCGCGGGCTGCGCCGCGATCAGAATGCGCGGGCGCCGATGCAGGTTGCGGCCGAGAATGAGTTTTTGCATATTGCCGCCGGAGAGCAGCCGGGTGCGGATCGCCGGCCCGCCGCCGCGGACATCGAAGCCGTCGATAATCTCCTTCGCGAAGGCCATGCCCGCCTTGCGGTTGACGAGGCCGTGGCGCGAAAAGGCAGGCGAAGCGATGCGCTCCAGCACGGCGTTTTCCCAGATCGCCATTTCGCCGATCACGCCCTCCTCGTTGCGGTCCTCGGGAATGCGGCCGATGCCGGCGTCGACCACATCGGAAACACCGAGATTGCCGATGGCTTCCCCGAAAAGCATAAGGTCGCCGGCACTCCGCGCCAGCGTGCCGGAGAGAAGATGCGCCAGTGCCGCCTGGCCATTGCCGGAAACACCGATGATGCCGAGGATCTCGCCCTGGTGCAGCCGGAAGCTGATCGATTTCAATCGATCGACGCCGTCGATACGCACCGTCACATCGACCGCTTCGAGGGCAACGGCACCGGGTGTGGAAGGCTCGCGCACGGGCCGCGTCACGCGGCGCCCGACCATCAGTTCGGCGAGTTCCGCCTTGCTGGTGTCCGACGCCTTGCGTTCGGCGACCATCTTGCCGCCGCGTAAGACCACGATGCGGTCGGCCGCCGCCATGACTTCGTCCAGCTTGTGGGAGATGAAGATCAGCGACAGGCCCTGGCGGGCCATTTCCCTTAGCGTCGTGAACAGCCGTTCGGCCTCGATATTGGTCAGCACCGCCGTCGGCTCGTCGAGGATCAGGATGCGGGCGTCGTTATAGAGCGCCTTGAGGATCTCGACGCGCTGCTGCTCGCCGACCGACAAGTCGCCAAGGCGGGCATCCGGATCGACCTTGAGGCCGAAGCGCTCGGAAATTGCCAAGAGTTTCTTCCGCGCCGCCGACGTTCCCGAGCGCCAGGACCACAGCCTTTCGGTGCCGGTCATGACATTTTCGAGGACGGTCAGATTGGGCGCCAGCGAGAAATGCTGATGCACCATGCCGACGCCGGCGCGGATCGCCGCACGCGGCTTGCCCTGCGGCACCTCCGTGCCCTCGATCAGGATTCGGCCTGCATCCGGCATGTAATGGCCGAAAAGGATACTCATCAGCGTGGTCTTGCCCGCACCGTTCTCGCCGAGCAGGGCGACGACCTCACCCTTGGCGAGCGTCATCGAGATATCGTCATTGGCAAGATTGTCGCCGAAACGCTTGCTGACGCCTGTTATCTCCAGCACAGGCCCGGTCATGACGGCAATCCCGCGACCGGAAAACGGTGCTGCCACCGCCCCTCGGCCTCCAGGCGTGCGGCAAGCGACAGCAGACGCGGCTCGTACCCCATCGGCGCCATGATCTGCACCGGCAGCGGCATGGCGTGCTCATCCTGTCCGAAAGGCAGTGTCAAAGCAGGAAAACCCGAAATATTGGCGAGGCAGGCAAGCGGCGCAAATGCCGCCATCCGCTCGAGATGCAGATCCGTGTCGGCATGATCGGACGGAAAGGAACCGATCGCAAGAGGCGCGGAGGACAGCATCGGCATGAGGATGCAATCGACCCTGTCGAACAGTGCCCAGAGGTTACGGCTCACCAGGACGGCATCATCAAGCGTGCTCCAGAGCGATGTCGCTGAGAATGCCCGTCCGCGCGCCGCGAAGGCCTGCGTGAGAGACTCGGCCCTGCTTTCATCAAGAGCCGCCGCCTTGATGAGTGCCGCAAGGTTGACCGAGACGATATCGGCGAAGGTGCTGCCACTGGCAGCGACGCTCCATTCGAATTCGGCCCAGTTCAGCGGAACGATCTCGTGTCCGTCGCCCTCCAGCGCACGCGCCGCAGCCTCGACGGCTGCGAGCCGATCGTCCTCCGTCGGATAGGCCGAGCCGGTATCAACAAGCAGGCCGATCCGCAAATGGCCATTGTCAATATCGATAGGGGAGGGGTCGGGAAAAGGTCCTCGCGATTTGCCGCTCAGCCTGTCGAAAATCAGCGCCGTATCCCGCACCGAACGGCAGACCGCGAGTTCGCTTGCGATACCGGCCAAGTGGTTGCCGAAGGATGGCCCGCCCGGGATGGCGCCGCGCGTCGGCTTCAGTCCGACGAGGCCACAGCAGGCGGCTGGCACACGGATCGAGCCGCCGGCATCGGTGGCATGCGCAATCGCGACGATCCCGGCGGCAACCGCTGCCGCCGCACCGCCGGAGGAGCCGCCCGCGGTGCGTGCCGGATCGAGTGGGTTGCGACAGATCGGCCCGATCACCGGTTCGCTGGCGAGCGACAGGCCGAATTCCGGGCTCGTCGTCAGGCCGAACAGACAGAAGCCGGCGTCGCGGAACCGGGCAGCCAGATCGGAATCCGCTTCGCCGCCCTTTCTTTCGAAAAGACCGGAACCGGCCGTTACCGGCAGCCCGGCAAATGGGCCGCCAAGATCCTTCGCCAAGGTCGGCACGCCGGCAAAGGGCCTCGCGGCAAAGCGATCGGGCGCGCTCCGCCGCTCACTGTCGCGGTCGTCGGCCGAGGCAAGGCCCATGGCGGCATCGAGATAGGCGATGGCGCCGAGCGGCTCCTGCAGCACGGCTGCGGCAAGGGACGCCTGCATCGCCTCCGCAGCGCTCAGGCTGCCAGGCCTGATCGCTGCCGCCAGATCCGTCGCATCGCCACGCATCAGCCGAATTACTTCGGCTCGTCCATCATCTTCGGAACTTCGAAGCTGCCGGCCTTGATCTCCGCCCGCTTGGCTTCCATCGCAGCCTCAGCCTCGGCGGGCGCCACGCCCTTCACGAAGACGATATCGCTGCCGCCTTCCTTCATCAGGCCGTAGGAGGTGTAGTTCCGGCCGACCGGCTTTCCGGCAGCGACATCGGCGATCGCAGCGTCCAGGATTGGGCGGAAGTACCACATGGCGTTGGCAAACACCGTATCCGGATAACGTGGCGTATAGTCGATCAGCGAGCCGACCGATTTGATGCCGCGTTCCTTGGCGGCATCGGCGGTGCCGATACGCTCGCCGAACAGAATGTCGGCGCCGGCATCGATCTGGGCAAGGCCGGCTTCGCGGGCCTTCGGCGGATCGAAGAAGGTACCGATGAAGGAGACGAGATGCTTGGCATCGGGATTGACGGACTTGACGCCTGCCGCGAACGCATTGATCAGCATGTTGACCTCGGGGATCGGAATGGCGCCGACTGAACCGACGACATTCGACTTGGTCATCTTGCCGGCCAGCATGCCGGCGAGATAGGCGCCGTCATGGTTCCAGGTGCCGAAGACGCCGAAATTGTCGCCGGCCTGCTCGCCGCTCGAACCCAGCACGAAAGCGGTATCGGGATAGTCGACCGCGACCTGCCGGGCTTCTTTCTCCACCGCATAGGCCTCGCCGATGATCAGCTTGTTGCCCTGTTCGGCATATTCGCGCATGGCGCGTGGATAATCGGTGCCGGAGACGCCTTCGGAGAAGACATATTCGATCACGCCTTCCTTGGCGGCGTCCTGCAACGCCTTGTGCAGACAGGAGTTCCAGGCGTTTTCGACCGGCGACGCATGGATGCCGGCAACCTTCAGCGGCGCAGCAGCCCTTGCCAGCGGGGCAAAGCCGCTGACCCCAAGCGCAATGCCGGACGCGATCACTGCCCGGCGTGAAATCAGGATATCTTTGGTCATTGATTGTTCCCCTTTTTTACCATTTGGTTCAAAAATCATAGTAGCGCCCAAAAATGTGTCAAGCGGCAAACAGGCTTAAAAATCAGGCTGTTCAGTCCCCAGTGCAGCCTGTCTTCATCAGCCAATTTTTTCCGAGTTCGGATAGCGTCACGGCTTAGTTGAAAGGACGTGGCATGGCACGCTACGCCGGCAAGTTCTCAAGAAGTCAGGGCTCTCTTCCAAAAAAAGCGCTTTTCCGGGTCAGCGCGACAGACCCTGGGCCGAATATACAGGGCGTTACGACTTGGCGCGACGACATTGGCAGGATATGCAGGGAGGATAGGGGTTGGGGAAAATGATAATGGGGGAAGAAGAAGGCGCCTCGCGGCGACCGATCGCGAGCCGGTCGTCGTCCTGGGCCATCGGCCTCAGCGCGTGGCTGGCGCGCAGCGGCGCGACACCGAACGGCATTTCGCTTTTATCGGTCGTATTCGCGGGCATAGGCGCGGCGCTCATTGTTTTCACAACACATCCGATTGCCATGGTTTGCGCCGCGATCTCGGTGCAACTGCGGCTCGTCTGCAATCTGCTGGACGGAATGGTCGCGATCGAAGGCGGCAAGAAAACCAAGAGCGGGCCGCTCTATAATGAATTCCCCGACCGGGTCGCCGACAGCCTGTTTCTCGTCGCGGCTGGCTATGCCTGCGGCTTTGGCTGGCTCGGCTGGCTGGCTGCGCTGCTCGCCGCACTCACCGCCTATATCAGGGTCTTTGGAGGATCGGTCGGTCTTCCCCAGGACTTCAGCGGCATCATGGCCAAGCAGCGCCGCATGGCGGTGCTGACGGCGGGCCTCCTCGCCCAGAGCGTCGAGACGCTGGCATCAGGCAGCCACTGGTCGCTGATCCTGGCATCCGCGGTCATCGCGGCCGGCAGCCTTGTCACCTGCATCACACGCACGATAACGCTTGCCCGTTCCCTGGAGAGACTATGATCGCGCTCATCCGTCGCCTTCTCGTGCTGTTCGTCCGTATCCTGGTCGGCGCCCGAAGCGAGTGGCGGGGCTGCGCGCCCGATCCCAGCCGCCGCATCTATTTCGCCAATCACAACAGCCACATCGATACCGTCGCCGTCATGGCCGCCCTGCCATATCAGGTGCGCCGCATGACCCATCCGGTTGCGGCGCGCGATTATTGGGGAACCAGCGCCTTTCGCCGTTTCATCGCGGAGAAATGCCTGCGTGCCGTCCTGATAGACCGCAAGCCTCCGCCGGACAGTGATCCGCTGGCTCCGGTAGAGCGTCTGCTCGAGGAGGGGCATTCGATCCTGATTTTTCCTGAGGGAACGAGAAGCACCACCGATGAGATCGCCCCGTTCCGCAGCGGCATCTATCGCCTCGCCTGCCGTTTTCCGGATGTCGATCTCGTGCCGATCCATCTCGACAACCTGCAGCGCATCCTGCCGAAGGGAAGCATGCTGATCGTCCCGATCACCTGCACGGCGCGCTTCGGCAAGCCGCTGCGCGTCGAACCAGGCGAGGAAAAGACCGAATTCCTGGCTCGTGCCCGCGCCGCGGTCATTGAGCTCGCGGATGGGGGGCATGCCGCATGACCAGCCTTTTCTCCATCGTGCTGGCCGCCATCCTCGGCCTGCTTGCCGTCGCCTCGGCCATTGGTTTTTTCCTTCAGCGGCGCGCGACCGAGCCCGGCTCCGTCGCCACCGTCCAAAACCTCAACGCTCGTATCCGCTCCTGGTGGATCATGGTCGCGGTGTTCGGCGGCGCGATCCTGCTCGGCGACACGGCGACGGTCATCCTGTTTGCATTCCTGTCCTTTATGGCGCTTCGCGAATTCTGGACGCTGACACCATCGCGGCGCGGCGATCATCTGGCGCTTTTCCTGTCCTTCTTCGTTGTGCTGCCGCTGCATTACGTGCTGCTCGGAACGGAGTGGTACGGCCTGTTTGCGATCTTCATCCCGGTCTATGCCTTTCTGATCCTGCCGGCGGTGGCGACCTTGACGGGTGACGTCAACGAATTCCTCGCCCGCAGCGCCAGGGTGCAATGGGGATTGATGCTGACGGTCTATTCAATCAGCCACGCTCCCGCCCTGCTCATGCTGGAGACCGGCACGCCGTCCGCACTTCTTCTGGTCTATCTGGTCGTGGTCGTGCAGCTCAGCGACGTCTTCCAGTATGTCTGGGGCAAGCTCCTCGGAAAGCACCGTTTCTCGCCGAATATCAGCCCGTCGAAGACGATCGAAGGGCTGGTCGGGGGCGGCGCCTCGGCCATTCTCGTCGGAACACTGCTTTATCGCCTGACGCCGTTTTCGCCGCTGCAGGCCGCTGCCATCAGCACGGTCATCGTCGTCGCGGGTTTTTTCGGCGGCTTCGTGCTCTCGGCCATCAAGCGCGATCTCAATGCCAAGGACTGGGGCTATGTGATCGAGGGCCATGGCGGCGTGCTTGACCGCCTGGACTCCATCACCTTCGCCGCACCGCTGTTCTTCCACATCGTCCGCTATTGGTTCACCAGGTAGAAGCTGGTTCTGGCTAAAACCGGTCGATCTCCTCGAGGCTCTCGAACAGCCGGCGCTGAACATCCCGCTCCTGTTTGCCGATGGCGGTCATCAGCTTGCCCATCGTTCCCCGCAGGCCGTGCAACTCGTCGACCAGCTCCATGACGATATCGACGCCGGCTTCGTTGACACCCATGTTTCCCATGAGGTCCAGGATCAGCCGGGCGCGTGCGACGTCGGCGTCGCGAAATTGCCTCTGGCCGCCTGATGTCTCCGGGATCAGCCAACCCTGTTCGATCCAGAGGTCGAGCTGGACGATGTCAATTTTCAAGTAAAGACGGAATTCGAGATCATCCATGATCAAGCCTCCATGTTCTTTCTCGGATCGTAGGAGTTTGCCGTCGCCCATTCCTTCATCAAGGCCGTCAGCCGCTCATCCGGGGCGTCGGGCAGCACGATCTTCAGCGAGATGTAGACGTCGCCGTGTCCGCCGCCGCGTTTTGAAACACCTTTGCTCTTGAGACGCAGGACCTTGCCCGTGTTCGAATGAGGCGGCAGCGTCAGATTGACCGGTCCCGACGGCGTCGGCACGCGAACCTTGCCACCAAGCACGGCCTCACTGAGAGAGATCGGCAGTTCCAGGCGGATATCGTCGCCGTCTCGCGTAAAGAAGCGGTGCGGGCGCACACGGATTTCGATCAGGGCATCGCCCACCGGCCCACCGCCGGTGCCCGGCTCGCCCTTGCCGCGCAGCCGCAAGGTCTGGCCGTCGCGCGTCCCTGGCGGGATCTGTACGTCGAGCGCCGGACCATTCGGCATCTTGACCTCCGTCCTGGTGCCGTTGACGGCCTCGAGAAAGTCGACCTCCATGGAAAATTGCCGGTCACGGCCACGACCACGGGTCTGGCCGCCGCCGGAACGACGGGAAAAGAAGCTGGCGAAGATATCGTCGGCATCGCTGAAATCGGCAAAGCCGGCGCTGTTGTGGTAGGGATCGCCAGGCCCGCTCTTCGACGCGTAGTCGCGATAATAATTGCGCTGCGCCCGCTCGGCGCCTGTTATATCGATCTCCCCGCGGTCAAAGCGTCCGCGTTTTTCCTCATCACTCAAGATCTCGTAGGCCGCTGAAATTTGCTTGAACCGTTCCTCAGCCTTTTTGTCGCCGGGGTTAAGGTCGGGGTGAAGTTTCTTGGCGAGCTTGCGGAACGCGCTTTGAATATCCTTTTGCGTCGCATCCCGCTTCACGCCCAGAAGCTCATAGGGATCCTGGCTCATACATGTCTCCGGTCGGGCAGCGAATACTGCTGGTTGGCTTGGCAATGATATAGGTTGCCGGGCGGCCGCCGGGGAGGGGAGGCCGGCCGCTCCGGTCGACGTCAATCCGACAATGCGCCTGCTGTCGCGCAAGCTCGCCAGAGCTTAGAACAACGCCGCGTCTTCCGCCGGGGACGCCGAGCCTTCCTGCGCGCGATCGGGACGCCGATCGATAAGAACCGAGCACCCGGCATGGCGCACGACCTTGTCGACGATCGAGGAGAAGACGTAGTCGGTGATATCGGTCACATGGGATGAAACCAGGATAAGATCGGCCGATTTCTCCCTTGCGACGGAGACGAGCAGGGAGGCGGCAACGCCGATACGAACCTCGGTCATCGCCGGAATTCCCAGCTCCTTGCAGAGCGATACAAGTTTCTTTTCGGCGTCGACGATGGCGGTCGTTTCGAATTCCTCGGGAAGCTCCGTCAGGTGACGGCGGGGGATATGCTCGATGACGTGCATGACGACGATGCTTCCGCCTTCGTCCATCAGCGCAGCAGCCCGGCGCAGAAGGCGGCTGGCCGTTTGGCGGGGACCCATGCCGATGCCGCAGATGATCGTCCGATACATTTGAAATCCATATCCTCGAATGCGAATGATAGCACCGATCATACCGGTGTCGACCGTCCCGGCATTGACGAATATCAAGAAAAAGTGCCGCAACGGCAGCGCGCACGAAGCGGCCGGCTCTTCGGAAGGGGTTTCGGCTGAATCGTCGCAGTTGACGATATGGCCATCGGCAACAGTTCTAATCTGATGACGTCATTGATTGAGGTTCACATGCCGAATTTTGCGATTATCGGATCGGGCGCGATGGGAAGTGCCGTCGCCAAACGGCTGATCGACCACGGCGCCACGGTGCTCACCTATCTCGAAGGCAGGAGCGAGCAGACGATTGCGCGGGCAAAGGCAGCCGGCATGGTGCCGGTCGGCCGCCAGGAGCTGACGAAGGCCGAGCTGATCCTGTCGATCGTTCCGCCGGCGGAGGCGATCAAGGTCGCCGAACTCGTCGCGGACATATCGTCGGCGATGCAGGCGCCGCCGCCCTTCATCGACCTCAACGCGATTGCGCCGAAAACCATGCAGGCTTTGGCGGCACGCTTCGAAAGCAGCCGCGTCGAGGTGCTTGACGGTGCGATCATCGGCGGGCCGCCGAGCCCCGGCAAACCAGGTCCGACCATTTATATCAGCGGCGATATTGCGGAGCGAAGCAAGCTGCTCGAGGATTGCGGCCTGCGGATCCGCAGACTCGACGGACCGCTCGGCGCCGCCTCGGCACTGAAGATGTGTTATGCCGGCATCAACAAGGGATTTGTCGGCCTTGGCACCGCCATGCTGCTTGCGGCATCGCGTTCCGGTGCGGCCGAAAGCCTGAAAGCCGAGCTCTCCGAAAGCCTTCCCGACATCGATCGCAAGCTGTCGGGATCCATACCCGACATGTATCCGAAAGCCTATCGGTGGGTTGCCGAAATGCAGGAGATTGCCGATTTCCTTGGAGAAGATGATCCGGCCGCGACCATCTTCCGCGGCATGGCGGATGTCTTCTCCAGGATGGCGAGCGACGTCGAGGGCGATCGCGTGCTCGTGGGGCAGCTGGACGAGATCATCGCGCGGCGGGAGAAAATATGACGCCTGTCATTTCGCCTCGAACCCCGCCCGTTTGCGAGCGTTGAACGCATCGAAATCGAAGGGCGTGGCAGGGCCGGATTCTTCGCCTTCAATCAAGGCGTCCTGCAATGCCTTCACTTTGGCTTCGTGTTCTTCAAGTAGGCGAAGGCCCGCCCGGATAACGTCGCTGGCTGAGCCATAGCGGCCAGCCTGAACCTGCGTATCAATGAAGCTGGTGAAATGGTCACTGAGCGATATGGACGTATTTCTAGCCATCCTGAATCTCCTTTAAGCCAATGTACCAATTTTTGGTACATAAAAAAACCCAGTCTTCACAGCGTGAATCTGATCCCTGGCCAAGGCTCTGACGATTGCGTGAAACCGCGCCGACACCTGTGACAAAACCTTGTCGCCTCTGCTATGTCAGGAAAAATGCGGTGACCAAACCCATTGGCATCGCGATCCTATCTGACCAATGCCAGGAGTTTGAAAGATGAGCGGTTCTTCCGACTATACACCCCCGAAGGTCTGGACCTGGAACAAGGCGAATGGCGGCCAGTTCGCCAGCATCAATCGCCCGATCGCGGGACCGACGCATGACAAGGAGCTTCCGATCGGCCGGCATCCGCTGCAGCTCTATTCGCTCGGCACGCCGAACGGCCAAAAGGTCACCATCCTGCTCGAGGAACTGCTGGCCCTTGGCCATGAAGGTGCGGAGTATGACGCCTGGCTGATCAAGATCGGCGATGGCGATCAGTTCGGAAGCGGCTTCGTCGCGGTCAATCCCAATTCCAAGATCCCGGCTTTGATGGACCGCAGCGGGCCAAAACCGATCCGCGTCTTCGAGTCTGGCGCGATCCTCACCTACCTCGCCGAAAAATTCGGCGCTTTCCTGCCGACCGAGCCGAGCGCGCGCGCCGAATGCCTGTCATGGCTGTTCTGGCAGATGGGAAGCGCGCCTTATCTCGGCGGCGGCTTCGGCCATTTCTACGCCTATGCGCCGACGAAGATCGAATATGCGATCGACCGCTTCGCCATGGAAGTGAAGCGTCAGCTCGACGTGCTGGATCGTCGCCTTGCCGAAAGCGAGTATCTGGCAGGCAGCCAATATACGATCGCCGATATTGCCGTCTGGCCGTGGTATGGCGGGCTGGTGAAGGGCTGGACCTACGGTGCAGCCGAGTTTCTGCAGGTCGAGGACTATAAGAACGTGCTGCGCTGGGCCGACGCCATCCACAGCAGGCCGGCCGTGCAACGCGGCCGGATGGTCAACCGCCTCTCCGGCGAGCCCTCGAGCCAGTTGCACGAGCGCCACGACGCCAGCGACTTCGACACCAGGACGCAGGACAAACTTGCGGCCGCCGAGTAAGCAAGCAGGCCCCAGCCACGTGTCGCAGCAATAAATGATGCTCCGCCGCCTTTACGGCGACGGAGCATCTGCATACTGCCCGAACTCAGTTCTTGACCGTGTCTTCCAGGAAGAAGCGGCCGAGCGGGTTCTGGTAGAAGTTCTCGATATTCTTGCGCGAGACGTTGATATAGGGGCTGTAATAGAGGTCGATCCAGTTGACGTCGTCCTTGGCCATCTTCTGCAGATCGACATACATCTGTTCGCGCTTCTTCGGATCGAGCTCGAGACGCGCCTTGGCAACCAGTTCCTTCACCGCCTCGTTCTTGTAATTGGTCGAATAGTTGTTGTTGGAATCATGACCGAGGACGAAGGTGGTCTTCTGGTCCGGATCGAGAATGTCGTTGGTCCAGTAATTGACCGAGACGTCGTAGTCGCCGGCAACGATCATGTCCCATTCCTGGCTCGGGTCGACCTTCTGCAGATTGGCGGTGATGCCGGCCTTCTGCAGCTGCTGCTGGACGAGCACGGCCGTCTGTTCGTCGACTTCGTCGCCGGCACGGACCAGATAATTTAGCGTCAGGTCCGAGGCGCCGGCGGCCGCCAGCAACGCCTTTGCCTTTTCGGGATCGTACGGCCGCTGCAGATTGTCGGCATAATAATAGAGCGCGCCCTTCGGAATGTAGGAGTTGGCGACCGTGCCCTGGCCGAAGGTGACGGTATCGACGATCGCCTTCTTGTCGATCGCGAGATCCAACGCCTGGCGGACTTCCTTCTTGCCGAGCGCGCCATGCGCATGGTTGATCAGAAGATGATCCTCGCGCGTCGAAGCGTCGATATTGACATTGAGGTTCGGGTCCTTCTTCAGCTCCTCGACGCGAGAGAAGGGAACGAAGATCGCCGTATCCAGCTCGCCGGCCTGAACGTTCAGCATGCGGGTATTGTCGTCAGGCACCGAGATCCACTCGACACCGTCGAGCTTCACCCGGTCCGCCTGCCAGAAATTCGGGTTCTTCTTCAGGATGACGCGGTCGCCGCGCCGCCATTCCTCGACGGTGAATGCGCCGGATGCGATCGGCTTTTCACCATAGGCGTCGGCGCCCAGCGATTCCATGCCCTTCTTGGAGATGACGGAGGCATTCGGCAGCGCCAGCGTCGAAAGGAACGGCGCGGACGGGTTCTTGAGCTTGATCGTCAGCGTATGCGCGTCGGTCGCCACCGCCGTGTCGATCACCTTATAGGAATCGCTCCAGAGCGAGGCAGCGTCGTCGCGGATGCGCAGCAGGCTGTAGGCCGCGTCTTCCGCCGTCAGCGGCGAACCGTCGGAAAATTTCGCGTCGCGGATCTTGAACGTGTAGGTCAGCCCGTCATCCGCGGCAGTCCAGCTTTCGGCAAGGCCCGGCTCCAGTTTCGTGCCTGTCTTGTCGACCCGGATCAGCACGTCGTAGACGTTGGAGAACACCCAGTTGTCGATGTTCTGCGCGGTCTTGATCGGATCGAATGTCGTCGAATCCTCGCGGCGGCCGATGGTGAGCACACCAGCGGCCTCGGCATAGCTTGCGCTGAGCGTCAGACCGGCGAGCACGGCTGCAAGCCCGATTGATTTCCACCTGTTTGTCATGAGTTCGTTCCCTTCGTTGTTATGGCATGCGTTTGATTGATTGAATCGGCATCGAATGCGGATCGTCCTTGCCGTCGGCGTCTTGAAGCAGCCGCTTGTCAGGATCGATGTCGGGAATCGCGGCGATCAGCGCCGCCGTATAGGGATGCTTCGGCCACGCGAAGACTTCTTCGGAACGACCTTCCTCGACGATCTCGCCGCGATACATTACGACGACGCGTTCGCAGAGATTGCGGACGATCGCGAGATCATGGGCGATGAAGATCAACGTCAGGTTCATCTTCGCCGTGAGCTCGCGGAAGAGCTCGATGATCTGCGCCTGGATGGTGACGTCGAGGGCCGCCACGCATTCGTCGGCGATGATCAGCTTCGGATTGACGGCGAGCGCACGGGCGATGCCGGCGCGCTGGCACTGGCCGCCGCTCATGCTGCGCGGTTTGCGGCCGGCGAATTCGCGTTCGAGGCCGACGAGATCGAGCAGTTCGCCGATTCGAACAGGGATATCGGCCCTGGCGACCTTGCCCTGCACCTTCAGCACCTCGGCCAGCATCTGCCCGATCGTCAGCCGCGGATTGAGCGCGTTATAGGGATCTTGGAAGACCATCGCCGTCTCGCGCCTGAGCTTTGCCAGGCCGGCACTCTTCTGCAGCGCCAGATCGACGCCGTCGAAGGTGACGTGGCCCGAGGAAAGCGGCGTGAGGCCGAGCACGGCGCGGGCAAGCGTGCTCTTGCCGCTGCCGGATTCGCCGACGATGCCGACCGTCTCGCCCGGCATGATCTGCAGGCTGACGCCGGCAACGGCGCTGACCGTCTTGGCACCGCCCCTGAGCAGGGCGCCGCCGGCTCTGAAACGCACATGGAGATCATCGATTTCGAGCAATGGCCGCCTCGCCGGTTGGCTGGCCGCGGCAAGCTCGAGCAGCGGCGCGACCGTCTCGCCCGGGATGGAAGGGTGGCTGTTGATCAGGTTGATCGTATAGGGATGTTGCGGCCGCGCCAGGATCGTCCGCTTCGGCCCTTCTTCGAGCAGCTTGCCGCCGCGCAGCACGGCAATACGGTCGCAAGTCTGGGCGACGATACCGAGATCGTGGGTGATCAGAATGATCGACAGGCCGCGCCGGTCGCGAATGTCAATCAACAGCCGCAGGATCTGCGCCTGGATAGTCACGTCGAGCGCCGTGGTCGGCTCATCAGCGATCAGGATCTTCGGATTGCAGGACAGCGCCACGCCGATCATCGCCCGCTGCCGCATGCCACCGGAAAATTCATGCGGATAGCTATCGTACTTGCGCTTCGGATCGGGGAAGCCGACTTGCGCCAGGATTTCCGTCGCCGCGGCGCGAGCCTCGCGGGCGCCGAGGCCCTGGTGATAACGGATGCCCTCAGCGATCTGATCGCCGATCCGCATCACCGGGTCGAGATGGCTGGTCGGGTTCTGGAAGATCATGCCGATCTCGCCACCGCGCACTTTCAGCATCTCGCCATCGTCGATCCGCATGAGGTCGCGCCCTTCGAGCAGCACGCTACCGCTTTCGATCTTCAGCAACGAGGAGGGCAGCAGGCGCACCAGGGAACGGCAGAACAGGCTCTTGCCCGAGCCGCTCTCGCCGACGAGACCGAGGATCTCACCCTTGCCGAGATCGAGCGACACCGCATCGAGCAGCGTGCGCGGGCCGGAATCGACATGTGCCCTGACGGTGAGATCACGGACGGACAGCACGGAGCCGCTCATTCATGCACCCCCAGCAGTTCGCCGAGCGCGTCGCCCAGCATGCTGAAACCGAAGGCGAGGCAGACGATGGAGAGGCCGGGAAACAAAGTGATCCACCATGCCGTGGTGATGAAGCTCTGTCCTTCCGCGACCATGACGCCCCATTCGGCGATCGGTGGCTGGACGCCGAGGCCGAGATAGCTGACGGCGGCGCCGCTGAGCAGCACCAGCGTCGCATCGGACATCGAAAAGACGATCGAGCCGGCGATCGCGTTCGGCAAAAGATGGCGGAACATGATGCGCGGGCGACTGAAGCCGAGGCTGACCGCGGCAACGGCATAGTCGCTGCCTTTCAGCACCAGCATCTGCGCCCGGATCAGCCGTGCATAGGAAACCCAGCCGACCAGCGCCATGGCGATGTAGAAGCTGCCGAGGCCCGGTCCGAGGATCGCGATGATCGACAGCATCAGCACCAGGAAGGGAAAGGCGAGGATGATATCGACGAGGCGCATGAACAGCGCATCGACGATCCCGCCGAAGAAGCCGGCGATCGTGCCGACCGTCGTGCCGATTACGAAGGGGAAGATGACGCCGATCAGCGCCATCTGCAGGTCGAGGCGCGCGCCCCAGATGACGCGGGAAAGGATATCGCGGCCGAAATTGTCGGTACCGAAGGGATGCAACAGCGAAGGCGCCTGCAGGCGCACCTCGGCATTCTGCATGATCGGGTCGTAGGGCGCGACGATAGGCGCGCCGATCGCCAGCAGCACGAAGAACAGCAGCAGGCCGGCACTGAGCACAAGCATCGGCCGCCGGCCGAAGAACCGGCGCCAGCCGGGGGAGGCGGGGGCGATCGCCTCGATGCTCATAGCTTCACCCTCGGATCGACGGCGACAGTGACGATGTCGGCAATGAAGTTGATGAGTACGGTGGCGCAGGCAAAGACCATGGCGACGCCTTGAACCACCATGTAGTCGCGTGAGAAGATCGCCCTGACCAGCAGCTGTCCCATGCCGGGCAGCGCAAAGACGCTCTCGACCACCACCGTGCCGCCGATCAGCCAGCCGATGTTGACAGCAAGCAGATTGATCGTCGGCACCAGTGAATTCGGCAGCACATGCCGCCAGAAGACGATCCCCTCCGGCATGCCGCGGGCGCGCGCCGCCGTCGCGACATCCGATTTCAGTTGCTCGATCATCGCCGCCCGCAGGCTGCGCGTCAGCACGGTCGAGAGCGACAGCGCGACCGTCAGGCTCGGCAGCACGAGATGCGACAGCTTTTCGCCGATCGTCGCACCATAGCCCGAAACCGGCAGCACGCCGAGTTCGACGCTAAACAGGATGATCAGCATCAGCCCCAGCCAGAAGGGCGGAAAACCGATGCCGAAGGTCGAGACGATGCGCACCGCATGATCCGGCGCCCGGCCGGCATTGCGTGCGGCGATCGCCGACATCGGTACCGCGATCAGGACCGAAAGCACGACGCTGGAGACGACGAGCGCAAGCGTCGGCTCGATGCGGGTGACGATCAGCTTCAGCACGTCGATCTTGTAGAGGATCGACTTGCCCATCTCGCCATTGGCGAGGTTCTTGAGGAAATAGACATATTGCAGCCACATCGGCTGGTCGAGGCCGTACTGGGCGCGGATACTGGCAAGGGCTGCCGGCGTCGCGCGCGTGCCGAGGATGTTGCGCGCCGGATCACCGGGGATCAACCGGACCAGAATGAAAGTGATAACGCTGATGCCGAAGATGACGGGCAGGAACTGCAGCGGTCGCGTCAGAACGAATTTATAGCGATGCATGACGGCAATCGCCCCTTTGTCTTCGTCTGGTTCGGTCCGCTTCCTGTTGCATCAGCCTGCCTCGTGCCGGGCGAGAAAATCGAGAAGCGCCGGATAATAATCCTGCGGGTTCTCATAGAACGGCATGTGGCTGGCATTGGCAAATACCTTAAGCTCGGCATTCGGCAG
This sequence comes from Rhizobium sp. WSM409, assembly GCF_057653825.1. Classification (NCBI taxonomy): domain Bacteria; kingdom Pseudomonadati; phylum Pseudomonadota; class Alphaproteobacteria; order Hyphomicrobiales; family Rhizobiaceae; genus Rhizobium; species Rhizobium sp. WSM409. The sequence continues at coordinate 220,142 of NZ_JBYGKP010000005.1, read as the reverse complement.
CGCAAGCTTCATCCTCAGCGCACAGGCCGGCGTCAGCTCGTCATGTTCTCCCGTCGTGATGAGCACCGGCAGCGTCAGCCGCGGCAGGTCGGGTATACGGTTCCAGTCCTTGAGGTTGCCGATATAGAGAAACTCGTTCGGCCCCTGCATCGTCTCATAGGGCGCCATGTTCCAATCGTCGAGCGAGCGGCGCACCGGCGCCGGCCATTCCGGCAGACGGCAGACATGGCGGTAGTTGAGGATGGTGACGGCGGCGAGATATTCCGGATGATTGTAGGTGCCTTGCGCCTCGTGCTTCTGCATCATCGAGACAGTTTCGGGACCGAGTGCCGCGCGCAGCCGTTCCAGTTCCGAGATCAGATGCGGCATATCGGCGACGGTATCTTCGAGGATCAGCGTCTTGAGGTTTTCGGGATAGGTCAGCGCGTATTCGATCGCCAGCCAGCCGCCCCAGGAATGGCCGAGCATGTGGACCTTGCCGAGCCCCAGCGCCTTGCGCACCGTCTCCGTCTCTTCGACATAACGGCCGATCGTCCAGAGCGAGAGATCGTCCGGCCGGTCGGAAGCGCCGGTGCCGAGTTGGTCGAAGGCGACGACGCGATAGCCCTTGTCGATGAGACAGGAATGCGCCTCGCGCAGGTAATCGCAGGGCAGACCCGGCCCGCCGTTCAGGCAGAAAACCGTCTCGCTGCCGGTCCCGAAACTATAGGCAACGACGCGATAGCCATCGACATCGATCTCGAATCGCTCGTCCGGCCGTATTTCACGCCACATTGATCGCTCCGGCAGAAGATTTCGCTTGCTCAATATTTGGGCACGGCTAAATTTTTACCTTAAACCGCATTCAGTGCCAGCTATAAGAAGTGATAGGGTGGGCCGCAATGCCGAACCCCGGGAGCAGCCCATGCTTGACGACCCCATTCGTGACGACCCCATTCTTGACGATATCGGAACGATCAGACGGCAGTTTACAGCGCACGAAACGCTTGATGGACGCATCGACCAGGCCTTCGAGGCGATGAAGCAGATCGGCTTCGAGGCGCTGATCTACGACTATACACCGGTGCCTTACGATCTCGACGGCGCGATCATGATACCATCGCTGCTGAAGCTGCGGAATATCTCCGACGATATGCACGATTACTGGTTCAATCGCGGCTATTTCCGTATCGATCCGGTGCAGCAGGTGGCGCTGCGCACCTCCGCGCCCTTCTTCTGGAACTACGACCCGGACGCCGACACGCTGATCAACCGTTTCATGACCGAAGACACCGCGCCGGTGACGCGCTATTTGAGCGAACGCGATATGTCGACCGGCGTCACCGTTCCGGTTCATATGCCACGCGGCGACTATGCGACCGTCACCGGCATCCGCTTCGGCCGGAACAAAGATTTCGAACGGCACGCACTGCGCTATATCGCCGACTTCAACCTGCTTGCCCATGTTTTCCATGAGACCGCCTATTCGCTTTTCGACACGCGGGCGAAGAGCGTCGGCACGATCCGCCTGACCGAGCGGGAACGTGAATGCCTGCGCCATTCGGCGGAAGGTTACTCCGCCAAGGAAATTTCCCGCATCATCGACCGTTCGGTACCGACCGTCGTGATGCATCTGAACGCCGCGACAAAGAAACTCGGCGCCCGCAACCGAACCCAGGCCGTGGTGCGCGCCACCCATTACCGCCTGCTCGAAGACCGGCCTACCCATAATTGGCCACCCTATAACTTGTGATAGCTGCCTTCACCGTTGCCGCCGCGTTATGCTTTTTTTCATGACGCCAAGAGATGGAGACACCGGTGGGCGAAGTCACGACCAAAGAAGCTTACCTGCCCTTTCGCGACTATCGCACCTGGTATCGCGTCACCGGTTCGCTGGAGAGCGGCAAGCTGCCCCTCGTCGTCGCCCATGGCGGGCCTGGCTGCACCCATGATTATGTCGATTCCTTCAAGGATATCGCCGCCCTCGACGGCCGTCCGGTCATCCATTACGACCAGCTCGGCAATGGCAATTCCACCCGACTTCCGGAAAAAGGCCCGGATTTCTGGACGGTCGGCCTGTTCCTCGAGGAGCTGGACACGCTACTTTCCCTTCTCGGCATTCGGGATCGTTATGCCTTCCTCGGCCAGTCCTGGGGCGGCATGCTCGGCGCCGAACATGCGGTGCGCCAGCCGCAAGGTCTGAAGGCGCTTGTCATCGCCAACTCGCCGGCCAACATGCACACCTGGGTTTCGGAGGCGAACCGGCTGAGGCAGGAACTGCCGAAAGAGGTGCAGGACACGCTGCTGAAGCATGAGCTGGCGGGAAGCCTCACCGATCCGGACTATATCGCCGCCTCACGCGTCTTCTATGACCGCCATGTCTGCCGCGTGGTGCCGTGGCCGCCTGAAGTGGCGCGGACCTTTGCAATCATGGACGAGGACAACACCGTCTACCGCAACATGAACGGCCCGACCGAATTTCACGTCATCGGTACGATGAAAGACTGGACGATCGAGAACAGGCTGGACCGCATCGAAGCCCCGACGCTGCTGATCTCGGGAAAATACGACGAGGCGACGCCCCTGGTGGTAAGGCCCTATCTCGAACGCGTTCCGGGCTGCGAATGGGTGCTCTTCGAAAATTCCAGCCATATGCCGCATGTCGAGGAAAAGCAGCTTTGCCTGGCGACCGTTTCCGGTTTCCTGTCCCGGCACGACTGAGAAAAATCGTTCCCGCCGACAGCACCATTTCTTGCCGCGGAGGTGACGCTTGAGATAGTCTTGGTCCCATTCGAGCGAACGGAACGGACCGATGAACGATCATTCGCCGACAGGAAGCGCGACAATCCTCGCAACGAGCAGGGGGCGCGGCTGGCACGGTCTGGAGGCTGAGCTGCTACGCATTCCGCCCGGCAGCACGCATATTTCAGGCACGCCCTACCATCGTCTCGGGGTCCATGTCGGCCGGCCGGTGCGGGCGCAATGCCGCTGTGACGGGCGGGAGCATCGCCGACTGCAGAAGCATGGCGATATCGACGTGGTGCCAGCCGGCCTTGATGGCGTCTGGGAGGACGACCGCGAATGCATGATCCTGCGACTGAAGATCAGCAAGGATCTTTTCCATCGGGCTGCCATCGACCTCGGCCGCGACCCCGCGACGGCAATCGTGCCGCAATTTCAACTCCGCGATCCGCGGCTCGAGGCCATCGTCTGGGCCTTGAAAGCGGAACTCGAAGCGGATGTGCCGTCCGACAACCTCTATGCCGATACGCTGGCGACAGCTTTGGCGCTCCGTCTGGTCGAGGCGGGCAGCGGCAGCTCTCGCCCAGTGGATAGCGGCAGAGCGCTCTCGCCCCGTCAGAAGCGGATGCTTGCCGACTACATCGAGGATAATCTCGACACCTCGCTTTCGCTTGCGGAACTGGCAGCTCTTGCCGGCCTGAGCCTCTCGCATCTGAAGACGCAGTTTCGAAATAGTTTCGGTATGCCGCCGCATCAATATGTGCTGCACCGCCGGGTGGCTCGCGTCGAGGTGCTGATCCGAAGCTCCGGCCTGCCCTTGAGCCAGATCGCCCTGGAAGCAGGCTTTGCGCATCAAAGCCATATGGCAAACAGCATGAAGCGGCTGCTTGGCATCAGCCCCGGCACCATCACCCGCGCGCGCAATTAAAAAAATTGGCCGATCCTGCAACGGATCGGCCGAATGCGCAGGCAATGCCCCTTAGCGGCAGTGCATCTTCCTTCGACTGCGAGCAGAGGAAGGAATGATCATGTTTGTCATCTTCGGCGCCACCGGCAAAATCGGCAAGGCAACGATAACAAGCCTTCGGGCCGAGGGCTCTCCCGTCAGGGCGGTGCTCCGTAATCCCGCCAAGGCCGCACCCCTTGCGGCGCTCGGATGCGAGATTGCCATGGCCGAGGTCGGCGATGCCGATGCCATGGCGCTCGCGATGAGAGATGCGACGGCTGTACAGCTCATCTGCCCGATCGACCCTCGCGCCGCCGATGCCAGCCGCCAGATGCTGCAGTCTATCGAGCGGATGGCGGAGGCGGTCGATGCCGCCCGGCCGCCGCGCGTCCTGGCGATCTCGGATTACGGTGCGCATCTGACGATCGATACCGGCATTACCAGGCTGTTCCGTTTGATGGAGGAGCGGTTCCGGCAGTGCAGCGCCAGGATGGTCTTTCTGCGTTCGGCCGAACATATGGAAAACTGGGCACGCTACCTGAAGATCGCCAATGAGACCGGCGTGATGCCGAGCATGCACCAGCCGCTGGCACGACCCTTTCCGACCGTCTCCGCCGCCGATATCGGCGATATGGCCGCCGACCTTCTGCTGGCTGACGAGGATCATGGCCCTTCGCCGCGGATCGTCCATGGCGAGGGGCCGCGCGAATACACGGCGCTTGAGATCGCTGCGGCCTTGGGGCGATTGTTGACCCGGCGCGTTGTCGCACACGAACTGCCGCGTGCCGAGTGGCCGGCAACGTTGATCCGCGCAGGACTTTCGGAAAGTTACGCCGATCTGATCGTCGGGCTCAGCGATGCGCACAACAAAGGTCTGATCGGCGCGGAAGCCGGCGTCGGTGAAATCCGCCGTGGCCATACGGGGCTTTCCGCTGCACTTGCACCATTTCGTCCTGACGTTCGGCAGGCCGTGTCGCGATAGCCTCAATCACGCATGGGGAGGCGTCCTGCCGGGACCCTCTATGGGCGAACCAGCCATTTCTTGGCGACACGGCAAGCCATCGTGTAGGCCGGGTCGAAGACGTTGCCGACATCGTAACGCACCACCTGGCCGAGCAGATGGCTGGCCGCCGTTCTGTCCAGACCATAATCCGATGCCAGCCAGTTCAACATTTCGCTGGTCGCGTGCTGGAGCGCCTGATCGAGGGGCCGGGCGTTGCCGATGGTGAAGATGTCTTCGGCGGTTTCCCCGCGCGGCCAGACCAGTCCGGCCTTCTTTTCCACCGTCAGCCGCACCATGACTTGGAACGTCGTCTCGACACCGGTTCCGACGATCTCGCCATCCCCTTGCACGGCATGGCAGTCGCCCAGAAAGAAAAGGGCGCCGGGGGCCGCTACTGGCAAGCGGACGGTGGTGCCGGGACCGAACAGCCGATAGTCCATGTTGCCGCCATATTCGCCGCTGGTCGCGGTCGATATCGCCTGGCCGAGGCTGGGCGCCACGCCGAAACAGCCGATCATCGGGGCGAGAGGCAGAACGAAATTTTCGAGGCCGCCGACCGGCTCGGAAAGCCGGGCGGTCAATGCCTCACGGTCGATCGCCCAGATGGCGATGTCGCGCGGCGGCAGGTCGCGAACCGCCTCGGGATCGACGACATTGGCGGCGACGACGCTGCGGGTAAACCCCGTGTCCCTGGTCGGGATCATGCTGATGATCTCGACCTTCAGCGCATCCCCGGGCTCAGCACCTTCCACGAAGATCGGGCCGTTCACCGGATTGGGCCCGGATGCCTGCTTGGTGCCGTCCTTGTCATGCCCGGCGGCGTCGAGCGTCTCGGTGACCACGGTATCGCCGTCGGCGATGTGCAGGGCCGGCGGAAGAGAGCCGATGACATTGTGAAATCTCGTCGGAATGAAGCGGTGAGTGGTCATGAAATACAGCTCTCGCTCGTTCGAATGTCATGAGCCTGCGGCTGAATTGCCCGGCGGAGAGAATTCGAGACTACTGCATAATTGCTTAAACTGGAATCGACTTCAGGATTAAAATTATGCAGCAATTCAAAGGACTACAGCGTCCTTTGCGCGTCTTTTCCGACACGCAGCGCTGTAGATCAGAGATTGCCGGCACTGACGAAGTCGGGAGCAACGCGGTATCGACCGCAACATTCAACAGGGTTGAGCCTTAACGGTCCCAGATGCGATGCCTCAGCGCGACCGTTACTGCATGTACCAGCCATGGCTGACGACGAGTGACTGGCCGGTGAGAGCATTGGTTTCGAAACCGGCAAAGAGCAGCGCCACTTCTGCGACATCGTCGACCGTCGTAAACTGTGCATCCACCGTGCCGCCGAGCATTACCTTCTTGATGACCTCGTCTTCGGAAATTCCGAGTTCCTTTGCCTGTTCCGGAATTTGCTTGTCGACCAGCGGCGTCCGGACGAAGCCGGGGCAGATGACGTTGGCACGCACGCCATCCGGTCCGCCTTCCTTGGCGACCACACGAGCAAGGCCGAGCAAGCCGTGCTTGGCGGTGACGTAGGCCGATTTCAGCGGCGAAGCCTCATGCGAATGCACCGAGCCCATATAGATGATCGCGCCGCCCTTCTGCGCTTTCATGTGGGGAACGCAAGCCTTGGTGGTGAGGAACGCGCCATCGAGATGGATGGCAAGCATCTTCTTCCAGTCGGAAAAGGCGTAGTCCTCGATCTTGTTGACGATCTGGATGCCGGCATTGGAGACGAGCACGTCCACCCGGCCCCACTTGGCTACGACGGCGGCGACGCCGGCGTTCACGGCTTCCTCGCTGGTCACGTCCATCGCAAGACCGATCGCCTCGCCCGGGCCGGCAGCCGTCAGATCCTTGGCCGCCGCTTGCGCCGCCTCGAGCTTCAGGTCGGCAATGACGACCTTGGCACCCTCTGAAACGTATTTCCTTGCGATCGCCAGCCCGATACCGCTGGCCGAGCCCGTGACGATGCAGACCTTGTCCCTGAGCTTCATGGTTTGGACTCCCTATTTTGCAAGATAATCATGGACCACTTCGCCGAGGCCCAGCGTCAGGTCCGAGAGAATATGGATGGCGGATTTGACCTCAAGCACCGGCAGGTCGGCGACCGGCGCCAGCGCATGCGGAAACAGCGCCAGGGCGCCCGGACCTTCCCACGCGCCTTTCACCGTCAGATCCTCCAGATAGTAGCGCACCAGTTCGCAGATGCGCGGTGTGCAATCGACATGTGGAATGATCTTCAGCATGAAATTCGGCTGCTTCAGGCTTTCGAGGATTTTCGCCTTGTCAAGTGTTCGATGCTTGAAGCCCATCGTTGCGGTGGCGACGCGCTGACCGCCATAGTCGAGCGTGCCGACCAGCGCATCCTTGACGGATGTCAGCGACGGCTCGGCCAGTTTCTTCGGAAAGCCCCAAATCTCGCGGCCACCGGCGATCGGCGCGTCGTCGTTGAGGTACATAGAATGCACGTAACCGCCGTGTACGCCTTCATAGGTCACCGGGATGACCTGGCCGGATTCGGTATAGTCGCCAAAGCCGGTCGAGTCCGGCATGCGGATGAATTCGTACTTCACCAGCGGCTCATCGAACTGCAGCGGCTCCGGCACGACCCGGCGCAGGGCCTCCGGATCGGTGCGATAGGTGATGATCATGTATTCGCGATTGACGAACCGGTACGGCCCTGGCGGGTAGGATGGACTCGTCAGCGGCATGGCAAAGGCATTACGAACGACATCTTCAATTTTCATGGTTTTTCCCACGCAGGCGTTGCTCGGCAAGGTCGAAAATCCGTATCCCATTGGTCGGACGCGTCCGGTTGAGCCACTCTGGATGGTTTAGCGTCTCGACCACATCGTCATGGCCGGCCTTCCAGTGTTCCTCCACGGAGAGCCGCGAAAACTCATAGTCCTTGGATCCGGTTTCGTAGGCGGCACGCCTATAGATCAGGTGCACCATGGTGACGGCGCAATCATTGCCGATCCTTTCAAGAAGCTTCGCATCAGGATCGTCCTTCAGCTCAGGCGGCAGCTTTTCCATCAGCCGCTTGGCCGCCATGCGCACCGACTGAAGCTTGCGGAACTGGTCGGTGTTGAGCCGGGTGCGGCTGGAAAAACGGATTTCCTTCTCGCGGGCATCGACGTCAAAGACATCCTTGGGCAGCACGCCCTTGGCGCTGAACAAATCGACCTGGAAGATGCAGAGATCTGTCTCCAACTCGCTACCACCGAGAATGCGCTGCAGCGGCGTATTGGAAACGATACCTCCATCCCAATAATAGCGGCCGTCGATCTCGACGGGCGCAAAACCCGGCGGCAACGCCCCGGAGGCGGCCACGTGTTTGGGCGAAAACGCGCAATCGCGGTTGTCGAAATAATTGAAGTTGCCGCTAACAACGTCGACTGCGCCGAGGCTGAGACGGATGGCACCTGAATTGATCAGGTCGAAATCGACCAGACCGGCGAGGGTCTCCTGCAACGGCGCGGTGTCGTAAAGGCTGATCGCGGCCATCGGGTCGCCCGGGATGTTCCATGGCGCAAAGACGCGCGGCGTGAAAAAGCCGGGAACGCCGGTCAAAGACCCCAGAAAAGCGGAGGATTCGTTGAACCATTTGCGCATCGCATTGCCATTGCCGAGAAAATGGCCGGGCAGGCCGGACGATACCCGATGCCAGAAGGTCCTGAGGTTATCGACACGCTGATCGACGGGGCTTCCGGCAATGATGGCTGAGTTGATCGAGCCGATGGATATCCCGGCCAGCCAGTCGGGGCGGATGCCAGCCTCATGCAAAGCTTCGTAAGCGCCGGCCTGGTAGGCACCCAAAGCACCACCGCCCTGAAACACCAGCACGGTTTTCTCTGTCGGAATACTACTCACGGGACGCTTTTCCTTAAATGCTGCAGCTGCTAACAAATAGCACAGGGAAGGCCATCGAGCTGCACAGGGCAGATTAAGTTTTAGTAATGCAGAAAAGCTTCTTCAGTAATCGTATTCTAAGTTATTTCAGAGGCTTGCTAGTCAAAAGCTGCGCATTCGTCGCAACCATTGAAGCATTTAGTTAGTCCTGCCGAGGGCATCTTGCCATGCAACAAAATGTGACAACGTTGGCTGTGTGGAGATGTAGACTGCGAATTCACCCACGCAAGGCCAATCCCTCATTTCAGGCTTGCTACGCCGTTCGACCAGCGTCGTCAGCTGGTTCAATCAACGAAGTCTCGCTTCGAGACAGGAGCAATCTTATGTTCCATAATAACTATTACGCCGCAAATTTGTGTAGCCGCAAAGCTAAAGTGTCCTGTTTCTGCAAAGTTGGAATGTCACTCTCCCCTTGTTTGATGACCTGGGAGATTGCGGATGGGACTGATTGCGATGAGCGAGCGTGATCTGCAGCGGATCGAGATTCTATCGAAAGTGATCGCCGGCCGGATGACGATGGTGTCGGCGGCACATGTGCTTGATCTGAGTACGCGCCAGGTGCGTCGTCTGCTGGAGCGGATCAACACGGGTGGTGCGGCGTCGATCCGGCACAAGGCGATCGGCCGACCGTCGAACAACCGGATCAGCGACGGTGTTCGGGATTACGCCGTGACGTTGGTTCGCGAACGCTATGCAGACTTCGGACCAACCTTGGCGGCCGAGAAGCTTGCCGAGCGCGATGGGTTGCGGGTGTCGCGCGAGACGTTGCGCAGATGGATGGTGGATGCGGGCCTGTGGCTCTCGCGCAAGCAGCGGCGGACGTTTCATCAGCCGCGCTTGCGGCGTGAAGCCTATGGCGAGTTGGTGCAGATTGACGGGTCCGAGCATCGCTGGTTCGAGGACCGCGGTGATCCATGCTCGCTGCTGGTGTTCGTCGACGATGCGACGGGCAAGCTGATGCAGTTGCGGTTCGTGCGCTCGGAAAGCGCCTTCAGCTATTTCGAGGCGCTGGCGCTTTACCTGCGCGATCACGGCGCGCCTGTGGCTTTCTACTCCGACAAGCATTCGGTGTTCCGGGTGGCGAAGAAGGAGGCCAAGGGTGGCCAGGGCATGACCCAGTTCGGGCGGGCGCTTTGTGAGCTAAACATCGAGATTCTTTGCGCAAATTCGAGCCAGGCGAAGGGTCGTGTCGAGCGGATGAACCGGACGTTGCAGGATCGACTGGTCAAGGAACTGCGGCTGGCGGGGATTTCCGGCATGGACGACGGCAACGCTTTCCTGTCCGGTTTCATTGAGCGCTACAATGGGCGATTTGCGATTGTCCCTACCCGGTCCGATAATCTGCATCGGCCGATGAATCTTGCGTCGGACCGGCTGAAGGAGATCCTGTGCAAGCGTGAGCAGCGCTATGTCGGATCGCAGTTGACGTTTTCGTTTGAGCGCCAGCGGATCATGCTGGAAGAGACCGAGGTGACGCGTGGCCTGGTTGGCCGCTATGTCGAGACCTATGCCTATGCCGATGGCCGGCTGGACGTGCGCTGGAAAGGTCATTCCCTGCCCTACAAGACGTTCGACAAGGACCAGCGGGTGACGCATGCGGCGATCACCGAGAACAAGCGGCTCGGCGATGTCCTGGCCTATATCAAGGAGCGTCAGGAGCAACTGCCGGCGCCCAAGGTCAGGACCAACAGCGAGAAGAATGGCTACACGCCGCGGGGCCGCAAGCCGGGTCGGAAGACGGATTTCATGAACGATCCCGCCGTCATTGCCCGACGGCGACAAGCGCTCTCTGACCTCGATGCGGCGGAATGACTGGCTGCTCCAACTGTCAAAGCTAAAGCCGAAGGGGAGCATCTCACCCGCCCCCTCCCTTCCCTTGCAACCCGGTCCAGCCGGTCCGCTCGGGGGCTTGCCTAAGCGCAAGTGGACATGCCGAGTGTCGCATTTCTAAATAGCTGAAGACGCGCCCAAAGTGACACTTCTACTTTGCACACAAACGGACATTCCAACTTCCCCGCCACAATTTGTGTAGCCGCAAAGCTAAAGTGTCCTGTTTCTGCAAAGTTGGAATGTCACTCTCCCCTTGTTTGATGACCTGGGAGATTGCGGATGGGACTGATTGCGATGAGCAAGCGTGATCTGCAGCGGATCGAGGTTTTGTCGAAGGTGGTCGACGGACACATGACGATGGTAGCGGCAGTGCATGTGCTGACTCGGGATCTCGCCGGGGCGAACTGATCCGTCACATCCTACGGTTCGCGTATTGCGTTATCGAGGCCACGCAGCAGCGGATACAGGAAATAGGAGATCACCGTACGGTTGCCGACCTTGATTTCCGTGGACACGGTCATGCCGGGAAGCAGCCGCACCGGCATGCCTGCGGCATTCAGCCGGGTATCGGCAAGCAGGATCCGCGCCTTGAAGAAGGGGGCGGCCGGCTGGCTCGGGGTCTCTGTCTGCTCCTGTTGGCCGGTGAGGAAGGTGTCCTGGCTGATGGTTCTCACCTCGCCCGTGGCGGTGCCATATTTCTGGAAGGGATAGGCGTCGAGCTTGATGCGGGCTTCCTTGCCGACGGCTACGCGGCCGATGTCGCGCGTGTTGATCGAGACTTCGGCTTCGAGCGGCACGTTGATCGGCACCAGCGTCACGACCGGTTCCGCTTCGCGCACCACTGAACCGACCGAGCGGTGGGCGAGATCGAGCACGACGGCATCGGCGGGTGCGGTCAGCGCCACCATGTTGCGGCGCAGTTCCATCTTTTTCAGTTCCTCGTCAGCCATGTCACGCTGGCCGCGCAGTTCCACCAGTTGCTCCATTGCGGCGCGGCGGAAATCCTCGATGAAGGCCTGGCGGTCGGCTCGGAGCTTGGCATAGGCGTGGGCGGCCTCGTCTGCCCGGCCGCGGACGGCGGTCAGGTCGGACTCGACGTCAAGGCGGGCGTCACGCGAGCCGAGCAGCGTGATCAGCGAGCCGCTCTGCTTGTTATAGAGCCGCTCCCGGGCTGCCTCGATCTGAGAGAGCCCATCGCGCCTGTCGTTGAGCACGGCCTCCTGGTTCCTGCTCGCCGCAAGAGCGGCCGACTGGCCGGCGATTTGCTGCTCGAAATTCTGCAGCTGCGCCATGTAGAAGGCCTGTCGCTGGCCGAAGAGCTGCGCCTGCAGCACCTGGTCGGGCGTATCTCCCGCCATCTTCGTGTAGTCGTCGCCGGCAAGCTCGGCCTCGATGCGCCTCACCTGCGCGTCGAGCGCGGAGAACTTCGCCTGCTGCTGGTCGACATCGGCCTGGCTGAAAGTGGCGTCGAGGGTCGCGAGCGTCTGCCCGGCATGCACCACTTCGCCGACCTTCACCTCGATCGTGCGGATGATCGAGGTTTCGAGCGGCTGGACGACGATCGTTGGCTGGGTGGTGACGAGCTTGCCGGGCGCAATCACCACCTCATCGATCGACGAGACCGAGGCCCAGATGATCGCCGAAACAATCAGCGCCGTCACGCAGTACAGCGTCATCCTTGCAATGCGCGGCGGGGCGCGTTCCTCCAGCTCGACGGCGTCGGACTGGAATTCTGCAATTGCCGGAGGCAACGGCAGGCGGGCGGTGAGCTCCCTGCCCTTCCCCGAAGGGCCCTTGTCTGAAGGGCCTTTGCCTGAAGGGACCGGCAGGTTTTCGCTGGGTTTTCTAATGTGGGCGTTCATGCGACCTGCCTCATCTGCTGGGACCACAGGTGACGATAGGTCATGCAGCGCGATACGAGCTGATCATGCCGGCCGATATCGGCGACCTTGCCACGCTCGATGACGAGAATGGCATCGGCATCGACGAGCGTCGAAAGCCGGTGCGAGACGATGATGACGGTGCGGCCGGCGGCGATGCGGCTCAGATTATCGCGGATGATCGCCTCACTGTCGGGGTCGAGAGCGCTCGTCGCCTCGTCGAAGATCAACAGCTTCGGATCGGTGATAAGCGCGCGGGCAATGGCAAGCCGCTGCTTCTGGCCGCCTGACAGGTTGGAGGCGTTTTCCTCCAGCATCGTGTCAAAGCCGCGCGGCAGGCGCTCGATGAACTCCTCGGCGCCGGCGATGCGGGCGACTTCCATGATCTCTTCGATGCTGGCATCGGGCTTGGCGGCGGCAATATTCTCGCGCACCGAGCCGCGAAACAGGAAACTATCCTGCAACACGACGCCGATGCTCGTTCTCAGATGCACGAGATCGATCTCGCGGCTGTCATAGCCATCCATGCGCACGAGCCCTTCCTGGCTCTGATAGAGCCCCTGGATGAGCCTTGTGATCGTCGTCTTGCCCGAGCCGCTCTTGCCGACCACGCCGAAGAGGCAGCCCGCGGGAATGGCGAAAGAGACATTGTCCAGCGCCGGCGCGCTATCCGGGCCGTAACGGAAGCTGACCCTGTCGAATTCGATGCGGCCCTGCAGATGCGGCCGAACACCTCGCCCACGGCCCGCCTGCTCCGGCCGCTGGTTCATGATCTCGCCGAGCATGCGCACGGAGAGCGCGACTTCCTGATATTCGTGCACCATTGTGACGATCTGCACCAGTGGTCCCGAGACCCGGCCGGCGAGCATGTTGAAGGCGACCAGCGCGCCGATCGTCATCGCGCCGCTGAAGACATCGAGCGCGCCGAGGCCGATGATTGCGACGCTCATCAGCTTCTCCAACAGCCCGGTCATCGCCTGGGCGATGGTCGAGATCTTGTCGACCCGGAAACGCACGGAGATCGACTGGGCCGAATAATCGTCCCACACCTTGCGCTGGCGCGGCTCCAGCGCCAGCGATTTGACGGTGCGCATGCCGTGCACGGTTTCCACCAGCAATGCCTGCCGGTCGCCTTCGGCCTGGTAAAGCGCCTGCAACCGGCGCTGGAACGGCCCGACGAGTATCATCACCACGAGCCCGACGAGGGCGGCGAAACCGAGCACGACAAGCGTCAGCTTGACGCTGTAGAGAAGCAAGATCGGCACGAAGACCAGCAGCGAAACGCCGTCCAGGAGCGTAAGAAACAGCCGGCCGGTCAGGAATTCGCGGATGCGCCCGGTCTGCTGCATATGCTTGACGAGAACGCCGGCCGAGGCATGCTCGAATAGCGCGATCGGCAGATTGAGCAGATGGCCGAAGGTGCGGGTCGCGACGCGGATGTCGATCCTGTTCGTCGCATAAAGCAGCAGATAACGGCGCAGGAAGGTGAAGGTCGCGTCGAAGACGAGCGCGATCGCGATGCCTACCGTCAGAACCGTAAGCGTCGCATAGCTCTGATGCACCAGCACCTTGTCGATGACGAGCTGAAAGAAGATCGGCGTCGTCAGCCCCAGCCCGTAAAGCACGAAGGCGGCGAGCGCGACGTCGCGGAAGAAGCTGCGCTGCTTGATGATCTCGGGGACGAACCAGCGGAAGCCGAAAGGCCGATCCTCATCGGACATGCGATAGTTGCGCTTCAGCAGGATCACCGATCCGAGCCAGGCCTTGGCAAACTGCTCTTCGCTGAGCATCATCACCTCGGCGCGTGATGCCAGCGGGTCGAGAACGCGGATTCTCTCATCCTCCCCGCTCCCGACAGCGCCGGCGATGACCACCCAATTGCCGTTCGTCAGCTCAGCGAGCACCGGGAAGGCCTCGCCGAGTTGGAACAGGGATCGCCAGTCGAGCGTCAGATGCCTTGCTCTGAGGCCGGCATCCTTGGCCATTCGCAGCAACTGCCGCATGGCAACGGGATCGTTGCCGACGGCATAATCGTGCTGCAGTCGTTCAGGAGCAAGATCGACGCCGTGATGACGCGCTACGAGCGCAAGACAGTGCAGGTTGGTATGCAGAAAACTACTCATGGCCCACCCGAAACAATACGAGACCGAGGCTTCGATTTGAAAAGTTAGAGCGTCTTTGTGCGTCCGAATGGACGCACGGCGCTCTAGACCTGTTTTATCAGTTGAAGTTCGGCGAAGCGTTCGAAGCGCCAGCCTGCACCGTCTGAATATCGGCAGCCGCCGCAGCTGGCATATCGCCGATGCGACGGACCGCACCCGACTCGACCAACCCGCCAAGCGCCTTCTGCATGAGATCGACGGCATTGGCGAAGGCATCGACCGGCATGATGATTCGCTGGCGGAAGACCGGCTTCGGATTGTTGTTGGCGTCACGATCGGTGGCCGAGAGCGACATCAGGTCGATGCGCACGATCGTTCCGGTGATGGTGATTTCGCCGATGCCATCTGCATAAAGTTCGTTGCTCATTGTTCTCTCCTCTAGTTGATAATCAAAACGTCTTCACCTTAGGGCGCCTTACGTCCATTAGGACGCTCTAACTATTTGAATGTGCGTGCTGCCACGCCGGAAACGGGTCCCGAAGCCCGGCGGCGGTCTGCGGATCGAAGCCTGTCTCCTCACCGGTCAGGCAGTCGTCGAGCGCGGTGCGGATTGCGTCTTCGTCGAAGCCGGCGCCGATGAAAACGAGTTCCTGGCGGCGGTCGCCCCAGACCTCGTTCCAATGCCGGTCGATGAGTTGGTGGAACTGCGGATAACGCGGCCATTGCGCCTTCGGCACGGACGCCCACCAGAAACCCTTGGTGTCGATGCGGCATTGCGTACCGGCAATCGACAGCAGGCCGATCTCGTCGGGCCTTGTCGCCAGCCAGAAATGCCCCTTCGCCCGGATGAGGCCCGGCCATTTCCTGTCGAGGAAATCGCTCAGCCTCGAGGGATCGAATGGCCGGCGGCTGCGATAGACGAAGCTCGAGATGCCGTATTCCTCGGTCTCAGGCACATGCTCGCCCCAACCGAAGAGCTCCTTGTGCCAGAGGGGATGGCGGGCGGCTCTCGCTTCGCTGAAGAGGCCGGTATTCAGGATGGCGTCGAGCTTCAGCCGGCCGAAGCCAGTCTCGATGACGCGGGCATCGGGGTTGAGTGCGGCAACGATGCGGTGAACCTCGGCAAGCGCTGCAGGCGGCACATCCTGCGCCTTGTTGATGATCACGACATCGGCAAATTCGATCTGCTCGACGAGCAGTTCCACCAGCTTGCGCTCGTCGTCTCCGTCCCGGCTCTCGCCGCGATCCCTTAGGAACTCCGCGCTCGCATAATCGGCCAGAAGATTGATCGCATCGACGACGGAAACCATCGTGTCGAGCCGCGCGACGTCGCAGAGGGCTGCCCCGCTCTCGTCGCGGAAGGAGAAGGTGGCTGCGACCGGCAGCGGCTCGGCAATGCCGGTGCCCTCGATCAGCAGATAGTCGAAGCGGCCGGCGCTAGCGAGCCGGCGGACCTCGCTCAGAAGATCGTCGCGCAAAGTGCAGCAGATGCAGCCATTGGTGAGCTCCACCAGCGTCTCGTCCATCCGCGACAGGTTGGCTCCGCCGTCACGGACGAGATCGGCATCGATATTGACCTCGCTCATGTCGTTGACGATCACGGCGACTCGACGTCCCTCGCGATTGTGCAGAACATGATTGAGCACCGTCGTCTTGCCGGCGCCGAGAAACCCGGCAAGGACCGTGACCGGAAGTCTGTTGTCTGCACTCGTCATCGGTACTCCCCGCTCGCTTTTTCTACGCCGCGAGCTGCGGTCTGAATGCTACGTCCACATAGTAGTTTGTGCTGTTATAGCTGGCGCTCGGGAACAACCCGCTCGACCCATAGGCATAGACGCCGTTACTGCCGCTGAGCGCCTTCAAGTCGCCGTTCGTCACATCGGTGCTGAAGTAATTGCCGGTCGCCGAATAATTGCCGTTGGTGCTGTAGGAAACGACATAGGTCGTATCCGCGGCGACCTCGACCTGCTGGGTGAGTGTCGCGGTCTGCCAGCCGCTTGCCGTTTCGTTGCTGAAGGCGACGCTACCGAGCAGCGTGCCCGAGGCAGTCCAGAGATAGCCGTTATGCGGGCCCGTATTGTCGGCACCCTTGTAGAAGCGGATGCCGGTGATCCAGCCTGCCGTATCGGCCTGGAATTTCACGCCGAGATTGACCTGCTGATTGTCGTTGGTGGAGACGATTGCAGGCGTTGCATTGGCGGCAAAGACGTTCTGCTCCGGGCCTGCAGCCGGGTTGTTGATGATGAGCCCAACCTGGGCCGTGGCCGTGCCGCCCTTGCCGTCTGATATCGCGTAGCTGAAGCTCGCCGGTCCCGAATAGGCTGCGGTCGGCGTGAAGGTCACCGTCTGGGCCTGGGCATTGTATGCGACCGAGCCGTTGACGCCGCCGCTGACACCAGTGATCGTGAGCGAATCGCCATCGGCATCGCTGTCGTTTGAAAGCAGCGCCGACGCCTGGATGGTGATCGGCGTGCCCGTATTGGTCGAGTAGCCGCTGTCATTGGCTGCGACCGGAACTGCATTCTGCGCGCCCTGCTGATAGAGCACGTCCACCCAGTAATTGCTGGCATTGTAGGAGGCGGTCGGGAACAGGCTGCCCGTGCCATAGGCATAGACGCCGTTGCCGCCGCTGACCGAACTTGCCGGCGCCGTCAGCGCGCCGCTCGTATAGTCCGTCGTGAAGTAGTTCGCGGTTGCCGAATAGAAGCCGTTCGAATGGTAGCTCGCCACATACGTGACGCCGGCCGTGACATTGATCGGCTGCGTGAAGGAGACCGTCTGCCAGCCGCTTGCCGTCTCGTTGATGAAGGTTGCCTGGCCAAGGAGCTGGCCGCTCGTGGTCCAGAGCGAGCCGACATGCGTGCCGGTATCCTGAGCGCTCTTGTAATAGGTGAGCCCCGTGATCTGGCCGTTGGCGGAAGCGATGAACTTGACGCCAAGTTCGACCGAGTTGGCGTCATTGGCGGCGGCTGCACCCGACGTGTCGGCGCTTGTAAACAAGCTCGAGGTCGTGCCGCCGCCGGGCTGCGAATTGACAGTGAGGCTGACGGTGGCCGAGGCCGTGCCGCCATGGCCGTCCGAGATCGAATAGGAGAAGCTTGCGACGCCCGTATAGCCCGAATTCGGCGTGAAGATCACCGTGTTGGTCTGGCTGTTGAAGGTCACCGTTCCGTTGACCGCGCCATTGGCGCCAGTAATGTTCAGCGGGTCGCCATCGCTGTCGCTGTCGTTGGCAAGCAGCTTGGCCGCGGTAATCGACAGGGCCGTGTTGGCATAGGTCGTGTAGCCGTTGTCGTTGGCGGCAACCGGCACCGTGTTGCCCGTCGACTGGTTGAAGACGACATCGACCCAGTAATTCGACGACTGGTAGCTCTGGGTCGGGAAGGTCGAGCCCGATCCGACGGCATAGACGCCGTTCGTGCCGGCCAGCGCCGTCAGCGAGCCGTTGGTATGCGCCGTGTTGAAATAGCCTGCCGTTGCCACATAGCTGCCGGTCGTGTGGTAGGAGGCGACATAGGTCGCACCCGCCGTGATCTGCAGCGGCGTGGAGAAGGTTGCTGTCTGCCAGCCGGAAAGCGAGTCGTTGGTGAAGGTGACCGTGGCGACGAGCGTGCCGTCGGCCCTCCAGATAGAGCCAGTGTGCACACTGGTGTCGCCGGCGGCCTTGTAATAGCGGATGCCCGAGATCGTGCCGTTTGTGGAGGCGACGAACTTCATACCGAGTTCCATCGCCGTATTGTCGTTGAAGCTGCCGCCGGTCGGTCCCTCACTCCCCGTAAACAGCGTCTCGCCGGCCGGACTTGGCTGAACGGTGAGGCTGACATTGCCCTGGTCCGTGCCGCCGCGACCGTCCGACAGCGTATAGGTGAAGCTTGCCGGGCCCGAATAATTATTCGCCGGCGTGAAGGTGATGGCTCCGGTCTGCGTATTGAGAGCAACCGTGCCGTGGAGCGCATTGCCGACGGCGGTGATGGTCAGCGCATCGCCATTGGCGTCGACATCATTTGCCACGAGTGCGGCAATCGAGATAACAAGCGTTCCGTTATGGCCGATGATCAGCCCGCTGTCGTCGGTGGCGACCGGCTGGCTGTTGGGGCCGGCATCGAACACCACGTCCACCCAATAGTTCGAGCCACCGGGGTTCTGACCGGGGAACGTGCTGGTGCCGCTATAGGCAAAGACGCCGCCGCCATCGACGGCCTGCAACGCGCCGCTGGCATAGGGCTCGTTGAAATAATTCTCGGTGACGGAGAAGAATCCGTTGCTGTGATAGGACGCCACATAGGTCGTGCCGGCGGCGATCTGAATCGGCGAGGAGAACATCACCGTCTGCCAGCCGGAGAGCGATTCACCCACGGACACGCCTGTTGCGAGCAGCGTTCCGTCGCCGGACCAGAGGCTGACGACGTGGTCGCCGGTATTGTAGAAGCCCTTGTAGAAGCGGATGCCCTGCACCGAGCCTGCCGTCGTTGCCTGGAAGCGCAGGCCGAGCTCGACCGGATCTCGATCGATTGCCGTTTCGACCGCAGGCTTTTCCGCCAGCGTCCACAGGCCCTGTGTGCCCGGCAGGGTGACCGTAACCTGCTTGCCGGCCGATGGTGCCTCCAGATTGACGCTGTCGTCGACGGCGCGCGACAAGATCGTATAGGTGCCGCTCGCCTGGACGACCCAGTTATAGCTCCAGCTCTCGCGGCCGGTGGCCTTGAACCAGTGCTGGCCGCCATCGGTGGAGATCTCGACACCGGCAATGATGCCGCCGCCGAAATCCTGCGCCGTGCCGGTGATGGTAACGCGCTGCCCCTCGACAAAGCTTGCGCCGATGATCGGCGAGCTGATCGACGAGGTCGGCTTCAACGCGTCGGTCGATTGAGTCGCGAGAATCAGGCTCGCATCGAGCGTGGTCGGCTGGATGCCCATGTCCGCGAACATGTTGACCATCGCCTGCTGCACGTTGGGATCAGTTGGCGTCTCCGCTCCCTGGTGGTTGGCGTTCAGGCCCCAGGACCAGAAGACGGTGCCGGCGCCGAAGACGAGCGCGCCGCTTTCGGCCCGGTACATGGTGAGGCTGTGGGTCGCCACCGCATCGCCGACCGTCGTGCCGTAGTCGCGCAGATAGGTGCTGACCGCGATGGAGGAGAGCGACAGATTGATGAGGCCATCCGGCCGGAAGCCGTTCTCGACGTCGGAATCCCACTCGTAACCGAGCAGGTTCTGCACCAGATTATAGGTCTCGCCTTCCTGCAGCTCGGCGACATCGGTGTTGCGCCAGAAGCGCAGGTTCGAATAGTCGTAAGGGATGGTGATCGTATCGGAACGGTAGCTGTCCACTTGGAACATCGTGCCGGTCAGCGAATTCTCCGGCTCCTGCCCCGGATCGGCATAGCGCGGATCACGCCAGGTGCCAGTGCCGGTACTGCTCGGGTCCGTGCTCGTGCCCCAGGTTTCTTTATAGCAGACCATCGTGCGGTAGGCCTGACCGCTGCCGTCGATACTGCTTTCCCAGCGCACCTTCCAGTAGCACTCGTTGCCGCTCCAGAAGGCGAGGTTTACACCCGCATCGCGGGCCGCCTCGACATTGGCGCGCTGCTCGGCCGACCAGTATTCGTCATGTCCGACTGAGAGATAGGCATCATGGTTCAGCAGCAGGCTGCCGCTGCGCGTCGCATCGACGCCGGAGATATAGGAAACATCGTAGCCGTTCTGCTCCAGCCACTGGATAGCCGAAGACTCGACGCCGAAGATGAAATCATGCGAGCCGCCGATCGGGCTGGTATTGGTGATGATTGGGCGGTTGTAGCTGACGGCCGAGGCGCGGCCGATCGCGGTCAGCCCGCAGCTGCAGTTCGGCGGCAGGTAGCCGATCATGTCGGCCGGATCGACGGGGACTTCGCCGTAATAGAGGCTGGCGCCGCCCCAGGCATTATAGGCCTGCCAGGTGGTATCGGATGTCTGGAAGACGATATCGCTGGTCGAGGCATCGTCGCGCACGACGAAGGGGATGATGCTTGCATCCTCGGTGCCATCCTCGCGCACGAGCTTGGCGAAATAGACGCCCGAAACGGCGTCGTCGGGAATCTCCCAGCTCGCCGATACCGACCAGTTGCCGCAATCGATGAGGCCGAGCGACATGTCGACGATCGGGTGCGGCTGGATCTGCGCCGATGTCAGCGATTGCTCTATCGAGTCGACCTTGCGCGCGCCGGCTCCGCCGTAATAGCCAATGCGGTAAATATCGATGCGGTAGTGGGTGGAATCGGTGGCGATCTTGAAATCCACCGTCTGGCCGATATTCGTGCTGATTTCGGTGGCAAAACCCTGAATGGTGCCACCGCCATCGCCCTCCAGACCCCACTCGCTGATCGGGTTGCCCTGTTTCAGGTTTTCGAGCGCGATTTTGTTGGGCGTCGCCGCAGCCGAAACCGCCGCCATCGGTGCCACCGGTGCCGCCAGTGCCCCCAATGCTGTCGGTGGCGCGGTCGTCTCAGCAGAAACGTCCTGGCTCGGCTCCAGAGAGACAGATGCTATCGAGGCCTGAAGGCGCAACGAAGTCGTGCCGAGACTGCTGGAAGAGCTGACCGGCGCCGCCGTCTTGGCGCTTCCGGTGTCGGCATCGCTGGTAACACCCGTCAGCGCGGGAGCGGCAGGCAGTGTGGCCGCCTCCTCGGAGGGATCCGGGGCAAGCACGGTGCGTTGCGATGTCGAGGAAGGCGTCTGGAACACCGTCGCAGCAGACGCTGTCTTCGTGACACTGTCTTGCGCGCCGCTATCTCCCGCAGCCGCCGGCATCGCCGTCGACGATGCGGAGGACGATTGTAGGTCGCCTGATGAAATCAGGGAAGATGTGACAGTGCCGGAGAAAGAGGATTGGACGGTTGCGCTGTCCTGATTGGCAAAGCCGTAGGAACCCTGAGTGCTTGAAGACACCACGGTCGCAGTTCCAACCAATGCGGTCCAGACAGAGGGTGGGTGACAGACGCTCGGCGTGCCGCCGGCAGTACTTAGATATTCGCGATTCCTCACATGAAATCTCAGCAAGAGCGGCGTCCCCGTTTCCCGTCGACCAGCATTGGAAGACTTCATCCTGCCAGCTTTCGAAGGGGAACGTACGACAGCAATCTGGGGTATTGGGGTGATACTGCGTACTCCGATATGATGACCCACACCGCATACCCGACCGAAAAGGCCGAAAAGCTGCCTCCGGCTACTGCTCGGCGGCCGACTCTGGGTGAAGAGAAATTCTAGTTCGGTATTGTCTCGCCGGTCCGGCCGGTCGAGCCGGTATACCCGCGTCGACCCGTGCTACCAGGCCGGAAACGGATCTTCGAGAGCCGACCAGTCCCGCGGGTCCGAGTTGGCCAGGCAGTCGTCCAACGCGGTCCGGACGCCTGTCTCGTCCATATCAACACCGATGAACACGAGCTCCTGCCGACGGTCGCCCCAAGCGCTGTCCCATCGGCTCTCGAGTTGCTGGCGAAACCGTTGATGGCTCGGCCAGTCTTGTCGGGGAACGGCCGCCCACCAGAGCCCCATAGGTTCACAGCGCCGTTGCACCCCGGCAACCGACATCAGACCGACGTGACGCGGGCGCGTGGCAAGCCAGAAATGGCCTTTGGCGCGTATTACCCCCGGCCAAGGCTCGTCCAGGAATGCTCGAAACCGCTTGGGGTCGAAGGGACGCCTCGTGCGATAGACAAAGCTCGATACCCCGTATTCCTCCGTCTCCGGAACATGTTCGCCCGGATTGTACAGCTCCTTGTGCCACAACGGGTGAGCAGCGGCTTTTGCTTCATCGAAGAGGCCCGTACTGAGGATGGTTGCAACAGAAACCTTGCCGAAGTCGGTCTCCACCTGGCGGGCATCCGGGTTGAGTGCGGCCACCGTCTTGCGAACTTCCGCGCGGACCTCTTCGCTCGCATCCGAGATCTTGTTGATCACGACAATATCGGCAAACTCGATCTGGTCCACCAACAGGTCGATGAGCGTCCGCCGGTCGTCACCGTCCCGCTGCAGGCCGCGATCGCGAAGCAGATCAGCGCTGCTGTAGTCGGCCAAGAGGCTTGCGGCGTCGACGACGGTCACCATCGTGTCGAGTCTCGCAAAATCGGAGAGCGAAACACCGTTCTCGTCGCGGAATGAAAAAGTTGCCGCGATAGGGCATGGCTCCGCAATGCCGCTCCCTTCGATCAAAAGATAGTCGTATCGCCCCTCTTCGGCCAGTCGCCGCACTTCCGTCAGGAGATCGTTGCGCAGGGTGCAGCATATGCAGCCATTGCTGAGCTCGATCAACGTCTCCGTCGTATGCGACAGGTTACAGCTGCCGTCCCGAATAAGACTGGCATCTATGTTCACTTCGCTCATATCGTTGACGATGACCGCGACCCGCAGGCCCTCGCGATTGGTCAACACGTGGCTGAGAAGCGTCGTCTTGCCGGCGCCGAGAAAACCCGAGAGCACTGTCACCGGCAACCGGTCGATGCTCGTTATCAGCATCCCTTGAATGAGGGCATTCGGAGCGACTGTCATTTGCGTTTTATGAGCCTCATTCGAAACCGTCTCTAATCTCGTTCGACGCGTTAAGCTGCAAGCTGCGGCCGGAAGACCACATCGGCATAATAGTTTGCCGAGTCAAAGGTGCTGGTCGGGAAGAGACCTGTGGTGGCAGATCCGCCGTAAGCATAGACGCCATTGCCGCCAGCCGCAGCGCTGGATAGCGCCGATAGCGGACCGTTGCTGACGCCGTTAGCGAAGAAGCCATTGCTCGCCACGTATGCGCCGGTGGTGTGGTAGGAGGCGATATAGGTGGTGTTGGCGGCGATGGTGACGGGCGTTGTAAAGTTCACCGTCTGCCAGCCGCTCGCCGTGGTGTTGGTGAAGGTGGCGGTGGCAAGTTTGGTGCCGGTGGTGGTCCACAGATCGACGACGTTCTGTCCGTTGTCGTTGGCGTTGCGGTAGAACTTGATGGCGGTGACATCACCGATAACGTTCGACTGGAATTTGACGCCGACCTCGAGCTGCTGACCGTCGTTGAGGTTGGTCTGAGGTGTGCTGGAGGCGTTGAACAGGCTGTAGGTCGCAGGCGCCACTGTCGCAGTGATATTGAAGGTCTCGTTGGCGGCAAGGCCGCCGAGGTCGGTTGCCGTCACCCTGACGCCATAGGTGCCGGATGTCGTCGGTGTGCCGCTGAAGGTCCGCGTCGTGGCGTTGAAGGCGAGCCAGGCAGGCAGTGCCGTGCCATCGGCAGCCGTTGCCGTGTAGGTCAGCGTTTCGCCGCTATCGACATCGGTGAAGGTCGTCGTCGGCAGCACGAACGAGAAGGCTGTGCCGACGCTGGCGTTCTGGGCAGCCGTCTGGACGGCCAGCACCGGCGCGTCGTTGGCGCCATGGATGGTGACGGTCAGGTTTGCCGTGGCGATGGCACCGCCAGTGTCGCGCATCGTGTAGCTGAAGACATCGCTCAGCGTGTTGGTCGACTGCCGCAATGCCTGCACGGCAGCATTGGTCTCATTGACGGCATAACTATAGACGCCCGATGCACTGAGCACGAGACTGCCGTAGGTACCATTCAAGGCCGTGCCGAGCGTGCCTGATGTCGCGCCGAAACGGATCGCCGTCACCGCCTTGGTGTCACCGGCATCCGCATCGGTGTCGTTGGTCAGCACGTTGCCGCTGGCAACCACGCCGCCCGAACCGTTGCCGACGCCACCCTTCTCGGTCGCATCCCCGGCATCGGCAACCGCCGTCGGCGTCGTGTTGCCAGGCGTCGACACGGCGATGTTGAAGGTCTCGTTGGCGGTGAGGCCGCCAAGGTCGGTCGTCGTGACCCTGACGCCATAGGTACCAGTCGTCGTCGCCGTTCCGGAGAAGGTCCTCGTCGAGGCATTGAAGCTCAGCCAAGCGGGCAGCGCCGTGCCATCGGCGGACGTTGCCGCATAGGCCAGCGTCTCGCCGCTGTCGACATCGGTGAAGGTCGTCGTCGGCAGCACGAAGGAGAAGGCAGAGCCGACGGTGGCGTTCTGGCTAGCCGTCTGGACCGCCAGCACCGGCGCGTCGTTGGCGCCGTGGATGGTGACAGTGAGGCTGGCCGTGGCGGTGGCGCCGGCCGTGTCACGCATCGTGTAGCTGAAGACATCGCTCAGCGTGTTGGTCGACTGCCGCAATGCCTGCACGGCGGCATTGGTCTCGTTGACGGCATAGCTATAGACGCCCGATGCGCTGAGGACGAGACTGCCATAGGTGCCGTTCAGTGCCGAACCGAGCGTGCCGGTTGTGGCGCCGAAGCGGATCGCCGTCACCGTCTTGGTGTCACCGGCATCCGTATCGGTATCGTTGGTCAGCACATTGCCGCTGGCAACCACACCACCCGAACCGTTGCCCACGCCACCCTTCTCGGTCGCATCCCCCGCATCGGCAACCGCCGTCGGCGTCGTGTTCGGTGTTGTCGATGCCGGACGGAAGACCACATCGGCCCAATAATTGGCAGCGTTGAAGGTGGCATTCGGGAAAATGCCAAGGGTGGCAGATCCGCCGTAAGCATAGACGCCATTGCCGCCAGCCGCAGCGCTGGATAGCGCCGATAGCGGACCGTTGCTGACGCCGTTAGCGAAGAAGCCATTGCTCGCCACGTATGCGCCGGTGGTGTGGTAGGAGGCGATATAGGTGGTGTTGGCGGCGATGGTGACGGGCGTTGTAAAGTTCACCGTCTGCCAGCCGCTCGCCGTGGTGTTGGTGAAGGTGGCGGTGGCAAGTTTGGTGCCGGTGGTGGTCCACAGATCGACGACGTTCTGTCCGTTGTCGTTGGCGTTGCGGTAGAACTTGATGGCGGTGACATCACCGATAACGTTCGACTGGAATTTGACGCCGACCTCGAGCTGCTGACCGTCGTTGAGGTTGGTCTGAGGTGTGCTGGAGGCGTTGAACAGGCTGTAGGTCGCAGGCGCCACTGTCGCAGTGATATTGAAGGTCTCGTTGGCGGCAAGGCCGCCGAGGTCGGTTGCCGTCACCCTGACGCCATAGGTGCCGGATGTCGTCGGTGTGCCGCTGAAGGTCCGCGTCGTGGCGTTGAAGGCGAGCCAGGCAGGCAGTGCCGTGCCATCGGCAGCCGTTGCCGTGTAGGTCAGCGTTTCGCCGCTATCGACATCGGTGAAGGTCGTCGTCGGCAGCACGAACGAGAAGGCTGTGCCGACGCTGGCGTTCTGGGCAGCCGTCTGGACGGCCAGCACCGGCGCGTCGTTGGCGCCATGGATGGTGACGGTCAGGTTTGCCGTGGCGATGGCACCGCCAGTGTCGCGCATCGTGTAGCTGAAGACATCGCTCAGCGTGTTGGTCGACTGCCGCAATGCCTGCACGGCAGCATTGGTCTCATTGACGGCATAACTATAGACGCCCGATGCACTGAGCACGAGACTGCCGTAGGTACCATTCAAGGCCGTGCCGAGCGTGCCTGATGTCGCGCCGAAACGGATCGCCGTCACCGCCTTGGTGTCACCGGCATCCGCATCGGTGTCGTTGGTCAGCACGTTGCCGCTGGCAACCACGCCGCCCGAACCGTTGCCGACGCCACCCTTCTCGGTCGCATCCCCGGCATCGGCAACCGCCGTCGGCGTCGTGTTGCCAGGCGTCGACACGGCGATGTTGAAGGTCTCGTTGGCGGTGAGGCCGCCAAGGTCGGTCGTCGTGACCCTGACGCCATAGGTACCAGTCGTCGTCGCCGTTCCGGAGAAGGTCCTCGTCGAGGCATTGAAGCTCAGCCAAGCGGGCAGCGCCGTGCCATCGGCGGACGTTGCCGCATAGGCCAGCGTCTCGCCGCTGTCGACATCGGTGAAGGTCGTCGTCGGCAGCACGAAGGAGAAGGCAGAGCCGACGGTGGCGTTCTGGCTAGCCGTCTGGACCGCCAGCACCGGCGCGTCGTTGGCGCCGTGGATGGTGACAGTGAGGCTGGCCGTGGCGGTGGCGCCGGCCGTGTCACGCATCGTGTAGCTGAAGACATCGCTCAGCGTGTTGGTCGACTGCCGCAATGCCTGCACGGCGGCATTGGTCTCGTTGACGGCATAGCTATAGACGCCCGATGCGCTGAGGACGAGACTGCCATAGGTGCCGTTCAGTGCCGAACCGAGCGTGCCGGTTGTGGCGCCGAAGCGGATCGCCGTCACCGTCTTGGTGTCACCGGCATCCGTATCGGTATCGTTGGTCAGCACATTGCCGCTGGCAACCACACCACCCGAACCGTTGCCCACGCCACCCTTCTCGGTCGCATCCCCCGCATCGGCAACCGCCGTCGGCGTCGTGTTCGATCCCGACGTGGTAAACATCACATCGACCCAATAGTTCGTCGACTGGAATGTGCCTGTGGGGTACAGGCTGGCGCTGCCATAGGTGTATACGCCGTTGCCGCTGGCCGGTGCCGTCAGAGGCCCACTCGTCACATTGGAGATGAAGTAGTCGGCGGTTGTCGAATAGTGACCGGTATTCGTGTGGTAAGACGCTGTATAGGTTTGTCCGGCCGTCAGCGCCACCGGACTGGTGAAATAGGCGATCTGCCAGCCGCTGGCGGTCTCGTTGGTGAAGGTGAGGGTCGCAAGCCGCGTACCGGTGCTAGACCATAAAGAACCGGTATGCGTGCCCGTATCCTGGCTGCCCTTGTAGAAGCGAATGCCGGTGATGGTCCCTGCCAAAGAGGTCTGGAATTTGACACCGAGTTCTACGGCTGAGGTATCGTCGGTGTTGACGACCGCTGGCGTCGCCGAACCGAAGAGAGACGTGTAACTCGGTCCGCTGACGGTGACCGTTCGCCCGGCCGAAGGTGTTTCAAGGTTGATGTTGTCGTCGACGGCGCGGGACAGGATCGTGTAGCTACCGGCGACTTGCGGCGACCAGGAATAAGTCCAGTTCTCATCACCCGTCGCTGGATGCCAGCTCGCGCCGTTGTCGGTCGAAACCTCGACGCTGGCCACTACCCCGCCGCCCGTGTCGGCAGCGGTGCCCGTAATCGTCACGTTGGTTCCGACGGCCACCGTCGGGGGCACCGTGATGACGGACGTCGGTGCAACATGGTCCGTGGAACCGGTTGTAGCGACAAGCCCGGATTGCAGCGTCCCAGGCTGAATGCCCATATCGGCAAGCAGATTGACCATCGCCTGCTGTACGCGGGGATCGGTCGGAGTCGCCTGGTTGTCGTGATTGTCGCTCAGGCCCCATGTCCAGTAGACCGTCCCGGCGCCAAACACCAGCGCACCGCTCGGCGCACGATAGAGCGTCAAATTGTGGGTCGAGGTCGCATTGCCGGTCGTGTTTCCGTAGTCGAGCAAGTAGGTGCTGACCGGAAGCGTCGTCGACGACAGCTTGACAAGGCCAGCCGGATCGAAGCCGTTGTCGACCGCTTCGTCCCATTCGTAACCAAGATAGTTTTTGGTGAGCGTTGCGGTCTGGCCAGGCTGAAGATTGGCAACACTCGTATTGCGCCAGAAGCGCAGGTTGGCGTCGTCATATCCGACCGTGATCGCGGCGAGATTGCTGCCGACATCATCGACCTTGAACAACTGTCCAGTCAGCGAGTTTTCCGGATTGCCGCCGCCGACGGCGGGTGGGCTGAGGCGCGGATCACGGAATGTGCCTGTCCATTCGTTGGAAGGGTCGATGCTCGCGCCGGGCGAAAATGTCTCCTTATAGGTGATCAGAGTGCGATAGGGCGTGCCATCGGCGCTATAGGCGTTGCCCCAACGGGTGCGCCAATAGACCTCGTTACCGCTCCAAAACATCAGGTTGACGCCCGCATCGCGCGCTGCTTCGACATTGGTCCGCTGCTGTCCAGACCAGTATTCGTCATGCCCCGCATCAACATAGGTCTTGTGATTGAGCAACAGGCTGCCATAGCGGTCGGCGTCGACACCCGACAGGTAGGAGACGTCATAGCCGTTCTGTTCCAGCCAGTAGATACCCGCATATTCGGCGCCGAACAGATAATCCTGCGGACCGGCAAAAGTGCCAACCCCGCCGCGGGTCGCGATCGGTCTGTTGTAGCTGACCGCATAGGCGCGACCCGCACCCTGCCCCGTCGCCGGACCGTTGCCGCCGTAGAGGTTTGCGCCACCCCAACCGTTGTAAGCTTGCCAGGTCTGGTCTGCCGTCTGGAAGACGATGTCGCTGTGGCTGTCGTCGTCGCGCACGATGAACGGGATGTGATTTTCGCCGGAGGTGCCATCCTGACGCACCAGCTTGGCGATATAGACGCCTGATACGGCGTCCTCGGGTGCGGTCCACGAGGCCGACACGGCCCAGTTTCCAGCATCGACCGTGCCGGTCGTGGCATTGCGCAACGGATTAGGTTGATTCTGCAATCCAGTATGCTGAATGGTGTCGACCTTGCGCGCGCCCATGCCGCCATAATAGCCGAGCCGGTATATATCGATCCGATAGTTGGTGGAATTCGTATTGATCTTGAAGCTGATCGTCTTGCCATTGTCGACGCTGATGTCGGTCGCAAATCCCTCGATGTTGGAGCTACCGGCACCGTCGATGCCCCACTCGCTCTCTGGGTTACCCAGCTTCTGATTTTCCAGCACGATCAGGTTGCTTGCCGCAGCCGCGGCCGCGGCCGCCAGATTTTGCGGCGTCAACGACCGCTGCGTTGAAGGTGGCGTCGTCACCGAGCCGGAAAGAGTGCCGATACCCTTGGATGTGGCGGTGCCCGTTCCGATTTCTCCGCCGCCTGGCAACGATCCGTTCAAGATCGGCGAATCCGTCCACGTTGCGGTCCCGCGCCAGCCCGAGAGAGGGGAAAGGTTACGATCGAGAAGCGGGTCGCTGATCGAGGCGCCGATGGCCCGCTTGATCGTCGATACAAAGTCCGGCCCCTCGGTCAGCCTGGTTCCGGGTAATTGACCGTCCTGTTGAAGCACGGCGCCGCCATGGGCCCAATCGAGAATACGCGTAGGGGAGGTAAAGTAGCCGCATCCGCACACACCAAAGGGCATGCCAAAAGCCAGCGAGTTAACTCCATCATGCTGCGCGGTCGCCTGCGCTGACGGGCTCGATTCGAGGATGACGACGTTGCCCGAGTGCGCACGCTCGCCCGTCACCGCGGCAGAACCTTGTCCCGAAACTATCGGTGCAGGGCTTTGCGACAGATACGGAGCCAAAGGATCGTCGCCTATGAGGCTCATTCCAGCGTAAGTGCGATAAAGGGACGATTGAGCCCCGAATGCGACTCCGTGCGTGTCCCGCTCGAAACCTGCAAAACCAGGCGTGTCGCCGGTTCGAACCCCTGTCTCGCGATTTGCTGCGAAAGCGTCAGGCAGGGCAGGCAAGGGCAGCGCTAGGTGGTTGATATCCACCCCACCGTCCGCGTCGCCAATCACGCCCCCACCCGGTCCAACATCATGCTCATTGAGCGCGGCGTTGCTGTCGGGATTGTCGACCAGCGTACCATCATGCTTGTTTCCATCCGCCGTCTGCACGGATGTCGCAAGTTGAGCACTATCCCCGCGCTTATCCGCAGGCTTGCCAGGCCTTCCCTTTCCGCCGACGGTCAGCCATCGGGAAACCAACGAATCCAGTAGGAGTGAGCGTGATGTCCACCGGCGAGCGTTGCGATACATGGCGGGGCCCTCTCTCGCGAGATTATCGGGATCGATTCTACGGGGATCGTTTGCTACGAAGCCCTGAATGATAGCCCAAAAATAAGCGAGTAGGTCCTACGCCTTTCGCTCTACAGGCGGCATCCTTTGGGCAATCGGCATTGTTGGCATCGGCCACGTGATGGGCGAGACACGCAAGCTGTTCGTTTCGAGGCCTTTTTTCTTTGCGCCGACCGTTAAGGCGACGCTGCCGGTCAATATCAACGTCTCGAAAATCGGCGATCCGAACAATGGCTCTGCCGCAAGGGATCGTTGTCCTTCGCGGCGAGCGCGCCTATTTCTGCGCGTGATCACCTGATTTCCCGGGCCGATGCCCCTGTACCGCAACGAAGGTACATGTTCCTGCCCGGTTTAGATTAAGCACCCTCCCCCACCTCATCAATAGTGATTATGCGAAGTAAACAACCGCCACCTTCCGCAAGGCTTCGCCAGATTGCACACTGGCATTGCGGCTTCGGACCTTTGTGCCCGACGCTTGCGTAACGCGTTGAACCGGTGTCCGTTTAAGGATGCTCTTGCAGGCTGGACATGTAAATGAAGCTATCGTATCGCGTTCTCAACGTGTTTTTTCCGGCGACACTTGTCATCAGTACACTCGTCTTTCTTGCCGGAGCTGTGCCGCCGGCTCTCGCCGATGACACCGCTTTTGCTCCGCAAACGAAAATCCGTCTGACGATTGTCCAATGGATGCAGTCCAAAGGCCAATATGAACGATGGGATGCGCTTGGCGGCGAATATACCGTCTCGGATAAAGGCGCTGTCTTCTTGCCCTTTCTTGGATCTGTTTCCGTCGGCAATCGCGATAACACCAGCCTCACGAACGAGATTGCCAAGCGTCTGCAAGAAAAAATCGGATTGGTTCAGCCACCCGCAGTCACCATCGAAATTCTCGAATACCCGCCAATCTATGTCGTCGGAGACGTAACCACGCCTGGCGAGTACAAATTCCGTTCCGGACTTACCGTCCTGCAATCCCTGGCAATGAGCGGTGGGCCATTCCGCGCCACAAGTCAGCAGCAATCGCAGACGACCAAACTCGCAGGCGAACTGCGGGAAATCGACCACTCGCTGCTGCGCAGCACTGCCAAATTAGCACGGCTCCAAGCAGAGATGATCGGGGCAAAGGAGATCTCGTTCGATCAGACGGTCGGCGTCGATCAGCAATACGCTGCGGGAATATACAACGAGGAACGGGTTATTTTTCAGGCTCGTGCAAATGCGCTGGACAGGCAGTCGAAGGCGCTCACGGAATTGCGTGATCTTTTGAACAGTGAAGTCGGCATGCTGGGCGAGAAGGTGCAGGGCTCGGAGGACAATATCAAATCAATCGAGGAGCAGCTGACCAGCGTCAAAACGCTGGTTTCGAAAGGCCTCACACTCTCGTCGCGTCAATTGGATCTGGAACGGTTGCTCACCACCTACCGCTCCGATCGGCTCGACCTTGTCACCGCCATCATGCGGGGCCGTCAGGCGATCAGTGAGACAACGCGAAATCTTGAGGGGCTTTATGACACGCGGCGAAGCGAAGTCGCTTCCGAATTGCAGTCGGAACAGGCAGGCCTCGATCAGTTCAAATTGAAGCGCGAGATGACGCAAAAACTCCTTCTCGATGACCTTGCGGCAGGAGGCTCGACGACCACCGACGAGGCGCTCCCGCTGACGTTTACGGTGAGCCGGCGAAGCGAAGGGCAAATCAGGCAGTTCCAGGCCTCTGAAACAACGGCGCTGATCCCGGGTGATGTTGTGAGGGTCGTTCGAACCCCAATTGCGGATCCGGTGTCTCAGGCCGCGCCCGCCGACCTGCCGCGTGAACCTGAGACACACGCCAGTCAGGCAAGCCAGTGACCCGCGAAAAGCATGTATTACAAGCGAACTCGCCGCGGACGATTGAGCGCCAAGGCGCTGCGGCTACATGGGCGAGAAAAGTCGCTCTTGATACAAGCTGTCATAAACCTGACCAGACCTTGAATTCACTTTCTGGCCCAACAGCAATGCCTGTGCCGCATATCTGCGAAGCGGCGTTGGGCAACATGTCGGCGACAGCGCGCCGGAGATCCCGCCCCACAGCATAGCGGCCAAGGATAATTGATGACTTTGCGCATGATCCCAACCAGTGGGCAAACTTATACCCAGATCCTCAAGTCGACGATGCTGATGGGCGGTTCCTCGCTCGTGAACGTTGCTTTAAGCATCATTCGCAACAAGGCCCTAGCCGTTCTGCTTGGGCCTGAAGGCGTGGGGCTCATGGGCCTCTACCAGTCAATTGTCGATATCGCGCAAACGGCCGCTGGTCTGGGACTGGGCGGCAGCGGGGTGCGACAGGTCGCCGAGGCCGCCGGTACCGACGACGATGCGAGGATCGCACAGTCGGCGAAGGCGTTGAGACGCATATCGATAATACTCGGCGTGGTTGGCGCGCTCCTTCTTGCGGCGCTGGCATTTCCCGTCTCGGATTTCACCTTCGGCGACTACCAGCACGCCGGTGGCATTGCGCTGCTCTCGCTCGCCGTATTTTTCCGGACGGTGTCGTCCGGGCAGACGGCGTTGATCCAGGGCTTACGTGGCATTGCAAATCTTGCCCGCATCAATGTGCTCACAGGTTTTTTCGGCACGGTTATCACGGTCCCTCTGATTTACCTGTTCGGCGCGCAGGCGATCGCACCCTCCGTCGTAGCGATTGCGGCTGTCACAACACTCTCCACCTGGTGGTACAGCAGACGGATAGGCGCACACTCGCCGCGAATGTCGGCTCGCCAATTTGGCCAAGAGTGGGCACCTCTGCTGAGATTCGGCGCCGTGTTCATGGCGAGCGGACTTCTAACCTTCGGCGCGGCCTATGCCATCCGCATCATCATATTGAAGGATGGGGGCGTGATGGCCGCAGGATTGTATCAGGCAGCCTGGGGGTTGGGCGGTCTCTATGCCGGCTTCATTTTGCAGGCGATGGGAACGGACTTCTATCCGCGCCTGACCACGACTGCGGATAATCATGCCGAATGCAACCGCCTGGTCAATGAACAGATGGAAATCAGCATCCTTCTTGCCGGCCCTGGTCTGCTCGCCACGTTGACGCTGGCGCCGCTCATGATGAGCCTATTTTATTCTTCGGAGTTTCATGGCGCGGTTGATCTCTTGCGCTGGATCTGCCTTGGCATGATGCTTAGGATCATCGCGTGGCCGATGGGTTTCATCATCTTGGCGAAGCGTGCACAATCCATTTTCTTCTGGACGGAGGTGGCGGCCACGCTCGTGCATGTAGGGCTGGCATGGCACTTCGTATCGAAGTTCGGTACGCCAGGAGCAGGCATGGCGTTTTTCGGCCTCTACGTCTGGCATAGCATCCTCATTTACGTGATCGTGCGGCGGCTTACCGGCTTCCGCGGATCCCCAGCCAACCGCAGGCACGTGCTGCTTTTTCTGCCTGCATCGGTGCTGGTATTCTCGGCGTTTTGGGTCTTGCCGTTATGGCCGGCGATAGGGATCGGCACCTTGGCCGTAGCTCTGACTGGGATCTACTCGTTGCGCATGCTGGTCCAGCTTCTTCCGCCCGAAGTGATGCCTGCAGTGATCAGAGGATGGATCGCGAAGTTCGCCTAGAGCCTTTCCTGGTCAGATTGAATCATTCTAGGTGTTCGTCAGGGCAAAGGCGATTGGCGAAGGGCACACCCAAGGTACGTCCGAGCCGATCGCCTCTGATCCAAGTGGAGAGATGCCCGGCTATTCTAGAAGTCTTGCAGATTTGCTGGGCAAATCTGCGGGGGTTGGCTGAAATGGGCCCGCCGGATCGACCATCCGACTCCGTTTGAGCCAACAGAATGCTTCAAATTGACCAGGGACGGCTCTAACAAAAAATGCGCATCGAAGCGATGCGCATCAGGTCCTGCGGCACAACAAAGATTGCATCACGCAATCAGGAAATCATACAAGAGCGATATCCCGATCGTGCTGTAAGGCGGGTATGTTGGCGACCTCAGCCAATGAGCTTCGAAGTGCTTCCACAACCCTGACAATGTCGAGATCCGTCATCTGAGCATAAAGCGGAAGGACTACCGTTTGCCGCTGCGCTGCCACGCTTCGCTCCAGACTTGTGGCGGCACGATAAGAACTCTGGTCGGAATAGGCACCTTCCAGATGAATGTTCATCACACCGCGCCGGGTCGAGATCCCTTGATCGAGCAGTGTCTGCATGACTTTCCGCTGGTCGACGGCATCAGGCAGTCTCACGCAAAAGCTCTGCCAGTTGCTACGAGCCCAATGTGGCTCAACCGGTGAGAGCCCAGGTATCGTAGACAGGCGCTCACGATATTGCTCGGCGAGCCGCCTGCGCTGCGCAATCAGCCCCGGCAGCCGCCGCAACTGTTCCCTTCCAACGGCAGCCTGAAGGTCGGTCATACGGTAGTTGTAGCCCAGTTCGTCATAGTCTTCGAAGATCACCTGTTTCGAGCCATGGCGAACAGCATCGGTGACGCTCATGCCATGCTGACGCCACAGCCGGAATTTTCGATCATACTCAGGATTGGCGGTGGTCAACATGCCACCATCACCCGTCGTGACGACCTTTCGGGGATGGAAGGAAAAACAGGCAATGTCGCCATGCGGCTTGCCAATCTTTTCCCACCGCCCGTCCCACAGGATTTCGCTTCCCGTCGCGCATGCAGCATCTTCGATGACCGGGAGCTGATAGCGCTTGCCGATCTCCACGATCGAGCGGAGATCGCAAGGCATGCCAAGCTGATGCACACATAGGATTGCCTTGGTGCGGGGCGTGATGGCTGCTTCGATCAGGCTGGGGTCTATATTGTAGCCATCGGCTTCGATGTCGACGAAGACAGGGACCGCATTGCAGTATCGAACAGCGTTCGCGGTGGCGATGAACGAATGGCTGACCGTGATGACTTCATCGCCGGCACCGACATCGACCGCCATCAAGGCGAGATGCAGTGCGGTCGTGCAGTTTGAAACGGCGCAGGCATGTGCGGCGCCGACAAAGGCTGCGAATTCGCCCTCGAAGGCCGCGACTTCCGGTCCCTGCGTTACCCATCCTGACATAATAACGCGGCGCGCGGCCTCAGCCTCCTCTTCTCCGAGGACGGGCTTGGCGACCGGAATCGTCGATAGAGACGGGCTCATGCAGCTTGCCCTCCTTCCGCAGCGGTCTTCATCTGCCACCAGGCGACAAGATCGCGAAGCCCTTGTTCCATCGATATTTCCGCTTTGAAGCCCAGGAGTTTCTCGGCCTTGCTGATATCGGCAAGACGACGGGTTACGCCGTTGACCGTGCGGGCTTCTTTGTGCTGCGGTTCGAGTGAGACGCCCATGATGCTGCTCAGCATCTGCGCAAGTTGCAGGAGGCTTATTTCCTCGCCGCTCGCGACATTGAACACTTCATCGGTGACATCGCTCTTCGCAGCCAGCAGGTTTGCCCGGGCGATGTCACGTGCATCGACGAAGTCCATCGTCTGGCCGCCGTCTCCATAGATGAGGGGTGGCATTCCGCTCGCCAGACGCTCCATCCAGCGGATCAACACTTCGGTATAGGCACCGTAAACGTCCATTCGCGGCCCGTATACGTTGAAATAGCGCAGCGCCACATAGCGCAGGCCGTACATCTCCGCGAAGCTGCGAAGCAGCCCCTCGTTAAAGGTCTTGGCCGCGCCGTAGATCGTCCTGTTATTATAGGGATGATGCGCTTCGGTGGTCGGAAAGGTCTCTGCCAAGCCCAGCACAGACGCTGAAGAGGCAGCGACGACCTTCGACACGCCTGCCTTTACGGCAGCTTCGAGAACATTGAACGTGCCTTCGGCCAGCACATCGAAGGCAAGCCGTGGGTCTTCCGCGCATTGCGTGATGCGAATGGCCGCTTGGTGAAAGACGATGTCCACACCCTCGAAGGTTTTCGCCAGCAAGGCTCTGTCACGGATATCTCCCTCGATAATGTTGACGGACCCGCCACCTATTGCCGTGCTGAGATTGTCCCGGCGTCCGCGCACGAAGTTGTCGAGGATGATAATCTCGCGCGGCTTCTCCAATGCGACGAGATCGGCGATATGCGACCCGATCAGGCCGGCTCCGCCGGTAATGAGTACCCGTTGATCTCTCACGATCTTCCTCCATGCGATATATCGACCACAGCATCGGCTTCCGTGCGCCAGCGTATGAACTTCGCCGGCACGCCCGCCACGACTGAAAACGGTTCGACATCGGAAACAACGACTGCGCCCGCTCCGACGATCGCCCCCTTCCCGATGCTCACGCCGGGAAGAATTGTTGCGTTCGTTCCAATATCGGCCCATGCGCCGATGCGGACCGGCTTGATTTCGAGATCCGTGCGAATGATCGGCACATCCACCGGCAGTGCCGTGTGGGTCGACCCAAGCACTTTGGCGCCAGGACCCCAGCCGACACAATCCTCGATAACCAGATCGCGTGCATCGAAATAGGCCATCGGGCCGATCCAGACATTGTCGCCGATCACGCAGGTGCCGTCGAAGCGTCCCTGGATATAGGCCTGGGCGCCGATGAACACGCCATTGCCGATTTCGAACGTTTCCGGATGTTTGAAACCGGCGCCGCCCGCGACCTGCAGTCCCGTGCCGCAGTTCCGCGCGATCGCTTGCCAGATGGCTTTGCGCATCAGTGTGTCAACGACACCGTCACCTGTGGCGAAACGACCGTAAAGGTCTATCAGGCCAGCACGCCCGTATGATTGCCTGAGCTCTTCGACCAACCCAGTTTGATAGCCAGGATCTGCCGGCCTTTCATGGCGACCATGGACCGCCTGCACCAGTCGAGTCTCGCCGGCGCGGTTAACTGACATAGGCGTACTCCAGCGCGGCGGCCACCTGGTCAACGTGTCGTACAGGCATCTCTGGATAGATCGGCAGCGAGAGGACCTCCCGTGCGGCGGCTTCCGAAACCGGGAAGTCCCCGGCCTGGTAACCAAGGTCGGCATGGGCTTTCTGCAGATGAACAGGGATGGGATAATGGAGCCCGGACGGAATGCCTTCAGCGCTGAGCAGGCGTTGAAGCCCATCGCGATCGCGGCTTCTTATGGCATAAACATGATAGACGTGACGCCGGTCGGCTGCTTCAACAGGGATTGTCAAATCCGTCGATCCGGCAAGCAGCGAAGAGTAGCGGCGCGCATGAGCGCGACGCGCCTCGGTCCAGTCTTCAAGGTGCCGGAGCTTGACACGCAGGATCGCGCCTTGAATGGCGTCCATGCGATAGTTAAAGCCTTTCAGCAGATGGTGATAGCGTTGCTCCTGACCCCAGTCTCGCAGCATGCGCATCGTCTTGGCCTGATCATCGTCATTGGTAACGACCATACCCCCCTCGCCGCAGGCGCCGAGGTTCTTGCCCGGATAGAAGCTGAAGCAGCCGGATAGGCCGATACTGCCGGCATGGTGGCCTTTGTATTGCGCACCATGGGCCTGGCAGGCGTCTTCGATGACGGGTATCCCGTGGCGCTCGGCAATTGCCTTGATCGCGTCCATATCGGCCATTTGACCGTAGAGATGGACAGGAACAATGGCCTTGGTGCGGGGCGTAATCTTTGCCTCGACCTCCGCCGGATCCATCGTGAGTGTCACGGGCTCAACATCGACGAACACGGGTCGCGCACCCGTATAGCAGATCGCCGACACGGTTGCGACGAACGTGAATGGCACCGTAATGACCTCATCGCCGGGACCAACGCCCGCCGCAAGCAGGGCAAGATGCAAGGCACTCGTTCCGGTGTTGACCGCTATCGCATGCTTGACGTTGCAATAGTCGGCGAATTCCTGCTCGAAATGCGCGACCTCGTCGCCCAATACGTATTGCCCCGAGGCGAGGACGCCGAGCACCGCGGCGTCGATCTCACCCTTGATCGATTGATATTGTGCCTTAATGTCCAGGAACGGGATCATGCGATGCGCCTTGCCTCTTCGAGCTCGATGATGCGACCGCGCTGGGCTAACGACCGGCTTGCTGCTTCCAGAATGCGAACGACGCGCAGGCCGGCATGGCCGTCCGTAATGGGCCGCGAGTTCTGCTCGATGCACTCGACGAACTGATCCAGTTCGCGTTTCAGTGCTTCGGTCATATCGAGCTTGGGCGCCCACATGTCGCCGCTGCGGTAGCCGACCATCATCTGATGCACTTTCTCGCCGTAAGCCTGAGAATTGGGGTTCAGCGTGATGCCCTTGTCGTAGACCTTGATTTTTTCGCTGGGCTCCAGATCATCGTAGACGATCATCTTGTTGCTGCCACCGATCAGCGTGCGGCGCACCTTGACCGGTGCCAGCCAATTGACGTGGATGTGTGCGATGAGCTTGCTTTCGAAGAAGAGTGTCAGATAGGCGATGTTTTCCGGCTCGCCGAGGACATGGCTCATGCCTGTCGCTGAAACAGCCACCGGCCTTTCCTGCACGACATGGTCCAGGATGGAGAGATCATGCACCGCGAGGTCCCAGATGACGCTGACATCATGCTGAAAGAGCCCCAAATTGACCCGAACCGAGTCGTAATAATACATGTCGCCCAAGCCGTTCTCGACCAGTTCGCGCATCTTGCGGACGGCGCCGGTGTGGACGAAGGTATGATCCACCGCCAGCACGAGGCGTCGGCGTGCGGCCTCTTCGACCATCCGCGAAGCTTCCTCCGTCGTCGATGCCATCGGCTTTTCGACGAAGACATGCTTTCCGGCCATCATCGCCTGCATTGCGAGCTTGAAATGGGTGAAGACCGGCGTCGCGATAGCGATGGCATCCACTCTTGGATCACGCAGCACTTCCTCGAAATCATCGGTGATCGTCACGGCGGGGTAGCGGCTTTTGACAGCCGCCAACCGGTCAACATTGAGATCACAGACAGAAACGAGGTGCGCTCCGGCCGCCTCCGAGATGTTGCGAACCAGATTCGGGCCCCAATATCCATACCCAACAACAGCAATGCCGATCATTTCATTCCTCCCAACGCATACATGTCGACTGGTCCGTCATTGACGCGACCGATCACCCTGGCCGGAACGCCAATAACAATGGCCCCATCCGGTACATCTTTTGTTACAACCGCTCCGGCGCCGACCTGCGCAGCCTCTCCGATGGTCACGCCAGGCAGAATGGTGGCGTTGCTGCCGATCGACGCGTGGCGCTTGACCAGGGTCGGGACGACAATCCAGTCGACCTCCGTCTGCAGGCTGCCATCCGGATTGACGGCGCGCGGGTATGTGTCGTTCGTAAACATGACCCCGTGGCCTATGAACACGCCGTCTTCCAGCGTCACGCCCTCACAGAGAAAGGAATGGCTGGAGATCTTGCAGCTTTTTCCGACCAGGACGTTTTTCTGGATCTCAACGAAGGTGCCGATGCGCGTTCCCGCACCAATTGTGCAGCCGTATAGATTCACAAGATCCGGATGGTGGATAATGGTGCCGTCATCCAGCTTGACGTTTGATGCAATCATCCCTGCAAAACCCCTACTCTTGAACACGCCCAGACTTCCAGTTGAAACCAACAATCGCTTGATTGCACCCAAGGTTTCACACCGACAGGGCTAATATTTTTCTACATTGCAAAGAGAATTGTTTTCTGCATCTGAGTAAAGAAACAAAACGTTTAAGGTTATTCACCTAAAGGCGTATCTACTTATGATGACTTACGCCCATGTTCATACATCGGCCAACGTTGGTGGCGGACTCACCTACCGCATCCGCAGCCGGTCCTCCGCCGGAGACTGCGATTGTTTCCATGCATTTAGTGACCCGTCACAAACTACGGTGTAACGATGAAGTTTATCCTGAAAATTATCTAGTAACGCGTAAGACTACTTCAGATTTACTTTATATTTCCGACTTGTTATGAAAGTTGTGCGCTACTTAGCCTATATTAGCTACTGTAACGTTCCGCGAATTGTGGTATTCGATTCCTACTTTAGAGTTTCCTAAACCCCCGAATTGAGAGGGGTTGGTACTCGGAGCCTTAGTTGAGCGTAACGTGTTAGGGGAGGGTGAAGCTGTGAATTCAGCACTTATACCGAATTTGGACCTCAGGCAGGAGAACGTAGCTCTTCCCCTCAGGATAGATAATCCGAACACAGCTGTCGTGCCGGGAAGACACACGCATTCGCTTGTCATTCTCGATAATCGTGAGCTTGATCGGCAATGCCTGGCGCAATGCATGGCTGCCCAAAAGGCGGATTTGCAGATTCTGGCATTTGGATCAATTGAGGAGTGGAAGCAGAAGCGCG
The DNA here is from genome assembly GCF_057653825.1 of Rhizobium sp. WSM409. Classification (NCBI taxonomy): domain Bacteria; kingdom Pseudomonadati; phylum Pseudomonadota; class Alphaproteobacteria; order Hyphomicrobiales; family Rhizobiaceae; genus Rhizobium; species Rhizobium sp. WSM409. Next base: position 179,883 of record NZ_JBYGKP010000005.1, on the reverse strand, counting down.
ACGAATATCCTCCGCTTTCGGCAATCCTCTTGAACGTCGGCGGCAAAAAGATCGATGAACCGGCCGTTTCGGAGCAAATCCGGAAGCTCTCTTCAGAATTTGTATCAACGCCACTCATCGTATTGGCCGATAGCGACGATTTCGGTCAAATCGTTAGGGCACTTGAGTACGGAGCCAAAGGGTTCATCCCCGCCTCAGTCAGCGTCAGTGTCTGTATGGAGCTGATCGCGCTGTCGGTGGCAGGAGGAATTTTTGTGCCTGCAAGCGCCCTGTTCGCCATGCGTCACTTGCTGGACTCGAGCAATTCGACCGCACGCCCGCTAGCCGGCATATTCACGGATCGTCAGGTCGAAGTCGTGGAGGCGCTCCGACGCGGAAAGGCAAACAAAATTATCGCTTATGAGCTCAACCTGCGAGAAAGCACTGTAAAGGTGCATGTTCGCAATATTATGAAAAAGGTCAAAGCGACGAACAGGACGGAAGTCGTGTTCAAGCTCAACGATCTGTTTCTTTCGGGCGGCTCTGCGACAAACAGCCTGTGCTGATGCGGTCGGCCGATCAGATCTTGGATCGCATCAGGAGCGCATTCTCGCTCTAAACATCCTCGGTGGCTGCACGGCAAATACGCCACCGAGTCCGCGATTGCATCTTCAGCCTCACTTAGAAAGTCTGTCATGTACGACTCTCCAGGTGAGGCTGTCTGCATGTGCAATTTTCCCACGGCTAATTGCCGGTGCCGATAGGAAGCCTGGAAAGCGCTATTCGGATCTTGCGCAACGGGCCTCTCTGCGAATGGGGGACCAGACCCCGCGCAAGATGCCAGAAATATCGGAACTCAGGCAGCGGCGGCACATTCGGCCGCAGGCCATTCAGGCGCAGTCTGACCATCAGGCCATCGACGCCTGAATATAGTCGCAGACGCCAGCCAGCATCACGTTTGAATTGTAGAGATGTTACTTTCTCACCGGCGCTGCTTCCGCCGACGGGAGCGTGACGAAGAACATTTGCAAGATCTGGCTGCTGACAGCGCTCAAGAATATCGGAAACCCATGCAAGCCACTCGGAATCGCTCCGATCAGGAATCTGATGAATGCTTTTTCGATCCCTGCCATACCGCCCCGAGACGACCCCATCGCCTGAGCGACCGAGTTGCGCGATGACGAGGCGCGCGCGCCTGAATTCGTCGTGGGATAGCGATGGATAGAAATCTTGCAGCCTTCGCGCCCGCTCAAACTGGCCTCTGGAGATTAAAGCGAGAAGGAAGTACGCCCACTCGACCGGATCCGGGTTGAGTGCCCCATATTCGCTCATGGTCACCTTGACCAGGTCCACCAGAAGCTCATAGGCGTGATCGGCGTCGCCCTCCTGCAACGCACAGATGGCAAGGCGGAATTTAGCTTCGGGCAGGTAGGATACATAGTCCAGGCAGCGCTCGTAGCACTGCTTGGCCTCCGCCACCCTGCCCTGCTCGAGAAGCAAGTCGCCCTGCTTCAGCAAAGCGCGATCGCTGGCTTCCCCCACGATATGGACGCTCTCTCGCCTGGAGCTACGCTGAACCTTTGTAAGATCGCCGAAGGGGCCGGACTGAATGATCTTTTCACCGAACTGCAGGCCTTTGTTCAGCATGAACCACTGATATATTTGCGGCCTGTGGCTCAGTGTGTGACACGAATGGATCAAACTGTAACCGGCTTTCGTGATACGCCGTATTTTGTCGGGATGGGCAAAAAGGTAATCTAGTCGCTCGACGACGTTTTGGCCGTCAACAAACACACAATTCTCCATATCGACAAAGCCGGCTGCCTCCACTGATGCCGTGCGTTCGGTCACTAGACAGGCATTTGCCCCGGGAATCTCGAAGTGCTTGCGTACGACCTCGCCGCCCATAGTGCCGCAGGTGGGGACGACGAGGCTCGCGTTGAGCGCGCGCGCATAAGCCTCTCCGGACAGGAGCTGGGAAGCTAGCTTGCTCTCATAGGCGTGTTGCGGCGAGACCAGGCAGGGGTAACGGTCGCGGATCATCGGAAAGACCGTCTGTCGCCAGGGATAAAGGCCATAGGCCTGACCTGTTAGCATGACCGGGATGACCTTTTGCTGGCCATAGTCGTGGTAGACTTCGGGATCGATGAAATTTGGCCAGACGAACAGATTTTCCTTCACCGCCGGCATATATTCCGGAGTCATCGTTGCGATCGCGAAATACGCCTCGATGCCCCACTGCTCCATATCGGAAAGGAAGCCCGCGCGTCGATCGCACCATGCGTCGGCGTTATGAAGGCCAAGCTTGGGAACGGCGATATGGGTATTGGTGTTGGTGATTGTTATCCGACGCGACCCATGCGACCGATAACCGCTTTCAAACAGCGTCAGATCCGGTTCGTACCTGTCGCATATCTCTGCATAATCGCAGTCGCGGTTAATGACGACGACATCGAAATGTGTTGTGAGGCATTTGACCTGCTGCTGCATGTGCAGCAGCAGGTAACCGGCCGCGTTCGCATTGGGCTGATGGTCCCATTGAAAAAAAACGAGCCGCGGCTTTCGATCTTTAACGTTGCTATTCATGTCCCTATCGAATGGCTTCAGGAGCAGTGAGTTCGACGTTCGCAGACGCCAGATGCGGATAAGCTTCTTGCGAGGACTTGGCGCTAAGCCTGTTCCTTACGCCGCCGGAAAGCTTCCACTCGAAATAAGCGATCGTTCTCTCAAGCCCCTCACGAAGGTTCACCTTCGGCTGCCAGCCCAGTTGTTGCGTTGCGCGGCTGATATCGGGCTTGCGCTGTGTCGGATCGTCGACCGGCAGAGGATTGAAGACGATACCAGACTTCGATCCGGTCATTTCGATCACCATTTCTGCCAATTCACGAACCTGGAATTCTCCGGGATTGCCGAGATTAATGGGGCCGGTGACCCCGGTGGGCGCACCCATCAGACGGATAAAGCCGTCGATCAGGTCGTCTACATAGCAGAACGACCGTGTTTGCGTGCCGTTGCCAAAGATGGTGATCGGCTCGTTTCGAAGCGCCTGAACGATGAAATTGGAGACGACGCGGCCATCGTTGGTCTGCATGCGAGGCCCATAGGTATTGAAGATCCGCGCCACCCGGATTTCCACGCCATATTGACGATGATAGTCGAAGAACAGCGTTTCGGCGCACCGCTTGCCTTCGTCATAACACGCCCGCGGGCCTATGGGATTGACGCTTCCGCGATAGTCCTCCGTCTGAGGATGGACTGCCGGATCGCCGTAAACTTCGCTGGTGGAAGCCTGGAAGATCTTCGCCTTGGTGCGCTTGGCCAAGCCCAGCATATTGATGGCCCCATGCACATTGGTCTTCACAGTCTGCACAGGATCGAACTGGTAGTGAACAGGAGATGCCGGGCAGGCGAGGTTGTAGATCTCGTCGACTTCCACATAGAGCGGGAAGGTAATGTCGTGCCGAAGTATCTCAAAGCGAGGATCGTCAAGAAGATGCAGCACATTGTCGCGCGAACCGGTGTAGTAATTGTCCACGCAGAGGACGTCATTGCCCTCGCGCAAAAGCCTTTCGCACAGGAATGATCCCAGAAACCCGGTGCCGCCGGTTACCATAATTCGCTTTTGTCCGTGCATTGGTATGCTCCGTTGTTGATGGTTGCCTCGCGGAAGCGAGGATGGTCAGTAGGCTCCCCCGCGCTTGAACACCGCAGGGATTGTGCTGAGAAGAATTTGGCAGTCGAACCACAGGGACCGGTTGTCGATGTAGAACTCGTCGAGTTGCTGCTGCAGCTCGATATCCGCATTGCTTCGTTCGGATATCTGCCAGAGGCCTGTCAGCCCCGGTGTTACCGAACGCCGCTTGTCACGAAATTCGCTGTCCATCGCTGAGAGGTGATATTCTGGAAACGGACGCGGTCCGACGATGGCCATCTGCCCCGCAATGATGTTTGCCAATTGCGGCAGCTCATCGATGCTCGAAGAGCGCAGCATATGTCCGATCACCGGAAGGACGCGCGGATCGTCCTTGAGCTTGAAGTGGCTCAACCACTCGGCGCGCATGTTGGGGTCGTCTCGGAAGACAGCTTCAAGGCGCTGCTCTGCATCCTGATACATCGTCCTCAATTTCAGGACGTGCACCGGCTTGCCTGACCGCCCCTCCCTGGTGTGCCGGAAGAAGACGGGGCCCGGATCGATGGCATAGATTGCGGCCGCTGCAAACGCGATGAATGGGGCGACGACGATCGATGCAGGGATGGCGATTGCGAGATCGAGGATTTGGCGAACCAGGTCCGAGTTCACCGAACTCCCACTGTTGGTAAGGCGAATACCGATTTCTCCGCCGACATCCGCAGGCCGCAATCCGGTTACCTTGAGGCCCGGCGTGTCGGACAGCAAAATGACTTCGGCGAACTTCCGACGCATAGCCGCCAAATCTGGTGCAAGCACGCCTGTGTCGCCCGCAATCATGGCAATGGATGGCCCGCCATCGGGCAATGCCTCCACACTATCGGGGGAAATGGCCTCCGGCCTGATGCCATACTGCCAGTGGTTCTTGAAATGGGCCGCGAGAGCGGGAGTAAGGTTGCCCCCCCCTATGATAACCGCGTGCTCCCCCCAGACTCCAAGTTTCCAGCACAGGCCCCGTGCAAGCCAATGCACAAATGGCTGAACAATCAGCCCGAGAGCGAGGAACCCAATGACGGCAAGCAGCAGTCGTTCCCCCTCCGGTAGGATAATTGCTCCAAACGCCGCCAGGGCAGCCACCTTGACGGCAGCTACAGTGCGTCGCCGCAGATGTTCGTGGTCATGCAACCGATACCCAGGGTAGAGGCCGGCCGATGCGTAAAGAATAATCGCGGCGAGTGCTGCGATCGTGAAGGTACGCTCCGCCAGCGTGCCCTCCAAACCACCGGGGAAAAAGGACAGGACAACAAAATAGGCAACCAAATAGCTTGCAATGTCGCCGGCGGCCAGCAAGGACGAGGTTGCAAGCCGAGGAAGCCGACGCCGTAGTGCGGCGGGCATATTCAGCCCTGCCCGGTCAAAGGGATCGGCGGTCTTGGCTGCTATGGGCGGCACGGAGCCTGCCGCAATCGCCCGCGACATGTCATTTGATGTGGCTGCCTTCGACGGACCCGGTGTCATTGCTGGCGACGCAAATAAGGACATGATGGCTTTACACCTTTACAGCTGCTGCTTTTGGCGCGCTTGATCCAAAAACCGCGTCTTCGATCGGAAACTTCCGAAGCCCCAGTCTCTGGAATGCCGTCAGTGAGATGAAGGTCGGCACGACGACCGCATAGCGCCGCCACAGCCGCCGCGGCTCGCATAAAAGACGGAACGCCCATTCAAAGCCGCTCCTTTGAATGATCCTTGGAGCCTGCCGCTTGAGACCGGCGTGGAAATCGAATGCGGCTCCGACACCGATGAGCATCGATGCCTCCAGATGATCGCGCATGTGCGCCATCCAGAGTTCCTGCTTGGGACTGCTCAGCCCTACCCAGATGACATCGGCGCCCGATCGATTGAGCTGTTCAGCAATCTCTGTTTCCTCCAGCGTCGACAGTTTGCGGAAAGGTGGCGCATAGGAGCCGACGATCCGTGCTTGCGGAAATTTTGCGAGAAGGCGCGCCTGCAGCTGTTCGAGCGTTTCGGCCGTTGCGCCATAAAGGAAGTGGCGCAAGCCCTTGGAGCTGCCGGCATCGAAAACTGATAACATCAGGTCAGGTCCATAGACCCTGTCGCTTTCCGTATGACCGGCACGTTTCAATGCCCATACCAGCGGCATGCCATCGGGTGTCACGAGGAACGCACGGTTATGTATCGACCGGAGCTCGGGATCATCTTGACATCGGACGACGCCGTGTGCGTCGCGAACGCACACATATTCCTTCCTGCCTTCTTCGATCGCTGTTTGAATAAATCCTGTGGCACTTTGGAGATTAACTGCCGAAATGCGAACACCAAGGACATTAATAGATTCCGAATAGCTCGTTCGATTAAGAACCGAAGCTTGACTGCTGTCTGCTTGTTGCTTTCTCATGACCTACGCTTTCGCGATCTAAACTGTCATCAGAATATGCTGTAAGAGCGATTGCCTCCATACTTGCCGTTCCAACTATTGGACGTAGATGAGACTTCATATTTCTACGCCTTACGCGGGGATAAGTTACAATATTTGGAGTAAGGCAATGTACCCCTATGGTTTACGACGTGCTCTTTTTGATGAGTGCCGTCGCGAAAGAGCGTTTGACCGTCGCAAAGTCGAAGAAGATAGTCGCCGTCGCGCAGACAAGGCCGGGGGTGAGCGCACAAGCCGGGAGAGAGATGTGGGGATCCTAACAGGCGAGATGGCGGCCTCGGCTGGCGAGCAGTCAGAGCTGGACGACAGAACCCGCTGCAGAAAGATTGAGTTCCGACAGCTACACCGTCATCAGGGAACTGCTAGCCACCAATCAGGTGGAAAGCTTACGACTGATTGTGACACAGTACCTGAAAGCGGGAGGTCGGTATCAGTACGGCGGCAAATTCCAGCTTCATGCCAGATAGGTCGCAGAGGAAGTCGCCAGATTTCTGACATCCGACGTGATCCTCAATCACCTCAAGGAAATCACGCAACCGCTTGACGTCGTTCTCACAGGCGAATGCGATATGATGATCAACACGACATCGTCGTGGCATAAAGAAGTTCCCCACCACCCTGCCTGCATTGACGGAAATATCATCGCGGACGAGTCTTTCAGGGTCTATAAGGTCGCATTCTACCTGCAGGATCAGGACGAAGATTCGCCAGCGACATTGAAGGTTCGACCAAGATCCCACCTCAGGGGGCTTGTAAAGAGCATGCCGGAGAAGGGCTTGGGCGTACGGGCAATGCCATCATTTTCGATGTGCGGATCGAAAATGGCGGGCAATGCCGACACTCGTTGACAGAAGCCTACGCAAGTTCTGCTGCCGGATCGGGCCGCCACTTCGCGTTGACTCGCAAAGGGCCTTCACCGTGGCACGATCAGCCCTTCGACGGATGGCCGGGACTCCTGACCGCGTTGCGGTTTTCATGACCTTTGGTCCGTCTGGTGTATGGGCCCATTCTTATGCCGAGGGAGGCTGCAATCGCCATCCGGAAATTCGGGGAACTCAGTGCAGAGGTGCTGACTCAGCTAGCTGCCAACAATATGCCCGCCCTTTATAGGGAAGCCTGCCTCACCCTACCAGTTCTCCGGGTCCTGATTTTGATGCGGCATACTTACGTCGGCCTATCCCCGCGCATCTGGCGCGGGATCCGAACTGGCAAGGGTTGCAATTTCGCGTTCGAAATGGCTCGCCAAGGCCATGTCTTCATCGTTTTTACCTGCTGCAGTCACCAGCAACGCGTGCACGAATGGTCGAGCAGGTTTATAAGTCGCCATAGCCAAAGCGCCATCGCCGGCAGGAACACCGCTCGTAGCGGCGCCTTTTGTTACTCCGGCGGCGCGACGACGCTTGCGGTGTCCGCCCCAGCATTCTGGAGATCCCTTAGATTGCCAAATTCTCCCGAACGCATGATGCTCGGATGTATTCGGAAGCTCTTGTCGTTCAAATTGCCGATGTAGCGGTTGCGAGCAAACTGCACGTATCCAGGCCCGTGGCCAGGAGCGTAGACGTATGCTGCAAGCCCGCTACTACTGCCGATCGACACGATATTGCCCTCGATACGATTGGGGCGTGCCCATGGCGGATGCCACTCCCTGCCGGTACCGTCATCAACGCGAAAAGCCGCGCCCGATCCGTGCGTGATGACGTTTCCCGTCACCAAGTTGCTCCAGCCGCCGTTGATGCCGATCGCCGATATATTTTCCGAGAGCGTATTTCCTTCGATGCGTACACCGCTGGCCTTGCCGTCGGTGTAGATCGCCCAACTGATAGGCGTCGGCCATTCATTGATATTCTCATATCCGGGAGGCCAAAACGTCCCATCGGCCCTGTTCATAAGTTGACCTGTCCCGGTGACCAGATTGTAGCGGATGCTGCTGTTCAGGAGGTCCGCCTGCTCGCCCATCAGCTTGATGGCACCGCCATCTGCCGTCTGCTGATTGGCATTGCGGATCACGTTATGCTCGATGACTGCGTCGTGGACTGCGTCTTGTGCTCCCCACAGTGAGCCGCCGGCGATACCGAACTGCGCAGTATTTTCGACCAGGTTATGGACGATCCTGATACTGTCGGCCGCCTGGAACCATATCCCCGCAGTTTCAAAGTAGACCCTTCCGATGTCATGAATATGGTTCGACAGGATTCTGGCTCCGTCGGATCTGCCGAAGCTGCCATAGGTCGTGCCAACGTAAATCCCGTTGCCAGCCACATCCCCAACCACGTTGCCGGCAATCAAGACGTCTTTGCTCTCGGAAACATGGATGCCGACGCCGACATTGTCGATGGAATTGCCGAGCAGCCGGACACCGTCCGAGTGATCGAGCCGTATGGCCCCAAAGCTTCTGGTGTCGGTACCGAACTTGCCGCTGCCCCGAGGATCCCCATCCCGAAACTGGAGCCCCGAGATAACCATCCCGTCGGCCCCATCCAGCCTGAAGAAGGTCGGCAAGATGCCGGCGACAGCCGTAGAACCGGTTGGTAGTCGTTTGGTCGGGATATAATCGAGTTGACTCTTGGCGCGGTCATACCACCACTCCCCGGGCGCATCGAGCAGCGCCGCCGCCCCGGTCAGGAAATAGCGGCTGCCTTCTGCAGTGAAGAAATAGCTGGTGCCTCGGGTATTTATGGCCCGGTTCGCGGTGTCGATTGAAACCACTGGGAGGGTGTCACTGCCCCACTGGCTGCCGGGGTGAAAACCACCCACGATGTGGGCAACAAGCCCTGCTGCGTTTTTTGAGATCGGGAGATCGTCGGCATGGTAGCAAAAGCGCGTGTTACCATGCCATATGTCGTCGTCCTGCGTGCACTTAGCCGCGAAAAGCCACCCTTTGCGCGGGTCTCCATCGAGTGGAGCGTTGGGAAAGCGAGCCCGCGTCTGGCGCGCGCCGCCGACGAAAAGATCGCCCACATCCCGGCCCGCAGGCAGCTTCAGTGACGCCTTCCAGCGACCATCGGCCTGCGCCGTCCAATTGCGCACAAACGGGCCGCCGTGCAGAACCGGCGCCTCGCTGCATCTCGCCGCGATGATCAGGCCCGCATCGCGAGCATCGAAGACTATCGGTTCAGCGAGATAATAATCCCCATTGCCCATTGCGATCGTATTCTGGCCGCCCTTCTGGCGCGCAGCATCCCGCGCCCTTTCAATACTGGCAAAAGGACCGTCTGTACGCCGAGAATTTGCTTTAGGAAGGTCCCCGCTCCAGGTGTCTTTGCCATCGGGAGAGACATAGAATACTGCCCGGGCCGCGGATGCTCCGGTCAGTATGTTGCTCAGTGAAGTCCCCTTCAGCTTGTCTGAAAAGGTCGCCGGCGAGGCTTCCGCGCAAGTTGCCTCCCTGACCGTCGTCTGCAGCCTGTCGGGCGCATCTGCATTCGGGCTCACCGAGGCCGACTTGCTCGGCTGCGGAAAGAGCATCGCAAGCACAATGCTCAAGATCGGCGCGAAGCGCAGCCTCATGAGATTTGCAGCTCCGCCGTTGGGCTGCGAACCCGTACTCGCAATTGCCGGCCGGGAGCCGTCGAAACAACAACAGGCTTGTAGAGAGAGAACATGATGATGGCTGTTGTGAACAGAATGAAAATCGCGTCATTCTGGATAAGGAAGATTGTCTCGGTCAGGTTCATCACCAAAACCACAACCGTGAAGACGTTCAGCCAGAGCCAGCCATAACGCGGGTCCCCGCATTGTAGGGCCGCCCCTTGGCGGAGTGCCTGCAAAAGCATCAGAGCGAACAAAGTCATTCCGCTTATTCCGAAGCTCAGCAGCGTATCGCGGAATCCATTATGGGCGTGGGGAGCCATCCATTGGATCTTTGACCAGATAATCCACGCTTCGGGATTCCCTTCTGTCCAAAACGCCTGGTAGCCGAAGCCGAGCAGGAGATGATCGGCGATCTGACCATCGACAAGTTCCCACAAGGGCACTCGGCCCGTCAACGTGGCATCCTTGCCAAGCGCCTCAAGGAAAGGGACCAGGAATTCATGAAGCAAAAGGAGGATCCCGACGAACATTTGAACAAAAAACAGGATGAAGACGATCCGACCGATGCCACGGATTCGCTGCAACATGGAGTAGAACCCGATCAGGCAATATGCCGATACCGTCGCAATTGTCGCGGTCATCGATCCGGAAAGGAAGAGACAAGCCCCACCCGCCATCAGCAATATCAAAGCGGTTCGCCGCAAGCCTCGGTTGCCGTCCATTACGACGGCGGTCGACACCAGTATCATCATGCCGGCGTACCAACCAAGGCTGTTCTTGTGGATGAATATGCCGCGCACCGCGCTGTCCGTGGGCATGCGAGCGAGCCCCGGTGACACCACAAGAAGCAAAAGGCTGAGGACGATACATGTTCCGAAGGTCGCAAATGCAATGAGAAGCAGCTGCCTCGGCGTAAAGCGTATCGCCAATACATAAGCCAAAAGAACCGTGAAGAGCAGGCCGATGGCACGCCTGAAAGTCGTCGACGGGCCAACCGACCAGAAGACGGATAAGAAGGGCATAGCGACCATCAGCGGGACAAACCAATTTCGCTTCAGCGCTGTGATGAAGTGCGGAAAATTTCGTGCCAGCATTAGCAATGTAAACCCGTATACGGGTAGACAAAGCAGACGCAATATCGACCTGGCATGATCGCTAAGGCCTCCGTCGGCATCCGCCAACATTAGCGGGAAAAGCGCGCCTGTCTGAAGAAAAAGGCAGAGGCCGGCGCCCCAGCACTCTATTGTTCGCCAACTGACAGTCGGCCCATTCGCTATTCTAAGCGTGTACGCTCTCATTACCCGTCCCGACTTGCTTGGACAGATGAGAGGGTATTGATCGCGGCAATGTGGAAAGACATGAAACCCCTTTCATAGCTGCGCCACCACCAGCGAACATCCCGCCACCTCCCCAGTCAACTAACGCAAACGTAGGCGGAGCTAATCCTAACGCGCTTACCCACCATCTAAGGGCGTTGTTTGGTTTAAGCTCCCGGTTTGCCCCTCCTCCAAAAGTTGGTGCCGGGGCGTACAACATTGCCCATAAGAGCAGATGTCACCCGTGACCAATCACCGGTAGCTTCACGATGAAAGATGCCGCAAAGCACGTCGCGCTGAGCCGCAGTTTTCGGTGAAGTGAGACAGTAATTCTAGCGCAACTGACTATTGGCAGGTGACGCTTAGAAGGGTTGGGATTGGTATGGTTCTGCGTCATGATCCTGGTTTTGTAACGGGAGTGCCACGCGTCAAGGCGTTGTCGGCGATAAATCTAGCTCAAGGCGAAATCCTCACCGAGCAGAACAATACCTGTCTGCATCTCATCCCTTTCCGCCAATTCGCGCTACCAGACGCGCGAGCGTTGGCAACTCTGGTGCACCGAAGCGTCGCGCAGCGACGAGCTTGAGGAGGCGTCATGGAGAGGCCGACATTCAGCGTCCTTATCAACAACTACAACTACGGTCGCTTCGTCGAACGGGCGATTGACAGCGCCTTGGGACAAGAGGCGTCCAATGTCGAGATAATCGTCGTCGATGACGGCTCGAGCGACCAGTCGCGCTCTGTTCTCGACGGCTATGACAGGCGGGTGGCGGTGCTTTTCCAGGAGAACCAGGGACAGGCCGCAGCCATAAATGCTGCTGTGAAGTTGAGCAGTGGCGACATCCTCTGTTTTCTCGATGCCGATGACTGGTGGGCGCCAGGCAAGCTGTCGGCAACCGCCGCTGCTTTTCACTCCAATCCTCAGGCATCTCTTGTTTATCACCGACTTCAGCCAACGCAGACCGATGGCTCACCAGCCTTCAAGCCAATACCTCGGACCCTGTGTTCAGGAAATTTGTCGCCACGGCTCTCCAAATCGGCTGGTTGGTGGCCCTTCCCGATGACATCAGCCATCGCTGTAAGACGCAGCGCATGGGATGCTGCAGGGGATATTCCCGAGCAGTTCCGTATGTCTGCCGATGCCTGGCTCACAGGCATCTATCCATTTCTCGGGGGCGTTGTCGCCTTGTCGGATCCACTCGGGTTCTATCGGATTCACAACAATAATTGGTATCGGCCAGTCGATGACGCCGCCATGCTGCGGAAGCGGATGGCCCATTGGCAGGCGACGGTTGAAGCGACGAACCGGTTTCTTTCCGCGCATGATCTGGCGGGAAGGCTGCGTCTGACTGATCACTATCCGTACCGGGTAGCCTCAGCCAGGCTGCAGGGCGCCGATACACGCACCCGGTTCAGCCTCGCGGTGGAAGGGCTCTTTTTCGCCGGAGAACCAAACTTGCTGAGGCGGACGCGTGATGCATTGCGCACAGCCTACGACTTGCCTCGACTTGGTCAGGATGTCGGCGTGTCGGAGTCTGCGGGATGAAGGCGCTGCTGCTGGTTTCCGAACTGGAAGACTACACCATCTCCTTCGCTAGCGGCGTTGCGCGACATGCGCATGTCGTCCTCGCGGTTCCGCGCCGGCGCTACGCACACCTTGCTTCATGGATCGATCCGGCTGTCGATCTGCACCTCATGGACTGGCCAAGGCACCGCTCGCTCTCCAATCCCTGGTTCCTGCACCAACTCACACGTCTTATCCGGCAGGAGCGGCCGAACGTCATTCACCTGCTGAGCAACTCGACGCTCTGGTTGAATTTTGCCGCGCCGTTCTGGCGACCGATCCCGATCGTGACCACCGTCCATGACGTGGAAGTGCATCCCGGCGATTCCGACACCCGCACGCTGCCCGCCTGGGCTCCCCAATTGATGGTGCGGCAATCGGGCCATGTCGTCGTCCATGGCGAAGGGCTGAAACAGATGGTCCTCGAGCGATATTCAAAGTCGCCTGATTGTGTCCATGTCTTGTCGCATCCCGCCATTCATCGCTACGCGGAACTCGCTCGGCGGCACAAGATGGCGCGGCGCGGCGCAGATGGAACTTTGCGCGTTCTGCTTTTCGGACGGATTTTTGCTTACAAGGGATTGGAGCATCTGATCCGTGCCGAGGCAATGCTCAAGGACCTGCTCCCCAATCTACGCATCACGGTGGCAGGCCGCGGCGACGATCCGCGGATCTTCCAGCCCCTTATGGGGGACGCTACCCGCTATGATATTCGCAATCGCTTTATCGAGGATATGGAGGTCGCCCAGCTCTTTCTGGATGCCGACATCGTTGTCCTTCCCTATACGGAAGCCTCTCAAAGCGGCGTCCTCAATCTTGCCGCAGCATTTGGCAAACCGGTTATCGTGACGGATGTCGGCGAATTGCGAGCCACCGTTCTGCCAAACGGACTGGGAATGGTGGTTCCACCCGGGGATGCGGAACAGCTCGCGACAGCCATACGGACACTGGCGGAAAACAGCGAGCTCAGAAGCAGCTTCGGGATCAACGCACTCGCATGGGCTACGGGTCCGAATTCGCCGCAACAGGTCGGAGCACAGGCTGCGGCCGTTTATCGTAAGGTGGTCGGGGCATGCTAATGAACACGCTCACGGATGGAAATCGGGTAGCGACGCGGAACGCAGCAGCAACCGTCCGCCACTACGTCCCGGGTGGTTGCGAAAACGGTGGCGGAATTGGCAGGCTCGTCGGCTATATATCGAACACGGCGAAGGAGGCCGGCGAAACACACCTCGTCACCGACACTAGAGGGTCTCGGTGGTCCTCCGTTGCGTCGCCTGTGCGCGTGCTCGGCGCCGTCTTGATGATGGCGAAGGACCGGATAATTGCTCCGGCACGCATTCACCATATTCATGTCGCGGGTCGCGGCAGCACCGCAAGAAAACTGATCCTGACCGAGGCTGCCCGTCTCCTCGGATGCTCTCACATATTGCACCTGCACGACTACGACTACGCGCGCGATTTTGCCGCACGCTCGCCACGTCAACAAATGCTTGTACGCCGGATGTTCCAACATGCTGACCAGGTCGTGGCACTGGGCCAGCGCGACCGCATGACGCTTACGACGCTTCTCGGCGTGGATGAGCGCCGCGTAGTCGTCATTGGCAATTGTGTGCCCGACCCCGGACCGCGCAATGTTCATGTCGGCGAGATGCCGTTGATCATATTTCTCGGCCGGCTGAGCGAACGCAAAGGCGTTCAGGAGCTTCTGCTTGCCTTAAGTCATCCGATCATGAAAGAGCTCCGGTGGCGAGCCGTGCTGGCAGGCGACGGACCTGTGGAAGACTACCGGCGTCAGGCTGCCGCCATGGGACTTTCAGATCTGGTGAAAATGCCGGGCTGGCTTGGCGCCGACGAGGCGCGGGCGTTGTGTACACGGGCAGATATCCTGGTCTTACCTTCGCATGCCGAGGGCTTGGCAATGGCTGTGGTCGAAGGGCTTGCCCATGGGCTCGCCGTCGTCACCACGCGCGTCGGCGCGCATGGCGAAGTCATCTCCGACGGTGAAACCGGCGTCTTCGTGCCTGTCGGAGACAAGGATGCCCTGGCTGCGGCGCTGGCTAAGCTCGTCACCGACCCGGAAGTCCGCAACTATCTGTCGGCCAAGGCCCGCGCTCATTATCTCAATAATTTCAGTATGAAGGCTTATATGCGATCGCTGGACAAACTCTACGACGCTATCTCCGCGCAACCTCAAACAACGGCGGGTGAACGATGACTATTTCGACTGTGCCGCCAGACCGCAACACCTCGCTCTCATCGATGCGCTACGATCCCCGGCTTCAGGTAGAGACCCGTTCGGACGAGATTGATCTGACGTCAGGCCTGCGCCTTATTCGGCGACGGATGGTCATGATAATGGCCATCATCACGGTACTTATGGCGGTTGCCGCAACCGTGATTTCGGGATTGAAGCCGACTTATCATGCCGAGTCCCGGCTGATCATCCACACGCCTCTGGCGACGAAGCTCGGCACCGACGAGTCCGGCCGCAACGATCCGCTGGACGCCACATCTGAGACCGAACGGCTTCTTTCCAGAAGCATCGCAGAGCGGGTAATCCGCGACCTGCGCCTCAATGAATGGCCGGAATTCAATCCGGCGCTGCAAGAAATCTCGCCTATCGACAAGATCCGATCAATGCTGCGCGGTTGGGTCGACAGTGAAAAACCGTCCCTGCCGGTACGGGACAGCATCGAGCCGATAATCCCGAAGTACTACAAGGCCCTCCGCGTTTGGCGCGATGGCCAGGGTGACGTCATTCAGATCGGCTTCGATGCGAGCGACCCCGAACTGGCCGCCTCGGTCCCGAACCGGCTCATCAGCATCTACCTCGAAGAACGCAAGGACAGTCTGCGTGGTCGAGTGGACGCAGCAGAAGAATGGATTCTGCTGCGCATCGACGAACAGATGGGGCGCGCCAAGGCAGCACGCGATGCCGCCGACGGGTACCAGAAAATTATGGACGTCGCCTCAAGTGATGACGATCAGGTTGAACAGATCAAGTCGATCATGGAGTTGGGCGAGCGGCGGACAAAAATCGAACAAAGCCGCGTTGAAGCGAGAGCAACGATATCTGCACTCGAAGCGGCCGACGACCCCTCGCTCGCCCTGCAGAATATGGTCATTCCCGACAGCATTGGCGCAATGCAACGCGAGCTTCGTGCGCAGGAGCAAGATCTCGAGCGCCTTCTCGAGACATATGGCAACACGGCAGAATCCGTGCTCGACACGCGGGCCAAGATCCTTAAATCCCGCACCGATCTCAGCCTTGCGACCGATCGATATCTCCAATCGATACGCGCCAAGCTTGCGGCGCTCGATCATGAGGACGACGCAGTCCGGTCGGCATTGGCGGCCGCTCATGAGAAACGCGCTCGCTCTACACTGGCGCAAACCGAGTTGGCCCGACTCGAGCGCATGGCTGACAAAGAGCAGACGGCACTGGACAAGCTCGACGAGCAGCGCCGTGGCCTGGCTGCGCAAGCCATGTTGCCAGGCGCGGAACTGGAAGTCTTGTCACCGGCCGCGGTGCCGCTGGCGCCAACGGGACGCGGGCGGCTTTTCTATTTGATCGGCGCCCTTTTGGCTTCGGTATCGATCGCGGTGACGGCCGCTTTCGTGGTCGAGATGCTGGACAACTCAGTCCGCAGTTTCGACCAGATGGCCGGAATGTCGCGCATCGTACCCGCCGGATTCATCCCGCACCTCAAACGGAAAGACCGGAGAGATCCGTCGATGCTCTTCGGGAGCATCCAAGACGGGATGTTTGACGAAGCAATTCGCTCCGTGATGACTTCGCTCAAACAATCTAACGGCGGGAAACTGCCAAACACGATTGTCGTGACGTCGGCTCACAGCGGAGAGGGCAAGTCGCTTGTCGCCAGATCCCTGGCAATCGATCTCGCCGCCAACGGAATTCCGGTGCTGCTTGTCGATGGCGACCTCAGACTCGGAAATCTCGACTCGTTTTTCAAATCAGAGCTAAAGCAGGGGTTGAACGAATTCCTGTGTGGGCAGGCGGGATTGCGTGACATCATCCATCACCATCCAAGCGGCATCGACTTCATCCCGGCTGGCAATGCCAGTCTCCATCGGCGCGTCCGTTTGACTGATGCGGCTGACATCGTGGCGATGGCCGCCTCACTGGGCCAAATCGTCATCTTCGACAGCGCGCCTGTGCTCGCCTCGGCTGATACGATGCATCTGACAGCGTTAGCAGAAAGAACGCTGGTGGTCGTAAAATGGGGAAAGACGAGCCGTCGGGCGGTAGAGTTTTGCCTACATCAGCTGAAGACCGCGCGCAACGCAGAGATTGCCGTTGCCATAAATAACGTCAATACGAACAAACACGCCATGTACAACTTCCGCGATTCAGAACTGTTTGCGAGCTCACTGCGGAAGTACCACGAGTTCACGTGAGTTCGAACAGCGCGTGTCCGCCTGATTCCGCCGAAATAAATTACGGAGACCGCATGAAAAACGAAAATAAGGTTGCACTGGTTACAGGCATAACAGGTCAGGACGGTGCGTATTTGGCCGAACTGCTCCTGGAGAAGGGCTATATTGTTCACGGCCTCAAGCGACGCTCATCGTCCTTCAACACCAGTCGCATCGAGCATCTATACGAGGATCCCCATGTCGAAAATCCTCGCTTTATTCTGCATTACGGGGACATGACCGATTCAACGAACCTCATCCGCGTGGTTCAGGAAACGCAGCCGGACGAGATCTATAATCTCGCCGCACAGAGCCACGTTCAAGTCTCTTTCGAGACCCCGGAATATACGGCTAACGCCGATGGAACCGGCACCCTTCGGCTACTTGAAGCCATTCGCCTCCTGGGGCTGACAAAGAAGACCCGCTTCTATCAAGCATCGACCTCAGAGCTCTACGGCAAAGTCCAGGAAGTCCCGCAGAGCGAAACGACACCTTTCTACCCTCGATCACCCTACGCTGCGGCCAAGCTCTACGCCTATTGGATTGTGGTCAATTATCGCGAGGCATATGGCATGCACGCCTCGAACGGCATTTTGTTCAATCATGAAAGCCCGATCCGCGGCGAAACATTCGTGACGCGCAAAATCACCCGGGCGGCTGCGGCGATCCATCTTGGACTGCAGGAAAGGCTTTATCTCGGCAACTTGGACGCCAAGCGCGACTGGGGACATGCACGAGAATATGTCCGTGGCATGTGGCTGATGCTGCAACAGGATGAACCGGAGGACTATGTCCTTGCGACCGGCGAAACGCACTCGGTTCGTTCCTTCGTTGACAAGGCCTTTGCCCAGGTGGGCATGCCGATTGATTGGCGTGGGAACGGAGTTGAGGAAAAGGGATACGACAAGACATCCGGTCAGTGTGTGGTGGAGATCGATCCCGCTTATTTCCGCCCGACTGAAGTTGATCTTCTGATCGGCGATCCGACGAAAGCGCACACGAAGCTTGGTTGGAAACATGAGACCAGTCTTGATCAACTGATTGCGGAGATGGTTCGCGCGGATCTGAAAGTCATGGCACGAAATGTTCCGTCGGTCGGTGTAACCAAAGGTTTTGCCCATGCCTGAGGTGATCTACAGCCTTACCAGAAAGAGGGTCTATGTCGCGGGCCACCGCGGCATGGTGGGCTCTGCGATCGTGCGGCGTCTCGCTTCCGAGGGCTGCGAAATTTTGACGTCCACCCGCGCCGAGGTCGACCTCAGACGGCAGGACCAGGTGGAGGCCTGGATGAGTAAGCATCGTCCCGATGCTGTCTTCCTAGCTGCTGCGAGGGTCGGCGGTATTCTCGCGAACGCTACCTATCCGGCCGACTTCCTTTACGACAACTTGATTCTCCAAGCGAATGTCATCCACGCAGCCCATAGAACTCACGTCGAAAAACTGATGTTTCTGGGCTCGTCCTGCATCTATCCGAAATTCGCCGACCAGCCGATCGTTGAGGACTCACTTCTGACCGGATCGCTTGAACCCACCAATGAATGGTATGCGATCGCCAAAATTGCCGGATTAAAGCTCTGCCAAGCCTATCGCAAACAGCACGGTAGAGATTTCATCTCGGCCATGCCGACCAATCTTTACGGTCCAGGCGACAATTTTGACCTCGGGTCAAGCCATGTCATGCCGGCGCTCATACGCAAGACACATGAGGCCAAGGTCAGCGAGCAGCAAGAGATATGCGTCTGGGGTACGGGCACGCCGCGGCGCGAATTCCTGCATGTTGACGATTGCGCCGACGCCTGCCTCCATCTCATGAAAACCTATTCCGCCGAAAGTCATGTGAACGTAGGTTGTGGCGAAGACATTACCATTCTCGAATTGGCATACCTCGTCTCCAAGATCGTTGGTTTCGAAGGCAAGATCACCCGCGACCTCACCAAGCCAGATGGCACGCCACGTAAACTCCTGAGCGTCGACAAGCTCCGCAGTCTCGGCTGGTCTCCTAAGATAGGTCTGAAAGAGGGCATCGCAGATGCCTACCGCTCCTTCCTTGATGGCCATCATCTCGAACGCAGCGACAGAGCTGTGTCCAGCGACTTGATCGGTCAAAGCGACATCAGTTTCGAGAAAGCGAAGAGTTCGGCGCCGCACGCGCCCACGCTCTCGACCGTTGCGCATCATCCCTCGCCATAGGGAATTTGCACGAGGGATAACAGGGGTTTTGTCTCGGGGGGACGTATATGCTGGGACGGCGCAAATAATGCAGCCTGTAGAAATCAGGATTGCAGCGCTCATTTTCTTGATGGTCGTGTGGTTGATGATTATCGGTGCGGCGCTGGATTTTTTCGCGGTCGAAATGCCGATATCGCTTGTCGCGCTACTAGGCAGATAGTCCACATCGGATGACTCCACCGGGCCTTACCTTCGGCTGACCTTTCGGACGACAATCGCTGGAGTAAAGTCGACAGGCGAAGAGGAGCCGGACGGAACCCCGCCTCAGTTGATTGGCGGTTCCGCATCGATGTCACTGGGCGGCAAACCTGGCTTACCGAGCCCGAAGAACGCGCGCGCGGTCAAGCAAGCGTCATCCCCTGGGACGCAGGCGCGGCAGACATCAGGCCGAAGATCGTACACTTGACAGGATGTCTCTGAACCGACGCGACCGACCAATGCGGAGCAGCGCGCACCGTCGCAACGCATTCCTTGCTGGTTCGCAGCTACGAAATGCGCTGGCAGCAAATCGAGAGCAGCGTCGGTTTCCGTGGAAAATCTGGGCCAGGTCGGCGAATAGGAGCAGCAGGCTCCGCAGCCTTGGCAATTGAAATCGATCAATGATGTCATGGCCCGCTCCTACCACATAGCCCGCCAAGAGCAAAGCCTTCGGCTATGCGCTGAGCGAGCGCACCGCAGACGCGGCATCGACTACGTGAAATGGGCCATCGACTGCAGCGACGCGCTCGGCACGACGATGCTGAGCGGCCCGCGGCATTCGACGCTCGGCAAAATTCGGGAAGCCGGCCGAGCGCGGCGGAACTCAAGCGCTCGGTTTCCTCACAACACGCGATCGGCGATCATGCAGCAAAGCACAGCGTAACGATCGGGCTTGAGGCGCTGAATCGCCTCGAATGCTCTGTTCAACACGATGGACGATCTTGCGGCCCATATCGATGCGGTCGGACATCCGCATATCCGCGCCATGTACGACACGTTCCACAGCAAAATCGAAGAGACAGATCCAATCGGCGCGTTCACGCGAAACAGTGACCGCATCGTGCATGTCTACATTTTGGAGAACGACCGCCGCTTACCCGGCGGCAACATTCCCTGGGCAGAGAGGTTCAAGGCGCGACGCGCGAGCGGCTACGACGGGTGGCTGACAATCGAGGCCTTTGGTCGAGGCCTCAAGGAGCTCGCCGCCGCGACAAGGTCTGGCGCGACTTTTCCGAGACACCGGAAGCGGTCTATCGCCAGCCTGAGCCTCCTCGAAATCCCTGGTCCGACCCAAACATCTACATCCCAAGCCCCAAGCTCTTGCCCCGCGAAAGCGACCGCTTCAACTCCATCTGCTGGGTGAGCTCCGCACGATGACTACGATCGGCAAGGCGAGCAACCTCGCGGATACGCTCGACGTCACCATCCCGATCCGGTCCCACTCGCTTCAGCTGATCCGCGAGATCTGAGGGATCGGCGCGACCGAAGCGCGTTTCGATCGCAGTAGCGATGTCCTTTGCCTCGGCAAGCGCTTGACGCCCCTCCGGTGTCCCGGCCAGTCGCTCGACGAACTTGGCCTTGTCGCTATAGGGGAGATCGTCGAGCTGGCGCAGCAGCGCTTCGCTCCGGCGGCTCGGCCCCAGAACCTCGACGACGTCCTGCTTTTCCCGCTTCCAGCGCTCCGAGCCGCATTCGGCCGCAAGGCGACGCTGCCAGGTGTTGGCGGATTGGCGAACATGCGAAGCCAGCGCATCGATCCGCGAAAGCGCTTGTTTGCGTTCGGCGTTGTCTCCGAACAGGCCGGTCTTGCCAGCCAGCGCGCCGATCGTTTCGGGCGAAGCGCTGAGTTGACTGGCAAGCGCGACCGGATCTGCGTTCTCATCCAGGATGCGGCCGCGCAACACGTCCATGGCCGCTGGCGCGTCGTTGAACACCTGCGGCGCAAGCTGCTTTGCCGCGGCCCAATCACGTTCGAATGCCGGCATCGCCTTTGACCGTCCAACCGCTTCGACGCTCATCGCATAGGTCTTCACGGCCGCAATGAGCACGCGACGTTCATCGTCACGTTCATCGTCATTGCGGTCTTGGTGCGAAGAGCCGCCATCGGCGATGCTGCGGGCCGCGAGCGGTGTAGGCGGCCGCGGCTCCTGCATTGGCTTGGGAACCGCAGTGTCCGCGATGCGCTCCGCCTCCTTGGTGATTACCGCAGGTGCGACGGCGCCGTCGCCCTGCCCCCGGCGATCCTCCATGCCGCGCCGATTGGCAAAGTCATGGGTATAGTCAAGCGTCGTCTCCTTCACGCCTGAGCGGCTCAGTGTCTCTGTCAGGGAGCGCACTGTCTTGAACGCATCCAGCCCGGCATAGAGCTGCACCGCCTCGCGATGACGGGTCATCGCCACATAGGTCAGATGCCGGTCCATCGTCGTCGACGCCAGAACAAAACTCCGGTCGACGGTAGCGCCTTGCGTCTTGTGGATCGTCGTCGCGTAGCCGTGATCAAAGGCCTGGTAACTGTTCACCGGAATGATCACCTGGCGTTGCCCATCTTGCGTCTGCGCCTTGCCGTCAAGCCGAACCTGTATTGCGTCCGGCGCGACGGCGATCACCTCGCCCAGCATGCCATTCTTGACGCCGAGATCACGATCGTTCTCCAGGAAGACGATGCGGTCGCCTGGCGCAAAAGATCGCTTCCCATTGCTGGTCTGGCAACTCAGTTCCTCACCTTTATCGCCAGGCGGGTTGCTGCCCGTTGCCAGCTCACCGCGCTCCTGCAACCGAGAGCGAATGCCGGCATTGATGGCAGCCACATCTATCCGTCGATGGGCCATGGCAATGCGCGTGTCGTTGGGATTGGCCGATCGGTCAGCGACATAATCGGCAATGATCGCCTTCAGCACGTCGTCGCGGTTTGCTTTCAGCTGGATGTTGCCATGTGCTTGGTAGGCAGCAAGCCCGTCGGCAGTCCGATGCGAGGCGAAGTCAATCGAAGCCTGCTTTTGCCAATCGGTTCGTTGACGTCGCACTTCCGACAGTTGCGCATGGCCGACGGCTTCGGCGATCGCCCGGAACGGCGCGCCCGCTCCGATTGCCTGAAGCTGTTCATGGTCACCGACCAGGACGAGCTTGGCGCCGGCCCGTTTGACCTCGTCGACGAAGCGGGCGAGCTGCCGGCTGCCGACCATGCCACCCTCGTCGATAACGAAGACGTCACGAGCATTGAGCCGACCGCGATCGGCCTGCCAGCTGTATTCCCAGGACGCCAGGGTGCGGCTCGCGATCCCGGACGATTGCTCCAGGCCTTCCGCCGCCTTGCCGGCCAACGCCGCGCCATGAACGCGATAGCCCTGCGCTTCCCAGGCCTGGCGGGCAGCTGCCAGCATCGTGCTCTTGCCGGCACCGGCAAAACCGATCACCACGGCGATCTGACCTGGACCCGTGACATGCTCGATCGCCTGGCGCTGTTCCGCCGACAGCCCCTGCCCCGGTGAAGGATTTCCCGCCTGGATCGATCTGTCCTGATCGGCGATGGCCGCATCGACATTGCGCTTCGCCACACCGTGGTTTTGGCACGCCTTCATCGCAACAGTGGCTGTTGCCATCGCCCCTTCGATCGCCACCATCTCGACCGTCGAATAGCGTGCCTCGCCGTCACGGCCGCGAACGCTTGAACTGTCGGGTCTGAGCTCGACAAGTGCCTTCGACGCCATGACCGCGGCAAAAGCATTCTGGAAGGTCTGCGGATCGTCGTTGATGGTGCGATGCAGAGCCCTGGCAATGTCATAGCGGCTGAAGACGCTTTTCTCGTTGGTAATCAGCTTCAAGATCTCTTCAGGGCGCCGGCGAATGGTCTCGGCATTGCGCTCGGCCGATTGCGGTGAGATGCGGACGCGTGAGACTTCGCCACCCTGCCGATTGATCTGAGTGGCATGCACACCGACATGTTCGGTCGGCTCGATCGTGATCCCGGCTTCCAGATGCGAGCGATGATCGATGCGGATATCGTGGCCGGCCCTCTCAAGGTGCGTGTTGGCAAGATGCTCCCACGCCTGTCTGAGATCCTTCAGCTGCAGTTGCGATGGCGGCAGGTGATTGGCGAGAAGCCATCTGTTTTCCCGCTCAAGCAGCGTCTTGTCGCCAAGACCGGTTTCCCTCACCTCACGCGTCGTCATCATCAAATGCGCATGGCTGTTGCGGATATCGCTTCCCCCACCCGGCCGATGGATCGCAAAGTCGACAGCAGCGCCATAGCGATTGGCGAGATCTTCGGCAAAGGCCCGCGTCAGCACCAGGCGTTGATCGGAACTCAATTCGTGTGGCAGGGCGATTTCGAATTCCCGGGCGATACGGGCGTCGCTGCGTTTCTCGGCACGCTCGGCGGCATTCCACAAGGCCGATCGCTTCATCGCCCAATAGGCGGAAGACCCAGTCGGCAAGACGATCTCGGCATGCTCGACACCTTTCCTGTTGCTAAAATCATGGGTCAGCCCATCGCGCTCGTTGGTCAGCCGCTCGGCGGCGCGATAGGCGGCGGACGCCACGGCGCTGCGGCCACCGCTGCGGGCGATCGGCTTCATGCTGAGATGATAGATCGCCATCGCTTGTCCCCTTCGTTAGCGGGCCGCCGGCCCGCGCTTTGAGTTGCCCGGCAACTCGTAAGTGCGCCCTTGTGCCTTCGTCGCTTGGCTCCTTCGGGCACTGGTGGGAGCACGCGGCAATCTCCCGATGACCTCGTAAGCCGTTCAGCCCGTCGCTTCCACGCGCAGATTTGCGAGTAGCCGACATGCCACCCATCGTCGCAGCATCTGCGCATGCGATCGTGTGCGGTCATTGTCCTGATGCCGTTCGGCCGATCGCTGATTGTGGAACAGGGAGACAATGACAGTGGCACGTAAATCCATTGGGGAACGGCTGGCGCAGCTGGAAGCCCAGCGAAAGACATTGCAGATCCGGCTCGGCAAACAGGAACGCGCCATCGATACGCGCCGCAAGGTGTTGATCGGCGCACTTGTGCTGCATCGGCTGGAGAATGATCGCGATGTGCAGATCGGCGCAGGACTGGCAGCCTGGCTCAGATCGGAACTGCCAAAGTTCCTGACCCGCGATGGCGACCGGGATCTGTTCGACGATCTGCTGAAGCCGCGGGCAAGGAGTGCAACATCATGATCCATGCCAACGAGATGAACAGTGAGACCTAGGGTCGCTAGTCCGACTTAGGTCCGGCTTTCCCTCGGCACAATCGGGCCTAGATTGTCCTGATGCTTGTTGAAAGGACGTCAGGGAGGTTCTAGCAATGTTGCCGACTCCAGTCAGAACCTCCCTGATGAATTGCCAAGTCGCCGAACCGTGTTGGAAACGAACAATGCAAAGAGTCGGGATAAAGCGAAGACTTCCCTCCGCTGATGCTTGTGGTGAGCGGTCAGGAAAAGCACAGGCTGGCTCGATCACTCGGCGACGATGTCGATGCCCCGATTATCAGGTGGCCGGTAGTGATTGCGAGGAACATATTGCGGGGATACAGACATGCCTTCATTCGGGCCAATGTCCACGCTAGGATAGCTCGGCCCGCCGGAGGCTCCAAATCATCGGTTGACATTCAAAAGGCAACGACATGCTCAAAACAATGGCAGTCGGCTTGGCCGCCTTGATCGCCATGTATGTTCTGGGCGGCATGAGCGCGAGACATGAGATCTTTCCTTGGCCACAACTTTCCGCGCTGAAGAAAATGGTTGGCGGAGAGAAGGCGACGGCTCCAAGCCGTTATACGTTCGACGACAACGAACGACTGATCGGGGATGAATCAAAAACGCTTGTGGCCTGCCCGCCTCAGACTGACCGAACTGCTGTCTTACTCATTCTTGGCCAATCGAACGCGGCCAACTACGGTGGACAACGGCACCGCTCGAATTATGGCGCTCGCGTTGTAAACGCCTTTGACAAACGCTGCTTCATCGCGGCGTCGCCACTTCTTGGATCGACCAATACGAGGGGAGAGTATTGGACGCTTCTTGGGAACAATTTGATAGCATCGGGTCAAAATGACAACGTCATCCTCGCACCTCTCGCATATTCCGGATCTGAGGTCGCACGATGGGCGGCAGGTGGTGACTTCAATCCCGTGCTAGTCGATACAGTGAAACAGCTTCAGGGTTCCGGTTACCGGATAACGAACGTCCTCTGGGTGCAAGGAGAGGCGGACCTCGTTATGGGCACCACTGCGAAGGCCTACCAGGAACGTTTCATGTCGATGGTTGACACGTTGCGTCAGCACGGCGTCGAAGCACCCGTTTACATTTCGATTGCATCGAAATGCCTCGAACCGAGCAACGGCGGCTTCAAGGAGCATATTCCAGACAATGCGATCGTACGGGCGCAACTGGCCCTGTCAAAAAGCAGCCATGGTATCCGAGAGGGGGTAAATTCTGATGCGTTACTCGATGGAGACGACCGCTACGACGATTGCCATTTCGGGGGCACAGGCGGGGAGAAAGCGGCCCGGGCCTGGCTGAATCTTCTGCGCGGCGATCGCCATCTGGAAACCTCGCAATAGTCAGGCGTTGGAGCCTGAACAACGCTGTCGGTACAGGCCCGGCAGGCGTATTTGGGACGGCGGTGACGAGGACGCGTGCACTGCGCTGGAACGACGCCCAACCGTTCGGACACGTCCTCGCCAAGCCATGCAAGCCTCCGCCGCAGAGCAGATGGCGGCTTTCCGGCTCGATGATCTCCTCGATACGAGGAAGATGGACGGGCCGCAATTGGCGGCGCGTGTTTTGGGGTGCTGCTTGCCTGAAGGGCTATCGGCCTCGGCTCTGCATGAACGGTCGCGATAGCTGTCTCAAGGTCTTCCACCGCGAGATCCCTTCGCTTGTCCATGGAAAGGCGATCACAGATCAGGGCGGCGAGAACAATGTGGGAGCAGAAGACGGACCGCTCGATGTGCTATCGCGTGTACGTCGTGAATCAAATGCCGAACTTGCGACTGTCAGCACTTCTTGTTCTTGAGATCGTGCCTGCCTCGGCAAGGACGCTCCTCCAAACAATGAGCATACCAGGCGAAGGCGCGTCCGCGCCGGCGCCAGTTCGCGCACGGCTTGACCGGTTAAAAGGGCAGCCGCAGGAGGGTTAGCGGAGCGCCGCTCGGGAACGAGCGGAACCCGGGACCGACTGCCCCCGGCAAGCCGTTCCGCTTGGGGTGTACCCGCGATACCCCTCGCCTCACCTGCCCGGCCGCGCCAACGACCTCGCGATATCGACGATGTCGTCGCGCGAGGCGGTTGGATCCTCCTTGCTCCAGGCAACGCCCAGCCCGATCCGGAAGTCGATACCCCTCACCGCCTTCAGCTCGAAGGCCCGGTTTGGCAGGCCCTCGGTCCATTCCGGCGCAAAGCCGATGCCAAGGCCTGCCGAGACCAGCGACACCAGCGAATAGGTATCATCGCAGCTATAGGCGATGTTGCGGGTCAGGTCATATTCCTCGAACTTCTCGTTGAAGTACCGCTCTGTGTAGGAGAGGTTCTTGCGATTGAAGGCGATGATACTTTCCGAGCGCAGATCGTCGATGGCGATCTCCGCCCGCTCCGCCAGCCGGTTGGTCCTGGCCACCGCCAGCAGATACCGCTCATGGGCGATCGAGGAGAAGCGCAACGAGCCGATGTTTTCCACCGGCCGGATGAAGCCGAGATTGATCTGGCCGTTTTCCAGGCCGCGGATGATGTCGCCGGTATTGCCGCTTGATATATGAATGCGGATATCCGGGTACTTGCGGGCGATCTTTCCAAGAAACGCCGGCAGCACGCCGGTGGTCGCCGGATAGACGGTGCCGATCCTGATCTGCCGGATCGTCTTGCCGGCCACCGCCCTGGTGATCTCGGCGGACACATCGACCTCGCTCAAGATCCCGACGCAGCGCTCATGGAAGATCTCCCCTGCCCTGGTGAGTTCCACCCGCCTGGTCGAGCGGATGAACAGCGCGCAGCCGAGTTCCCGCTCCAGCGCCTGCACGTGATTGGAAAGCGCCGGCTGGGCGATGCGCACCTTGGCTGCCGCCCGGCCGAAGTGCAGTTCCTCGGCCACCGCGACGAAGTAGGAGAGCTGGCGTAGTTCCATGAATGCCCTGTCCCGACGACGTCTCACGCCGCCCTCGCGCTTCAGCACTGAGCTAGGCTATAGTCGCCGTTGATAGAATCAGCTCGCGCGGGAGGTAGCCCCCGCAAAGTGTGCATACGACGCAAAAATCGCCATGTCAAGGCGAATTCGATATGGGGAAGCGATTTTGTTGCCTATTCAGTGTAAGATGGCGCGAACCGCGCTGGAGATGGGCGTGAAACAACTCGCCGATGCAGCCGCTGTCTCAACAAATACGATCGTGAGATTTGAGCGCGGCGAGGATCTGAAGCCGAGGACAATCGCAGCCATTCGGACAGTTTTAGAAGAAGCAGGGGTTATATTCCTCGATGGCGATTACTCTGGGGTCGGTGGTCCCGGAATTCGGTTGAAGGCAATGGAATGACGCACGGCAAGTCCACAGCGCTGGTCGAACTTATAGTGCGGTTCGAATCCGCTCTTCACGCGTTTTGTGTGCCCATGATCTCCTGCAAGACGTCCCGAAGTCGTGCGTCCTTGGCCGATAAAATGGCGTCTCGCAGTTTCAGGAGGCTGGGCGCATTGACAGAACGTCTCATCCGGAGCGATCGAGTGTTTTTCGAGCAGGACCGTCGCGTCGGCATCGTTCAGGGCATCGAACGGGCTCAGCGAATACTTCGAACAGACCGGCAATCAGATGCACGGTTTACCGCCGTCGCTGAAGTTGAGGTGGCTGGCGTGCTCCTGCAAGCCAGCCACCTCACTCGTTGACTTTCCTGACGAGGCCTGGAATGTGGCGCGACATTTCCAATAGAAGGCGCGACCTGTCAGGTGGCCTCGAGGATCATGTTGAGGGGCGTCTGGGCTGCACGCCGGATATGAGTGAAACCGCCTGAGCGGATCACCTCGGCCAATCGCCGCTCTCCCGCTTGCGCACCGAGTGCCAGCCCTGTCTCCTGCGCAAGCGAGGTCGGAACGCAGATCATCGTCGAGGCGGAGTAATAGAGCCGTCCAACCGGATTGATATTCTCCTCCAGCGTATCTCCGGCCATTGGTTCGACCACCATCCACGCACCGCCCTCCTTTAACGCCTTTCGGATATGAGCCGCAGCGGCTTTCGGGTCGCCCATGTCGTGCAAGCAGTCGAAGCAGGTGATCAAATCGAAATCTCGCCCGTCGAAATCCTGCGCCCTGCCGACTTCGAAGTGCAGGTTCGTCAACCCGTGTGCCTGGGCGTGCGCGGTTGCAGCGGCAATCGAGCCCGGATGGAAGTCGTAGCCCACGAACCGGGAATTGGGAAACGCCTGCGCCATCAGGATCGTCGATAGCCCGTGCCCACATCCAACGTCCGCCACCTTCGCACCGGCTTTCAACCTGTCGAGGACACCGTCAAGCGCCGGCAGCCAGTCCTGCACAAGGGCATTGACATAACCTGGGCGAAATAGCCGCGCGACGGCGCAGAACATGCAGCCAGCCTGATCGCCCCAGGCAACGCCTCGGCCGGTTTTGAAAGCGGACTGCACCTTCGGCTGGTTTTCGACCATCGCAGCAGCGGTATCGAACGCGCCGATCAGATTGACCGGGCTGTCCGGCTCGGCAAACACGAAGGCCTGTTCGGGCGTCAGCGAGAACAATCCTCGCTCATGGTGCACATAACCGGAGGCAGCCTGTGCCGCCAGCCACTCGCGCACATAACGAGGTGCGCATCCCGAGGCATCGGCAAGTTCGTCGGCCTTCACCGGCCCGGTCTCCTTCAGCGTCCTGTACAGCCCAAGAGCATCCCCGATCCGGACCAGAGGTACGCTGACCGCTCCGCCAAGGTCGCCAAGGACGCGGCCCACGAGTTCATTGAGCGTTGTTTCGTTTATTTCCGTCACGTGAATTCCTCCCGGTGCTCGGATGGCGTCCTGCCATCCGTGACGCCGAGGATGAAGCTTGCCGTCTCGGCGGGCATGAGGCGGTTGTCCCGCGTCTGCGAAGAAATCCCGCTCCTTGGAGGGACACATGTCCCATTGGCATCGGAGGAGGTCTATCCACCTGCAGAAGCGGGACTATCGGGAGAGCGCGACGACGATCGCTTGCGAGCGGCTATGCACGCCGAGTTTGCTGAATATCACCGACAGCTGGTTTCGCACGGTCTTTGCACTCTTGCCAAGCCGTTCTGCGATCGCGCGGTTGTCTAGCCCCTCCGCAACGAGGTCGAGAAGGGCGGCCTCGGCGGGTGTCAGACCGGCCTCACTGACCGCACGCGGCCGCACCGACCGATCCTGCCCGAGAAAGGCAGCAAGTTCCGTTTGAAACACATTCCACGCGGGCTCGTCCGGCAAGAGCACATGGTTCTTGCTCTCAAGCGGCACGAAGCTCGCGCCCGGAATCGCGGCGGCGAGCTTGCAACCCTGATCAAACGGCACGCGCATGTCACCGCGGCTGTGTACGATCAACGTCGGAACGCTCAGCATCGCCGCAAGATCCAGCACATCGATCCCCTGCATCTGCCAAAGCAGTTGTGCGGCGACGTCGGCCGTTGCCGTTTGCCGCTCGAGATCGCCCCACCAGCGATGCTGTTCAGGCGTGCCGTCGGGGATAAAGAGATTGGTGAAGAACCGGCAAAACGCCGGATTGTCGCGTCCCCAGCCGACGCGAACGAAATTGACAAGGGTCTCGGCTTCCAGCCGCTCCGCCTCGGTCTGAGCTCTGGCGCGGGCACCCTGACCATAGGCGTTCAAAAGCACCAGATGCGATACTCGCTCGGGATATTTGAGGGCATATGCGATAGCGAGCGCGCCGCCCTGCGAAAGACCGAGGAGGACGAAGCGCGGCTCCTCGATCGACGCCGCCACGGCAGCAAGGTCGGCGTGCCACGCTTCGACCGAGAGGTCAAAGACATGCCGGTCCGACAGGCCGCAGCCGCGCGGATCATAGCGTACAAACCGGTTGTGGGCGGACAGTGCCTGGAGCCACGGCCGCCACACCGGGCTTTCGAGATCGTAATCGACATGGCTCAGCCAGTGCGCCGCCCGCAGGATCACCTGACCCTGCCCGCAAGAGGCCATGGCAATACGGGTGCCGTCCTCGGCTGTAGCGAACCGTATGGTCTGACTGAGTTTCATCGGTCGAGAATATCGCAGCCGACGATCGCATAACAGACCTATCTCCTACGGGGGCGATTCCAATTGATCCAGCGATGGCCTGTAGTTTGTGAATTTCATGATATGCCCAGTCTATGCGAGGATAAGGCCGGCAGCTTTGCCTGCCGCAGCCATGACGGCAGCGTTGGTGTTGCCGCTGACGATCGTTGGCATCAGAGACGCGTCTACGACCCGCAAGCCTCGTGTACCCCAGACCCTGAGGCTGGAATCCAGGACCGCATCTGGGTCGCTGTCTTGACCCATCTTGCACGTGCCGACAGGGTGATAGCCGGTTTTAACAGTGCGCTTGCAATGAGCGGCGAGGGCCTCGTCACTTGTCGCGTCCGCGCCAGGGAATATCTCTTTTTCGATCAGCTCACGCATGGGGGACGCTTCGAGAACCGTCCGGGCGAACCGGAACCCTGCAATGGTCAGGCGCAGGTCATCGGGATGGCCGAAGATCTGCGTGTCGACGATCGGGTTTTCGAATGGATCGCTTGAGGCCAACGTCACCGATCCTCTCGCCTTTGGACGAAGCAGAAGCGAGTTGATCGTGACGCCATCACCGGGTTCGGTGCCCATGACGTCCCGGTCCAGGTAGACGGTCGGCACACAGAACATCTGGATCGTCGGTCGATCGTTATTGCCGTCAGGGTCGTAGAACGCGCAGGTCTCCACCCCAGTCGTCGACACCGGACCCGTCTTGAACATGAGATACTGCAGCCCAGCTTTGATCATCGGCCAGCCTCGGTCCGCACCGTAATAGCCAAACGCCCCCTTCGTGGTTGCAACGACCGGGCACTCGTAATGATCCTGCAGGTTTTTGCCGACGCCAGGCAGCACGACTTTCTTCTGGATATTATGCTTGGTGAGTTCGTCATCCGGTCCAATACCAGAAATCATCAGGAGTTTTGGCGTCTGGTAGGCTCCAGCGGCAAGAATGATCTCCCCCGCGCTCGCGGATTTCCGGCTCCCGTTGCGTATGTAATCGACGCCAGTGGCGCGATCGCTTTCCATCCTGATCGAGGTGACGGTCGCTTCCGTCTCGATGGTCAGCAGCGGATCGCTCATCACCGGTGCGAGGAAGGCATCAACGGCGCTGGACCGCCTTCTGGTCTTCCAGTCTATGGTATGCTGCATGAATCCGACGCCAAACTGATGTGCGCCGTTGAAGTCCGGGTTGTAGGGGATTCCCATGGCTTGCAGGGTTTTCACGTAGGTCCGTGTCATCGCACTTGTGTGTCCAAGATGTGAGATCTTCAGCGGCCCGCCGACACCATGGAAGTCGCCGGCAAGATGATCATTGTCCTCCTGCGCCTTAAAATATGGAAGCAGGTCGCCGTAGGACCAGGCGCCGTCATTGGATCCTTTCGGCGTGACCAGTTCGTTCCAAAGATCAAAATCCGCCTCCTGTCCGCGCATGTAGACCATCGCGTTGACGGCACTGCCGCCACCTAGAACCTTGCCCTGCGGCACAATGGGACCACGGCCGTCCAGTTGGGGCTGCGGCTTGGTTTGATGCATGGCGAGATATGTGTCTTTGGCAAGGAACTTCATATACCCGGCTGGAAAGCTCATGATCGGATTGGCTTTTGCGGGTCCGCGCTCCAGAAGCAGGACGCGCGCCTTGCCCTCGCGCACCAGTTTCTCGGCGACGACGCAGGCGGAGCTTCCTCCACCAACGATGATGTAATCGTAACGGTCACTCGCAGGCATTGGGAACTCCGGTAATCGATATCAGATGCTGGAGGGGCGCATGTGGATGCTGCCAGAGATGGCTTCACCGGATTTCAAAACCTTGAGACCGCCAAGGTCGGGCATATTGTGGCCGTTGGCCAGATGGCTCATCGGCTCAAAGCAAAAGTAGTCACGCTTGAAGCTCGTATCGAAAGTCGTATCTGATACGAACACAAAGGCGTGCTTGAAAATGGCGTCGGCAGTTAAGTGGAGCGATGTATTCCGCTCCGGCCAAGTGATGAGTGCTTCACCACTCCAATCCTCGAACCCGTTGTTGACCCAATGTTGGGGCAGCGACGCCGGAGAACTAAAATCCAGCTCCTTCGGTATTTCGGTCTGGTGGCCTGGCAGCCATCCTTCGACTTCCGTCCAAAACTTGCGAGCCGGAGCAAGCAACGTCGTCTTCGGCGTCATCGGAAAGTAAGGATGCCAGCCGAGTCCGAACGGCAGTGAGCGTTGGCCACGATTTTCGACCGCAAGCGTCATGGTCAACCCTTGTTCGTCGAGGGCGAAGCGCTGCCGGGCTTGGTATTCGTATGGGGTGCCTTGGCCCTCGTGGGCGAACACCAGTTCAACCGACGTCGGTGTCCTCCGTCCGATAGACCAGTCCGCCTGCCAGCCTTCGCCGTGCAGATAGTGCTTGTCCCAATCCGTGTTCAGGCGGAAGTGAAAGTCGCTTCCTTCAAACGAGAATTTATTGTCTTTCACTCTGTTGCCGAATGGCACAAGCGGGTAGCAGGAAGAGCTAAGCGCATCGACGTCGTCGGACAGACAGGGACGCAGAAGCGCTGTCCTGGCCGACCCGACATCTCGCCAAAAGCCGAGCACAAGCCCTCCTCTTGTCGAGACGCGAAGAGACAGCGGCCCTGCCTCAAGGCTTACAATGGACATGAGATCAGCTCTTGTTACGGGACATGCTGCGCTTGATCGCCTGGATGTTGGCGAGCACCGCGATGACGATGATCAGACCGCGCACAACCTGCTGGAAGAAAGGATTGATGCCAAGCAGGACAAGGCCGTTACCGATGAGGGTGATAACGAGCACGCCCAGAAGCGTGCCAAGCATCGAGCCCCGCCCGCCAGACAGCGAAGTTCCTCCGACCACGACTGCTGCGATAACGTCGAACTCGAGGCCGGTCGCTGCGGTCGCGTTGCCCGATCCTAGTCGTGAGAGCAGGAGAATACCGGAAATTGCCGCCATTGCACCGGCGATCGCAAACAGCGCGACGCGTATCTTGGAAACACTGATGCCGCTCAGAAACGCTGCGTGAGCATTGCCGCCGATTGCGAAAACGGACCTGCCGAAAGCTGTCTTTCGGCTGATGAAGGTGAACACCGCAAACAAGATCAGCATGATGATTGCGGCAGGCGGAATGCCAAGAAACGAACGATCAAGGGCGTCCAGGGTATCGTTGCGACCGATAGAAACGGGCAGCGCATCGGTCACGAACAAAGCAGTCCCGCGAAGAGCACTCCACAGACCGAGCGTGCCAACGAAGGACGGAACATCGAAGTATGCTCGCAGAGCTCCGGCGATCGAACCAAGCATAGCACCGACCAAAATCGCAAGCGCGAAGGCGATCGGAGTCGGAACGCCCCACTGAAGCAGAAACGCAAGCACGACTGAAATGAACGCCACCATCGGACCGACGCTGACGTCGATTTCACCTGCAATGATAATGAGCGTAGCCGCCCACGCAGCGATCCCGATCGTAGCCGCGTCTCGGAGGATGTTGATCTGGTTATTGAACGAAAGGAAACCGTTCGCGGTGGCTGTAAAAACGACGTAAAGTATTACGATCGCAACGAACAAACTGAGTTCGTTCATATGTTGCGACAACGAGAAACGAGATCTTGTTCCTTCGGTCGCCGATTCCGACTTTGCAGTCTGGTCGAGTGACATATCGCGTCTCTCCCTCAATGTCCGGCGATGCAGGCGGCCATCAAGGCGTCCTGATCGATCTTGGGTGATTTGAATTCTTCCTTGAGGGTCCCGTCCCTGAGGACCAGCACTCGATCGCAGACGAGCGGCAGTTCCTCAATCTCGCTGGAAACGAAGATCACGCTCCGCCCTTCCGCTGCAAGCTGACGAATGATGGCGTAGATCTGAGCCTTCGCTTCGACGTCCACGCCTCTGGTGGGCTCGTCTAGGAGCAGGACGCGGCTGTTGGCGTAAACCCATCTGCCGATAACGACCTTTTGCTGGTTTCCGCCCGACAGCGTGCCGATCGGGGTGTTCGTCTGGGCTGTCTTGATATGCAGGCGTTGGATCACCTTGCGGGTGGCATCCGCCATCATCTTGGCAGATAGGGTTCCGTGCTTGCTGACGCCGGCAAAATTTGTCGAAAGCGTATTCTCATCGACACCGAGAAGAGGAACGATCCCCTCTTCTTTCCGGCTTTCGGGCGTATAGGCGAAGCCCATGGCAATCATTCTTTTGTACCGGCCGGGTTGAGCGGCCTGACCGTCGACGAGGACTTGCCCGTGATCGTAGGAGCGGACGCCCATGATTGCCTGAAGGAGCTCTGTCCGCCCGGAGCCTAGAAGCCCGGCAATCCCGAGCACTTCTCCAGCCCTGAGTTGAAAGGAAACGGAAGTCAGCTTGGGCGCCAGGGCGATGTCTCGAACTTCCAGAACGGTGTTCTCTTGGCTTCGATTGTCCAATGCCGCTGCCTTTGAAGCCTCGGCGCCAAGCATGAGCCGAACGATCTCTCGAGTATCGGCGCCCTTGACGTCGACAGTATCGATGATGCGCCCATCGCGCATGATCGTGGCTGAATGCGCAATCTGGCGGATCTCGTTCATTCTATGGCTGACATAAATGACCGCGATGCCTTCCGAAGCGATGCGGGTCACCGCCGCCATCACCTTCTCGGCTTCGGCGGCCGCAAGCGAACTGGTCGGCTCGTCGAGAATGACGAGTTTCGGCCGTCCAAGGAGGACGCGAGCAATCTCGAGGAGCTGGCGCTCAGCCGGGCTCAAGCTTGCAACCAGGGCATTGGGGGTACGGTTGAGCCCTAGTCGTCGCATGGCCGCGGATGCTTCCGCTTCCATGTCGGCGTATTGGATGACACCGCCCTTCCTCGGCCAACGGCCAAGGAATAGGTTTTCCGCAAGCGTCATGCCAGGAACGAGACTCAGTTCCTGGTAGACGACCCGAACACCCTTTTCGAATGCATCCTGAGCGCGGCTGGATCCCGAGTGTCGCAGTTCCTCGCCGTCGATCATCACGGTTCCGCTATCGGGGATTTCAGCTCCAGTGAGGAGTCTGATCAGCGTCGATTTGCCCGCGCCGTTCTTGCCAAGTAGCGCCCTCACCTCTCCGGCCGCTACTGAAAACGATGCGTTGTCGAGAGCTAGCACGCCAGGATATTGACGTGTGCACCCCGCAATCGATGCGATCGGATGGGAAGCGAGTTCGGCCGTTCGCGATGTCTGTGTCATTCAATTTCCACCTCCGAAAAGGCGCCGCCGGTCGTCCGGTGGCCTCGACGCTCGTGACTTGGGAGGTGAGCTTACGGAATGCCGTCGGAGTGGGCCTTCAGCCACGCCTTGCCGTCTTCGGAAGATTTGTAGAGATCGATGTTGTAGGCAACCTTGATGCCTTCCGGCGGTTGCCCGTCGATCGACTTGATGGCCTGAGCGAGCGCAAGCTTCCCGAGACCTTGGCCGGAGATATCGACAACGGCCTTGATGACGGTGAAGTCGGCCAGCTCCTGAGCGATCTCGGTCGTCATGTCGCCACCGAAGACGACAACCTTTCCGGTCTTACCCTGGCTCTTTACCGCACGAGCGGCACCGAGTGTTGCACCACCTGCCTCGCCGAAAAAGGCATCGATATCAGGGTTCGACGACAGCATCGTGCTTGCTACCGAAACCGCCTTGTCAAGGACAGCGCCTTCCTGGTTTGCGACGATCTGTGCGCCTGGGACCTTTGCCTTCAGTGCCTCCTCAAAGCCCTTGCGGCGAGTCACGCACACCTCCACGAATTCGCAGTTCAGGACGGCGATCTTCGGCGCATCGTTCTTTTCCGCGATGAAGTAGTCGGCTGCAGCATCACCAAGCTTGTGACCGAAATCATAGGGATCGCCGACAGCGTAGGCCGAGATATATTCCTTCATGTCGGCGTCGTTGAGGCATGTGTTGTAGCAGACGACCGGAATGCCGGCTTCATGAGCGCGGCGGATCGCGCGATTCGAACCATCGGCGGAGACAGGCGATACGATGATGGCCTGCACGCCCGATGAGATCAGAGAGTCGATGAACGAAGATTCTTTGCTTACATCACCCTGAGCGTTGGTCTCGATGATGTCCAGCTTGCGGCCGGCATCATTCGCGCCGGTCTGGATGCCTTTGCGAACACCTGCATAAAACCCCTGAGCATCCATGTAGATGGCGCCGACCTTCAGGTCCTTGTCTTGCGCGAAAGCTGACGTGGCATGTGATCCAGCAATTGTGGTGAGCGCCAGGATCGCGGCGCGTACGATGAGCTTCATTGCTCCCTCCCGTTATCTTCAACGACAGGCTCCATGGCGGAGCCAACCGACCAGGCGAATTTAAGTTAGGTATGATTATTGTCAATATAAATAGGATTTATTTTTTTAAAGATATGGCGGGCGGCTCTTTTCGTGTGCTACAACCCAATTGACGCGGCGCACAGAAACAAGGCCTGAAAAAGAGTTTCCGGTCGTCGCAAGTTTCGGATAAGCCGCAATAGGGGTTATGGGAGGCAGCCAGTGACAATCTCACGCAACGAGTGGAAGCTCACCGACGGGGGCATCGAGATCGCATCTCGCGGCAAGCGTTCCGTTCGCGAGGCATTGCTCTCCAAGTTCGTAGAACGGATTGTCTCCGGCGCGTTGCCTGAGGGTTCTACGCTCCCCAATGAAGCGGACCTGACCGATCAATTCGGCGTCAGCAGAACGACGTTGCGCGAAGCCATGCAGTATCTATCGGCAATCGGGTTGATCCGGTCCAGAACCCGAGCCGGAACCACGGTGCTTCCGCGAGAAAACTGGAACTACCTGGATCCGCTCGTTCTTGACGTAATGCTTTCCCTCGGTGGCGATGAGTCCTTTTATACGTCACTGATCGACGCCCGTCATTTGCTCGAACCCGCCGCTGCGGAGCATGCGGCAACAAAGGCAACCGCCAAACAGCTGGCCCGAATTGCCCAGGCATTCGAGGACATGGTCGATGCAAACGCCCGTGACAACGAGGAATGGAGCCGGGCGGACCTTGAGTTCCACACAGCGATCATCAATGCCAGTGGTAACTGGGTCTTCAGGCAGTTTGCGAGCGCCATTCGTGCCGCCCTCCTTGCGAGCTTTCGCCTCACGAACCGCGCCAGTCAGTCTCACGAACAGGCCATTCAAAAGCACCAGGACGTTCTGGAAGCGATACGCGTTCGCGATCCAGTCGCAGCCAGAAAGGCGATGGAAACCTTGATCGGCGTTGCGAGAGCGGAAATAACGGACGCGCTTCGAAAGAACAAAGGGAGCCGCTAAGGCAACAAGAGTGCTTCGCTCAGCGATGGGAGAAGCTGGATTCAACGCGCGAGCATGCAGGCGCCGCCACGGGAGGCCTTCGCTCCCATCCCAAGCCCTGTTCATCGGTCTGTCGTCTCTAATTCAGGAGGCGATCATAGTTGCGGCAATGACGGCCGTCGCTGTCCCAAACGATCGTCGCACCTGCTGGCGCTTGAGTACGAAGCGAAATCACCGCAACGTGACGCTGTACCTCCGTTGACTGTCGCTGAGCTCACGGTCTTGTGGCAAGAGCCAGGAGGCCATCGTAAAGCGCGGTGGCAAGCGGGTCGACATCCGGTGCCTCCTGATGGAGGCGGACGAGGATCGGTCTCAGCCAGTTCCTCGATGCCGGAGCCGACCGGTTGAGCTACCGCAGCATTATCAGCGGCAATAGCTTTTCAAGATCCTTAGGCGAGCAGTCATAGTGCCGCCACAGAATTCAGCCCAATCAAGCTTGTTCAACAAGCGGATGGCGACAAGATGAGATTGCTGGCTCTCGTGGCTGCGGCCTTTTTGCTGACGGTCTTTCAGACTCAAGCCCAGATCTATGGGCCGTATGACGGATATGACGACTTTGACGGATCCGGTTACGACGATCCATACAGCCCCTATCCGCCACCACTCGATTACGATCCAGCGCCCCCCTATCAAGAGCCCCTGCATGATCGCAGGCAACCGCCGACAGGACGTGCAAAAGGAACCATCGAAATCGTGACGAGCGAGCATACGCTCATTTACACCACCCCTTGGGGCGAGCAATTCGCTTACCCCATCGCGGTCGGCCGTGAGGGCAAGCAATGGTATGGATCTACGCGGATCGTGTCGAAGCGAGCGCATCCTGAATGGCGACCCACGGCCAGCATGCGGCAGAAGAACCCTCGGCTTCCAGCGGTGGTGAAGCCCGGCCCCGCCAATCCGCTTGGAACCCGCGCGATCTATCTCGCCGATGGCCTGTTGCGCATCCACGGCACCAACGACCCCTCGTCTATCGGCACCAACGCGTCGAGCGGGTGCTTTCGAATGTACCGTCAAGATGTTGAAGAGCTTTACGAGATCGTGCAGCCGGGAACGAAGGTCATCGTTCGGCGCTAACTGTAGCCGATCGATCGCTGATGGACCTCTGCGGATTGGCGTTGGAATCTAACTCTCGATACGCAGCTTGCGCGCCAGGGCCTGAAGTTCCTTGAACCCTTCGTAACGCTTGTCATGAATATAAGGGATCGGCCCTTCTGATGGCAGGAATGTCGTTTCGACCGCCGAGAGTGTCGTCATCGCTTCGCGTACATCCGCAAACAGACCGCCGGCGACAGCGCCCAGGATGGCGGCCCCCAGGAGCACCGGTTCCTCAGCCTTTGTCGCGATGACCGGCTTACCGCTCGCATCGGCAAGCAGCTGGCGAACGAAATCGTGCTGGCCGGCGCCACCGCTGATGACGATGTTTTCAATGGTAACGCCCGCATCGACCTGCGTCTCGATGATCTGCCTGAGGCCGTAGCCGATACCGCAAAGCCCTGCCACGTAAAGAGAGACCAGGCTGCCGATATCGTCCTCCATCCCGAGACCAGCAATGATTGCGCGGGCATGCGGATCGGCAAAGGGCGCGCGGTTGCCGAGGAACTCGGGAACGACGTGCAGTCCGCTCGC
The DNA here is from genome assembly GCF_057653825.1 of Rhizobium sp. WSM409. Taxonomy (NCBI): domain Bacteria; kingdom Pseudomonadati; phylum Pseudomonadota; class Alphaproteobacteria; order Hyphomicrobiales; family Rhizobiaceae; genus Rhizobium; species Rhizobium sp. WSM409. Next base: position 140,643 of record NZ_JBYGKP010000005.1, on the reverse strand, counting down.
AAGCATGACGGCGTCGGAAGAACGGCCCGCCTTTCGGGCGGCCATATCTGCGAGCAGAACCGGCAGCGGAACGCCCGCCCTCTTCGAAAGCTCCCGCGCTTCCGCGGCAGCCGGATGGAAGGCGAGCAGTTGGTCGATCGCCGCGCCGGCGGCACTCTGGCCACCCTCGTTCAGCCATAGTCCCGGCACCATGGCCGAATAATAAGGCCCCCAGACACCGGGCACGAACGACGGTTCAGCTGTCGATGTCATCGTGCAGGAGGAAGTGCCGAAAACATAGGCCAGATTGGCTTGTGGATCGGTACCGATGCCAACGGTTCCTATTCCGCCCGCATGGGCGTCGATCAGTCCGGCAGCGACGGGCGTTTCCGGCTTCAGGCCGAGCTCGCCGGCCGCAGCCGTGGTCAGTCCTCGACCGAGGGCCGAACCGGGCTCGACGATAGCCTGCCCGATGCGGGCAAACTCTTCGTCGGCGAGCGTGCCGAGGCCGATCTGATGAAAATAATCGCCATCCCAGCGCTTTTCATGGGCGAGATAGGTCCACTTGCAGGTGACCGTGCAGGTCGAACGCGACAGATCGCCGGTCGCTCTCCAGGTCAGGAAATCTGCAAGGTCGAAGAATTGCCACGCGGCATCAAAAACTTCAGGGCGATTTTCCCTCAGCCAGAGGAGCTTGGGCGTTTCCATCTCAGGCGAGATGCGGCCGCCGACGTAACGCAGGACGTCATGGCCGAGCGCATTGATGCGCTCCGCCTGCGGGACGGCGCGGTGGTCCATCCAAACGATGACGTCCCGGTTCGGATCTTCCGAAGGCCCGACCGGAAGCGGCTTGCCGCCTTCGCCGAGGACGACGAGCGAACAGGTGGCATCGAACCCCAGCCCCATGACGGACGCCGGATCGACCCCGGCCGAGGAAACCACCTCGCGCACTGCCGCGCAAACCGCCGCCCAGACCTCGGTGCTCGATTGCTCAACCATGGAACCCGGTTCGTGAAACAGGGTGATATTCCGCTTGGCGGACGCAAGCATCCGGCCGGTCAGGTCGAATAGGCCGGCGCGGGCGCTGCCGGTGCCGACGTCGACGCCGATGACATGTTCGGCATCTGCTTCTGGCGTGCGAGATGTGTCGCTCATGGTCTCTCCTTTGAAGTCGGCAAGGATCAGGCTAACTGCAGTCTGGGGCCGGTGTTTACAGATCCACGCTATTCGGCAGAATCACAAGATCGCGGACAGTCACATTACGCGGTCGCGACAGCATGAAAAGGACGGCGTCGGCCACTTCTTTCGGCTGCATCAGGCTGCCATTGGCCAGCGCTTCCTCCATTTTCGCCTTCGGCCAGTCGTCGAGCAAGGCCGTGACGACAGGTCCTGGCAGCACCGCACCGACGCGCACGCCGTGCTGCGCCACTTGCCGGCGCGTGGAATGGACGAAGGCCTGAACTGCGAATTTCGAGGCTGTGTAGATCGGCTCCCACGCGACCGGCACGACGCCTGCGATCGAGCTCGTAAACAGGATGTCGCCGGACTTCTGGGCAACCATGTGCGGCAGCACCGCATGGACCGAGCGGAAGGCTGCGTTGATGTTGAGGTTGAGCATGCGGTCCCAGGCATCCGGATCGCCATCGACAACGGGACCGCCAATATAGGCGCCGGCATTGGCGTGGAGGATGTCGAGCCCGCCGGCCACGTCAAGAATGCGAGGCAATATTCCCGAGACCTCCTTTCCATCGAGAAGATCGATGACGAGCGGCAGAGCGCCTCCGCCGATCTCCCTGCAAAGAGCTTCGAGCTTGTCCTTGGCGCGGTCGATGAGCACGACCGTTACACCTGCGGCGTGGAGAGTGCGCGCACATTCCAAACCGATGCCCGATGCGGCACCTGTAATGGCGGCAACCTTGCCTTTCATGAGATCAGTCACGAGGAATATTCCTTGCAGAAGCGGGATGGGGCGCGTCCATGGCTGCCACGAGAGCAGGGTTTATGCCCGAACCAGACGCCATCGGGTGAGACCGCGAATGAAAGCCTTTTGCGCCGGAGACCCTCACAGCGTGCCTCCGATATCCTCCAGGATGGCGACAAGTTGCTCTGCCCCCATGGCAACGGCAAATGCTCCAGCTGTCACCAATGTCGTATGCCGGTCAGGTCTCGGATCGGCCGGGTCGACAAATCCGACGGCCGTCATTCCTGCGGAAACGGCTGCCGCCACGCCATGACTGCTATCGTCGATCATGACGCATCTGGAGGGACGGGCTCGAAAACGCTCCGCGCAGTGCAGCAAGAGATCGGGCGCGGGCTTCGGCCGGGCGACGGCTTCGGCACTGAAAACCTCCTCTCCAAATGCGCTCCACAGATCCAATATGCCCAAGCTTTTGCGAAGCCGCTGCATCGTGCTGTTTGACGCAACGCATTTTGGTCGCTGAAGTCCGTAGACGACATCGGCAATGCCGGGGATCGGCAGCAACGAGCGTGAAAACTCTTCGAATAGACTCTGGTGCCATGTTTCAAACAATTCGGGGATATCGATAATCCCGTAATCGCGCCGGCACATCTCGCCGATGATGCTTTCTGAATTGCCGGTAAATTTGAGATGAGCCTCTGTGGCGGTGATCGCAATGCCGGCACCTTGCAGAGTTTCCGCCAAGGTGCGGCTGGCGATCGGCTCGCTATCGATCAGCACGCCGTCGCAATCGAAGATCACGAGATCAATGCTTTCCAAGCCTTGGTGGTCCGGCATACCGGGGCAATCGACGCGGTTATCGAGCATCTCTCACCTCCGCGCCTGCAATGCGAGATCCGGCCGATCCGTGGTGATCTGCCGGATCGGTTTGGCAAGCCAGTATTCGAGATCTCCGATGTCGTTTGGGACCCAGGCTCCAAGACGGTCGACCGGCACGAGTTCGGTAATCTGCTCCCATTGTGCCGTAAGCAGCGACTTCTCGACGGCGATGATATCGGAGCATTCCTTCAGCAAGCTGAGGCCGTTCATCAGACCGAGACGCTCGGCCGACTTGGAATCGAACGACGACAAAGTGCGGATATGCGGAGCAACCCTGCGTATGTCGACGAGCACGTCCGGATGAAAGCTGGTGAGAATTGACCTCTTCGCCAGGTCAAGGCGGTCGACCGCAGCGGCTGCCTTGGCGGCAAGCCCCTCATAGGGCGTTCCGTCGGCATTGGTTTTCAGTTCGATATGAAGCTCGAGCGACGTGTCCTTGAAGACGGCGAGAACTTCTTCCAATGTGGGAATGGTCTCCCCGTCGCTCTCTTTGAGCCGCACCGCGCGATTTTCGCCGGGGTGAAGGTCGGCGACCAGCCCGTCGGCATCTGTCGTTCGCTCCAGCGTCGGGTCGTGAATGACAAGCACTTCTCCCGCGCGCGTCAGGTGAATGTCGAATTCGACACCGTCTACCGGCATTTGCGCGAGTTTGCGAAAGCCCGAAAGACTGTTCTCGGGCCAGAGATTGCGACCACCACGGTGGCCGATGATATGCACCATTGTCTGAATATCCTTGAAATTCGGGATGTTACTTTCCGGAGTCCACCAGTCCCTTGGTGAACCAGCGCTGCATGAAGAGAATGACGGCCGCAGGCGGAAGCATGACGAGAAGTGCCGCACTCATCGCGATGTTCCAGGCAGGTGCTGAGTCCGAGACGGGAACGAGCTGCTTCAGCCCAAGGACCGCAGTTCCCATCTCCTTGTCCGTGGTGAAAAGCAGCGGCCACAAATACTGGTTCCAGCCATAGAGAAACAGGATGATCGACAGGGCCGCGATATTGGCGCTCGAGAGTGGAAGGAGAATGTCCTTGAAGAATTTCAGCGGGCCGGCTCCATCGAGCTTGGCCGCCTCGCAAAGTTCATCGGGAACGGTCAGGAAGAATTGCCGGAAAAGGAAGGTCGCGGAGGCAGAGGCGATGAGCGGTAGTATGAGGCCGGCGTAGCTGTTGACCATGTTCCACTTCAAGGATGTTTCGATACTGTATCCGGTGAGCCCTTCAACGACACCGGAAAGACCGATCGACCCGGCCAACCAGCGCAGCGGCCCGGCGGCATCGGCGACCGCTTCATAGGTCGGGATGATGCGGACTTCGACTGGAAGCATCAGCGATACGAAAATGAGCCAGAATGCCGTCATACGAAACGGGAAGCGAAAATAGGTTACGCCGAATGCTGCAATCAATGAGATCGCCAGCTTTCCGATCACGATGCCGGCAGTGACGATGATCGAATTCAAAAACAACTGCGAGAACTCGCCTTGCTGCCAGGCGGCGGCAAGGTTTTCGAGAAAATGCGGGCCTGGGATGACCGGGAACGGTGCCTGCTGAACCTCCTGCAACGTCAATGAACCGGCGACGAAAGCGAAGTAGAGAGGAAGGCAGACAAAGACCGCGCCAATCAGCAGTATGGCATGGCAGAAGATCGAAAGACCGAGATGACGTTCGGGCATGATTACACCTGGTAATTGACCTTGCGCTCGAGGGCGCGGAATTGAACGATGGTGAATAGGATGGCGATAAACATCAGCAGCACGGATTGTGCGGCCGACGACCCGAGGTCCAGTTGCACGAAACCATCCTGGTAAACCTTGTAAACCATGCTGTTCGTTGCACCGGCCGGGCCGCCCCGCGTGACCGCGTCGATAATGCCGAAGGTCTCAAACAGCCCGTAGACGAAGTTCATCACCACGAGGAAGAAGATCGTCGGTGAGATCAGGGGAAGCGAAATTGTGAAGAAGCGCCGGACGGGTTTTGCGCCATCGAGCTTCGCCGCTTCCAGCAGCGAAACGGGCACGGCCAACAGTGCGGCGACGAGAAAGATATAGTCGTAGCAGACATTCTTCCAGACCGACGCGATGGTCACCAGGAGCTGCGCATCGAAAGGACGCCGGTTCGGATCCCATTCGAAACCGAGCCCATGCAGAAATTGAGCGACCGGTCCGACCGCAGGATTGAACAGGAAGGCCCAGATCACGCCTGAAATCACCGGGGCGATCGCGTAGGGCAGAAGGATTATGCTTTTATAAATTCCCCTGCCCCTGACCACGAAATCGGTTGCGAATGCAAACAGACCTGCAAGCACAAGCGTTGCAACATTCTGTGCGAGGGTGAACCAGAGGGTGAATAGCGCACTGCTTCGATATTCCGGACTTGCGAACAGATTGTAGAAGTTTTTCAGCCCGACGAAGATTTGCGTGCCGCCGAACGGGTCGACCTGAACGAAGGCCAACGACAGTGCCTTGTAAGACGGTATGAAAAAGAAGAACAACAGGATCAGCAGCTGCGGCGCGACAAGTCCGAAGGCGAGCCACGGCCTGTTGAAGTGAGCGGACTTCAATCCAGCATCCGACGACGGCGCGATCAGGCGGCCCGCCGAAAGAGCGTGCGGGATACGAAGGCGCCGGGTGGCGCCTCCCATCACTCCGAGGGTCTTACTTTGCTGCATGAAGCTGCTCATACTGCCGAAGGATCTGGTTTCCGCGGGCCGCCGCAGCATCCAGTGCCTGCTGCGGCGTCTTTTGTCCGGTCCACACGCCTTGGATATCCTCAACCAGAAGCGCCATCGACTGGTTGTGATTGCCAAAGCGGAAGCCGCGCGAATTGTCGGTTGGCGTGCCGCGCGTGAGTTGGAGAATGGCGACCTCGCGGGTCGGATGCTCCTTGAAATAACCCTCGGATTTGGCCTCTTCGTAGGCGGCATTCGTCACTGGGACATAGCCGGTTTGCTTGCTCCACCAGACTTGTGTATTCGGCAAAGCGACGAAATTCAAGAAGGCCGCAGCGCCTGCGTATTCTTCGTCCGACTTGCCTTTCAACACCCAAAGCGCTCCACCGCCAATGGTGCTGTTCTTGGGCTCGATGCCCTCCTCGTGCGGCAGGAACGTCGCGCTCCACTGAAATTTCGCACCGCTTTCAACTGCGGCATGCGCCGCGGTCGAGGCCACATAGGTCGAGCAGGTGCCGGAGGTGAACAGCTGGTCGGGTGAGAGCCCTTGCCCGGCGATCTGCAGGACCCCATCGTCGAGCCACGCCTTGAGGCGTGTCACCTGGCCGACGATCAGCGGGCTCTTGTTGAAGATGAATTCGGTATCGAGACCACCGAAGCCGTTTGCCTTGGTACCGTAAGGCTGGTCCTGGATCGCGGCATAGTTCTCGATCAGGCTCCAATAGAAGTCGTTCGCCAGCGCCATCTGGCACTTTGAAATTCCCTTCTCCTTGATAGCGTGCAACTGCTTGTCGAGTTCCTGCCAGGTCTCGGCCGGCTTGTCGAAGCCGGCTGCCTTGAAGTGATCGGCATTGTACCAGAAGATCGGTGTGGAGCTGTTGAAGGGCATTGCCGCCGGCTTGCCGTCGACGAGATAAAAGCCCGCTACCGGAGCGATGAAATTGCTCCAGTCGATCTTATAGCCTTCCTTCTCCATAAGCTCCGGCACCGGGATGATGGCGCCGGAATTATACATGGTCAGAAAGCCTCGCTCGGCGGCTTGGATAAGCACGGGCTGCTGACCGACGCGATAGGCAGCCACCATCGCCGCCATGGTTTCCTCGTAATTGCCTTTGCTGATGCCAACGAGCTCATATTTGTCCTGCGAGGCATTGAAGTCCGAAATCAGCTGTTTGGTGATCTCGGCCAGGCGGCCGTTTGCTGCGTTCCACCACTCGATCTTGACGCGATCGGCTGCACTGGCGTCGCCTGCATTTGCCAATCCGAGCGTCATAAGTGCAGCGCCTGCCGCGAAGGACCGGAATGTCCGTCCTATGCGAGCGCCCATCGAAAACTCCGTCGTCATTTCGCTTTCCTCTCCATTGCCGTTTGTGCTCGCCGATCGGCACGTCCAGCGCCGATCAACCCCTCCCAAGGTGGCGATAAAAACAAGGGTGGGGCTACTTGTTACAAATGTCAATAGCGTGTTACAAATGTATGACGATATCGCAGGGAGGATACTTTGGCAGCGATCGAACTGATTGACCTGAAGAAAAATTACGGCCCCGTCTCGGCGGTGAAGGGGATCAATCTCACCGTTGCAGATGGCGAAATGATCGTGTTGGTCGGACCGTCAGGATGCGGAAAGTCGACCTTGCTTCGTATGGTCGCCGGCCTAGAAGCCATAAGCTCCGGGCACCTCAGGATCGCTGGCAGCGACGTTGGCCATGTCGATCCGGCCGACCGCAACATCGCCATGGTGTTCCAAAACTATGCGCTCTATCCTCACATGACCGTTCGGCAGAATCTCGAATACGGCCTCAAAAATCGCCGTGTCGCTCGCGGCGAGATTGATCGGCGGATCGCCAATGCCGCCAGCATTCTGGAGATTGGTGAATTCCTTGAGCGGCGCCCCCGCCAGCTGTCCGGCGGACAGCGGCAACGGGTTGCCATGGGCCGCGCCATCGTCCGCGATCCCGCCGCCTTTCTCTTCGATGAACCGCTGTCCAACCTGGATGCGAAGCTGCGTGTGCAAATGCGCGTCGAAATCCGAAGACTGCAGCGGCAGCTTAAAACGACAAGCCTTTATGTGACGCACGACCAACTCGAGGCCATGACGCTTGCCGACCGGCTGGTGGTCATGAACGATGGCCGGATCGAGCAGATCGGGACACCAATCGAGGTGTACCGCCGGCCTGAAACTGTGTTCGTGGCAGGGTTCATCGGCTCGCCGCCGATGAACCTGATCGATCTCGATCAGCTTGGCCCCTGCCAACTCGCGCTTCCCAGGGATACCGATGTCATCGGCATCCGGCCGAGTGCAATTAATCTCGCTGGTGGTTCAGCGCATGATCTCCGGTTCGACGCTTTCGTTGAATTGATCGAGACCGTCGGCGATGAGAATAACGTCCATTTGCGCATCGATGGCGCGGACAAGCGCGTCGTGGCCAGTGTTTCCACCAATCAGCGTCTGCAGGAAGGTGATCGGATTTCGTGTCATGTGGGAATGGATGGCCTGCATCCCTTCAACCGGGCGACCGGACGTCGAACCGATTGACAGGGGAAGCAAACGGCATCCAACCGTCACAATTGACAACCGCAGGAATTCGCGATCCATAGCCGTCAAAGCGGAGGCGCAGATATTGCATGACGCAGAATAGAAATTCTCCATTCGCCCCCGTTGCGCTCCCAGATGAGCAAATGCAGGTGCGCGTGGTTTGGCTCTATTACATGGAGGGGCGCACGCAAGGTGAAATTGCAGAAGCACTTTCAACCAACAGGCTTCGCGTCAACAAGATCATTGCAGAAGCGCGCCGATCAGGACTGGTCACGATCACGCTCAATTCGCGGCTGACATCCTGTGTGGCTCTGGAACAGCAGTTGGCGGCGGAATTCTCGCTCACCAGGGCTATCATCGTACCGACTCCAGAGGATGAGGACCTCATCCCCGTCCTGCTCGGTCAAGCGGCAGCCGATTATCTCGTTCAGTTGCTGAACGGCGGCAACATTCGCGGCATCGGCGTCGGATGGGGAGCCACTCTGCGCGAAATGGTGCGTCATATGCCTTCACAGCGGCGACCCGAAATCTGTGTCAACTCGGTCATGGGCGGACTGACGCATGGCATCGAAATCAACACGTTTGATATCGCAAGCGACCTTGCCCGCCAGCTCAATGCCGAATGTTCCTATCTTGCCGCGCCCATTTACGCCGGCAGCCCCGAGTCGCGCGCAGCGATCGTCAGACAAGACGTCTTTGAAGCGGCCTTCCGGCAGATCGAGGCCAATGACGTCATCGTGCTCAGCATCGGCGACATGACCGAACGCTCGCTGCTGATGCGCTACGGCCTGCCGAGCAACATCAACATAGAAGAGCTTGTCGCAGCTGGCGCCTGTGGTGACGTGCTTGGCCAGTTTGTCGACAGGACCGGGCGCCCGATCGAGCATCCGATCAACAGGTGTGCGATTGCTCCGGAGTTTGAGGTGTTACGCGCCATTCCCAATGTCGTCTTCGCATCGGGTGGCCTGAACAAGGTTCACGCAATTGCCGCGGTTTTGTTGTCCGGCCTTGGGAACGTGCTGATTTGCGACGAAGCGACCGCACGGCAGGCACAACTCATTGCTACCGAGTTGAGGACGCGCAACGGGTCATAAACCGCGCATCAACGGCTGATCCCGACTGCAGGCTCCTCCACTACAACCGATGTCCCGGTGCGCCTGCGCATCGCAGGAACTCTCCGGTCGCCCATTTGTTTTATATTCTGCACCGCCCAGAAATTGCCCCCAGATGTAATCGGCGGCAGTGGAGCTGATCCATGGATATGACGCGCATCCGAGATCGCATGGTGGAGCACCACGTGACGCGTCGTGGCATTCACGATCAAGGCGTCATCGGGGCGATGCGCATGGTGGCGCGCGAAAAATTCGTTCCTCCAGGCTCCGAGGAATTCGCCTATGAGGATGCGCCGCTGTCGATCGGCGAGGGCCAGACGATTTCGCAGCCGTTCATCGTGGCTCTGATGCTCGAAAAGGCCAATCTGAATGCCGGTGACAAAGTGCTCGAGGTCGGAACGGGCTCCGGCTATGCTTCCGCCCTCATCAGCCGGATAGCAAGGCATGTCTATTCCATCGAGCGCCATGAAAAGCTGGCGCTTCAGGCCAAGGAACGGTTCGAAAAGCTGGGATACCGCAACATTGACGTTCGCGTGGGCGATGGCAGCAAGGGCTGGGCGAAAGCCGCTCCGTTCGATGCCATTATCGTTTCCGCGGGCGCCCCCGAGGTACCAACCGCCTTGAAAGAACAGCTGGGTCTCGGAGGGCGGCTGATCATCCCGGTCGGCGGCGGCGAAGGGCAGCGCCTGAAACGGCTCACGCGCACCGGCGCCACCGCATTCGAGGAAGAAGATCTCGGCGGGGTGCTCTTCGTTCCCTTGATCGGCGAAGACGCCTGGACAGCTTCACATCCGATGTACACGGCAACGGCCCCCTCATTGCCGGGAACGTTTGCCTCCGAACCAAGCTCTCCGCAAAACGCGCAGGGAGGGGGCATGGGAAGGATACACGAGTTGCCCGCGTTGCCGGAAGGTGTGCTCGATCATAGCGAATTTCAGCAACGGTTCTGGGCTGTTCAACGTATTTCCTGGATCGTGTTCACGCTTCTGTTGGTAACCTGCTTGCTGGGATTGCTGGGAAGAGGCGGTCCGTTTTCTCGGCAAACACTCCTATTGCCCGAAGGATCCGTGGATTTTCCCGTCATCTCCCGCTGGAATGCCCCCGAGGACATGACCGTGACCTTCACGCCGTCATCCGAAGACCGGATCTTCACGATCGATGCCGCCTTTCTTCAAAGCTTTTCAGTTCAGGGCATCGATCCGCCCCAAAAGACAACCTTCGCGCGCGACGGCCGGATAGGTTATGTGTTCCCCGCCGATCCGGCTGGGCCGACGCAGATCGTCTTCCGCCTGCAAACACAACTCCCCGGCCCTCGTCGTGCCCTCATCGGCATGGGCAGCGAGACGCGCACCCAATCTACTTTCATCTTTCCATGAGGACGGCACGGTGGATGCGGTATTACGCGGACTGGCAATCTATTTCACGCTGCTCGTGATCATCCGTCTGTCGGGAAGACGGACATTGGCCCAGATGACGCCGTTCGATCTGGTCATCGTGCTGGTGATCTCCGAAACCACCCAGCAGGCGATGCTGGGAGATGACTTCTCGATCACCAACGCCGTCATCTTGATCCTCACGCTGTTTACGACTGACATCGGCCTGTCCTACGTGAAGAGGTGGTGGCCTCGCGCAGCTCATATTATCGACGGCGTTCCAACCGTTCTGGTGACGGATGGCGTCTATAACGAAGGCGCGCTCAAAGGCGCCCGGCTGCAGAAAGAAGATGTCATGCAGGCAGCTCGAAGCCAGGAAGGCATCGAGAGCGTGACGGAGATAAAATTTGCCATTCTCGAAGTGAGCGGCAACATCAGCATCATCAAGAAGCAGAAATCCGGCTGACAATCGATCTCTGGCATCAAAAGGTCGACGTCTCCGCCATCCCGACGATCAGGGCAGCATGATCAAAAGCGCGCTTATCGGGCGTTGCCGAGGCAGGAAGAAATATCGTGATGATCTCTCTGTCATTTTCGAGCTGCCGGCTGCTTGGGAATGCGCGTCAGAAGGATAGGTCGAGCACCCTGCCCTCGAACAGACGGTCCCGGGAGCCTTCGAGATGCGCCTTCATCAGTCTTTGCGCATCGTCAGGCCGGCCATCGGCGATCGCCTTGTAGATGGCGTTATGCTCCTCATAGACCTGTTCGAGCCCCTGGCGGGGACCGAGCAAAGAGAGGCCGTGGAGATGCATGCCGACGGCGATATGAGCCTTCAACGCATCGATCGAGGCCGTGTAATAATGATTGTTGGCAGCCTCCGTCACCGCGCGGTGGAAGAGGAAATCGGCGTCGGTGCGATGAAGCTGGTGGCTGGTCGCCTCACGCAGATCCGCAAGCGCGCTGGCGATCTTCTGAATGGCCTGCTCATTGCGGCGCTTGGCGGCGAAATAGGCGGCCGCCGGCTCGATCGTCAGGCGGAATTCGTAGCAGCGCTGGATATCGGCGATCGTCTTGACCGGCGAATAGGCAAGCTGCGTCGTCGGCGATCCGTGCGCGCTGACGAAGGTGCCGGCGCCCTGCCGGGCATAGACCATGCCCTGATCGCGCAGGCGCGCCAGCGCATCTCGGACGATCGGCCGCGACACACCCAGCATCGAGGCAAGCTCATGCTCGCCGGGAAGGCGTGAATCCGGCGGATAGTTTCCGCCGCGGATACGCTCGAGCAACTGGTCGAAGACGCGATCGACCAGCTTGACGCCCTTGCCGCGTTCAGGCTTGCCCGGCGGGCCGGCTTCCGCGTTCAAAGATTCGCCATTCACTTCAGCCACGTCATTCTCCCCGGCGGTATCTTACTATGCCGCCCGATTCCAAAGGACCAGTCTTAGCAAACTATCGGGCTTCCCGAAGCCCCCGGACTTCACGGCGCACCGAAAATGCCGCCCGTCAGCTGCCGTGACATCGAACCACGGCACACCAGCTTCGATTTCGCCCTGCGGCGCCAGCACTCTGACCCCAAGCGCCTGGAAAACGGCAAGCGCCGTGTCGCCGCCGCCAACCATCAGCATCTCAGGCCTGGTATCGTCGATGACCGATCTGACGCCTGCAGCAAAACGGCGGGCGACCTCTGCTGCATCGGCTGTCATATCGCCGGTGCAGCGCAGCAGCGCCGGCAGCGCCATGCCCTCCCCGACTTCGACCTGCCCCATCGGCGCGTCCACCACCATGCGCAAGACACCCGAGGCTTCGAGCCGGTCCATCTGGGTAGCGGTAATCGGATCGCGCGAGCCAAAGGCGAAAAGGGTGCGCCGGGTCGCTGCAAATTCCGGCACCGGCTGCCGCCCCGTTTCGCCGAGCTGGCGGGCAAGAGCAGCACCCAGACCCCGTGCGCCGACCGCAAGCGTCTGGTCCCAGTCATGATCGGTAACGATCTGGTCGAGATCACTGTCATTCTCCGCATCGGCAACGGTGACGCTGCCTGCGCGGCTCTCGAACAGATCGGCGATCGGCAGCGGCTTGTCGACGCCGCGGCCGACAACACAGCCTCTGTACGTCACACGCTCCTGGTCGGGAATAGCGGGCGCCACGAGGATAGTCTCCAGGCCAAGCGCATCTGCCAGCGCCAGGCTTTCCACTGCTACATTGCCCTTCAACCGGGAGTCTATCTTCTTCATCAAGACTGCCGGTTTCACGCCACGAAGTGCCTCGGTTGCCAAGCGCACCCTTTCGGCAGCTTCGCGCTCGCCGAGCGCGCGCGAGGCCGTGTTGATAACGACCACGTCACAGCCAGTGGCGATGGCATCCTCTGCGGCCTCGACATCAACGGCGACCGAAATCGAAAGGCCGGCTTCGACGAAGGGCGTGCCTGTATCGAGCGCGCCGGTCAGGTCATCGGCAATGATGACGGCCTTCAGCGTCATGCGGTCTGTCCGGTGTTGACGGCGTGACAGGCGACGAGATGGCCGGGTTTTGCTTCCTGCCACGCGGGGATGACCTTGCTGCAGACATCCATGGCGATCGGGCAGCGCGTGTGGAAACGGCAGCCGGTCGGCGGGTTCAGCGGGCTCGGCACATCACCCTGCAGGATCTGGCGCTGGCGCGTGCGCTCATGCTCCGGATCGGTCTCCGGAACGGCCGACAGCAGCGCTCTGGTATAGGGATGCAGCGGATTGTCGAAGAGTTCCTCGCGGGTGGCAAGTTCGGCCAGCCGCCCGAGATACATGACGCCGACGCGGGTGCTGATATGGCGTACGACCGCAAGATCATGGGCGATGAACAAATAGGTCAGCCCGTATTTTTCCTGCAGATCGAGCAGCAGGTTGATGATTTGCGCCTGGATCGACACGTCGAGCGCCGAAATCGCCTCGTCGCAGACGATGAATTTCGGCTGGCAGGCGAGCGCGCGGGCAATGACGACGCGCTGGCGCTGACCGCCGGAAAGCTCGTGCGGGTAGCGCTGGGCAAACCGCGTCGGCAGGCCGACATCGGTGAGCAGTGTCGTCACCCTGTCCTTCAGCTCGGCCTTGGTGCAGAGCTTGTGGAAGAGGATCGGCTCGCCGATCGCCTCGCCCACCGTCATGCGCGGATTGAGTGTCGAATAGGGATCCTGGAAGACGATCTGCAGGTCGCGGCGAAACGGCCGCATCTGCTTCTCGTCGAGCGTCGCGAGATCCTGGCCCTTGTAGACGACCTTGCCGCTGGTCGCCTTGTAGAGGTTGAGGATGGTGAAACCGGTCGTCGACTTGCCGCAGCCGGATTCGCCGACCAGGCTCAGCGTCTCGCCTTCCATGATGTCGAGATTGACATTGTCGAGGGCATAGACGGTTGCCGAGCGTTCGCCGAAGGCGCCGAGCTTGACGTGGAAATGCTTGACCAGGTTTTCGATCTTGAGCAGCGGTTGAGCGCCCATCACGCGGCCTCCTGCATTCTCTGGACGACGAAACAGGCGGCGCGGTGATTGGCGCTGCCGCTCAACGGTTCGAGCTGCGGCACCTTCTCGTGGCATATGGCTTCGGCAAGCGGGCAGCGCGGCGCAAATGGGCAACCCTTCGGCCGGCGGCCAGGCTCCGGCGGCGTGCCGCCGATCGAGCTCAGCCGGCTTGCCGGCGGGTCCGAAAGCTTCGGGATAGAAGACAGCAGGCCGCGCGTATAGGGATGGCTCGGGCGGGCATAGAGCTCGTCGACCGGCGCATCCTCGACCACCGTGCCGGCATAGAGCACGGCGACGCGATCGACCAGGCCGGCGATCAGCGCCAGATCATGGGTGATCCAGACGACCGACATGCCGAGCTTGGCTCTGAGATCCTTCACCAGATCGACGATCTGAGCCTGGATGGTGACGTCGAGCGCCGTCGTCGGCTCATCGGCAATCAAAAGCTTCGGATTGCAGGCAAGACCGATCGCGATCATCACGCGCTGGCGCATGCCGCCGGAGAGCTCGTGCGGATAGGCCTGCAGGCGCTCTTCCGGGCCGGGAATGCCGACAAGCCGCAGAAGTTCGACAGCGCGGGCGCGGGCCGCCGCCTTTTTCATTCCGCGATGGTAGACCAGCGGCTCACAGATCTGGTCGCCGACGCGCATCACCGGATTGAGTGAAGTCATCGGATCCTGAAAGACGAAGCCGATATCGCCGCCGCGCACCTTGCGCAGCTCGCGATTCGACATCGTCTGCAGGTCGCGGCCGTCGAATGTCGCCGATCCCTTGGTGACCTTGATCTTGTTCGGCAGCAGCCGCATCAGGCTCAGCATGGTCAGGCTCTTGCCGCAGCCGGATTCGCCGACGACGCCAAGGGTCTCGCCCTTGTTGACATGGAGATCGATGCCATCGACGACCACGGCCGGGCCGTTGCGGCCGTCGATCTCGACGGTGAGGCCCCTGACATCGAGCAGGCGGTCGGTGCTTTTCGTATCCATCATTTGCTGCCCCGCGGATTGAGCGCGTCGTTGAGTCCGTCGCCAAGGAAGCTGAAGGCAACCGAGGCAAGGCCGAGCACGGCCGCCGGAGCGGCGAGAAGGTGGGGATAATGCTGCCAGACGCGCAGGCCGTCCGAGATCATGTTGCCCCAGCTCGGCGTTGGCGGATTGACCCCGACGCCGAGGAAGCTGAAGGCGCTTTCCAGCACCATCGCCGTGCCGAGGCCGGCGCTGACCGAGACGATCAGGGGGCCGAGCGCATTCGGAATGACATAACGCTTGATGATGATCCAGTTCGACAGGCCGAGCGCCTGGGCCGCGGTGATATAGGGCCGGCTGCGGATCGACAGTACCTGGGCGCGCACGAGACGGGCGTAAGGCGGCCAGGAGATCAGCGCCATCGAGCCGAAGACGAGAATGAAATCCACCCACATGGTTTCGCGGTAGAAGGGATTGAGGGTCGCGAGATAACGCGCCTCCATCCATTTGCTGATCGGCGATTTCAGCGAGGCGTTGATGACGACGACGAGCAGCAGGTTGGGAACCGACATCGTCACGTCGGTCAGCCACATGATGGCGCGATCGAATGGATTGCCGAAGAAACCAGCGACGGCCCCGAGCACGAGGCCAATCAGCACCGCGAAGACGGTGACGATGATGGCGACGAGGAAGGCGGTGCGTGTGCCGAAGACCACGCGGCTGAAGACGTCGCGGCCGAGATCGTCGGTTCCGAAGAGGTGGCTCATCGACGGCAGGACGTTGCGGGCGTTGAGGTCCTGGCTCAAATAATCATAAGGCGTGAGGTAGGGGCCGAAGATCGCCGTGAAGCCGAGGATCAGGACGATGACGAGGCCGAAGATGGCGAGCCTGTTGCGCTTCAGCCGATACCAGGCATCGCGCCACAGGCTGACCGGCTCTTCGACGGTTTCGGTGGTGGAAAGAGGGATGGCGGACATGGTCAGCGGCTCCTTCTTGAATCATTGGCGCGCGGGTCGAGCAGCGGATAGAGCACATCCACCAAGAGGTTCGAGACCATCACCAGGAATGAGCCGATCAGCGTGATCGCCAGAATGACCGGATAATCGGAATTGATCAGCGCCTGCACAGTCAACCGGCCGAGGCCCGGCAGGCCGAAGACGAGTTCGACGAAGATCGCGCCGTTGACGATGGTGATCATGATCAGGCCGAGCTGCGTGACGACGGGCGTCAGCACCGGCCGCAGGATATGGCGCAATGCCACGATGATCTCGGGCACGCCCTTGGCGCGGGCGGTGCGGACGAAATCCTCCGACAGTACCTCGATGACGGCGGCACGCGTCTGCCTCACGATCAGCGCGATCGGCTGGAAGGAAAGGACGAGCAACGGCAGCAGGATACGGACATCGAAGATGCCGCCCCAGCCATAGGGCACGCTTGCACCCGGCAGCAGCACGATGAGGCCGACCATCAGCATCGGACCGGCGACATAGGCCGGGATCGCCCAGAGGAAGAGTGCGGAGCCCAGAATGGCATAGTCGATGCGCGAATTCTGGTTGAGCGCAGCGATCATGCCGAGCGGGATCGCGACGACGGCGGTCAGGATGATGGAACAGATCGCAAGCTGGAAGGAGACGGGGGCTGCGGCCGAGACCATTGCCCAGACGGAGCGGCCCGAGGTCAACGAATTGCCGAACTGGCCGTGCAGCAGGTTCCAGATGTAAAGGCCGAACTGGACGATGAAGGGTTTGTTGAGACCGGCACTTTCGCGAATGGCTTCGATGCGCTGCGGATTATAGGCGACGTCGCCTGGCGCGCGCAGGAAGATCAGCTTGATCGGATCGCCTGCACCATAGAAGGCCAGCGCGTAGACCGCCAGCATCACCACCAGAACGGACGGAATCCAGATGGCAAATCGGGTTAGCACGTAGCGCAGCAAGGCCACCTCCCACCTGTTGTTCGACGCGTTCCCGCTTTTGGCTGCGATCGCATCTCTTCTTTTTGATACGTGCGCGAAGGCCTTGCGGCCTTCGCGCGGGTTATTGCCGATTGGAACGGTTTCCGCCGGATCAACCGATGGAAATGTTCCAGGGTTCGACGACCTGCCAGTCAAGGTTCTTTTCCAGGCCCTTGACCTCTTTGGTAGCCCAGCGCGACATCGCCTGAGAATACCATGGAATGAAGGCCCAATCCTCGCGGAACGCCTTCTGGGCTTCCTGGGCGAGAGCGATGCGCTTCGGATCGTCCGCAGCCTTGGTCGTGGCCTCGGCAAGGGCACTGTTGACCTTGTCGTTCTTGTATCCACCGAGCTTGTTCTGCGCATTCGACGAGGTCGAGGCGATGCAGCCCGCCAGATAGGAGACGGCATCGGGAACGCGGGTGCCGACGTCGTCGCGGAAGATCTGGACCGAATTCTGATCCGGACCCGCATAGGAATCCTGCTGCGGCTTCATGTCGACGGCTGTGATGCCGAGATTCTGACGCCACTGCTCGGCGATGAACTGGGCGGCGGCCTGAATGGCCGGCGCCGAAATGCCGACGAACAGGATCTTCGGCAGGCGCTCCGGACCGCCGTAGGTCGATTCCGCAAGCAGCTTCTTGGCAGCAGCCGGATCATAGGGATAAGGCTCGAAACCGGAATTCTCCGCACCCGGAACCGAGTTGAGGATCTGGTCGGCTTTCTTGTGCGGGCCGTCGGGATAGGACGCCTTGAACAGGCCGTCGCGATCGACGGCCATGATCAGCGCCTGGCGGACCTTCGGATCGTCCATCGGCGCGCGGGAGATGTTGAACCAGAAATGCTGGCTGGTCGGGATCAGCGGGCCGGCCGAGAATTCCGGACCAAGATCCTGGATGATGGTCGAGGTGACAAGTTCGGTATGGGCGTTGAACTCGCCCGATTTGATCAGCGACGTTGCCGTGACATTATCCTCGATCGAGGTGATATCAATACGGGCAAGCTTCGGCTTCGGTCCGAAGAAGTTCTCATTCGGCTCGAAAGAGAGTTTGCCGGCGTCGATGTCGATGCTCGTCAGCTTGAACGGACCGGAGAAGACCGGCTTGCTATCGGGCTTATACCAATCGATGATCTCCTCGCCGTCGCTGCCGCGCGACTGCGATGCCTTGGTGATCGGCGCGATGTGGTTTGCCAGGCGCATGAAGAAGATCGGGTCTGCGGCACCAAGCGTCACCACGACCGTCCCCTCGTCGGGTGTCGCGACACCAGTCAGTTCGTTGCCGGAGCCGGCGGCGATTTCGGCGTAACCCTTGACCCTGCTCAGCACCTGGTCGGCGCGCTGGTTCTTGGTGTTGGGCATCGAGGAGACTTCCCACGATCCCTTGACATCCGCCGAGGTGATCTTGCTGCCGTCGGAAAAGACGGCCTTCGGGTCGAGCTTGAAGGTCCAGACTGTGTTGTCGGCCGATTCCCAGCTGGTGAAGACGTAGGGCTTGATATTGCCTTCGCTGTCGAAATACATCGGCGATGCCCACCAGATCGAATTCCAGCGGAACGTCCTGCCGCCGCCGCGCAGCGGCGACCAGTCCTGGTCGAAGGCCGGATTTGCGACCTTCAGGACCTGGCCTTCATCGGCCATGACGATGCGGGCATTCATCCCGAATACGGTGAGGCCGACACCGGCTGCAAGGCCGAGCTTCAGCGCGTTACGACGTGATATTTTGGTTTTATCCGATTGATCAGACATGGCATTCCTCCCAGAGTGAATTCGGCAGCGCTCTCCCTGCACCTGCCAGGCGCAGCACAATCCGTTCCGTATCGTTCTCTCGTTATTGTAAATATGTCAACAAAAAATCGCGATTTCAATCCGAACAAAATTTTCTCCTGAAAATATATGAGTTATAACAGATAGATAAGTTTTCGCGGCGGCTTCACGGCATTTTGTCTTCTTGACAAAAGCGCGGCAATATAAAAGTTCTTTGCACTCCATCGCGACAGACCGATGACAATTGCAATGCGCAGCCTCCCGGTTCGAACACGGATCGGCAAGACAGGACGCGCCGAGGAGGGCGGAATGAGCCATCACAGGATTACCGGCGTTTTCAGCGCCTCCGCAACGCCGCTGACGGCGGACAACAGGCCGGATTTCGGCCTTTTCACCGACCATTGCCGGCAGTTGCTGGCCGAGGGGTGCCATGGCGTGGCGCTGCTCGGCACGACGGGCGAGGCCAATTCCTTCTCCGGAGCCGAGCGCCGTGCCATTCTGGAAGCAGCACTGAAGGCCGGCATTCCCGCCGACAGGCTTTTGCCGGGCACTGGCGTCGTCGCCATTCCCGAGACTGTGGAATTGACCCGGCACGCGCTGTCGCTTGGCGTCACCAAGGTGGTGATGCTGCCACCCTTCTACTACAAGGGCGTCTCCGACGATGGTCTCTTCGCCGCCTATTCGCAGGTGCTGGAAAAGGTCGCCGACACCCGCCTGCAGGTCATCCTCTATCATATTCCACAGGTTTCAGGCGTTCCGCTGTCCATTCCGCTGATCGGGCGGCTGATTGCAGCCTTCCCGGAAACGGTCGTCGGCATCAAGGAATCTGCCGGAGATTTCAACAACATGCAGGCGATCATCGCCGCCCATCCCGGCTTCTCGGTGCTGGCGGGCGCCGATCCGCTGCTGCTGCCGTTGCTGAAGGCGGGCGGCGCTGGCTGCATCACGGCAACCTCCAATCTCGTGGCGAATTCGCTCCGCACCGTCTACGACCATGTCCATGACGAGGCGCGCGCCGCCGATGTCGAGGCGGCGCAAGCGCGCATCAACGCCTATCGCACGCTTTCCAATTCCTACGTCCAGATCCCGACCATCAAGGCGATGGTGGGGCTGAAGACCGGCAATCCCGCCTGGAAGCGCACGCGTGCGCCGTTGGTGCCGCTCGGCGATGCCGACTATGCCGCACTCGCTGAAAGCTATGCCAAGCTGCCTTGAGGAGATCCGTCATGAGTTTTACCGGCCTGCCTCCGGAAGCCGTTCCGGCCCTGATGACCGGGGCCATCGCCCCTCACCCCACGATCGAGGGTCGTGCGGATGCCTATCTGCCCTCCCCCTGCATCCAGAACCATGCCGCAAATCTCGCCTTCCTGCCCGACGGTACGCTGACATGCGTCTGGTTCGGCGGCACGATGGAGGGCATGGGCGACATCTCGATTTACATGTCGCGGCTGGCGCCGGGCTCCGAGCGCTGGTCTGTGCCGGAAAAGATGAGCGACGACCCGGAGAAATCCGAACAGAACCCGTTGATTTTCAACGCTCCAGACGGAAACGTATGGCTGCTCTATACCTCGCAGACTTCCGGCAATCAGGACGGTTCTGTTGTCAAATGCCGGATTTCAGGTGATGGCGGCCAGACTTTCGGCCCGGTCCAAATTCTCTGCGACAGTCCCGGCACTTTCGTTCGCCAGCAGATCGTCGTCAACGGCAGGGGCGATTGGCTGCTTCCGGTCTTCCGTTGCGTCGGCCTGAATGGCCAGCGCTGGAGCGGCGATGCCGATACGGCTGCGGTGCTGATGTCACGTGATGGCGGCGCGAGTTGGCAGATGCGCGATATTCCAGACAGTATAGGCGCGGTGCACATGAACATCCTGCCGCTTGGCGGCGACGAGATGATCGCCTTCTACCGCAATCGTTTTGCCGAAAACATCCTTTCCAGCCGATCATCCGATGGCGGCGAGACATGGAGTGCGCCCGAGCCCGCCGAACTGCCGAACAACAACTCCTCGATCCAGGCCACGATCCTGAATGATGGAGCAATCGCAATGGTTTACAACCATTCGAATGCCGGCATGTCGGATGCACGTCGCCAGTCTCTCTATGACGAAATCGAGGGTGGCGATGCTGGAGAGACCACCGTCGTTGCCGATACCAGCGCACGCAAGGCCGTCTGGGGTGTTCCGCGTGCGCCGCTGAGCCTGGCGATATCAAGGGATGGCGGCAAGAGCTTTCCGCATCGCATCGATCTCGATACCGGCGACGGCTTCTGCCTCAGCAACAATTCGAAAGAGTCGCTGAACCGCGAGTTCTCCTACCCCTCGATCGTCCAGGGCGGCGACGGCACGCTCCATATCGCCTACACCTACTACCGGCGCGCCATCAAATATGTGCGCCTCGCCCCGCAATCCCTGCCGTGAGCAAAGCGGCAGCCGGAAAATTGTAAACCTGCGTCCGATCGCAAGGATGCAGGATGGCAACGGCTGCGGGTTGACGGACGGGGAAATTGACAACAGGCTCAGATTATTCACCGCCGTCGCAAAGATGATGGGCCAGCGGTGCATGAAATGCCGGCATAACCAAGACGAATTTCATAACACACTGATATCTTTATCGATATTGGCACAGCACGCCGCGTTGAAGCGCGCTCGAGCGCACGTCAGATGATAAAAACTTCTGCTCTCTGGAATGCTGGCTTGACATTGACATTACAACTTTACATTAAAGAGGACGATGATATTGCCGCAAGATCTTGCAGGGAGGACTGGTTCATGGCCAGCTTGGATTCGCCGATCACGATAGTTCGGCCGCATCTGATCGAATTCGGCGTCGGCACGGCGGGAAAGCTCGGCAAATGGGCCGCCGAAAAGGGCTATCGTCGCACGCTCGTCATCTCCGATGCCTTCAATGCCTCGCGCATCGACGTACTGGAGCTGAAGGGCGAGGTAACCGTCTTTGCCGAAGTGACGCCCGAACCGGATACGGCCAATCTCGCAAAGGTGCTGGCGGCGGCAAACGCCGCCGATGCCGAGCTGATTGTCGGCTTCGGCGGTGGCAGCGCCATGGATCTAGCAAAACTTGCCGCCGTGCTTGCCGGCTCTGCCCAAACGCTGCACGAGGTCGTCGGTCCGAACAAGGTGCATGGGCCGCGCAAGGTAGCGCTTGCCCAGGTGCCGACGACATCGGGCACCGGCAGCGAGGCCGGCATCCGTGCGCTTGTCACCGATCCGGCGACGATGGCAAAGCTTGCCGTCGAAAGCCTGCATATGCTGGCCGATATCGCCGTCATCGATCCTGCTTTGACCTTCAGCGTCCCGGCTCGCACGACGGCCGCCACCGGCGTCGATGCCATGGCCCATTGCGTCGAGGCCTTCACCAACCGCAAGGCGCATCCGATGGTCGACATCTATGCGATCGAGGGGACGCGGCTCGTCGGCAAATATCTCGCCCGCGCCGTCAAGGACGGCAACGACGCTGAAGCGCGCGCCGGCCTCTCGCTCGCCTCGCTTTACGGTGGCTTCTGCCTCGGCCCGGTCAACACCGCCGGCGGCCATGCGCTCGCCTATCCCCTCGGAACGCGCTGGCATGTGGCCCATGGCGCGGCAAATGCGCTGATCTTTCCGCATGTTCTCGCCTTCAATACACCGTCCGCGCCTGAGAAAACCAAGGCGGTGATGGAGGCGCTTGGGTGTGAAACCTCCGGCAACGTCACCTCCGTCTTCGATGCGGCTTATGCTTTCTGCGCCGAACTCGGCATCGAGATGAAGCTCTCAGGCCTCGGCGTGCCGGAAAGTGATCTCGACGCCATGGCCGACGACGCCTTTGCCATTCGCCGTCTGCTCGATAACAATCCGCGAGATCTCTCTCGGGCCGACATTCGCGCGATTTACGCGGCTGCCTTTTAAGCGGTAAGGTTTTTTAGAAGGGACTCGATCGATGGACAGGAATGCGAAAGTTGCCGTGACGCTCGGCGATCCGGCCGGCGTCGGCCCCGAGGTGATCGTCAAGGCCTTGGCAGCCCTTCCGAGGGAAGAGCGCCGCGATTTCGTGATCGTCGGCAATGTCGAAGCGCTGGAGCGCGCCGACCGCGTCACCGGCACCGGACTGCGGTTCGGGCCTGCGGATGCACCCGGTGACGACAGGATCGCCGTCGACGAAGTGGCGCTCGGTGCGGCTCTACCTGAGATCGGCAAGGTCAGCCCCGTCGCCGGCGATGCCTCGGTGCGCTACATCACCCGCGCCGTCGATCTCGCCATGTCGGGTCAAGCTGACGTCATCGTGACCGCGCCGATCAACAAGGAGGCGATGAACCTCGCCGGCCATCACCATGACGGCCATACCGGGCTGCTCGCGCATCTCACCGGCTCGAAGAGCTCCTTCATGCTGCTTGCCTCCGAGCGGCTGAACACCATCCACGTCTCCACCCATATCTCGCTGAAGGGTGCGATCGAGCGCGCCAAGACCGAGCGTGTTCTGGCCACCATCGAAGCTGGCCATCGACACTTCCTGCGGCTTGGCAAAACAGCGCGCATCGCCGTCGCCGGCCTCAATCCCCATTGCGGCGAAAACGGCCTGTTCGGCACCGAGGATACGGAATTCCTGGCGCCCGCCGTCGAGCAGGCGCAGGCAAAGGGCATCGACGTCGTCGGTCCGATCTCGGCCGATACGGTGTTTGCCCGCGCCTATAACGGCGCCTTCGATCTCGTCATCGCCCAGTATCACGACCAGGGCCATATCCCGATCAAGCTCGTTGCCTTCGACACGGCGGTCAACGTCTCGCTCGGCCTGCCGATCGACCGCGTCTCGGTCGATCACGGCACCGCCTTCGACATCGCCGGCACCGGCAAGGCAAACCACGTCAACATGCTGTCGGCCATCGCCTATGCCAGGCTGATGGCCCGCTCGCCGCGGCAGAGAGCGTGATCGCGGCTTCCATGAGGACCAACAAGCGCCCATCGCCGACACAACGATTTTGAACTTCGTTATGACATCCAATAGTAGAACCGGACTCTGTCGTTCAGGAGCGTCCCGCCGTTGACGCGTCGACATTCCAAGACTACATAGCTAGACAGTCTAGCTAGGAGCAGAATCGATGGAATGGCAGTTGCAGGACGCCAAGAACCAATTTTCGAAGGTCGTGCAGAAGGCCCGACAAGAAGGGCCGCAGGTGGTGACCGTGCGGGGCGAGCGTACGGCCGTCGTTCTATCCGCGCGCGACTACGACGCCCTGCGTGCCGGCAGGCCGACCCTCGTCGACGACTTGCTCGGTGGCCCCGCCTGGGACGATGAGTTCGCCGATGCGGTAGAAGCACGCAACAAGACTCCAAGCCGCGACGTTGCCTTCTGATGTATCTGGTCGACACCAACATCGTCTCGGAGGCGCGACGCGGCACGCCGCAGGCGGTCTCCTGGCTGCGCTCCGTCGATCCGCTCACCATCCACTTGAGCGCGTTGACGCTTGGCGAGATCATGCGCGGCATTGCCCTCAAACAGAAATCGGATCCGAAGACCGCGGCGCATCTCACCGAGTGGCTGCGCAAGCTGCGTTATGATCATGGCGACCGGATCCTGCCGGTGACCGACGAGATCGCCGTCGAATGGGGCCGCATCGCCGCCATCCGGCCGCGTGGCGATATCGACGGGCTGATCGCCGCAACCGCGATCGTTCATGATCTGATTGTCGTCACTCGCAATGTCGGCGATTTTGACGACACCGGCGCAGCGGTGATAAATCCATGGGAGACGGACGCGTGAGCAGTCGAGGCAGCCACTTCCTCGTTTAAAATGGCCTCCTGTGCCTTTGGATAAAGGCCTTGGCTACGTCGGGCCGAGTACTATTGTCGGCGCGTTTGGTGGCAGCATCATGATCTGCTGACCAAGCCTCATCTGTCCGGCGTTTTGATCTGCTCAGCGGAAACGTTGATTGCAGCGCAACCCGTCACATGCCGAACAAGCGACGATCCCAGAAGACCGGTTGGTGGAGGCTGGTGGTGATCGACGGGAATTCCGGGTGGGCCGGATTGATCAGCACGTTGCGGTCGACGCGGGCGACGACGCTTGGCACCAGCAGGATGGCGCTGCGCTTTTCCTGGCACCAGCGCTCGCCGAAAGCCTTGCTGACGTTTGCCGGCATGCTGTCCCAGCCGGGCAGCGCGGGCTCGGAGAAAACCTCGTAGCTTAGCCCACGCGGTAGGGTGATCGTGACATAGTGCTGATTGGGTGGCAGCCGCCCGCTGCCATGGACGAGCTTTTCGAGCAGTGCCGTCGAATAATGCTCGCTCGTATAGATGATCGGGCTGCCCGACGTGTTCCACCGGCCAGGCGCGATGGTCGAGCCGGTGGCGTCGAAGATCGGATAGGTTCCGTGGGGATCTCCGATGCGGACGGATGTCAGTGTGCGGTCAAGAACCTGTGCGCTCACGCAGCGCTGCCGTATTTCAGGCTTCCGAGAATATCGAGCACGAGCTCGCCGCCGATCTCGCTCTGGATCACCACGTCGATCGGCCGCCTGTCCTCCAGCATCGCATGCGGCCGAAACAGGAAATCGCGCGCCTCGGTCTCGGTCTGCCAGACATCCAGCGCCGATCCCCAGACGCGCGCCAGACGGGCGAGCTTTATGCCCTCGTCGGAGGAGAGCCGATGCTTGGACTTGCGCCGCTCATAGGTGGCCTTCGGAACGAGCCTATACTTGAACTGAGTATCATCAGGCGCCAGAAGCAGCGCCATGCGATCAAGCGCCTTGACCGGCAAGCCTTCCTCGATGCTGGAGAGCAGGCCAAAGGCCGAGCGCGACGCCGGTTCCCGGGCGGGCAGTCCGAGAACGTCTGCGATGACTGCAAATCCCATCATGACAAAGCTCCTTATCACTTGAGGATATATCTAGCCTCAAGTGAGGCGATGTTCAAGGGTGCCATCCCGGCTTATCTTCGATAGCGGCGGATTGCCGTGCGCGCGAGAGACCGCTATCTTTACCTAAGGCACACGAACAATGAAGGAGGTTGCCTATGTCACCGCGGGACGCCTGATCCAGCAATATCAACACTTCTGCCTTTACAAGGGCATTGATTTCATACACATCGAATCCGTACGGCCGCATGACGATACCACGCTCTTCTGCAGCGCTGGAATGCAGCAGTACAAGCCCCTCTTCACCGATCCCTCCCATAGTGGAACAATCGCAAACAGCCAGGCTTGCCTGCGCATGGGCGACCTCGACGAAATCGGCGACGGAACTCATCTTCTCCATTTCTCCATGCTCGGCCTTTTCTCGTTTAGGGAAATGACCGTCGGCAATGCCATCGATTTCTGGCTCGAGTTTCTGGGAACGGTGGGGCTCGTGCCGGATCATGTGACGATCCATCCCGACCGCCTGGTGGAATGGACGCCGCTCTATGGCGGGCGCGTGGCCATCATGCCGGATCCGGAATGCATGTGGAGCGATGGCAGCATCAGCGGATACTGCACCGAGTTCTACAAGGATGGCGTCGAGATCGGAAACATCGTCAATCCGCTCGGCACCTGCATCGACGTCGGCTTCGGTCTCGAGCGCCTCGACATGATCGTCAACGGCACGCCGCAAGACGATGCGCTTGGGACACTGTGCGAGACGGTCATGACAATCGTGGAAAGCGGCTACCGGCCGGGCAACAGGGAGCAGGGATATGTCTTGCGAAAACTGCTTCGTCGCATCCACAAGATGGGCGGCACGCTCGATCACCCCTTCTTCCGGGAAGAGGTCGAGCGCCAGAAGCGGCTGCGCGCCAAATATCTGCGTCTGCGTGAACGCCATTCCGACATGAGTCCCGCCTGGTGGTTCGACACTCATGGCATCGATCTCTCCGACATCCGGGAGACGATGGACGAATAGCGGAAGCAAGGCCTCCCGCAGACAAAGCGGGAGGCCTTGCCATATGCTGGAAAGTGTCAGCGTTTTGGCCATCCCCTGTTTGCCCAGGCGATGAGCCAGTCACGGAGATGTGCTGCCCGCATTGAACGCTTTCAGTTGCGCGCCGGCTGCAGCCGACGGAAAATCCGCTCGATCTGGGCAACAGCGGCAAAAAAGACGATACCGGAGAACGAGGCGAGCACGACGGCGGCAAAAAGCCTTTCCGCCTGATAGTTGAATGTCGACTGGATGATGACGGCGCCCAGCCCCTGGTTCGAGCCGATCCACTCCCCGACGATCGCGCCGATCACACAGGTGGTTGCCGAAATGCGCAGCGACGCAAAAAGCAAGGGGGCGGATCGTGGGGCGCGTAAGCGCCAGAACGTCTCCCACCCGCTCGCCGAAAGCACATGCATCAGGTCAAGCTCGCTCGCAGTCGCCAGATTGAGGCCCCGGGCCGTATTCACCAGGGTTGGGAAGAAGCAGATGAGAGCGGCGATGATGACCTTTGGCAGCATGCCGAGGCCGAAAATGAGGATGATGATCGGCGCAAGCGCCAGCACGGGGATGGTGTTGAAGAGCAGGACAACGGGAAAATAGGCGGCCTGGAAGCGCGGATTGTAGACAAAGGCAATCGCCATGATCACGGCGAGACTGTTGCCCAGGAGGAAACCGAGACCCGCCTCGCCCCATGTCGGAATCGCATTCGACAGAAGGAAGCGCCATTCGATGCCAAGCGTGCGCAGGATCGCCAGCGGCGTTGGAACGATATAGGCGGGAATACCGAGAGCCGGCACCAGCCATTGCCAGGCGAGAAGCAGCGAAAGGGCGCCGATAACAGGAAGGCCGATTGCCTCGGCGAGTGATAACGGACGATGCGTCATGCAGCCGAACTCCCCTGCTGCAGCAATTGGCGCAGACGGGCGGCTGTCTCCTGGACATCGAGGCTCTCGCGCCGACAGAGGCCGCGCTCGTCTTTCAGTGGCGCAAGATCGATCAACGCCTGAACGCGGCCCGGATTGGCCGCCAGCACCAGCACGCGTCCGCCGAGATAGATCGCCTCGACGACGCTGTGGGTGACGAACAGGATGGTCGTGCCGGTCCGGCGCCAGACGTCCAGAAGCTCGTCGTTCAGTCGTTCGCGGGTGATCTCGTCGAGCGCGCCGAAGGGTTCGTCCATGAGCAGGATATCCGGCTCGCATTGAAGCGCGCGCGCAATGGCGACACGCTGGCGCTGGCCCCCGGACAGTTGATGCGGATAGCGGTCGGCTAGATGTGACAGGCCGACCAGTTCGATCCAGTGGTCGGGCCGCGGATCGACCGATCGCGAGACGCTCTTCTTCCCCACCTGCAGCGGCAGCGCGACATTCTCTTTCACGGTCCGCCACGGCAGCAGCGTTGCGTCCTGAAAGACGAAGGCGACCTCGCGCCGCCGGCGCGCCTCCGACGCTGTCCTGCCGAGCACCGACAGCCGCCCGTCAAGCGGCGGGAGAAGATCCGCCACGGCACGCAGCAAGGTCGACTTGCCGCAGCCAGAGGGACCGAGAATGGTCAGAAACTCGCCCCTGCCGACGCTGAGGTCGACGCCGGACAGAATGCGGGTCGTCTCGACAGCGCCGGCATAACCGACAGCCAGATCCTTGGTTTCGATGGCCGCTGCTTCAGGCAAATCCGCTCTCACGCAATCTTCGGGCGGTCGTCCGCCGTCATGTCCAGGATTTTGGCCGTATAGCAGTCCTCCAGCTTCGGCGCGCCGCTCTTGAACTGGCCGATCTTGTCGTAGACGGAAATCTGTTCGGCAAGCGCCGCCGGATCGAAACTGCCCCAGCCATCCTTACCGGTTGCTGCGTCGAAGCTCAGCGACAATATGCGCGGTATCGTCTTCAGCTCCACGGCAAGGTCGAGCTGCGGATAGGCCTCCACCGTCAATTTGACCGCCTCCTCGGGATGGTCATGCGTCCAGGCCCAACCCTTGGCGACCGCACGCAACACCTTTGCCAATGTCTCAGCATGGCCGCTGACGGCATCGTCGGTGGCAAAATAGACGTTGGCGTAGGACGGCAGGCCCGTGTCCTTCATTATCAGATCAATGCGGTCGGGGCCGATGATGGAAAGGGCTTGCGTGTTAGTGATCCATCCGGTCACTGCATCGACCTGACCGGTCATCAGCGGCGTCATGTCGAAGCCGATATTGGTGATGGTCAGGCTCGAGGGATCGATATTGTTCTTCAGCAGGATGGCATCAAGGACATAACGAGCCGTCGGCTGGATGCCGATGCGCTTGCCGATCATGTCCTTGACGGTGCGGATCGGCGCCTTGGGCAGCGAATAGAAGGCGAAAGGCGCCATGCGGAAACCGCAGGCGAAGATCTTGATCGGCACGCCGGATGACCTGGCAAGAAGAAGCTGTGCCGAATCCGAGAACTGGCCGAGCTGCGCATCACCCGTGATCACGGGCGGCACCGTTGCCGAATTGGGACCGCCAGGGGAAAACTCGACGTCGAGACCCTCGGCCTCGAACAGCCCACGCTTGACTGCGACGATATCGCCGATCTGTCCGTTGCTCATCAGCCAGTCATATTTGATGACGACCTTGGATGCGGCGGCTTTGGAGTGACGCGGCACGAACACGCTGATCCCTGCCGT
Source organism: Rhizobium sp. WSM409 (assembly GCF_057653825.1). Classification (NCBI taxonomy): domain Bacteria; kingdom Pseudomonadati; phylum Pseudomonadota; class Alphaproteobacteria; order Hyphomicrobiales; family Rhizobiaceae; genus Rhizobium; species Rhizobium sp. WSM409. Next base: position 111,489 of record NZ_JBYGKP010000005.1, on the reverse strand, counting down.
CGCTGCAGCAACGGCAAAGGCTCCGCCCTTCAGGACGGTACGCCTGTCGACCACGATTTGTTTGTCTTCCCCGTTCATTTGTTTGCCTTTCCCCTTGTTGGATTGTTGGACGACCGACCGATTGCGCTCGCTATTGCGGGCCGATGTCACCGATCGGGCCACCTGCGGACCACGCATAGATTTCCCAGAGATTGTCGTCAGGATCGGCGAAATAGACGCATCGCGCGTTCCAGACATAATCCTGCGGCGGCGCGTGGAAGAGCACGCCCGCAGCTTTCAGCTCCGCATAGGCAGCATCGACCTGCTCTGGCGAGGCGAGCTCGATGGCCGCGCAGGCCTTGTGCGCACCTTGCGGGGCACGGCGGCTTGAGACACCGGTATTCTCGGCGATATGCTCGATCTCCCAGAGCGCCAGCGTCACGCCCGCCCCTTTGAAATCGGCAAAGCCCGGAGCCCGGCGGCGCGGCTTGAAGCCAAGCCGCTCGACATAGAAGGCCGATGCTTTGTCGATGTCCTCGACCAAAAAGCAGATGTCGGTAATCGGATTGGTTTGGGCAAAAGCGGTCATATGGGCCTCCTGATGGGAAAAGCCTCGCAGACCGCAGCCTCAAGAGATTTCAAATTCGTGCGGTTGTCTTTCGCAAAGCTGCTGATCTGTCATCGGCAAGAGCCGGCTCAAAGACGGACCGAACGCTGGTATTCCTTCGGTGTCGCCCCCATCAGACGGCGAAAGACGCTGGAGAAGTGCGCCTGGCTGGAAAAGCCTGTGGCATAAGCGATGTTTGCGAGCGTCTCCTTGCCATCGGCGAGGTAAAGCCGTGCTCGTTCGATCCTGCGTTCGAGAACGAAGCGATGCGGCGCCATGCCAGCCGCCCGTTTGAATTCCCGGCTGAAGTGAAAGGGGCTCATATGGGCCACCCCGGCCAGCTCCTCCACACTCAGATCGGATTTGCCAAGCAGGTTTTCGATGTAGTCGATCACCCGTCGAAGGTTCTCCGATGTCAGCGGACGATCGCCGGCTTCAGGTTTGGCGCCCAGCAGTTTTACAACGCAACAGGCGAGCGCCATCCCCAGATGCTGCATCAAAAGCGGGTCGTCGCGCCCGGTCTTCTCGGCGGCAAATGCAAGGGAGAGCGCGACCTGCAGCGTTGTCGGATCAGTCGTCGCGCTGAGCGCATCACTATCCCAATGCTCGGAATCGAAGCGAGAGCCGCCAATGCTGCTGTAGAGCGCAGGTGACTGGAAGATCGAGATATAATCCGCCGCATCGCCATCGACTTCAAGAACGGTGGCGGCCGGTTGAAATCCGAGGGTGAACGGCGGCCTCTCAACTTTGCGGAATGCCCCGCTTCCAAGCCGATAGGCATATTTGCCGTGCGCCGTGCGGTTGATCGAAATTCGATGAAGGGAGCCCCTCGAAACCATTTGCCCCGCGGCGCTACGATAGGTCTCGACAATCATGTCGCGTTGAACGAAAGCCTTGTAGCCTCCAAGGGATGGCCGGCTTATTGAGAAAATCTGCGGGTCGATATCGGGCATTGTTTCATTCTCCCTGGCAGGGGAGAGGCAAGTTGCGCGCCAAGTGGAGCGAAGCTTCGCGCTGGATATCAACGTCGCAGCATAAACCCGACGGTGCCCCGTTAAATCGTGATTTTACGCCTGCTGTCGCGCCACACGGCACCGCGGCCCGGCAGGAGTTCGCCTTCGGCAAATTTGGTCGCATGCGCAAGAATTATGCAGTGCATGTTCTTCTTGATCGGTGGCTGCAGACTCATCGACCGCTCTGAAAACCGCCGAGGCCTCCGGAATCTTCCCTGGTCGCGGGAAACCGCGGCCAGGGAAGAGCTTTCGTTTTGTCCACTCTTTCCCCCGGAGATCGTTCTTTTGGAAATTCGTTCCTATCCATCCGCATTAATCCATTTAATCTATAGACATAATTAATTGGAGAGAAATTGCGATGAGTATCGAAAAGTCTGAAAACGGTCTCGGAAGACGAGAGCTGCTGAAACTGTCTGCGGCGGCCGGGGTCGCCGTCGCCGGTGCATCGCTCATCGGACAGAAGTCGGCTTTTGCCGCGGGCGAAGAACTGTCGCTGAAAGGCAAGCGCATCGCCATCAGCGCAACCGGCACCGATCACTTCTTCGACCTGCAGGCCTATAATGCCCAGATCGAGGAGGTAAAGCGCCTCGGTGGCGAGCCGATCGCCGTCGATGCCGGACGCAATGACGGCAAGCTCGTCTCGCAGCTGCAGACGCTGATTGCCCAGAAGCCGGATGCGATCGTTCAGATCCTTGGAACGCTCAGCGTCATCGATCCCTGGCTGAAGAAGGCGCGCGATGCCGGGATCCCGGTTCTGACCGTCGACGTCGGTTCGACCAATTCGATCAACAACACCACCTCCGATAACTGGGGCATCGGCAAGGACCTGGCGCTGCAGCTCGTCTCCGATATTGGCGGCGAAGGCAATATCGTCGTCTTCAACGGCTTCTACGGCGTAACCCCCTGCGCGATCCGCTACGACCAGTTGGTCAATGTCGTCAAATATTTCCCGAAGGTCAAAATCCTCCAGCCGGAACTGCGCGACGTCATTCCGAATACCGTGCAGGACGCCTTCACGCAGATCACGGCGATCCTCAACAAGTATCCGGAAAAGGGTTCGATCAAGGCAATCTGGTCGGCCTGGGACATTCCGCAGCTTGGCGCGACCCAGGCCTTGGCGGCCGCCGGGCGAACCGAGATCCGCACCTACGGTGTCGATGGCAGCCCGGAAGTGCTCCAGCTCATCGCCGATCCGAATTCGCCAGCCGGTGCCGATGTCGCCCAGCAGCCGGCGGAAATCGGCCGCACCGCCATCCGCAACGTCGCCAAGCTGCTCGCCGGCCAGACGCTGCCGCGCGAGACCTATGTTCCGGCACTGCTCGCCAACAAGGCCAATGTCGGCGAAGTCACCAAGAAGCTCGGCATCGGCTGACACTGAACACGAGCGGTCCGGCCATCGCCGGATCGCTCGCAATCTGCCCGCCCGGAGAGATCGATATGACGGCCATTTCGTTGAAGCCGCCGGTGACGGCACGCAACGACATCATCCGCTTTGAAGGCATCGTCAAGCATTTCGGCGGTGCGCAGGCGCTTGCCGGTGCGTCGCTGATCGTCAGGCGCGGCACCATCCACGGTCTCGTCGGCCAGAACGGCGCCGGCAAGTCGACGCTGATCAAACTGCTGGCCGGTCTTCATCAGCCGGATGGCGGCCGGATCGAGATCGAAGGGCAAACATTCGACAGGCTGACACCGCATCTTGCCGAAGAGCTCGGTATCCACTTCATTCACCAGGACCGGCTGTTGGTGCCGACCTTCACCGTCGGCGAAGCTCTGTTCCTTGGCCGGGAACCGCGGATATCGGGCACACCGTTCCTCGACCGGCGACTGATGCAACGTCGCGCGTCTGATATTCTCAACGACTATTTCGGTATCCGGTTGCCGAACGCCGCCTTGATCAGCGAATTGTCGACTGCCGAAAAGCAGATCGTGCAAATCACCCGCGCGCTCCTCAATCAGCCGAAGGTGCTCGTCTTCGATGAGCCGACGGCCGCACTGGTGCGCCGCGAGGCCGATATCCTCTTCCGGTTGATCCGCCGTCTGCGCGACGAAGGCGTCACCATCATCTATATCTCGCATTACCTGAACGAAATCGAAGAGCTCTGCGACCACGTCACCGTGCTGCGCAATGGGCTGGACGTCGCCTCCTTGCCGATCGGGGAGACCTCGGCTGGCGCGATTGCGCGGCTGATGGTCGAACGCGACATCAAGGAGATGTTTCCGAAGCCGCAGGTGACGCCCGGCGCGGAAATCCTCAAGGTCGAGCAGCTGTCGGCGCCGGGGAAATATAACGACATCAGTTTCACGCTTCGCCGCGGCGAGGTGCTCGGCCTCACCGGCCTGCTCGGCTCCGGCGCAAAGGAGCTGGTCCGCACTCTCTTCGGTCTGGAGACCCCGGCTTCCGGCCATATCGAGGTCAGCGGCAAAGCTGCCCGTTTCACCAATCCCACCCAGGCGGCCGGTCGCGAGATCGCCCTGGTGCCGGAAGATCGCCGTCGCCACGGCGTCGCGCTCGACCTCAGCGTCGCGGAAAATATCAGCCTTTCCAGCCTTGGCCGCTTCACGCGCTTCGGGTTTCTCGATCGCAGACGCGAACAGCAAGAAGTGGACACTCTGATTACGCGGCTGCAAGTGAAGACCAATGGCCGCGATGCCCTGCTGCGCACGCTTTCGGGCGGCAACCAGCAGAAGATCGCCATCGCCAAGTGGCTGAGCCGCCGCTCCGAGGTCTATCTCCTCGACGAACCAACAGTCGGCGTCGATATCGGCTCCAAGGTCGAGATCTATACGCTGATCGGCGAACTCGCGTCGCGCGGCGCCGGCGTCATCGTGCTGTCTTCGGATCTGCCCGAGCTCATCGGCATCACCGATCGCATCCTGGTGCTCTTCCGCGGCCGCGTGGTGCGGGAATTCGTCTCGTCGGAGACCACAGCAGATGCGGTGCTCGCTCAATCGACCGGATCATCCGAGGGACAACGCCATGTCGGCTGAAGTAGAATTCGCGCCTTCCGGTTTTTCCGCTGCGGAACCGCCTCCCCGGCCGGCCGGCAATATTGCAGCGACCGCGTTGCGCTTCGGATCGCTGATCGCTTTCGCCGCCATCCTGATCATCTTTTCGCTGACCGCACCCTATTTCCTCAGCATCGGCAATATAGGCAACGTACTTGGTCAATCGGCCATCTCCGGTGTGCTTGCCATCGGGTTGACGATCGTGCTGATTGCCGGCGGCTCCAATGTCGTCACCGGCGGCATCGACCTGTCGCTGGCTGCCAATATGGGCCTCAGCGCTGCCGTCTATGCGAGCCTGACGCAGCTCGGCTACGGCGATGCGACGGCGATTGCGGCGGCGATCCTCACCGGCGCCCTGATCGGCACGGTCAATGCCATTGCCATCGTCTATGCCGGCATCGTGCCGCTGCTGGCCACGCTTGCCGTCATGAACGTCGTCGCCGGCCTGGAATTGGTGCTGACCGGCAATACCGTCCTGCCGGCCTCGACGCCTTTCCTGTCGGCGCTCTCGGCCTCGGATGCTTTCGGCATCCCGGTTCTTGCCTATGTGCTCCTTGGCTTCACGGCCATCACCACGGCGATCGTGCAATATACCCCGCTCGGCCTGCGCCTCTATGCCGTCGGTGAGTTTCCGGATGCGGCGCGTGCCGCCGGTCTGCCGCTTCGCCGGCTGCTGGCCGGCGCCTTCGTTGCCAGCGGCGTCTCCGGCGGCATCGCTGGCATCCTATCGGTTTCCTATCTGAGCGGCAGCACGACCGGCGCTGGCGAGATGCTGTTGCCCGTCGTCGTGACGGCCCTCCTCGGCTCGGTCTTTTCGCGCCGGCTGGTCCCGACGATCACCGGGACGCTGCTTTCGGCCCTTTTGGTCGGCTTCCTGGTCAATGGTTTCCAGCTGCTGAACATTTCGAGCACGCTGGTCAGCGGCGTCCAGGGCGTGCTCATTCTCATCGTCGTTTCTGCGACCACGCTGCTGCGCCGGCAGGAGGCCTGACCATGTCGCTCCAGACCCCTCCCCCCGCCAGCATCGACTTGCCGCGTCTCATCGCCGGCGGCCTGGTGCGCTATGGGCTGATCCTCGCCCTGGTTGCGGTGTTTGCCGCCTTCTCCGTGGCAACCCCGACTTTCCTGACGCCTGCCAACCTGCAGAGCATTCTGGTCAACAATTTCACGCTGCTGGCTATCGTCTCGGTCGCCATGACCTTCGCCGTCGCATCGGGTGGCATCGATCTTTCGGTGGGAACGGCGATGGATTTTGCCAGCTTCGCCTTCGTTTCGCTCGTCGTCGCCGGGCAGCCGGTGGCAGTCGCCGCCCTCGCGGGACTGGCCGCCGGAGCGTTCGTAGGCGCCTTCAACGCGCTCTTGATTTCCGGGATCGGCGTGTCGCCGTTCCTCGCCACGCTCGGCACCCTGTTCATCGGCCGCAGCGTTCAGCAGTTGCTGACCAATGGCGGCAATCCGGTCTATTTGCCGCCGAACGGCGTGCCGGAAGCCTTCCGTTTTCTCGGCCACGGCACGATCGCCGGCTTTCCGGTGCCGCTTGCCGCCGCCATCGTCGTCATCGCGGCCGCTGCCGTTGTCTTTGCCCGCACGCGTTTCGGCCGCGTCATCCTGTCGATCGGCATCCAGCCGGGCGTCGTGCGCTATTCCGGCATCGCCGCGCCGGCCCATGTCGCGGTGACTTTCATCCTGGTCGGGTTGATCGCGGCAATCGCCGGCCTGATCCTGACCGCAACCGTCACCACCTACATCCCCTCCTCGGGCAATGCCTTCCTGCTGAATGCGATCGGCGCGACCTTCATCGGCACCACGCTCAGCCCACTCGGACGGCCGAATGTCGGCGGGACCGTTCTCGGCGCGCTGCTGCTCAGCATCGTCGCCAATGGCTTGCTGCTGACCGATCTGAATTTCTACTGGCAGCAGGTCGGCACGGGAACGCTGATCTTCGCCGTGCTCGCCCTGAGCTTCATCAATAGAAAGGCCGCCGGCGCGTAAGAGCGGGAAGCGGCTCTATCCCGCGGAGGCGTCCGAAATCATTCTGGAGACGGCATTCTTCCAGCCGATTATCTTGCCCTGCCGCTCGGTCTCATCCATCGAAGGGCTGAAGCGGCGGTCGCAGGCCCAGGCCTGCGCAAAATCCCGCTTGCCTGGCCAGATGCCGGCTTTCGAACCGGCGAGCCAGGCTGCGCCCAGCGCCGTCGTCTCGCGGATCGCCGAGCGGTCGACAGGGTTTCCGGTCATGTCGGCCAGGCACTGCATCGTCCAATCCGAAGCCGCCATGCCGCCATCGACGCGCAGCACCGTTTCCAGCTGGTTGACGCCCCAGTCCTTCTTCATCGCCACCAGCAGATCGAGCGTCTGGTAGGCGACGGATTCAAGCACGGCGCGGGCAAATTCCGCCGGCCCGCTGTTTCGTGTCAGACCGAAGATCGCGCCACGCGCGGCCGGATCCCAATAGGGCGCGCCGAGACCGGTGAAGGCCGGAACGATGTAGACCTGCTGTCCGGGATCGGCCTTGGCGGCAAGCACCCCCGCCTCGGATGCCTGGCCGATGATGCCGAGGCCGTCGCGCAGCCATTGCACGGCGGCACCGGCGATGAAGATCGAGCCTTCGAGCGCATAGGTCGTCTCGCCGTCGAGCCGGCAGGCGATCGTCGTCAGCATCCGGTTGGAAGAGGAAACACGATCCCGGCCGGTGTTCAGCAGGGCAAAGCAGCCGGTGCCATAGGTGGATTTCATCATGCCGGGCTCGAAGCAGGCATTGCCCATCGCCGCCGCCTGCTGGTCGCCGGCGACACCCAGGATCGGAAGCTCCGCACCGAACAGCGCCTTGTCGACGCGGCCGAAATCATCGGCACATTCCCTGACGTCAGGAAGCATGGCGGCCGGAATGCGAAGAATGCCGAGAAGCTCCTCATCCCAGGCGCCGTCATCGATATTGTAGAGCAGCGTCCTCGATGCATTGGTCGCATCGGTGGCATGCACGCGTCCATCAGTCAAATTGTAGATCAGCCAGCTGTCGATCGTGCCGAAGCAGACATCGCCCACTTCCGCCTTCTCACGTAGGCCATCGACATTGTCGAGCAGCCAGCGCAGCTTCGTTCCGGAGAAATAAGGGTCGAGCAGCAGCCCGGTCTTGGCGCTGAACAGCTTCTCGTATCCATCGGCCTTCAGGCTCTCGCACATTTCGGCCGTGCGCCTGTCCTGCCAGACGATCGCGTGGTGAAGCGGTGTCCCGGACCTGCGATCCCAGACGACCGCAGTCTCGCGCTGATTAGTAATGCCGATCGCGGCAATGTCGGCGGCATCAAGTCCGGCATCGGCGATCGCCTTGCGCACAGTATCGACGACGGACTGCCAGATTTCGGCAGCGTCGTGCTCCACCCATCCGGGCTGCGGATAATATTGAGTGATCTCCGCCTGCGCCGAGCCGGCCATTTTCATGTCGCTGTCGAAGACGATCGCGCGCGAGGAGGTCGTGCCCTGGTCGATTGAAAGAATATAGCCGCTCATATCCGTCTCCGGCTCGCGCGAAACCGCTCCTGCCGAGGACAGCAGGACGCGGACGTTTCATGAGAGAAAGATTGTGGGTGCCACCGGCTTGTTGCCGGTGGCAGGAAGTGATGGCCGGAAGCCCCGTCGCTTCCGGCCTGGTCCGCCTTACTTCGACTGCCAGCTCTTGACGAGTTCGTCGTAGTTGACCGTGACCGGTTTTTCCTTCTCGTTCTCGATCTTCAGCTGCGGCGCAAGGTTGCCCTTCTTCACCGCATCCGCGTTCCAATAGGCGAGATCATGCTCCTCGGCGAGTTTCGGACCGATATCACCCTGGACGCCCGATTTCTCGATACGTCCCATGACCTTCTCCTGCTCGCCGCAAAGAGAATCCATGGCTTCCTGCGGTGTCTTGGCGCCGGCAGCGGCGTCACCGATAGCCTGCCACCAAAGCTGAGCCAGCTTCGGATAGTCGGGAACGTTGGTACCGGTTGGCGACCACTGGACGCGGGCGGGCGAACGATAGAACTCGATCAGGCCGCCGAGCTTCGGAGCGCGCTCCGTAAAGCTCTTGTCGCGAATGGTGGATTCGCGGATGAAGGTGAGACCGAGCTGGCTCTTCTTCACGTCAACCGTCTTGGAGGTCACGAACTGTGCATAGAGCCACGCGGCTTTTGCACGGTCCGTCGGGGTCGATTTCATCAGCGTCCAGGAACCGACGTCCTGATAGCCAAGCTTCATGCCGTCTTTCCAGTAAACGCCATGCGGGCTCGGTGCCATGCGCCATTTCGGCGTACCGTCCTCATTCATAACAGGCAGGCCAGGCTTGACCATGTCTGCGGTGAACGCGGTGTACCAGAAGATCTGCTGCGCGACGTTACCCTGCGCCGGCACCGGACCGGATTCCGAGAAGGTCATGCCCTGAGCTTCCGGCGGTGCGTACGCCTTCAACCAATCGAGATACTTCTGGATCGAATAGACCGATGCAGGGCCGTTGGTATCGCCGCCACGCGCGACGCACGAACCGACGGGACGCGAATTCTCGTCGACCTTGATACCCCATTCGTCGACCGGAAGACCGTTCGGCAGACCCTTGTCACCGTTGCCGGCCATCGAAAGCCAGGCGTCGGTGAAGCGCCAGCCAAGTGACGGGTCCTTCTTGCCGTAATCCATATGGCCGAAGACCTTCTTGCCGTTGACGTCACGGCCGGTAAAGAATTCGGCAATGTCCTCATAGGCCGACCAGTTGACCGGAACGCCGAGATCGTAGCCGTATTTCGCCTTGAAATCGGCCTTGTTCTTCTCGTCGTTGAACCAGTCGTAACGGAACCAATAGAGGTTGGCGAACTGCTGGTCGGGAAGCTGGTAGAGCTTCTTATCCGGCGCTGTCGTGAACTTGGTGCCGATGAAGTCGTCGATATCGAGGCCGGGGTTGGTAACATCCTTGCCTTCGCCCGCCATCCAGTCGGTCAGGTTGCGCACCTGCTGATAGCGCCAGTGGGTGCCGATCAAGTCGGAGTCGTTGACCCAGCCGTCATACAGGTTCTGCCCGGTCTGCATCTGTGTCTGGATCTTCTCGACAACGTCACCCTCTTGAATGACGTCGTGCGTGACCTTTATCCCAGTAATCGCAGTAAAGGCCGGAGCCAGAACCTCGAACTCATACTTATGGGTGGTCAAGGTTTCCGAAACAACCTTGATGTCCATCCCCTGGAAAGGCTTCGCAGCATCGATGAACCATTGCATTTCCTTTTCCTGGTCGGCGCGAGAGAGCGTCGACACGTCGCCGATCTCTTTATCCAGAAAAGTCTTTGCCTCGTCCATGCCGGCATAGGCCGACCCGGTCATGGCCAGCAGCACGGCTGCTGTCGTCGTCAATAAATGCCTTCGCATGATATCCTCCCAGGGTTTTGCGATTGCAGTCTTCACGTCTCAGGCGGCCAGAAAACCCCGGCCATCTGCATCAGTTTGCCTCACACGTAACGGAATACGCCAACGGCGTAGACAACGGAGAGAGCGAGAGCCCACCAGAGGCTTGATCCAGCGAGACCAAGCCAGGCAAGATGGATAAAGGCGCTGCCGAGCAGCGAAAGGAAAAGCCGGTCACCGCGCGTCGTCTCGAAGCGCAGGATTCCGATCCGGGGATTGCCGCCCGGAGCGGCGTATTCCCAGACCCCCATGCCGATCAGCAGCAATGCGATAACGACGAAGAAAGTGGCCGTCGGCCAGGTCCATGCCATCCATGAAAAATCGGGAAGCGAAAAGCTCATCAAACCCTCCCCAGGGCGAAGCCCTTGGCGATGTAATTGCGCACAAACCAGATCACCAGCGCCCCTGGGATCAAGGTCAGAACACCCGCGGCGGCGAGCAGGCCCCAATCCATGCCGGATGCAGAGACCGTACGGGTCATGGTGGCAGCGATCGGCTTCGCGTCGGTCGTCGTCAGCGTTCGTGCGATCAGCAACTCGACCCAGGAGAACATGAAGCAGAAGAAGCAGGCGACACCTATGCCGCTCGCAATCAGCGGCGTGAAGATCTTCAGGAAAAAGCGCGGGAACGAATAGCCATCGATATAGGCCGTTTCGTCGATTTCCTTCGGCACGCCGGACATGAAGCCTTCAAGGATCCAGACCGCAAGCGGCACGTTGAAGAGGCAATGCGCCAATGCCACCGCGATGTGCGTATCGATCAGTCCAAAGGCTGAGTAGAGCTGGAAGAACGGCAGGGCAAAGACCGCCGGCGGCGCCATCCGGTTCGTCAGCAACCAGAAGAAAAGATGCTTGTCACCAAGGAACCGATAACGGGAGAAAGCATAGGCCGCCGGCAGCGCGGCTGCCACCGAGATCACCATGTTAATCACGACATAGGTGATTGAATTGATGTAGCCGGAATACCAGGCCTTCTCCGTGAAGATCGTCACGTAATTGGCGATCGTCGGGTTATGAGGATAAAGCGTCAGAGAATTGACGATTTCCGCGTTGGTCTTGAAGCTCATATTAACAAGCCAATAGATCGGCAGCAGGAGCACAATGATATAGATCGTCGGAACCACCCACCACCAGCGCGATTCCTCGCCGCGCCGGCGCATCAGACGGCTGACTTCATCGGAGGAGAGACCGCTTGCGACACTGGTAGCGCCAGAGATTTTTCGGCTCGCTGTCGTTTCGTTGGAGGCGCTCATTTCAATTCTCCGCGTCGTGGCTTGTCATGACGGTGTAGAACACCCACGAAAGCAGCAGGATGATCAGGAAATAGACCAGCGACATGGCAGCGGCCGGACCGAGGTCAAACTGTCCGAGGGCGGTCTTGACCAGATCGATCGACAGGAAAGTGGTCGCGTTGCCGGGACCGCCACCAGTGACGACAAAAGGCTCGGTGTAGATCATGAAACTATCCATGAAACGCAGCAGCACGGCGATCAGAAGAACGCGCTTCATCTTTGGCAGCTGGATATAGCGGAACACGGCCCAACGAGACGCACCGTCGATCTTGGCTGCCTGATAGAAAGCATCCGGAATGGAAACGAGGCCTGCATAGCAAAGCAAGACGACCAGGCTCGTCCAGTGCCAGACATCCATGATGATGATCGTCACCCAGGCGTCGAACGGATCCTGCACATAGTTGTAATCGATGCCGATGGCATTGATGTAATAGCCAAACAAACCAATGTCGTTGCGGCCGAACACCTGCCAGATCGTGCCGACAACGTTCCACGGGATCAGCAGTGGTAGCGCCATCAGAACCAGGCACACCGGCACGCCGATGCCCGATTTCGGCATGTTGAGCGCAATGAAGATACCAAGCGGGATCTCAAGAGCGAGAATGATCAACGAAAAAATCAGGTTTCGCTGTAGAGCGGCCCAGAATCGGTCGGAATGCAGGATTTCGGTAAACCAGTCAGTTCCGTTCCAGAAGAACTGGTTGTTTCCGAAAGTGTCCTGAACGGAATAGTTCACAACCGTCATCAAGGGAATGACGGCCGAGAATGCCACCAGCACGAGGACCGGCAGGACCAGAAACCACGCTTTGTTGTTCCAGGTTTTTTCCATCATCAAGCCTCCGGTCCGGCGCGCCAAGAGTCGGCATAGATACTGATACCCGATGGCTCGAAGGTCACCCGCGGATCAGCCGGAATGTCCTCGTCCTCAGGGACGACGATCGCGATCGGCTGGCCGGCAAACTGCGCGCGGACGATCTTCTGCCGGCCGATATCTTCCACCTTGCTGACGGTCACAGGCATGCCCTCGCGGCCGACCCGAACAAACTCGGGCCGGATTCCAAGCTCTACCTTGGCCGCTGCCGAAGTCTTTGGCGCATAGTCGAGCGTCAGCGCATGCTCGCCGACCCGAACCGTGCGGCCTTCCACCTTGGCTGGCATGAAGTTCATGCCCGGAGAACCGATGAAGTAGCCGACGAAGGTATGACTCGGACGCTCGAAGAGCTCGGCCGGCGTGCCGATCTGCACGATCTCGCCATCGTACATCACCACGACTTTGTCGGCGAAGGTCAGCGCCTCCGTCTGATCATGCGTGACATAGACCATGGTAAAACCGAACTGCTTATGCAGCCGCTTCAGCTGCGATCGCAGTACCCATTTCATATGCGGATCGATAACAGTGAGCGGCTCGTCAAAGAGAATCGCGTTCACATCCGAGCGCACCAGGCCGCGGCCGAGCGAAATCTTCTGCTTTTGGTCCGCCGTCAAACCGCGCGCGCGACGCTTGGCCCAATCTGCAAGATCAATCATCTCCAATATTTCGCGGACACGACGATCAACATCAGGCTCCGCGACTCCGCGGTTTCGCAAGGGGAAAGCCAGATTGTCATAGACAGTCATCGTGTCGTAGATGACCGGAAACTGGAAGACCTGCGCAATATTTCGCTGCTGCGTCGGCAGGTTCGTAACATCCTGTCCGTCAAAGAGAATTCGCCCTTCGGAGGGCTGAATAAGGCCCGAAATGATATTGAGCAGCGAGGTCTTTCCGCAGCCTGAAGGTCCGAGCAGCGCATAGGCACCGCCATCGTTCCACTCGTGGTGCACTTCCTTGAGAGCGTAGTCCTTCTCGCTCTTCGGGTTCGGCCCATAGGCATGTCGAATATGATCGAGGGTGATACGTGCCATGATCTTCTCCTAGCCCCTCTGCCTAGCAGTGGTGATCGCCCGGCCGTCCGCGCCGAACGCCATAAGGTGGCGCGTATCGATGAAAACGGAGAGATCCGTGTCCGGGTCGACATTGTGGATGCCGTGCGCAAGCATCACCCAGCGGGTGTCGGCAAATTGCAGATGCACGAAACTTTCCGACCCGGTGATCTCCGAAATCTGTGTCCGTGCTGTCAGCCGGGCCGAATCAGCCGTCTGGGCGGTTGGTGCAAGATGATGGGGGTGAAACGCGATCGTTGCCGGCCCGTCTGGCACATTCTGAAGATGCCGCGGCACGGCAAAAATCACAGCGCCGTCGCGCAGGAAATTGCCTGCCGATTTGATTAGATCAATAAAATTCAGCGGCGGATCGGCAAAGGTTTTCGCCGTCGTCAGATCGAGCGGATTGCGATAGACCTCGACCGTCGGGCCAAACTGGGTGATCCGGCCCTCGCTGAGCGTTGCCGTATTGCCGCCCAGCAACAAGGCTTCGGAGGGTTCCGTCGTGGCATAAACGAAGATCGCGCCGGACTGGGCGAAAATGCGCGGCAATTCCTGCCGCAGTTCCTCGCGCAGCTTGTAGTCGAGATTGGCCAGCGGCTCGTCCATCAAAACAAGGCTCGCATTCTTCACGAGTGCACGGGCAAGCGCCGTGCGCTGCTGCTGGCCGCCCGAGAGGTTGAGCGGCGTGCGATCGAGATAAGGCCCGAGTTTCAGAAGTTCGGCAGCCTTGCGTACCTCCAGATCGATGATCTTGGCATCCTTGCCGGCAATCCGCAGCGGCGAGGCAATATTCTCGTAGACCGTCAATGCCGGATAATTGATGAACTGTTGGTAGACCATGGCGACGTTGCGCTTCTGCACCGGCATGCCGGTGACGTCAGTGCCGTCGAAATGGATGGAGCCGCCTGTGGGACGGTCAAGCCCGGCCATCAGCCGCATCAGCGACGTTTTACCCGCGAGCGTCGGCCCGAGCAGAACATTCAGCGTGCCCCGCTCGAGAACCAGATCGGTCGGATAGATATGATAATCCGCGCCCACCATCTTGGCGGCGTTTCGCAATTCCAGCATTCCGATTCCCGTGCCTCCACGCAGCGGGGACCACATGGCTCCTACCCGGCCATCGCCGGCATGGCAGCCATGTACTCCTCCAGTGACTGGGCCTGCTCCTTCGAAAGGCGCAGACCATCCTTTGTTCTCCTCCACAGCACGTCTTCAGCGTGCCGGGCCCATTCATGTTCGACGAGATAGGTGACCTCTGCCTCGTAGAGATCGCCACCGAACAGCCGTCCGAGATCATCGATGCCGCTGGCATCGCCAAGCAGCGCCTCGGCCCTGGTGCCATAGCGGCGCACCAGCCTGCGGACATGCCGATCGGCGAGGAACGAATAACGCCGCTTCAGCTTGGCGACCTCCGCCTCGTAACCCTTAACCGCGAAGTCACCGCCCGGCAGATGGCTTTTGGCCGTCCACGGGGCACCCTTGGCGCCGATCGCAGCGCCGATCTTCTCCAGCGCATGTTCGGAAAGCCGGCGATAAGTGGTGAGTTTGCCGCCGAAGACGTTGAGTAGCGGTGCGGCGGCACCTTCGCCTTCCAGCTTCAGCACATAGTCGCGCGTCGCCTCCTGCGCCTTCGAGGCGCCGTCGTCATACAGCGGCCTGACGGCCGAATAGGTCCAGACGATATCCTCCGGCCTGACGGGCTCCTTGAAATATTCCGACGCCGCATTGCAGAGGTAGACTGTCTCCTCCTCCGAAATCCTGACATCCCTCGGATCGGCGGTGTAGTCGCGGTCGGTGGTACCGATCAGGGTAAAGTCGCCCTCGTAGGGGATGGCGAAGATGATGCGGTTGTCAGGATTCTGGAAGAAATAGGCTCTCGCATCGTCGAACTTCTTCTTCACGACGATATGGCTGCCCTGGACGAGGCGGACGTGGTGGGCTTCGTTCTGGCCGAAGGCGGAACGGATGACATGGTCGACCCAAGGACCGGCGGCATTGACCAGCATGCGGGCCTGATGGCTGTCATTGCGGCCAGTGACGGTATCGGTGGTCTCTATATGCCACAGGCCATTCTCGCGCCTTGCCGACACCACCTTGGTGCGCGGCATGATGGTCGCACCCTTGTCGGCGGCGTCGCGGGCGTTCAGCACCACCATGCGGGCATCGTCGACCCAGCCGTCGGAATATTCGAAGGCCTTGGAAAACAGCGCCTTCAGCGGCCTGCCGGCCGGATCGCTGCGCATGTCGAGAACGGATGTCGGCGGCAGCAGCTTACGGCCGCCGAGATGGTCGTAGAGGAAGAGGCCGAGCCGGATCAGCCAGGCCGGACGGATGCCGCCCTTGTGGTAGGGCAGCACGAAACGCAGCGGCCAGATGATGTGCGGCGCCATCGCCCAAAGAATCTCGCGCTCCATCAGCGATTCACGCACCAGGCGAAATTCGTAATGCTCGAGGTAACGCAGGCCGCCATGGATCAGCTTGGTGGCGCCCGACGAGGTACCCGAAGCAAAATCGTTCATCTCGGCCAATGCGACGGAATAACCCCGCCCCACAGCATCACGCGCGATCCCGCAGCCGTTGATGCCGCCGCCGATGACGAATATGTCGTGAATCTCCCGGCTCATTCCCCCTCCGAGACTGCCATTGATTTCGCATCGCACAAAACTTGCGCAATTGCGAAAGTAACATCAGTTAAAACGAAAGGAATACGAATGTCAAACGAATGTTTGTGAGGGTCGTTGTCTAGCGAAATCTGCCGTTCGTTTCGATCAGTTTCACATTGTTTTCGAGGCATAGATTGCGGATCGAGGGCACCGGACAGTGATCGGTGATGAAGGTATGAACCTGGGAAAGCTGGCCGATCCTGACCGGTGCGGTGCGTTCGAATTTCGTCGAATCGGCAACGAGAATGACATGTCGGGCATTGGCGATGATGGCTTGGGCAACCTTCACTTCGCGAAAATCATAGTCGAGAAGCGCGCCGTCGATATCGATCGCCGAAGCGCCGATCACGGCGTAATCGACCTTGAACTGGCGGATGAAATCGACGGCCGCCTCACCGACGATCCCGCCGTCCGAGCCGCGCACCACCCCGCCGGCAATGACGACCTCGATCGCCGGAAAAAGACGCAAGCGATTGGCAACATTGATATTGTTGGTGATCACCATCAGCTCGTGATGGTCGGCGAGCGCCTCGCCTACCGCCTCGGTCGTCGTTCCGATATTGATGAAGAGTGAGGCCCCGCTCGGGATCAGTTCGACCGCGGCAATGCCGATCGCCTGCTTCTCGGAAGCGGCGATCTGCCGCCGCGCCTCGTATTTGACGTTCTCTGTCCCGCTCGGGAAGGTGGCGCCGCCATGGATGCGGGTCAGCACCTGCGCATCGCAGAGATCGTTCAGGTCCTTGCGGATCGTCTGCGGCGTCACCGAAAAGCGGGAGGCGAGCTCTTCGACCAGCACCCTTCCGCTCGTTTTCGCAATCGCGACGATTTCGGTTTGCCGGTCGGTCAAGAACATGAGCGTGTGCCTTTCGATCTGCTTTCGTTTTAAAGAAAGCGAACGGCGGCGCAATGCCTAACTGTTTGCCGGGCCACCTTCACGGCCCGAATTTGCCGCTACCGCTTCCGCATCACGTTGACGATCAGCACGCCGAGGATTGCCATGACGCCACCAACCGCGCCGAGCGCCGTCGGCGTTTCACCCAGCCAGACAAACCCAATCAGCGTGGCGACCGGTGGAACGCCATAGAGGAAATTCGAGGCGCGGGCCGCCGTCAGCCGCTTCAGGGCGATCGCCCAGGTGAGGTAGCCGATCGCGGTCGGGAAGATAACGAGATAGGCAACGCCCCAGTTCACCTCCGCCGGTGCGGCGGCCAGCGCCTGAATCGTCGCCGGGACGGCCGGAAACAGTGGCACAGAACCGATGAGCAGGATCCAGGCAGTGACAGCAAGTGCCGGCAACCGTCCGAGCAGCGGCTTCTGCAGCACGCTGGCGATCGCCGAGCAGAGCGCTGCGCCAAGGATGAGGACGGCGTTCGGATCGAGCTTGAACCCGCCGTCGGAGGCGACCGCAATCAGCGCCACGCCGCCGAAGGAAACCGCGGTGCCCGCCCAGCCCCAGCGGCCGAAGCGCTCGCCGAGCGCGAATGTGGCGATGAGGGCGGTGAAGACGGGCATGGTGTTGATGATGAAGCTCGCCGGTCCTGCCGCAACGGTCTGCTCGCCGGTGTTCAGCAGAACCGCATAGGCGGCGATGAAGAGCACGGCGGCAATGGAGAGGCGGAAAAAATCGCGTTTTTCCGGCATCGGCCGATAGATGACGAGATAGACGAGGGCGATGGCGCCGGCTGCCACATAACGCGCCGTCGCCAGTTCGATCGGCGTCAGTGGTCCAAGACAGATGCGGATCACCACGAAGGAGGAAGCCCAGGAGAGAATGGTGACCACGATCGCCGCAAAGGCCACCAGATCGAACCCGCCTTGCTGTTTCGTCGAAACCGGTGCGCTTGCCGCCATGCTCATTTTCACCTCCATATGTTCCTGCGACAGTGAGTAGCCCTTCGATGCGTGCTTGAAAAGCATCGCAATCGATGATCAAATGTGCGTATGGTTCACAGCTCGCCAGTTCTTCCGCCGCTCGATACGCTCGAGACCTTTGCCCGCGCCGCCCGGCTCGGATCGTTTTCGGCCGCCGCTGAGGAAAGCGGCATCACCCACGGCGCGGTGTCGCGGCAGGTCTCGCGCCTGGAGCGCTGGATGGGCGTGCGCCTGTTTGCGCGCGAAGCCCGGGGCGTGCGCCTGACGCCGGAAGGCATGCGGTTTTTCGCGCGGGCGGAAGAAGCACTTACGCTGCTCGGCAATAGCGGCGAACGCTGGCTGCCTCGCCGCAACAAGGCGGTGGTTCGCCTTTCGGTGACGCCCTCTGTCGCCTCTCTATGGTTGTTTCAG
The DNA here is from genome assembly GCF_057653825.1 of Rhizobium sp. WSM409. Lineage (NCBI taxonomy): Bacteria > Pseudomonadati > Pseudomonadota > Alphaproteobacteria > Hyphomicrobiales > Rhizobiaceae > Rhizobium > Rhizobium sp. WSM409. The sequence continues at coordinate 93,306 of NZ_JBYGKP010000005.1, read as the reverse complement.
CGCCTGCCGAAGCTCGAAGGAAACGAGCTGCATGTCGAGCTGACGCTCGAACACCGGTTGGCGGATTTCGGCGAAGGCACGGATCTTGCCATTCGCTGCGGCAAGGGACCGTGGGCCGGCGTGCGCGCCCTGCCCCTCTGGCAGGAGAAATCGTTTCCGGTCGCCGCCCCGGCGCTGGCGGAGCGGCTCGGGCAGCGCTCCGATGCCTTGTCGCTGCTCGATCTGCCGATCCTGCACGATTCGAATATTGAAGGCTGGCGGCGCTGGCTCTCCCGTGAGGGTGTCGACTATATACCGCGCGGCCACGATCGGCGCTTCGAGGACTACAATCTGGTGATCGATGCCTGCGCGCAAGGCCTCGGGATCGCACTCGCGCGACCGCCGCTGTCGGATGCCGCGTTGGCCACCGGGCGCGTCGTCGCTGTATCGGAGCGGACGCTCGATTATCATGTGGCCTTTCACCTGATTAGACCGGACGAGGCCCTGAGAAGCCCTGCCATCGAATTCGCCAGCCGCTTCCTGCGCGAGGCCGGCCATGACGAGGCGACGATCGCTACTTTTATCGCACCCGGCCGAGCGAAAGCGTAGACGGAAAGCTGGGCGGCGGCTCCGGCGTTCGCCGGTCGCTACTCCGCCGAAAACTTCAGGCGCATTTCCTTCGCCAGTTCGAAACCAGCGGCCAGATAGACGGGTTCGCCGGCATCCGAGGCATGGATGACAGCAGTCGTGCAGCCGATCGATTTCAGATAGTCGACAGCCCTGTTGGTCAACGCCAGTGCGATACCGCGCCGACGAAAGGCGTCGGCAACATAGACGGACCAGATGTAACCGTGCAGCCGCTGTTCCGGGCGGATGACCTCCGGAAACGGCGATTGGTGCAGCTGGCAGGATGCGGAACCGGCGATGTCACCGTCGACGATGGCAAGGAACGAGGTCAGCCGGCGCTCTTCGCGACCGCTTCTGATGAAAGGATAAAATCCGCGCCGCGGCATCAGGCCTGTAGTGTTCCGGTGGTGTGCCGTAGCTATCCCAGATCTTCAGATAGTGCCCAACCAGGATCTCGTCCTCGCCGGGCGTTGCCATTCGAATATCCATCATGTCGTGATCCGGCTTGGGCATGCGAGGGTGCGAGGTCGCGCCTCAGACGAGATGACGTCCCCTGCCACGTCGCAGTAGGGGACGTCACAAGGCCATATCAATTCGCTGGTGTGAGCGTCATCGAAGCGCTGCCGGCCGCAACGTTTAGGCCGAGCTGACCGGTCAGGCTGACCGTCTGCAGATGGATGGAACCGGAGGTGCCGCCAACCAGGAGATTGGCGCCGACACCGGCGCCGAGCGTGGCTTCGGCGGTGGCGCCGACATAGAGGCCGGCGAGCGATCCGCGGTGATAGCCGGCCGTCGGCGCGAACACGGCCCAGATCAGGCGGCTACGCGTGGTGAACCCAAGGTCAATGCCCAGCTTTCTCATTTCACCCGTATAACGATCCGAAAGTTCGTTGCCGACGGTCGACTGGAAGATGCAGTCGGCCTCTTTGGAGGAACCGAGCACGTAACCCGTGCCGCCACCGATATCGCAGGTGAGGTAACCGATCTTCACGCCATTGCGCAGGTCCGGCTCTTCATATGTCCTGGTGCCGAGATCGGCGGCATTGACCGCCCCAGCGCCGACAAACGTCAACGATACCGCGGCAAAAGCCGTCGCAAGAATTTTGTTCATAAGTCTCTCCTTCTCAAATCGTGACGGGAGCATACCCGGCTACTCGCCACCAGATTCGGCAACAGATAACGGACGGAACCGAAAAACGATCCCGAACCGGCATCATTTACGCATCGCATGTTAAAGCGCCTGGGAGGGCGCAAGCGATAAACACGCTTACGGTTCAGCTCCCATTGGGACATTTCGAAGGCATCTTTTCGCGTCATCCGGTTATTTCACGATGTTGTCAGGGATGGTTGCCGGAAAGGCACGATCCTGGTCGCCGTCAACTCTCGACGAGCGGTATCATGCACATCGCAGGCGCCCTATTGGATAGGCGTCGATGATCGCGTAGGTTGCCATGCCGTATAGATAGCTGTACTGTTCGAAGATACTCTCCATGCAGCAGTGCAACTGGAGAGGAAACGGCATGATTGCTTGGCATTGCCGCAGAATTTCTGGTTGCTTTCAGAATTCTGCTTCTGTTGGAACAGAAACTAAGTCTGAATTTGAGAAATATAATGAGGCGATATTTTCGCGCGGGCCGGACAATCGTACGCCCGCCGATCTCTATTGGAGAGAACGGGTAATTTCATCGGGAGGGAAAGATGCGCATACGCAGGACAAACATCATACTGGCGGGATGCCTTGCCGTCTCCGGCTGCCAGTCCGGCCCGACGTCGCAGGCCGTCTCGGATCGTAATTCCGAATTCGGCTGCATCGCCGGAACCGTCGGCGGCGCGATTGTCGGTGGCTTGATCGGCAGCACGATCGGCGCCGGAACCGGGCAGGTGCTTGCTGTCGGCGCCGGCATCGGCGGCGGCGGTTACGTCGGCAACCGTCTGGCTTGCCGCTAATTGGGGAGGGATATTTGAAGACCTTGGCTTTGGTGACCACATTCATACTGTGCCAATGCGTTGGGGCAGTGGCGCAACAACGGCAACAGCCCGGATCAATGTATCAGGGCCAGATGGATCGGCTGGACGCCAATACCAGCAAGACCGTCGACCGATCGGAATACGAGACCTTCATGGGCACGGCTTTCGGAAGTCTCGACAAGAACAAGGACGGCAGCCTGCAGTCCGACGAGACGGTGCAAATCCTGACGATCGAGCAATTCACTCTGACCGATGCGAACCACAACAGCCGCATCAGCCGAAGCGAATTCATGCAGCGGGTGGTGGCGGATTTCGCGACAGCCGACCACGACCGGGACGGAAGCCTTCAGTGATGGAGACATGAAACCGAATGTGGCAATAAAGAAAAACCCGGCGATGTGCTTCGCCGGGTTTTTATATTTTAATCTGTCCGTTCTATACTTTTCGCATCAGTCGCATGACGAGAGATACGACGAACAGCACCAGGAAAATGAAGAACAGAACCTGGGCAATGGAAGCTGACGCCCCTGCGATGCCGCCAAATCCGAGGACGCCGGCAATCAAGGCCACGACGAGAAATACCAGAGCGTAGTAAAGCATCGCAATCTCCTTGTACGTTGCTGCGGAGATAACGGAGACGGCCGCATTTGGTTCCCACCCGTCTGATGGCCGGGACATGCGGCGTCGCATCGGTTCCCTTCAGCCGAAATGAAAGGCGCCGCTGTACGTGCGGTCGCCTTCATTCGGCTCGGGAGGTTCGGCCGCATCGAGATAGGCCTTGAGCGGCCCGGTCAGCACGAACCAGATGCTGGCTCCCAACATGAAACAGGCTCCCACCGGATCGTCGATGCGGGCGATGAACGGAAGGCAGGCCGATGCGAAGAGGACAATGATCCGCACCGACCACTCCGCCTCACGTTTGGCGATGGCGCGCGCTCTCAGCGACTTGTACTCCCGGGCGCCGTAACCGCCTTGCCCTGCCTTCACAGCCGAAAGCAGCTTTCGCGCGGACGGCAACGCCAGCATGATCAGCGCGGCGACACTGAGCGTGAAAGTCTCGCCGGCCATAACCTGCCCGCTCGCGATCAGGAGAAAGGAGAGCACGACGAGATTCCACGTCGGCTCCAGCAGCTCCGGCGGTTGCCGCGTGCGGAGATGCCAACTCCGCAGCAAACCCGCCGCGCCGTGCAGTAGCGGCTGATCGATATAACGATTGATCCAGTCCATGCCGATGCGCCCGTCCCCGATTGCATGAAGAGGCCTCCGAACACCACGGAATTTGGTCATCATCGTGGCAATAGCCGCTGAATCCGTTCTTCGCATGGACGAAGCGGCTTGCCGAGACGCATCGATGAGGCCGGAGAGGCGAGCCCTCTCGCCTCACGACCCCCTAAATTTGAAGGCAGCGGCAAAGCGCGCAACAGCTGTCTAGCGCAATTCCTGCGCGACCTCCCAGACATGGCCCGACGGATCCGCAAAAGCCGCGGTGCGGCGACCCCATGGACGATCGATCGGACCATTGAGCAGCGCGACCCCGAGTTTGTGCAGCTCTGCACAGACCAAATCGACGTCATCGACCTTGATCGTCAGCAGGACGCGCGCGCCCGAACCGGGGACTGACACGGCGGAGGGCTCGACCAGTTCAGGCGCCTGCGCTGCATCGAGCAGGTTGATCATCGTTCCCGAGAATTTCAGGACTGAGGATACCGCGTCTTCACAAACGACGTCGAGCGCAAAGACCTTTTGGTAGAACGTTTTGGCGGCGTCGATATCATCGACGAACAGGGTAACGACCTCGATCCGATCCAACAGCATGGGCATTTTCTCCTCCGTTGCTTCGAGCGGCCAACCGATATCGCTGGCCTGCTCTCCGCTTGTCGATTCGACGCTGACGGTTTCGACATGCTGCGCAAAAAACCGTCAGCTTCGCAGGCCGGGCGCCTCGTGGCCGGTGCGCGCTACATATTCGGTGTAGCCGCCGCCATATTGGTGGACACCCTCGGGCGTCAGTTCCAGCACCCGGTTGGAGAGTGCTGCCAGAAAATGCCGATCGTGCGAGACGAACAGCATCGTGCCCTCATATTGCGACAGCGCCTTGATCAGCATTTCCTTGGTGTCGAGGTCGAGATGGTTCGTCGGCTCGTCGAGCACGAGCAGGTTCGGCGGGTCGAACAGCATGATCGCCATGACCAGCCGCGCCTTCTCGCCGCCGGATAGGACCCGGCACCGCTTCTCGACATCGTCGCCGGAGAAGCCGAAGCAGCCGGCCAGCGCGCGCAACGGCCCCTGCCCCGCCTGGGGAAACTGGTCTTCCAGCATCTGGAAGACGGTGCGCTCGCCATCGAGAATATCCATGGCGTGCTGAGCGAAATAGCCCATCTTGACGCTGGCGCCCAGCGCAACGCTGCCCTGATCCGGCGCGGTCGAGCCCGTTACCAGCTTCAGCAGCGTCGACTTGCCGGCGCCGTTGATGCCCATGATGCACCAGCGCTCCCGGCGCCGCACGACGAAGTCGAACCCCTCATAGATGCTTCGGCTGCCGTATTTCTTGTGAACGTTCTTCAGGTTGACCACGTCCTCGCCGGAGCGCGGCGCCGGCTGGAACTCGAAGGAAACGATCTGGCGGCGCTTAGGCGGCTCCACCCGGTCGATCTTCTCCAGCTTCTTCACCCGGCTCTGCACCTGCGAGGCATGCGAGGCGCGCGCCTTGAAGCGCTCGATGAACTTGATCTCCTTGGCGAGCATCGCCTGCTGGCGCTCGAACTGGGCCTGCTGCTGCTTCTCGTTCTGCGCCCGCTGCTGTTCGTAGAATTCATAGTCGCCGGAATAGGCCGTCAGCGTGCCCGCATCGATCTCGATGATCTTGGTGACGATGCGGTTCATGAACTCGCGGTCATGCGAGGTCATCAGCAGCGCGCCCTCGTAACCTTTCAGAAATTCCTCCAGCCAGATCAGGCTTTCCAGATCCAGATGGTTGCTCGGCTCGTCGAGCAGCATGACGTCGGGGCGCATGAGGAGAATGCGGGCGAGCGCCACGCGCATCTTCCAGCCTCCCGACAGCGCGCCGACATCGCCGTCCATCATCTCCTGGCTGAAGCTCAGGCCCGCGAGCACTTCGCGGGCGCGCCCCTCGAGCGCATAACCGTCCAGCTCCTCGTAGCGCGCCTGCACCTCGCCGTAGCGCTCGATGATCTCCTCCATGTTATCGGCTTGCTCGGGATCGGCCATCGCCGCCTCGAGATCATGCAATTCGCCGGCAACGATGCTGACCGGACCGGCGCCATTCATCACCTCGGCGACGGCGCTGTGACCCGCCATCTCGCCGACATCCTGGTTGAAATAGCCGATGGTGACGCCCCTCTCGACGGAGACCTGCCCCTCGTCGGGCTGCTCCTCGCCGTTGATCATCCGGAAGACCGTTGTCTTGCCGGCGCCGTTCGGACCGACAAGGCCGATCTTCTCGCCTCTGTTAAGGGCCGCGGACGCCTCGATGAAGAGGATACGGTGGCTGAGCTGCTTGCTGATGTTTTCGATACGGATCATGATTTACGCGGCGCCTGGAGAAGGAGATTTTGGCGCGCTTATGCCATGTGGGGGAAGCGCAGGATAGCCCTGTTTCCCACCCTCTCGATCAAGAGTATGGTGCCGAAAAGCCTGAGCGGTTTTCGAAACACATCATGCTCACCTTCTTTAATTTGCAACAGGATCGGATAATATCGCGGCTCACGCCAACTGGAACTCGCGCCAATGAGCGTTCGTCCGCCGCAGTCCTTCAGACCATCTGAGCAGAATAGAAACGGCTTCAACGTCCTCGAATACGAGCTGATGTCGGAACGCGCCGATTCGCTTGGACGTCACGGGCTGAAGGTGGAGGCGACGCTCGCCGCCCTGAAGGCCTGGGCTGCCGATCGCCAAAGCACTGAGGAACGCGAGAGGCTTCTCAATGAAGCATCAGACGCCGTCTGGGCATTCTTCATCCAGCGTGAGATCTGCGGCTTGCGGAACAACCGCGACGCCATCCAGCGTTACGGCATCCCCAACGAAGTCATCGCGAGATTGGGCGCAGTGCGAAAATAGCGCGGCGACGGCTGGTGTGGCAGCCGTCCAGCCTCGCTATTGGGTGGAAATCGCCGGTGCGGAACGGTATGGCTTGATGCGGAACCAATGCGAAAGGAAACGCGATGCCAATCTCAATCCGGATCGGGAATCAGGATCTCACCGTCGATGTCTCCTCCCTCGGCGCCGAGATGCAGGCGCTCACGTCAAGCGACGGGCGCTCTTGGTTATGGACCGGCGACGCAGCCTTCTGGACCGGGCGGTCGCCGATCCTGTTTCCGATCGTCGGCAAGGCGCCTGACGACAAGATCGCGATCGACGGCACGGTCTATCCGATGGCTCAGCATGGCTTTGCCCGTCGCAGCGAATTCACCCTTGCGGCATCCACCGAGACGATGTGCCGGTTCGAACTGTTCGCCTCGGATGCGACGCGGGCGGTGTATCCTTTCGATTTTCAGCTGGCCGTGGTGCATGTGGTGGAGGGTCACGCGTTGACTGTCACGGCGGAGGTTACCAATCGCGACCGGAAAGCAATGCCCTTCGGTCTCGGCTTCCATTCCGCCTTCGCCTGGCCATTGCCCGGTACTTCCGGCCGCGACCACATCGTCACGCTCGACAATGAAGGCGAGCCGGCGCTTGTACGGCTGGAAGGCGGCCTCATCAACCCCGCGGCCCTGCCCTCCCCATTCAAAGCCGGCCGGCTGGTGCTCGATCATTCGATGTTCGAGCAGGATGCGATGATTTTCCCTGATGGTGCGGGCGAAGGGCTGGCTTATGGCGCCGAACACGGGCCGACCATGCAGTTCCATTTCGAAAACCTGCCCAACCTTGCGTTATGGACCAAACCGGGCGCGCCCTTCCTCTGCATCGAGCCCTGGCACGGAACGGCTGCGGAAGAGGGGAGCTCGAGCGAGCTTTCGAAAAGGCCGTCCACCACGATCCTGGCGCCGGGCGCGGTGGCGAGCTTCGTCTTCACGGTCGAAATTCCGCAATAGAAGACAGCGGAAAGCGCTCGCCGGGAAGTCGGGCGAGCGCCGATGTTTCATTTAATGAGCGCCAGCGCCACCGCCGGCCTGCGGCTTCTGGGTGAGCAGCAGGGCGACGGCTGCAATGGCAAGAACCACGCCGATGACGGCGAAGGTATCGGCAAAACCGAGGATGAGGGCCTGGCGTTTGACGACCTGGCCAAGCGCCACAACGGCCTTCTGGGCTGCGACGGCATGGTCGGAGACACCATGCTGCATGAAGTAGCCGGTCAATTGGTCGAGACGGGTGCGGACTTCGTCGCGGCCGAGCGTCACCGACTGGCCGATGATGTTGGAGTGGAACTGCTCGCGTTTGGTCAGCACGGTGCCGAGTGTTGCCGTGCCGACCGCGCCGCCGAGATTACGTAGCATGTTGGTCAGGCCCGAGGCGGCAGCCGCATCCGAAGGCGCGATGCCGGCAGTGGTGATGGCGGTGATCGGCGTCAGCACCAGCGCCTGGCCGATGGCGCGCACGATGTTCGGGATCCAGAACTGGTCGCCTGCGGTATCGGCTGACAAGGTGATGTTCATGAAGCAGCTGATCGCGAAGATCGAGATGCCGAGGAAGCCGATATAGCGCGCATCGAAGCGCTTCATCATCATCGGCACGAGCGGGATCAGAAGCAGCTGCGGCAGGCCGGTCCAGGCCAGCACGTTGCCGATCTGCTCGGCATTATAGCGCTGCACCTGGCCGAGATATTGCGGCAGGATATAGACGGTGCCGAAAAGGGCGACGCCGACCAGCACGTTGACGGCAACGCCGATGCCGAAATTGCGCTGCTTCAGCAGGCGCAGCTTGACCAGCGGCTTCTCCACCGTCAGCTCGATCCAGATGAAGGCGACGAGGAAGACGAAGGCGACGATACTGAGCTTGACGATGAAGGGCGAGGAGAACCAGTCCTCCTTGTTGCCTTCTTCGAGCACCGTCTGCAGCGCCGAGAGACCGATCGCCATGCTAAAGATCCCGGCCCAGTCGCCTTCCCGAAGCAGGCCGAGGCGCATCGGCTGCTTGTCGAGCGTCAGGGCAAGGGCGACCGCCATGATGGCGCTCGGGATGGCGTTGATGAAGAAGATCGTCTGCCAGCCGTAGTTTTCGGTGAGGTAGCCGCCGATGGTCGGGCCGATCGCCGGTGCGAAGGTGACCGAAAGCGCGAAGGCCGCAAGGCCGAGCGGCTGCTGGTGCTTCGGCAGCTTGGTCAGCACCATGGTGAAGGCCATCGGGATCAGCACGCCGCCGGCAAAACCCTGCAGGCCGCGCAGCACGATCATCGTGCCGAGATCATGGGCGAAGGCACAGCCAATCGAAAACAGCGGAAACAGGACGGAATTGACGAGGATATAACGGCGGAACGAGAAGACATTGCTGAAATAGGCGGTCAGCGGAATGACGACGATCTCGCCGATGAGGTAGGAGGTGGAGATCCAGGCGCCGTTGTCGACGCCCGTTCCGATGCCGCCCTCGATGTCGAGCAGCGAGGCATTGGTGATCTGGATGTTGAGGATCGCCATGAAGGCGCCGATCATGCCGGCGAGAACGGCGATCCATTCCCTGGTGCTGGCGCCGGATTTCGGCTGCGGAGCGGCGATTGATGTTGCTGCGATGGTGGACATGACACGAACTCCTCGTCCCCCGGCCTAGCTACGGTCGTTCTTGGTATCGATACTCGGCTGGACGGACATGCCGGGTCGCAGGTCGCCATTGGCGGCGGCGGCGCCGTCGAGTACGATCCTGACCGGAATGCGCTGGACGACCTTGGTGAAGTTGCCGGTGGCGTTATCGGGCGGCAGCAGGGCAAATTCCTGGCCGCTTGCCGGAGCGAGGCTGTCGACATGGCCGTGATAGGTGCGGCCGGGGAACATATCGACCTCGATATCGACGGGCTGGCCGGCCTTGACGTCGGTGAGCTGGGTTTCTTTGTAGTTGGCGATGACATAGGCAGCCGTCGTCGGCACGACCGACATCAGCTGGGTGCCGGCCTGTACATATTGGCCGACGCGCAGCGTCCGGTTGCCGACGGTGCCGTCGACAGGCGCGGTGATCGTCGCATAGGAAAGGTTGAGCTCGGCCTGGTGCTGGACGGCCTCGCTGCGGGCAAGGGCTGCCTTTGCCTGGGCCAGTTCGGCGTTCAGCAGATCGACCTGCTTGACGGCGGCATCGAGCGAGGCGGTGTCGCGGACGATCGAGGCCTGGGCGGCAGCGATCTGCGAGGCGGCCTGCTGCGCCGTCTGGACCGGGGCATAACCGCTGGTGGCGAGGTTCGAATAACGCTTGTTGTTCTGCTCGGCAAAGGTCTCGTTGGCGCGGTCGACGTCGACGGTCGCGCGGGCCGCAGCGATGGTCGACTGCTGGATATCGAGCGAAGCCTGCTTGGCGTTGACGGTGGCCTCTGCTGCGGCGACATCGGCCTTGGCCTGATCGAGGGCCGCCTTGAAGTCGCGGTCGTCGATGCGGGCGAGCGGCTGGCCGGCCTTGACTGTCTCGTTGTCCATGACGAGTACCTCGGCGAGATAGCCTGAAACCTTGGGGGCGATGGTGCTGCTGTCGGCCTTCACATAGGCGTCGTCGGTCGAGATATGGAAGCGGCCGACCGTCCAGTAATCATGGCCGTAATAGGCGCCGGCGGCGATCATCACGAGTGCGGTGGCGCCGAGAAGCAGGGAGCGGCCACCGCGCTTGCGGGCGGGCTTTTCCTCGGCAACGGGGGCGGCAGCTTCGGTGACGCGCGGCGGCTTGCCGGCGTCCAAGCTTGCCGGGGCGGCTTCGGCGGTGGTTTCGACGGCTGTATTGTTGTTCAAGGCATGCAGCTTCTTGATGGTCATTGTCTCTCTCCGGATGACGGGTCGCCGTCTCTTGGGCTGCGGCCTCTGAATTCAAGTGAAATCCCATTTAGGAAACTTGATGTTTTCCAAAATATGCACTATAAAATGGATGTCAATGGGAATTTGGAAAATGATCATGGTCCAAAATCAACAAATTGAGAGAAGGCCGCGCGGAAGGCCGCAGTTGCGCTGTGACGACGACACGAGGAGCGTGATCATCGAGGCCGCGAACACCCAGTTTCACGAGAATGGCTACGCGGCGGCCAGCATCGCCACGATCGCCCAGGAGGCTGGGGTTTCCACAAAGACCCTCTACCGGCTGTTTCCGACCAAGGCCGATCTCTTCGCCAGCACGATCTCTGAGCGTATCGTCGGCTTCCTGCTAGCGCTCGATCCCCCGACGCTCGCCGTCGCCGATCTGAGAGATGGGCTGGAGCGCATGCTGATGGCTTACGGCATGCTGTCGCTTTCGGAAGATACGGTCACCATCATGCGCCTCGTCATCGGTGAGTCGGACCGCTTCCCTGAAATCGCCACCTCCTTCTACGAACAGGCGATCCTGCGCACCAATGCGCTGATGGAGGACTGGCTGCGCCGGCAGGTCGACCGCGGCCTCATTGCGCTCGAGGATCCGCATCTCGCCTGCGGCATGCTGCGCGGCATGATGGCCATGGAGCCGCAGCGCGCGGCGATCCTGCGCCAGGAACCGCCGCCGAAGATCGAGGCGATTGCGGCACGAGCAAAGATGTGCGCCGACCTTTTCCTGAAGGGCTGCGCGCTCTGAAGCATCGCTCAGGCTTCAGAGCGCAATGATTTTCCTTACGAGCGAGCCGGTGCGGGTGCAGGAAAAAGCTTGCCCCTGATGAGCAGCCAGATCGTCCCGATCGCGATCAGGGCGACGGCGACATTGGCAAGCAGGAACAGGAAGGGCGCAAGATCGGCAACGGCCCCGATATCACCGCGCCCGACCATGCGCAGTGCTGACGTCGACAGCGCCGTGACGCCGAAGGTGAAGGCCCAGTACGAAGCCCCGAAGGGTTGCTTCATGATCCAGGGCAGCAGGCGCAGCAGCAACAAGGCCTGGAGTACGGCGTAACCCAGCATGGCATGAACAAGCATATCCGGCGGGCCGGAGGTGGCGCTCAGATAAGCGAGGCTGCCGACGGCAGGCGGAGCAAGCTGGATGCCGAGCGTCGGGCGCAGTTGCTCGGCCATGACGGGGGAGGTCATCAGGCGATGGAGCAGCACGGATTCGATTGCGAGCGCGGAAAAGAAACCGGCACCGAAGGCAAGCTGCCCCCAATCCTGATAACCGAGAGCGCTGACGACCGTCGCCGCAACGAAGGAACCGGCGCCAAGCGGCAGATAAAGAACCGCCGTCGTCGCTGCAGGATCACGGCCGCCGCGCCAGAGAAGCCCGGTGCGCCAGAGGGCGAAGAACAGCGTAAAGGCGGCACCGATGGCGAAGAGAATTTCACTGACGATTCTCGTATAGGGCAGCAGGGCCAGAGCGACGAGCATGGTGGCAACGCCGGCAAGGCCGACGAAGCAGCATTGGACGGGATGCTCGATCTCCGCCATCGCCTCCTGTCCCGCAACGATCCACTTGGCCGCATAGAACAGGGTCACGACCAGCCAGATCGCCACGGCCAGCAAACTCAGCGCCTCCCCGACGCCTGTGGGCACCGGCCACATGGCCGCTGCGGCCCTCCAACTGCTGCCGAGGCCGGCAACGCCGAGCACGATACTGAAGAAGGAAGCCGGAACGCGCGGCAACCGCAAACCGGTACCGATGTTCCGTTCGGCAGATTGCATTGTCATGGTCTGGTCTCGCTCTGGTTCGGACCGGCAGGGCATAACGCCCTGCCCTCACATGGTTGGACGAACGACTAACTGGCAATGGTCTCGGCGGCGTCGAGTACGCGCGCCGAGTAGACGAGTGCTGCACCTGCATTGACCGAGATTGCGACGCCGAGGGCTTCGGCGATCTCCTGCCTGGTGGCGCCGAGCTTTTCGGCTTCGGTCGTGTGGACCACGATACAGCCATCGCAGCGCAGCGTCACGGCAACAGCAAGAGCAATCAGCTCACGCTGCTTGGCGTCGAGGTGATTGGTCTTCTGGCCGGCGGCGGACAGTGTTTGGTAGCCCTTCACCGTCTCCGGCGCGAGCTTGGCCATCTCACCGACCCGGCCGAAAAGCTCCGCGCGGTATTCCTTCCAGTTCAACATGGCAGTTTCCTTTATCTCCAGGCGATGGCGTCGTTGCCTCGTCTTTCCGAAAGGACTATGAACCCGCGAAGAGATTCTTTGAATGCTCTATTGGCTCAATTTCTAGCGCGAACGTCTCATGGATATGCTTAGCCGCCTGATCGACCTCTCCCGCCTTCAACCGGCGCTCGACATTCGCTGCCGGCTGGAAGGCGCCTTTCATATCGATCATGAAGCCACTGCCAGAGGCAGCGTGCCCTTTCATCTCGTTCTTGGAGGAAACTGCCGGATTCGCACGTCGGCCGGCCATGAGGTGTTCATGCAGTCCGGCGATTTCGTGCTTCTTCCGCGCGGCGCGGCCCACGCCATCATCGGCACGGAGGACGCTGGGCCGGCAACGCCGTTCAAGGTTACGCATGAGGGCATGCTGCCGCTGCGCGAAAACGCACCGGCGGAGACGGCGGATGTCGATCTGCTCTGCGGCCATTTCGATTGCGCCTGGGGCTCGTCGACACTGCTGCTCGATACACTGCCCGATGTCTTTCAGGCCTCCCTGATCGGCGCGCAGTCGGAGGAAACGCTGAAGATGCTGGTCTCGCTGCTGCGTGAGGAGACGGCGCAAGAGCAGCCGGGCGCCCGCACGATCGTCACGGCCATGTGCCTTGCGCTTTTCACCATGGCGCTGCGCTCGCGCGGCGCGGCTTCGCTCGGGACGCCGGGCGTGCTGCCGCTGCTGACCAATCCGCGGTTGGTGAAATCGGTGATGGCGGTGATGGCTGACCCCGCGCATGACTGGACGATCGATGAACTGGCCGATCTCAGCGCCATGTCGCGGGCGACCTATGCGAGACAATTCAAGGAATCTGCGGCAATGACCGTCGGCACCTTCCTGAGGGATCTCAGGATGATGCTTGCAAGCGACCTGCTGTTGCGGACACGCCGCACAGTCGCGGATATCGCCGCCGAAGTCGGCTATGAATCAGAGGCCGCCTTTGGCAAGGCCTTCAAGGCGGGCAAGGGGCTGACGCCCGCCCGGTTCCGCCAGCAGTTTTCCTGACTGTCCCTGACGCTCGAAGGTCTCCTCAGTTCGGCGGCGCGCCCAGCGCATGCAGGATGCCGCGGAGTTCGGCGAGGCCGCGCATACGGCCGATGGCCGGGTAGCCCGGGGTGACGACCTTGTCGAGATCGTCGAGCATGCGGTGGCCATGGTCCGAGCGAAAGACGATGGTGTCTTCGGGAGCGCGGCGGCTGTCTTCGGCAACCAGCTCGCGAAGAACGGAGACCATGTCGACATCACCTTCCAGGTGGGCGCTTTCATGGAATGTCCGGCCGTCGCCCTCGCGCGTCGTGGCGCGCAGATGGGCGAAGTGGATGCGCGAGGCGAAGCGCTGGGCGATCGCAGATAGGTCGTTCTCGGCGCGTACGCCGAGGCTGCCGGTGCAGTAACACATGCCGTTCGCCGCCGACGGCACCGCATCGAAGAGAGCGGCATAGTCCTCGGCCGTCGAGGCGATGCGCGGCAAGCCGAATAGCGAACGCGGCGGATCGTCGGGATGCAGCGTCAGCTTGACGCCGCGCGCTTCGGCGGCGGGCGTGACGGCCTCGAGGAATTCGACCAGGTGCCGGCGCAGCCTTGCGGCATCAATACCGCTATAGGCAACCAGCTTATCCCGAAAGGCCGGAATGGTCAGAGGCTCAGTGGTCGACCCCGGCAGAGCGGAGGTGATGATGCGGGTGATGTCGGCGACCTCATCGTCGGTCATCGACTCGAAGACCACGCGCGCCCTCTCGCGGTCCTCGGTGGAATAGTGCTGGGCCGCATCCGGCCGCTCCAGGATGAAGAGATCGAAGGCTGCGAAACGCTCGTGATCGAAACGCATGGCGGTGGCGCCTGTCGGCGTCACGTAATCGAGGTCGGTGCGGGTCCAGTCGACGACAGGCATGAAATTATAGCAGACGATCGGAATGCCGCAGGCAGCCACCGCTTCGAGGCTGGCGATCCACGCCTCTATTTCGGCCTTCGCCTCCCCGCCCTTGCGCTTGACGGCATCGGGGATCGGGATGCTCTCGACAACCGACCAGACGAGCGGCGAGCGGTCGCCGGGCGTCGCCTCGATCAGAGACTGGCGTTCGCGCACTTCCTTCTCCGTCCAGGCCCTGCCGATCGGCACCTGATGTAGCGAAGAGACGATATTGGTCGCGCCCGTCTGGCGGACCTCATCCAGCGTCACCGGCGCTTCCGGTCCGAACCATCTCCAACCCTGCCGCATCTTCTTTCCTCGCCTTTTCGTTTCTTGTTTAAGCACTGCCGTCAGCAGAAATAATCGGGATAACGCGCGCGCAACTCATCGACATCGGGAATGACGGCACTCAGATGATGGGTCATCGCGCTGCGTGCAACCGCTGCATCATGGGCGGCGAGTGCATCGCGAATGATCATGTGTTCCTGCACGACAGTATCCGTGCGCCCGAGCACCGGCAACGTCAGCCGCCGTGCCCTGTCGATCTGCACCTTGACCGTTTTCAGGATTGCCCAGATGCCGGGATAACCCGATATCTGCGTGATCGCCTCATGGAAGGCCTCGTCCTCCTCATGGAAGCCCGAGGCATTGCCGGTTGCGGCATGCACCTGCTGGCGGGCAATGATGGCGTCGAGACGGGCGATATCAGCGGCCGTCGCGGTCAGAGCCGCAGCCTCGACGGTCGTGCCTTCAAGCGCCTTGCGCACGACAACTGCCTCAGGGATCGCCGAGACCGGCACCCGCGACACGACGGTGCCCGATTGTGGGTAGATATCGATCAGTCCGCCTTCGGAAAGCCGGAGCAGCGCCTCGCGCACCGGCGTGCGGCTAACGCCGAAATCATCGGCGATCCGCTTTTCCTGCAGCAGCATACCGGGCGGCATCCGCAGCGACACGATGTCTGCATAGAGGCGATCGTAGATGGCGCCGGCTGTGGTGATCCGGCGCAGCCTGCCCCCGACCTCCCGCAAAGCCGGGGCGACCAAAACTTCAGTTTCTGATGCTTGCCGCATGGATATACCAGGACGCTGAATTTCCGTGGCATACTAGTATATCAGTTTTGTTGCCGTGCCAAGACATGCCACTCAAGGTTCGGCGCCTCGCGAATTGAGCAATTCCACCCGCGTGCCGTAGGCTCGAGGCAAGAACATGGAACGGCAATTACGGTGCGAAGCCCGGGTGAATGACAGACCTCGCAGAAAATGGACACCCGATCTCTGCACCAAGGCGCTCTTTATTTGGAACTTAGATCGGCCAAGTTGGTTGAGATCCGCAAGGAGACTTTTATGAAAAAGCCAGCACGACCCGAAACGAGCGAAAATACAACCGATGGCGCCCGACCGGGAGTTCGACCCGCCGCGGAGGCAGGCAGACGGAAAGCGACTCCGCGAGCCTCAAAGGAAGTCAGCCGCCAGAGCGGCGGATCGCCGGCAGCAGGCCGCGAGGAAGAGATCCGAAAAAGGGCATATTCCCTGTGGGAGAAGGAAGGGAGGCCGGAAGGCAAGCACGGGCATCACTGGAGCCTGGCTGAACATGAAGTCGATGCACAGCAGGGTGAAGCCGACAATCCTCCAAACCTCGCAGCATTGCGAGAAGCTTCGCGCCAACATACGGATACATTTCTCGTCAAGACCGATCTCGAGGACGCCGATCAACGCGAAGCCTCCCCCGGCACACGCGAGCAGGATTGAACTTTCCGGCTCGCGCCAATCTCAGACCTCTTGCCAATTTCAGAAAGGTACCCGACATGGTCGACAAACAGAACTTGAACGCCGGATTTACCGGAACGCCCACTGAGCAGCCGGAGGGATTGACCAAGGTAGCAAAGTCAGCGGCCAAAGAGATGAAGCGTGAGGCTTATGCCGTCGCCTTCGGTGCCAGAGAGCACCCGCGCACTGCAAGCGCATTGCTGCTCACCACCGGCATTGTCGCATTCGGGCTTGGATATCTCCTTGGTCGATCATCGGCGGAAGGTTCGACACGCCCATATTGGCGATAGCGGCCGCCGCTTCACTTCAACGAGGCGCATGCATCGGTTTTTCGACCAGCCGTGCCGATCTGGATGTCGCCGCCTCCTCTTCTCTCGGCAACGCCCGTTGGCTGCTTGCTATCAACCTTCAAGCCCGCACTTCAAACGTGTTTTCTGTTGAGGCCGGACTTACCGTCGCAGCCATTTTCCACTGATCATCGAATGGAACCACGTCTGTCCGGACGCCTGTTGCTGGAATACCACGTCGAATAAAGCCATAGATTGCACCCTCATCACAGCTTGACAGCTGTGATCGCGATCCTTAGCGAGGCAGCATCGACACGGTCAGGACCGGCAAAGTGAATTATCTTAGACAACTCAAGATGGCAGTGCTTTGTCAGGGGGATGAGGCCGGAAGCGCACTCGACCGAAACAACCGCATTGCCGTCTTTCTCTTTGCAATCCTTCCAGGGCTTTCTCCGAACTTTAACTCCTTCATCCTCCTCGCGTCGATGGTGTGGGGCGTCTACTGTCTGGCGACGGGCCGCCTCGCCTTGAACCTGTCGAGATCCGACCGGCTGGTTGCCATTGGCATGTCAATCTACCCGCTGGTGATGATCGCCAGCATCTTCATCAATCCGCCTTACTCCGACGTAGCGGACTGGATATTCCGCCTCCTGCCTTTCTTCTCGGTCTGGCTGATATTGCCGCGGATGCGCCAATCTCCCGATGGCCGTCTCGTGCCGCTCTTTATCCTCGGCGCAGGCATCGGCATGATCGTCACCTTTGTTTTCAGTCTACTGCAGATCATGTTTCTGATGGAGAGAGCAGAGGCTGGGACTTCGAACGCTGCGCTCCTGGGTGTGATAGGGATCCTGTTCGGCGGCATTGCGCTTCTCAACGTTCAATCTCCCAGAAGCGTGGAGCAAAGAATTGCGATATTGGGATATGCCGCCGGTCTAGGCTGCGTTCTGCTTTCCGGAACGCGCTCTGCCTGGCTGGTCATTCCCATCCATATCGTCATCTTCCTCTGGTATTTTCGCAAGCACAGCTTCCATCTGAGTTTGCGCAGCCTCGCTATTACCAGCGCCTTGCTGTTGGCGGGACTTATCGCCCTGGGCAGCGGCCAGATCCTCCATCGCATCCAGGCGCTTCAGGAAAATCTGACATCGCTCGAACGCACCGACGGCGAGATCACGTCGCTGAGTGCGCGGTTCGCCTTGTACAAAGGCGCACTATCGGCAATCAGTAAGGACCCGTTGACAGGTTATGGCCCGCAGAACCGGATGAGTTCGGTTTTGGCAGAGCTGCCCGATAACATAAGGCCGCAGCTGCCTTACTCGCATGTCCACAACGGCTTTCTGACCGCGGGAATCGACGCCGGTGTTTTCGGCATTGCAGCGCTTTCGCTGATGCTGCTGACACCGGTGATAGGCGCGTTGAGAAAAGAAGCGGGACCGGGCCGGGATTTAGCGATTGCGCTCGCTCTTCTGCTCGTCAGCAGCTACGTCATCACGGGCAGCTTTGGCATCATGTTCAATCAGAAAGCTTTGGATCCGATCTTCGCTTACCTCGTCGCCCTTATTTGTGCGGATCGCGGCAGCACGCGCTTTGCCCCCGTCGTCCGGAGCTGACGTCTGGCATCCCTTGCGCCTGCAGACTCTACAACGTGCTTTGAATTGGCTGAGGCAGCCGTATTGGCTCGGTACCGCTGAAAGCCAGATCCGAGACCTCACCTGTTGAGGAATAGCCGGAGACGAGTTCGGCCAACATCGCACGTGCCGCGACCATATCGTTCCGATCCAATACCGCATTGAGCGAGTTGAGCTTTTTCGAAAGCTCCGACCAGAAGAGGAAATCCTCGCGCGCCTTCATAATGCGAGGATGTTCGGTTGTTTCTGGGTTGTCGCCGATCAAAAGTTCTTCGTAGAGCTTCTCGCCGGGCCGAAGACCGGTAACGGACAGCTCGATATCGCCTTCGGGATTGTTCTCGTCGCGGACGGCCAGCCCGGAAAGCTCGACCATCTTGCGGGCGAGATCGGCGATGCGGACGGGCTCCCCCATGTCGAGCAAGAAAACATCGCCGCCGTCGGCCATCGCGCCGGCCTGTATGACGAGCTGCGAGGCTTCCGAAATGGTCATGAAATAGCGGGTTATATCAGGATGTGTCAGCGTAACGGGGCCGCCTTCCTTGATCTGCTGCCTGAAAAGCGGCACGACGGATCCGGAGGAGCCGAGGACGTTTCCGAAGCGGACCATGCAAAAATTCGTTCGCATTCTGTCAGTCGCCGATTCTGCTGCGAGCGCCTGCAGAACCATCTCTGCCAACCTCTTGCTGGCCCCCATCACATTTGTCGGACGCACGGCCTTGTCTGTACTGATCAGCACGAAATTCGAGACGCCGCATTTATTCGCCGCGCGTGCCGCGACCAGCGTACCCATCACATTGTTCTTGATGCCTTCCACGGCATTATGTTCGACAAGGGGAACATGCTTGTAAGCGGCCGCATGATAGAGCGTCTGAGGTCGCCAGCTCTGCATGACATGTTCCATGCGATCCTGATCGCGGACAGAACAGAGAATCGGGACGATCTGCGTATTTTCGTGTTTGTACAGTTCGGCCAGCTTCTGCAATTCGGCATGAATATTATAAAGCGCAAACTCGTTCTGATCGATGAGGATCAGGCTCGAAGGCTCGTTGCGCAGAATCTGGCGGCATAACTCGCCGCCGATCGAGCCACCAGCACCCGTGACCATTACCACCTTTTTACGCATCGCCTTGTCGAGCAACTCCTGCCGTGGTGCGACCGCTTCCCTCCCCAGCAGATCTTCGATCTCCAGCTCTCTGATGTCGGAGACGGCGATGCGTCCCTGAGCCAGGGCCGTGAGATCCGGCAACGTGCGAACATTGACCCTGGCTTTACGGATGTGCTCCAGGATTTCATTGCGACGCTGCCGCGATGCGGAGGGAAGAGCAAGAAGCACGTTGTGCACGCCGAGAGATTCTGCAAGCACCGGAAGGTCCGAGGGGTCGTAGATCGGCAAACCACCCATGACGCCGCCCTTGAGACGCGGGTCATCATCCAGATAGCCGACGACATTGAGTTCGGCACTGTTGATCAAGGCGCCGGCCAGCTGCCGCCCGGCCGTCCCTGCCCCATAGATCAGCACCTTGGCGAGCATATTCTTGTGAAGGATGCGCTGGTAGGCATCCCCGAGCCAGTAGCGGATACTCAACCTCGACAGCCCGATCGCAATCAACAGCAGGAAGGGCTGGAGGATACCGACGGTTCTGGGAACACCGGGGACGCTGAGGGCAGTAAATATCGTCATGAAGGCGAAGCCGTAGATCGCAATGGCCTTCAGAACAGTAATGAAAGCAGCCATATTGGCATAACGGAAGATCGCCCGGTACATGCCCATGACGATGAAGATGGGAAGGGCCATGCACAACGAAACGACGACCGGCAACCATTGCACGCCGGTCAGCACCGTCCATTCGTTGAGGCGGAAGCAATAGGCGAGCCAGATGGTCAGAACACAAAAGCTGGAATCCACCAGCAAAGCCAGGGCGCGTTTGGCAACACGCGGCATCGCCAGCAGAGGGGCGACAAGCGCTTGCAGCGGCATTAAGAACCATCCCGAGCGCGGCGTCTCAGTGGGAGTATTTTCAGGCATTGCTTACCAGCGTCTCGCAGATCAATAGACAACCACCTTCTTGTCGCTTTCTGCAACGAGCGCAACTGAAATAATCGGAAATCAAGGTCTTCTGCACCGACTTATCTATCAGAAGTAGGTAACCTAATGCCGTATGCCCTTACGGCGGATGACCTTCTCGGCAGTCATAAACAGGATGTTTATGTCGAAGCCGAACGAGCGACGTTCGAGATATTCGACATCGAATTTTACCTTCTCTGGAATCGGCAATTCGTCCCGGCCATTGATCTGCGCCCATCCCGTCAATCCGGGCAGGAGCTTGTCGACACCATGGGCGGTGCGCAACTCTATCAGATCATATTGATTGTAGAGTGCCGGCCGTGGCCCGACGAAACTCATCTTCCCCTCGAGAATGCACCAGAGCTGTGGCAGTTCGTCGAGGCTGGATTTGCGCAGAAACGAGCCGATGGGTGTCAGAAACCGATCTGGATTTTCGAGCAGATGCGTGGCAACCGTCGGTGTGTCGACGCGCATGCTGCGAAATTTCGGCATCAGGAAGATCTGATTGAAACGTCCGACACGTTTGGACCAATAGAGGATCGGTCCCGGCGAGGTCAGTCGCACACAAAGAGCGACGACAAGGATTGGAACGAGCAGGATCGCCGCCGAAATCAAAGCCAAGAAAAAATCCACCGCCCGTTTCAAACCCATGCTCCGCAGTTCTTCCGCCTTACCGGCGGTCTTTCCGCCATCCGCCCTGTCGTGTTGCCGTATCGTCAAAGACCGTTTCGCGTCAACTGCCATCATTCTCCGGTGGCGGACGGACGAGGATCGGCAAATCTTGACCCCGGAGGCAGATCGCCTCGATCAATTCGCGAAAATCGTTCACCATTTTGCGCCAACCGGTCCGTCATGAACGAATCTTCGATCAGGGCGGGATCGAGATCAATCGACGTCTGACCGGTCGCGAGCTTGACCGCGATCACGTTTGCCGCTTCCGCCTTGCAGCCAGCGCATCGATACTGCGCGCTGACGGCACCGAGAGCGCCGATCCTCTTATAGGTGATTTGCTGTTTTCTCGTCCCTGTGCTGAGCCTGACCGCCTTCGCGGTTCTCCTACGATTGAGTAGGATGAGAGCAATGCCAGCGCTTGCAAAGTAACGGATGAGGCAGCGATCGTCGCTGAATAGAGTTGAACCCGACCTGGCGCGGAGGCTATCGGACGTCGGCTACTTACATCGCCATCCGCGTCCTTTCGAACGCGACGGAGCCCAAGTCCTTTCGGACACCGGCTTTTCTACTTTGCGCTGCATCTTGACGCATGTCTCAGCTCACCGTAGCGCGGCACAATTGTCGCGTTGGCGCTGCGCCCTAATTTATATCAACGCCAAGGAGGGAACAGGATGACGACTATCACCTATCATGTCGGCGAGCACGACGGCGGATTTGCCTACCGCCTGGGAAACGTCTGGTCGGAGACCTATTCGGACCACGATAGCGCGCTCGCTGCCGCCAAGTCGGCGGCCCAGCGCCAGCACATTGAAGGCCGCGATGCCGAAATTTCATATCAGCTCGCCGATGGTCGGTGGCAGACGGAACATGCCGATGGCGGCGACCGCCCCGATACCGAAGTCGTCGACGACGAATAGTCAACCGTTGATGGGCGTCCTGGCAGAATCCTGCCTCCGCGGAAATGTGCGCATTGCCATCACTGACCCTAACGCGGGTGGCATCTGTCACTGTACCGACTGACGGCAGGGGACCCGCCGCATTCACCTACTTCGCCATATGGCCGGCCGGTCAGTTCGAGAGCGATGGCGGCACTGTCGATCGGTGGACGCCAATTCTGTCCGGAGTGCGGATGTCCTCCGTGGACAAGTAAAGCCGAGCTCAAGCAGGGCGTGTCTTTCCGAAGCGTCGACGCCCCGACACACAAGCTCTGGATCAAGCGCCGCGAGGTAAGGCTGCGCCCGGTCGACGCCTCCACGCAGTTCCAAGAGGATTCGGTTTAGCAAATCCATGATCGCTGCGAACCCACGCATTTGGAATAGAGACGAGTGACCGCACCTTGCTTCAAAGAAACTGCGAGAGATTTTCGGCGCTCGCCGTCGTTCGAACGATCCCCCTAAATTTCTCGAGCGAGCCAGCGGATCATGTTGGCCATCAGCAGATCATAACCGGGCCATTTCATAAAGTCTTGGGACAGCCAGTGAGGACCGATGTCGGTCGTCCAAGCCAGAGTCCGGCCGGCGCCATAGTCGCGAACCGACAGGAGCGGCATTTGTCCGGTGCGATGGCCGCAATTAATCAGTGTTTTTGTCTCCATGTCGCCGCGGGCGGCAACGCGGTTCATGCCAAGGACATAAGGTATCGGCGATGGCACTCCTGCCAGTATCGGATGACCGATTTCATGAATGACCGGATCCAGGCCCTCTGGCGCCTCCAAGCCATCAGCGCCAGGAAAACACTCGATAGGAAGGCATTCCTCCACCGCCGTGCCGCGGAACATGGCAAGGCCATCGATGCCTTGAAAGCTGCAATATCCGCCTGCCATCATCAGCGCCCCACCTTGATCCACCCACTCCCTCAGAAGCGCGAGGCGGTTCACGGAGCGGCGGCCTGCCCTCGTCTGCGGGGTGTGGAGAAGCGACAGCGCGCCCACGTCGGACAACACGACCGCCGAATAGGCGTCAAGTCCGTCCATCGTCGTCGGAAATTCGCTTTCGCAACGCTCGCCGCCGATCTGGACGACCACGACGCCATGCGCCGCAAGGCCCTGAATGTAGCGCTCGGCACCGTTCGAATATCGCGCAGACGCTCCAACTTCATATCCCTTGGAGGCAAAGGAGGTGACGTGAAACGTCTCGCCGGCAAGCAGAACTGGCTTCATGGTGGTCTCCCGATGTCAGTTGAATCGGGTGGTGCCACTGCGGCACCACCCTTCACGTCGACGGATTTCAGAACTTGAATTCTTCGACGTTTGCCGGCGTCACGATATCCGCAGGTCCAAGAAGAACTTCGCCGTTAGCTCCAACCTTGTAGGAACCGAGCCTGCCTGCTTCGAAGGTCTCACCCTCCTTGCCCGTCAATTTGCACTGCGCGACGGCCTGGGCCGCATAGTAGGTGAGGTAGCCGAGATCCTTGACGTTCCACCAAATATCCTGAACGGAGCCGTTCTGGATATACTTCTTAATGAGGGTTGCCGGCGCCAGACCGGTCAGCTTGACCTTGCCGAGAAGGCCCGCCTGGTCCATTGCGCGGGCAGCCGCGGGCAAGCCGATGCCGGCCGGGATGATGATGCCCTTGAGGTTCGGAAATGCCTGCGCCAAGGCCAGCGCCTGCTGCTGGTTGACCTGTTCGCTCTCCTGGCCATAGGCGACCTGAACGAGCTTCATCTTGGAGTATTTCTTGTCGCCCGCCATCGTCTTCTTCATGAAGTCGATCCAGGCATTCTGGTTTGTGGCCGTCGGGGTCGAGGACAGGATCGCAAACTCGCCGTCATAGTTGATCATCTGCCCCATCGATTCCAGCATCATTTCGGCCAGGCTGTCGCCGGCCGCCTGATTGAGGAAGACGGAACGGGCGGCAGTCGATACGTCGGAATCATAGGATACGACTTTCACACCCTGCTTGGCCGCGCGGCGCAAGGCGGGGGCCACGGCATTGGCGTCGTTGGCGGAGATCGCGATGACACCGACTTTCTGCGAAACCAGATTGTTGATGAAATCGATCTGCGCCTCGGCGGTTGCCTGCGACGGAGCCTGCTTGATCGCCTTGCCGCCGATCTCCTTTGCAGCCTCTTCCGCACCTGTTTGTGCAACCTGGAAATAGGGGTCTGTGTCGAGCTTGGGCAGGAAGCCCACCGTGACCGGTTCCTTGGCGCATTCCTGCGCGTTTGCCGCCGCGATGCTGGCGATCAAGCTGCCCGCGACAAGTAGAGTTTTGAAAAGATGCGATGTCATGTCGGTTCCTCCTCGAGATATCCGGTTCGGTGAAGCAGGCTAGCCCCGGAACTACTCGCCTGTTTTGACTTTGAAATATCGCGTTCGAACGCTGGCGAAGACGCGTTCCGCCGTATTGCTGGCCAACAGCGAAACGATGAGCAGAAGGCCGATGACCGTCCCCTGCGCGTCGCCGCCGATCTGCAGCAGCCCAAGGACGTTGCGAATGGTGGCGACCAGCAGAAGTGCCCACAGCACGCCGGTCAGCCGGCCACGCCCGCCGAAGACGCTGATCCCGCCCAGAAGCGCGATGGTGATAACGTCGAGCTCGATACCGACTGCGTTGTTGGCGCGAGCATTTGCAAGCCGCGCCGCGTAGACCATGCCAGCCGCCGCACAGACCACCCCTGATGTGACGAACAAGCCAAACACCGTTCGGGCGAGACGAATGCCGGAATAGCGCGCGGCGTCGGGACTTCCGCCGATCGCATAGATGCGTCGGCCGAGCGGCATCTTTTGAAGCGCTATGGCGAAAATCGGGGCAAGCAGCAGAAAGGGAAGGATGGTCAGCGGCACCGGCGATGTGCCGACAGTATCGATACCGAAATCGAGGAAGCTGTCGGGAAAGTTGTTGATCGAGTCCGAGCCGAGTAGAATATAGGCAATGCCGCGAAACAGAGCCATCGTTCCGAGCGTCACGACAAGGGAGGGAAGACCGAGTTTCGTGACCAGCAGGCCGTTGAAGGCGCCGCAAATTCCGCCGGCGACAAGCGTCACCGGAATGGCCAGCAGGAGTGGCGCGCCTGCTTGGATGAGCAAGCCGAAGATCACGCTGGTCAGCGCTAATATGCTGCCGACGGACAGGTCGATTTCGCGCGCAATGATCAGCAGGACCATCGGCAATACAATGAGCGCGCGCTCTGAAATGCCGGCAACAGCCTGCGAAATATTGAAGACGGAAGCGAAGTTCGGCACGCCCAAGAGAGCGTAGGCAACGACGGCGATCGTCAGCACCGCCAGGAAATTGTCCCAGTTGGCAAAGCGGGTGACGAAGTCGGGATTGCGCTCAGAGTTTCCGCTCATCGATGTGCTCCCTTGCGCTTGCCGGCGGCGCGGCGGGCGACGAGCGCGTCGATGCCGATGGCGGCGAGAATGACGAGGCCATAGACCCCTTGCAGCCAAAGGGGATCGACACGCACGAGCGTCAGCCCGTTGTTGATGATGAGCAGCATCAGGGCGCCGGCGGCGACGCCCAGCACCGTGCCGGAGCCGCCGCGAACGGCAATACCCCCGACGACGACAGCCGCAATCACGGTCAACTCGAAACCATATGCAACGCGTGCATCGACTGTGGCGTAACGAGAAGCCCAGAGCGCACCATCGAACCCGGCCAGAAGCCCGGCTGCTGAAAAGGCCATCAGGATGCGCGCACGCGAGGGAATGCCGATGAGGCTCGCTCCGCCGGGATTGGAACCGATGGCAAACAGTTCCCTGCCGATCGAGGTATTGCGGAGGATATAGGCAACGACGAGCAGGGTGGCGATGGCGATCAGGAGCACAGCCGGAACTCCGAAAATATTCGCTGCCGTCATATCAAGCCAGGCTTGCGGCACCTGGTCGGCGCTCACCTGCGTTCCGCCGGCCCAAAGGCTGTTGATGCCCCGGAAGATGGACATGGTGCCAAGCGTGACGACGATGGCCGGTACGCGGCCGTAGGTCACGATGAGCCCATTCAGGAAGCCTGCGGCGAGCCCGATCGCACAAGCCAGTACGACCCCACCCATCACGCCGATCTCGGGATGCAGATGGATCGTCGAGGCCGCTCCATAGGCTGCAAGGCCAATGATCGCAGCCACGGAAAGATCAATGCTGCGGGTGATCACAACAAGCATTTGGGCGACTGCGACGATCATCAGAAGGCCGGCATCCATTGCCAGGGCGGATAGATTTGCGCCGCTGAGCATACGTATGTTCAATATTGAAATCGGAATGACGACAGCCGCAATGGCCGCAAACAGGCCCAATTCCCGGCGGGCGAGAACCCGCCGCCATGTGCCCTGCGCTGCTCTTTCCGGGATCACCGATTTTTCGTCCCGATGCGGGACCGGCTGGACAACGATCTCGCCGTCCACCTTCTTGACGATCGCGTCTGTCGCAGCGCCGATCACCTTTTCTTGCGTGGCCTCGTCGTGGAGGAATTCGGCCGTGACCGAGCCTTCCCTCAGCACGATCATGCGGTCGGCCATGCCAAGCAGTTCCGGCAGTTCGGATGAGATCAGGATGATCGCCATGCCTTTGGCGGCGAGATCGGTCATCATCGCATGGACATCGGCCTTGGTCTGAACGTCGATGCCTTGCGTCGGCTCGTCGAGGATTAGGATGCGAGGATTAGTCGCTAGCCATTTTGCCAGAACGACTTTTTGCTGGTTGCCGCCGGACAGCGCGCCGACCGGCTGATCGAAGGACTTGAAACGCAGCCGAAGACGGTCAAGAAACGGCTTTGCAATGCCAATTTCCTTTTCGCGCGACATCAACCCGCCTCGGGTCGCGTTGTCGAGCACAGTCAACGACGCGTTGTTCAGAATAGGGAAGTCCATAACCAGGCTCTGCCCGATCCGGTCTTCGGAAACATAGGCTATGCCGTTGCCCATGGCATCTTTCGGCGAGGCAAAGCGCATTGTTTTGCCATCGATTGCAATCGTTCCCCCTGTCGGCTGATCGATGCCAAACAGGACCCGGGCGATCTCGGTCCGGCCACTGCCGACCAATCCGCCGAACCCCAGGATTTCGCCAGCTCTCAGTTGAAACGACACATCCTGGAACGAACCGTCACAGGACAGTCCTCTGACGTCAAGAACCACATCGCCAGGCGCCGTGTTGTTGCGCGGATAGAGCCCATCCAGGGAACGCCCGACCATCATCTGGACGGCACGTTCACGGGATAGATCCGCTGCAATCTCCGTTCCGACATGGCGACCATCACGCAGGACGGCGATACGATCGGCGACGCGATAGATCTCGTCCATGCGATGGCCAACGAACATCATCGCCACCCCTTGCGGGCGGAGATTGTCCACAACCGTAAACAACCGTTCCACCTCTCTCTGCGACAAGGCTGCTGTTGGTTCGTCCATGATCAAAACGCGTGCGTCGAGCGAAAGCGCACGGGCAATTTCGACGAGCTGCTGCTCGGATGTCCGCAGCCGCCCCAAAGGGGCTGTGACATCCACGTCGAGGCCGACGAGCGTCAGAAGGCGCGCAGCCTCGCTTTGCATCTGCCTGTGGTCAAGTTTCCAGCGTAACCCGGTCTGCCCGATGAAGAGATTTTCGGCGATGCTGAGATCGGGAAAAAGACCTGGATGCTGATGCATGACGGCGACACCGGCACGCTGCGCCTCCAGTGGAGACGCGAACGCAACGGGCTTGCCCAGCATGACGACCTGGCCGCCATCTGGCCGATGGACGCCGGCCAGAAGCTTGACGCATGTGCTTTTGCCTGCACCGTTCTCTCCAAGCAGGGCAAGCACCTCTCCTGCCCGCAGTTCAATCGACACATTTGCGACAGCGACGGTGCCACCAAAAACCTTCGTGACGCCCTCGAGCGACGCGACGACTTGGCCGGTCGCCCTCGTCCCAGCAGCTTTTGGTCTGCCTGAAACATCAAGCATCCGGCGCATCCGGAATGACGAGAATTTCCAACCACGCGCAGCGAGCCATTCCTGGTGCCTCCTCCGACCCCCTAGGGCAGACAACTCCACCCAACTCCCATCGGGCATTTATTAAAGCAGTTTACTATAATAATGCTTGATTGTGGTCAACCCACATTTTAAAGATGGCCTCTAGAGACAGCGTCCTGGCCTGCGCGATAGTTGCGTAAATTCAGCGGTCGCGTTACCGGTGCTGGCACTTAAAGCAACGTGCTTTGAATGGTCCTTTCACGGTTGGATCGCATGGCAGGAAAAGGCAGTAATTCCGTCCAGCTTCGCCACTACAACGAGCGCGTTGTTCTGGACGCAGTGCGACGCTTTGGCCAAGCATCCAAGGCGGAGATCGCGCGGTTCGCACATCTTACCCCACCAGCTGTTGCGGCGATCGTTGAGGCTCTTGTCGCAGGTGGCTATCTGGTCGAAAATGGCAAGCGCTTCGGCGGCAAGGGCCAGCCGTCTGCAATGTACGGGCTTGCGAGCACCGGGGCTTATTCGATCGGCTTTCATATCGGCCGCAGAGCGATGGATGCCATCCTAATCGACTTTGCGGGGCAAATCTCCGCGTTCGAGACCCACGACTACGATCATCCGGATCCCGACAGCATAAAGCGCCTAGGCGCTGCCGCCATCGGGCGTTTCAAGTCACAGCTTGGCGCTGTTCATAGCTCGCGCCTGATCGGCATCGGGATTTCCGCCCCTTATTTCATTGGTGGATGGGACGAGGAGCTCGGATTTCCCGGTGATGTCCAACTGGCCTGGCGGTCCTTTGACCTGAAGGGCCATTTTGCCGACACCCACAGTCTTCCTGTCATGATCGAGAATGACGCGTCGGCAGCTGCCGTCGCGGAATTGGTGTACGGGTTGGGTAAGAAATTTTCTGACTTCCTCCACATCTCACTCAGCACATTCGTCGGCGGCGGCCTTGTCCTCGATGGGACCCTGCAGACTGGTCCGAACGGCAATACCGCAGCTTACGGGCCGTTCCCGGTGACACATTCGACGCTAAGCTCCGTTCCCAAGCCGGCCGGAAAATTCGAAGTCCTGCTTCATCGTGCCTCAATCTATACCCTCGTCCATCATCTCAGGACCAACGGTATAGACATCAGGCGGGTCCGTGATCTCGACCCGATGCCGCCAGCCGCGCGCACATTTGTTTCCGAGTGGCAGGACGACTGCGCGGATGCTCTTGCCCAGGCGATTATCGGAAGCATTGCCGTCATCGATGTCGAAGCGGTTGTCATCGACGGGCTTCTCCCCGCTCCACTGCTGATGGAAACCGTTGCCCGCGTCCGGCAATGTTTTTCAGAGATGGTCCCCCCCGGCTTGATCGCACCCACGATCAC
The DNA here is from genome assembly GCF_057653825.1 of Rhizobium sp. WSM409. NCBI lineage: Bacteria > Pseudomonadati > Pseudomonadota > Alphaproteobacteria > Hyphomicrobiales > Rhizobiaceae > Rhizobium > Rhizobium sp. WSM409. The sequence goes on along the minus strand of NZ_JBYGKP010000005.1, from coordinate 63,986 downwards.
CGCCGGTGCCCTGGGAGCCCGGGGTTCCGCGCTCGGAGCGAGCATTCTTCCGCTCTACCTGATGTTCGGTCCGGATACCGGCGTTCTCATGAAAAAAGGCAACGACAAGAAGCCGCTTTTGATTGGCTCATAGGAAAGTTGATCGTGCCTTTAGCTTCCAGGGGTAAAAACGAATACCTGGCGCTGCGGCGGGCGGGGCGAAACAGGATATGCCATTACTTTTTGCATTCGGCTTGATGAGAAGCAGGCACAAGACTTTCGCCCGTCAGTTTCCCGGCGTTTATTCTCCCACCGGGAATCGGATGAGGGCGGGCGCGAAACACACCTCCCATCGCGGATGTGTCAAGGCAATGAAGATTATCCTTCGTGCGTGGCAGCATGGACATCTGCGCCCGCCTTTCGATTAGGCTGACGGCGCTACAGGTATTTGGTTTTCCGCATGTCGTGATCGCAACCGCGCAGTAATGCGGGACATGCTTGAGACGCCGCTATCCTCTGGATCGGCCCCTGAAGCGCGGCGAGCTGTTCTGCAATCAGCCGCCGTGTCGGGCTGCACACCGCGCTTGATAAAAGGGCGCCAGGGGCGTCGATGCTTTCGACCAGTTTCAACTCGGTACGGCGTGTTGGAAAGGAATGTCTCGGACACAAGAAGTCCTGTCCTTGGCGGACAGAACATCCGTCATTCGATCCCCTTTAGCGACCAGAAGCTCTTGCTTTCTTGGGGGCCGAAATACCGCTTTCCCGCTCAAGCTTTTTGCGAGCGAGTTTACGGACACGCCTGATGCCCTCGGCCTTCTCACGAGCACGTTTTTCGGAGGGCTTTTCAAAACGCTCCCGAAGTCGGGCCTCCCGGAATACGCCCTCGCGCTGCAACTTCTTTTTCAAAAAACGGAGCGCTTGCTCAACGTTGTTGTCACGTACCAGAACCTGCATTCTAAAACTCCTAGAATTGCTAACGCGCCTCATTAGATCCACGCGCGTTGATGATCAAGCCTTGGAACGCCGATTGCCTAAATTCTCTGTCGTCACTGTTTCATGGGCACGATCGCGAATGGGGCTAGAGGTAAGCTCTGCCAGGGTCGGAAGTTTCGCAGCTAAAGGATGACTGAAAACCTCCCCAATTGGACTGAGTTGCCCGCGTCAAATCGAACGCGATGATTTACCAGTTTCCTATTTGCGGCCCGGCGCGAGGCGGTCTGATGATCGCCACGATTGATCTAAGGGCAGCCGCAGCATTGCCCAGTTTGACCGGATTGGGAGATTAAAGCCAGGCCGCGTGGCAGCTTGCCGGTTCTATGAAAAACGCCATATAACGCGCGATGACGTTTGATTCGAAAATTTTTGTCGGCCTGAGGCCCACGAGCAAAAAATCAGCTCTTCCCCCCGAGCCTTCCCAGTCGAAATGCCAGTGGGACGGTTGCGAAAGCGGCGGCACCAATCGTGCGCCCGTTGGGCGAGATGCGGAGGGTTTGTACCTGCTGTTCTGCCCGCAACATGCGAGAGAATACAATAGGGGATATAATTTCGCGAGCAATCTGTCTGATCCGGTGACCGCCCGCTATCAGAATGAGGCAGCAAGCGGCGCCCGTAAGACGTGGGGGACCCGCGTTGATCATGCGACAGAGATGCCGCTTCCTTCGACCGTCCGCTCGGGCACAGCAAAAACCCTGAACGCGCGCAAGAGTGCTGCCCAACACCAAGCAACGAAAGCTGACCTCCAGCGACGTAAGCTCAAGGTATTGGAAGCGAAAGCCTTCGAAACACTCGGCCTTTCGCAGGACGCGGCGCCCGAGGAGATCAGGCGCCGTTATAAGCAAATGCTCAAGCTGCATCATCCAGACGCCAACCGAGGAGATCGAAACTCGGAAGCTGAACTCCAGGCGTCAATCGACGCCCATAAAATCCTCAAGTTGAACGGGTTCTGCTAAATCTGAGACACAGTCTCTGCGGGTCAACAGGCAAGACGTCGCTGTGGAAAAGCTGTGTAGTGCGCGGCGCACGTTTCAAATCTTGTCTAAAACGCCTAGAGCGGCTGCGGTCCTTCGTATCCTTGACGCGTCGCAATCCGCGTCGTTCTCGAGAGCTGTCACCTCGGCCACAGTCAGACCAGTGGTTTCTGCCACGTCATCCAGCGAATAGCCGCGAGCCGCGCGAGCTTCCGCAAGCAAGCCGCCGACGGACAGAGCAACAGGGGACTTCACAATCTTCGAGGCCATGTTCATGTCGTTAAAGCTCCTTTTGGCGGGCCGAAAAACGTACAAAACAGTTTCATAGTTCCAACGCACTGCCCGGGCCCGGGCGATTTCCGCCGGTTCGCACCGTTCGACGTAGGAGCTGTTACCTACGCGTGAGACGTAGCAGCTAATAGCCGGTCATTTCAAGATATCCGACACCCGACGTGGAGCCTGTGAAGTTGATCGGCCCCTCCCAATAAGGCGTAGAGGTCGCCATCCAGGACTGCTCGTTCAGCGGTTTCGTCGTAATATCAAGTGACTTACTCGGCACGCGTATGCGCCACTCAACCGGCATCCGGCGCCCATCGACCGTTGCCTTCCGCGTCGGCTCCAGTTGGACGTCGTCTTTCGACAAAAGTGTCGTTCGTCCATCCGCCGATATCCAGTTCGCGGAGATAAACCCGTCCTTGTCATCACGAAGGCGAAAAGCCATCAGCTTGTCGCCGGAATTCAGATGCAGTGAGAACCAATCCCACCCCGTCTGATTGGACGCAAGCGGCTGCGACGACCACTCCCGATCCAGCCAGGCTTTGCCAGTGACCTTAACCGGCGCTCCGGATGTCGTGATCGTTCCCGCCACCTCATAGAAAGGCTGCGAGTAATAGTAGCTCGCCTGCCCGTTCGCCGACTTCACGGAAAAGCCGTTTTCCCCCTGAAGAACGAGCGGGCCGTCGGCCTTGAGGTCTAAGGTGTAGCTGAAGTCCAGCCCGCCCGCAGAGACTGAAAGGTTGCCAAAGGCGTCCGAGCCGGTTCGCTCGCTACCCTCCAACCGCCAGTCGTCTATCCAAGCCCGAAATGGTCTTGCGGCAACGCCTGCCTGCCCGACGCCTCCCCGCCCCAAGCGCTCAGCGACGTACTGATGACCTTGGGTGGTGATCGCCGCGTGCCCAGCCCAGATCTGCGGATCCGCGAAACCTGCCTTGTCTCCCGGAGCCAGCGCAGAGCGAAACAGCGTCCACTGCGCTCCATATTGCCTGCCATCCTCGTCTTTGAGATTGGCGGTAACATACCACCACTCAATGCGATAATCAGGATGAGCGCCATGATCGGCGGGGAAAGAAAGAGCAGAACCCCGCTCCGGGATCGCAAAACCTTGCGCATCCGATCCCAATCCGGCGAAGCCTTGCGCAAATCCCTGACCGCTCGCGCAAATCATAGCCGCCGCTATCAGGACAGATGCCGACTTTCTACCGTTCATTGGCGAAAATCCCCAGCAGGTCCGCAGGATTGATCGAGGCCAGACGCCGAACCGGCACCAGCACCGACAGCAATGCAGCAGCAAGAGCGATTGCTCCCAGCCAAAACCAGTCCATTGGAAACACCATCATTGGCAATCGCCAACCAAAAGCCTCCACGTTCACGATCGCAAGCAGGACCCACGCCAGGGTAAGACCGACCGGGATCGCAGCCATAAATGTCGCCAGCCAGAGTGCAAGTGTCCGGGCAACCTCGTAGAGCGCCAGATCCCGTCGCCGTACACCCATTGCCCATACTGGCGCGAGTTGCGGAAGCCGAATACCAGACAGCGTCAGGAGACTTGAGAACATGGCAAATCCTGCCACAGCAAGGGTGAGGACGTTCAACGCGCCCGTCACCTTGAATGTCCGATCGAAGATGGCTCTCGATTGCCGCTTAAGTGAAGCCTGGTCAACGATCGCGGTATCCGGAAGGCCAAACTCCTCGACCAGCCGACGCTTGAGATCTTGGGCTTGCTCGGGAGCAACTCGGACACCGTAGCGAAGTTTCGGGACATCGGGATAATGATCGACCAGCGTTTTGATCCCGACTATCACTTGCCCATTCGGATTTCCATAGTCCGAGTACACGCCGACCACAGTTGCGCTCCAGCCTCCAGGCATGACCAACGGCTGGCCGATCTTGGCTTCGCCGCGACGCCACATCTGTTCGTTGATCAGAGCACCCTGCCCGGCGGCGATCCTTGCCCAAACGTCGTTTTCGGAAGCGATCAACGGCCAGTGCTCCCGGTAGGTCGAATTGTCCGCAACGCCAAAGATCTGGATCTGTTCGCCAAGCACCTCGGCGTCGACGCTCCAGATGGGCAAGACCGCTGTTGAGCGTGGTGGAAGCCAGACTCGGAGACGCGCAGCTTCCTCCTCATCCTTGGCAGTGACGTAAAGCTCGGCGGCCAGGCGTTGATCCAGCCATCCGATGAAAGTCAGCCGGAAGCTCGATACCATCGTGCCGACGCCGATGTTTGCCGACAATGCCAGCAGCAGAGCCATCAAAGCCAGCGACAAGCCGGGAAGCTGTATGCGGGTGTCGGCCCAGAACCATTCCATGAGGGCGCTTCGTGCCAAATGCTGCGCTTTGGTCAGGATGACCGCAAGAAGTCCAGGTAGCACCAGAGCTGTTCCAAGAAGCAGGCAGCCAAGTGTCGCAAAACCCGCCACCAGCCCGGACGCAGCTATCGCCAGGATAGCAGCCAAGATCATCAGAACTCCGCCCGTTCCCGCTTGAAAGGCAAGCGATCTGGCCGACTTCTTGCCCACGCTCGCGGCTGGGCGGCAGCTAAAATCGGCAGCTTCCAAACCCGCCACAGGCTCTGGCCAGACGAGACAGCGGTTCCTCCGAGAGCAATCGCCAGTCCAGCCAACCACCACTCCGGCCGAATGGATAGCGAGCCTGACACATTGGCACCGTAGAGGCCCCTGAGGGTCGCGGCGACACCCGGCATCAGGAGCCATGCTATGACGTAGCCGAGCATGACGCCGATCAAGCCCGATATGAGCGCCAGCATAGAAAGCTCGATCAAGAGCACCGTGATCAATGCTCGAAGCGAGACACCAAGAGATCTGAGTGTACGAAAAGTGCCTCGACGCTGTTCGAAGGTCAGGCCCGTGGCGGAATACACGATGAAGAGCCCGACGATGCACGAAAGGAAGCCGAAAGCCGTAAGGTTGAGGTGGAAGCTGTCTGTGAGGCGAGCGACGTCTGGTTGTTCACCCGGTTCGCGGATCGTCAATCCCGCCTGATCGATTGCTTCCGCGGTGATCCTTTGATCGGCCCCGACCACCAGGCGGTCGATCTTCCCGTGCTTGTAGAGCAACCTGTCGGCGACCGATATGTCGACAAAGGCAGCACCGTCGGGAACTTTACCATCGATTTTGACGCTCATGTCGGTACTGCCACGGAGCCGCTCGGCAGTCGCGCTCGACACAATCAACTGTCCACTGGCTGAAAAGAAGCCGGATAGGTCTAGACTGCTGGCGACGGTCTGGTTCCGGGTGTCCCTTGGCATCGTCAGAGGTTCGATACCAACCAATCTGATTCTTGTGCTTCCGAAGCGGTAGCTGCCCTCGATCACGGGCGAAACATTCAGACCCGCTCGACGCAGGCTGCCATAGACCTCGCTCGCGATGCCGTCACCGTCCTTGGCGACGATCTCCCGGAGGTTGCCTTGCTCCAGAACCGAAGCCGCCCGCGCATAGCTCGCCCTCGCCTCGGCGTTGATAGCCTGAACGCCGGACCAGAGAGCCGTCGCCAGCGCAATCCCCATGACCAGCGTCAGAAGCTGGAGAGGTCTCCGACGCCAGTGTGACAGCAGGGCTGCGAATGCGACGACGTTCATTCGGCAATCTTCCCACCGCGAAGGACCACTGTTCGGTCCAGACGCGCTGCAAGCCTCGTGGAGTGGGTGACGAGAAGCAGAGCCGATCCCACCGTCCGGGCCAGGTTGAGCATCAGATCGAGGACGGCATCGCCTGTTTGCTCATCCAGGTTGCCCGTTGGCTCGTCCGCAAGGACGAGAGGAGGTCGAGCAGCCAAGGTTCGCCCGATTGCAACGCGCTGCTGTTGGCCTCCGGAAAGTTGCTCGGGATATCGGGCGGTGTATTCTTCCAACCCCAATTCCTCGATCAACTGCCTTTCCCAAGCGTGATCGTACCGGTTTGCAAGCTTGGCGTGGAACGAGATGTTGGCTGCGACGCTCAGTGATGGGATGAGGTTAAACTGTTGAAAAACGAGGCCGACCTTCGTTCTCCTGTATCGGGCCCGTTCGCTTTCAGCAAATAGCCCCAGATCGCTGCCATCCATCACGACCGAGCCACTGTCTGCACGGTCGAGCCCGCCTGCCAGATGCAGCAATGTGCTTTTGCCACTGCCAGACTCTCCGGTTAGAGCAACACTTTCGCCCGCAGCGACTTCCAGATCGACGCCCTTCAGGATTTCAATCGGGCTCTCCGCAGCGGAATAGGATTTTCTAACGCCTGCGAGGGTGAGGATCATCTCGGTCTTCTCGAACACGGAGTTTGCAGAATGCAAAACCTCCGGTGACCTAAGAACTTTCGAGAAGGATCGCAAGATCCGTGCGGCAGCACAAAAACAGCGGCCCGCATCAGCTTACGCTCAGTTCAAGCTGTCATGAACAGCGGTGACGTCCAAATGCGGGATTGATCCCTCTGTCTCGCCGTCAGGAAAAGCGGGTGTTCGCGGCCGTGGCTCAATCCAAGTCCTGGAAGCGGTATCTCGCCTGAGAGATCGCGTGGAAGAGGGCGATCGGTGACGCGCTCCAACAGAAGTCGAAGCTCGACACCCTGAAGATCGACCGAGATCGAGCCCTTTGCGATCAGCTCGCTTCCGCATGCCTCTAAAAACACCTCGGGAGCATGGACATGTGGCGGCGGCTGGAGCGGATCCCCGATCTTGCTGTAGCCATGGAGCTTCGCGGCTACGACGATGCGCGCGTCGCGCAGGTCGGAAAGCTTAAGTTCGATTCCGTCGACGTCGCCATGTGTTGCCGTCCTGAAGCCGAGGGTGCCGAGCCCAGTGCGCCAAACGCTTTGTTCGGGATGATCGAAACCGATGCCGCGCGCATCCAGAAGCGCTGCACCGGTGACAGCCACTTCGCCGCTCCAATAGGCCGCGCGATAGCGATCCTTTATCCGCGCGCCGCCGAAACGGATCCGCACACTGCGCTCACTGAGGCCCGCTTCGGCATGCAGATCACGTCGCCACACCATGCGGTCGCCGTCGAAAAGCTGAACTTCCTCCCAGCCGGCGTGGCCGAGCAGGCGGTAAGAGAGCGGCTGATTGAGCTCGGCGTCAAACACCTCGCCCATGAAATGTTTGCCTTGGGATAGAACCGCAAAACTCCGTTCACCAGTCGTGGCAAAAGTGCGCCTCGCCCGAAGTGCAGCGCCAACGCCAGCACGGTCGAAACCGTCGGCGATGACGCCGGTGAGCCCCCCACGTGCACCGAAGGTTCCGGTGGCCGGCGCACCACCGCCGCATCGGCCCTGATGTTCGTCGCTAGCGGCGGAAGCGCCCACTCTGTGTCCGCGAGCTAGAGCTTCGACGTAGAGCCAATGAAATTGTCCCCAGGCGGAGCCAATCTCGATGAGGCGTTCCAGCTCCGGATGGTTCCAGTCGAGAATGCAGCGCCGGCCACCCACATGTGGGATCAGCAAATGGCCTTCCGGATCATCCGTATAGGCTCCATACAGCCGGTCAACCGGCCATATCCCAGGACGGATCGCTCCCGCCGTCGTCTCATTCCATTCGAAAGAGCGCAGGGAACGTCCCTGCTCGTCGAACGGAAACCTGGGCTTGCCGTCGCGCAGGAAGACGACGTTTCGGTCGCCACCGGCAGCGGAGTTGCCGCACCATTCGGTGCCTGGATAGCAGACGAAGCGATCGGGCTCGTTGAGTTCGTGGATGGTCTTGACGGCCGCGTCCCAGTTCGTCTCGGTGATGTTGAAATCGTTGACGGTGTAGCCCACCACGTCAAGTCCGGCGATGTCGCGCCCGTAGGTGAGATTGTAGGTGGCATCATTGGTGCCAACGGTGTCGTCGGAATGGACGTGAAGATCGGCATAGAGAGGGCGCAAGGCACCCTCTTCGCTCTGTACATAGGCGATGCCCGGTGCGACGCCGGGTTCGTCATTCATCCATGCTTCCAATTTCCACTCGCCGGCAGCAGCGAAGGAAAGGCCGGAAATCCGCGCAAATGTCCAGCCTTCCGCGGCGAATGCCACTAGCTCCGTTCGTTGCCCGCCATCCGGGGCAGTAATGACGAGCGCACCATGCAGGTCTCGACCCTGGCAAGTGTTTCCCCATATATCATCGACGCGCACGATAGCGTCGAAGAAGTGACCGCTGCCAACCAGCCGCGGCGCGATGACCTGAAGGGCCTGCGGCTGCCCGGCCGCGATTTCCAATTTGCAGTCGCCTGGCACCTCCGCAAATTTTGAGCTACCCAGCGGATCGACGAACAGCCGGAAACGGAACACCTTCTCCACGAAAGTCTGCACCCGTGTGCCGGCGCCGCCCTGCCGCCGATCGCCCAGACGGATGACGATCCTGTCGCCGGGGTTGAGATAGCCGTCGACGACGTCGATGATGACCGCCTTCTGGAAGGGACGTTCGTGTCCCTTCTGATCGAAACGCACCTTCAATGCTTGAACGGTACCTGGGCTTTGCCCCGAAACCAGAGGACCGGCGTGGTATTCGGCGGAAATATAGTTGGCGCCCGTCGGCTCCGTTGTCTGGAACAGCGCCCAGTCGGAATAGAACTTGAAGGCAAGCTTCAGCCACGCACCGTCTGCGAGGCCGACAGCTCCGACCTCATAAACGAGCTCCAATTCGGTCCACTCGCCCGCCGTCAGCGTCTGCCGCTGACAGCTTAGACGGCCGAGGAAGGGCAGAGTATCGAAATGATCGGCAAGCCCCATCGGAGAATGGGCGCTGGCTTGAATCGTCTTTTCTGGCAAAATCTTTGTCATGGGGATCGTCCGTTATTGTCCGCGCCAGCCTTCGTAGCGGCGCTCTATCCGTCGAAACACGAGGCTCTCCATCAGCCACGCGGTAAGTCCTATCAGCGCGATGCCGAGAAGCACCTGCGCCGAATTACCAACCTGCCCGCCCATGGCGACCATCCAGCCGATACCTTGAGATGCGCCGATCATCTCGGCTGCAACAAGCGCGCGCCACGCCTGGGCAAAACCGATGCGCAAGGCGGCAGTGAGGAAGGGGAGGGAGGCCGGAAGATATACATGGGCCAGCAATTGCAGCCTTTTGGCACCCAGCATGCGCGCGGCACGCACCTCGCCGCTGCTGATGGAAAGCACGCCTTCCTGAATCGTCTGGGCCATCGGAAAGGCCGATGCGATGAATATGACGACGGCAATGGAAAGATATCCGAGGCCGAAGAAGATCAGCGACAGCGGCGCCCAAGCGATCGGAGGGATGGCCATGAAGAGACCGAGCAGCGGCTGGACGAATTCGCGAAACGGCCGCCAAAGTCCGGCAGACACGCCGATGAGCACGGCGGCCACGACGGCTGCGCCGAAGCCGCCGAATTCGCGCAACAAGCTCGCCACGACCTGGCGACCCAACTCGCCCGACCGGATCCAGCGAACCCCCTCGGCCGCCACGTCCCACGGCTGCGGCAGCACATAGGAGGGAACGCGGCTTGCCGCGATGCTCCACACGACAAGGAGGAACGGAAGCGCTGCCCAGCGCCAGGACGGTTGCGGAAAACGCAGCCGCGCTGCCAACTTCTTCATCGATCGGATCTCATCGTTGAGCGGCCGCTTTTGCGGCGAAGCTGTCGTCAATGATGTCGTCGACATTCAAGCGCTTTTCGAGAAAGCCGAGGGCCACCGAGTAGTCGATGAGCCGCTGGATGAAGGCACGGTCGGAGGGCTTGATTTCCGCCGACCACCCAAGGCGTTTCCTCGCCTCCGTGACGATCGCTTCCGGCGGAACGATACTTCCGTCCGCGGCCGTCAGGGATTCCAGCTTAAAGCTTTGGGCGATGATCCGGTCGGCCTCTTCGGGATGCTCCCGCAGAAACGCAATGGCCTTCGAATTCGCTCGCAACAGTTTCACGAGATCGTCCGGGCGTTCCTTCAGCGTCTTGGCAGGCGCTGCGATGACGTACCAGGGATAGCCGGGCAAAGCTCCGTTCACGTCGAAGACGACGCGACCCGCACCGCGGAGCACCGATTGGCTGATGAAGGGCTCCCACAAAAAGGCTGCATCGACGACGCCGGTATCGAGGGCAGCGTTCATGTTACCCATGGGCATTTGCGACAGCGCAAGATCCGTATCCGGGCTGAGGCCGGCGGCCTCTTTGAGAACGTAGCCACGCAGCAGCACGTCCATGCCGCTGCCCCTGTTGACGCCGGCAAGCCTCTTGCCCTTGAGGTCGGAAAGGGCGTGGATCGGACCGTCAGTCTTCGCGATTACCGCTGCCTGACCATAGTTGACCTTGGCGATGATTTTCGCGTCGAGACCGCGCGCCGCCCATTGATAGACCGGGGGCGCACCGATATAGGCCACATCGATTTCGCCTCCAGCCACCGCCTGCTGGATGACGGGACCATCGCCGAAACCCTTGAGCTCGACGTTCAACCCCTCGTCGCGAAAATAACCTTTCTCCTCGGCGATCAGGGCAGGCGCATTGGCCATTGCCTGGACCCAGCCAATGCGAAGCGGCCGCGGGTCCTCGGCATGGGCAGGCAAAGCGGCTGCGAGGGCCAGAAGAACTGCGGGTAGAATGTGTTTCATCGGATGCTCCCCTTCAGGTAACGGGTAGATTGCTGGTCATGCCTTTGGCGATTTCCTCCGAGAGCTGTTCGCGCAGTTGAGCGAATAAAGGATTGGCTCTCGTGCCACGCTGATCGCGAGGACGCGGCAAATCGATTGCCACTTCGGCGGTGATGCCTGTCGGCGGTAGCCCAAGGACGAGAACCCTGTCGGCAAGATAGATCGCTTCGTCGATGTCATGGGTGATGAACAGTACGGTCTTCCCCAAGCCCGACCAGATGCGCAGCAATTCATCATTGAGGGATGCACGCGTCAGGGCGTCGAGCGCTGCGAATGGTTCGTCCATGAGCAGGAGGCGCGGCTCGAGCGCCAGTGAGCGCGCCAGCGCAACCCGCTGACGCTGGCCGCCCGACAATCGGTGAGGCGGCTCCTGTGCCTGCTCTTCCAGGCCGACAAGTCGAAGAAAATTAAGCGCGACGTCTCTCTGCTCCTTCGCAGATCCACGGCGATTCATGCGCAGGCCAAAGCGAACATTTTCCAGGGCACTCAACCAAGGGAAGAGGTTTGGCGACTGAAATACATATCCAAGGACCGGATGCTCCGGGACAACAGGCACGCCGTCTATGGTGATATGCCCCGATTGCGGGCGCAGGAAGCCCGAGAGAAGATTAAGGAGCGTCGACTTGCCACAACCGGACGGACCCAGGATCGCCACGAATTCTCCCGACCGAGCCTTCAGCGAAAACCGTTCGAATACGGCGCGTCGGCTTTCGGGATAGGCGAACGCCATGCGGTCCACCGAGAAGGCGGCGCCGGATGAAACCGGCCTTGGGATAACTGGAGATGCCATGTTGCGTTAGGACGACCCTGGATTGGAGTTGCCCCAATTTTTAATACATTATAATACAGGTTATCAACGTGAAGAGTTCCCCTTGTGTGACAGCAAAAGGGAACGCTATTCCAAACCTTCGCAGCTTCGTGGTGTTTTCGACCCTATGGAAAATAGATGAGTCTCATACGCAATAACCCGGTGGCTATGTACCTGCAGATCGCCGATCGGCTCCGTGCCGAGATCACCGAAGGCGCCTACGAGCCGTCCGGACGGCTCCCGTCGGAATCGCAAATTATGGCACGCTTCACAGTCAGTCGCGTCACCGTGCGGCTGGCGCTCCAACAACTCGATAGGGATGGGCTGATCGAACGCCGGAAAGGCAAAGGCACTTTCGTGGCCGGCAAGCAGGTGCGCCATCAAATTGATACACTTCGTAGCTTTCATGAATCGCTGAAAGTCCACGGCTTCGACGCTACGATGCGCATTGTCGAGTTGACCGCAATTGAAACACCGTCTGCTTTCGTCCCGCTGTTCGGGCCGACATGCGCACTTCTGGAACGGCTTCATGTGGTGAATGACGAGCCGATTGCATTGGGCCGAAGCTTCTTGCCGGCTTTCATGTCGGAGCTGGAGCGAGAGATCGCCGAACAGCAACCAACTTATGCATTACTGAAAGACAGAGCCGGCGCCGACATTGTCTCCGCTGAGATTGCGATCGGGGCGCGTGCTGTCTCGCCTCGGATAACGTCGCTGATTGGAGCGGCTGAACATGCAGTCCTGCTTGTGCTGAAACGGAGTTCCTATTTCGAAACCGGCGCTTGCGCCGAAAAGTCTGAATTTTTTATTCGACCAGAGCGGTACCAGTTTGTCCTCGGCAGTCGAACGCCCGACCGCTGAGAGTTCGACAGATTGGATATCTGATTTAGGCATGAAATTCTGAGCGAAGCGGCCCTTGAAGGCTAGGAAATCCCCTATGCGCCGGAATCGTTGGCTCGGGACTTCCTGGCCGTCCCAAAGCTCGCGGCTGTTCTAGCGGACTGGTCACCGCGCTTGCCTGGTCTCTTGCTGCATTACCCGGGCAATCGTCACGTGCCGTCGGCTCTTCGGGCATTCATCGACCTTCTCCAGGAGAGAAGCCGGCGGTTGCAGTCGCAAAAGGGTGGGACTTGATTCTGTCCCGGTTGCCTGGATTGGCGCCTTCGAAGAACGCCGTTCAGTCCGGCAGGAGTTTGCGGCAACTCATTCCATAGTGGTCATGAACGCAGGAACCTGCTGCTCGAAGAACTTAGAGAACGACGCGATGCGCGGCGGCAGCGACTGGTATGGCGGATAATAGAGCGTCAGCCACAGATCCGGCGGCGACCAATTTTTCAGAATATGAACCAGCCGCCCGGTGCGCAGATGCTCGGCGACATGGAACTTCGGCAGCATGGCGACACCGACCCCGTCGGCCGCCATGCTCGCCAGGACTTCGCCGCTGTTGGCGCTGAACGCCCGCCCCGCTGAGATGTTGGCACTGCCGCTACCGTCCGACAATACCCAGTTTTCCCGCCTGCTCTCGCCGCTATATGCAAGGCAGTCGTCAGGGGTCAGCTGGCTTGGATGCTTCACCTCCGTAAATCGGCTACCTGGCGCAGCCACCAGGATACGCCGGACCATGCTGATTTTCCTCCAGATCGTGAACTTGTCGGACGGCGCCGCAGAGATCCGGATCGCGAGATCGTAGTCGTCGTCGATAATGTTGACGAGCCCGTCAGCGAGTGAAATCTCAAAACTTATCTTCGGGTACAACTCTTTGAAACCGGCCAGGATCGGGGGCAGAGCCTGCTGCCCGAACCAGGTCGGCGCACTGATCCGCAGGCGACCATGGTCGGCCTTGTGCGTGTTCATGAGGTCAGCGCGTGCATTCTCCAACGCCTCCATCGCCGGCTTGATCTGGGCTGCATAGATCGCGCCGTCGGTCGTCAATGAAACCTGCCGTGTCGTCCGCACGAAAAGCTGCACGCCCAACTCGTTCTCGAGTGCGGCAATCGCTCTGGTGACCGCCGCCGGCGTCATATCGAGCTCCCGCGCGACTTGCGCGAAATTGCGCTTTTCCGCAGCCATCAAGAACGTCCTAAGCGCCCTGTAGTCGTTCATTTATTATTTCATCCTGAGCAATTCATTCGAAATCTTTATTGCAATTCCGGAGAGCAGGCAAGCGAACTAGATTTCAAGCACGCACAACGAACCACATCGGCGATGAAAGGAAAACATCATGATCAAGGATATCAAAGGGCTGCACCACGTCACCTCGATGGCTTCGGACGCCCGTCAGAACAATGCGTTCTTCACCGACGCACTCGGGCTTCGCCGCGTGAAGAAGACCGTGAACTTCGACGACCCGGCGGTCTATCACCTCTACTACGGTGACGAGAACGGCACTCCCGGCACAGTCATGACCTACTTCCCTTTTCCCGACGTGATGCGCGGCCGCGCAGGCGTTGGCGAAGTCAGCGAAACGCAGTTCGCAGTGCCCAGGGGCTCGCTCTCGTTCTGGCAGGATCGCCTGTCTGCAAAGGGAGCCGCCAACCTGCATACCGACACTGCCTTCGGCGCTGCCCGCCTCCTGTTCAAGGGGCCGGACGGCGAAGGGTTTGCCCTTGTCGAAGCGGAAAACGACGGCCGCAAGACCTGGGACGGCGCCGGCATCGACGAAAGCGTCGGCATCCGCGGCTTCACCGGCGCCAAGTTCCGCCTGCATGACGCCGATGCGACGTCCGAACTGCTCGGTTTCATGGGCTACCAGCGCGCCGAAACGGATGGTGAGGTGACCCGCTTCATCATGCCCGGCGGCAATGGTGCGGACACGATCGACCTCGAGGTCCTTCCGAAGACGCCATTCGCAAGGCAGGGCGCGGGCTCGGTGCATCACATCGCTTTCGCCGTCGAGAATCGGGCAAAGCAACTCGAAGTCCGCAAGGCCCTGATGGATACGGGCTACCAGGTCACGCCGGTAATCGACCGAGATTATTTCTGGGCCATCTACTTCCGCACTCCCGGCGGCGTGCTCTTCGAAATCGCCACCAACGAACCCGGTTTCGACAGGGACGAAGACACGGCACATCTTGGCGAGGTCTTGAAACTGCCGGCACGCTACGAGCCCTATCGTGACCAGATCGAAGCCGGCCTGACCCCGCTCGCCGCCTGAGGTCGCTTTCCGACAATACGGCGGCATAACTTTCAAGACGTGCCGCCTTCCCTGCCCCATTACCTACCTTCAACCCTAGTCAAAGGAAGACACGAGATGTCCAGCAAGCTTCAGGTCCTGACCCCGCAGAACAGTCAGATCATCTTCATCGACCAGCAGCCGCAGATGGCCTTCGGTGTTCAGTCGATCGACCGCCAGGTCTTGAAGAACAACGTTGTCGGTCTTGCCAAGGCGGCGAGGATATTCAACATCCCGACCACCATCACCACCGTCGAGACCGACAGCTTTTCGGGCAACACTTTCCCGGAACTGCTCGCTGTCGTCCCGGACAATGATATCCTTGAGCGCACGTCGATGAATTCCTGGGACGACCAGAACGTCCGCGACGCGCTGGCCAAGCACGCTGCCGATGGCCGCAAGAAGATTGTCGTCGCTGGCCTCTGGACGGAGGTTTGCAACACCACCTTCGCGCTCTCCTGCATGTACGATACCGACTACGAAATCTACATGGTCGCCGATGCCTCCGGCGGCACCTCCGTCGATGCGCACAAATATGCGATGGACCGCATGGTGCAGGCCGGCGTCGTTCCGGTGACCTGGCAGCAGGTCCTGCTCGAATGGCAGCGCGACTGGGCCCGCAAAAAAACCTACGACGCGGTCACGTCGCTGGTGAAGGAGCATTCCGGCGCTTACGGCATGGGTATCGACTATGCCGTCACCCACGTCCACGGCGGCGCCGAGCGGGTCAGCCATGGCAAGCGGATCGGCCCGAACCCTGCCAAGTAGATGCGGGCATTGCTCCGGTCGTGCGCCAATTGCCGGAGCAAATTGCTTCTCAAGCGAAGGTCTTCTCCATGAAAGTCTATCTCCTGTCACTTGGTGCCGGCCTGCTGGTTGGCGTGATCTACAGCCTGCTCAATGTCCGCTCGCCTGCCCCGCCTGTCGTCGCGCTCATCGGGCTGCTCGGAATTCTTGTCGGCGAGCAGCTCGTGCCATTGGCAAAAAGCATCTGGGCTCGTGAGCCTGCCGCCGTCTCCTGGCTTCACCAGGTAAAGCCGCACATGTTCGGGCACCTCCCGAAAGGCCGGCAAAACGTGGTGGCGGTGAACCCGCCCCACGAAGATTCAACATCGGGGAAAAGCTGATGACGACGCGCCGCACGTTCCTGGGCGCAGCATCGAGCCTCGCCTTTTCAAACCTGTTTTCGCCGGCCAATGCCGCCGATCCCACCACGACCGGAGCCGCTGCCATGCACGCCGATATCGTCCTTCACAACGGGTTGATCACGACGCTTGATCGTACAAATCCGAGCGCCACAGCGGTCGCCGTCAAGGACGGTATGTTCCTGGAGGTCGGCAGCGACAGCGAGATCATGGCACTGGCCGGGCCCGATACAAAGATCGTCGACCTCAAGGGCAAGCGCGCGCTTCCCGGCCTGATCGACAACCATACCCATGTCGTGCGCGGCGGCCTCAACTTTAACATGGAGCTGCGCTGGGACGGCGTCCGTTCGCTAGCCGACGCCATGGACATGCTGAGGCGGCAGGTGGCCATCACACCCGCTCCACAATGGGTGCGCGTCGTCGGCGGCTTCACCGAGCACCAGTTCGCCGAAAAGCGCCTGCCGACCATCGAGGAGATCAATGCCGTCGCGCCCGACACGCCGGTCTTCCTGCTGCACCTCTACGACCGGGCCTTGCTGAACGGCGCGGCCCTCAGGGCCGTGGGCTACACGAAGGACACGCCCAACCCGCCTGGCGGCGAGATCACGCACGACGCCAACGGCAACCCGACCGGCCTGCTGCTGGCCAAGCCGAACGCCGGCATCCTCTATTCGACACTCGCCAAGGGACCGAAACTGCCTTTCGACTATCAGGTTAATTCGACCCGCCACTTCATGCGGGAACTGAACCGCCTGGGCATCACCGGCGTCATCGATGCCGGCGGCGGTTTCCAGAACTACCCGGACGATTACGCGGTCATCCAGAAACTGTCTGACGGGGACCAGCTTACGGTCCGCCTCGCCTACAACCTCTTCACCCAGAAGCCGAAGCAGGAGAAAGAGGATTTCCTCAACTGGACGGCCTCGGTCAAATACAAGCAGGGCAACGATTATTTCCGTCACAACGGCGCCGGCGAGATGCTGGTGTTTTCCGCCGCGGACTTCGAGGATTTTCGCCAGCCCCGCCCGGACATGCCGCCGGAAATGGAAGGCGAATTGGAAGACGTCGTTCGGGTGCTGGCCGAAAACCGCTGGCCGTGGCGTCTTCACGCCACCTATGACGAAACGATCAGCCGCTCACTCGACGTCTTCGAGAAGGTCAACAGGGATATCCCGCTCGAAGGCCTGAACTGGTTCTTCGATCATGCCGAGACGATTTCGGAACGCTCGATCGATCGCATCGCAGCACTCGGCGGTGGCATAGCCACCCAGCATCGCATGGCCTATCAGGGCGAATATTTCGTCGAGCGCTACGGCCACGGTGTCGCCGAAGCCACTCCGCCGATCCGGCGCATGCTGGACAAAGGTGTCAACGTCTCGGCCGGCACGGATGCGACCCGCGTTGCCTCCTATAACCCCTGGGTCTCGCTGTCCTGGATGGTCACCGGCAAGACTGTCGGCGGCATGCAGCTCTACCCGCGTGCCAATTGTCTCGACCGTGAGACGGCGCTTCGGATGTGGACCGAAAAGGTCACCTGGTTCTCCAACGAGGAGGGCAAGAAGGGACGCATCGAAAAGGGCCAGTTTGCCGATCTCGTCGTCCCGGACAAGGACTTCTTCGCCTGCGCCGAGGACGAGATTTCGTTCCTGACGTCGGAACTCACCATGGTGGGCGGCAAGATCGTCTACGGTGCCGGCACTTTTGCCACCCTGGATCAGAGCGATATCCCACCCGCCATGCCGGACTGGTCACCGGTTCGCAAGTTCGGCGGTTATGCCGCTTGGGGCGAGCCCGACGGTGCAGGCAGACACTCGCTGCGCCGTACGGCGATCGCCTCCTGCGGCTGCGCCAGCGATTGCGGCGTCCATGGCCACGATCATGCCGGTGCCTGGACATCGAAGCTTCCTATCGCCGACCTGAAGGGCTTCTTTGGCGCCCTCGGCTGCTCCTGCTGGGCCGTCTGAGAACGCGGTCTACCCATACAAGCTCCCTTTGCGGCACGATCTGTAGAGGAGCTTCCCGACGAACGACGAGGCCAGGCGATATGGCCGCAGCCCGGAGAAATCATGTCCGCTATTCTACTCCTTGAACCGGCTCAGCCAGCCGTCCAGATGATCGATCAACAAACCGGTCTCGCCTTTTGGCGTCGGGTCGACGGATCGTCAGCTCCTTCTCAGCGCCATGGTCGCGCTGGCAAGGACAGCGAAAGCATTCAATCTCCCGGTGATCGCTTCGACGTCGGCGCGATCACAGGTGTTTTGAGGATACTCCTATGACGACCATCCATGCTCAAGAAACCGGCAGCTTCGCCGGCAAGGCTTCCGTCGCCGAATTCCTGGCATTGCTCGCGCTCTGCTCCGCCTACATCCAGGGTCCGCTGACGAAGGCTCTCGACTTCCAGGGGGCCGTCGCCGAGATGAACCATTTCGGGCTGGCTCCGGCGCCACTTTTTGCAGTCGGCGTGCCGATCTTCGAACTCGCCATGTCCGCCCTCATCCTTTCGGGGCGCTTGCGCTGGCTGGGGGCACTTGCCCTGGCGATATTCACCCTGATGGCGACATTCCTTGCCCTGCGGTTCTGGGAGATCCCGGCCGGATCCGTGCATTCGGCAGCCATGAACGGCTTCTTCGAGCATGTCGGTCTTAGCGGTGCCTTCGTCTTCGTTGCTCTTGTCGACCTGCGCAAACGCGCGAGAGGAAAATAGAGCGCATCGTCTGATGCCTGCCATGATGACGTCAAATCCCTCCATTTCTGAGCCAAAGCCGGTCGGGCTGAGATCTTGAGAACGCACCGCGCTGGCGAGATCCACGAGGCCGTCATGCGACAGCTCGAGCATGAATTCGACCTCCACGAAATGGCGCTCAAAATCGCCGATAACCAGCCATCGAAACTATCGGTCCGACCAGACTTCCGGTTCCCCATTATTGCAAAACGGGCAATTCAATCGGCGGAATTATTGTAATTGTTCAATTCTGACGCCAGAGCCACTATCCCTTCACAGACATATGCCCGCCGGAACCGACCTAACCATGAGGATGTATCCATGACCTTTCCATCAGCTGGATTGAAATTCGCCGTTGCCGTCGCCGTCGCTACGATCATGGCCTCTTCTGCTACAGCCGCAGGGGCTGCCGGCAAGAACGTGGCGGTTGGCGCCCAATACGACACCACTCATGTCTATGTTCCGGTAACCGACGTCGATGCCTTCGCGGCGAGTTTCGTCGCCACGTTCGGCGGTGCATCGACCAAGCAAATCGTCGCCACGGTGACGCCGACACCGAGCAGCACGACCTCTCAACTGATCCAAACGCCCGCAGGCACAGTCTCGCTGTTCGGCTTCAAGACGCCGATCCCCTATCCCTTCGGCAAGGAACGGACAGGATATCTCGTGACGGACATGGACCGGGCGGTCCGCGATGCTCGAAATGCGGGAGCCTCGGTCATTGTCGATGCCTTCCCTGATCCGATCGGCCGCGATGCCGTCATCCAATGGCCGGGCGGCGTCAACATGCAGCTCTACTGGCACACCAAGGCACCGGACTATCCCAAGTTCGATTCGGTCCCTGAAAACAGGATATATGTTTCAAAGGATTCCGTCGGCGCTTTCATTGATGATTTCCTGACCTTCTCGAAGGGCAAGATCGTCTCCGACGACAAAAGGGCACCCGGCGTCGAGATCGGTCGCCAGAGCGACAGCTACCGGCGCGTCCGGATCACATCGGACTTCGGCAACATGTCGGTCCTCGTGACCGATGGCCATCTTCCTTACCCTTTTGGCTATGAGACCACCGGTTATGCGGTGAAGGATCTCGATGCAACCCTCGCGAAGGCCACCGCTTCCGGCGCGACCGTGCTCGTCCAGCCTTACAAGTCGGACAAGCGTCAGGCAGCCATCGTTCAGTTCCCCGGCGGATACATCGCCGAGATCCACGCACCGCTTGTCTCGGAATGACCGGCCGCTCGGGCCTGCTGTGACGGCGGGACGACCAAGGATGCTGTCGATGTCCCACCGAGTGTCGCCGCTTCAGACAACGTGGCGCGCGGCGGGACATCAAGGGGCGCTATGCCCAGGTACGCATGGACAACGCCTTCAATGCCAACCTGAAGGGTGCCATCGAGTTCATTCGTTACGACGTCGGCGAAACGATCCGCCAGGCCGGCGGCCAGAAGAATAAAAGCTGTCTCGGCGCCACGCCGAGATTCTCCCGCACCGGGACGGCAGAGGAAAAGCACGTATGAAAAAAATCTCTCTTGCAACGGTCTTGAGCTTCGACGCCGGATACGTCGACACAGCAGGCTTTCTGGCGCTTCAGGGGCTGTTCACGGCGCATGTCACAGGGAATTTCGTGACATTCGGCGCGGCCGTTGTGCTCGGCACGTCCGGGATTATCGCCAAGCTTCTTGCTCTGCCGGTCTTCTGCGCTGTCATTCTTGTAACCAGACTGGCGAGCTTCTGGCTCGCCAGGCGCAGATACGCGGTTTTAAGCACGATGATGAGGGTGAAGCTGCTGTTGCTTGTCGTGGCGGCGGTCCTTGCGGTTTCCTTTGGTCCTTTCCCGAAGGGAGACGGATGGCCGGCGATCCTGACGGGCATGGTGCTGGTGGCCGCGATGGCGATCCAGAACGCCGCGCATAAAATCCATCTGGCGAAGGCACCACCGACGACGATGATGACCGGCAACACCACCCAAATCATGATCGATTTGGCTGATGTCATTCGCGGCGAAAGCCTGGAAGCGAAAAGTGCCGCCAAGAAGCGGATGATCAAGATGCTGACGAGCGTCTGCGCATTCGCCATCGGCTGCGGTGTCGCCGCCGCAGCCTTCATGTGGCTTGGCATCTGGTGCCTTGCGATCCCGCCGCTGCTCGGTCTCCTGGCACTGATCGCGGAGATCGAGACACCGGAAGGCGACGCGAAATAGCTGCTCACCCGCGATCGGCGGCCAACGTTTTCCACCCCACCTCAATCAAGGAGACAAGAGAATGGGCTACATCACCACCAAGGACGGCGTCGAGATTTTTTATAAGGATTGGGGGCGTAAGGATGCCCAGCCGATCGTCTTCCACCATGGCTGGCCGCTGTCGTCGGACGACTGGGACGCGCAGATGCTGTTCTTCCTGTCGAAGGGTTACCGCGTCGTCGCCCATGACCGTCGGGGTCACGGCCGTTCGGCACAGGTTTCCGACGGACACGACATGGACCACTATGCCGCCGACGCCTTCGCTGTCGTCGAAGCGCTCGATCTGAAGAATGCCGTTCATATCGGCCATTCGACCGGCGGGGGAGAAGTCGCCCGCTACGTCGCAAAATACGGCCAGCCGGCCGGGCGCGTCGCCAAGGCGGTTCTGGTTTCCGCCGTACCGCCGCTGATGCTGAAGACCGAGACGAATCCAGGTGGCGTTCCACTGGAAGTGTTCGACGGCATTCGCAAGGGCGTCGCTGAAAACCGCGCGCAGCTGTTCATCGACTTCCCCACCGGTCCGTTCTATGGCTTCAACCGGGCCGATGCGAAGGTCTACCCGGGTGTCATCCAGAATTGGTGGCGGCAGGGCATGATGGGCAGCGCCAAGGCCCACTACGATGGAATCAAGGCCTTCTCCGAAACCGACCAGACGGAAGACCTGAAGGCGATCACCGTTCCGACTCTCGTCATGCACGGCGACGACGATCAGGTGGTGCCGATCGATAATGCCGGCCGGCTGTCGGCCAAACTGGTGCAGAACGGTACATTGAAAGTTTACACGGGCTATCCGCACGGCATGCTGACCACCCATGCCGATGCCCTGAACGCCGATCTGGTGGCGTTCGTCGAAGCCTGATTGTCAGTCCGGGTGCGGCTTCAGTGCCGCATCCGGACCGCGCACATCGCGTCTAAAGCTGTTTTCACCACGACGTTATCGGCGCTTTTCCTTGAAACCGAGGTCGAGGGAAATCGCGGTGCAGCGCCGCTCGAGCTTCAACTCGCCTAGTGGCGATTGTGTGCGCGCCACTCCGCCGGAGCCGTTCCCACAGTCTTCGAGAAGGTGTCGATGAATGCGTCCTCATCAGCAAAACCGCAGCTCGCGGCCACCTGGGCGATGGTATCACCGGTCCTGCTCAGCTGTGATTTAGCCCTGGTCATTCGGTACGCCGACATCCATTCGGCAACGGACTGCCCGGTTGTATTCAAGAAGCCTGAACGGAGCTCATCCACTGAAAAACCGGTGGCATCGGCGATCTGATCGACGGTCACGTTGGCCGACAGATTTGCGACCATGTACGCCTTGATGCGCTTTTCCTGCATGGGAGACAGCCGACCGCTGGCCGACAGCCGCTGTGCGGGTGAGCGTCCGTAACGATGGGCGAGATGGGCGTTTAACGCCAGCCCTATATGGGGAAGCAGCTGATCCCTGACTTCGTCCGGCATGTCAAACATCGGCATCAGTGCTCCACCAATATTGCGGATCACTTGATCGTCAATCCCTCGGCAGGTGGCAAGGTCATCGACGCGCGGTTCGCCTGCCTCCTCGGCGAGCTCGGCAAACTGTGAGCTCGGGATATGAAAGGCAAGCGCCTCGAAATGACCGCTAATTGAGATTGCGGCGCCATACCTCAGACTGATGAGACAGACAGAACCTTTGGGATAGGTCTTCAAAGCTGCGACGGTCTGGTCAGGACAGATGTCGCGATGATCGACATCGACGAGATAAAGCATCACCAGGAAGGCATCATCGGCCGGAAGGAAGACAGGATGCTCCGCATCTCCATAAACGTGGTCAAGATGAACGACAGAGAGCTTCGCCTCGCGAAGAGGCCTGATGACCAAGGCCCTCGCCGCATCGATGCCAAAACATGCTGCAATCCTGTCGCCGACCGCCAACGCTTCACTCAAATGTGTCTCGATCCTCCGGGCTGGGAACGGTATAGCCCGACCGTCGCGATGCCACGATTTGAGAGTTCCTATATATCTTCGAAGCATCTATCTTGAACAAAAGCATCCTCGTCGACGAGATTCTGCGATTTTGCGGAAGGCTGCGCTGAAGGGCTGAGCGCCGAGATTGGTCTTCAAAAAACGAAAGCTTGGCGTCTTGGTTCCTATTTCCGACGGTCACGTGAAATCACTCGGCGCAACGGCAACCGACACCTTCGGATGTCCTCTAAAACAGTTGTCGATCGACCAGGCGCTGGCAGGTTCCGATATCGCGGTCTTTCGCAAGGGAACGAGCGTCGCGCGGCTCGATCAGGTCATGACAACGGCAAGCGACCGAGGGTTCGTCGTCGGTGTCTCTTCGATCGGCGGTCACAGGCGGCAAATCCAACACCAACATCATGTGACGACCCACGACTTTGCGGAGAACTCGATCTACATTCGCGATCTGGCCGAGGCCTACAAAGCGGATCTCGGCGGTTCTTTCGATTTTCTGCTGTTCGAAATCTCGCCCGCGGCTCTCATCAGGATCGCCGATGGTGCTGAACTTTCCGGCATCACCTCGCTCGCGGCCGAAACCGCCTCGAAAGACATCGTGCTTGCCAAACTCGCTCGGGCGCTGATCCCGGCACTCGAAAAACCGGAGGAAGCCAGCGCGCTGTTCATCGACCAGATGACTACTGCCATCGGGACGTACCTGGTTCAACGCTATGGCGGCCGGTCCGTTGCAACCCCCAACAGATCACGAAGCCTGTCGCGCATGCACGAGCATCTGGCGAAAAGCCTGCTTCTCGAAAACCTTGAAGGGGACATCTCGATCGAGCAAGTGGCGCAGGCCTGCAATCTGTCTCGCGGCTATTTCATTCGCGCCTTTCGCGAGACGACGGGCATGACACCGTATCAATGGCTTGTCAGCCAACGAATAGATCGCGCCCGCACCCTGCTGCGCACTTCAAATGCTCCGCTCGCCGAAGTCGCCGTCGCCTGCGGCTTCGCCGATCAAAGTCATTTCACAAGGGTTTTCTCAAGTGTCGTTGGCGCAACGCCTGGCAATTGGCGGCGTAACGTATAGTCCAGCCGAGCAGAGAGCGCCGTTTGGAATAGACTGAATTCGGCATCCCCAATCGCCGCTTTGAGACACCATCCGCGCCCGCCGGCGACGCTATCCCCGAACGGCCGCTTCAATCACGGCGACGTCGATCTTCTGCATCTTCATCAT
Organism: Rhizobium sp. WSM409; assembly: GCF_057653825.1. Lineage (NCBI taxonomy): Bacteria > Pseudomonadati > Pseudomonadota > Alphaproteobacteria > Hyphomicrobiales > Rhizobiaceae > Rhizobium > Rhizobium sp. WSM409. The sequence continues at coordinate 39,932 of NZ_JBYGKP010000005.1, read as the reverse complement.
CGCGTCGAAAGCTCTCTTTGCTTCAATACCGCCAGCTCGCATCGCATCCATCAAAACGCGCGGCGTGATCTGCCATGAAATTCCCCAACGGTCCTTGCACCACCCGCACTCGCTTTCCTGTCCGCCATTTCCAACGATGGCGTTCCAGTATCGGTCGGTTTCCTCCTGGTTTTCCGTCGAAATCTGGAATGAGAAAGCTTCATTGTGTTTGAAGGTTGGACCGCCGTTCAATCCCACGCACGAGACACCGGCAACCGTAAATTCGACAACCAAGACGTTGCCGACTTTTCCATCCGGATAATCGCCGGGTGCACGGATAATCGCTCCGACGGCGCTGTCAGGGAAGGTCTGCGCATAAAAATTGGCGGCTTCCTCGGCATCTTTGTCGAACCAAAGGCAGATCGTGTTCTTGGCCATTTCAGTCCCTTTCATAATTCGGTGTGAGGATTTAGCGGTCATCATGATTGAAAGACGGATGAGCCATCCAGCAGCCGACATCATTCCAAAAAAAGTTTCATGGCCCACGCAACGGCAGCGATCGCGAAAAGAGGCCGACCATATCGCCGAGGGCTTGAGAGATGGCATCGAAGCTTCGGGCTGCTCGTTTGCGCAGCAAGGCTCTGAGTTTGGAAAAGGTCGATGGGATTGAGATCGGCGAATAGGCACGCAGTTTGTCGCGGATGAGCGGGGGGCTGGCGAGATAGGCAACGAGGTTTGCCAGTTCTTGCGCTTCCACCATGCGCTGTAGGATCGAACCCGAGCGGACGGTGGCAAAGAATTCCGTTTAGATCTGCTCTATTGAAATTTGGCCCAGCGGGAGCGGAGACCTCGTTGCGAGCTTGGTCTGACCCCCGCCAACCAGACCTATCCAGTTCGCCAGCAACGCAGCTCATACCCGTTCCGAGCCAAGGCACACTGGCCGCAATTGGGTACGACAGGAAATGACAATCTCAGCGCTCGAACCGATCCAGCATCTTCTTCAGTTGTGCGTTTTGCAGCCTGAGCTTCGTCGCCAGCTGATCCCGGAGCAGCCTGATTTCTCCATCCAGGCTCACTGCATCGTCAGAAATGGCGGCAACGCCTGGAGAAGGTGGAAGAACGACAGCAATGGTTTTCGTTTTCTTGTTCCGCCTGCTGCGCTTTCGCGTTGGACCGTCGCCTACTGGCAATGCCTTTGGTGAGGCGTGCGCGGCTACGTCGGCCTCATTGGATGAGGCCAGATCAGCCGCTTTCTCGAGCGTGGCGCTTTCCACATCTGTCGTGTGATCAGCACTATTTGCCGCCTCTTCGGCATGACGAGGCAGGTCTACCGACACCGCCTCGGTGACCGGCTTTTCGTTGGCCGCACGGTCTGCGGCTTTCGACCGGTTGGCCGCCGCTTCAGTCGGCTCGGCCATGGCTGATACGTCCGGCTTCACATCATCGGTCGAGCCGTGTTCTTGCTTCTGCTGGCGTCGCCGTGACACCAGCCCAGCAAGAAGTTTCCATGGAGACGCCATTTTATTCGACCTCGAATTCTACTGCATATGCAAACTGCGAGCAAAAACGTTGGCGGCAGAACGAACCGCCGCCAAAATCTTCACTTCAATAAGCATGAGAATGCGGCCAGCGCTTGACCGTCTGCTGCCGATCAACCGAGGTTGAGGCGCTTTCGCAGATCGGCATTTTCAGCGCGGAGCTTCTCCGCCAGCAGCTTGCGCAGTCTCTGGTTTTCCTCTTCGAGCTGCAGAAGATCCGAAATCTCATCAACTGCCGCCACCGACGGTGCAGCCGCTATCGACACAGCCTTCGGAGCACGTTTGACAGGCGCACGCTTGGCACTCGTCGTCCCTTCGTCAGGCTTTGCTTTGCGTCCTCTCGTCTGCTTTCCAGCTTTGGCATCCGAAGCCGCTGCCGGTTGCGAAGAAACGGCGGCTGAGGCGGTTGCAGGCACCACCTTCTTGGCGCGAGGTTTGCGCACCTTCTTCAGTCCATCGGGCGCCGCGGCGGCCGGCGTGTCAGCATTGGTTGTCGTATCTTTTTCGTCGGCCATTATGGTCTCCTGTAAAGCCGATGCATTTGTCTCTTGCTCGATCGGCAGTGTCAATAACGGCCCGGCCTGTTCTTCTTCGGATACAAGCATTCCGGTGCTTCTTGCCTGAGGAGCTAATGACATAAATGGCATTGCCTCGTCCTGCATATCTTGCGCAACGGACTTAAGATCCGTGTCTGCCCAGATCGAGCTCGGTTTGGAGTTGAGTTTTCGCCGACCTGATTTGTACTCGACGGCAAAGCTGCGCTGTACTTTTTTCAATTTAAAAAAGCCTTGGGTATCTGCGGTGATGTTTCAGCGACGTTTTCAGCATCGCAACATGGCGTGCAAATAACGACTATTGCGCCGGCGGTCCATACCCTGAGCCACGGGAGCTGAGACGACAAAAGGCTCCAGTGGGCTCATATGGTGCGACCGTCGCCGCTTCCAAACGCCATCCGTGGGCTGATACTGATTCCGCGAGAGGACACACTTCCAACATGCCACAGCTCACCGATGTCCCATAACGGTTATAACATCGCCGACTATCGGGATATTGCGCCGGAGTTCGGTTCGCGTGCCAATTTACGACCGCCTGGTCGAAGAGCTCAGGAACGGGGCAGTTGGTCTTTATACGCATAAGGGATCTCGGCCCAAATGGGCCAAGATCCGTAGTGAACCTTTATTTGCCGTGTCCCATCGCCAAGGCAAACAGTCTTGCCTGCCGCTCCGCAAATGCCCGTGGGTTCGCCGGCTTGTCGCCATCAAGAATGCGGGCCTCATCGAGGAGGAGCCACGCAGCATCCTCGCGAAAGGCATGATCGTCCATCGATGCGATGCTTCTGACGAGCTGGCTCTGTGCGTTGATTTCTAATACGGGCTTCGAAGCCGTCTGCAGCCGCCCTGCCCCCTGGAGCATTTTCTCAAGTTGTCGATCAGGCCCGTGCTCGGAAGCAACCAGGCAGACCGCACTTTCCGTCAATCGACCGGAGACACGCACATCGGCGACCTCCTGGCCGAGAGCAGCGCGCGCGAAATCGATGAAAGCGGCAACCTCGGAAGAGGCTTCCTGTTTTTGCTCGTCGGTGCCTGCCTCGCCGGCGATGTCATTCAAATCGGCAAGGCCCTGGGTGACCGATTTGAATAACTTGCCCTCGAAATCAGGGACATTGGTGGGCCAGAAGCTGTCTACGGAATCGGTCAAAAGCAGCACTTCGATCCCCTTGGCCCGGAAACCCTCGAGCTGTGGTGAACCATTCAACTGCTCCAGGTTCGAGCCGCTGATGTAAAAGATAGACGACTGCCCTTCCTTCATCACTGCCACGTATTCCGTCAAGCTCCGTGTCGCGCCTTCGGCAGCAGTTGTGTGGAAACGCGCCAGCTTGAGCAATTGCGGGCGGCGCTCGAAGTCTTCGTAGATACCTTCCTTGACGATTGCCCCGAAGAGGCCCCAGAATATGCCGAACGTCTCGGTTTCGCTGTCGGCCATTTTCTCCAATGCGGCAAGGATCCGGCTGGTTACGCCTTTACGGATCGCCGTGAGAACCGGGCTCTCCTGGATCATCTCGCGGGAAATGTTGAGCGGCAGATCGGACGTATCGACTATACCGCGCACGAACCGGAGGTAACGCGGCAGTAACTCGGCGTCATCGGTGATGAAGACGCGCTTCACGTAGAGCTTCATCCGACCCTTGCGATCCGGATCAAACAGATCGAAAGGCTGGGAACCGGGTACGAAGGCCAGCGTCGTATATTCGTGCCGGCCCTCGGCGCGGAAATGCACGTTGGTCAGCGGCTCATCGTATTGACCCGAAACGCCACGGTAGAAATCGTCGTAATCCTGTTTGGAAATTTCGCTCTTCTGCTTGGTCCAGAGCGCGGCACCATCGGAGATCTGCGACGGCTCGGCCGCTTCCTTATCGACGAGGCGAATGGGAACAGGTACGTGGCCGGACTGATCGCGAATGATCTTTTCGACAGTCCACTTGTTGGTGTATCTTTTTGCATCTTCCATGAGATGCAGAACGACGCGGGTACCCCTCGTCGGCGCCTCGACGGAATCGGCCGCGACGATGTCGTAGCTTCCCTTGCCGTCGGACGACCACTTCCAGGCTTCCTCCTGACCCGCACGCCGCGAGATCACATCGACCTTGTCTGCCACCATGAACGAGGAATAGAATCCGACGCCGAATTGACCGATCAGTTCAGCCTTCTCGCCGGTCTTAGCAGCCTCAAGCCGCTCCATGAATGCCTTTGTCCCCGAGCGCGCGATCGTGCCAAGCGCGTCGATCATCTCGCTCCGGCTCATGCCGATGCCGTTGTCCTCGACGACAAGCGTCAGCGCCTCTTCATTGAGGGTCACGAGAATTCCAGGCTGTATACCGTCAGCCGAGAGTTGCGGCTGGGAAAGCGAGTCGTAGCGCAGCTTTTCGCAGGCATCCGCCGCGTTCGAGATCAATTCCCGGAGGAAGATATCTTTGTCGGAATAAACCGAATGCACCATCATGTGCAGGAGCCGACTGACATCCGCTTCGAATGCATGTTGCTCAGGCTGCCGCTCGTCGAATGTCGTCATCGATAATCCCCATTTTGCAGAAGTCGCGCGTCAGATGGTTTTTCCGCTGATGGATTTCAAGCGCTTCACCGTTGCGGTCGATTGATTGGCGCCAATTGCCGGGGATTGCAAATGGTTTCAAAAGCGCGAGAGGTTCACCAGAACCCTGCTCTTGAGCAGGTTTCGAACTAACGACTACGTCTTTCGCATCTTGCGGGCGAACTGAGCGCCGACGACATCGGGAGCGATCTTGCGGGACGCAAGCGGGACTGGCTGCACAAGGCTTCAACTGTGGAATTCGTAATGAAAAAACTGGAGAGGTGGAAGAGCTTCCAACAATCTGAGCTCACCTAGTCCGGCGATCTCGTTCAACAGCTATGAACAATTTCGCGTGTGTGATCTTCACGCGGGTTTCGACATAAAGGTGATATTATTCAAACCTGACGACAGTCCTCATCGGGCTAAGACTGCATGACGGATGACCACGGTGACGTGGACTCTTCACCGCAGGCGCTCAGAAGCCGTGAGAATCCGCTGGGTCGAGCGGCGGCATCGCTTAGCAGTCCTCAACAGGAATGCCACCGGCAGCGATAATCGCCTCGGCGGTATCGACATCGGTTAGCGCCGCGGTTCCCATCTCGACCTCAATGACTGGCAGCTCCGATGTTCTGATCAGGTCGCGGGCACCGATATCGCCCCTCAAGCGCAGAACGCTGTCGTTAAGGGACCGTGGCAAGATTACCGGGTTGCCTCGCATACCCTCAGAAGCGGCGCAAACGATTGCGGCGCCGTCCGCGACTTGGAATGCGTCAATCAGCTGATTCAGATTGTCTGTAGAAATGCCTGGCATATCGGCAAGCAAGATCAGAACACCATCGGCGCCGTCGGCTACAGCAGCGGCAAATCCGGCCGCCAGTGAACTCGACATGCCCGCTCGGTAGTCGGGATTGACGATAATATGCAGGGGCAGGCCGGTGAGAACGTCGCGGATATCGTCTTGCCGATGGCCGACGACGACCATGATGGAAAGGGCGCTACTGGCCTTGGCGACCAAAGCCGAGCGACGCACGAGCGGCATTCCGTCAAACATGGCCAACAGCTTGTGCCCGCCATTCGAGCCCATGCGCGTTGCCAAGCCAGCCGCCAGCACGACGATTGATACATTCGGCTTTGCTCCCATCTCTTTACCGATCCCACCAGTGCTGCAGCGTCCTCCGTCGACAAGCTCCAGGTTACGAGGTCGCGAACGTGCAGCAGCTTAGCGTCCGGGCAAGCTATTTTCCATCTGCGTCATCGTCGGGGGGTGAGCCTCTCCATAGGCGCTACGCAGGCATCGTCTGGCGGCTGCTCGTGCGAAGCGCTTTGATGACCTGAGCAATGATCGCTACGGAGATCTCAGCTGGATTGGATGCGCCGATGTCGAGCCCGATCGGCGCGTGGATCGCCGAAAGCGCATCGGCACAGAAGCCGTATGCGGCAAGGCGGCCTGTCCGCGCTGCGTGGGTCTTTCGGCTGCCGAGCGCGCCGATATAGAAGCAGCCGGTGCGCAATGCCTCGGCCAAGGGAAAATCATCGATCTTGGGATCGTGGGTGAGTGCGACTAAGGCGGTATAGCGGTCGAGTGGATCCGCCATCAACGCATCGACGGGCCAATCGGTGCACATCTGCGCATCGGGAAAGCGATCATGCGTCGCAAAGGCTGTGCGCGGATCGATGATGCGCACATCGAAGCCGGCCAACCTTGCCATCGGCGTCAGATACTGGCTGATATGGACGGCGCCGATGACGGCGATGCGCGGGGCAGGTATGTAGACATTGAGGAAGCCGCTGGCATCTATCGTGTCGAAAGCCATCGAGCGGCCAGACCGAAAGGCGCCTTCGACGAGCGCGGCAAATGGCGGCTCGACCGGATCGCCTTCCAGGAAGATATGCTCTTCTCCCCGAAAATCTGTCAGCAGCACGACGGCGAGACGCTTCCGGCGCGCGGCGTTCAGACGCTGCAGGCTGTCGCGGAGCATCAGCCGAGCCTCTCGACAAAGACACGGATGCGCCCGCCGCACGACAGCCCGGCGCGCCAGGCGGTCTCGTCCGCAACGCCGAATTCCAGCATCTGCGCCTTGCCGGCGGCAATTACCTCGGCAGCGGCGGTAACCACCGCACCCTCGACGCAGCCACCGGAAACCGAACCCTCGAAGTTGCCATCACCATCGACCACCAGATGACTGCCAACCGGACGCGGCGCCGAACCCCACGTCTCGATCACCGTCGCAATCGCAACAGCACGGCCCGTTTCCATCCAGTGCTCGGCCGTCAGCAGCGGGTCGATCAGGTTCGTCTGGATGGTCATTCCTGCGGGCCTCAATCTAGTGTTGGTTTAGTTCTGAAAAGACTTCGGCAATATCCGCCTCTTTGACGCTGTCTCCTACATACCAGCTCAAAGTGTCGTAGAAGCCGAGAAAGGAGCCCTTTGTCTTGGCAAGAAGGGCCATGGCTTCGGCAGCGGAGATCGAAAGCCTGCTGACGAAGAAACCAACGAGAGCGGCCTCGGCGTTCGGGTGGGCAAAGACAAGCGCTGTCGGAGAATTGGCCGAAATCGTCGGCAGCGCCGGAGCCTCTGACCTGCATGGCAAGGTGATCGACAAGCGGATGTCTCTGGAGGATGCAGCCGCTTCGATTACAAAAGCCTCGGCATCGAGAACCCAAGCCGAACGCGACGTGTCGAAATACTGGAAATCGCGCTGCGCCAGACCAAGCGTTACCCTCTTCGCTTCTCCTGGCGCCAGATGAAGCTTGGTGAAAGACTTGAGCTCACGGACGGGTCGTTTGAGACCCGGCTTAATCGGCCGGACATAGAGTTGCACGATTTCCTTGCCGGCAACCGTACCTGTGTTGCGAATGGTAAGGGCGGCGGTGCAGCCGGCGCCGGGCGTGATCTCGTGCGTATCGAGCCTGAGATCCTCATAGGCGAACGTGGTGTAGCTGAGCCCATGTCCGAACGGAAAGGCTGGCGTCATCGCCTTCAGATCGTAGAACCGGTAACCGACGAAAATGCCCTCGCTATAGACATGCCGGCCATGCTCGCCCGGATAGGTGTGCCAGCCCGGAATATCCTGCATGCGAACCGGCATGCTGGCGGAGAGCTTGCCGCACGGGTTCTGCTCGCCAAACAGGATGCGGGCCAGTGCTTCGCCACCGCCCTGCCCGGCATAGAAACTGGCCAGGACGGCGTCGACATCCCCGATCCACGGCATCTCGACCGTGTCTGGCATCGAGAGCACGACGAAGAGCTTGCGACCTGTCGCCGACAACGCCATGATGAGTGCATCGTGGCTGGCGGCGAGCTTCAGTGTGTCGCGGTCGTTGCCCTCGCCGTGACGGCTCTTCTCGTTTTCCGCAAACATGACAACTACATCGGCACGCTCCGCGGCTTCGACGATCGCCTCGATCGACGCCGTCACGTCGGGCTGCGCGACCGGCGAGAAGGGCAGATGCCGGACCTTCAGGCTGTCTCCTGCCCGCGCGGCAATCTGAACGAACGGACTGTCGACGCGATAGGGATTGGTGGTGGCCGAGCCGGAGCCTTGGATAACAGGAGTGACGGCGCCGTCGCCGACAATGAGAAGCTCACCCGGCCCGCCGGGATCGAGCGGCAGCGCCTGGCCCTCATTGCGCAGCAGCACGATCGATTCCGCCGCGATGTCGCGCGCCAGCACATGATGCGCCTCGAAATCCGCCGGCGTGCCGCGCCGCTCGCTCGACTTGCATTTGCGCACGAACGCCAGAACATTGGCGCAAGCCGCATCGATCACCTCGGGCGCCACGTCGCCGGCGTTGATCGCCGCATGGAGACGCGCTTTGCGGGGCTTGCTTTCCGGCATGTCGAGTTCGGTGCCGGCATCGAGTGCAGCGCCACGATCCTTGATCGCGTGCCAGTCTGACAGGACAAGCCCGTCATAGCCCCATTCACCGCGCAGCACGGTTCGCAACAGCCAATGATGTTCGGCGGCCTGGATGCCGTTCAGCGGATTATAAGCGCTCATCACGGTCCACGGCGCGCTCTTTTCGATGGCCCGCTCGAAGCCTGCCAAGTATATTTCGCGCAGGGCGCGTTCATCGACATCGGAACTGGTCGTGGTTCGCTCGATTTCGGAATTATTGCAGGCGAAATGCTTGAGCGAGGCGCCGACGCCGTTATCCTGCAATCCGCAGATGACGGCCGCCGCCATGTCGCCGCTGATAACAGGATCCTCGGAATAATATTCGTAAGCCCGCCCGGCCAGCGGCGTGCGCCTTATGTTGATGCCGGGGCCCAAAAGCAGATGAACCCCGAAATCCTGGCACTCGGCCGCCAGTGCAGCGCCCATGCGATAGGCAAGGTCAATATCCCAGGAACAGCCGAGCAGATTGCCGTTGGGAAAGCACGTGGCTGGACGGGTGGCCCCGAACATGCCGCCCGATCCGTCGCCCTGTTGCCCGACGAGATCGAGGAACGCCCGCAGACTGTCTTCGTCGTTATCGCCGGCGTCGATCTGGGTGGTCGAGTAGCGCACCCCATAGGCCCCATCGGTCATGACGATCGAAGGAACACCGAGCCTGCTGATTGATGCCGTCTTCCACAGGCCACGCCCGCTCAGGAGATCGACCTTTTCGGCCACCGTCATCTGATCGACAAGCGCTCGAATTTCGGCGTCGCTCGGCTGGAACATGAGTGGTCTCCGGTACTGCGGATCAGGCGTGTGTCAACAGATCTTCTGAAGGAGTTCCATCAGCATCATCCGCTCAGCAAGCGTCAGCGTGCTCAGCGTTTCCTGCGAGATCTGCAGCGCGACCGACAGGTTGCGGGCGACCGTCACCTCGCCTTCCGGTGTCAGCGTCAGCACCAGCCGGCGCGCGTCGGTCGAGTCGGGGGCGGTGTGAACGAGGCCACGCTTCACCAGTCGATCGACGACGCCCTTGATGGTCGCCATATCCATGGCGGTCTCGCGGCCGAGATTGCCCTGCGAACAGGGCTGCAGGTCCTTCAGCCTGACGAGCGCCGCCCATTGGGTGGTGGTCAGCTTCTCCGCCATCAGGCTCGCAAAGATCGCCACGTGCCGCTGGTTGGCCTGGCGCAGATAGAAGCCGATCTGCTCGCCAAGCGCATACTGTGCCTGCTGGCCGGACCCTTCGGTCGCTGCGGTCTTTTGTCGGCCGCCTTTGTCTTTGAACGGAACGTCCATAGGATCTCTCAAATCTGCCTGTTCGTCGTGGTGACTGGCAATGGCGCTGCCGAATTTACTCTCGCCATAATTTCAGAATGGCTTCTGTCGTTAGAATTTCAATCTGCTCCGAAAGCCTTGGCGCCAGGATCTCGATGACCATGGCGTGCGCCTTCAAGTCGCCGCTTGCCAGTGCGTCCTCGGCGAGGATGACCCGGTAGCCGGCGTCGACCGCATCAAGAACGCTGGCGTAGACGCAGACGTCGGTCTCGACGCCCGAGAAAATCAGCGTGTCCGTTGCCGATCCTTGCAAGCGCGCAGTAAACCCGGGCGAACCAAAGACCGAGTAGGTCTTTTTGTCGACGATGGAGCCTGGAGCGGCGATCGCCGAAAGCGGCGCCACCAGATCCAGCATGGCGACATCGAGTTCGTCCAGCGTCACCGATGACCACCGACGATAGTAGGTCTTCCAGCGACCCGTGGCATCTTCGGCACTTTGGGGCACCATGAAGCGAGCAAAGACAGTCTCAGCGGGCCGCGCTTTGCTGAGCGCCACCACATTGGGAAGGATGCCTTCGATCGCTGGCGTATACCACGCCGTTTGCTCGGCGAAGAGCCGCTGCATGTCGATGACGACATGCAGCGCATTCCTGGAGAGTGGCGCGGGTGCCATCATCAGTCGGCCACCGGGACGGTGTGTTCCGCGGCCCAGGTCAGGGTGATGGTGTCGCCATCGCTCAGGACCTTGCCATCGCGGTTCTGTGCAAACAGCTTCAGCGGCAGACCGTCTGCCGTCTCCAGCAGATAGGACAGCACGGGACCTGCGTAGATGACGGTGGTGATGCGCGCCGTCAGGCTGTTGCCATCCGTCGGACCCGATGCGATCGACATCTTCTCCGGGCGCACCGCGAGCGTGACGTTCGAGCCGCTTGATGGCAACGTGCCGGTGGTCTGAACTACCGTCCCATCGGCGAGACGCACAGCGCCGTTCTCCACGGTGCCGGTGAGGAAGTTGGAATCGCCGAGGAATTCGGCGGCAAAGCGCGTCAGCGGTCTCTCATAGACGGTTTCCGGCTCGCCGATCTGGACGATGCGGCCCTTGTCGAGGATCGCTACCTTATCGGACAGCGTCAGCGCCTCTTCCTGGTCGTGGGTGACGAAGATCGTCGTCAGGCCGCTTTCGCGCTGGATGCGCAGCAGTTCGACCTGCATTTCCTGGCGCAGGCGCCGATCGAGCGCCGACAGCGGCTCGTCGAGGAGCAGCACGCTCGGCTTGATGACCATGGCGCGGGCCAGCGCAACGCGCTGCTGCTGGCCCCCGGACAGCTGCTTGGGCATGCGATCGGCAAAGCCAGGCAGATGCACCATTTCCAGCGCGCGGTCGACTTCCTTGCGGGCGGCGGCGCCCTTGATGCCCCGGCGTTCGAGACCGAAGGCGACGTTCTGGGCAATCGTCATATGCGGGAACAGCGCGTAGGACTGGAACATCATGCCGATGTTACGGCCCCAGACCGGAATGTCGGTGACATCATTGTTGCCGATCGTGACGACGCCCTGGTCGGGCTTGATAAAGCCCGCGATGATGCGCAGCAGCGTGGTCTTGCCGGAGCCGGATGGGCCGAGAAGGCTGGTGAAAGAGCCTTCAGGGAATTCGGTGGTGATATCGGACAGGACCGGTGTGCTGCCGTAGGTCTTGGCGACGGAATTGACTTTAACGTTTGTCACTTGTGTCTCCGGGCTTGGCGAAGCGCGCAAAAATCAGGATGATCGTCATCGAGCCGAGCAGAAGCACGGTGGAGATCGCGTTGATTTCAGGGGTGAAGCCCTTGCGGATCGAGGAGTAGATCTGCACCGGCAGGGTGGTGTACCCGGGCGTTGCGAGGAAGTAGGAAATTACGAACTGGTCGAGCGACACTGCGAAGGCGAAGAGCGCGGCGCCAAGGATGCTCGGATAAAGCAGCGGTAGCGTCACCGAGAAGAAGGCGTGAACCGGTGTCGAACCAAGGCTCATCGCGGCTTCTTCAAGGTCGGCGCGGATTGTCTTGAAGCCCGTGCCGACGACCAGAACAACGTAGGGGATGGCGAGTGCCACATGGCCGATCAACAGGGCATGCATGCCGCGCCCGATACCGGTCCAATAAAAGAAGATCAGCATGGCCGTGCCGGTGATCAGCCAGGGAATGGCAATCGGCGGCAGCAGCATCAGTTGCAGGAGACTTCTGCCGCGAAAGGTCCGGCGCGACAGCGCAACGGACGCCATGGTACCCAAAGCCGTCGCCAGAACCGCGGTGATACTCGCGATCACCAGGCTGTTCAGACCCGCCGTCAGAAGGATGCTGTTGTCCCAGAGCGCGTCGTACCATTGCAGCGAGAAATGGAATGGCAGTTCGTAAAGTGGCGAAGCGTTGAACCCCATCGCCATCATCACGAGAATGGGCGTGTAGAGGAAGATGAGGATGGCGATGAGATAGATTGGACCGAGCGTTTTCATGATCCCTTCCTCAAGCGACCGTTCCGCGGCGCAGGACACCGGAGAAGGTTGCGAAAATTGCGAGCACGACCGCCAGCAGCGTAAAGGACAACGATGCGCCCAAAGGCCAGTTGAAGGCCTGGGTGAACTGATCCTCGATCACCGTTCCCATGGTCACGCCGACACGACCGCCCAGAATGCGCGGTTCCATGAATGAACCGATGACCGGAATGAAGATCAAAACGGCGCCGGAGATCAGTCCGGGAGCCGCAAGCGGCATCAAAATCTTGAACAGGATGGTCCACCAGCGCGCGCCGAGGCTTGAAGCAGCCTCAATGATCGCGTCGTCGATGGCCACCAGCGCTATGTAGCAGGTCAGGATCATGTACGGCAGATAACCGTGAACAAGACCAACCACCACGGCATAGCGCGTGTAGAGAAAGCCGATGGAACCCGCGTCCGGAACAATCATATGCAGCAGACTGTCGAGAAAGCCGTTTTCGCGCAGCACCATGGTCCACGAAAAGACGCGCACAAGACCGTTGGTCCAGAATGGCAGGAGAATGAGGATCAACAACATCTCGCGCGTCTTGCCGAAGGTCGAGCGGACCAGCGCCACGGCCGCCAGGAAACCAAGCACGGCGCAGAACAGCGTCGTCCAGAAGCCGATCAGCAGCGACGTGATGCCGATCCCGACCAGATAGGGTTGATCGATGAACGCGCGGTACTGCTTCAGCGTAAAGACGATCGGGGTCTTGCCCATCGGTGTCGCCGACATGAAGCTGAACACGAACATGGTCAGCAGCGGCAGAAAGACGGCAAGTGTCAGCCACCCATAGGTCGGCAGCAGCAGCGCCGTCGTCGAAACCCATGGCGGGAGTGGGCGCCGGCTGCGCGGACCCGAAGGTCCGCGCTCTGACGCTGATATCAGACGATCATTCTGCATAGAAGGCTTTCACTTCCTGCCAGATATTGTTGAAGGCTTCGCGCCGGTCGTCGGGAATGCCCGAGACAAAGGACGTGGTCTTCAAATATTCGGTCTTGTGTACCAGGCGGGTGAGATCGTCGGCAGGAAGTGCTGAAAGGGCTGCCGAATTTGAAGAAGCGGGGGCTCCAATCTTGGTTGCCCATTCGACATAGAATATCGGATCGATCATCCAGTTGACGAAGGCAAGAGCACCTTCTGGATTCGGAGCCGATGCCGGAACACCCAGACCATCGACCCAACCGACGCCGCCTTCCTTAGGCACTACGAACTGAACCGGAAGTTTAGAAACGCGCTTGGATCGCACCGAGCCGCCCGACCAGAACAGCGACAGGTCGAATTCCTTGGCGGCGAACGACTTGTTCCACTGATCTTCCGTCGACCACAGCAACTTGACGTTCGGCTTGATCGATTTCAGCGCGGCCGTAACAGCAGCCAGATCCTTGGGATCGTTGATGTCCTGCCCGCTCATCAGCGCGCCAACGCCGACATTGATGATGGCGTCGTCGTCCATGGCAACACGGCCCTTATAGGCCGGGTCGGCGAGGACCGCGTAACTGTCGGGAACGGTCATGCCTTCACGGATGGCAAGCGAGGTCATGCCCCAGACCCACGGAACGGCATAACCCTTGCCGTCCTTGCTGAAGTTCGGGTTGGCGCGCAGGGTCTCGTCGACTGTTGACGCGTTTGGAACCTTGCTGAAATCGATCGGCTGCAGCAGGTCTTCGGCAACCGCCTGGGCGCAACGCGCAGCATTGAGGATAACAAGATCGTAGGCGCCCGGATTCGTGCGCATCTTGGTCAGCATTTCCGATTCCGAGCTGTAGTAGTCATGGACGACTGTGATGCCCGTCTTTTCGGTGAAAGCCTTCAGCGACCAGGCTTCGTCGGTGCCGTAGCCCTGCCAGTTGAGGACCGTGATGGATCCGGCCGAAAAGGCTTTGCGCGGCAAGGTGGAGATGCTGACGCCAGCAATCAGTGCTGCGGACATCAACTTCATTGTGTTGCGTCTGGTGAGTTCAGTCATTGTGGCACCCCTCTTGAAGATACACAGTTATGGACCATCATGACCCGCGGTCATCGACCTCAACGGATCGGCTAGCTTGAAAACAAACAACGTGCTAAAGCGCGCTTAATCATTTGTATGCATACTAAAAGCAGATGAGCATTGTCCGTGGAGCACTGACGTCTCGGCGAAATGAAGCGCGCGCTGCGACGCAGCGGCACACCACTTCTGTAAGAATAGTACATCACTTCACTGAGCGGCCGGCATGAATCCACGGATCTCCTGCAAGCTGTTCGTTCAACCCTCTGACTTTAGCATCAGTCTTTTATTTTATATGTACACAAACTATCTGTGAGGAATCGAGACCTGTCAAGCACTGCCTTGCTTTAGTGAGCGCTTGACGATGAAAAATAGACGTCGAGCCGGCGATCCTCCGCGTGTTCAGCAATCATGACGCGTATTCCGTCGCCGCCCGACACATAGTTGATGTCCTGCCCGTTGATACGGGCGGCAAGAACATCGCCCAATGCCAAGCCTGGCAACTCGATGAAACCTGCCTCGGAGACCGGAGCAATCGTGCAGGCCACCCGCCCGTTGGCGAAGACGATGCGCGACAGCGTAGTGTGCAGATCTGTCTTCAGTGCTGCGCGCCCGTTCAATGTCATCACCAGGGTTCCGGACTTGACGACCAGCTCGAGCGTTCCCGACGGCGAGACCATAGGTCCGAGCACCACATCCCGGCCGGCATGGCGCATCGTCCATCCGGTCCACGGATCGAAGTCAACAATCTCACTGGCAGCCATTAGCGGTAGCATGGCGGCCCAGATGTAGAATGGATCGGTATCACCTTGGTCCATCGCCTCGCCGGTGACGGCATTGTAGTTTTCGGAGGCGATACGATGCTCGCGCCAATTCTTCATGAACAGGTCGTAGCTCTGGCTTGCCAGCTTGCTCGCCGCCGCCACGAAGCCGTAGCGCCGCAGGCCGAGCCAGACCATATAGTTGACGTTCGGCCAGATGCGGCCGCGCCAGTAGACGTTGTCGGCGAAGGCCGGATCGTCTCGCGTTGCGTTCGGCAGCACGAAATCACCGCCGAAGGTCGTCTCGTCGCTCAGATGCTCGAGCAGACGCTCCGCCTGCGCCGGCGTCGCGGCGCCGCACAGCAGCGGGTAGAAGCTGGTCGGCGACAGCGAGCGCACGAAACCGCCGCGCCGCTGGCGATTGGCGAAGATGCCGCGGCTCTCGTCCCAGAGCGTCTGCGAGATCAGCGTCCGGTGACGCTCGGCCAAGGCGGCGAATTCGCGGGCATCGTCATGCTTGCCGAGCACGGCGGCCATTTTCGAAAGCATCTCGGCATCGAGAGCGGCCGCGCAGTTAAGGCCGAGATCGAAGGTCGACAGCGTCCGGGTGACGGGATCGTAGATCGCCTCGTCATGGGTCGCGGAATTGTCCATGCCGGTCTCGTTGCGCGCGGCAAAGGCCGTCCCCTTGTAGAGGCCCTCGCCCACATCGGAGGTGCCGCAGGACAAAAGGCCGGTACCATCAGGATCGCGGTTGTCTTGCCACCAGCGCCGATTGCGCACCAGCGCCTCGTAACTTGCCTGGATCATCGATCGCTCGCCGGTCCGCTGGTAGAGCTGCCAGACGACCAGTGCGCCGAACGGCAGCTGGGTGCGATCGACCCAGGCATCGTTGGAGGTGACGATGCAGGCGATATTGCCCTGCGGGGTTGCGCCGGCCATCGCGGTCGCCATGTTCTCGCGCGCCAGATCGGCGTCGAACACGCCCGCAAGAAGGGCGGCGAAAATCTGGTCGTTGAACCAGACGGCGAATTTCCCGAGGTTCCAGATCCGGGTGACCGCCGTGTAGGAACGCGCGTTGGTTTCGTCCCAGATGGTGTTCCAGGCGACGACGTCACGCATCGCGTCGAGCGCGCCCTCGAACATGCCGGTCTGCGCATCGGCAATCGCAGCTGGCGCGCCGGCGGCAAGGCATGTCTGCGCCTTGGCGATCGCCAATTCGGCACTGTCGGCGACGCCTGCGGCATAGGCGCCCTGGCGCATCATCTCGAGATTGAAACGCAGGGCAATCAACGGCGCTTCGCTCCTGCGGGTGGCGGTATAGAAATAGCCGTTTTCCTCGAAGTCGGCCCGCAGCGCCTCGATCGTCTCATGGCCGGTGACGTGCACCGGCGCCTCGGCGGTCGCGACCGCCACGAAGCGCGTTCCGACCTTCAGCAGCGTGATGTTGCGGCCCGCGTCATGGACCACCACCTCGCCGCCATCTGAGGAGATTGCCAGCGTCAGCCAGAATCGCAGTCCCCACTCGGCCGATACCTTGCCGTTCCAGCTGCCGCGGATGGCGAAGGGGTCGGTCTTCGTCGTTGAGAAGGCGACCGTCGTGCCGCTGAGCTCGGTCTCCAGCTCGATCAGCGAGCCGTCGATGGTGTGACGGCCGAGGCGAACCATATCGCGTCGCGGCTCGATCGCGGAGGTCGTCTTGCTGCGGGTCGAATAGAGAACCGGTGTGATCCGCACGCCGAGCGGCAGGAAGACCATTTCGGCCGGCCTGTTGGACCAGCTATTCCAGGCACGCATCAGGGGTATCGTCGAATGTTGTAGCATGGATCTGTAACTTCCGGTCAGTTTGCCAGCTGGATGAGCTTCGGTGCGGCGGACAAGCCGCTCCTGTCGGCGGTGTCACCGAGATAAGGCGTGTTGATGTAGTAGCGATTTGCGGCCGTGTTGGCGACGCGCAGTTCCAGCGAATGGACGCCTGGAAGCAGCCGCCCCAGAGCAAAGCGGTAGGGGCGCCAGCCTCTTCGATCGATCTGCCGGCCATCGAGCAGCGCCGCGACCACCGTGTGGACCTCGGGCAATTCGAGGACCCACTCGGCCTCATCGGCGATTTCGAGCGCCAGCCGATAAATGCCGGTACCGGAGAAACCGGCAAAACCCTGCGTTTCCCACCCTGCAACCACCGAGATCGGCACGAATCCCGCGTCAGGGCCCGGCGCGAAGCTCCAGCCGTCGACAAGCGATATGGCACGAGCCGCGGCAAGGAGCGGCTGGTGCTCGAGATGGCCTTGCCCGGTGGTCTTCTGCATCGTCTCGCCCAGTCGAATGCATTGCACCTCCTGGGGCGCGAGCGCGACTGTCAGGTGGCTGAAGACGGTTGCCTTTCCCACGTCTCCCGTCGTCGCGGACCAGACCTCGCACGCGAAACCGTCGCCGAAGGAAATCTCACTGATGAGGTGCGATGCGCCATCGTTGAACAGCACGACCCGCCACCAACCAGCGGCCTCATACCCCACCCATTGCCAGGGTCTGCCCGCGGAATGACAGGCAAGATCTGGAC
Organism: Rhizobium sp. WSM409; assembly: GCF_057653825.1. Lineage (NCBI taxonomy): Bacteria > Pseudomonadati > Pseudomonadota > Alphaproteobacteria > Hyphomicrobiales > Rhizobiaceae > Rhizobium > Rhizobium sp. WSM409. Next base: position 22,351 of record NZ_JBYGKP010000005.1, on the reverse strand, counting down.
CCGATGACCTAAGCGACTGCAACAGAGCGGTGATGTCGCCTCTGCCGGGCATTCCTTCGAGATGGATCGACGTGCCGACGGCACGCCCCGCTGCGCCATCGCAGACGGTGGAGAGCCGCTCGCCTGAAGACCAGACAGCACCACCCGCCGCCTTGAAGACGGCGAGCATGTGCAAGGTCTTCGTCGTCTCGAGCACGGTGACGGACGGCAGAACGACAGCATCGAAAACAAGGCCGGACGCGCGCAGGCGGCCGTTCTCGATCGTAGCGGTCGCCAAATCGGCCTCGCTGACGAACATGAAGTCGCAGCCTTCCGCTAAGAGCCCTTCGCACCAGGCGCCGATATGGGTTGCATGGCTGTGGCGCGGCCCTTCTGCAAAGCCTGTATGAAGAGGATAAAGGATCGCAACCGGCGTGCGGGGCGTGGCCCCTTCGATGAAGGCGGAAATCCGTGCCGTCTCCTCGGCAAACAGATCGTGGTAGCTCCACCACGGTTCGAAATTGATGCCCGGCCCGAAATCGAAACGTGGATTGGAAAACGGCGTCGGATCGTTGTCGCGGCCGTCCGTCTGGTAGACGCCGTGCCAGAGGAATTGCCGGGTCCCGAGGCAGTGAAGCCTGATGGCCTGCGCCCGCATCGTCTCCAGGGTTAGTTCCCATTGCCCGGCGGCACGCACGGGCGTTCGCTCGGCGCTGGCGTATGTTTCGACGACGCATCGGCTGCGACCATTCGAACGGGCAACGGAGTCGCCGAGCTTCGGCGCCAGCTGCGCCACGAAATTGTTGCAATCAACAGCCGTCTCGTGCCGGTAGGCATCGATGCCGAAGAAATCCACGGCAAGCGCCACCCTGGGGTCGATGCTGGTAAAACCGCCGTTCAGCGACCAGGAACTGACATGCGGCAGGATCTCGTGCCCGGTGAGGACGATCCTCCTGCCCTCGGCCCATCGGCGCAACGTGCCGGAGAAGGCCTCGTTCATCAGGGCCGAGTAGGCGGCGTAGAATTGGGCGCGCAGCCGCAGGGTTTCAGGCCCGACGTCACGCACTAGCGCCAGCAGGGCCCTGGCGAAGGTCTCTCCCGTGCCGCGCGACACGGCGTCCGGCAGGGTCGGCGCATAGAGCAGGCTGTTGCCGAGGTCACCGGAGATCTGGCTCCACTTGTAGAAACCCGCCGCCGGCTGGTCGTAGAACACGAAGCCGACGGGGTCTGGCACGAGATCACCAAGCACCTCGACCAACGGGTCGAGCCCGACCTCGGTGAATTGTTCCGCTGCCTCTGGCAGGAGATAATTGATCAGCCGCGAGGTCGTCGACCGGGCGCTGACGAACACCGTGAGCATCTGCCCCTCGGCGGGCACGCCGTCGAACAGGTAGGTGCACGACGTTCGGTCGCTTTCGACGACGGATGTCCGCGCCGTGACGTCGACCACCTGATCGAGGCTGTCGATGCCGACCGAAGGATGCAGCAGCGCAGCCTCGACGGTCCATTCGCACCACTCGACGACGCTGCCCTCATACTGCCACGCGACGATATCGGCGCCCATCGTCCGGGTGAACGGCGGATGGATGCCGCTGATCTCGCCCCGCGCGTCTCCCGAGGACGACCAGAACAGGTGGCGCTCGCGCAGGTCGTCGCGGTCCGCGACCGTCCGGCCGCCGGCGTGACCGCTGATCCAGTTGTAATCGTCGTAGATACCGAGCTTCAGCCCCAGTTTGCCGGCAATCCCAGCCGCAACACGATAGGCATCCAGATAGGCCGGCGACAGGTAGTCATCGCGCGACATTGCGAGACGGGCCTGGATCAGGATCGTGCCGATCCCCTTCTGTTTGAAATCGGCGAGCTGCGCATGGCAAACGTCCTCTGTCGGGATCGAATGCCAGAACCAGTAGGCCGACGGACGAAACGCGGCTGTCGGGTTCTCGAACAAGTCGCGGCGGCCGATATCCTGTCCGGTTCGGATCAACTCCAACTCGTCTCTCCCTAGTGGCTTGCTGCCGTTACGCGTTGCATGGCTTTGGTCGTTTCCGTCCAGGCCGGCTTGTCGGGGGCGAAGCGCGCTCTCAGATAATCGGCGAGATCCTTGATCTGGCCGTCGTTCAGCGTCTGGTGGAAAGCCGGCATCGACATCACTTCAGGGGCTTGACGGCCGGTGGTCTGCGCCAGGATTGCCGGCGCCTCGACACCCTTCAGGATTGCCTGGATGAGATTGTCCGGGGTCTCCGCATGAAGATTGCTGTTGAGCGCCAGCGACGACAGGATCGTGTTTCCAGTGTGGCATGTGGCGCAGGCGCCATTAAACAGCCGCTCGCCCTTCGGCGATATGCGCGCGGCGGAAGCCTTGGCCGCTTCGCTCGCGGAAAGGGCAGCCTGGCTCTGCACCTTGCTATCGGCGGGGGCCTCGTTGAGGCTTGCGAGATATGTGGCCATGGCGCGGATATCACTGTCCGGCAGCGGCTGCAGGACCTCGACGACATGCGCCATCGGGCCGGCGGCACTGCCGTGATCGCGCGAATGTCCGGTGCGCAGGTAGTCATAGAAGGCGTCTGCCGTCCAGCCGACCGGGCCGTTGGCGAACGCATTCAGGGCGGGCGCCTCCCAGCCATCGGCAAAGCCGCCGGAAAGCCGGGCGCTGCCGCTCTTTTCCGCGCCGAGCGCATTTCGGTCCGTGTGGCAGGCCGAACAGTGGCCCAGGGTCTCGACGAGATAGGCCCCCCTGTTCCACTGCGCATCGCGGGTCTCGACATATTTGAACGGCTGCGCCTTCAGGAACAGCGCGTTCCAGCCCGCCATCATCGCGCGTATGCTGTAGGGGAAATTGAGCTTTGTCTCAGGCGCCTTTTCGGCGACCGGCGCCTGCGTCATCATGTAGGCGTAGAGCGCCTGAAGATCGGCATCCTCGGCGCCCGCGAACGAGGTGTAGGGGTGCGCGGGATAGAGGTGATGGCCGTCGCGGCTGATGCCCTCGCGCATGGCACGTTCGAAGGCCGGGTAGGACCAGGCGCCGATGCCGCTTTGGACATCGGGCGTGATGTTGGTGGCATAAACTGCGCCGAATGGCGTGTCGAAGCGCCGGCCACCGGCAAAGGGCGTTCCGTCGTTTCCGACATGACAGACATTGCAGGCGCCGGCCGCCGCCGCCAGCCGGCCGCGCTCGATGGTGGCGGCGCTGTAGACATTGGCGTCCGGCTGCTGGATGGTGCCGATCGCCGGGCGCCATGGCGATGCCATGGTCACGATACCGGACAGAGCGGCGACGGCGCCGATCGCCGACAGGCCGACGTTCCACCACCTGCGCTTTTTCGCGACCGGGGTGGCCGGCGTTTCGTTCGTCTTGCCGTTCAGCACGGCAAGGACCAGTTCCGGCGTCAGCGGCAGTTCGCGGAAACGAATGCCGGTGGCATCGTAGACGGCATTGGCGATGGCCGAGGCGCTGGGAACGGAGGCGGACTCTCCGACGCCGAGCGGCGGCTCGTCCTGGCGCGGCACCATCAGCACGTCGATATCAGGTACCTCGGGGAAGGTAATCAGCGGATAGCCGCCCCATTCCTTCGACTGCACCGCGGTCGAGGAAAATTCGACCTTTTCCTTCAGCACCCGGCTGGTGGACTGAATGATGTTGCCGTGGATCTGGTGGCGCACTCCGTCGGGATTGATCATCATTCCAGAGTCCTGCGCGCATGTCACCTTGGTAACCGCGATCTCGCCGGTCTTCTTGTTGACGGCGACATCGGCAACCCATGCCGCCCAGGCGGCGGCCTTGCCCGGAAACGGCCCGTGGACGTAGACGGCATAGGCAAATCCACGGCCGTAGAGCAGATCGCCTTCGCCGCTGAGCGTGCCCCACGTCGTATGCGGAACCCAATTCGCCCGTTCGGCAAGCGCGTGCACCAGGTCGACGGCGCGTGGGTCGTGGAGATAACGGAGCCGGTACTCGACCGGATCGACGCCGGCGGCGGCGGCCAGCTCGTCGACGTAGCATTCGTGGGCGAATGTATTCGGCATCGCCGACACGCCACGGAACCAGGAGGCGCGTGCGATCGGCGGCATGTCGTGCACGGTTACGCGCAGGTTGCCGTAGGCATAGGGTGGGATGGCGGTACGATCGCCCATCTGCACGACGTCGGAAACGGGCGGCAGCTTGCCGGTGAGGATCAGGGGAAGGGTTGGCGCCAGATTGGAGGGATAGCGCGTTTCGAAATCATAGGCGGACGGACCGCCCTCCAGATCGAGACCGCCGCGCACATCCATGATCTGGGCGGCGCCCTTCGGCTCCCAGGCATGTTCCTGTTCGCGCGTTAGCTGGACCCGGACGGGTGCCTTGACGGCCCGCGACAGCAGCGCCGCGTCGGCTGTTACGTCATCGGCGCAGTTGCGGCCGTAACAGCCGGCCGCCTCCAGCCGCTCGACCCTGATCTGCTCTTCCGGCATGTCGAGCAGCAGCGCCAGATCGCGGCGCATGGGATAAGGGTTCTGGGTTCCCGACCAGACGGTCAGCCCGGCGTCATTGTAATCGGCCACCGCGCAGGACGGGCCGATCGAGGCGTGCATCTGATAGGGCCACACATAGGTGCGGTTCATCGGCTGGGCGGTGCCGGCCAATGCCATGTCGACATTGCCGCGATCGGCAAGCTTGCGTGGCGTCGACGGATTGGCACGCAGCGCCTTCTCCGGCATGTTCAGATCCGGCCACTCGGGCGGCGCGCGCCACACGAGCTGCAGGCTTTTCGCCGCCTCGATGGCGATTTCCTCGCGGGTCGCGACAACACCGACGAAATCACCGATGGCGACCACGCCGACCAGCCCGTCGATATGCGCGACCGAGGTCTCGTCGATCGAGATCAAGCTGTTTCCGACATGCTCGCCATGATCGAATCCGGCATATGGCGGGCGGATAACGCGGCCGTGCAGCATGCCAGGCACGCGCACATCGTGGACATAGGTCCAGCGCCCGGTTGCCTTCTCGGGAATATCGACGCGCGGGCGCGACGAGCCAACCAGTTTATAGTCCGACGCTGGCTTCAGCGCCGCATTGCTGTCGATCGACAGCCTGACATGGCTGCCGACGACAACATCGCCGAAGTTCAGCTGCCAGTTCTCGCCGCCGTCGGCACGGATGACGCCTTCCTCCAGCCGCAGCCGCTCAATCGGCAGGCCGACCTTCTCGGCGGCCTTGACGAGCAGATGGTGGCGGGCGGTGGCGGCGGCCTGGCGCAGCGGTATCGCGGTAATCTGGATGGTTTCGCTGGCAATGGTCGCGCCCTGATTGGGCGCGGCGGTCGTCGTGCCGAGAACCATGTCCACCTGTTCGAACGGCACGCTGAGCTCTTCGGCGACGATTTGCGCCAGCGAGGTGCGGATGCCTGTCCCGAGATCGACGTGGCCGTTGAACGCTGTCACCCGGCTATCGGCCCCTACGGCGATATAAAGCTCGGCGGCGTCGCCCATCGACACGTCATTGACAATGAGAAGCGTGCTCGCGGCTGCCATGTAGGCGGACTTGGGTGCTTCGCGGTGGTTCATCGCGAAACCTCCGTCATGTCGTCGGTCATCGGGTCGACTGGCCAGCCGGCTTTGGTGAGGGTTACGGCGCGCCGCACAGCGGCCAGTATCTCAACATGCGTTCCGCACCGGCAGAGATGGTGCCGCAGAGCATCGCGAATATCGCTCTCTTCGGGATCCGTATTTCGCTGAAGCAGTCCAACCGTGGCGATGATCATGCCGTTGAGGCAATACCCGCATTGCGCCGCCGCCTCTTCGATGAAAGCCTGCTGTACCGGGTGCAGAAGCCCATCCACCGCCAGCCCCTCAAGCGTGATCACGCGTCGTTTGCCGATCGCGCCAAGCGGCACCGTACAAGAGCGCACCGGACGGCCGTCAACCAGAACCGCGCAGGCGCCGCATTCGCCCAGGCCACAGCCATATTTCGGTCCATTCAGGCACAGGTCGTTACGCAAGATGTAAAGAAGCGGTGTTTCCGGTTTCGCGCTAACGCGCCAAAGAGCGTCGTTGACATTCAGTGAAACGGAAACGGGAGGCTTCACGGGAATTCCTCCAGCATCGCGCAAATAGCCAGGCCTTTTGCTACTGGACGGATCGCTATACGGCGGGCGCCTTGGCGGCGCGTGCGCATCATAACGATACGACTGTCACCGACATTACGCATCTACTGCCCCTCATTTTTATATAAATAGCGTATACGCTTCATATGGGCCGCTGGCAAGTCGAATTTCGTTGTTGCAAACGTCGAAAAACGCGTTACGCTGGGGTATTCAACTAAACCAGCCCGCCACGAATGCTTGTCTCGCTCTTGCATTTTAAAGCGTATACGCTATAAGTAAGCCAATTCGCCTATCGCCAGAGCGATACGTTGAAAACGGAAAAAAGGGGTCGCCATGTCCACCGGAAATGAAAAGATCGCGATCATCGGTGCCGGCCTCGGCGGCGCGGCAGCAGGCGCGCTGCTCCAGCATGCCGGCTTCAATGTCCAGATCTTTGAACAGGCCCCGAGCTTTTCCCGCCTCGGCGCCGGCATCCACATGGGACCGAATGTCCTGAAGATCTTCCAGCGCATCGGCATGGACCAGAAGCTGATCGATATCAGCAGCACGCCGGCCTATTGGTTCAGCCGGGATGGCCTGACGGGAGACTATCTCTCCCGCATTCCGCTCGAAGGTTATGGCGCGACCTATTGTACCGTCCATCGCGGCGATCTCTCTGCCTTGCAGATGGACACCATGACTCCCGGCACCGTCCAGTTCAACAAGCGATTGACCCGCCTCGAAGACAATGGCTCGGATGTCTACCTCGAATTCCAGGACGGCACCTCGGCGCGCGCCACGATCGTGATCGGTGCCGACGGCATCAATTCGCGCGTCCGCGAGACATTGCTGGGCGCCGAAAAGCCGCACTATAGCGGCTGGGTCGGTCATCGCGCGATGATCTCGGCGGAAAAGCTGAAGAAGTTCGACCTGACCTTCGAGGATTGCGTCAAGTGGTGGGGGCCGGATCGCCACATGATGGTCTATTACACCACCAGCCGCCGCGACGAATATTACTACGTGACCGGCGTCCCGCACCCCGCCTGGGAATTCGACGGCGCTTTCGTGCAGAGCAGCCGCGAAGAAATGTCGGAAGCCTTTGCCGGATACCATCCGGTCATCCAGGCGCTGATCGAAGCCACCGACGACGTCACCAAGTGGCCGCTGTTCAACCGTAACCCACTACCGCTCTGGAGCCAGGGCCGCATGGTCCTGCTCGGCGATGCCTGCCATCCGATGAAGCCGCATATGGCTCAGGGTGCCGCCATGGCGATCGAGGATGCGGCCATGCTGGCGCGATGCCTGGAGGAAACCGGATCGCAGGATTACGCGACCGCCTTCCGCCTCTATGAGGCCAGCCGACGCGATCGCGCGACGCAGGTTCAGACCGTGTCCAACGCCAATACATTCCTGCAGACGCAGGAAGATCCTTCATGGGTCTACGGCTACGACGTCTATGCCGAGCCTATCCTCGACAAGAGTGTCGCATGAGCACGTCCCTTCTCTACGGCGCGAATGTCTTAGCCAACGGCATTCGCCAGCATTACCTCCGCTATGGCGGCAAGGGTCGGCCGGTCATCCTCATTCCCGGCATCACCAGCCCGGCGATCACCTGGGGCTTCGTTGCCGAACGCCTTGCCGAACGCCATGACGTCTACGTTCTCGATGTCCGGGGACGCGGCCTGTCCTCGACCGGTCCGGATCTCGACTACAGTCTCGATGCCATGGCCGCCGACGTCATCGGCTTTGCCCAGGCGCTCGGTGTTGACGCTCCTGCGCTGCTTGGCCATTCGATGGGTGCGCGCATCGCCATGCGGTCGGCAAATACCGGCGGCGAGTTCTCCCGCCTCGCCCTTATCGATCCCCCCGTCTCCGGGCCGGGCCGCCGGCCTTATCCGAGCAAGCTGCCCTGGTATGTCGATAGCATTCGCCTCGCGCTGGCAGGCATCGATGCCGAGGGCATGAAGGCGTTTTGCCCGACATGGACGGAAAGCCAGCTGCAGTTGCGTGCCGAATGGCTGCACACCTGCTTCGAGCCTGCCATCGTCACCGCCTTCGAGGACTTCCACAAGGACGACATCTTCCCGGATTTCGCCACACTGAAGCAGCCGTCGATGCTGATGGTCGCGGGACGTGGTGGCGTGATTGCGCCGGAAGATGTAGCGGAAATCCGTGGGCTCAATCCCGCTATCGAGATCAGCCGCGTCCCGAATGCCGGCCACATGATCCCTTGGGACGATCTCGACGGCTTCTTCGAGGCGCTTGGAGATTTCCTCTCCCGATAAACGCCAATGGCGGGTCTTTGGCCCGCCATTTTTATTGCCGCAGCGAGAGCGCCCAATGTGCGCCCGCTCACTCATCAAAGGAGCCGTCCGTGCAGAAACCCTATCGTATCGGCCAGATCGTGCCGAGTTCCAACACAACGATGGAGACGGAAATTCCGGCGATGCTGATGGCTCGCCAACTGATCCGCCCGGAGCGCTTCACCTTCCACTCCAGCCGCATGCGCATGAAGAAGGTGGTCAAGGAAGAACTGGCCGCCATGGACGCCGAATCCGATCGATGCGCCATCGAACTGTCCGATGCCCGCGTCGACGTGCTGGGATATGCCTGCCTCGTCGCCATCATGGCGATGGGCCTCGGCTACCATCGCCAGTCGGAAAAGCGCCTGACCGGCCGCACGCAGGAAAACGACACGAACATCCCGGTCGTCACCAGCGCCCGGCGCGCTGATCGAGGGCCTGAAGGTGATGAAGGCGAAGAAGATCGCCGTCGTCGCGCCCTATATGAAGCCGCTGACCGAACTCGTCGTGAACTATATTCGCGAGGAAGGCTTCGAAGTGATGGATTGGCGGGCGCTTGAAATTCCCGACAATCTGGATGTTGCCCGCCACGATCCGGAAAACCTGCCGGCCATCGTCCAGACGCTCGATCTTTCTGATGTCGATGTCATCGTGCTTTCGGCCTGCGTGCAGATGCCGTCGCTGCCCGTCATCGCCAAGGTCGAGGCCATGACCGGCAAACCGGTGCTCACCGCTGCCGTGGCAACCACCTATTGCATGCTGAAATCACTAGGACTGGAAGCCGTCGTGCCGGGTGCCGGTGCCCTTCTGTCCGGCGCTTATTGAACCTGAATTTGTCGTTTCCGGCCGCATTGCGGCGGAGGAAAACAAGGAGTGCCCGATGCAGAGTGCTGAAACCAACTATCAGGGCGTTTGGGGCAACCGCATCGGTTTCGGCCAGCGGCCGGCCCTTCTGGTGATCGACTTCCTGAAAGCCTATACGGTGGAAGGCGCGCCGCTCTATGCGCCGGGTGTTGTCGATGCCGTCGCACAAACACCGGCACTTCTGGCTGCGGCGCGCGCCGCAGGCATTCCTGTCATCCACACCCGCATTCTCTATCTCGCCGAGAACTGCGCCGATGGCGGCATGTGGGTGAAAAAGGCTCCGGTCATGATGGCGATGGTCGAGGGCAACGTGCTGGCCGAATTCTGCGACGGCGTCGAGCCGGAAAAGGGCGAGCTGGTCATCGTCAAGCAATATGCCAGCGCCTTTTTCGGCACAAGTCTCGCCTCTCTGCTTCACACGCAGGGTATCGATACCGTCGTTCTTGCTGGATGCTCGACAAGCGGCTGCATTCGCGCAAGTGCGGTGGATGCCGTCCAGCACGGCTTTCGGACGATCGTCGTGCGCGATTGCGTCGGCGACCGGCACCCCGATCCGCACAATGCCAACCTCTTCGATATCGACAGCAAGTATGGCGATGTCGTTTCGAGGGAGGATGCCATCGCCGAAATCGCCAAGATCAAGTCCGACCGTCCGTAACTTTGCAAAAACAGCCAAGCCTTCACGTAAGATAGGGGAACGAGCATGGATCAATTCAGCTTCACCGAAATCTGCCTGCATCAGTTGAAGATGTCGGGCGTCCACGAGGGCGAAAAACTCATCGTCCTGACCCAGGGCAACGAGCGCCTCGATTATGCCGACGCCTTCATGGCGGCGGGCATGCGTCTTGGGGCCAAGATGTATCACATGCGTTTACCGCCGGTGCCACCGGCGGGTGCATGGGCCGTCGGCCAGACAGGCCTAGCGGCCATGCCTGACGCGGTCGAGGCCCTGAAGGCCGCCGACATGCTGATCGATTGCATCTTCCTGCTCTTCAGCCCGGAACAGATGGCGATCCAGGCGGCCGGAACGCGCATCCTGACCGCCGTCGAACCGCCGGAAATTCTTGCCCGCATGTTGCCGACAAAGGAACTGCGCGAGCGCGTCGAATTTGCAGGAGACCTGCTGTCCAAGGCGAAGGTGATGCGGATCACCTCGGACCATGGCACGGATGTCACCTACAAGCTCAACACCTATCCGGCCGTCACGGAATATGCGTGCACGGACGAACCGGGCCGCTGGGATCATTGGCCATCCGGCTTTGTCTTCACCGGTGGTGACGATGACGGCGTCGACGGTACGATCGTCGTTGCTCCGGGCGATATTCTGCTGCCGCAGAACATCTACGTGCGCGATCCGATCTACTACACCATTGAAAACGGTTGGATCACCGACATTCGCGGTGGCCTCGACGCCGAGCTAGTCAAATCCTACATGGACGGTTTCAACGATCCGCGTGGCATGGGCATGAGCCATGTCGGCTGGGGTCTTAATCAAAACGCCAAGTGGCATCGCATGGTGCCCGGCGAATTTCCGGGCGGCATGGGCATGGAGGCCCGCTCGTTCTACGGCAATGTCATGTTCTCGACCGGCCCGAACAATGAATTGGGCGGCCCGAACGACACGGCCTGCCATCTCGATATCCCGATGCGCAATTGCTCGCTCTTTCTCGACGATGAGCCGATGGTCCTGAAAGGCGATATCGCCGTCAAGGAAATGAAGCACACCGTCAAATCGTAATCGAAACCAACCTGCTTGGCGTGAAAACACGCCAAGCAGCCCGAGCCTCGTATGCCTTGACCGGTGAAACATGCTGTGGTGTTTCCTGCATGGACGCACTAGACGCCGCAACCGATGGACCCGCTAACATGACTGTCAAAGACATCGAACGCCCACGTGAAGCCGCGGTGTCTGAAACCGCCTATGATGTTACCGAGCAGGTGGGTCACTTGCTGCGAAAAGCCTATCAGCGGCATCTCTCGATCTTCCAGGCCAACGCCAGTGACCCAGACCTGACATCCGTCCAGTTCGTCACGCTCTGCGCGCTACACGATCTCGGACCGAGCTCTCAGGTCGAATTGGTGAAGGCCACGTCGGTCGATCAGGCGACCATCCGCGGGATTGTCGAGCGTCTGAAAGCACGTGGATTGATCGACCTGTCCAAAGACAAAGCCGACGCCCGCAAGGTCGTCATTTCTCTCCTGCCGAAGGGTGAGGCGCTGCTTCAGGACATGTATCCTCGCGCATATCTCATCAGCGAGAAAACTGTCTCTCCCCTCAATTCGGCGGAGAGAATTGCGCTGCTGTATCTTCTTCGCAAAATCGCGGACGATGAGGTTGGAGAGCGGTGACGAGATTAGCGCCCTGCCATGATGGCGTGTCGTGGAATATCGACCTCATGACCGGCATCGTCGTGGTTGACCTTCTTCACAACTTTGATCCGGGGTACGGCAGCGGCCTTCAGTCACTGGGCGTATGCCCAACAAGGACCGTCTGTTACGCACGCGCCGCATCCCGACCGATTTCGCCGTGATCAGAGGATAAACAGCGCGGAATGAAGTCTTGCAAATGTAGTTAAGTATTTTCTAACATGAATTGCATGTCGCTCAGCTCCGCCGGGGAACAAGCGGAGGTGGGCGGCGTTCACCCGGCACACAAGGAGATTGCGATGGCTCGATATCTCGGCTCTGCCCATGGACGCCCGCTACCGCCTACGCCCGACATTGCAACGCGCATCCGCACCAACCCGCGCGTCAAGGCGATCCTCTGGTCTATTGTCATCTGCATGACCGTGCTGGTGGTCATAGCCCTGTTTTCATCCCATGTGCTCTAACCAATCACGTCACAGTGGCGTCACGAGTGGCGACCGCTATCGGGTCGAGCCCGATGGCGGCTCGTGGACAGTCATGGACACCTTGACAGGACTTCCGGCCGCCACGAACGGCAAGGATCTGGTGCAACTTCGAAAGCCGGACGCAGATGAAATCGCCGAGGAGCTGAACGGTTGCGAGCGTCGCGGGACTGCCAGTCCCTTGCTCTAAGAGACCGTCATCGGAGTGCCGCGAGCTATTGTCGCCGGTCGGGGCCATTTCGTGGTACCGTCAACCAACCCACTTTCATCCCGTCATAGATGCCAAGCGCCCACCGACTGATGAAGACCGCCGTAAGTGCCAGTGCCCAATTCGATCTCGCGCCGCTCTTCGGAGCGGGATGATGCTGGCCTTGGTAGTAGGTGTCTCTTAGTGATCTGACCATCCCTTTGATTACGGGGCGGGTCCGGTGTTCACAAATCAGGGGGTGGAGTTTTAAAGTGTGGAATCGAGAAACTTTGGTTAGCGCGTTGGGCAGTAAATCGAGAGCTTGTCTCGGCGCGAGAAAGCGCCCCTGTTCACGTCGCCAACGCCTGCTGCCTCCGCCGCAGCCTGGGCCACAGGATCAACCAGCTCACCAAAGCAAGGTTGACGCAGTTCCAAAGGAAGCCATGCAGGAAGCGAGGCGGTAAGAGCCGGTGGCGTCGAAAATATAACCAGCGGCCAAGCCCCCACAAGCCATGCCAAGAACAGTCGCCATCAACACCAGGCTGATGCGGATACCCGCCTCACGTGGCGGCAGATATTTCCGAATGATCACGGCATACATCGGAACTATGCCACCCTGAAATAGCCCGAACAGGCCGGAGATCACATAGAGCGACGACTTGCTGTTGAAATACAGATATAGCAGCAGCGCTGCCGCCTGCATCGAGGAACCGAGGATCAACATCGGCCCGGCACCGATCCGATCGGCGACCGCCCCGGACGCCAATCGGCTGACGACACCCAGTCCAAGCATCAAGGCGATGATCTGCGTGCCCACCGCCACACCGTAGCCGAGATCCCCGCAATATGCGACGATATGGACCTGCGGCATTGACATTGCCATGCAGCACGCAAAGCCCGCGACGACAAGGACGACCTGCAACGCGTTCGGGCTTAGGCCCAGTTCGTTGCGTGCTGCTTCGGTTACCGCCTCGGCCTGGACATAGGTTACGGTCTGTAGACGCCGCTTCAACAGCAGACCGATGGGCACCATCACCAGTGGGATGAAAATGCCGATTCCGACATGGGTTGCGCGCCAGCCCTGGGTCGTCTGGAAATGCTCGATAGCCATCGGCCAAACCGCCCCGGAAAGATAGCTGCCCGAGGCCGCAAAGGCGACTGCGAGCGCCCGGTGCCTGCTAAACCAAAGAGAGAGGTCGGATATCAGCGGCGCGAAGCCGGCAGCTGATCCAAGGCCGATTACCAGCGAGAAGGCTGCGAACTGCCAAATATTGGTGGTAAGAGCCGCCAGGATGTAGCCAACGCAAAGCAGGAACGCGCCGATCAGTACTGGCACGACGATGCCGACCCGATCGGCCAGACGCCCCATTACAACCCCGCCAAAGGCAAAGCCAAGCATGGTGCAGGTATAGGGAAGCGAGGCACCGCCACGCACCGTGTCGAACTCGACTTGCAGGGTTGGAAGAAGCACCACGACGGACCAATTGCCGACGCAGGCAACGGTGCCGAGGATCAAGGTGAGTACCAGCCGCCACCAGGCATACCCAGAGTCGACGTCGCCAGAATCGGGCCCACCTGCCGCAGTCATCCGCTTTTCAAACATGGCCACGGCGAGAACTCCTCAGGGTCCGATTATGAACTGAACGCTCTCGACCAATGCCAAGTGCATTCGTCTCGTATGACGAGCTTCGGTGCGTTGAATACCTGATTGACGAGCCCATCCTCAAGCCCCCGCCATCAATCGCGCCGCAATCGTCGCAATCTCCGGCGGCGAGGCATCGAGCCGCTTGAGCTCCGCGTCGAGCAGTATCGGGGCTATACGGTTTAGCATTAAAAAAGAGGCGCTGCAGGCTCGCCAGTTCCGTCTGGCTGAGGCCGAGATCGAAGGTCAAATCTCGCCTCAAGGATACGATGTAAAGGCCTTGTTCCACGCGTCCGCCAACCGAGAGCCCGCCCTGGCGAGTTGCTCGTCCGCAATCACCTCGGATCGAGGGGCGCATTGATCGATGATGTCCCCTCGGCACTGCCATCGACGAATTATTGCGGGTGAGTCGGACTTCGGTCCGATGGTAGACAGCAATCTCTCTGCTAATTTCCGTTCCGCTGAGACTGCAAAACTCAGCACGAAAAGGGTGTCTGCCCCTGATCCGGAGCACCCTTTTCGAACTCGTTTTCCGCAGTCCCCATTAGCCCTCGGCGCCGATGGTTCGCGGGCGGCCAACCTCCCAGTTGATCATAGGGTATAGGTAATCTACGAGAGAGTTCCAACGACGGCTGTCGAAACCAGGACGTGTCTCGCGAGTCCTATTCGAGGTCGTGACCCGGCTTGCTGCGGCTATACATTCCGACAAGATCCGCTCCAAACAGGCATGCGAACACTATATACCGACGCCCATCGAACCCAAACTCAGTCTCCATGGTCACCAGTCTGGTCAAGGTTCGGACGGATCGCTTCATGCACGATAACACGATTTCAGGATCCAGGCTTGCTTATGACATGATTTCGAGCGCCATTGATTTTCCAACACGCCGGCTTTCTGCCACGCGTTCAATCGCCAGTCAGGAACACACATGAAAGTACTGAAAGCCGACGTCGCAAGCGAGACACAGCACCCGGCAATCCCGACGTGGACGTGGCTCTCCCCGCTCTTGGCATCCCTGCTTCTCGCCGTGAAGTTTCTCCACTTCGTTCCCTCCGACGGTCCGGTGGTCCTTGTTCTTGCCGGTATCATGCTTGCCGCCACCGTCTTTAGCGCAGTTCACCACGCGGAAGTCCTCGCGCTTAAGCTCGGCGAGCCATTTGGTTCGATCCTGTTGGCAATCGCTGTCACGGTCATCGAAGTCGCATTGATCGTCTCGATTATGGTGTCCGGGGCTGAAGGCAGCGGCTCCGTCGCGCGGGATACCGTGTTCGCCGCCGTGATGATCGTGCTTAATGGCGTCGTCGGGCTTTGTCTGATCATGGGAGGAAGCCGGCACTTCGAGCAGTCGTTCCAGCTTAAGGGTGCGTCCTCCGCCCTGGCGGTGCTCGGCACCCTCGCCGCCTTGGCGTTGATCCTACCAAATCACACGCTGACAGTTCTCGGCCCGTCTTATTCTCCACTCCAGGCGATGTTCATCGGCATCGTTTCTCTGATGCTTTGGGGCGTCTTCGTCTTCGTGCAAACGGTCAAGCATCGCGCCTACTTCTTGGATGGCCCCGCTGAAGATGTGATCGGTGAGGACATGACGGAGGTCTACCACCCGAAGCCTTCAGACCGGGAAGCCCTGGCATGCCTGGGTCTGTTGCTGGTTTCGCTAGTCGCCGTCGTTCTTCTGGCGAAGACCTTGTCGCCCTCCCTCGATGCGGCCATCGATCTTGCCGGACTGCCGCACACCTTTGTCGGCGTGGTCATCGCCGCGATCGTGCTTTTGCCGGAAGGGATTGCCGCAGCGAAATCCGCCCTCAAGAACCAGCTTCAGAATAGCATCAACCTAGCTCTCGGATCGGCCATCGCGAGTATAGGGTTGACCATACCCTCTGTCGCGGTAGTCTCGCTTGTTCTTGACCAGCAACTGGCCCTAGGCATCTCGGCCGCGAACACGACGCTGCTGATGCTTACCTTGTTCGTGAGCACCCTGACCCTGGGGACCGGCCGCACGACGGTGCTACAAGGGGCGATCCATCTAGTGATATTTGCCGTGTTCCTGCTGGTTTCGGCGATCCCCTAGGGCTGCTTCGCGAGCTTTGCTGCGCGATCAGGGTCCGGACGGCGGCGTGCAACTTCTCTCCGAACGGGGTCACGCGATCATGATCGTGAAGCACCAGGCCACGGATAAAGCGCTCCCCACCAGCTTCCTGTAGTTGCCTCAACCCTTTGAAGCCGTCCGATTTGACCGTGACTGATGCTTTCTCTTCAATTCCGACGATCCGCCCGCGACGGTCCTCGATTACCCCGTCCAGCTCGTCCTGATCCTGATCCTTGGTCCGGTAGTGCTAGAAGGTTAGGCCGCCGCTCCGACCAGGACGCGAGTTTCAGAAGCTCGGAAACCACGAAGCTCTCCAAAAGTGCTCCAAACGCAGCGATCGCGAACGGTGAGATGATCGTCGTCGCAAATGTCTGGCAGTTCATGCGCGACAACTGGCTATCAAACCGGGTCTTCACGTCCTATGACGACATCGTCGGTCACCGCTGCAAGGCCTGAAAGAAGCTCATCGACCAACCCTGGAAGATCATCTCAATCGGAATGCGCGACTGGGTGCATCGGTTCTGATCAATGCAGATTGGTATGAGACCTGCCCAGAGCGACAAAGTGGTGATCGTGCGGCCTGGCTAGCTCCTCTAAGATCGACCAAACGTGCTATTCAATTGGCTCTCCTCATACCGTTCCTGCTTATCGGTTATGCGGGACCAAGCGGGTGAGTATTTGACGCGTCTCCAGCAAACCCCTACACCGCGAATGGTCCTTTTAAAGGACACGCGCGGCTCGAGGAAACCAAGGCTAAACCTAAAACAATATGCGCGATTCACTCATACCCCGCAAAAAGACATTTAGAGACGGAGTCTTCCTCGCGCTGATCATATGGCTGCTGGTTATCCCGCTGACTTTCATGACACAAGTTTTTGCCCCTTCCGTTTTTGTTCTTTTGGAGGGGATTGGGAATTTTCAATACAAGCCTTGGATTTTTCTCGCCCCAACAGCGTGCGCGCTCATTGTGGCGTTGGTTTTCATGCCGGGATATTATAGCCGGAGCGTTATTGCGGGCTCTATTCTTTGTAGTGCTGCGGTGACAATCGCAGCCGCAATTGCTTTCCTTTTGATAATGATATCGATTCCACGATTGCATTATTGAGCCCTGCGTCAGAAGGCTACTTGTCGGAATCATTCGGCTGGACCGTCACCACGCGTATAACTCGGAATATTTCGACCGTTAGCAGCCACTAAGGCAAACACACATTGGCTGCTCCTACGATATGAATGTAAAATTGCCCGGTGAATAATAGCGCCTTCATTGGCGAAAGACACACAATGCGCATTCTTCTCATTCTTGGCTCCCTCATCGTTGGAACGATTGCCGGCATTTGCGTATTCGGGATGATCTGGCGAACCACTGCCCCGGAAGGTGCAGTAGCGATGGTCATTGGAGGGGGTACGCCGGTTGTCCTCGGAGCTTTGGCATTTCTCGGCACAAAGGCGGCTGACGGTCGGCGACCAAGCTTTCTCGCTATACGGACATGGTTTGCTCTTGTGGGGATAGCGGCGGCGGCGGCCGGGCTCTTCGTGATCTTGATCGTTGCTCTTTTTCTGGCGGTTCAGCGTGGATAGCCCGCTTGGGGCCAGAATAAGAGCGGACGATTGTAAATCGTCCGGACCGTTTGCCAGGGACAAACGCGCGAATGAACTGCTTGGCTACGGCCTCACGGCAAACGCCAAATTCCCCTGGATGAACCAGCCGCCCCTCCACATCTAAAAACATCGCCCGAGAAGCTTCGATGAACACCTGGGGATGAGTAAATCATGTCCCCCAAAAGGGTCTGAACAGCGGATGTTTGGTATTTCGTCATCGGAAGCGCCTCGTTTCTCAAGAAACTACCAGCTGATAATGTTTGAAATTTCATCTTCATCCGGCTCCCGCCGTCTATCCACATATCCAGTTGCGTATCCTCCTGCATTTCGCAGGAGAAATCAGCGGCTATGCAGAACGAGCGATGCCCGCGAGCCCTGTATTTTGACAAGCAGAACGCTTCGACCGTTGAAGTGGCCCCTTGTAGTAGAAATAGTCTCGGCCTCCGTTACCCCCGCATTCCGCGTCCCCTCCTTTCATGGGACAGGAGGAAATCGGGCGTGTGCCGCCTTGGCAAACAGCACCCGCGCGTCCCGTACGGCGCGGCGCCGATGCTGCGCCCACAATTCCGTCAAAGCTGTCCCCGCCAACTGTAACAATGATGACCGCCACCCTTATGCCTACCGCGCCACATGATCTGAGACAACGTAGATGAGGCGTAACGCATTGAAACGATGGTTAACAGCACGTTAACCAGAACCTATATCTCAGATTACTTCCGCCACCTCGTTGCCTTTTCTTAGTGTCGTCGAGATCCGACGACGATCATTGACGATCGGGGGGGTGATTATTTGCCGAAAAACCTGCCCTGGCGGCTCGAAGGAGCGATTGAATTCCAAGGCTTTCGGACCCTTGATGGACTTTCGCTGAGAGCCTGGGAATGGCCACCCGCCTGATGAGGCAAATGACCCCTGAACGATAATAACGAGCTCACAGAGAAAACAACCGCTTTCATCCCTAAAGCCTATTCGATCGCGAGACTGGCCGCGACAGTGGAGGAAATCGCTCCGCCACAGTGGACCTCACCCGGGCAGGCATTTTCAGCCAAAACGGGCACCCGCCTCCCCTCCCCTCAGCTGGCATAGCGCCGAACTCCACCATTGGCCCGCACGAGCGCCATCAGCATCGGTCCGATTGCAAACTCGCCCTTTTCGGTCCTTCGGGTCAGATCTCTGAGATAACCGCCGGGCGAGTTGATGTGCCCTCCCCTCTCCAGGATGCAGGCGATCACGGTGGCGGCGTTTTCCGGGCCCATGCCCGAGCAGGCTTCCTCATAGGCCGAGGGACTGACGCCGAGCATCGAACGCACGACGACGGCCGCCGACATCAAGTCTCGCCAATTGCCGATGTTTCCGCCGGGCCCATAGTCGAGAATACTGGGGCAGGCCTGGAGGACGAGGCCGAGCGGGAAGGACTTCAGGCCTTGTCCGGCGCCCGGGTCGGCTGCGCCCCCCGCCCTGTTGCTCATCCGGCCGGAAGGCTTTTGCTGCTTCAATCTTCGTTCGTCTGACGGCCCGGCGTTCGGGTCGTTATCGGCCGCTGCCTTTTCGCCCTGCTTCGTTTCGAAGCTTGGTTCAAGTTCATAAGTGGAGTCGGGATTTGAATTCTGTTTGTGATGCTCAATTTGAGACTCATTGGCGTCTATTTTTTGTGTTTTTATCCGTCTTTCCAGCATGTTGACGATCTCTGCACGCAGCATCGCCATCTCGTCGAGCAGCGGCGCCAGGTCTTCGGCGGTCGCCACCCGTGGAATTCGGGCAAGAAGCGTTCGAAACATCGCCGAAATGCCTTCCCAATCACCGGAAACCCCTTCTTCGAGCGCCGCCGTGACCAGCTTGGAAATGTCCCGCCGGCACAACGTCAGGCGTTCCCTGGTCACCCGTAACAGCTCCCGGTCGGCAACCGCCTGAGCCGCCAGGCTTTCAATTTCGACAGCACGCGCCAGAAGCGGTGCGACGCTGAAGCCGAAGGCATCGCCGATCGCCCCTGCCCTGTCGCGGCGCGCATAGCGCTTTCCATTCGGGCTGTCCTTGCGCAGGATCAGGCCGGCCTCGACCAGGACAGCAAGATGCCGCCTGAGGGTCGCTGGCGTCATGCCGCGGGCGCGCAACGAAAGCTGCGCATTCGAGGGGAAGACGATCAGTCCCTTTTCCTCGGAGATTTCGTCGTCAGGGTAGAAGGTCAGAAGCGCGTCGAGCACCGTCAGTGCCCGATCGGTGACGCCAAGCGCCGGCCGTGCTTCGCAGATCGCCCTGAATAGCTTCCATTTGCTGCGTTTCATTCCCGGCTCGATGGTCTCGGCCAGGTGCTGGTTTGCCAGCATGCCAAGCGACATCGGCCGCCGCCCAAAGGGCGTCGTCACATATCCACTCTCCATTTGCCTTCACCTCAGTTTAGGCAAAAGAATTCTGCTCACCAAAAAGCGGCGCCAAGACTCTTGACTGTGATTCGTGGAAATGCGATTCTCGATCTGCTAGGAATACGAGGAAGGCTTCCACGACCGCGTCGTTGGGGGCCTTTTTCTTTTGCGGTCTACTCTCCTTGTTGAACGTTTCGGCCTCGATAAGCCTTGTAGAGATCCGTCAGGCTTTCGGAGAGGAAATCTCCAAACCCGACCGCATCCTTGGCCTTCAAGGCAAGTGTAAAAGTTCGTCCATCGCTCCGCAGGTCGGCGGCAACGGACTTATCGTCGGCAATCCATTTGCTCGCACGAACCTGTTTCGATGGAGCTGACCTGCCTGATGCCTTGATATGCGTCAGCAGGACGTTAAACCGATCGTCGCCTGTCTTCGCGTTGAATTCCTCGGTTGCGAGGAAGGCACGTGCCCTCTCCAAATTCGAGGGCCGCTCCAACAGGGTCTTCAGCTCATACCAGCGATCACGTCCAATGCCCTTGGCTGCTCCGACCGCATCCAGCAATTCGCGAGGCATGCTCGCCACCGCCAGCATCTTCGATAGGGTCGCCCTGTCCACCGAGAGTGCCGAGAGAACAATTGCGTTGTCACCATCGAAGTGAAGCCGCGCGATTTCGCTCGCGAACATTGCCTTCTCAAAAAATGACAGATTGGCGCGCGCCGAATTCTCTTGCCCCTGCGCGACGAGATGATCGCTATCTTTCAGGTCTTTGACGACTGCACGGACGTTTCTTCCGAGCGCCCTTGCCGCTCGAAGACGTCGATGTCCAAACACCACCATATAGCGCTCGGAATCCTTGGGGTGAGGCCGCACCAGGATCGGGCTGTCCTGCCCCCGCTCCCGAACTGCCGAAAGCAATTCGTTGAACTCCTGTTCGTCTTCCTCAATGCGATCGCGCACGAACGATGCATCGACCAGATCCGGGTTCAGTTCGATGACAGTCTCGCCCTCCAGCAGCTTGTCTGCACGGGCCGCCATCTCATCGATGGAATTCAGGATCGACTTAGAAGCGCCCCGGATGGTGTAATCAAGCACTGCCCGGTTGCTGCCGGTCGGCGTGTCGCTCATCACATTGGCGAAGGGGTTTTTTCGAGCCATATCGCTATCCTCGAAGCCACGTTATCGGCTTGTTTCGACTGCAGAATCTTGCTGTTTTGACGGCGGTCAACATCGTTAGAGCCTCCCCAAGCCCTATGGATCAATCCTTGGATCTCGAAATTGACGGCATCCATGCATTCGATCGCGCGGTCATAGGTTTCTCGCGTGAAATTTGAGCGATCGAGCTCGTAGAGGGTACGTTTCGTCAAGCCGGCATCGGAGATTGCCGTTGTCTTCACCATCGGGCTCTTGAGGATTTCCTCGGCAAACATCGATTGCATGAAGCCCAGCATCTGCACCTGCGGTACATCCGTTGGCTCAAATCTGGTGATCAGGTAACGGAGCCAGTCCATGCGCACGTTGGCACCAGCCTTTTTAATTGTCTTGGTGATATTGCCGAGCATGAGCAGGAACTGCGACATCGACATCAGGTCCAACATTTGTGGATGGACTGTAATCAAGACGGAGGTCGCCGCAGTGAGCGCGGTTAAGGTGAGATATCCCAGTTGCGGAGGGCAATCGACCACCACGACGTCGTAGCGGCTGTCAACCTCCTCGAGCGACTTGCCGAGACGCGTGAAGAAGCGCTTCCCATCCGTGCCAGCCTGCATCGCAAGGGGCGTGTCGTATTCATATTCCTGCAATTCCAGATTCGCCGGGACAATATCGAGACCAGGGAAATTAGTCGGTAGAATGACGTCGGCAATCGACTTGCGCTCGTCGTCATAGCGTATCGCATCGTAGAGCGAGGGATTCCGGTCAAGCTCCGGCTGGAAACCGTGCAGAGCCGAGAGCGACGCCTGTGGGTCAAGATCGATGGCAAGCACGCGGTGTCCGGTCAACGCCAAGTGCTGCGCAAGGTGAGCCGTTGTGGTCGTCTTGCCAGAGCCTCCCTTGAAGTTGACGACCGCAATGACCTGCAATTTATCGCCCGGCTTGCGGTGAGGAACATATTTCTTAGCTTCCGACTTCCCAGTCCTGTCCAGAAAAAATCGCAGCTCCAACATCTGTTCGGCAGTGTAGTATCTGCGATTTCCCGACATTGTGACTGGCTTCGGGCCTTTGCCGTCGAGATAGAGGCGCTTCAAATTGCTCGGGGTGACGCCAAGATAGTGCGCGACCTCCGCGAGCGAGAACCGGCGCAGGTCTTTCTTCGCGTTCGGGGGAAAGTTCTCCAGACGCAGTTGATCGAGCTTGCGCGAGATTTCCGCACCTTGCATCAGGATCTTGTCGTCAAACTCAAACGACGGTAGCGGGCTAAACGCGTTCAT
>NZ_JBYGKP010000004.1:0-390750 GCF_057653825.1 Rhizobium sp. WSM409 | reverse complement strand
TTTCACCTCGCGACGGTTTTTCACCGATCATCGCGCATTTTCCGTCGCAAGGGTTGCAGTTCTCGCCTGAGTCGTCAAATGTTCTTTGGTTAACGAAAACTTAACGAATGACCCGCTGCCGGCAACCTGTTGCTGGCCTTCACCATATTTTTCATATGCTTAAGACGATCCCGCGGCCTCCAGCGCCCGTCTCTGTACCCGCAGTTTTGCGGGTGCGGCCCAATATGGGCCGACCGTCCCGGCGCCCAACCCGGCGTCACCATCGGCCCTGACCGATGCGCGACTCGCAGATTTGCGACTGGAACCAAACCGCCGCTTTCCGCAAAACAGCATCCGCAGACCAGCCTAATTGCGGAGTGGGATGATGAAGCTGATAGCACTCAAGACGACAAAATCGCGCAAGGACGCAGCACTTCTCGATCAAATGTACCGGCTGCGGTCGCGTGTTTTCGCCGACCGTCTCGCCTGGAACGTGTCCAGGTCCAACGGGCGGGAGCGCGATCAATTCGACGAATTCGGGCCGACCTATATTCTTGCCCTATCGGATGGCGATGTGGTGATCGGCTGCGCACGGCTGCTGCCGGCCATCGGTCCTACCATGCTGCAGCAGGTCTTCCCGCAGCTTCTTTCGGCAGGACGGCTCGACGCCGATCCGGCCATGATCGAAAGCTCTCGTTTTTGCGTCGATACCGCGGGTTCCCGTGGGGCCAGGGAAGGGGGCCTGAGCGACGTCACGTTCGGCATGTTCGCAGGCATCCTCGAATGGTGCCTCCATCACGGTTACCGCGAAATCGCAACAGCCACCGATGTTCGCTTCGAGCGAATCTTGCGGCGCGCCGGCTGGCCGATGCAGCGCCTTGGTCAGCCGATCATGATCAACGAGACGCTGAGCGTGGCCGGCATCCTGCCGGTCAAGTGGGAGAACTTCGAACGGGTCCGACCGCACGCCTACCGCTCCGCATTCGGTGCGCGGCGCCAGCATGCGGCATAAGCAGGCAGCCGCGATGTCGATACCCAACCTGGCGCTGCCGCGCCTTATCCGCAAACTCGAAGACGCCCTTGGCGAGGAACTTTGCCTTGCCCTCAACGACCCGAGCGTCGTCGAAATCATGCTGAACCCCGACGGAAATCTGTTCGTGGAGCGTCTGGGACGCGGGATCGTCCATACCGGCCAAATGGACAAGCGCGCCGCCGAGGTCGCCATCGGCTGCGTTGCACACGTGTTGAATACCGAGGTGGGCGACCGAAAGCCGATCGTCTCCGGTGAACTGCCCCTTGGCGGCCATCGTTTCGAGGGCCTGCTGCCCCCGATCGTCCCCGCGCCGTGTTTTTCGATCCGCCGGCGGGCGGCGGGCGTCGCAGCGCATCCGGCTCGAAGACTATCTGACAAGCAGCGCCATGACGGCCGGTCAGGCCCTCATGATCCGCCAGGCGATAGATAAGCGGTGGAACATGGTCATCTGCGGGGGGACAGGGTCCGGCAAGACGACCCTGACCAATGCTGTCGTCGCAGCGATCGCCGAGCAGGCTCCGAACGACCGATTGGTCATTCTGGAGGACACGGTCGAGATCCAATGCGCCGCCAGCAACGCGGTCGCATTGCGCACAAGCGATCGTGTCGACATGGCGCAACTCCTGAAGAGCACGATGAGATTGCGGCCGGACAGGATCATCGTCGGCGAGGTTCGCGACGGCGCAGCGCTCACTCTGCTCAAGGCCTGGAACACGGGCCATCCCGGGGGCGTGGCGACCATCCATTCAAATACCGCGCAATCGGCGCTTCGACGGCTGGAGCAACTGACCGCCGAGGTGAGCAGGCAACCGGTACAAGCAGTCATAGGCGAGGCAGTCGACCTGATCATCTCGATCGATCGAACCCCAAAAGGCCGCCGCGTCAGCGACATCCTGCGCGTTCATGGATTTATAGGCGGCGAATATCAGCTCGAGACTCGTGGAGACCTGCAGCATGCGGCTTGAACGCTCGATAGACCTCGCCGCCATCGCGCTTGTATTGGCCTTCATCCTTGCCGACCCGGCTTGGGCAAGTTCGGGCGGCGGCCTGCCCTGGGAAGATCCTCTTCAACAAATCCAAGAATCGATCACCGGTCCGGTTGCCGGGTTTATCGCGCTTGCTGCTGTCGCAATCGCAGGCGGCATGTTGATCTTCGGCGGAGAACTCAACGACTTCGCACGCCGGCTCATGTACGTGGTGCTCGTTGCCGGCATTCTGCTTGGCGCGACCCAGATCGTCGCCCTTTTTGGCGCGACCGGCGCCTCTATCGGCATTGCCGATCACAAGCTGAAGGCCCGCGATGGCGAAGAGGGGAGGGCAGGTAATGGCGGTTGAGGCGACCACCTTGCAGCGCAATCCCATACATCGCGCGCTTTCGCGCCCCAACCTCCTGATGGGTGCGGACCGGGAACTGGTTCTGATCACGGGACTTGCGGCGATCATCCTGATCTTTGTCGTCCTGACGATCTATTCCGCGCTGTTCGGTGCGGCGCTGTGGACCGTCATCGTCGCAGCGTTGAGAATGATGGCAAAGGCCGATCCGCTGATGCGACGCGTGTATATCCGCCACATGGCCTACAGACCCTCCTACAGGGCCACGTCCTCCCCCTGGCGACGTTACTGAGGGGCAAAGATGGTATCCCTTCGCGCTTTCCGGCACACGGCGCCGTCCTTCGCCGATCTCGTCCCCTACGCAGGGCTTGTCGATAACGGGATCATCCTGCTCAAGGATGGCTCACTGATGGCCGGCTGGTATTTTGCCGGGCCTGATTCCGAAAGCTCCACCGATTTCGAACGGAACGAGGTGTCGCGCCAGATCAACGCCATATTGTCACGTCTCGGGTCCGGTTGGATGATCCAGGTGGAGGCGGTGCGACTCGCAACGGTCGACTACGCCTCGGCTGGGAAATCGCATTTCCCCGATCGGGTGACGCAGGCGATCGACGAGGAACGACGAGCCCACTTCGAGCGCGAGCAGGGGCATTTCGAAAGCCGTCATGCCATCATCGCCACCTATCGGCCGACCGAGCAGCGTCGATCGAGGCTCAGCAAGTACATCTATTCCGACGAAGACAGTCGAAAGCAATCCTATGCCGACACCGTGCTCTTCATCTTCCGCAATGCGATCCGGGAAGTCGAACAGTATCTCGCCAATATCATTTCCATCAGGCGAATGCTGACCCGGGAGACCGCCGAGCGCGGCGGCGCGTGCGTTGCTCGCTATGACGAACTGCTACAATTCGTCCGCTTTTGCGTGACGGGCGAGAACCACCCTGTCCGACTTCCCGATATCCCAATGTATATCGACTGGATCGTGACCGCCGAGCTTCAGCACGGTCTTGCTCCCAAGGTGGAGGACCGTTTTCTCGGCGTGGTGGCAATCGACGGCCTTCCATCCGAAAGCTGGCCGGGCATCCTGAACAGCCTGGATGCGATGCCGCTTGGCTATCGATGGTCGTCGCGCTTCATTTTCCTCGACGCCGAGGAGGCGAGGGTACGCCTTGAGCGGACCCGCAAGAAGTGGCTGCAGAAGGTTCGACCTTTCTTCGACCAACTTTTCCAGACGCAAAGCCGTTCGGTCGACCAGGACGCAATATCGATGGTCGCCGAGACCGAGGATGCAATCGCACAAGCATCGTCACAGCTCGTCGCTTATGGATATTACACGCCGGTCGTCGTGCTGTTCGACAACGATGCGGAACGACTTAACGAAAAGACGGAAGCGATCCGGCGTCTCATCCAGGCCGAGGGCTTTGGCGCACGAATCGAGACGCTGAATGCGACCGACGCCTATTTGGGGAGCCTGCCTGGAAACTGGTATTGCAACATTCGCGAGCCGCTGATCAACACGCGCAATCTCTCCGATCTCATCCCGCTCAACTCCGTCTGGTCCGGAAATCCGCAGGCACCTTGCCCGTTTTACCCACCCGATTCACCACCGCTGATGCAGGTCGCGACCGGCTCGACGCCCTTTCGGCTCAACCTTCATGTCGATGACGTCGGCCATACCCTGGTGTTCGGTCCGACCGGCTCAGGAAAGTCGACGCTCCTTGCGCTGATCGCTGCACAGTTCCGCCGCTACGAGAACGCCCAGATCTTCGCCTTCGACAAAGGCCGTTCGATGCTGCCGCTGACACTTGCTTGCGGCGGCGATCACTACGAGATCGGCGGCGACGAAGACACCGGGCTCTCCTTTTGCCCGCTGTCCGAACTGTCGTCGGACGGCGATCGTGCCTGGGCGTCCGAGTGGATCGAAAGCTTGGTGGCGATGCAGGGCATTTCGATCACGCCCGATCACCGCAACGCCATCTCCCGCCAGATCGGCCTGATGGACGGGGCTCCGGGTCGGTCGATCTCGGATTTCGTCAGTGGCGTTCAGATGCGCGAGATCAAGGATGCTCTCCATCACTACACCGTCGACGGCCCGATGGGCCAGTTGCTCGATGCCGAGACCGACGGCCTCGCACTGGGGCTATTTCAGACGTTTGAAATCGAGCAGGTCATGAACATGGGCGAGCGCAATCTCGTGCCGGTGCTCACCTATCTCTTCCGCCGCATCGAAAAACGCCTCACCGGCGCGCCAAGCCTCATCGTCCTCGACGAGGCCTGGCTGATGCTCGGTCATCCCGTGTTCCGCGACAAAATCCGGGAATGGCTCAAGGTGCTGCGCAAAGCCAATTGCGCGGTGTTGCTTGCCACCCAGTCGATCTCGGATGCCGAACGCTCTGGCATCATCGACGTCCTGAAAGAGAGCTGCCCAACGAAAATCTGCCTGCCGAATGGGGCAGCCCGCGAGACCGGGACCCGCGATTTCTATGAGCGGATCGGCTTTAACCGACGGCAGATCGAGATCGTCGCGACCGCCATACCGAAACGGGAATATTACGTCGCGTCACCCGAAGGGCGCCGCCTGTTCGACATGGCTCTTGGCCCGCTGACGCTGTCGTTCGTGGGCGCCTCGAGTAAGGACGACTTGAAGCACATCCGTGCGCTTCATGAAGAACATGGCCCTGAATGGCCGCTGCACTGGCTCCACAAAAGAGGGATCAAGGATGCTGCATCGCTTCTCAAAGACGCATAGGCTTCTGATGGTCGCAGCCCTGTCAAGCGCGCTCGTTCTGCCTGATCCTGCAAACGCCGGCAGCGCGACGGGCGCTGCAACGGAATGGACACAACTTGCCAACAATGCCGAGCTGATCAAGTTGCTCGAAAGCTCCGGCGTCCAGGTCGAAAACCAGCTTACCCAGATCAGCCAGCTCGCCGAGCAGATCCAGAACCAGCTGAAAATCTACCAAAACATGCTGCAGAATACAGCGCAGCTGCCCAACCACATCTGGGGCGAAGTCGAGAGCGACCTCAAGCGCCTGCAGAGTGTCGTCTCGCAAGGGCAGGGGATCGCGTTTTCCATGGGCAACGCCGACGATATCCTCAAACAGCGCTTCCCGAGCTATGCGGATCTCAAGACCAGTCTGTCGGACGGGACGAGCTTCTCCTCGACCTATCAGTCTTGGTCCGACACCAACCGTGACACGATCGCGGGCAGTTTGAACGCCGCAAGCCTGACGGCGGACCAGTTCGAGACCGAAGAATCCACCATGGCCTCACTCCGCTCGATGTCCCAAAGCGCGGATGGGCAGATGAGGGCCCTGCAGGTCGGCCACCAGATCGCGGCGCAGCAGGTCGCCCAGATGCAGAAGCTGCGCGGTCTACTTTCCCAGCAAATGACGATGATGGGCACCTGGCTGCAGGCAAACCAGACCGACAAGGACCTGGCGCAGAAGAGAAGAGAGAAGTTTTTCGAACCCGCGGGAAGAGGAATCCCAGATGGACAAATGATGGAGCCGCGCTGGTGAGCCCTGTCGCGATCATTGCCTTCCGTGTGGGTACGGTTGGAGTGGCCACCGCAGCGGTCCTCATCATGGTGGATACACATTCCCATCCTGCCTCGACGACCGCGACAGCCGCCGAACAACGCCTGAGGATTTCTTTAAGCCGTTGACGAAACGGAATCTGAGGCAAGGACAGGAGATGCGGACAAGGTGGTAAACTCAGGACGAACACTCGGATTGATCATGCTTGCGATCGGCCTTGCGATCGTGGCGGTAGGGCCAGCCTTCGCCCAGCAAGGATCGGTGCTCTCGACGTTGGAAAACCAGGTGGTTAGTGCCGCGAAGGATTGGGAGTCGACGGTGTCACGGGCAGCTCGGTCGCTCTTTTGGATACTGGCTGGGATAGAAATTGGAATAGCAGCCGTATGGCTGGCGCTGCAAGCTGCGTCACTGGATAGTTGGTTCGCGGAACTCGTTCGCCGGATCATGTTCGTCGGTCTCTTCGCCTTTATCCTGGATCGGGGACCAGCCCTCGCCAAAGCGGTGGTGGACAGCCTATACCAGTTGGGCGCGGAAGGTGGCTCCGCTTCTCCGGCCGCGATCTTCGACGCTGGCATAGAGGTCGCGGACAAAATGTCCGAACAGGTTCAGTTCGGCCTCTTTGAGGACAACTCTCTGGCTATTGCCGCCGTCTTCGCCATGGTTGTTGTCGTCATCGCGTTCTCGCTCGTCGCCGCGGTGTTCGTCGCTGTCATCGTCGAAATGTATGTAGGCTTGTTGGCCGGCATGATCATGCTTGGATTAGGTGGTTCATCCTTCACCAAGGACTTCGCGGTCAAATATCTCGTCTATGCGTTTTCAGTCGGTATGAAGCTGATGGCACTGGTAATGATTGCGCGCATCGGCTCGGAGGTTCTCATCGGCTTGGCCGAGGTGTCGGTCGCGGCTGAACAGCAACTCATCACCAGCTTGGCGATCGCTGGCCTATCAGTTGTCGTCTTCATGATATCAATCTACGTCCCAAACATTCTGCAGGGTGTCGTCCAAGGCGTCTCCGTCAGCGGCGGCATGGAGGTGATCCGCCATGGCGGGCAGGCGGGATCATTCGCACTGGGCGCAGGGATTCTAGCTGGCGGTGGCGCCAGCGCGGGCTTTGCCGCCGCGCGTGCTGCGCGTGCCGAGGGTGCGTCCATAGCGGGCGCTGCCTTGCGCGGTGTTGGTGCGGGATTGAGCGCGACGGGCGAAGCGGTCGGATCCGCGGCCAAGGAAAAGGCGATCGGCTCACCCGGCGCCCATGCCAGCTCTCTTCTTGGCCTCGCCAATGCGAAACTCGATCAGGCGCAGGCACGCGGCGGTTTACGCCCGTCGCCGCTCCGCGACGACAAAAAATAATCACCGCAAGGATCGGTCGATGGCAATGCAACGCGCCCCTGAGAACCCATATCTCGCCGCCGGGCAGGAATGGAACGAACGATATGGTTCCTATGTCAGGGCGGCGGCGGCCTGGCGCGTTGTCGGCATGATCGCACTGGCAATGGCCGTGATCGGCTTCGTCTATGCGCTCTATTTGAGCACGCAGGTCAAACTCGTCCCCTATATCGTCGAGGTCGACAAGCTTGGGACCTCGGTCAGCGCGGGTTTTCCTCAGCAGATCGAATATGCCGACCCGCGGGTGGTTCGCGCCACGCTCGGTGGCTTCGTCACGAGCTTCCGGTCGGTGACGCCAGACGCCGTCGTTCAAAAGCAATACATCGATCGGACGTATGCGCTGCTTCGGACATCCGATCCGTCGACCGAGAAAATCAACGCCTGGTTCCGCGGCAATTCGCCGTTCGAGAAAGCCAAGAACGCGACAGTTGCGATCGAAGTCAGCAACATCGTCGCCCTCTCCAACCAGTCCTACCAGATCGACTGGACGGAGTTCGAGCGCGATCGGAAGGGAAAGGAAACCGGAACACGCCGATACCGCGGGATTGCGACCGTTACGCTGACGGCACCACAGGACGAGGGCGTGATCAGGCTTAATCCGATCGGTCTTTATCTGAAAGACTTCGAGTGGACCGCGCAGCTTTGAGGACAGGGATACGTCGATGAGAAGAGCAACATATCTCGCGGCCCTTGGCTGCGCCTGGGTCGTCGTCTTTGCGACAGACGAAGCCAAGGCGCAGAGCATGACCGCAAACGAAGCAAAGGGCGCGAACCTCTCAGGAAAGTGGCGCGGGGGCACGGGGCTCGTCACCAAGGGGGCGGATGGAAAGGTCATCTTCCTGTTTGGAGAAACTCAGCCGTCGGTGGTGTGTTCGCCGCTGCAGGTCTGCGACATCGAGCTTCAGGGCGGCGAGGTCGTTCGCGATGTGCTTGTCGGCGACACCGTTCGATGGAAGGTCGAACCGGCAACGTCCGGCGCCGCGGGCGGCCAGGCGATCCACCTCATCGTCAAACCGTCGGAACCAGGCCTCGTCACCTCCATGGTGGTGACGACCTCGCGCCGGACCTATCATATCCAGCTCAAATCACACACGAGCCAGTACATGGCGCGCGTCGGCTTCGACTATCCGGAGGATGTGTCGAGCAAGCTTGCCGATGTCAACGCCCGTCTCGAAGCTGGAAGGACGCCGGGAGCAGGCGTCCCGTCGGAGCAATTGACCTTCGCCTATTCGGTTAGCGGCAAAGCCTCGTGGAAGCCCATGCGCGTCTATTCGGACGGCCTGAAGACCTACATCCAGTTTCCCCGCTCGATCGCCGGTCAGGACGCGCCGGTGCTTTTTGTCGTCTCAGGCGGCCAAAATCGGGTCGTCAACTACCGTATGAAGAACGACATGATGGTAGTGGACTATAATATCGACCGCGCGGTTCTCATCTCCGGTGTTGGAAAGCACAAACAGAAGATCACCATTCGCAGGGGAGGGTGACCATGCGAAGCCTCCTACTATCCGTCATCGGGTGCCTGCTTGCAGGCTGCACGACCGCCACCGACGGCCCTACCGCTAGCTCAGTCTCGCGCGACCTCTCCGACCCTGCCGCCAGTGCGATCGCAGGCGACATGGTCGGTCGGCTTGCGGAACAGGTGGGCCCGGGGATCAACAAGGTCAAATGGAACGAGGACGCCACGCCCTTCGGGCAGGCCATGGAAGCCGCCCTGAAGGCATGGGGCTACGAGGTCGTGACGGAGCAGAAGCTCGACGAGACGAAACGCATGGTCGCGCTAACCTATGGCGTCGACGACCTTGAGGGGCAGGCGCTTGTTTCGATATCGGCAGGTTCGATTGAACTCGCGCGGGCTTACGCCACTAGCGCGACCGGCGCATCGCCGGCCAGCCCCGTCTCTGTCAGGCGCAATTAGGGGAGGAGAGGGGGGTGGTCCAATCGCTTCAGCTTGGCGGCGCTTCAAACAAGGACAGCAGCAACAAGCGGCTGAACCGCATCCCGATCATCATCGCCATCGCCCTGATCGTGCTCTTTCTCGGCGTGATCAGCTACGGTCTTTCGTCCCGCGGGTTTTATTTTCAAGGGGCGGATGGCATTGGTCAGACCTCGAATGCGTCGGCCTCCACTTATGCCGATCAGCTGAAGCGAGGCGTCAAGGATGCCATCATCGGCGATCCCGAGCAGACACAGATCTATCAGCCGGCACCGGTCAGCAACAGGCAAGAGGAGAAGTCGCAACACACGGTCGAAACCGAAAAGACCGAAAGGGCGCGCAATAAGCCCGGTCTCGAGCCGGAGGAAGAATGGCTTGCCCGCCTCGGGCGTGAGCAGAAAGAGCAATTCCTGCGGGAGCGCCATCGCCAGCAAATGGCAAGTCTTCAAGCCAAAGCCGCAGCACTTGATTCACCACTTGCCGTCGATGTCAGTCTAAAGGATCTTTCCGCCGCCGATACGACGCAGGCGAATACCCAAAGCGCAAAAACACCTGGCGGGGCCTCAGACCTGTACGCCGCGGCGATGCAGGCAGGACTTTCAGGGCAAAACGGCGATCCCAACATGCAGTCAGCGAAAGAATCATTCTTCAACCAAGACATCAAGGATCTCGGCTATCTGCCGAACAAGGTGGTGCCTCAGATTTCACGCTACGAGCTGAAACGCGGTTCGGTCATCCCCGCCACGCTGATTACCGGCATAAGCTCCGATCTTCCGGGGCGGATTACCGCCCAGACAAGCCAGAATGTCTACGACAGCGCCACCGGCCACCAGTTGCTCGTCCCGCAAGGTGCCAAGCTCTTTGGCCGCTACGATCACAAGATCTCTTTCGGTCAGTCGCGCGTGCTGGTCGTGTGGACCGATATCATCTTTCCCAACGGCTCGACCCTTCAGCTCGGCGGCATGGCGGGGACCGACGCTGAAGGCTACGGCGGCTTTCGAGACCAAGTCGACCGACATTACCTTCAAACGTTCGGTTCGGCGGTTCTCATCGCTCTTATCGGCACAGGGGTCGATATGGCCATGCCGGAGAGTTCGACGGAGGATACCGCCTCGGACGCTGCCCGGCGGAATTTCGCGGATGTTTTCGGACGGTTATCCGAACGGAGCGTGGGCAAAAACCTCGACGTCCAGCCGACACTTCAAATCAGACCCGGCTACAAGTTCAACGTGCTGGTCGACCAGGACGTCGTTTTCCCAGGCCCTTATCGCAACTGATCTATACGCGCGCCAGCTAGGCCCGTCAGATCAGCCCGAACCGGCTTGCGACCGCCACGGCCTGTTTCTGGGTGTAGACGCCAAGCTTGGCCTTTACCCGATCGAGGTCCCAGCGCACGGTGTGATAGGTCAGGCCCGTCACATCGGCGATGGAGTGCATCGGAAGGCCTTCGGCCGCCCATCGCAGGCAAAGCGCCTCGCGATCGGAAAAGATGAAGTCCGGTCTTTGGGTCGGCGTGGTCGTACCCTGGAGCCGGGCATGGATCAGTGCCGCCGCGCCAGCTGCGCCGACCGTGTCGAGATCGTCCGGTCCCGAGGTCTCCAGGTGCCTGGCTGAGGCCAGCGTCAAGATGGCAAACTGGCCAAACCCCGTCCAGATGGGGATCGACAGACCTGACCGAATCCCGAATTCAGCCGCGGTATCGTAGAATTCCTTGATGCCATCGTCCGCGCG
Source organism: Rhizobium sp. WSM409 (assembly GCF_057653825.1). Lineage (NCBI taxonomy): Bacteria > Pseudomonadati > Pseudomonadota > Alphaproteobacteria > Hyphomicrobiales > Rhizobiaceae > Rhizobium > Rhizobium sp. WSM409. The sequence continues at coordinate 379,817 of NZ_JBYGKP010000004.1, read as the reverse complement.
CCGGCGTTCGAAATCGGCTGACCACCTGAAAGCCCGCCTCAGTCGCTTGGCTGCGGTCACCACAGGATCGATGGCCATATAAGAACGGGAGAAATAGAGCGATTGCCATTCCTTTTGGTAGGTTGAAACGGCAAAGCTCTTTGCGGTATGGAGATTAAGGTAGGCAAACCGCTCAAATCCATGCGCTCGAGCAACGTCGCTCAATGCCGTCTTGAGGGAATGTTCGTTGGCGGCGGCGACCGTCGCGTCGATCAATCTGTCGAAAAGCGAACTTCCATGCATGGGATCACGTGCTCCCTGGAAATCTGACTGGCGGCCCGGGCAAGGCATCGGCGATGGCGTTCAGCAATGAGTATGTTCCTTGGTGATTTTCAAACTCAAACTGGACGTATTTGCGTGACGTCTGCGCTGATCGGTTTAGATGTGTCACAAATGTCCTGCAACCTGTTGGCGCCCCGAGCAACAAAACTTAATAATGTCGCTGTCTCGCCCCAAGCAGGCCGCGACGAGCTTGCGGCGCCCGCGGACAGCACCGTCCTCTGAAAATTCTCACGTGCCACTTCGAAAACGAGAACGAATGATACAGGGATTTCGATATACCGGCGGCTTGCAACGTTTCATCTCAGTCTTTTCAGCAGTCCGAAATCTCTTCGTCCCGCCGCACCAGAAACGCTCAGCCCTCGCCATCCACCTTCATCGGAAGCGGACGCCATTGTGAGGGCAAACGAAAAACCAGGCACCGCACACTGAAACGTTCGCGCCACTTCATGCTCGTTCACAGAGCCGGGCTCACGCCCGCCCTTACGTGCCTGGAACGTTTGCAGTTGTAGTAGCACAGGCCCGCGGTTGGGGCTTGCTTCGGGGATGGTGTGCTGGGTACTTGATCAGTTCGCCGATGGCGATCATGTGGAATTCGACCACTAGTATGCGGGCTCAGGTCGTTTGGCAAATCAACCGTGTTGCCGATTGCCAGCAGCTGAAATCCGCCGTCGGCTGGTCCCCCTATGAGTTTCGCTTGATCCCGTTGCTACGTGAATTCGATTTCAAATCAGGTAGTTGCTTACCTGGTAATGCGTACTTGCCGCGCAGGCCGGACCTTGCACAGGGGTTTTTATTTGTTTGCTGCGCAGTACATATAGACATTTTCGCGGATATGCGGCATAAGGGTAATATTTGCTGCGCAGGGAATATCTTTGGAACAGTCCATAGCTTTCGATATGTTGAGTGAGTTGACGGCTAGCCTCACGGAGGCAGGCGGGGAAATCACGTCCCAGCCCATGTTTGAGCCGCAGATGGGAAACTCTCACGCAGATTTCCTTATAGATGCGCGATTTTTTGATGCGCCTCTCAAACTTGTTGTCGAGGTCAAAAGATCAGCTTTTCCAAGAGACGTCAGGGAAGCAATCTGGCAGCTGAAGAAATACATTGCCGCCATGCCGCCAGGCAATTCCAGAGTTCTCCCCTTATTGATGGCCAATACCATTTCCCCAGGTGCACGTGCACTCCTGCGCGAGGAGAAGGTCGGTTATTTCGATCGTAGCGGCAGTCTCTATCTTTCGGCCGACAATCTCTTTGTTCTCGTCGAAAAGCCAGCCTCGAAGCAGCAGGCTCGATCGCTCAACAATCTGTTCGTTGGAAGTCGCGCACAGGCCCTCCATGCCGTCTGGACATTTAAGGACCAATGGTTCGGTGTGCATGAACTGGCCGAGCGGGCATCCGTATCTCCGACAACGGCATCCCAGGTTCTTATCGATCTAGAGCGCCGCGAATGGGTGAGCTCCAAGGGTGCCGGTCCATCGAAGGAAAGGATACTCTCCAATCCGCGCGCGCTACTTGACGAGTGGTCTTCCTATGTCGCTTCGATCAAGCCGAAGCCGCTCCGCTCGTACTATATGCGGATGACCAATATCGATGAGGCGATCCATGAGATTGACCGCATCTGCGATGAGACGGGAGTTCGCTACGAAATTTCCGGGCTCATGGCCGGGCAGATCCATGCACCGCACCTCTCGAAAATATCCCAAATCCATTGTCGCATCGATCATGGCGGCGAAAGCCTTCTTCGAAAACTGGGAGCAAAGGCCGTCAAAGAGGGTTGGAATCTGGGAGTTATAGACTCTAATCCACGGCATGACTTTCTGTTTCGCCAACGGGTCGGTCATGTCTGGGTCACAGATCCACTTCAAACTTACCTCGACCTCCTGCAGCTTGACAGCGGTCGCTCGAAGGAACTGGCCGACCATCTTCGGCTGACAAAACTCGCGGTACCCGAATGACAAAGCCCCAGATACTGACTGAATACAGTGCCGATGTTACCCGCGACTGCGAGCGCGTCCTGGTTACGCTCTTCAGCGGCCTCGGCCCCTGGCGTGATTCCGTCTTTCTGGTCGGTGGGCTTGCACCGCGCTACATCGTCACCAAGAGGCCGCCTGACGTCCCGCCTCATGCAGGAACCGGCGATATCGATGTCGTCGTCGATCTGTCGATCCTCGCCGACACAGAGGCATACCGGACGCTCGAGCAGAACCTCAAAAAAATGGGTTTCGAGCGTGCGCGAAATGACAAGGGCAATAAGGTCAACTGGCGTTGGCAGACCATGACCGAGCACGGCATTCTCGTCATTCTGGAGTTCTTGGCAGACGATCCGAAGCTCCGGGGTGGCGCATTGCAGGAACTGCCGACGGAAGGAAATGTTTCTGCGGTGAATATCCCTCACGCGTCGCTCGTGTTCGGGCACCACGATCGGATGGAAGTCACCGCTGATCTGTTGGGTGAAAAAGGCCGCTCGACAGAATCCATCCCCTACGCCGATATCGTGGCATTCACATGCCTCAAGGTGTTTGCCTTTGATCACCGGCGTGAGCGCAAAGATGCGCACGATCTCGTCTACTGCCTCGAACACGGAGAAGGCGGGCTCGCCGGTGCAATCGCCAAATTCCAAGAGGCTCTGAAGGGAAGCGATCGGGAGGTCATCGAACGTGCACTGACGATTTGCTCACCCGTTTTTGTGATCCGGAGCCAGACGAAGGCTACCTGCGCGAAGGCAACGTTGCCGTGGCGCAGTTCGAAATTGAAGGTGCTGCAGACGACACGGAAATCAGAGAAGCCCGGATTTTGCGCCAGCGTGCCGTCAATGACCTCATGCTCGAGTTTTTAAGCGCGCTTGATATGGCGTTCAAGTGATGCTCGGAGCGCGGGATCTCGTTACTTGGATGAAGTTATCAGGTGTAGGCCTCTCACATCGTTCAAGGAGGGCATTTTGCACGGCTCGATGATCGTTGTCTTCGATAGCCCCAACCTCTCGCCCTGGCTGCCCAGGCTGCTGGTATCGTCGCCGGACGCTGCCGTCGACGCAGCATTGACAGTATCGGCGCAACCGTCGTGCTGGAGCACGACGCCGATGCTGCTATCAACGCGGGAAAGCTGACCTATATCTTGCAAGAGTATGAAGTTGAAGCGATCCCGGTTCACATCGTCCATCTTACCCGAAACAACATGCCTTTAAAGCGACGTCGGTTCATTGACTTCGGCCTAAGCTGCGAGAAGCGCTTGGTGAATTTGGGCGCGTTCCTCAGATAGAATAGCGGCCGCCCGCTCAGTTCCCTGCCCGTTGTGTAAGACGAGTCTTCGCTTGCTAGAAACAGCACAGTCTTTGCGAATTCGGCCGGCTCGCCGAAGCGCTCAGAGCGATCTTCTAGGCGATTGCGGGCGACAGTGTAAGCATTTAGCCGATTTCAGTGACAGGCCGTAGGTTCTGATCTCTTCAAGGCGAAGAAGCTGGTCCGGCATCCGCTCGATGCCAACTGCGGTTCACGCTCAACGACCGCTTTGCGCCCTCGTGTTGGCCCCCGGGAGCCGACATTGGCGATGACCTAAAGTTCATAGTCGCGCCACAAGCAGCCATTCCCGCAAGATCTGTGTGAGTCACGCCCTACTCGCCGGAACGCTCAGCCACCGATTACGGGGCTTTCCGACGGACCGACGTACCTCGCTCAGCTGGCGCCCGTGAGTGCAGACCGCAGGGCCGGCTCGCGCCAGTACGTCTCGACGTAACGCCGCGGCGCTTAAGCACTGCCGTGTGTGGACGCATCCTTGCCGTCGCCCTCTCTAACCGAGGCGTAAAATCGGCCGCCGGTGCAACAGTCTGAGGCCAGATAAAAGCCTTGTCCGGGCGTTGATGAAACAACGTGACATCGCCCCCTAACCGAAGAGCACTTACCCCGGCAAATTCGCTATCCATCGGCTTCAACAACCGCGGCAAAGAAATAGCCACCCATCCGCACGGTCTTGATGAGGATGGGGTTGTGGGGATTGTCCTCGATCTTGTGGCGCAAGCGACTGATGTGGACGTCGATGCTCCGTTCAATCGGGCCGGCCAGGCCTGCGTGAGTGGAGGCAAGCAATTCTTCCCGGCTGAGTATCCTGCCGGGGTTTTGACAAAAGACGACGAGCAGGTCGAACTCGGCCGCCGTCACCTCAACCACTGTCCCATCCGGTCGTCGCAATGCGCGTTGCCATGAGTCGAGGCGCCACCCATTGAATCGGAAGGGCTTTGACAGGCTATGTATCACGCGATCACGTGATGCCCGTCGCAACACGCTGCGGATCCGGGCAATCATTTCCCTGGTCCCGAAGGGACTGGAAATGCAATCATCGGCTCCGCTTTCGAAAGCGGCAAGGATGATGTCCTCACGCCCTTGCGCAACGACTGCGATGATCGGGATCGTGCTGACGGCGCGGATTTGCCGGCACAGACGAAGCGCATCTTCGGCCCGGACGACGGCGTCGAGGATCATCAAATCAAAGAGGTGCCGGCTGATGAGGGCACGCGCCCGCGCAAAGGTGACAGTCGTAGCCACCATGCCCTTGTGGATAATCGCTTCCGATAGCATCTGCCCGACGTCCCCGCCTCCAGCCGCGATCACGATCTCCGTTTTCTTCTCTCGATGCGGTTTTCCGGTGCCCGATCCCACTCCCGCCGTCCACAGTTTCCTGGCGCGCTATCGGCATGTGCATTGACGTCGCCGATGCTGAAGAAATCGCAGGTTGGGTTGGCGATGCCAACCTGCAATTTTGCGGGCATTGACAGCCTCGCCTCATAGACCGGGGATGGCAACAGGCGTGCTTCAGACGTCAATGACGCGATCTGACCTCGTCAATCGGCAGCCGGAGCCCGCCCGGGACTGTTGCCGCCGCTCAGGAAGTTCAAGCAGTGGACAATTTCCCGACAGACGCCGCCGGCAGGCAACGCAGTCGAGACAGGCAGATCCGCTGACGCCTGCCTGCGGGGAGGACGGGCCATTCGACGGTGAAGGCGAAGCATCATCCAAGCTCTTCATGCTGAGCGATCGTGCCACACTCATTTTCGTCTCCGATTGTCGCTGATGGAACGAAGATGCGCGGGTTCGCCTGGGCTTTCCAATTCTGCTCGAAGGGCATCCATGCTAAATCACGATCAATCGGCGAAGCAGCGCGGAAGGCGGGACATAATTCTTAATACGCAAGGCGCACACAGCATTTGAATTTCCTCAGACACCGTGGGATCGTACGGCCTCACACTCCGCTCAGCCCCCGGTGAATGCCCTGTGAAGCCGATTATTGTCATCGGTTCAACGGACGCAGATTTCAGCCTGTTTGCCCGCCATATACTTCGGCAGACCGGCTTTGAGACGCTCCTGACGACCAGCGCGAATGAGGCGATCGCAGCGGCAAGGACCGCTGGAGTGCGGGGCGTCGTGATCGATGGCAGGGTGGCGAATTCGGTTTCCGCCTGCGGAAGCTTGAAAGGCGATGCGACGACGGCTGGACTGAAGGTCATCGCGCTGGTCGGCGCCAACTCCGCCAGGCAATATGCCGATTTCATCAATGCCGGCGCCGACGAAAGCTTCGTGCGGCCTGTTTCACCGGACCACCTCCTGCGCGCATTGCACCCGCTTTCGTCACAGTTAGGCGCTTCGCAGGAGCTATTGTCATGCGGCGACATCGAAATGCATGTGCTGGCGCGGCGGGTCTGGAGGCGGGGCGTCGAGTTGCACCTCCCGCGTCTCGAGTTCGCCATTCTGCTGCATCTGCTCAAGGACCCCGGGCGCATCTATCTGAGGCATGAGCTCGCGTCGGCAGCCTGGCCGGCAGGTGTCTTCGTCGATCCAAAAACCATCAACGTTCACATTGGTCGGCTGCGTGAGACACTGACGGCGGTCGCGCCCACCGACCCGATCAGGACGGTTCGCGGTGTCGGCTATGGGCTCGTGGCAACCGGCTGGTCGGAAACGGAGGCCCCGTCAAATGCCCCCTGAGACTCAAATCGTCATCGTCGGCGGACGAATCGTCACCGGCGATGGAACCACGCTCCACGAGCGGGGGGTCGTGCGCATCCGTGGGACAAGGATCATCGACGTCGCGCCAGGTGAGGCCGATGCCCGAAGCGAGGCTGTCGTCCTCAACGCCGCCGGATGCACGGTCATTCCCGGTATCGTCAATGCGCATGCTCATGGGTGCATCCACGGCCCGTCCATGCCGAGCGGGTCGGTGCCCGTCCGGCCCACGGATGTCGACTACTTCAGAAACAGACATCTCCTGTCCGGAACAACCACCCTGCTCAACGTCTGCGGCTTAGCGCTGCCGGATGAGATCGATGGCCCCTCGAACCAGCGCCATGCGATGGATATCCATCTGACGACGGCGCATACCACGAGCAATCTGGCCGCGGCGATCGCGATTGATGGTGGCGGATTATCGGAGCGGCACAAGATCGCCCGCATCGATGACATGGTCGCCAAAGGCGCAAAGGCACTCGGAGAAGCAGGCGGCGGGCAGACGCTTGGTGGCGGGGCGCAGGACTATCGCTTTATACCTGCGGCTATAGAGGCCGCTACGGGAACATCAATCCATCCGAAGGAGGCGCGCGCACTCAAGGAAGCCGTGCTCGGCCGCTATCTCGATCGTGGCTTGCCCGATCTTCCGCGACTCAATGCTCTTCTGATCGAGTGCGGTCTCGCCGCTAAAATTTGTACGTCCGACCTCACAAAGCTGATCCGCGACACGGTGATGCCGCCCGTGGCGCTGTCACTGAAGGGTTTTGACGAGATCGCGGCAGCGTCTGAACGACTCAATTTTCCGGCGATCTTTCACAATGCGGCACCCACCGCGGCGACGCTGCTGAAGCTTGCGGAGACATATCCGAAGGCCCGCATCATCGCTGGGCATTCGAACCACCCGATGTTCCTTCCCGAAGAGGCAGTGCGTTTCGGGCTGCAACTGAGGGAGCGCGGCGTCGCCATCGACGTCTCGACGCTCGATTGCATCGAAACCCGCTGGCGCAATGACACCGCAAATATCGATGCTCTGGTCGAAGCGGGGCTCGTCGATACCCTATCGACAGACTTTGCCGGCGGAGACTGGGATAGTATTCTGTCGGCCATCCAGCGAATGGTGCGCAAGAGCCAGCTTTTGCTGCCGGCCGCAATCGCGCTTGCGACCGGCAACGTCTCGAAAACACTCCCGGAGCTTGCAGCCGATCGTGGCTTGCTGGAAACGGGTAAACGCGCCGACGTGGTCATCGTTGAGAACCACAATCTCGGTCGAGTCCGCCATGTCGTGGCAAACGGAGAGCTGGTGGTGTTCAACGCGGCGATGGGGGTTGAGGATTTGCACGCTTACGCCATGGCAGCGGGCCGTTAACGGGGCGTTGGACGCCGACCTCGGCGCCTTTGACCGCTTGCGCAATTGGGTGTCAACCGCCGAGGGCAATGCCCGTCATTGCGTCAGTTTCATCTGACGACAAGGATAGTGGTCGGCATCGGCTCGATGCCGTGTCCTAGCCTGGCGAACGCAGATGCCGCAGAAGTGGGTCCAGCTCTCCAGCCGCGAGGCCGAGGACGCCATCGATGATCGCCCCCTGCTTGGAAGGCGACAGGACATGCCGCGTGACGCGCAAAAACTTTTCTTCGATCGCCCGCCAGTCCATCGGGCGCTGGGGATCGCCGGACGGGCCATCCAGTGCCGAGACGTATTTGTGCCGCCGTGTCTCGACAGTCACCTTCGCCAGAGTCTCGGCGGGAAAGAGCGCGTCGATCTCAAGATTGACGGTGATCCTCACCTGACGCGCGAGGTGAGTGAGGTCCGGCCGATTGAGAAGGCTCTCGCTGACGGGAGCAAGGGCGCCGCGGCCCTCGATCGCGGCAATGGCGACGCAATAGGGAAGACTATATTGAATGTCGACAAGGTTCGCGGGCGAAAGCAGGTTGCCGAGCTTGAGCGCCCAGCCGAAAGTCTCTACCTCCACCGAGACAATGTCCGCGGCCCTCAGTTCGTGAGCCTTCACAAGATCGAAGAGGCGATCGAGCGCCGGGTGTATATAGCGGCAACAGGCATAGGGCTTGAAATAAGTGCCGCAAATTTCAAAACGCTGCCCCAGTCCTTCCAGTATCCTCTGCCGGTCGTAATAGCCGGGATGATCGAGGAGATCTTCCGGCCCGGTATAGCCGTTGCGGGCGAGGTCGAGCGCCATAAGACCGGTGGCGGCACTCCAGGGAATCCCTTCCTTGACGTCATTGCCCGTGAGCCGGGAGTAGCCTGAACTTCCATTGGCCTGTTGATTGGGGGCAAGCACGCCGGCGATCGAAAGCGCCTGCGCGATCAAGGCCGGCTCGACCTTGAAGAGTGACGCCGCTGCCGCAACCGCGGCCAATGCGGCCCACCGTCCCGACTGCCGGGTCTGAATCCCTTCGGCATTTTGGGCCGCGGCCACTCTGACGCCGACATCATAACCCGAAACGATTGCCGACAGGACATCATCGGCTGAGACGCCGGCAAACGGCGCCAAGGTCAAGACGGTGGGAACGACACAGGCGCCCGGATGTCCGCGCGCTGCGCGATGTCCGTCGTCCAGGTCGAGCGCAGAGGCCGCGGTCGCGTTGGCGATCACGGCTGCGATGGGCATCACGGTCCGATCCGTCATCCAAATGGCCGCCTCGCCTTTGCCGAAGAGGGCGGTAGCGCTATTACGGGCCGCACGACTGCACTGAAGCGCAGCACCAGCAACCGCCGCCCCGATAAGATCGAGAATGCAACGCAAGGCGGTATCACGGGTGCTGACCGGGGGCGGAGCTGAGGAGAGCGAATGGACGTGCTCGGCGAGGAGGTGCGTGGTGTATATGGGATCTGTCGGCGTCTTCATAAGCTCAGACAGCCCTTCAGGTGTTTTCCTGCGTGCCAGCGAGATATTTTTCATAGGTCGCTTGCACGGCATAAAGGTCGAGCATCGGCAGGCCGACGCAGGTTACGCAAACCGGCGTGTCCGCCTCCCGGACCCAGTCGTTCGGCGCGGAGAGCTCCCTCACGCCAAGCAACGGACCGATCTCCTCCAGAGAAAGCCCTTTTCGGGAGAAGTGGAGGGCAATGCTTTGCGAGTTCCTGCGCGAGACCGTCTTGATGTCGTCACAGACGACGGTCCCGCTTTTCAAGGCTCGCTGCAGATAGGCTTCGGGCACTTCGTCTCCGCCAAGATGAAGCGTCACAGCCCCCCTGTTTAACTCCTCGTCCTCAAACAGCGGCTGGCGGGCATTCGTGGCGGTGATCAGCAGGGCGCATTCCTTCAGTCTTTGGTTGTCGGTTACGGCATGAAGCCGAAACGACGTCCGGTCAGCGAAGTCCGACAGCAGTCTTTCCACGCCTTCAATCGATCGGCTGCGGATGAAGATGTCTCCGATCAGGTCGGAACAGGCGAAATCAAGGCACTCGACCACACTTCGGGCGACGGGTCCCGATCCGAAAATGAAGCCCGACACAGGTACCCGGCAGCGAACAAACAGCTCAGCCACTTTCGACGCATAGGTGCCGGTTCTCAGAGCGGAAATCCCCGTCCCGTCGAGTATCGCCAAGGGCCGAAGCGTCCGTTTTTCCAAAAGGACGAAGGTCGACGTCGAGCGAGGCAGGCCAAGATGCCGATTGAAGGCGTTTGCGCCGATGATCTTGACGCCGCCATGGGTCGGATTGACGCAATAGAGAGCCGACAATTTCCAGCCGAGGCGCTCGTCGACGAAGTCACGCCTGAACGGGGCGACGCTCTGCCGCTGCCAGAACTCCTCCTCTGGAAGCGAGAGGACGGCCTTTCCTCCGACAGTCCTCCCGCTTTTGATATCCGCCCAGGCGGCATCCGTGGCTGCATGGATTTCCGCGATCGTGAGTTCCGCGCCGGCCGACTGCAGGTCCTGGCGGGTCAGAAAGCGGACATTGCAGTCCGTGGCATTGTCGAACATGGTCTCCTCCAACGACAAGACGTCGTTCCTCGAGGCGGAACCTAGCACCTGCCTGCGAACCGCTAGATCAAGCTTTGATGAAGCTTCAGCATCGTCGATAAAGAGAAGGCAAAGTTTCGGCGACGTTGGAGGCACGTCCGCCGGAACCGGTCGGCCGGAATTTTGCGCGCCAGCGCCGCAAAAAGGGACTGACGCGGAGGAGGTCGAATCGCGGCGTGGCTTCAGCTAGCGGTCTTTGAGCGATCTGGAGAGAGGAAAGCCCCAATCCAATGATCGTGACGCTCCACGAACTCGACCGGGCGCTCGAGGTCGGTCACGTCGAACTTGGCCGCATCGACGAGCCGCGGCGTTGATATCTCAACGTCTTGACTTGGTGCCGGGGGACAGGCGAACCTGCCTATCCGCGAGCAAAACGCGGTGCTCGGCCATCGGGATCAGGCGCCGAACCTCAGGCAGTCGAGCGGGGTCGATTTCGACCACAAGGACGCAGACGTCGTTTTCGGCCCGCGCCACAATCTGCCCCCACGGATCGCACACCATGGAATGACCGAAGGTCCGGCGGAGTTCCCCGTCCGGCATCGCATAGCTTCCGCACTGTCCGCAGGCCGCGAAATAAGCTTGGAATTCGATCGCGCGTGCCCGACACAGCACCTCCCAATGAGCCTGCCCGGTCTGGTAAGTGAAAGCAGCGGGCAGGACGAAGATATCGACCTTTTCCTCGGCGAGGCGATCGAACAGGCGCGAAAAACGCAGGTCGTAGCAGATTGCACAGCCGATCCGATGGCCGTCGAGTTCATAGATGAACAGATCGCGCCCCGGCGCCACGGCAGCAGACTCGGAATAGGTCTTTCCATCGGGCGCGGTGATGTCGAAGAGGTGAATTTTTCGGTAGAGGCCGACCTCCTCGCCCTTGGCGTTGAACACGACGGTGGTGTTGTAGACACGGTGATCCTGGCCGCGGCGCTCCATCAGGCTACCGGCATGGACCCAGACCGCGTTGTCCTTTGCGAACCGCTGAACGAGGACATATGCTTCGCCACCTGGTATGCGGTCCGCCGCGCGCCTCTTGTCGGCGACCGTCCCGCCAAGCCAGTCGAAATGTTCCGGCAGCACGATCAGGTCGGGTCTGCCGATCATAGCCTCGCGCATCAGCCGCGCGGCTTCGGCAAGATTATAGGCCCGATCGGGCTGCGAACTCATTTGAACGAGGGCGATTTTCAAGACCTCGGCTCCTCGTCAAAGTCGAAGATCGACCGGCCGGAGGCCAAATGAGACCGGACAGCCACCGAGCGCTTCTGGCGCTCCAATGCCGCGTCAGCAAGGATCCTCAAGCGGTTGCGATCGGCCACGAACACACCTTCATTGTCCGCAAGCACCCCATAGCCAGGCAGAACCGCGACCGCGCCGCAGGCGATTGGCACGTTGAGCGAGCCACCAATCTGAAACTGGCGGTTCGTGGTTTTGGCGGAGACGCCGCGACACCAGACGGGAACGCCGGTGGCGATGATTTCATCGACATCCGTGCACGGACCGTCGATAACGATGCCCGCAGCCCCCTTGGCCTTTGCGGCGGCGGCGACACCACCACCGACACAGGCGATGTCGTCGCGATCGACGCGCGAGATCACCAGGATGTCGCCGGGCAACAGTAGATCGATCGCCTTGTAGATGATGACGCCGTCACGGCCTGGAGCCGCGACGGTGAAGGCGGCACCGGCCACGCGGGCAGGAAATACGGGTCGGATATCACCGCCGACAAATCCCAGGTGCTCGACATGGCCGATGGTCGCCGTGTCAACCGATGACAGTCGCTCGATCAGGTCAGCGGGCAGGGGAGGGCTTCTGTCGATCATCTGATAGAACGCTGTCATCGATTGGGCTTTCTCGCTGTTCGGTCGGTAGGCCTGGATCGGCTCAGACCGGCCGTTCGCCGGAAGTGGTGGTGCGATGCATGATCCGGATGGACGCGGGATCGAAGGAGTCGCGGCGGTGCATGGTGCAACGATTGTCCCACATCATGATGTCGCCCTCATCCCATTGCTGCACGAAGATGTGCTTCGTGTTCGTCGTGTGATCCCACAGTTCGGCGAGCAGCGCGTCGCTCTCATCGCGGCTCATGCCCACGATCCACGCGCCTTCAGTCGTTCCGCCGAGGTAAAGCGCCTTGCGGCCTGTCTCACCATGTGTGCGCACCAACGGATGCACGATGCCGCTCCATTCGCGGAAGTCCTGGCTTTTCGGCGTGGACTTGCCAAGCCTGAGCTTGCCCGTCTTGTCGTAGACGTTCTGGAAGAAGATCTGGCGCCCATCGACGGCGTTCTTTAGAGGAGCCGGCAGCGTGTCATAAGCGATATAGGTCGAGAGGAAATAAGTGTCGCCGCCTGAAGGCGGAACAGCGACGGCACGCAGGATCGCGCCCGCCGGCGGGCGTTCGTAGAACCACGTATCGGTGTGCCACGTCGCCTCGCTATTGCCCATCGCACCGCTTGGCTTGCCATCCTTCATCGCATTGCTGATGACGAGGATTTCCGGGTGGGTCGGATGACCGCCTTCCTGCAATTGCTTGGGATGGATGACGAACTCGCCGAAGTGACGCGAGAACTGCACCTGCTGGGCGTCGGTGATGCCGGCCTTCTTGAAACGGACGACGCCGTATTGCAGCCAGAACTTTCGCACCGCCGCGACGTCGTCGGCGTCATAGTCATTGAAGTCGAAACCCTCGATATCGCCGCAGACATTGCTGGCATGCTGAACGGCGCGAAGCCTTATTTTGGTGAGCATTCCTAAAACTCCTGTTGCTGACCTTCCTCTAAGGTCGCGATGATCGTAGGGCAGGCGAGCGACGCATCGCCAATATCGATTGGATCGGATTGATAGGCGTAGCGTATCGATCGCCATCGGCTATTCCGGCAGGACCTGGATGTCGTCTGGATCGATGGAAAGCGCAACGACGTCGCCGATAACTGGAAGTGAGGCCGACAGCGATGAGCGTGTGAGCACCGTCAAGACGACCTGCGGATCGATCTCGACCGCGAGCTCCAGCGACGGACCGAGGTTGATGACCCGGCGGACGGTTCCGGACAGACGATTGACGCCGCACCCGCCGGCGTCGCCGGTGTTGTTCAGCACCGCGATGTCTTCGGGCCGGATGCAGCAGAAGCGGGCTTGCTGACGGTTCGGCGGGCGCTTCGCCCGCAAGCTGATCGCGCTCCCGGACAGGTGAAGGTCGAGGGTGGCTTCCTGCTCACTCGTCCCTTCGATGGTGAGGATGTTCGATTTCCCGATGAAATCCGCCACGAATGAGCTCGCCGGATGACGGTAGATCGAAGCAGGCCCGCCCGTTTGGGCAATGACCCCCTGCCACATCACCACGATCCGGTCGGACATTGCCATCGCTTCTTCCTGGTCGTGCGTCACGTAGACGAACGTCATGCCCAGCTGCTGCTGGAGTTCCTTCAGTTCGAGCCGCATGGCCTCTCGAAGCTTCAGATCGAGATTCGAGAGCGGCTCGTCGAGGAGCAGGACGGATGGGCGTGGCGCAATGGCACGCGCCAGAGCCACGCGTTGCTGCTGTCCACCCGACAATTCCCTCGGATAGCGCGCGCCGTAGTCTTCAAGATGAACACTTCGCAGCGCCGACGCCACGCCGCTTTCGATCTCCGATCGCGCCACGCTCTTCATCTTGAGGCCAAAACCGACGTTGTCGGCGACCGTCATGTGCGGAAAAAGCGCGTAGTTCTGGAACACCAGTCCGATATTTCGCCGTTCTGGTGGAACGCGGCCCTGGCTCCTCCCGCGGATCCTGATATCGCCGAACGACGGCTGGTTGAAGCCGGCGATCATGTTGAGCGTTGTCGTCTTCCCGCAGCCGGAGGGTCCGAGAATACTGACGAACTCACCCTGCGGGATCTGCAAGCTGATGTCCTTCACGACGGAGATCGCCCCGAAGGACTTGCTGACGGAGACGAGTTCAATATCGATGCTGCTCATTTGCTGCCACCATGGAGTTTGACGGAAAAGCCGCCGATCTTTTCAAAAAGGAAGATCACCGCGAGGATGAAAATCATCGACGCGACATTGACCGCCGCCATCACCGGATCGAGGCTGTATTCGAGGTAATTGATGACGGTGATCGGCAGCGTCGTATCGCCTGGTCGAACCAGGAACACCGACAGCGGAATGTTGTTGAAGGAGATGATGAAGGCGAAGGTCATGCCTGACAGCACACCAGGCCTGATCGCTGGCAAAAGAATGTGCTGCACCCGCTGCCGCTTGCTCGCCCCCAGGATTTGACCCGCCCGATCCAGATTGCGGTCGAAGTTCGCAATAGACGTCGCCACCATTCTCACGACGAATGGCAGGGCGAGGACGATGTGGGCGGCGATCAGCGCAGGCGTGCCAAGGAAGGACTGCAGCCCGACCAGCGACAGGAACAGGACGATCGCTACGCCCTTGACGATCTGCGGCACCGACAGCGGCGAGAGAAGCACCGACATCACCGCTTCACTGCCGCGAATCTTTTCATAGACGATGGCATAGGCTGCCATGACGCCGATGATGCCGCTGACGATAGAGACGATCACCGCGACCTTGACGCTGAGCAGAAAGGGCAGGAGCCAGCGCTGCGAGACGAGGTCGCCGTACCACCGCGCCGTCCACTCCCACGGCCGGAACGTCACCGCGGAGGTCGGGCTGAACGAGGCCGCTATGACGACGGCAAGTGGCAGCGTGATGAAGGTGAGCACACCGGCCAGCATGAGCCGGAAGAGGACCGAGAGGAACCAGTTCATGCCGTGGCCCTCCCGGCGCCGCTTCGCTTGGTACGGTGCCGCGTTTCAAACCGCACGCCAACGAACGAGATCACCAGCATCAGAAGGAGAAGCGCATTGGCCATGACGGCGGCAAAGGGCCAGTCGACGTAGAAGAGGACCTGCTCGGAGATCATCGTCGCCAGGACTTTGAAACCGGCGCCGCCGAGAAGTGCTGGTGTCGCGTAGGCGCTCGCGGCCATGGTGAACGAAAGCAGCAGCGAGCTGACAATTCCCGGAACGGAAAGCGGAACGATGACGTGGCGGACGACGGAGACGCGCGAGGCACCGAGCATCTGCGCCGCGCGCTCGAGACTTTCGTCGATGCCCTGAATGCTGGTCATCAGCGAGAGAATGCCGAACGGCAACACGACGTGGGTCAGGCCGACGACGACGGCAAAGAGATTCTTCGAAAGCGGGAGCGGCGACGAAATAAGACCGAGGTCAAGGAGAACATCGTTGATGAAGCCGCGATCTTCCAGAATGATGAGCCAGCCGTAGGTCCGCAGCACCACGCCCGCAAGTTCCGGTGCCAGCGCAAGGGCAAAGACGACCGCGCGCCACCGGCTCCTGGAACGAGCCAGAAAATAGGCGACCGGATACCCCAGCACAGTAACCGCGATCGCAACGAGTCCGGACATGATGGCCGTGCGACAGAATCCAGCAACCGAAAGTCCGTCGGTGAAAAACCGTCGGTAGCTCTCGACGGAAAATCCACCGACTTCCTCTTGTGAAAAGCTGATGCCGATCATCAGTCCCATCGGAAGCGCGAAAAAGACGCTCAGGAATACGGCAGCTGGCGACAAAGCCATGTAACTGTAGGATCTCCTGATTGGAGATAGAGACGCCGCCGGAACCGCAAGTGTGATGGTGTTCATCGCGACCTCTCAGTCTGCCTGGGGAACGACATCGCGGTCCCACTGCTCGGCCCAGCGCGGCAGGCGCTCGGCGACGAGCGACAGGTCCGGAAGAAGCAGGGTCTTGAGGTCAGCTTCCGAGGTGATCTGCCGCGTGCGAATCGCCTCGGGGACCTCTACGTCGGTTCGCGCGCTTCCGACCTTGTAGCCACCGATCCACGCTTCCTGACTTGTCTTTTCCAGGAAGAAATCGATGAACTTCATGGCCGATTGCTTGTTTTGTGCACCCGCGGGCACGTTTAGCGTGGCGATGAGAGGAATGGTGCCTTCCTTGGGACGGATGTAGTCAACGGGCAAGCCGGCATCGACGAGGAGTTGAGCGCGACCGTTCCAGAAAGGCATGGCCCAGACCGTGCCGTCCTTGATGTAGCTTTCAAGAATGGCAGACGATTGTTCGAATCCAATGGACTGCCTGGCGACAGCTTCCATGGCCTTGAAACCCGGATCGAGATTGTCGACAAGGTCGCCACCATTGATCACGGACATCATCTCGACGAGGTAGATGGCCATGATGTTTTGAAACGTCGGCAGCACGATCCTGCCCTTCAGCTCTGGGGCGAGGAGCGCCGTCCAGGAGGACGGCGTGGCAAGCTTGTCCTTCCGGTAGAGGAGCGACAGGTACTGGACTTCGTGCACGGCACCGCAGGGACCGGCCGCGGCCGACAATCTCGGCATGAGCTTGGCAAGGTTCGGGATCGTGGCCGCGTCAAGTTTCTCCAGCACGCCGTCACGGCAGCCCTGCACCGACTGCGAAGCGGTCATGACGACGACATCGAACCCCGGTCGGCCCCCGGTCGCCTTGATTTTCGCATAGTCCTGCGACGCCGAGCCGACCGGATCATAAATGACATCGATACCGAACTTGGCCTCGAACGGTTGGATGATCGCTTTTTCTATGATCTCCTCATAGGGGCCGCCGTAGCTGTTGACCACAAGCGTTTCTGCTCGCAGGGGGGTGGACAGGATTGCTGTCATGATCGCCGAGAGCAGAATCCGGCTTTGCTTTGTTCCCATGGCTCGTCTCGCTTTTTTTGTGTTGTTGCCGTGGGGATGGTGGACAGCCGGCGGCCGAGGGTCCAATAACGATCGTCGAAGATTGTTGCCCCGCAGCTATCAATCGGGGCCATCGCGATTTTCTCCCGACAATGGCAGCGATGACGATTTCGCATTCACAGGGTGGTTTTCTCGAAGCTTGGCGGCGCATCCCGTTCAGCGTTGTCTTCCCGCGGATCGCTATCCGTCGAATATCCGTGCAATGGAAATGATCGCTGCCCGCCCAAAGCCCAGCTTTCGCCGCGCGAGTTGCTTTGCCTGGTGTGAGCGAGACGAGGAAGGACGGGCTTCGGAACGGCGATGGTCGCCGGTACCCTGAGGCGGAACCGAGCGCCACCATCTCGATGAAGCTCGCAAAACGCTCCGGCGCGATGTCGATGCCGCAATTCTTGGCCAGCACCAACAATCGCGAAGCTTCGATCGTTGCCTCGCAACATCATCGCTTCACGGCGCGCATCAGCCGCCTTATATATTCTTCTCAAGGAGAATGATTATGGTCCCTGTCTCACACATCTACACGCCTGCCGAGGCCGCCGCTGTGAGCGAGATTGCGATAAAGTCGGTGCACAACGCGATCGACAAGCGGATCGTCGCCAATCGTCCGTCCAGCACCGAGGGCCGAGCTCTTACTGAAGAGGATCTGCTTCGCTTGAAGCTCTGGTACGGCGTTGGATCGATCCTATCTGCCGAGCGCCGTAAACGAATGTTCGACACAATCGATGAGAACCCGGGCGCCCATACCGTAAGGGCCGACGATTACCTTATCATCGACGTCGCGCGGGCAAGGGAGCAATTGGCCGCGCGCGCAGAGGCGCTTCGAGAGGCTGAAAAATTGATCCAGAGCGTCAAAGGAGTTGTCGGCGGCGAACCGGTTTTTAAGGGAACTCGCGTTCCGGTGCGAACAATTGCCGCGATGAAAGCCCAAGGCGCGAGCACCGAGGAAATCGTCGAAGGCTATCCTTCGCTGACGGGGCGAATGGTGGAGCTTGCTGACATCTGGACTGCAGCCCATCCCGTTCGAGGACGGCCACGCAAACTTTCGGAGCTGGGCTTGACGGTGAAGTCGGAAAAGCGTCTTCGGCTAGCAAATGAGCGCGTTCCACAGTCGTCGGATAAGCCCTCTTAAAATTTCTGATCGACGAATGCCTCCACACATCACTCGTGGCCGTGGCTCAAGATCACGGCCACGATTGTTTTCACGTCAACTGGTTGGGGTTAAGCGGCGAGACGGACTGGGACCTGATGCTGCCTCGGATCGTCGCGGAAGATTTCACCTTCGTGACGAACAACGCTCGCGACGTTCGCAAGCTCTACGCCAAGGAACGGCTCCACGCGGGTCTCGTGATTATCGTGCCGCAAGTGCTACCTGCGCTTCAACGGGAACTATTTGTTCTTATTCTGCGGGAACTGGTAGGGGTGCAATATCTCGTCAACGAGGTGCTGGAAGTGACCATCGACGACGATACCGCCGTTCTGACGCGCTATCTGCTGCCGGAAACCTAGGCGTTTTCCAAAAGCTCATTTAGCGCCGATCCGGGACAGATCGATCCGCATTTCCGCTGTTCCGACAGGACCGCCATTCTCGCTGCCCTTGAGCTTCGAAGAGGCCGGCGCGCTGTCGGTGTCGGCGTCTTGTTCGGCAACGGGCGGGACGGTCAGTTTCACAGATACGTCAGGGTCCTTGGCTCGAAACACGCTCACGCCCTCGAACTCGCCGGTCTTCCAGGCATAGACGGCATCTTCGAATATCTGCGGAAAGACTTGCCTGTCGGTGGGATTGCCGTACCACTTGGCGACAATCCTCACCACCTTGGCGAACAACCCCGTGCCGAGGCGCAGATTTTCACAAGCCTCTACAAGATCAGGCTTGAGCTCAGAGACATCCTTGACGCCGATGCCGGCGGGGACCTGCGTGATCCCGACGCGAACCACCGCCTGGCCAACATATTTACGGATGAGGTCCATCGCCTCGTCCGGTGTTCTCGGCTTCGGGACGAGGATCAGCCGGCCACCGGCTTTGACGGCAACCGCTAACGGGTCCGAGGAGCCGGCCGCCTGGACGAATTGCTCGACAATGGCAGGCGTCAGTGAGGGATCGGCGCATTTTTCTATCATCGCGGCATCGAGCATGACTACCTCCTCAGCTCAGGTGTTGAATGAAAGGACGAGCGGTTTGGCGAAGAGACGCGCAAAGGCCCTGGCACTGGCCCGCTGGATGGCGACGACCGAGGTATTCGCGGTCCACCAGCCATTGCCGACGGCGACGATGACATCGGGATCGTGCAACATGGATTGCAGGGCGGGCCAGGCAACGAGCTGTTCGTAGCAGATCAGCGGCGCGACCTTGTAGCCGTTAAGGACGACAACCGGGTTTGCAAAAAAGTCCGCGCGCGCGCCTTTGCTATCGCCCCACCAGGGCTGCCACATCGAGCCGGGAACAGGCATGCGCTGACGATACAGGACGCGGCCGCCTCCGGCCGACACCGCCACCAAAACATTGTCATAGCCATCTGCGCCGACAACGGATGCGCCGGCGACCACCGTCACGGGACTGCCGGCCAGAGCCCTGGTCCATAGCCGCTCGATGGTGGGCGTCCAGAAGCCCAGCGCACTTTCCGGCAGGACGATGTAGACGACACCATCGCTAGCCACCTTTTGCACCGTTGCGATCAGGTCACGCTGTCGCTGAAGACCGGCCTCGCGTCCGAGCGAAGAACCCATTTGCCAATCGACGCCGCGCCATGACTGAGGTACTTCTGGATCGGTCCAGGTTAGCCCGGACCAAACCCACGCGCCTGCCAAAGCGATCGCGACAGCCGGCCAAAGCCGGGTTACGAGGCCGATCAGACCGGCTGTCGTGGCAGCCAGTCCCCACCACCCCCATCCCGGAAACAGAACGCCCGCCGCAGTGATCGGATGCGCCCAACCGGTAATTCCGAAAGGGGGTAGGGCCATCAGGATGCCAGCGGCCACGTACCGATGGGGTCTCTTGGTGCGAACCGATGTCCAAAGCACCGTGTAGACCCCGAAAAAGCTGACCGATGCCGCGAGCCAGAGCAGCAGTCCTGGCCAAAGGTCGGACGAATAGAAGGTGGCGACGCCTTGCGGCAACCCTCGTGAGGCTGCGAGGAAATATGCCGCAGAGACCAGCCCCGCCGCCATCCGATTGGGTGCATGAGCCCATAATACAGGAAAGGCGAGGGCGACTGGTAGGAGAAGCACCTGGCCGCTCCATCCGATCGAGGCGACGGCAAGGGCAAGGCCGATCAGCGCTGCGGTACCCACGTGGTCACGGCGCATAGGTGAGCACCTTTTGCGCCAGACCGAGGATGCCGGACACGGGTAAAGGACCGAAATAGCGGGAATTGTAGGAGCCCGCGAAACCGGAATGCAGAACGACGTGTCCAGCTGGCACGGTGCCACTTGCAAAAGCCGAAAGAGCTCGACCTTTTCCATCTGCTCTGGCGACTGCCGAATTTGCCACGGTGATGCCATCGACGAACATGGCTGACCTGATCTCCACCCTTTGACCCTCGGTGGCGATCACCGTTTTGATCAGCGGGGCAAAACCGCCCGGGCACGAACCGGAGCGCAGATAGCCGCGCTGTCGGGCCTCGCGCATCCTGTCGTTTTCCGGCGGACAGATGAAGACGACATCGCCGACCGCGGGGTACCGATCGAGTGCTGCGACCCGCCAGAGGCCGAGCGGTTCGCTTGGTGTCATATTGATGCGGAACCCGCCGGCGGCGGCGGCGACGGACAAGACAAACGCCAGCAAGGCCGCGGCCAATAATAGCGTCGCGGCGGGGTGAATTTTTTCGTGTGTCGGGCACTGGCGCCTGATTGTCAGGATCATTTCAGCGAAAGTCCCTGGCTCCTGGTCTGCCGCAAGGTCTCGGCCTGCTTCAGCGCCTCGGTCGTTCTCTCATGAGCGGAGAGCTGCTGGATGGTCCGCATCGAATTCCAGGCGGCTTGTACCTCCGCCTTTTGCGCGGGGTTCATCCCTGCCGTGACGGACTTGAAGGTCTCTCCGCCCGGATCCTTCGACGCGATGCCGAGAAAGGTGCGTTCGCCGAACCGTTGCGAGACGGCTTTGGCGAACCGATCGAGTTCGGCCTTCACCATTTTGACGGCAAGCGCATATTCGAGACCGGCGGGAAGATCATCGCGGTCGATCGCATCACGCACGCGCTCGAGCGTTTGCTTTGCGGGAGCAGAGAGCGCGGGGATGTCGACCGAGACTTGCCGGCGAACCGCGCGTTCCTCCGTTTCATGCTTGCGTTCGATCTCGGCCCGTTGGCGAAGATAGCGTTCGAGATTACGGGCCAGAGCCGGCACGTTGGCGATCGCCCGTTCGCGGTCCTGCTTGTCGCCCCGGTTGGCGAACACGCCCGTCTTACCCCTCAATGCACCGAAGCGCTCCGGTTCGCCGGCGATCTTTGCCAGCGTGGTTTTGGCGATCGCCTGATCCTTGAGCATCGCGTCGACATTCACCGCCTTGAAGGCGCTTTCCGGCTGGGCGTAGACGAGATGGAAGCGAGTGGAGACATCCTCCCATTGTTTGTTGAGACCGGGATCTGCTGCGAGCTTGTCCTCCACGGACTGGTCGATGGATTTCGGGAAAGTGGAAATGCCAGATACCATGGGCTTCGACTCCTTGGCGTTCGATTTGGGTGATGTTTTGGCGCTGGCGGCGCGCCCGAGTATCACGCCAATTGCCGCCAGGCGGGCGCCGAGATCGGCGAGCTTTTGTTTCTGCCGTACGACCCATTGGAGGCGATCGTGGGCGATCGTGCGGGCGACGTTCATGAGATGCAGGCCTCGCGCCTCGGCAAAGCGCAAGGCTTGGCCGTACAAAGAGCTCTTTTCGTAGTCGAGCGTCGTCTCCTTGGCGTTCCGGCGCGACAGGATCGGGATAAGGCCACCGGACTTCGCGAAAGAACGTCGGCCGTAATAGATGGCGAGATCCTCGCGATGGCGCGTCATCGCCACATAGGTGAGATGACGGTCCAGCGAAAGGGAAGCAAGCACCTTGACGCGATCGACGGTCGCGCCTTGGCTCTTGTGGATCGTCGTCGCATAGCCGTGGTCGAGCTTGTTGTAGAAGCGCTGCTCGATCGTGACCATACGGCGATGTTCCCCTTCGCCAAGTGCCACCACGAGCCGCCCAGCTGCAGCGTCGATCACCTTGGCCAACATACCGTTCTTGACGCCAAGGCTACCCTCGTTCTTTAGGAACACGATCTGGTCGCCGGCCGCGAACATGCGGGTTCCGTCCTCGGTCTTGAAGGCAAAGCCGTCCGCGAGGATGCCGCGCTCGACCAGCTTGGCTCGAGCCATATCGTTCAACATCCGAACGTCGCGCCGAAGGTGTGCGAGGATCAGGTTGCTCTTCGAAGGATCGTAGTCGCGATCCCAATCAGCGATCAGGCTTTCGACGGCCTGCGCCTTGAGGTCCAACCCCCTGACATGCCCATGGGCACGATAGGCATCAACCGCTTGGCCGACATTGCCGCGCCCCAGATCGAGCGAGGCGTCGCGCATCCATTGCTGGCGCTGACGATAGATCGTTTCGAGCTCGGCATAGCCGATCCGGTCGGCGATCGCCCGGAAGGCAGCTCCCGCCTCGATAGGCTGCAACTGTTCGGGGTCACCGACGAGCACGAGCTTTGCGCCGGCCTTGCTGACGGCCTCGACGAAGAGCGCCATCTGCCGCGACGACACCATGCCGGCCTCATCCAGCACGAAAACGGTTCTCGTGTCGATCTGGTCGCGGCTCTGGTTCCAGCGCAGCTCCCACGACGACAGCGTGCGGGACTGAATACCGGCTTCCTTCTCCAGGCCCTCGGCTGCTTTGCCGGCAAGCGCACCACCGACGACACGATAGCCGGACGCTTCCCAGGCTTCGCGCGCCGCCTTCATCATCGTCGTCTTACCGGCGCCGGCGCGGCCGATGACGGCGGCGATCCGTTCGCCGCCAGCCACACGTTCGATCGCCGTCCGCTGTTCATCCGACAGACGGGCATGGCGCGCAAACGTCGCCTCCAGCACCGCCTCGCGTACGCCATGAGAGGCGCGCCCGGACAGCCAGATAGCCCGGCTGACCATCTCGGCTTCAAGCCGGATCATCTCCCGCGTCGTGTACTTGGCAGGTGTCCGGATACCCGTCGCAAAGTCGATCCGGTCACGTTCGAGCCGCAGCGCCTCCGGGCTCTGCAGGATCCTAACCATCAGGTTCTGGAACAGAGCGGCATCGTCGATATAGCGGTGCAGGATCTTCGCCACGTCGCGTTCATCGAAGACGCTCTTCTCCCGCGTGATGAGGTCGAGAACGATTTCCGGACGGCGCTGTATGCGTCGGGCATTTTCCGTGCGGCGGTCTTCCTGCAGTTCAATGCGTTCGAGCTTTGGCGACCATGCCGACGACCTTGCCGACGACCTCGCGTTGGCTTGTTCCGCCTTGCGGTCGATCGCTTTGGTGCCGACACCGAGATGGATGGTCGGGGTCAGTTCGATGCCCTGCTTTTCGAAGGACCGCCCGTCGACGCGGATGTCGAGACCGGCAAGCGCAAGATGCCTATTCTGACAGGCGAACCAACCATCGCGAATCGTATTAAAATCGTCTGCGCTTCCCGCCCAGAGTTCATAGACGATCTTGCCGGCATCGTTGCGCATCGGCTTACCGTCCGGACTGGTCACCGCGATCTTCTTTGCGCCGAACCCGCGCTCTGTCAGTGGCCTGAGCGTCGTCATCAGATGGACATGCGGATTGCCCGGTGCGTCGTGATAGACCCAGTCGGCGACCATGCCCTTCGACGTGATGTGCCGCTCCACGAAATCCCGGACGAGAGCAATGCTCTGCTCGGCAGAGAGCTCGATCGGAAGAGCAATGGTGACGTCCTTGGCGAGCTGCGCGTCCGATCGCTTTTCGAACGCCTCGACCTTGTTCCAGAAGGCTTCGGACGCTCCGGACACCGACCTGTCGGCGATCATGGCACGCAGCCATGTGGGAGCCCCTGCCGGGATGACGAACTCCTCATGTAGGAGACCACGCTTGCGGGCGTAGTCGATCGTCCGTGCTTCCCGCTCATAGTCCATCTTCGCGCAGTGCCGGTAGGCCGACGACAGCACGGCGCTGCGGCCGGAGCCACGGGCGACGATGCTCACGGAGAAATGAGGGACGGCCACGGCGCGGTTCTTTTCCGGTTGCGAACGAGTTCATCGAAGTTCGTCGAGAGCAGCGGGCCAAATCGGCCTCCAGCAAGGGCGTCGCGTCAGCGACGTATAATTGCGCCCTTGGAAGCCGCTCCTCCGGAACGGCCGGGATCATGACCGGAAGTGCAGGTTGCGCCTACCCGCATTAGTGTCGGTAGATTGGCAGGTCGGTCTGGAGGAACCTCACAAACGTTCGAAGACGAAACGGCAGACACGGGACCATCTGGAATGAAGAAACACTCCTCGAAAATCCGCGACGAAATTGCCAAACTGCAAGAGCAACTTAAAACCGCCGAGACTCGCGAAGCGGAGCGGATCGGGCGGATCGCGCTCAAGGCTGGCCTTGGCGAGATCGAGACTGACGAAAACGAGCTGCAGGCGGCGTTTGAGCACCTGGCCGAACGGTTTCGCAGGGGCGAAGTCGTTCCCGCCGAAGGAAAAGGGGCAAACGAGCATGGTCGCAAAGGTGCACAAGCCACACCGGTCGCGTCTGGCACGGCTGCGGGCGGCGATAGCGAGGCTTGAACGGATGGCGAGGACGAAGACATTCGACGCCCGCAGGAAGGACACACGCGAGAAGATCGAACTTGGCGGGCTGATCGTCAAGGCGGGCCTACGATACGAAAAGCGCGCGCTGCTGCTCGGGGCGCTGATCGAAACAGCACGACGCATCAGGAGCGATGAGGATGAGCGATCTCGGCTCACGGCGATCGGATCGGAGGCCTTTGGCAATGACGGCGAATAAGATCGCGCTGGTCAGCGTGCCCATAGCACTGATGATGCTCGTCACCATCGGCATGACGGGTATCGAACAATGGTTTTCCGAATTCGGGAAAACCGAGACAGCTCGGCTGACCCTCGGTCGGATGGGAATCGCCTTGCCCTATATCGCGTCAGCCGCCGCCGGCATCATCTTTCTGTTTGCGAGCGCCGGCTCAACGAACATCAAGCTCGCCGGATGGGGTGTTGTCGGCGGTAGCAGTGCGACGATCGTGATCGCCGCGCTGCGTGAGACCGTGCGACTTGCCGCAATTTTCGACCATTTTCCGGCAGTTCGATCGGCGCTCTCCTATGCAGACCCGGCAACGATGATCGGGGCAGGGGCGGCGCTGACGTCGGCCGGCTTTGCACTTCGCGTAGCACTTGTCGGCAACGCGGCGTTCGCGCGCTCCGAGCCGCGCCGTATTCGAGGAAGGCGCGCACTGCATGGCGAAGCCGAGTGGATGAAATCGACGGAGGCCGGAAAGCTCTTTCCGGATACCGGCGGCATCGTCGTCGGCGAGCGCTACCGCGTCGACCAGGACATAACGGCGATGCAGTCGTTCAGGGCGGATTGCGTAGAGACGTGGGGCGCCGGCGGCAAGTCGCCGCTTCTCTGCTTCGACGGCTCGTTCGGATCCTCGCACGGCATCGTCTTTGCCGGCTCAGGCGGTTTCAAGACGACGTCGGTGACGATCCCGACCGCGCTTAAATGGGGCGGTACATTGGTCCTGTTGGATCCGTCAAACGAAGTCGCGCCCATGGTGATCGGGCATCGGACAAACGCCGGACGCGACGTCCGCATCCTCGATCCAAGAACCGCCGACACGGGCTTCAATGCGCTGGACTGGATCGGGCTTCATGGCCGCACGAAGGAAGAGGATATTGCGGCCGTTGCCTCATGGATCATGAGCGACAGCGGCGGTGCTCGCGGCGTGCGCGACGATTTCTTTCGCGCATCGGCGCTGCAGCTGTTGACCGCATTGATCGCCGACGTCTGTCTATCCGGCCGCACCGAAGAGAACGACCAGACACTTCGCCGGGTCCGCAAGAATCTGTCCGAGCCCGAACCCAAGCTGCGCGCGCGACTTCAGTCGATCTACGACAATTCGAGATCCGACTTCGTGAAGGAGAACGTCGCCGCCTTCGTCAACATGACGCCAGAAACGTTTAGCGGGGTTTACGCGAATGCGGTGAAGGAGACGCACTGGCTGTCCTATCCGAATTATGCGGCGCTTGTCTCGGAGTCGAATTTTTCGACCAACGACATTTCCGCGGGAAACACGGATGTCTTCATCAACATCGACCTGAAGACGCTGGAGACGCATTCGGGTCTTGCTCGCGTCATCATCGGGTCCTTCCTGAACGCGATCTACAATCGTGATGGAGCATTGAAGGGCAGGGCGCTGTTCCTTTTGGACGAGGTGGCACGCCTGGGCTACATGCGGATTCTGGAGACGGCTCGTGACGCCGGCCGAAAATACGGCATCACGCTGACAATGATTTACCAGTCGATCGGCCAGATGCGAGAAACCTATGGCGGCCGCGACGCGGCGAGCAAATGGTTTGAGAGTGCGAGCTGGATCTCGTTTGCTGCCATCAACGATCCGGAAACGGCCGACTACATCTCGCGGCGCTGCGGCATGACGACGGTCGAGATCGATCAGGTCAGCCGCAGTGTCCAGTCGAAGGGTTCATCGCGCACGCGCTCGAAACAGCTTGCCGCCAGACCGCTCATCCAGCCGCACGAAGTTCTGCGCATGCGGGCCGACGAGCAGATCGTCTTCACGGCAGGCAATGCGCCGCTTCGATGCGGTCGTGCGATCTGGTTCCGTCGTGACGATATGAAGGCTTGCGTCGGCGAGAACCGGTTTCATTCACCGGACAGCGGCAGGAAGGAGCGTTCGAATGCGATAAGTCTCGCAAACACCGATGAAGCTACGTCGGGTGTAGCGTCTACCGGGATCTAGGGGAAATCGACTGGCGACGAACACCGTAACGCCGTTCAGGAAAACGGTGAGACCGTGGTCGTCGGGCCGCTTGCAGCGGGGCATTCCGACACTCGTCGTCTGGGCGGCGGTGATCGGCGTCGCCAGTTGGCAGTACCTCCACCCGACGGGAGAGGAATAGGGGTTTGGGGAAAGGGAGGAGGGAACCGTCCTCTTTCCTCATGGGAGGAAGTTTGAAGGAGAGGCTTGCACTTCCTTCATGGGGTGAGATTGAGAGGGGCGGCGCAGCCCCCCTTTCACAGCCGGGCCGGTCGGTCGATCCGGCCGGACCGGGTCATAAGGCAAGCTAAAGACCAGAGGCGGCTGCCGCCTCTGGTCTGGGTCTCAATCCGCGGGATCGAAGAACGTCTCTCTGTCCTCGACACCGATATGCCAGCGCTTATCGGACCACCGGGACGGAAGATAAATTTCGTCGCCGCCGAAATATGCGATGATGATCCGGCGGCCCTCATGGAACAAGCCGAAATCCACCTTGTTGTCGATCGCAAAGAGTAGCGCCGCCGACAGAAACTCGCGTGGGATATCGAAGGGAAGATGGACTTCCGCATCGAAATTATGACGCAAATTTTCAAGCAAGTCCGACTGTTGAGGCCGCAGCTTGGGGGCTCCTCCATCCATGGGATTGATTTCACGCCTTGTCATCAAAGTCTCCTTTTCGTTTTCTGACGAAAGGGGCCTGCACCGTAGCTCGCGAGGGGTCAGGGACCGCGTACGCGGCCGCCAG
Source organism: Rhizobium sp. WSM409 (assembly GCF_057653825.1). NCBI lineage: Bacteria > Pseudomonadati > Pseudomonadota > Alphaproteobacteria > Hyphomicrobiales > Rhizobiaceae > Rhizobium > Rhizobium sp. WSM409. The sequence continues at coordinate 352,073 of NZ_JBYGKP010000004.1, read as the reverse complement.
GCGGCGAGCGGAGGAACCGATTTTCTGTGCCGCCTGCGGTGCGGAAAATTGGCGGGGCCGTGATGTCCTTGACGCCGGAGCGGCGGGTGCACAATGGGCGGTCAGAGAGATAGAACCGCGTCCTGAAAGGACGCGACCGCCTGCCAGCTTTGCTGGCCACAAGACGGTTCGGTAAGCTCGACGCGACCTCTTCGTGCGCCGTCTGTATTACGTTGCGAGAGGATCGCGACCGGAATCGGCGAAGACCGCCTGCGGGCTTCGGTCGCGGTACGATTGGCGCCGTGCGCCATTGGCGCCTGGCCCGGTTGCCATCCATCACGAAATTGAATCGGTCGCATGTGACTGATTCAAATGTGTCGTTGGACGTCGCGATACTGTTTGGCGATCATGGCAGCATGATTGCACAGCCCTACCATCTCTATATCGAACGCGCGGATGCGGCAAAGAACATGGCGCGCTACTACGCCATGGAAGTCGGGCAGACAATGTTTGGAGAGGTCTGCCTGATCCGGCGATGGGGACGCATCGGCCAGCATGGGCAGGAAAAACAGCACTTCTTCGAGCGGGAGGAGGAAGCGGTTCGCCTGTTCCTCGCCCTGGTGAAACAAAAACGTGCCCGGGGCTATCGGCCAAGATCAACTCTCCGGTATTTGCAGCGATGATCCGATCGCCTCGGTCCTTCAGCGTCACGACGACCGCCGAAACGGGCCCCTGATGGCGCGTTGGTCTCGAGAATGCCGCGCCGATCTAGATGAGGAACGATATCGGCCAGTTGCTGCATGATGTTTTCCTTTCAAACGCGCGCATCACTGATATCCGACCTATAGGTCGTGGGCGGCATCGAGGCCTATTGTCGGCTTTCTCAAAGCGGGCCGCTGGCCCCGCCTCAAGCGGCGGGGCCAGCGGGATCTCAGTCTCGGTTTTGGCGGGACCAGATCAACTGGTAGCCGTCCTCGCCTTCGACCTCCGAAAGCGTCGCGTAGATCGGGGCCGGGAAGCTCGGGTCGTCCAGCTTGACCGAGAGGTAGTCGCGGTCGCTCTCGCTGGAACGCTTCTGCCAGGCCGCACCAAGCTCGACGTTGCCAGCGTAGATACGGAAGTGCGGACCCTTGTCGGACGGATTTTCGACGCGGGCGATGCGGGCCTTGACGTTGAGAGCGAGAGTGCGGATCGAGCCGGTGAAGCCGTTTTCGTTTGCGGTGAAGATGCCGATGGTAGCCATGTTCATGTTCCTTTCGTGTGTATCGGGCCGCGCCCATCGCGGCCTCGATGGCTGTCGCAAAGACCGGTGACGATCGGACCGCACCTGATAAGGCCAAAATGAAATGGAGGGCGGCAAGACGCAGATTTGTTAGCGGGAGAGGAGGACGTGACGTCCGGGGTAAGAAATCTGCAAATTGCCGTTGCGGGAAGACGATCGAGGCGCAGCCGGTCTCCGGTCAGACATGCCTCATCGAGCCCGCGGAGGAGCGGCCTACGACAGCAATGGGAGGTACTTGAGCATGGGGGCCCGCGTCAGGGCATTCCGTACCGAAACACTGCAGTGGCAAGCCTGCGCTCTGTCCTCAAGTCAAGGCGTCGAATTCGGTTGCGACGAGTTCGGCCGACCGGGCAGTTGCCCTTGTTATCGACGTGACTTGCCGAGCCTGGTTCGCCGCCCGGAGAATCCATGCGTCACGCCAAGCCGTCTATCGTCGAAGTCAGGCAGCCCCAAAGCAGTGGCCACCGATCGGCCCAACCGGAAGCGGGCGACCGCCGGGCCGCTTACCCAGTCCACTTGCTCGCACGCAAAACGGCCGAGGCACGGATGACGGCCGTCGATGCCAGGAGGCTGCCCATCGCTGAACGCCTTCGTCGCGGTCAGCTAGTCAAAGGTTGCTCTTGGACCCAGCGAACCCCGAATGCATGGCGTCATCGACGTAAACCGACAAGGCGCATCTCAATTTAAGTAGCCGGCTAAATAGTTTGTGGCGTAATCAACGTTATGGAACTATATGCGTCATATCGGCTTGCATTTTGTTTGGGCGCATGCCACCGAAAAGACCGGCTCAAATGCCGCGTTGGCTGGCGTCCCCTGCGGCTATGACCGGCGGAATTCGAGCCGCCTTCCCATCCGGGGAGATCATCTCCATTGCATCGGCTATCACGGCCTTCTTCGTCAGAACGCCGGCTGGCGAGCATGCTACTCCTCGGGCCGAGCCAGCACGAAATCGTGCTCTATCTGCCAGAACTTGCGAGAGAAACCAAGCTCGTCAGCGCGTACCGAATCCTCGACGTGCTGGAACTTGGCAAGCAAGCTCTCCTTCACGCCAAAGACGGCGTCGGAGTGGATGTACGGATCGTCCGGATCAAAGATGTGCGTCGTGAGCGTCTCGAAGCCGTCGGCCTTGATGATGTAGTGCAGGTGAGCGGGCCTGTAGGGGTGACGACCGAGCGCGCCGAGCAGCTTGCCGACCGGTCCATCGTCCGGGATCGGGTAATACTTGGGCTTGACTGCGCGAAACCAATAGCGGCCATCCGCGCCGGTGCGAAAGATGCCGCGAAGGTTGAAGTCTGGTTGGATCCCCTTCTGCTGCACGTCGTAGAAGCCTTCGTCGTTGGCCTGCCAGACGTCGATGACAGCGCCGGCAATCGGTCTGCCATCCGTGCTACGGATGCTGCCGCCGATCACCATGTCCTCGCCCTTCTGATCGAGGCAGATATTGGTGCCCATCGGCAGTTCCGGCGCGTCGGCAACGTGAAACGGGCCAAGAACAGTGCTTTCGGAGGCGCCTGAGGGCTTGCGGTTATTAATGGCGTCGACCAGCATCGACACGCCGAGCACGTCCGACAGCAGGATAAATTCCTGTCGCCATTCGTTGCATGTATGTCCTGTGCGGGTCAGAAAGAGAATTGCCTCCATCCATTCGTCCTGCGTCGGCTCAAGCTCCTTCACCGCCTCATGCAGCTTGCGTGTCACGACCTCCATCACGCGCTTCAGGCGCTGGTCCTTGGTGATGGCGTTGCGGCTCGTGACCACCTCAACGGAGTTCTCTTCCGTGAAGAAACCCTTTTCATGTGCATCAATCATCGCCCTATCTCCCCAAAACGCTGGTCAGCACGCGCCGCAGTTCGGCTGACGGATCGTCGACGATCGCTTCACTTCGCCAGGCGACATGATGGTCGGGACGCACGAGGAGGACGCCGCTGTCTCGGATTTCGCGCATGTTCGCCCAGTCGCCGGCAAAGTCCTGCCAGGGCTGACGTGGACCGATCAGATGTGCGGCGATATCGATGCCCAATTCCTTTCCAAGGGTTCGGGCGGCCTCGATCCAACCCTGTCCGCCAATGCCGGTCAGCACGGTAAACTTCCCATGTCCGGCAAGGTCGAGCGTCGACAGCTTTTCGCCTGTCGCAGAATACACCCAGGCATGCGGCAGCCTTGCGCCGGGCCAGCTCGTCTGCTGGCAGTGCAGTTCCGGATCCCGGGCGAAGGCCGGTTCCGCCTGCTCATCCGTTACGATCGCGCCCGATCGGTAGCGCTGGTTCATCTCGACGCCATGGCAATCGAACTCGTAGACCTTGTCGGCGATCGCCTTGCGGATCGCGGCCCGTTGCTCCTCGGCCGCGACAGTGTTGTTGCAGCGGGCGTCCATGTTCTCCTGCATCTTCACCGGGTCGATGGAATCGAGCAGCCCCAGCGCCTTGAAGATCGGCCCGAACTCCTCGATCGACTTGTTGGCCCGGGTGACGATCTGCTTGGCGACGGGCGCCCGCTCGGCCTGATAACTATCGAGAAGTTTCGGGCCTGCGGCCCCCTTCAGGACGAAGGCGAGCTTCCAGGCGAGGTTGAATGCATCCTGGATCGAGGTGTTCGAGCCGAGCCCGTTTGACGGCGGATGGCGGTGGGTGGCGTCGCCCATGCAAAAGACGCGGCCATTGGACATTGACGTGGCGTACATGTTGTTGACGGTCCAGGTCGAGACCGACTTGATGGTCATCTCGAGATCCGGATCGCCGACCAGGTCGCGCACGACCTTCTTCGCATGCGCTTCATCCACCGAAGGAGGCGGCTGGTTGATATCGTAACCCCAGACGATCAGCCATTCGTTCCAGGGCCTTACCATACGCACCAGCCCCATGCCGATGCCGCCAACGTCAGCACCCGGCTGCAGCACCCAATAGAGCACCGAGGGACGATGGGCGACCAGTCGCGACAGATCGGCCTCGAACAGGATGTTCATCGAACCGGCGACGCCCATCTTGCCTTCGAAGGTGAGGCCCGCGTGTTCCGCGACCTTGGAATTGCCGCCATCGGCGCCGACCAGATATTTCGAGCGGACGGTGAATTCCTTGCCGGTCAGCCGGTCGAGACAGGTTGTCGTGACGCCGTCCTCGTCCTTCGCATGGCCCAGATATTCCGTCGACATGCGCGATTGGCTACCGCGCGAACAGGCCGTCTTGAACAGCAGCGGCTCCATGAAGGTCTGCGGCAGATCGTTCATATGAGCCGGCGACGACAGCTGGTGCTCGGCGCGCGATAGCGGATGTTTACCCCAGCTCTTCATCCGGCCAATCTCCTCGCCGGTGAGCGAGGTACAGAACACGTTCTCGCCCATCAGGTCTTGCTCGGCCGCGAACATGTAGGCCTCGTCCTCCACGTCTCGACCGAGATCGCGCAGCACTTCCATGGTGCGCTGGTTGGTGATGTGGGCGCGCGGTGTGCTGGCGAGCCAGCGGTAGCGGTTGATCACTAGGTTCTCGACCCCGTGGGAGGAGAGCAGTGCGGCGGTGGCGGAGCCGGCCGGGCCGGTGCCGATGATGAGTACGTCGGTGGTAATGTCAGCCATGAGGCCCTCCCCTATGCGTGAGATTGAGCGGCCCGCCCTTCAGGACGCGGCGAACCGGGAAAAGCTGGATGCCGGTGCGCTCGGAGAACAATCCCCAGAGGCCGCGCGGCGCAAGAAGCATGATGGCGATGCCGAGAAGACCGAGCATCAGCAGGTACCAGGAGCCGTAGTCGGCCAAGAGGTTCTGTAAGAGAAAGAAGATGATGACGCCGAGGATCGGTCCCTCGATCGTGCCGATGCCGCCGATCACGACGATAAAGATGACATAGGCCGTCCAGTCGGTGACCGAGAAGGCGGCGTCCGGCGAGATGCGCGCCTTCTGCACGTAGATCAGCGCCCCGGCGATGCCTGTCATGAAGGCGGTCGCCAGATAGACCAGCGTCTTCATCCGCCGCGCATCGACGCCGACGGCGCGGGCGGCCTGCTCGTTGTCGCGGACGGCGGCTAGGCCGAGACCCTGCTTGCTGCGCAGAAGACCATAGATGAAGCCGATTGTGGCGACGGCGAGGATCAGCGCCAGCCAATAAGTCAGCGTGTCGCCCGCCTCGGAAGCCTTCATGCCGAAGAGGTCGCGCATCGCGCCGACGCCCATCATGTCGCGGGTCGCCTCCCGCGGCAACGAGGTGCCGGTGCCGCCGCCGAGCGCCTTCCACTGGGCCAGCAGCAACCGCACGACCTCGGCCACCACCCAGGTGCCGATGGCGAAATAAGGACCGTAGAGGCGGAAGGTGAAGAAGGCCGTGGGAATGGCGAGGGCGGCGGATAATACGCCGGCAATCAGTATGGCCACGACCGGGTCGACGCCGAACAGGATGACGCAGCCGAACATCGTATAGGCGCCAAAGCCGACGAAGACCTGCTGGCCGACCGAGATCAGCCCGGCATAACCGGCAAGCAGGTTCCAGTTCTGCGCCAGCACCAGCATGGTGAGGATGAAGAAAAGGTCCTGGATGACGCCGCGCGAGACGATGAAGGGTGCGGCGAAGGCAAGCAGCAGAAGGGCAACGACCGCGACAGCCGACAATGTCGATGCCCTGGTACGCGTCTCGACGGTGAAGGAGGGAATGGCCATGGTCATCGATGCACCTCAATCCACCGCGCGCGGGAAAAGGCCGCGCGGCTTGAACAGGAGAACGGCGAGGAATGCCAGGTGGCCGGCAAGGATCTGCCACTCCGGATTGATCGAGGCACCCACCGTCTGGGCAACGCCAAGGATGATGCCGCCGGCGAGCGTGCCCCAGAGCGAGCCGAGCCCGCCGATGATCACCGCTTCGAAGGCATAGATCAGCCGCGCCGGTCCCGACGTCGGATCGAAATTGGCGCGGGTCCCGAGATAGAGGGCAGCGATCGTCACCACGACCATGGCAAGCCCTGTCGCCATGGCGAAGATACGTTGCGGCCGGATGCCCATCAGCCCTGCCGTCACCGGATCGTCCGAGGTCGCCCGGAAGGCGCGGCCGACGGAGGTGCGGTAGATGAGCTGGTTGAGACAGACGATGACGGCGACGGCGGAAAAGAAGGTCATCAGCGGCATGATGCCGGCGGTGACCGGGCCGAGATTGACGGAGGCGCTTTCTAGGCTCCCGGCAAAGACACGGCGGCTATCGGCCGAAAATCCTTCGAGCAGGCCGTTCTGGATGACGATCGACAGGCCGAAAGTGACAAGCAGCGGCGGCAGGATATCCTTGCCGAGCGTGCGGTTGAGCAGGAAATATTGCAGTCCCCAGCCGATCGCGAACATCAACGGCATCGCGATCGCGGCGGCAACGAACGGATTGAGCCCGAGCGTCGTCACCAGGACCAGGATCAGGAAGGCGGCAAGCACGATCAGATCGCCATGGGCGAGGTTGACCAGCCGCATGATGCCGAAGACGAGACTGAGCCCCGCCGCAAACAGCGCGTAGAGCCCGCCGAGCAGCACGCCCTGGAGAATGGTATCAAGCCAGTTCATGGTGATCCGTCCCGAAATAAGCCTTGTGGATGTCGTCGCGGCTGAGGTCGGCGGCGCGGCCGGAAAGCGTTACCCGCCCTTCCATCATGCAGTAGACGCGGTCGGCCACCTTCAGCGCCTGGGCGATATCCTGCTCGACGATGACGATCGAAGCGCCGGTCTCGCGGATGCGCGGGAAGGCGGCGTAGATATCGCGGACCACGACGGGCGCAAGGCCAAGGCTGATCTCGTCACAGAGCAGCATCGCCGGATTGGACATCAGCCCGCGGCCGATCGCCACCATCTGCTGCTGCCCGCCGGAAAGCGCCGTGGCCGGATTGTCGCGCCGCTCCTTCAGGATCGGGAATAGCGCGAAGATGCTTTCGAGCGTCCACGGGCCATCGACCTTGCGGCCATAATTGCCGACCAGCAGGTTTTCCTCGACGCTCAGCGACGGAAAGAGTTTTCGCCCTTCCGGCACCATGGCGATGCCGCGCGCCAGAATGTCAGGCGCCGACAGCGCGCCGATCGGCTCGTCGCGATAAAGGATCGATGACGCCGCATTGGTGAGCACGCCTGAGATCGAGCGCATCAGCGTCGTCTTGCCGGCGCCGTTGGCGCCAATGATGGCGACGGTCTCGCCGGCGCCGACCACAATATCGACGCCGAACAGCGCCTGGAAATCGCCGTAGGAGGCGGTCAGGCCTCTGGTTTCGAGCAGCGCCATCAGATCTCGATCCCCAGATAGATTTCACGCACGTCGCGCGATGCCATGATGTCGTCGGGCTTGCCGATGCCGATGACCTTGCCGAAATGCAGCACCAGCAGCCGCTCGACGACGGAATTCAGCGCATGCAGCACGTGCTCGATCCAGATGACGGCAACGCCGCGCGCATGAATGGCGCGGATGGTGGCCACCAGCGACCGGCACTCGCCCTCGGTCAGCCCGCCGGCGATTTCATCGAGCAGCAGCAGCTTCGGTTCCGTCGCCAGCGCTCGGGCGAGCTCCAGCCGTTTGCGCAGCAGCAACGACAGGCTTCCGGCCAAAACATTCGCCTTGTCGATCAGGCCGGTGTCCACCAGGATTTCGGCGCAGCGGTCCGACACCTCGACCTCGCGCCGCCGCGAGCCGAAAGCGCCTGCGACCAGGAGGTTTTCAAAGACCGTCAGCTTCTCGAACGGCTGCGGGATCTGGAAGGTGCGGCCCATGCCCGCCAGGCAGCGCGCCATCGGCGGCGTGCGCGTCACGTCGCCGCCGAGAAAGCGGATGCTTCCGCTGTCGGCGGGGATATTGCCGGTTATCAAATTGAACAGCGTCGACTTGCCGGCGCCGTTCGGCCCGATAATGCCAAGCGCCTCGCCTTCGCCGACGGCAAAGGAAATCTGCTCGGCGACCGTCAATGCGCCGAATTTCTTCGAGACCCCATCGAGTTCGAGAATTGCCAAACCCATTCCTCCGAGAACAGGCGGGGCCGAACGGGCCCCGCGCAAAAAAATCAGGCGATTGCTTCCATCTTGCCGCCGATCGGAATGTTCGGCGCCGTCTTGTTGTCGGTGATGACGAGATCGTAGCCGCCGCCGTCCTTCAACCGCCACTGGCCGCCGACGAGCGGCGTTTTGGCAATGTTCTTGGCCGCGAAAGGCGGCAGGCCCTTGCCGTCCCAAGCAATCGGCCCGACCAGCGTATCGAGCTTGGTGGCGGCAATCGCCTGCGCGACGGCATCCCCGTCTGTCGGATCTCCGGCCCGCTTCATCGCATCCACCGCCAGCTCGAACAGCGCATGGGCAAAACCGATCGGCTGCGTCCACGGCCTGCTAGTCGCCTTGGTAAAGGCGGCCGCCACCTCTGCTGTACTTTCGCCCGTCAAGGACGATTTGAACGGATGGCTCGGCGTCCACCAGACTTCCGACGACAGATTATGCCCGGCATTGCCGAGCGCCTCCACCGTCTGCGGGAACAGCAGTGCCTTGCCGATCGAGGCGATCTTCGGGGCGAAACCCTGCTGCTTGGCCTGGTTCCAGAAGGTGGTGAAGTCAGGCGGGATCACCACGCCGGTGATGATTTCGCACTGGCCCGATTTGAAGGCGTTGATCTGCGCCGAGAAATCATCCGTCATGTTCTGATAGCGGCCGGGGTCGATCAGCCCGTAGCCCATCTTTTCCAGCACCGGCGGGAAGCCGACGACCTTGTCGCCCCAGGCATTGCCGTCGCCGTCATTTGGGAAGAGGCCGCCAACCTTCTTGTTGGTCTCGATCTGCGCCCACATGTTGGTGAAGACCGAGATGACGTCCTCGAGACCCCAGAAGAAGTGATAGGCGTAGTTGAATGGTTTCCAGGAGGTCGGGTCGCCGGGATTGCCCTGCTGGCCGATGAACCACGGCTGCCAGGGAGCCACCGTCGAAATACAGGGCATTTCCTCAGCCTCGCAGGTGGTCGCCACCGGATTGGTGGTCTCCGGCGTCGAGGCGACGAGGATCAGGTTCACCTCGTCGGTGACGATCAGTTCCTTGGCGACCTCCGCCGCCCGGTTCGGATTGGATTGGCTGTCCTTGACGACAACCTCGTAGTTGAGACCCTTCGACTTGGTGACTGCCAGAAAACTGTCGATGACGAACTTGTCGGCCTCACCGAAGGCGGCAAGCGGTCCCGTCTGCGGGCTGACATAGCCGAGCTTGATCGCGGCGTCCTGCGCGATCGCGGGGGCGGCGAGCCCGGATGTCGCCGCCAATGCACCGGTGGCGGCCGTCGTCTTCAGAAAATCGCGTCGGGTAAACATGTTTCCTCCTCCCATTTTCCTCTCCTCCCAGAGAGCGTGATGTCTGTCGTCAGCTTATGCCGGCCGCTTGCCCTCCCAGGCATCCTGCAGCAGGGCACGAATGGACTTCCGGTCGATCGGCCTTGGATTCCAGTAGGGATTTTCGGTGGCGATCTCGGCTGCGCGATCGAGATCGGCAACGCTCAGGCCCAGACCCTTCAGCGCCAGCGGTGAACCGATTTGTCTCGCGAAATCCCAAAGCCCGCCGCCGACCGAGGCGCCGAAAATATCGGCGACCGGCGCCAGAAGTTCCGGCACCGCCGCGGCATTGTAGGCGGCGGTGTGCGGCAGCATGATCGCATGCGTGTCGGCGTGCGGCGTATCGAAAGTGCCGCCCAGCGTGTGGCAGATCTTGTGGTGCAGCGCCATACCGACCGTGCCGAGCACGGTGCCGCAAAGCCAGGCGCCGTAGAGTGCATCGGCACGGGCATCGGGCTCGTGGGGATTAGCGATGATATCAGGCAGGCTGGTCTTGAAGGCCCGCAGCCCCTCGACCGCCATCAGCGTCGAAATCGGGTTGCGGTCTTGCGCGTAGAGCGCCTCGACCGCATGGGCCATGGCATTCAGGCCCGAGGTGACGCTCATGCCGACCGGCAGGCCAAGCGTCAGCGCCGGGTCGTAGATCACCACCTCTGGCAGGATGCTCGCATGGCGCACGGTCGTCTTGCGCCCGGCCTCGGTCTGGCCGAGGATCGGCGTCACTTCCGATCCGGCATAGGTCGTCGGAATGACGATCTGATGCAGATCCGTGCGATAGGCGATCGCCTTGCCAAGCCCGGTGGTCGAGCCGCCGCCGAGCGAAACGACGCAATCGGCCTGCGTTTGGAAAACCACCTCCATCGCCTCTTCGGTGACATCGACTGGCGTGTGCATAGTGGCGCCGGCAAAGACGCCGACAGCGAGAGAGCCCAGCCGCGTGGCATGCGCTTCGGCGTCGGCCTTCTGTTGCGGCGTCGAGAGAACGAGGGCCTTGGTGCATCCGAGCTTTTCCACCCACTCGCCGGCGGCGGCGCTCTTGCCTTCGCCGAAGACGATATGGGCGGGGCTGCCGCTATAGGTGAAAATCCGGCTCATGTATCGGCTCCCTGCCTGGCGCGGACCATGACGAACGTCAGTTTCAACAACCACCGCTTACCCTGCTGCTCGAAGGTTCGCACCAACTCGGGCTTGACGGCGAAGATCGCGTCTTCGGCCAGATGCGGATCGCTGCCGTCATAGATATGCGTGGTGATCGTCTCGAAGTCCGGCGCCTTGATGATGAAATGAAGATGCGCGGGGCGGCGCAGCGGATAGCCCGCCCGCCGCAAAAGCTTTCCGACGGGACCATCGTCAGGCACGCCATAGCCGCATGGCTTGATGGTCCGATAGTGGAAACGTCCGTCGGGATCCGTGCGGAAGCCGCCGCGCAGGTTGAATTCCGGCTGCAGGTCCGGCTGCTGGTTTTCGTAGAGGCCTTGAGCATTGGCCTGCCAGGTGATGATCTCGGCATTTGCGATGGGATCGCCATCGAGATCCTGCACGCGGCCGGAAACTTCCAGCGGCTCGCCGATACCATCAAGCGAAATATTGCCGCCGAGCGGCAATTGCGGAACGTCGGCGCGGAAGAACGGTCCGCGCACGGTGTTGGGGGTGGCCGTCTTCGGACGGCGCGAATTGATCTCCTCGACCAGTGTCGAAGCGCCGAGCAGATCCGACAGGAGCACCCACTCCTGGCGCCGCTCGTCGCTTGCATGGCCAACGTCGGTCAAGAATTCGATGACTTGGCGCCATTCCGCCTGGGTGGGCCGCACTTCGCGGATCAGGGTATGAAGATGCGTCACCGCCGCCGCGAGAACCTGCGGCAGGATGTTGTCCTTTGATGGCTGAAGTCGTTGCGCAAAGATGTCATGCGAGGTGGCCTCGCTGAAATTCAGCGCCATCGGACCCGGCGTCATGCGTCTCCTCCAAGGCAATGGCTGGTGGAGACAAATTTAGTCCAAACGCTATGTGCCGGTAATGATTTTATTCGCGATTAATATATCATATCGTTATGAAGATAGACGAACGTCACCTTGTCCAGCTTGCGGCAGTCGTTAAGACCGGCGGGGTCACCGAGGGAGCTGCCCTGCTCGGCCTATCGCAGCCGGCTGTTTCGCGTACGCTCGCAATGCTCGAGGCTCGCATCGGCGAGCCACTGTTCGTCAAGGGGCGGCGGCCGTTGCAGCCAACGTCATTGGGTCGGGCGCTGGCCGATCACGGCCAGACGATGCTGTCGGCATCGCGCAAGGCCTCCGATGTCGTCGAAAGCTTTCGGGCCGGCAGAAGCGGCGTAGTGCGTGTCGGTGGCACGCCTTTTTTCATGGATGCGTTGATCGCCGGCATGATCGCCGAGTTCCAGAACCTGCATCCAGACGTGCGCATCGACCAGAGCTATGGTTACTTCCCAGACCTCCGTGCCGCGCTCAATGCCGACCAGATCGACCTTGCCATCTGCCCGATCGATATTCTCGACGAGGGCTCCGGCCTCGAATTTCAGCAAATCCTGCCCGGCCGCAACGTCGTCGCCTGCCGGGTCACCCATCCTTTGCTGTTGAAGCGGCGCCCTCAGCCGGCGCACCTGCTCGATTTCCCTTGGGTGGCGCCTCCGCCAGGCAGCCCGCTACTCACCGATCTGCGCAGCATGCTGCTGTCCTTCGGCGCAACCGAAGTCAAGATCCGCTATTCGGGCGGCTCCCTCATGAGCGTCGTCCAGTACATGAAGGCGGCGGATGCGCTGACCATCATGCCGCACAGCGTCGTCTTCGCATTGCGCAACGAAAAGTCCATCACCGCCCTGCCCGTTCCCATCCCCCATTCGGAACGCGCGCTCGGCTTGCTGAAGCGTTCGGACGCACCCCGCACACCCGCCGCCGACAACTTCGCCCGCCACATCCGCACCAGCTTCGATAACCTCAAGCACCTGATTAAGCGGCATGAGCAGTCAGTGGTCTGGGGCTCATGAACAAAATGCGAGAACGTGCAGCAGGCAATTGGTGCCACTTCACCGTTCGGTCTGGGCAAGGCCTCGGCGGCGGCGCGATCAGGCTACGGAGCGGCGCGTCGGTTTTCACCATGCAGGCTTGGAAGGCCCGCGGGGCGGCCTGATCATCCGAGCATTTCATCAGTTGAAGAAGAGACGGCTTACGCCGCCTCCTCCTCGTTGCGCTCCGGCTGCAAGGAATGCAGGTAGTCGACGGCGCGCTGCGCATGTGCTGCCGCCGAGAAGATGGCGCGCTTGTCGTGGTGGAGAACCTTCAGCCAGCCATCGAGATAGCTGGCGTGGTCGGGGCGTGGTTCGAGTTCGGGGACGATGCCGAGATCGGCGCAGAGAAACGCGCTGCCGAGTTCGGCAATCAGCTCCTCGCGGGCGCGTTCGCTCCGGTCTTTCGCGTAGCGGCTGAGATCGCGATCCAGCCGTCGCGGTGCGGCGGTCCAGTGCGTCATCTCGTGGCTGAGGACGGCGACATAGGAAGCATCGTCCCGGAAGGCATCCAGGCATGGCATCTGGATGTAATCACGCTGAGCGGCATAATAGGCAGCCGATCCTCCGTGGCGGATCAGCGCGCCGGTATTGGCAAAGAGCGGCCGGCATTGCCGATGCGGCTCATCGGATCCTGGAGAGGTGCGACGTCGTCAAAGCGCCGGTTAAGACCGGCGATCTGATCGGTGTTGAACACCGTGTAGGCTTTGAGGAATGGAACATCCTGTTCGATCTCGCTGCCCGTGTCGGTCGTCTCGGTGCGGACGAACGAACTGGCAAAGACGACGGTTGTGCCGGTTTCGCCCTTGCGAACGGCGCCACCGAGTTCGATGGCCTGGCGGAACGTCATCCATCTCGATGAGGCAAAGCCGCGGGCGATGGCTTGCGACCACAGCAGCAGAACGTTGATCCCGGAATAGGGTTGGCCATTGTGGCGCAGTGGCCGGCTGACCTCGGCTGTCGCATGTCCTGTCGTCCAGGGTTTGGTCCATGGCCGCACGCCCCGTTTGAGATCGGCGATGATCGTGGCGGTGATGCGGCTGTAGATATCGGTTCGTTGATTGGATTGTTGCCTGCTCATGTTGGAACCTCCATTTCGAGGTCGCGGCCATCGCGACCTGCTACGGCGGTTCGAAAGCCGGGCTGCAAGCGCTGCCTGCACCCGCAGGGCCGCAACGCAGTGGAGGACGGCAAGGCCGTTGCCGGCGGCGCGAGCCTGGCAGGACCAAAGCCGGGACAGGACGCGATGGCCGCAATCCAAGTGGGAGGTTTAGACGCAGGCGGACATGGCTGATCCGCGATCCGGATCCCGTCGCCAGCTTCGCGGATGAAGCGCGCGCGATACGACATCACGCGCCAATCGAGATACTCGTCCCGAACATCCGGGCATGGGCGCGAGAATGGGATCGACTGCCGGCCGGCAACTTGTCGTCGACGCCGGGAGGTGGCTTTTTGCAATTATTGCCACGCCGGGCAATGTTCGTGGGAAGGTGGTCGGGCGGACTGGCCAGCATGACTTCACGCATGTCAATGCCAACCCAGTCCGGCGGGCTACTGGTAAAGACGGGAGGGACCACCAAGTCGTTTTAGGCAAAGGCAGACAGAACCCGGATTGAGCGCCATATCAAACGCCAGTTGCTAGCTCGATCTTCGATGGCCGGGCCGATAGACCTTATGCAATGCGCCAGCAACGCAGCTCATAGCCGTTCCGGGCCAAGGCGCATTGGACCCATTGGGTACAACGGGAATTGACAATTCAGCGCTCGAACCGATCCAGCATCCTCCTCAGTTGTGCGTTTTGCAGCCGAAGCTTCCTCGCCAACTGATCCCGGAGCATCCTGATTTCTCCCTCAAGGCCGATTGCATCGTCGGAAACGATGGCAAGTCGTGGAGATGGTCGCGAAACGACATCGACGACGTCCGCTTTCCTGGCCTGTCTGCTGCGCTTTCGCGCTGCACCATCGTCAATCCGCGAGGGCTTGGGCGCGGCGTGTGCAGCTATGTCCACCACATCGGATGAGGCCGGATCAGCCGCTATCTCGAGCGTGGCGCTTTCGACATCTGTCGTGTGATCAGCACTGCTTGCCGCCTCTTCGGCATGACGACGCGGGTCTACCGACACCGCCTCGTGTTGTTCGTGGGTGACCGGCTTTTCGTTGGCCGCACGGTCTGCGGCCTTCGACCGGTTGTTGGCCGCCGCTTCAGTCGGCTCGGCGATGGCTGATACGTCCGGCTTCACATCATCGGTCGAGCCGTGTTCTTGCTTCTGCTGGCGTTGCCGTGACACCAGCCCAGCAAGAAGTTTCCATGGAGACGCCATTTTATTTGACCTCGAATTCTACTGCGTATGCAAACTGCGAGCAAAAACGTTGGCGGCAGAACGAACCGCCGCCAAAATCTTCACTTCAATAAGCATGAGAATGCGGCCAGCGCTTGACCGTCTGCTGCCGATCAACCGAGGTTGAGGCGCTTTCGCAGATCGGCATTTTCAGCGCGGAGCTTCTCCGCCAGCAGCTTGCGCAGTTTCTGGTTTTCCTCTTCGAGCTGCAGAAGATCCGAAATCTCATCAACTGCCGCCACCGACGGTGCAGCCGCTATCGACACAGCCTTCGGAGCACGTTTGACAGGTACACGCTTGGCACTCGTCGTCCCTTCGTCAGGCTTTGCTTTGCGTCCTCTCGTCTGCTTTCCAGCTTTGGCATCCGAAGCCGCTGCCGGTTGCGAAGAAACGGCGGCTGAGGCGGTTGCAGGCACCACCTTCTTGGCGCGAGGTTTGCGCACCTTCTTCAGTCCATCGGGCGCCGCGGCGGCCGGCGTGTCAGCATTGGTTGTCGTATCTTTTTCGTCGGCCATTATGGTCTCCTGTAAAGCCGATGCATTTGTCTCTTGCTCGATCGGCAGTGTCAATAACGGCCCGGCCTGTTCTTCTTCGGATACAAGCATTCCGGTGCTTCTTGCCTGAGGAGCCAATGACATAAATGGCATTGCCTCGTCCTGCATATCTTGCGCAACGGACTTGAGATCCGTGTCTGCCCAGATCGAACTCGGTTTGGAGTTGAGTTTTCGCCGACCTGATTTGTACTCGACGGCAAAGCTGCGCTGCACTTTTTTCAATTTAAAAAAGCCTTGGGTATCTGCGGTGATGTTTCAGCGACGTTTTCAACATCGCAGCATGTCCTGCAAATAGCGACTATTGCGCCGGCGGTCCATACCCTGGCGACACCAGAGCCACGCGCGCGTTCAGCGCTGGTCAAACCGCGCTCCGCCGCCTATTGTCCGTGAGCGCAAAACCTCCCCGGCTGCCTTAGCCTTGTCGATCTCCCCGGGGCACGGTGTATGGCGCGACCTTCTACTGGAACTTGCGGCTATTGGCGCGGGAGCGCAGACTGGCGTCATAAAACTCATGGCAGCAGGCGCGAACGGCTGCGATCGAACAGCCGCGCGAGCCCGGCATGCAGGCGCATAACCGCCTTATTCCAACAACTTCGTTCGTGACCGTCGCGGCTTTGCCCCCGCCATCGGCGTACACCGCCACGTCGGCCGCGAGTATCGCCCGCAATTTCGCCAGGTCGCCGTCGCGCGAGGCGGTCAAGAATGCCTCGGCTAGCTCGAGGCATCGCTGTCAGCCATTGCCGCTTCTCCAACAATCAAGGCTCTCGTAAGTGATGACGATGCAGCGCAGCGAAACGTGACATCATAACAGTGAGAATGTCCTCAACTGCGTTTAACGCTCGCCGCTTCTCTCCTTTTGGACCGCTCATCAAATCGGTCATCCCGGCGGTTAGCGCCTGCGATCTCGACCGTTGACAGATGCGGTCGCCACCGGCCAGTTCGTTGGCAAGCTGAGACGAAAAAAGACTCCAGCGCGCTCATAGGGAGCGAACGTTGTCGTTCCCGGTGAGAACCGCAATGCTAGCTGCCACGTCAGGCACGCCTGCCTTGACTGGAAGCGTGAACTGGTAACCGCCATTTCGGATCGTCCGGAAAAGGGGGCCGCTTTGGGTTTGACCAAGCTTACGTCGCAGCCTGCTCATCAAGACGTCTATTGATCGGTCCATAGGCTCGCTCTTGCGCCCTTGTGTCAGATCAAGCAGCCGGTCTCGTGACAAGAGTCGGCCCGGTCGTTCAAGAAAGACCACCAACAGGTCGAATTCCGCTCCGGTCAACTCAATTTCTGGGCCACGCAACTTGCATACCCGCCGGGTGCTTGTGTCAGCGATGAATTCTGCGAAAGTGAAGACCTTGACGTCGGTGTCACTGTCCTCAGCGTCGCCGGCTCGTCGCAAGACTGCCCTGATCCTTGCCACGAGTTCTCGCGGATTGAACGGCTTGCCAAGATAATCGTCCGCTCCGAATTCCAGGCCAATGATACGGTCCACCTCCTCCTTCAATGCGGTCAGCAGAATAACAGGGATTCGAGACTGGCTAGCGCGCAGGTTCCTGCAGATATCAAGGCCCGAACCATCCGGAAGCAGGACGTCGAGCACGATCAGGTCAGGCGTGCTGGTATCGATCCACCTCTCACAGTCCTGCCGACATGCAACAGCGGTGACACGAAAACCTTGATCGACAAGATAACGTGTCAGTAGCCGGCGGATTTCCAGATCGCCATCAACGACTAATATATGGTCCATATCGCCCACCTCGATGATTGATTTCTTCTTCCACTGCCGGCTTTCAATTCTCGTTGTCGTCTGCGGGAAACCTCCAGAAACATCCCGAGATCGCCGAGAAACGTTAAGCTGCTGGAACCGCTGCATTCGAAAACGTCACAAGCAGCGTTTGATTGCCGAATAATGGTGTGCTGTCGCCGCGGCCCTATATCTCATGAGATCGGCGCTATCATTTGCCATGGTTCGATGCGCCCAAGTCCGTCAGCCGTTGGGAGTAAGGAACGGCATCCGCCATGGGAGCGTCGCGATCATCGCAGTTCATCCAGCCGTTCGAGCGAACGAGGAAACCCCTTCAGAGAGACGCGAAAGGTCAACTTACCACCTGAAGCAAACGAAGTGGCGCTCACCGTGAGCACCTGCGCGGCCTTCAAAATGTCTATGGTGGCGTCGGACATGATGAGAAGAACGACGCAACCATCGGGCAGGCACGTCGCAACATCCGCATGTTGTTTTGAGGGTTGCGTATCAAGCTCGAGGCGCACGCCGTCCGACAACTTCAAGCCGAGCGGCATCCTGATCAGGACCCTCGTGCCCAGCTCTTCAGAAGGGTAGACCTGAATTGCGAACGCAACCAAACCGCTCTTTGGATCTTCATGAAACTGACCCGCGGCACATTGCTTTCCGACGTCGACGACCGCGCATTCAACGCCCCAGTCATCGTATTTCTCCTTTATGCCGTCGGCGGCGACGAGGAGCTGTTCGCTCGGCGCAGCGGCGCCCAGGGCCAACGATCCGGCGCGGTTGAATCCACTTTCCATTCTCCATGAGGCCTCATCGGAATTTTTTCGTTGGGCCGCTTCTGGCCCAACCAAACCCGACAGGAGCAGTGCCAAAACGCTCGCCAGTCTCAGCCCCAAACCCAAACCTCCCGACGGCGCTCGCTCGCGACCTGCAGCAACCCCATCCCCAAACGCAGAGCCCATCGTGGGTGATTTCGCCTCCGTCCTCGCAGTGCAGCAGGGCCGGAAACACCGCATGAATAGATCGGCCAAAGGCCGGCTTGATCTCGGGCGGGGCGGAGGGAGAAGCAAAGGGCGTCGCCGTCCACGACCCGAGACCTCTGCCCGCCAAACAGGCTGCCGACAGGATCGGCATGGTGGATATACGCGAACGAAAATCGTCCAGACGCCGAATGAAAGGAACCGGTGGGGACAGACGTCGCGGGAAGGCAGTCGTTGCCGGCATCGGGGAAAGGAGCGACGCGATTTAGGTCGCAAGGCGCCGGCATCCTGGCGGACACCGTTGAGCCGAAGCGCTCAGAACCGAGCACGGCTGGGTTGCGGGGCGCACAGATCATTGGCTGCAAGATATCGAGGGCTTATCTGCGCAATAGCATTTGTATCTCAAGGAAGGACACGATCTGACCGCCAATGCGCCGTTCGAACAAGAGCATTCAATCCAATAGTCGTTGGAGCCGTGCTGCGGTCCGCGAAACAGCGAGTATCCGGTTCCTGTGTCGGCGATGCTGGACCCGACCTGAAACAGCGACGTACTGCCGGTTGCGCTGTCTTCGGCAAATGTGGACGTCGACAAGCCGGAGGCGACCAGGCCCGCGATCAGGCAAAGCAACCGTGTCCTGAGCGGATGGTCTACGCCGCGCCACGGCAGGAGGGACTGTCGCGATTTACCGTCGTTCATTTCGATGTCCATGGACGGGTTCCTGACTACGTCGCCATCCTTGGTAGCGGGTTCAACGTTAAGCAGCGTAAAGGCTGCGTAAAATTGAGTAAAAGCAGACGAGTGCGACCGCTCCGGGGTGCCACGTCCGACCACGGATGGTGCCCGCTGGTGCGACCCCGGACGCCCGGCGCGCGAGCAAGATCGATGGTTTGGAAAGGATGGTGAGCGTCCCGCTTGTCCAAGTCATGCCAACCTCGGAGCTGAGCTTTTAACGTTGGGAAACCCCTTCAATGGCGATATTTGTTAGCCGTGTTCTTGTCGGGCTCACCTGCTGGCACGCCAAGGCACTGACCGAAGAGGCAGGTCGGTTGAATGACAGGCCGGGCCTCTCCGGACGTCAGACTATCAGCAACGATCACTTGTATATGAAGCCGACGGTGCCGTGATATTGCGCTGTCGGCTCCAAGGTTTTGCCGTTGCCGTAGAGCTTGTTGATCCGGTCGAGTAACCCCTGAGAGGCATCATCAGCTGGGCTAAGATTGTCATCAGGCCGATTCAGATCTTTTGCCGCGACAGGGCGAACCAAATAGGGTGTGGCGATAATTACGAGTTCAGTCTCGTTTCTCTCGAAGCTTGTCTGGCGAAACAAAGCGCCAAACCCTGGAATCTTGTTCAAGACCGGCGTCCCATTGGAGGTCCTGTTGAAGTTATCTCGGATTAGCCCCGCCAGAGCGATCGAACCACCCGATGGCAGTTCAACGGTGGTGCTGGTCGAACGCTTGCCGTAGGTCGGGGATGAACCGGATATAGAGGTAACCGGTTCGGACACCTCGGTTGAGATCTGCAGGCTGATCCGACCGGACGTTAGGACGATGGGCTTGAATGAGAGGCTGATGCCGTAGCTGTACGGGGTTTGGGTCGTATTGCCATCGCTGTCGGTGTTTGAATAGAGGACCTCGCCACCTGCTTGAAACGATGCCGATTGACCCGAGACGGCCGTCAATGTCGGCTCGGCCAAGGTTCGAACCACTTTCGCTTGTTCAAGCGCATTCAATGTCGTTGAGAGGCCATACTTGCCGAAGGATCCGCTGAATAGGGCTGATAGGCCGCCGCCGGAGGTCGCGGTCGTCGCATCCGTCGATGCCGTTCCCAGCTGGGCAATTGTTGAGCCACCAGCGTTTTTTAGCTCATTGTCAAAGCCCAGTTGCTTCAGGATCTCTCGCTTTACCTCCGCTATCGTCATTTTGAGCATCACCTGATCGTCGGCTGCGATGCGAAGAAGGTTGATGATTTTGGATTCCTGCCGATCTTCCGCAACAAGGGCCACGGATCCTTGACTACCCCCGCTCGACGCACTTTGGGTGCGGGTCGTCGCCTCCCCGCCTTTGACGAAAGCGGATGCAAGATCGGCGGCTTGTGCCGAGTCCTGTGCCGACCTTACGGTGCCGGTGAGGACAATATTATCGGAAATAATCTCAACCTTGATGGCCGCATCTGGTATCAAACGACGCAAATCCGTCTCCAGCCCGGCAATGTCTCTCTCAACCGCGATATCGATATTGACGATTGGTCGCTTGTTCGCATCGAGGATGAAGATATTCGTTTGCCCGACCTTTTTGCCAAAGAGAAAGATGGTGCGTGTCGCTCGCACTATCGCGTCAGACACGCCTGGATCTGAAACAACAATGTCATGAGCGTCCTGAGGAAGCTCAACGATGAGCGTCTTATTTAGACCGATGCGGACATGCCGCGTGACATTCACACCGGTCTCTGTGACGCTGATGACATTCTCGGCACGGCAATATGTGGCCGACGACAGCAGCGTGAGCAGGAGAACTGTATGCGCAATCCAGCCGGCATGGACCGAGGACTTCCCTAAATCCGTCTTGCGGAGCGGATGAACCCTAATGTTCAATGCCGCATCCATCGCGTTGCATACTATCGCGCTGATCAACCAGCAGCTCCCAACTGAGCGCGGCGACTGCGAGGGCTATGTGCTGTGGGTCCCAGCCGGCGGAGCGTGCCTTTTCGAAAAGCCTTGTAAGTGAGGGCTCCAGCGCGAATTTGCATTCGATTTGATAGGCACTGTCACTTTTTCGGATCGGAGAAGACGGTATATTGATGTTGGCCACGAGTTAGTGCCTTTGCTCTTTTTCAATCGGCGGTGAATCTTCGAAGGACGTCCCGCCAGTAACTCACCGGTTCGTGGCACGATCATGCTCTGAACATTTCCGTGTTTTACGAATTGTTGCCGAGCCGGCCGCGCTGCTTCATTGTGCGAGATGCGAACGCGGCACTCGTGCGGTCCGCCAGCAGGTCGAATTGCGAATGGCGGGCGTGGGATGGCGGCCACAATCGCGCGATGATTGCTTGAAAGGCTCCAGGCTTCGGCACAAAACTTAGGATCGGCGCGTCCTAAAGCGGCAAAGTCCAGCCTCATCCGGTTCAATGGAGGACAGTGCGAAAGGCTTGTAGCCCACCGAAGAGCCAAGCTTGTCGTCTCTTGCTTTTCCAGCCCTGCGTTAATTCCGAGTATCGAACAAGGAACGTCCGAATTCGGTCTCGTCTGCCCGAAAAAGGTTGAGGCGAAGTTTCCGGTTATCGCCGCAGTCAGCACTGCTCATAGCCTTCGCGATCAGGATGACAGGCCACTCACCGCCGTGACAGCGATTTGACAATCACTGGGCTGCAGGGATTTTCAACGGTTGAGATATAAGCCCAAGGCGTAATTCGAACCATGATGAGCAAAAACGATCACGTCAGCCAGCGGCGTTGCTTTTCAAAGGGATTTGGCTGTAGAGGCGCGTCGAGATTGGCTAGAACGCTTGGAACACGAGCTTTTGAGCGAGCTGTTCGGTCGCAACCGCGACCAAGTCTAGTTGTGACCTTCTATCACCTAGCTGGGATGTGCCTCATTCGCCCGCTTGAACAGTGGGGTTCACCGCTATTTTGTTGCAACAGATACAAATGCGCCGCACTTCAGGACGCAGACCCGACCGTCCCGCGTTCAGTATCGGGAGACCGCGAAGATCCCGCGAAGCGATTTCTGTGCCCCATCGCAGCCTCGTCCCGCGCAGCTGTCCTACGTGGCTGAAATACTCATTAACTCCGACAGCCGATTGGCATTCTTGATCGAATGTCCGTCGCGATCGTTGTTGAAGTAGGCCCATACGGTCTTCGCCCGGCTTTGCCTAATGCGCTCGACCCACACGAGCAATTCCGCGTCACTGTAATCGTGGCGATACCATTGCCTGATCCCGTGAAACCGAACGTAGATGTCATCGGCGGTCCGCACCAGTTCATCCGGTAACCGGGGGCCGCTGCAGGAGCAGAAAATCACCCCGGCAGCGTTGAAGGCTTCGAATACCTCATCATTCCACCAGCTCTTGTGGCGAAACTCGATGACGTTCCTGCGGCGGCAGTCGAGCTGCGATAAAATGGATTGAAGCATTTCCGGAGTGTAGCGAACGCTCGGCGGCAGCTGGTCGAATAAAACGGGGCGTTGAGCTCGACCGTCTTGAAGGATCCCTGATAGATTGCGAAATATTGACTCGACGGAACATCCGCAGGATAGAACGCCCCCTTCCAATGCCAGTAGTACCACCCCGAACATCCGATATGGGTGCGACCGGCCTGTCGATCCTCGGTCGGGTTGTTGGCCTGCGGATCGGCAAGGCGTACCTGACGCATTTTGGCCGCCCGATCGACATTGGCGTCGCGCTGCTTCTGCCTGCGCTCAGCGCGGCGCGCGCGGCGGGCCGCGTTATCTTCAGCAGTGCGCTGCACCAATCGATCCTCCTCGTCCCGGCCTCGACTTCATTTGCAACGTCAGCACCCGTTGCCCGG
This sequence comes from Rhizobium sp. WSM409, assembly GCF_057653825.1. Lineage (NCBI taxonomy): Bacteria > Pseudomonadati > Pseudomonadota > Alphaproteobacteria > Hyphomicrobiales > Rhizobiaceae > Rhizobium > Rhizobium sp. WSM409. The sequence continues at coordinate 329,361 of NZ_JBYGKP010000004.1, read as the reverse complement.
TTTTACCGTCTGACGGTCAGCATCTTGAAATGGCCAAGATGAGTCTCGATGCGCGGAAGCGTTTCCCGCAAGCCAACAAAAGACAGATCTTTGACCGAGCCGGCATAGGTCTCGAACGACACGCTCCATCCGCCTGAATGTCGAGATAGAGCGTCAGTGGATAGTCCTCAGCCCGATCCCTCTCGGCAGCCGATACCTGATCGGCGTTTCCTGCCTCGACGGCTTCGAACTCAGCCTGCCACAACTCGACCGCCATCATCCGACTATACGAGCGCACCGAGCGCCAGGAACGACTGCAGCTGTTCCTCCGTCTGGTCTCCGTCAGCGATCACCCTGAACGCTTTGCCTTCAGATTTTAGTTGCCGTGCAGTCTTTAGCGCATCGGGGTAAACGAGCATCGGCTCGTTACGGGTGTCGCTACCATCCGGATCGAGCGAACTGATGGCGATGACCAGGAATGTCGCAGTCATGAAAGTTTTTCCTTTTTCACGCCGTGGATAACCGACCGCTAGCCTTCGTTCCCGTCTGACAGGAATCCTTTTGGAACCGCGTCGCGTGCGTCTTGTAGCGCCATCATCCGATCAAGCCACTTGCTTTTGAGGACATCGTTAATCGCAAAAGCGACGTCCTTGGCGCTCCAATCCGCATCCTCCATTTCCTGGATGAGTGCAGTCAGTTTCTGATCGATAATGTCGCGAAGCTCATCATCGTTGGCACGCTGATTTGGCATTTCAGACAACCTTTCAAACTGAGCGGAGCAACGGTCGGGCGGCGCATATGTTCCACGGCGAGCTCGAAATGCCTGGGACACGTTCAAGATCAAACGCTGCCTGATCCCGGCCGGCGGCGTCGACGAAGGGAGCTGAGTCGAGCAAGGCCTGGTGACCCCATGCACGACCTGAGCAGGATACCGATCCTTGAAATTGCCGTGTCTTTGCCGGATCGGGAGCAGTTCGCAACGGCATCCACGATATAGGGCCTGATGGGCGTCTTGATGTCGGAGAGATGGCCAAGGCAGCTGCATGATCCGAGATGGTAGCACGCGCTTGCCTCGTGTCTACGTTCGCTTCAAGGCGAACTCGGCCCACTAGCGCGAGGCAAGCTTTCGTGTGCGCAGCCCGAGCCAACCGCCCATATGAAGGTTCTGCCCGACGACGAACAGCGGCTTCGGAGCCGTGCCACGTCTCCACGCCGGAACGTCGTCGGGCGAAAACGCGAATGGGAAGCAGGGTAGATCGACGGGTGATCACTATCCACCCGATGACGACCTGGATAAGCTGAGGCATTTCTATTTCCAAGGTTCGGCGATCGCTCACGGGTCATGGGACTTTTTGGCAGCGACGTCGATCCGCTGATCACTTCTGGCAAAGCTTGGCTAAATTCTTCTCCAGGCTTTGCCGGAGGGCGCTGGAGATCTGGGTCTCCAGTCCCTTGACGACATCGCCGAACCGGCCACCAGTCTTGACGATCTCGATGGAGGTATCGGTCGTCTTGCAGGTCGACAGGTCGATCTTCAGCCGAACTTCAGCGGTAGCTGAAAACCCTCCTTCGACCAGCGCTTCGTCCGAGGTTTTGCAAGCAAGCGTGCCGCGGGCGCTCGCCTCCGCCGTGTCGCCATTCACCGACAATTGCAGGTTTTCGATCTTGACGGAATCGAGCTTGTCGACGCCTACCTCGACACTGATGCCGAAGCTCGATACCTTGGTCTTCAACGACCTGCATGGCTGCACATCTCCAATGGCTCTCTCCAACGCGTTCGGCGCCTGTGCTTTGGCGAAGGAGCATGGCTGGAGGAGAAAAACTGCCGCCGTTAACAGGCCTAAACAGTTCCGCATCGCTCTCTCCCATCTGCCTGGGTTTTCACGCAGGCGCCTCTGAATCATGGGGCCGGATCGGTCTGCCGGAAAGGCAATGACGGTTGCCACCATGACCGCCGCCTAAGGCACCTGGACACAAAATATAGTTTTACGACCGATAGGGCACAACGTCGTTTGTAGTACGAGCTCGCGGCAGCGCGGACGGACGCTTGGATCGGCGACCAGGCGTCGTGGCGGCGCCTGCTTGTGATGCATTGTGTTGTGGCAGCGATCCGCGCCAATCGCAGCAACCACGCCCGTCAAAAGGCCGCCGGCTCCCTTACATCGACGGGGTGGGGGTCAAATACGGACGGGGGCGCCGTCAAAGACAGCGCCCCCGCTCCTCCTTCAAATTAGGCGGCTTCGTGCTTTTCGCCCTCGATCTGCAGAGGGGCCTGTGTTTCGGCGTTGCCGCCGATCGCAATCCTACGGGGCTTCATCGCTTCCGGGATCTCCCGCTGGAGCTCGATGCTGAGAAGGCCGTTCGTCAAGGAGGCGGTTTCCACCTTGACGTGGTCGGCGAGCTCGAAGCGGCGCTCGAAGGCGCGGCCGGCGATACCGCGATGTAAATATTCACCATCCTTCTCGTCGGCCTTCTGACCCTTCACCACCAGCACGTTGCGCTCTTGCGTGATCTCGAGATCGGCGTCGGCGAAGCCGGCGAGCGCCATCTGAATTCGATAGCCGTCCTCGCCCGTCTTGACGATGTCATAGGGCGGCCAGGTGTCGATGGCCTGCAGGCGCTGCTGCGCGTTGGTCAAGAGATTGAAGACACGGTCGAAGCCGATGCTGGACCGATAAAGCGGTGCGAAGTCGAAGTCGTTTCTCATACCAAATCCTCCGTAAAGCGAGATGGAATGGAGACGCGGCCTGGCGTCTCCTGGTTGCTATCGGCCCCATCCGGCGACCGACGAAAAATGATCTGGTCTCGAGCGTTTTTTGATTCAAGAGGCGCATCAAAAAAAATTCGAGCGTCGCGCTTCAAACCACTTGAATGCTGTTTTCGTTGAAACAATCTCTTTTTTACCTGGAGATTTTCGCTCCGTTAGCTGGAAGTTTTTAGGAGACGCAAGATGAAAACGAAAGGCTCTGACCACACTAATCCCCACAACGCCGTCGACGCGATATCCGCGTCGCACATTCTTCACACGCACCGACACTTTGACCACCCGGAGGAGGTCGTGTCAGCGCGGCTTTCGACAGACGAGAAACGAGAAATTCTCGCTTCGTGGGCTTCTGATCTTCACGCGGTCGAATCCTTGCCGGAACTGCGCCATCCGCCGGGCGTCCACCATCCAGTTCGATACAGGGACATACTCGACGCACTGAAGAAGCTCGAGGAGTGGCGAGGCGAGGACTTGCAAACGCAGCCCACGCGCCGTCCGGTTTTGCTTTAGTAAGCGGAGGCCGACATGAAAGTCCGGCAAACCCAACCTCGCAGTGTCACCACTACCCATGATCCGATGCCAGAGCGGCTGTTGGTGATTTCCCGCTACGTGGAGAACATCCGCCGCCTTGCACGGCTGGCGGACCGTCTCGGCCGCAGCGAGCTCGGCACCGCAATGATGGAGGTGGCGGGCTGTATGGAAAGGATGTCCAACGACATCGCGATGAGCGAAACCGGCGCGGACCTCTTGCGGCGGGCCGCGAGTCTTGTTGGTACCGTCGAAGGTCTTCTGGAGAGGCAGGCGAAGCTTGCTGTGCTGCATTAGGTTTGTTGCAGTCCAGATCGTCTTTTTCCGCGACCGAGCCTGCGTGGCGTGCGAACGTCGCACCATGACTGATCCGGCAAGCCCTTTGCACTGCCTTTTCCCGGTCTGTTTCGCGGTGATGCCGGCTAGAAGATCGACGTCCGCTTGTCGACCTCGTTCGCTGCGCGGAACCAATTCGGAGACGAACTCTGTCGGGGGAAAAGTGCGCTGATGCCAGACCTCTCCTCGTCCGAGGCGAGGTCTGGCATTCTGCATTAATGGGCGACGAGGCGTGCTGGCCGAGCCGGATGCGTCGTCGGCTTTCCCTTCCACGGGGCCAGCACGGACGGCATGCCCGCTTCGAGGCAGGCCGCAACGAAGGCTTCGCGCGCGACGGTGCTAGGAATGATCCCGTTGAGGACGCCACGACACGTCTTCACTGCGCGTTCATGGCGCTTTCCATGACGCAGCGGCCATTCGTTCTCGAGAAAATCCAAGGCGTCGTATGCGCCTGTGAAGGTGCGCTCCAAACCGCACTGCAACCGGATTCTCACCGGCAGGGTCCACGGAACATCGTTAAGCGGCATCTTTTCCTCCTTTCATGCCACCAATGGTCCTAATGAAAATGATATTGGGGCAGGACCCCGGCTGTTCAAGGGCGATCAATCAATAGTTCCTAATCACTGGGGCATTCCCTAATTTCAATGGCCGTCCCTGAAATCAAGAGCCCGCGGACGGGACCTCAATGTCGATAAGCAGCCCTTCGTCCGACCAGGTTTTCTCAAGACGTCCGTTAAGCTGTTTTTCAACCATTGCGCCGACAATCACCGTGCCAAAACCCCGCTTTGCTGATCTAGGCGGAGTGTCGACGCCCACCTCCTGCCACCGGATCCTGAAGCCGGCTCCGGACGGTCCTGGCTTCCAACTGATCGAAAGCCTACCTTGCGCAGCGGCAAGCGCACCGTGATGGGCTGCGTTGACAGCGAGCTCGTGGAGCACGAGCGCAAGGGGCTGGACGACCGGCGCAGGCATGTCGATATCCGGTCCGCTAAAAAAGGTGCGGGTGGCCGCGAACGGCGATACCTGTTGGCGAATGAGTTCTTCAAGAGAAATGCTTGTCCATCTTCGTGCGGCAAGCAAGGTATGGGCACGGGCAAGCGCCTGCACGCGGTGTTGAATGGCGGCGGCGTAAAGGGCGGGGTCATCGGCGTTGCTCAGGCGAACGATGCTGTCGACGATCGCCAGGACATTCTTGGATCGGTGGTCGACTTCCATCAGCAGGCGATGTTCGGAGGCCTCCAGTGCCTCGATCCGCCGGTATTCCGTCATGTCGATTTGAGATCCAAAGAAATACAGGATCCTTCCGTCATCCCCATGGACGGGACTGAGATGCAAGCGGTTCCAGAACTGCTCTCCGCTCTTCTTATAATTGAGGATCTCGATGCTGATCTCACGCTCCCCGGCGATAGCGGCACGAATTTCAGCGGCGGCGATCGGAGACGTCGCGGGGCCCTGCAGGAAACGACAGTTGTGGCCTAACACTTCTTCGGCCTCGTAACCTGTCAGCTCGAGGAATGCCTTGTTTGCAAGCACGATCGGCTGATCGGACTTACGCGCGTCGGTGACGACCATTGGCATCCTGGTCCGTTCAAATGCGATCGCTGCCAGCTCTTTCCGATCGGCGGAAGCTGCTTTTGAAGATGCGGAGGGCAAATCCCCATGCAGTTTTTCTCTCGAATGGCCAGTCATGCTTCCACGCTCACTAAGACGTCGCTTGATAACGTCGCTCGCGTATCTTTGTTTCCAGGAAGGTTGCGTGCCTTTAGCGATCGCTCCTCCGGGACTTGCAGGATGGCTGCGGCCTTTGCCAAAGCGACGGCATCCGGTATAAAATCGGGATGAGGCCTTTCAGCCCGCAGGCCCCGAAAGGATCGCGCGCACCACATGATCATGAAACTCTTTTCCAATTCCAGCCGTTCTCGAGAGCGCTTTCTCGAAGCCATCCTGCAGAGTGCCATCGAGTATGCGATCATCTCCACGGATCTCGATGGCCTGGTGACCACGTGGAATGAGGGCGCCCGCCGGATTCTCGGATGGGATGCGGATGAGATTGTCGGCCAGCCTGCGGCGGTCATCTTCACCGAGGAAGACAGGCAGGCCGGGATTCTCCAGTTGGAAATGACTGCCGCTTTGACCGAAGGTCATGGCAATGATGAGCGCTGGCACGTTCGCAAGGACGGCTCGTTGTTCTGGGCGTCCGGTCAGATGATGGCGTTGACGTCGGACGATGGCAAAGTCGAGGGATACGTAAAAATTCTGAGGGATCGCACCGAGCAGAGAGAGAATGAGGAACGACAACGCATCCTGATGCACGAACTCTCTCACCGCATGAAAAACACGCTGGCCGTCGTTCAGGCCATCACCAGCCAATCCTTCCGAAACGCCAGTTCTCTCGAGGATGCGGAGCATTCGATCACGGCACGCATCAATGCTTATTCAAAGGCGCACGACATTTTGCTTCAGCAGAACTGGCTGGGCACGAGCATGGCGACAATCGTCGAGGCGACCGCGATTAATCTCGGACTTGAGACGTCCGGGCGTTTCAAAGCGAGCGGTCCCGCGGTTGAATTGGGTCCACAGGCGGCCCTTTGCTTCTCCCTGGTGCTGCACGAACTCGTCACCAACGCCAGCAAGTATGGTGCGCTGTCGATGGACACAGGGAGGGTCGAAATCGAATGGTCCGTACGCGATGAGGCGGGCGACCAACGCCTGCACTTCACTTGGCAGGAGGTTGGAGGCCCGACGGTGGAAGCTCCGAGCAAGAAGGGGTTCGGCACACGCCTCGTGAGCTCCAGCCTGTCCGCCTTCGGAGAGGTCGCACTTGACTATGCGCCGACAGGGTTGGTCCTGAAACTCGATTCATCGCTCCAGAAGCTGCAATACAAGAACTATTCCGACGCCGAGGAGTAGCTGAAACGCTAAGCCCGCATTGGAGAAACCCAGAGACGTCGCCCGCATGCGGCTGGTTCGATTGGCCTTGGAAGCGCGAGAGGCGCATGGACCAACATTACCTGCCGGTATCGTAAACGGCTATCCCGGCGCGCGTTGCGCAAGAAGCCGAGGCCCATGCGCGATCTAGGAAACGTCCGGGCCGGGAAGGATCATGAATTCCACAAACAGGATCTTCAGGCGGCCGGGCTATTTGTAGGGCGCTCGAAGTGACGCGGGCGTTTCCATGTCGGCAACATCGCAGCCATCGCGATACAAGTCTAAACCTCGCCGATCGAAGGGAATAAACCGCCTGTCTTCGTAGACTCGCATATAAGTCGAATGAACAGGGTGGGCGAGCCGACGCGATTTCATGTATGCCAGTGCTGAACATATTGGCCCGCCGGCGACCGGTTCCACGTCTAGCACCACTCGCAGGTTGCCGGGCATGCCTATCGATTCCAGCCGATCCAAGCTTGCTATCGTATCATCGTCAGGCTCGTAAAGTTCACCGATGACCCGATGGCCAATGCCCGGTTCATTGAACATCATCGGCGCGAACCAAGGGCCGGCAATCAGCATCGGATAACATTGTCGGATCTGGAAAATTCCAAGAAAGCTGGCGCGGGAAAGTCCTTGTTCATGGAGAGGAAAGCCTTTCTTCAAAGTTCCAAAAACGAATAGGTTCCGTGTCATGCGGGCGAGCCCCATGGTTATCGGCCAATCCCCCGCAAGTTGGAGCGATCGTGATCTCCTGTGTCTCCATCCGGCTGGGAGGACCACGCTCAGTCACGCTTCATCACAGGTGGCGCCGTCGCCAAGCTTTCTGCCGCGTCTGTTTCGGGCAATCCTTCTACCCTTTCATTGTCCACCTGGGCGCGGCGCGGCGCAGGCGATCCTTCCGCATGGCGGCCGGTTCGAGCTTTATCGCGCTTGCCGACAGCTGCGCCATGGTCTTCACCTTCGGACCGGATCGGCTCGAGCTCCATCTCCGGTGGGCGAAGCCTATTCCGGTCTTCGATAGGGTCGTTTGATTTCTTCTGCATGATCGGACCTTTCTTCGATGCCGGCTAGGATCCAGGGCGTCCGCGACGTTCGTTACGGCTTAAGAACAACCTTTATGCAGCCATCCTTCTTGTCGCGGAAAGTCTTGTAGAGCTCGGGACCTTCGTCGAGGGTCGCACGATGCGTGATAATGAACGACGGATCGATTTCGCCGTTTTGAATGCGTTCCATGAGCAGCGGCAGGTAGTGCTGCACCGGGGTCTGCGCCATTCGGAACGTCAGGCCGCGATTGATCGCCGAACCCATCGGGATCTTGTCGAGGAAACCACCATAGACGCCGACGATCGACACCGTACCGAAGTTGCGGCAGCAATGGATTGCCTGGCGAAGAACGTGGGGGCGATCGGTTCCCATGAACGTGGCGACCTTGATGCGGTCAAGGCGCGAGTCCCAGCTCGCCGACGGATCGGCTTCGGTGCCGACCGCATCGATGCACGCGTCTGCGCCGCGCCCGTTGGTCAGCTCCATGAGCTTGTCGTAGATGTCTTCGTCCATGAAATCGAGGGTGGTGGCTCCCGACGCTTCGGCAAGAGCAAGCCGCTCCGGCACGGTATCGATCGCGATGACGCGCTCGGCGCCGAGGATGAAGGCCGACTTGATCGCCATCTGTCCGACGGGGCCGCAGCCCCAGATCGCGATCGTGTCGCCGGGCTGGATATCGCAGAAGTCCGCGGCCATGTACCCCGTCGGAAAGATGTCGGAGAGAAAGAGCACCTGCTCATCCGTCAGTCCGTCCGGCACCTTGATCGGGCCGACGTCCGCGTAAGGCACGCGCAGGTACTCCGCCTGACCTCCACTGTAGCCGCCAAGAAGATGTGTGTAGCCGAACAGGCCCGCGGGTGAATTCCCCCACATCTTCTTGACCTTCGCCGGGTCGGGGTTGCTGCGTTCGCATCCGGAATAAAAGCCGCGCTGGCAGAAGAAGCATTCGCCGCAGGAGATGGTGAACGGCACCACGACACGGTCGCCGACCTTGAGCTTTTTGTTGTCCTTGCCGACTTCGACGACCTCGCCCATCGTCTCGTGGCCCATGATGTCGCCGTTATGCATGTCCGGCATCACACCGTTGAAGAGGTGAAGATCAGACCCGCAGATCGCGCAGGCCGTCACCTTGATGATGGCATCGCGCCCTTCCTCGACTTGAGGATCTGGAACGCTCTCGCATCGAATGTCGTGTTTGCCATGCCAGGTAAGTGCTTTCATGTCGTCGTCCGCCTTTCGATCCCGAGCGCAGAGCGGACGCGCCGCCTTGCAACCCTTTCGGTTTTTGGAAACGATTTTTCCGTCTCTGGTCTTCAAACTCAAGACAGCCAAACCGTGATCGGAAGGAGTTGTTCCATCGGAAAGCGGGAGGGATCCATTTGCAGGGAACAATTCCGCCTTGGGCTTGTTTAGCGGCCGAATCGAGCCACCAACCAGGAGACCAACCATGAAGAAGATCATTATCGCCTCTCTTGCCATTTCGCTTGCTGGACCTGTCCTGGCCCAATCCGCCGCGGAAAAGTCCGGAGTCAACTCGCTGATTGGCGTTGCGCCGAAGACAGAGGACTTCGTACAGGAGGCCGCCACCAGTGATATGTTCGAGATCGAATCCAGCAAGTTGGCAGTCGATCGCGGTGATGCCGCGACCAAAACCTTCGCCCAGCAGATGGTGACGGATCACGAGAAGACGAGCAGCGAGCTCAAGGCGCTGATTTCCGCCGGCAAGGTCAAGGCGCAGTTGCCGAGCGCCATGACCAGCGCGCAGCAGGACATGCTCGACAAGCTGAAGGGCCTTCAAGGCGATGATTTCATCAAGCAATATCATTCCGACCAGGAATCCGCGCACGAGGACGCGGTCGACCTCTTCAAGCGCTACGGCGAAGGCGGCGACAATGCTGAGCTGAAAGCTTGGGCGGCAAGCACGAGGCCTGCGCTTGAACATCATCTGCAGATGGCGGAGGACCTGAACAAATAGCCTTCGCCGCTGTTGCGCCGAATTCAAGAGAACGAGGTGGAACATCCGAGATTTGGAAAAAACGGATGCTCCAGGAACCTTCCTTGTTCTTCGGGGTTAGGCGGCCGGACATTGGGAGCTTACGCTGATGAATTATCTCTGGCTGTTCGCCGTGGCAGGAGGAGCAGCCCTTCTCGGGATCGCCCTCGCTTTTGGAATGATCAAGCAGGACGGACGACGGTCTGTCTTCGCCATAGCCGGCGCTTTCATCGTTGCCATCGGCGCGCTGGGACTGGGCGTGTATGTCGCCAAGGCGCCGACGGCCCCGGTGCGCGCCTCTGACAGAGAGCAGTCGCAGCAAAGGCTTCCGGCTGCCGCGACGACGGAGAAGGACCTGCCGGGCAAGTGACGCCCAAACAATCGCCGATCAGTATGCGTCCTGGCCAAAGGCCATGAGAGCGCATCGGCGGGACGTGTGTAGTTCCCTATCAATGGGAGGTCTTGCCACCATGGCCGGCCTTCAGATCAACCATCGTCGCGCGAAGCTGTAGGAGCTCGTCAACGATCTTCTGCCAACAACGGTCGTCGGCTTTGCTGATCGATATGATCGAAGCTCGGATCGTCCGAAGCAGACCATCGACCGCCGGGTACCGGTCAGCACCGCAGCTCGCCTCGCTATCGCAGATTTCCTGAAGTTCATCGACGATCTTTCGCACAATAATCCCCCGAACGACGGTATCGAGCGCGGCCGGATCGGAGGCCATCCTTTTGAAATAGACAAGTCTGTCCATTACAGCACCCTGGTTTCGCCAATATTGACAGCGAACGGCAGGGGCTCAGGACGCCGCGGCTTCGTCGGGATCGATAAGCTGTTGAAATCCACTTGCATATAGCGCATCAGACCGCTGAGTTTACCCTGGTCTCGAATGCCGCACTCGAACCAGGAGACAAGTTCCCTCGCCACATGCTGCGCCGCGGGGCTGGCCATCCCGCATGATTTTTCTTGGCACCAACCCTGCAACACAGCCTGCAACATGGCGATGTCACCAGGCTGCAGAGCCGGCTTCGTAATTCCCGAGTGCTGGGTCATCGTCTTCCTCCTCGTTATTTAAGGCGATCCTAAAATTCTGGATTTTCGATTTCAACCGCTAGTGCGGAATCGTACGAAATCCTCCCCCTCACCTCGCCATCGGCTGGGGAACCAACACAGCGCGGTCGGGTTCGGGACGGATTAGAGGAACGTCGCATCGCAAACTTGAATATGGTACGGATAGCCTGTCAGCGCCGGTAAATCGCCGGTTGGCAGCATGATGACGGTCCAACCACTCTTGCAGGCGTCCGCTATGAAATCGCTTAGTCCGGTCGCTGGCAAGACGATCGTCATCATTGGTGAACCCGGCTTTCTCTCAGACAGCGTCAAGAAGGCATGGGCCGCGCGTCAAGCCGTGGTCGTCACCAGCAGCGTCGATATGTTCGCGATGCATGGTCCAAAGGAAACCTTTGCATGTGACGCGGCGATCATCGACGTCACGATCCCGGACGAGGCGATGCTCGCAATGAATGAATGGCTGGAGATCCGGCGCATACCCTTCGTCTTCGCTCAAGGGCATCCGGCCGAAGCGCTCTCAGCCGGCTTCGTCCTCAGCGATCGTGCCGCCGACATCAACGCCATCGTAGAGGCATTGTTCGGATTTGGTGCCGGCTATTATCATTAGATCCGTGCGTTTACGCACCAAGCGTTGCGCTAGGCGTTTGCGGACCTCATGATGGGGGCCGCATGATCCGAAGCCTTTATGTCGGGAACGGCGCTATGCTCGATTCTCAGTCTGCTCATTTGAAGGCCCTCGATTCAGATGACCTCAGTCATCTGCGGGCCATTTTGAATACCATCTGTTGCGAGACGGGCAAGCCTCTGCGAGCGCCTGAAACGCAGGAGATCGCGGCATTGCTGATCAGCCTCTACCGACATGGAGTGGCAGACCAGGACAAATTGCTTTCGGTGGGTCGCCTGGCATCGGCCCGCAAGCGCCGCCTCTGACCGCGGCACGACCAGGTTTGATCAAAAGTTCGCTCAACGCGCGAGAGGGCTGCCGATCAGTCGCCGATATTCCTCCTCCGCCGCACCGTAGCAGCCATGCGCCTCTTCGATCAATCCGCGCCTGTTGAGAATGACGATTTGCCTTCGGGTGGACCGGATCAGACCTTTGCCCTCCAGCAGATGCAACGCGACCGTCACTCCGGCGCGGCGGACCCCCAGCATCACGGCGAGAAATTCGTGGGTCAGGGATATCATCATGCCGTCCGTTCGGTCATGGACCATCAGCAACCAACGTGCGAGCCGCTCCTCTAGCTTGGCGTGACCATTGGCTAGCACCGTCGAAGTCGTTTGCGCGAGCAGCGCCTGGACATACGCGAGAAGCAGGCCGCGCAAGGTCCGGCTTTCTTCCATGGCCGCGGAAAGGATCGGGGCTGGTAATTTGAAGCCGTGGCCTGAGACCTGCATGAACGTCCGATTGGCGGACTGGTCTCCGCCGAGCATCACGGCGGCACCTGTCATTCCCTCCCGGCCGACGATGCCAACCTCGATATCGCGCCCACCCGGAAATCTCGCCACGATCGAAGCAAGTCCAGATTCGAGGATATAGATGTCGCCGACCAGCGTATCCTCCATCTCAAGGATTAAGGGGACATCGAGAGTTATTGGCTCCATATGAGGCACGATCAGATCGCGCTCTTGTGGGCCCATGGCCCGCAACAGCTCATTTCTAAAATTCAATTGCTCGTCATCCATGGTTTCGTCCACATGTGGCAGTCCTTCGCCCGTTGCTGCGGCGAACCTAACCATCTCGAATCGTTGAGCAATGCACTGTGCCATAGCGTACAGACGGTCCGGTGTTCGCGCGTCCCTGTCCCCTATGAACAAAGAGGCCCGATGGTATCGATCGCCGAAACCGCTCGAATGACGGCCAGCCGGCTCTTCCTCGGCCGGCAGTTCCTTCGCGTGGAAGTGGCTGGGCGACGCGGGCCGCTATTTGCAGACGGAGATCGCGAGCCTGAGCAGCCAGTCACAGTCTCAGCGTGGAGCGCGCCGAGATGGCACCACCCTCGACAATCTGGCAATTCTCGTTCGTCAGGCGACGCATGAACCGACCGGACCCAGAATGTCGATCCCCGGGTCAATCCTCAACCGGCCGACCTCCTCGTCAAAGCGATTGTTCCGGACTATGCAGGACGAAACAGACGGCCGACCGGTCGGACTTGCCGTCCACAAGACGAGGCCGTAGATCGTCGGCGACACGATCTGGCGCGTCAGCGGCGCGCCTTGGCTCCATTTGAAAACTTGCGTGGTCCCGTCTCTCTTGCCAGTATTCCTCGCGAGAAACATGCGAGGTAGGATAACTGTGCGATAGCGCACGAAACCTGTATTTTGACTCGAAAGGTCTATTGTGTAATCCAGTATTTTAGGAGTTTGGCCATGAGCGTTGCAGGAACGACGTCCATCCTTCTGATGGAGGATGAGATTATCATCGCGATGGACGTGGAAGACATCCTTCATGGCGCCGGCTTCGATCGGATAGAGACAGTGTCGTCTTGTCGAGCAGCCGAAGAATGGCTGACAGCGAACGATCCCGATCTCGTGGTGATGGACATCGAATTGACAGATGGCGTCGCTGGAGCGATTGCGAGATCTTTGCGCGGCCGCCATATACCATTCATTGTTTACACCGGTGCTCAGCGGAAGGTGCACCCGGATGCTTTGTCATTTTCCGAGGGCGTGTGGTTGGAAAAACCATGCGAGCCCTCCATATTGCTGACGGAAGTGATGCGCTGCATAGGTCAGGGGCCGACGTCGATCGTGGTCGATGGCCGCGGGGAAAGCAAAAAGACGCGATAAGGCCAGCTGGCGGGAACATTGCCGCTGTTCTTTGGTTTGGCAAACCAAGGGAGAGGCAGATGAACCAGCAATCGGACGGTCGGGCTTCCTTCATCTACATCGGCGCCATCACGTTAGTTGGGCTTTTGATCGTTTTCGGCTCGATGGTCTCATTTAACGCAAGCGGCGGAAATGACGAGCCTGCAAAAATCTCGACGAAAGCGAAGCCCTGATGGACGCGCCCGAGCACGATCCTATCCAGGTGACCCGGCCCAGCACTGAACAGCAGCGAAACAGCCTGAAAGGCGGGCGGATTGCCGTCACCTTGATCGCGACCGTGGCCGTCGTCGCCTTCCTGCTTTACGTCACGATCCTCGTCTATGGCTTGGCGCATAGGATGTGAACGCGCTCGGGCATACTTGCCTGCCACATCGCTTCGCTGCCGCGCAGCTCTTCCGGGGCGTGGCTTTGGAACCTTTCCCAATGACGCAGGTTTGCGGTCTTTGACAAGCAGAGGACGATTTCGATGCCCAATGCCGCTGACATATTGATAGACACACTGATTGAATGGGACGTGAAGGTCATCTTCGGCCTTCCTGGAGACGGTATTAACGGGGTCATGGAGGCGTTGCGCAAGCGCCAGGACCAGATCCGCTTCATCCAGGTCCGGCATGAGGAATCGGCCGCTTTCATGGCGAGTGCCTACGCTAAATTCACCGGAAATCTCGGCGTTTGCCTTGCAACGTCCGGACCAGGCGGCACGAATCTGCTGACGGGACTTTATGATGCCAAGCTCGATCAGATGCCGGTGCTTGCCATCACCGGGACGCAGTATCACGACCTGATCGAAACCTTTACCCAGCAGGACGTCGACTTGACCCGCGTGTTCGACAATGTCGCGCTCTACAATGCGCATGTCAGTGACGCGTCGCACATGGAGAACGTCGCCAGCCTCGCCTGCCGCTCGGCGCTCTCGCGCCGGGGCGTCGCACATCTCTCCATCGCCAACGACGTCCAGGAGATGGACGGGAAATCGCGATCGAAACGGAACCGCCCGAAACACGTACCGAACCGCTATTTCCACGGCCGCCAAGTGCCAGAGGAGATCGAGCTCGATCGTGCGGCCCGGATACTGAACGATGCCCGCAAGGTCGCCATCCTCGCCGGCCGGGGTGTTGTCGGCGCGGCGGAGGAATTGCGCGAGATCGCCGACCTGCTCGCCGCGCCGGTGGCCAAAGCCCTGCTCGGCAAGACGGCTCTCGCCGACGACGATCCCTTGACGACCGGCGGGATTGGAATTCTCGGCACCGCTCCCTCGCAGGAGATCATGGAACAGTGCGACGCGGTGCTGATTGTCGGTTCCTCCTTTCCCTACATCGAATATTACCCGCGGCCCGAAGCCGCTCGCGGCGTGCAGATCGACAGCGATCCTCAGCGAATTGGCCTACGATTTCCCGTCGATGCCGGTCTGGTGGGGGACGCGCGGGAAACGCTACGGCTCCTTAGGCCTAGGCTGACCAGGAAAACAGATCGGTCGTTCCTGGAAAAGGCGCAAACGGCGATGTCCGAATGGCGCAGAAAGATGGAGACGATGGAGACGGAGCGGAGCGCTCCGTTAAAGCCACAGGCGGTGGTTCGAGCTTTCGGCAGGCGCATCGCGGCCGATGGCGTGCTGGTGGCCGATTCCGGCCAGAACACCGAGCTGGCGGCGCGCCACATCGACCTCCGCACGACAAACCAGTTCGCAGTCTCCGGCGCGCTCGCCTCGATGGCTTCCGGCCTGCCTTATGCGATAGCGGCGGGCGCCGCCGATCCGAAGCGGCCAATCTACGCGGTCATTGGCGATGGCGGATTCGGCATGCAGCTCGGCGAGTTCTCGACCGCCGTTCGCATGGCTCTCCCGCTGAAATTGCTGGTGATCTGCAACGGCATGCTCAACCAGATCGCCTGGGAGCAGATGATGTTCCTTGGCAACCCGCAATTTGCCTGCGAACTGGCGCCCATCGACTTCGCCAAGGCGGCGGAGGCAATGGGAGGCCGCGGCTTCACAATTCGGCGTTTCGATCAGATAGAGCCGACTTTGACGGAGGCTTTCTCCGTCGCCGGTCCGGTGGTCATTCAAGCGATGGTTGACCAATACGAGCCGATGATGCCTCCGAAGATGCCCAAAGACTATGCCAAGAGCTTTCGCCAGGCTCTTCCGGAGACGCCGGGTCATCGGGCGATCGAGGCGAATGTGTCGCGCTCGCCGCTTCGCGAGATGATGGACGCCGGAGAGCAGGAAAAGGAACTGTCCGAAAACACGACCGATTTGCCGGGCATACCTTGAGCCGTCGAAGGAGGGGCGCCGACCCGCGCTTGACTGAGTGGAAAGAGTATTATGAACAGCTTGTCTACAGCCGGTGGCGACTTTCGCGCCGCAGCCCATCGCCTGCGCCAGACCTTGTCGTCCGCGCGCCGGTAGGCCCGATGGCCGGTGTTGTCATCTGCATCCTGATCGTGGTTTTTCTGTTCCGCCATGTGACCGAGGCTGATCCGCGCCTCGATGCGGAAAATGCTGCATTGACGGCAGGCGACGCGACGAAGGGGAAACTGGTTTTTCTTGCCGCCGACTGCGCCTCCTGTCACGCCGCCCGGCTCAGCCGGACCGATTGAAATTGGGCGGTGGTCTCGCTCTCGCTTCGCCGTTCGGCAGGTTCAGGCCAGCAGGGCGGCAACAAGCATGCTCGAGCCGCATCGGATGGGTGAGGCGTCCCTGTTCCTCCAGGTCGTGGTCGCGCCAGTCTTCGAGTTCGGTCAGGGTATGTGCTTCAAAGAAAGACCGGTCGGCGCGTTGGTTCGTCGTCTCGCAGGCCGTCGCCTTGGCGCCATTTTCACGGAATTCCAGTGGATGCGTCTTGGCGGGTTTGGCCCAGGCGCAACTGACGCACATATATCCGGCCGGCTTGTTTTGATGCGCCAAGAGCCCCGAGCTGGAGACCGGGATATGTTCTCGGAGAAGACTTTCTCTCACCGATCTCGCCGAGCCCCATCCACCCGCCGGCGCTGTGGAAACCGATTCTCGGTGTTTTTCTGGGTTTTGCCGTCATGGTCTGGAATGTCTTGAAGTTTACCTTGCATTTACCGACGCCGTGTCGCGTCGGCTGACGTCGGCGCATCCGTCCCTGACACCGAGTGGTCGGATCAGCGGCTGGTATCTGCCGTGATACGCTTCGCCCTCCGGTACCGTCACGCGGTTCTGCTGCCAAACTCCGGAAAGGATGTTCCGCGCGGAATCGACGCGGTTCCAAGCCCGCCGAAATTCTTTCCGACCAAACCGTCGTGAAGCGGGCGACACGCCGGCGATGGCGGTTTACGCCGGCGGCTCTCTGGTCCCCCGCCGCTGCATCTTCTCTTCGATTTCGTCCAGCACTTCTTCCGGCCTCACGTGCTCTTTCAGTTCCTCAAGCTCCTCGCTCGTCTCGATTTCGACGCCGAGCTTCTCGGCGATGGCCGAGACCAGGGTCAGCAACTCAGTCGCCTCATGCTCCGCCAGAAGGCAAATCTGCAAATTGAGATCGGCGCGCTTGTCGTCGGCTTCCGCCATCCGGTTTTGACTGATCAGCACGAATGTCGAGATGAAAATGGCTTCGACGGATGCGACCATCGCCAAAATGACCAAAGAGGGGTCGAAGGCCGGCACGAGAGGAACAAGGCCGATATTGACGACGATCCAGAGCGTGACGACCAGCAGGTGCAGGTAGACGAACATCAAGGATCCCGCGAAACGGGTAATAGCATCGGCTGCCCGCTCCTGCCGGCTCGATTGCCGCGCTTCCTGCTCCCGCCGTTTCAACAGAGCCTCGATGTTGCGGTCGAGACGTCTCGATATCGTGGTCTGCTGCTGCTCGGATTTCGGCATCGACATAGCATGCTTCCATGTTAAGCAAATCCAAACCCCCGCGAAGGCGGAGAGTTCCGTGTGACCAGCGCCCCTCACGTCATCGACGAAGAGGCGATCCCCGAGCCTGGCTCCCGCCGCTTTCGCGGGCCTTCCGAGACGATCGGATCAGTTCGATCGCGCGCTTGCCGATGCCGGGAAGCGCCAGCAGTTCATCGTCGGTCATTGAAGACAATTTACTGACGCGCTTGATGCCGCTGGAAAGAAGCGCCTTGACGATCCAGACAGGAATTTTGCTGCGGACGAGCATATCGCTCGAGGCTGTCCGCGGCTTCGACGTCTTCCGTGCTGGTCGAGAGGCCATGTCTATCCCGCAGATGATTTGCGACCGCCAAAACCGAGAAAGGGCGCGGCGGTTCCAGCCGATTCACCGCTGACTGCAAACAATTTCATCCGGCCGGGCCGAGGCCGCTGCTTCATGCGTGCCGATAGATGTCATCGATGATGTCGGCAACTTCGACAAGTCGTTCGCAGGACGGATCATAAGCCTCACCACTGGCGAGCCGGACCGCCCAGTCGGCCGCCGCCCGGCCGCCCCAGTCGTCCGGAGGCAGGGCAAGATCTTCGGCGGACGTGCCGCGGAAGCGATAGGCCGCAAGGTCATAGAACGACCCGCCGACGTTCCTGAAGGATGCACCCCCGGATGTTCCGAAGAAGTCGGCGCCGATGACCGCGTCGCATCCTGCCTGCAGCCGCCAGGAGCAGGCAAGGCGGATGACCGCCCCACTTGCCAACGTCAGGGTGGCGATGGCGAAATCCTCGACATCCCCCGCTGCGCTGATTGGCTGGCCGCCTTTCATCAGCGTACTCGTGACGTCAACCACCTGGGGAAAGTCGAGGCACCAGAGCGCCATGTCGATGAGGTGGACGCCGAGGTCGATGACGCATCCTCCGCCCGATAGCGACTTGTCGTAGAACCAGGACTTGTCGGGGCCATAGGCATTGTGGAAGACCAGATCGGCGGCGAAGACGGTGCCGAGTTCGCCATTTCTGATCAGATCGCGGATGCGCTGCATGCCTTGCGTATGACGATAGGAGAGATCGACGCCCAACAGCCTGTCGGCTGATCTGGCGGCGGCCACGACGGCTGCCGCTTCCGCGCCGGATCGGCCGAGCGGTTTCTGGCAAAACACTGCGACCCCGGCCCGCAGCGCTCGGATCGACTGCTCGGCGTGCAGCGCGCTCGGCGTGGCGATGACGACGCCGTCGAGGTCGCGTGACAGCAGCGCATCGAGACCGCCGACGATTTCCGCGTCCGGCGCAAGACGCAGGGCTTCATTCAGCATGTCCTCCGAGGGATCGGCGACGGCAGCGGCCTCGGCCATTTGCGTGCGGAGGATCGCCTCCATTCGGCTTCTGCCGATCCAGCCGACACCGAGAAAACCGAGCCTAACGGACTTGACCCGCGTCCGCGGGGAGCGCTCAATCATCCCATTCATCAGCATGTCACCATCGCCTTGAGGAAACCATCGGGCCTATCGCGGGTGGCGTCGAGCGCCTCGCCAAGGCCTTCGAGCGGATAGACGTGCGTATAGAGCGATGACGGATCGAGCCTGCCGGAGACCATTGCTTCGATCGCCTCGCGCATGCCACTGACATAAATCCTGGGATCGCGTTCGTGAGCATTGATGACGTCGATGCCACGCCAGTTCCAGAGCTGCATGTTGACTTGCCTCGGCCCGTCTTGATGGTATCCAGCAACCACCAGCCGGCCGCGCTCGGCGGTCAGTTCGCCGGCGAGATCGAGCGGCCACTGCTTGCCGACCGCCTCTATGACGCGGTGGCAGAAAGCACCGTTGGTTAATTCTCTCACAGCTTCGATGATCCGCCAGTGGTCGTCCATCGACACGGTCTCGGCGGCGCCCATGCGCTTGGCGATTTCAAGTGAAAACGGACGGCGCGAGATGGCAATGACGCGCGCGCCGGCGCCGCTGACAAGCTGCGTTAGCAAGGCGCCGAGAAATCCGATCCCGATGATGGCGACGGTCTGACCCGCCTCGACGCGGCTGCGCCGGAATATGTTCATCGCGCAGCCGAGCGGCTCGCCCGGAAAGGGTTGGCCATCGAACGCCCGCGGCAGCGACACGACCATGTCTTCATCGGCGATGTCGTGGGTGGCGTAGGCGTGATAGGTGAGCGCGGCGACGCGGTCTCCCAGGTTGAGGCCAGAAACCCCGTCCCCGAGCGCATCGATCCTGCCCCAGCCCTCGTGCCCGAGACCGCCCGGCTCCGTCGGAAAACTCATCCATTCCGGGCCGGCCCAAGGGCCAAGATTGGAAGCGCACACGCCCGACCCTTCGAGCCTGATCCTGACCTGCCCCGGCCTCGGCTGAGGAAGAGGTCTCTCTTCGACGGACACGTCTCCGGGACCGGTGATGATCGCCGCCCGGGTCGCACCCTCGGCCGCTCTTGCCAACATGTTCATGAATTGCTCCTTCGTTTGGCACGGGCCGGCCTGCTAGCTGACAGACGCCGGTGGCCGCTTCTCAATCCTCGAGAAAATATTTCGCTCACGGATTGGCCGCCGAACCAGCGACGCCGCCGGATGTTCCGGATGATGTCAAAGAACATGTCAAAGAAGATGACATTGAAGCCGGAACAATCTTCGCCGCGCTTGGTTCGGCGGGTCATCTCAACTTGAGCGAACGGAAATCAGATGGCGATGATCCTTGTAACCGGCGGCTGCGGCTTTATTGGAAGACATGTTGTCGAGGAACTTCTCGACAACGGCTATGAGGTGCGGGTCCTCGATGCGTTGATCGATCAGGTTCACGGCGATGCCGAAACGGCGCCGCCCGAGGCCGCCGAAATCATGCGCGGCGACGTTAGGGACAAAACCGCGGTCGAACGGGCTTTGCTGGGTGCCGATGGCGTCATCCATCTCGCCGCTGAGGTCGGCGTCGGACAGTCGATGTACGAGATCGCCCGATATGTCGGCGGCAATGATCTTGGCACGGCGGTCCTTCTGGAGGCGATGATCGGTCGCCGGCCCAGACGCGTTGTCGTCGCCTCGTCCATGAGCGTCTATGGCGAGGGCCGATATGAGACCGCCGAAGGCGCGCAACTCGATCTGGTCAGGCGACGCAGCGACCAGATCAGGGCCGCCCAATGGGATCCGCGTGGCGCTGACGGCAATGACCTGAGGCCGGTCGCGACGGATGAGGAAAAGCCCGTCGATCTCGCCTCGATCTACGCGCTGACGAAATACGCGCAGGAAAAACAGGTCCTGATCTTTGGCGAAGCCTATGGCGTGGAGGCAGTGGCGCTCCGTCTCTTCAACGTATTCGGCGCCGGCCAGGCCCTGTCCAATCCCTATACCGGCGTGTTGGCGAACTTCGCCTCGAGGCTCGCCAATGGCCAGCCGCCTATGATCTTCGAGGACGGCGAGCAGCGACGGGATTTCGTGCATGTGCGCGACGTGGCGCGCGCCTTCCGCCTGGCGCTCGAAAAACCCGACGCGCCGGGACATGTGATCAATATCGGCAGCGGCCAGGCCTATACGATCACCGAAGTCGCGACGCTTCTCGCCGACGCGATGGGCGTGCCGGAGATACGGCCCGAGATCATGAACAAGGCGCGCTCCGGCGATATCCGCAACTGCTTTGCCGACATCGCGAAGGCGCGCGAACTGCTCGGCTTCGAGCCGCGCTTCAAGCTGGAAAACACGCTCGGACCTTTCGCCGATTGGGTGAGAAATGCCGGAGCGATCGATCGCGGCGCGGAGATGAAACGACAGTTGGAGGAAAGAGGGCTGGTATCATGACTATATCCGCGTTCTCCGCCGGCACCGGCACGTGCTCGAGACCCTATGGCTTCGTCGAGTGGTTTCGCCCTGGCGAATACGAGCGGACGTCGCAGACGATCACAGACGTCGGAACAAGCGGCGCCAGCTACTTGCGCACGCATCTGTCATGGGCTGAATATCTGGCTCCGGGAGGCGAGGCATGGTTTGATTGGCTGATCCCGAAGCTTGGGCGCGAGATCGATCTCCTCCCCTGCATTCACTACACGCCGCCGTCCTTGTCCCGGACAGGACGGTCTTCCGGCGCACCGGCCGATCTAAAATCCTATGCCGACTTCGTCGATCACGTGCTCACCAGATATGGTCGGTATTTCAGCCATGTCGAATTGTGGAACGAGCCAAACAACTTGCTCGACTGGGACTGGCGCGAGGACAAGGACTTCCTGCTGTTTTGCGAGATGGTCGGCGCCGCGGCCTATTGGGCCAAGCATCGCGGCTGGAAGCCGGTGCTCGGGGGCCCGTGCCCTTTCGATCCCTATTGGCTCAACCTGATGGGCGAACGCGGCGTGCTTGGCGTCGTCGATGCCGTCGGCTTTCACGGTTTTCCCGGCACATGGGACAGCGAGGAAGGCACCTGGAGCGGCTGGGACATGCATCTCGGCGAGATGCGAAACATTATCGGACGCTTCAACGACAAGGCCGAGATCTGGATCACCGAAACCGGTTATTCGACCTGGCGCAACGACGAGATGGAGCAGGCGCGGCGTTTCGTGAAGGCTCTGAGCGTGCCGGCCGACCGGATGTATTGGTATTCCTGGCGGGATGTGCCGCCGGACGTGCCGGTGCAGGAGGGCCTGTGGTTCGACCCGCGGCATTACCATCTCGGTGCCGTCACCCACGAGAACCAGCCGAAGCTGCTCGCGCGCCTGCTGATGGAAGGCGGCGTCGAACGGCTCGAGCAGGTCGCCCGGCTCGCCACCCCCAACGTCGCCAAGGGAGCCGCCCCGATCGTCATCACCGGAGGCTGCGGCTTCATTGGCTCCAACCTCGCCGACAGCTACCTCCAGGACGGTGAAGACGTCGTCGTGCTGGACAATCTCGGGAGGCCAGGCGTCGATCAGAACCTCGGCTGGCTGACCGAGAGGCATGGCTCAAACGTACATCCGGTGCTTGCCGACGTGCGCGACGCCAGAAGCATCGAGGCAGCCTTCGCCGATGCCAAGGCGGTCTTTCACTTCGCCGCCCAGACCGCGGTCACCACCAGTCTCATCCATCCGATTGACGACTTCGAGGCCAATGCGCGCGGCACGATCAACGTGCTCGAATCGGTTCGCAAGGCGGGCCGACGTGCGCCGGTGATCTTTGCCAGCACCAACAAAGTCTATGGCGGGCTCGACGACCTCGCCATGCGCGAGGCCGAGGATCGCTACCTGCCGGTCGACGCGACCGTCCGGTCATATGGCATCGGCGAAGACAGACCGCTCGATTTCTGCACCCCCTATGGCTGCTCGAAAGGCGTGGCGGACCAGTATGTGCTGGACTATGCGAAATCCTTTTCCATACCGACGGCCGTGCTGCGCATGAGCTGCATCTACGGCCCACGCCAGTTCGGCACCGAGGACCAGGGCTGGGTGGCGCATTTCCTGATCCGGGCGCTCGCCGGCGAGCCCGTCTCGATCTACGGCGATGGCAAGCAGGTCCGCGATATTCTTCACGTCGCGGATGCGGTTGCCGCCTACCGCGGCGTCCTCGATGGCATTGACGGGGTCAAGGGCCGCGTCTTCAACCTGGGGGGCGGTCCGACGAACGCCGTCAGCGTGCTCGCGGTCCTGCGCGAGATCGGCAAGCTGATTGGGCGCCCGGTCGAAACCTCCTTCGACGACTGGCGAGCCGGCGATCAGTATTTCTTCGTCGCGGACACACGTAAGCTCCAGCACACGCTTGGCTGGAGCGCGCGTGTGGGGTGGGAAAGCGGACTGCGGCACCTGGCGGAGTGGCTCATCGAACACCGTTTCGGCGGCCGACCGATCCTGCGCCGCGATCGAAAGGTCTCGGCATGATCCGTCGACGAAACCGAATATTGATGACCCTCGACGCGATTGGCGGCGTCTGGCGCTATGCGATGGATCTCGGTGCCGGGCTTCGGCGCGAGGGGATGGAAATCGTTTTCGCGGGCCTCGGACCCGCACCGTCGGCAACACAGACCAGCGAAGCGACAGCGCTTGGGCAACTGGTGTGGCTCGATGCCCCTCTCGACTGGATGGCGGCGAGCAGGGCCGAAATATCTGCCGCGCCCGCCGAAATCTCTCGGATCGCCAGAGCCTATGGCGCCGATCTGCTGCATCTCAACCTGCCGTCTCAGGCCGCCGGGATCGATACGCCGCTGCCCGTTGTCGTGGTTTCCCATTCCTGCGTCGTCACGTGGTTTGCCGCGGTGCGCGGCACGCCGGTGCCCCCCGACTGGGCCTGGCAGCGCGACGCGAACCGTGAAGGTTTCGACCGCGCCGATGCCGTGCTTGCGCCAAGCAGGAGCCATGCGGACGCTCTGCAGGCCGCCTATGGTCCTCTCTCCCGGCTGAAGGTGGTCCACAACGCCAGTCGCGTCGGGTCCGACCCGCGTCCAAAGAAGATTTTCGTCTTCGCGGCCGGGCGCTGGTGGGACGAGGGCAAGAATGGCGCGGTGCTCGACAGGTCGGCAGCGGTGATGCCCCTTCCCGTCGTCATGGTAGGTTCCTGCTCGGGTCCTAACGGACAGCGACTGCAGCTCGACGACGCCGACGATCGCGGGCCGCTGCCTTATTCGAAGACCATCGCCTTGATGCGGCGCGCGCAAATCGTCGTATCGCCATCCATCTACGAGCCTTTCGGCCTGACCGTCCTGGAGGCGGCGCGATGCGGCGCGGCCCTGGCGCTGTCCGATATCCCGACCTATCGCGAGCTATGGGATGGATGCGCGCTGTTCTTCGATCCGCATGATCCGAAGGCCTTGGCAGCCGCGTGCATGCGCCTCAGCGAAGATGAGCAATTGCGCGCCGAACTCGTCGTGCGATCGCTGCAGCGCTCGCGAGTCTTCAGTTTGGAACGGCATGCGGCAGCGGTGCTCGAAGCCTATGCACGACTGATGAACGACAAATTTAACCTGGTAGCGGCGGAGCAATCATGAAATTTCTGTTTTACACCCATTCGCTGGTTTCCGACTGGAACCATGGCAACGCCCACTTCCTGCGCGGCATCATGCGGGAGCTGACCCGCCGCCATCACGAGGCGCTGGCGCTCGAACCCGAGCAATCCTGGAGCCGCGGCAACCTGCTTAGCGATCAAGGGCCGACGGCGGTCGAGAAGTTTCACGACACGTTTCCGCAGCTGCGTTCGCAAATCTACGGAGCGCATTTCGATCACGAGGCGGCGATCGCCGAGGCCGACGTCGTCGTGGTCCACGAGTGGACGGAGCCGGCACTGGTGGAGCGGATCGGGCGAGCCCGGCGCAAAGGCGCTGATTTCACCTTGTTGTTCCACGACACGCATCACCGGGCCGTGTCGGCGAAAGGCGACATCGCCGGACTGACGCTTGAGGATTATGACGCCGTGCTCGCCTTCGGCGAGACGCTGCGGCAGCGCTATCTGCGGGCCGGTTGGGGCAGATCGGTCTTTACCTGGCATGAGGCGGCCGACGACGCGCTGTTTTATCCGAGACCGGAGATCGAAAAGACAGGCGATCTCATTTGGATCGGCAATTGGGGCGATGACGAGCGCTCCGCCGAGCTGATGGAATTCCTCGTCCGTCCCGCGCATGCGCTAGGGCTGAGGGCGACCGTTCGCGGTGTGCGCTACCCCAGGCAGGCGCTCGACGCTCTCGAGGATGCAGGCATCGCCTATGGCGGCTGGATCGCCAATGCGGAGGCGCCACTCGCTTTCGCCGACCACAAGGTGACCGTGCATGTACCGCGACGCCCCTATGTCGAAAACCTCCCCGGCATTCCGACGATCCGTGTCTTCGAAGCGCTCGCCTGCGGCATCCCGCTGATCTGCGCACCCTGGCACGATGCCGAGGCGCTTTTCAGGCCGGGTAGAGATTACCTTGCCGCCATGAATGGGACCGAGATGACCCGCCTGCTGCGCGAGGTGACGGCGGATGATGCTCTCGCGGCCTCGCTGATCGCATCCGGTCTGGAGACGATCCGGGCGCGGCACACCTGCCGGCATCGCGTCGATGAACTTTTCGCCATTCTGGAGCAATGCGGCACGGCGGGCGTCGTCGGGCGGTTGCAAGCCAAGGAGGCCGCCGAATGAAGATCGCCTTTTACGGATCGAGCCTGGTTTCCGCCTACTGGAACGGCGCCGCCACCTACTATCGCGGCCTGCTGCGCGCTTTGGCGCGGAAGGGCTACGACATCACCTTCTACGAGCCCGACGTTTACGACCGGCAGAAAAACCGCGACATCGATCCGCCGGAATGGTGCAAGGTCGTCATCTATCAAGGCACCATCGAGGCGCTGAAGCAGGTGACGGCGGCCGCGGCCGAGGCCGATATCGTCGTCAAAGCCAGCGGCGTCGGCTTCGAGGACGATCTCCTGCTGCAGGAAGTCCTTCGCCATGCCAGGCAAGGGGCTTTGAAGATCTTCTGGGACGTGGATGCGCCGGCAACGCTTTCCGAGCTGCGGCAGAACTCCGAGCACCCGCTTCGCAAATCGCTGAGCCGGATCGACCTCATCCTCACCTATGGCGGCGGCGACCCCGTGATCGACGCCTATCGCGGCCTCGGGGCAGCCGACTGCGTGCCGATCTACAACGCGCTCGATCCTCAAACCCATCATCCGGTGCAGGAGGAGGCGCGGTTCACCGCGGATCTTGCCTTTCTCGGCAACCGTCTGCCCGACCGTGAAGCGCGGGTCGAGCAGTTTTTTCTCGAACCCGCGGCCCGCCTGCCGCGGCAAAGCTTTCTGCTCGGCGGGTCCGGCTGGAGCGACAAAGCCTTGTCGTCGAACATCGTTCACATCGGGCATGTCCCGACCCGCGACCACAACGCGTTCAACGCGACGCCGAAGGCGGTGCTCAATATTTCCCGTACCAGCATGGCCGAAAACGGTTTTTCGCCGGCAACCCGCGTTTTCGAAGCCGCGGGCGCCGGCGCCTGCCTGATCACCGACTACTGGCAAGGCATTGACCTGTTTCTGAAGCAAGGCGAAGAAATCCTGGTGGCGCGCGACGGCCAGGATGTCGCCGATCTTTTGACCGGCCTGACATGGCAGCAGGCCAGGGCGATCGGACAGCGGGCGCTAAGACGTGTGCTTGCCGAACATACCTATAGCAATCGCGCCGAGACCGCCGATGCCATCTTCCGCGCTCATGCCGCGCGAGCGGAGGCGGCCGAATGACCAATCCGCTCGATATCCTCATCCTCGGCCTCTCCTTGTCGTCGTCGTGGGGCAACGGTCACGCGACGACCTATCGCGCCCTCATCGGCGGCTTGCACGCCGGGGGGCATCGAGTGTTGTTCCTGGAGCGCGACGTGCCCTGGTATGCGGCGCACCGAGATCTTCCCGATCCCGACTTTTGCCAGCTCGTCCATTACAGCGACATCGAAGAGATGATCGAAAACCATGCCGATCGGATCAAGGCGGCGGACGCGGTCATCATCGGGTCCTACGTTCCATCCGGCGTGGCGGTTATCGACAGGATCGCCGCCCTGAAGCCCCGACGGCTGTGCTTTTATGACATCGACACGCCGGTGACGCTGGCGAAGCTCGACCGCGGCGACGAGGAATATCTGGCGCGCCGACAGCTTGCGACCTTCGACGCCTACTTCTCGTTTTCGGGCGGTGACGTGTTGGCGGGTCTCGAGCGCGGATACGGCGCGCGCAAGGCGATCCCTCTCTACTGCTCCGTCGATGCGAGCCGATATCGGCCAACGGACGAAGCCTTCCGCTGGGATTTCGGCTATCTCGGCACCTATAGCCCCGACCGACAGCCAACGCTGGAGCGGCTGCTGATTGAGCCTGCCAGGCAACTGCCGCATCTGAGCTTCGTGGTCGCCGGTCCTCAATATCCTGAAAATATTGACTGGCCGGCGAATGTGGAGCGGATCGAACACCTGCCGCCTGCCGATCATCCGAGCTTCTACAGCCGGCAGCGTTTCACGCTCAACGTCACGCGAACCGACATGATCGCAGCGGGCTGGTCGCCGAGCGTGCGGCTATTCGAGGCCGCTGCGTGCGGCACGCCGATCATCAGTGACGAGTGGCGCGGCTTGAACGAGTTCTTCGCCGACGGTCAGGCGATCATCATCGCCAAAGGATCGGGGGATGTCGTCGACGCCCTGACAACCATCGCCGCCGCGGGGCGCCGTGCGCTCGCATCGGCCGCCAGGGCGACGGTGCTTGAACGCCATACCGGCGAGGTGCGCGCTCGTGAACTCGCCGCCGCCTTGCGAGAACTGCCAGAAGAAGGGGGAGAACGACAATCGTCCCCAGCCTCAATCCATTTCAGCTTAGGAGACGCATGATGCTGCAAAGGACGCGAAACGGAAGAGTAAAGACCGTGCTTGTCGCCGGAGGAGCCGGTTTTGTCGGTTCTCATTTATGCGATGCGCTGCTGGCCCGCGGCGACCGGGTGATCTGTGTCGACAGCTATATCACCGGATCGGAGGACAATGTCCGGCCGTTGATCAACCATCCGAAGTTCCATCTGATCGAAAAGGACATCTGCCATCTCTATGGTGTCGACGAGCATTTGGACCAGATCTACAACCTCGCGTGCGCGGCATCGCCCCCACAATATCAGGCGGACCCGGTGCATACGATGATGACCTGCGTTGCCGGCACCGGCAATTTGCTTTCGCTGGCCGAACAGCATCATGCCTCGCTCCTGCAGGCGTCGACGAGCGAGGTCTACGGGGACCCCGTCGAGCATCCGCAGACAGAGGATTACCGCGGCAATGTCAGCTGCACAGGCCCGCGCGCCTGCTACGACGAAGGCAAGCGGGCGGCGGAAGCGCTTTGCTTCGATATGCTGCGGGCCGGCAAGGTGGACGCACGTGTTGCCCGCATCTTCAACACCTATGGGCCTCGCATGCAGCCGAGTGACGGGCGGATCATCTCCAATCTGCTGGTGCAAGCCATATCAGGCGCGCCGCTGACGATTTATGGAAGCGGCGACCAGACGCGTTCCTTCTGCTTCGTCAGCGACCTCGTTGCGGGCCTGATGGCGCTGATGGATGTCGATCCAAATCCGGGCGTCCCGGTTAATCTCGGCAATCCCGGCGAGTTCACGATCAACCAGCTGGTGGACATGGTGCTGGCCATGGTGCCGTCGACATCCGTCGTCGTCCACAAGCCGCTGCCGCAAGACGACCCACAGCGCAGACGGCCCGATATCTCACGCGCAAAAGACCTTCTCGGCTGGCAGCCGACGATTCCGCTTGCCGAAGGTC
Source organism: Rhizobium sp. WSM409 (assembly GCF_057653825.1). Classification (NCBI taxonomy): domain Bacteria; kingdom Pseudomonadati; phylum Pseudomonadota; class Alphaproteobacteria; order Hyphomicrobiales; family Rhizobiaceae; genus Rhizobium; species Rhizobium sp. WSM409. The sequence goes on along the minus strand of NZ_JBYGKP010000004.1, from coordinate 300,840 downwards.
TACGCCTGACGGCCGATTGGTTCATCGCCGCGGCCCGTCCAGACGGCGACTTCGATGACGCGCAAGTCACGCGGCGCTCGACTTGGCGACGGCGCGCAAAAGCTGGACGCGCCGCGATTGGCATCTGACTCGAGAGCGATAACAGACAAAGGAGAGCCGAGATGGATGCAGCACAGCCGACGAGAGATCCGAACCTGCAAAAGCGGATCCAGCAACTCGGGCCGTGGTTTCAGAATTTGAACATCGGCGGCCACATGACAGCGGCCGATCATTTCCTCGGAGATTATCCCACCTTCAAATGGAAAGGGTTCCAGCATGTCCTGCCGGCCGATCTTAGTGGCCTCAGCGTGCTCGACGTCGGCTGCAACGCGGGTTTCTATGCCCTCGAGATGAAACGGCGCAACGCCGCCCGTGTCGTCGGCATCGATTCCGACCCACGCTACCTCGCGCAGGCCCGCTTCGCGGCGGAACAAGCGGGAGCGGAGATCGAGTTCCGGCAGATGTCCGTCTACGACGTCGCCCGACTGGGTGAAACATTCGACCTGGTGATCTTCATGGGCGTGCTCTACCACCTGCGCCACCCCCTGCTGGCGCTGGATCTTCTCTATGAACACGCCGTCGGCGACATGATGCTGTTCCAATGCCTCCAGCGGGGCGACGAGCGCGTTCCCGACCTTAGGGAAGATTACGACTTTTCCGAATGGAGCATCTTCGACCAGCCTGAATATCCGAAGCTCTTCTTTGTCGAGGAACGCTACGCGTCGGATCCGACAAACTGGTTCATCCCCAACCAGGCGGCGGTCGAGGCGATGCTGCGCAGCGCCGGCTTTCGAATCAACGACCATCCGGAACGCGAGGTCTATCTGTGTCGACGAGGCCAACGCCATTATGCGGTTGAGCCGCCTCCGGTGGCCGCACCTTGAAAGACTCGTTTCGTCGGACCACAGCTGCGCCAAGCACGGATTTCAATGAGGCGGAAAGCCTGCCGCAGCATGCGGTGCACGGGCTTTCACCGGCCGCTTGCTCAACCGCAGCCGAATATCGAAATGGTTGAGGGTGCCGGGCAGGTCGTCGACTGTCAGAGACGGCTGAAGCAGCGTGATATCCGCCTCCGACAACAGCGCGCCGATGGCGAAGCTTGCAATCGCTGGTACGAGATTGTGGGCTGGACAAATGGCAGCACCAGCGCTGAAAGGTACGAATCCGACTGTCGGCAAGGTGTCGTTGCGCCCCCAGATACTTGGTTCCATCCGGTTTGCATAAGCCAGTTCGGGATCACGGTGAAAGAAGGGCGCGAAAATGATGACGCCCGTGCCGCGCACCACGGTCCTGTCGCCGGATTTGACATCCTCGGTCAGCTCTCTGAGAATGACGGGTGTCGTCGGCCAGAGACGCAGAGCCTCGAGCAGGCAATTGCGCGTGAAGGGACGATCAAGGTCGGGATCTTTAACTTCGTCAACGGCGTTGGCCCAGTAGCTCGGATGGCAGGCAAGCAGCGCAAGCGTCCGGAAAACGGCCACTCCAGCAGCGTCGAAGGCAAACAGCCATTGGGCCACCTGACTTTCTAAATCAAAATCGCTGCCTTTCGGCAGCCGAGCAATCAGGCTGCCCTCCTCCGGTTCGCGCAGATATTGGCCGAGCTGCTGCTGAAACTGCCGACGCTTGCGCCGATCGATGGAAGCTGCAAAAGCCCAATTCGCCCGACTTCGAAGGTCGTTCAAGGTCTTCGTCAAAGTGACGTCGTTGCGCGCGCGATCGCCGAGTACGGTGCGGCGAACAATCCGGAACCAGGCTCGCGAGAACGCAGACCAATCGAGTTCGTTCGGCCGGTCGGAACCGATACCGTCCAAAATCTCCAGGAGTTCGGAATCGACGATTGTCTTGAAGCCGGCCGAAGATGGATGCAGCCGCCCCGCGCTTGCCAAAGCATGTTCATGGATCGGCCGAAGCTCGGCCCGCCGCGCGGCATCTGAGATCAGCACGTTTTTCGGTTCGAAATGCGCAAGAGCGGAGCGCTTGACCCGGGTTGCCGTGGCAAATGGCTGGACTGAACACTCGAGCACCGTGGAGACGTCGGAGGGGTCGAACACCAGCAGCTGCGGCCGGAACGGGACAGGCAAAAGCAGAGGCTCCCTGCCATATTTCTTCACCAGCCGCTGCATCTGACTGACAGCACCCGTGTCCAGATCCTGCCGCTGTGCCAGGCGTTCCATGATCGGGCGGCGAATGATGACACCTTTGGCAGCCGTCGGAACCATGACAGCCGCAACCACACGCAAAGTGTCGATCCGGCTGGCACGATTTATCCGGACGAAGCCGGCGGGTCTTTCCCTGGAAAAGATGGCTCGATTGCGAGAATTCATGATCCCGAAGCCCTTGCTGCATGGAGTAGCCGATCGGCCTTATTTCCGAACCGGGACAACGGCCGATTGTTCCGGGCTGATCACCGATCCTCGATAGACGATGCAACTGGGAGGCAGCGGAACAGAAGCCGGCTCACCGCGTTGTTTCGAGCGCATGAATGCGTGGAGGCCCCATGCCCGACGAACCAGCCGCGAACGCATCTGACCTCGAACCGCGAAAAGGCAGCCCGAGCCCTCGCCTCGACGAGCGAGAATTCAAGAGGCGTTTCCTAAGCCAGTTCAAGGATCGGGTTTACGACACACTGGATAACGAACTCGGCAAGGTGGCCGCGGCCGCATGGAACGCATACGCCCATTCGCGAAAGAGCCCGATAACCAGAAAGGCTGGACCAGGATTTGCCGATCCCGACTATGATCTTGGCGTCGATTGGCTCGAGGCGAGAGATCAAATCCGCGCTGCGCAAGCGCGCTTCGAGGACGAAAACGCGCCATCGCGCGTCCTCCTCGTCAACGGCTCGTCGCGAAGCGAACATACCTGTCCGGGCGAGATTTCGAAAAGCTTCCGAATGGTCGAGATCGCCAAGGAAGTGTTTGCCGAAGCCGGCCTAACCGTGAACGTCCTCGACCTCAGCCGCATCGCTTCCGAATATGGCCGACAGATCCATCCGTGCAAGGCGTGCTTCTCGACATCGGCCGTGCTCTGTCACTGGCCGTGCTCCTGCTACCCGAACTACTCCCTCGGACAGATCCACGATTGGATGAACGAAATCTATCCAATGTGGGTCGAGGCGCACGGCATCATGATCGTCAGTCCGGTGAACTGGTACCAGACACCCTCGCCGCTGAAACTGATGATCGACCGGCTTGTCTGCGCCGACGGCGGCAATCCAGATCCGACGAGCACGCATGGCAAACACGCCAAGGAGGCCAAGGAGCTTGAGATGCAAGGATGGGACTATCCCCGCCATCTTTCCGGCCGCTTATTTTCTGTCGTCGTCCATGGCGATACCGAAGGCGTCGAAAATGTCCGCCGCAGCGTCTCGGATTGGCTGACGTCGATGGACCTCGTCCCGGCCGGAGCCTTGGCCGAGGTCGACCGTTACATCGGTTATTGGGAGCCCTACGCCACCAGCCACGACGCCTTCGAAAAGGACACCGCTTTTCAGCAAGAGGTGCGCAATGCCGCCAGAACCCTGTTGGAGGGAATTACCTCACGACGCAATGGCAAGATGGTCGCGGCGGGAAGACGGTTGAAGCAACCGCGTGAGAAGTGAGCGACTGGATTGGCGAAACGACGATGACAGGGTTCTATTTTCATATTCGGGACGGCGACCAAGTGGAACGGGATCTCGAAGGAATCGAATTGCAACGTTGAGGCTGCCGAGCAGGAAACGTTGATGGCCGCCTGGGAAATGGTCGCAGAATTGGATGCGGGGACAGCCCATTCAGGGCAAGATAACGAGATCGACGATGAGAACGGCAACCGTGCGCTCGCGGCGCCGTTCCTGTCGATCGATTGAGAGGTCCGGTCAGGCATGCCCGCAACGTGGTTATTCCTTGCCCGAACCTGGCTCAGCCATCTTGGCGTGCTGATGCGCAAGGATGCTCGCGGGTGTCACGTTGGCGACGGCCGCCTGGAGCTTGTTCTTCCAGCCGCTGACGACATCTCCTTCGCCGTCCATCATGGCATCGAAGCCGATCTTGGCGACTTCGGCCGGATCGTCTTTCTTTGCCTGTCCGACCGAGGTATCCATGAGGTCGGCGCGTCTGAAAAATTCCGTGTCGGTCGCGCCGGGCATCAGGCAGCTGACGGTCACACCCGTTTCCTTCAATTCCTCTCGCAACGCGAAGGAGAAGCTGTTGATGAAAGCCTTCGTGCCATTGTAGACGGCCTGATAGGAACCGGGCATGAAGCCGGCGATGGAGCCGGTGAGGAGAATGCGACCCTCGCCGCGGCTGCGCATCAGGTTGCCCACCTGCTGGACGAGATAGATGGTGCCGACGATATTCGTATCGACGACTTTCCGGGCCTCCGCGAAATCCTGATCGAGGAAACCCTTGCCGAGGCCGCGCCCGGCATTGGCCATTAGCAGATCGACCGAACGTCCGGAAGCTTCGATGGCTTCCATCAGCCGGTCGACGCCATCCTCGGTTGAAAGGTCGGTTTCGATTGCCTGGACCGACGTGCCAAACTCCTTCAGGCTCGACGCTGCCTGCTGAATGCGTGCCTCGTCGGCGGCGACGATCAGATCATAGCCTTCCCGCGCCGCGCATTTGGCCAGCTCATAGCCAATGCCGGTCGAGGCGCCGGTGACCACCGCGAGACCCTTGCCAAGTTCATGCTTATCCATGTTTCTTCTCCTAGACTTCGGAAAAAGGTGAAGCCACCGAACCTGAAAAGCGAAGATATGTTCCGGCGAGGGTGCGAGACGCAGAGGCCGCAACAGATCCTGTACATGGCGCGCGCCATGTTCAACCGCGATAGAGAGACGGCTATGCGAACCCGCCGTCGCCATTCTTCCCATCCCGACGTGACGAGTATCGGAAGCAGGAGCGCTCAGTCGATCAGCTGGTTCCCAAGTAGCGAATGCAAGGTTTCGCGGGCCCGGCTGACGCGGCTTTTCAAGGTGCCGATGCGGCAGCCGCAGATCCTGGCGGCATCTTCATAGCTTGTTCCGGCGGCCACCAGCGTCAACGCGCGGCGTCGGTCGTCGGAGAGGCGCGTCATTGCTTGTCGCAGCTCACGCTCGCGAAGCGCCCACTCCTGGCTCGGGGCGACAGAGACCTGTTCCATGGTCACATCCATTCCGACCGGCTCGCGCTTCCGCCGACGATAATTACTGCAGAACGTATTTCGAAGGATGGTGAAGAGCCAGGACTTGAGAGAAGTGCCTGGATGGTACAGCTGGATCGAATTCAACGCCTTCAGCAGCGTTTCTTGCACGAGATCATCGATGTCGTCCTCACTACGCAGGAATCTTCGGGCAAATGCGTGCAACGCCGGTGTCAGTTCGACAATCTCCAGCTCGACCGAGGATGTTTCTTGCGACGCGGGACGTTGTGAAGATAGAGCCGTCATTTTTCTCTCCTGGGATGAAAGGAAAGTTCCAAGCATCTGAATCGTTGCTGTACGATATCGGACGAAAATCTCGTTTTCGCTCATCGGCGGACCGCCTCCAAGTCAACTGAACGCATGAAGACGCCGGAATGCTGTTGCGGATCACCCAAAGGCATCGCTGGAAGGCGCCACGATCCGGACTTGAAACGACGATCCGGCGAAAATCGTTCCCACGCGATGCCGCACAGCTTTGATAACATTCACGTATCCGGCGAGCTCCGTGCATAACTGCCAAATTCCGTGAAAAGATAGGCGCCGCAGGAACAACAAACGTCGGCAATGGTTTGATCAATCGCCGACCGCAACCCGAGTCGGTCTCGTCCTTGGCCGGACAGAGATGGCGCCGCCATTACGGGGGCGTCATCTCCGCGCTAATGTTCGACCGAGCGAGAGCCCATCAACACGCCATAGGAGGACGCAAATGGCAACTGAGAAGACGCTGAACGATCTGTTCCTCGACACGCTCAAGGATATTTACTACGCCGAAAAACAGATCCTGAAGGCGCTGCCGAAAATGGCCCGTGCCGCCCAGTCGGAGGAAGGCAAGGCCGGTTTCCTGCAGCATCGGGACGAGACCCAGGCACACGTCGAACGTCTGGAACAGGTTTTTGAAATGATAGGCAAGCCGGCACGTGGCAAGACTTGCGAAGCCATTCAGGGCATCATCGCCGAAGCTGATGAGATCATGGACGAGTTCAAGGGCACGGTCGCCCTGGATGCCGGACTGATCTCTTCGGCGCAGGCCGTGGAGCACTACGAGATAGCCCGTTATGGCACGTTGATCGCATGGGCCAAGCAGCTTGGCTTCAAGGAGGCCGTCCCGCTACTGCAGGCAACGCTTGCGGAAGAAGAAGCGACCGACAAGAAACTTACGCAAATCGCCGAGACCTCGGCAAACGTAAAGGGAAAGCGCGCGGCCTAATACGGCGACGCGCCTTCACGGCCGCCGCATGGCGGCCGTTCATCGTTTGGCTCTTGTGCCCCGCCTCGGCGATCGGGCAAGCGCCGCAATGCTAGATGAGTTGGATATGAGCGTAATTAGTTTCGATAAACTGCGCGATACCCGCGAACGGCCTGACGCTCAATTCGTCCGAAAAGACGAACACGGGCAGACAATGTATCTCTTCGCACTGGAATATGAGATGGGGCCATCGACTTGGTCCGCCAAGATCTGGGCGTATTCATTCGAAGATGCCGAAATGCGGGTGAAGGCAATGCGTGAGAGCCTTGCGGTCTGCGGTCAGATGCATGCGTCGATAGGCGCTTAGCCTAGTGAAACGCAATCGATCGACGGTGGACAGCTAGGTGTGACTCATCCTAGCGACCGATGCTTTCAAGGTTGGCGCCAGTTCACCATGTCCTAAGACAAAAAGGCGTTCCTGCGAACGCTTTTCGTGGCGATATACCGACATGGACGGCTCCGCGATCGCTTGGGGGATTCCCGCGATGTGCGATGGTCGGATTGGCTGTCTGATTTGGACTCCGCTCCGAGGAGCGGTTCATCGTCGCATGCGCGTTAGGCGATTTGGGAGTTCGCGATGCTTGAGTCATCCAGCCTTGAACCAGAGCTTTTCTACTGGGCCAGACGCCGGGAAGTGGAAAGTGCCTGGGAAGTTGTGCAAATTTCGACCGTGATTGGGGGGACGTAAAGAGGCGCAAGCAGGAGCGACCGGGGCCAATTATAGGCGTGGCTCCCTCGTCATCTTTAAGTGACGAAACTTGCTCGCGCGGTCGTCATGGATCCGCGGTGGAGGGGCCCTTTCAGCGCTGGCACTCACGTCGACCTGCTTGCGGTCGTAAAGAGCACCAGCGGCTCCGCAAGCCGACCCCAATCCAACGCCGTCTTATGTCGATGTCTGGCGACAAGGAGAACTAGACATGCACTTGATACAGCTATTTATACCGGCAGCGCCGCAATCGACGATCAAGATAGAAGACGTCATCGCGAAAGTTCAACGCGAGATGACGGAGCGCCATGGCGGAGCGACGGCATACCTCAACTCGCCAGCAAAGGGGCTTTGGTCCAACGGCGAGGGGGCGGAAGAAGAAGACGTCATCGTAGTTGAAGTCATGGTGGACACTCTCGATAGGGCCTGGTGGCGTCGATATCGTCGCAACCTCGAACAACTGCTCAGACAGGATGAATTGCTGGTGCGGGCGATTCCTGTCGAGGCGCTCTGACAACTTGGTGCCCCGATGGAGACGCAATTCCGCAAGCTCGAGGTCCACCGCAAAGGCGACGAGTTCGCAGGCTGGCCGGCGAATTATGGTCTTTGGTCGTGGGGTGACGAGGTGGTCGTCGTTTTCGCGCGCGGCAAACTCGGAGCGAAGGGGGAGCTTCACGAACTGGACCGTGATTACCCATTCGTGCCTTGGCAGGCACGGAGCCTGGACGGCGGTCTGACCTGGATGAGCGAGCGGTTCTCCGGTCGCGTGCCAGGTGGGATGTCACTTTCGGCCGATGAGCACTTGAACGCCGATCTCAAGGTTGGTTTCCGTCTGTCGGCTGATGATGAACTCCGCTGCCTGGAACAACCCATAGACTTTCTCGATCCAGAGACGATCGTCATGTGCGCCAGAACCGATGTGCAGGGCGATGCTGTGAGTTGGTTCTATGTCAGCCGGGATCGGGCACGGACATGGCGGGGTCCATATCCTTTCACCGGTCTGGACATTCCGATTTCCGCGCGAACCGATATCGTTCCTATTGGGAGGAACGATGCGCTCTTCATGCTAAGCACCTCCAAAGAGGATGGCGCGGAAGGCAGAGTGTTCTGCGCCCGCACGGCGGACGGCGGGCGCAGCTTCGTCCTTCAAGGCTTTGTGGGGCCAGAACCCGAGGGCTATTCGATCATGCCGGCATCGACGCCACTTTCCGGTGGCGCCATTCTGACGCTGACGCGCTGCATGGGGACAGGCGGCGACAAGGGTTGGATAGAAGCTTTCACTTCCGATGACCAAGGGAAGACTTGGACGCGGAAAGGCCGCGTCGTCGACAATACAGGCAGCAACGGCAATCCGCCCGCGCTCGGGCGGATCGACGGCATGCTTCTGCTCGTCTACGGTTACCGTGATCCGCCATTTGGCATCAGGATGCGCGTGAGCTGCGACGACGGCCAGACATGGGGCGCCGAGAAGATCATCCGAAGCGATGGCGGCACGGCCGATCTCGGTTATCCTCGCGTCGTCAAGCGCGATCAAGCGTCCATACTGGCCGTCTACTACTTCAACGACGGTGAGGGGGAGGAGCGCTACATCGCAGCCTCCATTGTCGCGTCGATCGGAGATTGAGAAGGGGAGTGCGAGTGTGCGCGCATCCCAATTGGCACCCTGTACCTGTCGAGGCCCCGAAGGCGCCTTCCAGCGGACCAAATGCCTGGCAAGCCTCGTTCCATCCAATCCACCGGTAAGAGATTTGTCATATTCCTACTTCGGCATGGCTTCGATAGGGCGAGCAAATGGAATCACGCCGGGGTTCGTCCATGTGAGAACGTCTCGCTCCTTTGATCGACTGCCGTATATTTCCAGGCTGCCTAGGCCTAGCTAGGACTAGGGTCCCGACGTCGTCGTAGATCAGACGCGACAGCGCCGAAGATCAGCGAATCTGCCCAGATGTTCCGTCGCCGAGCGTGACAGCAATCGCCTCGAGTGAACTATCCTCGCCCGGTCGATTTTCTATGGCGAACCCATAAATAGACGATGAGACCGAACATGGCGAAACAATACCAGCCGAAAACCAACCCCAGGACCCATAGTTGGTCGCCGCCACGAAGCGCGAAGATCGCCGTGGCCAGGGCAATGTGAGCAACGACAAAGCCAATCGCAATGAACAGCACCCAGCGCAATCCTTGTTGGTTGTTCGATCGTACGAAAAACAGCCGCCATTTCCAAGATGGGTCAGCCCCCCGTTTGAAAGCTGGTAAATGCCAAATTAGGAAAAGCGTCCTGTCCGCCTGGGATAAATGGTCGAGGGGCGTTGCCCAACGATGATCACCACTTGGAAAAGTCGCCGCGATGCGATGGTGGTGGTTGCAATCTGTCGGAATCACGTCGTCTCGGTGTACCGCCGTGCCCGTCGCAATTCGCGGCAGCAGGCTTCCGGTCCGCAGCCGCGTGCAGAGCGAACTGAGGAACTCTTCCGTCGTAAGCAGATCGAGCTGCACGGAAAGTCTGTCAGCAGCTCCGCTCTAGAACCAGCAGAAAGCCTGGGCCGTTGAAGAACATATCCCCCTGGGCGTGCCGGGATCGACTTCCACTGCCCCGCAAAAATGAACACGTAACCCACCAAGTTCTCAACGCCAACCACCGGTGCGTTTCCGCAAGGCTGCCGCGTTCAGATCGGCGATGACGAAGGCATGCCCAATGCTGTTGATCTGAACGCCGCGGAACGGCAAGATAGGCGACTTATCATGCCGGGCTTTGAAGGATTTCGAATGCCACGCTTCTACTTCAACATTCTGTCTGAAGCAGGATCGCTCGACGACTGGGAAGGAACCGAGCTTGCTGATTTGGATGCCGCTCGCATTGAAGCGGTGCATGATGCTCGCGCATTGATGAGCAGTGCCGTGCTGCTTGGATATGACATCGCGTCAAGAAGCGTCGAGATCAGAAACGAAACAGGCGATATCCTGCTCGTGTTGCCCTTTTCGGAAGCGGTGAAGCCAATGGGCTGATCTACCTGGCGCCGAGCGGAAGACCCAGCAACCTCTCATATTCGCGCTCCGGCACTCCATAACAGCCACCGGCAATTTCGATCAATTTCTCCCTGTCCAGAATTCTAACGTTTCCGCGGGTCGATCGGATGGCGTGGACGCCCTCAAGGACGTGTAGTTCATTGGTGACGCCCGAACGCCGGACACCGAGCATCAATGCCAGAAATTCATGGGTAATGGCCAGGTTGTTGCCTTCGAGGCGGTCGTGACACATCAGGATCCACCGAGCCAGCCGCTCATGCATATTGTAGCGGGCGTTGGCGAGCGCCGAATGGGCGAGCTGCAGCACGGTTGTGTGAACATAGCGAAGGAAGAAATCCTTCATCTCGGGATCATCGGCGAGCGCGCGCTGAAACGTCTCCATCGGCACCATAATTCCCGACCCTGCGACCTGCATGAACGTGCGCGTGGGGGTGGTCTCTACCGCCAGGACGACGTGCATGCCGGATGCGCCTTCGGGCCCGATGTGGCCAATTTCCACCACTTCTTCGTCGATGCTGCTGACAACCATGGATCCCAAGCCTCTTTCCAAGAAGCAGACATGCGTGGTTGGGACGTCGCTGGCAACAAGAACGTGCCGCAATGGAAGGTCGATGCGCTCCATCGCTCCCGAGAGGCGTGCGAAACCGTCTACGCTCAACATTTTCAGTAGAGTGTTCTCGACGGTCGATTGGTCGAAGTGATGCATAGCAGCTCCGCGTGGGGAGCTTGGATGTCAAGCCAAACGCCTGTGGGTGTGGTGAAAAACTACGGGACGGCCGTCGGTTTGACCAGAGGTCCCGAGGAAGTGTGCGTTTATGACAAAACCGCACATAAGCCACTGAAATCCTTGATGTGCAGTGGCGATAGGCCGGCAACGATGTTTGGTGCCGACCAAGAGAGCTTAGCACATTTTGCCTCGGCATGCGCGCTCATTGCGAAAGGACGAGCGATTCACAATATAAATATCTGCCCCTCGTCGATCGTTGAAAAGAAGTCGCAATCAATCTCGCCAGCCAAGTCGGCGGCAATGCGCTTCGGCGATCAGGACGGCCTCCTTTCGGTCGGCATAGGGACCTGGCAGATAGACCGTGACTCCGCGGAAACTGACGATCACCGCCTTTGTCACGCTATCGAAGACGATAGCCATATCCCGCTCGTAGGCCATTTGCTTTCCTGACGGCGCTTACCCCATCGAGATGTGCTCTTTTTTCGAATGAAACAAGGTGCCGACACGGCGATTCTTCAGGCGCGAGAGCTTTTCGCGGCCTTGGACCGAAGCGGCGAAACGACTGGTGTCACTGGCGGTCCATCTACCGACTGGTGCAGAAACGCACAGGAACTTTTCTGACTATCTGTCGTTGGGCCACAAGGATCGCACAGGTCCCCCTCTTTTAGCGGGGCCGTACGCCACCCCTTCCTTCCTGTGCGATCCGTTCGTTCCCAACCTCCCCCGCTTCGGCGGGCTTCTTTTTGCAAGGCGAAAGCGGACCGGCGTTCATCGCATTAACGGGCAGCGGCACGAAAAGCGCATTGCCAGGTCGCGCCGCTCGGATCCATTTCTATGATCCGGAATTCTCCGATACCGCTGAGCCCGTCCATGGAATCCTAGAGTTCACGCGTGACCGTGTGAGGGACGTGCTCCCGAAGGCGGACGCGTTGATCGAGAATCTTCAGCTACCTGACCTTGACGATCGGGGTGTGCTCGCCGCTGTCAACGCTCGAAAAGCTTCTTCATTTTGCGTGCCGCGCCATGAGGATTTCGAGATCATTCGACAGGTCAACGGGGCCAACATCCAATGAGCGGTCCCGGCCAGCGCAATCCCGTTGGAAGAATAGCAGAGTTTGTTTCCACCTGGCGGAGATGAGCCGCATCTGCCTCGGCGCGGCCTCCACCAATGATTAGCTTCAAACCCATGATCGCAATCTCTTGTCGTAGGTTTGTGGAACGATACGCCGCAACAGGCGGTCACGAACTATTCAGGGACAGCTGCATAACTCGACCCCGCTAACGGCAGCGGAACAAAGGGTTTTTTCGGCGGTTCATGACTGCATGTCATAGGCTGCAAGGTATTTCTGGATTGCCAAAGCATTGCCTTGATCACGGGGAGCCCAAATGCTGATAGGTTATCATGCGTCGCATGAGCAGTTCTCGCCCAGCGAACTCTTATGCTTTGTTCAGGCTGCAGAGCGCGCTGGTTTCGGTGCCGTCATGACGTCCGACCATATCGCGCCATGGAGCGAGGAGCAGGGAAATTCGGGTAACAACTGGGCCTGGCTCGGCGCAGCACTTGCAACGACATCGCTGCCGTTCGGTAGTCTCGCGATCCCCGGTGGCTGGCGCTACCACCCAGCCCTACTTGCGCATTTGGCCGGCACCCTCGCCGAGATGTACCCGAACCGTTTTCGATGGATTGCAGTCGGTAGCGGTGAAGCCCTGAACGAAAGCGTCGTGGGCAGCGGCTGGCCCGAAAAAGCAGAACGCGACGCGCGGCTTCGTGCCGGTGCCGGGATTGTCCGGGATCTCCTTCGCGGAGAAACGGTCACCGTTCGTCATCCCTGGTTCGCGGTGGAAGAAGCCAAGCTCTGGTCCCTGCCTGAGCGGTCGCCAGCGATATTTGGCGCCGCCTTGAGCGCCAAGACGGCAGGGTGGATGGGCGACTGGGTCGACGGCTTGATAACGGTGCGGAAATCCAAAGAGAGCATGCAAGAGCTTGTCGGCCGCTTCGAAAATAATGGCGGCCACGGCAAGCCGCTCGTCTTGCAGCTTCAGGTTTCGTGGGCAATGTCGAGGGAGGAAGCGCGTCTGGCGGCCTGGGAGCGGTGGCGCAATGCGGCCGTGCCACCGACTGTCTTAGCTGACCTGAAGCGCCCCAAGGACTTCGACGAGGTGACCAACACCCTCAGGCCCGAGGACATAGAAGAGTTCGTCCCACTAATTACAGAAGGATCCGAGCTGCTTGAAATCATCAGTGAATTGGCATCATGCGGATTCGAGGAAGTCTATTTGCACAATGTTTCCTTGGATCAACATGGCTTCATGCGGTTCATGGCGCAGGAAGTATTGCCGCATATTCGCTAGGCCACGTCATCCGCCAGGAGGCGATCAAGCAATCTCCTGAAGTGGCGGGTGATACCCACAGGCATCACCATAGCGCCACCTCTTCTCCTGTTCGAAAAGTTTGGCTGCTTACTGAGCGCAAGCCTGACCCTGCGGGGTCGCGTCGCTTAGACCACCTTGGGTCTGGACGGAGCCCGAAGCGGTGGCGCTCGCAGGATCACTGCCGCCGCTGCAACCGCCTGGCATGGTCGCGCCCATTGATCCATTCGTCGTGCTGCCCGTGGAGGTTGGATCGGATGTCATCGGCTGCATTGTCTGAACATTGGCACGACCATCGGTACCAATGGCATTGGGTTCCGTCGTGGTTCCAGCTCCGGTGCTGGACTGAGCAAAAGCGCTCGTGGCCATACCGGCCGCGAGCATTGAGGCGCAGATGAGCTTGATATTCATCTTTTTCGTTTCCTTCGTGGTTTACGTTGCGGCCCTCGAACATCAAGATCACTCTTCTGTTCCCAATTATCTGAAGCGTAAGTATCGATTGCACGCACCAAGACAGATACGCGACCCACAGCGGGACGACCGAGTTGACCTGTGTCATCCGCGGTCGTCTTGCTCGAATGAGACAAGGACGCTGGTCGGAATGGCGATGGGAGGCAAGCGTCAGAGGGTGACCCACTTCAGGCCCGCACGCTGACCGAAACCTGCACATGTATTCAAATGGCCCTCGCTCTCCCAGAAGCGTGTCTTGCAGCGAGGATTTTACACAGCTTGCGGATTCCGCGGGAGGACAAGCAGCCGCCTGGAAATTCCGCGCTCTCACCTTCAGGGTGTCGATGTGCAGATCCGGAATTTATCCCGAGGCGGAGACTATGCCGAGCCCGTTTCCTAAAGCCCGAGATTTCCGGTAAAGCCGCGTGGCAAGCTCGGCATAATATTCAGGCTCCGCTGTTACAATTTAGCGGAGACGAGCATGACCCCTACCAGCAAAGAACGCAGTTCTTTCGCAAACTGTCGACGACTGGCCACATCAGGTCTGCGTACGCTCCGTCGTCAACTCGACGACGGATGGAGGTTACAGTGCCAAAAGCATCCAATCGACGATCCGAACGATAACGGCGTTCCTCGAATGGAAGATGGGCTGCCGGAACGGCGACCCGACACATCTTGCCTACGATGATATTGATCGCTTCATCGAATGTCGTGCCGCCGCGAGTACATTGCGACACGGAGAACGGCGCTCTCTGGGACGTCTGAGAGCACAACGGCGTTATTACACCCATTCTCCGGATGCTTGATGTTGGCATCTCTGCGCCGCCAGTAGCGGACATAGTCGAACTCTTCCGATCGCTGGTCCCAAGAGAATTGCGCTTCCGTCGGTGAAGCGCGACAGGCGGAACCGGTGAAGATTATGGCCGATCCCGTTTCCTTGGATCAGGTCGGATGCGACCCTGCCAATTCCAGGGCCAATACCAAAACCATGGCCGCTCATTCCCGTTGCGACGAAGAGCCCGTTGATCGCGGCCACCTGATCCACGACAGGGACCACGTCCGGCATGGCGTCGATCATCCCCGCCCAAGTCGTTTTGAGACGAACTGGGCCAAATCGCGGATACAGGCTGTCGAAGCCGCGCCGTATCGAGGTCAAGTCACTCTTGCCCGGAGCGGGGTTGAGCACCCGCATTTGTTCGAAGGGACTGGGGGTTTCCGCATTCCAGTCGGTGGGGTCGACCAGCTATCTGGAAAGCCCGAGGGTGCTGCGGGAAGATAACGGGTGCCCAAAGGGTGGGCGAGTAGCGCCGGAAGATATTTCGTCGCATGACGGACCGAGTCTGGGCCGACGTACAGAAGGTGACTACCACCGGGGGCCAAGGTGTACCACCGTCATGCCTGCGGCTAAAGGCGATATCGTCGTCTATGGCCGCACCGGCGTGGAATTCCGGCAGAGGCTCTGTCGCCGCGACGGTTGCCCTAACGCTAAGCTGCGGGATCGACACACCATGCTTTCTGAGTAACAGGGATGACCATGCACCGCCCGCCACTAGCGCGATGGAGGTCGCGATCTTACCGTGCTCGGTGCAGACCCCTGCGACCCTGCCCCCAGCTATATCGAGTGCCCGAACAGCACAATTTTCGATGATCCGTTGCGAGCGGCGAGCCGTGCAAAAGCCGGAACAGCCAGCCATGGCTCGTCTCGCATGTCGGACGGGGTAGTCATTGACCCGCTGAACCTCCGACTCATACCTGAGGCCACGGACGACACATCGTTGCCGTCTACAAGGCGCGTGTCGAGATCGTGGGCAGCGGCGATCTTCATGAAGTCTTCGAACGCAGCCATGTCCTTGGCCGTCCGGGAGGCGGCAGGCTTCGATCACTATTGGCAGCTCGTCAGCGTCTCGCCCTTGCTTTCGTATCCAGCCCCAGTTGCGCGAGGACTGTTCGGCGGCAATGCGTCCTTTCTCAAGCAATGTCACTTGCACATCTCGATTAGCAAGGAAGATGGCGGTGCACACTCCGACAATTCCGCCTCCGATGATCACCACCTCGGAAGCATTAGGGATCGGACTGGAATGCTGAACGGGATCGGCTTCGGAGAAGGTAAACATTGGAATCTTTTCTTGATTGGCTTCCGCTGATCCCTAGCTCGTGGGCAATAATCGTTCAAGGTAGATGTCCGTAAGGGCGAAAACCCGCCTTCCAGTGCTTTGAAAATATGCCGAGCTTGCCACGCGGCTTCACCGGAAATCTCGGGCTTTGGGAAACGGGCTCGGCATAGTCTCCGGCTCGGGATAAGTTTCCTTATGCCGAGTTCGGCATAACGGAATGAAAATGTCCCTCGGCCTCGCGCCCGCCACCCTGTCGCGCGAATCCGGACTTCCGGGCGATCCATGGGCGAACTCGTCTCCCCTGCCCGTCGGGAGCCGGAACCCTGCGTCGCGCTCAGCCAGCCCGGAGAGATCGCCCGACAGATCGAAGGCTTGCTGGGCCACGAGATGAACGACGTCGCCTTCACGCTGAATTCTCCCATTGATCGCGATCATCGATGCCCCGAGGATGATACGGCGGCGCTGCTCGAAGAGCTTGGGCCAGACGACGACGTTGGCCGGACCGGTCTCGTCCTCGATCGTCATGAAGATGACGCCCTTGGCGCTGCCGGGTCTCTGCCGGACGAGGACCAGGCCAGCTGTCATCAACCAGCGACCATCCCGCGCGTTCATGGCTTGCGCGCAGGTGACGATCTGGCGCTCTGCCAAAGCTTTTCGAAGGAATGCGACGGGATGTTGGCGGAGTGTCAACCCGATGTGACTGTAATCCTGGACAACGTTGTGTCCATCCGTCATCTGGCGCAGAGCGACTTCGGGTTCCTGCTGCTCGGCGATCGCCCTCGCCTCGCGTTCCGAGGCGGCTGCAAAGAGCGGAAGAGGTTCGTCACGCAGAGCCTTAATCGCCCACAATGCGTCGCGCCGCTGAAGTCCCAGAGATGGCAGGAAGGCGTCGGCCTCGGCGAGTTCGACCAGAGAAGCCGCCGGGACCCCAGACCGTCGCCACATATCGTCAACGCTTTCGAACGGTTGGTCCATGCGAGCAGCCGCGACACGCGCGGCATCGGCGGCGGCAAGGCCGCGCACCATGCGCATTCCCAAGCGGACCGCGTGATGGTCGGTATCTCCGATACGCTCAAGCGTACAGTCCCACCGGGAATTGTTGATGCAGATCGGTCGAATCTCGACGCCATGGTTCCGAGCGCAACCGACGATCTGGGCCGCCGCGTAAAATCCCATCGGCTGCGAGTTCAGCAGCGCCGCGCAAAAGACGTCCGGACAGTGGCATTTCACATAGTTGGAGGCATAGGCGATCAAGGCGAATGACGCCGCATGGGATTCCGGGAAGCCATAGCTGCCAAATCCCTCGAGCTGGCTGAAGGTCTTCTCGGCAAACTCGGCCGTGTAGCCGTTCCTGATCATGCCGGAGACGAGCTTGTCCTTGAAGCGCGAGACGCCGCCGGTGAACTTGAAGGTGGCCATCGACTTGCGAAGCTGGTCTGCCTCGCCGCCGGTAAATCCGGCGCAAACCATCGCCACCTTCATGGCCGACTCCTGGAAGAGCGGGACGCCGAGTGTCTTGCCGAGAACGGCTTCGAGTTCCGGCGTCGGGTAGACGACCCGCTCCTTGCCCTCCCGGCGGCGGAGATAGGGGTGCACCATATCGCCCTGAATCGGACCAGGCCGGACGATCGCGACCTGGATCACGAGGTCATAGAAGGTCCGCGGCTTCAGGCGCGGCAACATCGCCATTTGCGCCCTCGACTCGATCTGGAACGTGCCGAGGGTGTCGGCTTTCCTGATCATCGCGTATGTCGCCTGGTCCTCCTGAGGGATGGTGGCGAGATCAAGGTGCTCGTCCTTGTGTTCTTCGATGAGCGCGAAGGCCTTCGCCATGCAGGTCAGCATACCGAGCGCCAGGATGTCGACCTTCATGAATTTGAGTGCCTCGACGTCGTCCTTGTCCCACTCGATCACTTGCCGGTCAACCATTGCCGCGGGTTCGATCGGAACGAGATCGTCGAGGCGGTCGTGGGTCAGGACGAAGCCGCCTGGATGCTGTCCCAGATGCCGAGGAGCGCCCATGAGCTGCTGCGCAAGCCTAAGCGTCAGGGCGAGGCGGCGGTCTTGCGGGTTCAAGCCCTGATCACGAAGACTGCGATCACTGACCAGCTCTTCCGACCACGCCCACATGCCCGTTGACAGGGCCTTGATGAGGTCCTCAGGCAAGCCGAGCGCCTTGCCGACGTCGCGGATGGCACCCTTCGCCCTGTAACGGGTCACCGTCGAACAGAGAGCGGCCTTATCCTTCCCGTAGGTCTTGTAGATCCATTGGATGACCTCCTCCCTTCTTTCGTGTTCGAAGTCGACGTCGATGTCCGGCGGCTCGTCGCGCTCCTGGGAGACGAAGCGCTCGAACAGGAGATCGTTGGTCGAGGGGTCGATGCTGGTGATACCAAGGATGTAACAGACGGCCGAGTTCGCCGCCGAGCCCCGCCCCTGGCAAAGGATGCCTTGCGACCGGGCGAAGCGGACGATCGAGAAGACGGTCAGGAAGTATGGGGCGTATTTCATCGTCCGGATGAGATCGAGTTCGTGACGGACGATCTTGAGAACCTCCGGCGGCAGCCCTTCCGGATAGCGGTTGGGCACGCACTCCCAGACATAGTGCTCGAGGGATTCCTGCGGGGTCTTGTCCGGGAGGATCGCCTCCTCGGGATACTGGTAGGTCAGTTCCTCCAGCGAGAACCTGCAGCGGTCGACGATCTCCATCGTCCGGGCCAGCGCCTCGGGGTAGCGCGGGAACAGGCGCTCCATCTCCTCCGGCGGCTTTAGATATCTGTCCGCGTGGCGCTCGCGCTTGAAGCCGACGTCGTCGATGGTGGTATTGTTTCGAATGCAGGTGACGACGTCCTGAAGCTGCCGCCTGGAAGGATCGTGGAAGAGGACGTCGTTGGTGACGACTGTTCGCACGCGGTGCCTCATCGCCATGTTCGACAATTCGTGCAGCCTCAACTGGTCGTTCGGACGCCGCCGGAGGCAAAGCGAGACATATGCTCGGTCCTCGAATATCTCGGCCATCTTGCGAAGTTGGACGGCGCAGGTCTCGTCAGCTAGGTCGGGCACAAGGATTGCAAGCAGCCCCTCGGAGTAGAGAGCGACATCGTCGAGGTTCAAGATGCAGTTCGCCTTGCCGCCCCTGCCCTTGCCAAGCGTGAGGAGCCGGGTGAGCCGCGAATAGGCGCCGCGGTCCGTGGGATAAACGAGAATCGACATGCCCTCCTGCAGATCCAGCCGACACCCAACAACGAGACGGACGCCTGTCGCGCGCGACGCCTCGAGCGCCCGGACGACCCCTGCCAGGCTGTTGCGATCGACAACGCCGAGAGCCTCGATGGCCAGTTCCCTGGCGGTAGAAAAGAGCTCGTCGGCGGAGGACGCGCCACGAAGGAAGCTGAAATGCGTCGTGACCTGGAGCTCGGCGTATCTCATCCGAATATCCCGTGTATGAACCACTTGTGGGAACCTGTTTCGGGATCCATGCCGTCGCCGGAGCGAAAGATCCAGTATCGTTCCCCGCTCTCGTTTTCGATGACGAAGTAGTCGCGCACAGCCTCGAATTCGCTGTCGCGCTTCCACCATTCGCCGAAGACGCGTTCCGGACCGTCCGCACGCTTGACGCGATGACGCTTACCGCGCCAGGTGATGCTGGCCGGCGGATGATCCGGCAGCAGGGCTATCGCCTCGATCCGATCCGGACGCGCAAACAGCCGCACCGGCCGTCGCCAATGGTGGACCCAATCTTCCGTCGCGTCCTCGCCGACCGCGGCGATACGCTGGACGCTGCGCTCCGGGACGTCGGAGGCGACCGGCGCGACCCGGTAGACGCGCTGGCCTCGGTTGCCGAGGACGTCGATCAGCGGTGTGATGTCGGCATCCTCGTCGTCGACAAGCGAGGACGCCTTCTGCTTCTCTTCAAGCGGTTCCGACATCACGGCGACGAGGGTCAGCCTTTCGATCCCGAAACCCGGCTCGATCGTCTGCGTCCGGTCGCGGAACAGTTTCGTCAACCAGGCGATGTCTCGCACCGGCTTGGCGGTTCCCGCTCTGATCGCCTGCCTGGTCCCATCGACCTTGTCGACGATAAGATCGGTCCGGCGGACGCCAAGACCCTTCCGTTGGAGTTCAGCGACGAGCTGAACAATCAGCCGGCCGACATACTTGTCGATCGTTTCCGCTGCACCGATCGGTTCGGCGAACGATCGAACGACCTCGACGAGTTCTGGGCTACGGATCGGATCTATTGGTTCGCGGACGCGACCGAACATCTGGTCGAGACGCCGTCCAATCTCCGGGCCGAAGCGAAGCGCCAAGGGAGCGCGCGGCGTCGCCGAGAGCTCGCCGATAGTCCGGAAGCCGAGCATGCGCAGATCGCCCACGATCTTCTCGGGTAGCCGCAGCAGAGAGATCGGAAGTCGCTCGACCGCCAGGATGGTCTTGCCACTCGGGACGATGACAGTTTCGCGGTTGATGGCGCGGGCACATGCGTGAGCCGCGCCCCATGTGTCCGCAATGGCGACCCGTGCCGTCAGGCCCTTGGCGCGAAACCGATTGGCGATGCTCGTCAACATGCGCTCCTCGCCGCCCTGCAGATGGTCGGCGCCCTCCGTATCGATGACCATGCCGTCCGGCGCGTCGACGGCGACGATCGGCGAATACTGCGTCAGCGCCCACATGGTGACGCGCTCGAGCGCCACGGCATCGGCGGCCGGATCGGCGTCGATCATCCGCAGGCCCTGGAGGATCGCCTGCGCCCTGGCGGCCGGCATGCCGACGTGGAGTCCGGCCTTCCTGGCCGCGGCGTCGGCGGCCGAGACCCAGCGCTTGGATCCGCTCTTCGAAATGACGGCGATCGGCTGCTCAACGGGAATGGCGGGATCGGCCCGCCTGATCCTGTCGGTCGACAGATCGGGAAAAAATATCGATACGACCCTTGGCATCGCAGGCTCCTACTTCGAACTCGGCACACTCACCCGCTTTCACCCTCATCAGTTCCAAAAACCACCTCGCCCGCCCGACGCCTGGAACCGGCAGCTCCTCACTCGGAATGACGCTCACCCTCCAGCGCGTGGTCGCGGCCGTCGGCTGCCCGAAGTCGCTGGCCTCGGTCTGCCGTCGCCACCGCCGCACCGCGAGCGCCATCGTGCCGGTCTTCTCGGCGGCAAGTTGCAGCCGGCGCGACGCCGCCATCGGCAGGCGGACGATCTCGCCAATCACCGCGCCGAGCCCGCCGTACGAGAGGCCCGCCTCCATGTTGGCAAGGACGTCCTCTTCCTTGTCGGACTCGACGAAGACCACCCGGTTCGGATGCAGCCCCGCCTGCGCCAGGGCCGGGAAGAACAGATCGGGACGTGTCAGGCACCAGACGATCTTGCCTTTCGTACGCGCGGCAATGCCGGCCACGAACAGGGCGGCGGCCGCGCCATCGACGGTGCCGGCCCCGCCGCCAGCGCATTCGTGCAGCGCCCCATGGGCCAATCCGCCGCCCGGAAGCCGCCCGTCGATCTGGGCCACGCCGAAAGGCAAAACGCCTCGCCTGCGCTGACTGGCGCTTTCCAGGTGCGCTATCTGCTCGCGCAGACCGTCGAGGATAGCGATTGGGGCGACGGCTGAGTTCATGATCTCCTTTAACGGCAACCCGTTTTCAGCTTGAGTAACAGCAATATGTTCTGTATCTGTTCTCAAGACGTAAATGAGTCAACGCGCATATGACGCGCTAAAGTTGAGCACGAGTGCGACGCAGAAAAATCGACAGCGGATTCAATCGGATGATGAGGAAGGAATATTTTCGGAGGCGCCGAACGCCCCTTGTGGACGATGGGCTTCAGGCCAGACATTGCGCCATATCACGACCGGCAAACTGTTATTCTCGAACGGGACGCCTGGGCCGATTGGCTCGATCCGGCCTTCTCGGCCAAGTCGCTGATCGAGCCCTGCCGCCCGGCCCGCTTTCCATCGAACAAGTCGGCTGAGCTGCAAACCGGCTGGCTAAGGAGTACTTTCTTCTTCGCTCTCTGCTGGGGCCGACCATGCTCTTTCAGGCGGGCAGTTCGTGCAGCACGCACCGTAACGGAACCATATGCTCTCGCCGCGGGTTGGATAGGCATCTCCCAGCTCTCAGTTTCACGGAGCATCCATGGCTATATCTTCTACAAGCAATCGAGACTCGGCCGCCTATCCGCTTCAGTCGCTCTTTGTCCCGTTTCCCTTCGTCTGCTTCACGCTCGCGCTTGCGACCGATATCGCTTTCTGGCAGACCGGCAATCTGATGTGGCAGAATTTCTCTGCATGGTTGCTGTTCGCTGGGCTTATGTTGGGCTCGCTTGCGATTCTGGCCGGATTGATGGATCTGATGCGTCGCCGCACGCGCCCTTTACGGCCGCCGTTCCTGTCCGCCCTTCTCTATCTAATCATACTGAGCCTCGCCTTTGCCAACAACCTTATCCATGCCGGCGATGGATGGACGGCCGTCGTCCCATACGGACTGATGCTTTCGGCCGTCACCTTTGTCTTGTGCCTGGTGGCCGCGGCAATTTCCGCCCGCAAATATGCCAGACTGGCCTGGAGGATATGATGAAGAAGTCCCAGATTCTCGGCGCTTCGGTTCTGTCGATATCTGTCGGCGTCGGTCTTGCGGCTTACGCCCAGAGCGGAGATTTTGACATCTCTCAGCAGATCGGACCGAACCCCGTGCTCCCAGATCCAGCCCCTTCCCTGCTGCCTGATCTGAAGGTAGCGGAGGTCGTTGGCTGGAAGGATGGTGAGACGCCGGCCGCACCGAACGGTTTGACGGTCACTGCTTATGCCAAGGACCTCGCCAATCCAAGGACAGTCCACACCTTGCCGAACGGCGACGTACTGGTAGTTCAGGCGCGTGGCCCGTCAGGCGAACCGGCCTCCCGGCCGAAGGATTTGATCAGAGGCTGGATCATGTCCATCGCTCATGGCGACGGCGGCGAGCAGAAGGAAAGCAACATCATCACACTGCTGCGTGACGCCAACCGCGACGGCAAGGTGGATGAGAGGCACGATCTGCTGAAGAAACTCGATTCGCCGTTCGGCGTCGCCTGGGTCGACAACACGCTCTATGTCGCCTCGACGTCCGCCATTCTCGCCTACCCCTATGAACTTGGGCAGAATGAAATCACCGCCCAACCGAAAACCATCACGCCCCTGCCCGGTGGTCCGATCAATCATCATTGGACCAAGGATCTGGCGCTCAGCCCCGATGGGCAGATGCTCTACGTTTCGGTCGGCTCGAATTCCAATATCGTCGAGAATGGGCTTGAAGCAGAAAAGGGCCGTGCGGCGATCTGGCAGGTCGACCGGCGCACCGGCGCGGCGCGCGTCTTCGCCTCAGGTCTGCGCAATCCGAACGGCCTCGCCTTCAACCCTGAGACAGGTTCGCTCTGGACGGTCGTCAATGAGCGCGACGAACTTGGTCCGAACCTCGTTCCCGATTACATGACCTCGGTTAAGGAAGGCGGCTTCTACGGCTGGCCCTGGAGCTATTACGGCAACCATGTCGATGCGCGCGTGCATCCGCCGCGTCCGGACATGGTCGAAAGGGCGACGCCACCGGATTATGCCCTGTCGAGCCATGTCGCGGCCCTTGGATTGGCCTTCTCGATGAATTCAGCGCTGCCGGCCGCCTACGCCAATGGCGCCTTCATCGGAGAGCACGGCAGCTGGAACCGGGACAGCTTCAATGGCTACAAGGTGGTGTACGTACCATTCGAGGCCGGGAAGCCATCCGGCAAGGCGCAGGACGTCGTCACGGGCTTTATCCAGGACGACCAAGCGAAGGGACGGCCGGTCGGAGTCGGGATCGACGGGACGGGAGCTCTGCTCGTCGCAGATGACGCCGGCAACACCGTCTGGCGCGTTGCTTCGTCCGACGGCAAGATTACGCCGCAGCCCATCGGCACGGACCAGGTTTCGGCAAATCGGCAAGTCTCGACTGATGCGACGGCGGGCGGGACCGCCGATATGAATCCTGGCATCGGAACCGAAAGGACGGGTTCGACCCCTCAATCGCAGATGCCGGCAGCCCCGGCAGATGAACGCCCGACCGACCAGAAACCCCTTCCCGGACAAGCGGATAAATCCCAGCCTGCGCAAATGCAGATCGCCCCTGCAGGTGGTCCATGAAGAGATTTTGTCGGGTTTAAATCACTTCTCGCCATGTTTTCGTGGTGACTGGCCGACATCAAGAAATTTCCTGAGGTCACCATCGCGCAGTGGCCATTTCCGCGCGCTTTTCTATCGGCGATCGTTAGCCGCCGCATGTTCAACATGGGGCGAAGGCGCATTTAAGTGAGGGGTTCACGGCAAATGAGATGCAAACTTAGATCGGCTTCCAACGCGGGACTTCAACGAAAATGGTTGCGATGCAAGCACCAAACATACCACGCCGAATAGTTGTCATCAGCGACTTCCAGGACGGCGATTGGCGCGACGCCCAATTCGAGACGATAGACTGGTTTCGGCACCAATGGTTGTCGGGAAATCGCGGGCCTCTCCCAGAGATGACCGTCACCCCGAAACAAAACGTCGAGGTCGTGGGGGGCTACATCGAGCGGCTCCCTCTTGCAGCTCTCAAAGGAGGCCTTGCCGACCGCGCCGAAATTTGGACCCACAGCCGTGGTGCATCGCCAAAGATGCATCGGCCCGATGGCAGCCCGTTCTTGACGCGCCGGTCGTTTCAGATGAATGGGCCTGAAGCGCCATTCGCATCAAATGATATGCTGGGCCATATTGAGGCTTTCGGACCACCGTCGATCTTGTGCGTATGGGGCCTTGGCGTCAGCGAAGACATATTGCTGGCCTGCCCCGACAGTTTCAAAATTTACAATTCGATCGACGCACCGGCGTTGCGCGTGCCATCTGAGGTGAGCCGCCATTTCGACCTTATTCTCACCGGCGCCGCGTGGCAGTCGGAAGCAGTGCGCGATTTATATCCCGACAAGCCCATCGCCGTTATGCCGATTGGACCGGAGTTTGCTTCTGAGGTAACGTTCAGGCCTCTGGGTCTGGAAAAGATCTATGACGTGATCTACGTCGCTGCTGCTCAGGCTTACAAGCGGCATGACATTCTGTTCAACGCGCTGAGCCAACTGCCCCGTTCGCTGCGTGCATTGTGCGTCTGCGGCTATGGCGAGATGATGGAAGCGCTACGCCGGCACGCAGGAGCACTCGGCATCGACGTCGCTTTCATCGATCCGCCCGGTGTACCATTTGCCGAAGTGAACAGGCTTATGAACCAGGCCCGGATCGGCGTCGTTTGCGGCGTCGATGATGGCGCACCGGCCATTTTGACAGAGTATATGCTGGCTGGAATACCCGTTCTTGCAAACAGTGAGCTGAGCTGCGGACTGCAATACATCACGCCGAAGACGGGGCGCGCTGCCTCGGCCGATGAATTTCACGCGGGTATCCGCGACATGCTTGGAGGGCTGCAAAGCTTCGATCCACGTCAGGTCGTCTTGGATAACTGGACATGGCCGCATAGCCTCCGGACGCTCAAGAGCCTTATCGAGATAACTTAGCCAAATTGATTGGAACATTCGCCGCAATCGCAGGTTCGGGGGCCATCGTGGTTGCGAGGTGTTTGATGAACCTGCTGAGTTCTGTGCCGTTGTCCGGCTGCGGTTTGCCGCAAGACGCTCCGCTCATTTGCTTCTCGCATCTTCGATGGGATTTTGTGCTCCAGAGGCCCCAGCATCTGATGCAGCGATTCTCGCGGGAGCGCCCAGTGTTCTTCTTTGAGGAATTCATCCCGACCGACCATCCTCTTGCCTATCTGGAGATCCATCCGTTCGAGGGGACAAGCGTCAAGGCGGTCCGTCCGCGCATTCCAAATGGGTGGAGCGAGGCCGAGCGTGAAGCCGCTCTTGGCAAACTGCTTGACGAACTCATCACGCTGTATGGCGGAAAGCGCCCGATCCTTTGGTTCTACACCCCGTTGATGTTTGCTTTCGCCCGGCATGTCGATGCGGTGGTGGTGGTCTACGACTGCATGGACGAATTGGCGAACTTCAAGTTCGCGCCCGCCAACCTCAAGGCCTCCGAACAGACGTTGATTGCCGCCGCCGACGTCGTCTTCACTGGTGGGATAAGCCTGTATGAAGCGAAACGTGACCAGCACGACAACATCCACCCATTTCCATCCGGCGTCGATAGCCATCACTTCCGCACGGCGCGGAACGCCTTGCCGGAACCCTGGGACCAAGTCGATATTCCTCATCCACGCCTTGGCTACTACGGCGTCATCGACGAGCGGCTCGATCTGGATCTGATCGAAAGCGCAGCTGCGGCGCGGCCCGGCTATTCCTTCATCTTCCTCGGGCCGATCGTGAAGATTTCACCGGATGATTTGCCGCGAGCAGCCAACATCCACTATCTCGGTCAGAAAGCCTATGGCGATCTGCCGGCCTACCTTTCGGGTTGGGAGGCGACGCTTATGCCATTTGCGCTGAACGATGCCACCCGATTTATCAGTCCGACGAAAACTCCTGAATACCTCGCCGCGGGCCGGCCGATCGTCGGAACCAAGATTGTCGACGTGGTCCGCGGGTATGGCGATGTGCCAGGCGTCTTCCTGGCCAATGACCCACAAGCCTTTACGGAGGCCTGCGATGCTGCCCTTCATATTTCCCGCAATGATCAGACATGGCTGCAAGCCGTCGATGAAATTTTAGCCCGCTCATCCTGGGAGACCACCTTCCGTAGGATGTCGGCGCTTGTCGAAGAGGCCGCAGCGCAGAAAGTTCTGTCCCCTGGCCTGCCCCAAAGATTTTCCGTTCGCACCCAACGGCCCGCGCCGGGAAGCTATGACTATCTGATCGTCGGTGCAGGATTTGCCGGCTCGGTGCTGGCGCAACGCCTTGCTTCAGATGGTGGGAGGAAGGTGCTTGTTTGCGACAAGCGGCCTCATATCGGCGGAAACGCCTACGATCACTACGATGAAGCCGGGATCCTCGTCCATAAATATGGCCCGCACATTTTCCACACCAATAGCGAGGATGTGGTTGCCTATCTCTCGCGCTTCACGGCATGGCGTCCCTACGAGCATCGCGTGCTTGCACAGGTCGGCGCCCTGCGGCTTCCCATCCCCATCAACCGCACAACGCTGAACGCGCTCTATGGCCTCGACCTGACGGACGAATTCGCGGCCGCACGCTTCCTGGCCGACCGGGCGGAACCCTGCGACCCCGTGATAACATCACGAGACGTCGTCACATCTCAAATCGGCTCTGGGCTTTATCGCACTTTCTTCGAAGGCTACACGCGCAAGCAATGGGGCCTTGATGCCTCGAAGCTCGACAAGTCCGTCACCGCACGAGTGCCGACCCGCACCGATACCGACGATCGCTATTTCCTCGACCGCTTCCAGGCCATGCCGCGTGATGGATACACGCGCATGTTCGAACGCATGCTCGACCATGAAAACATAACGGTCATGGTCGGCACGGATTTCGCCGATCTGAAGCAGGATGGGCCGGCCAGCCACACGATCTTTACTGGGCCCATCGACGAGTATTTCGGCCATTGTTTGGGTCGGCTGCCATATCGCAGTCTGGAATTCCACCATGAAACGCACGACGTAAGACGGCTACTGCCGGTAGCCGTTATCAACTATCCATCCGAGGAGGTGCATTACACGCGCGTGACTGAATACAAGCATCTGACCGGCCAGGTTCACCCAAAGACGAGCATCAGCTATGAATATGCCCGTGCCGACGGCGATCCCTATTATCCGATCCCCTGCCCTGAGAACCAGGCACTTTATAGACGATACGAGCTTCTCGCCCGCGCGCTGACCAACGTGACATTCGTCGGGCGGCTGGGAACCTACAAATATTACAATATGGATCAAGTCGTCGGCCAAGCACTGGCGACCTACCGACGCCTGAAGCTCCGGGATGAGGCCGGCAAGGCGTTTGCCGGCGCGCGGCATGAGTAGGAGGCCGCACATCCTACTGGCGACCGACAGTGCAGAACCGTCCGGGATGGGCGAACACATGCTTGCTCTCGGGCGGGCTTTGAGCGAACGGTGGGATATCACAATAGCCCTGTTGACCGAGGACAGGACCGGTTTGTTGCCGCGGGCTGCGCGCCACGGAATTGGCATCAAGCTGAGCGAAGATGCGGGCGTATTCCAGGAGTGGTTGGCGCGATCCAGTATTGATCTTCTGCACGTTCATGCGGGAATCGGATGGGAGGGACACGGCCTAGCCGCCGCCGCGGAGGCACTGGCAATCCCGATCATCCGCACCGACCATTTGCCATATCTGCTCACCGATCCTGATCAGATCGAGCTCTACCGGCGCGAGACCGGGAGGCTGTCGCATCACATCGTCGTTTCCGAAGCCTCGCGTGAAAGCTTTTGCGAGGCAAACGTCGCGCCGTCGCGTTTGACAGTCGTGCGCAACGGCATCTTTCCACTTTCGCCTGCGCGAGCAGCGGCTGAACTAAGGCGGGTGCTCGACCTGGTGGATAAAACCGTGCTGCTGACGGTCGCCCGCTTCACCGAGCAGAAGGATCACGCGTCGCTTGTCCGCGCCTTGCCGAACATACTTGGAACTCACCCCAAAGCGGTGTTGCTTTTTGTCGGATCGGGTCCAGAAGAAGATCGTGTCCAAACCCTGGCGGAAGATTTAAAAGCCTTTGGTCACGTTCGCTTTCTGGGGCACCGGGCGGATGTTGCGGAGATCATGGCGATCGCCGATCTCTTCGTGCTTCCCTCGCGCTTCGAAGGCCTTCCACTCGCGGTTCTCGAGGCGATGTCGCTTGCCGTCCCCGTGGTCGCGACGAGGATCGGCGGAACCGTCGAGGCACTGGGCGGTGATCATCCCTATCTCGCGGAGCCCGGCAACCCAGCGTCGATCACCGCTGTCGTCAATCAGGCATTGAGCGATCCCCATCTAAAGGCCACCGGCAAAGTCGGCCACGCGCGTTTCGAGCGCAACTTTTCCGCCCGCCGAATGGCTGATGAGACCGGCGCCGTCTACGAGCGATTCCTCACCCCACATGCGGATCAAAAACAAAAGGATACCGAGATGCGAAAAACGCGGCTGGGCTTCATCGGCGTGGGCGGCATCGCCCATCGGCACCTTGATATCCTAACCGGCTTCGACGACGTCGAACTCGTCGCCTTTGCCGACCTGGACCTTCCCCGTGCGGATGCGGCGGCAATGCGCTTTGGCGCCCGCTCTTTCAGCCATCACCGTGAAATGCTCGACACGCAACGGCTCGACGCGGTCTACATCTGCATTCCGCCTTTCGCCCATGGCGTGCCGGAACAGGACCTCATTGACCGCAACATTCCATTCTTTGTCGAAAAGCCAGTCACGCTCGATCTGGCGCTGGCGGAAGAGATCGCAGCCGGCGTGTCGAAGGCCAGCTTGATTACTGGCGTTGGCTATCACTGGCGTTATCTCGATATCGTCGATGAAGCCCGAAGCCTGCTGGCGGATAACCCAGCGCAACTGCTGTCGGGATACTGGCTGGATTCCACGCCTCCCCCGCAGTGGTGGTGGAAGAAGGATCAATCCGGCGGCCAGATGGTTGAGCAGGCGACGCATCTCCTTGATCTCGCGCGCTTCCTCGTGGGCGAGGTCACCGACGTATACGGCCGGGCGGGATACAAGGAAAGGGTGGAGTTTCCCGGCCTCGATGTGCCGACGGTCACGACAGCTAGCCTGACCTTCGAAACGGGCGTGGTCGCCAATATCGCCGCGAGCTGCCTTCTCGGCTGGAGCCACCGCGTCGGCTTGCACATCTTCGCCGACCGACTGGCGATCGAATTGACCGATCGCGACATCATGGTGGATGTTGGAAGAGGACGCCCAGTGCGAAGCGCCGATGGCGATCCGGTATGGCGCGAAGACCGCGATTTCATCGACGCCGTCCGGGGTGGTGAAAACCGCATTCGCTGCCCGTATGGTGATGCTCTAGCCACCCACCGGCTTGCGGTGGCCGTCGTATCTTCGGCACGCAGCGGGGAGCCGATACACCTCGACGCCCCGGCTCTAAAGCGGAGCGAGCTATCGCCCTTGCTGGCGCAACCACGTGCCGAGATGTCTCAAGAACCGCGGCCTGGGCACCGCAAAATCCGCTCGCTCGGCATCGAGGCGCCGGGCCGAGCCTATTTCTTGGAATACGAGGAAGGCCCGCCCGCCGATGGACATGTGCGGCTCGACACACTCTATACCGGTCTTTCCGCCGGGACGGAGCTGACGTTCTTGAAGAACACCAACCCCTATTTCCGCGCGCGCTTTGATGGCGAACGCGGCGTCTTCATCGAAAACGAGCCGGACCTTAACTATCCAGTGCCTTTCCTCGGGTACATGGAGGTCGCACGCGTTTCGCAAACGCGCGCGCGCGGCT
Organism: Rhizobium sp. WSM409; assembly: GCF_057653825.1. NCBI lineage: Bacteria > Pseudomonadati > Pseudomonadota > Alphaproteobacteria > Hyphomicrobiales > Rhizobiaceae > Rhizobium > Rhizobium sp. WSM409. The sequence goes on along the minus strand of NZ_JBYGKP010000004.1, from coordinate 270,616 downwards.
TTGCCGATGGCGAGTTGCTCGCGGCAAGCTACGCGCACAAGACTGGGCACACTGCCGACCCCTCACACGATCTTCTTGTCATGCTGCCGCCGGACCTCGATCCGCTGCTCGGCGTCTTTGTCGCGCAGATGGGACCGATCGCTGCCAACGGCATCCTCCATGCCGACGCGGAAGCATTTGGCGCAACCGTGCCCGCACTCGGCGCGGGCGTTTGCGGGCGAACGGTAATCGTCCTCGGCGCGGGTACCGTGGGTTTGATGACGGCGCTTTTTGCCCGTTCGCTCGGCGCATCGGACATCGTGATCACAGATCCCTCCGAATTTCGCCGCGGCAAGGCGGAGGCGATGGGATTGATGGCGATGGCCGAGGATCAAGCGTGGCAGCATGCCAAGGCGCGCTGGCACGACGGCACCATGGGACGCGGCGCGGATGTAGCGTTCCAGACGCGCGCTCATGCGGGTAGCCTGCACACGGCGCTCAAGGCCTTGCGCCCACAGGGCACCGTGATCGATCTTGCCTTTTACCAGAACGGGGCCAGCTCATTGCGGCTGGGGGAAGAATTCCATCACAACGGCCTGAACATCCGCTGCGCGCAAATCAACCGCGTCCCCCGCGGGCTCGCCCCACGGTGGGACCGTCGAAGGCTTGCAGGCGTAACGCTCGACCTCTTGAAGACGGAAGGTGCGGCGATCCGCGAGCACATGATCACTCACATCGTGCCCATCGACGAAGCGCCTGCTTTCCTCGTCGATCTGATCGAGAACCGGCCGGAATTCCTCCAGGTTATATTCAAGGTCGGCGAATGACGGTTGAACCATCGCCTCTGCGGATCCTTTTCGTTTTCGCCTGGCTGGTCGTCGGGGGCGAGGAGACGGAAGTCCGGCTGCTTGCCAAGAATCTCGACCGCCGTCGCTATCGCCTCGACGTCGTGGCCTGCTTCCGGAAACCCGGCATGCCAGAGCAAACACACCGGCAGCTTCGAGGGCTGGGGATCGATGTCGATACGACGCCCTACGAATTGTCCTTCGAGGATACGGTAAAATATCTCGCCGGTAAAATCTCGGGTTACGACATTGTCGTTTCCTGTCAGAACGTAGCGGACATCTATCCGGCATTGGAGCGACTGCATCTTCGCCCGCCCCTCATTGAACATGGCGGGCTGGTCTCAGAGGCCTTGGCCGGCCCCAAACATCTGACGGCGCGTTATGTGGGCGTGTGCCGCACGATCCGTGATGCGGCCGCGTCACGAATGCCCGGGCGCGACCGTCATGCCCTGGAAATCCCCTCGATGATCGATCTCTCGGCCTTCGATCCGGCACATCGCGAGCGGGCACGAGCGGGTCTCGGGATCGCGACAGATGAGGTCCTCATCGGTTGGGTCGGCCGGCTTGATCCCAAAAAGAACGTCGAGGATTTTATCGAGGCCGCCGCGCTGGTTCATGCCACCACGAAAAGTGCACGGTTCGTTATTGTCGGAGGGCCGGATGCCTTCCAGCCGGAATATGCCGTGCAGCTCAAAGCCCTGACCACCCGGCACGGGCTCGATGGTACGCTTCAGTTTCTAGGCGACCGGAGTGATATCCCGCCCCTGCTTGCCGCATTCGATATATTCGTTTGGCTGTCATCCGGCGAAGGCATGCCGCATGTTATCGCCGAGGCCGGGGCAGCCTCCCTCCCGGTGATTGCGACGCCTGACAACGGTGCCATGCAGCAGATCGATGACGGGCTGTCCGGTGTCTTCGTGCCCCATCGCAGTCCAGGCATAGTCGCGAACAATATCATCGCGCTTATCGAGTCTCCCGCGCGCCGTCACGCACTCGGCACCGCCCTGCGACGGAAGGTCGAGATGGACTACTCCGTCGAGGCAGTGCTGCCGCGGTGGGAGCGACTTCTGGCGGATGTCCATCGAGAGCGAAAGGCAGCGCGTCCTACAGGTCTGTTCCAATCATTCCTGCAAGGCGGTTTCGAATGTTCGAGCCATCGGCTCCGGCCAAGAAACGGTCAGACGCAGGGCAATCGACTCGACTTGATTGCCGCGACTGGTCATGATCGCCATGCCGAGACGGACTATCGCCAACTTCAAGGCTTCGGACTCACCACTGTTCGCGATGGCTTCCGATGGCACCTGATTGAAAAAAATGGCCGATACGACTGGTCGAGCATCCGTCCGATGCTCCAGGCGGCCAAGCTAACGAAGACCCAAGTTGTCTGGGATCTCCTGCATTATGGCTGGCCCGACGATCTCGACATCTGGTCGCCGCGCTTCGTCGATCGCTTCGCGCGGTTCGCACGTGCTTGCGCCGAGTTGGTCCGCGAGGAGAGCGACGGCATTCCGTTTTATTGCCCTGTCAACGAGATCTCGTTTTTCTCATGGGGCGGTGGTGACGTCGGCTATTTGAACCCATTTGCCAATGGGCGTGGATTCGAACTCAAGGTGCAGATGGCACGCGCCGCCATCGCGGCGATGGATGCCATCATCTCCGTGGATGCCCGGGCCCGCTTCGTCCACTGCGAGCCGGTGATCAATGTCGTCGCGGACCCGTCGCGTCCCCACGATGCGCATACCGCCGAAGGACATCGCCAATCGCAGTTCCAGGCCTGGGACTTGATTGGCGGAAGGATGTGGCCACAGATCGGAGGCGGCGAACGCTATCTTGATATCCTCGGTGTGAATTATTATTCCAATAACCAGTGGATTCACGGCGGTCGACCGATCGACGTTGGTCATCCGCTTTATAAGCCCCTCAGCCGAATTCTGGTCGAAACGTTCGCGCGCTACGGCAAGCCGATGCTTATTGCCGAAACCGGCATCGAGGATGACCGTCGCGCATCCTGGTTTGACTATGTTGCCGACCAAGCTCTGGACGCGATCCGCTCGGGCGTGCCGTTGGAAGGTTTGTGCCTTTATCCGATCGTCAATCATCCTGGCTGGGATGACAATCGGCCTTGCGCGAACGGCCTCCTCTCCGCCGATGTCGCCCCGGGAGGACGGGCGCCATTTGCTCCCTTGGTTGCTGCGATACGCAAACGAGCAAATGAGTTCGCAAGCTTTGCGCAGCATCCTATTGGCGGCGCGAAAGCTAGTGACACCTGAACGCGTCTAGCGGCCGGCATGCAAGATCGAAGCGCGCCAGGCCGCCATCATTTCTGTGAACACGACACTCCTCGATCGCGGCTCAAAGAAAAGTTGCCGGGAACCCTTACCGCTTCGGGATGTTTGCCTCTCGCAACCATCAAGGAGATCATGACGATGACCGACGACACGCGCCGCCCGACGCCGCCCTATCCTGCGCAACAACAGGAGCCACCGGGCCAGACAGCGGCCATGCGGCCTGTGCCAGACCATGGTGAGAAATCCTACAGGGGAAACGGAAAGCTCGAAGGCAAAACTGCTCTTATTACGGGTGCGGATTCGGGCATTGGCAAAGCCGTGGCGATCGCCTTTGCTCGGGAGGGCGCCGATGTGGTCATCTCGTATTTAAGCGAGGACGAGGACGCCAATGATACCGCGAAATGGGTGAAGCACGCAGGCCGCAAAGCTGTTGTAATCCCCGGCGACATCAAGTCCGAGGATCACTGCAAGATGCTCGTGCAGCGGACCGTCGATGAGTTGGGCGGTATCGACATCTTGGTGAACAATGCCGCCTTTCAGCGCACCTATGCCGACATCGCCGATATCGATGCCGAAGAGTGGGACGAGACCTTTCGCACAAACATCTATGCACCGTTCTTTCTCGCGAAGGCGGCAATCCCACACATGGCGCGCGGCAGTGCCATCATCAACACCACGTCCATCCAGTCGCGCCAGCCGTCACCCCAGCTGCTAGCTTACGCCTCAACGAAAGGGGCTATTTCCAACTTCACGGCGGGACTTGCCGAGATGCTCGGTGAACGAGGCATTCGCGTCAACGCGGTCGCGCCCGGCCCCATCTGGACGCCGCTCATTCCGTCGACGATGCCGGCCAAAAAAGCTGCGAAATTTGGAGAAAATACCCTTATCGGGCGGGCTGGACAGCCCGCGGAACTTGCCGGCGCCTACGTACTTCTCGCTTCGGATCTCGGCAGCTACATGACCGGAGCCGTCATCCCGGTGACCGGCGGGGAAATCATGATCTGATCACGGCGGCAGAGATAGGAAAAGGCCGCCAGCGATGACGGCCTTTTTGCATCATCGTCGAGCTGCCTAGGCCGCCCTCTTGCCCTTGGCGTTTGCAGAGGCCTGTGCGAGCTGGGTCAACTTCTTGTCGGTCGCTACTTCCTCGGCAAGGTTTGCCTGAAGCAGCGGAACGGCATCCTTGAGGCCGAGCTGGTTTGCCCAAGCGATGAGGGTGCCATAACGGGCGATCTCGTAGTGTTCGACGGCCTGAGCCGAAGAGATGAGACCGGCATCAAGCGCCGGCGACCCCTTGAACTCTTCCATGATCTCTTCACCCTCGGCGATGATGCCCTGGATTGCTTCACAGGTCTTGCCGCGTGCCGGCTTGCCGAGAAGCTCGAATACCTGATCCAGGCGTTCGATCTGCGCCTGAGTTTCGTCGCGGTGCTGCAGGAAACCTGCCTTGCCTTCCTCGGACTGGGCGGCGCGGGCCATTTTCGGCAGCGCCTTCAGGATCTGCTTTTCCGCGAAATAGATGTCCTTGAGTGTATCAAGGAAAAGGTCATCAAGGGTTTTGGTGGTGTTGGTCGCCATGTTTAAACCTCCTGTGGCATGGGCTTGCGCGGGGGTAAACGCCGCGTGGTTATGATCGTTCCTCTCCGAGATGCATCGGCGCTCCGTTGCCGGAGCGCCGTCTCTTTCCGGCCAAGGAAGAGAGGCCGATCAGCGATACTGCTAGACAGTCCGACTCCAAGAGACGCCGGGCCGATCCGCTGATAGTTAACCACGCGGGAAGATCGTTGTTCCCACAGACCTTGGCTTTCTCGCCAGCTTCGCGACGAAAGGAACTTGGTTGTCACGGAGACAATATTTTCATCAAGCCACCGTGCCGTCGCCTTCTCTTCAGCAAGGTTCGCCTCAAGGGCGCCAGTTGCTGCGCCGTGGCCGCCGGCTTCGGCGACAGTCAACAGCGACTTGTAAGCCGCCACTTCGAAATTCTCGCAGCGAAGTTCGCGAAAGAGGTCTTCAGGATTTCGCCGACGGCTATTGTATGGCCCATCGAGCCGCACCTCATATCGACACCGGCCCCACCTTTTGAGCATGCGCGGGCTGTCTATCATCGGCGCGTCTTTAGCCTTCGTGCCGGTATCCTTCGTGTCGGTCTCGATCGGAGCGCCTACCAGGTCGACCCACCCGCTCGTCCTCGCGCCAGACAGGATGTGGCTACAAAGCTGCGCTCAGTCGTGCGCTCGCGGTTCGTCATCATTCGTGCCATCGCATTTCTTCCTAGTCGGGTCGGGTCACCGGAGGATAGCTCTACTCCGCCGGCATGCGTCAAAGGGCCTTTGCACTAGCGAATCTTCTCAGTGCCACTGGGTGTCGTCACCATGGTCGGACCACCGCCGTTGCCTTGAGGCGTAGGATCGCGATCGGTAGCTTCGGGCGGCCGGCTACCGCCGCCAGCCGGGTTGTTGTCGAACGTTCCGGCGCCGTGAGGCTGGGCGTTGATTGGATCGGGGGCCGTCGATGCCGTGGATTTCGTGTCGGTGTCGATGCTTTCTCCCCAGATCTCGGCCGCCCCCCAGGCAGCCATCGCCAGCACGAGACCACTGACGAGTACCGTAAGCACAGGCTTGCCGTATCGCCCCTGTCTCGCGTCTGTCGCGCTCTCGGTCACCTGCTCGGGCTGGCGCTGCGACTGGTGGTTCGAATTCGTCATCATAAAACTCCCTAGGGTGAACCGCACCAAACCGCGGCCCGATGCGGAAGTTCCAAAACTTTTCGCCGAAGGGCAGCGCTGATCGCGGCTCGGCAAACATCTCCGGAACATTTGCCGTGCGCTGAGGTTGAGACGGCAATTCCTGTAATGGAGTCATCGATGAGAATCGTTCTCGCCTCTCTTCTGGTCTACTTGACTGGATTTTCCGCCACGGCAGCAGACGACGCTGCCAAGCAGCACGCAACCGACTTCGCGGCGAAGGCCGCCATGTCCAACATGTTCGAGATCGAGGCCGCGAAGATCGAGATCGCGAGCGGAAAGGCTGATGACGCCAAACAGTTCGCGCATGACATGATCAGGGATCACGGCAAGGCCGGGCCTGTTCTGAATGATGCCGCGAAACACGACGGCATCGAACTGCCCGCCGATCTCAACGCAGAGTACACTGCGAAACTGGATGCCCTCCGGCAAAGCGACGCCGCCAATCTCGATCAGGCCTATCTTTCCACTCAAGTGACCGCCCACGAAGAAGCCGTGAGCCTCTTCGACAGCTATTCAAAGCAGGGGCCGGACGGGCAACTCAAGCGGACGGCTGCAAAGATCCTGCCGGACCTTCGAATGCATTTGACGCGGATCCGCGGCCTCACCTCGAAATGACGGCGGGAGCGATCTGGCCGCCGGTTGTTCAATCCCGTCCTGCCATTGTCAGAACAACGCTACTGCCGCGACCATTGCGAAGGCTGAAGCCACGCCCGGCCCGCTTTGGAGGGGCCGGTAACGCTGCGACATAGCGCGTGGTTAGCAACGACGCGGTTTCCTTCGGACACGCCCCTGTGCGCGGCGGGCGGCATTGTGCTATCCTCGTTAAGAAGACCTCAGCCGGAACTTTCGCACTCTTGCATTTGATCCGCAGGTTTTATCAGAGCACCATCGCCTGTGACCGCCACGAGACTGGTCCAGGAAAAGCCAGCCGCAATTTCGACCTTGGCACGCGCGCACAGGACGGCGTTCGTCTCGCGACGTCAGCAACCCGGCAGCCAACACGGCGATACGGTTGCTGATCGCATCCAAGTCCTTGGCGTCCGTGCGACGCCATTCTATGGTGCCTCCAACCTGGCCCAATGTTTGTTGCGATAGGCCACGTCTGGCCATGTCGGCGACAAGCTTGAGATCATTCGGACTAATTTGGCTTTCATCAAACTCGGACAGGAACAGTCGGCATAGGGCCTCGCGCAGGGCCTTTGCTTGGCCGAGTTCTTTTTCGGCGTCCGACCCGGATCTGTTAGCCGTGACCAGCAAGGCGTCGCGTTCCTTGTCGTCGATCACATCGAGACGATGGGCCCACGCCACGAGGTCGTCGTAGCTATTCAGGAAATCCGGCCCCCAACGTCCACCGCGACTATCGACCGTGTTGACGAAGTCGAGTGCCGGATGACCGCCAAGAAGGCTGATGTCATCGATTGTCTTTTGCGTGTCCATGACGTGAATATCGGTCCGCGGAACGATTTGAACAAGAGCGGGTTGTAACGAGATAACTAACTTTTACTCGTTACAATGATCGGAGCCCCTCATGCTCGCCGACGTCAACAAAAATCACCTGCGTTTTCTCATGCTGTGCATGATCTGGGGGAGCACCTGGATCGGAACGAAGGCGGGCATCGAGGCCGTTCCGCCTCTCCTGTTCGCCGGCACCCGTTTCACCGCGGCCGGCATTTTGCTTCTTCTTTATACGCTGGCCAAAGGCGAGGCTGCTAGCTTCAAGGTGCAAGACGGCTTTCGCTTCGCCGTCGTCAGCATCCTGATGATCACGCTCTGCTACGGCCCTCTGTTCTGGGGCATGCAATATATCGATTCCGGGACTGCCGCCGTTCTGGAAATGTCGCTTACCCCCATCGCGCTCCTGGTGTTTGCTCTCGTCCTCAACGAAGAGAAGTTGGATGGCCGTCGCATCCTGGCGATCGTTCTGGGGGTCTGTGGACTGGTCGTCCTGTTCTGGCCGGCCTCCGCCCATGTAAGTCCACCGGCTGCCGAAGCCTTCCCAGGCGCGAGCCTATGGGGGGGATTGGCGGTTGCATCAGCGGCCTTCACCTATGGCTACGGCTCGGTGCTGGCCCGTCCACTTCTGCGCACCTATCCGGCCTTGTTCGTTTCAGGTGTGACGACCTTGGTCGGAGGCATCATGCTGCTGATTGCAGCGCTGGCTTTCGAACCGGGGGCGGTTTCCGCCCTCTCCGGCGACTGGGGCACGGTGGCCTGGCTCGGCTGGTTCTTCCTTGTGATCTTCGGCTCGCTGATCGGCTACACGACCTTCATGCGCCTTTTGCGGGATATCGGCGCATCTCGCGCAGGCAGCTACGCCTTCGTGTCACCGGTGATCGCCGTCGCCCTTGGGGCCGTAGTCTTCGCCGAGCAGATCACCGCAATGGATGTGATTGGCATCGTCGTCATGCTGAGTGGCGCTTATCTTGCCATGTCAGGAGTGCCGGCGACCGACGCAACCGTTCTCGAAAGTGAACCCGATCGGAAACGGCCCCACGAAGATACCGACAACGTCCCCAAATGCCAACTCCGCGCGTTCACCAAACAAAATCAGCAATGCCGTGGGCGACTACGGTGAGGCTCGAAAAAATTGCCCCGGGCGAAGTCGGGAACAAAGCCGGCCACTCAAAGTTCGTGAGTGCGGCAATCGCCGCTGGTTCAGTCATGGGAGGCTTCAGTGTCAAACGAATTCACAGAAATGGATGGCAGGCCAAGGCCGTCATCCGAGACATCACTACAATCTGGAGATGCAATGTCGTCACCGCAACCTTCCGCGTCACTCGCGGGATTGAAGGAGAAGTTGGCTGATGACGTGACCGCCGCCAAGAACACCATAAAAGAAGGCGCCGATACCGCGGTCGAGAAGGTCAAAGAGGTGGTTTCCGATCAAACGACATTCGCCGCCCGCCAGGTTGGCGGCGTGGCAAAGGCGCTTGAGAAAGTTGGCGCTGAACTTGAAGCATCCGATCAACCGGAGGTCGGACGCTATGCCAAGCAGATCGGACGAAGCTTCCAAGGCTTCGCGACCCAGATGCAGGACAAAGACATCGGCGAAATCGCGGCGATGGCTGAGGAATTCGGCCGCAAGCAGCCGCTAGCGTTTCTTGGCATTGCAGCACTTGCGGGATTGAGCGCAAGCAGATTTTTGACGGCTTCCGCCAAGCGAGCGCCATCACAAGCAAAGAGACCGACATCCCCGGCGACGCCCACGGGATCATCTACGACGGGAGGCTACACCAATGGCTAAATCTCCCGAGACTGTTCCCCTTTCAGAGCTGATTGGTGGTCTCGTCGCCGATGTCACGGGTCTGTTGCGCAAGGAAATCGATCTCGCGAAGACCGAGGTGTCCGAAAAGTTCTCGCAAGCGCTCAACGGCGTAGAAGTGGTCATGTTCGGCCTTGTCCTGGCGGTGGGGGCCGTGGGCGTCCTGCTGAGCGCCCTGGTTGCCGGGGTTGCGGCCTTCCTGGTCACTCAGGGTTTGACCGAAACAAGCGCCGGTGCGCTCGCCTCCCTTATCGTCGGCGTGTTCATCGCCCTCATCGCGTGGGCGATGGTCTCTCGAGGCCTCACCGCACTTCGTCGAAGCAACATGAAACTGGATCGAACCGCGACCTCGCTTCGCCGCGACGTCGACGTTGTGAAGGAAAAGATCTGATGGAAACTTCAACCGAAAAAACATCCGCCGATCTTCAGCGAGAGATCGATCGGGATCGCCAGCGCATTGGAGATCGCATCGACGCCATTCAAGAACGGATGTCGCCAGGCCAGTTGGTCGATGAGGTCCTTGCCTACGCAAAGGGCAGCGGCGGGGGAGAGTATGTTAGCAACCTCGGCCAAGCGCTGAAGGCAAATCCACTGCCCGTCGCATTGATGGGTGTGAGCCTTGCGTGGCTCATGGCCAAGGGGACCCCCGCAAGCCCGGCTGCCGGCCATCAGCCCGAACCTGAGTATCCGCTATATCCGGCGAGCGGCACGGTCCGTCGTCTTGGCCCACCCGAGACCCAGAACGGATCCCGCTACAGTCACTTCGCAGACAGCTCTGGCAAGAGGCTTAAGGCACTGACCGATGAAAGCGGACACCGTGCGGGTCACTTCGTCGATGAAGCAGGTAAGACTTATCGCGGGTTCGCGGATGCCACCGGCAGACACGTCGATCAGATCACCGACGAGACGGGTGCGATGTTCGACGCGGCGACTGGCTGGGCGGCGGAGAGATGGGAGCAGGCAAAAAGCGCCGCAAGCGGGATGAGTGCGCGTGCGTCCGCGGCCGCGAGCTCGCTGTCTACCCAATCGTCTTCAGCGGCGACAAGTCTCCAAGAGCAAACCAGCAAGCTCAACGAGATAATCCTCACGCAGTTCCGCGATCAGCCGCTGGTTGGGGGCGCTCTGGCTTTCGCCGTCGGAGCCGCTATCGGCGCAGCGTTGCCGCACACCGACACTGAAGACGAGGTGTTCGGCGAGGCTTCCGACGCGACCACAGACAAGCTCAGCGCTCAAGCCCTCGACGTTGTCGACCAAGGCAAAGAGGTGGCGACGGAGGTCTACGAAGAGGCCACTTCGATCGCCTCAGATGCCCACGATGCCGTTAAGGAGCGTGTCGTAACCAAGGTCGATGCACTGAAGCCAGGTCCGCAGGGCGGTCAAGCGAATTAACAGTGGATCAGCGAGGGCACGAATCCGCTGCAGTCACAACTCGTCGGCGCATGTGTGCCGACGCCATGCCATTTGGTGGCAAGCGGCCTCTAATCTCGAAGGAAGGAACGTGGCATGTCTGCGACGACAATCCCCCTCACCGACTTCATGATCTGGCTCTTCACGACCTAGCCCGCCACGCAATGGCCGGATGGCTGTCGTAGGCGGAGTCGAAATGGATTGCGCCCGCGAGATGCGCCGCGATCCTGTCTTGGAAGTCGAAGATGTCTTCAGTCGCGCCATCATAGCGCTCGGGCCAAAGCTGGGTCCGTATCTCGGCATCGACCAGTCGCACGCAGATACGCAGCCGATCCCTTCCCCGGCGAACCGTCCCTTCGACCACGCGTAAGTCGTCGAGATGTTCGCGTGCCGATCCGTATATGCAGATACCTGACGAGGCGGCCAGGCGCACCGCGATGTTGACGCCATCGCCTAGCGAATGGTCGCCACAACCACGTCACCAAGATTAACGCCGATGCGAGATTTCAAGCGCCGATCGATCGGGAGGTCTTGCGAGAGGCTGACAACGCCGCGCTGGACTCCAATCGCGCACCGGACCGCCTGGACAGCGCTCGGAACTCCGCGACAAGGCCGTCACCCGTGCTGCCCGAAGACACGGCCACCGTGCTCGCGCACCAACTCGGCGCTCCGACCGTGGCACAAATTAAGTGCACGGATCGTGCGCTCCTCGTCCAGCGCCCTGAGGCGGCTGAAGCCGGCGACATCGGTGGAAAGGATGGCTGCAAGCTCTCGATCCACAGCGGTGACGCCTTCGTAGCCGTACCGTCTCTGAGCCGGAAGGTCGACAGGCGAAGATGCGAAATTGGAAGCCGGCCGGGTTGACGGGTGATCCTTATCCACCAGATGATGACCTGAACGCTCCGAGGCATTCTCATTTCCGGGATTTCTGATATCGTCCACGAGTCAGTGGAGTAGGCGTGATGGTTGCAGCAAGTTTGGTACCGGGTGCGTTTTACTGGGCGAAATCCTCGAAGTACTTCGATGGACGAACGACGGTCGTTCAGGTCTCTACGGTCTTCGGCAAGGATCCGGACTACTGGACGTTGGCGCTGCTGGGAACAGATCAGCACGCCATGCCGACGGAATTCGAGATCATCGCTCCCGCGGAGTTCCCAGGAGAGTACCCTATCCGTCAAGCCGCCGAGTGAACCGTTCATCTGGCTTTACAAAGGCCGACGGCTATCACCCTTTTTGCATATTCATACCGACAATTGGGCTTTCGTATATCGAACACGACGACCAACCCGTTCGGAGTCCAGTCGATGGAGAATCTTGCTGCCATAACCGTTGGAACTTGCGAGAATTCGACGACGGCTGAAGTCCACGCTCGGCTAACCATCGGCGAGGACGGACGACCTGCTCTTCCAGAAGACAGTCCGTCGTGTCGTTCCCGTCGAGCCGGCCGCCTCCCGATCATGCCCGCGATGGGTTCGCCCGGCTTTAGCGCACGCTCGGAACCTGTTTTCGCATCTCCAGGCCCGCCGCTCCCGCGGTACGACGTCGATGCTGAACCTGTATATGATCGACGGCGGAGCATCTGTTGTCTACGACCGTCAGCCGGTCGCCGAATACCCCAGGCGCGTGGACCCACGAGCGGCCGTACTTGTCTAGGCTCGGGATAGTTGACCCGTCGAGGCTGGAGGATGGTATCTGACGAAGGAGAAGCCGTTCTTGGAGACGCCGGACGCGCTACATCGTCGTGAGGGGCCGCCTTTGGAGGAAGGCGGATCCGAACCTGCCTTAAGCGGAGCGGAAGCGCCTGGCGAGCGCGACGCTTATGCGCAGTGGTACCGACGTCAGACAGGTGATGATTGACCAGACCCCGCGCCCTGCCGTCGTCAAACTTCTCTTCATAAGCCTGCGGACTGGTGGTTGCCGCCCATTGCGCGAGACCCCGCGATTGGAATATTGGCGCTCCGCTCTAACTTGATATCGACGCCAAGGAGGACAACTGCATGGCCACTATCACTTACCACGTCGGCGAGCATGACGGCGGCTACGGCTACCGTTTGGGGGACGTCTGGTCGGAGACCTATCCGGATCACGATAGCGCGCTCGCCGCCGCCAAATCTGCGGCCCAGCGTCAGCATATTGAAGGCCGCGATGCCGAAATCTCCTATCAACTCGCCGATGGTCGGTGGCAGACGGAACATGCCGATGGCGGCGACCGTCCGGATACGGAAGTCGTCGACGACGAATAGGGAACGGTGATCGGCGAAGCTTCGCAGTGACCGCGATTGTGCGGGCGATTATGTCCTGGCGCGCGGCTTGAACCTGCAAGTCGTCGCCGAAGGCTCGGAGGCCCGACAGCTCCGTCGAGAGGCTTTCCAATGGGATGGCCAAAGATTCTATCCGCTAGGGTATTAGGCTCATCCGACTTCAGCGAGCGGGTCTCGGAAGCCTAGCCTCCTCTCTTGGATGACGCACTGCTCGATCTCGGAGCAGGTCTCGCGCCTTCCAAACCGGGGTCGAATTGAACGGATGCGCTCGAAGAGTGTGCGCGCTTCGACCATTTGGTGCGCCTCGCGGTGACGCGCATCGAAAGACGAAGCTTCTCCAGTTCAGCGCTCTCGCGAGGCGATCCAAATTCAAATCGAGCGGGTGGCCCACGAGCGCAAGTGTTGTGCGGTCTCTAAGAGCGAAGAATACCCACTTCGATCGCCGCTTCCAGAAAGGCACGTGCTGCCGCGGCATGCTCCGCTTCTCCGCTGAGCGACTTCATGCAGGCACGTTTCGCAATGGCGAAAGATTTGCCGCCCTTTTCGGGCCAACAGGTCATGAGGGTCGCGAGGGCCTCGCGGCTGTTTTTGACGCTCTTGAAGTGATCCCCGCCCCCGACCGCGATCTCGATAGGCGTTTGCCAGATTTCCGTCGGCATCGATACCTCCTGCTCATGACTCTGACAGGTAAATGCCCCGGCGCGAACGGCGTTCCAGAGCTAGGACCTTGGTCTGATGGGTTCAACTGGGCATTTTGCGCGGTAACCGGTGTTATTCGAAGGCGCCGCCCCAAACTGTGATCGCCTTTCCAGGGACGAGCAGTGGGAGTTTTACCGCATACTGCATCTCGGGCACCATTTCTCACCGCCGGTCCGACCTTGGTCCTAGCTCAGGATCCGCCTACTGAGTGGGAGAACGGCTCAGCATCCGGTCCCTGCTGCAAGCGCTGCTTCGATCGTGGCGATCGTGGACGCGGAAGGGGCCGAGCTTCATTTTCCCCTTCTGTTCGGCCCCTCCACGGACCTTCGCGTTGCCTCACATGACATATGAGCAGCGTGTCCTGACGTCGCCAGCCGGACTTAAGTCCGGCTTTCCCTCGGCACGATCCGCATTAAATTCTCCTGATCCTTGCTGAAAGGACGTCAGGGAGGTTCTAGCAATGTTGCCAAGTCCAGTCAGAACCTCCCTGATGACGTCTCAAAGTTGTCGAACGTTGTAGGGTTTCCGATCGCAGCATATGGAGAACGCTTAGTGGTGTGCAGCTCGCACATCGATGGAAAATGTTTTGCCTAGACCGGCCCCCCCGATCGAGTTTGATATCGGACGGTGTCTACGATTTCGCCGGAAGGTGCTCGGGTGCGATGACCACTCGCTTGGTCTGATGATGCCAAGGACTGGGCGTATGGCGGAGGGGTGACGCCAATAAGAACAGGAGTTTATTTTGGCAGCGCCCAGGATGAGCATCGCAGGCTCGCCCATCGTCGGCAGCGAGCGGCGTGAGGTTGCCCCCGTGGCACCCGCACGGTTGGTTGAGTGACTCCACAATCACCCATCGGCGTGGCCCGGTAAATCGCAAGTTAGGTTGCAGGTGGAGAGAACCGCTTACGCTCGAGCGGAACTTGCTGGGCTGTCAAAAAAGCCCCCAGGTAGTCCGGGGCTAGTGAGCGTGCATGGAAGGGGTCGCGTCATCGGCCGCGCATGACATCGAGTGGACCGCGTGGCAACTCCGCTCGGGGAGCAGATCGAATGGGGCGCGAGAGTGCGGATCCCGCGAGTGAGATGCCCGAGCAATTGGAGCGCGCGACGTGGTGCGTCCAAGTGCCGGCAGCATGAGCGCGTCCGTTGTCGTAGCCAATTTTCAAATCCCCTGGCTCGTACGCTTTCGTACCAATCGCTTCATACGAAAATCCGCATTCGGTCTTAAAATCATTCTTAATTAGGTAGTGCTTCACTACCCGAAACGTCGGGGAAGCATTCATGCCTGCAATAAATCGAATTCTGATAGCCGCGCTGATATTGTTGACGACAGCCGCGTTCGCGGCCGCCGACGACTGGCGGGTCGTCAAAGCCACGAATCAAGCGAAATATTCCGTCGACCGAACGAACTGGCTGGACCTGAGCCCAGGAGACGTGGTCCCTAACCGGGCATGGGTTTCGACAGGTCCGCGCGGACGGATGCAGCTTGCCAGAGGCGTGGAGAGCATCACTTTCCAACCAAATACGCTGGCCTCCATCACCACCAACGGATTTCTTTCCAGGAAGACCGAGATCGTCCAGCAGGTCGGTTCGCTGGACCTTGAGATCGAAAAGCGAAGCCAGCCCCATACGACGGTGCAGACGCCCTATCTGGCGGCCGTCGTGAAAGGAACGATCTTCCACGTGACGGTAGATCGTACGAAGGCATCCGTCTCCGTCGATCGCGGCCTAGTCCAGGTCACGTCCTTCGCAAGCGGCCAGCAATCCAATGTAGGGCCGCGCCAGAGCGCAGCGGTCGATAGCAAGGCTGGCATGACGGTAAGGGGCCAGCTATCCAAGCCCGAGATCATATCTGTTGCACCGTCGGCCGCCAAGGTCCCTGCCGTCGGCACCACGAATATCGCGGGTGCAGTCGAGGCGTCCGAGGCTAAGAACAAGTCTCCGACTGCTGGCAAGGATAAGAATTCCAGTGCCAGCAGCGATGGCAATAGTGCGAACGGCAAGGGCACTGACAGCAGCAGTAACGGAAACGGCAACAGCGGGAGCAATGGCAACAGCGGCGGCAATGGTAACGGCAATTCCGGTGGAAACGGGAACGGAAACAGTGGCAAGAGCGATAATAACAGCGGGGGCAACGGCAACAGCAATTCCGGCGGCAATGGCAACGGAAATAGCGGCAAGGGCAACAACAATAGCGGGGGCAACGGCAATTCCGGTGGCAATGGCAACGGGAACAGCGGCAAGGGCAACAACAATAGCGGGGGCAATGGTAACGGTAATTCCGGCGGAAACGGCAAAGGCAAGGACAAGTGAGTCGAAGCACCACAGCGGGCGGAGACTATGTCTCGGGTAGCGTCAGCACCATCTCGGCTCGTATTCTGCTGATCGCCGCGATGCTGGCGCTGCCGCTCACCGCTGCCAACGTCGGCATCTTTCAAGCCTTCAACAACAGCCTTTTTGCGAAGCGCTTCGAATGGGCTCCTCGCCAAGCTTCCGGCAACGTCATCTTCGTTGCAATTGACAAACATTCTCTCGACGCCGTTGGGACCTGGCCGTGGCCGCGGAGCATTTATGCGACCCTAGTCGATAAGCTGATTGGGTCAGGCGCCAGGGACATCTTCCTCGACGTCGATTTCAGTGCGTTCTCCAGCAAGCACGAGGACGACCGTCTGGCGGCGGCGCTAAAGAGAGCCGGAGGAGGTGTGCTTTTGCCGGTGTTCCGGCAGCAGGAGACGGCGTCATCGTCTCAGACGGCGGTGACGAGGCCGATCCCACAATTTCTTGAGAATGCCTGGCCCGTATTCGCCAATGTCGCGATGGATGCGGATGGGGTCGTCCGCCGTTTCGATTTGGGAAGCCAGCTTGACGGGAACCGCACTCAGTCCGCTGCATCGGCTATTGGCAGGATCGACAGCAGTTCCGGTTCCCTGCTGATCGACTACTCGATAAGGCCCGAGACCGTCCCGACAATCTCCTTGTCCGAGGTGCTGAATGGAAGCGTACCGGCCGAGGCGATGACAGACCGCTCGGTTGTCGTGGGAGCATCTGCGACCGAGCTGAAAGACATTTTCCCTGTTCCCGTATATGGAGCGATCGCCGGCCCGCTCATCCACGTGCTTGCCGCGGAAACGCTCCTCCAGAACCGCTTCCTGAGAATATTCGATCAGGCGCCGCTGGAACTCCTGTTTGCGGTCTTGCTTATTGTCCTTGTGATCTGCGGGCGCTCGACCCGAATTATGACGATGGCGGCGGCCGGACTGACCACGGTCATCGTCGGCGAAATCGGCGCATTCCTGCTGCAACGGCAGTACGGCCTTCTTGTGGGGACAGCGGTGCCGTGGTCGATGCTCCTGCTCGCGTGGATACTGGCTCTGAACGAACGCGTCGACCTCGGTCAAATGCTTGTTGCCGTGGCCAACAGGGAAGCTCGAAACACCAGACGCCTCATGAGAAGGATTATTGCCGACAGTTCGGACGGCGTCGTTGCATTCGACGGCGATCTGAGGATCGTCGAGGCGAGCGAATCCGCAAAAGCCTTGCTGCGGGTCGATGTCGGTACCTTGCTTCTCGATGGCACCGACACCGCCATGATCGACATTCTGCAAAGGCTGGTTTCAGAACACGATGCTGAACCAAACAGGATACACACGGCTCTTGCCGATTTCACCGGCAGCGGTGGTTCGCATGCCGCTCACTACGAGGTGTCCATCACAATTTCGCCTACCGAACAGACGACGGCGGCGCGCTCGCGGTTCGCCGGTTGCCTGATCATGCGAGACGTCACCGCGCGACGCGAATATGAGCACCGGTTGAAGAAGCTATCCGAACGGGACGACCTCACCGGATTGCTCAATCGTCGGGAATTCGCGTCCCGACTGGCCGCCATTGAAGGCGAGGTCCTCGTTTCGGTGCTGGATATCAAACGTTTCTCGTCGCTTTGCGCCACTCTTGGCCGCGACGCCGGGGACGAGCTTTTGAAAGCTGTGGCGGCCAGGCTGGCGAGCGCGTTCGCCGACGATTTGCTGGCAAGACTGGACGGTGACCATTTCGGCATCGCCACCCTCACAAACGATGAACGTCGGATCGAGGATTTTGCAGATAGTCTTTCGCGGCTGTTCGAAGAGCCCATATTGCTCCGCGGCGCGGTAGTCCCGGTCTCGGTTCGCCTCGGAGTAGCCCGCTCGGGCGACGCGGCGCCCGGCGCTCGTCTGGCCGCCGCTGAATCTGCGCTGGATGCCGTCAAGGCCAGCCCTGGGCAACGATGGTCGTCCTTCGATCCTTCTACCGCCGTTCGCCAAGCGCGGTCGCGCCGGCTGGAGCGGGACATGCGCGATGCTCTCCAGAACCGGCAGTTCTTCCTGCAGTTCCAGCCGCAGATCGAATTCAGAAGCAGGCGCCTCGTCGGCGCGGAGGCTTTGATCAGATGGAACCATCCGGAGTTCGGGTTGATATCTCCGGCCGAGTTCATCCCGATCGCTGAATCCTCTGGCTTGATCTGCGATATCGGCCGCTGGACTCTGTTTGAGGCCTGCACCGAGGCCGCCGCTTGGCCTGCCGAGCTCAGCGTCGCAGTCAACGTTTCGGCACTTCAGTTCGAGGGGTCCGACGTCGAGGCCGACGTGCGGGACGCATTATCCTGCAGCGGGCTTCCCGCCTCCCGCTTGTGCCTGGAATTGACGGAATCCGCATTCCTCGACAAAGGCGGCGCCTCAATCGCCAAGATGCGCGCACTTCGCGATCGAGAGGTCGTCATTGCCCTGGACGACTTCGGGACCGGCTATTCATCGATGAACTATCTTGCCGATCTTCCTCTCGACAAGCTCAAGATCGATCAGTCCTTTGTCCGGCGAATGAACGGCAATCCAAGCATATTCGAAATAGTGCGGGCGATCGTCTCCTTGGCGCACGGCTTGAACTTGGTAGTTGTCGCCGAGGGCGTCGAAACCGAGCTGGAGGCCGAGGCGCTACATCGGCTCGGATGCGAGACGGGACAGGGCTATCTCTTCGGGAGGCCGGACGAGGCACTTCAAATGCTTTCCAATTGGAACGTCCAAATGCGTCTCTCCGCCAACGTCTGACGGCGCGCGGGATTCGCGCCGGAGCGACGCGCGTTCGACGGAAGATTCATGCATCGCCAGGGTGATGTGCCCGATTTCCGTACTCCCAGCTCATTCGAATTGCGTCGCCTTCCAATCATATCTAACTCGGAGGATGTACACGCAATGATTATGGCTGATGGGCTACATCGGACTAAAGTCCATTATGAGACACCAGCAACGAAATTAGAGTGCAACGCAACTGCGGGCTTCCATACCATGGCGGGTGAGATTTGCGTGACGCTCCGAGGATATGTCGGAACAAGGCGAAAATCCAAACGAACTCCGTCTGAAACGAATAGCATCATTGTTCGGCCGAATGAGGATCTGAAATGCTTTTCTCTTCAGACACGGATCGGAGGGACGTTCGTCATTTCAACGGGCCGCTGGTTTCGGTGGTCATCCCGGCCTTCAATGCTTCCCGTTATATCGAACGCACACTTCGATCCGCCGGGCGCCAAACCTACCGGAACCTGGAGATCATCGTCGTCAATGACGGCTCTACCGATGATACGGCAAGGGTGGTCGAGCAAGTGGCGCTGGCAGATTCTCGGATCCGCCTGCTGTCCACGCCAAACCGCGGCGTTGCCGCAGCAAGGAACACCGGCATCCGGGAAGCAGCAGGTCGGTTTGTGGCATTTCTTGACGCGGACGATCTCTGGCATCATACGAAAATCGAAAAGCAGGTGAATGCGCTCAATCGCTTAACCCCACAGTGGGCTGCGGTTTATGTGCTGCATTACATCATCAATAGTGACGACGAGATCCTTCGCTCCTGCCGGCCCGATGTCGCCAGAGGATATATCTTCGCCCGGCATCTGACTTTCAAATATGTCGGCAACGGAAGCGCGCTTCTTGTCCGTCGGGATGTCGCGCTCGAGATTGGCGGATTTGACAGCTCATATGCAGCTGCAGGAATTGGCGGCTGCGAAGATCTCGACTTCGAACTCAAGCTGGCCGCGCGCTATCAAATCGAAGTCATCCCCGAACGGCTGGTTGGATACCGGCAGTATCCCGGCAACATGTCGTCCAATCACCTGCCAATGGGCCGAGGCGCACTGGAAGTTATCAGGCGTTCGCTGGCGGCAAACCCTCAACTCCCCCAATACGCAACGCGGAGCGCAATCAACGCCACCCAGAAATACGCATTTTGGGAGTTCCGCCAAGCCAGGAACACGTATCTCTCACTTGCGACGATCTGGTCGATCTTAAAAAGCGAACCATCTTTCGTGGTTCGGCTTGCACTCGAGAAGTGCCTGCGCCTGAGACAACATTGTCTTCGCCTCGTGACCGCAACGGCGAACGGTCGAGATCCACCGCGAGTGAACCGGTCGAAATTCGACCAGCAAATCATCCCTTCGTCTGTCGAACGCCCGGACGAGACCGCGCAATCTCGACGTCACCTGATGCAGCTGACGGAGGTGGATGCCGAGCTGAGTTCAGCCCTTGAGCCCGTGGCGGACCGGCTCGGCCAGGTGGCAAAATCACAAACCCGGTCTTCGTAGCCGGAGGCGAAATCAGACAGGCCTAACTAAAAGCCTTCGTTCGCCACTCCAGTGTCTCTCTGGACGTTTTCTGATTGCTTGCCATGTCTGTTGGATAGCCAATCGACAGGTGGCGGATGTTTTTCTTCACCGAGGAAATGGAGAGTGCAGCTTGACAGCCATCACAATAGCGATTGTGGACGACCACCCTCTTTTTCGAGAAGGGGTGAGCCGCAGTCTGTCCGAAATCGAGGATTTCGTCGTTGTCGGTGAAGGGGCAAGTGCCGATGACGCGACCATGCTGGTGGCGGCCCAAAGGCCTGACGTCGTTCTGCTCGATGTGTCCATGCCCGGAGGAGGGATCGAAGCGATTTCCGAGATCGTGGTGCGAAGCTCACAGACAAAAGTCCTGATGCTGACCGCCTCGGAGGAAGTCGACCCGCTTGTTGCAGCGCTACGACGAGGGGCGGCGGGATACGTCGTCAAGGGTATCGGATCACGCGGACTTGCAGAGGCCATTCGGACAGTCGCTGGAGGCTCCAGATACATCTCGCCGACCATGCGGGCCAAGGTTGAAAAAAGTCTCTTCGACAGACCGGCTTCACTGACTGCCCGCGAAACCGAGGTGATAGAATTGGTCGCCGAAGGACTTTCCAACAAGCATATCGGGCGCCAGCTGAACCTGCAGGAGAAAACGATCAAGCATCACATGACCGAAATACTGTCCAAGCTTGGCGCCAGCAATCGGACGGAAGCAGCAATCAGATGGCGCCAGGGCTCCTAGCGGAGCGCTGAAGATTGGCCTGCTTCGCTTGTCGCAAGTAAAGCGCAGCGGCGTTGGCCGCCGCGACCGGCAGAGTTATTCCGGTTGAACCAGCAGAAGGATGTGGATGTCCCTATCAGCCCTAAGCGCCGCCTTCTTCGCGAGCATGTACTTCCGAAGCTATTTTGGCGTGGTGGGGCCGCTGGTTGCGGACGACCTCGCGCTGTCGCCCGCTGAATTCGGATGGCTCGCGTCCGCGTTTTTCGGGTCATTCGCATTGCTACAGATCCCCGTGGGTATCGCGTTCGACCGCTGGGGGGTGCGCTGGCCCATGGCATTGATGATGGTCGTTGGCGCCGCGGGGTCGGCGCTCCTCGCTTCATCATCCAGCTTCTGGTCGGCGTTCATCGGCCAGATCGCGATCGGCATAGGTTGCGCGCCGATCTTCATGGGCGCCCTTTATTATCTCGGTCGCCTCCACTCGCCGGACCGGGCTGGGCGAATTGCGGCCACCGTGAGTTCGGTAGGCTCCATCGGCGCGCTGGTTTCAGCATCCCCGCTATACTTCTTTACGGCCGAATGGGGCTGGCGCGTCGCGTGCTCGACCGCGTCCGCGATGATGTTGGCATGCGCCCTTGCTGTCGCGACTTCGTTGCGCCACGCCCCGCCGGCGAGAAGCAGCCAACACACGACCGGGGGCGCACCGTGGAGGTTGCCTCGTCTCGCCTATCTGATACCGATCTGTTTCACACTTTCGCTGGGCGGCACGTTTCGTAACGCTTGGGCGGGACCATACCTCACCGACATCTTCGGCCACGGCACCGATACCGGCGCTGTTCTGACGGCCGTCAGTGTCGTCGGCATAGCGACTTCATTTGCGCTGCCATTCGCGCTTCTGCGATGGCGCGGGCCTACGATCGTGACCGCAACCTACGTCGTGGGCCTTTTGAGTGGCCTTCTTCTCGCGGTCTCGCCAGATATCAGCATTTACGCCGCATCCGCGGGATTGGCCTTGCTTTACGCGATGGGCAATGTTCATCCCGTGGCGATGACCGAGGCGCAGGCATTGCTGCCGTATCAAATGAGAGGCATCGGGCTCGGAGCGCTCAACACACTTGTTTTTCTCGGAGTTTCGGCGTCGTCGTCCGTTTTTGGCATCATCGCGGGACTTCCTCTGGATGCGGCGGCGATTTATCGCCTTGTCTTTGGAGCGACGGCGATGGCGCTTTCCATAGCACTAGTGGTCTACGTGGCGTGTCGTCCGCCAGGTAGCGGCAGTTGATGATATCGTCGCCGCGCCTGTCGTAACGGCACTGGCCGTGCTCCATCCGTCTTGCCGTGGCCTATGGAAATGCCTGGATGAGTGCCTCTTCCCAAGTCTGCTGAACCCTGTGGTGGTTCAGTGGCCCGTTGGCGCGCTCAAGGTTGAGAATGTCGATAATGCTCCGCACTACATCGCGTCATTCTGGCAACGTCCGCTAGTCCTAAACCTAATCTATTTTTATAAACCGCCACCTCATCAGCCGCCCGCGGCTCCTTATAGGAGGACACGGCAGCTTTCCGTCATCCGTCAAAGCTGGGTGTTCGCTCTCCGCGATCAATGTCGGCTGCGGCCAGACGACATTCCTCGGGCGCCGATGGCTGGATGAAGTCCAGTGTAACCCGAATGGACATCACCGCCATGGGCTGCCGGTCCGGGCCCTCGATCGCGACTGACTTTTCTTCCTCGGGCGAGTTTGGAATACCGTCCACCGCCATTTCCGAAAGTACATGGTGGGCATAACCAAGCGCCGCGGCCAAATCGATGAACTCGAGCCCATTGTCGACGTGGAATTCGCCGTCGCCATCTTTTATCGAAAAAAAGAATGTTGTCATAGGTTGCTCCGTCGACCTTATTCTCGTCCGACAACGTCAAAATTGACAAAAGGTTTGCTAGGCAGCAGCTATATTTAGACAGCCTTGCGCGCGGCCAGCAGAAGCCGACCAATCTCGGCACGCGCGCGGCGGTTGATCGCCCGTAGCCGACGATCACAAAGCTCTCATCCTGGACGCATTTGATCTTCACCCAATCGCCGAGCCGCCGGATCGATAGGGCTCACTCCTACGCTTGGCGATGATGCCTCCAGCCCATGCGCGCAGGCGCTTGCCAGCAGCTGATCGCCGTCGGCCTCGATCTCCTCGGAAAGGCTGATATCGCCTGCTCGCTGGCCGGCACGAGAACCTCGACTAATGCCGGCGCGTCCAGCTCCGACCTCCTGAGATCATGGGCATCGAAATAGTTCGAAGGCCATGAAGATGGCGTCGCTCGAGCTCTTCTTGCGCCCCCGCCGCTGAGCGACTGTTGCAGCAGGCTGAAACACGACCGGCCCTCCTCGTCGAGAACAGCCCCTCGCCATCGAGGATTGCAGTGCCAGCCGGAAGCCACATGGCCGCCTGTTTCGCCGGGAAACGATGCGTCCAGTCATGGCCGCCGCGCGTCAGGATGCGAATGCCCGTCGGCTCGATATGAACCGACAGGCGAGCCATCCAATTTGATCTCATAAACCCAGTCGTCGCCCTTCGGCGGCTTGGTTTCAGCAAGGCTCGCCGACGCTCGCTCA
Source organism: Rhizobium sp. WSM409 (assembly GCF_057653825.1). Lineage (NCBI taxonomy): Bacteria > Pseudomonadati > Pseudomonadota > Alphaproteobacteria > Hyphomicrobiales > Rhizobiaceae > Rhizobium > Rhizobium sp. WSM409. The sequence continues at coordinate 247,189 of NZ_JBYGKP010000004.1, read as the reverse complement.
GTCTCGCCTTCGATGCCTCCTCTTCCTCCGTGCCCTTCATTGCCTCGCGGCGCGCTTTCCTAACCTCGGGTTCATTGCGTTCGGCTGCCGCCTCGATTGCCTGCCACCGTCGGCGGAGTTTGTCGTAAGATCGGTAGGGCACAGTCCATAACCGGCGATCTGCGTCCCAGCGCGCAAACGGGATTTCACGAATTTCGTTCACGACGGCGCGCGAGTATGGCGTCCGGATTTGAAAGGCCGATGGCGCGGCTTCGAGATAGCGGCTTCCGATAGGATCAAAGGCGAATGCGTCCCTTTCCTTCTCGTCGGCAAACGTGTCGGCCTCCGCTTCCATCTCGGCCAATCCAACTCCGATGCGCCTTTCTGCGGTGCGACCGGGCACGAACCAGGCCTTCAAGTTATCGCTCCAACTAGCGCGCGGGAAAGACTAGCGAAAGCGCTGCACGGCGATGCGATCGTGGGGCAGGTCAGTGGTCGCGCCAACACGTGGTTCAGCAGGAGCGGTATCGTTCAGTTCCTTTTCCATGGCGCCTCACCACGAATTCGAATTCCCGTCCGATCGCCATGCGGCCCCCGAACGCTCACGCTGCCTGCTTTGATTTTCCGAGGCGCTTGATCGCCTGCTCAAGCGGTCGCTGACCATCGCAATAATCCTGCCACGCCGCGCTTTTCGCAAGCAGCGCAGGAACTGTGCGAACCGTGAACCGCTTGGGGTCGAGATCAGACTTTACCTGCGTCCACGTCAACGGCATCGACACGGCGGCGCCGGGCCGCGCTCGTGGAGACAAAGGTGCGACAGCCGTCGCCATGCGATCGTTGCGCAGGTAGTCGAGAAAGATGCGCCCCTCACGCTGATTCTTGGCCATTTTGATCAGGTAAAGATTCGGATTGTCGCGCGCCATCTGTTCGCAAACATCATGGGCGAAACCCTTCGCGATGTCCCAGCTGAGTTTCTTGCTCTTCGGCACGGCAAGCGGCGTCACCACGTGCAGTCCTTTGCCGCCCGTCGTCTTGCAGAAGCTGACGAGCCCGAGCTCCTCCAGCCGGTCGCGGATTTCACGAGCCGCTGCGACGACGGTGGAGAAATCGACATCAGGTCCAGGATCGAGGTCAAACACCAGACGGCCGGGCACTTCCGGCTGATTAGGCTCACAGTTCCACGGATGCAGCTCGACGCCGCCGATCTGGGCGATTGCCGCAAGACCCTCGACGCGGTCGATCTGTAGGTAGGGCTTCTTGTCGCCAAACACCGTGACCAGTTCCAGCAGGTTCGATGTCCCCGGCATCGCATGGCGCTGGAAGAACTGCTCTCCGCCAATGCCGTCCGGTGTGCGAATGATTGAGCATGGCCGCCCCTTGATATGGTCGATCAACCAGGAACCGACGGCTTCGTGGTAGTGCGCCAGATCGACCTTAGTCACCGGCTCTCCGTCACCGGCATCCGGCCATAGCGGCTTGTCGGGGCTGGAGATCATCACGCCCATCACCTCCACCTTCGCGCCCTTGCGGAAACGCGCAGGCGCCGGTTTCGAAGTCTCGGGATCGGGCACCTCGGTTTTGGCTGGTGAGGCCGGCTTCTCGGCCTCGACTTCTGCCGCAGGCTTATCTTCCCGCAAGCCCTTGAACGCCGCTTGGCGCACCTGGCCATCGGCCGTCCAGCCGGCAAACTCGATCTCGGCGACGAGTTCTGGTTTTAGCCAAACGATATCAGGGCTCTTCTTCGGCGCACCGATACCGGTGAACGGCGACTCCGATGTCTCCATCGCCTGCAGCTTGGGCAAGAGCGTGTCGACGACCTTCGCTCCATAACCCGTGCCGACCCGGCCGACATAGACAAAATGGTTGCCGCGATGGACGCCGACGAGCAGTGATCGGAACTTGCCATTGGTTTTCGCATAGGCGCCGATAACGACTTCATGCCCTGCCCGGCATTTCGACTTGGCCCATGTCTCGGTGCGGCCCGATTGATAAGGTGCGTCAGCCTGTTTCGAGACGATCCCCTCCAGCGACAAACGACAGGCGGATCTGAGAACCGCGTCGCCACCGGTTTCGAAATGCTCGACGAAGTGTAGACGCGGATCTTCGCCGGCATCCGACAAGAACGTCGCCAAGCGTTCCTTGCGTTCTGTGAGCGGCAGCTCGCGCAAATCTTCGCCTCCCACGAAGAGGAGGTCGAATGCAAAGTAGACCAAATTATCGGTCTTTCCTTCCGAGAGCGCCGCCTGGAGCGCAGCAAAATCCGGGGCGCCGGTTTCGTCGAGCGCGCAGATCTCTCCATCAATGATGGCGTCGGGAAGAGCGGACGCTGAGGCGGCGATGGCCGGATATTTGGCCGTCCAGTCCAGACCCTTGCGGGTTTTGAGGGTTGCCTCGCCATCCTCAACTCGCATCTGGATGCGATAGCCGTCGAATTTGATCTCATGAATCCAGCCATCGGCAGATGGCGGGCGCGCCAGGGTTTCGCACAGCTGCGGTGGGACGAAAACCGGCATGGTGGAGTTCGCACGCTTGCCGGCCGACGGCTTTTTTGCAGTCTTCACGCCCGCTTTGCGCTCCTCGGCCGCGAAAACGTGATTGCTGTTCCACACCGCATCCGCCTCGACGTCGCCATTCTGCATCATGAATGGCGTTGGCTTCCTGCCTTTTCCCGCTGCGATCGCCTCCATCGTTCTCGCGGACGCCACGGACGTATCGTTTTCCTCCAAGATGGCCGCGCCGTTCTCCTCGACCGAGAAATCGTCATGATGCTTGATCAGCAGCCAGTTGGTCCGTTTGCCGCCATCGCGGTCGTTGCGCATGCGCACCAGAACGAAACCGCCATGGAGGCGCTTACCCTCCAGCTTGAACTTGAAATCGCCCCTAGCGAGCGCTTCTTCCGGCGTCCTGTTGCCCTCGAGCTCCCAGTAGCCGCGGTCCCACAACATCACGGTGCCGCCGCCATACTGGCCTTTCGGGATCGTGCCTTCGAAATCCCCGTAGTCCAAGGGATGGTCTTCGACTTCGACGGCCAGCCGCTTGTCGTGCGGGTCGAGCGACGGGCCCTTGGTCACAGCCCAGGATTTAAAGACGCCGTCGAGTTCGAGCCGAAGGTCATAATGCAACCGGGTAGCGTCGTGCTTCTGGATCACAAACCGCCGGCGGTTCGACGGCTTCACCTGGGCCTCGCCGCTCGGCTCGCCGGTCTTCTTGAAATCGCGCTTGGCGCGGTATTTCGAAAGATTGTCGCTCATGAACTCCGGCTCCGATCACTGACCTATCGACGCGATACATGGACCGCACCGGCGTCACCGAGACTGCGTTGGACGGCGGCGATCTGACTGGCTGCAATATCCGCCGAAACCTCGATGTCGCCTTCGAGGGCTGCGTCATCGCGGGCGCCGTCTGCGTGGGAAGCATCACCGCCCGATGGCACTGAGCCAACGGTATTTCGATCGGTGGTGGATTGAATGAAGATGTCGGGCCTTGAGATGCCGTGCTGTTGAACAAGGTGTTCAACTGCACGGTCGGCTGCCTCGCGTGTCTCGAAAATCGCCCGGATCGTGGTGGTGCTGTCGTCCGCCATTACTTTCTCCTGCTTGTTGTTGTCACAGGATCAGAACGCCTCGGCTCGCCAGTAGTTTCACCGCATCTAGGACCCGATAACTCGGATTATTGATATCGGGGCGAAAAATGCAATGTTCTCTCTTTGTTTCGGTCTAAAACCTTTAGAGGAGACGCCAAGTTCGCGGCCTTTTCATTGAAGCCGCCATGGGTAACATCCAGTTTTCCGCGCATCAACGCTAGAGCCAGTTCCGGGGACGACCGAGTAGACAGCGTAATGCTTCCTCGCGTACCATACGCAACAGGTGAGGTAGCCACGTGACCTCAAGCCCGACCAGAAACCCCGTAGCAAGTACGGGCCTCCGCGGCTGTTTTTAAGCTCTTTCCCGGCGCCGTCTTCCCAGGATGATACCAGCGAGATAAGATCTACTGTTCGCACACTGCTCTCTAAATCCACGGCAAGACCCTCGATCCCGATTCCGGCGGTGCCCTATGACATCGACGATGTAAAGCCACTCCTAGTGCGAGAAATTTGCTATCAATCTCTTTTGTGGAAGATCCAGGCGGTCTGGTCTTGGTGAAAATAACGAAGTTTTGGCCTTCCGCGGCTAGACCACTGCGGAACGGAGAACACCCGGTGTTTGCGGCGGGTCTTTGACAAGGGGCATGGCATGCTTTGCTGTCCTTGGTCCTAGGACGGAGGACAGCAAGTGGAACGCGCGATGAAAGCCAGGACATTGTAATACTACCCAAACTGATCAGCCTCCAGGAGCAGGAACAAGAGCAGAGGCCTGAACGCTTGCGACTGGAGGCGCGGGGCGATGATCCGTACTCCGTCCAAAATTTGCAGGCTTCTCTCGGCATAAGCAAGTCCGAGGTCAATGGAAGGCGGAGGCCGGGTGACGAGGCCCGCGAAAAATTTTCTGTTGCGGCTCTTGAATCCGAAATTGTAAAAAACCAAATCGATGCCGCCAGCCGCTAAGGAAGGGCTGGCCTTGCTGGAGGCGCCGTCTTTCGGCGCTTCGGTACCATGTTGCTTCAAGGAGGATATGGCTATGGCAACATCTTACGACTATGCACCGCTCTACCGTTCGAGCGTCGGGTTCGACCGGGTCTTTCATCTTCTCGAAAACGCCCAGCGCGCCCGCTCGATCAACGACTGGCCGCCCTATGACATCATCAAGAGCGGGGATGACAGCTATCGGATTTCGATCGCGGTGGCGGGCTTCACCCAAAACGATCTCGACATCACCTTCCAATCCAATCTGCTGTCCGTGACGGGCAAGAAGCAGGAGGCCGCACATGAAGGCTACCTGCATCGCGGCATAGCCGGCCGGCCGTTCGAACATCGGTTCGAACTTGCCGACCACGTGAGGGTGAATAGGGCGGAGCTCAACAATGGTCTTCTTTCGATCGAACTCGTTCGCGAGATTCCAGAGGCACTGAAGCCGCGGAAAATCTCCATACTGAACGCTCCCGCACCGAATTCCGCTGCTCCCGCGCAGATCGAAGCACAAAAGGCCGCTTGACCGCGTCGTTCGCAGACCAAGGGCGCCGTGACCACGGCGCCCGTCAACACGGGTTAGGAGGAGAGAGCGATGAAACCCGATATGTTCAAACAGCCTGTCTCAATTTTTGTCGGCTTAGGCTTTCCGGCCGAGGTTCGCAGTGTGATGGACGCCTACCGGCATCTCGTCGAATGCCCGGGTTCACCGAGAGACGCGGCGCACGCGGTCGCACTAAAGGCATGCAGAGCCGCGTTGCGCGGTGAGATCGAAGCAGAGACCGCGCGGGGCCTGTTTGCCGCCTTCGCGAAGAAACACGATCTTCTCGCGCCGGAAAACAACATGATCGCCGCGTCTCGTCTGCCAGGCGACAGCGATCCACACGTTCGTTGAGGTAGTCCGATGATGCACGACATGCTGCGGCAGGCCATCGGCAACGCGATGGCGATAGGCCCCGCGGTTCTGGTTCCGCGCATGCAGCTCAAGCGCCCGGTCGACGTGGTGAGAGAGCCGTCCCTATCGGTCGATGATAAGCGCACGATCCTGGCCGCCTGGGCGTCGGATTTTTACGCGGTCGAGTCGAAGCCCGCCCTCCGTCGGCCGCCCGGTACACCAGAGCCAGTTTCGATCGATGACGTGCGGTCCGCCCTCGATGAACTCGATCGGCGCTATGGCATCTGAAGAATGGCCGGCCAGTCGGCCGCTTGAAGGAACTAGCGTGTTGAGCGACGGGGGCTACCAACCACGAGAAGTATGTCTTCGGCATCTCTGCTGGAATAAAGGTCATCGCCGCCCCTGCCTATGCCCGTCGATGCAAAATAAACGTACTCCGCCGACGGTCTGGCTGCAAAAGTACCATCCCTTTTGGCAGCAGTACCCGTTCAGCTCGCGCGAGCAGGTGCTGGCGATCGGCCTCAGCCAGACGGTAAGTAGCAAGTTCATCGGGGTCGCTCTTGATGGCTAAGAGGCACGGCAACTGCGTCCCAGATACATGGGTCGTACACTTTTGTTCCGCATTGCGCCTGGTCTCGTAGTGAATGGTTGACCAGCAGACTCAGGCTAGTTTCGAACAAGGGCGAAAATTTCACTTTTTGTTTGCTGTGAATGCCCTGTTCAAATTGCGACGTTACTAGGCCCGGTCTCAAGCAGACGACCAGGCTTCGACCGGCCAAGCACAATTGTCGGTCACGCCTAGGCGGAATTGGCCATGAGATTGAGCAATTCAAGTCCGCTGGTGGGCTTCGATACAAACGTTACTCCAGCCTCTAGGTCACGATGCGAGAGATTCACGAAGCCTGACGTTACGATGATCCGCATGTGCGGCCACCGACTGCGGACGGTGGCGACAAGCCCCAGGCCGTCCATGCTTCCCGGCATATTAATATCGGTATACAGCGCATCGACGTCGTTGTGCCGTAAGTGGATCAACGCCTCGTCTGCGTTGGCCGCCTCGAGGGTGCGGTATCCGGCCTTGTCGAGGAAATCGACGATGTTGTAGCGAAGCTGTGGCTCGTCCTCCACGATCAGGACGCTTCTCCCCTCGACCGGATCCGGATCCGCGCGCCTTGGCACGCGAGCGTAAACCTCTGCGCCGTCGCTCGAGGCACGTGTCCGTTCAAGCAAGTTGCGTTCCAGAACCGCCTGCTCCCAATGCAGTTCGTCCTGGCCTAACGGGCGACCAGCCTGCTCCCATAGCGCATAAGCACGCGCAGCGATCCATTCGTTTCGATTGTCGATCATCTGCCAACCCTTCGTTTAGCCTGAAATGGAGCGATTGGAGATTCGGGCGAGGGTCGCGAGAGCTTTGTCTGTAATGGTACAAAATGGTCGTCACGGGAGGTGTTCCCACACAGCACGATAAATTGCTTCGACATCAGGGCTTGAACAGATTTCGAGACCACGCATCCAGACAGCGGATGCATGCACGTCGAGCGGCGGATCCGAGGTACCAAGTCCTTGGTCCGGCCGAGCTCCGCTTGTCGTCGCACGTGTTGGTTGGCCCTCATGTCGAGCCGGAAAGCCGCATCGTGCGGGAACAATCGATGGCTCGGCTGGTTTGCACGAAATGGCAAACGCCCGATTGTCTTCCACGAAATCCTTGCCGAACTGGCATTTGCTTACGAACCCAGCCGACGGTGACACGTTTCATTTCTCGGTCGAATACCTGACGCGCAGAAAGGTTTGCTTTCAGTTCATAGGTCGCAGGGGCGACGGCTTGGCGGAAATGGACGGTTATCACATCGAAGCGAGCCTCGGGGGCGTCACCGCGTTGCCAGGCCATCTGTGGTGGCGGCCATCGTCGATTTTGGCGACAATAGTCTGATAAAATTCTATTCGGCCTCGAAGTTGTCAGTTGGCGCCATCGCGAACGAGGTCTGGCAGGGCATCCGGACGCCAGACATCGCTAATAGCGACGGCTGGCACTATCTTTACTGAGAAAGATTTGCTCACCCCTTTTGGTGCCGAGGACGGCAGGGGCAACCAAGGTCGATCTAGGAAGGCCGTTTCATTAGCCAGTCTTGAGACCGTACGCCTCGTTCCGATTTTTGGGAACAACACGTCACGGTCGAGGTTTGCAGGATGCAACCATCAACGAGGAGCCCAATCATGTTCAAGCGCATCGATCAACTACAGGCCGAACTGCCCCCGCCGAAAGCCGCCGATTTAAATGCGGCAGCCGCTCGCCAGGAGCCCGCCGCGCACCCCGTTTCGAGCCTGCGAGGAGCAGCGACATGGCAGACAAGACCAAGGTAACAGATACTCCAGACCAACATCCAGGCCTCGAACCCCCCATCAAGGAGTCTAGTCAACAGCAGGGCATGGCGCCGGCTCCCGACGAGAAGGAAAAAATGATGCCGATCGGCAAGCCTGGTGTTCGCGTGAAGTCGAAGAAGTTTGGAAAAAGTACAACCAGTTGAGCGACGAACAGCGCAATCACGGGTAAGTGAAGTGGCATTAATCAAGCCGCCGCTTCCCTGGCCCACCGTTACGATAGAGGGATACGCTGCTAGGCAACGGTCGGAAGAACAGGATGCGAGGTTTGGTCGTCGCAGGCTGAAGCTCATGCAGTTGCGGAAGACGACCCTCGTGGTCAATAGGCAGCTCACGCGTGCCGCCATACCTTGATCGCGGAAATCACCAGGATCGCCGCAAGACTTGTAGCATGACGACATCGGGACGAGGCCGTGGAGCTGTCCGCCGACAAACGCGCTGAGGATCGATCCGGCAGGAAGACCTCGATGTGCTGATCACGGACCATGGACTGCCCGGTATGTCCGGCGCCGATCTCGCTGTAGCGTGTCGGCGCCGACAACCAGAGCTGGGGATTGTGTTCTCATCGGGGATGATCGGCATTCCGCAGATCGATGGCCACCAGCTGATCTCTGACGCTGTACTTCTCGGTAAACCCTACGACGAAGCCGGCCTGGCGATGGCTCTGGCACAGTTTCGAAAGATGTAGGCGGTACCTAGCGCGGCGGGAAGAGCTCTCTCGAAATCTTTCAACCGGATCGCTGCTGGTCGGTCGCGAGCACTTGCCTTACGTGAGCGCGTTCGGAAACAATATAGACCAGTTCGCGGTAGTCGTATGGCTTGGGCAAGAAGAAAACGCCGGGGTCGATCTGCGAGCGGACATCGCGGCCCGACGCGACCCATACGCTCGTCTCGGGTCGAGTGGATCTCACTAGCTTCATCAGGTCAATTCCACTCAATCCGCCCGGCATGTCGACATCGGTAATCATTACGTCCAAATGATCGCATCTGCCCAGCACCGCGATGGCTTCCAAAGCGCTGGCGGCTTCGATGACGGTATGTCCAGCATCCACGAGTTCATCCGACAAGAGAAAGCGGATTAACGGCTCGTCTTCGACGACGAGAATAACGGCCATAAGTTCGATCCCTACTATATGTGATCGCCTAACGCGGCTCGACACGGGTGTGTTGCACCCTCGTTTTAGGATCCGCTTACATGTTTAATAAAATCTGAATCAATGGCCGTCGGATGGACGCTGCAGTCGTAATGGCATCCTTGCGGACGATATTTCGCAAAAACCGACGACACTGGGACGCCAGGTATCGTGGCGCTAGCCGGTTGCTTGATCCCGGAGACGATCAGGACCGCGATGGGGACTGCTGTTCGATTTCAATTTCGAGCCTACGGCTCAACCTAACGACCTCGATTGCTCTGACTTCACCCCAGGCGAGGCGCAGGCGAACCGAATTGGAACTCTTTGCGAGCATGACTGTAATCCTTTACGCGGCGACGGAGGTTGTGGCGAAGGCTATCCGTTCAAGCGCTAAGTTCGCCCGCGCGGCGTCACTTGCCATAGAGTCCATGAGATGAAGCTCGCAGGAACGGAAGTCTAGGTCGACCAAGCTAGATTGTTCACCTGCTACCGCCCGGGTCCGGCGGTGGAAGCTTATCAATTTCCGCAGGCGCTCGTTCTACCAATTTGCGAGGCGGAGCACAGTCGGAGATGCGAATGAGCGGACTACCCTCGCTTGGTGGCCAGTGAGCGTCCCAACCTACCCCGCGGCGTTCATGGGCACCGCAACGGGAGCGTCTTTGTCCGGCAGGGAACTTGTGGCGAGAGACGCCCAGGGACCGCGCGCCGGTGAGCAATCCGACTTTGCGTGGAGCGGCTGCATTGTCAGCGCGGAGCGGACAGCGCGCCTGAGCACTGGGGAGGGGCGCGACGCGCGCCAGCCGTGGCCGATGGCCTTTCAAGATCGCCGCGCGCACCGTGTACTGTACCGTACATTTTCGCGAGTGTGCCCCCGCTGCTACAGCTTTTTGTTGGATTGAGTTATATCCTCTGGTTGTATTAGTATGACACGGAGTACAGAAAATGAAGTTGATAGCCGCCGCAACGCTACTCGCTCTTGTCTCGACCACCGCGCTTGCGGCCGATGCGGTCCCGGTCATTTCGGACGCTCCCGTTGCGGCCGCTCCTGCATTTACCTGGTCCGGTCCGTACTTGGGTATCGATGGCGGCGCGGGATGGCTTAACGGTGACTTCAGCGCCGGTGGTGCCAGCGCTTCCGAGGATTTTAACGGCGGCATCTTCGGCGGTTTTGTGGGTTACAACTTCCAGTTCGATAACATTGTTGTTGGCATCGAGGGCAACCTCGAACACAACTGGAATGAAGAGGAAGCGCTGGGAGCTGACGTTGGGACCGATTGGACCGGCGCTGTTCGTGGTCGTGTCGGCTATGCTTTCGACAAGGCGCTGATCTATGGCGCAGCCGGTTGGACCGCGACGCGCGGTTACGTAGATCTGCCTGGCCTTGACAAGGAAACGGAGACCTTCAACGGCTACACCGTAGGAGCCGGCCTCGACTTCGCGATCACCAACAACATCTTCGCTCGTGGTGAATATCGGTACAACGACTTTGGCGAGAAGGACGTTCTCGGCGTTGACGTCGACCTCGATCAGCACGAACTCAAGTTTGGCATTGGCGTAAAGTTCTAAGAACCGTCGGCCAACCAGCAAGATCGAAGCCCCGCCTATCGTGGTGGGGAATTTTTCCGTAGCTAAGGTCAGTCCAGCTCGTCTGCCCGGCACAGGGCATCCGAGGCGCATTGTGTTGCCCCCACCCGTCGCGAAATAATTGTGGCGCTAGGAAAAAGCCGCAACAATGACATGAGCAGGAACGCTTGCTGGAGCGGAGCTTAGTGCGGCTGAGCTTTAAAATGTTATTGGATGACAGCTGGGTTGACCTCCTAGGCGCCGTGCCCGGCGTGGCAAAGTCGCCCCTCCAAACAATGAGCATACCAGGCAAAGGCGCGTCCGCGCCGGCGCCCGTTCGCGCACGGCTTGACCGGTTAAAAGGGCAGCCGCAGGAGGGTTAGCGGAGCGCCGCTCGGGAACGAGCGGAACCCGGGACCGACTGCCCCCGGTAAGCCGTTCCGTTTGCATGGTACCCGTGGGCTCCCTCGCCTCACCTGCCCGGCCGCGCCAATGAGCGGGCGATATCGACGATGTCGTCGCGCGAGGCGGTTGGATCCTCTTTATTCCAGGCGACACCGAGGCCGATCCGAAAATCGATGCCCCTGACCGCCTTCAGCTCGAAGGCCCGGTTCGGCAGGCCCTCGGTCCATTCCGGCGCAAAGCCGATGCCAAGGCCGGCCGAGACCAGCGACACCAGCGAATAGGTGTCGTCGCAGCTATAGGCGATGTTGCGGGTCAGATCATATTCCTCGAACTTCTCATTGAAGTACCGCTCGGTGTAGGAGAGGTTCTTGCGATTGAAGGCGATGATCCTCTCTGAGCGCAGGTCGTCGATGCCAATCTCCGCCTGTTCCGCCAGTGGGTTGCTCCTCGCCACCGCCAGCAGGTACCGCTCATGGGCGATCGAAGAGAAGCGCAACGAGCCGATGTTTTCCACCGGCCTGATGAAGCCGAGATTGATCTGGCCGTTTTCCAGGCCGCGGATGATGTCGCCGGTATTGCCGCTGGATATATGGATGCGGATATCCGGGTACTTGCGGGCGATCTTTCCAAGGAACGCCGGCAGCACGCCGGTGGTCGCCGGATAGACGGTGCCGATCCTGATCTGCCTTATCGTCTTGCCGGCCACCGCCCTGGTGATCTCGGCACTCAGATCGACCTCGCTGAGGATCCCGACGCAGCGCTCGTGGAAGATCTCCCCTGCCCGCGTCAGTTCCACCCGCCGGGTCGAGCGGATGAACAGCGCACAGCCGAGTTCGCGCTCCAGCGCCTGCACATGGTTGGAGAGCGCTGGCTGGGCGATGCGGACCTTGGCCGCTGCCCTGCCGAAGTGCAGTTCCTCGGCCACCGCGACGAAGTAGGAGAGCTGGCGTAGTTCCATGAGGGGTTCCACGATCGATGCGAGGATTAAGCAAATTATCTGAATTTAAGATAACTGGAAATCAGATATAATCGAAGACCCCATCTTAGACAAGGTGGGTGAACGTGGCGAAGACGCTCGGCACGGAAAGGCATAGAGCGCTGATAGCGCTGCTGGTCGAGAAGCGAGAGGCATCAGGTCTCACGCAGACGGAGCTTGCTGACAAACTTGGCGAATACCAGTCGTTTGTCGCCCGATTGGAGAGCGGCCAACGTCGCGTCGACGTCATCGAGTTCCTCGAGCTGGCAAGAATACTGAATTTTGATCCTTTGGACGCCCTGGGCCGACTTGCTAGGGAGTAGGCCGCCGAATTCTACTGCGCGAGCAGTTGTCTAGGAGATCTACCAGCTGAACCGCGCCTCATTGCACCATGGCGATTATCGGCGGAGCCTGTAGCAAGAGACTGGTCTTGAAGAGCTGCGAACCGCAGACCGTGATGTCATAGTGTCAAAGCTGGTTAGAGCCGCGAGGTGGCTGTCATTACCCAGATCGAACCCATTCGGACGAGCGATGGAACAGTCATATCGCCAGGCCGTTGGCATTGCGAACAACCACGGTCCGCAACCTGGTCGTCGATGAGTTCCGCCAACGCGAATTCATGGACCCACGAACCAGGCGAACACTGCCGTACAATCTTTTCGTACCTCGGGATTACGATCCCGCGCGCTCCTATCCGCTGGTGCTGTTCATGCACGGCGCCGGTGCCACAAGCACCGAGACGGAGGCCACGCTGTTCCAGGGTCTCGGTGCGGTGGCATGGGCGAGCCCTGCCGATCAGATCGCGCGACCCGCCTTCGTGTTCGCGCCTCAATATGGAGAGATCATCGCCGACGACGACTCTAAGATGTCGTCGAGACTGGATACATTACCGTTACCTGTCGGAAGGCCACGAAGTTGATCGGGCTCCGTTCTGCGTCGATCTCCGCAACGGTTCGCGGAACTGCTCTGCATTCCAGGTGCCGTCCCAAAACCGCGCGGCAGTGGCGCCTTCCTTGGAAAGCACGTCAATCATGGCACTTTCGTCGGGCCAAGCCTTGTCATCGTCCTGGGACACGAGGATCCAGAGAATTTATGGGCCAGGGGCTTCACCAGCGCCGGGTCCCATTGTCCGGCGACCGGGAGGGAGGCCGAAAATAGCTCGGGGTATTTGATATCCATTGCCATCGTCATCATGCCGCCACCCGACTGACCCGTAGCGTAGAGGCCCTTGTGGTCGATGGAATATTCGGCTGCGAGGGGCAGCGATAAGATCGATTGCGGTAGGGACGCACGAGAAGCAGAACTGGCGCACCAGGAAAATCGGAAGACCGACGAACGGTGCTCCATGAGCAGGGCAATCTCAACGCTCCTGAGGATCATCCGGTTTGCACCCCGAGCAAACACTTCCTTGCCCCCTCGATGTGGTCCTTGAGTAAACCCGCGGCATCGTCAGTCCGTTTTTCAATGTATGCGCGGGTGATTTTCTCGTGGTCGTCAAGCCAGGATGGCGTCTCATCGATCAGCTTGTCATATTTTATCGAATACATAATGCAATTTCTTCGCAATTCCTCGATCATCGCAACCTGTCGGCGGCGGCCCGCGGGCGCGGATAGAGTTGAATGGAAGAGCCAGTCGCCTTCGTAATATTACTGTGTTGTGGAGAACGTCGGTCGATCACGCCATAGCCGACCATTTAACGTCCGGTCATAGCCGATCTTGAAAACGGCTCTCATGTATTCAGTATTAAATGGGTCGCTTATCTTATAGGGCACCATGACGTCGATGGTAGCCATATGGAACTGGGCACCAACCCGGCGGCAATATTCATAGACCGCGTAAAGCGATTGACGCGTCTGCGACTTCACAAGGATTGAGTACGCCCTTGTGCTAACCGACAACGTCGAATTTGCCGTCACGGCAAACTCGGGCATCAACGCGTTATTCACCAGTAAGTACATGTCGGATCCCCGAGCCCCAGCGGGAACCGGCAGATCGACGTTCGACAATACGGCCTCCGGAACGGTCATGATCTGAGCTGACGGCCCACCATCGGAGTGCAACTCAACGATCGGCCGCCCGTCAACCACCGCGTTAATCCGCACGGCGGGGAAAACGCCCGGAATGCTGGCCGATGCGATCAGGACATTTTGGAAGAGGCCGAGAGCGTCTGGCCGCGGGCTATTCGCTATGGCGCCCATATCCCAAAGAACGGCACGTTGAGTGTCGAGATTTGTCGTCAGGACAAAAAGATTTCGGCCTTTTCGGTATTCGTCAGCAATTTCGGTGAGAAGGAGCTTGTCCACATATCTCTCCACCATCTCCCTCAGGGGCTTCTGAGAATACAGGCTTTCGCCGAGCAGACCGCTGACGATGAATTTTCGGTCGAGCAGTTCCGTCGCGACGCCGCTTGTATAGAGATGTTCGAGGACGAGGTCATACTTCGTTCCCAGGAAAGCGAAGGGGGCGATGAGGGCCCCGGTACTAACGCCGCTCACGAGGTCGAAGGTTGGCCGATCGCCGCGCTCAGACCATGCTTTTAGAACACCGACGGAGAAAGCTCCACCGGCTCCGCCGCCTGAGATCGCCAAGTATTGTCGAGGGACCCGGGATTCAGTCCTCTGAAAGCGTTTCCTGATCGCTGAATCGATCTCGCCATCCAACGGGGCGCGGATGTTTTCAAACCCCGCGATTTCCGCCTGACGTGCATCGACCTCCTGAAAGACTGGTCGCGCCGTGGTGCAACCGATCAAAAGGCAAACAAGCCCAGCAAGGGTCATGCGCGTCAGTGGAACCGCGGTTAGATGAGGGATCCTCGCCAGAAAACGCATCGGACGCTCCAAGGGCTATTCGGCGGCGTGCCTGTTATCTTCTTGGAGCCTTGTTTTCAGCCAGTTCAGAACATCATCCAGAAATGTAAAGACGACGGGGATGACAAGAAGGCTTAGGAATGTCGAGGTGACCAGTCCTCCGATCACGACGATACCCATGGGTTGGCGGAAGCTTGGGTCACCGGAAACAAGACTGAGTGCTGCCGGAAGCATGCCGCCGGCCATGGCAATGGTTGTCATGATGATGGGTCGCGCTCGCTTGTGGCAGGCGTCCACGAGCGCGTCGTAACGAGACATTCCGGCACGGCGCGCCTCGATTGCGTACTCGACAAGGAGAATGGAGTTTTTCGATACGATACCCATCAGGAGAAGAAGGCCGATAACCGCTGGCATGGAGAAGCTGGTGCCAGTCAAAACGAGTGGCAAGAGGGCGCCGCCAAGTGCCAGCGGCAGTGCCATCAAGATTGTCACCGGCTGAAGGAAATCATGGAAGAGAAGGACCAGAACGGCGTAAATGCAGAAGATGCCGATCGCCATCGACGTACCAAAGCTGGTGAACAGCTCGCTCTGACGCTTGAGCTCGCCCTGTTCAACGAATTTCACACCCTGTGGCAGGTTCTGATAGCTGGGCAATCGCGCGGCCTCTGCCGTCACGTCGGAAAGGTTTCTGCCGTTCAATTCGACTGTCAAAGAGACGTTTCGTGACCGGTCCAGCCGATCTATCCGGCTTGGGCTGGATCCAAGAGAGATATCGGCGATGGCACCCAGCGCGACATTACCCTCTTTTCCCTCGACAGGAATGAGCGATATGGCGTCGAGCGACTGTCGATTTGCCGTATCGAGCATGACCCGAATGGCGACCTGGCGCTCCGGCAGGTTGAGCTTGGACAAAGCGGTGTCGTAGGCACCGGCCGTTGCAACGCGAATAGCCTCGGCGATGGCCTTGGACGTGACACCCAGGGATGCTGCTTCCGCCAAGTCAGGTTTGATCGTGACTTCAGGCGTTTGCATGGCAGCCGATGACGTAACGTTACCGATGCCCGAAAGAGTACGCAGATCGGCCTCGAGGTTTGCCGCGGCCTTTTCAAGAAGCTCGGAATTGTCGCCTGCCAGCGTCAGGGTGAGTTGCGTGCCATTGCCGCCGGAACCGATTTCCAGGCGAACGCCGGGCAGCTGTTCCAATGCCTTGCGCAAATCGGCTTCGATTTGTGACTGCTTGACATCTCTGTCATCGATCGGCGTGAGATTGACGACGAGCGTCGCGCTGTTGGTGCTCGCATTTGACGTGCCGTTCATCCCTCCCGTGGAGGCCGTGCCCGTCGCCTGAAAGACCGACGTGACATGGTCAACGCCAGCAATGATCGCCGATGCCTTGCGCGCGGCCTCATCGGTCGCTTCGATCGTCGATCCATATGGCGTTGTTAGGCTAACTTGGGTCTGCCCATCGTCGGATGCCGGGAAAAAGCCCGTGGACAGATGAGATAGAAGCAGTGCCGTGAATGCGAGAAACCCGACTGTTCCGAGTATTGGTATCCAGCGGCGGCGGAGTGCGCCTTTCACGAGCCAAAGATAGCATCTCATGATGCGACCGTCTTCTTCGTGCGCCTTGCCGCTGGCTTTCATCATATAAGCCGCCATCATCGGCGTTACCAACCGTGCGACCAAGAGAGAAGTCAGAACGGCAACGGAAGCCGTGATGCCGAACTGTTTGAAGATGATGCCGGGAATTCCACCCATGAATGCCGTGGGTAGGAACACGGCAACCAGTGTAAACGTGGTGGCGATGACCGCCATACCGATTTCGTCTGCCGCTTCCATCGCCGCGTCGAATGGGTTTTTGCCCATGTTGAGGTGTCGCTCGATATTTTCGATCTCGACGATCGCGTCATCTACGAGAATGCCGACCACCAACGAGATTGCCAACAGCGTGATGGTGTTCAGCGAATAGCCGAGCATATACATCACGAGAAACGTGGGAATGATCGATAGGGGCAATGCCACCGCAGCCAGAAGCGTCGCCCGCCAATCGCGAAGAAACAACCAGACAACGAAGACAGCGATCAACGCCCCCTCGTAGACCATATGCATCGACGATTCATAGTTCTGCTCGGTCGGCACGATGGTGTTGTAAGCCTCTTCAATCGTCACTTCGGGATGGGCCGCGGCGAATACCTTCATGGCGTCACGGACTTTGTCAGTGACCGCCGTATCCGAATAACCTTTCGACCGTTTGATCTGAGCGGCAATGACCGGCTTGCCATTCAGATAAGCGAGCGAGGTTAGATCGCTGTGTGAATCGGTCACCGTTCCGAGTTCATCCAAGCCAACCCAGCTGCCTTCCGGCAAGGGGATCGCCATCGCACCAAGTTGCTCGGCGCTCTTTACGGCAGCCAATGTGCGCACGGACTGGCTTTCGCCGCCAATTCTACCTTTGCCACCCGACAGGTCGGATTGTACCGCTTCAACCTGGCTGTTGACGTCGTTTACGGTCAATCCCAAGCCGTCGAGCAGGTTTGCGTTCAGCTCCACCCTGATTTCCCGGTCGACCCCTCCCAGGCGGCCGACTTCGCCAACCCCGTCCACCGCCATCAGCGCACGTGACATGTCGTTATCGATGAACCAAGAAAGTTCAGCCGAATCCAGCTTATCCGAACGCACGACGTAGGTGATCAAGGGCGAAGAGTTTAGCGACTGTTTCGTAACGGTCGGCGCATTCATCTCTTCCGGCAGCTCATCCTGCGCCTGGTCGACAGCACTTTTAACCTCATCGAGGGCTTCTTGGGTGTCCTTTCCGACTTCGAATGCCACCGAGATGCTGACCGAACCGTCCGTTATCGTCGTGGTAACGGAATCCAGCTTGGTGAGGCCCGTCAGCTCATCCTCGATCTTGCGCGCGACCTCCGTTTCAAGCTGAGATGCGGCTGCTCCATCGAGCGACGCGCTGATCTCGATCGTTGGAAGGTCCATGTCGGGGAAATTTTGGATATCGAGACGGTTGAAGGCCCATAGCCCGCAGGCCGTCAACAAAATGAAAAGCAGAATTGGCGGAACGGGATTGCGAATGGACCAGGAGGAAAAATTCATTTCGCCTCCTCGTTCTTCGCTGACTGAGCGTCTTCCGACACTCTTACAACCGAACCGTCAGCCAGGAAGGCGCCGCCGGATGTCACGACCTTGTCGACCTTGTCTATCCCCGAGACGATTTCGACACGATCGTCTTGGCGCCGGCCCGTTTCGACGCGCTTGCGCGCCACGGTGAGCTTTTCAGTCTCCTTCAGGATGAAAACGTAAGAAAATCCGTCCTTGAGGGTCACCGCGGTCTCAGGCACGGTCAGAGCGTCTTTCTGGTCGAACTCAAAATAGCCACTCGCCAGAATGCCCGTCTTGGGTGCTGGCATTCCCTGGTCCGGCTGCAAGGTCACGTAAACAGTCACGCGACCATTGTCTGTCGAGGTCGTCGGCGAAACCAACCTCACCTCGCCGACGATGTCACCGACCGGCGTCTTTATGACGGCTTTGGTCCCTTCCTTGACATCGGCCAGCCGTTTGACCGGCAACTCGGCCTTCCATTCGACTCTGTTTTGCCGGATCAGCTTGAACAGCTGATCACCGGCATTCACAACGTTTCCAAGAGATGCGGAGCGTTCGGAAATAACCCCGTCGTCTACCGCGTAAACCTTCGTGCGCTCCAAGGTCAGTTGGGCAGAGGCAAGTGCTGCCTTGGCAGATAAGACGTCGGCTTTCGCTTTCCGCTCGGAAATCAGATATTCCGTCGTCTGCTGCTTGGACAACGCACCTGAGCCGGTCAATCCACGAGCGCGTTCAGCGTCCGCGACTGCCTGGTCGAGAGCCGCTTCCTGCTTTTCAACGGTGGCCTGCTGTTGTTCCAGTTCCGCTTGAGAGGTCTCGGCGTCGAACTGGACGAGCAGATCGCCTTTTTTTACCGCGGTGCCCACATCCGCTCTAACATCGGAGATCTTTAGGCCGCTGACCTCGGCCGCGATGACCGCCTCGTGCCAGGCGGCAAGGCGACCACTCGCGGGTATCGTCACGGGCCACTCCAGGGTCCGCGGAGCGGCGACGGCAACGGTCAAGGCAGCTGCTTGAGCGGTACTCTGTTCGGTGTCCTCGCTACGCGCAAGATAGGGCGTTAACGCGACCGTCGTCGCGACCAGGATGAAAGCAAATCTACGCATCAGTGGGTTCCATTGGCAGAGGCAATTGGCGCGCCAGCCGGGGCAGCCCAGCCGCCGCCGAGAGACTTGTAGAGGGCGATCCAATACTGGACCGCGTCGCGCCTGATTTCGATGAGGGTGATGGCGGCGGACTGTGCCGAACGACGGGCCTCCTCCCGGTCGAGGATACTGGCGCCACCGGATTTCCAGTTCTCATCGACCGAGCGGAAGTAGCTTTGATAATTGTCAGCGGCGGTCTTTGCATCGCCGATACGCTTCAGAGCCGTGTTGACACGAATAAGAGCTGTCTCCACGTCGGCGACGGCCGTCAAGACGCCGGACTTGTAACTTGCGACAGCAACATCGTAATCCGCAACTGCGCTTCTGACGGCAGCCCTTTTCGTCCCGCCATCAAACAGCGGTATCGACAATGCGGGCCCAAATGACCACGGAACCGATCTGCCGGTTACGGTGGACTGGCTGATTGAGATGGATCCACTCAAGCTGAGACTGGGATAGAGGTCGGCCTTCGCAGCGCCGACATCTGAAATCGTTGCCGCGACTTCCGCTTCCAGCGCGTTGATGTCGGGCCTTTGTCGCAAAACATCCGCCGGTACAGAGACGATCCGCAACGATGACGGCTGTGGAATGCGACTTTTACCGTGATCCAGCAATGTTTTGATCACCAACTCATCGGTGGCCGTCAGTTGGACCAATGACTTGACGATGATTTCGCAGTCCCCGCGCTGGGCCGTCAGATTGGAAGAGGATGTCGCAGCGCTCGCTCGGGAGAGCGCCAGATCGGCTGTTGATGTAAAGCCGGACTGCGCCGATTTTTCAGTCGCGAGTATCGTTTCTCTCTGCGACGCAAGCTCATCACGGTAAAGCTGTTCCAACTGACGACAGGCGCGATATTGGACATAGTAATCACCGACCTCGGCAGCGACCGAAATCCGCGCGTCATGCCACGACCAGACCTTGCCCTGGGCTCGTAAGGCCGCGGCCTGTGTCTCTTTCTTGGTCTTGCCGAACAAATCGAGTTCCCAGGCGGCGTCGAGACCGCCACTCCTGTTCGTTCCAGCCACGATTTTGTTGAGGTCGTCCCCGGTGTTAGCCTCGCGCGTTGCCGAGGCGGACCCGTCCAGCGACGGGAAGAGGCCAGCCCTTGCGCTATCGAGCGTCGCACGCGCCTTGTCAATGTTGGCGACAGCTTCCTGAACCGTGGGATTTTCCCGTTCAGCCAGCGTCAGTAACTCCGTCAGCGAAGGATCTTTAAAGCTTGCCCACCACGCGACGAGCTCGGGGGAGCGACCTCCGTGCGGCAGTGTCGCGTGCCAATAGGGCGCCACGACAGACCTCGAAGGTTTGAGTGCGCCAAGACTGGTACAACCGCTGAGTACCGCCAAAATGGGGAGGATGGAAACTGAGGAGAAAACTATGCGCATGAAATCCCGGCTGCCCTGAAGCTGTCGGCCGCACTATAGGGATCGCGATGTTAATGTCGGTCAAGAACGTGTTAAGTTAGGTAAAACTGCTGTATTCCCCGCCTGCTAGCCTTAAGCTGCACCCATCGAATTGACGGGTGCAATTACATGACCAACGTGCTTTTGATCGATGATGATATCGAGCTTACGAATTTGCTCGGCGAATACCTGACCGAGGAGGGTTTCGTTGTCGAGACAACCGCGGATGGTAGGATCGGTGTTGCCGAAGCGATGTCGCCTTCAACCGATATCGTCGTTCTGGATATCATGATGCCCCGCATGAGCGGCATTGAGGTCTTGCGGAAAATTCGACAGGTAAGCGACGTGCCCGTGTTGATGCTGACGGCTCGTGGAGATGATGTCGACCGCATTTCCGGTCTCAATCTCGGGGCGGATGATTACGTCCTTGTTCACCGGGCGAGCTTGCGGCACGGATCCGTGCGATCTGCCTTGGCTTGGCGATCACACGTCGGGCGGCAGAATGGCACGGTGGTTCGGCAACCGCGCAAAACAAGGCGACTGGGGGTCTGAGTGTGGCCAACACTCTTCCAGCTTT
Source organism: Rhizobium sp. WSM409 (assembly GCF_057653825.1). Lineage (NCBI taxonomy): Bacteria > Pseudomonadati > Pseudomonadota > Alphaproteobacteria > Hyphomicrobiales > Rhizobiaceae > Rhizobium > Rhizobium sp. WSM409. The sequence continues at coordinate 226,252 of NZ_JBYGKP010000004.1, read as the reverse complement.
AGGGCTACATCGAGCAACGGCGCTAGCTTCCTAGCGTCGACGGGTGACGTTCGACCGGACGTCGCGCATCGCATTCGAGATGCCAATCAATGCTGCTTAACGCGGGGTGGGGCGTGATCTGATCGACCGAGGCGGTCGTCCCTTGCTCTGACAACGGCGGGCGTCAAGGTTCTTTGCGGCGGCGCGCATCACCTACCGGATCAAGCCGGCCGCCACAAAACGCAGAATACCTGCGTATGCCGCGGGCAGTTGACATCTGTTGCCGGTGCCAGCCCCAGCTGTTCCAGTTCGTGCAGAATAGCGACCGAGAGTGAGAATTGGGCGTTCATAATGATCGCGCCTCCACTCGGGCTCGATAGAGGATGACCCGACCGGTCGGTATGATCTGTGAGAGGAAATCGAAGTCGCGGACATTGCCAGTCAGCACGCTCGCACCCAGCTGCCGTGCCTGCAAGAAGACCATGGCGTCATTGACGAAGCGGCGCTCATGTCGCTCCCCCTTTGGCAGGCTGCTCAGACGAAAGAGCAGACCCGCCAACACGCCGGCATGTCCCCAGATGGCTGCATCTGGGGCGTGAAGTCGGTGTTCCGGAATGTCATCGACCGTCGCCGCGATTGTGTCGAGGACCGCCTTTGTTGAGGCGTGCCCGGGGTCCAGTCGGCCGAAGGCATGGGTCAACTCAGACAGGCAGACCGCCGAATGGTGGCATAGTCGATACGTAATCAGCCTATCGACCTCCACCGGCGAGCGCCCTTGAAGCACATCCAGATAGACGCTGGTGTCCAGGAACAGAGGCCCTCCAATTGCCGGTTCGTCAGCAACCCAGGGAAGATCTTCGTCGGGCCTGCGCTCGAGCGACCCGACGTGCTTCTGGGGTTTTAGTGATCGGAGGGCTTCAGAGAGATCAAATCCCAAGATCGATATCCGTCGGGATGCGGCCCTTGCGGCCCACCAGGCGCGAGCCGAAGTCGTCTTCGAGAGCCAGCCGTGAAAGCGCCAATTCCAGCAGCTCGGTGTCGGAGGTAACATGGGCCCGCTTCTTAGCTGCCTCGATCAGCTCCGAAGGCACTCGCCCCGACAAGCGGGTATTCTTCGCCGTGCCAAGGAGACCGACGGCCTTCGCTTGCTCGAGCACGAGCTTGTTGCGGGCTAACGCGACCTTCGCTTCGCGTTCCGCCGCACTTTGTGGTTGGGTGCCCATGAGATGCTCCTGCGTTGAACAGAATATAGATTGCGTTGAACGGGAAGGCAAGCTTCCATAGCGGTCGGCAGGTTGCGATCCAGGCGTTCTCGGCAAATCATCATGGCAATGACGACGGGGACATTGGTGGATCCTCGCCGTCGTCTCGACGGCTGCGAGTTTGGAGCTCCAGGGAGCCGGGCGTTTCGAGGAACGCGAACGCCTCGTCGCCGGAAGTCGCCTCGGCTCCGTAGTAGCCGGCATCGCGGATCATCTCCGAGATGTCGATCAAAATCAGCGGGTCGACGACCATCGAAGCATCGGCGAACACCCGTTCGGCCTTGAAACGGTCGGCGGCATTCTGCGTGGTTAACCTTTTGTGACCCAGGTCAGTGGGGGAAGTCAGCGGGGTTAGCGACAAGGGAACTGCCGTCGACGAGGGCATTGCGGAAAAGGATTTTGCGGCGTTGCAATAGATCATGACGCAGTGCAATATAACCGTCATGAACTCGTGCAATTGGGCGCCGTGCGATGAGGATCTGCATCTATAAGTCGGACAGAGCGCCTGAGCTTACCCTCATGCTGCGAGAGGGTTTGCCCTTTCCTCTTGATGCTGACGTCGACAAATGGACCAAAATCAAGGTCGTAACCGACAGGGAAATGAGAGCAGATCTTTTGATTGAGATCAGCGGTGCGGGATACCTGTTAGTTCGACTTGGCGCCATTCGCCGCCATTAGGCAATAGCGCGGCCATTGCCGTCGCGTTGTCGCGCCACCTCGTGGCATCCAAATTGCAAATAGGATCCCGAGCTGCAGGGCACGTGGTCGGGACGTGCTCGACAATGACCGCGCCTCGGAAAGAACCCACGGAACCATCGCAACATTGGCCAACGCAGCTCAGGGCGCTCCGACATCAGGTCGTAGAGCGCCCTCACGCTTTCGATACCATGGCCGGAGATTGAAAGGCTCTATGATACAGGGTAATTCTGTGATCAGCAGTGGAGAATCCGAGCCGGTAAAGCAGGATCCGGGTGCTGAGTTGCACCGAACGAGCTAGAGCCTTTAAGACCGGTTGCGAAGTATCGCCAAATTAGCCTCCTGAGATCAATAATGCAGTTCAAGCGCAATGAAATTCACGAGCTGTCGATCTTTCTCGCGATAGTCCAATACCGTAGTTTTCGCAAAGCGGCGGATCACCTAGAAGTAACAGCTTCCGCCCTGAGCCACAGCATGAAGGCGCTTGAGCAAAGGCTGGGCGTGCGCCTCCTTAATCGAACCAGCCGCAGCGTTGCACCAACCGCCGCCGGAACAGCCCTCGCCGAGAAGATCTCTGCCGGGCTCGAGCTTATCAACTCCGGATTGGAGGACTTGAACGGACATTATCAAGGTGGCGCCGGCAGCATTCGCATCAATGTTCTGAAAGATGCCGCCGTTCTGCTTTTGCGGCCAGCCATTCCGGTGTTCCAGCAACGCTTCCCGAATGTCGAGCTTGAGGTCGCCGTGGATGACCAGTTCATCGATGTCACCGCGGACGGGTTCGATGCCGGTATCCGGTACAGCGGCACCATCCCGGAAGACATGATCGCAGTTCCTCTCACTCCTCCTTTAAAGTGGGTCGCGGTTGCTGCTCCTGATTATCTCAGAAGTCATGGTCGCCCTGTCATGCCGGAGGACCTCAATTCCCACCACTGCATCCGGATACGGACGGGCCGCGGCCAGATCTACAAGTGGGAATTCGAACGCGGCGATGACCGGCGCGAGATCGACGTTCCCGGAGCGCTGATATCAGGCGAAACCGATCTTGCCATCAATGCGGCTCTGGAAGGCGCCGGGTTGTGCTATTGCCTGGAACGGTTGGCAAGCCCCTACGTTTCCGCAGGCCGCCTGGAAGTCGTCCTTCCCAAATGGGCGTCGATGGGCCCGCCGTTTTCGATGTATTATTCCAGCCGGCGGCAGCTTCCCTTCGGCGTCGACGCGCTGATCAAGATCGTTCGCGGCTTGAACGGATTTTAGCGACTGTTTCAAATCGATGAGCCTGATTCATCGGTACAGTGATTTCCACTCTATTGATTCATCGCTCTCCCGCGTTTGTACCGCTTCCATCGAACCTTCATCAGGAAGCGGACACATCACATGAGCAAGCGGATCATCTTTACCGGCGGTAGCGGCAAGGCCGGCCGCCATGCGGTTCCATATCTGGTGGGGAAAGGACACAAGGTCCGCAACCTCGACCTCGTTCCCTTGAACTGCCCCGGCGTGCAGACGTTGATCACCGATCTCAGCGATAGCGGCCAGACCTTCAACGCCTTGTCGATGCATTTCAGCGGCGAGGATCTGCAGGCGCCGGGCGGACCGGCCAAGGTCGATGCCGTCGTGCATTTCGCCGCTATACCGAGCCTGCTGCTCAAGCCCGACAACCAGACTTTTTTGGTCAATGCGGCCTCGACCTACAACGTCATCGAAGCGGCGGTGAAGCTCGGTATTCCCAAGGTGATCATCGCGTCGAGCGAAACCACGTACGGCGTCTGTTTTGCCGAGGGCGACAAGGATTTCCATTCGTTTCCGCTCGAAGAAGACTATGACATCGACCCGATGGACAGCTATGGGCTCTCCAAGGTCGTCAACGAGAAGACGGCCCGCGCCTTTGCGATGCGCAGCGGCATCGACATCTACGCCCTGCGGATCGCCAACGTCATCGAACCGCATGAATATGAGCGTTTTCCGGGCTTTCTTGCCGATCCGCCATCGCGCAAGCGCAACGCCTGGAGCTACATCGATGCCCGCGATCTCGGGCAGATCGTCGATCTTTGCCTGCGGGCTGACGGCCTCGGTTTCCAGGTCTTCAATGCCGTCAACGACACGATCACGGCAAGCGAGCCAACGCGGGATTTCCTCGGCAAATGGGCGCCGAACACGCCGATCCTCCGGGAGCTCGGCGAATTCGAAGCGCCGCTCTCGAACCGGAAGATCCGGGAGGTTCTCGGTTTCAAGGAAGAACACAACTGGCGAAAATACGTTACCGGCGCATGATGCCGCGAGGCGCATTTCCGGCACCGCCGATCAACAACTTTGAGGAAAGACCATGAAGACCACAAGACTTGGCAAGACAGGGCTTGAAGTCAGCCGCATCTGCTTCGGCTGCATGTCCTTTGGCAAGCAGACCGACGAACGCCCGTGGGTTCTGGGGCTCGAAGAGGCGCGGCCACTTTATAAGCGCGCATGGGACGCCGGCATCAATTTCTTCGATACGGCCAATGTCTATGCGCAGGGCACCAGCGAAGAGATCACCGGCGTCCTGCTCAAGGAACTGGCGCCCCGCCAGGAGATCGTGCTGGCGACCAAGGTCTTCGGCCGCATGCGTCCCGGGCCGAACGGCCAGGGTCTTTCCCGCGCCGCGATCCTTAGCGAGATCGACAACAGCCTGCGCCGCCTCGGCACCGACTATGTCGATCTCTACCAGATCCACCGCTTCGACCCGTTCACCCCGGTCGAAGAAACCATGCAGGCGCTGAACGACGTCGTGCGCGCCGGCAAGGCCCGCTATATCGGCGCATCCTCGATGTGGGCCTGGCAGTTTTCCAAGCTCCAGCATGCAGCCGAGGTCAACGGCTGGACGAAGTTCGTTTCGATGCAGAACCAGGTCAGCCTCACCTATCGCGAGGAAGAACGCGAAATGCTGCCGCTCTGCAGCGATCAGGGTATCGCCGTCCTTCCTTGGAGCCCCCTTGCCGGCGGCAAGCTGACCCGTCCCTGGGGCACCGAGACCAAGCGCGCCACCACCGACCGCTACAACAAGAGCATGTATGAGAAGACCGGCGATCGGGACGTCGTCGAGGCCGTCGAAGCCGTCGCCAAGGCGCGCAAGACGTCCATGGCGCAGGTCGCGATGGCCTGGGTGCTGCAGAAGCCGGTCGTTACCTCGCCGATCGTCGGCGTCAGCAAGATGAGCCATCTCGAGGATGCGATCGCTGCGGTCGGCTTCGAACTCACCGGTGATGACGTCAAGGCGCTCGAAGCCCCCTACAAATCGCTGCACGTCGCCGGGTTCTGACGACAACGCCGCGCGGCTTTTCAGAGACGCAAACGACATTGTAGCATTTTGCTGCATTACGGCGGTTGGTGCCCGTTTGGGACGTGTGAAGGCAGTTCGCTGCTCGTTCATTCACCGCCGTCGACATCGAAATGACAGCCGCCATTGATGCCGCGGTTGTGTTCAAAGAGGAGGAAAAAATGGATTATCGCAAGCTCGGTCCCAGCGGGACCGTCGTCACCGCCTATTGCCTCGGCACCATGACCTTCGGCGCGGAGGCCGACGAGGCCGCCTCGCACAAGCTGCTCGACGATTATTTCGCCTGGGGCGGCAATTTCATCGATACCGCCGATGTCTACAGCGCCGGCAAGTCGGAAGAGATCATCGGACGCTGGCTGAAGGCCCGCCCGACCGAGGCCCGCCAAGCGATCGTCGCCACCAAGGGACGCTTTCCGATGGGCAACGGACCCAATGATATCGGCCTGTCGCGTCGGCATCTTAGCCAGGCGCTCGACGATTCGCTCCGCCGCCTCGACCTCGAGCAGATCGACCTCTACCAGATGCATGCCTGGGACGCGCTGACGCCGATCGAAGAGACGCTGCGTTTCCTCGATGATGCGGTATCCTCCGGCAAGATCGGCTATTACGGCTTCTCCAATTATGTCGGCTGGCACATTGCCAAGGCCTCGGAGATCGCCAAGGCGCGCGGCTATACCCGTCCGGTGACGCTGCAGCCGCAATATAACCTGCTGGTGCGCGACATCGAACTCGAGATCGTCGCGGCCTGCCAGGATGCCGGCATGGGTCTGTTGCCGTGGTCACCGCTCGGCGGCGGCTGGCTGACCGGCAAGTACAAGCGCGACGAGATGCCGACCGGCGCCACCCGCCTCGGTGAAAACCCCAATCGCGGCGGCGAATCCTATGCGCCGCGCAATGCGCTGGAGAGAACCTGGGCGATCATCGCTGTCGTCGAAGAGATCGCCAAGGTGCATGGTGTCAGCATGGCGCAGGTGGCGCTCGCCTGGACGGCGGCGCAGCCGGCGATCACCTCCGTGATCCTAGGCGCCCGCACACCGGAACAGCTCGCCGACAATCTCGGCGCCATGAAGCTCAAACTCTCCGACGACGAGATGGCAAGACTGAACGAGGTGAGCGCGCCTCAGCCACTCGACTATCCCTACGGCAAGGGCGGCATCAACCAGCGCCATCGCAAGATCGAGGGTGGGCGGTAGTTCGTGGACTGGGACGGTGGCCGAGCCGCCGTCCGGTTCGCCTCGTCACGGCGCTTTTCTCATCGGTCGTCCGCGGGCATTTCGATGGAACTCCATCTCGCCGTGACCTTTGTCGGGGTTGTTGTCCTCGGCATACGCTGGCGCGGATCGCGTTGCATGAAGGCAAGGCACCGCTGGTTGCGCTTCCCACCTGGGGCCTCATGCCGCTCTGCGTGATCGGCATCGCGGCCTTTCTCGTCGAAGGCGCCGGGATCGACTGGTCGGCGATCTATATGCGCGATGTGTTTTCGGTCGAGCCCTTCATTGGCGGACTGGGATTGACGCTCTTTATCTTCTGCATGGCGCTGGCGCGCCTGTTCGTCGATCCGCTGGTCGATCGGTTTGGCGCGCGCCCCGTCGCCACGATGTTGCTTGTTCTTTCGGCCATCGGCATCTGCGCCGTGTCGGCGGCGCCGCATCCCTATGTCGCGCTGGCGGGCTTTGCCTTGATGGGCGCCGGCTGCACGCGGTCTATCCTCTCGCTGTCTCGGCGGCCGCCCAACGCACAGATCGCCGGCGCTCCGGGCTGCCGGCGGAGGTAGCGCTGCTGCTGCTCGGCGCCGTTTCATCGCCATCAGAGTTTCTGTTGCTCTATCGCGCTGAAGCGCAATGCCCTTCCATCGGCTTCAGCCAAAGCGTCCATTTCCTTTTCGAGCACATCTCGATCGTCGACGCCGCGCAACAGGCGACCAGCAAGCACATCGAAACGGCCGGCGGCGATGTCCGCGATAAGAAGTGCAGCTCGAGAAGGGTGGATATCGATGCCATCGTCGAAGAGCTGCTGGATGGCGGGCAGATAAGTTTTGCCTGCCTCCGAAAACAACTGCTTTTCCGTCATGTCGGTGCGTACGAGCCCCGGGTCGACGGCAAAGGCGCGTACGCCATGAGCGATCGTCGTATCATTGAGACACTCGGTCAGCCGCATGATCGCTGCTTTACTCGATGCGTATCCAGAACCGTGCGGGAAACTGTTGCCCGTCCCTCCGCCAACGAGATTGATGATCCGGCCTCTGCCGCGCGCCAACATGGTCGAACAAGCCGTGCGGGAGGTGTGAAACGTCCCTTGCAAGTTGATCTCCACATCCCGCCACCAGGCAACAGGATCACACTCCCATATTGGTCCGAAAGCCTGGAAGGAACCGTGATTGTTGACTAACGTATCAACCGGACCGAACTCAGATGCGATCCGGACAAAAGCGTTTTCGACGGCGCTGTATTGGGTGACGTCGGTCGTCACAGCGATCGCTTGCCCGCCCTCATCTTCGATCAGCGAGACTGTTTCCTCGATCTCAGTGGCGGTTCGCGCAAGCACTGCGACCTTGGCGCCTTCTCGCGCCTGCCAAAGGGCGATCTCCCGACCGATTCCTCTACCGCCACCGGTGACGACCGCTACACTGTGCTTAAGCCGGGTCATTTTATGCTCCTATGTTTTGCAGCACTATCAGATAAACCCTTGCTAGTTTCAAGATAGATGATAACGTTTCAACTAAATTGAGTGCGAATGGCAAAGTCAACGTTTGGGAGGATGTGACATGACCAACAGCAGTGGATTCACGCATGAGATACGTCGCCGCACCCTGCTTGCGGGTGCGGGAGGTGCCGCATTGATGGCGTTGGCGGGCAGCGCCAAAGCGCAGGATATCGTCAGTGGCGAACTTGTGGTGCTGAATTGGCTCGGCGGTTCCGAGCTCGACATGATGCATAAGATCCAGACTGCATTTACCGCGAAATATCCGAAAGTGACGATCAGGGAAGTTGCCATTACCGGCCAAGGAGACATGCGCGGTGGCATCCGCACGGCACTCATGGGCGGCGAAGTGGTCGATGTTCTCTACAACACCTGGCCGGCCTTCCGGAAGGAATTGCTCGATGCCGGCATGCTGCGGCCGATCGACGACCAATGGAAGTCCTTCGGCTGGGACAGGCTCATCAGCCAATCCTGGAAGGATCTCGGCGCTATAGCCGGCAAGACCTATGGCCTGACCTACACCTTCGGCGACCGCTCCGGCATCTGGTACAAGAAGGAGCACCTTGCCAAGGCGGGCATCACCGAGCCGCCGAGGAGCTGGGACGAGTTCGTCGCCAGCTTTGCGAAGCTTACGAAAGCTGGGTTCGCGGCTCCGGTCGCTATTCCCGGCAAATACTGGGCGCATGCCGAATGGTTTGAAACGCTGCTGCTGAGAACGGCAGGCGTCGAGACGGCTTCGAAGCTAGGCGCGCACGAAATTTCGTGGACCGATCCGGCCGTGAAGAATGCGCTTACAAAATATGCCGAAATGTTGACCGCGGGCTGCTGCGGAGCGCCGAACAGCATGCTCGCCAACGACTGGGACGGGGAAGCCGACCAAATCTTCCAGGCGAATGCCAAAAATTACCTGCTGATCGGCATGTGGATGAATAACCGCGCCAAGAACGACTACAAACTCACCGAAGGTAAGGATTACGGTCTCTTCCAGTTCCCCGCCCTCGGGATGGGTCATGACGACACGTCGAGCGTCGATACTAAGGAACTGCTCGTCACGGCAAACGGCCCCAATCCGAAGGCAGCAGACGCCTTCCTCGATTTCTGGACAAGCGCCGAGGCCGCCAACATTCTTGCCAAGAACGGCTATGCGTCACCAAGCAGCAATACCGACACGTCGCTCTATGGCGAGACGCAGAAGGTGGCGACATCAGCGGTCGCAAGCTCGAAGCTGCAATTCGTGCTCGGAGATCTCTTGCCCGGCGATCTCGTCGATGAATATCGGGTGCAACTGCAGAAATTTCTCCAGGATCCCTCGGCTGCCAATATCGATACCGTCCTTGCGGCAATCGAAACCAAGGCCCAGGGATCCTACTGATGGCCGGCACCTCCGCTTCCCCGGCGCGGGAGGCGGCGGGCGTGACGCAGGTTTCCCCGCTGGCGGTCAGCATTCAAGGCAGTCGGCGTCTGCTCAGGGACACGCCCGCCGCATTGATCCTGATCGCACCCGTCATCGTGCTCTTTGCCGTCGCCGTCGTCTATCCGCTGGTGGAGACTATCCGCTTGAGCTTCTGGGACATACAGGGCCTGCGGAAGCCTTCCTTCATCGGCTTCGGCAATTATGTGCGGCTGTTTTCGGACGCCGCCTTTCGCAGCACGCTGCTAACGACCCTGATCTTCACGATCGGGACGACGGTGATTTCCGTCTCGATTGGCTGGGCTCTGGCAATGACGTGCGCGTTCGCGCCACGACAGACGCTGCCGTTCCGCGTGATGATCTTTGCCGCCTTCGGTATTTCGGAGGCAGTTTCGGGCTACATGTGGATCGGCATCTACAGGGCCGATGCCGGCGGCCTGCTCAATTCGCTGATTCAGCTTTTCGGGTTTTCCGGCTTCTCGCATGCTTGGCTCGGTGACGCCAATACCGCACTGTGGGCGCTCATCATAGCCGCATCGTGGAGCGGCGTGGGCTTGCCCTTAATGCTGATCTTCGCCGCCATCCAGGCAATCCCGAAATCCGTGCTCGAGGCAGCCTATATGGACGGCGCCAAGCCGCTCTCGACCATGCGCCATATCATGATGCCGCTGTCGATGCCCGGCGTGCGTGTCGCGGTTTTCATCAATCTTCTGGGTTCGCTGCGCGCCTTCGACATCATCTACATCCTGACGGGCGGCGGACCGGTGCGCTCAACCGAGACGGTCGGCTATTTCATGTACCGGGAATCCATGACCCAGTTCAAACTGGGCTATGGCGCCGCCGCGACCGTCATCCTGCTGCTGGCCGTGCTCATCGTCTCGATCCCCGCCATCATCCAGCGAACGGCAGGTGCGAAATGATCGGCAAGGCTCCCCGCTGGATTGTCATCTTCGTCGGCATCATCGCTTGCATCTGGGTCATCCCAATCGTCGGTATCGTTGTTACCTCCCTGCGTCCTCCCGAGGGCGTCTCGCTTGGCTGGTGGCACTTCGAGCGCTTCGATCTGACCTTCGACGCGTGGCACCGCGTCTGGGACAAATATCCGCTGTCCCAATCCATGTGGGTGACGATGAAAACAGCGGGGATCGCGACGGCGCTGACGATGCTTTTGACGCCGGCGGCGGCCTACGCCTTTCATTTCCTCAATTTCCCGTTCCGCCGCATCTTGCTGATCATCATCATCAACGCATTCGTGTTGCCGCAGCAGGTTGTCATCATTCCGCTCTTCACGCTGTGGCGCGATCTCGGGCTGATCGACAACATTCTCTCCGTTCTCATTCCCTATGTCGGGATGTCCTTTGCTTGGTCGATCTTCCTCGTCAAAAATTTCTTCGAGGATTTCCCGCGCGAACTAGTGGAAGCCGCCAAGATTGACGGCTGCGGACCGATTGCGACTTTCCGTCATGTGGTACTGCCGAACAGCCTGTCGCCGATCTTCGCCGTCGGAATCCTGCAGTTCCTCTGGACCTGGAACGCCCTGCTGCTGCCGATGCTTTTCCTGCGCAACGACATACCCCTGCCCGTGCTGCTTGCCCGCATCTCCGGCAGCTACGAGATCAATTGGGACTTGCGCTCGGTGGCGGCGATCATCACGACAATCGTTCCCCTCCTCGTCTTTCTTGTCTTCCAACGTCAGTTCGCCGCCGGCTCTCAAACCCGCACCGGCGCAAAGGAATAGGACCATGCCGAACACCACAAACAAGCCGTTGCGCTACCGCCAGATCCATCTCGACTTCCATACGTCGGAACATATTCCCGGCATCGGCGCCGACTTCGATCCGGATATCTTCGTTTCAACGCTGAAGGCGGCGCATGTCGACTCGATTACGATCTTCGCCAAGTGCCATCACGGCTGGTCCTACTATCCGACCAAGGTCGGCAAGCCGCATCCGCGGCTGGCCCGCCCGGACCTCCTCGGCGACATGGTGAAGGCGCTGTCGGCAGCCGATATCGAAAGCCCGATCTATATATCGGTACAATGGGACGAGCTGACGGCGCGCGAACATCCCGAATGGCGCGCCATGACCGCGTCGAACCAATACCACCACGACCGTCCGGACGACCCTTCGGCGGGTAAGCAGCTCAGCCCGGCGTGGCATACGCTCTGCCTCAACCATGCCGGCCTACGGAAATACATTCTCGACCAGGCGCGCGAAGTCGCGCAAAGCTATCCCACGCAGGGTCTGTTCTTCGATATCATCCTCACGCCGGATTGTGTCTGCCCGGCTTGCATCGAGCGCATGCAGTGCGAGGGTCTCGATCCGGAAAATTCGGCGGACCGGCTGAAGAACGACGAGGCCGTCAACGAACAGTTCCGCCGCGAAACGAGCGAGGCGCTGTTTAAGGAGTTCCCCAATCTTCGCGTCTTCTACAATTGCGGACATATCCACAAGCAGGGCCCGAAGCGCTTTTCCACCTATTCTCATCTCGAGCTCGAAAGCCTGCCGACCGGCGGTTGGGGTTACGATCACTTTCCGTCCAGCGCGCGCTACGCGGCAACGCTCGGCATGGATTTCCTGGCTCATACAGGCAAGTTCCACACTTCGTGGGGCGAGTTCGGCGGTTTCAAGCACCCTGACGCACTGGAATATGAATGTGCGCAGATGATCGCGCTCGGATCGAAGTGCCTGGTGGGCGACCAGCTGCATCCGAACGGCGCCATCAATCCTGATACCTATGCCTCGATCGCGCCGGCCTATCGACGCGTCGAAAAGCTGGAGCCGTTTCTGCATGGAGCCAAGCAGGTCTCCGAGATCGCCATATTGTCGGCCGAGCATATGAACCCCAAGGGCGCGCGCAACCATCCGAGCGACGATGGCGCGGCACAGATGCTGCAGGAACTGAAGCGGCCCTTCGACGTGCTCGACCGTTCCGCTCGTTTCGAGGAATACCGGCTGCTGATCCTGCCGGACGAAATCCCGGTCGATGCCGCGCTTGCGTCGCGGCTGAAAGCCTATCTCGCCAGTGGCGGCAAGATCATCGCCTCCTGGCATTCGGGCATCGGGGATGATGGTGCGTTTGCCGTCGATTTCGGCATCGAGCGGCAGCCAACGCCAGTCGCGTTCAAACCGAGCTATGTGAAGGCAGGCAAGGACCTTGATCCGTCCATGCCGGAAACGGCTTTCGTTTTCTACGATGAAGCCGAAACCGTCCGCCCGGTCGACGCAACGGTGCTGGCCGCTATCTACCCCTCCTACTTCAACCGGTCTTACAAACATTTCTGCTCGCACCAGCATGCTCCGGACGATACAGCCGCTGAGATGCTTGGCGCTGCCGTGACCGAGCATGGGGGCACCGCTTATATCGCCTACCCGATCTTTCGGCTTTACCGGGCCATCGGTCAGCCGCTCTATAAATATGTTGTTCGCGGGCTTCTCGATCGTCTCGTTCCCGATCCGGCGATGGTTACCGATCTTCCCTCATCCGGCCGGGCAACGCTGACCCGACAGATTGGGCACAATCGCCACATCCTGCATCTTCTCTACGGACCGCCGCAGATCCGCGGCAAGGATGTTCGTGGCGATGACGGCTCGACACGGGTGATGGAAATGATCGAGGACATCCCGGCGATCGGCCCGGTTAACGCCAGCGTGCGGTTGCCGGCAAAGCCGAAGCGGGTTTTCGATGCCATGACCGGAGAGGATCTGGCCTGGGAAGCCGGCCCAGACGGCGCCATCAGCATCACGGTACCACGACTGCGCATCCATAGTGCCGTGGTCTTCGAAGGCGCGTGATGAGGATCGACGCCTTCCATGCGTCAGACTTCGCACCGCCGCTCTCAATGCTGGTGAGCGGCCAGGCGCCGGGCTATACGAGGGAGATGGACGCGAAAACGCGTCACAATCCGATGAATAACTGCAGGAGCCCGCTTGAAATGCATGAAACGGATCGGACGGCCGGAAGGCGGCGGGGAGCCACGATCATCGACGTTGCCAGGGTGGCGGACGTCGCTGTCGGCACCGTGTCGCGCTATCTCAACGGCGAGACGGTCCGTCGCTCGAACCGCGAGCAGATCGAGCGGGCGATCCAGGAGCTCGGCTACCGGCGAAATGCGGCGGCTGCGTCTATCCGTACCGATCTAACCCATATGATCGGCTTTCTGGTCCCGACCTTCGATGAGTTTCATGCCCGCATGCTGGAGCACCTGGCCACTTCGGTCCGCTCGACTGGTCGCGCGCTCCTGACCTATTGCCATGGCGGCGATCCGCGCGTTGTTGCTGAAGCGCTGGACTTTTTCGCCGCGCAGCGCGTCGATGCGCTGATCATGGATGGTACGGCCGAAGTCTATGACCGGGTGGACGACCTGATCGAACATGACGTGCCGATCATCTTCTACAATAACGACGTGCGTGGGCTCGCGGCTGACCGGGTGATGGTCGAAAACCACCGCGCGAGCTACCGCCTAATCAGTCATTTGATCGATCTCGGCCATACGCGCATCGGCATGCTGACGGGTGACCCGCGCAATTCGTCGGGCATCGAACGCCTGGCCGGATACGAGCAGGCGCTGCGTGAGCGGGGCATCGTCGTGGATGCTTCCCTGGCAGTGCGCGGCAACTGGCGCATGGATGGCGGCTACGAGGCGACCAAGCGACTGATGTCGCTGGAGCGCCCACCCACAGCTATCTTCTCCGCCAATTACGGCATGGCGGTCGGGGCACTCAGCTGGCTGAAGGAGAACGGCCGTCACGTGCCCGACGATATCTCGCTGGCGAGCTTCGACGACGTAGCGGTCTTCCGGCTCTACGAAGCTGGCATTACCGCGGTCGCCCAGCCGGTCGCCGGCATTGCGGAAAAGATCACGGACATTCTCGTGGAACGCCTGACGGAATCCTCGAGCGGCGCGACGCACAGCATCGTTCTCGAATGCGACATCATCCTGCGAGGCTCGACGCGACGGATCACCTGACGCGCTCTGCTTGCCAAGCGGTCAAAGGGAGGAAATTTTGGCCAGCGTAGAATTGCAGAATATCGACAAAACCTATGGGAGCTTTGAGGCGATCGGCAATCTCAATCTGAGCGTCGACGATGGCTCGTTCACGGTGTTCGTCGGCCCTTCCGGCTGTGGAAAATCGACGCTGCTACGGATGATCGCCGGCCTCGAAAAGATCACGGCAGGCGACCTCAAGATCGACGGGCGGCGGATGAACGAAGCCGATCCGATCGAGCGCGGCGTGGCCATGGTTTTCCAGAACTACGCGCTCTACCCGCATATGACCGTCGAGCAGAATATCGGCTTCTCGCTACGCATGGCGGGCCTTGGAAAGGCCGAGATCCAGCGCAGCGTTGCCGTTGCGGCGGCAACACTGCAGATAGAACCGCTGATGAAGCGCAAGCCGGCGCAACTCTCCGGTGGTCAGCGTCAGCGTGTCGCCATCGGCCGGGCGATCGTGCGCAATCCCGCCGTCTTCCTGTTCGACGAGCCGCTGTCGAACCTCGACGCTGAACTCAGGGTGTCCATGCGTGTCGAGATCGCGAAACTGCACCGGCGCATCGGCGCAACGATGATCTATGTCACCCATGACCAGACGGAAGCGATGACGCTGGCCGACAAGATCGTCGTCATGCGAGCAGGCAAGATCGAGCAGACAGGGACACCGGATACGCTCTATGCCGACCCCGACAACCTCTTCGTCGCCGGTTTCATCGGCTCCCCGCGGATGAATTTCCTGGATGGCACGCTGGACCCCAATGGCGTTGTCAGGCTCGATTGCGGCGCTGTCTTCAAGACGGGCCTTTTGCACGGCGAAGGCGACATCTTGATCAAGGCCGGCATTCGGCCCGAGCACTTCACCGGACACGACGATGCCGGCGGCGCAATTGACCTCAAGGTCGACGTGGTGGAAAATCTCGGCGGCACCCGTTTCATCTATGGCACGCTGAGTTCCGGGCAGGCCGTCATCATCGAGGACCGCTCCGAGACCATCCGCCGCCCCGGGGAAAGCGTCACCGCCGGCTTCCCCGCACGAAGGGCCCTGCTCTTCGGTGGGGACGGTGAGCGCATCCGCGGGGCGCGCCCGGCAAACACCCTTCCGGCGGGGTAGTCATGACGTCTCATCTTCTCTGGTACGATGCGCCCGCACAGCTATGGACGGACGCGCTGCCGCTCGGCAACGGCCGGCTCGGGGCCATGGTCTTCGGCGATCCCCTGCGCGAACACCTGCAGATCAACGAATCCACCTTCTGGGCCGGCGGTCCCTATCAGCCCGTTAATCCAGACGCTTTTGGTCATCTGGGAACCGTGCGGCAGCTGATTTTCGACGGCCATTATGCGGACGCCGAGGCGCTGGCCGAAAAACGTCTGATGGCACGGCCGATCAAGCAGATGTCCTACCAGCCGATCGGCGATCTCCGCCTCGAATTCAAGTTCGCCGAGAGTGTCTCCGGGTATCGGCGTGCGCTCGATCTCGATACCGCCATCGCTACCTCGTCTTACACCGCCAACGGCATCGCCTACCTGCGCGAAGCCTTCGTGTCGCCGGTCGACGGTGTGCTCGTCCTACGCCTCTCGGCTGACCGGAAACGCGCGATCAGCTGCCGGATCTCCATCGACAGTCCGCAGCAGGGAGAGATGAGCATAGGAGAGGGATCGCAGTTGAGCTTTTCGGGGAAGGGCAAAGCGGAATCCGGCATTGCCGCCGCTCTCCGGTTCGCCTTTGGCGTCCGGCTTATCAACAGCGGTGGAACGGTGAACGCTTCTGGGGGAGGCTTGTCGGTAGAAGGCGCTGACGAGGTTCTGGTCTTTCTCGACGCGGCGACGAGCTTCAGGCGCTACGACGACGTGTTGGGACATCCCGAGCGCGATATCATCGATAGACTTGAAAGAGCCGCTTCGCGCGATTTCGTATCGTTGCGCGACGACCATATCGCGGAGCATCGGCGACTGTTTAGCGCATTCGCCATTGATCTCGGATCGACGCCTGCGGCGTCGCTTCCAACCGACCAACGTATCGCTGGATTCGCTGGCGGCGATGATCCGGCGCTGGCAGCGCTTTATGTCCAGTTCGGCCGCTATCTGATGATTGCCTCGTCGCGTCCCGGGACGCAACCGGCCAATCTGCAGGGCATTTGGAATGCGCAAACGGATCCACCCTGGGGCAGCAAATACACAGCCAACATCAATCTCCAGATGAACTATTGGCTGCCGGCGCCGGCCAATCTGCGCGAGTGTCTCGAGCCGCTCGTCGAAATGGCCGAAGAGCTTGCCGAGACCGGCAAGGTGATGGCACACGTACACTATCGCGCCCGCGGCTGGGTCATGCATCACAATACCGATCTCTGGCGCGCAACGGGACCGATCGACGGCGCCAAGTGGGGACTCTGGCCAATGGGCGGTATCTGGTTGATGGCGCAGCTGCTGGACGCATGCGACTACCTTGATGACGCCGAAGCGATGCGACGTCGACTATTTCCGATCGCCCTGGAGGCGGCGCACTTCCTCTTCGACGTGCTTGTTCCGTTCCCCGGCACGGATTATCTGGTGACGAACCCATCGCTTTCACCCGAAAACGCCCACCCGTACGGAGCGTCGATTTGCGCCGGTCCGGCGATGGACAGCCAACTCATCCGCGATTTTTTGGGTCTCCTGCGCCCTCTCGCGGTCTCAATCGGTGGAGAGCCCGAGCTTGTCGCCGACATCGATCGTGTGCTGCCGCGCCTTGCGCCCGACAGGATCGGCGCGAATGGCCAGTTGCAGGAATGGCTCGAAGACTGGGACATGCAGGCGCCGGAGATGCATCACCGCCATGTCTCGCATCTCTACGGCCTTTACCCGAGCTGGCAGATCGACATGGACAGAACGCCCGACCTCGCCGCCGCCGCCCGCCGTTCACTGGAGATCCGCGGGGACGAGGCGACGGGGTGGGGCATCGGCTGGCGCATCAACCTTTGGGCGCGGCTGCGCGATGGCAACCATGCTCATAACGTACTGAAACTGCTTCTCACACCGGAACGAAGCTACAAAAACCTGTTCGACGCTCATCCGCCCTTTCAGATCGACGGAAATTTCGGCGGTGCGGCAGGCATCGTGGAAATGCTCGTGCAGTCGCGTCCGGGGGAAATCCATTTACTCCCTGCGTTGCCGACGGCATGGCCGGGCGGCAGTATCCGTGGCTTGCGCCTTCGCGGCGGCATGCTGCTCGACCTTGATTGGGAGGATGGCGAACCGCTGACGATTAGGCTCACGGCCTCGCGCAATGTCAGCTCGATCCTTCGCTTCGGCCAAACGCAACGCAAAGTCGATCTCGTCGCTGGCGAAAGTTTTTTCGACGGCGGAAGCGAGTTCCGCTAAATCCGCGCGGACGACGTGCTGGGCCGAGCTCGTACGGCAAACGGGTTGTCCGATCTGTCGGAGACGGGTTTGGCGGCTACACGCCGGACGTCGCCGAGATTGTCGAACTCGAAAAGATGGTGCTGGCACTCGAGCGCAAGGACCGAAGGCTGCAGGCGACGCTGTATTTGATCGCGTCACGCAGCTTTTGAAAAAGACGGCCGAGACCCATATCGTTTGGCGTCAGAACACTCTTGCTTGAAAAGTGATGCAAATCAGCGCCTGCGCGGCGCATCGTTCGCGACAACAGGCCATCGGAGGAGCGGCCTCTCGCCCGGCGAGCATGCGGCCAATCAAATATGTTAGCCGCGCCTGTCCATTGGAAATTCAATGGCTCCGCCCATGACTGAGAGTTAAAGCCATAGCAAACATCGCTGGTCAACCGATGGCTTCTTCTCGCAGTCAAGGCAGTCGAAATTTCAGTCAAAGGCCCTGCTTGTCAACAGAAATCGAAGGCAGGGCGCAATCACACGCTTGAGATTAGCCCCCCGTCCACCCGGATCACCGATCCGGTCAGATAGGAGGCGCGCCTGCTTGCCATGAACGTGACGACATCGGCATATTCTTGCGGATCACCATAGCGCCCGACTGGGATCGATGCAGTGCTTGCCGCTGAAACCTCCTCGACGGCCTTCCCTTCGCGCTTCGCCTTCTGTTCGTCGAGGAAGGCGATACGCTGTGTGGCGACACGACCTGGCAAGACGACATTGACGGTCACGCCATCACGACCGACCTCGCCCGCCAGTGTTTTCGACCATCCGAGAAGCGACATGCGCAGGGCATTCGACAGGCCAAGATTGGGAATGGGCGCGACGACGCCAGATGATGTCGAGGTGATGATGCGTCCCCACTTCTTTTCACGCATCCTGGGAAGTACGGCATCGGAGATTGCTATGACCGACAGAACCATGCTGTCGAAGTATTTACGCCAGCTCTCGGCACTCTGACCGGAAACGAGCGTCGGCGGCGGGCCGCCGGTGATATTGACAAGAATGTCTACCGAGCCGAGCTGCTCGTCGATGGCGGCGAGATTGGGCTCGATCACGCCGAGTTCGGCAAGGTCCCATTGAAGCGCCATCGCTAAGCCGCCAGCCGTGCGGATATCGGCAACCCTTTTTTCCGCTGATTCCCTGTCGATATCTGCAACCGCGATCCGCGCGCCTTCGACGGCGAGCGTTTTAGCAATTGCCCCGCCAAGCCCGCCGCCGGCGCCCAATACCAGGGCAGTCTTGCCTTTCAATCCGAGATCCATGGTCCGTTTCCTTTCCGTTATTGGCGATCTTCATACGCTGTGATCATCAGCCCGCCATCCAGCCGCCATCGACCATCAGGTTAACGCCGGTCATGTAGCTCGCCATGTCGCTGGCGAGGAAAAGCGCGGCACTCGCGACATCGTGTGGCTCGCCGAGCCGCGGCCAAGGGGTGCGACGGCGCGAATAATCGAGAGCGTCGGGATCGTTGGCGACACCCGGTTTGCCGGTGACGATCTTGCCGGGGGCAATCGCATTGCAAACGATACCTGTCGCAGCATGGTCGACGGCAATTTGCCGGGTCATTTGTACGACTGCACCCTTGCTGACGCCGTATGGGAAATCACCAGGGCAAGCGACCATGCCGTGCTGCGATGAAATGTTGATGATGCGGCCACGCGTTTCACCGGTCGGCTCCTGCGCCAGAAATTGCTGCGCGGCTCGCTTGCAGCAATAAAAGAACCCGGTGACATTGACGGCGATCACCCTATCCCATTGTTGGGGCGAGGTTTCAAGGAGATTGGTCGAGGTATAGATCGCGGCATTGTTGACCATGATGTCGAGCCGACCGAACTCTTTCACCGTTTGTGAGACCAGCCCATCGACGTCAGCCCAGTTGGAGATGTCGGTCCTTACGAACATGCCCTCTCCGCCTGCCGCAACGATGCAGGAAAGGGTCGTTTCACCCCCCTCGATCGGAGCCTCGCAGACGTCGGCGATCACGACGACCGCGCCCTCTTCGGCGTAGCGAAGTGCGATCGCCCGGCCGAGGCCGGAGCTCGCGCCGGTGACAATCGCAATTTTCCTGTCGAGCAAAGGCATCGGCATTCCTTTATGCAGTCCTGCGGACGACTTGGCCGCGACGGGGATTAATAAGCGTTCCGTCTTTGACGATGCGTGCGCCGCGCAGGAAGACGTCGGTCAACCGGCCGGCCGTGCGCCTGCCGTGAAATGGTGAATAGGCGGCACGGGAGGCCTGCTCGGTATTGGTGATGACAGTCGGTCGGTCCATATCGACAATTAGAATGTCGGCATCGCTGCCGACGGCAATCGAGCCTTTCGAACGTCCAAGTCCGAAGCGATGAGCGGGATTGTAGGCGCAGATCCGCACGAGATCCGAAAGCCCTATTACCTTCTCCGCCACAAGGTCCAGCATCACCGAGAGCAATGTCTGAAGACCCGGCATCCCGCCGGGAATATCTGCGAAAGATCCATAGACTGCCGACTTTTCGGCCGGGGTGTGCGGCGCATGATCCGTCGCCATGATTGTGATCAGGCCCTCAGAGACCGCTCGGCGCAAGGCCGCGACATCGTCGCGACCGCGAAACGGAGGCGATCCTTTCAGCCGGGCACCTTCCGTCTCGTAGTCGTCGGATGTGAAGAACAGGTTCTGCGGTGTCGTTTCCACGGTGACATCAGCCATGCTCCGAAGACGGCTCCAGGTCTCGGCGCCGAGCCTCGAATTAATTTGACGCACATGCACGCGCGCGCCGGTCTCAGCCGCCGCCAGTACCGCGCGTGCAATACCGCCGGCTTCGGCGAGCGGCGGTCTGCTGGCCAAAAATGCCGGAACGCCAACACTGCGCTCCCGCACGCCGGCTCCCTCGAGGATCGACTGGTCGCCGGGGGAAACGCCTATCACCGCGCCGGTACCCGCCAGCCGGCGCAGCGTCTCAGTGACAGCATCCAGACTATCGAACCGATAGTTGACGGGTACGTCAGCCGTGAACAGTTCAAGAGAGACCGGCGACAAAGCAAGCAGGGCCTCCAGGCTGTCATAACTCTTTGAAACCACGGCCTGAAAGCCGACGTCGACATGAATTCTGCCCGCCGCGCTCGCCATCTTATCCGACAATTGCTGCGCAGTCGCCGTCCAGGGATCGTCCGTCGGCATGTCGAGAATGGTCGTCACGCCGCCGAGCGCCGCTGCGTGTGTGCCGCTTTCGAAATCCTCCTTCTGCGTCATTCCCGGTTCGCGCAGATGAACATGCGCATCGACCAGGCCGGGCAGCACCTTTTTGCCGCTCGCATTGACGAAGCCGCGCGCCATGGCGGGCTCGCCAGGCGCTAGGACGGCCGCGACGCTTCCGTCGAGAATGCCGATATCCGCAGGAAGTTGACCGCTTGCGTTGACGACCATGCCGCCGGTGATCAGCGTGTCGAACATAGTCGCCCTCGCCTCCCCTACCATAGACCCGCGAGCCGCGGCTCTTCGTGCGTGACGACCTCGATAAGCGCCGCCTGCCCGGCCTTGACCTTGTCGAGGGCACGCAGCAACGCGGGGCGCAGCATTTCCGGATCCACGACGCATTCCGCGTAACCACCGAGAGCTTCCGCGATCGGTGCGTAACTGCCTGTTACCCGATTCGCGCCGTATTTCGTGGTGGCGATCGGCATGCTTTTCGCGTAGCCGCCGAGCACGTTGTTGCGCAGCACGATGGTCAAGACAGGCAGATTGCAGCGGACCGCAGTTTCGAAGTCGATGCCGACCATTCCGAACGCGGACTCTCCCATCAGATTGACGACGGTCGCATCGGGGCGAGCAAGCCTGGCCCCCATCGCAAAGCCTAGGCCGCTTCCGAGTTGGGTGGTCTTTCCCCAACCGATGTAGCCGCCGGGTGTGCTTGCCACATAAAATGGGCAGAACTGGTCGCGCGGATTGCCGGCGTCGTGTGTGACGATCGAGGTCTTCGGATCGATCGCCTGCATGATCTCCCAGACGACACGGTAAGGTGAGATCGGCGTGCTGCCCGACGTCAGGAGCGGCATCCATTTTTCCATGAAAGCCGCGCGAACGGCAGCGATTTCCGCCGCCGGCTGCTGACGTTCGCCGAGAGGCAGGTGATCGCGACGGATCAGTGCGATCATCTGTTTCAGGACCGAGGCGGCATCTGCGACCACACCCTGGGCGATCGCATAGTCCTTGCCGAGATCCGCATCGTCGAGCGTGACATGAAGGATGGTTTTATCTTCGGGGATCGGCAGGATGTAGTAGGAGCGCGTCAGGCTGCTGCCGAGCGCGAACACCACGTCGGCCTTTGCTAGAAAATGGTCGACGGTCGCGGGTCGGGCACGCCCGGCTGTTCCGAGAGCAAGCGGATGGTCTTCGGGAAAAGCGCTCTTGCCGTTCGGCGTCGTCATGACGGGAATGTTCAAGAGTTCGGCAAGCTCGATCAGTTCCGGCGTCGCCGAGGCTGACAGCACTCCCTGCCCCGCGAGAATAACGGGATTTTTGGCGGCCAGCAGGCTCTTGGCCAGATCGACCACCTCACGATCACCGGCCTGCGGTACGCTGCGGCGCGGTCGGCGATGATCCGCCGGCAGAGCATCAAGCCTTTCGGCCAGCAGATCGACAGGCAATTCGAGCAGGACCGGCGCCGGCGACCCATTCCTGACACGCGATATCGCCGCATGCATGAGCTTGGGCAGATCATCGACCTGCGTTGCCGCCTCGCACCATTTGGTAATGTGCCGAAAGTTGCGGCGGGATTCGAAATTCGGGGCGATGGCTTCTGATCCGCGCGGGTAGCCGGTCGGCAAGAACAGCATCGGTACGCGGTCGTTGAAAGCCTGGGCAATGCCGGCAAATGCACTTTCGGCTCCCGGGCCATATTGCACAGTGACAACGGCAAGCTCCCTGCCGGCCGTCGCCCGGGCATAGCCCTCTGCGATATTGACGGCGACACGCTGCGTCCGCGCAATGAGCGGCGGAATGTCAAGCGCCGCTGAGGCATCGAAAAGCTCGCTTGCTGGAAAGCCAATGATCTGCTTGACGCCTTCCTCCTTCAGGACCCCTGCAACATATTCGGCGCCGCTCATCGTTTTCGCCTCGGCGGGCAAATGGTCATTCGGCAGTGCATGCGTGCCGTCAGCCATGATGATCGATCCAGTAACGGGCAATATCTTGGCGCCGCATGAAGGCCGCACCTGGCGCTTTCTTGACGTGCTCGATCACGTCACGCAGACCCGAGGCGCGATTAGGCTGGCCCATCCAGCGGGCATGCACGCCGATCGTCAGCATACGCCCGCCTGTCTCGTCGGCTTCGCCGATCATGTAGTCGATCGCCGATCGGCAATCCTCGGCAAAATCGCGCGGATTGCTGTAGCCGGGCGCGATCAGATAGCGGCTGTCGTTCAGCGTCTTCGAATAGGGCACGACGAGAAGCTTCGTACCCTCGTGATCGAGGAAATACGGAAGATCGTCGTTGCAGGGGTCCGAGTAATAGAGGAAGCCGCCTTCCCTGACGATCAGGTCACGGGTGTTGACGCTTGGAAAGGATCGGCAATTCCAACCCATCGGCCTTGTGCCGGTCAATTTCTCATAAAGGGCCAGTGCTTCGTGAAGCTGCCGCTCCTCCTCATCGCGCGGCATGCCGGAATATTCGCTCCAGCGCAGCCCGTGGCCGAGCAGATCGTGGCCGCGGGCACTCATCCAATCGACGACAGCCGGGTTCTTCTCCAGCGCAACGGCGCAGGCCGAGATCGTTACCGGAATATCGTAACGGTCGAACATGCGAGCCAGGCGCCAGACGCCTGCGCGACTGCCGTATTCGAAATGGGTCTCGGTGCCGAGGTCGCGCAGCGGCGGGCTGTTGGGAATATTGTACTCGCCCCAATTATCGTTTCGTCCGTCCTCGAGCCAGGAATACTCCGCGCCCTCCTCGTAGTTCAGCACGAGGTTGATCGCCAGCTTGACCCCGCCTGGCCAGGAGATGACCGGGGGGTTCGGGCCATAGCCGACAAAATCGCGCAATTGATCTTTTGCACCAGCGCTCATCACTTTCCCTCGCTCTGATTTTCGTTCTCGACGATCCAATCCATGTAGTCGTGGAACGACTGCCTGGCGCTGCGTGGCTGCCAGCCCGTGTCTCGCGCGATCCGGGCGATGTCGTAGGCTCCCCACATGCCGTCCTTCAGTGAAAGGTCCTGGATGACGTTGGCGGTTTCCGCAGGGCTCACTTCGACCTGCAGGGAAGGCGCGCGCTCCTTTGCCCAGCCGATGATGTCGCCGATGGTCGAAGTCCCGCCACTTCCGATATTGTAGTGCCGATAACGCAGGCGCTCTGCGAGAAGCAGCGCGATGATTGCGCCGGCCACATCCGTCGAAGTGACATAGTCGCCAACAGGTTCCAGGCTATTCGGCCGCACGGTCTCCCCTGCAAGCGCCATATGGGCGACGCGGTTCGGAACATGCCGGAAATTACGGCTGCCGGTGACCCGATCCATCGGCCCATAAACCGATGCAAGCCGGACGGAGGCCGCCGACAGGCCGAAAAGATCAGCGTAGCGGTTGACCACCATCTCCGCTGCAAATTTGGAGATGCCATAGAGTGTCAGCGGTGCAACATAGCCGTCTTCGGGAAGCGGTTCGCCCGTCCAGTCCGGCCCGTGATGACGGTAGACCGAGCCCGAACTGACGAAGACGAGGCGTTGAAAGCCCGGACGCTTTCTCAGCCATTCGAGAATGTGCACGGTGCCCATGAAATTGATATCGACGATCCTGGCGGGATCTTCGGCTTCGGGTTGGCGCTTTGCCTCGGCGGCACTGCCGCGCGAGATGGGGGTGACGGTGGCGCCGTGGACCACGTAGCGGATATCGTGGTCGTCGAGTGTCGCTTCCCATTGGGCGGGCTCGCAAATGTCGGCCGTGATCACGGTCAGTCGATCGCGGACCGGCGCAAAATAGCGCTCCGCCATCGCATCAAGGCCGGCGCGATCGAGAATGACGACACGCGCCTTGGCATCGCGTTCGAGCCATTCCCGCGCAAGGACGCTCATGACGAAGCCGGTTCCCCCGGTGACAAGAAGGGTCATTTCAAATCCATCCAAAAGATCTTCAACGCAGGTATCAGCGGGTAACGTAGCCGCCGTCGGCCAGGAGGTCAGTTCCGGTGACGAACGATGCATCCGACGACAAGAGGAAGGCGGCGGCGGCAGCGATTTCATCAGGCTTGGCGATACGGCCGAGCAAATGCGCAGGCCCGAGCCCGGCATTGGCCGCCTCGAGGTCCGGCCACCGCTGCAGCAATCTCGGCGTCGCCACGGCACCAGGCGACAGGCTGTTGACGCGGATACCATCGCCGGCGTGATCGACCGCCATGGCCCTGGCGAGATGCACGAGCCCGGCCTTTGCCGCGCAATAGGCGACGGCCTTGCCGGTCGCCACATGCGCGAACTGCGATGCGATGAAGACGACGGATCCGCCGCCGCCTTCGATCATCGCCGGAAGCGCGTGCTTGCCGACTAGAAAGGCACCCGTCAGGATGACATCAATTTCCAGTCGCCATTGCTTTTCAGCAAGATCGATGACCGTGCCGTCCATCGAAGGTGCCGCGGCATTGTGCACAAGACCGTCGAGTCGACCGAAATGTCTGGTACCGGTCCCTACCGCGCGACCGACCGAAATATTGTCGGTCACATCGCACTGGATGCCGAAAGCACGGGGGCCAAGGGATTGCGCGAGCGCCAAGACGCCCTCCGGCGA
This sequence comes from Rhizobium sp. WSM409, assembly GCF_057653825.1. Classification (NCBI taxonomy): domain Bacteria; kingdom Pseudomonadati; phylum Pseudomonadota; class Alphaproteobacteria; order Hyphomicrobiales; family Rhizobiaceae; genus Rhizobium; species Rhizobium sp. WSM409. The sequence continues at coordinate 200,768 of NZ_JBYGKP010000004.1, read as the reverse complement.
TTGATCCGCACAGATCACCGAAGCGCTTTCATCGATGCAGCGGCGCGCAATTGCCGCGCCGATACCGCTCGCAGCGCCCGTCAGAAAGACCACCTTGCCGTCAAGACGTGACATCGATGCGGTCATGATGCGAGGACCTTCGAAAGACCTTGCTGCGGTGGGAAAGGTCGCTGTCGGGCAATGAACTGGCCGCGCCCGGGCTCGGCCATGATTCTTCCGTCGTCCCAGACGATATCGCCCCGCGAGATCGTCATGATGGGCCAGCCCTTGACGACCTGTCCTTCATAAGGCGTGTAGTCAGTCGCGTGATGCAGGAGCGAATTGGTGATCGTCATGCTGCGATCCGGATCCCAAATCGCGATATCGGCGTCTGCGCCTACGGCAATCCTGCCCTTGCGCGGATGAAGACCGAACAGCCGCGCCGGGGCGCCGGCGGTCAGGTCAGCGAATTTCTGCAGCGAGATCAGGCCGCCGTTCACACCAGCAGAAAAGAGCAAGGCGAGCCGTGTCTCGATACCGGGAATACCGTTAGGAATACGGTGGAACGGTGTCCCCGGCCCGCCCGCTATCTTATCCGCATAGTGCCACGGCGAATGGTCCGAAGAAAAAACCTCCAGCGTGCCGTCCAGGATACCGGCCCAGATTGCAGGCTGGTTCGACTTGTCGCGTGGCGGCGGCGTGCAGACGCATTTGGAGCCTGAGAGATCATGGGTGTCGATATCCTCGGCCGAAAGGAAAAGATATTGGGGGCAGGTTTCGGCGTAGATCGGAAGCCCCCGCGCCTTGGCGCGGCGGATTTCTTCGACGGCGCCGCCCGCAGCGACATGGCTGACGAGAATCGGCGTCTCGATCAGCTCCGACAGGCTGATCGCCCGGAAGGTCGCTTCACGGTCGCCGATCGCCGAATGCGCCTTTTCGTGATAGCGCAGCTCAGTCTTGCGCGAGGCGATGAACTTTTCGGTCAACCAGCGAATGCAGGCATCGTTTTCCGCGTGAACCATGACCATCGCGCCTTGAGCACGCGCAAGGTCGAGCACATTCAACACCTCATAATCGTCGAGCTTCAGCCCGTCATAGGTCAGGTAGATCTTGATCGAAGTGCAGCCCTCGGCAATCAGCTGAGGGATCTCGTCGCGCAACACTTCGGCTGATGGATCGCCGACGATCAGGTGAAAACCATAGTCGATACGCGCTTTCGAACGGGCGCGCTCGTGATAATCCTCGACGATGTCGCGTAGCGACTGGCCACGCATCTGCATGGCGAAAGGCACGACAGTTGTCGTGCCGCCGCACATCGCCGACAGCGTGCCGGTGTTGAAATCGTCCGCTGTCGCCTTCCCTTCCCAGGGCTGCTGATCCATGTGGCAATGGCTATCGACGCCGCCGGGCAGCACGATGCGCCCCTCAGCCACGACTTCATGTTTCCCCTCGGGCAGATCCGGCCCGAGCGCCGCAATCGCGCCGTCGCGAACGCCGATATCGATCTGTCTGGTCGCATCCGGCAGTACCACACGGCCACGACGGATCACGAGGTCATAAGGCTTGGCGGGCGTCATTCGCTTCCTCCCGAAACAAGGCAAGGTTTGGTGGCGCCGATCGGACGGCGAAAGAGATTGAAGCAGGCAGCGACAGCAACCAGGAACGCGCCGCTCCCGAGCAGAAGGAAGAGTGCCTGCGGTGCAAACAGCTCCATCAGCTGGGCGGCGAGCCCAGGTGTCATGATGTTGCCGATCGAATAAAGGAGCAGCAGGCTACCCGATGCCGAGACCATATGGCGGCTATCGAGCTGTGAGTTAGCGTAAGCGATACCGACCGGATAGATCGTCAGCGCAATTGCGCCATAGGCGAAAAACAGACCGTAGAGAAGCATCTGCGGATAGCTTCCGGGCCAGGCGATTGCTGCGCACAGTCCTGCTCCCGCCAATCCCTGAACGAGAAGTAGAACGCGCCGGTCCATACGATCCGACAACCATCCGACCGGGGCCTGAGCGAGCATGCCGCCCAGGCTGAAAGCGGTTACCAGTGTCACCGCCACCGCCGCGTCGAGGTGCACCCGCTCCGCATAGATCGGCGTCATCGTATAGACATTCATATTCGTCATGCCCGCTTGAAAGACGCAGACGACAGCCACCGGTGCGAGAGCGACGAGCCGCCAGATGCCATAGCGATGCCCGGAGTGGGCGTTGCCGGCCTCGACCGCTACTGCCAGCGGCAGGCGCAAGGTGGGCCAGGGTCCACCGATAAAGCGGGCGTAGATCAGTCCAAGAAGGATGACGCCGAGCACGATCTGAAAGAGATGGGGAGAGTCCGCTCCGGCCGCTTCGACAAGCAATTGCGCAAACAGGGTCGCCAGCGACGTCATCAGCATATAGAGCGAGAAATAAGCTCCGCGGTTCTTCTGGTCAGCGTAGAGATTGATCCAGCTTTCGGACACGACGAACAGCGTTGCGATGGAAAAACCGTTTATCAGACGCAGGCAGAACCAGACCGGAGCGGCTTGCGTCAGCATGTAGCCGCAGGCGCCGAAAGCAGCGAGCAATGCGACGGCCAGGAAAGCCCGCTCGTGTCCCAAGCGGACGACCATGACACGAGCTGAGAGGCAGCCGGCAAGGAAGCCTACGGGAAACGCCGTCAGCAACAACTGGACGATGTGGGGATCGATTGCGGGGTCACTGAGGTGCAGGGAAACCGTGGTCGTCAGAAGAGAATTGCCAGTCGCGACGATGCAGATGCTCGCCATGACATGCAGGATTGCACGAAGCCCTGCGGCTTTCCGCCAGAATTCACCAATCCGATCGGGATCGCGCATCATTATGCCTTTTCGGCGAAAGCAAGGACGGAAGGCCGGGCGGCCAGATCTGCCTGATCGATGTGGCAGAGAATCTCGTGCGTATCGGACATCTTGCGCAGTGGGGGCGGAGCGGTGTCGCAGATGCTGCCGAGCTTGCGATGGCACCGCGTCGCAAAACGGCAGCCGGCGGGTACGTTGACCGCGCTCGGTGTTTCGCCGGACAGGCGAATACGCTCGCGCGGCGCTTCATCCGGGTGCGGGCTGCGGATCGCTGAGAGAAGTGCTTCGGTATAGGGATGCGCACCCTCACTGAAGACTTCCTCGACGGTCCCCTGCTCCATGATCTTGCCGAGATACATGACCACAACCTTGTCTGCTACGTGACGAACCAGCGCCAGGTCGTGGCTGATGAACAGCATCGTGGCATGCTTTTCCCGTTGAATATCGAGAAGAAGCGTCACGACCGCGGCCTGCACCGAAACGTCGAGTGCCGAGACAGGTTCGTCAGCGACGATGAGCGAAGGTTCCGCCGCAAAGGCGCGTGCGATGGCGATACGCTGCTTCTGACCGCCGGACAGCTGGTTCGGCTTTCTGTCCGCGACGGCTGGAGATAGACGCACCATTTCCAGGAGCTCGCGGACGCGCTGTTCGATCTCCGCCTTTCCCTTGCGGATACCGAATTTCTTGATCGAACGACGAATGGAAAAAGCGGCCGAATGCGAGGGATTGAGCGTACTATCCGGATTTTGAAAGATCATCTGGATCTGTTGCAACAGCGCGCGTGGACGTTCGCTGGCCTGCAGTTCGGCGATATTCTCGCCAGCCATGCGGATTTCGCCCGACGTCGCCTTGTCGAGACCCGTCACGATGCGCGCCAGCGTGGATTTTCCGCAGCCGGACTCGCCGACCAGCGCCACGATCTCGGCTGTTGCCGCTTCGAAACTGACCGCTTCGTTTGCCTTGACGGTCTTCCGGCGGCCGACGGGGTAGAGACGGTTCACATCAGACAATGTTATCGCCGTCGATCTTGCAATCATCTGTGTCTCGACCGGAGCAACCGTCGCTTCTCCTGCCGAAATTTCGGGCCAGCGGACGCAGCGCACCAGATGCTCTTCCGCCGCCGGCTCCAGAGCAAGGTCCGGACGGTCGCAGAGGCCGGAGACAAAACTCGAACAGCGCGGCCCGAACAGACAGCCCTGCGGCCGTTCCTGCGGCAGCGGGATCGAACCCGGGATGGCAGCGAGCGTGCGGCTGCGCTTATCGCCGGTAATGTCGGGAATGCAATCGATAAGGCCGCGCGTATACGGATGTTTCGGCCGGCGGAATACTTCTGATGTCGTTCCCTCTTCTACCATCTCGCCGGAATACATGATGCCGAGACGATCGCAGCTTTCCGCGATCAAACCGAGATTGTGCGAGATGAACAGCAGGCTGGTCGAATAGCGTTGGCGCAATTCTTCGATCAGATCGATGACCGCAGCCTCGACAGTCACATCGAGGCCGGTCGTTGGTTCGTCGAGCAGCAGAAGGGATGGCTTAGCAAGCAATGCCATGGCGATGACCACGCGCTGTTGCTGGCCACCGGAGAGCTGATGCGGATATCGCTTCATCATGTCACCAGGGTCCGGCAAGCGGACGTCGGCAAGCATCGCTTCCGCCATGGCCATCGCGTCTTTCTTGCTGGCGCCCATGTGAAGCAGGGGGACTTCGGCAAGCTGCGCACCGATCGTCTTCACCGGATTGAGCGCACTCATCGGATCCTGGTAGACCATCGCAATCTGCCGCCCGCGGATGGAACGCAGTTCCTTGGGGGCGGCATCGACCAGTTGCTTGCCGTTGAAGCGGATGCTGCCGCCGGCAACAACGCCGGTCGCGCCGAGATAACCCATGATCGCCATGGCCGTCGTGCTCTTGCCGCAGCCCGATTCACCCACGAGACCGTAGCTTTCGCCGGGCATAACCTTGAACGAGAGATCGGGGATCGCAACCACCGTTTCGCTCTTGCCGCGAAACTCGATGCGCAGGTTTCGAATGTCGAGAAGGGGTTCGCGATCGATCATTGGCGTGATGGACATGGCCGCTCCTTGAAGACTGGACGCGATGATGTTCATGGTTTCCATGCCTCCCGCATGCCGTCGGCGAGCAGGTTGAAGCCGAGGACCAGACTGACGAGCGCGGCAGACGGGATAAGCGACATGTGTGGCCAGACGTTCAGTACAGTGACACTTTCCTTGACCATGCCACCCCAGTCCGGGTTCGGTGGCGGCAAACCGAGGCCGAGGAAACCGAGGATGCCGATGGTGATGATCGTGTAGCCGATGCGCAGACAGGCATCGACGATCAGGAGGCTGCGGCAGTTCGGCAGCAGTTCGACGATCATGATGTAGAGCGTGCTTTCCGCACGCAGCTTTGCTGCCGCGACATATTCCTGCTGCTTCAGACCCAGCACTAGGCCGCGCGTTATGCGACCGATACCCGGCGCCGAGGCGATCATCGTCGCAATGACGATGTTCAGGACCGACGGTCCGATATTGGCGATCAGGATGACGTAGATAACGAGAACCGGAAATGCCAGTATGATGTCCGAGAAGCGGCTGATCAACACGTCGACCCAGCCCCCATAATAGCCTGCAATCATCCCCATCGTGATGCCGACGATCATGGCAACCGCCACCGACAGCGGCGCAACGGAGAGCACTGTGCGGGCGCCGAAGATCAACCGTGACAGCATATCACGACCGAGAATATCGGTTCCCAGCCAGTGGGCAGCGGAAGGATAGGGGTTGCTCATCGCCATGACATCGGAATCAGTCGGCGACGGTAGCGGCAGGACGGGCGCAAGAAGGGCTGCAAGCACCCAGAAGAGAACAAGGCACAACCCGACGACGGCCGTGCGCGAATGAAGGATGCGCATCCAGTTGGGCCTTGCAGCACGCTTTGGCGGTGCGGCGATCACTCCACTGATATTGCCTCGAACAGCCATGATTTACCTCACCCGGATGCGTGGATCGAGCAGCATGTAGCCAAGGTCGCCAAGCAGCTGCGTGACAACGGCGATGGCGACGGTGATCAATGTAGCGGCCTCGAGCGTTGCGATATCGCCGAACAGACTTGCATCGAGGATCAGGCGGCCGAAGCCCGGATAGGCAAAGACGAGCTCGGTGACGACGACGCCGCTGATCAGAAAGTTAATTTGCAGCAGCAACACGGTGAACGGCGCGATCATCGCATTCCGCAACGCGTGGCCGAGAACCATGCGGCGCGTGCTCATGCCCTTGAGGATTGCGGTGCGGATATAGGGCCGCTCCATGACGCCGATCATCGAGACCCGGATCATGCGGGCCACATAGCCGAAGTCATAGATGACGAGCACCGCGACGGGCAGGACGAACTGATACGGCACAGCCCAGCCGCCATCGCTGTTGAGCGGACTGGTGCCTGGCAGGATCGGCCAGAGGATCACGAAAAGCGTCACCAGGAAGACGCCTGACGCGAACTCCGGAATAGACGTGAAGGTGATACAGATGACCGATAGCGTCCGGTCCAGCACCCCACCTTCTTTCAACCCCGACAGGATGCCGAAAATGATCGACAGCGGGACGATCAGCAAGAACGCCAGCCCGGCGAGGATCGAGGTATTGCCGAGACGATCCCAGATGACATCGTTGACGGGCAGCTTATTCAGGGTGGAGTAGCCGAAGTTGCCGAAGTACTGGGCGCCGCGCGGATCCTTGAAGCTTAACCCGGTGGTCGGATCCTGAAGCGGATCGGGAATTGCGCCGACGAGCACACCGAGCCAGCGGCCGTAGCGTACCAGCAGCGGATCATTGGCCTTCAGTTTCTGGGACAGCAGGTCCACCTGCTGCTGGGTAGCGAAAGGACCGAGCGATTTGCGCGCCACGCTGCCGGGAGTGAACTCGCAAACGGCGAAGACGAGAAACGAAGCACAGAGCATCGTCACGACCATCATCGCCAAGCGCTTGAGGAAGAAATTCGCCATAGCCGGAGGAATCCGAATGTCCGAGCCCAGCACCCGACCGCGCGAACGCGGCCAGGCGCCAGCCGGGAGGTTACGCCGAGATCGCGTATTGATGCGCGAAGATGTATTGAGAAGGATGGAGCTCGAAGCCCTTGACCTTCTTGTCCATGACGGTCGAGAAGACGCGCCAGAAGGGCTGAACGATGGGCCCGTCATCCTGCATGATCGCCTCGATCTTCGCCATGACCTTGCTGCGTTGCTTCGGATCGAGGATGCCCTCGGCTTCGGTCAGCAGCTTGTCGAAATCCGCGTTGGAATAATTGGACTCGTTCCAGGCGGCATTCGAACGATAGGCAAGCGACAATGTCATGATCGCCAGCGGCCGGTGACCCCAGGCAGTCAGGCTGAATGGCGCCGTTGTCCAGACTTCCCAGTATTGGGCGCTGGGCAGGGACTTGATGTTGATCTTTACGCCGATGTCCTTGAACTGCTCGGCAAGGACCTGCGCCGTGTTCAGTTCCCAGATCGGATCGGGACGTGTGACCATGTCGAATTCGAAACCATCCGGATAGCCGGCATCTGCCAGAAGCTTCTTCGCTTTTTCGATGTCGCGCGGATATTTCGGCAGTGCCGCGTATTCGGGATGCGAGGGCGCGACGTGATGGTCTTCGGCGGGAATGCCGGCGCCGAGGAGTGCCGTCTGAATGACCTTGTCGCGGTCGATCGAATAGCGCATCGCCTGGCGCACGCGCTTGTCCTTGAACTGCTCGATATCGGGGTGCATGCGGGCAACGACCGTCTGGGTCGTCTCGACCTGGTGGACCGCCACATGCGGGAAATTCTTCATCGCATTGATCTGGACCGCGTCGGCTTCCGACAGGCCATCGACCTGCTTGGAAGCTATGGCCGCGATACCGGCCCCCGGATTGTCGCCGAGGTCGACATATTCGAACGTATCGAGATAAGGCCCGGTGCCCCAATAGTCGGTGCGGGCTTTGTACTTGGCGCCCTTGCCGACGACGTATTCGGTGATAACGAAGGGACCCGTGCCGTTCGCGTCAGGACCGAAAGCGCCATTTTCTTCGGGATCGATGATGAACATCGGGTAGTGATAGAGGTGCTCGGGCACGGCAATCTGCGGCGAGGAGCAGTTGAGACGGACGGTGTGGTCGTTGACTTTCTCGATGGCGTTGTCGGCCCAGAGCTTGCTCGACTTCTTGGGATTGCCTTTCTCGTCCTTTTCGCCGGTTTCGTATTCCTGCACGAGATAACCGGTGAAGAGCCCGAGCATCGACGAACCGATTGCTGGATCGCAGACGCGCTTCAGGTTCCAGATCACGTCGTCTGCGGTCAATGGCCTGCCCTTGCGCCACTTGACGTCCGTGCGGAGATGGAGCGTCCACGTCTTCAGGTCGTCGCTGACTTCCCACTTTTCCAGCAGATAAGGATGGGTAATGTTGTGGCGATCGGTGAGGGTCAGATACTCGCAGACTTGGCGGATGACGTTCGATTTTTCGGCGAAATCGGCCAGATGCGGATCCTTGATTTCCATGCAACGCATGCCGATGCGCAGGTTTCCGCCCTTCGGCATATCGTCGGCCCGGGCGCCGCCTGGCACCGGAACGCCGGCCAGAGAATATGCGGCTGCGGCCGAAATACCAAGAAGCGTCGCTTTTCGCAGAAATTCTCGGCGGCCGATCGAGCCGCTCGACATCTGTTCGACCAGAGTCGGGATATAGGAATGCTCAGACTTGTCCACGGTTGTCATCTCCTGGTTAGCGCTTTAACTGTTCCGAATTTTTGTTGGTCGGACCGGCCGGCAAGACACTCGCCCCAGGCTCGGTCGCAGCGGACTTTTTGTCCGTCACCCATCCGTCTTGATTTACGTTAAGACGGGATGGACCTCTGTGACATGCGGTGATCCGACATCTTCTCTGCGCGAATCGACATTGTTCATGACATTGGCTCCTCTCGCCGTTTCTCCGCCTTTCGAGTCGCGGCAGGGCTCTCGCGAAACCGCGTGCGGTATGAACGGCCGAAATGCGAAGCCGACTGATAACCGCAGATTTCGGCGATCTCACCGATCGCCAATTCCGTGTAGACCAGCAGTTCTTTCGCGCGTGTCATGCGAAGCTCTATGTAGAAATTGGTAGGACTCTTGCCGAGGTTGGCGTGAAACAGCCGCTCGAGCTGTCGAAGCGAAAGCGCCACGCTACTGGCGAGATCGGAAATTTCGACCGGATCGCCGAGGCTGGCTTCCATCCGACGAACAACGAAGGCGAGCTTGGCGTTCCGGATGCCGAAACGATCTTCGGGCGACATCCTCTGAACGTCATCCTGGCGCCGTATCCGCGCGTGGTTGAACTGGTCCGAGATGAGTGCTGCCAACTCCCGACCCTCCACTGCAGAGATGAGGTAAAGCATCATGTCCAATGTAACCGTTCCGCCCGACGAGGTCAGAAAACGTCCGTCGATCGCGAAAATGTCGTCGGTGGCGAGACAGTTCGGAAACTCGCTGCGAAAGCTTGCAAGCGACTCCCAATGAACGGCACATCGTCGCCCTTCCAATAATCGCGCCTTTGCCAGGAAGAAGACCGCAGTGCTGACTGCTCCAAGCACGCACCCCTCCGAATGGATGCGCCTCAACCATGCAAAGACATTGGCATCATAGGCATCGGCATAATTGATGCCTGCGCAGAGGATGACGATATCGCAGCGCGGCGCCCTGCCGATTGCCGCATCTGCATCGAAGCCTAGTCCGCTGCTGGACTTCACATGGCCGCCATCCGCCGACAGGATGAGCCACTCAAAGGCCTTTCGCTTGGCCAGACGATTGCCCTGCCGCAACGAGTCGAGCGCCGCTGCAAAGGTCATCAGAGGGAAGTCCGGCACCAGGAAAAAGCCGATCCGGATCGGTCGATGCCCCTGTGCCAATTGCTTAAGCGTATAGGTCTGATCCGTCATGGGGCGAACTCCAAACATCCCGGTTGCCCTGCTTTTGCCGGTCCGCACCAGCGCAGGTCTTAGGCAGGCAACGAAACACAAACATCCACGACTAAGCGTCATCGCTTGGTGAGCCGCAAGTCGCAAAGGCCGCAATGTTCCTCGCCATCGATGAAGCAACGCAAATTGATGGACACATTATGCTCGTCGATTTTGAGCCCGATTATAATGCCGGCGCCTGCGTGGATTCAAACGTCATCGCGAGATACGAACCGGCGCCAGTTCTTTTGATCAGCGGACATCCGAGCGCGAGCGCAGGTTACTGTTTCGGTCGCTAGTCAGCCCTAAGCCGCGTTTTCGGCGACGCCTTAAAGACTATATGTTCTTCAGGCCGAAACCCGGAGAGTGGATAATGCGGCGTTCAGCGTTCGAACCGATCCAGCATGCTCTTCAGTTGTGCGTTTTGCAGCCGAAGCTTCCCCGCCAGTTGATCCCGGAGCAGCCTGATTTCTCCATCAAGCCTGATTGCATCGTCGGAAACGATGGCAAGGCGTGGAGATGGTCGCGAAACGACATCGACGACGTCCGCTTTCCTGGCCTGTCTGCGGCGTTTTCGCGCTGTACCTTCGTCAATCCGCGAGGGATTGGGCGCGGCGAAAGACATTCGCAAGAGGGATGGTGGGCAATGTCGAGGTGGCTTTATCCAATGTCATCTTGCTCTCGACAGAGACCGGACTCGCGGTCCGATAATTCACAAGTGCTGTGGGTTAACCCCCGTTTCTATTCGATCCTGAGTTTCAGCATCGAACAGGTTGATGCTCTGCGCATCGACGCTAAAACGAACCTGATCGCTTCTGCGTCCCTGGAAGCGCGCTTCAGCTCTGGCCACGATCGCGTGGTCGCCAACCACAGCGGTGACCATTGTGTCTGGACCCGTTGGTTCCACGACGTCTATCACTCCGTGGATCGCGGCATTATCCCTCTCGACGACCTTAAGCTCTTCCGGTCTTACCCCAAGGACACAATCCCGGCGTCTGGCTGCGCTATCTGGTATACTGACAGGCACGATCACGCCACCGCTCTCAAACCGGGAGCCGCCGTCGTCCGAGATCAATTCGCCCCTGATGAAGTTCATCGCGGGAGATCCGATAAAGCCGGCGACGAACATGTTTGCAGGTCGTTCGTAGATGGTCCTGGGATCGGCAAGCTGCTGGACATAGCCGCCCTTCATCACCGCGACTTTGGTCGCCAGCGTCATCGCCTCGATCTGATCGTGGGTCACGTAGACGATAGTCGTGCCGAGGCGTTCGTGCAGCCTTTTTATCTCGGTCCTCATCTCGACGCGCAGCTTCGCGTCAAGGTTTGAGAGCGGCTCGTCGAAGAGAAACAGATCCGGACTGCGAACAATCGCCCGCCCCATGGCAACGCGCTGCCTCTGCCCGCCGGAGAGGTTGGCTGGAAGCCGATCGAGAAGGTGGCCGATCTGCAGCAGTTCGGCCGCCTTTTGCACCTCCGCCCTGCGCTGCTGCTCCGGAACACCACGCATCTCGAGGCCAAAGCCAATGTTCCGCTCAACCGACATGGTCGGATAGAGCGCGTAGGACTGGAATACCATGGCGATGTTTCGATCCTTCGGTGGGAGGGCCGTCACGGATCGATCGCCGATCGCGATATCACCAGACGACGGCTCATCCAATCCCGCAATGATATTTAGCAAGGTCGACTTGCCGCATCCTGACGGTCCAAGGAGCACGAGAAAGCCACCATCCTCGAGGTCGACGTCTACTCCGTGCAGCACCTTGAATGCGCCATAAGACTTTTGAACATCCCTGATGGACAAGCTCGACATGATCGTCTCCTAACCCTTGACCGCGCCTGCGGTGAGGCCCTGGACCATCGCGCGCTGGACGAACGCAAACAGAATGACGACTGGCAGAATACTGAGCATGCCACCCGCAGCAAGAACGCCCCAGGGCAGTTGAAACTCGCCGACCATCAGTTGCAGACCGACCGGCCAGGTCCTCGATCCCTGTCCGGTCGTCAGCATCAGCGCGAAAATGAACTCGTTCCAGGCGGCGATCGCGATAAACACCGAGCTGGCGACAAGACCGTTGCGCGCGAGCGGCAAGACGATGCGCACCATGGCGCCCAATCTGGTGGACCCATCGATACGGGCGGCGCTTTCAAGCTCTTTCGGGGCCGCGTCAAAGAAACCTTTAAGCATCCAGACGAACAGCGGCAGCAGAAAGCTGGTATAGGCAAGCGCCAAGCCGAAGCGGCTGTCGACGAGGCCAACGGTCCGCATCATCACAAAGAGCGGAATGATCACCATGACGGCCGGGAACATCCGCACCAGGAGGTAGCTGAGCATTAGTCTGTCGCGGCCCCTGAACGATAGCCGCGAGAATGCGTAGGCTGCAAGCGTTCCAGTCAGGACGCAGATCGCCACCGTGATCGTCGTCACCACCAGGCTGTTTGTGATCAGCACCGGAAAATTCGATTGCGTCCAGATTGCGCGGTAGTTCTGCAACGTAATCGTGCGGGGAATGTACTGCATCTGGGAGGTCACGATGTCGGCTTCGTTCTTCAGGGACGTCAAAAACATCCAGACGATGGGTCCGAGGCAGAAAGTCGTCATCGTCAAGAGCACGGCATAGGTCAGGATATCGGCCATGAGGCGGCGACCGCGACGGGTTTTGAAAATCGTCATTCCTTGGAGACCCGCGTGAACTTGATGTAGAGGGTTGCGAACACCATGAGGATGACGAACATGACGACCGAGAGTGCCCCGGCATATCCGAAATTGAATTCGCGATAGGCGGTTTGGAAGGCATAGAGCGACAGCACCTGTGTGGCGTTTCCTGGCCCCCCACCTGTCAGAACAAGCAGCAAATCGGGTGAGTTCACCAGGCTGATCACGCGCAGGATAACGGCCGCGGTGATCACCGTTCTCAGCATCGGCACGGTGATCAGTTTGAACTGCCGAACCGGCCCTGCGCCGTCGACAGCAGCGGCTTTGTAAAGATCTTCGGGAATGCCTTTGAGACCGGCCAGAAACAGCAGTGCGAAGAATGGAAACCCATGCCATGCCTCAACAAGGATAGTCGCGGCCAGGGCTGTGGCCGGATCGGCGAACCATGCCTTGTAGGTGCTCAACACGCCGCTGCGCACCAGCAGATCGTTGATGACACCCAGACGAGGGTCGAGCAAAAGCGCCCACATATGCCCTGCGACAACGTTCGGCAAAAAGTAGGGAAGCAGGATCAACACACCAAATAGCTTCGTGCCTGGAACATTGCGGTTCAGCGCGACTGCGGCGATGAAGCCAAGTGTCACCTCGATTGCGATGGCTGCGGCCACCCAGATCGCCGTGTTCTTCAATGATATCCAAAACACCCGATCCGACATCATCGCGACGTAGTGCTTTGCCCCGACCCAGCCGTTGAGAGCTGGTCGGGTGAGACGCATTTCACGTACACTGATGACGAAGCCATAAAGGGTCGGATAGGCGACCACCAGCAAAAGCAGGATCAGGCTCGGAAACAGCAGAAAGTAGACCCAGTAGCGTGTTTCGGACAGGTCGCCGAGAAGCGTAAGTGGACCACGGTGCAAGGCTGGCTTCATTTTTTCACGGCGGCTTGCCGTCCTCTGGGACGCGACGACTTCTCGTCGCGTCGGTTCGCTACCGGAGCGCGGTTTCCAGGCCCTCGATCATTCGGTCGACGGCCTGCTCAGGGCTGAGTTGACCCGTCAGAACGGATTGGAACGTGGGATTGACGACATTTTCGGACCAGCCCGCAGCGCCGACGAAACTGTTCGGCAGACGACCGAAGTCGAGCGTCTGCGAAGCGGCTTGGTAGATTGGATTGGTCTTGATGCGCTCATCCTCAAGCGCTGCCGTTGATGCCGGGAAATAACCCGTAGCTTCCAACAAGGCTATCGCCGCGTCTTTTTCTCCCCAGAAGCTGATCCAGTCCCAGGCAGCGTCGATATTGTCGTCCTTCATGATGCCGTTGCCGGCGTAGGCAACACGCGCGATATGTGCCTTCGGTCCCGCGGGCATTGGAGCGGTGGCGAACTGCTCTCCCGGCTTCAAGGCGGCCGAGATTTCGATCAGCGATCCGGTATGGTGCCAGACCATGGCTGTCTGGCCAGTTCGGAAACCTTCCATGATCTGCCGATAGCTGTCGTTCGGCACGCTTGGAGGAACGACTTTCTCTTTCAAGAACAGACTTGAGTAGAAGGTGATCGCCTCCACCGCGGCAGCCTTATCGATGGCCGCCTGACCGTCCTTTACAATTGGCGAGCCAAAGGCCTCCATGACGTCGATGACGTATTTGAACGCCCCCGCGCCCCCGCGCATTCCGAAAGCGTAGCGTCCCTTTGCCGGATCGGTGAGCTTCCGGCAAGCGGTGACAAACTCATCAAAAGTCCTTGGTGGGCCCGAAAGGCCCGCTTCTTCGAAATAGTCTTTCCGGTAGTACATCCAGTCGACGAAAGCATAGGCCGGAACCGCGTATATCGCGCCGTCCTGAGACATGCCAGCCCACCGGTTCTCCGGCAGATTGGCTTTTCCCTTCCATCCTTTCACCCGCTCGGTGATATCGGTCAGCGCGCCCATCGCCGTCAGATCGGCAAAGCGTTCCGCAATGACCATTCCGGTGTCGGGCCGCCCGCCGGCCACGACAGCCGATGAAACCTTAGCCATATATTCCGAATTCGGAATGCTCTCTTGTGTGACCGTGATGCCTGGATGGGATTTCCCAAACAGCTCGATGATTTTCACCAGGCCGGCCATTTCCGACTGGCTGGCGAAGTGATGCCAATAATTGATCGCTGTGGCAGCACTTGCGGAGCGGACACCACTGGCAAGCGCTAGCGCTGCTGTCGCAACAAGGAATTCGCGTTTGGTGATCTGCATCTCTTCATCCTCCCAGATATCAGAATGGCGATCTGATCGATCAGATGGAGATAGCAGCCTTTTGAAGGTACGGCAACACCAGAGTTGACCTAGATAGCCTGGGATCAAGCCAAGCCGAGATTGCGATTTATCGCCGCCTGGAAATGGGCTTGAAGCGCCTTCTCCGCCGCGTCGGCGTTTCTCGAAGAGCATGCTTCAAGGATTTCCAGATGCTCCTTCAGCGTTCGAATAAGCATGGGGGGCGTCACCTTGCGCTCCAATCGCAGCAAACGCAGATAGTTGTGCATGCGCCGGTATGCGGTATCGATGAGTGGATTGCGCAAGGCGGCGATGATTTGACCGTGAAGATCGAGCTCGATGAGGTCCATTTCCGCAATATGGTCAGGCGTTAGACCATCCTTCTCGAGCTTTCGCAAAAGCCTGGAATGCCGGACTTCCAAGCTGTTCATCAAGTCCTCTCCGGCTTCCTCGGCGAACACGCGAATCGCTGAGCGTTCAATGATCGCGCGGAATTGGTACGTCGAGCGCGTTAGCTCAAGGCCGGGCCTCACGAACTGGATGCCGGAACGAGGATGGATTGTCAGAATGCCTTCGGCTTCCAGCATGCGCAACGCATCGCGAAGCGGCGCAACTGGCACGCTGACAATCTCGGACAGTTCGCTTTGGGAGATAAATGCGCCAACAGGGACCCTTCGTTCAAACAGGCTTTCGAGGATGCGATCATAGGCGAGATCGCTGAGCCGGGGGGCAGCGACTTCCGGTACAGTTGCCTTCGCTTTGCGCGCTTGCGATTTTTTCATCCGTCCGATAATACCTCTGATAGATCAGTTATCAATATAAAGCGATCAGAGAGCACGCTCCATGCCCCTATCCGGATTTCGTATAACCCGATTTCAATTCGCCCGCGACAGGGTAATCGGCGACAGTCAGGTCCGTGCAGATGACGTCAACGTGGCCGCTCTCGAACTTATCGGCGAAACCGGAAAGGTTGGGCTCGGCTTTATTCAAACGCTCTTTCACCCCCTGCCGGATCAAGCAGAGATCGAAGCCGTGTTCAAGCATGAAGCATGGCCCGCGATCGCGGGGCAAGAAGCGATCGGGCTGGTCCATCGCGTCAACCGCCCGCGAGGCGGCAATCAGCGGGCTTTCTCGCTGCCGTTTCACGAAGCTCTTCAGGTCGCATTGTGGGACCTGGCGGCCAAGGAAGTGGGATTGCCTTTGCATAAGCTGCTCGGAAGCCGCCGTGACCG
Organism: Rhizobium sp. WSM409; assembly: GCF_057653825.1. Taxonomy (NCBI): domain Bacteria; kingdom Pseudomonadati; phylum Pseudomonadota; class Alphaproteobacteria; order Hyphomicrobiales; family Rhizobiaceae; genus Rhizobium; species Rhizobium sp. WSM409. Next base: position 184,884 of record NZ_JBYGKP010000004.1, on the reverse strand, counting down.
GGTCCGCGCCTATGCCAGCGGTCTAGACTTTCATCTCAGCGACGAGGCATTCCGCGCGCTGTTCTCGCACGCCGCCGCCCTCGGCTACCAGGCATTCAAAATCAAGGTCGGTCATCGCGACTTCCGGCGGGACATGCGCCGGCTCGACCTGCTCAAAGAGGTCGTCCCCGCCGGGTCGCAGATTATGATCGACCCGAATGAAGCCTGGAATTCCAAGGAGGCGCTCGTCAAATTGACGGCGATCCGCGATGCGGGCCATGACCTGCTGTGGGTAGAGGATCCAATTCTTCGCCATGACTTCGAGGGCTTGCGTACGCTCCGTCACGCCGTGAACTGGACGCAGATCAACAGCGGAGAGTATCTGGATGCCAGTGGAAAGCGTCTCCTCATGGAGAACTTCGCAACCGATCTGCTCAATGTTCATGGCCAGGTCACGGACGTCATGCGCATCGGATGGCTGGCTGCCGAGCTTGGCATTCCGGTTTGCTTGGGAAATACGTTCCTGGAAGTAGGCGTCCACATGGCCGTCGCACTCCCGGAAGTCGAGTGGCTCGAATACTCGTTCCAGAATTTTGATCACCTTGTGGAGCAGCCGATCCTAATCCGCGATGGATTCGCCTATGCTCCCGATCGGCCAGGCCATGGTCTTGTTCTTAGCGAAGTATCACGTGAGCAGTGGTCGCGCCCGAAGCGACTGGATGGTTCGGAACTTGGTGAACCACCTGAAAATTCACGCCTTCCTCGTTTGAATGGAATGTGATGCGCAAGCTCGTTGGGCCGTTTGATGCGGTAATGTCTTCTGGCAAAGCCTTATGGTGTCGGTTTTCCTCACCGTCATCATGCCTGGTGACAGCGTCTTGATCCCGGACACAGGTTGTCCACCGGTCGCCGGTTTCTGTGAGAATTATCTGAAACCATCAGGAATCTCGTGAAGCTATCTGCCTTGCCGCCCAGACCAACCATCTGTGAAGCAATGCAGATCCCGTCCTCCGGAATTCGAAGATACCGAATGAATAACTATGCAATCAGTCGCTGAGCATAGCCGGGCTTGATGGGAGTCGAACCCACGGCACCTAAAATCACAGGATGTTTATGGGAGCCAGGGGCTAATCACTTTCAACCCAGCGACCTCAAAGGGCTTGTGTCGCGAGTTGCGACGGCAAGGCCGTTCGCTACGGCGGTGGCCGCAATATATCCATCCGCCTTGCGATCGCCTTCCGTTCGGCAAAATGGGGAAGCACTTCGTCCTCCAGGCGATCGCGAAGGATAGTTTGCGGTTTGCCTGAGGAGCACCTCGGAAATAATCCATCTCAGTTGAGCGCCAGGATTGCCGCGTTCAATGCGGAAGCATAACACAGCCAGACAATATACGGTGCGAAACACCAGAACGCCCACCCGTCACGAGCCTTGGCCATAAAAAACATAGCAACCGCCGACAAGCTCAGGATCGTTATCAGCCCCAGCGAGATAGAGTGGGCACCAAAGAAGATCGGGGTCCACGCCCAATTCAACACCATCTGCAATCCCCAAAGACGGAACGCCGACGAGCTGAAACCTTCGCTCAACGCTACGCGCCAGCCCGCTATCGCGATCAGCAAATATACGACTGTCCACACTGGACCGAACACCCAGTTTGGAGGGGTGAAGAACGGCTTCTCGAGCGACTCGTACCACGCGCCCGGCCTGATGGTTAGACCGATCGCGAATCCGACACCCACGACGCCAATGACAAAAATCGCCAGAAGAGGCGGCCGAACCTTGATACTGCTCATTCGCCTGAGCCTCCATGCTCGATTTCACGGAATATTTTCCCGAACAGATAGCCGTGCAAGATCGCGATGATGCATCGAGCCGCACCTGGAGCGCCGACGACCAGGTCTGCCGATGCCGATTGAAGGTATCAATCCGCGACAGCAGAAAAACGATTGTGGTTGGCCGAAGAAGAAATTACCAGAAGGCATGAGATTACGACAACTCGAATGCTTTCGCGCGCTCATGCTCCACGGCACCATGACCCGCGCCGCGGAAATGCTTAGAATGTCGCAGCCTGCCGTCAGCACCACGATTGCCGCACTTGAACATTCGATTGGCCTGACGCTTTTCGTCAGACGTGGTTCGCGGCTGCATCCGACCCCCGAAGCCCAGCTATTTTACGTTGAAGCAAGCAAGGCCCTCGACGCGATCGAAGGAACTGCGCAGGCCGCGCGGGAGATCAGGTCCGGCCGGCGCGGTTCCCTCAGCATCGTTGCCTATCCCAATGTTTCGATAAGCTTGCTGCCACGGCTCATGTCATCGTTCGCGGCGGACAGGCCCGACCTGCAACTCAAGATCATCACGCGGCCATCCCAGGCGGTCAAGGAACTAATCTCTACGAATACATTCGACATCGCGATCTCCGAACTTCCGACGAATTATCCTATCTCGCATATGGAGGTGTTCTCGTTCGATTGCGTATGCATGCTTCCGAAGGGACATCCGCTGTGTCGCTTCGACACGCTCACGCCACGAGAGCTCGACGGAATTCCCTTCGTGACTCTTTTCAAGGGCGATCCCCTCTACCTCAGTACCGCCGCTGCTTTTTCAAAGATGAATGCCGCCTGGAATGTCATTGTTGAGACGGAATTCCTCACGAGCGCTTGCGAATTCGTCGCTTCCGGTCACGGCGTCGGGCTTATCGACCCTGTGATCAGCGCGGCCTTTACCGACAAGGTCGAACTGCGCCCTTTCGAGCCGACGATCACATACCAGATCGCCATTCTTTACCCCATTCACGACCAGCTATCGCGTGTAGCACTGGATTTCGTGGAGATCCTGCGCAAGGCTTTCAATGACGGTCGCGTGGATTAGCGGCCTAGGTTTTCCCGACGCGGGCGTATGGTCATGAAACGGAGCCACCGGACGTTTACCGAGTCTGTGTGAAGCCGTGCGTATATTTCGGTTCGATCCCCGACCCACACTCGAAAAACCCCGCCAGCGCGAGATAAAACCAAGCCATTTCGGCATCCTTGAAGCCGTCGGTCCTGTCCACCCCCTCAAAGGGCGGGCAGGATTTTTAAGTCGGGCTCAATCCCGCAGCGGTGGATACCAGGAGTCGGGTTCCGGATAGTCCCAGTCATCCGGGAACGCATATGTCTCGAAGCAGGTGGTTGTATCCTCCTCGGTGGCGAAGAATGCGAAGTGGTTACGCCCCATCCACGACCCCGATTGTATCTTCTTGAAACCGCGGCGCTCGAATTCCGCAATCCGTTCCTCGAAGGGGATATTGTTGCAGTCATAGGCCACGTGATGAATGCCTTCGCCGTGCGCCTTGAGGAAGTCCGCGAAGATCGTCGGGCCGGAGACCGGCTCCATCAGTTCCCAGACCATATTGCCAGACTGCGCAAAGCAGACGGTGAGCTCGAATGAAACCGCTTCACCCCTGTAGGTCTGGTTTTCCGTGTTTTCGGGGCTGAACTTGTAAACGCGCCAAGGTCCAATGCCGAGCTTCAGCAGGCCGTCCATGGTACGTTTGTGATCGCTCGTGACGATCGCCAATTCCACCACGTTGCCGAGGAAAGAATCGGTTTCAGCCCCGCCGGAAAGCGCCTTCAGGACGCTGTCCTGTTGAAGAACGATAGTCATTGCATTTCCTTTTCTCGGAGAGATGGTCGCGCTGCCGCGACCCCTTCGGTCTCATTCGCCACGGACAGGCAACGTCAGTGCGGACGCGCCGACATCCGCGGTCCTTCGGAGCTTGTGAGAAACGATGTAGGCCATGAACGCGACGACAAAGCCGGCCAGCCAGGAAAGATCAATTCCGCCCAGGCCAAGGGCAAGGGGGCCTTGAAGGACTTCGACGACGCTCATCTGGAAGAGATAGGCAGCGAAGACGCCGACCAGCAATGACAGGACGCCGGTCCAGTTGACGTCACCGAGCCGGCTCGTCGTGTGCGGCTTGTACAATTCGTCGACATTGATCGACCCGCGGCGCATAACGAAGAAATCGGCAGCGGTTACGCCAGCCCAGGGGCTGATCCAGACGACCATCGTCACCATGAACGTTTCGAACGCATGCGCGAAATCTTGCGACTGCATGAAGCCGTAGAGAATGATCGATCCCGCAACGCCGCAAGCGAGCGAAACGACCCAGCGGGGCTTGTTGATATCCATGGCAAGGCTTGAAAGCGCGGCGGAATAAATGACGACGATGTTCGTTGCGATCGGCCCGTGAACCAGCACGAGCAGGACCGGCAAGGCCATCACGCCAAACGCCGCGATGATGAGCTGGGCCGGATCGGACCCGACGCCGGCGGAAGCAATCGCCGCGCCGAGCGTGGCGAGCCAGACCGTGGGCACGAACATTCCCAGGAACGTTGCCTTGAAGACGCTGGACGGTTTCAAGCCTGGTTTTGAAAACCGCGTGTAGTCAGACGCATAGACCAGCCAGGATATGCCCCAGCCAATACCGATTGCCGTCATCAGCTGGCTCATCGCGGACCACCGCGCGATACCCGTGACTGTTGAGGTGGACCATTGGATATCAACCGTAAAAGACGCCATGAATGTCATCGCGACCATGATCAGCAGGATCGCCGGCATCGTGTAGCGCTCGAAATACTTGATCGCATTGAAGCCCCAAGCGGCTATCCCGATCTGGACCACCATGATGACGAGGGCGATCGCATATTTCACCTCCATCCCACCACCAATTCCCATGCGATCGAGCGCAGCGACCGAAAGATCGAGTACGATCCAGGTGTTCGTCGCCACCCAGCCCATCGCCATGAGAAGCTGCACGAAAGTCGGCAGGTAGGCGCCGCGGCGACCGAAGGCGAGGCGAGTGAGAACCATCTGCGGAACGCCGGTTCGGTATCCCATGAGGCAGAATGTGGCGAAAAGCGCTGCCCCCACGAGATTGCCGATCGCAATGACGAGAAACGTATCCCAGAGGCTAAGCCCCATCTGGATTCCGAGCGCTCCCAGAACCCAGTTGATCGGAGCGACGTTCGCGCCGGCCCAGATCCAGAATTGGTCGAGTGGTGATGACGTTCGGTGCGACACTGGAACCGGCGCGATGCCATGGACGTCGTATGCCGACAGTTCGTCTGAGGTGAAATTGGCGGATTTTGACATTGGATTCCCCTGTCAGGTTGTTGCTCCTACTCCCGGACGCCACTTTCCGCAGGTGTGACAGATTTATGAAAATGAAAACTTCTCAACCCGGGTTGAGCCAAAGTGGAAAGTAGGGGAGAAACATGTAAGACGGGATTGCTTGGCAGCCCTATATGGCTGCCTCTGCGTTCTGGCCGGGATTTATTCTTAAGTTTAACTCAAGAGTTCCAAAAGAAACCTCAATAACGCATGCATGCCGATCTGCGCGATGATCCAACGGTCTTAGATCTTCAGCGAAAGGCATATTCATGACCACGATTTTGCATATTGATGCGAGCCCTCGCGGCGACCGATCCTTAAGCCGTCGGCTTTCTGCGGCCTTTGTCGATCACTGGAAGACAAAGGATCCGTCGGCGGTCGTCATAACGCGTGATATCGGACGGTCTCCACCGCCGATCATCACCGAAGAATGGATCGCCGCCGTCTTCACGCCCGCCGAGACGCTCACTCCGGCTCAACAGCGGGAACTGAAGCTCTCCGACACCCTCATCGACGAGGTCGGCCGTTCAGACCTGATCGTCATCGGCGCGCCGATGCACAATTATGGAATGCCCGCGGCTCTCAAGTCCTGGTTCGACAAAGTCATCCGGATCGGGAAAACCTTCACTTTCGATCTTCAAAGAGGCGACTACCCCCTGGCACCGATCATGTCGGGCAAGACGCTCGTCATACTCAGCGCGAGAGGCGAGTTCGGCTTCGGCGTCGGTGGGGTTCGCGAACACATGAACCATCTGGAGACGCACATTGTCACCTGCGCCAACTATCTCGGCGTCGAAGAGAGCCACGTGCTTGCCATCGACTATCAGGAATTCGGCGACGAAAGGCATGAAAAATCGGTCCGGGAGGCTTTTGAGGCGGTGCCGTGCCTCGTCGACCAGCTGATCGGCCAAGTTTGCCCGATCGCTGCCGAGTGAGCCGGAAAGAACTCCAAATGCAAAGCCTTTCCGAAGTCGCGCTGGCCCTTGCCACCGGTCGAACAACATCGATGCAGCTTGTCGATGAGGCATTGTCGCGGGCCGTCTCCGCGCCCCATGCCTTCATATCCATCCACGCCGATCAGGCTTTGGTTCGGGCCGAAGCGTCGGATCGTCGCCACCGGGAGGGCAAGCCGCTGAGTGCCTTCGACGGTGTTCCGATTGCGGTCAAGGATCTCCTCGACATTGCCGGAACCGTGACGACCGCGGGATCGGAGATCCGCAGAAATCTGGCACCGGCCCGAGAGGATGCCGAGGTTGTCTCCTCGATCCACGGTGTGGGGCTCATATCGATCGGAAAAACAAACCTCAGCGAGTTTGCGTTCTCCGGCCTTGGCATCAACCCCCATTTTGGAACTCCGATTCCCGGCTATGCCCCGGAACAGCGCGTCCCGGGCGGGTCGTCTTCAGGCTCGGCGATCGCGGTCGAGCGGGGCGTCGTCCTCGCCGCTATCGGCTCCGATACGGCCGGGTCCATTCGCGTTCCCGCCGCTTTCAACGGCTTGCACGGATTTCGGCCCTCCACGGGTCGATATCCCATGCGGGGCGTCCATCCGCTTGCCAGCTCCTTCGATACGCTTGGCCCCATCGCGCGCTCCGCTTCGGATTGCCTGCTGATCGATCAGGCCATGCGCGGGATCGCCCCGGAGCCTGTCCGCCCCCTCCCGACGGACCAACTCGATCTCGTGATCGATAGCGCGATCCTCAATGAACTGGATGTCCAGCCCGACGTCAGGAAAAATCTGGAAATCGCGCTGGCAGCGGTTGCGCGGGCCGGTGCCAGAGTGACCTCCGGCCGCGTCGATGTCATTTCACGGGTGCGCGACCTCATCGCCACAAGCGGCTGGTTGGGTTCCCATGAGGCGTGGATTTTTCTGAAGGACGTCGTGACAAGCAAGAACGGTATCATCCTGGACCGTAGGGTCCGTTCGCGGCTCCTCGCATCATCAGGGTTTTCTCAGGAGCAGGTCACCACGCTTTACCGCGAGCGGCGACAACTCATGCTCGACGCGGCACAGGCACTCAGAGGCCGGATACTTGTCATCCCCACGGTCAAACATGCGGCTCCGCACCTTCTCGATGTGGAAGACGACGACGTGTTCTCGCGGGTCAACCTGGAAACCCTGTCGCTGACGATGATCGGAAGCTTTCTCGACATGCCGGGCTTCGCGATCCCGACCGGCACGGACGGTTCCGGCGGCAATACCTCGGCTCTGTTCTCAGCACCGAATGGCCAGGATGGCCGCCTGCTTCGATCGGCGGTCCGCATCGACCATATTCTCAGATCACAAGGAAAATAACCATGATCCAGAACCCGATCCCCTGGCCAAACGGAGCACGATGCGCCTGCTCGATCTCCTTCGACATCGACGCGGACAGTCTCATCCATATCGCGAAACCAAAAGACAGTTTCGACCGTTTGTACCCGATCACCATGGGCAGGTACGATCAGGTTGCTGTCCCGCGCATTCTGGAGACCTACAGGCGCCTTGGTCTGAAGCAGTCCTTCTTCATCCCGGCCTGGACGATGAACCAGTATCCCGACATCGTTGATGCCATCTTGGCGGGCGGTCACGAGATCGGCCATCACGGATACATCCACGAGGACCCGAGCGAGATTTCGCCGCAGGAACAGCGCCACTGGTTCGAAAAGGCGCTCGACGTGCATGTCAGGATGACGGGACGCAGACCGCGGGGATACAGAGCGCCCATCTACAACGCGACTCAGTCGACGATCGACCTCCTGATCGAACACGGCTTCACCTACGATTCATCCCTGATGGCGGACGACATTCCCTACAGAATGAAAACCGCGGGAGGCGCGCTTTTCGAGGTGCCGCCGCACTGGGGCTCGGACGATTGGCCTCCCTTCGCGCATTTCGCGGAGATCGGCTACATGATGCCCGTAAAGTCGCCGACGGAAGGTCTCGCGGCCTCCTTCGAGGAGTTCGATGCGCAATACGAGGCTGGTGGATTCTGGATGGGCATCTGGCACCCGTTCCTGACGGGGCGTCTGGCCCGATGGCGCGTTGTCGAGCGCTGGCTCGAACACATCCTTTCCACGAAAAATGTCTGGTTCGCTCCGCTGGAGGAAATTGTTTCCTATGTCGATGAGCTGGAAAAGGCCGGCCGCTATCGGGCGCGGACCGACGATCTGCCCTATTACGCCAAACCGGTCGCCCTGTGACCGGTTCATTTCATTATAGGTTTTGGCTATAGTGAATGCCGTTATTATTATTGGAATTCGCTAAGCCACTCTGCTTCAATTGATCCGCAACGATACGACGGAAGGTCTCGAGGAATGAACAAGCAGACAGAGCTGGATTCGAATTCGGTGTATCGGATTCCCGCCCGAAAAGGGATCGCCGCACATGTCGCCGCCGGTCGCGTGGTCACCGTCATCAACACCCATGGATCCCAGGTTGTCGATACGTGGGCCTATAACGCAACCGACCTGACCGAATTCATGTCGATGGAGCACAGCCGGGCGTCGACGCTCACCTTGTTTCCGAAAGCCGGGAATGTATTCAAGACGAACAGGCGCCAACCAATTCTCACCATCGTCGAGGATACGACCCCCGGTATCCACGATACGTTGATGGCAGCCTGCGATATTCACCGATACGAACAACTCGGTGCACACGGCTATCATGACAATTGCACCGACAATCTCCACAATGCGCTTGCGGCAATCCAGCTCAAGGCCGGGGGAACCCCGAGCCCTCTCAACTTGTTCATGAACGTTCCGGTCGAAGCCGACGGTGCCCTTTCATTCCAGCCTCCGGCCAGCAAGCCGGGCGAGTACATCGCCCTCAGGGCGGAGATGGATCTCATCATCGTCTTCTCCGCCTGCCCCCAGGACATGGTACCCGTAAACAACATGGACCCGACCGAGGCGCATTTCAAAATCGGATGAAGACGGCGCGCTCCGCCGGACAGGCGGGTTTTGTCTTTCCATGGATGCGGGTATCGATATCAGATAGCAGGACCGCCCAGGACGTTGCGTCCGGCCGGCATCAAGGCTTCAACGGCTCCAACAAGGATGGAATAGTTCTATCGCCCTTCCAAGAGATGCAGCCGTGTTATGAAGACCCGCCGATCCATACGTCGAGGAGCTGGAATGCGAAAACTTCCCCCGCTGAATTCGTTGAGGGCCTTCGAAGCTGCCGCAAGACACGGCAGCTTCACCGCAGCGGCGAAGGAACTCTTCGTCACGGTCACGGCCGTGAGCCACCAGATCCGGCAACTGGAAGAATTGATCGACAAGAAGCTCTTCGAACGCTCGGGAAGGGCTGTCGTCCTAACCGAGGCGGGCGCTGCGTTTTATCCGAGATTGCGTGACGGCTTTGATCAGTTGGCCGAAGCCTTTGCTCAGGTTTCCGGAGAAAAAGAAGCCGATGTCGTCGCCGTCTCGATGACGAAGGTTTTTGCCGAGCGCTGGCTCATGCCGAGGCTCGACCGGTTTCATTCCTCTTTTCCCGATGTAATCGTGAACGTCCACGCCTCGGAAAACGTGGTCGACCTCCGGGCGGAAAGCATCGATCTCGCCATACGGTACGGGCCGGTCGATCTCGCGGCGAAGCCCATGATACTTCTGCGGGACGTCTATCTGGCTGTGGCCGCCTCATCGATATCGAACTCCGAGCGGCAGCCCGTGATCGACGACTACCGCAAGCGACCCCTGCTTGCCTACAAGTGGAAGAACCCCGCATTCCTTTGCCCGACGTGGTCAACGTGGCTGGCGGAGACGCCCCACGAGCTTGACGGCGATTTCAAGATATCCTGGTTCAGCGAAGAGACACTTGCGCTCCACGCCGCCGAACGTGGCCTGGGTCCATTGCTGACGAGCAATGTACTCGTCGATGAGAAACTGCGCGACGGAACGTTGCGCAGAATTGAGGGACCCATTCTGCCCGGCTATGCCTATCGCCTGATCGAGGGCCCGTCATTTGGCAAGAAGAAAAGCGCGGTCCGGTTTGCCGACTGGCTGAAGGAGGAAGCCGTGACATTTGCTCGCGGCATTCCGCATCCGATGAACACCCCTTCCACCTGAAAGGTTTCGCCTGCGGCTCGTTCAGCGTGCCTGCTCGATGCGTTCGGGAGTATAAACGAACGGTGACGCGCCTGGGGCGCACGGCCCGTCCAATCGTCACAAGAGTTTCGTAGCTGGTCACCGCTCTTAAACAACCCCTGCGCTGCGTGCGACCGTCTTGATGTGCGCGAGGCCACGCCGATAGCCGGGCACATCGAAATGCTCGAGCATGAGCGGAACTTCGCGCCCGAGTTTGGCAATCTCGGTGACATAAGCCTTGTAGTCGAGATTACCTTCGCCGGGCACGACTTCATCCAAATGGAAAGAGATCGTTCCAGGTCCGCCTTTCATCACCAGATCCTTCGCGTGGCACGAAACGATCCAGGGTCCAAGAAGGGCGAAACAATCTTGGATCATCTTTCCTGTATTGAAATAGAGCCGCGGCGAGATGACCATATTTGCCGCATCAATATGGGCTCCGAACTGCGGCCGGTCGATCGCCTTTAACAATTTGAGATAGTTTTCCGGGGTATCGGTCACCAGCCACGGCACCATCTCCAACGAGAACTTGGTGCGCTTGGGCTTCACCATATCGATGACATAGCGGGCCGTATCGACCGCGCGCTGGAATCCAGCCTCGCTTTGATTGTCTGGATGCGGGCCATAGTCGTAATTGTCGCTCAGCTGCCACCGGTCATCGGGATGGCCAACGGTTCCGTGGTAGGCGACGATGGCGCCTGCTCCCAGTTCGTCCGCCAGAGCCAGTTGATGCACGGCATATTCGAGATTGGCTTTCCGCGTCACATCATCATGGGCAATGAGGTTTTTCCAGGCACCTCCCTCGGCAATGACGAGATCGGCGGCGGCGAAGCTTTTCACCAGATCGGCGATTTCTTGGCGGTTCTCGAGCTTGATGGTCGGCATGTAGGCCGCGTTGTACCCGAATTCCACATGTGCGCGTGCATAGGCTTCGGGATCACCCCCATATTCGATCCCATAGCCACCGAGTCTGAACGTCATGAATAGTCTCCCAAATTGATTCTGTTGGCGGGCGGCGGCCAACGCGTCCCCGGCCGCATCTTGTCTCTGAGGCCTTCAAGCCTGAGGAATTTTGCCCGGATAGAGCAGCACCTTTCCGCAATTGCCGGTTTCCTGAAGAGCAAAGGCAGACGCGACCTCCGACATGGCGAAACGATGCGTGGTCAATCTGTCGAGAAGCGGCCTGGCATCGCGCACGCGCTGCAACAACTCTTCGGCGAAGACGTCATGGTTCCAGTGCCAAGCGCCAAAGATGTCGATGCCCTTGCCCGTGATGCGGTTGACCGGTAGCGAACCGCTCCAGGTGACGAAGGCAAGCCTCCCCCGCGCCCGCAGCAACTCCAGGACCACTGCGGGAGCGCCCTCATTGTTACTGGTGTCGAGGGCCCCATCCACGCCATAACCGCCGCTTGCGGCCCGCACCTGCTCGATAAGGTCCGGCGCACGGGGGTCGATGACCAGCTCTGCTCCCAACTCCTGCGCCAGTGCAGCGCGATATGGGTTCAATTCGAGCGCGATGACGCGCGCGCCAATTGTTCGCGCATTGATGATCGCCCCAAGGCCGACGGCGCCGCAGCCGGAAATCAGCATGGTATCCTGTGCGGTTACGTGCATGCGGTGCATCGCCGTGAAGCTCGGACCGAGGGCACAAATCGCCATTGCGGCGTGATGCGTCTCGATGTCGTCAGGGACAAGTTGCAACAGGTAATCCGGCTTCAACAGGAATTCGGCGTAACAGCCGATGCCGGACGATGAACCCGTCTCGTCCAAAAGATCGCGCTGCGAGGCGCAGTGGATATGTTCCCCCGAGCGGCAAGCCGGGCAGACGCCACAGCCGGCATGCGGCATGACGATGACGCGGTCGCCGACCTTCAGGCGCTTTGATTGTGCGGCATCGACAACAACGCCGACCGCCTCATGACCGAGCTCACACGAAAGCTTGCCAGAACGCCAAGATTGCCATTCCGTGCACATGGGCGCGATCAGGACCTGGATCTTGACTATATCACCGGAGGCTTGCGGTTCCGGCCGTTGGGAGACCTGCGCCTGACGCGGTCCAAGGATTTCTACACAAAGAATGTTCGTTACTCCTGCTTTTGCAAATTAGTGACGACACGGGCTGAGCCTGGCCCTTGACCGCGCCCATGGAGAACCCGGCCTGAAGGTGCTTTCTGAACAGAAGGTAGAGGACGAGCAGCGGCAGGCTGGAGATCACGACCGCCGCAAACAGAAAGCCGAAGTAGGTGCTGGGCAACGGTTCGTAGCGTTGCTCTAGGCTTTTGCTGGTTCATTTGGTGACATCGCTACCTTTTTATTGCAAGTCGCCATCGGACTCGTAATCGGAGCTGGCTGTCCAATCAAGAACTGGCTCCGGTATCGTTGCGCTATCAAAGCGTGATAAGGTGCGCGATTGGTGAGATCGTCAACGGGGATTACCACAAGCGCCTAACCTTTTTCACCATGCGCGAATGGCAGGCGTGGGATGGCATCCACAATCGCGCGATGATCGCTTGAAAGGCTCCCAAGCGTCGGCACCAAAATGTTAGAATGGGGCGCTCTACAAACGGCAAAGTCCAGCCTCATCCGGTTCAGGAGCTGGAGGACAGTGCGAGAGGCATCCTCTTTATCTCGATCGTGATCACGCCCGCATTGTCATGGCGACGATAATTCCCGGAATCCATCGCATGGAATCCATTTTCCACCGCCCAGGCGACTATCATATCCGCGTTCATCAAGGTCCTGCTTTAGGAGATGCGGACGTGCCTTCTCTCGCTGTCCCGCTCGCGCAAATCGCTTCGCAGTCCGACGGATACCGTAACTGAATCACTCTAATCCAGCCAAATCTGTCCAAGATTACAGTTCCCGCTCAGGTGTTGCGAGAAAGACTCGAAGCAATCGTTGTAAATCGGTGCGACTGAGCCGAGGCCCCGCCCGTTAGTGCTCTTGAAAGGATCAGAACGCCGGACCCACTATTTCGACTTGTCAAAGCTGGTTAGAGCCGCGACGGTTCCAGCCAATTAGAAACGCGACACTTGTTCCTCGGATCAGCCCCCGATCCGACCGGCTAGGCCGGGTTGCTAGGGAGGAGCGGGGGCTGATGAGATGCCTTCGGCTTTAGCTTTGAGATATGCTCGCCACCATTCATTCTGCAGCCTCCATACGAGCCAGAGCTTTCTGTCGCTTAGCAATCAAGTCCGGATCGCTCATGAAATCCTTCCTTTTACCCGGCTTGCGCCCGCGCTTCTGATATCCGTGGCTCGTGCTGCCGTCGCGAATGCCAAACATATGATCTGTCTGTCCAGTGCGACGAGGGCCGCTTTTGCTGCGCGGCTGTAACGGCAACAGCCCGGCGCCTCTTTAAGGTGATAGTTCACTGGGCTTGAGGACGACGGTACAGCCTGCCGCAATCGCGGGAGCGACTTTCGCAGTGATCTGGTAAAGTGGCCAGTTCCAGGGGGTGATCAGCGCACAAACCCCGATCGCCTCCTTGGCGGTCGCGGTACGCCCATCAATCGTTACGAAGCGATACTTCTCGAGAGTTTCCATCTGGACACGGATGTGCGCGGAAGCAAAAGGAACCTGGGAAGCCCGCGCGAAGCTGATCGCCGCCCCCATTTCCATAACAAGCGCCTCCGCGAACGTCTCTGCTCTTTCTTTCAGGAGAGAATGCATCCTGCCGAGCAGACCGAGCCGTTCAGCCACCGTTGTTTGAGAAAAGGCTGGGAACGCGTCGCGCGCAGCAGCAACCGCGAGATCGACGTGATCAGCACCGCCCGCAGCAATATGCCCGACAACACGTTCCGACGCGGGATTCACAACAGGCAGACGGTTTGCGTCCCCAGATTCCTGCCATTTCCCACCAATGTAAAACTGATCCTCGCGTTCGGTCAGCATAACTTCACCTCGCGTCACAATGTTGCGGCCATTTTGAGCTGCCCGAGCAGGATGCCTGGAAAGACTAGAAGATGACAATGCATGTCGTCTGAATGGTTGCTTAAGACGCGTGTTAACAAGGAAACGGTTCGTCGGACCTGACGAAGGTGTTATCGGCCTTACCTCCCGTATGTCCGTTCAAAAGCTCGGAGGTGTGCATGGGGGCACGCTCGGCGTCAGCCGACCGAGTGTCTAGTCCTGTTAACAGGAAAGCAACGCCCCTGGCTTGCCGCACAAGTCGACCGCTACAGCTCGCACCTCGACGAGGGCGCCAAATCATTTGCACTCACGCAGGGCTTTTCAAGTTGACTGCATTGGCTTCATATAGGCTTGCCGATTGGTGTGCTTTCGGCAATGGGGAAGACAGACATGAATTCAAAGGGCGCAGAGGAAGCATTCTTCCCAACGGGGTCTGCTTCCGCACCACAGGTGTCTCGTCCAGCTGCTTTTGAACAGAAGCCCGCAGACTTCAACTCGGAGCTTCACGCTCGACCGTCGATTTATTTCACCGGTCCGGCGATCGTCGAACACTTTGCTTTCATGCCGTCGGATGGCGTGATCAAGGAGTTCCACGATAGTCTCCAAGCTGATGGTGGAATTTCCGTCAGAGTGGAACGGCACACTGAGTTCGTGACTGTCACGCGGGTCCGAAAATTGGCCAGCGAGCCCGAGGATTGGCCGGAAACTGACCTTTGTGAAGGTGATTTTGCGCGGCTAGCAGGGTTGAGCTCTCCTCTCCTCGTTTGCCACGTGAGTATCCTTGTCCTCGGAAACCCTCCGGACCAGCTGGGAACGGTTCTAAAATCCCTCGACTTCGGCGACACCGCCGCGTCATCAATCGGCGGCGGGGCGGCGCAAGTTTGCTCCGATTTTCGCGTTCGAGGGGACAATTCAAGCAGGATCATCCTGTTCAACAAGGACCTGAATGCACATCGGCTGGGGCGCATGGTACGGCGGATCTTTGAGATCGAAACCTATAGGTCAATGGCGCTGCTCGGATTGCCGGAGGCGCGTCGTCTTGCCCCGCTTCTGGGCGGATATGACGCGGAGCTCGTTCGGCTGACCAATCGAAACTTGAGTACGCCTGCACATCAGCACAAACAATTGCTCGAGGAAATTACTGTTCTCTCCTCGCATATCATTTCAGCCACCGCGGAGACCAGAAACAGGTTTGGCGCAACCGCTGCCTATGCCAAAATCGTTGAAGAAAGGATCGCGCTTTTACGGGAAACCCATGTCCCCGGCTTTCAACGTTTCGGAACCTTCGTGGAGCGCCGGTTCAAGCCTGCGGTGCGTACCTGCGAAGCAACCGCGTTGAGGCTTGAGCACCTATCAAGGGCTGCGATGCACCTGCTCGACCTGCTACAAACCCGAATCCAGGTCGAGATTGAGTTCCAGAACTCTACACAGATCCAGGCGATGGCTGATCGGGCCGCGACGCAGGTCAAGATCCAGCGCGCGGTCGAAGGCTTTTCGATGATCGCGATTAGCTACTACTTGCTGAGCTTGCTGAAATTTATATTTGAGACAGCAGACCACGCAGGATTCCATTTCGATCCGATGATCATGCTCGTCGCTGTTCCGGTGGTTGTAGGATCTGTTGTGATTACCATCCTCCGCGTCAAGCATGCCTTAAAGGCAGAGAGCTAGACGTAGCGCAGCCCGACAGTGTGGCAGCATGGACACCTGCGGCCTCGATGCAACGCGTCCGACAGGTCAAAGATCCGGCGTTTCGGATAGCCTCTCAGCGAAGTATGCGCGGAGTTGAACCTGTCTCTCGCCGAAAGAATTTTACAAATTAGTCGCTTCGTCAAAGCCAAGGCGACTGCTGATTTCCGAGATCGGCAATAGTATAGGCCGCCAGACGTTTTGCTTCGAGACGAATTCGATCAACGCGCTCATTCCTGCGATGCTAAGAGTTGCGCGGGCAGAATTGGAAAGCGGGCGCAGAGAAGGAACAGGTGTCCGCGGTGGACGGAAGCTGCGCTTCCTTTCCTGGAAGCGGCACGGATAAGGCGGGCTAGGCTGGCGACGTTCGGAAACTGTGGAAATCCGGGCAATTCAACACACGATGCCGCAGTGCCTCAATGACAGATGCTCAATCCGCTGTCAGGGATTCCGCAGGAACAATGATGCGGAGAAGCACAATGACCACCACGAATGAAATCGCAGACAAGATTGCAGGCGACCACAGCCTGACGAAGGCACAGGGCAAGGCGATCGTCGAGGCCGTGATTGCCTCGATCACTCAAGCTGCGATGGACGGTAACGAAACCTCGCTGCCAGGATTTGGGAAGTTCAAAGTGAAAGCAACGCCGGAGCGCGAGGCGCGCAATCCGGCAACTGGCGCGACCATCAAGGTCGCCGCGGCCAAGAAGCTGGCGTTTACGCCGGCCAAGGCTTTAAAAGATGCGCTGAATAAGTGAAACGAACCTTTGAGCCTGGCGTGCCGGTCGATCCGGTGCGCCAAGCTCGCTGGCAACGGCAAAAGCAGCCCTCAGCGCATCTGCTCATTGAGTTGCTTCCCGCCGCCCTTGAAACAGGACCGGATGCTACCACGGCGCAGACGCCCAGCCGGCGCGTTCCAATCACGTGCAGGCGCTGACGCGGGATGTAGGCTGTCCACTGTCCCTCGGCTCGACGAGACCACTGGAATTGACCAGGGCAAGGACGTCATCCTTCTGCGAACGGCCGACGCGCGCCTTGGCTGCTCCCATGCATAGATTTTATCATCAAATGGTGCCACTTTGTGTGCTCTGTCACGGAGGCGGATGATGCGATCAACGATCAATCTCGACGACACACTCTTGGACAAAGCAAGGTCCTTGACCGGCACCAAGGAGACCGCAGCGCTTATCCGCCAAGCGTTGGAGACACTTGTTCGCGTGGAATCGGGAAAACGCCTCATTGCGCTGGGAGGAACCATGCCCGACGCCGAGGCAGCTCCGCGCCGCCGGAGCCCGGCGTCTAAGTGATACTCGCGGACACCTCGATTTGGATTGATCACTTCCGCCATATGAATGCCGAGCTGCGCTGCGTGATCGAAGATGACGACTACTTTGCACCCGAGCGTCATCGGCGAAATGGCTCTTGGCAGCCTGCGGAATCGCCGCAGCGTCCTAGCTTTTCTTGCGGCCCAGCGCAAAGCAATCGTCGCCACGCATGACGAAGTCATGACAATGATCGATCGACATGGCATTTTCAGCATGGGTATTGGCTACACGGATGCCCACTTGTTGGCGTCGATCCTCCTGGAGCAGCGAGCAACGCTGTGGACAAGAGACAAGCACTTGCGAGCAGCCGCCGAAAAGGCGGGAGCTTTCCTGCACATACCGGTCGACAGATCCCATTGAGTGCTCAGGCCGATCCTGCCTTCGTCGAGAGCCGGTGTTTTAGCGATGGCAGCGATCGACATGCGCTGCTCCTGGCCGGTCGAATTCTCGTGTCGACGCCCTGCCTGCCACGGCAAGGACGCTCCTCCAAACAATGAGCATACCAGGCGAGGGCGCGTCCGCGCCGGCGCCCGTTCGCGCACGGCTTGACCGGTTAAAAGGGCAGCCGCAGGAGGGTTGGCGGAGCGCCGCTCGGGAACGAGCGGAACCCGGGACCGACTGCCCCCGGCAAGCCGTTCCGCTTTGGGCGGTACCCGCGATACCCCTCGCCTCACCTGCCCGGCCGCGCCAGTGACCTCGCGATATCGACGATGTCATCGCGCGAGGCGGTTGGGTCGTCCTTGCTCCACGCAACACCGAGCCCGATCCTGAAGTCGATGCCTCTGACAGCCTTCAGTTCGAAGTCCCGGTTCGGCAGGCCCTCGGTCCATTCCGGCGCAAAGCCGATGCCAAGCCCGGCAGAAACCAGCGACACCAGCGAATAGGTATCATCGCAGCTATAGGCGATGTTGCGGGTCAGATCGTATTCCTCGAACTTCTCGTTGAAGTACCGCTCGGTGTAGGAGAGGTTCTTGCGATTGAAGGCGATGATCTTCTCCGAGCGCAGATCGTCGATGGCAATCTCCGCCTGCTCCGCCAGTGGGTTGCTCCTCGCCACCGCCAGCAGGTACCGCTCATGGGCGATCGAGGAGAAGCGCAAGGAGCCGATGTTTTCCACCGGCCGGATGAAGCCGAGATTGATCTGGCCGTTTTCCAGGCCGCGGATGATGTCGCCGGTATTGCCGCTTGATATATGGATGCGGATATCCGGGTACTTGCGGGCGATCTTTGCCAGAAACGCCGGCAGCACGCCGGTGGTGGCGGGATAGACGGTGCCGATCCTGATCTGCCTTATCGTCTTGCCGGCCACCGCCCTGGTGATCTCGGCGGACACATCGACTTCGCTGAGGATCCCGACGCAGCGCTCGTGGAAGATCTCCCCTGCCCTGGTCAGTTCCACCCGTCTGGTCGAGCGGATGAACAGCGCGCAGCCGAGTTCCCGCTCCAGCGCCTGCACGTGATTGGAAAGCGCCGGCTGGGCGATGCGCACCTTGGCGGCCGCCCGGCCGAAGTGCAGTTCCTCGGCCACCGCGACGAAGTAGGAGAGCTGGCGTAGTTCCATGGGAGCGTCCTCCTTGCAGCTTTAATTTGGGACTGTCAGTCCGTCGATTGTCAAGCCGTGAATATGCGTTTGTTATGGGATGGACGTTCGACAAACCATCGGCTGGAATCTCAGACGACTTCGTGTGGCCAAAGGTCTTTCTCAGGAAAGACTGGCTCTCGAGGCCGAGATCGATCGCTCATATGTCGGACGGGTCGAGAGAGGCATGGAAAATGTCACCGTCGCTACGCTCGAGGCGTTTGCGCGGGTTCTTTCGGTGAACGTTTCAGCCTTGTTCGCAGAAATTGATCCACGCGCGCCAAAGCCAAAGCCTCTCCGCTCAGGCAGAAAACAAAAGGAAACCGGCAGGTGAAAGGTGGAGCGTTTTTTCGCCAACGTACTCGAATATGGAGTCTCGACGAAGCTCGAAAGAGGCGTTTGCTCGGAAAATGATGTGCGGACCGGCGTGAGTCTGGCGCGAGATTGTTACCTTGTATTAGTTACGATCTGATGCTTACGTCTTCGGTATGGACACTTTAGGCTTGGCCGCCTTGATAGGTATCGAAAAGTCGGCATGCCTTGGAACGGAAGAGCTTTCGCATCATGGCATCCCCGCATAGGGAGACGTGACCGACCCGCTTGCTTTCGCCGGACTGGTTGAGCACGGGGGTGAGGCCCAGTACGGCTCCCACCGCCCGCGAATTGCGAAACCGGCTGGGAATATCGATCGTCGAGACATAGGCGAGGGAGACAACCGGCCCGACCCCTGGCACCGTCATCAGGCGCTTGCAAACTTCATCATGCTTTGCCTCCTGGAGAACCTTCTTGTCCGGTTTGGCGAACTCTTCGCGCAGCTTGCGTCGACCAGCGAGGAAGGGCTCCATGATTTCCGCCAGATCGGGGTCCGCCTCGACGAGTTCGCGTATCCTCTCCTCGAACTTGCCGCCCGAGACCTCGCCGACCTTCAGCCCGAAGAATTTCAGCGTGAGGGCACTGGGCGAAACCGCTGAGGATGCCTTCGGATTGATAGGCTGCCTCTGTCTGAGTGGAACAAGCTGATTAAGACCCCGTTCTTACACGTTGGTAATATCACTGACGAGAGAATGGCAGTTCCTGTGAGCATCGTTGAGTATAGAGATGAAAAGGCATCCGCATCTCCTCCCGCAGCCCAAAAAATGCAAGGTTTTAAGCCGCCGCCCGGCTTGGTAGCAACGAGGCTGGTTGCCTCGCTACGACGTTCGGAACGATCGCTGTGCTATGTCGCATTGAGCGAAGGCGCGGCTACCAAAATTGCTGACGCCGTCAGCGCCCTTTTCCCCGACATCGAGATTATTTTTTTGCCGCCTTGGGACTGCCTGCCCTATGACCGCGTGCCGCCTTCGCAGCGCTGTATGGGTTTGCGGATGGACGCATTACGGATCTGGAGCATGCCCAGCGACGCGCCGCGATTGTTTCTGACCTCGCTCGATGCAACGCTTCAACGGATTCCGCCAGCGACCGTCATCGCAAACAGCCGTCTCGAACTCGTCGTCGGAAAAGCGTTCGATCGCGACGCATTCTCAGACTTCATCCAACGGACCGGCTATGTGGAGGAAGGCGTTGCGGACGATCCCGGCGAGCTCGCAGTTCGGGAAGGCGTGATTGACATCTACCCTGCTGGCGCACCAGGACCTCTGCGTATCGTCCTTTCAAAGGACGATAGCGTTCTGGAATTGAGAGGCTTTGACCGTGTGTCTCAGCGGACAGAGAGTTATCTCGATAAGGTGATATTCGGTCCGGCATCCGAAGCTATTCTGACCGAAGGCATTACAGAAGAATTTGTTCCGACTTCGGATACCGTGATGCGCTTGCTTCTGCGCCTATATCAAGACATGCCAACCGTATTCGATTTCTTGGGCGACGCCACCGTAGTTCTCGCTCCGGGTGCGACCGACCAGGTGGAGCGCTATCTTGAGATCGTCGACGACGCTCGCCAGTCCCGCAAGGATTTCGGCGAGGTGGAGGCCCCCTCCTCTCGTTCGCTCTACCTCGACCGCGCCGAATGGGAGCGGCAGGCCAGCAGCGTGTCGGCACGCGAACTGGATCTCGAAGAAGGCGGTGACCTACCTACAGAGGCATCCGACACCTACCCTCGCACAGCCTTGATTAATTGGATGCAGGACTGCCTGCGACATGGGCTGAAGGTCGTCATTTCCGGGAAAGGCAACGGCTCGGAAGCCCTTTGTCGGCGTCTGGGACAAGCAACCGGGACGGCGCCCCAGTCCATCGATACCTGGGAGGCGGTCCTGAAGGCCGAGCCCGGAACTGTTCTTAAACTGGCCTGTGAGTTGGACCAGGGGTTTATCGACGTGACAGAAAGGATAGCGGTCGTCGCCGCAGCCGATGGAATAAGCACGGCTTCCAATTGCAGTACACTTCTGGTCGAGCCGGAGCTTCGGATCGGCGATGTCGTTGTTCACGAAGACCATGGCGTTGGGGTTCTGAGAGACCTGGAAAGCATAGCCGTCGAGAACGTTTGTCGCGACGCCGCTCGCCTTGAATACCGCGATGGGGATTCGGTGCTCGTGCCGATGGAGGAATTTGGAAAGCTGTGGCGCTATGGCTCCGAACCCGAGGCCGTCACACTCGACCGCCTTCACACCGATGCTTGGCAGAACAAGCGTGAAAAGATCGCAGCGGACATCCAGTCGACTGCGCGTCATCTCATAAAGCTCGCCAAGCACAGGCAGGCATCGCGGGCAGAGGCATTCGTTCCGCCCCGTGCCGGATTTTCCGCCTTCACGCGGCGTTTTCCATTTACCGAAACTCATGATCAGGCCGAAGCCATCAGATCAGTCCTCTCCGATCTCGCGACTGGACGCGCGATGAATCGCCTTGTCTGCGGAGACGTTGGCTTTGGCAAGACCGAAATCGCACTACGTGCTGCAGCAGCAGTAGCACTTGCCGGCGGGCAAGTGGTCGTTATTGCCCCGACCACCGTGCTGACCCGTCAGCACTTTGCCACGTTTACGCGTCGCTTCGCAGGGACCGGCGTCTCGGTCGGCATGTTGTCTCGCCTGCTCAAGCCGAGGGAGGCGAAAAAGGTGAAGGCGGCACTGGCCGTTGGCGAGATTGGCGTCATTGTCACGACTCAGGCGATCCTTGCGAAAGACGTCCGCTTTGCCCATCTTGCGTTGGTAATCGTCGACGAGGAACACCGTTTCGGGTTGAAAGAAAAACGGGCGATGAACACTCTCGTACCGTCTCTTCATACGCTCGCCATGTCGGCGACGCCGATCCCCCGGACCTTGCAGTCGGCGATGGTGGGCGTGCACGAAGTGAGCCTCTTGACCACCCCGCCCCTTAGACGCCGGCCGGTCCGTACCTCGCTTTCGGTATTCGACCACGCGTCAATGCGGACCGGCCTTATGCGCGAAAAGCGCCGCGGAGGACAGAGCTTTGTTGTAGTGCCTCGTATCGAGGACATAGACGTCGTCAAGACGATACTGCGAAAGATCGTTCCGGAACTTTCCGTCAAGGTCGCGCATGGCGACATGCCGGCGGCGGCCATCGATGAAGCAATCGTTGGCTTTGCGGAAGGCGACGGCGACGTCCTTCTCGCCACCAACATCATCGAAAACGGCCTCGACGTGCCGCGCGCCAATACCATGTTCGTATGGCAGGCTGACCGGTTCGGGCTGGCACAGCTCCATCAGTTGCGCGGGCGTGTCGGGCGCGGCGGAGCTCAGGGCATCGCCACTCTTCTGACAGAAAACGCCGAGCTCTCCGATGAAACGCGCTTGCGGCTTTCGACCCTCGTCGAGAACGACCGCCTGGGCGCCGGCCTTTCAATCAGCCTTCGAGATCTCGACTTGCGCGGCGGGGGCGACATTGCTGGCGAGGACCAGGCCGGGCACATGAAGGTTATTGGCATCGGCCTGTACCAGAAGCTGCTTGCAGGTGCCGTCGCGAGATTGCGCAAACAACCAGCGGGTACTCCGCTGCGTGCCATCGTGAACCTCGGTGTGGCGGGCACTATACCGTCGGACTATGTGTCGGATCCGGCGGTGAGGCTCAATCTCTACGCCAAGCTTTTGAGGGCATCCACACTGAGCGAGATGGACGACCTCGAAGAGGAGTTCGAGGACAGGTTTGGCGAACTGCCGCAGGATGTACTCCTGCTTTTGCGGACAACCCGACTGCAGCTTGCAGCGGGACGGCTTGGCATCGCCAAACTCGAGGCGGGGCCAAAAGCCCTTGCGATGACGCTGACACCAAAGACACCGGCCAAGGTCATTGCAGCTTTGACTAAGAAGGCTGGGGCGGTTCGGCGGGTAGACAGGCTGATATTTGAAGCCTCAAATATGACTGGCGAGGAGCAACTGCTTTTCTTCGAGCGGGTCGTCCCGGCGGCGAACCGGCCGAAATTCCGAAATCAATGAGCCGCTGAGATCGCAACGACAGTTGGGAAGTATGACCGGTGTCGACCAACCTCTCGCGTTGGTAGCAAAACCTAATGAACCGCAGCATGCGCGCCGACGAAGAAATCAGTCAGGCACCCGGCCGAGCCACCGGCCCGGCTATACGGCGTTAGGGCCTTTCCGGCAAGAAACAGCGCCGCCTGCGGAAACGGCGCGACGATCAGTCCCGTCTCATCGATGACCTGAAGGTTCGGATAGGCGCGCCGCGCCGGTTCGTTCACTGGCCTGGCAAGGCTCGGGGGCGCGTTTCGTCCGGCTCTATTGGGCGGCGCGGTTGCGATATTCGACCCCAGGAGAACGAGCCCGGCCTGCAGCACGAATGTAGCCGATGCCAGGGAAGGGAAGATATTGACGATGGGCGATGACCCAATCCAGTCTTCGCCGCTACCCACAAATGATTTCTGCCAACAGCGAATGGCAGGTGATCGCTTTTGGACAGGCGGTCGTGTAACCGCCTCATCGCACAGCTGCATTGATAAGGCCGGCCGAGTGTGCCAAATCGTTTGGTGAGGTAGAAGCTTGGTCGAGCAATCACATCGCAAGGCCAAACGCCGCTCAATCCCGCTCGCGCAGTTCCCGGATAGCATCCGCGAAACTGGTCGGCGCTTCCTGCGGCACGTTGTGCCCGACACCCTGCAGTATGCGACGGTGGTAGAACCCGATGAACTTTCTGGCCTCCTCGTCATTCGATTGAGGAGGGTCGACGCCATCGTCCGCGCCCAAAATTACGATGGTCGGAGCGGCAATATCGGGTTTGCGTGCCAATCTCTCTTCGATTTCTGCATAAGCTGGATCGCCTCCAATGACGCCATAACGATGCCGATAGGAATGGATTACGACATCGATGAAGTCAGGATTGTCGAAAGCGGCCGCGCTTCTCTTGAATGTGGCGTCATCGAAGGACCAGGATGGTGACCAGGTCTTCCATAGAAAACGACTGATCTCGCCCCGGTTCTCGTCCAGGCCTTTGCGGCCACGCTCTGTGTGAAAGTAGTATTGATACCAGTCACGTGCCTCCTGATCAGGCGGTCCCGGCTCGGCGGCGCCAGCGATGTCCTGGATGTTGTAGCCCGTACCGGCGCTCACAAGGCCGACTACTCTTTCAGGCCATAGCGCAGCGACGATGCAGCCGGCTCTACCACCCCAGTCATAGCCTCCGAGGATAGCTCTTTCGATACCGAGGCTGTCCAACAACGCCAGCAAATCCGCGCCTAGTGCCGCCTGCTCGCCTGAGCGCCGCGTTTCCGACGATAAGAACCGGGTTGGACCGTAGCCACGCAAAAATGGCACGATGCAGCGGTGGCCAGCGCCGGCAAGATTAGTCACCACCTCGTCATAGGTATGAGCATCGTATGGAAAGCCATGAAGAAGAATGGTCGGCATGCCATCCGCAGGCCCTGTCTCGTAATAGCCAACGTTGAGCACGCCTGCGGAAACGCGTTTCACGAGAGTTTCCTGCAACTTGAACAAATTTCCCTCGCTTTCAGCGCCAGAACCTCTTGACGTCGCGACGTCGTCACAGGCGTCCCGACCCGCTCTGGTCAGCTTCTGTTGGATTTCAGCAAGATTGGGCCACTTTCCGCTTACGCTAAAGCCGGCAAATTTAGCGCGGTTATTTTAAGTGTGGATCACGTTGAAGCGGTAACGTGTTTTGCGTGAGCAGGTACGTGCCTTTCAATTCGGCGGAGCGAATCTGAAGAGAGTAAAGGTTTTGTCGGTCCAAGCCTGATTGAACCAAGGCGAGTCCTGAATATGCGATGCGGTCACGTACATTGTGCCATCGGGTCCTTGGGCGAATGTGTCCGGCCAGCGTAATCGGCTGTCTTCGAGCAATGGCGTCACCGTTCCATCAGCGCCAAGGATTTTGATGCCATTGTTCGCCATCGTGCTGAGGTAGATGCGGTTCTGCTGGTCGATCCAAAGGCCATCCGTCGGCTCGGTCTCGGCGACCTTCTCGGGCCGAACCGCATTGGGATCCGTTTCCGCCTTCTGCAAGGCATCGGTCGGCAGCCGATACATGGTCTTGCCGGTCAATGCCTTCCAATAGAGGGTCTTGCCGTCAGGCGTAAGCGCAATACTGTCGGCGTTGAACTGCGGCTGGCGGCCGTCCGGACGGCGTAATGGTTTGCCGTCGGTTTCGACGATAACATCCTTTTCGGCCTGCGTTGATGGATCACCGCTCAACACCCGCCAAGCCCTGCCCGAGCGAAGATCCAGCACGACCAGGCCGCCCGGAATGCCAGAGTCCGTGAAATAGGCAAAGGCGCGGTCGGGGGCGATTCGCACGTCGTTGAGATAGCTTGCGGGTCCAGCGACGTCTGGCGAAAAGGGATAGACCTTCTTGACGGCATTGGTTTTGAGGTCGACCTGGACCAGTTTCGGCCCGTCCTTGACTGTCTTTTCGCTGTTGGGTGCAGCTGGGTCGACGACCCAGAGGGAGCTCTTCTGATCCGCAACGACACTCTGTACCGTGACGAAGTGATCTTTCGGCGAGATCTCCGACATCTTGGCATTGCGCCAAGCGTTCCACTCATTGTTGGGATAGGGTTTGATTGAACCGTCGGTCATGACCTCGGCGACGGACACGGGCACATCTTCCGACCAGCGTGGAAAGTTCACAAAAATTCGACCATCTTCGGACACGGTAACGCCGGTTGGTTGATGGTCGAAGGTTGCGACCTTCTGCAGGCGCTCGTCGGTCTGGCCGGTAATCGAGGCAACCAGTTCCTTGGCTTTGTTCGTCAGCTTGTCAGAGGTTTGAGCGCTTGCAGGTTGTGCGAGCGAGATGAACGCGCCTGCAACGGCGAGGCGCGAAACAAGGGATGCGTTCGGTACCATCATTGGCTCCTTTTGGAGAATTTCGGTGCCGAACTTCGTTTTGACCTTCAGGTTCCGTCTCTTCGCTTCATTGATTTCCCTCGAGCGGCCGAGCCGGAGCATGTTGGGCCTCCGTGTGGGTTAAAGGTCACCCGGGCTCAATCAAATTGCCTCACACGGGGACCCTTCCCGGCCGGTCTGGTTCGCGCCGCCATCGGTGAGTGACCAGCAGATCAATCCCTGGCGTTTGGAAGCCGTTTTACCGGTCAAACGATCAACGCAGACACGAGAAACCCATGGTAGGATCGGTCTTCATCCGGCCATTCTTAATTCACATTCCGTCTAATTTAAAAGTAACCGCGCGATTGGCACCGCCTGCCGCCTAGCGCCCTGATGGCCTAAGACACGTGTTTAACGACGTCGTTAGCGACGTGTCTTAGGCGAGGATTGCGATGCGCGTTGAAATTCTTGGGCAGGAACGTCGACGGCGGTGGCGCGAAGAAGACAAGCTTGCAATTGTCATGTCGGTTGGGGTTTCTGGAGCCACGATCACAGAGATTGCTCGTCGTCACGATGTAACGCGGCAGCAGATATACGCCTGGCGTAGCGAGCTCAAGAAGAAGGGGCTGCTCTCGGTGTCTTCGAGTGCATTGTTCATTCCCGTCGATCTGAATGCCGTGCAGAACGATGCCCCTGAATTGAGGGAGAGCTGCTTCGGGATGATTGAGCTACGATTGAGCTGCGGCCGCACCCTTCGCTTCGAGAGTTCGGTGGCCCCCAGCGTCCTGACGCAGGTTATCCGGGCAGTGGAAGCAGCATGATTGGGCCTGGGACCGGCGTTCGGGTGTATCTTGCGTGCGGGATCACGGACATGCGCAAGGGAGTAGAAGGCCTTGCCGTGCTTGCGCAGGATGTTTTGCGTCAGAAGCCGACTGGCGGCGCGGTCTTCGCCTTTCGCGGCAAGCGTGGCGATCGTTTGAAGCTGCTGTATTTTGATGGCCAGGGCTTCTGCCTGTATTACAAGATCTTGCAGAAGGGGCGGTTTCCTTGGCCTTCTGCATCCGACGGGACTGCCCGGCTGACGTCGGCCCAACTGGCGATGTTGTGGGAAGGGATCGATTGGCGTCGTCCTGATTGGGGTGCGCCACCGGCCCGTGTCGGGTGATTTTATCCCACTGAAACCACTGGTTTTTATGGAAATTTATCCTGGCTCGTGGTAGTCAGGATCATGTCTAGCGCGACGACAAATCTTCCGGACGATCCAGCCTTTCTCAAGGCAATGATTGCCGCTTTGCAGGCGGAAAACGCGAAGATGTCGGCCACATTGCAAGCGCATGATCAGTTAATCCAAACGCTGCGGCTGCGCATTGCCAAGCTGAAGAAACAGGTCTTCGGCAAGTCGTCTGAAAAGATTGAGCGTGAAATCGAGCAGTTGGAACTAGCGCTTGAGGATCTGTTGATCGCCGCCGCTGAAGGCAGTACGGCGCCAATCGATGAACCTGATGAGGCGGCGTCTGTTGTTCCCTTGGCGGATACATCTGAAAAGATCATGCGCCGGCGCCCACGCGTCTCGGACAAGGCGGTTCGCGAGCGCCGAGAGCTCGATCCTGGCTCCTGCTGCCCGGAATGCGGAGGTGAATTGCGTCTTGTCGGTGAGGACGTCAGCGAAATCCTCGACATGATCGCCGCGCAGATGAAAGTCATCGAAGTTTCTCGACTGAAGAAGTCCTGCCGCTGCTGCGAGAAAATGGTGCAGGTGGCAGCACCCAGCCGCCCGATACCGGGCAGCATGGCCGGCGCTGGCCTCTTGGCGTACATTCTGGTCTCGAAGTTCGACGACCATTTGCCACTGTACCGTCTGAACGAGATCTTCGCCCGCATGGGCGCCGACATTCCCGACAGCACGATGGTTGATTGGTGTGGTCGCGCCATGCAGGTGCTTCAGCCTCTCATCGAGCGGATCGAAACGGCGATTATGGCAAGTGACCTCCTTCATGCCGACGACACCCCGATCCGAGTGCTGGATCGCTCGCTGCGAGACAAGGGGTTGGGCAAGGGTGTGAAGAAGGGCAGGATCTGGACGTATGTCCGGGATCAACGTCCATGGGTGGGGACTTCCCCGCCCGGTGCAGTCTACTATTTTGCTCCTGACTGGAAAGAAGAGCACGTCCACCGCCACCTCAAGCAATCAAGCGGCATCCTTCAGGCTGACGGCTACAAAGGATATGGCAAGCTATACTCGCCTGGAGAGAATGGAACATCTCGCTTCAAGGAAGCCGCCTGCTGGGCTCATTGGCGACGAGACTTCCACGATATCTGGACATCAAACAAGTCCGAGATCGCGCGAGAGGCTCTCGATCGCATCGGAGCGCTTTACGACATCGAGCGTGGCATCAATGGGCAGCCTCCTGAGATCCGGCTTGCCGCGCGTCAGACCCAGAGCAAGCCTAAGGTCGATGCATTCCGCCACTGGGCTGAAGCTCAACTCACGCGCATTCCGGGCAAAAGCGATCTGGCGACAGCTTTCCGCTACGGATTGAGCCGATGGTCTTCGCTCTGTCTGTTCCTCGAAGACGGTCGCGTTGCGATCGACAACAATGCCGCCGAGCGGGCACTGCGGCCGATAGGCGTGGGAAGACGGAACTGGCTCTTCGCGGGAGCCGATACGGGAGCGGAGACCTTGGCACGCGCCATGACGATCATCGAGACGGCAAAGATGAATGGTCTTGATCCGCAAGCCTATCTGACTGACGTGCTCGATCGCATCCACGATCACAAGATCAATCGACTCGACGAACTCCTTCCGTGGAACTGGTCGACGATCACCGCAATCGACGCAAAGGCAGCCTGATGGCGACAGTCACCTACGTCCGTACGATCAAATTTGTTGCCGAAATTCTCGAAGAGGACCCGGAACTTCTTCAGGCAATCGTCTCCAACGATGATAATCTGAGCTACGGCAGCATCATCTCCGTGTACACCGGAGACGAC
Organism: Rhizobium sp. WSM409; assembly: GCF_057653825.1. Taxonomy (NCBI): domain Bacteria; kingdom Pseudomonadati; phylum Pseudomonadota; class Alphaproteobacteria; order Hyphomicrobiales; family Rhizobiaceae; genus Rhizobium; species Rhizobium sp. WSM409. The sequence continues at coordinate 155,953 of NZ_JBYGKP010000004.1, read as the reverse complement.
GAATCCGTGACCGCACTGACGGACGACGGCATGGACGAATTGGAGCAGATGCTCAAAGACGCCCGCCGCTCACCCCAAGAATGGAACGACTTCCTCGACAGCTTTGTTGACGACGAGCTGCTCGTCGCTCGCATCAAAGCAAAATCGCCGCGGTAGCAATCGGGCGGTTACATTTAAAATCTAAAGGCGCCAATTTAAAATTCAATGTCCAACACCGCTTAAGGGCTGCGTGGCGCGCTGCTGGTCATATGACGTCTCAGTCGATGGAACCCTAGAAGACTACCAGCATCAAGGCCATTGGCTGATCGAAGCCTGACTAGGCCTCCGGAAAACACAAAGGCCGCCGGTTGCCGCGCCAGAAGCGGGGACCAAATATGGGGCAGTTTCCGAGACTTTTCAGCCACCACCTCGCCGCCCTGGGGATCCATACTGAAACTTTATTTCAGAGGTCAAGAACGTCCCTTATTCGTACCGCCAGGTCTTCGAACGAGAACGGCTTTGTCAGAAGGTTTACGCCCTTATCCAGGCGGCCATGATGCACGATAGCATTGCGCGAATAGCCGGTGGTGAACAGCGCTTTCATTTCTGGATACATTTCTCTTGCCCTAGCGACGACGTCCGCTCCGCTCATCCCCCCGGGAAGGACAACATCGGTGAAGATCAGATTAACCGGTCCGTGGGCCGCCAGTAGTTGGAGGGCAGTAGGGCCATCCTTCGCTTCCAATATTTGGTAGCCCAGCTCTCGCAGCGACTCCACCGAATATGCCCGCACATCCGGATCATCCTCGACGACGAGGATAAATTCGCCGTCTGCCGCCTCAGGGATCGGCGCGCGCTCGGCCACCTCTTCCTCCGCGCCTTCGGCCAACAGCCTGGGGAGATAGATTTTGACAGTCGTGCCTTCTCCGACCTCTGAGTAAATCTTCACATGACCCTTTGACTGTTTGACAAAACCGTAGACCTGGCTGAGCCCAAGGCCTGTGCCTTTACCTTGATCCTTGGTTGTGAAGAACGGCTCAAAAACGCGAGAAAGGGTTTCGGCCTCCATACCCGTTCCAGTATCGGAAACACTGATTGCGGCATACTGGCCGGGAATGACTTCGGCGTGCATTGCGGCATACGCCTCGTCGAGATGAGCGTTGAAAGTCTCGACCGTCAGTTTCCCACCACCGGGCATCGCATCGCGTGCGTTGATCACCAGGTTGAGCAAGGCGCTTTCAAGCTCATTCGGATCCGCTTCTGTCCTCCAGAGGCCACCAGCTAACACCACTTCGATCTGGTAGATCTCGCCAATCGTACGGTGCAACAGCTCCGACATGCCTCGTATGAGCGCATTCGCGTCAACGGGCTTCGGGTCAAGCGCCTGTCGGCGAGCGAAAGCCAGAAGTCTCTGGGTCAGCGCCGCGGCGCGCCGCGCACCATTCATCGCCTGTGAGGCCGCTCTACGCAGGCGGCCAGCTTCAGGCGGCAAAGTTCGCATCAGCGTGTCCAGGTTGCCGACAATAATCTGCAAGAGGTTGTTGAAGTCATGGGCGACACCACCCGTCAGCTGCCCGACCGCTTCCATCTTTTGTGCTTGTCGAAGAGCATCGGCGTTGCGTGTAAGCTCATCCCTTTTTTGCCTGACAAGATCTTCGAGATTGGCATTGAGCTCCCTTAGAGCCTCCTCGGCGCGCCGCCGCTCAAGCAGCTCGCGCTGAGCGGCGTCGAATAGCCGCGCATTGTCGATGGCGACTGCTGCCTCGCCAGCAAGGCCCGCCAAGCCCTTTTCAGATTCCTCATCGAATACACCCACATTCTCGTGGCCGAAGAAGAGTCCGCCGATAACCTCTCCTGTTCGGGAAATAACAGGAACTGCAAGGTAACTTCGGACCGGGAGATGGCCTTCCGGCATACCGTGGCGTGGTGCGTTTTTTCCGTATCGGCTATCCTTGGTGATGTCGTCAGAGCGCAAAATGCCTTGGCCGAGGAACGTCGGCGCAAAGACTTCGGTGTTGCGCGGCATGGGAAACTTCGAAAACGCGTCCCGGGCCACACCTGAGAGTGTGTAGAGCATGTAGCTCTCGCCGGCCTTGTTGATGACATTGTAAAAGAACGCGCCGAACTGCGCACCGGTCAGCTCGACGCCTGCGTCGGTCACCAACCGAACGACCTTCTCCAGATCGTTCTCGCGTGCAAGGCTGGCGCCCGCGCGATTGAGGATCTCCAAAGCTCGGGTGCGCTCCCGAAGGGCGATCTCGATTTGTCGCTGCTCGGTACGATCCCTGAGGATTTTCACGAACCCAACCAGCTCGCGCCAGTCATCGAAGAGCGGCGTTGTCTCTCCCACCGCCCATATCCGTCCCTCGTCCTTGCGCATCCGCCAGCCTTCGCCTCCTCCTTTGCCGTTCAGTCGAGCATCTTCCAGCTCAGCTGCCAGCAAATCGGGGGCGCCCTCGTCATCTAGGAAGATTTCGATCAGCGTCTTTCCGAGCATCTCCTCCTGCGACCACCCAAGCAGCCTCTCGGCACCTTTGCTCCAGCTGGTGATATTGCCTTCAGCGTCGAGGGTTATGATCCCGGTATCGATGGCGCTGTTGAGGATTTGTTGAAGGCGTTCGGCGGGAAAATTGATTGGGGATTCCATCGTGCCTCGTGGCTGACCTGAATTGCCGGCAGAACTACCACAACGCAAAAGCCTCGGAAGAGTTCATGCGAGAGGGTGTCGGATGGTCCGACCACGCCACGCGCCGCAAAGGGGTACGGTGATAGGATTCTGATGGATTTGTTGTGACAGTGGTCGATTGGCAGCCTGGGGCCCGCGGGCTTCGACTGGGCTGTGGGCAATGGAACCGCGGCGGGATCCCGGCAAGGCCTCGCGCTCGGTGAACCACCCTGGTTAAATCGCGGCGCAGGAAAAGTGCTGCCTGAATAGATGCTAATCTGCCGTATTGTGGTTTTGCGGCGTGACGCGCGATAACGGACCACTCACGCTGCACCGAAAGCCGTCTGGGGCAAAGGAGATGTCGGGAAGCGATCCGAACAAGGACGCGAACGCTGAGCGAACATATCTCGTGCCGTAGCCTTGCCGCGTCGGTTCACGCACCGGCGGACCGCCCGTTTCAATCCATTTCAAGCTTAATTTGGGGCCGCCCGCTTCCGCGATCGTCCAGACGATTTCGACCGTTCCATCGGGCTCTGACAATGCGCCGTATTTGATCGCATTCGTTATGAGTTCGTGCAAACACAGTGCTATCGTGGTTCCGGCCTCGCGGCCGACCGTGATCTCAGGGCCGCTGACGTTGATGCGGCTCATGCCATCACTGTTGTACGGAGAAACCGTCAGGCCCACGACGTCGCACAGCGAGACCTCCTCCCCGCCGGCTTCGAAGACAGCAGTATGGACGTTGGAAAGCGCCTGAAGGCGGCTTGTAAAATCGTCGGCCAAGTCATCGACAGATGCCGCGCCGCGCCTGGTCATCCGGAAGATCGAGCTGACACTCGCCAGGATGTTCTTTACCCGATGATTAAGCTCCAGACGCAGCTCTCGCTCCCGTTCGATGGAATCGCGAACCTGGCGCTGGCGCAGTCGCACCAGCATATTCGACTGGATGGCGTTCACGAATTCCAACGGTGCGATCGGGCGGGTATGGAACAGAAGGCGAGCATCTGGCCAGGAAGCCTGCAATCGGGTGCGTATTCTCGCGACTGGCGCAGAGCGCTCCAACAAAACGACGATTGGAACTTCAGACCAGCCAGCCTGCTCGGCGAGATGTTCTGCGATTTTGCCTACGACCTCGGAACTGAGTGCCTCGTGGGTGATAACGATGATCCCGGGTGACAAGGCAAGATGCTGGACCAGATCTTCGTCCGCCTTGACTGCTTTGACCTCGACCGCCTGCTCACGAAGAGACGCCGCTATATACTCCGCGTCCTTGCGAAAAGGAGCGAGGACGAGAACCCAGTCCAGTTCGCTTTCGGGCGTAACGATGTTCATTTCGGATCAGGCAAGGGATTGTAGGCCACGACACTTACGCTGCCGCTTTCGATCAGCAGCTCGCGGACGTTGAGATCGTGCGGTCCATGACGCTTCTTGACCACCGTGATGTTTCGGCGGAGGCGGCCTTCGTGCTCAACGATCCGAAGCAGGAGGACGGTGTCGCCAAGAAAGCTGACATCGACGTCGATCCCAACATTTTGACCAAGCAGGCCGTGCTGCGCGACGATGAGCATGGTCAGGACACCGGACCGGGCGAGGTATTTCAGGAGCGATTGGATGTCGCGAACGGCTTTCTCTCGATGCGGCAGAGAGTTGAGGTAACCGGTCAAACTGTCGATCACCACCACTCGCGACCTGTTTTGGGTAACCGCCTCCTGAACGATCTGCCCGAATTCACCGGGCGAAATCTCGTTCGGGTTAAAATCCCGCAGGACCAGCTTACCATCCTTGTGGAATTGCCGCAGTTCCATGCCCAAACCTTCGGAGCGGCGGAAGAACGTCTCCAAGCGCTCCTCGAAGAGAAACAGCGCGACATTCTCGCCTCGTTCCAGCGCCGCCGTCGCATAAAGAGATGACATCGTTGATTTGCCGGTGCCGGACTGCCCGATTACCAGTGTGGTTGTTCCGGCCTCCTGACCACCACCGAACATCTCGTCGAGTTCGGCCACGCCAGACTTGATCAGCTGTGGCTTGGCGATCTCTGGCGCTGTGCTCGGCGTGATACGAGGGAAGACGACGACGCCCTCGCCTTCACGTATCGCCATATCGTGATAGCCGTCAGCCACAGGCACGCTACGCATCTTCGAGACCTCGATGCGGCGGCGTACGCCGCCATATTCTTCCAGTGATTTGTCGAAGCGAATGACACCGTGCGCCAGCCCCTCCACCTCCTCACCGCTGCGGTCGTTGCCGGCTGTCTGCGTGTCCAGCAACAGCGCCACGACGTCCTGTTTCGCCAGGAAGGACTTGAAGCCGATCAACTCGCGACGGAAACGCGGCGAGTCACCGGTGATCAAGCGGATCTCAAGTAGGGAGTCGTAAACGAGGCGGCGGGGCTTATGTTTCTCGATCGCGGCTTCGATGGCTTTTCTGGTCTCGTCCAACCGGAGATCAGTGGTCAAGAATATGCTCTGGTCGTCGGCCTCGTTGACCGCGCCGGATGTGGACAGCTCTTCGACGCGGATCCCGTCGAGCGTCCAGCCGTGCGACACGGCAATGGCTTCGAGTTCCGCAGCTGTCTGCGAAAGCGTCACGTAAATGCAGCTTTCGCCCGCCTCGACGCCGGCCCGCAGGAATTGTAGCGCGGCCGTTGTCTTGCCCGATCCCGGCGCGCCCTGCAGCATGTAAAGATTGGATGCCGGCAGGCCACCGCGTAGGATTTCGTCAAGTCCACCAATCCCGGTGCTGACGATCGAGGTCCTTTTCCGTTTTGTCATATTCGTCTTTCGCTAGGATTGTGTTGCGCAAATGGGACCGATGGCGGGCATCGTCTGGGAAGGGAGGCAGTTGCTGTTATATTTCGGTTTCTCGAAACATCAACAGCATTGGGACCCAATCGGCCAGCGTTCCCTCCTCGCAAACGCAGCGGCGGCGCTGTGCAAGCGCATGACGGATTGTTCAGACCTAACCACGGATGTCGTTTTTCTAAGCAAGATGCGCCTGTTCGAGCAGATATCGCGCCTCGTCGCGTCACTGGCATTGGTGCGGCGACCGCAGGGTTGACGGGTTCGGCGCTGTTCATTGGCGACACCATGATCGCCTCCGCGACATCGTTTTATCGCGGTCGACGCACGCTGATGGGCAACCCGACCTCGGCGTTACGCGGTGGCAGGATGACCTCTATATCGCGCAGTCGGGGCTAGGCGTCGACCCATCGACCTACTTCGAGCTTCCCGCAGACAAGGTCGTGGAAATCGGCGAACAGTTCAGCATCTGATCTACGCTGGCTGTAGCGCCGGGAGCGAACCTTCGCCAACGCTCCGCGTTGATGAAGCGGTGAATAGCCACGCTGCTACCCCCAACTTCCGAGTATCCTATGACAGTCATCGCATCGTACATCTACCGAAACGGCAAGCGCGCCGAAGAGGTAGCGCTTCAATCCCAGTCCTTCGTAACCCGAGACGGCGAGTTTGTCTGGATAGGGCTCGCAGAACCCACTTCCGACGAAATGGACAGTCTAAAGATGATGTTCGGGCTGCATCCGCTGGCAGTGGAGGACGCCTTGAACGGGCAGCAGGTGCCGAAGGTCGACGTCTACGGCGACCAACTCTTCGTGGTCATCAAGACGGCGCATTTGGAAGGCGACAAGATAGCCTATGGCGAGACATGCATCTTCGTGGGCAAGCATCACCTGATTTCGGTGAGACATGGATCCGCGAAGTCGCATAAGGGCCTGCGGGAACAGCTTGAGCATTCGCCGCAGCTCCTCGAGCACGGCCCGGACTATGTTCTCCATGGCATTATAGACTTCGTTGTCGACGGCTATCTTCCGATGGTGGAAACCATGGAAGACAGGGTCCTCGAGCTCGAGAAGCACGTCCTGATCTCTTTCCTGGAACGCGAGCAGATCAGGCGCATTTTCAGAATGAGACGTCAGGTCATCAAGTTCCAGCGCGTGCTGGGGCCGATGTCGGAAGTCGTCGGAAAGCTGACCCACCTGGACCTGCCCTGCGTCGACGAGAACTCAAAGCCGTTCTTCCGCGACGTCCATGATCACGTCCGGCGCGTGGAGAGCGTCGTGGGCGGCCTGCGGGACATCATCACATCGGTCTTCGAGGCATCCAACCTTCTGGAGCAGCAGCGGCAGGGGACCATTACGAGGCAGCTCGCCGCATGGGCCGCGATTCTCGCCGTGCCGACTGCGATCGCGGGCATATACGGCATGAACTTCGAGCACATGCCGGAACTAGGGACAGAGTACGGCTACTACGTCGTCCTGACCGTCATCGTCGTCGTCTGTGGTATCCTCTACTCCCGCTTCAGAAAAGCTGGATGGCTGTAACCCGATCGCCAGAAGTTCATAAAGGGCGGTTCCGCCCATGCGCCCATGGGGGGCAGATGAAAAGTCGGCCACACAACAAATCGAGTTGCGCCCTGACCCTCGTTCTCACTTCCGTCGTGCAAATCTGTCGAGCTCTCGACAGCCGACATCCGATTGTCGAAGAGCTCCCCGCGCGAATTCGTGAGCGAGGCGAGCTAGAGGTGCTTTTTCCGAGACACGAAGTCATCAAGGCACTGCACCCTGCCGGTGACCCAGTTCAACCCGGCCACCTTGAACCTAAAATGATGCTGCACATATCGATCCGTTGAAACTTCGGGTCCTTGAACGCCAGGACATCATCATTGAAGGTTCCGAAGGTGGTGTGGGGGCGGTGTTTCATGCCATGATAGAACGCGTCAATGATCCCTTCCTTGAAGTGGTTTTCACGCGGAAAAGCTTTGACAACAGCCTGCCGTTCTTCATCTGTGAACCGATCGTAGCCGCGGCCGGCCACATCCATGCCGGCCCCGCTCTGGAGCAGCGCGATCTCAGGATCCATGAATTCCGGTATGCCGGGCGTCGTGTGTAGAGCGACTGCGTTCCAGACGATTTGCAGGTCGTTGTTCCGGCGGCGCCATGAATGAGCACCTTTTGCCCGGAGACGAGTTGCCCTTGATCAAACAGGCCATGCCAGGCCGTGACCGCGATCACCGGTACGGAGGCAGCATCTGCGTAGCTGATCGTTGCAGGCTTGCGAGCAATCATCTCCGCCGACGCCACCGCATACTGCGCATATGCTCCGATGAACCTCGGATTGGTTACGCCATAGACCGGGTCCCCAACCGCAAGATCGGCCACATCGGCGCCGATCGAGACGACGTCTCCGGATAGATCGGAGCCGAGCGTCAGCGGCAGGGGCTGAGGCAAGGCGCTCTTGTCTGCCCTGATCCATCCATCCCATGGACCCACTCCAGCGGCCCTGACCCTGATCAGAACTTCGCCTGGGCCGGGTGCCGGCTTCGGGACAGGCTCGAATTTCATTGCCTCGGGCGAGCCGAAGTCATGGACGCGCCACGCCATCATGGATGCCTCCTGTTGTTCTGGATATGGATTAGTGGTGTCGGGTGTCATGATGAACTCCTTGAGTTTGCTGCTCCTGGAAGCACGGTTTTTTTGCCTGTCCACTTAGTCGCTAACCGCCAACTATCTCGGCGAAGCCCCGTGAGCAGGATCAGGCAGCGCCATTGCGGCTTGCGCGCAATGCCGATCCAGATGCCTTTGTAAGATCGGCTATCTTGTTGACAGGCTTGGGTTTGGAGTCAGGTTTCATGTCCTGAAGCCGGAGCGGGAGACGATCTCGTTGAGACAGACTGTAGCCTGCTTTTATAGGACCGATTAACATATCAAAGCCTGATATTTTAATCCTTTTATCATATCATAGACTGACAGGCTCGATAGGTTATTGGGCCAACTTCAGATCATCGACCGATCCGCCGATGGGCCAGGCAGCCTCAGGCATCTGATATTCGCAACCTAATAATACCTTCGATGCTAAATCTTCCTGGCCGCTCCGAAACGCAACGATCGCTGTATTTAGGCCGACCTGTTTCAGCGCAGGTAAGATATCCATATCGGCTACCGTCAATTCTTGCGATTTGATCACAGCGTCCAAGTTGGTGCCAGAAATCGCAAGCAATATGCGCCCCGGCTGTATCAAGACCTCTGAACTCGTATAGCCAAAGGCCGAAATTGGCTTTTCCAGGCTGTAGAGATCCATGGAAGGCAAGGTGAATTCTTTCTTTGGCGCAGCAAAGCCGGGCACGGAAGCCTCAAGGTCTGCCGGCAAGTTCTTCACCTCCCCAGAGGGCAGTTCACAGGTCAAAGCATGGACCAGGAGACTATCTTCGGCGCGCGCCTGACAGGCTGCGGCAATTGCCACAATCAACATGATTCCGGTTTTCAATTTGAGTGCCACGGGTTTCCTTCTGTGTTGGCTTTGTTAAAAGTGGCTTGCTGGATCCTTGCTGACGACTTCGTAAACAAGGAGTCGCGGCCTGAGTGAATAGGATTTCCTAACTTAGTCAAACTCCGCCATTGGGTAAGCCGCATTGAGCAGCGGTGCTGGGATCAAATAGGCCTCATCCGGCCTTCTTCGGTCAAGGCTTTTGAGGCCGTCCCCGACTGAAACCGTCGCCTTCGGCCTGTTGCAGGTCGCATGAGACTATCTTCCAGATGCGGCCTGATAAAATCACTGCAGCGATCTTCTCGGCCGCCACCATGCCCGACAGCGGGTGGGTGGCTCTAGATTGGATGGGCTCCGATCACCGGCGTTCCCGCGCCTGCCAGTGGTACCGCCCCTCGCTCAAGTTCCTTGACCTGCTGCGGCGAATCGAAGCGCAGAGCTCGGGGGGTTCGTCGAAGCCGTTTGATGTGAGATTCCATTGGCTTTTGCGACCTCACGAACCGCTCTTGCCCTCGCTATTGAGAGCCAGCGCAGAACGGATGCAATCAAGCAAAATCTGTTCGCCAAACGGTTTTGTCAGGCAGCCGACGATGTCCGGGCCCAACGCAGACACGCGCACATTCTTTTCCGGAAAGGCGGTGATCAGAACAGTCGGAATGCTCTTGCCCAGCGCGACCAGCCGGCGGTGCAGATCGAGCCCGCTCATTCCCGGCATATTGACGTCCGTCACGAGGCAGGCCGTGCGGCGGATATGAGGGAATCTCAAGAAGTCATCCGCGGATGAAAAGGTCTCGGCATCAAATCCCATTGACCTCATGAGCCCCTTGATAGCCTCCCGCATCGACTCGTCGTCGTCGACGATCGCAATCAGAGGTCTCTTGGTTGGCACTGCCGCCTCCCAACTTCGCCGATCAGCATCATCCCAATTAGCGTCGTGGCGCGCTCGACTGGATGGATTTAATATTGAACGGAGACAAAGGCGGCGCAAGCTATACGATCGTATAGAGAAGACTTGCGGCAACGAGCGGGCATCTGCCCAAAAAGTGCCGGTGTCCTGATTGCGATACTCCGGCGAAGGAATTCTTTCGATCGTCGCGATGTATCACTCGGCACAGCGTCGCAAGTGGTTGAGATTTGCTTGCCTCGCGCCGCCCGATACTTGCAGCACGCGTCCCCTTTTGACGGTGGACGCAGCCATGTGGCGTATCGGCACGCCATGGCGGACTCCAGGACGCGCAAGCGCTTTTGGGGACCGCCCGCATCTAGCCTTGTGGCCGAGGTAATTATCGCGCATTCTGGTGTTCGAAGAAATTCCGTTTCATCACTAGCGAAGGAGAGAGGAGGAGTGTTCTCATCGCATGACTGGCGCTCTGCTGGTTGGGCTTCGCCCTCTGCTGCAGTGGGGGTGGATAGTATATATCCCAAGACGTCGATTCACCTTGAGGGCTCTGACGATTGACCGAGGCGCCAGCAACCATCATTGTCATCGATGATGACCCGGAAATCCGCGAGGCGCTTGGCAGTCTGCTGCGCTCCGTCGGCTTTGCCGTCAATCTCCTCGCTTCGGTGGGCGACTTCCTCAGGTCTGGGCGACCCAACGGACCGACCTGTCTCGTGCTCGATGTCCGGCTTCCGGGGCAAAGCGGCCTTGATTTTCAGCTCGAGCTGTCGCGGGAAAATATTCAGCTGCCGATCGTCTTCATCACCGGGCACGGCGACATTCCCATGTCTGTCAAGGCGATGAAAGGGGGCGCGGTCGAGTTCCTGACGAAACCGTTCCGAGACCAGGATCTGCTCGACGCCGTTCACGTCGGCCTGGCGCGCGACCGGGCCTGGCTTGAAAATGAAAAGGCATTGGCGACGGTGCGAGCGCGTTTCGATAGCCTGACCCCGCGGGAGCGCGAGGTGATGGCATTGGTGGTAACCGGAAGGCCCAACAAGCAGATTGCCGGCGATCTAGGCGTGAGCGAGATTACCGTGAAGGTTCACCGCAGCCAGGTCATGCAGAAGATGGGCACCAGATCCCTGCCCGAACTTGCGCGTATGGCCGATAAGCTGATGCTCGCTCCGGGAAAGCCACAAACGCAGATATAAAGGTCTTGGCCGCGCCTAGGTCATCTCCTCCTCATTGGTAATCGATCCTTCCTGGTGGCCAATAGCCCCGGCGGGAGCCCTGCCGTATGGTGAGCGTTCCTTTTCTCCCCTCCTCCCAGACGCCGGATCGCCACCGATCGGCCCGCCTTGGCCTCCCACCCCGCGGGAGGCTTTCTTTTTGGCCTCGGTCCCGGCAAGACACTTTCGACTCCAACACCGGCAACGGTTCGCAACTGACGGCACGTTCATGCGCGCTGGAGTACCTCAGACCATCGCCCCAGTCATTATCGGGGCGCAGGATGACTTCGCCGACATGACCCGCCGGGCAGAAGTTCGCCGATGGGTATTCCAAAGTATCGCAAAGACGAAACCACGGTATAATTTCCCATCGTCCCGTCTATCGCTAGAGTCTATTCGTTGCCTCGGGAGATAGGTGGCGAATCCCCCCGATGCTACCACCAAGCTTCGGCGCTCCCTCCATCCGGAGCTCTGCGGGTCCACGACCCGCCCGACCGCCCAGCAGCCGCTGGGCGGTCCTTCGTATAGGTGGACCACGTATCGAACGGGCGGGCAATGGCCGCTCGTTGTTGGGACGATCAGGCGAGATGTGATAAGGTGGGGGAGTGGTCGCGGTTCGTCATATATGCTCACCCTGGCCAAATTGACTGGAAGGATCTCCGAAGTGAAAGTGGCGGTGCCAGATGCGCCACTCGAGATGACGAAGTCGGCAAGCAGGCACATGTTCTTTCTTCGGCGTTGGTGGAGATGGGAGTTTGGAGGTTCTTTGGGAGGACGGTGATCGCGTGTTCCACCGGGAATGGCGCCGGGGTACCGACGGCAAGCTGAACCCGGTGCTGGTCGTCCTTTCGGCCCTCGAGTACCCGACACCTTCAAGCTTAGGCCACCTCGACCATGAATATGGATTGAAGGACGAACTTGATGGTGCATGGGCGGCGCGACCGCTTGAGTTGGTGCGCGAAGGCGGCCGGACCATGCTGGTGCTCGAAGACGCGGGCAGCGAGCCGCTCGCCCGGCTGCTCGGAACGGCAATGGAAACGGAGCTTTTCTTGCGCCTCGCGATCGGCATCGCCGCTGCGCTCGGCAAGGTCCACCAACGCGGTCTCGTCCACAAGGACATCAAACCCGCCAATATCCTGGTAGCGGGCACGGGCGTCGAGGTGCGGCTAACCGGCTTCGGAATTGCCTCGCGCCTCTCCCGCGAGCGGCAGGCCCTCGAGCCGCCCGAAGTGATCGCCGGAACGCTTGCCTACATGGCCCCCGAACAGACCGGGCGCATGAACCGCTCGATCGATTCCCGCAGCGACCTTTATGCGCTCGGCGTGACGCTCTACGAAATGCTTACCGGGAGCCTGCCCTTTTCCGCCTCCGATCCGATGGAATGGGTCCATTGCCATGTCGCACGGCAGCCGACACCGCCCAACGAGAGGGTGGCGAATGTTTCACCGGCGGTCTCGGCCATCGTCATGAAGCTGCTCGCTAAGACGGCCGAGGAACGATACCAGACGGCAGGCGGCGTCGAGCACGATCTGAGCCGCTGTCTCAGCCAATGGGAAATGCAGTGCCCGACTGACGCATTCCCGCTCGGCGAACGCGATATCCCCGACCGCCTGCTGATTCCCGAGAAGCTCTACGGGCGGGACGACGAGGTCGAGACCTTGCTCACCGCCTTCGAACGCGTGGTGTCGAGCGGGGCGCCGGAGTTGGTGTTGGTCTCTGGCTATTCCGGCATCGGCAAGTCGGCGGTGGTCAATGAACTCCACAAAGTTCTGGTGCCGCCGCGCGGCCTGTTCGCGTCCGGCAAGTTCGATCAGTACAAGCGCGACATTCCGTATGCGACCCTGGCACAGGCGTTCCAAAGCCTTATTCGGGGACTTCTCGCGAAGAGCGACGCCGATCTGGCACCCTGGCGCGAGACGCTGATAGAGACCCTGGGACCGAACGGACGGCTGATGGTCGATCTCGTCCCCGAACTGAAGCTCATCATCGGCGACCAGCCGCCGGTGGCTGACCTTCCGCCATCGGAGGCGCAACGGCGATTTGAGCTCGTACTGCGGCGGTTCATTGGTGTCTTCGCCCGGCCGGAGCATCCGCTGGCACTGTTCCTGGATGACCTGCAGTGGCTTGACACAGCGACGCTCGATCTGCTGGAAGATCTCTTGACCCGGCCGGATCTGCAATACCTGATGCTGGTTGGTGCCTATCGCGACAACGAAGTAACCGCCGCCCATCCGCTGATGCGGAAACTTCACGCGATCAAAAGCGCCGGCGGCAAGGTCGCGGAGATCACGCTTGCGCCGCTTACCAAAGGCTGTCTCCAGCACTTGATCGCGGATGCGCTCTACTGCCAGCCCGACCGTGCAGACCCGCTCGTGCAAATGATGCACGACAAGACTGGCGGCAATCCGTTCTTCGTCCGTCAGTTTCTATTTTCGCTCGCCGAAGAGGGAATGCTCACCTTCGATCATGACGCGGCATGCTGGTCCTGGGATCTCGGGCGCATTCACGCCAAGGGATACACCGACAACGTTGTGCACCTCATGGTCGGCAAGCTCGCGCGCCAGCCACTCGAAACGCGGGAGGCGTTGCAGCAGTTGGCCTGTCTTGGAAACATCGCTGATACCACGATGCTTTCACTCGTCCTCGGGATCCCGGAAGAGCAAGTCGCCGGGGCCTTGTGGCCCGCCGTCGCTCATGAGCTACTCGAGCGGCTGCCGGACGCCTACCGGTTCGTCCACGATCGCGTTCAGGAGGCCGCCTATTCGCTGATCCCGGAGGAGCGACGCGGCGAGTTGCACCTACGCATAGGCAGACTGCTTGCGGCGAACACCGCGCCGGGATTGATCGACGATTATGTTTTCGAGATTGTCAGCCAGCTCAATCGGGGAGCCGCACTGATCAAGTCAACCGAGGAGCGCGAGCAACTGGCCGAGTTCAATCTGCTGGCTGGTAAGCGCGCCGAGGCGTCGACGGCATACGCATCTGCGCTCAACTATTTTGTCGCCGGCACGAAGCTGCTGCCCGAAGACGCCTGGGAGCGCCGGCCCAATCTGACCTTCGCGCTTGAGCTGAACCGAGCCGAATGCGAGTTCCACCTGGGCGCGCTGCCGGACGCGGAGGAGCGGCTGGCTCAGCTTTCCAATCATGCTCTCTGCTGCGACGACCAGGCTGCTGTCGCCGGCCTGCGCATCGATCTCTATGCGGCGCTCGGTCAGACCAATCGATCCGCGGCGGTCGGTCTCGACTATCTCAGGCAGCATCTCGCCATTGACTGGTCGCCGCATCCGGCCGACGAGGAGGTGCAGCGAGAATATGACCGGATATGGTCGGGGCTCGGGAGCCACGCCATCGAGGAGCTCATTGATCTTCCGTTGATGAGCGACCCAGCATCCTCCGCGACCCTGGATATTCTCACGCGGCTCGTTGGGGCGGTATGGCATACGGATGCGAATCTGGCCTGCATGGCAATCTGCCTAGCTGTGAACCTGAGCCTCGAGCGGGGTAACAGCGACGGCTCCTGCTACCATTATGTGTCGCTTGGCTATATTGCCGGGCCGCGCTTCGGCGACTATGAGGCCGGATTTCGGTTCGGTCAGTTAGGCTGCCATCTCGTCGAAAAGCACGACCTGAAGCGCTTTCAGGCCAGGACTTACAAAGACTTCGGGGCTCACGTCATACCGTGGACGAGACATGTCCGGACCGGCCGCGACATCTTGCGGCGCGCGCTTGACATCGCCAACCAGAGCGGCGACCTCACGTTCGCCGGATACAGCCATGTCAGTTTGAACTCGAACCTGCTGGCGGCTGGCGATCCGCTTATCGACGTGCAACAGCAAGCAGAGATTGGCCTCGCGTTCGCGCGCGAGGTGCGGTTCCAGTTCGTTGAAGACCTCGCCAGCGCGCAGCTGGGACTCGTCCGGACACTGCGCGGGTTGACACGGACATTCGGCTCCTTTGACGACGACGGATTTGACGAAGGTGAGATCGAACGCCGGTTTTCCGAAAATCCGAATCTTGCGGAAACCTGCTACTTCGTCAGAAAACTGCAGGCGCGGTTCTTCGCGGGCGACCATGAGGCGGCCGTGGATGCCTCATTGCGGGCACAGAGACTGCCATGGACATCGGTGTCGCATTTCGAAGAAACGCCGGAGCATCATTTCTACGGCGCCTTGGCGCGCGCCGCATGCTGCGACTCTGCCGCAGCTGACCAGCGGGCCTGGCATACGGAGGCGCTGCTCGCCCACCACCGACAGCTTGAAATCTACGCGAAGAATTGCCCGGAGAACTTCGAGAACCGAGCCGGGCTGGTCGGCGCCGAGATAGCACGCCTTGAAGGCCGCGATATCGACGCGGCGCGCCTTTACGAGCAAGCCATCCGCTCGGCGCGCGCAAACGGCTTCGTTCATCATGAAGCCCTCGCATATGAACTCGCCGCCCGCTTTTATGCGCGAGGAGGCTTCGAGGACTTCACTCGTCTTTATCTCCGCAACGCGCGTGGCTGCTATCTGCGCTGGGGTGCCGACGGCAAGGTGCGGCAACTCGACCAACTCTGTCCCGACCTGAGAGGGGAAGAACGTGCTCCCGCTCCAACGAGCACTATTGGTGCACCGGTCGAACAACTCGATCTCGCGACCGTTATCAAAATCTCGCAAGCCGTGTCGGGCGAGATTGTTCTTCAAAAGCTGATCGACACGGTCTTGCGCACAGCCGTTGAGCAGGCGGGCGCCGAGCGCGGCTTGTTGATCCTGCCGCGTGGCGTTGAGTCACGGATCACCGCGGAGGCCACGACGGGCGGCGAAACGGTCGTGGTGCGGATGCGTGACGAGATCGTGACAGGGACAACCCTGCCGCAATCGCTCCTTCATTATGTCTTGCGCACAAACGAAAGCGTCGTACTCGACGACGCCATGGCTCAGAATCCATTCTCCGCGGACCCTTACATTTGTCACCACCGTGCTCGTTCCATTCTCTGTGTTCCGTTGCTCAATCAGGGCCAACTTGCCGGCGTACTCTATCTTGAGAACAACCTCGCCCCTCGGGTCTTCGCGCCGACCCGGATCGTAGTGCTGAAGCTGCTCGCCTCTCAGGCAGCGATCTCACTGGAGAATACCCGGCTGTACCGCGATCTCGATGAACGCGAAGCCAAGATCAGTCGCCTCGTCAAGGCCAACATCATCGGGATCGTCATCTGGGATATCGAAGGTCGCATCCTTGAGGCCAACGACGCGTTCCTCCGCATGGTGGGATACGACCGAGAGGATCTCGCCTCGGGTCGCCTATGCTGGACGGACCTGACGCCGGCCGAATGGCGCGACCGCGATGCTCGGAACGTCGCGGAGTTAAAGACGATCGGGTCGGTCCAACCGTTCGAGAAGGAGTACTTTCGGAAAGACGGCAGCCGTCTACCCGTGCTGATGGGCGGTGCTCTTTTAGAAGAAAGCAGGAACGAAGGTGTCTCTTTCGTCCTCGATTTGACGGAGCGCCGGCAGGCCGAAGAGGCGTTACGGGAGAGCGAGGAGGCCTTGCGCGAAGCGCTGGTGCAACTGGCCCACGTTAACCGCGTCGCCACGATGGGGCAGCTCACAGCCTCCATCGCCCATGAAGTCAATCAGCCGCTCGCCGCGTCGCTCACCAACGCCCAGGCGGCCTTGCGCTGGCTCGCTACCCGTCCGCCGAACCTGGAGGAGGTGACTCAGGCGCTCGACCGGATTGTCGAGAACGCCAATCGAGCCGGCGATGTCATTGGCCGGATCCGTGCCTTGGTCAAGAAGGAACCCACTCGCAAGGGGCAATTCGACCTCAACGAGGCCATTCGTCACGTGATTGCCTTGACCGGCAATGAAGTGCTCCGACAAGGCGTCACGCTGCGGACCCAATTCGCGACGAGCCTCCCATCCGTGGAAGGAGATCGCGTCCAGCTGCAACAGGTGATCCTAAACCTGATCATGAACGCCATCGAGGCGATGATCGGCCTTAATGAGGAAGAGCGCGAGTTGCTGATCAGCACGGGGACAGAGGCCTCGGGAGATGTGGTCGTCGGGGTGCGCGACTCGGGTCCGGGCCTTGACCCACAAAGTATGGACTGCATTTTCGAGGCCTTCTACACCACCAAATCCAGCGGCATGGGTATGGGCCTGGCGATCTCCCGTTCGATCATCGAGGCTCATGGCGGTCGGATGTGGGCCACCGCTAATGGCCCTCGTGGGGCGGCGTTTCTGTTCACCCTGCCTCTAGAACGAGACGAAACCCCTGGCGCAACCCATGCCGACCAAATCGCGATGTTTGGAAAATAGGGCCAACGACTGGCTGAAGCTCACGCAGACAGTGCTCTCCGCGAAGTGTGAACGCCGTCGGCGGGCCTCTCCTCTCCATCGCGAGACGACTGAGGTGCTGCCGAAGTTGAATTCACCTTCACGGCGCGGTCTTCAGGCCAATGGAGGCAGCAGTGGCGAAAGCAACAAGCGCATCGCATCGCACGAAATCTTGCGGCAGTAAGCTGAACGCGACGGACAGTACCACCATGTCCACACCAGCAAAACGGTCTAGGCCCCAAGCTCGATGGTCCTCGGGTACGGACCCAAAAACCCCTTCCAAGACGCGGATCGCTTGGGCTCAATGCATGGCCGCGGAACTCTCTGAAGGGCAAAGATTCTCGAGGTCCTCCACAAGACGGACAAGCCCGAGGGAGTAGCACCAAAGATCGAACCGCGTCCCAGTAACATATAGGGTAAAGACAGATCTCCAGGCGAGCAAAGCTTGTTCCCAAGGAGGCGTGATTGCTTGGCTTGGCTTGGTGGAAAACGTCATCAAATGAGCTTCAAAGGCCGTATTCGGCCGTGATGCACCATCTGGCGGCATCTGGAGCGGAGAGGCCAGAATCCAGGACCCAGCTTTCCCTTGTGCGCTGGGAAACAGCGTCAACGGGACCAGCTCGATTTCGATTCGGTCGAGTTCATATGTCATGGTGCCAATCCTCGGAAGAACGCAAGGAACGACGCAAACGGTGCGACCCGTGGGCTCGCCGGCGGTGAACCCTCCGTCCGGAATGTCCTTGATTCAGGTACCCCGCTGAACTCCCAGTGAGCTTGACGAAATGGCCGCGCGGGAGAATGTACCCTGACCATAGCAGGACGCTGCCCGACCTGCCATTGATCGGAGGTTAGGATCGGGTGGCAAATGGGAGGGGATGACTTATACGGGGGTTTAGGAGGCCTTGCTCGAGGCCGGCCGCGCGATGGCTCTGCTGAAAAGTCGACCATCACACGCTTCGCGATGAGATGCTCTCGGCAAAGACAGACGACCATGACGCCGATATCGAGCTCCTTTTCCGAGGGCAACACGCTCGAAAACGACTGGTTGAGCCTGGGATGGCTCCCCAGCTCCCGCTTGTCTGCTGCGGCCGTATAATTTTCGCATACACAAGTATGATGGTTGACCTGCGCACTTTGTTTTAACGTTGCTCGCAAGTGCAGGCTTCGCCACGCTGCTCATCCTCGCACCGGGGTCGCTAGCCATTCACAGAAACGTTGGAACTATGGCAAGTTTTCAGGTCCCAAAACCCTTAGGGAAGGACGCAGAATGCCGACGGTATCTCCGACTCCGATCACGCCTCGAGACGAGCGCCTAGTCACCGCCCACGAGGCGCTTGAACCCCTCTACGAAAGACTGGCGCTGCGCACCGAATCCACCTTGCTTTCGGCGGCAATGGCAGCCGGATGGCCAGCCGACGAAGCAACGCGGGCGCTGGCCGCCCTTAGATTGCAAGATGCCCTCAGTATTCTTTGCCGAGCGAATGGAGGTCCACGCATATCGATGCACAGCCCAACGGCCGAATGAAATGGCAGTCCTGCGGAAGTCGCGCCCGCCATTGCGTCCGCCCTCCGATGGCTCGCCATGGTCTTCACCTGAGTCATCCTTGGCGCGAAAGCTCTTCATCGAGGCCGCGGTAACTGGAAACACGAGGCCGGGAGGACTGTAGGAAGCGGCGGCAAGCGCATGGTGGATAAACCAGTGATGCAAGCGCCGTTATACGAAAAGATAGCATGCCTGATTCCAACGCATCTCTTCATTAGCGGGTACAAGAATGCTCTATTGTGAGCGCCTTCTTGAAGGCAACGAGCGGCCTAACTCTTCGTGGTGCCAGAGTTCATTTGCCACCCGCTGAATGCGAGCCCTCTTCCTCTGCTGAGCTGCCGACTGGTGTCACGAGCCTCGCAGATTTCCAAGAGACGCCCGGCAGCCATGTCTGATCGACCGCTCACAATTGACGAAAGTCGTTACCACACGGAGGTCGTTCACGATGGCAGCGCAGAGATACAGCCCTTGCAAGAACCTCAACATTTACTGGACGGTGTTCGATAAAGTCATCGGACAGGCGGCCATCATCGATGGGTTTGTCATGGACATGCTCACCGCCGAGGAGGCCAATAAATTGGTCGATCTGCTAAACCGTGGCAGCCAAGTGAGCCACTGGTGTTTTGCTGAACGGTTTTAGGAGCAACCGGTGACCCAGCGCAACATCGACCGAGCTCTTCCAGGCGGTCGCGGATTTCACGGGCGCCTTCGACGACAGTCGAGAACTCGACATCAGGACCGAGGTCGAACACCGGATGGCCAGGCACTTCCGGCTGACCAGGCTCACAGTTCCAGGGATGCAGCTCAACGCCGCCGATCTAGGCCGGCGGCCGCGCAGCAATGCATTCCCACTATCGATCCGGACCGCTCCATCATTCTGCGCGATGAGCAATGATCCCGCCAGCTTGGGGCAGCCGCCCCGCCGAGTGGATGAAGGCAGGATCGCGCTCGGCGAGCGCGATCCTGTCTAGTAGTTTGACGGGGAGCCGGACCTCAACCGGCGCCTTGTCAAGGGTGCGTCCTCTGCCGCAGCTGGAATGGCTACAAACATAGCGGAGTGTCGGGATCGATCAGATCCGGGCGCCACCCGTCGCATCAATCATCTGGCCCGTCGTCCAACGCGCATCGTTCGATGCGAGGAAGGCTATGACGTCGGCGACGTCCTCCGCCTGTCCGACACGTGAAAAGACCGAGAGGGCTTCGGCGCCGGCGCGCGCATCCGGCGATGCCAACCACTCGGCATTCATATCCGTCTCCGTTACACCCGGCAGCACGGCATTGACCGTAATCCCGCGAGCTGCAAATTCAGGCGCCAGCGCCAGGGTCAATGTCTCCAGCGCCCCCTTGGAGGCCGCATAGGCGGGATGGGTCGGCGCCGCGATCCGCGTAAACCCAGTGGAGACATTGATGACGCGGCCGTTGTCACGAATGTGATCGGCCACTGCCTGGATCAGGAAGAACGGCGCCTTGTAGTTAATCGTCATCACCTCATCGAAAGCAGCTTCGCTCGTCTGCTTCAACGGCAGTGCCGGCGCAATGCCTGCATTGTTCACAAGAATATCAAGAGCGGACGAGCCCGTCTCGGTACGCGCGGCTTCGCTGAACTGCGCCCAGAGACTGTCGGCCGCCTCCTTGCCCTGTCTCAGATCAGCTTTGACACCGACAGCCTTGACACCAAGCGCCTCGATGTCGCGTACGGTGGCCTTGGCCGCATCCCCGTTGGCGGTGTAGTGCACGCCAATCAGTGCGGCACCCTCCCTCGCAAACGCAAGAGCAACCGCCCGGCCGATACCGCGCGAACTTCCTGTGATAAGGGCTATCTTGTTTGCTAGTCTTTGGGACATGGGGTCACTCCGTTGCTAAATTAAGTAGTGATCGCTATCATAAGCGGTGAAGCTCGCCTGTCAACAATTTAATAGGGATTGCTATTTTAATGACGGATCCAGTCCGCAAACGAGGCAGACCACGCGTGCTTGATCGCGACGTCGGGCTCGACATCGCGGCACGCTTGTTCTGGGAACGCGGCTACGAAGGAACCTCGACGGCCGACCTCACGAAGGCCATGGGGATCAATCCGCCGACTCTCTATTCGATGTTCGGCTCAAAGGAGGAATTATACCGTCAGTCGCTCGACTTCAGCATTGCCCGTGAAAACAGCCGCCGGTTAGAAATCTTAGCGTCCAACCTTCCGGTTCACAAAGCCCTAAGCCTCTACCTTTACGACATCGCTGATGGTGACACCCAGCCGGACAAGCCGCGAGGTTGCATGGTCTCGACGGCGGTCCTGCAGCACGCGGAAGAGAATGCGTCAGTGGCGCGGATGACGGCGGCATTGCGCGAGACCTCGATGCAGACACTCAAAGCCCGGTTTGACCGGGCCGTCGAGGAAGGCGAACTGCCGGCGCAAACCGATACCGATACGCTCGCGCGCTTCTATGGTGCGATTATCCAGGGCATGTCCGCACAGGCCTGCGATGGCGCCTGCAATGCGCGGCTGAAGCGGATGATCGACATCGCACTCACGGCCTGGCCCGGGAAGCGTAGCACCTAACGAGCGCTGGCAACTCGGCGAGCATCGTCTGATACATGAGATCGACGGACTTCATAAGCTCGACTCCGGCGTTATACTGTTCTTCAAAAACAGTATAACGGTCGAGAGCATAGGTCACATCCATCCTGCAAAAGATCATCGACCTGGCCACCACCGGCCAGTTCACGATACCGATCAGCCGCACCGCCCCTTTATCCGAGGCGATTTCCCTGATCGGAGACCTCGAAGCCGGCAACCGGCTTCCAGGAAAATCCGTAATCGTGATGGGGTGACGAGGGGCACGAGTATGATGCGCGATGATAACCGTCTCGGGTTTGGAATGTGAAAACGGCAAGAAACCGCTCAGAACTGCCAATCGACGAGCTGCTCTCCGCCAGACACCTCAAGCACAGTGCCTGTAACGTAGGGGTTGGTCATCAAAAACACCGCAGCGTGCCCCACGTCGGCCGGTTGACCGATCCGGCGCGCTGGGAAATTGGCGCGCACCTTTTCGCGGACATCAGCGGCGTCTGTCGCGGAAAGGAAGTTCCAAAGGTCGGTATCGATGAACCCAGGCCGAATGACGTTTACCCTGATTGGGCCAAGTTCGAGCGCCAGCGAGCGCGCGAGTGCCTCCACTGCGGCAAAAGTCGATGTGACGCTCGTCATGCCGATCTTCGAACGGGCCGCGATCCCTCCGGTCATAAAGGTGATCGACCCGTTAGAGGAGAGTTTTGGTACAGCATAGCGCGCACATGCCCAGGAGCCGAGAAACTTGCTATTGCCGTAGCTGCGCGCCCCTCGCATGTCTTCGTCCATGAATGCACCCCAGCTGCCATCGGTTGGCCCCGCAGCGACAAGCAAATGATCCAGATTGCCAATTGCCTTGAAGGAAGCCCGAACGTCGTCCTCATCGCTAATGTCGAGCACTAGCTGCTCGAAGGGCGCCAGCTCTGGATGGTCTGCTGAAGAAACCGAGCGCCGGCTGGCGACCGTTACGCTCGCTCCCGCCGCGTGAGCGGCCTGAGCGATGCCGAGCCCTATCCCTGTTTTGCCGCCGACGACGACCACACGTTTTCCAGTGAGATCATATGAAGGTGATTGCGCACGCTTCAGCTCGTTCTGTGCCGTTGCCATGATAGCTTCCTTGAGTGTGTTTGTCTGAATGAGCTATGCGATCTGTCTAAGCACACCGCCATCAACGCGCATGGAGGCCCCGGTTGTTCCGGATGCCTGCTCCGAGCATATGTAGACGACCATGTTGGCCACCTCCTCCGTGCTCGTGAACCGATTGATGAGCGTTGTCGGGCGCATGGCCTTCAGGAATTGCTGTTCCGCCTCTTCCTGGGTGATGCCCTGTTCCCGAGCCGTTCCCGCCATCCAGTTCGCCATGATTTCAGAGTTCGTCGGACCAGGAAGCACCGAATTGACCGTCACGCCCGTCCCCGCAACCGTCTCAGCCAAACCTCGCGAGATCGCCAACTGCGCCGTCTTGGTCATGCCGTAGTCGATCATATCCCTTGGGATTGCGAGTGCGGATTTGCTGCTGATGAACACAACACGCCCCCAGCCCCGCGCGGTCATCCTCGGCAGGTAATGGCGCGCTGCACGAACGCCACTCATGACGTTGAGCTGAAACAGGCTCAGCCAGTCTTCATCGGTAAGATCGGAGAAGGGTTTGGGATTGGCTGTGCCTGCGTTGTTGATAAGAATGTCGGCATCGGGCGCCTGGGCTGCAAGAATCGCGCTGCCTTCCTTGGTGGCCAGATCCGCAACCACGCCGGTGATCTCGATGTCTGGGAAGAGCGCCTTGACTTCAGCCACCGCTGTGGAGACCCGGCCCTCGCTACGGCCATTGATAACCACGGATGCGCCGGCCCGCGCCAAGCCCTGTGCGATCGCCCGACCAATGCCGGCGGTGGATCCGGTGACGACTGCTTTGCGACCTTCAAGTGAAATGTTCATGATCGTGTTCTCGATGAATTGTGACGATCACTGTTTGTAGCGCATGGCGAAAATAACGATAATACGGACGAATGGCATGAAATTGATGCGATATTGGAATAAATAGCAGCGAGCTTAAAGTGCGGATCTCACACTCCGGCGCTTGTTACCGAAGGTCGCCAAGGCGTTCAAATGCCGCTAGATCCGCCCTTCGAGCGACGCGGCGAGGAAGTCTGTCACGTGCCGAACCCGCGCAGAAACCAGCCGACGCTTCGGCCAGACAAAGCTGATGTCCCTTGTGCCCTGAACATATTCGCCGAGGATCGTCACGACGTCAGGATGCGAGAGCTCTTCGACGAGCGATGCCTTGGTGAACATGCCGATCCCGACGCCTGCAAGCACACCCGCACGGATCGTCTCGATGCTGTTGGAGGTGAGGTTGCCGCGCACTGCGACGCTGAAGTGACCTTCTTGACCGACGAATGGCCAATTCGCCGACTCCTTGAAGCCGCCGTAGACGAGGCAGTTGTGATCTGCAAGATCGGCAGGCTTTGTGGGAATACCATGCTTTTCGAAATACTGGCGAGATCCGACGCATACGAGAGGAGTCTTTGCCACCCGTCTGACGACGGCATCGGGCTCTTCGACAGACCCCACTCTTATCACCAAATCGACCCGATCCTCGACCATGTCCCGCATGAGGTCCGATAGAACCAGATCCACTTCGAGCTTGGGAAATCTGGACAGCAGATCCGGAATGATTGGCAGGATATGAAGTCGACCGAGGGTGGTGGGGACAGCAATGCGTATCGACCCCGACATGTCGACCGCGCTGCCTATGACCTCGCGATTGGCGTCGTCGATCTCCTCGAGCAACGGCTTCATCCTGTCGAAGTATCTTTGCCCCTGATCCGTCAAGGTGACGTTTCGGGTGCTGCGATTGAAGAGTGCGACGCCCAGACGGTTTTCGAGCGCACCGATCGCTTTGCTGACCGCCGGCTGTGACGTGCCGGTTTTGCGGGCGGCCGCCGTAAAGCCGCCCGTCTCGACGACCGCAAGGAACGCCTTGAGCTCGGAAAGCCGGTCCATCTTATGCCTTTACGGTATGGAAGGCTGGGATATTTCCGACCATTCCTGCACATACTTTTACACACATGTATCATCCCTCCCAGCGCCGTTCGACGATGATGCTTGCTTCGGCAGTTCCGTTACGAGTGCATCTATGGCCGCCCGCACCCGGGTTGGCAGGTGAGCGCCATCCGGCCACAAAGCCCAGACCTCGGATACATAGGGAGGCATCTGCCGCATCACAGGCACGAGCTCACCGGTCTCGACCCGTTTCTTGACGAGCCAGAACGGCAGCCACGCTAGTCCGAAACCCTCTGTCGCGGCGTCTGCTATGGCGTCGATGTCGTCAAACCGGAGCCGGGAGACAGGATTGAATTCATGGACGACACCTTCGACCTCGAGCGTCCAGGACTGCACCCGCCCCGCGCGGGAATACGTGACCGTGTCATGGGCGTCGAGCTCTGAGATAGCTTCCGGAACGCCTTGCCTATCGAGGTAGCCCGGCGCGGCGTAAAGCATCGTCTCCTCATGGCCGACCCGACGGATGCGCGTGCCCGCGGCATTGCCCGGCGAACCGTTTCGTATCGCGAGGTCGAAGCCGTCTTCCAGGAGATCGACTTTACGATCGCTGAAGCTGAGTTCCAGCTCAAGGCCGGGGTTTTCTCTGGCAAGCCTGGTCAGGATGGGAGCGACACACATTCGACCGAAGAGAACAGGCATAGACACCCGAAGCTTGCCCCGCGGCGCGCTCGATCCCGAATCCAGCGCGGCCTCGACGGCACGAAGTTCGGCCATCGCCCGCTGGCAGTGCTCGTAAAAGAGCTGTCCGTCCGCCGTGACGCTCTGATGACGCGTGGTTCGGTCGAACAGCCGGACATTCAGACCTGCTTCGAGGCGGGCGACCGCCCTTCCGACCGAAGAGCGTGACAGGTTCAGCCGTCGCCCAGCTTCGGAAAAGCCTCCGGTATCGACGGCACAGACGAAAACGGGGATGTCGCTCAGGGAAATCGTCATTGATAATTGTAGCATCCCACGCACCATAGTCGAGCATAAACGGCGCAACTGGTGCGCTGTTCGAGGTGATAGCTTCAATCATCAGAAATTGGAAGGAATTAGATGCATGCGACACCTCATGAAGCGTTGGGAACTATCGGCCTTCAGCCGTGACGGACTGAGCCTTGAACAAGTGCCAGTCCCAATAGTCGGGGCAGACGAGGTGCTCGTCAGGGTCAATGCGGTCGCACTCAATTATCGCGACCAGGACGTTATTGCCGGGCGCATGGGCGCGTTCAACCTGCCAATGACCATTGGCTCCGACATGTCTGGTACGGTTGTCGAGGTGGGCAAGTCTGTTGAAAAGTTCGCGGTCGGAAACCGGGTGATCTCGACATTCTTTCCGGAGTGGAAAGATGGTCGTCCTCTCGGGTCCGGTCGACATCCAAACTACCAATCCCTTGGCGGTCACTATCCGGGTGTCTTGAGCGAATACGTCTCTTTTCCGGCGGCATGGCTGACGAAAGGCCCATCATCACTCGACGAGCTCGGGGCCAGCACGCTTCCTTGCGCGGGGCTCACCGCCTGGTACGCGCTCGTCGAACTCGGCCGGGTCGAGGAGGGCCAGACCGTCCTGATTGAGGGAACGGGCGGCGTTGCGATCTTCGGCGCGCAGATCGCCAAGGCAAAAGGTGCGACCGTGATCCTCGTTTCCGGAAGCGACGAGAAGCTCGAACGGGCGAAGGCACTCGGCCTTGCCGATTTCGTGATCAACCGAACTCGCGAGGACTGGGTCGGTAAAGTCTACGACATCACGTCGGACCGCGGCGTCGACCATGTTCTCGAAATTGTTGGCGGCCCTCACCTCGCAAAGGCTCTCGAAGCAGTCGCGCCTGGTGGCCGCATATCGATGATCGGCGTTTTGGAAGGCGGGCAGTTGTCTGCTTCCGTTGGCCCACTCCTTCTGAAAGGGCCTGTCATTCAGGGTATTGCCGTCGGTCATCAACGCGCGCAGGAAGAGCTTGTGATGGCGATCGACGAACTTCAGATCAAGCCCATCGTCGACGCCCGCTATGGCCTATCGGATCTCCAGAAGGCTTTGGACCACCTCACCCGTGGTGCTTTCGGCAAGATCGTCGTCGACTTCGCTCTTTGATCGAACAACGGAAAAGGTGAACCATGTACCGTAGAGATTTCATGTCGACCACAGCGTTCTTCGGTGCCGCAGTAGCAGGCTGCGGCCCCGGATGGATGCCACCTTTGAAATCATCGCGCCCGTTAAACTCCTGCATTAGCGGGCTGACCTTTCCCCGATCGAAGGACTTCCTATGACGCAGGACGCTCACGAACTTCAGGCTATCAATACCCCTTGGCAGAACGCCATTCAGGAAATCCTGCGCATGGTCATCAGGGACATGTATCATGCCGGCAGTGAGAACAGGAATATCAAACGCATAGAGGAAGCTTCTGTCGACAGCAACTATACCGATTTGCGACTGCTTGGCACGGACGAATGGACGGAAGTGGTTGTCAAGGAAAGGGTGAGCAACTTCGTCACCACGCTCTTGACGTCCTTTACCTATGATCGTGCCTGAGTTCTTGCGTCGCAGGTGACGAATGCACCGGCAGGGAGGATCCTTGCTCTGACTGGGAAAGGCGATTGAGGAGTTCATTGAAACGCTCGTCGGCCGCGATGGGCTGATGCTGAGGCAATGCCTGGACTGCGCGAAGCACGGTCGAATCGAACGCAAGTCTTGCTACATGGTTCGCAATGTCAGTTGTCATGAGTAAAGTCGCCCTCTGCAGATACCACAGAAACGCACGGGCGGGAGCTTGGTTCGAGGCCGCAGCGGTATTTCACGCTCGTCTGAGAGATCAATTGGTCCATACCTCCACACTTCGACTTGACGCCATGGCGTTTTCGCGACAGCAACCGCTTTCTCCTGACACTGTCGATGCCAACAAGCTGGTTGCTAACATGGCCGAGATCCTGTCCTCGACCCTTGGTGAGACGAGGACCAAGGCCGATGCGAACCAGCTCGAAAACGCGGTGCTCAACCTCGCCGTCAATGCGCGTGACGCGATGCCGGACGGCGGCAAGCTGACGATCGAGACAGCAAACGCTCATATCGACGAAGCTTACGCGGCAGAACACGACGTCGCGCCCGGACAGTATGTGATGATTGCGGTCACGCATACCGGCTGCGGCATGCCGCAGGAGATCATCAAGAAGGCGTTCGACCCGTTCTTCACCACCAAGCCTGTCGGTAAGGGGACCAGCCTTGGCCTCAGCCAGGCCTTTGGTTTTGCCAGGCAGTCGGGTGGACATCTGAAGATTTTTTCAGAGGTCGGAACCGGCACGACGATGAAAATCTACCTGCCGCGTGACTATGGCACGAACGACATCGCGCCCCACGTGAAGGACGAAAGTGTGCCGCGAGGGACCGCGAGCGAAGCCGTCTTGCTGGTGGAGGACGACGCCAGTGTCCGTGAGATCCACACCAAGATGCTGGAAGAACTCGGCTACAGCGTCATTGCAGTAGATGGACCAGTCACGGCTCTCAAGATTGTTGACGAGCGCGCCGACATTCGCCTGCTGTTGACCGACATCGTCATGGCGCCAATGAATGGCCGCAAGCTGGCAGACGAGGTCGAAGCAAGCATCCCCACCTGCCTGTCGTCTTCACCACCGGGTATAGCCGCAATGCGATCGTCCAAAACGGTGTACTGGACCCCGGCGTCATATTCTTGCAGAAACCCACGACACTCGGCGATCTTGCCCGCAAAGTGCGTAGCGCTCTCGACGGCTAGATTCGGACAGATCGCCCGGCCATCTTCAGGCCGCCATTCTCATCAGAGTTTCGGTGATCTTGTGAGTATCGTAGGGCTTGGGAAGGAACACGCCGCGGTCGGGTATGTCGGAACTTGCCGGGCGCTTCATACCGGAGACGATGAGGATTTCCATGGGTGGCCAGCGGTTGCGAGCGGTGGCCGCAAGCATCAATCCGTTCATGGAGCCCGGCATGTCGATATCTGTCCAAAGGATGGAGATGTCTTCGTCGCCCTCAAGCACAACCATTGCCTCATCAGCATTACGGGCTTCGACTGCTTCGAACCCCGCTTCCTCGACGATGTCTACCGCCAACATCAGGAGCATTGGTTCGTCTTCCACCACGAGTATCTTCATTGCCATTGCGCAGGTCCCGCCTCCCGTTCGACCTATAACTTTCTGCTTTGATTGGGGTTCCGCAATTTTCAGACCGCCTGCTATGGCCGGCTCGAAAGCAGGTGGCGTAGAGAAGGTTTCGAAAGTCGGTCCTATCTCCTCCTCGCGCCTCTTTCGGCGGCATCTTGCTCGCAGGTCGGTACACCCTATTTTGCTCGGGCGGATCGAATATATTGCTTCATGGTCGCGGCTGAGGGATATCGTGTGAGTTGGTTCAGCATTGCCATCATCGCGGTTGTCGCGCTGCTAGCCCTGTGGGTGGTTTTGGCAGCATCAGGCGATCCCGGGTTTCTGAAGCGGGTCCAGCAAGTGGATTCTCAAGCCCTCAAGATAGCCGCTGCAGACACCGAGCTTGATCGATATGGCGCCAGGCTTTGCTACGAGCGGGAGGCGGCAAGCGGGCTCGTTTTGATCACCTCTAACCTGGAAGCGTTCGCAGCCCGCCTTTTAGCTGCCCGTTCCGCCGGCCGCAGCCTCGACCTCATGTATTATATGTGGAATGCGGACCTGACCGGAATGCTGATCATGCGGGAAGTCGTCGCTGCCGCTGACCGTGGCATACGCGTGAGGATCCTTCTCGACGATCTCGGCGTCTCCATGTCCGACAAGATCTTCTATGCGATTGACTGCCATCCGAATATCGAGCTGCGGCTCTTCAATCCCACGAAGGCGCGAGAGAATGTCCTGCGCCGCGGCCTCGAGATGGTCTTGCGGTTTCGAAGCGTCAACCGTCGCATGCACAACAAGGCATGGATTGCCGACGGCCGGATCGCGATGGTCGGGGGACGCAATATCGGCGATCCGTATTTCGATGCCGGCGAGGACGCAAACTTCAGGGACTTCGATCTGGTGATGGTCGGTCAAGCCGTTGCGAAGACCGAGCGTCTTTTCGACGACTACTGGAACAGTTCGGTTGCCGTGCCTGTACGCTCGTTGCTGTCGCGCCGCCCCAACAAGTTGAGGAAGCTTCGACGCAACATGGACCGCCTCGATTTCGAACAGCGTGCCCGGCCTTATCTTGATAGGGTTCAAGACAGAACATCACTGGAAGACGCTGTCGCCGAAAACCATTACATTTGGGTCGATAAAGTCGATGTTCTTGCCGATCCCCCGGAAAAAGCTGCGGGGAAGCTGCGCACCGGGCAAAACATGCTGATGGAAACGCTTCTTCCTGTGATCACCGGCACAGCCGAGTTCATCCATATCACCTCGCCGTACTTCATTCCCGGCGAACGCGGTGTCAGGGCCCTGACGAAGCTCCGCGACAAAGGGGTGAAGGTTTCCGTCCTGACAAACTCGCTCGCAGCTACCGACGTTGCTGCAGTACACGCGGGGTATTCGCGCTACCGCCCCGCCCTGCTGAAAGCCGGCATTGAGCTCTACGAGCTGAAATCGATCGCCGACGTGGGATCCTTCTCCTTGCGCGGTTCCAAACAAGCCAGCCTGCACACGAAAGCCTTTGCCAGGGATGGCAAGTATGGCTTCATAGGATCTCTCAACCTCGATCCTAGGTCCGTTTCCTTGAACACGGAGATGGGCGTGCTGTTTAAGTCATCGGATCTTGTCGCGCAAATGGACGCGATCTTTGCCAAGGAAACCGAAACAGACCTGAGCTATCCCTTAAGGCTCGAAAACGGATCCCTGCGGTGGCTGAAAGTTGTCGATGGGAAACGTACCCTCGTCCGCGACGAGCCGGATGCCGGTATCGCGAGGCGCGCGACAGCGTGGCTCATAAAATGGCTGCCTCTCGAATCTCAGCTGTAATCGTGCCGAATTCTCGCGAGGAGGCAACCCTGAGCTCCATGGCGACCCTAAACGTGTCGCGGCACAACGGATGCCAAATTGGCCTACCAGTTCGCCAGCCATCAATTCGAGGTATTGGCTTCCACACTGACGCAGGCATCAAAATTGCTCCGCGGGTAGCAATCCGATCAGGGTTCGCCCGCATAAGAAAAACTGCGGAGCTATAAGAAATGCAGATTTATCAGCACAAGTTTTCCTGCGTGGTTGCGCGAACCGCCTTGCCACTCTTGGTTGCGAAGCTATTGGGTCAAGCGATGAACAGGGCAATCGCTGAGGCTTCGTTGTACTCGCGGAAATATTGCGTTGCATCTTGTCGCCGGATAACAATTGCATACATTTTATCAAAAAACGCGACCGAGGTCGCAGAGGCCGGGATCGACACTTGTCTGCCACTATATCTACTGGGAATGAAGGTCTTGATCTAATCCTGGCCGGTGGGCTGCCGGCTCGCCGGCTTTATCTGCTCGAAGGGGCGCCAGGATCCGGCAAAACCACCCTCGCTCTACAGTTTCTACGCGAGGGGGTGAGGCAGGGCGAAAAGGCGCTCTACATCACCTTGTCGGAAACAAAGGAGGAGCTGTCCGAGGTCGCGGCCTCGCACGGTTTCGACATCAGCGAATTTGACGTTTTTGAATTCAGTTCGGCATCCGACGTCTTCGGAGACGGGCGCGAACAGTCTATCCTGCATCCTTGGGAGATGGAGCTTGGCGAAACGATCCGGCTGATCCAAGAGGAGGTCGAGAAGGTCCAGCCAAAACGGGTCGTCTTCGACAGCCTATCCGAAATGCGTCTTCTATCCCAGGATCCCCTGCGCTATCGACGACAGGTTCTTGCCCTGAAGCAGTTCTTCTCCGGTCGCGACACGACCGTCATTCTGGTCGACGACATGTCAGGCAATGCCAGTGAGCGGGACTCGCACCTTCATAGCCTCTGTCACGGGGTCATTACTCTGGAGCGCCTGACGCTCGATTTCGGTGCTGCGCGCCGTCGCCTGCAGGTCCAGAAGCTACGGGGTGTGGATTTCACCGCCGGTTACCATGATTTCAACATTCGCAAAGGCGGGCTGCACGTTTATCCGCGCTTGATTGCCGCGACGCACCATACAGAGTTCACTGGCGAAACGATCGCAAGCGGAATCGGAGAACTGGACGATCTCTTCGGCGGCGGCCCGATGCGCGGAACTTGCACACTGGTGACCGGACCAGCCGGAAGCGGCAAGACGACAGTGGCGCTGCAGTATCTCTATGCAGCTTGTGCTCGCGGTGAGCGTTGTACAGTCTACGAGTTCGATGAGCGCATCGGCACGCTTCTCACCCGCGCGAAGGCGTTCAGCCTTGATCTCCAGGCTTTCATCGACGACGGAACTCTCGTCCTGCAGCAGATCGATCCCGCGGAAATCTCCCCCGGTGAATTCGCAGCTCGGGTACGTCGCGAAGTTGAAGACCGCGGCTCACGGCTGATCGTTATCGACAGTCTCAATGGTTACATGGCGGCGATGCCGCAGGAACAACAACTGATCCTGCAGATGCATGAGCTCCTGTCCTATCTCAGCCACAAGGGCGTGGTGACTTTCCTGCTCAATCCACAGCACGGACTCGTCGGGACAATGTCGACAAGCCTCAACATTTCCTATGTTGCCGACACGGTCGTACTGCTGCGCTTCTTCGAGGCTGAAGGCCGTGTGCGCAAGGCGATCTCTGTGCTGAAGAACCGCGGTGGCATGCATGAGGATGCGATCCGCGAGCTGCGGGTCGATCGTGGAGGTCTGCGTATCGGCGAACCCTTGTCGCAGTTCCGGGGTGTGCTGACCGGGACGCCGGAATATCTCGGGTCCAGGGATCCCCTACTGGAAGACCGCCGCAGCGATGCTTGAACGTCAGCAGGAGGGGCAGCGTGTTCTCGTCAGCGCACCGTTCGGCCGCGACGGTGACACGCTCGCAGCGCTTTTGCGGGAACAGCAGTTCGAGGTCGCTGTCTGCCGTGACCTAAAAGAGTTGTCCAGCGAGATCTGCGACGATATCGGCGTCATTCTCCTGACTGAGGAGACTCTGTCCGGCGACCTAACGCCTTTAAAAGACGCGTTGGCAAAGCAACCAACGTGGTCGGATGTGCCGTTTGTGCTGCTTGCCGCCCCTCGCTCCGGACGAACGACCAACGCGCAGTTGACGAACCTAAAGCTCTTTGACATCGCCATCAACAGCGTCGTGCTCGAACGCCCGCTCGGCCGAGCCTCGCTCCACAGCGCTGTCGCGTCCGCAATGCGCCTTCGCCAGAAACAGTTCCTGATGCGCGATCGGCTCCTGGAACTGGATGAGAGTGAGACCCGGCTGCGGCTGGCGACAAACGCTGCAGAGATTGGAACGTGGGACTTCGACCCGGTCACCGGCCGGCTGAGCTGGGACGACCGGTGCAAGGCAATGTTCGGTATCTTTGCGGACGGCGCGATTTCCTATGAAGACAGCTTCCTCGCGGGCCTTCACCCCGATGACCGGCAAATGGCAGACGACGCTGTCGCCAAAGCCCTCCAGCCTGGTAGCAGCGGGATCTATGATATCGAATTTCGAACGATCGGGATCGAAGACGGCATCGAGCGCTGGGTCGCGGCCAAGGGTGGGGCGATGTTTGCCGGCGGTAAACCAGTTCGCTTCATTGGGACGGTCATCGACATCACGCAGCGAAAGAAGACCGAGGAAGCCCTTGCGGCATCGGAAGCAGCGTTGAGGATCGAGCGGCAAGCGCTTGACGACCTCAATCGGACGCTCGAGGAGCGGGTCGCGCAGCGCACGGCCGAACTCGAAGAGGAAATGTCGGCGCGCAATCGGGCAGAAGAAGCGCTTCGGCAGTCTCAGAAAATGGAGGCCGTCGGTCAGCTCACCGGCGGTATTGCACACGACTTCAACAATATGCTGACAGGGATCATCGGCGGGATCAACGTTGCCAAGCGTCGCATTGCCGGCGGCCGACTGGACGATGTTGATCAATTCATGGATGCCGCTGCGGACGCGGCTAACCGCGCAGCAGCGCTGATCGCCCGGTTGTTGGCCTTTTCCCGTCGCCAAACGCTTGATGCCAAACCCCTTGATGTCAACGACCATCTCGTTGCGACGCGGGAATTGCTGCGGCGGACCTTGCCTGAGAACATAGCAATCGACATCGAGGCTGATCCCGAGGCCGGTTGGATCGTTGCGGATGCCAATCAGCTGGAAAGCGCTCTGCTGAACCTGGCGATCAACGCCCGCGACGCGATGCCGGACGGAGGCAGTCTGACGATCTCCACTGCGACCAGAAGAATTGATGAAATCGAGGCGCGATCCCTGCCAGGTCTGAAGCCCGGAGCGTTCGTTGCCATCGGTGTCAGCGATACGGGGGTGGGCATGCCGCCGGAGATTGTCGCAAGAGCGTTTGAACCTTTTTTCACCACCAAACCGATTGGTCAGGGGACGGGCCTTGGCCTTTCAATGATCTATGGCTTTGCGCAACAGTCAGGCGGTCAGGTCGAGATCGACAGCCGGGTTGGTGAGGGCACGACGATCAGGCTGCTCCTTCCTGCAACGGATAATGGTGATCAGGATCAAAGCCGTGAGAGCCTGGCCGTCGAAGCGGGTCAGGGGCAGACAGTGCTCGTCGTCGAAGACGACAATTCAGTCCGCCTGCTGATCTGCGAGGTTCTCGCCGATCTCTCTTACGAAGCGGTAGAAGCCTCGAATGCGGACGCAGCGATACCGATCATTGCCTCCCCACGCGCGATTGACCTATTGATCTCCGATGTCGGCTTGCCCGGGATGAACGGGCGTCAACTTGCCGAGGTCGCGCGTCAGCACCGTCCTGAGCTCCCCGTGATTTTCGTGACGGGATATGCGCAGAATGCCACAGCGAAGGCCGAGTTTCTCGGTTCCAATATGGCGATGATCGGTAAGCCGTTTGCGGTCGAGGTCCTCGCCGAGAAGATCTCCGATATGATCTCAAAAGAAAAACTGGCAGCGCCTAGGTAAACTGCGTTTGACGTGAATCGCGGCATCGTCGCGTAATCTTCCGGGGCGCTTGAACATCATCGAGATGGCAGCAGTCGTTCTGGTCCAAGCCGAGTTGAGGGGTGACCGAGAGTCGGATCTTCTTCAGAACTTTGTGACATGCGATATGGGATGATCATCCGGCATTTATCACAGGCGAGGCTGGCTGAGAGTTTTTTTTGCTCTTCCCTGCACAGGAGCGAGGATCGATGGCTGGCCATTTCTTCAACGTTCACGACGGCATCTCTATGCCGGACTTGGTAGGCACTGAGCATACCGACATCGAAAGCGCCCGTAGCGAAGCGGTAGAGACTATAGTTGAACGCCGTGCGTCCCGTCGTTGAGCGGGGAGTCAAAGTCATCGACCACCCTGGTGTCTCTGCTCCAAGGACCGCCACAATGGACAAATGTCAAAACCGCACAGAGCGGCGAGCGCTCTTGGCCTGGGGCGGCAGTTTGCGGCATAAGCTATCCAGTGCTGACGCCTCGTTTTTCGTCGACATGAGATCGGGCTCATTCCCGCCGGAGGCTGGGCGATGCCCGACTGTTCGCAATCGACCGTTTCAAATTTGCTGTTGCGGGCTTTGCCTCTCGAAGCATTCGAGCTTCTGAGACCGGCGATGCAGCAGGTCGATCTTCCATTGAAGTATGAGTTGGTGACCCCTGGTGTGGCGAACGACCGGGTGTACTTCCTGGAGCGCGGGCTCGGATCTGTCGTTGCCACAAGCAGCGACGACGAAATCGTCGAAGTTGGGCACATCGGCTATGAGGGCATGTCGGGCGCGCACGCCCTGCTGAAAGTGCCGAAAACCCCCAACAGGACATTTATGCAGGTCGAGGGAAGCGGAATATCCTTACCGACCTCTGTATTCCTGAACATGGTCGAACGGGTGCCGGCCGCCAACGACCTGCTGCTGCGCTACGTGCATTGTTGCGAGTTGCAACTAGCACATTCCGCCCTTGCCAATGCCCGCTACAACATGCCGGAACGGTTGGCGCGTTGGCTTCTGATGTGCCATGACCGGCTACTGACCGACGATTTGCCTCTTACCCACGAGTTTCTTTCGATCATGCTTGGCGTTCGCCGCTCGGGCGTTACCAACGAAATCCACATTCTGGAAGGCGTGCATGCGATCAAGGCGACCCGCGGAAACGTCAGGATTGTGAACCGGCAAAAGCTGGAGGACATTGCCGGAGGCTCCTATGGTGTCCCCGAGCAGGAATATGCGGACTGTATCGGGTTTCCGATCAAGAGATTGTAACTTCAGGCGAGAGGAGGCTCCTCAGGACGCTCAGTCGCCTGGTTCGTACGCCTCAGAAAACGCCACCTTAAGAAGCAGAGTACCAACCGCGTCGCAGATCTCGATGTGGCGGTGCGAGAGGTCCCTCCCCTCCCGGATCGCCGTGCTCATCATACCCCTGGCATCCTTGATCGCTTCGCTTCGCGCCGCGCCCAAGTCCGTAAGATCGGTGCCCTCCTCGTCCCTGATGATGTTCGTTCGCGTCAAAATGTGGAAAAAGAATCTTGGCATCGACCGCCTTTCGCGGAATGTGCCAACGTCAGTCAGGACCTGTGCCGGCTGGTGAGAACAGATACGCTGCGGGTTGCGAATCCTAAGTTATGTCAAAACCGCACGGTTATCGGACGACGCTAGGCTATTTCGGCAATCTGCGCCATAATCTTTCTATGCCTCTCTTGTCACTTGATGGGTTCGAGTGCGGGCTCCTCCCCGCTGGAGCCCAAAGATGCCTCAGATTCAAAAATCAGACGTTCAGAACCGGCTGCTTGCCGCCCTTGGCCGGGAAGCATTCGACGCACTGCAGCCCGGAATGGAGCGGGTCGATCTGCCCGTACGGACCGTGCTGATCGAAAGTGATCAGCCAACCCATCACGTGTTCTTTCTCGAAACGGGATTGGCGTCGATCGTTGCAAGGACAGTAGATGACGAGGCCATTGAGGTCGGCCATATCGGCTGGGAAGGATTGTGTGGCACACATCGGCTGCTGCAACTCGACACGACCCCCAATCGCACCTTCATGCAGATCGATGGAAGCGGCATCAGGGTTCCAGTTGAACTCGTCTACCGGCTGATCGACGAAGATGCCCGATCCCGAGATCTGTTTCTTCATTACATCCACACCTGTGAACTGCAGCTTGCCCATTCGGCGCTGGCAAACGGCAGGTATAATATGGCGGAGCGACTGTCGCGCTGGCTGCTGATGTGCCACGACCGCATCCGCGATGACGACATGGCGCTCACGCACGAATTCCTCTCCCTGATGCTGGGCGTGCGCCGCTCCGGTGTGACAGACCACTTGCATATTCTCGAAGGCATGCTGGCGATCAAGGCGACGCGCGGTCGGATACGCGTGCGCGACCGGGCCAAGCTGGAAGAGATTGCCGGCGGTTGTTACGGAGCGCCCGAGAAAGAATACGAACGCTTGATTGGAAGCAAGTGACATCAGGGGCGAAGCAGGTCCGCCTCAAGCTGCTCCTCGACCATCTGCGAAAAGGCCGGTGGCGCAAGCTTCCGAAACAGGTCGGTTTGAAAACAGCGCTCGTTGCCGAGGAGCTTGGCCTGATCGAGGCCAAGGGTGATGACCTCAGAGCAAGAAGCTACCGCCTGACAGTGGGTGGAAGCGCTTACCTGACGGACATCGTGATTGCGGGTGAATGAACGGCAATTGAGCCGAGTTACGATGTCCGTACAAGACCCTCAGCAACCGGCGGGCGTTCGCAGCGCCCCGGTATCGCTCCAGCCCATACGGCATCTTGCAGAGCGGAGCGAACGACGGCGGATGCTGCATGGTGAGGATTGTGGCCTACACCTTGCAGCAACCGGATTCTCGCTTGAGGCACTCTGTGGACAAGCCAGTCGAGGTGCCAATGCGGATCGAGGACGGCATCTTCCATTCCGTAGATGATATGCGTAACGCATGGTATCGGTTCATCGCCGACGGCTGCCATATCGGCATTGAACTGCAGCAGCTCGTCGGCCATCATCCGCAGCGACTGCGGGCTCGCCGCGTGTCGATAGGGGAAATCGGCCAGGGTGTCCGGAACAGGATTGGGATGATGTGCCTTGCGCATCACTCGTTCGCCAAAATAGTCGGCAAAGCGATACAGGAGGTGTTGTGAGAACATGCCGCCGATCCAAGGAGCGATGGCCAGCCGAAGCAGCAACATTGCCTGCTCCGGTGTCGGGCGACAAAACGGCGCGATCAGCACCAGAGACTTCACCAGATCGGGCCGCCGCCGCGCCAGAAGAATAGCCGGCGCGCAGCCGATGGAATGGCCAGCGATTGTCAGGCTGGAGAACCCAAGGGCGTCGACAAAGTCCTCGAGCCATAGGGACTGGGCCAGCGGCCCTCGCAGCCTTTGTGGTAGCGGGTCGCTCAAACCGTAGCCAGGCCGATCGGGCGCGACGATGTGCAGCCCCGTTTTCCTGAAAGGCGCCAGAACTTCCTGAGCGAGGCTGCCGCAGCCATGCAGCAGGACGACGGGCGGATAGGCGTCATCGCCGACGTTCAGGAGATGCACGTTGCGTCCGTTGACGACTCGGTCGAAGCCCCGAAGCGGGGCGTGTGGCTGCGTTGGTTTCATTACTAGCAAACTGGGCTGCTAGTCGCCGGTTCCGCCTTTGTGCGAAAGCGGACAGCAGCCGGAGACCCAAGAACCATCGCAGGTAAAATCCAGGCGGCCTAGCCGCGGGTACATCCAAATTTCAACCGATCCGCTTGCGCCCTGGCCCTAGTTCATCTCAAGCCTGCTGTCGATAGTGAAGCTTTGCCAGGTGACATATGGTCAGAAGCAGGGTAAACGGCAAGTCGCGCCACGGGATGCGTGGCATCTCCTTAGCCCGCGCTTGCGGATGGTCCGTGCGCTGCATCGTCATTGGCGTCCGGATCAGCCCTGGGGCAACGGCGTTGACGTTGACCCTCTGTTCGGCAGTTCCATCGCCAGGCTTCTGGTGAGCGTCAGGAGCCCCCTTTTGCCGCGCCGCAAGCTGGGGTTTCCCCGACTGGGGATCGCCTGGTGGACAGAGGTGACGTTGATGATCTTGCCGCCAAGCTTTCCCTGACCGCGGCGCACGAACTCGCGGCAGAAGAAGAACGTTTCGTAGAGATCCGTCTTGACGACATTGTCGAAGTCCTCGAACCTTGTTTCTACAAAGGGCTTGGAGCAGCCGATGCCGGCGCAGTTGACGAGAATATCGGGCAACCCAAGCGTTTCTTGGAATGAACCCATGAACATCATCACGCTCGCCTCGTCGCGCACGTCGCGACTTTGTATCATCGCGGGTGGACCGGCGGCTTCCACTTGCGCCGCAGTCGCTCAGGCGCCTTCCTCTGTGATAGGTAACTGCAACGTCGGCACCCTCCAGCGCGAAGGCTTCGGCAATTGCGCGGCCTATTCCGGAATCGGAGCCGGTGACCACAGCGACGCGACCGGCGAGCGCCTCGACCCGCCGGCCTGGACCTGGTTCGAGAAATTCAGCATCGTTCTCGGTAACATCATTCATATCAGTATGCCTTGTTAATTCGGACCGGAGATGCCTTTGCCGCCTTTATTCTTGACGTCCATGCTATCGGCGCCGGCTGCCGGTCCTCCTCCTGGAGACATCCCGCCTGGCTGCACGCCGCTGGCGATGCCTTTCGCGCCACCCGCTTTGCGGCCGGTTTGGCTTCCGGTATCACTGGCCCCCTCCTCGCCGACTTGCTCTTCTCTGATCTCCTGCTCAGCCTGCCTCCAGTGGCGTTCGTGATCACCATCCTTTTTACCTTCTCGCTCCCATATCTGCTGGGCGCGATCCCGTATGAGATCTTCTCTGCCTTCCTGTCCCATCTTATCCTCCTGAACAGCGGTGACGTTTCATGATCGGTCGCGAACTTCTGCGGAGCCCCAATGTTCCCGCTCAGCGAAGGCTGCCCTCGTTGGAACCACAATGGCAAAATCAAGTTTGTCTGCAGTTTTTGACGGCCCAGGGGAATGACGACGATGACTTGGTGCCGATCCATCCTCAGGGTCATTTTCGCCGCACGCTGCTCATTACATCGAGGCCATTCAAAGCCTAGGTCTTCAAACCATCATGACGCTTGATCACGTCCACAATGTTAGGCGCGGCCAGCAAGGCATGACGCCCATGGCGGCTGATGCGACCTCCCGTTCATTCTGGGGGCATCGAAATGACGATCGGCCCTTGCCTCTGTCTTTCCGTTAACAATGCTCTCGGCTCTTACCATGCCGGAGTCTACCAGGCGCTGCACGCTCGGGTCGAACCATCGCGGATCGCAGGCGCGTCGATAGGAGCAGTCACTGGCGCCTTGATCGCCGGAAACGCCCTCGACCAGCGGATGGCGCGACTGCGGGAGTTCTGGCAGCTTGTTAGCGACGACGGTCCGGCGATGTTCATGCCGCCTGGTAAAAGCTGCTCGACCGTGACCGTGCGGGAATTGCTGACGGGGCGACCCGCGCTGTACAAGCCGGGCTTCCCCGGCTGTGGTCGACGCTTCCCTTCATGGGCGTAGACGACAGCCTATTCGACACCCAGCCCCAGCGCAAAACCTTGGAACGCCTGATCGAGTTCGACCGGATCGGCAGCGGCGGCATCTCTCTGGTCGTTACCACCTTGGATGAAGGGCGAGGACATCGTGTTCGACAGCGATATCGTGGCTTTGAACGTCGATCACATCATGAAAGGTACTGCGCTGCCAATCTTCTACCCGCCGGTCGAAATTGGCGGTCGGGAACTTGTTGGAGTGTCAGCCAACCTCCCAATAGCTTGCCTGCTATCGGAAGAACCCACCGATCCGGTGACGTGTATTCGCGTCGATCTCTTTTCGACAGAAGGCGCTGTCCCGGCCTCGCTTGATGGAGCGCTAGGCCGGACAACCGACCCCCTCTTTGCCAAGAGCGCGAGCATGGGCTTGCCGCGCTGAAAAGCCGGTTCGCCGGTAGGATGGTCCCGAGATCGAGATCATCCCCCTGGCTTGCGAAAACGCCGCAGGCGAAATCGGGATGAAGACGTTCGATTACTCCCGGAAGTCGATCGGTGCGCGTTGGGGCCGGGGCTACCAGGACGGAACACGGCTGATCGTGCTCTCGATCAGATGCCGCCACGGCGAAATCGGCTGGACATCTACAAG
The DNA here is from genome assembly GCF_057653825.1 of Rhizobium sp. WSM409. Lineage (NCBI taxonomy): Bacteria > Pseudomonadati > Pseudomonadota > Alphaproteobacteria > Hyphomicrobiales > Rhizobiaceae > Rhizobium > Rhizobium sp. WSM409. The sequence continues at coordinate 115,344 of NZ_JBYGKP010000004.1, read as the reverse complement.
CTGACCACAAAAAAACACCTGAAAAACCTGCTGTAAGTCGTTCCGCAGCGCCTCGAGGCCGTCGCCAGCAACGCAGGCTATGCCGGCACAGCCGCCTTGGTCTAACTACGACTCAACTGTCGCGACTAGCCACAATCAAGCCGCGTGACGTGTATTCAGATCGCGGCAGCCAAGCCCGCCTTTGTCGCGCCGTTGTTCGAGGCACCGACCGATTGCCCGGATTAGTTCGTCAGGTCGTGCCGGTTTGCAAACCCATTCTCCATTGAGCAACACCTGATGGCTCTCCTGCGTCACCTTCCGACGAGCCGTATGGACCACAAAGGGAATGCCTCGCTCGACGAGGTGGCTCGCAATGTCCGTGCTTTCGCCGTCGAGCAAGAATATATCGAGGATCACAAGATCAGGCATGTAAATCCCTAGCCAGTCAGTTGCGGCGCTGCACGACGTGAGATGTACGATGTCTTTCGCACCGGCGCCCAGCAAAGTCTGTTGGATGTCGAGCGCGATCAAAGCTTCGTCCTCTAACAGCAACACCGTCGGCAAAAGCGTCATTTTCAGCTCCTTCTGTGCAAGCGCCACAGTTATACACCGTCCTGGCGACCTCGTCCGGCATTGTCGGAATTCGCACCGTGCGATCCCTCGCGCTGTGAAGCTGGGTGAAAGCAGAGAATGTATCAGGCTTCGCCTACCTCGCTACACCCGTGTCAACTTGATCACCTTCAACAGTCCAAGCGGGGAAACAGGCCGCCATTCGCTGACTTCGAAATCGCCTCGGCCCTCGATCCATCGCAAAAGACGCCGAGACCAAAATGTCGCACTCCAGCAGATCCGCTCGAACGCCGGAGCGATTGCTCGCGCTATCGCTCCCTGCACACGAACGGCAGCACCAAAACGCCGAAGCTCGCGGGTGAGAAATCAAGCTTTTGCGCGTCACCCACCTGCAGGACGACATGTTCAAGCCGGTGATCCTGTATTCCTTGGCGTGCTTTGGCGAGCATGTGAGACCGGTCACCTGCAGGTGCGCCGGGTATTGAAGCAGCAACAGCCGGGGCCCGACTCCCACCTCGAGAACGCGTCCCTCTTGCGCTGGCATCAGCTCGACGATTGCGCGGTGGGCGGGGCGGAGAACGCCGCCATGGATCTAATCGTAAAGGGTAGCCCAAAAGCGGTAGGGGGCGCGTCTTTGTCGTTCGGCTGCTCCAAGACAGCCCGGCGAAGATCGAACAAGCATTATCTGGTATCCTCGCAGGGCATCTGCAGGCACTCGCATTATCGCCGGTGACGGCGACTTCATGAAGGGCAAACAAACGTCACTCACGTTCGACAAACTTGTTGAAGCGGCTCGTCTTCCCGTCCTTTGTCTTGTCCTGGTAAAGGAAGCTCAGCTTGTTCTCCTCGAATATCTTGAAGAACTCCTCCCAACTGACCTCCTCGAAATCCGCTTCCTTTTCGCCGAAATCGATCCGAAGGACGCCACCCTTTCCGCCAGTACGAACAACGGAGGGCCGACCGTCGCGCGCTTCTGCCCATTTTTGAATGGTGCCGTGATCGTTTGTCGTGTCAGAGCTGCTCATTGCTTTCTCCAAGTGGGTTCTCATTTATGTCAACGCGAACTTTGATCGCGCCTGGAGGTTCCTGCCTGTCTTCAATCTTCTTCACTTTAGCTGAAAGAGAATGACTTTTTACGCCATGGGCGTGAGCTTCACTGATCAGCGCATCGAAATCCTGCATGCTGCCGAAGACAGGATCGACGGAGCGGAAGTCGCTGACATCATAACCGCTATCGAGGAGCGGCGACCTGTAGGTCGGCCCTGGCCATATCGCGTCTATGCCGAGCCAGGGGAGGTAATCCAAGCGCCGGATGATACCTTGAATGTCCCCCTCTCCATCGCCGTCGCTGTCCTGGAATGATCGAGGGAAAGTCTGGTAGATCGCGGCACGTTGCCACCATTCGATCATGCTTGGGAACCTCAAATATCGTGCTGCCGAACGTCACTTTTGTCGTTGCTGTTCCTGTACGACATCGTACTATGACCAAGCGTCTGGGGGTCAGGCAACGCGGCTTCCCCACGCAGCAAGCGCCAGTAGCGACACCACGCTCCCGACATGAGGGAGAAGCGAAAGCAGCCCGCCACCCGCGAGCCAGACAAGAACAAGATCGCCGCAGGGAATGACGCTGATTGCAGCGATCGACATAGTTGTGCCGGCAATCGAAAAATAAGGACCAACCACCAAGCAGAGGCCGATGACAATATCGCGAATTGCGATTGCGCGGATGTATGTAGCACTGGCACCGGATGAATTGCTCGTCGCAAATAGAGGCGCGGCCAATTCGGGCGTCATGATGATACGATTCCCAGACCCATCAGGCCGCACCCGACCAGACGCACCGCGGTCTTCCACATCCGGCTCGCCCTCCAGTGCTGACCTCATGAAGAACCGATGCGATGGGGAAGGCTATCGCGTCGAGATCGATTTCCAGCTCGCCAATCATGTTTTCGAAGCCTCATCGAAAGCCGCGACAGATGTTCCTTGCAACGAAGAGGCTGTCGTCGAACAGGAACGAGGTTCATCGGAGACCAGTTTGTCGGATTTCGTTTGTCGCGAGGCTCGGCTGAAAGTCAAAGCGTCCGCTGATCCACAGGACGCCCTCTGAGCCGCAAGAGAGTTTTTCAACTCCTGTAGAAACAGCAAAAGAGACTCTTCAGCGTTTCCACCCCTTCCTTCGATCACTGTAACGCCCCATCGGTCAAGAACATGCTTCTGCACATCGTCGGCGTCGTGCATCACGATGTAGAGTGGGGGTCGGGCCCGCTCCTGGCCGGTATCGCGCCACGTCTTCCATAACCGGTGGAGCAGGAAGCGGATGTTCAGATCCGTCATGCTGTAGCCGACAAAAAGAAGCGTCGAGGCAAATGCGTCACCCCTGAACTTTATGTCCATCGGAGCGTCGAATGACAGCCGGTCGAAATAATCGGATTCAGTGATGACGAGACCCTCGGGATTGGAAAAGTCCCCGTGGAACTTGATGATCTGCGTGAGGCCCGGCAAAGCTGCGGCCAGATCCGCGGCCCCCGTTATCTTAACGTATGGTTTGCCGAACGCCTCATAGGCCGCTTCAAGATTAGCATCGTAGTTGGTGGTGTAAATAAACGGGAAATCGGCATCCACTATCAGGCGGTGCAGATGCGATTTCCGCAGACAATCAGGATCGACTCGCCACTCTTGGCTCATCCACTCGACGAGCGGACAAATCGAGCCATGCTTGAGACGATAGAACTCCGCAATCTCCTGGTACGAGATTCGATGACAATCGTTGGTCGAACAGTCAATTCCAAGGTCTGACTGGATATGAGCAATCAGGCTTTCCCATGATGGAAGACCAACGCTCATGGAAACCCCGGCTCCAACGAATAGGATCGCCTGCCGTCTCGCCACCGCATCTGTCAGTGATCGAATTGCCTCTTGGTACTGCATGCATCCTCCTCGGCAGCCGAACCAAGCCAGGTAACAGCCGTTCCAGTACGATAACGCACGCAGCCGCGGTCTTTAGCTCGCGACGTTGTGGCTTTGATTGGCTCCGGCGACGTCTCGCCATCGAACGGGAACGAGCACAGTGAGGGACAAGGTAGTCGCCATCCCGACGAATTCGCGGAGTGGCACTACACATTTTTCTTCTGGATGATCGGCCAATGGAAGACCTTCGGCAGCGCGTAGTCGAAGATCGGAACCACAGCCCGGCGACAGGGTTCTTGGAAACAGTCGAATACTGTAAAATAAGTGGGAGCCAAAAGCGTGCAGGATCTTCGCGGATCATCGGTCGTCATCACCGGCGCATCGAGCGGGATTGGTCGTGCGACAGCGCTCGCCTTCGCCAGACGTGGCGCTCGTGTCTGCCTTGCAGCGCGCCGCGCAGATGTCTTGCAGCAAGTGGCTCGCGAATGTCAGTCGCCGGGTGTTCAAGCAATCGTAGTACCGATGGATGTCACGGATGCTGATGCAGTGGCAGCGCTGGCCGATGCCGCCGAAGTCGCGTTCGGCGGGATTGACGTGTGGATCAACAATGCTGGCACTGGCGTCGCAGGCTCATACCACGACGCGCCACTCGAACTGCATCGCAAGACGATCGAGGTAAATCTGCTTGGCGCGATGTCCGGTGCTTACGCCGTGTTGCCGATCTTCATGCGACAGAACGAGGAACCCTGATCAATGTCGTCTCCATGGCAGTGTGGGTGCCGAACCCCTTTGCCGCGTCCTACACGGCCAGCAAATTCGGGCTGAGAGGTTTTGCCGCCAGCCTGAGACAGGAGCTGGTAGGCATGCCCCACATTCATGTCTGCGGAGTATTTCCCGCCGTCATCGACACGCCGATTATCGAGCACGGTGCGAACTACACTGGCCATGCTTTGGAGCCGCCCCCTTTCCTGTACGATCCTGAGGATGTGGCCGAGGCCATCGTCGGCGTTGCTCTTATACCGCGCGACGAGGTCGCCGTTAGGTGGCCGGCCCGTGCCGGTCAGGTGGCCTATACGGTTGCACGCGGTCCCGTCCAGCGTCTCGTCGGCGCCACTGCTGCAGCGATCCGGAAGAAAGCCAAACCAGTGCCTCACACCGACGGCAGCGTGATGTCACCAAATGCTGCTGGAACCGGGACCAGCGGCGGCTGGCGCGTGAGAAAGCGTGTGCCGTCTGCAAAAACGATCACAGCTGTCGCCATCGCCTTGACCGGAGCCGTTCTCATCTATGGCCTGAATGGGCACCGTCACCGCCATCGGGTGCGGTGGCGCGATCCGGAACCTTGACGGGCTTTGTGCGAAGGAGGGACAGCACCACACTATTGACGGCCTGCAGTCCCTCCAATCCCTTCATAAGATCGATCTCACCACTTTGGCTGATGGCGCCCCATCCCGGGGTGATGTCGATCACCGAATCCCGAAAGGGGATATGCCACGACCATCCAGTCACCCGCCAAAGCAGCCGAACGTCCAACGGTCGACAGTATTCACGGTCCAATTCAAGCTGCGCTGACCTGCAACGAGTGGAAGAAGCCGGCTTCAGGAATGTAAGCTGCGTCAGCCATCCTTCGGCTTTCTGAGCTTCGAGACGAAGGTGCTCGACTGGCCTTTGGAACCAGCACGTCTCCTTGGACGCACGCCCGGCTCATGTCGACGTCCTCCAGGTTGAGCGACCGCTGATCCTCCGGCTCTATCTTGGCCACCATCGGTGCTGCCAATGGCTTGCTTCCGTTATCCGCTTTGTTTGACATGTGTTGCCTCCTGTGACCCGCGAACCGAGCAGCATTGGTCAAGTTCCATCTGCAGCGGACTATGCCAATGATTTTTTAGTTTGTCCTCCGCTGGCGGCACGTCGTGGATCCAGGTTTGGGTCGGCTCAATGAGCCGAGGCTTAAACCACCAAGGGGTGCTTTCGGCAATCACCGGCTCCTCGACATGAGGACCACTATTCCAGCACATCCGTCTCGAAGCTTCGTGCGGCAAAATCGGTTGAGCCCTTCGAAGTAAGCTCTGATTTCCAATAATCACTCCGTCGGGAACTTCAGGAGCCTTTCGTTGTTGAGAGCCCACGAAGCAAGCCAAGAAGGAGGAGCTTCATGCCCAATGCGGATCGAAAGCACATCGGCGCCGGCGCCAAAGGCAAAGGTGACGGGTCAGGCGCAATGACTGATCTCGACCCGGACACTCTGCCGCCCAACATGGTCCTGTCCAACAGAGACAAGGCGCAGCACTCACGCGAGCGCGGTCTCGATGGCAAAACCGTGCAGACAGAGCAGTATCAAGACCATGCCGCCAACAGAGAGCCAGATTAGGAGGATATCATGAGCAGCAAAGTGCCGCCGACGCCGGAGGCCAACCGTTCCGACAAGGGTTCCGGCGAAACTTCCCACGCGGATAATGACGGCAGGCTGGTAGCTGCCGCCAAGAACCCAGACAAGGTCGGACAGCAAGGCAACAGCAAGGTCAACACGACCCATCAGGGTTACCAGCAGGATCGATAAAGCGAGGAGCCATGTCGACATCATCGAAGCATCCATCCACAGTTCGTCAGGGCGGCCCTGGTGCGTCGCACGAAAGCAGCAGAGCGCCGCTGGAGGTAAAAAAGCCCCCGGCGGTATCGGATAACAAAGCGCGAAGCGGCGTATCGGGAGGAGGTGGCGAACGCGACAGCCACCATACTCATGATGATGCGCGCAAATGAAGGGGCTGGCGGCATGTCCCGTCCCGCCCACACTCTTCCTTCCTGGGCTGTGGACCAAGCACTAGGGATTGTTCGCCGGCACGGCTTCGTGCTCGTCAACGCAACAACTGAGGAAGGACGGACAGAAGCGGCCGCAGGACTGGTGCTTGCCATTGCAAAAGCCCTCAGCAAATTCGCGTCGCCTGCTGACAGTTACGTTGACGGAGAGTGATTGCGGGAAGTGCGTTCAGTGGTAGCCTTGCGAATAAAAAACTTCGTGAGCAGGGGCCGGAAGCCAAAATGCGAACTTATTGGCTGCAAAGATGAAGGATAGAAATGTCGAACGCTCACGCACTGGAGATGCCACAGTTCCAAACAACGCCGTCAATCCATCCATCTTTGAACGGTGGAGAGCTAAGCCCGGCTTCCGCGAGGGCGCTATTCCAGGCCGACAGCCGACCGGAAAGGAACGGTTGCGACCAGCGAGCCTTCTTCGGTCATGATCTCGAAAGTCGCTCCGTCTGCCGGATCGCCCCTCCGGATCCCCTCCGCCACTATTTCACGAGCGGCCGCGACCGCTTCCTCCCGTGCCTGTTCAGGCGAAGCCAAGTCGATGCCTTCTAAATCTTCCTCGAAGACATCGTTCCGGCGGATGTGGAAAAAATACTTCGGCATGGTTTGCTCCACCAACGAGAATCCCACCGAACCTCTCGATAGCAAAGTTGTTCCACCCGGGCTGTCGATTGACCACATTCAAACCTAGCCGCATGAGACTCAGAAAAAAGCCCCGCGTAAAAGGCGGGGCTAGTTGGGGAAGTTTGGAGGAGTAGGCCGCGTAAAAGGAAACGGATGCGTGGCCCATCGGCCTTACTCTCGGCGGCCACTCTTGTTCCTTCGTCGGCAGATTTAAATCAGGAGGCCGCGCAGAGCGTTACCGAAGGCATTGGATGGAAACACCAAACAACCCTGCCTCCGCGCGGCCATCCCCTGGGATGGTGGATCGCGGAGAGTGCAAGGGCGTTGTGCAAGGAAACATGGCTTCCCCTCCCGCGATCCGCCTTTCTAACCGGGCGCGTGCGATACCGGTTCCTGTGCGGTTCCGTACAAATCGTTAGAGAAGCGGATCGCGGTGACTTGGCGGAGGCTCGCGGCAACCGTTCGCAACCGTACTGATGGTTGTCCTTGGGAGGTTAATGCAGTACCAGATTTCCTATCGCGGTCCGGGCGAATTGTTGCGACGCTCAAGGAGCATGAGATGACGGACTTCAATCTCTCACTTCAGATGGACGACGTAAACGTGCTTTCCGATGCCGTCCAGACTTGGTACCGGCACAATCACGCTGCGCCGACGGAACAATCAATGCAGCTGCTTTGCAGCGCGGCGGTCGACCTCTATAATGAAGGACATAGGACGCGCGAGGAACTGGTCACGCTGCTGATCATGAAGTTTGGTAGCCTTCACTCGCTGCAGGTAAACGCGCCATCGTCCGCGTCTCATCATTGACAGTGATATCGGCCATCGATGCGGAACGCCGGCTTTCGTCAATAGGTCATGAGCCCGTCGTTCCTCCGTTTCGGTTCCACTTCTTGGCGAACCCTTCCTTGAACCGCGTCTTACCGATCTCTCTTGACTCGCAGCCGGTGCGTTTGGTCTTGCCCACCGCGCCGCCGAGGTGAAATCCCTTTTCAGCCAAAGCTGTTTCAGCCTAGGTTTTGCAATCAGCGCCAGTTTCCGTTCCTTCATACACCTCCTTCCAACAATATCCGTCTGCATCTGTGCAGATCGCTCGAGCTGCTTTACAAACCGGCGCACTGTCGGCATCAACGAACAATTTCCCTTTCCATTTCGGCACCTGCTGAACCCGGTCCACTCATATCCCTCTCCTACTGTGCTGGAACAGGAATGGGCATGGCGTCTGCGCGTTCCGAACGGTTCGAGAACCGCGCGGTAACGTACGGGAATTTTTCCGATGCAGCTTTGATCGTCAGCGAGATTTTGGCTCGAACGACACGCCTGCAGCCTTCAACTGGTGAAATTCGTGGGTGGCATGGAACCGAAACCGCCATGAGTTGTTCGTGTGGCTTCACATCAGAGGAGAGCCTCCATGTTTTATACCGACGGTAAGCTGCAATATCCTGTCCGGGTTGAGAACCCCGATCCCCTGTTCGCGCGCGCCTTGCAGCAGGCGATCGGCGGCGTCGAGGGCGAGATCCGCGTGGCGATGCAATATTTCTTTCAGGCATGCGGCGCTCGCGGGGACCCTAAGTTCCGCGACCTGTTGATGAACACCGCTGCGGAAGAACTCGGACATATCGAAATGCTCGCGACCGCGGTTGCCATGAACCTCGAGGGCGCGCCGCTCAAACTCAAAGAGCAAATTGCCGCCGATCCGATCGGGGGAGCCGTCCTTGGCGGCATCAACCTCAAGAACCTGCTTTCTGCCGGACTTTCGGCGATGCCCGTCGATTCCGACGGCGTGCCATTCGACATGTCGCATATCTATGCAAGCGGAAACATTGCCGCGGATATGACCGCGAACGTAACTGCCGAATCGACCGGGCGGGTGCTAGCTGTCCGCCTGTTCAACATGACGAACGATCCTGGCATGAAGGATATGTTATCCTTTCTGATCGCCCGCGATACCATGCACCAGAACCAGTGGCTAGCCGCTCTCGAGGAATTGGGCGGGACATCGGGTGTATTCCCAATCCCAAACAGCTTTCCGCAAGAGCAGGAAAAGCAGGAATTCAGCTATACCTTCCTCGGCTTTCAAGCCGACGCCAGCGATCCGGTCCCCGGCCGGTGGTCACAGGGTTCCTCTGTTGATGGAAAGGGCGAATTCACCTCCATGCCTATGACGGCAGCGCTTGGACAGAAACCGGTGCTCGGTCCGGCAAAACCGAACAGCGGTGCGCAGACGGAGCAGCTCTGAGGATGACAGACGTCGGCGATATCGCCGGCGTCTTACCCAAACTTACGACTCGCATTCGAGCCCAAACGCCTACTGGTCATTGCTGGGTCCCCGCGATGAAAATAAACCAAATCGGTTTGCCAGCTCCGTAGCTTTGTCCGGTTCCCTGGACACGCTCCACCACGAGCAACCGGGCGCGGCTTGTCCCTGCTGCCGGTCCGGTTGACCGACGGTACGTAACAATCGACTGATGATGCCGAACAGCCTATATTTGGAGAAGTTATGGCTACACCGTTGGGACGAGTTCGTGGCCTTGGGTCAGCCAAAGGGGGGACGAGATCTTATGTTCGAAAGCAGGTATCTGGCATCGCGCTAGGCATTCTGACACGCCCTACCTGGTTGCCCTTGGGATATATTGCTCGGTCGCGACCGTGATGCCGCCGGGAGCTTTTGGGGCGCGCCCCCGCTGGCTTTCGTTATCCTGAGCGCCATTACATGGACATCGGGATGAGGATCATCATTGAGGACTACGTTGACAGTCCCATGAGAAAGCTGGCCTTGCTGTTTTTGAATGCTGCGTTCAGCTGGTCGGTTGCCTACTGTGTGCGTTTGCAATCCTGATGATGATGTTCGAATCCGCCTTGATGTGGTTGGCAAGCTCAAAGCGGCGCTGGAAGCTTAGCCGAGCGACGCTACGATGAAGATATTGCGCGTCGTCATCGCTGTCCGCCTTGCTTCCCGCGACCACGAGCAGGTTCTGCTCCTGCGTCATCGTCAGTTCGTCCTGGGGGAATCCCGCACCGCCATTTCGACGTGGCATTCATCCTCGACCGTCTTGAGGATGTCGAAGGGCGGCCCGTTGTCGAAGGTGTCGATCCCGGCTGTGCTGGTACAATTGGGACTCGCCAAGTCCAGGAGACGCCGGCGGCGGCGAGTCTTGCATTCCTCCCTGCTCAGAATTCTTCCAGATCCTCGACCGCGAACTCGTTGAAAGTCGCCCAGAGCTGGAAAGCGAATGACTTCGAATTTGGAGTAGTTTCGGGTCGGCCTCGGCCGCCGCGGCAAACCGAGAGGTGCGGCAATAGGAACGGTCGTATCTATCGCTCGATCGTGCCGTTACGCCTGATTTTCCTCTGCAGGAGCAAGATGCCATAGAGCAATGCTTCAGCCGTTGGTGGGCAGCCTGGAACGTAGATATCCACGGGAACGACACGGTCGCAGCCACGCACTACGGAATAGGAGTAGTGATAGTATCCGCCGCCATTGGCACAAGAGCCCATCGAGATTACGTATCGCGGCTCGGGCATCTGATCGTAAACCTTGCGAAGCGCTGGTGCCATCTTGTTGCAGAGCGTCCCCGCAACGATCATCAAATCGGACTGCCTGGGGCTGCCGCGCGGAGCAACTCCAAACCTCTCGACGTCGTAGCGCGGCATTGACATTTGCATCATCTCGATGGCGCAGCATGCAAGGCCGAACGTCATCCACATCAACGAGCCGGTTCTGGCCCAGGTGATCAACTCATCCGTACTAGTGACGAGAAAGCCTTTGTCGGCCAGTTCGGCATTGATCATGCCCATGGTAGGATCGCCGCGGGTCTGCTCACCAGGATACTGGAAGTTCATTGGGCTGCGTGGGTGATCAGATTGAGACATGAGGATCTCCATGTAGCGTTGAACTCAACAACCGAATGGTGACTGCGTTCCAAAACCCAACCGCACGGTCCAAAACCGTACCGAAACCAGTAGTGACCGGGCTCTCGCGGGACTCCAGGTGGAATAGACGTCGCTAGCAGGGCGAATTCTGTCGGACGTCCATCGTTCCAGTCGCGGAAGTCGAGCTAGGGCGGATTAGCAGCGCAACGGAGATCTCGCAGATGCGATCGGCGAGTAGATTTCGCCGTCGCGATTTCAGCTATTTTGGCTGGCAGCGAGCTTGCATTCCTCGTCTTCGGAGTGGTGGACCGCACGAGAAAGAGCGCGTGAAGCCGAACCCCGCCTTCAACAGTTAAGCAGCGAAACGAGTTGCGCAAGGCAGCCACCCCGGATCATGTCCTATCGGAAAAAGGACCGGCATCTACTCAAAGCTCCCCCATCAGCTTCGATACGTTATCCCGGCCGAATGGGATGTTGCGCCCGTGGACGCGGATGTGGAGAACGACGCCAAGTGGGGCAGCGTCCAATGCCTCAAGGTAGTCGATTGCATCTTGCATTGTCGGCGTCTTTTCCTCGGTGAAAAAGCCATCCCGGACGAATGTGATCGTGGTCGCGCACGCGCCATATATGGCCAAGGTCTCTTTCGCGCTGAAGTTATCGCTCATCTCGCCTGCTCCAGTAGGGGGCAAATCCATTTCCGCCGGCGCCGGGTCAGTGCTGCTGTTGTTGGCCGCTGTCGCAGCGTCGGACTAGACTTTTCCCGGCGTGAAGAAAGCCAAATACGCCACCGCAATAATTACCGCGACGACAAAGATAGTCAGACCGAGTTTGACCATGCCTTTCGTGGCTCTTTGCGCTGTGTTGCTCATGTCCATAAAACATAGACGAAATATGGAAGTTCCGCCGCTTGGCATGCTGACCTCACCGACGAAACAAGTCCGACCAATATTTCCGGGCAAACTGGCAGCCACGACATCCTGCCGAACTTTCTCGCGCGCCGCCGTCGGTTTGGATCAAAAGGCAGCTGACCTACGCAAGTAAACGTGCTCTAAGAATGCTGATGGCATTGCAGAAGCGCGCGATCCGCAAACGATCCACAGTGTGCTAGCTTGCGATGCGTTGATTATCGCCAAGGGCAACGGCGGCTTATTCCGGCATTCTTCGTTCCGCGGGACGCTACAGAAAACCGATGTCAGAGCTGGAGCCTTAGTTTACACCGACAAATTGGCGGTCGAAACGAAAGCTGGAGCACGCGAGCTGCGGCCACTCTTGCTTCCTCCATTCGGCCAAATTTGGCCAGCGCGGCGGCCAAAGCGCATGAGTGGCGTTGGCCAGTTTTCATCCTGAAGTCAGATCAATGGCTGCCTATCACCACCCGCCGATAAAAGCCTGATCGTGCCTTCCTCTGTACGTTGACGGACATATCCGAAACGCGGGCTCTCTCGCAGGAACCCGGTCGTGTTTTTGAGGTTGGACCATAGTAACGATGTCCTAACCCAAAGGTGATACTCATGATCATAAAGATCCTCGCAACGTCGGCGCTCGCACTCACACTCGCGACATCCGCCATCGCCCAGTCGTCGGGAAGCTCGGGAAGCTCAGGAAACTCCGGGGCTGCTAACGGCGGGATCTCGGGCAATAGCTCGTCGTCTGGCGGCGCCGCATCCGGGAGCGACAACAGCGGCGGCAATTCTACTGGCACTGGAGCCGACGCTGGCAATCCCACGGACAGTACCAGCAATTCAGGTGCCTCCGGCGGCGATCCGAATGACTGCCAGCGCGCAGCGGGAACTGGCACCGGTAATCCTGCTCCCACCAGCTCGGCGCAATCCGGTGCGGCCAACGCTTGCTGATGTCTCTCGCGACAGGAAATGCCGCTGCTCTCTCGCCAGGATCACCATAAATGCTCCTTGAAAGCGGCATTTCCACCGCTTTACATCCTCGGAGGCATCATGCGCTGCCGTCCAGTTACAAAAATTTGCATAATGCTGCTTGATCCCCTTCCGGATCAGCGTTGCCCGAACGAGTGCTTCAACGCATGTCTTAGCGGTTTGCATCGGGCAACGCGTCATTAAATCGCCCTACGTCCGGCAAGCGATTTCGCTAAATGAGCAGTAGTGCTCTATCATGATATCGGCTCTGGCTGGCGTGGCCCCCAGAAGTTCTTCGGCGATGCAGCCGGCGAGCGACCTGGTTATGAAATGCGTGGGTTTTAAGCGGAACCGACAGCAGTTTAGCTACCATTGAACTTAGCGCAGGAACTTGAGGTGCGTTGCTGGAGTCTCCCGCTCGAAAGGAGCCCGTCATGGCAAAAACTGAAGTTTCCGAAAAAGGTCGGCGCATCACGCCGCGGAACCTGCGGCTTTCGAATTGCTCGGTCGATGTCGCGCTGCGCCGGTCGGGGCGGCAAGTCGTCGACGTCATTGATCGCCGGGGGGATATCAAAGTGGCCTCGACCTCATAAAGCGCTGCGATGATGGGAATAGCCTCGCCAGCGAGCTCCGCTCGCTTTGCATCAGCACACCCCGCGGCCATCGCCCGGTATGCGCCCTCAACATCGCGGATCGCGAACTTAGACTCGGCGAATATTAAGATTATGGTCGTACGCGATCAACTGGCCTGTTGCTAGCGCCATCAGCCGCTGCGAGATGATGGCCGGCGCCGGTCTCCCCTGCCGTTTCGTCAAACGTGGTCCGGCCCCAACCAGGATCACTCGCATATCGTCGGGCTGCAAGTTTTGGAAGTCGCGGCTGATCATGAAGTGAGCGAGCTCAAAAATCGCGACCGCCATTTGGACGCCTGTGGGTCCCCCGCCAATAACTGGCCTGCTTCTCAGCCTCGCTCTTCGCCCGCTCCGCTCGCTCGAAAGCCAGAAGCAGCCGATGGCGGATCTGGCGCGCCTCATGGATGCTCTTGAGGCTGGGCGCGAACGTCCGCCAAACATCGTGTCCAAAATAGTTCTAGTCAGAACCTGTCGCAAGGACGAGCTTATTATAGGAGAGCGAGTCGCCATCGGACAGTGATACGCTACGCGAGGATGGAGCCGACACCTCAGCCATGATCTTGTTGAAGTTTTTGAGACGCGCGAGCGTCTTAGGAATGGGCTCGGCGATGTCGGCCGGCGACAAGGCTGCAGTGGCGATCTGATAAAGGAGCGGCTGAAAGAGATTATGGTTGCGTCGGTCAACGAGCGTGACCTTGATATCCCCAGCGGCACCGAGTTCGGTTGCGCACGCGAGACCGCCGAAACCGCCGCCGATGATGACGACACGGCGGGAGGAGCGGCATTCTGCACCGATGGTAGCTCGATCTTCATTTACGTTCATCGAAAAAATTTTCGACTGCTTCGCCGATATCGCTTATTCAACCGACTCTTTATGTTGGGAGCCCGAGGCAGCGCAATGAAAGCAGGTCTTCCAGGGTAATCAGGGGGCCGAACAGGAGAAACGACCACACTGGTCGCGTCGCGAAGAGGAGGCCAAGACCGAAGGCCGCCCAGATCGCCGCTGTGCGGAGTTCGCGCAGCATCTCAGTCATGGAGCCGCCTCATGATCAACAACCCAACGCCTATCATCGCCCCACCCCAGGCAAGGAAACCGAGGTCCCAGAATAGCCACTGCCCGCGGGGAGCCATCTCATTGACGTGATGCAGGCCGAGGACATGGTGGTCGATGACGCCTTCGATGAGGTTGAACGCTCCGAAGCCGATGAGCATGGTGGCGACAAGATCGCCCGTCGACCAGCGGAAATGGCTGAGGCGGCCGCACCGCCACAAAATAAAAAGTCCGGCGAGCACGAAGACGTATGTACCGGAATGGAAGACGCCGTCCCAGAAGGTGTTCAGTTCGAGGTTCTCGATCGTGGTGATTGGATACCATGAGCTGAGCATATGATGCCATTGCAGAAGCTGGTGGAGGACAATTCCATCAAAGAAACCTCCGAGTCCCAAGCCCAGAAGCAGGCCAGCGGACAGAGGGAAGCTTCGCGTGGGTCGCCTCTCCAAGCCCGTCATGCGAGCAACTTGGCAGCGACCGCCGCTTCTACGAACGCTCTGCGGGCAAGCTCCGGGCTGCCGTGACTTGCAATCGCATCGACACATCGGCGCTTAGCAACTTCGTATTCGGAACCATAGCTTGATGGCCAGCGATGGAGAAGCGCCGCCAATGCCGCATCGGGGCTGTCGAGACGTTCCCGCATGCCGTTACCGATCCGGACGAAGACAGGCGATTGCCAGGTGACGCAGAAATCGGCGTCAATAATCTCATTCATGGGAGACCTCATGTATATTTTCCCCACGAACCTCTGTCGGGCTTGCGAGTTCCCGCGCTTGACGCTTAGTGCCCACCAAACGAGCGCGGAGGTGCCGCGTTGCTCATCGCTCTCCAATGACAGACGCCGGCAATCCGCCGGCGTCTGCCACAGGATATTGCAGCTTACCGTCAGTGTCGAACATGGAGCTCTCCTTCGTTGTGAAGCCCGCAAACAAGCGACAGCCGATCAGGTTCCCTCCTGTCTGCGCCTTCCGAAGAATGAGCAGAGGGAACTTCTCCCTCGGAGCGGAGTTCGTTGCGCTCACGAAGGAGATTTTGATGGTTGTTCAGCTTTCACTTGAGACCGACGATATTGCGCCGACTGCGGAAAGCGCGTCTGGAGCACGGGTCTTTGCACCTGATCTGGCATACCGCCTGATGTCGATCGTCAATGTGATTTTCCACGGCGACCCTGCAAAGGGTAATGACTGGGTGTTGATCGACACCGGTCTGCCGACGTCGAAGAATACAATCGTCGAGACGGCGGAAGCCCGGTTCGGACGAAATACACGCCCGTCTGCGATCGTCATGACGCATGCCCATTTCGACCACGCCGGCTCCCTGGAGGGGCTCGCGGAGCATTGGGACGTTCCAGTCTACGCGCATCCTCTCGAGTTTCCATATTTAAACGGACAAGCTTCTTATCCGCCGGCCGATGCCTTTGTCGGCGGTGGCGCCATGGCGCTGTTGTCGCCTCTCTTTCCACGCTCCCCCGTCGATGTGGGTCGGTGGCTGAAGATGCTGCCGCCGGATCGGAGTGTACCAGCCATGCCGGGATGGAAGTGGCTGCATACGCCAGGGCACACGCCGGGTCACATCTCGTTGTGGCGTGAAAGTGACCGCACCTTGATAGCCGGCGACGCGATCGTCACGACAGGCCAGGAATCCGTCTACGAGGTCCTGACGCAAAAACCGGAGATGCACGGGCCACCGCGCTACCTGACACCCGATTGGGACGAGGCCGAACGCTCGGTCGTCATGCTGGCTAGTCTGGAACCGGAACTGGTCATCACGGGGCACGGCCAGCCGGTTCGGGGCGAACACATGCGTGCGCGTCTCCACGAGCTTGCCGCGAATTTTTCAGCAATTGCCGTGCCTGACGGACGACCGTATGCGCTCGACCCGGCAAAGCCTGGCAAGAGCGGAAACGACGCCTACCGGTAGACCGATAGTCTCACGTTGATGATCGACCAGGGGAGAAAGAAGGAATGGCAAGTCAAGATGATGTCATCGGCCGACGCGCTAATCGGATCCGGGGAGCAGCGGGCCGACCGGCCGGAAAGCAGTCTGAGCACTGTCGGGCGGCGGAGGAACGGCCCAGCGCGGGACCCTCTGAAACCTTAGCTGCACCCCCAGTCATTTCTGACCATGGTGATAGCCAGCGCGAGCTAGAGTTTGATGAGCATGCCATTGCTCATCCTGAAGACCGGCCCGACCTTCAGGTCGTTAAAACAGGGGCCGCGACCTTCGTGAGCAAGGCAGGTGAGCGAATACGGCGAAGGCCTTCGGTCAAGTAAGTTCGCTTTGCTTGAAAGGTGAATTGGTTCAACAGCGAGCCGACGCAAGAGGACGCTTGCGAGTTGGGAGGACCACGATGACGACACCGCTCGGACGCGTTCGGGGTTTGGGATCAGCGAAGGGAGGCACCCGGCCTTACGTTCTCAAACAAGCATCGGGTTTGGCATTGGGCATCTTGACCCCTTATTTGATCGGGATCGGGATCTATCTGCTTGGAAGAGATCGCGACTTTGTCGTTGCTTCGATCGGCAGCTTCTGGATTGGCCCCGCCCTCCTCGCGTTCATTCTTCTCAGCGCCGTCCACATGGATATCGGCATGCGGACGATCATCGACGACTACGTCCATGGACACATGAGAAAGCTCGTCCTTCTGTTTCTGAACTCGGCCTTCACCTGGCTGGTCTGTCTACTCTGTGTCTTCGCCATCCTCAGGATGATGTTCGACGCGGCCCAGCAATAGTCTAGGTCGTGGTGAAACGTTACGCCTTCCCGCCGCTAGAATCGCCCGTACGGTTCCGCACTGTTCCCGAACGAGCGGGAACGCGTAGCTTCCATCCTCATTCTTCTTCGGCCACGAGGAGAGAGAACATGAGCGGACTGGGTGGAACGGGTGTGGAGATCAAAAAGGAAATCGTTGCGTTAATGCCGGCGGTGCACCGGTTCGCGATGCGGTTCGAACGATCTGTGACAGATGCGGACGATCTCACGCAGGATACCATGCTCAAGGCGCTCGCTCACATTGATCAATTTCGGCCCGGGACCAACGTAAAATCCTGGCTGTTCACGATTGCCCGCAACACCTATTGCACGAAATACAAGATCCGCCAGAGATTTACCCTCTGTGCGGACATGGAAGTCGCTACATCCGGGCAGGCGGTACAATCGACCCAGGAATGGTCTTTGCGCACGGGGGAAGTCGATAAAGCCATTTCAGCTCTCGACGCCGACAAGCGCCAGGTGTTGCTGATGGCGGCAAATGGCGACAGCTACGAGGATATCGCAGGGGTGTGCGGGTGCGAACTCGGCACGATCAAAAGCCGTATCTCGCGTGCAAGGGCCGCCGTAATTTCGGCGCTCGGTGAAACCACCGCGTCAGGAGCCGTCGCTGCAAGGTGATATACGATCATGGTGGACAGCAGATTACAATCCTACAAAAACTGCCCAAGCCACTTCCCGCCATCGGGGGACCACGCGTAGCTGAGTTTTTGCGGATCCGTAAGCTCCCTGAAAAACGGGAACCAGCGCCTCATTTGGAAGTTTGAAGGCCGGAAAGGATAGGGGGAACAATGCGCTTCGTGCCGACCATGCTTCATGGAATTGCTGACTATGCCGTCGGGTCCTTTGTGATCGGCCTGCCGTTTTTTCTCGAACTCAATGGCACTCCTCGAATGGTGCTTATCGCGCTCGGCATCATTATGGTGCTCTACAGGCTCCTGACCGACCATGAAATTGACGCTGTGCGGTTCCTACGGATCCGTTCGTTGCTTGATGCCATCTTTGGCGTAGCAATGCTGCTCTCACCCTGGCTTTTTCCCTTTCCCATGGATACGCGCTGGCCGGTCTACGCAATCGGGGTTGTTGCGCTCATTCTTGCTATCACCACGCAAATCCGTGCTGAAGGAACGGCCGCGATCAATTGAACTTACAAGGAGCTTATCGATGAAGGCACTGTGCTGGCATGGCAAGGGCGACATCCGCTGCGACAGCGTTCCGGATCCCAAGATCGAAGATGGGCGCGACGCCATCATCAAGATGACCGCCTGCGCCATCTGCGGCTCAGATCTGCACCTGATGGATGGCTACATTCCCTTTATGGAAAAGGGCGACGTGCTCGGCCACGAATTCATGGGCGAGGTCGTTGAGGTCGGACGTGACAACAAGAAGCTGAAGGTTGGTGACAGGGTGGTGGTGCCGTTCACCATCTGCTGTGGGGAATGTCAGCAATGCCTCAGAGGCAACTGGTCGGTTTGTGAACGCACCAACCGCAATGCCGATAACGCCACCAAGGCGTTTGGCTATCAAACCGCCGGCTTGTTCGGATACTCGCATCTGACGGGCGCCTACGCCGGCGGTCAGGCGGAGTATGTGCGTGTTCCCTATGCAGACGTTTCTCCAATCGTCATTCCCGATGGAATGACCGATGAGCAGGCGCTGTTTTTAGGCGACATTTTTCCGACGGGGTGGATGGCCGCAGCCAACTGCGAGATCGAACCCACCGATATCGTCGCCGTCTGGGGCTGCGGTCCGGTCGGTCAGTTTTGCATCAAAAGCGCGCTGATGCAGGGTGCCGCGCGGATCATTGCCATCGACAATGTTCCGGAGCGTCTGGCGCTGGCGCAGTCGGCTGGAGCCGAGATCATCAATTTCGACGAAGTGGACGGCACAATCCCGGACCGCATCAAGGAGATGACCGGGGGTCATGGCGCCGACAAGTGCATCGACGCTGTTGGTGCGGAATCCCATGCTACAGCATCATTTGATGCCGTCGTCGACAAGGTCAAGGCCGCCACCCTGCTTGGAACTGACCGCCCGCATGCGCTACGAACCGCGATCATGGCTTGCCGACCCGCCGGGATCGTCTCGGTTCCTGGGGTCTATGGCGGTTTCCTCGACAAGATTCCTTTTGGCGCCGCAATGAACAAGGGACTGACGATCCGCACCGGTCAGACCCATGTCAACCGCTATTCACTCGATTTGCTTCGCCGCATCGAGGAAGGCGAGATCGATCCGAGCTTTATCATCACGCATCGGGCGAAGCTCGAAGACGGCCCGGCTCTCTACGAGACTTTCAGGGACAAGAAGGACAACTGCATCAAGGTCGTCCTGACGGCATGAGATCATGAACGCTGATGCCAGAGCACTCAAGGAAGCGTGTCGCAGTTTCGAGGCCAGGCATGGCGTCGAGGCTTCTCTCAACGTGATGGCCGGCATGATGCAGGACCGCCTTGGCGACCATAGCCTCGCTGTACAATTCCAAGGCTGCGATGCAGGCGCGCCACCTCCCCAACCGGTAGACGTCGACGAAGTCGGACCGCGGATGCATGAAGAAGGCGCAGCCGGATGAGCTCACGCGCCTGCGACTTGATCGGCCGCCTTGAAGAAAAACATGTCACCCGCGCTCAGCGGCTGAACGCGCTTCTGCATTTACTTCCACGATACTACACCGATCGCAGGTGGAATGCGAAAGTCGCCAACGCCATAGTCTTGGGGCTGCAATCCGTCTTTCCATCGCGCCTGTTTCACGACTGCCGCGTTTTCAGCAGAAGCATCGCGGCCGGCGAACGTAGCGTCGGCTTGCGGTTTCTCCTGCCCGATGGAGCGCCAAGAGGTGTTTATTTGCACTTTCACGGTGGCGCGTGGGTGCTCGGCAATGCCCGCCTCGATGATGGCATCACGTCACGTGTCGCTAAAGAGTGCCAACTCATCGCCGTCGCTGTCGATTTTCGTAACGCCCTCGATGATCGCGTCGACCTTGCCATAGACGACTGTGAAATCGCTCTGAACTGGGTGGTCCGGAACCTGTCAGATCTCGGCGTCGGACGGATTGTTCTGGGCGGTGAGTCATCTGGGGCTCATCTTGCCGCCCAGGCCTTGCTGCGTCTGCGGGACCGGGGAATGGTCGAAGCATTCCGGGGATTTATCTCGACATGCGGCGCGTTTGATTTCAAGGGATCGCGCAGCCTCAGGAGCGCCAATAGCGCCTCCCTCATCGTGGACGCTCCCGCTGCTCTTCGAAATCTTCAAAGATTACGTTCCAGTTTGCCCTGGAATGAACGGGATGGGCCGTTACATGCGCAGCTCGAAGGCCTCCCGCCGGCTCTGTTCATCGCGGGCGAGCTCGATCCCATCGTCGATGACAGCATTCAGATGTTCCGCACTTGGCAAGACGCAAACGGAAACGCATCGTTAAGCATCGTTCCGGCCGGGCCGCATGGTTTCAACCGGCTTCCGACGGCTATCGCTAAAATCACCAACGCCTACGCGCGAGAATGGCTGATCGATAGATGTTCGGGCTTACATTGACGCCCTTTCCGGGCGCGGACACCGAGCGCTGGATCAAGCGAAATAGCCGGCCGGAAGCGAAAAAAGCACACACTAAGGAACTTGTCGTTTTCAGAGAGCTTTAGATAGTTTGGGAGCGATCATGACAGCACATCCGAAAGACAAACCCTCGATCAAGCCATACACTGGCCCGGCCGGTGGATGGGGGTCCGCAAAATCAGTTGCCGGGATCCTGCTCCGCGAGCATATCCCGGCGACCGGCGCCGCCTTGCTGGACAAGCAAAACAAGCCCGAAGGCTATATGTGCGTCAGCTGCGCGTGGGCGAAGCCCGCCAAGACGCATCCGCTGGAATTTTGCGAGAACGGCGCCAAGGCTACCGCCTGGGAGGTAACAAACCGCAGGGCGGATGCCGGCTTCTTTGCCGCGCATACGCTGAGGGAGCTAGAAGCCTGGCGCGACCATGATCTTGAGGAACAGGGTCGGTTGACGCAGCCGATGCGGTGGAACGCAGAAACTGATAAGTATGAGCCGGTCGAGTGGGACGTGGCATTCGCCGAAATCGGCAAAGAACTTCGAGCCCTCACGCCCCAACAAGTCGACTTTTATACGTCCGGTCGCGCCTCTCTGGAGGCGGCTTATATGTATCAACTTTTCGCACGACTGTTCGGCAGCAACAATCTCCCCGACTGTTCCAACATGTGTCACGAGAGCACCTCGGTGGCTTTGCCCGAAAGTATCGGAGCATCGGTCGGAACGGCGGTCCTCTCGGACTTTGAGAACACCGACTGCATATTTTATATCGCCCAGAATGTCGGGACGTCCTCGCCCCGGCTGTTGCATGACCTGCAGGATGCCGTACACCGCGGCGTTCCGATCGTTACATTCAATTTGCTGCGGGAACGGGGCCTTGAACGTTTCAAGAACCCGCAGGCGCCAACCGAGATGTTGTCCTCGAAGGAAACACTGATCTCGTCGGAATACTATCAGGTGAAGAATGGTGGCGATATCGCGGCGCTCTTTGGCGTGTGCAAGGCGTTGATCGAGGCCGACGATGCGCTCAAAGCGTCAGGAACAAGTAAAATCTCTGGGAACGACGACATCCCAGATGACCCATCTGAGGCCGGAACGATCGCATTTGCCGCGTCGATTGCAGCTGCCGACAAGAAGCATGTCCTCGACCACGACTTCATCCAGGAGCACACAACCGGTTTCGAACAGTTTGCCGATGCGGCCCGGTCCTATAGCTGGGCGGAGCTTGAGCGAGTTTCCGGTCTCACACGGGAGCAGATGACGCATGCGGCACAGACTTATGCAAAAGCCAAGGCAGTCTTGATAGCCTATGGGATGGGTGTCACGCAGCACGTGATGGGCGTCGACAACATCCATATGATCGCCAACCTCGCGCTCCTGCGTGGCAACATCGGTAAACCAGGCGCTAATATCTGCTCCATTCGGGGCCACTCCAACGTCCAGGGACAACGAACGGTCGGTATTACCGAAAAGCCGGGGCTCGTGCCCCTGGACAAGCTGTCCGAGCTGTACAAATTCGAACCGCCGCGTTGGACGGGCCGATCGACGGTGGACACCTGCAAAGCAATTCTCGATGGCCAAGCGCGTGCCTTCATTGGCCTCGGCGGTAACTTTCTGCGTGCCGTGCCGGAGACAGAGGCGATGGAGGCGGCCTGGAGGAAATTGCGCCTGACGGTGCAGATCGCGACCAAACCAAACCGCAGCCATGTGCTCCACGGCGAGATCGCGTATCTGCTGCCTTGTCTGGGGCGGTTGGAGATCGACAACCAGGCCACCGGTCCACAGGCTGTATCGATCGAGAGCTCAGTCGCACACTTCCATGGGTCGCGCGGCAAAGCGACACCGGCGAGTAGCCATCTAAGATCTGAGCCAGCGATCATTGCCGGATTGGCGAAAGCCACCTTGGACCGTGGTGACGTCCCCTGGGATGCATGGATCGACGACTATAGCCGGATCAGAGACGCGATCGAGCGCACCTATCCCGAAACGTTCAGCGACTTCAACAAGCGGCTGTTCCAGCCGGGTGGGTTCGCTCGGCCCCTGCCAGCGCGCGAACGGAAATGGGTTACCAAGACGGGCAAGGCGAACTTCCTGACGCCGGACCGGCTGTTTCCTGAATTTGCAATCGATGGCGCGCAAGAAGACGTCCTGCATCTGTCGACACTGCGATCGAACGACCAGTTCAACACGACCATTTACGGCTACAGCGATCGGTTTCGCGGCGTCAACGGAACACGCAAAGTCGTTTTCATGAATCGCGATGACGTCGCTCGCCTCGGCTTCGCCAACGGCGACAGCGTCGATTTGCGCACGGCCATCGATCACTCGACCGCGCGCCAGGTAGGCGCGCTTAGGGTCGTCGAGTACGATATTCCGCAAGGCTGCTGCGCGGCATACTATCCGGAGTGCAACCCGCTTTTTCCGTTGGGACACCACGATGCCCAGTCGAAGACGCCGTCCTACAAGCTGCTCCCGGTATTCATCACCAGGTCACAGCAGCAGCCGAAGGACTGATCCGGCACGGGAAGCTTTCCATGGGCAGTGTTCGAGGTAATCGTCGGTCAGCTATAGCCATCGCACTTGGTGGCGCCGTTGTCGTCGGCGCGGGCGCTCTCGTGGGCTGGGCACGAGAAGGCCGCACCTTGCGCCTGGATCCGCCGCTTTCGGCCGAGTTCGAGAAGATCCGCTTGATGCCGAATGACATCAGCGGAGCGCCGCCAGAAATCTATTTCAAGCTGGGAAAGCCATACGAAAGTACCGCTTACGATTTGAGCCAGGGAAAGCGGCTTTATTCCTGGTTTGGCTGTCCGGCATGCCACGGCGACGGCCGGGGTGCGGCCGGCCCATCTTTTCTGGACGGATGGTGGCTTTACGGTCCTGAGATGATCTCGGTCGTAGCATCCATCCGCGATGGCAGGCCCCACGGAATGCCTGCCTTTCGTGACAAGATGACGATCGATGAAATCTGGCAGCTCGCCGGCTATGTGAGAACGATCGGCGCCTATTCGGCAAAAACGACCGCGCCCAGTCGCAATGACGACAAGAACACCCGGCCGTCCGAGAACCGCGCACCGGCCGCGGCTCTCTTCGACGAGGGGCCCGCCGGCGCGCACCCTGATCAGGGGCCATCGCCTTGACGCGCTCTTCGATCATCGGCCCGTCCCTTGCGTCTCTCTGTCTCTCAGGCTGTACGGGGTCGCAGTCTGCGCTTGACGCAGCCGGCGCATCGGCTTCCGCCCTGAAACAGCTCATCGTTGTCATTGTCGTGGTCTGCGCTGTTGTCTGGCTTTTGGTGATGCTGGTGCTGGCATGGTCCCTGCTACGACCGCGTGACGGACGCGGGGTTGCTGGCAACGACCAGAAAGCGCGTAAAGTTGTCGCCGGAGCGGTGGCGGCCACCGCTTTCATCATCGCCGGTCTGACGATCATAAGTTTTTATACGACGCGCAAGATTGGCGAAGCCTCCGAAACAGCGTTGACCGTCACCGTGCGAGGTCAGCAGTGGTGGTGGCAGTTCATCTATCCCGATGATGGATCGGGGCGAGAGTTCAAGACGGCCAACGAGCTGCACATCCCTGTCGGACAAGCTGTGAAACTACGGTTGGAGAGCGCCGACGTCATTCATTCTTTCTGGGTTCCGAGCCTGGCGGGAAAGCTGGATCTAATACCGGGCCGGATCAACGAACTGACGTTGCATGCTGATCGACCGGGAATCTATCGCGGCCAGTGTGCGGAATATTGCGGGCTGCAGCACAGCCACATGGCGGTGCTTGTCATTGCTGAAGACGAGGTGAGTTATCGGCAATGGGTGCAGGGGCAGCAGCGTGAACGGCTCCCGCCGGCAGATCCACAGGTCACAGCCGGCGAAACGGTGTTCATGAGCAAGCCTTGTGCCGCCTGTCATACCATTCGCGGCACATCGGCGGCCGGGGTAACCGGGCCTGACTTGACGCACGTTGGAAGCCGGCAGACGATCGCGGCAGGGCTTTTGCCGAATACTCGCGGGTCCCTCGCTGCTTGGATCGCCGACCCGCAGACGCTCAAGCCCGGCAACAACATGCCGCTCGTGCCGCTCTCCGGGGAAGAGTTGAAACAGGTCTCCGCCTACCTAGAAAGTCTCAAATGAGCGCTGATCCTCCCCCGCTGACCGATGTGGATCTTGGCGACGAGGTGATCGACCTCAGGCTTCATCAGATTTGGAAAACGCCAACAGGCTTGTGGGGCGCGCTTTCGACCGTCGATCACAAAATCATCGGCCGGCGCTACATCGTCACGGCTTTTGTGTTTCTTCTACTTGGCGGCATCCTGGCGATGGCGATGCGCCTCCAGCTGGCCACGCCCGAGGCGCGCTATATCAGTCCCGATCGCTACAATCAGATTTTCACGATGCACGGCACCAACATGATGTTCCTGTTTGCCGTACCGGTGATGGAGGCCATGGGCGTGTATCTCGTGCCGCTGATGCTCGGCACCCGCAACATCGCCTTTCCGCGCCTCAACGCTTTTTCCTACTGGATATTTTTAGCCGGCGGCCTGCTGTTATGGATCGCATTCGCGCTGGACGTCGGTCCCGATGTGGGCTGGTTTGCCTATGTCCCCCTCTCCGGCCCCCAATATGGTGCCGGAAAGCGAGCTGACATTTGGGCGCAGATGATCACGTTCACGGAGGTTTCGGCGCTTGCTGTCTCTGTCGAGATCGTCGTTACCGTATTCAAGCAGCGCGCACCGGGAATGTCCCTGGATCGAATTCCGCTCTTCGTCTGGTCGATGCTGGTCACCTCATTCCTTGTGATCCTGGCGATGCCGGCGATCATGTTTGCAAGCAGCACCTTGATTCTCGACCGTCTAGTTGGTACCCATTTTTACAATCCCGCCGAGGGCGGCGACGTCCTGTTGTGGCAGCATCTTTTCTGGTTCTTTGGCCATCCGGAAGTCTACATTATCTTCCTGCCGGCGGTGGGAATGGTGTCGACGATGATTTCGACGTTCGCCCGCAGGCCGGTGTTTGGGTACCTGGCCCTGGTGATGGCGTTGATTTCGACGGGCGTCCTCGCCTTCGGCCTCTGGGTGCATCACATGTTCGTCGTCGGCCTACCGCGACTTGGCGAGAGCTTTTTCACGGCCTCCAGCATGGCTATTGCCGTGCCCGCCGGCATTCAGATCTTCTGCTGGCTCGCAACACTGTGGGATGGAAGACCGGTGTTCAAGTCACCAATGCTGTTCATTATCGGCTTCATCATCACCTTCGTGCTTGGCGGAATGACTGGCGTCATGGTGGCGTCGGTGCCATTCGACACGCAGGTGCACGACACCTACTTCGTCGTCGCGCATTTCCATTACGTCCTCGTTGGTGGCTCTGTTTTCCCGCTGCTTGGAGCGATCTATTACTGGTTCCCAAAATTCACCGGAAGGATGATGAGCGAACGGATCGGCCGCTGGGTATTCGGGTTGATATTCACCGGTTTCCACCTGACGTTCTTCCCGATGCATCTTCTCGGTCTCTTCGGTATGCCGCGTCGTATCTATACCTATCAGCCCGAGATGCCTTGGGCCGGTCTGAACCTGTTCGTCAGCCTCAGCTCTTTTATTCTCGCCGTAGGATTTCTCCTGTTTTTCATGGACGTTGTCCGCAGTGCGCGCTCCGGCGCTGTTGCCGAAGAGAACCCATGGAACGCATCCACGCTGGAATGGGCAACGACCTCACCTCCCAGCCCCTATAATTTCCGGCGCATCCCGGTTGTCAGCCAGCGTGAACCGTTATGGTCAGGCTCGTCGGATCTGCCGGTGGTCAGCGGAATGCGGCTGGACCGACGGGAACTGATCGTCAGTGGCGTCGTCGAGGCCGAGCCTGAAGCACGGGAGTCCTCGCCCACCAATTCGATCTGGCCACTCATTGCAGCCATCGCGACGTCGATCATGCTGATATGGTCGATGTTCTCGCCATGGGCGGTCGTTTGGGGTTCAATCCCGATCGCAATCGCCCTGACCGGCTGGTTTTGGCCAAAGGGCGACCCGGAGGATGAGTCATGAAAGAGCGCCTGGTTCTCGATGTCTCGCACCTGCCATTGCACGGCTCCGGCACCGCCAGCCCGACCTGGTGGGGAACACTGGCGTTCATGTTGATCGAAGGGACCGGCTTTGCTCTCGGAATAGTCGTCTACCTTTACCTGATGAGCATCGCCAGCGTCTGGCCGATCAACGCGCCGGCGCCTGATCTGCTGCCTGGCACTCTTTTGACCGCTGTGCTCGCTGTCAGCGTAATACCGAACGTGCTGGTGGCGCGCTGGGCTGAACGCAGAGAGCTAAAAAAGGTCCGGATCGGCCTGATCGTCATGGCTTTGCTCGGCGTCGCCCCGCTCTTCCTGCGGGTATTTGAGTTCCCGGCCCTCCACGTGATGTGGGACAGCAACGCCTATGGTTCGATCACCTGGGTGCTGCTCGGACTGCACACCACCCACATCCTGACCGATCTGATCGACACGCTGGTTCTGATGTGCCTGATGTTCACGCGGCACGGCGACAATCCGAGGCGCTATGGCGATGTGGAGGACAACGTCATGTACTGGAACTTTGTTGTCGCAACGTGGGTTCCGCTCTATCTCTGTCTTTATTGGGTGCCGCGTCTATGAGATATTCCATCGCAGTCGCTGGAGGATTGGTTTTCGCCCCACTAGCTTGGGCCGTCAGCACACAGATTGGCCAAGTCATGCCCTATGTGGACTGCCGGATGGGCAGGCCATGGTCCGTGATGGCCACGGTGCTTCTAGCACTTTTGGCGGTTGTCGGTGTTCTGGCGCCTTTGGCGGCACCTAGAAGCCTGAAATCGAGGTCAGATACGTTCATCAGGACGATCAGCGTTCTCGCGGGATCAGCATTTGCGTTTGCCTTGGCGATGCAGGCCGCGGCCACTTTTATAATAAACCCTTGTCAACACTGATCCGAAACGGTGCCGGAGACAGAAAATGAGCGGCGAAGGGTTTCCCGTCAAGATCGTAGTTCTGTTACTGGTCACGATGCTCGGGCTCGCGGCGGGGGTCCTCACGTACCAGGTTAGAGATCGCAACCAGAGGACAGAAGTCGCAAGTTTACTTGCTCGCGGCGATCCCGCCCGTGCGCCTGAGATTTTCCGGCGTTATGGTTGCACCGGATGCCATACGATTCCCGGCATCGCGGGAGCCAACGGCAAGGTCGGCGGCCCACTGGTCGACATACGCCAGCGCGTCTACCTAGCGGGAGTCGCGAATAATGACGCGGAGGCGCTTGTCCACTGGATTGTGGCGCCGAGTGCGTTCGATGCCAAAACGGCGATGCCGGACACCGGTATTTCAGAAGCCGAAGCGCGGGACTTGGCTGCCTATCTTTACGGGCAGTGACTACGGCTGCGGTGTCGGTCGTGCTGGCAGCGACTTAATGTAAGTTGCAATGGCATCGCGGTCACCTGCGGGGAGTTTGGCGGTGTTAGTGACAACGTCGGCCATGGAGGATCCGACGCGCCCGTGGTCCGGGGTGTTGCCGCTGGTCAAAACCTCGAAAATATCGGCCTGAGACCAATCGCCAATACGCGCGGGCGTGATGTTCGGAACGAACCCCGTTCCTTCAGGATCCTCACCCCCGGCATATCGCGTCGCCTGCTTGATCGCTCCAAAGACATTGCGCGACGAATGGCACTCGGCACAATGGGCAACGCTTTCGGCGAGATAGGCGCCTCGGTCATGGATGGGATCGCCACTCAGCACGGCTTCGGACTTTCCCTCGTCGAAAAACAGCAGCTTCCAGAAGCCGACGAACCGCCGGATGCGGAAGAGTGCGACGAGGTCGTGGGGCGGCGCGCCGCCCGACACTGCTGGTAGAGTCTTCAGATAGGCAAACAGGTCCCGAACATCGTCCACCGTCATTCCGGTGTAGCTTGGATAGGGAAAGACCGGATAATAATGCTGTCCGTCGGGAGAGACGCCCCCGATCAGCGCGTTGCCAAGATCGGCGGCGGTCCACGAACCAATTCCGTCCTTCGCATCTTGCGAGATATTGGGAGGCCGGAACGTGCCGAACGGCGAGGCGAGCGCAAGGCCGCCGCCGAGTTGCAACCGATGCTTTTGCCCAGGTGTCGCATGGCACGATGAGCAATCTCCTGCGGCGAATATCAATTCGCCACGAGCAGGATCGCCCGGCTTCACGAACGCCGGATCATTCTCTTCAAAAGGGATATTTGGTTTGGTGATGAGCCACGCGCCAGCGGCGAGCATTGCAACAGTAAGAGCGGCCCCCAATAAAATTGTCCGAACTCGCGTCTTCACCGATGGTCCTTCGCTCCCGAGTTATCCCACATCCTGCCGAGTGGATGTCTTCGAATAGACAGACGGTTTAAAATTATGCCACAGCGACACATTCCAGCTATACCCATTACTCCGATTCGGTATGTGTTGCCCGAAAGCGCTCGATCTGCTCTGGCTCCTTCTCGTCAATCTGGGTGATTTCGTTTTTCGCATCGCCATGCACATGTAGCAGTTCATCGAGCTTGGCATGGATTGCCTGTGTATCCCGATGTTCCGCCCGCTGGATGAAAAGCGTCATCATCCAGGTGATCAGCGTGGCGAGGCCGTGCCATTCCAGCGTCTCGGGGCTGAAGATGAGCCAGGAGATCCCATAGAAAATTACAATGGCAAAAGCGATGGGGCTGGCAGTCCATGTGCCTAAATCCGTCAACCAGGAACGCCAGCGCATAGTTGAGACCTCCACATTGAGGCGAAAACCCTCTCTTAGGCAGCCGGTTCCCGCAGACGCGACATTTCGTTGAGATCTCTCCGTTCTGAGTGCGGCCTAGTCGCGATCATTCGGCTTGCATCTTTCGCCCTGTCCTTGGCCTGAAATCCGCGAGCATTGACTTCAGTTCCACTTCCCGCACACGCCTCGCAGCCTCATCCGGACTGACCCATTCACGCGTACGCTGTCCTTGTTCCTTGAAGTCCGCATTCAGCTCGTGGACCTCGATCTGAAACACTTCAACGACGCATGGCGCGACGTCTCCGTCATCCAGTTCCTTGAGATAGGTGTAACGGCCGACGGGTTTCTTATGAACGGCACCGCGAATGCCTGCCTCTTCCCAGGCTTCGATCGCAGCAGCCTCGTATGGTTTCTTTCGCTTCATCGGCCACCCCTTCGGAATGATCCATCTGCCGCTGTCGCGCGAAGTGATGACCAGTATCTCGATCGCGGCGCCTTCAGTCCGCCGAAAACAGAGAGCGCCATATTGTTGCCGGAACGGGCCAGTGAACAGCTTGTCCGGTAAAGTCGCGGCCTTCGCAGGTTTCTTTCGATTTGACATGGTCACACATAGTAGCTCCCAGCTCGACGCAACTGGCAAGCCTGGAACAATTCGGCCGAGCGTTGGTTCCTCGTCAATTGTCCGGTGATGGCTTTATCATGACCTTCCAGCTCGAACCCTACTGCGGTAACGCTCCAGCACCTGAGGCCCTGATGGCGGACTGGAACTTCGACCCAATCCTGCTGTCGGCAATCGCTCTAGTGGCGCTGTGGACATGGCGCCGAGCTATGGCGGAAGACCGGGTGGGTCAGTGGGCCCTGTTCATGGGTCTTTGTGTCCTCGCCTTTGTCTCGCCCCTATGTGCCTTCAGCTCCGCCCTCTTCTCGGCACGGGCCTTCCATCATATTGTCTTGGTATCGCTTGCTGCGCCGCTCGGTTGGCGCTTTTTCTTTGGATCATCTGTTACGCTTGATCGCTTTCCATCCATGGCCGCATTCGTCGTACACACAGTGATGGTCTGGCTCTGGCATCTGCCTCTTCCCTACGCCTGGGCTCTCTCCAGCAATTTTGCCTATTGGGCAATGGAAATCCCTCTCCTTCTGTCGGCCCTGTGGCTTTGGCGTGAAATCCTCTACCCGCGACGCGCCTCAGGCAGTGCGCTCGCCATCTGCGGTGGCACGATATTGCAGATGACGATGCTTGGGGCATTTCTGACGCTCACTCCACACCCTCTGTTCAGCCCGCATTTTTTGACCACCGACCTTTACGGTCTCACGCCCCTCGAAGATCAGCAGTTGGCCGGGTTGTTGATGTGGGTGCCCGCCTCGCTGCCATATGTCGCCGCCTTTCTGCTCAGGATCGGTCAGACGATTAAAACATCGTCCCGTGATAAGGCTGTGGACGTGCCTCAAAACGTATAGCTGGCCGCGACGCCGGATGCGGCGGCCTGGATGCAGATCCTTACTGCCACCGATGATTGGAACGACCTGGGGCCTGGTCCATGGCAGCCGCCTTGAACGGGGTCTAACCGCCGACGTGTTTACTATTAGCGAAGCCGTTGATCCGGAAGAAACCTTCGGCGGTGTAGATGGAAACTGCGCAATCACGTCCAAAGTGGGCGGCGGCTCACCGAGAATGCCTGATCTTCATCGGCAGATTCCAGCCGCTTCATCGGTCGCCAATTCATCAACGATCAGGCTCTCAAACGCGCCGAGAAGTTGATCGTTGTCATTGGCTCAGCCACCACTGCCCGCTCGCTGCGGAATCTCCGAAAGCTCTAGCGATGTGAGCTCCACGTTAGGAAGGTCTCTGGTTTGACGCCATCCGTCCGCGCCTTCTCGATCAGCGGCCGGAGTGTGTCTTTGACGAATTCTTCCATTGTGGTGCGCAGTGCAGGACGATCATCGTGAAACTTTACACGCCCATCGTTAAGAGCAGCCAAGGTGTCGTTATCGTAGACCCACCGTCCGAGAGCTCCGAACCTCTCCCGGAATACCGCCTCGACCTCGCGATCGCTCCTATCGATGAAGCGATAGTCCACCTCTCTAGCGAGTGCCCGGCTGATAATCGCGGCGATCTCGGTCATCGTGTAATCGATGCCCAGTTGCTTTACGGATCGGTGCTGGTCAGTCGGCGTGTCGAACTCTTTCGCCGCGAGATCCGCGATGTCCTGAATGGCAATCCAAGGAGTTTTCACGTTTGGGTCAAGCGACCAGCCGATCCTATCGTGCTGCGCGATGGAGTCGGTCCACCCGGCAAGGTCCTGCATGAACCAGCCACCCTGCAGGTGCACCACTTTGATGTCGCGTAGTCGGTTGAGGATCTGATCCAGGATATGAAAGCCCTGAAAATGGCCGGTGTTTCCGCTGACCTCGGATCCCATTCCGGTCAGGCTCACGGCCAATTTCACAGGGGAATCCCGAAGGGCGTCGAAAAACCGAAGCGCTACCGTAGGGTAGTGCCCATGGAGGTCCTCCGAGCCCCAGATGGTTTTAACCATGAGGAACGCAGCGTCAGCGTCTTCGAAGAACGCGTTAAGTTCACCAGCACCCGTATCGAAGCTGCCAAGGAACGATTCCGCTCCTTTCGCGACAAGGTCATCGAGGGCCGGCCCTCCTCTTGAAAGAGCTTTGACTGAATGGCCTTTGGCCAAGAGGTTCTCGGTAAGTTTGGCACCGATCCTGCCGGTCGCGCCAACCACGGCTATACGCATGGGTGATCTCCTGAGAGTTGCTAAACCAGGAGCCTAAAGGATTGCCCCGCGAGCAAAAGTGGAGATAATGCCATATGATCTCGAAATCGGGCCAACCTTCGAATAAGCCACCCTGCAGTGCCGCGATAGATCTAAGCCTCTTGCATGGGCCTGCGATGGCGATCAGGATGGACTTCGCCGACTATGAAGCCGAGGGGGTGCAGCACCAGCACCCGCAGGGTCAACTGATCCTGGCGCTCCATGGCGCGGTGACCTGCAGAGCGGAAAGTGGGGTCTGGATCGTTCCGCCCGACTGCGGAGTTTGGATACCAGGTGGCGTTCCTCACAGCAATCAGGTCACGTCCAATGCTCGTCTAACGTACCTGTTTGTCGAGCCCGGCGCGGCCATGCTTCCGGCTGTATGCTGCACGCTTTCGGTATCGCCGATGCTTCGGGAGATGATACACCGGGTAGCGGACCTATCGGAAAATCACGCCCGCGACGCTCATGTCGATCGCCTCGTGCGGGTCATGCTCGATGAGCTCGCGCTGATGCCGCGGGAGAGGCTGGAGCTGCCCGTATCTGACCATCCAAAGATCGCCCTGATCGCCGCGGCTCTTTTGGCAGACCCGAGCGACCGCCGAACCCTTGGCGAATGGGCTGAGCATGTCGCGGTGAGCGAGCGATCGTTGAAGAGGCTTATGGTCCAAGAGACAGGATTGAGCTTCGGCCGTTGGCGGCGTCAGCTACATCTGGTCATCGCGCTGCGGGAACTTGCCGGCGGTGCGACAGTCCAGCGGGTAGCAGGAGACTTGGGGTATGAATCCACGACAGCCTTCATCGTCATGTTCAGGAAGGCGCTTGGGACCACGCCATCGCGTTACTTTGCCGATCGCTCATTAATCACGGAGCACGCATGAGACGCCATATATTGCTGCGATTTGGTTTCATCGCAAACTCGCAGACTGGTTGCATGCATATGGTGAGGTTCTCCGGGACCGGGCTATTAAGCCTGTGCCCAGTTCGCGGAAGTTGCCAGACGGAATGCTTGCGCATGCCGAACCGATACGATCTGAGGGCCGAACAATGAATGTCGGTGCGATCCTTTATGCCGCCGACGCTCGGTTCCTTAGCGATACCCCTGGGATGCCCTTAGTGGGAGTGCTCAAAAAGGAACCCTCACTGTTGGGTCAGTTTTGGGAGATGGCGCGCGCGGGGACGACGTGGGATTATATTACGCGCGGTGCGGGTCGGTGCAAGCTTTGGGCCCTGGGGCGGCTGCTCAAAGCGTATGATGATGGCGATTGCCGTTTAGTTGGACGGGCAGAGCCGACGGCTGCGGCGAGTTCTCAATCAGCCGCTCGTATTCCTGCTCCGGCACACCATAGCAGCCGCCGGCGATTTCGATCAGCATGTCGCGATCCAGGATGCGGACGTTGCCGCGTGTCGATTTGATGGCGTGCATGCCTTCAAGGATGTGCAGCTCATCGGTGACGCCGGCTCGCCTGACACCCAGCATCAATGCCAGGAAATCATGCGTAAGCGGCAGATCATTGCCCTCGATGCGGTCGTGACACATGAGCAGCCAGCGCGCTAGGCGCTGATGCATGTTGAATTTCGCCGCAGCCAGCGCGGTGTGGGCAAGCTGCAGCTCGCAGGTGTGGACATAGCGCAGCAGCAGTTGCCGCACATCCGCGTTCTCAAGCGTCGGAAGAAAATCCTCCTTAGCGACCTGAAACCCGTGGCCTGACACTTGCATGAAGGTCTTATTGGGCGTCCGATCCACGCCGAGGATAACGGGGTATCCGGCAATCCCTTCGCGGCCGATGTGGCGGACTTCGAGGCTTCTGCCCTCGGCGCTTTCGGCGACCATCGAGGCGAGGCCGCTTTCGATAAAGCAGACATGCTCGATCGGTTTGCGCGGCAGCATGAGTGGGCGTTTGACAGGAAGATCGACGGGTTCGAGGAACGGCGCCAGAAGCTCGAAGGCATCCTCCGGAAATCGCCGCAACAATTTGTTATTCACTCGCCTCTGCAGCAATTCTGTCATAACATCGCACCATCCGTCGAATGGTAAAACGAGAACCTACTCCTTTCGTTCGAAGGCTTCAGGCTCTGTGCGGTTTTGACAATTGAAACCGTTTGCGCGAGGGCGCTATTCCAGGCCGACAGCCGACCGGAAAGGAACGGTTGCGACCAGCGAGCCTTCTTCGGTCATGATCTCGAAAGTCGCTCCGTCTGCCGGATCGCCCCTCCGGATCCCCTCCGCCACGATTTCGCGAGCGGCCGCGACCGCTTCCTCCCGTGCCTGTTCAGGCGAAGCCAAGTCGATGCCTTCTAAATCTTCCTCGAAGACATCGTTCCGGCGGATGTGGAAAAAATACTTCGGCATGGTTTGCTCCACCAACGAGAATCCCGCCGAACCTCTCGATAGCAAAGTTGTTCCACCCGGGCTGTCGATCGACCACATTCAAACCTAGCCGCATGAGACTCAGAAAAAAGCCCCGCGTAAAAGGCGGGGCGAGTTGGGGAAGTTTGGAGGAGTAGGCCGCGTAAAAGGAAACGGATGCGTGGCCCATCGGCCTTACTCTCGGCGGCCACTCTTGTTCCTTCGTCGGCAGATTTAAATCAGGAGGCCGCGCAGAGCCCGAAGGCATTGGATGAGAGGAAACACCAAACAACCTTGCCTCCGCGCGGCCATCCCCTGGGAGGGTGGATCGCGGAGAGTGCAAAGGGCGTTGTGCAAGGAAACATGGCTTCCCCTCCCGCGATCCGCCTTTCTAACCGGGCGCGTGCGATACCGGTTCCTGCGCGGTTCCGTACAAATCGTTGGAGAAGCGGATCGCCGCTGACTTGGCGGAGGCTCCCGGCAACCGTTCGCAACCGTACTGATGGTTGTCCTTGGGAGGTTAATGCAGTACCAGTTTTCCTATCGCGGTCCGGGCGAATTGTTGCGACGCTCAAGGAGCATGAGATGACGGACTTCAATCTCTCACTTCAGATGGACGACGTAAACGTGCTTTCCGATGCCGTCCAGACTTGGTACCGGCACAATCACGCTGCGCCGACGGAACAATCAATGCAGCTGCTTTGCAGCGCGGCGGTCGACCTCTATAATGAAGGACATAGGACGCGCGAGGAACTGGTCACGCTGCTGATCATGAAGTTTGATAGCCTTCACTCGCTGCAGGTAAACGCGCCATCGTCCGCGTCTCATCATTGACAGTGATATCGGCCATCGATGCGGAACGCCGGCTTGTCGGTGTCGCTCATCCAACCTCCTGGAATGTCGAAGCCGACCGGCGAAACGCCAAGAAAAGCCCCGCCTTAGTTAAGACGGGGCAGGTTTGGATTGCGGCGGGCCGCACATTGAAGTGTAAGGTGGCTGCCATATCAAATCTCTCCACGACCCGACTCCTTACGGTCCGCGGAGCCAAATTGTTCCCGTCCGAGAGATATTTAATCGGCCTTGCGGCCGGCCATGTAATTCAAGCATTTTTCATAATACTCCTCAACCCTCCGGGATGCCGTCCTGGGACGGCCCGTGGCAAGACCTGCGAAGCCATCCAGGGTATTATCGCCGAAGTCTAGGAGATCATGGAGGAATACAACGGCGCCGTGGCCCTCGACGCTGGTCTCATTTCGTCTGCACAGGGTGTAGAACACTACGAGATCGCCCGCGACGGCACGCTGTTCGCATGGGCGAAGCAGCTGGGGCTTAAAGACGCCGTACCGCTCTTGCAAGCCAACCTTGCCGAGGAAGAAGTGACCGACCAGAAACTGACGCAGCTCGCCGAAGCGTCCGCGAATGTTAAGGGGAACAAGGCAGCCCGATCCCAACCAGAATGGAAAACGGCGCTCGACGAGCGCCCTTTTTTACGTCTGGCCAGAACTTGTCACCCCACGCGAATCGGGTCAGGAGCACCTAATGACGTCCATCCGCCGCGTTCTCGGAACGCGTCGGCCAGCCTTCGTCGCTAATATGGCTGAGGTGCGACTTCCTTGACACTCATGCAACGTCGCTCAGCAATTAATTATACGCATCGGGCCCGCTGGGCTCAGCGGATCAATGCTGACAAATCACTAAGATCATTCCGGATCGTCGTGGCCGCGACACCAGCCTGGCCCATCGCGTGGCTAATTTGATCCAGTCCAATCACCACGTCTCCAGCGGCATACAGGCCCTGGACGTCTGTGCGTTGGTGACCGTCGACGCAAATACATCCTTCCCCCGAAACCGTTGCACCCACCCCTAAGGCGAGCTCCGATCTGACGTCCGATCCTAACGCGGGGTAGATGGAGTCGAACCGATGCGTGCCCCTGCTTGTACGGATCGCGATCGCGCCTTGTTCGACATCGATTTCGAAAGGGCCACCCTTCACCAATATGCCCAGCTGCTGCAGCCGCGTCTCCTCGCTCGCCTTGAGTTCATGCTCGCCGGAGGGTGACACCAAAGTAATGTCACGGCTATAACTTCTGAGAAATACCGCTTCCTTGAACGCTTGGGAGCCTTGCCCGATGATCGCCACGCGTTTGTCGGTGACTTCGAAGCCGTCGCAAACCGGACAGTAGCGGATGAGCCCTCGTTTCACTGCCTCGTCGTGCTTGTCTTTTGGCATCGACGGCATGCGGTTCACAACACCTGTGGCGACGAGAACCGTTCGGGCCGATAAGGAGCCGTCGGCGAAAGAGACGACGAAATCCTTTTCTGCCTTGCGCAGTGCCGTCACTCGTTTATCGTCGATTTCCGCGCCGTACATGACGGCTTGAGCGCGCATCCGGCGGAGCAGGTCCGCACCATTGATGCCGCTGGGGAAGCCGGCATGGTTATGGGACACCGGGATGTTGGCTGCCCGGCTGGTTCCGTCATCAAAAACCGTCACAGACAGGTGATAGCGCGTCAGGTAGATCGCCGCCGTCAGTCCGGCAGGCCCACCTCCGACGATGATGCAGTCTCTTTTTGTTAGATCCATTCCATCATCCATTATCGGTAACCGCCCTGAGGCGGAGGGAGCGTTTTGGAACACGGATCAGCGGCGATAGTTCCCGACGGCCGTGAATGGCGGAGTCAGGAGATCGAAATTATGGATATAGCGCTCATTGTCGGATATTGCCTCCGTCTGTTCCGTCTGCAGCTTCGTTCCGCAGGTCTGGAAGGTCGTTCGCACCGGGGACACCGAACGACGCCGCATCCCTGACCATCGCCGTCGGGAAATGGGCTGCTCTGAGAGACTGCCGTTCCAACGATGGCATCCTCAAAGTGCCGCCGAACGGCTCTGTCCAGGACATCAAAGCCGAGCAGGCAATCGAGGAGACACGCAAGAAACCAGTCGACGGTCAGGATCAACCCGCTGCAGGTCCTCATGACAAGGAGCACCTGCAGGACGAAAGCAAGACGCCCGGCGCCGGAGCATTGCCCGACAAGGGCGATGAGAGCGTGTCACCAGGAAGCGGTTAAAAAAGGACGCTCGACCCGATGGGGAGCGCCCGAACCATCCCGGCGACGTTCGCGGCGGAGGCCGGAGAGTGGTTGACGCGAATGTCGACCGAGTAGGGTTGCGAGGCAAGCGCGTCATGAACTAAGTGGAACGCCGGTTCATTCATCTCTCTTTGCACACAGGATAAAGCTGTGCTCGCCAGGATGATGCCAATGGCATGAGCTGAGCGCCAGACGCCCCGATGCCGTGCAGAAAAATGACGAGGTGATCGTAAGCGGCCATGATTTTCCGTAGCTTGCTGAACTGGACCGAGGGGGCTCACCCGAGAATGGGAGCCGCCTTCTCACCCGACGCGCGAGCATCGAGGCGGACGCCGGCGGACATCTGGGGAGATTCACGATTATGGGGTGGCCCGATCGCGCCCTTCGCAAGCGCCCGCTCAAGGGCGGCACGCTACAGACACTCGCTCAAGGTGTTGAAGCGGCTTGGCAATCCACCCATATATCAGAAAACCCTCAAGGAACATTCCAATGGTAAGCAGGATCAGACGCACTCTGACCGTGCAGGAACGCGCGGAAGCATTCGAGCGAACAAACAAGGCCGCGGCCGAAGCCGCTGAAGAGGAACGCAGACGACGCGAGGAGAAGAACGAACGCCTCCGACAGCTACGTGTTGCCTCTGAAAACTGAAGACCATTTTCAATCTTATACTGAACTCTTGATGGCTGACATGCGTTCTGCCCAAAAGCTATTTCGACGATTTTACCATGAACCAACTGTCTACATTGCCCGCTGGCCGATCGAACCTATTGCTCCGCGCCTTATCGCAAGCGGATGGGGATTTGCTTTGGGATCACCTCGAGCCCGTCGCCCTCAACAGGGGCGATGTGTGCATAGAGAGCCAGCGACCGCTGACCCACGTATACTTTCTGGACGGCGGCTTGGGTTCGACGGTAATGCCTGACGAGGTTTACGGCTCGGCCGAGATCGGTGCGCAGGGCTACGAAGGGCTTATTGGCGTGCCGGTCATCCTTGGCGCCATGCAAACGCCACACAAGACATTCATGCAGGTTGGCGGTCCAGCTAGACGCATAGCGGTCGCACCCCTTTTGAGAGCGATCGACGAGAGCGAATCCCTGCGAAAGCTTCTCCTGCGCTATGTTCACGTCTTCCAGCTGCAAGTCGGTCAGACCGCTTACGCCAATGCCCGCTACAACGTTGAAGAACGGCTCGCCCGCTGGATATTGATGTCGGCAGATCGTCTGGGGTCACCCCTTTCCCTCACCCACGACTTTCTGTCGCTGATGCTGGGCGTGAGACGGCCCAGCGTCACTGATGCAACCCACATTCTTGAAGGAGAGCGGCTCATCAAGGCCAGCCGGGGCACAATCGAGATCATTGACCGTGCTGGCTTGGCCAAACGGTCTAACGGTTGCTACGGTGTATCGGAAGCAGAGTACGAGCGGCTTATAGGCCCGTGGCGTTGATCATCCGCTTTCCGGAGTTGAAACTCCACCCTTGAAATCCATTTCCGATTGAAGCGCACGCATCAATCTTTCCACCTCTTCAGCGACGAAGTCTCGTTCAGCCGGATCTACCAAATCCGTCGCGAACGTCTCGTCCAAATAGTTCTGCGATAATTCTTTCCTTCGGCTTTCGAGGAAAGCTTCGAGCTCTTTTGGTTTAAGGAGGAGGACGAGTTCGAGTGCTGCGAGGGTTGCGCGCTCGACGGCGACAATGCGGGCGCGAAGACGGAGGATTTCGGCGCGTTCGGGTTTTATCTTCGTGTTCATCTGCCTTATCTCGATCAAAGCAATGGCAAAAGATTTGACAGCCGTCTCGGTTCCACGGCACCGTCGGCCCAACGGCCCGCCGCCGTGCGAGAAAAATGGCCCCGACCGTGTGAAAACGCTAACTGGCTGGGGGACGATCGTGAATCCCGTCATCGCCTCAAGATCGAAGTAACCGAGCTCGAACTGTGGATCCAGGAAGGTTGGCTTCAGCCGCAAACTCACGAGGACCAGCGCCAGTTCCTGGGATGCAGATCTCGCCCGCGCCCGGCTGCATGGGCGTCAACGAGGCCGGCATCGACGTCATCATGGATCTCGTCGATCAGCTTCACGGTCTTCGCATGGCCATGCGCGACCTCATCTCGGCTGTCGGCAACGAGGCTCCAGCGGTGAAGCGACGCTTACGTGCCGCCCTGGAAAAGATTTCGATGCCCGTTCGTTCTAGCTCGTACCGCCGCCGCACTCTGGCACTTCTGAGCGACCGCCCAGGACTGCGCCCGGATCAACGAAGCAGCGCCTAATGGACGGCGTGACTGACCATACGATACGGATGCGTCGCGTTGAACTGCGCAATCATGGCAGCTGCTTGCATTGGCCCAAAGCGCTGCAAAGTGCAGGTTACCTTCAGCAAAGGCTTCACGTGCCGTGCCCTCGAGGGCCGTAGCGACATCGACAATACCTCTTCCCGTTCCTCGATGCTGAGGTCTCCGATATTCCTGATCTGCTCTTCCATATCATCTCACTCTAAACAGACCTTCGATAGCGACCGAGCTCGTGGAGCCTCGATCGCTCGGAGAATTGGGAAGAGAAAAATCCAGATTCAAGATTCAGTGCAGCTTGAACTCGCCGTCGACGCGCCGCCATTCGTTCGGGCCGATGAGACGCTGATGTGTATAGCGGACCGAGTGGAGAGGCCCGTCGAGATTGGCCTGCCAATAATCGAGGAACTTCTGCATCTCCGGGAAATTCGGCGCCAGATCGTAGTCCTGCCAGACGTACGCTTGCAGGACGGTTTCAAAATCGGGGATGTGATACAGGATATGCGCTGTAGTGAGGCCATAACCATTGAGTTGCCGCTCAAGATCCGACGAAAAATGCATGCTTCATCTCCTTTTCGTAACGTTGGACGGATGCCGCGAGTGCGCCCGGTCATCAGTTGTTTTTCAAACGGAAACCCATGCCTTATTGTTCCTTTCCAGCACGTTAGCAGCCGACGTGCGAGAGTGCTAATTTTTCTGCAGCGCCCTCTTGAAATCGGAAAATCTAGAAAATAAATCTTTCGCGCGAAACGCTCGAAGAGGCTTCGCACCCGGCTGGACCGGTCATCTGGTTCGGCGCGGGGTCAACGTCATCTTGTTTGTCCATGGAGGAAAACATGTCGTTCAGACCGCTGCATGATCGCATTCTCGTCCGCCGCGTCGACTCTGAGGAGAAGACCAAGGGCGGGATCATCATTCCTGACACCGCCAAGGAAAAGCCGCAGGAAGGCGAAGTTATCGCCATAGGCTCTGGCGCTCGCAATGAAGCCGGTCAGATCCAGGCGCTCGATGTCAAGGTCGGCGATCGCATCCTGTTTGGGAAGTGGTCAGGCACTGAGATCAAGATCAACGGCGAAGACCTGCTGATCATGAAGGAAAGCGACGTGATGGGCATCATCGAAGCCCAGGCCGAACAGAAGCAGGCCGCGTAACACGCCGCTCATCAGTCAAAAAGCTGCCTATTGAAGGAGTGAACAATGGCTGCGAAAGAAGTCAAATTCAATACCGATGCCCGTGAACGCATGTTGCGTGGGGTCGACGTTCTGGCAAACGCCGTGAAGGTTACGCTCGGCCCGAAGGGACGCAACGTCGTGATCGACAAATCGTTCGGAGCGCCCCGGATTACCAAGGACGGAGTATCCGTCGCCAAGGAAATCGAGCTGGAAGACAAGTTCGAGAATATGGGCGCCCAGATGCTGCGCGAGGTGGCGTCGAAGACCAATGACCTCGCTGGCGATGGCACCACGACGGCGACCGTCCTTGCCCAGGCCATTGTCAAGGAAGGTGCAAAGGCTGTCGCCTCAGGCATGAACCCGATGGACCTGAAGCGTGGCATCGACATTGCCGTAGACGCCGTTGTCAAGGAACTGAAGGCGAACGCCCGCAAGATCACCAGCAATTCGGAAATCGCCCAAGTGGGCACCATTTCGGCCAATGGCGACGAGGAAATCGGCAGGTATCTCGCCGAAGCGATGGAAAAGGTCGGCAACGAAGGGGTGATCACCGTCGAGGAAGCCAAGACCGCAGAGACAGAGCTGGAAGTCGTCGAAGGCATGCAGTTCGACCGTGGTTATCTCAGCCCGTACTTCGTCACCAACCAGGACAAGATGCGGGTCGAGCTCGAAGAGCCCTACATCCTCATTCACGAGAAGAAGCTCTCCAATCTGCAGGCGATGCTTCCAGTCCTGGAAGCCGTGGTGAAGTCCGGCAAGCCTCTGCTGATCATTGCCGAGGACGTGGAAGGCGAAGCCCTTGCGACCCTCGTCGTCAACAAGCTTCGCGGCGGTCTGAAGATCGCCGCCGTCAAGGCCCCAGGCTTCGGCGACCGCCGCAAGGCCATGTTGGAAGACATTGCCATCCTCACGGGCGGTACCGTGATCTCCGAAGACGTCGGCATCAAGCTGGAGAACGTGACACTCAACATGCTTGGCCGCGCCAAGACGGTCTCGATCGAGAAGGAAAACACCACCATCATCGATGGCGTCGGCTCCAAGGCGGAGATCGATGGACGGGTCGCCCAGATCCGCGCTCAGATCGAGGAAACCACCTCCGACTACGACCGTGAGAAGCTGCAGGAGCGCCTCGCCAAACTCGCCGGCGGCGTTGCCGTCATCCGCGTCGGAGGCTCGACCGAGGTCGAGGTCAAGGAGAAGAAGGACCGTGTCGACGATGCGCTGCATGCGACACGTGCTGCCGTCGAAGAAGGTATTCTGCCCGGTGGCGGTGTCGCCCTGCTGCGTGCGGTCAAGGCGCTCGACGGTCTTCCGACGGCCAACGACGATCAGCGCGTCGGGATCGACATCGTCCGTCGGGCGATCGAGGCGCCGGTGCGTCAGATCGCCGAAAATGCTGGCGCCGAAGGTTCGATCGTCGTCGGCAAGCTGCGCGAAAAGTCGGAGTTGTCCTTCGGCTGGAACGCCCAGACCGGCGAATATGGCGATCTATACGCGCAGGGCGTGATCGACCCTGCGAAGGTGGTGCGCACCGCGCTTCAGGATGCGGCCTCGGTCGCGGGTCTGTTGGTCACAACTGAGGCGATGATCGCCGAAAAGCCGAAGAAGGATGCCGCCCCCGCCCTGCCCGCTGGGGCCGGCATGGACTTCTAAGGCCTGCGGGAAGGCCCGCGCAGGCCGCCACAGCGGGCCTTCCCTTACATTTCATATCCGTACCAGCCGTTCCGTCGAGCAACATCAATGGAGCCAACCTATGAGAAAGGACATCGAGAATACTCTTCCAAAGCAAGCCACCGCGGCCATCAGTGCTGCCCATCTCCTGCATCCGGCCAAACATTTCAATCACCCGCGGGACGTGCTTGCGGCCGAGGGCATTGGCAAGCAAGAGAAGCGGGCCATTCTCGCTTCGTGGGCATCCGATATATTCGCGATCGAATCCGCACCCGCCCTACGACTTTACCCCGGCTCGGATAAGGCCGTCTCTTATGACGAGATCATCCAAGCGCTGAAACATCTGGACGAGGGCGATACGCGCGCTGGAGAGCAAGGTTTACCCGTTGCCGCCAACATCCACCGAAGCCAGCGCCGCAGACCACAACCACGCCGGATGGGCGGCTTCAGCCTGTGTAGCTTCCGGAGAGGAGACCGCCTGCGACAGCCATTCGAGATGTAGAAACGGCTTAATCTGCCGCATGCCTTAGCAAGGATGCGGATCTGATTTTTACCGTCGACTCTTTGCTCAATTGCGGAGGTTTTGCCGATGAAGATCGCCCAGATCGCGCCGCTCGCTGAAAGTGTCCCGCCCAAGCTGTACGGCGGCACCGAGCGCATTGTTTCATACCTGACCGACGAGCTGGTTCGGCGGGGTCACGATGTCACCCTCTTTGCCAGCGGCGATTCCGTCACCGATGCCAGGCTGGTGCCCTGCTCTGACGTCGCCCTGCGGCTTAATCCGGCCGTCAAGGACCACCTGCCGCATCATGTCGTCATGCTGGAGGAGGTCCGCCGCCGGGCGCATGA
The DNA here is from genome assembly GCF_057653825.1 of Rhizobium sp. WSM409. NCBI lineage: Bacteria > Pseudomonadati > Pseudomonadota > Alphaproteobacteria > Hyphomicrobiales > Rhizobiaceae > Rhizobium > Rhizobium sp. WSM409. The sequence goes on along the minus strand of NZ_JBYGKP010000004.1, from coordinate 71,810 downwards.
ATTCGACGTCTTACACTTCCACATCGATCTCTTGCATTTCCCGCTGATCCGGGATTTTGCCGATCTTACCGTCACGACGCTGCACGGGCGGCTGGATCTGCCAGACCTCAGGCCCTTCTACAAGGCGTTCCCCGATATTCCGCTGGTGTCGATCTCCAACGACCAGCGCCATCCCATGCCGCCGGTCAATTGGGCCGGAACAGTCTATCACGGGCTTGCCACTGACGGCCTGCCCTTCACCGCCAAGCCGAAAGGCAATTATCTCGCTTTCCTTGGCCGCATCTCGCCGGAGAAGCGTCCCGATCGAGCGATCCAGATCGCGGCGAAAGCCGGGATGCCGCTAAGGATGGCCGCCAAGGTCGACAATGCCGACCAGGCCTACTGGGACACGGTGATCGAACCGATGGTCAAGAGCCATCCCAACGTCGAGTTCATCGGAGAGATCAACGAACATCAGAAGGCGGAATTTCTCGGCAATGCAGGTGCCCTGCTCTTTCCGATCGACTGGCCGGAGCCTTTCGGGCTGGTGATGATCGAAGCCATGGCGTGCGGGACACCCGTTATCGCCTTCAACCGCGGCTCGGTGCCTGAACTAATCGACCCCGGGCTCTCTGGCATCATCGTCGATACAGTCACGGAAGCGGTGGAAAACGTCGACTGGGCTCTGCGCATGGATCGTCACAGGGTGCGCGAAACGTTCGGGAGACGCTTTTCCGCAAGCCGCATGGCGTCCGACTACCTTGATATATACCGACGTCTGCCGGGAGTGCGCACCGAGACCGCTCGCATGCGCCGGTCCAATGGGACGGCTCCCGACCTTAACGTCGCCTCGTAAGGAGAAGCCATGTCGAGCGCGCTGACAGACAGCAACGGGATGCCGGCAACGTCAACGCAGTTGTCGCCTACGGGCCAGTTTTTCATTCCGGCCACCGCATCGCTGCAGGAACGGCGGCCGCGCACCTTGAAGCACGGCGACACCTTCGCTGTCTTCGACCATAATGGCGACGCGCTTTCCGGGCCCGGCAGCCCCGAAGGCCTGTTTCACCGAGATACGCGGTATCTCTCACACCTCTCTTTGACGATCAACAGCACGCGGCCGATGCTGCTGTCGTCGACGCTCCGCGACGACAACGCGGCGCTGACCTGTGACCTCACCAATCCCGATCTCTTCGATAAAAAGGGCAAGCTTACGCTCGCGCATGACCTTGTCCACCTGCGCAGGACACGCTTCCTCTGGGATAGGCGCTGTTACGAGCGGCTGACCGTCAAGAACTACGACGAACGGCCCCAGCAGGTCCGCATCGAGATCGCATTTGCGGCCGATTTCGCCGACCTTTTCGAGGTTCGGGGAACCGTCAGGGCAAAGAAAGGACGCTCTCTTCCAGCAGTGATCGAGGCGGACAGCATCCTCCTTTCGTATTTCGGGCTCGACGATCGAAAGCGGTCGACGCGTTTATCCTTCGATCCTACTCCCGATAGGTTGGCAGGCGATCTTGCCGTTTATGATCTTCACCTGGCCCCGCACGAGACCCGATCGCTATTTGTCGAGATCGGCTGCGACGAAGCAGAAGCCCGGGCACCGAACCACCTTTCCTTTTTCTTCGCATTTCGCGACGCCCGCCGCGCACTGCGCTCGTCCGCCTCGCGTGCGGCGTCGATCGTAACGTCCAACGAGATATTCAACGAGGTGGCGCGACGCGGTGTGTCCGACCTCCACATGCTGATGACGGATACGCCAGAAGGACCTTATCCCTATGCCGGCATCCCCTGGTTCAGCACGGTCTTCGGCCGTGATGCGCTGATTACCGCGCTGGAAACGCTTTGGCTCGATGCGCAGATTGCCCGCGGCGTGCTTGGACATCTGGCTGCCAACCAGGCGACGGAGTTCAATCCGGCCGCGGATGCCGAGCCCGGCAAGATCCTGCACGAGGTGCGCTACGGCGAAATGGCAGAACTTGGCGAGGTTCCCTTCCGGCGCTACTACGGCAGCATCAATTCGACGCCCCTGTTTGTGATGCTGGCCGGCGAATACCTCAAGCGCACCGGCGACCTTACCACTATCAAAACGGTCCTGCCGAATATCGAGGCGGCGCTGATCTGGATCGACGAGCACGGCGATCGCGACGGCGACGGTTTCGTCGAGTATGGGCGACTGAGCGAAGAAGGGCTGATCAACCAGGCCTGGAAAGACAGCCACGACTCCGTCTTCCATGGCGATGGGACCCTTGCCAAAGGTCCAATCGCGATTGCTGAGGTCCAGGCGTATGTCTATGGTGCCTGGAACGCTGCCGCTGAGATCTTTCGACGGCTCGAGCGGCCGGAACGGGCGGCAAAATTCCTGGCAAGGGCGGAAGGGCTCCGCCGTGCCTTCGACATCAGTTTCTTTGATGAGGAAATTGGCACCTACGCACTGGCGCTCGACGGGGACAAGCGCCCCTGCCGGGTCCGTTCCTCGAATGCCGGCCATGCATTGTTTACCGGCATCGCCTATCCCGAAAGGGCTGCGCAGGTCGCCCACACCTTGATGGGCGCCTCATCCTTCTGCGGCTGGGGTATTCGCACGATCCCCTCGACCGAGGCGCGTTACAATCCGATGAGCTATCACAACGGCTCGATCTGGCCGCATGATAACGCGATGATCGCCAGCGGTCTTGCACGTTATGGATATCGCGCTGAAGCAGCGCGGATCTTCGAGGGTCTGTTTGCAGCGTCGACCTACATCGACCTGCGCCGGCTTCCCGAGCTGTTTTGCGGCATGTCGCGCCAACGGGCGCAGGGTCCGACCTTCTACCCTGTCGCCTGTGCTCCGCAGGCCTGGGCCGCGGCAGCCCCTCTCCTGCTGCTGCAGTCATGCCTAGGTCTGGAGTTTGATCCGAACGGTCGGCAGATCAGCTTTGACGAGCCCACCCTGCCGTCGTTCGTTGATGATGTCACGCTGCGGAACCTGCGGCTTTCGAACTGCACGGTTGATGTCGCGCTGCGCCGGTCGGGGCGGCAGGTTGTCGTCGAGGTCATCGACCGCCGGGGCGACATCAAAGTGGTGTCGACCTCGTGACCGGGGCGATGATAGCAATAGGCTCACCTTCGCTCGGCCGGATTCGTCTCCAGGCCGATGCGCGGGAACTGAACGCTTTCGCGGTCGCTGCAAGAGAGACATATGTTTATTATTGCCCATGTTCCTGCCTATAATATCCGCTTTCGTCGCAGCGATGGCTACCGGCTCGATCGGCGGGCTTGTCGTTGAGCCGCAGGCGTCGGTTGGGAGCCCAGCGTGGTTGGACATGCGAGGGTTGGCGACGATATGGAAAGCCCGGCGGGTTATGCTTTTCACACGGAGAAGGCGGTGATCTCTCGAACGAGGAGAGATTTCGAACGCCGGCGCTACACGTGGAACATGGTATCAAGCGCGCTTTAAACGACGTGATTATCCGCTGCGAGGAGCGGCGTTACGACGTCCTCCAAAGTGGACACACCCGGCGAGGGCCAGTTCGACAAATCGGACGTTGCGTTCCTTGAAAGCTTCGCCTCCATGCTCGGGGTCGCGATGAACGGGCAGAGCGGGAGGCGCGGCTTCGGGAGTCGATCAGACATCAGGAGGTGTTGACCGTGGAAGCGAGCCACCTCGACAGCAGTCAGCGTTACTAACGCGCGGACTACTGAACGGCAGGACAGTCCCGTGTAGCGCCGTCGGCAGGGCAGGTTTCCGGTCCTTGGCCGTTTTGATGAGGTGGAACCGAAACGGGCCATGTGTTTCTAATGGATCCATTTAGCTCGCGCTCTCGAATGTGGGTCGAAATTGGGACTTTGGTTGAAAGGGGCGAGCCTGGCTTCGCAACCTTCACGTGGATGAACTGAACGCGTCCTTTTTTGTATATTCTGAGCCTGGGCATATCTTTCGGCTCATTCGCGCGTCTATCGATTGTGTTCCGAGACCGCTGCCATTCCGCGCTGCGGCACTGGATTGCGGAGGAAATCCGACGGCTTTGGTCGAGCACATATTGCCTTCATCGGGCGCGCTCATGACCCCCCCGAATAGTAGTTCGCCAGCGATACCTTGTCGGCCACGCCTCACCACGCTCGAGATGATTTCGTTTCGGCACCCAGGAACGAACCTGAGACCAGCAGCGTGCCGCCGAAAAAGCTCAGAGCAGCGCAGAGGCCGAAAACGGAATGATAGCCGAACAGTTCCGCCCAGGTTCCGGTGGCAATGCCGGCGACCAGCCAGCCCGCGTTCGTCGTATTGGCATTTTCGAACATTGCAGCAATGCACCCGAGCCCGTTTCAGAACTTCGCCGAGCGATGCGCGACGTCGGAGTGACATTCGATGAAGGCGACGGAATACTTCCGATGCGACCGGGGGAGGATTTCGGTGTGTTCGGACGCTACGCACCATCTGCTATGCTGTTCCTGGGCGCGGGCGAAACCTATGCCGGGCTTCACAATCCCGACTACGATTTCCCAGACGAACTCATTCCAGTTGGGTCGAAGATTTTCGTGCAGACCGTGCGAAACATACTGGGATAGCTTTACCGACCGCCCCGACGAAGAAGCCCGTCTCGCGACGGCTTGTGGTGCTCACGTAACGGGGCCATCAGTCTCGGAGGCTCGCGCCAGTGCCTGTGTGTCGATGTACTCACGGATCTTCGTAATTTTGCCATCTCGCACGGTCATGTTGAAGACCCAATCGTCGTTGTACGGCTTGTCCGTTGCGTAGATTTTTCCCGTAGCGACGCCGATCACCATGACCCGGTCACCCTGGGCCACGAATTCCGGTGGCTTCGGATAGGCCATTTCCACTTCTTCGGATGCCTTCTTCAGCACCGCCGCCAATTCCGCATGCCCGCGGTGTGTGCCGGCCAAGGGCCAGTTCCGACCGGGAATGATCCACTCAATATCGTCTGCGACCAGCGCCAGCAGATCGTGCTCTTTGTAGCTGCCTATCGCTGTGAAGAAATCCTTCACAATCTGGACATTCTTTTCGACGCTCATCGTATCTCTCCTTCACTGTCTGTCGTTGGGCTCGAGGCGGGACCGCATTTCATCTGCGATCCCGATTGATCAATCGAACTTGATCAGGTCCTTGAAAATCAGCTGGCCCCATGTGTTTCCACGCGCCTGCACGAGCAACCCGCCTTCCGAAAGCCCGCCAAGCTTGATCGGAGCGAAGCCGAGATTTTCCGCAAGCGTGGAAATCGCCGCCGCGGCAGCGTCATCGTCGCTTGCCAGAAACACGGCTCTCCTGCCGCCCTTCACAGCGGGATCCTGGGCAAGGGAGGCTGCGCCCAGATGGTTGAAGCCCTTGACTAAACGTGCACCAGTGAAGGCCTGCGCGTTGAATTTTGAAGACGGTTGTCCGCCCAGTTCCTCTGGAGGCACACCGTAGGCATTGGTCACATCGACGATGGTCTTGCCATCCCAGGTCGGAAGCGCCTTTGCGACATCCGGGACGGCCTCAAAACGAACAGCCAAAAACAAGACATCCGCCTTGGCGGCCTCCGCCAGTGTGGTGGGAATGATGGTTGGTCCGATTGCGGCCGCAGTGGACGAAAAGCTTTTCGGGTCCCGCGTGGTTGCAACGGACACTTCGATTCCCTTGCGGGCGAATGCTTTGGCCAGTGCCTGGCCGATATTGCCGAAGCCAATGATTGCGTAGCTCATGTTTATTCTCCTTGGGTGTATCACGGTCTGCGGCGCGCCCGCGACTGAATGGGGCACCGAAGATGGCTGCGGGTTAGAGCTGGGCAAGGCCGCCGTCGACGGCGACTTCGCTGGCAGTCATGAAGCTGCTGTCGTCCGATGCCAGGAAGGCAGCTGCCGCACCAATTTCCGACGGATCGGCCATGCGCTGGAGCGGCGTCATTGCGCCATAGGCCTTCTGGCCTTCCTCACCGAGCGCTTCTTTAGCGAGTTCGGTCGCCGTCGCCCCCGGCGATAGCACGTTGACGCGGATGCCCGTGCCTTTCAGATCCTCCGCCCAAGTCCGAGCGAGGTTGCGCACGGCGGCCTTGCTTGCGCTATAGGCGGTAAATCCTGGTGCGCCCGTGGTGCCGGCACTTGATCCGGTGAGGATAATCGAACCCCCCTTGCCCATCAGCGGCAGCGCCTTCTGGACCGTGAAGATCGTGCCCTTCACGTTGGTTTCAAAGGTCCCGTCGATGTGCTTGCCGGTGATCTGGCCAAGCGGAAGCGGGGTTCCGGCGCCGGCATTGGCGAAGACGATGTCGAGCGTTCCGCGTTCTGCCTTCACCGTGGCGTACAGCCGATCCAGGTCGGCCTCATCGGAGACCGAGCCCTTCACCGCGCGGGCGTTGGGGCCAAGCTCGGCGACAGCGGCGTCAAGCGCCTCCTGCCGGCGACCGTAGATATAGACAAAAGCGCCCTCTTCGACGAAACGCTTTGCAGCAGCGCGGCCAATACCCGTTGCACCACCGGTGATCACGGCGGTCTTTCCATTCAGTCTGGTCATGGAATACGTCCTTCATTTACGTTGAGCGGAAAACAGAAAATTGTTTTGGGTCGGTGCCTCGACCCGCTTCGTTGAAGTAGGGGCTCGCGGTCGAGCCTATCAGTGGGGAAAGCCGCACAACCGTGGTGCAGAAATGCACCGCTGACTGCGTAGGTTCTGTGCTATAGCACCGCTTGAAGGCATCAGCATTGCGATGAGGAAACGACAATGACAATCGATTGGGATGATGTTCGTTATTTTCTCGCCGTGGCACGACACGGTTCGGTTCGCGCCGCCGCGGCCCAGCTCGACGTCAATCATACCACGATCCTACGACGCATCGCGCAGCTTGAGACCCGGCTCCATTCGCAGCTGTTCGAAAAACTGCCTGCAGGTTATCGCCTCACCGAGGCGGGCGAACAGGTGCAGGAACTGGCGGAACAGATGGAGGCTTCGTCCAATCTGCTGGTCAGCCGCGTGTCCGGTCGTGATCAGGCCGTGCGGGGTCCGCTGCGCGTCACGATGGCGCCCACACTGGCGACACATCTGTTGATGCCTGACTTTGCAGATTTCGGGCGACAGCACCCCGAAATCGAAATGGAGATCCACTCCTCGCTGGAAAACGCCAACCTGACAAATCGCGAAGCCGATGTCGCCTTGAGGGTCGTGTTTAATCGCAACTCGTTGCCGCAGAACCTCCACGGCGTGAAAGGGCCGGATCTTTCTGTCGGTGTCTATATGTCCCGCGACCTCCTTGCGGCCTGGAAAGCCGGCACGTCTGGCGACATCAGGTGGATCTCGAAGAACATCGAAGGCGTGCCGGAGTGGGCTCACGGCGATGTTGTCGAAGTCACCGGCGCCCCGTTCCGTGTCCTGGAAGATGCAGCCCACCTCGAGGCGATGCGCCTGGGACTGGGGATATCGGCGCTCCCCAGCTTCGTGGGAGACGCTGAGCCGCTGTTCGTCAGGGTTCCAGGCACACGTCTCGGCCCCCATGGAACCCTATGGGTGCTGACACAGGGTGAGGCGCGCAAGACCAAGCGTGTTCGCCTCTTCACGGAGTTCATATCGGAGAGACTGCGTGCCCACGCGGAATTGCTTGCCGGCGAGATACATTCCCACGACCATTTGGCTAAGCAGAACTTGCGAATAGCGAACAGCTTGCAGGATGCGTGAGGACTAATAGCCCATCGACCTTGAGGCTCGAGCGGCAAGGCACACAGGAATGCCGGGATCGGAAACGCTGCGGCGTCTTGCCGACTGCCCCTACGTGTCCGAAATCCCAAGGACGGAGTATCCTATGAATATGCAGGCGGAAGCTGGTGCCTCAAGTCGCGTTTCGGCTGAAGATGGCGGGATCCCTCGCTCTATTGCCGATCATGGGGTGCTCGGCGATCTCGCAACTCTGGCGCTCGTCGCCAAGGACGGCGCCATCGATTTCATGTGCTGGCCGAACTTCGACAGCCCGACGATCTTTGCCGCCCTATCTCGATCCCGGTGGCCGACGAGCGATGCCAACCTATCACCAGGCCTTGATCGGCCATTGCCGCTTGCAGCGCCACATTGAACTTTCCAAATCTGCGGCCGACCTGGCCGCGATGAGGAGCACCGGCTCGAAGAAGTGCCTGTTCCCAGCCCACCCAGTCGGGGCCGAGCCAGTCAACATTCAGTAGCGGCAGTTCGCCGAGTTCGGTTCTCGTCGCTTGCCGATTTTGTTCAGCGAAATTCGGACTGCACACGGGATAGACGCAGTCATCGAACACGAATTCTGCCGTCTCGTCGACCCAGGCGCCAAGGCCATACCGCACCCTCAACTCCACTTCGGCCCGGCGAAAGTTCTTCACGTCGTCGAAATGAGATGGTCTACCATCACCTCCTGATGGCTGCGCCAGAAGTCGGGCATTCGCGGGATCAGCCACTTGGTGGCGAAGACGTCGCTGCAAGCGAATGTCACGTTGCGCGCCCTATCCCCGCGCTTTATCGATTTGACGACGCGGAGGTCCGGGAAAAGGCGCTTGCCAGCACATTGTATAGCTCCTCCCCATGGGTCGTTAACGTCACTACTGTCCCTTGCGAATGAATAGCTGGACGCCGAGTTCGTCCTCTATCGCCTTGACCTGCCGGCTGACGGCCACCGGCGTGATGTCGAGCTCATTTGCCGCCACGGTGAGGCTCGAATGGCGGGCGGATGCCTCGAAGATCGCGAGCGCCTTTAACGATGGGAAGTCCACAATAGCGCCGTACCACAGTTGAAACTCCGTTCGTTCTCAACCTTCGCCTTCCGTGACGAGGAGGATATGCCTTCAGCAAAAGCCCAAGGTCACGTGATGCTGCCTCTCTACCAGACGACGAAAGACAAGGCGATGCCCGAAGTCAACGGCCTCGCCACTTGCTGCAATGTACGGTGCTGCTCTGGGCGATCGTCCTCGGCTACCTCTTCTTCAACGATATTCCCGGTGCACGGATCATCATCTGCGCCGCAATCATTTCAGTTGCGGGGCTCTTCATCCTACACCGGAAGAATCTGAAGGAGACGGTTCCGGCTACGGGCGGTTGGGCGGCTTGAGCAGGTTCGAACCGGAGACCCGTGGTTTGCGCGCATTTGAGAACCTGATTGCAACCGTTTTCGCAGGTGAACAGATTGGCGTAGTGGTGCGTTCTTTCGATACCCACCTTGAGAAGACCGACCACTTGCTTTATATGATGCGTGATGATTGATGCGCGATGAGACGAAGATGAGAACGACCTTGGCAATCGACGACGATGTGCTGACCGCCGCAAAAGCGATGGCAACCCAGCAGCACCGGAGCGTCGGCGAGGTCATTTCCGAGCTGGCGAGACGTTCTCTGCGCCGACCGCCGAGCAGCGGCGAGCGCAATGGCATTCCTCTCTTGTCAACACGGCCGGATACGCCGCCAGTGACGCTCGAAATCGTGAACGCCATGCGTGACGAACTGCCGTGACTTTCCTGCTCGACGTCAATGTGCTGATTGCCTTAATCGATCCGGGCCATGTAGCCCATGATGATGCGCACGAATGGTTCGCGGCGATAGGTCAGAGCGCGTGGGCTACCTGCCCCATTACCGAAAATGGTGTCATCCGGATTGTCGGCAACCCCAAATATCCCAACTCTCCCGGTTCACCGTCACTCGTGACGGAAATTGTCCGCAAATTGCGGTCGCTCCCCGGTCACAGTTTTTGGCCGGACGATGTGAGCCTTGTCGGGTCAGGTGATATCGCTCCCGCGAAAATTCTAACATCGGGGCAGGTAACTGACGCCAGCTGGCAACATTCGATCGCAAGCTGTCAGCAGCAGCGGTTACAAGGGGCAATTCTGCCTTGCACCTGATCACCACGAGTAGATCGTGAGTTCCCGTCAATCCATTATGCGATCTGCCTGGTTTGCAACGTGAACCCCATAGCAACAAGTCGGACGCCGGCCTCGAAGCTCTCGCCCTGCCAGAATCATTGACCCCGCTATTGGTCGGTGGCGTAAGGGGTATTTGTGGAACTTCGATGCGATGTAATTGAGCCGGTCGACATCGCTCCATCGCCTGTGTTACGCGCCGCCACCTGTCTTGTTCTGCCGGTTGGCGATCAGATCGTCGACGACTGCCGGATCGGCAAGCGTCGAAGTGTCGCCGAGAGCACCGAAGTCGTCTTCGGCAATCTTGCGCAGGATGCGGCGCAGGATCTTGCCGGAGCGGGCCTTCGGCAGGCCGGGGCGCAAACTGGATCTTGTCTGGTGCGGCGATCTGGTCAATTTCGGCAACGCACATGTTTCACCAGATCCTGGCGAAGCATATCCGATCCCTCGTGACCGGCCATCAGCGTCACGTAGCAATAAATACCCTGGCCCTTGATCGGATCCGACGACCGCGGCTTCCGAGACCAGATTGTGCGAGACGAGAGCGGATTACACCTCCGCCGTGCCGACCCGGTGGCCGGAGACGTTCAGCACGTCGTCGACGCGGCCGGTGATCCAGTAATAACCGTCCGTCCGGTGAAATACTTGCCCTTTCCAGTCGAAACAGCGGCCTATGCCTTTTGTCAGCGACTTCCTCATCAGACATCGGCAGCTCGCCGGCGAGGAACTTGGTGCCGAAAAGCGGCTTGCGGCCAGGTCATTCAGCTCGGTTTCACCATGGCCCCAACAGCGCGCCCAACCCGCTCGTGGGCATATCGTTCAAAGGCGCTGTCGGTTTCGGCGGCAACGCAGAGGATTGCAATTTCGCGGACGCGGTCGCTTAATCGAGTCCCGTAGCGGATGGCAGCGCCCAGCTCCTGAAGGGGTAGACCCAGGGCGGGAACATGAAGCATAACACCGGAACCGGCTTAAAGCTTTGGGAAGGAGGATTTTCGCGCTCTTCGATCCGCGGACCGGCGGGCAACGAGCTCGTTATAGCGGTGACGCATGCCCTGGACATCGATCTCGCCTTCGATCCAGAGCTCAACCAGGGTCATGTACTCCACGTCGTCGTCAATTGGCATGCCGCGCTCCCGCGCCCGCGCGATAGTGCGTTCCGCGATTGACCTTCGTGAATGCAAGAAAATCCTCTTCGCCCCGAGCCATCATTAGTCACAGCTGATTAGCAGGCTGTTGATTCGTTCGCCAGGTGAAAACGATATATCCGCGCCTCGTTTTAGTGTTTTTCGGAGGCTCGGGGAACTCTTCCGACTTCGATGCGTTCGAGCGTCGGATCTAAGGTTTTTTGGCCTTCGTCGATCCCTTTCATGTACGCTCACTCGCCCCGCAAGCAAAGCGGGGCTCTTTTTGACGCTTCCGCGCGATTTGAAGATCGTCCGGTTTATGGTCTGCCGGCTGCAAGGGGAGCATTGCAGATGAATTCATACGTCAATACGGCCGTGGGGGCGCTGCTCGGAACGATTTTCGTTCTGATGTCGGTCTCCATCGCGTCCGAAGGGATCTTCCATTCCGAAGCACCGGAAAAGGAAGGTTTCGCGATCGTTGTCGAAGAGGCGCCCGCCGCTGGCGGCGAGGCTGCGCCTGCCGTTGCCGTTCCGATCGCGCAATTGCTCGCTTCTGCGGATGCCAAGGCCGGTGAAACGGTCTTCAAGAAGTGTCAGGCCTGTCATGACGGCACCAAAGGGGGACCGAACAAGGTCGGTCCCAACCTCTTTGGTGTCGTAGATCGCCCGATCGCCTCGCATGCAGGCTTCGCCTATTCCGCTCCCATGAAGGATTTCTCCAAGGGCAGCAGCGAGAAGTGGACGTTCGAAAACCTCAACAAGTTCCTGCTGGCGCCCAAAAAGGATGTTCCCGGTACCGCCATGGGCTTTGCCGGTTTGGCGAAGGATCAGGACCGCGCCAACGTCATTCTCTACCTGCGCACGCTCGCCGATTCGCCGGTGCCGCTGCCTGATCCGAACGCCGCGACCCAGTGACGCGGCTGACAATCGCATTCCATCGAAGCCAGCCCGGCAAGCCAGGCTTTCGTCGTGCAGAGAAGATCAGCCGCGGAACGAAGAAGACGCTCGTGGAAAGGCCATCGATGCATCCTCCCTGGCGTCGAACCGTGCATCCTCAAGGCTCGAAAGCTCGGTTCCCTCCGAGTCTCTCGGAGCGATCTCCGGGGATTCCAATGTTTCCTTGGAAGCTAAGGGAGGTGATCTTTCGTCAAGAATGGCCGGCATGCTGGGGTCGATCGCAGTCATATCAGCCGTGTCATTACGACCCTAAACGCGGCGGTTGACCAACCCGAAACGTGGGAGGATGGTAGAGGCTATTTTCGGAAGACAGCGAGGTGTCGCTTCAGCTGCAATGCTTACGTGCGACGTCAATTCGATGAGTGCTTGCCGGTCTATGGTTAGAGAGCCCAGCCAACTATTGCCGGCCCCGAGAGACTGTCGCCATAGTGGTCTTCCCCGGCCGCGATCCAACACCAGCGATCCCGGGATCATCGCCGATTGAACGGTATCTATCGGACGAACGCTCATGATAGCACCTTGGCTGCGACAGCAGCATCTATGAACGTCCTGCGAGCGAGTTCAGCGTTTCCGTGGTGCATGATGGCGTCTGCGCATCTGCACTTCGCAGCCGCGAATTGCGGTTGAGATTGCGATGGCCAACGATGAGTCAAGGCTTCCAGTGCGGCCTTAGGTCCGTCGATACGCTCAAGGAAGCCATTGCCTATGCGAACGAACACGGGAACTCCCCATCTGATGTGCGGGTCAGCTTTGATGACCGTCTCCATTGACGGGCCTCCTTCTGCGTATGATGCCAGCTAAACGAACCTTCCTGTTTCGCGCCAGTTCCCGTTCCGTCGACGTCTGTGCGCAACCGGACACGCAACAACAATAAGGGGAGAGAAAGCCGCGACACCTGATGGGCCGCACAGCAGCAGGGTACGACCTGGCCGGGTGCGGAATGCAACTCTTTTGAGGCGGAGCCTTCCGGCTCGGCGGAATCAAAGCATTCCGAGTAGCTTCCATGAATGTATGCCGCGGCAGGTTGCCGCAGCACGGTCCCGGTCCGGCGGAAGTAGGCAACCGAACTACGCGATCGTCTGCTTCAGAAACGCGAGCGTCTTCTCCGCCCTGAAAAGGATATCGTGTGACCGACTACTGGTTCTATATGCAGATCCACCTTGATGCCAGCCGCTCCGAGCTGGCAGCGCAAGCGTCGAGGGCGGCCGCAGGGATCGTCGTGTCATGTTGCCCATGCACCAGAAGCACCCGAGTTTCCCTACTCGCGGAGGATATCCGCTGAGGCGGCAGAAGTCCGGCGAAGGAAACCAGCGCGCCGATCCTCTATCGTCTGGACGCTACCGCATCCAGCGCGACAATCGCGCCCTGCGAGAGGCCGATGATGCGATCCTGGCGTCGTCCATCAGTCCGTCGAGTGCTTCGCGAGCTGCTCGGATCCGGGATCGATCGAGCGGGTTTCCATCCGTGCTGAACCACTGATGGCCATAGCGATGTGGGAAGGGAGCGTCCGGTGCTGCGAAGCGGGTGATCGGCAGGCTCGCGTGCCAGGAGGCGAGCGGCATAGGCTGCGCGCCGGATGCACCGATCCCATGCAGAAACATAACGAGTGATGACCTGCATGGCATAAGGATACAGTCAATGAACGCACAGAGGGCGCTCGCCCCGCATGAGGGAGCGCCTGACGGTCCTCCTACCGGATTACCAGAAGGAGTCGCGCGCCCTCACGGATCAGTTCAAGCGCCAATACGCCGGGTTTTTCGGCAATCCTGCGCTGCAACTCGGTGACGGAAGCGACCGGAACTCTATTGAGCGCGACGATCATGTCACCTGCTTGGAGGCCAGCACCGGCAGCCGCGCTGCCGGAAGCCACCTTTTCGATCACCACACCGTGACCTCCGGCTTGCTGCGCCTCTTCGCCAGAAGCATTCCTCATCATAGCGCCCTCGAGCGGCGTGCCGGAGAGAGCTGCGGATGACCGATCGTCCATGGCAATGGTAGCCGTGATCACCTTCTCCTCGTCGCCGCGCTTCACTGTGAGGCTCACCTTGCTCCCGGCAGGCATGAGGCCAATGCGGTTCCTGAGATCAGTCGCACCACCGATCGGGCGTCCGTCGGTTGCGGTGACCACGTCTCCGGTCTTCAGTCCGGCCTGTTCAGCCGGCGAGCCCGACTGGACGTTGGCGATCAATGCGCCGCGGAGGTCACCGAGTCCGAGAGCCTCCGCCAACTCCGGCGTCAGATCCTGAATGCCGATGCCGAGCTCACCGCGCTCCACCTTGCCGTGCGCGATCAACTGGTTCATGACCGTCGCCGCCATACTGCTCGGCACGGCAAAGCCGATACCGACGTTGGCGCCGGCGGGGCTTAGAATTGCGGTATTGATGCCGACCAATTTGCCGTCGAGCGTCACCAGGGCACCACCTGAGTTTCCGGGGTTGATTGAGGCATCTGTCTGAATGAAGTCCTCGTAACCTTCGATATTCAGGCCGCTTCGCCCCAGCGCGCTGACGATGCCTGACGTAACAGTCTGGCCAAGCCCGAACGGATTGCCAATCGCCACGACATAGTCGCCAACCTTAAGCGCATAGGAATCCCCGATCTGGATAGCGGTAAGATTTGCAGCATTGACCTGCAACAGAGCGATGTCCGTTTCCTTGTCGCTGCCGATCAATTTGGCCGAAAGCTCTCGTCCATCCTTCAGCGTTATTGAAATCTCGCTGCCGCCGTCGACGACGTGATGATTGGTGAGAACATAGCCTTTTGCGGCGTCGACGATGACGCCGGATCCTGCGCTCATCCTCGATCGTCGTTGCTGTTGCGGCAGACTGAAGTACCGGCGGAAGGTGGGATCGCTGAAGAGAGGATTGTCTCGCGACGGTGCGCGGGAGACGACCGCGATGTTGACGACGGCCGGCGTGACTTGTTCAAGCATCGGCGCCAGAGATGGAGGTGACGCCGAAGCGGTGCCGGATTCCGGCGTCTGCGCGGTGACCGGCGCTATCGTAAGCAGGATTGCTGCAAAGGCGATCACGACCGACGCGGCAATCCTATGAAATCCCTGGAGGATATCGAACATGGTTTGCTCCTTGGATTTGACGGGAGCTCAATGCCGCCCAGCCCAATGCAAACAAAGAAGCGGGCCCGGAGTTCCGGGCCCGCTCGTTTTGCCTCAGGTGGTCGACAGCGGGTGGTTGTGGGTAAGCCAGATGCTGCCTGCGGCCAAAACCGCGACCACGATGCCGGCAATCAGATGTGCCCACATCGCAGCGCCCACAGCCGAGAAACCCAGAACCCATGGCGCCACTACGGCCCAGACGCCGAGCACGAGGTTGATCCATTCTTCCGCCTCGTAAAATGCGAAGAGAGCGGCGGCGGCGATCACGGCAATGGCAAGGCCGACGATCCAGGCATTCCACGCAGCATAGGCCTCGGTTGCGAAACCAAGGAGCCAGGGTGACAGGAAAAGAGCCAGCCCAGCAACGATATTGATGATATCGAATGCTGCACGGTCCTTCGAAGACTGAGATTTCATCATTGTCGTTTCTCCTCACTTGTTTGCATCATCATTGAACCGCCTCCGGTGGCGTGGAGACGGGTGCTGCAGCGGCGATTGTTCGCCGTTGCCGCGAGGTGAGTGGCCGGATCGGCGGAGTGAAGTCGCTTTGTTCCTGCCGGTCCGCCCAGAAAGGGTGCGAGCTCGCTGCTGGAGAACGGATCCAGCCTCGGCTCCGCCCCTCGATAAAGGGCGCGGCTTCGTGCGGCCGCAGCCATAGTCAGCGCGAACCTGTTGGGCAGGATCTTCTCGCAATCGAAGACGATAGATGGGTTCATGGCTCCACCTCACGCGGCATCTCGGTTGATCGTCGGCTGAAGATCTCGCCTCTCGACGTTGCGCTCGAGGTCAAGCAGTGCCTGCTCGACCTCGTGAAGGCGCGACGGCCGGTTGTTCTCAGGCATTCCCTCGTTGATTGGCCGGTCGATCAGGTACTCCGTCCAGGCCCAGTTCATCAGGATCGTCCGCTTTGCTTGCAGCGTCAGCGTGCGATCGCGGACAACGTCAGCGGGCGATGGCCATGTTGCGGGACCATCGTGGGTCTGCAACCCGGCGCCCAGTGCCTGTCCGTAGCTCTCCTGACGTGCCGCGAGGCCGAGCCGTAGCAATGTCGAGTCGGAGAAGGCATGAGGTCGGTACGTTCGCGGGCGGGTTCTCTGCTTTGCCGCCGGCTTATTCACCCGACGCTGCACCCTGTAGGTCAGCCCCTGCCGCTCCGCATAACGGATTGCTGATTCAAGGGTTGGAAATTCCAGCTCAACCTGTGGGAGCGTGTCGGTACTACCCGTATAGCCCATCAAAGGCTCGATGAACGGTGCGCTACGGCGCTCGAAGACGAGCTGCCAACCTTTCGTTTGCGGGGTGCCTGACGTCATCACCGAGCGCGATGGCTTGAAGATTCGGGCGACAGCACCCTCGGGAAATACTGAGCGGCCGAATGACAGAGGCTGCCGCTGGTTGTCATTTGCTGGCCACGTATCCGAAACAGCCGTGTTTGGTTTCTGCGTCTCTCTGTTGTGGGTCTCTCTGTTAACGTCCATCATCATATCCCTCCCTATCGGCGAAGGATGCCGGCGGCCGCCGCAAAGCCGGCCGCCGGTCGCTCATCGGTTGGTTAGCTCTTGATGGCGATCCGCTTGACTTGCGACTGCGCCTGTTCACTCTTCGGCAAGGTCACCGTCAACACGCCGCTTCTGAATCGGGCGTCGATATTGTCTTCCTTGACTTCCGCACCGAGCGGAATGCGACGCTCGAAGCGGCCGTAGTAGCGTTCGGAGAACTGGCGATCCTTGTCCTCGGTCTCGGAGTGCTTTTCGCCTTTCAGCGTCAGCACGCCGTCATTGAGCAGGACTTCGATGTCCTTTTCCTCAAGTCCAGGCACCTCGGCCGTCACCGTGATCTCCTTTTCGTTGTCGGAGATCTCGACGTTCGGCCATCCGCCACCAAAGCCACTGCGGCCAGTCAACGACGGAAAGTTGGAACCGAAGCCGCGGAATGCGTCATCGAACAATCGGTTCACCTCGCGATGCAGGGACAGGAACGGATCACGATCGTCATCACGCAAAAGGCTGGGAGCCTTATGGCCGTTGTTCCCGCTCCAGGGAATGAGATCACGAACACTCATGTCTTTTCTCCTTTCTCTTGGTTAGCAGCGAAGCGCGCATATCGGCGCCGGGCGTGCCCGGCACCGATGTGCCTTTCGAGGCTTAAGCCGCTTGCGTCTCAGCTTCGATCTGCTTGGTCTCGAACTTTGGAAGCGCCTGGCCAGTTCCGATCTCGATCTGGCGCGGCTTCATTTCTTCGGGGATCTCGCGCTTCAGATCGATGATCAGCAGTCCGTCGACGAGTTCAGCGCTTTCGACCTTGACGTGGTCGGCAAGTTCGAAGCGGCGCTGGAAGCTTCGCTGAGCGACGCTGCGATGAAGATACTGCACGTCGTCATCGCTATCCGCCTTCCTGCCCGCGACCACGAGCAGGTTCTGCTCCTGCGTCATCAACAGTTCGTCCTGGGAGAATCCCGCCACCGCCATTTCGATGCGGTATGCATCCTCACCCGTCTTGATGATGTCGTAGGGCGGCCAGTTATCGACGGTGTCGATCCCGGCTTGAAGCGCACTTAACATCCGGTCAAAGCCGATGCTTGACCGGAACATGGGAGAGAAATCGAGGTTTGTCCTCATAGCCATATCCTCCTTTGAAGCAACATGGATACAAGGAGACGCCAAGAGCGACCCGGCGTCTCCTGGACTTTGCCGGTCCCAATTGAGCTACCAGCATAATTTATTTAATTTGGGCGGTTATCGGTTCAAGAGGGGCCGGGGCATCAAGAATGAAAAATTGAGTTTGGCCTATTGGCCGGCATGAAATCGGCAACGGTCGACAACTAAGGAACGCTAGCGACATGGAAAAAAGTAAAAAGCCGTAGAAGGCGGAAATCGAGCGCGACGCCAGAGGACAGTCGGAAAGCAATCATGCCGGAGGATCCAACAACGGCGTGAGCAGCGCCAAGCCGCGTGTCATCACCCATTCGGACGACGCGACCGTCAATAAGAAGACTCCGGGCAAAGATGGAGATGCCAAGGATTGGGACCTCAACTACGACGAACGTGACATGAACGAAGGCGAATTTCGGGGCTGAAGGCCGCCGGCGGGGGCCGACACTTTGTCGCATAGACCGGACGCCGTGGCCTCTATTTGACAGATGATCGATTTGATGGCCCGTCTCCGTGAACTGACAGCAAGCGGTTCAGTGTACTGGAACTCGAGCTTCAGAACGCAACCACTTAACGGCATCCCCACGGCCGGATGCCGCCGATTAGTGAAATGCCGAGACCCTACGTCCCTTCGCCTTGACAGGAATCGAACGGCAAACCCGCACCTGAGGTTCGATAAGCTGTCGGAAATTAAACAAATTTCCTACCGCACTGGGATCATCGCCTTGTGAAGTCGCTCGGCGAACTGCTGCGTCGCCTCGAAGGCGACTTTGAACTCCGGCCTATCGCCGTAGACAAGATCACCAAGTAATTTCGAATAGCCTGCTGCAAATTCCGTATGGCTGGCCATGATCTCGTACGTGCGCAGTGTCTCGCCCCTGGGATCATCCTTGTAAGCAGGATAGTCGCCCGCGCGCGTCGCGGCTTCCGCCTTCATCGTCTCGAGCGCGATCGTGACGGCTGCATCCAGATCGTAATTTCCATCCATCCGCGATAGATCGTAGACGTGTCGGACGAGCGTGTGGTCAAGCTCGCCAAGACCGGAAAAGGCGAAGCCGGCGCGACGCGCCAGAGCGACGAACTTGTCTGCCGCGGTTTCCACTAGCCTCACACATTTAACGTCGATGGCTTCCGGCCTCTCCTTCCTTGCCTCCGCTACGAACGATGACACCGAGCGCGTTTCCGGGGCTGCCGCGACCGGGAACGACGAAAGTTCGATCTTGATCTCCGGACGCAAGACGCCTTCGCCTCTCGCAATCGGCTCATACGGCAAGTCGTATCGAACGTATTTGTCGTTTTGCTTCACCTCGTAGTGGCCGTCGACAGCGAAACCAGCTGCGGCCAGCCGGTCATTCACCTCGCTCCGAAGGCGCTTCAGCACGCTTCGCGAGGTGGATTTTTCGCCAATGATGCGGAGGTCGATGTCTTCCGACATGCGCTCGAGCAGGCGGTAGGCGCGACCGAGCGCAGTCCCACCGCCGAATGCAAGAGTGAGACCATCGACCTCGACATCGTGAATCGCTGCCAACGCTTGAACGACAAACCAGTCCTTCTCGACCAACGCCGCTGACGGAAGTCCGAAATACTCCTGCACTTCGAGAAGCGTCTGACGATCGGGCTTACCTTTCAACGCGAAGCTCCGTGCGGCCGTCAGAGAGTCGCCGGTTAAAACGCGTCTTGACCTTGACCGTCGGATTGACCGGAATCTGCGTCGAGCGGCCTTCGTTGTAAGCCTTGGTGCTGTCGCTCTGCTCCCAGGCGACACCCAGTTTGGTAAGGGCTTGAAGCGCCGCACTATGGAAACCGTTCGAGCTCGAAATAATCGGCCGGCCCGATATCCGAGACCGCATCGCGCGGGCATAGACGCCATAGCCGAGGCGCATCAGGCTGCCGTCCTTGACAAGCGACCGCAAAGCGCGAAGAACCTGATCCTCGCCACTCAGATCGGCAAAATCGCGAGGCAAGAAGACGTCGGTCTTCTTAGTCCTGGCGACGCGATTTTCAATTCGCTTTTTCAATGTCTTCGGCTGGCTCACGGTCAACCTCGTTGTTACAAAAACCCGACAACGTGTATATGCAAAAACCCGACATCTGGCAAGGTTTATCCACGCGACCTCCCGATTAGAGCAATTTTTCCCCTCGCCCAGACCCTACCCCTACGGTTAGAGGAGCTGTCTTCGTCACGCGGCAAGACCACATGGGTGGCACTTGAAGCGAGCAAAGACTTCGAGAATCTTCCTCCACCCTAGGGACCAGGCGGCTATACAATCCCCCATGCCCGAAACCTCCCCCTCCCGGTCATCTCCCTCAGGCCGAGTTCCAAAACAATCCGCCGCGCCGCCTGCGGCGTCACCTCGAGCGTCTTCGCCACCATTTTCGCCGACACCAATGGCTTTGCCATGACCAGCTCGGCCAGTTCCGGCAGCTTTGACGACGTTCGTCTTCCCTCCAGTTTTCGGTCCAACATTGTCTTCGCCAGTGTCAGTCGGTCATGCTCTTTCAGACCGACCTCTGCGGCCGTTATAAGACCGTGGGCGATGGCGAGCAGCCGCGTGTCCCGGTCGCGATGCCGGCGCCGATCGACCGGAATGGTTTTGAGGCCAACGTTGACGGCGGCCAGATGCTCGCCGGTCGTGACGCCGGCCTGGCGCAGGATCGCGGCGCAAAGCAGCCGGCCGAGCCAGGGGGCATGCTGCAAGACCGAAACTTCGTTCCAGGCATCGAGCGCGACGATCGCCTGCAGCACCGACGGCAGATGTTCTAGTTGCCGCAACACTTCACGCCACTCCTCCAGCCGCTCGTCCTCGTCCCAATCGAGATCATGGACCAGCGGATCGGCCGGAGCCCGGCCGGGCTTTTTGGCTTGTTCGATCGCGGCGTCAGAGCGCGCGAGGATCGCATCGATCGCGGCATAATCGACGCCGGGCGGATTTTTGACGTCGTCACCATCATCCCCCTCCCCTTCCGCGTCGATCGCGACAGCCGTCGGAATAACTCCGGCCGTCGTCGCCTCGTCCCCGCCGCCCGACCCTATCTCCGAGGTTTTCCGCAGCGAGCGGATGCCGTCGGTAGAGAGCGCCCAATCGGGGGATTGGCCGGCGATCCGCCGACGCGTGCGCAACACGTCGCGGGCGATTGTCAGCTCATGGGTGGGTGTGCGAATATCCTTGGTGGCGTCGTGGAGGATGAGGTCTTCCAGGTGGACGAGTTCGCCGTCGATCCACAGTGAGGCACAGGCATCAGCAAAGTTTTGCCGTTCAATCCAGCCTTGGCCGACCGGCGAACGGGCGATGCGTTCGTCCAAACGCGTAAGCGCGATGCCGGCATTGAAAGCCGGTCGCATCAGTAACTGGAGCAGATCTGGTGGCACGGGGGACTCCGATTTTTTGTGAATCATGATTCACTTCCTTTATGACGAAGCGCCGCCTCCCCATGGTCGAGCATGCTGATACGCTGTCGCTGAAGGCGCTGCGGGAATTGGTGACGGGACTTGTGGCACGGGCCGATCGGGCAGAGATCCGGATTGAGGCGCTCGAGGCTGACAACCGAAAGCTTCGAGAAGAAAACGATCAGCTGAGGATCGAGAACACCCGGCTGAAGGTCGACAACCAGCTTCTGCGCGACGAGATTGCGCGGCTTAAAAACCTGCCGCCACGCCCACCGTTCAGGCCATCGGGCATGGAGCAGGCAACGAGCGACAAGGCGGTTGCCGGCAGCCGAAAGCCTGCGCGGCGTCGCGGGCCGAAGGGCGACACGGGGAGCGCCACGCGCCAAGAGGTGCTGCCTGCCAGAGCCCCACCTGGATCGCGGTTTAAAGGCTACAAGGATTGCGTGGTCCGGGATCTGGTTGTGCGGGCCGAAGTGGTGCGCTATCGCCGCGAATGCTGGGTGACACCGGAAGGACGCACGATCATTGCGCCGCTGCCAGCAGGGATAAAGGGCGGCTACGGCGCCAGTCTGCGTCGCTTCTGCCTGATGCTTCATAGCCATGGGCAGGTCACAACGCAGCGATTGACGACCTTGCTGAACGATGTCGGTGTTGAAATTTCCAAACGCCAGGTCATCCGGTTTTTGACAGAGCGGCTGGACGACTTTCATGCCGAGGATCCTGTTCGATCTCGCTGCCCGTCTCGGTCGTCTCGGTGCGGATGAACGAACTGGCAAAGACCACGGTTGTACCGGTTTCGCACTTGCGAACCGCGCCGCCGAGCTCGATGGCCTGGCGAAACGTCATCCAGCGTGATGAGGCAAAGCCGCGGGCGATGGCTTGCGACCACAGCAGCAGGACGTTGATCCCGGAATAGGGTTGGCCGTTGTGGCGCAGTGGCCGGCTGACCTCACTTGCCGCATGCCCTGTCGTCCAGGGTTTGGTCCAAGGCCGCACACCCTGTTTGAGATCGGCGATGATCGTGTTGGTGATGCGGCTGTGGATATCGGTTCGTTGATTGGATTGTTGCCTGCTCATGTTGGAACCTCCGTTTCGAGGTCGCGGCCATCGCGACCTGCTACGGCGGTCCGAAAGCCGGGCTGCAAGTGCTGCCTGCACCCCGCGGGGCCGCAACGCAGTGGAGGACGGCAAAGCCGTTGCCGGCGGCGCGAGCCTGGCAGGACCCAAGCCGGGGCAGGACGCGATGGTCGAAGTCTAGGTGGGGGGGCTAGACGCAGGCAGACATGGCTGATCCGCGAGGCGGCATCACATCGCTCGCGTCACAGATGAACCACAGTGCAGATCGTTTACCTGGCCGGCCGTGCCAATGACCTCGCGATATCGACAATGTCGTCGCGCGAGGCGGTTGGATCCTCTTTATTCCAGGCAACACCAAGCCCGATCCTGAAGTCGATGCCCCTGACCGCCTTCAGCTCGAAGGCCCGGTTCGGCAGTCCCTCGGTCCATTCCGGCGCAAAGCCGATGCCAAGCCCGGCCGAGACCAGCGACACCAGCGAATAGGTGTCGTCGCAGCTATAGGCGATATTGCGGGTCAGATCGTATTCCTCGAACTTCTCGTTGAAGTACCGCTCTGTGTAGGAGAGGTTCTTGCGATTGAAGGCGATGATCCTCTCCCCGCGCAGATCGTCGATGGCGATCTCCGCCTTCTCCGCAAGCGGGTTGCTCCTCGCCACCGCCAGCAGGTACCGCTCATGGGCGATCGAGGAGAAGCGCAACGAGCCGATGTTTTCCACCGGTCTGATGAAGCCGAGATTGATCTGGCCGTTTTCCAGGCCGCGGATGATGTCGCCGGTATTGCCGCTTGATATATGAATTCGGATATCCGGGTACTTGCGGGCGATCTTTCCAAGAAACGCCGGCAGCACGCCGGTGGTCGCCGGATAGACGGTGCCGATCCTGATCTGCCGGATTGTCTTGCCGGCCACCGCCCTGGTGATCTCGGCACTCAGATCGACCTCGCTCAGGATCCCGACGCAGCGCTCGTGGAAGATCTCCCCTGCCCTGGTCAGTTCCACCCGCCGGGTCGAGCGGATGAACAGCGCGCAGCCGAGCTCGCGTTCCAGCGCCTGCACATGGTTGGAGAGCGCCGGCTGGGCGATGCGCACCTTGGCAGCCGCCCGACCGAAGTGCAGTTCCTCGGCCACCGCGACGAAGTAGGAGAGCTGGCGTAGTTCCATGGGGTCCTTCGACGAAGCGAGGCGGATAGCGCAGGCATGACGCTTTCTCGCTTTTGTAGAGTATACTCCGTAGCGGAATACTCTACAAGAGGTTCTCTCGCTGTCATGGAGATACGCGAGACCTTCGCTCGAAATTTGAGAACTCTTCGGCAGGCGAGGAAAATGTCGCAGGAGGAGCTCGCCCATCGTGCCAGCGTTGATCGGACCTACATCAGCTCTCTGGAACGATGCGTCTACAGCCCAAGTATTGAGGTGCTAGACCGGCTAGCTGCCGTGTTGGGTGTTGAGCCTGCTGACCTACTTAGAAAGCCAGGTAAGGAATAGCGAGCAACCGCGCGGCGACCTTGGTATTCTCACCGCGATCGCCGCCCTAACCTGCTGCGAAAGTTGGCTTTCGCGGCGTAAGCAGATTTATGGAATTTCCAGAATGGATCCGCATGGGCCATCCCCTCGACGGAGACGTGTTCGAGATCATGACGGAAGACGCCACGTTGGTCGCGACGGTTCCCTTCCGCTCGGTGGTACAGTTGAGCTAGCGCCCCGGCGGACGCGCTCACAAGCTCCAGTGTCAAACCGCACAGAGCGTGAAGCCCCCGAACGAAAGGCATATCATCTACCATTCTCGGGGGCGATGCCATGACAGAATTGCGGCAGAGCAGGTGAATAACAGATTGTTGCGGCGATTTCCGGAGGATGCCTTCGAGCTTCTCGCGCCGCTCCTCGAACCTATCAAACTCCCTGTCTCGCCTCGAGGGTTGCGGAGAGCGCCGACGGCAAAAGCGTTGAAATCGGACGCGAGGGCATCGCCGGCTACCCTGTCGTCCTCGGCGTCAACCAAACGCCAAACAAGACCTTCATGCAGGTGCCGGGCCACGGGCTTCAGGTGGCGACCGAAGATTTTCTTCCGATCCTTGATCACCCCAAGGTGCGGCAACTGCTGCCACGACCGCATCGATGGAAATCATCTGCCGCTAACGCATGATTTCCTGGCGTTGATGCTGGGCATCAGGCGGGCGGGCGTCACCAACGAACTGCACATTCTCGAAGGCATGCATGCGATCAAGTCGACGCGCGGCAACGTCCGCATCCTGGATCGCGGCATTCTGATCGAGATCGCTGCCGGCTGCTACGGTGTGCCGGAGCAGGAATATGAGCGGCTGATCGAGGCGCCGGGACAGCTGGCGGTTCATCCCGCAGGGAGCCTGAACGGACATCATGCGATCGGCGGCCTGTAGACCGAAAGCTTCGTCGCCTTGCGCGATTACTATATTTCCGCGTTGTCGTTGAACGGCAGGCCGCGCGTTCTCCATTCGTCCCTCAGAATATCTTCCAGGTCCTCGACCGTGAACTCGTTGAAATTCGCCCAGAGCTGGACGGCCAGGGACTTCAAATTCGACGTTTCTGGGTCGGCCTCTGCCGCCGCGGCAAGCCGATAGATCTGGTCGCGGAGTGCATCTCTCTCTGTCATGTCGTCCTCATGGCTCTGCCGACGCCTCCTTGCGCTGGCAAGCAGCGATCATGGTAAATTCTAAAAGGCCTCGGACAGTTCCGATGAGGCTGCCGATCTCAGATGCGCGATCCCGATGTTCATTATCGAGACACCTAATCTGGCTAGCCACTCGCGGCGTCGCGCGTGCCTACGGAAGTAGGCCTCGCGTCTCCGAGTGTTTTGGAATGTGGATGCAACCGATGAGCATACGTTCGCGTTGCCATCGGGCCAAGCTGGTGGCAACTTCCAGCATTCACGCGCCTAGAACAGGACAGCCCCTTTGACCGATGCCAAGCTGCGATCAGCAGATCCGGAACTGGAACACCAGAACCGGCGAGGACTGCCATCGCTCGTTCTCGCTGCATTGGGCGTCGTCTATGGCGACATCGGGACCAGCCCGCTCTATGCATTCAGGGAGGCTCTCCATGCCACGGGCGGATCGGGAGCTCATCGTGCAGAGGTGCTTGGGATCCTGTCCCTGATCGTCTGGGCACTCACGATCGTAGTCACCTTGAAGTACGTAACGTTCGTTTTGAAGGCAGACAACCGGGGTGAAGGCGGCACGCTGTCCCTCATGACTCTCGCCCGCGAGAGTCTGACCGGGCGCCCCAAATGGGTGCTTGTCCTGGGCGTGATCGGCGGCTCGCTGTTCCTCGGCGACGCGATCATCACGCCTGCGATCTCAGTACTGTCTGCGGTCGAGGGCATCGAGGTGGTCGCACCGGCGTTGTCCAAGTGGATCGTGCCAATCACTCTCACGATCATCGCCATGCTGTTTTTCGTCCAGCGGTTCGGGACGAGCGGCGTGGCGTCGGTGTTCGGTCCCGTAACGGCTCTGTGGTTTATCGTCCTTGGCGTCAGCGGGGCGATCCACATATTTGACGACCCGTCGGTGTTAGCAGCAGTCAATCCGGTCCACGCAGTCCGGTATATTGCAAACCACATCGGCTCAGCTATCGCGGTGCTTGGGGCCGTCTTTCTTGCCGTGACCGGCGCCGAGGCCCTCTATGTCGACCTTGGACATTTCGGACGCCGTCCGATTGTCACGGCGTGGTTTTTGCTCGTCTTCCCCAGTCTGCTTCTGAACTACTTCGGGCAAGGAGCGTTCGTGCTCGCGAACCCGCAGATGGCTGAGCATCCTTTTTTCAGCATGCATCCGGAGTGGGCGCGGATTCCTATGGTCTGTCTGGCCACCGCGGCAACGGTCATCGCCAGCCAGGCCGTGATCTCCGGCGCTTATTCCCTTGTCCGTCAGGCGATGCACCTCAACCTGCTTCCGCGCCTGCGAATCCTCCACACCTCCGAAACTCAGTCCGGACAGATCTTCATGCCGCAGGTGAACAACCTGCTGTTCATCTTCGTGGCTGCTCTGGTGCTCTTCTTCGAAAACTCGAGCGGCCTTTCCGCCGCCTATGGCATCGCCGTGACAGGCGAAATGTTCATCACTTCGATCCTCCTGTTCATCGTGATGCGGCGGATCTGGAGCTGGAAGCTGGGGACGGCTCTTGCCGTCATCGTGCCGATGACACTGATCGACGCCGGGTTTCTAGCCGCCAACATTGCGAAGTTCGCAGATGGCGGATGGGTTCCCGTTGCGGTGGCGACGACGATGGCGCTCGTCATGCAGACATGGACGGCGGGGCGTCGGCTGCTTGCCGCCCGCACCAAGGCCGACGAAATCCCGCTTACGACAATTATCGACAACCTGGCCCGGAAGAAGCCGCCGACGGTGCCTGGGACGGCAATGTTCCTGACGAGCGACATCGAAGGCGCGCCAACCGCGCTCCTACACAGTCTGAAGCACTACAAGGTGCTCATGAGCAGAACGTCATTCTCAGCGTCGTGACTTCGACCACGCCGTTCGTGCCGGATGATGAGAAAATCTTTCTCGAAAGCTTCAATCGCCACTTCAGTCGGCTGGTGATCACGTTCGGCTACATGGAGACGCCCAACATCCCTCGTGCGCTCGTTCTCGCCCGCAAGCTCGGACTGAAATTCGATATCATGTCGACGTCGTTCTTCCTGTCCCGCCGAACGATCCTGCCATCGAAGAAAGGCGGCCTGCCATTCTGGCAGGACCGGCTGTTCATCTCGCTTGCTGAAAATGCCAGCAATGCGACAGATTATTTCGGGCTGCCGTCAGGGAGAGTGGTCGAACTCGGGCTGCAGACGACTATCTAGCGGATCCGAAAAAACGCCGGCTTTCGAAACCTGTTGAGGAACGAGGTCGGCGTCCGAACCGGGAAATCGCCGAGTCACGTGCTGACGGACCGTTTGATGCTACGTTAGCACGCCGCCGCGTCGTGCGTTTCGCGGGTCAACGATTCCCTGTCTTAAATCGACTTTCATGCCTCTGCGATCACCGCAACGGAAATTTTCATGCCGGGAACGCGCACAGGCAGCTTCGCGCCCTGGCGTGCCGGCGGATCGATCGGAAACCAGTTCAGCCATTCCTCGTTCATGCCGGCGAAATCTTCTTCCTCGAGCATGATGACGGTCGCGCTTACGACCTTGTCCAGCGAACTGCCGGACTCTTTGAGGATGGCGGAGATATTAGTCAGACATTGGTGTGTCTGCTCTTGGATGGTCTCGCCCTTGATCTTGCCGGTACTAGGATCTATCGGGCTCGTCCCCGATACGAAGACAAGGCCTGCGGCCTTGACGGCTTGGCTGAATGTTGGCGGCGGCGGTGGTGCATTGGTTGTTCTTATGATGGTGCGGGACATGTTGGGCTCCGTGTGGGTAACAGCGTAACCTTATTCGGTTTCCGTCTTGAATTCGACCGCGCCGAGCTAGAACGACGTCAGGCCTATGCGACGCAGCCAACGTCGCCGCGTCATCGGCACTTGCCCCTTCACCGACGACTATGAAATCCTCGATTTCAGATAGGCTGCGGCTCACCCCCTCTCGAAAAAGTGGGTGGTCGTCCACGATCGCGATCGTAATGGCTGTCAAGCTGTACCCTTCATTTCCCCTGGCCAAAACTCATCCGAGGTCTGTCGATTGCCTATCTCCAGACATGGCGAGCAATTGGAAAACGTCGAGAGAGACGCGGGCGCATCATGGGAAAGTAGGATGGTACAGCGGTATCGAACCAATGGCACAAAGCTGTCGATGTGAACCGCAGTATGAAGGATTTCAGCGTTTGAAGGCTCCTTCCGTACGATAGCGGACAAAACCTCCCATATTCCTTGTTTCGCTGCTTTAAAGGGCTGGAGACGACACTCATGATCCACCATCGATGGGGCGATTGAAAAGACCATGGCAAACCGGCTTCCTGCCAGCGTCCTGCTTCTCGAGGACGAGGCCATTATCGCGATCGACGCCGAGGAGATGCTGGCGGCGTGCGGCGTCTCACAGGTCTCGACTCATGGATCGGAGGACGCCGCCCTCGCATGGCTTTCGACGAACACGCCTGATCTGGCGATTATCGATGCCCGACTTAAGGACGGCCTCTGCAGTGGCGTCGCCGGCCATCTCGTCGAACGCGCGATTCCCTTCATCGTGTACTCGGGCGACATGGGCGGCGCCGCGGCCGAGGATGGTTCCTTCGGGAAGGGCGTCTGGCTTTCCAAGCCATGCACGCCAGGTCAATTCGAAGAGACCATTCGACAAGCAATGGCCTCTATCCCGGAGGCTTGATGGAAGACCTCCTGTCCCCGAACTCGAACCATGCCGGGCAGATCGCCTGGTAGGCGTTCAACCTCAGGAGCATTCGCAATCGCCGGGCGTTCGACCGGGCGCCCTGCTCCTTGAAAAAAAGCTAAGGGCGGTCGCGGAAGAAGACCAGGTAGCGAGGCATTTGCGTCCGGAACCAAAGCAAGCTGGCTGAGTTCGGCAAGGACTTGATTGGACGAGGTAGGCGCCCTGATTTTTGCGGTCGACTCTCTGCTCACCTGAGGAGATTTTGCCGATGAAGATCGCTCAGATTGCCCCGCTTGCAGAAAGTGTTCCGCCGAAGTTATATGGGGGAACAGAGCGGATTGTTTCGTACCTTACCGAAGAACTGGTGGTCCAAGGCCACGATGTGACGCTGTTTGCCAGCGGTGATTCCGTTACAGATGCCCGCCTCGTGCCGTGCTCGGACACTGCCCTGAGGCTAAATCCCGCCATCAAGGACCACCTGCCGCATCAGATCCTTATGCTTGAGGAAATCCGCAGGCGCGCGCACGAATTCGATGTCCTGCATTTCCACGTCGATCTGCTGCATTTCCCGCTGACCCGATATTTTGCCGACCGCACCGTCACGACGCTGCATGGGCGGCTCGACCTGCCCGATCTCTGGCCTTTCTACAAGGCGTTTCCAGATATTCCCCTGGTATCGATCTCCAATGACCAGCGCCGCCCAATGCCGCCGGTCAACTGGTTGGGGACGGTCTATCACGGCCTTCCCGCTAGCCTCCTACCTTTCACGGAAAAGCCGGCGGGCGCTTACCTCGCGTTCCTCGGACGGATCGCTCCGGAGAAGCGGCCTGACCGGGCGATTGAAATCGCGGCCAAGGTCGGCATGCCGCTGAGGATCGCAGCCAAGATCGACAACGTCGACAAACATTATTGGGAAACGGTAATCCGGCCGATGGTGATGAGCCATCCGAATGTTGAGTTCATCGGCGAGATCAACGATCGCCAGAAGGCGGACTTCCTGGGCAATGCCGGCGCGTTGCTTTTCCCGATCGACTGGCCTGAGCCCTTCGGGCTTGTGATGATCGAGGCGATGGCCTGCGGCACGCCGGTTCTAGCCTTCCGCAGCGGCTCGGTCCCGGAGGTGATCGACGACGGGATCTCGGGAATTTTAGTGGATACCGTTGCCGAAGCTGTCGAGAAAATCGAATGGGCATTGCAGCTTGATCGGCGCAAGGTGCGGGCGAACTTCGAGAAACGCTTTACGGCGGGACGCATGGCAAGAGACTATCTTGCGGTCTACGGCCAGCTGCATGGATTGCGCGCAAAAGCCCCGCAGCGCCGGCGCGCGAACCGCCAGTTATCGATTGGCCAGGTTGTGGCATGAAAACCCGAGCTGACTTGTAACAGGCAATTCAATCAAAGGACCGTTTCAAGCCGTTCCGTCGACCTCCCCGTCCTCGTCCAGCACGTGCATCGGCAGATATGCGTTCTGCTCCAGCCATTCCCGGACGATGTATCGCACCATGTCGTTGCGCGTGACGTCGAACTCGCCGGACAGATCCCGCAATGCTTCCTCCACGTCGTCGTCGAATGAAACGGCGACCGCACTGCGCAGCCGCAACGCGGCCCCACGAAGTATCGTCTGCAGGTCCGCGGGCGAGATATCTGCAATCCGCTTGGCGGCGTCGTCGAGCAAGGCTGCAGTGGCGACCATGGTCATCAGTCCTTCTCCGTTTTGTTGTTTATGCGATGCGCCTTGGTGCGACGTTGAACTGATCACACCTGCCCGCCGCCGGCCCAGCTATACCCACGGCAAGCCTTGCTCTCCAAGAAATGATCTTCGAGTCCTTCGACCGATCCGGACGTCTCCGACGCAATCCCACGGAGCGCGTTGGGAAATGTTCGGAACGAGACTACGCTGAAGGGCTGTTAAAAAGACCGACTGTAATCCTCCTGCAAAGTGGCGATCGCCCGGCGTAACAGGAGACAATCGGCTTTCGGGGTGGAAAACCGGCCGGGCGACCGCCTCCTCGAACCTCCCTCTGGTTCACCGGTTCCTCCCATAGCCCGAAAGGACTATCTGGCTGGGAGTGTGTGAGACCGCCGCTTGAACCACTGGCCTACTTCCTCGGCGTCGGGAGACAGTGCTCCAGTCAATTCAGAAAGATGCGATTGGCCGCCGCTGGGCATAGCCTCACGATCTATCGAGCGGATGCAGTTGCGAAGCGCGGATCCGCTGGCTATGAATCGAGGCGTAACCAACCAGGACACAGGGGAATTCGATTGGCGAACGGCACGGTTAAGTTTTTCAATCAGGACAAGGGTTTCGGGTTCATCACGCCGGAGGATGGCGGCCAGGACGTGTTTGTCCACGTGAGCGCCGTAGAGGGGTCGACCCTACTGCGCGAAGGCCAGAAGGTGGCCTACGAGATTGGTCAGGATCGCAGGACGGGGAAAACAAAGGCGGAAAACGTCCGCGCGATCTAGCGAGTCCTGGGGAGCGGTTCCATGGCTTGAACTGCTGATCGGGATAACGCGCGGCAATTCGCTGTGCCAGCTCCGTACGATTAAGCACCGGAACTGGTGCCTTCCAAACAAGTTACTCCTCCGGATTGCCATAGACGCGGCGATCCATCGAAGCCGCGCAGAGGCAAGATCATTGGTCCACTTCCCACCAGCGCCTCTGCGCGGCCGCTACTTCTAGCCCGCTACCACTTTACGAGGAATCCGATCTTTGCGCCGATGGTGCTGCTGTCGCCGAAGTCCTTGAGGCTGGTGCGGCAAAGGCTTCACCGTGGGCTGCATAACAGTCGTCAGACCAAGTGAGTGATCCGCCCACCGCCCAGACCGCCCCAGAGGGCCCGGTTCTCGCTGACGGCGCTGGTCCCGGAGACATCGACACCCGAGCCGTCGAGGAAGTCGTAATAGAGATTGGCGATGCCGTAGACCGACTGGTCTTTCCGGAGGCATCCTTCCACTCGCTGTTAAAATCGGCCGAGATGCCGAGGCGGCCGGTCAGGCTGTCACCGTCGTCAAGCGAGACATCGGCGCCATAGGCATCGGTGAAACTGTCGAAGCGCACGGAGGAATAGGCGAGCTGTGCCTGCGGCGTCAGCGACCATTGGCCTGTCAGGTCGATCTTCTGTCCGGCTTCGATGCTGAGCCCATAACCGAAGCCGTCGTTGCCGTCGGCAAGCGAAGTTTGAAGTGTCGAGGATTTGAGGTCGCTGTCATACCAGGCGACGGCAGCCTGCGTATCGACGTGGAAGCCGCTCTTGCCGTACCAGGTCAAGGTGCCGTGTCAGCGGCTTTAGTCGTCACCGTGGACATTGCTATCAACGCCGCGCCCGAGAGGCCGGCCAACAGTCCGCGCAGATTAAGGGATGATCTGCACACGTGGTTGCTGGCTCGCAATGCATTGCCCGTGGCCGTTCCCGGAATCATGCCTTCTGTGCGGTTTTGACAATTCTATGATGTGCCGATGCGCCTCAAATTTCACCCGGCCGGGGACGGCTGCGGAACCATCACTGAAAAACTGGAAAAGTTCAAACCGATATTGGGAACTGGTGGCCGCCCAACGCACAGGAGACACAATGCTCGGGGTTAGCAAGTAACGCCGAGCGGCCCACTGAATAATACATGTGACGTGGAGTTGTAGCTATTTAATGAACCAATCTGTTCTCGTACATTAAAGCTTGTTAGGGAGAGCAAATCCTGTGGGTGGCAATTCTTACATGTCATAATTTAATGCAATTTCTCCAAAACAGGGCAAAGTAGTTTTGCAGCGCAACATGCCTTGCTCTAGAAAACACCCCCCTTCCTGACCCCGCTGTCGCGGGGTTTTCTTCTAGGTCGGTTAAACTCCGCGATTCACTCAACGGTACGGAAGCAAGCAGCAACGTTTCCTGCTATCTATCGTTTGGACACAAGGATCGCACAGGTCGCCCATACGGGCCAGTCCGCCGACCCAACCTTCCTTCCCGTGCGATCGCCCTTTCCCCAAACTGCACCGTTTCCGCGGGGCACCTTTGATGCAACTGACGGAGGTGGACGCCGAACTGAGTGCAATTGTGCCATGGCCGGGTCGGCCGCAGGTGGAAATCACAATTTATAAAACAGGACAGGACTCCTCCGTCACCACCATTGGTCAGGTCGCGACGTCAGGCGGGTTCTGGCACAACGCGTGTGAAGCGGATATCCTTTAGTTTAATAAGCGGAAACTAACTTACGTTTAGGTTTTAGTTAAAATACGATTCACTCTGTTTGTAAATGGCAGGCCGCGTTTTCAGCAGCTGATGCGTTACGACGGCATGCAACAGACTTACCTTCAATGGCGGCTCTCCGCCCAAGTCGCGACAAGCTATCGCGCCAAATTCACCTTGGCGACAGAGATCCTGAGATCTGACATGTCTTCTCGTGAAATCCGGCGTGCGGCCCGCCGTGTGGTTCGTGTTCTAGAAGCCGTAATCGATCTACCGATCGCGAGCGCCGACGTCCTGAGGACGGCACGAGAGCACTTTGAAGTATTGATGGACCTCCTTGCATCGGTGGAACCTTGAGCACAGGCGGCCAACACGGGTGTCTGCGCCCGGGCCATGATGGCCAACGAGCAACTGACTGTTCTCGATATGACCTTCGCCCCGCAATGAATACATCCGCCGCGCCATAGCCAACGGCAGAAAGAAGCCCCGCCAGAGGCGGGGCGAGTTGGGGAATCGCAATCAGAAGAAGTGGGCGGCACAGAAACCGGACCGATCAAGGCAACGTGCTATGATCGAAGCTCTGCTCGTCCAGCCTTCTTACGCCCAGCGAAGCTTCTTGTTCCCAGCAATCTTCGAGTTATCGGAAAGGTCGCGCGGTCACCTCCAAGGCAGGCTCTCTTATGTCGGCGTCAACGAATACATGACGAGCATTGTCGAGGTTGTTGGAACCTCCGCTATTCGGTTTCGGAGTATAGAGATCCGGTGCCTAAGAATGCTGATGGCATTGCAGAAGCGTACGTTCCGCCAAAGATCCACAGTTTCGTAGCTCAGACGCTTTGTTTTGCGGTCAGTTCGGGTCGCCGCCCCGGGGCGAACGGCAGCTTATTCCGACAATCCAGCGTTCCGCAGGGCGCCACCGCGAGCCGATGCAGCGCCGGAGCACAGTTTACCGGCAAACTGACGGCAGTACCGAAATGACCTCCTGCCCTGGTCTCCGCTCGGTAGCGGCTTCCTCACTGGAAAATATGCGCGCGGAACGGAGCCAAGCTCAGACACCCGTCTTGGAAACGGCAACGCCATGTTCAAGCGGATCGGGGACAAGATGTTCACCACGGATCGAAACTGGGCGACGATGGACGCCGTTAGGGAAATTGCCAGCGAAATTGGCGCGACGCCCAGTCAGGTAGCGCTGAGCTGTTTACAAACCGCCCCTCCGTCACATCGAGCATTATCCGTGCGCGCACGATGGAGCAGCTCAAGGATAATCTCGTCGCCGGCGACCTCATATTGGATGAAGCAGCGACAAAGAAGCTTGATGCGGTAAGCGCGCCGACACCTGCAGAATATCCCTATGGACCATTTGGCGTTCTTCAACGCCACCGCTACGTCGATTCCAGCAAGGAGGCCATCATGGAATTGAACGAGTGATTGAAAGAACGTGGTCCCTTTGCCGGCCGCTCGCAGCGACCGCCAAGTGCTCATCTGAAAACAAGCGGCCTCGACCGGTAAACCTTCTCTGGGAGCTGGAAGACCTTTACTTCGGTGTTTCAATCCCAAGGCAGAGGCACGCAATGGTCCGGCCGGGCGATCACTCGAGGAAGAACCGCAATACTGCTTCCTCGAAGTTCCAAAAACTCATTGTCATTTCGGCCATCAGGCGCGAGCCGGTGCGCACGACACCCAGCACGGACATCACTTGAACTGGGCCATCGTGGTTTCGAACGAGCGCTTCGCCTGTTCGGCGAGCGGAAGTTTGCGATAGGTCTCGCTGATGATCTCGACACCCCAGGGGCCTTCGTAGCCGGCGTTCTGGACTGCCTTGATGAATTTTTTCGGCTTGAGCACGCCTTCGCCCGGCAGGCGGCGATGATAGATGGTGTCTTCCCACATGAGGCCCTTCACATCGGCGTCGGCGTCGTCCAGCTCGATCGAGCCGATGAAGCGGGACGGGATATTCTCTATGTCCTTGTACGGAATGCCGCCGCGGGCCATGTGCCAGATGTCGATGAGCAAGCCGCCGTTAGGCTGATCGGCACCTTCCACGATCGCACGCGCCACTTCCAGCGTCCGGACGTTGGAGAAAGGCATGATCTCCATGACGACCCTGACGCCGTACTCGGCGGCGTCACGGCAGACTCCGGCGAACGCCTCGCGCATACGGTCGACGTCAGGCGTCATTTCCGCCTCGGTCGGTGCATACAGATCGCTTCCGAGGCCGGGAGCTATCTTGAGATTGCGGACGCCGAGACCCTGGGCCACCTCGAGCATCTCCGTCCGCATGACGTCCGACTTCGCCCGGCGCTCGCCGTCCAAATACCATCCGGAGAGAAATTCGTACTCGAGGTATTTGATGTCGTTGTCATCGAGGATACGCTTCATTTCCTTCAGGCCCATCTGAGCGGCCGTGGCTTGGACATCGGCGTGGATAAGGCCCATGCCCTTGTAGCCAACCTTGGCGGCCGCCTCGACGCGATCCTTGAAGGGGATCGGGCTGATGCTTTCATCCGGTAATTCATGTTTAAATATCCGCGATAAATGCGGATTTTCCAACATGATTTCTCTCCATAGCTTGCAAATCCAGCCGTTGCGCGGTGATCATACGCTTTGGCGGCATGCCCTGTTTCTTCAGAAGTCGCGTCAGCAGGCGCTTGCCGCCCTTGTCGGTGCACTCACAGTCATGGGTGCGCTGCTACCTCAATTTCCTTACCGCTCAATCAATGTGACAGTACCCTCTCATCAACCCGCCCGACGGCAGGAGAGGATCATGAAGCGCTTCAAGTCAGCGCGACACCTTCAGCGTTTCGTTTCCGTACACGACCCGATCGCCAACCTCTTTAACGTTCCCCGCCACAATATTCCATCCAACCACCATCGAGAATTGCGAGCAACTGCCATCCAAGCATGGCGCCAAGTCGCGCGCCTTCGCGCCGACGAACCAAAGCCTCACTCCCAGATCTTGTTTTCACAGCGTTAAGTTTACGCTGCCGCATCATCAGGACGGCTCGGAGGAAGAGCTGGCTGATCTTGAAGCTGAAAATCGCCATCTGAAGCGGCTCATGCTCGTGAAGTTCCGTTAGGAGAACGATAGGCTCAATTCCATGCTTCGCCGTTTTGGCGGCGCATAAGCGCCAAATCCAGAGGTCATATTATGAGACGTCTTCACGGACGCGCGACGCGTTTTTGCTTAAAAGACACGCGGCGATGCGACCTGCGGCAGCTCTGGAAGTCTGCGGCATACCCGCGGCGAAAGCGTGATCCAAAAAGCCTGATCTTGTTTTGAATCGGAGATATTAGTTACGGTAGCAGACCCGAGTTCGAAGTTCCGATACTGAACGGACGACACCGGCGGCCATTCTGGTGATCTGCCCAAAGTGGGATACCCGGTTTTCATTTTGGCCGCGATCGAATTGACTTCGCAATGATCCCAGCTCTTTTCGACCAACAGACGAGGTCTTCACGGAAGGGGTGCAACGGATGCAAATCTGTGTTCGGCGTAGGCGGATTTTCGCTTACGGTTCGCCGGAGATGTCGGCCACGTTTTCTTTTGCCGAATCGGATATTAGCAAAGGTTATGAAGAGCAAACAACGACGCCTTGCCGCGCAAAAAGCCTTTGATCGTCTCCGTCGCGCGGGATTGCCGACGGAGGAGGATCCGCGTTTCCTCGTATGGATCGAACAATGGATTGCCGGCGAAATTGAAATGCAAGAGGTTCGGGAACGGTATCTTGCGTTCCTGCGAGAACAAGCTTCCGAACTCAAGCGGCGTGCGCTTGCCAGGGGCGCCAAGTTACCTTCCGATCCCGGACCGCAGCCGATCGACGAAATTGACAATTTCTTAAGCGACTTCACCAAAGGTTAGCCAGTTCGTTATACTCCCTGAACGTACTTTGCTCTGCGCAGCTGCTTGATTGTGGCCCGATGTCCTCGGACGTGAAGTGCGCCGGCTTAGACTTCGGGGACAGAATCGTCCCGCCGGGAAGGCGCAGCAACGATATCGCAGCTTCTCGACGGCACGGACGGTCTCACCTGAAGGCACGATTACCGTTTCGCGCCTGATGGCGCGGGCGCAGGCGTGTGCTGTTCCGACCCATTTAAAGAGTCAAGCAACCGGAGGGATGGGAATATTATCCTGAACATTAGAAATCGGCAGAATACCGAAGGGAATGAGCCCAATAGCAGCCTGTGGATTTTTTTCCGAGCGTTTGCGAGCGCTAATCCCTTTGTGTGGATTGCGGGGACAAGTCGACATCGTCACAGTGTCATTAAGATTTTTCTGCTGAACTCCCGGCATGACGAAGCCTCCGAGATCAAAACCCCTTCTTCGTGACACCGAGGCCCCGATCCGTTCGCGGCCGCGCGGCAAGCGAAATCCAGCCCAACCACAGCTGCTGTTCGATCCGATGCCCGAGCGTGTCGAGCCTGCGCTGGCGCAATTGAAGTCCCGTCCCCCGAAAGGAAACGAGTGGAGCTGGGAGCTGAAATGGGATGGCTATCGCCTTGCCGTTCACATCGAGCCGCAAGGGATCCGGATCCTCACCCGCGGCGGCCATGACTGGACGCACCGGTTTCCGGCAATCGCAGAGGCCGCCCGAGCGCTCGGGCCCGCGACGATGATCATCGATGGCGAAGCCGTCGTGCTCGACGAAGAGGGTCGTCCGGATTTTGGGCTGCTGCAGCAATCGCTGGGCGCATCCGGCAAACAAGCTGGCAACCGCGCTTCCGACGCCATCCTGTATGCTTTCGATCTTATCTACCTTGATGGCCACGATCTGCGCGATGTCGAATACCGTTCGCGCCGACACCTTCTCGAGGACACGCTGAATGGCCCGAAGAATGATCAAGCCGGCGCCATTCGGCTATCGGAAACACTCGACGGCGAACCAAATGTCCTTTTGGAGCATGTCTGCCGCCTCGGCCTGGAAGGCATCGTCGGCAAGCACCTCGATCGGCCCTATCGTTCGGGCCGCACCGGGGATTTGGTGAAAGTCAAATGCATCCAGAGCGAGGCCTTCTTCATCGTCGGTTATGAGAGGTCGGCAGCGTCCCCTGCCAGCTTCGGCTCGTTGGTGCTCGCCGCCTACCGCGATGCTGATCTCGTCCACGTCGGAAGCGTCGGCACCGGCTTCAGGCAAGCCGAGATCATCAGGTTGCGGAAGATGCTGGACACGCTGCGATGGAAGCAAAAGCAACCGCCCCTGCCCTATTCCGGAAGCGCCGATATTGTCTGGGTCGAACCGACACTGATCGCCGAGATCGAGTTTCGCGCCTGGACCACCGACGGGAAACTGCGCCATCCGTCGTACAAGGGCTTGCGAGAACGCCAGGACAATGCCGATATCTTCCGGCTCGACTAGCGAAACCGGCGTGATCCGCTAGATTGTCCGCCATCGAGCTCAAGCGGAGTAGATGGCCTGCTATGTGCAACCTGTATCGCATGGAAGACAAGGACTGGGTCGCGAAGTGGGCGCAGGACGCTGAAAGCCTGATCAACCTGATGCCGGCCTACCAGATGAACCCCGATCAGATGGGGCCGATCGTCCGCAACACCGCCGACGGCAAAAAGCAACTGGTCCATGCGCGCTGGGGACTGCCGTCGCCGCGCTTTGCGCTCGAGAAGACGGCCAAAGCCAAGGCCGAGAAACTTGCTGCGAAGGGCAAGCCATCCGATCTCGAAGAGCTGATCCGCATGGAGGCTGACCGCGGCACGACCAACGTGCGCAAGCTCAGTTTTCCGCACTGGACGCGATGGTTCGGGGTCGAAAACAGATGTCTCGTCCCGGTCACCAGTTTCGCGGAACCGGATCCGGCCAGCCAGCAGCAAGGCGGCAACGTGCCGAACGCCTGGTTCGCCCGTGACGCAACCAAACCGCTGATGTTCTTTGCCGGTCTCCATGTGCGGCAATGGCAGAGTGTCCGAAAGGTCAGGGACGGCCTGACCACCGACGATCTCTATGGGTTTCTGACTACGGATCCCAACGACCTGGTGAAACCGATCCACGAGAAGGCGATGCCTGTCCTGTTGCTCACGAAGGAAGAGACCGACACCTGGATGCGGGCGCCCTGGGATGAAGCCAAGGAGCTGGCCCGTCCACTACCGAATGACGCGCTGATCATTTCCTCGCGCGAACCGTACGGATCGACGATCGTGTCGAAGTCCGGAGAGCCGGTGGAACAGGGCAGTCTGCTTTGACGCCTGAATTCAGAGCTTGAATATATCGGAGAAACGAAAAAGCCTGCCGCGGGAGGAGGTGCGGCAGGCTTTTCGAAAGAATTGAACAACGGCTGGGAGGAGGAGTGCCGCTGTTCCGTCAGGCGCCCCTTGGGAGGAGGAGTGGGTTGCCTGAAACACGAAGCGCTGCGGGAGGAGGGGCATTGCTTCGTTAACCTGAAGATATCAGAGGCTGCCCCGACCGCCAGCGCTCAGATCGCAGTGCAGCCATGCACTTGCTGCAATGCAATATTGATCCTGTGCTCATTTTTCCGCCATTATGGTGGAGGCGCCGCTTTCGCTTTACTGGGCACGAAACCGAGAACGAATTCGATCACCTTAGCGGAGGACATTTCGCACGGCTTCAGTGTCGACCCAGCTCCAGCCAATCGATAGAGGTTGAAGCTGACGATATCGGTTCGGCTAAGCTCCTCGCCATAGAGCCAGGTCCGCTTGCCATCCTCCGACCGCTTGACGGTCACGCCCCATGGTCGATTACCGAAATATCCGTCGACATAGCCGTCCGGCAGTTTCGCAAGCGCGGATTCGAATGACGCAGGAACAGAAGGAGGTGCTTCTCGACTGGAAGTCACGGCGCCAGGCATTCGTCGCAGATCCCGCAGCCATCGTCATCCATGCTCAAGGCCGGACGTAATCTTCGACAGCACGGACATGTCGTTGCATCCGACGCACACGTGTCATCGCGGTCCGGCGGAAGAATTTCGATACAGACGTTCGACAGGACATCGGCCGCGCTTCGATCCATGCGATGCTCCAGTGTTGGGATACACTAGAGATAGTGAACCTCGAAGGCTCCACAAGCCGGCAGAGATTGCTGTCGGAGATTGGCCAGTGCGGAACCTGTGCCGACCGTCTCAAATTAATTGCCAAGAGCGGCTCTAACCGGCGCATTCTCAGACTAGCTGCCAACACGGCCACCGTGCTCGACCTAACATCATGGCCAATCGGCGCCTAAACACGGGCGATCAGCTTGACAGAAGATTAGCGGCTCGGAGATACCTGCAGGGTCTTTTCTAATAGTGGAAATGACGTTGCGGCAAGTTCTGAGGACATTGTGGACGCGGGGAGCAAGTGCCGAACACATGTCGTTCTCAAGGGACATAAGGAAGCAAGACTGTGATCTACGAGCTCAGAATTTACGACTGCCTGCCCGGCCGATTGCCCGCGCTACTCAACCGCTTTGCCGAACATACGCTGGCAATATGGGACAAGCACGGCATCAAGCAGGCAGGTTTCTTCACCACAATCGTGGGCGAAAGCAGCCAGCGTCTCACCTATCTCATCGCCTGGGAATCGCTAGCTGATCGCGAGGTGAAATGGAATGCTTTCACCACTGATCCTGCATGGCTCAAGGCCCGCGACGAGTCAGAGCGCGACGGGCAAATCCTCTCCAATATCTCTAATCAGCTGTTATCGCCGACCGCCTTTTCGGCAATAAAATAAGACTTTACCGATCCCCGCTTGCCGCCAGTCGGAATTTCCACCCGATCGGGTCATCCGCCGAAGCGATGACGAACGGCAGGCTTAGGAAACCGCCAACACTGCCAGTGCAATGCGCACCCCTGGGGGAATCCTTCCAAGGAGTGCGCGTGTCGTGCTCAAGGGAGAACGGAGATGACCGTCTTTCCCGCGCGCCGCTCCGTGGAATTGAAGGTAGCGACCGCATCGTCCAGACTTGAAACCTTGCCGATGTTCGTCAGCAGTCTTCCGTCCCGAACCCGCTGAACGATCGCAGATAGCTGGGCACGATCTGCCTCGACGACGAAGTCAATCGTGAGGCCATCCACAGGTCGAATATCCGTCGGTCCGACGGCTGTCACAAGCGTTCCTCCCGCCCGGATCAGCGCTGCGGACCGTTTCTGAACATCGCCGCCGATAACGTCGAATACCAGATCGACGCCGCCGACGTCTTCCAGAGTGTCGTTTCCAAGATCGACGAATTCATTTGCACCGAAGTCGAGGGCCTTCTGGCGGTCAGCGGCGCGTCCGGTGCCGATGACATAGGCGCCGGCTTCCCGCGCAAGCTGCGTCACGATCGAGCCGACGGCGCCGGCGGCGCCGTGTGCAAGGACGCTCTGCCCCGCCTGAAGGCGGCCATGCTGAAACAGACCCTGCCATGCGGTCAGGCCAGATATCGGCAGGCTTGCGCCCACCGTGAAGTCGACGCTGCCGGGCAGCGGCGCGAGATTGCGGGCCTCCACAGCGACGTACTCAGCGAGTGTGCCGTCGCGATACCAGTCAGTCAGGCCGAACACCCGCTGACCGATCGACAGCCCCGTGGTGCCATAGCCCAGCGCGGTGATCACACCGGCCAGCTCATGGCCGAGGATCGATGGCGTCCGGTCACGAAAGGTTCGATCGGTCCAGGTCGAAGGCCAATCCAGTTCGGTGTTGACGAAGCCCGCAGCATGGACCTCAACGACGACGTCGTTGATCGCTGCCTGTGGCTTGGGTCGCTCCACCAGCGTCATTCCGGCTGTTCCCGCAGCCTGGTCGTTCACTACGATCGCTTTCATGAGAATTGTCTCCTTAGATACTTGTAGGTTTGGGGTAGATTGCAGGCGTGGAAGGTCTTTGCGATCTCCAGCCCGGCTTATTTCGGCTTCAACTGCGCGGCAGTGGCGGACGCTTCATCGTCAGGAGCTCCGTCACATCATGCAGATCATCTGCCGATGAGATGGCAACCGTCAGCCATTTTCCGTCGATGTAGGTTTTCGCTTCATCGTAAAGCTTGACCAGTTCCGGGCGCCAGACATAACGCCGCTCCTCGAACTTCTCTCGCTCTGCTCCGCCCATCACCACGACAGCCGAAAACTGCCGGTATTCCGGCACCAGGGTGCAGAACGCCCTGGTCTTCTTGTATCGCAGGGACCAACCGCGGTTCTTGCCACCGTAGAGCCAGTCCGGCGCAAAAACGCCTGGGTAGAATCCGTCGATCCAGTTCCGCAACTCGGCCCAATGCGCGAATGCCTTTGCTCCGATCCAATCGCGGACGGCGCTGTCATCAGGCGGTGCTGATTTGCCGGTGATCCTGTCACCGATTTGGGAGGGGGTACTGTCTGGTAAGATCATCTCAAGCCTCATGTTCAATGGTCCGGCCGAGGCCGGAGGTTTCGGATCCGAGCGCCAAAAGCTTCTGGCGCGCCCTCAGAATGCTCCTGGCGACGCTCTCGAAAGCAGAGTGGCATCGCGACACGGTCGATCGGTGCTCGACAGCAATTCAGGGCGACCGGGAGCGGCTCGAATCTCTTTCGTGACAGTCAGGTCGAGAGCAGCGAGCGCCTTGTCCCTCGCTAACGGCGCCTGGCTCCGATCCAGGAAGGCCGTGCCCTGAAGCGGGAGAAATTGTTGTGTCCTCAGCCCGATGGAGCTGAGTGCCAGCGACAGATAGGGCGTCAGAAAATCCGGCTGGTTAGCTCGCTCACCGGTGAAGAAGCCACCGGAAGCCACGCCGATATAGACCGGTCGGTCCCGGAGCATTCCCACCTTCCCTGATGGGGTCGACTTCATTGTGCGGCCGACACGCAGGATCTGATCGATCCACGCCTTGAGGACCGAGGGTATCGTCAAATTGTGCATCGGCGTTCCGATGACAATCACGTCGGCCGCTTCGACTTCCCGAATAAGCGCTTCGGAAAGATCGAGAGAACCCATCGGCGGGGCGGCCAACGTTGCCGGCGACGCCAACGCAACGGCGTAGAGGGCTTCGGTTTGCGGCAGGGGTTCAGCCCCCAGGTCACGTCGAATGATGCTCGCGCCGGGCGCAACCTCAAGAAGCTTTTCGATGATCGCCGCCGAAAGCTGACGGCTGTGCGATCCCTGCCTCGGGCTGCTATCGATATGGAGAATATTCATGTCAATGATCCCAAAGCTTCAAAAGGTTGCGCAGTCGAAGGCTCAGATCGAGCCAGCTGGAGTGACGAGAGGGAAGTCCTTCTCGGGATCGAAGACGTTGTTGAAGAAGTTCGTCAGCGAATACATCGCCACCAGTGCGATGATCTCGATGATGTTGGCGTCGGTGTAGCCGACATCCCGGACCTCTTTCAGGTGGGCGTCGCTGACGTTGCCGCGGGTTTCGATGACGTTTCGCGCAAACTGCACAGCCGCGTCCCGCTTCGGGTCTTTGGCATGGCCCCTTCGGGCGAGAATGATGTCATCGGCCGGCAGTTTGGCCATATGTTCGGCGGTGAAGCTGTGAACCGTCAGGCAATAGTTGCAACCGTTCACTTCGGAAACCGCGAGGCCGATGCTGTCGCGTGTCCTCACGTCGAGCGTTTTGCTCAGGGAGCCGAGCAGGGTGGCCCAGGCGTTGAACGCAATGGGGCTCTGCGCGAAAGCCGCCATCATGTTCGGCGTGAACCCGATGTTCCTGGTGAACGTGTCGAGCGTCTGTTTCGACTCAGCCGGCACCTGTTCCGGCGTCAGAACAACGGTTCTGGACATTGTAATCTCCTATTGTTTGATTGGATTGGTAATCAGGCGAAGGACAGGACGTCGGCCACCGGCATGCGCGGCTTCTGCGGCCAGTTGCCGGCCCGCTCCGGCCCTATCGTCAGCAGCATCACCGGGATTTCGTCTTCGGCCAGGCCGAACTCGAGATGCACCGCCTCGGCGTCGAAGCCGATCATCGGTGTCGAACCCAGGCCGAGCGAACGGGCGGCATAGATGATTGCGGCGCTGCCGAAGGTAGCGGAGCGCACCGCCTCGTCGCGCTGGCGCTGCGGCTGGTCGTCATACAGGCCGCGGGCGGGGATTTCCCATTCCGGCACCAGATGGGCCGGCATGATGCCGGCTTCCACGACCGGCGCCAGGCGGGCAGGGACCGTGCTGGCATCGGCCAACTGGCCGACGATGATGAAAGTAACGGCGGCGTCGAGGATCGCGGGCTGCTTCCAGGCGATCGGATGGAGCCGTGCCTTGGCGTCAGGCGTACGGACGGCGATAAACCGCCAGTTCTGCAGGTGGAACGATGTCGGTGCGGCCGTGCCGATCCGCACCAGATCGCGGATCTGATCGTCGCTTAGTGTGGCGGCGGTGTCGTAGTACTTGGCGGCACTACGGCTCAGGATAGTTTCGATGACGGCGTTCGACGGCGCCAGTTCGTTGGCTGCGTTGCTGATGTAGTTCATTGGGTGGCTCCTCATCAAGTGATTACGGAGCCCAATTTACGGCCATCAGTGAGAATATCGAGACTGGATTACCTCAATATAATGCGCGAAAGGATCAATCCTCGGAACGCGTCCGCCCGGCATGCGCTTGTCGGCGGCATTCCCCGGGGGTCATTCCCATTCTCTCAGTAAATACACGACGGAATGCCGAGACAGATTGATAACCGACCGTTTCGGCCACAGCCTCGGTGCTGATTGCTGGCTTCTTTAGCTCGTTGGCGGCCAAACTCATGCGG
Organism: Rhizobium sp. WSM409; assembly: GCF_057653825.1. Taxonomy (NCBI): domain Bacteria; kingdom Pseudomonadati; phylum Pseudomonadota; class Alphaproteobacteria; order Hyphomicrobiales; family Rhizobiaceae; genus Rhizobium; species Rhizobium sp. WSM409. Next base: position 27,578 of record NZ_JBYGKP010000004.1, on the reverse strand, counting down.
AGATCGGTCAACAGGTCGAGCGCGGAGCAACCCAACCTGTCCTGAAAGTGCCGCATGAATGTGGCGCGTGACATGCCACACAAGTCCGCCAGATCGGGCAGTTTCCATGGCTGGGCCGGCTCGGCGAGCATGGCGGCAATTGCCGGAGCCAATCGCGGGTGGCCGGCCAGGGCTAACAAGCCTTCGGGAGCTTTGTCGGATTCGCTCGCCGCTCGCAGCACCAGCGTGAACAGGGCCGAAGAAAGGGCGTTGAGAACTGCGCGCCCTCCTGCGCGGTCGCCGGCAGACTCCATCCGCATCAGTCCCACCAGGCTGGCCAGTTGATCGGCAGCCGATCCGATACCGTCTTTTCCGACGTCGTCTCCCGTTCGCGCCACAAGGTTCGTAGGCAGGTAATTGCGGATCAGCCGATCGTGGGGCGTTGCAATGAAAAATCGGCCACACAGCAAATCGAGTTGCTCGCCCTGACTGTCGTTCTCGCTCAACATCCATCCGGCAGAGCCTTTGCGCTGCTGGGTGGGGATTGGCGTTTGTCCGCTACCGTCGTGAAGCACGTGCGCCGCACCGTGAGGAAGCAGCACGATATCCCCGCTCACCAGTTCCCTTGCTGTTCGCGTCTCCGGATCCTCGAAGATGGCCCGGCCCTTGACGATGACGTGGTAGGGAATTTCGTTCGCCGCCGCCCGGCTCCACGTCAGACGCCACGGCGCACCATAGGCACAGCGCACCTCGAGCTGACCGGTTACCGTGACGATTTGCAGGAGATGGCTTAACCAATCGACTTCAGACATTGGACCTCAAGAACCGGAAACGAAACATCTTACCGCAATTGTGCGCTCGTTCCACTTACCGGCATGGCTTGGTCAGCCGATCACAGCTTTCAGGCAAGGCGAGAGTGATGTCACGGCTCAATGAGGATCAGAGCCTTCGTTCGGCATTGTTTCAGCCGCCATTGCGAAAACCAGCGATGCACGCCTTGATAGGATTCGAACCGTAACTTCGTGTCTTAATCGCGCGCCATGTCGATGAGGACGTGCACGCCACTCCTCATCATGGATCAGGCGGGCTGGCACATGTCCAACAATCTCGTCGTGCCTGAAAACATTACCGTCCTACCACTGCCGCCGAAATCGCCGGAGCTGAACCCGGTCAAAAACCTCTGGCACTGCATACGCGAAAACTGGCTCTCAAACCGTGTCTTCAGGTCCTACGACGACATCGTCGGTCACTGCTGCGAGCCTGGCGAAAGCTTGAAAGCCAGCCTTGGCGCATCATGTCCATCGGACGCAGAGAATGGACCAATGGGTTTTTATCAGTGAGAGGCCCTATTAGATGATTTTGATACACGCGGACCGTTGGTGCGGCGTGAAATGTTACTGGACCCTTCGTTCGGTCCGGCGCCCCCGAGAATCACGCGGCATCCCCGATCGCCTCAACGCCTTGACTGGTCCGGCTAGCGTTCGCCCCAAGGGCTGTCCAACGGAAATGCCAAGAATCCGGAAACCCGGGCGGCTTCTACTGCCTCGCGCAGCGTAAGGTGCAAAGCCAGTCAGATTAATTAAGAGCATCTGAGCTTTCAGCATAGCGCCGGCCGGAACGGGCGGGAAGCGGGAATTCTCGCCGCGATTTCACCGGAGGCTGGGTAGCCGCAGGAGCCTTAGCAAAGCGCCGCCATGCGGAAGGCGGGACCGACTACCCCCGGCGAAAGCGCTCCATAGATCTTCTGCCTTACGCGACGTCGCTCTTAGCCATCCGCCCCAGTTCCGCCGGAAGCAATCTATCCACCGAAAGATCTCTTCAAATCGCCCATGCTCCAGCGGCTCCGCGAGTTCATACATCACTTACATTGCATCGGAAGTTGGGGCCCTTATGATCCTGACCTCTACGCTAAATTTGCTATGGCGTGTGAATATACACCACCCTCAAGGAGGCCCGATGACCGATTTCTCCAGCAAAAGCGACGCGGCAATCGACCAGTGGGTAGTGAATTTTGAAAAGCGTGGAGAGACAGTGGCGACGCTATATTTTGAACTCCTCGAGGAGCGAGCGCGACGCGCCCAGAAAAAGCAGAGCCTCGATCTTGAAAAATCTCTCGCTACGCTGAAGCAGGCGGCAATCGATGGGATCTGCATCACCTACGGAGATTTAGCGAAGACGAGCGGCGTGGACTGGAGCAAGGCCCGTCATCAAATGAATGGCAAACATGGTCACCTGGATCGGCTGCTGGAAATCTGCCATGCGCGCCGACTGCCGCTGTTAACGGCAATCTGCGTCAACAAGGGGGGCCTGAAGGATGGGGAGCTGGAGGAAAACGCTTTGGCGGGATTTGCCGACGGCGCGCGACGGATCGGACGAACTGTTACGGATGAACAGGCGTTTCATCATGCTTGCCGGGAAGAGTGCTGGGTCTGGGGAAGAGCGCAATGAATGTTATAGCCGTTCCTGCGCGGGTTAGAAATCATTCCTGTTGCGATCGTTTGCGGCGGGGATCATCCGCACAGTTCGCGAAATTTTCACGGCGCTGATCTGGAATACAAATACACGCCGGTCTTACTTGCACCTGCCGACTGGCTGGCCTTCGGCCGATTGATAGTTTTAACGGGCTTGCCGGTGCGCGGAGCCGCGCTTTGAGACAAGGATTAAACTCCGGCGCTCTTTCCCAAAATCGGGCCAGCTTTTGCACATCCATCGGCTGGCACGATTGCCTACAAGTGAGTTTCACCCTGATAGTATGGATAGCCTGTACCTTTGCTTGAATGGAGGCGCGACCGGATGGAAGTATGAGGCGTGTATATTCAGCGCCGTCGCTTCTAGGAGGGTTGCATGAAAAATTCGGCAATTCGCCAAAAGGGTGAAACTCCGCACGTAACTAGACACTGGCAGAAAACCCGCCTTGCCCACACGGCTGAGTGCCTTCTAAGTGAAATTTCAACCTCTGGGAATGTAAAGCTATAGTTTCAAACCAATCACGCCGATTGAAGGTCTGCATTTGGCTGGATTGGGACCTGCGATACATACTGGCGAGATATACCGATGGGCATACTGAAACGTCGCAAAGGCGGCACACCTGCTAGGTCGTTGCAGAGTCGCGCGAGCGGCGGAGACCAGAAGTTCCATCTAGTACATGTAACCGGAGTTGGTTTCGCGAGAGAAATCATCAGGGCTGGTCAGATCGACGCAACACTCTGCAAAGTGTTCGAAGAGGACCTCGTCTATTTCTTTGCCATGAGGCCGGCTTACAAGTTGAGGGAAGCACAGAAACGGCAGGAGATAATCGACTATTTCCCCTTCGTCTTCCTCGTGGATGCTGATCATCTCGGGCCGCCCTTTCACGTCTATCCATTCGACACTGGCGGAGCTCTTGACGGTGCCTTCGATGACGGAGCCAGTCCCGGCGTATATCTCGAGGACTATGCACTGGAAGAAACGCTGCAGGCAGTCAACAACCATATCGAATGGGCGTTCGGCTCCGCAGCGAATTATTATGATGGAAAGGTCCGGCGAGATTTTGGTGCGGATATCCCTGACTGGGACACCGGACCCAAGACTTTCGCGAAGATCGCGCGGCTGGCTGCTGAAGGAAGCAACAGGCCAGACCGGCGAGCTTCGGCAATCGAGATCGCCTATGATCGGCACATTACATTGGATCACGTGAAATTTGCAGTACTTCCAGAGCAATTTCTGGAGAGCCCCATGGGCAATAATAGTGAGATGCTGGATAAACTGACTGACGCTGGGATTTCGTGGGACACATATCAGTGGCGCCCAAACAGGCCGCCGTCCGACTTTCACCCAGAAATTAACAAGATTGTTCGGAAATACCTTCAGGGGCAAGGAGAGCTATGAGTGATGCGCAGCTGCGGCTTTCACTGATCGGCTGGTATTCCTGCGTAAGTCACGGATACGCGTTACCGCTATTCGGGCAAAGTGTTGGCGCCAATACACTTTATATTGCCAGAACAGCTGTCTCTGGAGATCATCGCTCGACGATTGCCGCTTTTGACCTAATCGACGTAGATGACCAGCGCCGCCTTCGCAACGAAGACATCATTTCGCTCTCCGTAGGTGATCCGTGGCATGATGTATTTTTGTGGAATGGCGTTCCCTATATAGGTACTCCGGATGAACTCTGGAACGAGATTTCGCGTTATCATGCTGATGTGGCCTCCCGGGCGCCTCTTAGCATACTCGATCTCGCGCTCAACGCGCGACGTCCTGATGTTGCTCTGCTTGCAGAAAGCGCAATGAAATTTCTGCGGGACCACTATGGCGACACAAAAGCAAGAAGCTGGCGTCAGCAGTGGCTTCGCGGGCAGGCGGACATCGCCTTTCGGAGAAGACTCGTACGTGCAAACCTGTCGCAGGATTTGTCGAGGAACCTGTCGATTGAAGAGCCTGTTGTCAACATTCTGGAACTTCACGTTCCAGAAGGCCTTGAGGCACAGGCTCAACGGAAGAGCACTACGGAGATACTGAGCGAAATCTCCCCGCTTGCTGCATTCCTGGGAGCGACGATCGATACAGCGCTAACCGCACCGGCGCTGGATCTTGAGTTGCCATTGAGCGTCCCTCCTCTCTCGTCCGCAGAGGAGACCTCTATCCGCAGCGATGCTCCTGCGCTTGTGATCGTTTCCGGCAAACGAGCAGAAGAGATTGCTCGCCATCTCAAAAAATGCCTCGGAAGCGACCCGTCAAAATTGGAAATGATCATAGCGAAATCTGGTAGATTGCCAAAGAGCATCGGCGGCCGTGCCAGACCAACTGTGGCCGTGATTGTTGGTGAGGAAGACCGTAGAGATTTTCTCTCCTCCGAAGTCAGCTCTCTGTTACGTCGACAGAGTGAGGCTGGCGCGTTGATCATCATAATCCCAGCTCTCCCTCTGATGAAACCGTCAAGGCTTTTCGAGCGCGCGGACCTGTTTGAAACTAGGTCAGGATACGTTGTCCTCGATACTGCTATCGCGAGATCTCCCTTGTGGTGGGGCAATGAGAAGCGATCCATCGACAGAAGGATCTCTGATGTCATAGAGCTGGCTCTTCTGACAGCGCGGTCTTCAGTGGTCCGCCGGGAACTTCTGCATTCGTTGACCGACGAGGGCCTTATACTGTCTGTAGGAAGCCTGCTTTTCGAGAAATCTAGACGAACGTTACGCGAGCCTGCCCTCCGGCTGCCGCTCGTTTCTGAAGCTTCGTGGGTACCTGCTGATCCGAAGCTGGCAGACAAGACTGTTAAATTCTCGCTAAGGATCAATAGCGACGATATTCCAGATCTCACCAAGTCAGAGCAGGTTGTCGTCGAAGGACGTCGTCTGGAAAAAAGGTTTTCGGATTTTGCCGTCGCAGTTACCACCTCCCTGATTAGCCGCGGTCGCTCGCGATCGACGATAGACAGCTATCAGATCGAAGAAATGCGCGCAGCACCGGCGGGCCTAGCAAAGACATTGCAATTTCCGGAGGATCTTTCGCCGCTTCGAATACGGAGAGACGGCGGCACGATCAAGGTTGTAGTGACGTCGGAAACTCCCAGCCTTGACGCAGTGAAATCTGCTGACAGAGAGGGTTGGGACATCGCGCGCTATACGGACACGCCGACGTTGCGGCGATTGATCTCTGGCGAGACCGAGCAGCGTACTTTCCCGGACGAAATCGACATAGGGAAAATTAGGTCAACAGAAGTGAACAGATTGCTGGCGACACGCGGCATTGACCTCAGAGATGTAATTAGGATCAGCTTTGATGACATGTCAGAGTGGCTTGACCGACTTCCTGACGATGAACGAGATCGTGCTGTCGCTCATGTCCGGCCTCTGCGAACTGGTGCCCGGCCATATGGTGACGAGAGTAACGATCATGTTCTACGTCGAGACTTCCTGGCGCAGCGCAGTCGCGCGGCGACTGAGCTCCTGGATGTTCTCCAGCTGAGGAGTCATGCTATATCTGCAAGCGTGCCTCTGAAAAGAGCGGCCGATCTTGAAAAGTGCTGGACACGGTCTCCAGACTTTCAACGATTTGTGCTGGCCGACGGCATCGTTCCAGGCATAGTTCTGGAACTGCAAGCCGGTGAAATACCTTCGCAGGAACTTTTCGTCATCGATGGTGACGTTTCTATTCCTCTGCTTTACAGGTCTCGCGTTTTCGCAGTGTGGGCCAGAGCCACGCTGCCGAAGGCAAGTAGCTGGATGGCCCGTTTTTCCGTCACCAGCACATTTGGCGGATTTCCAATTCCGAAGCCATTCAGGATCATTAGACTGGACGAAAACCGAACTGCCTTGATATGTGATGAAATCCCCAGCTCGGTGGTCGAAGCTGTCCAGAAGATCGATAGAAGCATCGACAGAGGACTGGCTGGCCTAGCTCCGGAGAATTGGCGTGAAGCACATAGGGCGGCGAACTCAAGCAGCGCGAGGTCTGCGCTCGATGCATTCATTTGCGAGGTTTACCGCCTTCCGGAAGAGGCGAGCGATATTCACATACTTGAGCGGCTCCTCGAACTCAATGCGAAGCTCAATTAATCAACCTGCATTGGCCTGTCCGACGTTTCCTTCGAAACCTTTGCTCGCAGCTAGTTCAAGTATTTTGAGGCCCTGCTGTGCCTGCTTTGTCGTCGGCACTTTTTGCCAGTTTCCACCGGCATAACTGCTAAGGGTATGGGCGATACCGCATTGCCATGTGGCAAGGTTGCCGGTGCGCGTACCCCAGAGATGAATAGCGAACCATTCTTCCGCAGCGAGTCGCATACAGATCGACGCTGCAAGCTGAGTGTCGCCTGCTGGTTCGGCTTGCCTGGGAAGTTGCCCTGCGGGTCCATTTCCCCACTCAGGAGGGGTACTCCCTTCGAGCGGCAGTTCCAAATTTTTTACGCCGGTCCAGCAAGCCTCTTTTTTCGCCCATTCTGTGATATTGCGGCCGTCAGCGCTACTCTGGATCTGCCTGTCAATTCTGTGGGACCATGCACGCAGCAAAAGTTCGAGTTCCTCTGAAAGCGCTTGTCGCTGCCAGATAATGCTCAACGACAATCGGCCGCCGGTCCTATGCGAAAGATAAGAAACGAGGTAGGTTGCGATGTTGATACGGTAAGCGGGGAAACCTTCCTGCCTGACAATACGCTGTACGCCCAAAAAGAGGATCGTTTGCGCGATAGCTTCACGATAGAAGTTTTCATCTGGCTCCCACCTAGCTCCGCGACTTTCGCGTAACCGCTTCATGTAGGCGATAAAGTTCTTCTGAACGCCCCCACTGACGATGTGCGGAAGTCGGCTGAAGCTATTAAGATTTCGCGCCAAGTCCGTTTTCGACAGCCGGTTTGCGGGTGGCGTTCTTTCGCGGAAAGCTTTGATCCTCGCCTCAGTTGTGCCCTCGATGTTGAGCGCCGTCTGATATTGACCTCGCGATCGTTCATAAAACCAGCGTGTCTTTTCTCCGGGGGCCCAGATGCCTTTTGAAAGCCGTTCCAGAGTAATATGGAAGGGCTCATTGGACGAGAAGTCGGCTTCCTGAATGACATTCTGAGTATTTGCGAAACGCGAAATCTCCGGCACCATCTCCTCGACGCTATCTGGAGGAAGCCGAGTAATCTTGGCCGACACATGAACCCGCGAAAGGTCGAGTTTATCGCGCTTTCGAGCACGGTGGATCGAAGCAGTAGTCTGGCCGCCGTTAACAATCTGAAGGCCCTTGATTCCGACGACCATCGTGATGCCTTGCATCACATCTGTCCTCACTTCGTCGGCAGTTACGGATATGCCATTATTGTAGGCCATGAAATGCCCAGGCCTGTCTCTGATTGTATCGCGAATACCGCGGTTGACTTTGCCGGCGGCCTGGAGAAACGCACGCACGTTATACTCTAATATCGCCGGACCATATTTTTCGTAAAGTTCGAAGAGAGTGTTACCTGGGACAACCGCCAGGTAGGTCTCGTAAGGTTCACTGCCAGACGGCATCTCAACACAAGGAATCGGGGGCATGCCCAGCCTCTGGAAGTCGATATCAATGACCTCGCGTGTCTGCCCTGATCGCATTGTCCGCATGAGACGTTGCAGGTCGTAAACGTCAAAGGTGACCTCGATGCCAGCAACTGTTTCTGGATCAATGGTGCGAGCCGCGCTCAATCCGTCAGTAATGACAATGACACGTGCCTGAGGAATTCCGGCTTCCAGCGCGTCGTGGATACGCTCCATCATTTCATACTGGTCGCTGGCGGTTTCGAGTTCTTCGTGAATCTTGCGTTTTGAAGCCTGCAAAGCTCTTGCTGCCTGTCGCGCCACTCGGACAACGTCTGAACTGGAGTAGCTCGAAGGGCTTCCGCTTCCCTTCACTATGGCGACAAGCAGATCGATGCGATCACCATCATCGGATATCGAATAACCCGACAGCCGAACTATCCCGGCTCCTACTTTCTTTTCGAAGTGACACGTTATTGGGTCTTCCAGAATTCCCATCTCTGCAAGATGCTCGCTGACGATGGTCACGAACGCGTTAAAGCTGAACTCTCCCATATCAACGGTCGCTCTATCGCGTACTTCCGATCGCAGCGATTCTGAAAATTCGACAAGTTCCAGGTCTTCAGGCATCGGTGGCTCTCGTAACGAAGAGGTTTGCGACGGTTACGGCAAAGGGCTGACATGCCGATAGCTCTATTGTGTAGCTGCAGTCTCGCACACCAAGTCGCAGATCCGTGCGCGCGATGTTCGGAAAACCTGACCCAACTGAGAAAACCGCCAGATCGGCCAGAGCGAGCCTATCGGTGTAGTTGCTCCTGTGCGCGTCAATGTACCCTGCCAGCAGGAGCTTGGTGGTGAAAGCTGAGATTTGCTCTGGTGAATATTCCAGAAGCCGATTCTTTAAGGCTTCGACAAGCTCCGGAAGGGTAGCACCTCTCGCTGACTTCTGAAGTTTGAGATGTGCCAGATAAATCTGGCCGCGTGTCGTGTCGAGCTGGTCAGCATTAGCGATCGATATGACCGAAGGCGCTTGCCGTGTTGTCGTCTTGACCTCGAGAAAACGCTGATCGAGGCTAAAGTCATTGGCCTCGCCAAGTGGGCCGTCCCAAGCCTCGATCGCCTGGCTGTAGCCAACGGCTGGAGCAAGATAGTCTCCGAGCATGAGCAACTCCCCCATGAGCCCTGTGACTTGATCACGGGAGAGTCCCTCAGGGCTAAAACGGGCCATGAAGGACTGCCAAACATGGAGGCGGCTTAGAAATGCGGACATGGCAGCTGCGGCATCCAGTTCGCGTGCAGAAATCTCCGCGACATCCTGGCACAATACAGGAAAGACCTCCGAGTATGCCGGATCTGCGAGTGAAAGGACGATGCGGCCGCGCGCCGTCAGGCTCTGCCCTGGCGGTGTCGCTTCGACCATAAACCCTGGAGATCGCGGCAGCAGCCGGAATGCCGGGAAAGTTGTGACGGGAGCCTCCAGTATCAATCCGCGCGTGGCTTCTGGCTGATGAATACCTGCAAAGATGTCGAAGGCAGCTGATGGAAAAATTCGTCTGAGATGCCAGCCAGGTTCCGTGCGAGCCTCGGCATCAAGCATCGTCCAGGCTTCACGCACCACGCTCATGTGTCGCCCTCGTCATCCTCACCGACGCCGTAGAGGCTGTTGACCATGTATGTCACTGACCCTGCATTTGTGCTTTCAGGGAAACTGATAGCTAGGCCGATTGGCCCCTGTTCTACGTCAAGGAACTTATGATCAATCGGCCTATCTCCCGCAGCAAGGACCTCCTGGGACCGAGCAAGGGGGTAAATCATCAGCAGCCCGTCACGAGGTGAGCGCTGTTGCCGCAGATAGACCCCGCTTGGAGCATCTGGATCCTTGTCTGTCTTGCGGCGGCGTTTCGGCGGGTTTGACAGGGTTTGCCGAAACGCAGCCGCGTATGCATCGTCATCAAGATCTACAGCTTCATCGCGGGGATTTACGAGGCGCCTGATCACGTATCGTCCGTCTTCGCCAATAACCCGCAGTTTAGTGGCATCTGCGCCATACCCACCCTTCGGTTGACGAACAACTGTGGGTACGGAAACTGCGCCGAATTCAGCTTGCTCTTCTCCCTCGCCTCCAACCAGAAGAACTCTCCAGTTCACGAGTTCACCTTTCGTGTTCTGCGTCCGGATGTATTTTGCCAGTACCGCGGTATTGGCGCGCGCTGCGTCTTCATGGGTAGAAAAATTATCCAGGAAGGCAAGCACATGCTCAGGTGTAACGCCTGTCCAAACCTGGGAATTTTTCCAGCGGTGGATTCGGTTCCCGGGGCGGGGTTGAAAAGGGTCGGAGGTATGTTCGGCGCCACTCGACATGAGTCGTTCGATAAGAGTTTTTGCAACGCGATAGTTCTGCTCCAGCGTGGAGCGGTTGAGTGAAAATACGGTAGTTTCTGAAATATCTCCCGCATAGGAGACCTGCAGCTCGGTCCCGTGACGCATCTTGGCACGGGAGGTCACGGTCAGAGCCGGATGTTTGCGCACCCTGAGGCCGAATTGTCCAGGTGTCGCTCCAGTGGCTTCCATACGGTCAAATTCACGCCTTAACTCGTCGCTTGCCTGAGCGATGTGGCCGTACCAGTCGATGTGGTCCTGGGTCGTAAACAATCTACAAAGGTCAAGGTAACCCCGCCGATATCCGAACCAGCGCCCCATTTGCATAAGTGTGTCGTACATTGTCGACCCACGTAGAAAATATGTGACCGACAGGCCTTCGAGCGTCAGACCGCGTGCCAGTTTATCACCACCGACTGCGATGACATTTAGCCCCTGCTCCTTATTGACGTCATAGTCCAGCACGTCGCCCGAGCTGCCATTGATTTCGCGCACACTGATCGAAGTCGCTGTCGCTCTCAGGGAGCGTGCGAGGTTATCCCAGTCGACAGGTGGACAATCATCCAGATCAAGCTTGCGAGTCACACGTTCAAATTCAGTCTCCCAGAGTATCCGGAATTCATCCAGACCCGAGGCTCCACCATACCGAATTTCGTTGGCGAGCTGATCCAGGGTTTCTTGCACCTGCTGGATGACTCGTCTCTGAACAGCCCGGAATCGCGTAACGTGGACCAGCATGCTGTTGTGGACATGCATCTGGCCACGCTCACGTCTTGCGGCGATAACCAGCATGAAGCATTGAACCGCTCTCCTCAGAGACGGGGGTATTGCGTCCTGCCCGTTATAGAGCGGAACATGATCCACCTTATGAACAGGTGGCATCCACCCCTGATTCTCCTTCCGCGACGAGCTAGCTGCATGGTCTTCAACTGCTCTCAGGAGATCTGGAAGACCCGTCACCCCGTCTTCAGCATACTCATCGGTGCTTCCAAAAATTCGCGTTGCTCCGACGTAATTGTCCGGGACGGGCATGCTGACGATGAAGTCACGCGGAAAAAGATCCTGGAACTCCTTTTGCGTTTCAGCATCCGGATGAATAAAAATGTTGGCGAAAGGTGTGGCTGTGTAGGCGACGTATGACACCTGATGGAAGCGATTGACGATCTGACGGATTCTCGAATTGATCGCTGTCGGCTTGTGATTTGAGTCGGCAATACCGTTTACGAATTTCTGCGCACGCGTATCTACGGAGGCGTTGTCTGCTTCGTCATCGATGACAAGAAGAGGCATGTTTCGAAAACGTTTCACTCCATGTTCGACCGTATTGGCGGTCACATCGATCCACTCCAGGACGCTATTGAGCACGCTGACGTTCTTCTTGACCACCAGCAACAAAGGGTGTCCCCCCGGATGAATACCGAACTGCGACATGGTCTTTGAGTTGAAATCGCCTTTTTCTGTCCGATTTGTACCCCAGTCGACGATAGCTGACGGATCGATCTGGCCGGCGCCAACAATGCGCGAGGCATTTTCACCTATAGGTACGCTGATCTTTCCTATAAAGCCTTCGTCCAGACGGATCTGGGTCTGGCTCCTGAGGTTGTTGTTCATGCCTGCAAGGACGATAATAACCTTGTAGCCCGCATCAGCCGCCTTGCAGATGAGCCCCGTATAGTTGGCTGTTTTGCCTGACTGAACGTCACCGACGACCATGCCGCGCCGATCAAATCGGCTTTTCTTCGTGGGATCACCGCAAAGGTCGATTATCCGATCCGTGATCCGATCGAGAAAATTGATTGCAGACTGTGGAAGCTGCTGACGGATAAGAAGCGCCCTGTAACGCTCCCAGTATCGCCAGCTGATCGAGTCTCGTGTATCCTTCAGCCAGGGAAGATGTCCATCCTCTGCCTGCAGGATTGATGCGTCCCCGATAAAAGTGCTGAAGATCATCTCCAGCTGAGACATCGCCGCTGTTGATGACGTCGCGCTTTTCCATTCGGGAAATGCCGAAAAGAGACGGTCGAGCGTCTCGCTGATCTCCTGGCGTGTCACCGGACTGGCTGATTTTCGCTGCGAAAGCCGCAGTTGCGCCATCTGGACCAGCTCCAGTTGAAACGCCTGATCGACCAGAAGACTACTCATCAAGCTCGTCCGGCAAGCGTCGAACCGCTTCAGGATAAGATGAAAACGGCTCGAGAACCATCAATCGCTCGCGGGCATCGTTTGCTGCCAGGTTCAGATCAGCTCGCATGTGCCGGTAGAGTGAGGCGAGTGCGGCCGCCTCCTCGACAGACAGTTTCGTCGGTGCCCGGGGAGCGGTATAATCGGCAGTTTCGCTGACATCGATCCAGATGCGCTGTACTGGGACAGTTGCTTCAATTATCGCAAGCATTTCTTCGATGATGTGGCGCTTATGACCGATTGAGTCGAGCGCGTGACGAATAACGGCGTGACTGCGATCTATGCGATAGGTGACACCCTGACTGGACGGGATGGGCATCCAAGCACGAATTATCGGCTTCTTCGGCCCTCGCTTTGACACACCTGCTCTATGTGCAAATATTTCTCTGGCGTCACGTCGCACTGTTTCCGCAAGAGCCTGGAGCCTTGCTCGCAGAGCTGGAGGCGGCAATGCAATTGACTTGCGAATGTCGACCTTCCAGTCAAGGTCACCGCTTGTTGCAAGATCCAGGCGTATCCGCGCCAGCCGATGAACTCCTGTCTGTGCCCATCCGCGTCCAGGACCGAGCCCCAGCCACCCGCCAGAGACTAGCAGGCGCCGCCCGCGGTAGACAAAAAAACCTTCATGAGCCTGCCAGCCGGATGGGCCTTCGGCCCGGGCAAACTCGGTGCTCGTCATCCGGTCGCGGTGCGGCAGGACAAAGCCCTGCACTTCAACCGATCCTCCACTGTGTTCGAGCGGCTCGATGGGTGTCGGGGTCGTCGATTTGTGATGAGAGACGAAAGGATCCCAGGGTTCGATCTTCTGTGCATCATCTTCCCCATTTACCGTGATGACCAGAGGAGGATCCTTACCTTCGAGATAACGATGAAACGTCATCGCCAAATGAGCTTCCACGCTTCTTGCAAGCTTGAGAAAACGATCTCGATCAACGTGATTGTCGTTAAGCTTTCCGCCAAGCAGACGGTCAAGCCTCGCGACGATGACAACCGTTCCGCGTGGTCTGGTGACTAGAACGTCAGCGTCATCGACAATTTCCTGGGGCATCTCTCTCAGCAAGTTCCAGGAATCGACCTTTTCTACGTAGGCGAGATCCCAGATCCTTGTCTCGATATCACCGCCTGCAACCTTCGACGCGACCGCAAGGAGACTGCCCTGCGATAACGAAGCCGTCTTCAAGCCGAGACTGAATCGGCCAAGATCACCTGGTTCTCTCGGTGCCAAAGGGTGGCGACCGGCCGGACGCATCGCTTGTATGAGTTCTTCCCGCTTCATCCCGCGGCCGTTATCGGTGATGCGAATGATTGATCCGCTTCCCCGCCACTCAAAGTCGACACGTACCCGGCTCGCGCCAGCCGCTATGCTGTTGTCAATCAGGTCCGCAATTGCAGCTGCCGGCGAATAGCCAATGCCACGCAGCGATTCCAGCATCGCACTCGCTGCGGGTGGGGCGTCATCGTATGGTAGTTCGACGTTCGAGGCCAAATTCATATCAGGCGGCCACCTGCTTCGTTGCCGATGAGGAAACATTCAATCCCTCTTCAAGCTGCTTTCTGAGTGACGTCGCTACCGCCCGCCCGAGCAGAGGAGGAACGGCATTTCCGATCTGCCGGAAGGCTGCATTCATGGCTCCAGCAAATACGAAGCCATCCGGAAATGACTGAAGTCGCGCAGCTTCCCGGACGGATATCGTCCGGGACTGAGCACTATCGTAATGTATGTGTGAGTAGGTGTCTTTGCCAATATGGGCCGTCAGGGTCCTGCTGGGCTTGTCCGGCTCGAGCTTCCACCATTTATTCGGGAACTTTCCCGGATCATACGGCGGCACTTTGGAGCGCCACAGGTTATCCCATGCCTCCGAGCCGATGTCAGTATCATTCAGGCCTGCGTCGGACGCTGCCTTAATGAACATCGCCTCGGCCAGTTTGCGGGCCTGAGGATAGTCTGCGCCGTGCGGCAGAGACTCGAATATTGGAAAGTCTCTGGGCGTTATCCGCACCAGATGGCCGCCGGCTTCGTCGCCCGTTTCGAACCCGGGCCATTGCCGCATTGTCCTTGCATACTCTGTCAATCCGCGTTCAGCCGATCTATAAACCAGTGTATCATTCAGACGTCGACGTCGCATCGCGACCGGATTCAGCCGGTGCTCGTGAATCTCCGGCAGGTCGCCGAGCGCTTCGCGCGTTCCGACCGCTGCAGGTAAAAGCGCGGAAGGCTTCAGGACCTCCCTGTAATGAGGGCTGCTTTCATCGACATGCTTAAGCGCAACCCGGCGGGAGCTCTCGTACCCGCGAGGCAGTTCAAGGAAGTGTGTTGGATCAGGAAATTGCGGCGAAATCTTAAGAGTTTTAGCAATTGCTACAATGAAAAGGCGTTCCCTTATTTGTGGAACTCCGAAGTATGACGCGTTGAGGATCGTGTAAGCTGTTCGATAACCCAACTCATCCAGAGTGTCGCAAATCTCTTCGGGAACGTTATGACCGCCGAAATTGAGGATGTCAGGCACATTTTCGATGACAATTGCAAGAGGCTTTGTATCAACGACGTAATCCAAAAATCTCCTATAGAGTGCAGCTCTCGGATCTTTTTGAAAAGCATCATCGGCACCCGCGACAGCACGAAGTTTCGAACGCCCTATTCTGGCAAACGCCTGGCATGGCAGACCTGCAGCGAGAACATCGAAGGCCTTTTCGGCTGGCATACCAAGTTTGAGATCTCCGACTATTTCTTCAGCCGACGAGGCCACCATATCGCGGGGGATGGACCACGGGTCGGACGCATCCCGGCCGCCACCAAAGTTGCGGGCATAGCTGGCAGCAGCTTCAGGATCGATTTCAACGTGCGCAGTGAGACTGAAGCCAGCCGACTGCAAACCAAGTGATAAACCACCACATCCGGAACATATTTCGAGGACTCGCGGCGCAGCACCTGCGCGCAGTCGTTCTGCCTTAGCGCGCAAGATCGCCATATCAATAGGTTGCATCGCATACCTCGCATTTCAGAATTTCGTGAACACGATCGGGATTTCTCGTCTCGCACTCCCAGATCACAACCACCTTCCACCCCTGCGCTTCGAGTTCTCGTGCGTTGCGGAGGTCTCTCGCCAAATTCATTTCAAACTTGGCTGTCCAGAAGTCGACGTTCGATTTTGGTGAGTAACACAGGCGACAACCATTATGCCGATGCCAGTAACACCCATGGACAAAGAGTGCAGTTTTGCGGCTCGGGAAAACGAGATCAGGGGACCCCGGAAGATCCTTTCGGTGAAGCCGGAACCGCAGACCAAGCCGATGAGCCAGCCGCCGTACTGCCATTTCGGGCTGCGTGTTCGTGCTTTTTATACCAGCCATCATCGAGGATCGTCTGACAGGTGAAACTATGTCCATCGATCATCCACCCCAGTCGCCAGATTCGCGGACAGCAGCAGCTACGACCTCAGCCACAACATTGGGAGATTTCCGGATGACGGCTAGGAGAATCCTGGCAGACCGATCAGGCTGTCTTCTGCCCTGTTCCCAGTCCCTGACAGCCGCAACAGAAAAGCCGAAAGTCTCCGCAAAGCTTCTTTGCGTCATATGACAGCTCTGCCTGACGGACCGCACGTCAATCAATTCGTTGTACCCCGTGCAAAAACCCGCGATGAATCGTTCTGAATAATATGCGGCAATGCCGTACATGTTGCAACTATTTCCTGTGGTTCCGGGCGCTCCTGCTCAACCTCTTCTGCAATCTCCACAAACCATTCAGCATTAAAAATAGTCTCTCACCAGACAACTTTGCGCTCGCAATCTTCCGTACCGGGCAAGGCTCTACAGAACGCCCTGATATGACGGTTGATTTCCATGCGAATGGTTGCAAAATCGTAGGTGGCACTACAGACGATGGATGATGGCAATGCACTACTTCGCCTACGGCTCGAATATGGACCCAGCGCAGATGAAGAAACGCTGCCCCAGTGCGGTGCTCAGAGGTTTCGGCTACCTTGCGAATCACGAACTCTGCTTCCCGCGCACGTCGAAAAGCCGCGGTTGCGGCGTGTCCTCTGTCGAGCCGAAAATCGGCCACGACACCTGGGGGGTCGTCTGGGAGCTCTCAGCCGCAGATCTATCTGCGCTCGATAGAAACGAAGGGTATCGCCACGACAGAGACCCGGTGGCCAACGCATACAACCGTCAAACAGTGGCCATCAATTTAAACGGCGAGTCGGTCGAAGCCGAGACTTATATTGCCTCTCCTCAAAAGGGCAGTCATCTGCCGAATGCAGCTTATCTTGCACATCTGCTTGAGGGGGCGGCGCACCACGGCCTTCCCGAAACATATCGCGCATATCTGGCAGCACTTCCTCGCGACCTCTCAGCCTAAACTCATCTGCGAAGGCCATACACTACAGCGCGGTTTACAAAATCCCCCATGCCCGAAACCTCCCCCTCCCCGTCATCTCGCGCAAGCCCAGCTCCAAAACAATCCGCCGCGCCGCCTGCGGCGTCACCTCGAGCGCCTTCGCCACCATCCCGGCCGACACCAGCGGCTTCGCCATCACCAGCTCAACCAGCTCCGGCAATTTTGAAGACGTCCGCCGCCCCTCCAGTTTACGGTCCATCATCGTTTTCGCGAGCGTCAATCGGTCATGTTCCTTCAGACCGAGCTCGGCGGCCGCGATCAGGCCGTGAGCGATGGCGAGCAACCGGGTCTGGCGGTCACGATGCCGGCGCCGATCGACGGGAATGGTTTTGACGCCAAGGTTGATGGCGGCCAGATGGGCGCCGGTAGTGATGCCGGCCTGGCGCAGGATGGAGGCGGCGAACAATCGGCCGAGCCAGGGCGCGTGCTGCAAGACAGCGAGCTCGTTCCAGGCATCGAGGGCGACGATCGCCTGCAGGACCGCCGGCAGGTCTTGCGCTTGCCGAAGCACGCCGCGCCATTCGTCCAGCCGCTCGTCCTCGTCCCAGTCGAGATCATAGACCAGCGGATCGGCCGGAGCCCGGCCGGGCTTGCTGGCTCGCTCGATCGCGGCGTCAGACCGCGCGAGGATCGCATCGATGGCGGCATAGTCGACGCCGGGGAGATTTTCGACGTCACCACCATACTCCCCCTCCCCTTCCGCGTCGATCGCGACCGCGGGCCGAATGACGCCGCTTGGCTGCCCCGCCTCAGCGCCGACCGGATTAATGTCCGACGTCTGTCGCAAATTTCGGATACCATCGGCCGACAATGCCCAGCCGGGGAGTTGGGCTGCGATGCGTCGGCGGGTGCGCAGCACGTCGCGGGCGATTGTCAGCTCATGGGTCGGTGTGCGAATATCCCGGGTGGCGTCATGGAGGACCAGGTCTTCGAGATGCACGAGTTCGCCGTCGATCCACAGCGAGGCGCAGGCATCGGTAAATTGGGTGCGTTCGAGGAAGCCCTGGCCGACCGGCGAACGGGCGATACGCTCGTCGAGACGGGTGAGCGCGATTGCCGCGTCGAAAGCCGGTCGCATCAGAGCTGTCATGCTGTTTTTCGCGAGATCGTAAGCCATTGAAATTATGGTAAATGATTTCCTATAGGAACTCTATAAGAATATTACTGTTCGTCACATGGGATGACTTCTGGTTGGGTGGCTAACCATCGATAAGCAACGTTTATCGATGGTAGATTGATTTCGAGGTCCAAATCAGCAAGAGTCGGCGCAAATCACGGTCTCAGAGGCCGCCGAAACCGTCTTTCTGGAGCGCCTGTGGCCAAACCCAAAAAATCACAGACTTCCGTCGAGCGGCGCGCCGAAGAACTCGACACCATTGCCGCCGTCCTCCCGATAGAGCGCCGCGACGAACTCGCCAAGCTTCTGACCGACCAGGACGTCGAGACGCTGCGCCATCTCGTCAACCAGGGCATGGGCGACAACACGCTGCGGGCGCTGACTTCCGACCTTGCCTATCTGGAAGCCTGGGGACTGGCGGCGACCGGACGATCGCTGCCCTGGCCGGCACCCGAGGCGCTGCTTTTGAAATTCGTCGCGCATCACCTCTGGGATCCGCAGCACCGCGAGACCGATCCGGATCACGGCATGCCGGCCGACGTCGACGAAGACCTTCGGAGCCAGGGTTTTCTCAGATCCGCAGGCCCGCACGCGCCATCGACGGTGCGCCGGCGGCTGGCGAACTGGTCGACGCTGACCAGATGGCGCGGTTTTGACGGCGCCTTCGCCTCCCCTGCCCTCAAATCAGCCATTCGCCTCGCCGTTCGCGCCGTCCCCCGGACGCGGCGTCGCAAGAGCGCCAAGGCCGTCACCGGCGATGTGCTGGCAAAACTGCTGGCAACCTGCGCGACCGACAGTCTGCGCGATCTCCGTGACCGTGCAATCCTGATGGTTGCCTTTGCCTCCGGTGGTCGGCGGCGCAGCGAGATCGCCGGCCTGCGCAGCGAGCAGCTGACCGTCCAGCCGCCAATCCCGGGGGACGATGGCCCTTCCCTCCCCTCTCTCGCCATCCATCTCGGACGCACCAAGACGACCAGCGGCGACGAGGACGACGTTGTCTATCTGACCGGTCGGCCGGTGGATGCGCTGAATGCCTGGATGGTGGCCGCCAAGATCGAGAGCGGCAGCGTGTTTCGGGCGATCGGGCGATGGGGGACTGTGTCGCGACGGGCGATCGATCCGCAGTCGGTCAATGCGATCATCAAGCAGCGGGTGGAACTGGCTGGATTGGAGCCGGGGGAATTTTCCGCGCACGGGCTACGATCTGGATATCTGACCGAGGCGGCAAACCGTGGCATCCCCCTGCCCGAGGCGATGGAGCAGTCCCGCCACCGCTCGATTCAACAAGCGTCAGGTTACTACAACAACGCGACACGTCGAAGCGGGCGGGCAGCTCAAATGGTGTGATATGTGATGTTCGTATGCGACACGCGGATGCAGCGCTCTTCTGTCACGGAGGAAAGTGGCCGCTGATCGCCCAGCATCCCATGCCGAGGCGGGGAATTTCGCGGCCGTCCCAGACGGTCACACGCGCTTCACGCCGCGCTCAATTCCTGACATATTTGCAGAGAGGCAGCCAACCGTCATGGATATCGCGTCATGAACTTGGAAACACGTGAAAAAGGAACATGCGCGCACCTACCGGATCCGTCACAGGCCTCTGCTCGGCGTCCGCCACAATGTTTGCAGTCGGAATGGCCTTTCTGGGTTACTGGGGGGTATATGAACATGGGGCCTGGCATTCATTCGACTATTTTGTGATGGGTCTGGCTATCATCGGATTTGCAGCACTTGGTTCCGTGCCCTGGATTGTGACTACACCTGTAGCGGAGGACGATGCAGACAAAGTCGTCGTCGCCAGGCGAGCGATGGTACTGGGGACGGCGTTAATCTGGATGGCCGTCTGTATTGCCCTATTTACCTGAATTGCCCTGCGTGACCCCACGCGACCGCAATATGAATCCGCTTGACGCGATAGGGCCCGACCGAGCATTTCCCCTCGAGCGCCTCCGTCGCACCGTTCATCTTATGGTCCGCGAAAAGCTCGCTGAAAAAGAACTCCTGGCCCGGTTGCCTCACCAATGGTGATGGTTTCGTAAGCCTACCTGGTCTACATCAACGCCAGCCACTGTCGTAACGATAGCCTGAGCCGTCAAAATCGCGATAGCCGGAGTTGTCCTCATAACGCGGACCACCGCTATAACGGTAGCCCGGGTCACCGCGATAACCGACATTCCCTTCATAGCGCGGGCCGCCGCTGTAGCGATTATCTGCACCATCATCATACCGCGGACGATCCCTGCCCTCGATGAGAGCACCGGCAACCAGTCCGCCAATGAGCCCAGCCGCCAGCCCACCAACGATGGCAGCACCCCTGTCGCCGTCCCGGTGATCGCGATAATCATGTGCGCTCGGGGAGCCATATGACGTGAAGATGCTGCCGGCCGCGACCAGTGTGGCAAGTGTCGAGAGAATGATCTTTTTCATCGGCTACTCCATCGAACCCTGTGGTGGGAGGTAAGGCTCTTTCTGGTGACTTGATGACATTAGCGCGCTGAACAGGCTGTGAATATTGCGTTTCGCTGTCGTTCATCGAGCGTTGGAGTTAGGGCACCACGCCATCGGCCGTGGGTTGAAGATGGCGTTCCGAACGACCGGCGCGGCGAGCCGTTAGGCGCACAGCAATGTGAACGCCGCGCGACGCGCCAACTGACGCAGCCCAAACACCAACATGCAATCCTTGCAATTGCGGAATTATCCTCCATAAATGCAAGGATGATTGAACGCCGAATATCTACAAAACTGATTGAGTTGCCGACCTGACGCGGGCCAATGAGCGCAACGGCGGGGCTCGAATCGAGTTTTGGACGGCGCAAGGCGGATATGACGTTCGTATCGATCAGGAACATCAGAGATCAACGTCTTGGGCCCCCTTTACTGACGAATGCTGTACAAACCGCCGCTATAGACGGCAGAGAGCGCTGTTGGACGAAGCGCGTCCTCAGGCCATACGGCTTGTGAGTGCCGGTTGTGACGCAGCCGAACGAGGCGCGTTTGATTGGCGACATATGGGTTTGCTGCCCTTTGGATATAGTCGATTATAACCTTTCAAGGTGCTCTCTGGGTCTCCGCGAGCACCTTCGATCCATTGCATGAGCGATAGAATTCATTTCTATCTCATCGCAATGCATTATAGTGAGTTATAGAAAAGGTGCCTATAACTCATGAACTGGAACTGGACGCAGGAAGGTTGGCCGCATTTCATCTATGATCATGCGCCGCTTGAACCACTCGAACGCCGATTCCTTCTGTCCTCGGGGGAAGTCATCGGCGCAGTCCGTCATGTCGGCGATGAGGAACGCAATCTGCTTCGTATCGAGCTTTTAAGCGACGAGGCAGTGAAAACCTCCGAGATTGAGGGCGAAATGCTTGATCGGTTGAGCGTGCAATCCTCATTGCGCCGCCAGTTCGGTCTCGATGCCGACAATCGGCCATCAACTCCGCAAGAGCGCGGCATCGCGGAAATGATGGTCGATGTGTACGACACTTGGTCGGCCCCGCTCAATGATGAAACCCTGTTTCGCTGGAACGGCATGTTGATGACAGGCAATCGCCATCTTGGAGCGATCGGCGCATATCGAACGCATGAAGATGCCATGCGGATTGTGTCCGGCCGTCTGGACAATCCGACCGTCCACTATGAGGCTCCACCATCAGGGCAGGTCCCGGCGGAAATGGCGGCCTACACCGAGTGGTTCAACAAAACGGCGCCGCACGGTGAACTCCCCTTGCCCGCGCTCACCCGTGCCGGCATAGGCCATTTGCACTTCGAAAGCATCCATCCGTTTGAAGATGGAAATGGCAGGCTTGGCCGAGCGCTCGCCGAAAAATCGCTTGCCCAAAATATCGGGCAACCGAGCTTGATTGCACTTGCCTACACGATCGAGAATGGCCGGAAAGCCTATTACGATCAGCTCGAACGGCATCAGCGCACGCTCGATATCACCGAATGGCTGGTGTATTTTGCGGGAACCATCCTTGATGCACAACAGACCACCTTGATGCGGGTGGCCTTCTACATCAGCAAGGCGCAATTCTATGACAGGTTCCGCGGGCAATTCAACGAGCGCCAGGAGAAGGCCCTCGCTCGGATGTTCCGAGAAGGTCCTGGGGGGTTTAAAGGCGGATTGAGCGCTGAGAATTACATTTCGATAACGCGGACCTCGCGAGCGACAGCGACGCGCGATCTTCATGACTTGGTGGAGAAAGAAGCGCTCACGCGCACCGGTGATCGCCGGCACGCACGCTATGCACTAAATCTGCCCTGATTAAGAAAAAGAGATAGATCCCAACCGCCGCGTCCCCTTGGACAAAGGACCGAAGAGGCCGAACCAGTCGAGGCGACACGGGGGCCCAAAAAAAGTCATGCAATGCGGCGGATGTGAAGTCATCGAGCAATTCGCGCGCATGCCGCGATTGAAACGATTGCGTGTTCAAACGCTGCATCATTGCGTTTCTTAAAGCCGTGTCGCAGAAGGTAACAGCTGTTACTTTTTTAGGCCCCGCCTATCACGATCGCGCTCGGCCCTCTGTCCGCAAGTCATTCTCGCTGCCACCGCTCCAGCATCAAGTGCACGCTACGCCATAGTGTCGACGTCGCCAGTGGCACCGATTTCTGCCGCCCTGCGCCGGACCCTTCCACGTCTCTTACGCCTTGAAAGTCAGAGCGCTCGGCACCTACCCGAGCTCCAGGAAGCAGTGTCGCCTTTGGTGATTGAGCATTTTGAAGAAGGAGAAGGGGCACATCCTTGTCGGCACGCAACGCCCAAAAGGTAACAGCTGTTACCTTTTGGGTTTCTCGTTAAGATCGCCTGGTTGGTCCAACGCGAGCGACAAAAACATTCACGATGATGACAGCGCGAAACGGGCGTGTCGACCGGATCCTGCCCACGGACCTCTCCGTCCGTGGATAGGCAACTTTCATTTCAGAAGCGACGATAGGCAACCCTCCACCCGTCGATCTCTCCAGCAAGACGGCCTGCAGCACCCATCGCGCAAACGCCATTGCCGGCCTTCCTGGAACTTCTTTTGCATGGCGGGTGCCGCACGCCCCGACTGACGTTCGGTCCCTTTAAGCAGCAATGCACATGATCTCTGAGCGGGCCACAGGCGGGCCGAGACAGGTGGCATGGGTTGCTGAATGAACATTCGAAGACGTCCTTCTTCACGACTCTCCCTCACTCTCATCATAAACTCCATCCCTCGCGCACGCTCAGCTGCCACCCCGCAGCATCATGGACGTATATGCGAACGTCCTTACCCAATGCCCTCGCCGTGGGCCGCCCCCGCTCCTTCGAATTCGTCTATGCCCGCCAACATCCACGTTCTTCCTCGAGCGGAGTGGCTCCAAGGACGCGCAAAAATTCATCCCCGAAAAGTATGAACCACGCAGCCAGAGAGCGAGATCGCAACCGCCAGAACCGTCGACGCTGGGCTATCACCGGCAACACATTCAGATCTGAGGGGTGCCCTCGATCGGCAGCCAAGCAGATCCCATTTCAATCGACAGTAGGAATGGCAGTTCTCGGCAACAGCTTTGTCTGAAGTTACTTCAGGGCAGTTGTACCGCCCTCGCCGTCTTGTTGCGGAAGCCAGATGGATATGGCTGCATCGACGTCGGGCGAAAATGGATACCCGACGAAACGACCACTCTTCCTGTATTCGCCCGCCCCGTTGCCGCCCATCCGCCCCAGATGGCGAGGCCACGCCCCTGAACTCGATCCATTCCTGCGGCGGCTTCGCCCCAAAACCTCGTCGCGATTAATCCGTCCCGCAAGGCCAAGGGCAGGGTAACAGCTGTTACTTTTCGCCTATCTATCCCGTGTGTTCATCTCGCTTTCCGCAAGACCGTAAAGGCTTTTCGAGAGGTGAAGACTTCCATCGACAGCCCGGTCGACCATTGCACGGAAATAGCCCCCGGGCTTTGCAATTAGCTCCGGGTCGCGCAAGGATTTTTCGAGCACGGTCGCCAAGATGGCGGACGCAGCATATCGGCCGACCCTGCCTACACCGTCTACCCATGCAGTCTCCGACAGGCCGATCATGCGCCGCATCGTTTCAGCCGCCCCGACTACATCGGACCATCCGTCAAACTCCACGCTGACACATTCCTGCGCCGCGCGGCACCCAACCTGAAGCAAACCAATCGGCACCGCAGCTAGAACGACACCTTGGATATCACCAACCGTCTTTTCCGCCTGCCGCAATCGGGATTGCATGTCACCCGCAGCCGCTTCAGGCTTATTTTCATAAGCCATATCGGCGGCGTAGCCGACGTTAGTGGAAATTATGTCTCGCTCGTTAGAGCGGGTCCGTTGATTACTATCAGGAAGGTTTTTAGGGATTGTATTAATATTAGAGGTGACGCCGATGTCACCCGCGCATGACATATCTTGCTCCCGGAAGCGTTGCTCCGCGTACTCAAGAACCTCTCCGTGGAGTGATTCGAGACCGCTTGCCTGGTCTGCCCGGCCGGCTACGGCATCGATGATTGCTTGTGCGGCGCTCCTCCAGATGTCTGCCTTTTCCGGGAACGCCTCGCAGGCATCGATGATTGCTCTGGAAAACCGCGTGACCGCGCGACGTGCATCCTGGCTGGCCTTGAGTTCCCTCTGGTAGTTCTCGACGCTCTCCCTGATCTCTGCGAGCCGCACGCGCGCCGGCGTGAAATCAAGCCCGAAGCCGCTGGCAACCATCCCGTCATTGTCGCGGTACACGAAACGCCGGCCGGTCGGACTGTCACGGTAGGCGGCGATCCCAGCCTCAACGATCCTGCGCAGGCAACGCATCACTGTGCGTTCGGAGCGCAGCGTGTATTCGGCGAGCTTGGCGTTCGAGATGGCAACGATCGGTCGCCCGGCGCCTTTCCAGTCATCGGCGCGCGAGAGGCCAAGGAGAATGTCCAGGACATGATAGGTCGTGCCGTCGATCCCAAGGATCGGCGCTGCCTTTTTCAACAGGAGAGAGATCTCCGACTTCGAGGTGTCCGGTATGTCGTTGGCCATCGCCATCCGCGCGCTTGCGAGAATGGCCGGACTGACGCGTCTGAACGATGCGATTGCCGTTGCTTCTGTCATGGGCTAGCTGCCCGCAACGCCTTGGCGTGCGGCTCCATCGAGATTCTTGTTGATGAAAGCCAGCAGACGGGCACAGTTTTTCATTCCCGGCTGTTACGCAGGGGTTGATTGTGCCAGCGGTCCGTCATAGAATCAGTTTGTAAGAGCTGATGTCGACGGGACGTTTTCGTACTGTCGGCTAGGATTCAAGGGTTCGCCGATTGCCGTCGGTGGGCCCTTTCCTATTTCTGAATTAGCCTACCCCATCGGCGTCTCTCCCGTTTGCTTTCGGTACTCCTCCACCAGCGCCGGAAGCCTTTCGACGAGCCAGGCCGAGAGGCCCGGCACCTTGCTTTCCGGAATCGTGATAAGCGTTGAAGAACGCGAAGATTTCGCGGTGATCACGGCGCCGCCGCCGAGGTCGACCTCTTCGCCCTGGTTTCCCCTAGCCGCCTTGTGTTCGAGCGCGCTCATCAGCGCGGCGAAGCGCTGGTCACTCGTGGCAGCGGCCCATACAGCCGTCGAAGTCAGCTTATCAATGATCGTCTGGGCCGCAGCCGGTGCCTTGCCATCCTTGAATTGGGCGGCGAGCTTTTCCCACTTGGGGCGGCCGATCGAAGGAGCCGGACCAATGATGCCGATCAGTTCGGCGGGGACCTGTTCGGCGATTCCAATCAGCATCGAAACGTAGGTCAGCTTGCCATCCGCCCTGCCGAGCGCGGCGGCGATCGTCTCCCGCCGAAAGCCGCGCGCCTTGAGGGTCGCGGCAAAGAACGCCTGCTCGATGAAGGAGAGATTGGCGCGTTCGGTATTCTCGATACCTTGAGCGACCACCAGTTCATCGTCGGTAAGATCGCGGACGATCGCTTTCACCGGCCGTTCAAGGATCTGACAGGCGCGCAAGCGCCTGTGGCCGTAAGCGACCTGAAAGTAGCCCTGCTTGTCGGGGGAGGGGCGAACGAGGATGGGAAGTCTCTGGCCGCTTTCCCGAATGCCCTCGACGAAACCCTGGAAATTCGGATCTCCCTCGATATCGAGGCGGTCCCTGACAAAGGAGGGAACGACAAGAGCGGAGTCAATTTCGACAATGGCTTCCGAGCCGCTCAATTGCAGGCGGAGGCGTTCATTCTCCTCCTCGACGGCAACGAAGGCCCGGTCCATCGACTTGACGGCTCCAGATCCGACCTTCACCGCAGGCCCAGCTGAGATTTGCTTGGCAAGTTCCGCGGAATCGACATTCGCGAACAGACTTTTCATCCGACTGGAGCGTTCTTTGGCATTCGTCATGACCGTCCCCATACCGATTTGAGGTGGTTGAAGATCTCGAGATTGACTGCGTCGACGGAATCCAGGGCGCGCGTGAGCGTGTCTCGACCAACCGAACCACGCGCCATTTCGTAAAGGCTCTTCTTCTCAAGGCCGGCGCTGGCAATCGCGGTCGTGTCCACCACCGCTGGCGCCAGCACGTCCTCGCCGAACAGGGAGCGCAGGAGCGCGACGACGTTCACCTGCGGGACGTCGTTCGGATTGTGCCTGGTGATGACATATCGGATGAAATCGTGTTCCAGAACACCGCCACGCTCCTCGATGACGTGCATGACATCGCTCATCATTGCCAGGAACTGGTTCATGCTGGCAACGTCGATCATCGCCGGATGAACGGTGATCAGCAGCGAGGTCGCCGCACAAAGCGCGCCCAGGGTCAGATAGCCCAGTTGCGGCGGCGCGTCGATGACGACGACATCGTAGTCTTCCTCGACGCTGTTTATGACGGCGCCGAGCCGCCGGAAGAAGATCCCGTCGCCGCGCCCGCCGCCGCTTGCGATCGCCTGCGGCGTCTCATGCTCGTATTCCATGAGCTCCAGGTTGCCGGGTATGAGATCGATTCCGTCAAAATAGGTTTTGCGAATGACGTCGCGCATCGGCCGGCGGTTGTCGTCGTCATAGCGAATCGCCGCATATATGGTCTCGTTGTCGCTGACATCGAACTCCGGCTGATAGCCGAACATGGCCGACAAGGATGCCTGCGGGTCAAGATCGATCGCGAGCACCCGCAAACCCGTCAGAGCAAGATAATGGGCGAGATGAACGGTCGTCGTCGTTTTGGCCGATCCGCCCTTGAAGTTCGCAACCGCGATAACCTGCAACTTCTCACCGGGACGCCGGCGCGGAAAGAAATCCAAGGCTTCCATGGGCCGCTTCACCGCCAGGTATCGACGGATCTCATTGACCTGGGCGAGCGTGTAGCTCCTGCGGCCATTCTCCAGCCTCTCGGGCATTGCGCCTTCGCCGTCCAACGACATCTGTCGGAGCGTCGATTCGGCGATCCCAAGCATGGTGGCCACGTCGCGCGAGGTAAAGGTGCGCAACGATTTCATCGCCTCCGGCGGATACATATGGGTGCGAAGAGACTGCAACTGCGCTGACAACATCTGCGCTTGGCGTGTAATCTTCGCAGCGGAGGATTCGCTCGTTGGCTTGCGGGTCGTCATCTGATCCAT
>NZ_JBYGKP010000003.1:0-671383 GCF_057653825.1 Rhizobium sp. WSM409 | reverse complement strand
ATCTGTCGTCGATACGCTAATGTTGTCCAAAACACCCAATCCTTTTCGATGCGCTTTTCTGTCAACATAGCGTCAAAAAGCGTATCGAAAGTGACACGATTCGGGATTTGCAGCAACAACAGGGCTCCGATGCTACCCACAAGGCTCGGTTGGCCGCGGCCAACTCCCGTTCATCCCTTGCGACGACCCGGCTTTTCCGGCAAGACCGCCAGGACTCGAAGGGGAGTATCCGCTTGAAGCACATTCATATCATCGGCATCGGCACGGGCAACCCTGAGCACCTCACCATACAGGCGATCAACGCGATGAACGCTGCCGACGTGGTCTTCCTGCCGGTCAAGGGCGCCGGCAAGGAAGAGCTCGCCGAGATCCGGCGGGAAATCTGCGAACGTTATATCACCCGGCCGGCAGCCAGAATTTCAGAATTTGCGGTGCCGCAAAGGCAGACGGCAGACAAGACCTATGTGCAGAGCGTCGACGCCTGGCACGGTGAGATCGCCCGCATCTATGGAGAGCTGATCTCCGGTCTCCCGGACGATGGCAGCGGCGCCTTTCTCGTCTGGGGTGATCCCAGTCTCTACGACAGCACGATCCGCATCATCGAACGCGTGCGCCGGGAAAGCAGCCTAGATTTCGATTACAGCGTCATTCCCGGCATCACCAGCATCCAGGCGCTGGCGGCCAGCCACAGAATCCCTCTCAACCTCGTCGGCAAACCGATCGAGATCACCACAGGGCGCAGGCTGGCGCAGGACGGACTTTTGACCGACAGCACCGTCGTCATGCTTGACGGCGAACAGGCTTTTGCGAAGATCGACGATCCCGACGCCGAGATCTTCTGGGGCGCCTATCTCGGCACCAAAGACGAGATCGTCAGATCAGGGCGACTTGGCGACATCGCCACCGACATTAAGACGCTGAGAGCCGAGGCCAGGCAGCGGCACGGCTGGATCATGGACATCTATCTCCTGCGCAAGGGACGTGATTTCGAGGAATAGCGGTTCGAGCCGTTTCCATCACGCTTTGCCGGGTCGGCCGCGATCATGTAAGAAATGATCAGAGGATCGAGAATGAGCATTAAGGCCGCAAAGGCGAGCGACAGGACGGGCGAGGCGGATCTGCATGGTCGCCCAGCGGTGACGATGCGCAGGCGCGGCGCCTGCCCCGCCCTTGCCGCGCCCATGCCGACCGGCGACGGTTTGCTGGTCCGGTTGCGGCCGGCCGGCGGCGCGTTGACGCTGTCGCAGTTCGCCAGCCTTGCCCGCTCCGCCGCAGACCATGGAAACGGCATTCTCGAAGTCACCGCCCGCGGCAATCTGCAGATCCGAGGCCTTCGGACTGAGACCGTCGGACAGCTCGCTGCCGATATCGATGCCGCCGGCATCACCGTGCCGGACGGGCCGGCGATCGAGACATCGCCACTGCACGGCATCGACCCGGAAGAAATATGCGATCCGGCGGCAATGGAAATGGCCTTACGCAGCACGCTCCGCGATCAGCTTGCCTCGCCGCGGCTCGCGCCAAAACTCTCGCTTATCATCGACGGTGGTGGAGCCTTCGGCTTATCGGCACTGTCCGCCGATATCCGTATTGTCGCGCAATCCCCCGCAGAATGGCTGGTCGCGATCAATGGCGACGGTGAAACCGCAATGCCGGTCGCGATCGGTCCTGCGGAGGCGGCGATATCGGCCGTCGGCGAAATTTTGAGCCTGTTGGCGAACCTCGGGCAGGGCAGCAGGGCAAGGGAAATCGATCCGGCGCTTCTGCGGGCTCGTTTTCCGGCGATGGATGGCATTAAATTCTTTCCTTCGGGCGCGGCAGGGATACCGCTTGCCGGCTCGCACAGGCTTGAGGACGGCAAGACCATACTCGGCGTCAGGCCGGCATTCGGGCAGATGAGAGCGTCTGATCTGATCGCTTTACTGGATCTGGCAACGGACCCCGGCGCAACAGCCATCCGGCTTGCGCCCGGTCGCGGTTTCTTCCTCATCGGGCTTTCCGCCGATACAGTGCCGGCTATGCAGATGGCCGCCGCCGGACTTGGCTTCAGCACCCAGCCTGGCGACAATACCGAGCATATTGCCGCCTGTGCCGGCGCCGGCGCCTGCGGCTCCGCTTTCTACGAGACGCGAACTCTGGCGCGGCGGCTCATTGGCGTAGCACCTGCCCTTTTCGACGGTTCGCTGACGCTGCATCTGTCCGGCTGCGCCAAGGGCTGCGCTCATGCCCGGCCGGCGCTGACGCTGACGGGCTCGACGGAAGGTTATGGCCTCATCCTCAATGGCCTTGCCGCCGATCAGCCGGTCGAACGGATCGCTGGCGGTCGGATCGATTTCGCTATAGAGAGGCTCGCCCGGTCCATCGAAGACAACAAAGACGCTGGCGAATCGACCGCCGCCTGCCTTACACGGCTTGGCGCAACCGGCGTTTCGAAGGCGCTGCGACAGGAATAGGAATGCCAGACTACGATTATATCCGCAGCGGCGATGCGATCTACGAGCGTTCCTTTGCCATTATCCGTGCCGAGGCCGATCTTTCGCGCTTCACTGACGATCAAGCCGAAATCGCCGTGCGCATGATCCATGCCTGCGGGCTGGTCGAGGCGGCGGATCATTTCCTGTTCTCGGCCGATTTCGTCAGCGCAGCACGCGATGCGCTGAAGGGTGGTGCGCCGATCTTCTGCGACGCCGAAATGGTATCCCAGGGTGTGACCCGGGCGCGGCTGCCGGCGCAGAACGAGGTGATCTGCACGCTGCGCGATCCGGCGACACCTGAGCTTGCACGCGAGACCGGCAATACGCGCTCGGCTGCCGCCATGCATCTCTGGCTCGATCGGCTGGGCGGCAGCGTTGTTGCGATCGGCAATGCACCGACGGCGCTCTTCCATCTGCTCGAACTCCTGCGCGACGGCGCCCCGAAACCCGCAGCGATCCTCGGCATGCCTGTCGGCTTCGTCGGCGCGGCGGAATCGAAGGATGCATTGGCGGAAAATTCCTACGGCGTCCCCTTTGCCATCGTCGGCGGCCGGCTCGGCGGCAGCGCCATGACGGCAGCCGCCATCAATGCATTGGCGAGGCCAGGTCTATGACGACAAGCGGCCGTCTGATCGGCGTCGGCACGGGCCCCGGCGATCCGGAGCTCCTCACCCTCAAGGCCGTGCGCGCCATCGAAGGCGCTGATGTCATCGCCTATTTCGCCAAGCAGGGCAGGGGTGGCAACGGCAAGGCGATCGTCGAACCGCTGCTGAAATCCGGGGTGACGCTGCTACCGCTCTTTTATCCGGTGACGACCGAAATCGACAAGAACGACGAACGCTATCAGAGCCTGATCACCCAATTCTACGACCAGTCTGCCAAAGCCGTTGCCGGGCATCTCGATGCCGGGCTGACCGTCGCCGTTCTCAGCGAAGGCGATCCGCTCTTCTACGGCTCCTATATGCACCTGCATGTCAGGCTTTCCACACGCTACCCGACGGAAGTGATCCCGGGTATCAGCGCCATGTCGGGCTGCTGGTCGCTGGCCGGCATGCCGATCGTTCAAGGCGACGACGTACTTTCCGTACTGCCCGGTACGATGGCCGAGACCGAGCTGACGCGCCGTCTTGCCGATACGCAGGCCGCCGTCATCATGAAGGTCGGCCGCAACCTGCCGAAGATCCGCCGGGCGCTGGCGGCGGCCGGGCGGCTTGCGGAGGCCGTCTATGTCGAGCGCGGCACCATGGCGAATGCGGCGATGGAAAAGCTTGCCGACAGGACCGACGGCGACGCGCCGTATTTTTCGCTCGTGCTGGTGCCGGGCTGGGAGGGCAGCCGATGAGCGGCAGGCTTTTCGTGATCGGCACCGGTCCCGGCAACCCCGAGCAGATGACGCCGGAAGCGCTGGCTGCTGTCGATGCGGCGACGGATTTCTTCGGCTACGGACCTTATCTCGACAGGCTGCAGCTCCGCCACGATCAGCTGCGGCATGCCTCGGACAATCGCGAGGAGCTCGACAGGGCAGGGGCGGCCCTCGCCATGGCAGCCGATGGCGCCAAGGTCTGCGTCGTCTCCGGCGGCGACCCCGGCGTCTTCGCCATGGCGGCCGCGGTCTGCGAAGCAATCGAGAACGGGCCGGCCGCCTGGCGCGCGGTCGATCTCGTCATCCTGCCAGGCATCACGGCGATGCTGGCAGTGGCGGCAAGAGCCGGCGCACCGCTTGGCCACGATTTCTGCGCCATATCGCTGTCTGACAATCTAAAGCCTTGGAATATAATAGAAAACCGTCTTGCATTGGCGGCAAAGGCAGGTTTTGTCATCGCGCTTTACAATCCGATCAGCCGGGCACGGCCCTGGCAGCTCGGCGAAGCCTTCAAGCTGTTGCGTGACCATCTGCCTGCAGCAACACCGGTTATTTTCGGGCGGGCGGCCGGGCGGCCGGACGAACGCATCGCCGTCCAGCAGCTGGCGCAGGCAGATGCGTCGATTGCCGATATGGCGACCTGCATCATCATCGGCTCGGCCGAGACGCGCATTGTCACACGGCCAGGCCGGCTGGACCTCGTCTATACGCCGCGGTTCATGGCGGGGGGAAACAGGTGATCGATCGCTGCCAGCGCCGTCTCGACAGTGTCGACCGCCTTGACGATCGAGGCCGGGGCGCGCGCCACCATCATCACCTCGATACCGAGCAGGCGGGCTGCCTCGATCTTCGCATAGGTCGCGGCACCGCCGCTATTCTTGGCAATGATGATGTCGATGTCGTGCTGTCTCAGCAGAGCGCGCTCACCGTCCAGCGCGAACGGACCACGATCGAGGATGTACTGGACATTATCAAGCGCAAGCGCCGGTTCGACGGGATCGACACTGCGGACGAGATAGTGATGTTGCGGTGCGGCTTCCGCGTGATGGGCACCCTGCCGGCCCGTCGCCAGAAAGACATGGCGGGGGGAGGGGCCGAGCGCTTCGATGGCAGCCGGAATGCTCTGCATGTCCCGCCAGCGATCGCCGGCCACGCGTTGCCATTCGGGACGGTGCAGAGCGATGGCAGCAACGCCAGTGGTCTCGGCCGCAAAAGCGGCATTGGCCGAAATGCGCTCGGCGAAGGGGTGCGTGGCGTCGATCAACAGGTCATATCCGCCGGCCTTCAGGAAATCGGCAAGTGCGACAGCGCCGCCGAAACCGCCGATGCGGACCGGAACAGGCTGCACGGCCGGTTTTTCGGTGCGGCCGGCAAGCGACAACAAAACATCGCAATCATCACGCGCCGCCAGCGCCTCGGCCAGCAGCCGCGCCTCGCTGGTGCCGCCAAGGATCAAGATGCGGGGTCTTCCCATGTCTGATGTTGCTCCTGCGTCCGGCCAGCGCTGGCTGACTATTATCGGCATCGGCGAAGATGGTCCAGAAGGGCTGGGCGAGGAGGCGAAGAGGCTGATCGCCACCGCGCCCGCCGTCTTCGGCGGCGCGCGCCACCACGCACTTGCTGCCTCGCTGATCACAGGCGAAAGGCTTTCCTGGCAGAGCCCGTTCGAGCGCTCGGTCGAGGCCATCCTCGAAAGGCGTGGCACGCCTGTTGTCGTGCTCGCCTCTGGCGATCCCTTCCTCTATGGTGTCGGCGCAACGCTCTCCCGCCATGTGGCGGCGGAAGAGATGCGCAGCATTCCCGCACCCTCGGCCTTCAGCCTTGCCGCCTCCCGCCTTGGCTGGCCGCTGCAGGAGGTTGCAACGATCTCGCTGCATGGACGGCCGATCGATCTGATCCGGCCGCACCTGCACTCCGGACGGCGCATCGTCGCGCTGACCTCGGACGAGAAGGGGCCCGGCGATCTGGCTGCGCTGCTGACTGCTGCTGGCTTCGGTCAGTCGCAACTTACCGTGCTCGAGGCGCTTGGCGGCGCTCGGGAACGGCAGAGAAGCGTCCTGGCCGCGGATTTCGACCTGCTGGACGTCGATCCTCTGAATGTCTGCGCCGTCGATGTTGCGGCAGGGGAGGGGGCTCGCATCCTGCCGTTCGCCGCCGGGCTCGAAGATGAGCTGTTCGAGCATGACGGACAGATCACCAAACGCGAAATCCGGGCGATCACGCTTTCGGCGCTCGCGCCGCGTCATGGCGAACGGCTCTGGGATATCGGCGCGGGCTCGGGATCAATCGGTATCGAATGGATGCTGGCCGATCCGTCACTGAAGGCGATCGCCGTCGAGCAGTCGCCGGAACGGGCTGCACGTATCGCACGCAACGCATCCGCCTTCGGCGTGCCGCATCTTGCCGTCGTCGAAGGTGCTGCGCCCGATGCGCTTAGGGGCCTCGCGGCGCCGGATGTGATCTTCCTCGGCGGCGGCGGTAGCGAGCCGGGTGTTGTCGATACTGCGATTGCCGCACTGAAGCGGGGAGGGCGGCTCGTTGCCAATGCCGTGACGCTGGAGATGGAGGCGGTCCTGCTGGCCGAACATGGCAAGCGCGGCGGTTTCCTCACGCGGATCGAAATATCGCGCGTCCAGCCGATCGGCGGCATGAGCGGCTGGCGGCCGGCGATGCCGGTGACGCAGTGGCGCTGGACGAAAGGATGACCAGATGACGGTGCATTTCATCGGCGCGGGACCAGGTGCTGCGGATCTGATCACGGTGCGTGGCCGCGATCTCATCGCCCGATGCCCGGTCTGCCTTTATGCCGGCTCGATCGTCTCGCCCGAACTGCTGCAATATTGTTCGCCGGACGCCCGCATCGTCGATACGGCGCCGATGTCGCTCGACGAAATCGAGGCAGAATATCTTCGCGCCGCTGGAGCCGGCCAGGATGTCGCCCGGCTGCATTCCGGCGATCTCTCGGTCTGGAGCGCGGTCGCCGAGCAGGTGCGCCGGCTGCAGAAACACGGCATCGACTATACCATGACGCCAGGCGTTCCGGCCTTTGCCGCCGCAGCCTCGTCGCTTGGCCGCGAACTGACGATCCCGGCCGTGGCCCAAAGCCTGGTGCTGACCCGCGTTTCCGGCCGTGCGTCACCGATGCCGAACGACGAGACACTGGCAAAGTTCGGCGCGACGGGCGCCACGCTGGCGATCCATCTGGCCATCCACGCACTGAAGCAAGTGGTCGAAGAGTTGACGCCGCTTTACGGCGTCGACTGCCCGGTCGCGATCGTCGTCAAGGCCTCCTGGCCCGACGAGCGCATCCTGCGCGGCACACTCGGCGATATCGAGGTAAAGGTTGCGGCCGAGCCGATCGAACGCACGGCGATCATCTTCGTCGGCCCTTCGCTTGCGGCCGAGGATTTTCGCGAGAGCTCACTTTATGATCCGGCCTATCAGCGCCGGTTCAGAGGCAGGGAGTAGCTTCGGGCGAGAGGCCGCGGCCAGCGCGGCCTCTCGTGGCAATCGTCCTGCGCGCCGCCCCAACACCAATGCGGTATCAGCCGACGCTTTGGCCAGATCTCAAACCCGCGCGCTGAGATAATCCATGCTGGCGCGCAGCGCGCCGGCCGGGTCCTCCAGCGCATGCACCTCCGCCGCGAAGGGCTCGAAGGAGAACGGGCCGTTATAGCCCGCCTGCAACAGGGCCCTGACCTGCCCGGCATTGTCGAGTAGGTCGTCGGCGTCGACCAGGACACGGTGGGAATCGCGCATATCGGCAACAGCAACGGAAGGATCGTCGACGCCGGAGATGTGTACGAGGCCAGCAAGCTCGGGGAAGGTCGCCGCTTCGCCGGAAAGATGATGGTGGAAGGTGTCGTGGACGAGCCTGAAGGTCGATTGCGCACCGAGTTCCCTGATGGCCTCGGCCGCCTCGGTCTTCGAGCGTAGCGAGCAAATCTCGAAACCGAGCGGCTCGACGAGACCGATAATGCCGGCTTTCTCCAGCATCGGCTTCAATGCAACCAGAGACTGACGCAGATTGACCTGCCGTTCGCCATCGGCGCAGCCGGTGCCGTCGTTCTTCGGAACGAGGACAAGCGCCTTGGCGCCGGAAGCGCCGGCATAATCGATCAGCTCCTGCGCTTCGGCGGCCCGGGCCGGGTTCCACTCGTTGAAGCGCTGCAGGGCGTTGATCGAAATGATCGTCACGCCATGGCGGGCAGCCGCTTGCCTGATCACCTCGGGTTTGGTGCCGTCGAGGATGGCATTGCCGGAAAGGTCGTTGCGGATTTCGACGGCATCGATGCCGAGCGATCGGGCCAGCGCGAAGAAATCGTCGATGGCAAGCGACGGCGCGGCCATATGGTTGAGCGCAAAACGGATCGACGTCATGATCGGTATCTCCTCCTGATCTCCGCATCTAGGCGGAGCAGTCCTCGTGAATGGGTCAGCGAATCTCTATCCGAATTCGCGTCGCAATCCATCCGTCATCCCCAGCACCCGCTTTCATTGCTGAGAGAATATCGACCGGAATGATGGAATTCCATCACGCGTCAGATGTTCTCGGAAATATGAATCTCGAACGGTAGGAAGAGCTGTCCGGGAACAGCCGTTTCGCCGTTTTCGATGGCGCCCGTCATCAGCACCATCAACTCCTTGCAGAGGGCAGGCAGGGGAGTGCCGATCGCCATGGCGACGACATCGTCGGCAAGGCCGGCCTTGCTGTCGGGCGTCAGCTCGTTCACCACCAAGACGATCCTGCCGCCGACACTTTCTTCGCGGAATGCCGAAATTGCCCCCTCCATACCGCCGCCACAGACATAGAGGCCAACGAGATCGGGATATTTCTGCAGCAGCGTCAGCGTCGCCTCATGGGTGATCTCGGCCGTCTCGAGATTGATCAGCGTATCGACGACATCGAACTCCGGCGCATTCTCGCGAAAATAGGAACGGAAGCCGATTTCTCTGAGCTCATGGCCGTGAAAGCGGTGGCTGCCGACGAAACAGGCGACCTTGCCGGGCTTGTGTGCCGTGCGCGCAATCGTCCAGGCGGCGGTGCGCCCGACCTTGCGGTTGTTGACGCCGACATAGGCGTCGCGCACGCCGGTGGCGAGGTCGGAGAGTAACGAGAACACCGGAATGCCACGCTCCTTCAGCTCCTCGACCGCCGTCGTCACCGCGGGATAATCCGGGCCGACCAGAGCAACGGCCTGGTTGCGAGCGCCGAGCGTCTTGATCTTTTCGACGATCGCTGCCGGTGTCGCGGCCGACGGAAAGTCGATCTGCGTCTGGATGCGCGCGGACGTCAGAGCGCGCGCTGCTGTTTCGATCTCACGCACGAAGCTCTGATAGAAGGGCTGCATCGGCTTCTGCAGCAGGAAGGCGAGCTTGTATTGCGGCAGATCCTCGAAGACGCGCTGCTTGATCAGCCCGACAGCGTGATAGCCGATCGACTGTGCCGCATCATAGACCCGTCGCGCCGTTTCCTCACGCACCCGGTGGCGGGCGTTGAGAACCCGGTCGACGGTGGCGACGCTGACGCCGGAGGCGCGGGCAAGATCGGATATGGTGGGACGGCGCATCTGCGTTCCTGATGGATTCAATCATGAATGCAAGTCATTCATGATAGCTTTTGATAGATTATATCAAGCCTGCATTGAGCGCTTTCCAAAGTCAACCTATTCTCCCAGGCAAGGGCAACGGGAGGCGGATAATGGCGACCCAGACAAAGAAGCGCGACTACGACCTTCTCGGCGAAAGCGGCCGCACCGCGGTCGAAACGGGGCTGGCGGCAGCCGAATGGTATCACACCGACATTGCGCGCAAGGAGATGAAGGCGCTGATGCAGCGCTCCGATGCGCCGGCGATCCGCGACACGATCATCTGGCTCGGCGCCATGGCAACCTTTGCCGGGCTCGGCATCTATTTCTGGGGCTCGTGGATCGCGCTGCCCTTCTTCCTCGCCTACGGCGTGCTCTACGGCTCGGCCTCCGACAGCCGCTGGCACGAATGCGGCCATGGCACTGCCTTCAAGACGCGCTGGATGAACGATGTCGTCTACCAGATCGCCTGCTTCATGATCATGCGCAACCCGGTGACCTGGCGCTGGAGCCATGCGCGCCATCATACCGATACGGTGATCGTCGGCCGCGATCCCGAGATCGCCGTGATGCGGCCGCCTGATCTCTTCCGGCTGGTGCTTAATTTCTTCGGCATCCTCGACGCCTGGCATGCGATCGTCGATATGCTGCGCAATGCCTTCGGCGGTGTCAGCGCGGCGGAAAAGACCTTCATCCCGGAGATGGAGCAGCCAAAGGCAATCCGCATCGCCCGCATCTGGCTGGCGATCTATCTCGTCACGACCGCAGCCGCGATCGCCATGGGTTCGATCCTGCCGCTGATGCTGATCGGCCTGCCTCGCCTCTACGGCGCCTGGCACCATGTGCTGACCGGACTGCTCCAGCATGGCGGCCTTGCCGACAATGTGACCGACCATCGCCTGAACAGCCGCACGGTCCATATGAACCCGATCAGCCGCTTCATCTACTGGAACATGAACTACCACGTCGAACACCACATGTTTCCGATGGTGCCCTATCACGCGCTGCCGAAGCTGCACGCAATGATCAAGCACGACCTGCCGGCGCCGAACCCATCGATCTGGTCCGGCTATATCGAGATGATCCCGGCTTTCCTGCGCCAGCTGCGCAATGAGGATTATTTCCTGAAGCGCGAACTGCCGGCCACCGCGCGGCCCTATCGCGAGGAATTCCACAACGAGCTGGCCCCGGCCGCGCAATAATTACAATTCAGGGAGGACAAGATGAGCGGAAACTGGATTCAGGTCTGCGACAAGGACGAGATCGACGAAGAAGATGTCATCCGCTTCGATCACGACGGGCGCACCTTCGCGGTCTACCGCAGCCCGGACGACGAATTCTTCGCCACCGACGGGCTCTGCACGCATGAACATATCCATCTCGCCGACGGGCTTGTCATGGATGAGATCATCGAATGTCCAAAGCATAACGGCCGCTTCAACTACAAGACGGGCGAAGCCAAGGGCGCGCCGGTTTGCGTCAATCTGAAGACTTATCCTGTCAAGATCGAAGACGGTGCCGTCTTCATCTCGCTCTGAGGGAGGTTGGCGTGGTTCATTACGTCATCCTGGGCGCCGGCGAATGCGGTGCGCGCGCCGCCTTCGCCTTGCGGGAAAAGGGTTTTGCCGGCGAGATAACGCTGGTTGGGGCCGAGCCGCTTCCGCCCTATGAACGGCCGCCACTTTCGAAGGCCGGCTCCACCGATGCAAGTGATCCGAAATTTATCGCTGCGGCGGAAAAATACGTCGAAAACGGTATCCGGTTGCTGACCGGCCTCGAGGCAAGGGATCTCGATACCCCATCCAGGACCGTTACGCTTTCGGATGGTAGCGTGCTTTCCTACGACAAGCTTCTGCTTGCGACGGGTGCCGCCGCGCGGTCGTTCCCCGGCGCACCGGTAGGCAGCCGACAGATTCGTTCGCTGCGGACGCATCACGATGCGGCGGCATTGCGCGATGCCATGAAACCGGGACGGCATATCGCCATCATCGGGGGCGGGTTCATCGGACTGGAACTTGCGGCAACGGCGCGGCTGCTTGGCGCCGAGGTCACCGTCATCGAGGGGCTGGAGCGCGTGCTGAAGCGTGGCGTGCCGGAGGAGATCGCCCATCTCCTCACCGAGCGCCACCGCGCCGAGGGCGTCGATATCCGCTGCGGCGTCTCCATCGAGGCGCTGACTGCGGACAACGGACAAGCCCTGATTAGATTGTCGACCGGCGAGGCGATCGAAGCCGATCTCGTCCTTGTCGGCATCGGTGCACGGCCGAATGTCGAGATCGCCGAAAAGGCAGGCCTCGCAATCGACAATGGTATTGCCGTCGATATCCATCTCCAGACCTCCGCACCCGATGTCTTTGCGGCCGGCGACTGCTGCTCCTTTCCGCTGTCGATCTATGGCGGCCGGCGGGTGCGGCTCGAATCCTGGCGCAATGCCCAGGAGCAGGGCACATTGGCCGCGGCCAACATGCTCGGCCTTAACGAGGCCGTTTCGGCGGTGCCGTGGTTCTGGTCGGATCAGTACGACATGACGCTGCAAATATCAGGCCTTGCCGAAGGGGCTGCCACGCATCAGCGCCGCGAGCTCGGCGCAGGCGCCTTCATTCTTTTCCATCTCGACGCCGACGGACGATTGATCGCCGCAAGCGGCATCGGACCGGGCAATGCGGTGGCACGCGACATCCGGCTCGCCGAAATGCTGATCGCAGCGCACGCCCATCCGAACCCGGCAGCACTCGCAGCCAGCGACATCAAGCTGAAATCCCTGCTGGCCGCCTGAGCCGCCCGATATTTTCACCCGATATTTTCAAAGGAATTGATGATGAAAAAACATAGACGCGCGACCGTTGCAGATCTGCTTGCGGAAAAAGGCAAGCGCCAGCTCACCATGCTGCGCGTCACCTCGCTGGAGGAGGCGGACGCCGCCGAAAAAGCGGGGATCGACATCGTCTCGGTGCCGCCCTCGCTGCTCGGGCCGGTCTTTCGCGAAATCGCCCCCACTCTCTTTGCCATTCCGGGGCTCGAATATGGCGACCATGTCTCGGCCGAGGACTATCTGCGTGCGGCCTTCGCGGCGCTGAAGGCAGGTGGTGATGCGGTCTATTGCGCTGCAAGCCTGCAGACGATCCGGCGCATGCGCGATGAAGGTATCCCCGTCTGCGGCCATCTCGGGCTGATCCCTTCGAAGGCCACCTGGACCGGCGGCTTCCGCGCCGTCGGCAAGACGGCAGCGAGTGCGGCCGAGATCTGGCGGCAGACCAAGGCGCTGGAAGAGGCCGGCGCCTTCGCCGCCGAAATCGAAGTCGTCCCAGGGGATGTCGCTGCCGCCATCAGCCCCAACACCTCGATGCTGATGATCTCCATGGGGGCAGGCAGCGGTTGCGACGCCCAATATCTCTTCGCCGACGACGTGCTCGGCGCCAATCGCGACCACTATCCGCGTCATGCCAAGATCTATCGCGACTTCGCCGCCGAACACGACCGGCTGCAGCGCGAGCGCATCGCCGCCTTCACGGAATTTGCCGAAGACGTCAGAACCGGCGCCTATCCGGAAAAGCGCCATCTCGTCGGTATCGACGACGCTGAACTGGAGATCTTCCTGCAGCGGCTGAAAAGCGAGACGGGCAAGAGCTGAGGGCAAACGAGCTCTGTTGCCTCGATGATGTGGGAAGCGCCGCAAAGGTGCATCCTCTCCATTGGCTTCCGTCCCGGCCTGTGTCAGGAATTATCCGTTCGATTCATTCGGAACGGAGTATTCGGTCCCCTGTGACGATCGGCTTTGCGCATGCGGAATTGATTGCGGTGCTCGTCGCGGTGACGGGGGACGAACCGCGCGTGATGACCATCCGCTCTGGCAACGCGCTGCCGTCGGGACCTTTCGAAATGGGGCATCGAACCCTGCAATCGGGCCTGCGCGAATGGGTGCAGGAGCAGACGGAACATCCCGTCGGCTATCTCGAACAGCTCTATACCTTCGCCGACCGTGACCGGAACAACGACATCCCGGGCGGACGGACGATCTCGATCAGCTATCTCGGCCTCGTCAACGAGCAGTCGGGCGCCGGCCGGCCGGGATGGCACGGCTGGTACGAATATTTCCCCTGGGAAGACCACCGGCAGGGCCGGCCAGCCGTGCTTGACGAGATTATGGCGCGTCTGAGGAGCTGGGCAGATGCCGATCCGGCAAGGCGTGACCATCGCCACCGCCGGGCCGATTTCACCTTCGGCCTCGACGGCGGCGGCTGGAACGAGGATCTGGCCCTGCAGCGCTATGAACTGCTTTACGAAGCACGGCTCGTCTCGGAAGCCGGATGCGGGGCGGAGACCAATCTCGGCGGCGCGATGTTTGCCGATCACCGCCGGATTCTCGCAACCGGAATCGCCCGGTTGCGCGCCAAGATCAAATACCGCCCCGTCGTCTTCGAGCTGATGCCGGAGAGCTTCACGCTGCTGAGGCTGCAGCGCACCATCGAAGCCTTGGCGGGGCTGACGCTGCACAAGCAGAACTTCCGCCGCCTCATCGAACAGCAGGAACTGGTCGAGGAAACCGGCGGAACCGAAAGCGAAACCGGCGGCCGGCCGGCCAAGCTCTTCCGCTTTCGCCACACCGTGCTCGAAGAACGGGCATTGGCTGGAACGAAATTACCGCTCTCCCGCAATTGACATATGCTCACTATGAGAATATCTCTTGACCTAAGATATGCTCAAAGTGAGCATAATTAGGAGCCGGTCATGAATTATCCTGTTTCCGCATCTTCGCTCTACGAGCGCGTCAGCCGTGTCATTCCCAAAGCCGAATGGATGACGTTCGAAAATGACGTCGACGCGATCCTCGAGCTCAAGCGCCGCCGCAACGCCGTCATTCTCGCGCACAACTATCAGACACCGGAAATCTTCCACGGCGTGGCCGATATCGTCGGCGACAGCCTGGCGCTCGCCCGCAAGGCGATCGAGGTCGACGCCGATGTCATCGTGCTTGCCGGCGTGCATTTCATGGCCGAGACCGCCAAGCTGCTGAACCCGGAGAAAACCGTGCTGATCCCGGATCTCGGCGCCGGCTGTTCGCTGGCGGATTCCATCACGCCCGAAGATATCGCGCTGCTGCGCCAGGCCCATCCCGGCGTGCCCATCGTCACCTATGTCAACACCTCGGCCGCGGTGAAGGCTGCCTCCGACATCTGCTGCACCTCGGGCAATGCCAAGCAGGTGGTGGAATCGCTTGGCGTGCCGAAGGTGCTGATGATCCCGGACGAATATCTGGCGCGCAACGTCGCCCGCGAGACCGATGTCGAGATCATCGCCTGGCATGGCCATTGCGAGGTGCACGAACTCTTCACCGCCGAGGACGTGCGCCAGCTGCGCGAAAACCATCCGGGGGTCACGGTGCTCGCCCATCCGGAATGCCCGCCAGAAGTGGTGGCCGAAGCCGATTTCGCCGGCTCCACCGCCGTGATGTCGGATTATGTCGGCCGGCAGAAGCCGGCGCGCGTCGTGCTGCTCACCGAATGCTCGATGAGCGACAATGTCGCCGTTCACCATCCCGATGTCGAGTTTATTCGACCCTGCAATCTCTGCCCGCATATGAAGCGCATCACTCTTGGCAATATCCGCGCCGCACTCGAGGAAAACCGCCACGAGGTCACCGTCGATCCGGCGATTGCGGCGGCCGCGCGCCGCGCCGTCGAGAGGATGCTGGCGATATGACCGAGCTTCTCGAGCAGCTATCAGGACGCACGGTGATCGTCGGCAGTGGGCTTGCGGGATTGATGACCGCGCTGACACTGGCGCCTGAACCTTCCGTGATCGTCACTCGCGCGGCTCTTGGCGCGGAGACGTCGAGCGCCTGGGCGCAGGGCGGCATCGCCGCCAGCATGGGCGCCGACGATAGCGCGGCACTGCATCTTGCCGACACGCTTGCGGCCGGCGACGGGCTCTGCGATCCGGGCATTGCCGCTAGCATCATTGCCGAGGCGCCGGCGGCGATCGCCGCGCTGGAAAAAGCCGGCGTCCGCTTCGACCGGAATTCCGCCGGCGAACTTTCGCTGGGGCTGGAGGCGGCCCATAATCGCCGCCGCATCGTCCATGCCGAAGGTGACGGCTCGGGTGCGGCGATCATCGCCGCGCTGATCAATGCAGTGATGAAAACACCGGCTATATCAGTGCTCGAAGGTTTCGAGGCGCGGCGGATGTTGATGGACGGCGAAAAGGTGGCCGGCCTGCTCTGCGCGACCGCGAATGGGGCCGCCATTCTGCCGACGTCAAGGGTGGTGCTCGCCACCGGCGGCATCGGCGGGCTTTACGACGCGACCACCAATCCGATCGGCAATTTCGGCCAGGGGATCGCGCTTGCAGCAAGGGCCGGTGCCGCGCTCGCCGATATGGAGTTCGTCCAGTTCCATCCAACCGCACTCGATTCGCGCCGCAGGCCGTTAGCGCTGATCAGCGAGGCGGTGCGCGGGGAGGGGGCTTTGCTCGTCAACGAACGAGGCGAACGGTTCATGGCCCGCATTCCAGGTGCCGAACTTGCGCCGCGCGACGTGGTGGCGCGGGCGATCAGCGCCGAAATCGCCCGCGGCGGACGGGTCTTTCTCGATGCCCGCGATGCTCTCGGCAGCCGCTTTGCCACGCGCTTTCCTGTCATCTCGACCCTTTGCGGCGAGGCCGGCATCGATCCGGCGAAAGACCTCGTTCCCGTGCGCCCGGCCGTTCACTATCACATGGGCGGGGTTGCCACGGATGCAAATGGCCGCAGCTCGGTTCCCGGCCTCTGGGTCGCCGGAGAGTCGGCCTCGACCGGTCTGCACGGCGCAAACCGGCTTGCCAGCAACTCGCTGCTGGAAGCGGCTGTCATGGGCATGCGTGCGGCGCGCGACATATCAGGCGTGCCCGCAAGTCCCGCCAGCGCGATCTTCGCCGAGAGACTGCCGGCGCTGGCCGATGCATCGCTCGTCCGGCCGATCGTCTCGCGCCATCTCGGCGTGCTACGCAATGCCGGTGCCATTCATGGCGCCATCGCCGCCCTGC
Source organism: Rhizobium sp. WSM409 (assembly GCF_057653825.1). Lineage (NCBI taxonomy): Bacteria > Pseudomonadati > Pseudomonadota > Alphaproteobacteria > Hyphomicrobiales > Rhizobiaceae > Rhizobium > Rhizobium sp. WSM409. Next base: position 654,938 of record NZ_JBYGKP010000003.1, on the reverse strand, counting down.
TGCCGCTTGCCGAAGGCAGCGGCCCGGCCGCCGATCCGGCCATCGTCGCGCTGCTGATCGCCGTTTTTGCCAGCCTGCGGATGGAATCGCGCGGCGCCCATGCCCGCACCGATTTTCCGCTGAAGCTCGCCAATGCCAACCGGCGCCGGATGTGCCTTTCCGACGTTCTGGAGATCGCCCGCGCGACGCCGCCCTATGCCCTTGCAAGGAGTGCCTGAGATGAGCCTCGTTCCCCTTCCGCGCCTGATCGTCGAGCCTTTGGTGCGGGCAGCTTTGCTCGAAGATCTGGGTCTTGCGGGCGATATCACCTCGGCCTCCGTCATCCCCCACGATCACCGTTCGACGGTGGTGATGGCGGCGCGTCAGCCGGGCGTGATCGCCGGTCTCGATGCCGCCGAACTCGCCTTTTCCCTCGTCGATCCCGAGATCGTCATGCGCCGCCATCGTCAAGATGGCGACGCGGTCAAGCCTGGCGATGTGATCGCCACCATCGAAGGCCCCTCGCGTGGCCTGCTGAGCGCCGAGCGCACCGCGCTGAATTTCCTCGGTCACCTCTCTGGCATCGCCACAGTGACGGCAGGGATCGCCGCCGCCATCAAGGGCACCAAGGCTTCCGTCGCCTGCACGCGCAAGACGACGCCCGGCCTGAGGGCACTGGAGAAATATGCGGTGCGGGCCGGCGGTGGCATGAACCATCGTTTCGCGCTTTATGACGCGGTGCTGATCAAGGATAATCACGTCGCCATCGCCGGTGGGGTCACGGAGGCGATCCGCCGGGCGCGGGCAGGCGTCGGCCATATGGTGAAGATCGAGGTCGAAGTGGACACGCTCGATCAGCTGCGTGAAGCGATGGAGACCGGCGTCGACGCCGTGCTGCTCGACAATATGACACCTGATCAGCTGCGCGAGGCCGTCGCCATCGTCGCCGGCCGGGCGATCACCGAGGCATCCGGCCGCGTCACGCCGACAACGGCCGCCGCAATCGCCGCTTCCGGTGTCGACCTCATTTCGGTCGGCTGGTTGACGCACAGCGCCCCTGTGCTGGATATCGGGCTCGATTTCGTCGAAGCCGCGACGGCAACGGATGTTAGCCCGAAACGGATTGCACAGGTGCTGTGACCCTCAGCGTCCGTCCGACAATTCAGGAAGCTCGGGCAAATGCATGACGAGGGTCCATGATGGATGCGGCGTAAAGCCAAGGCCTTGGCGGAGTTGGTCGCTTCCGGGTCTTTCCTCAGCCGGCGGCTTCGGCTGATCCAGGCGAAGAAGCGCTCCGCGTCGCTGAACCGCCTCTGCAACGAAAGGGAACCTTTGAAAGGACGAGGGGTTATGCGCCACATCACTGCTGGAGACATGGCAAATGTACATGGTTGTTGGCGGGACGGGCCACGTCGGCTCCGCCGTGGCGCAGACGCTGCTCGACGAAGGCGAAGCCGTCACGATCGTTACTCGAAATTCTGACAAGGCCGGTGCATGGCGACAGCGGGGCGCGGAGGTCGCCGTCGTCGACGTCCACGACGTGACGTCGCTGCGTGAGGTGTTCCGTCGTGGGAAGCGGGCCTTCCTCCTGAACCCGAACGCTGACATATCGAGCGATACGGATCGGGAGGAACGCGAGACTGTGCGCTGCCTGCTCGAGGCGATCGAAGGATCTGGGCTGGAGAAGGTGGTGGCGCAATCAACCATGGGCGCGCAGCCAGGCGAGAAAAGCGGCGATCTCAACGTCCTTTACGAACTGGAAGTCGGCCTGAGGAACCAGCCGGTTCCTGCCAGTGTCATCCGCGCAGCCTACTACTTCAGTAACTGGGGTACGATGCTGGGGGCCGTCACGAGGGACGGGGTGCTAGCGACCATGCTCCCTGCAGACCTCAAGCTCCCAATGGTCGCGCCGGAGGATCTGGGAAGCGTGGCGGCGCGGCTCCTGCAGGAGCCGATCGAACGGATCGGCATATACCCCGTCGAGGGGCCGCAACGGTACTCCCCCAACGATGTCGCCGCAGCCTTCGCTGCCACCCTTGGCCGGGCCGTTCGCGTCGACGTGATCCCGCGCGAAAACTGGGAAGACGCATACCGCGGTTTGGGCTTCTCCGACGCGGCGGCTCACTCATATGCAAGGATGACGGCTCTCACCGTCGATGGTCCCGAATATCCCGAGGATGCTATTCGAGGATCGACCTCGCTGCAGGCCTACATAGACAAGCTTGTTCGCGACTGATCCTAACGCGTCGGGATGGACGAACAGAGAAGGCTAGACCGCCAAAAGCCACTTGGTTGCCCGGCCCGGTCGTCCGCAGAAGGCGCTTCCAATCAGGCCTAAGACACTTTCTTGGACCCCCCATCGACCCGATCACTCAACCCATACTCGGACGGGCACTCAGGCTCACGCCGCAAATAACCTGCCCCACAGGATGCAACCCGCATCCTCACGGAAGTGTTGGCAAAGCATTTCCTCCCCGTGTGGCCCGCGAATATGCAAATATTCGATGAAACTTCTTCTTTTTAAAGCAAAACCGCTATGCGTCTGGCTCTTATGGCCCTAACATGTTTTTGATTGGCCGGTGCGCTTGCGCGCCTCGGCTTTCAGGGGTGAGAACCGAGATGCAACGGACATCCGGCAGATGCTGACGAACAGGCTATGCCTGCTCGGAAGACCGCGATTGCTGGCGGCGGGGAGGGAGCTCCCCTTGCCGGAGAAGTCGTATTTTCTCCTTGCCATGCTCGCCGCCGAACCCAATGTCGAACTCGACCGCGAAACCGTCAGGCGGCAGCTCTGGCAATCGGAGCTGCCGGAAAAGCGGGCCGGCAGCCTGCGCCAGCTGCTGGCGCGCATCGAACTGAGCATTCCCGCCGGCCTCCCACCGCTGCTTGCCGCGACCCGAACCCATATCGGCCTTGCCGATGGCTGGGAGGTCGACGTTCATATCCTGAAACAGAAAGGGCCACTCGCACCCGAAGACGGCGGCCTGCTGAACGGCGAATTTCTCGACGGCGTCAAATCGCCGACGCAGGGCGCCGAGGACTGGCTGACCTTTGAGCGCCAGCGTGTCGACGAATTGCGCTCCGCCCATCTCACCCGGCTGATCGAGACACCGGAAGACAGATCGGATGACGAGCAGGTCACGCTCGCCAGGCGCCTGCTGGAACTCGACCCTGCCAGCGAGACGGCCTATCGCGCCTTGATGCGCACCTATGTCCGGATGAACGATCCGGCAGCGGCGCGTCAGGCCTATCTGAAGTGCAAAAGCCAGCTGAAGGACGACTTCGACACCGAGCCGGAAGAAAGCACCACCGCTCTTGCCCGCGAGCTCAACCTGGTGCCGGCGGCACAGGTGACGTCAGCCCAGCCGGCGCCTGATCTGTCCATCAATTCGGTCGGCCAACCGCGCATCATCATCCTGCCGCCGGAAAGCATCTTCACCGATCCGCTGATGGAGCGCGTCGGCAGGGCGCTTCTTGAAGACGTCACCATCGGCCTCAGCCAGCAGCGGGGCTTCAAGGTGATCGCGGCGCATACCAGCCTGGAGATCCTCAGCCGTTCGATCGATCCGTCGCGTGCTGCGCCCGGTCCGCTCGACCTGCGCTTCGACTATGCGGTCTACGTCACCATCCAGGGCCGCGACGAGGATGTCTATGCCACTTGCCGTCTGACGCGGACGACGACGTCGGAGGTGATCTGGGCCGTCGAACTGCCGCTGGTCATGCAGAAGATCAGCGAATCCTTCGCGCATCTGACGCGGCGGATCGTCTCCTCGCTCGCCGACACGATCGAGCGTCACGAACTGGCGATGCCGATCGGCGAGGCGCCGCCGTCAGCCTACCGTCTCTACCTGGAAGGCAAGCGGCTGATCGCCCACACCGACCTGCAGCATCTGCGCCAGGCACGCAAATGGTTTAAATCCTCGCTCAATCGTTATGAACATTTCTCTGCCGCCCATGCCGGCATGTCGCGCGCGCTCGGCATGGAATGGCTGATCCGCGGCATGCGCGACAAGGAACTGCTCGACGAGGCGAACGGCGCTGCCCGGCAGGCGCAGCAGTCCGACCCGAACAGCGGCCGGGCTTACCGCGAGCTCGGCTTCGTGGCGCTTTATCGCCGTCGTTTCGACGAAAGCCTGGAATATTTTCAGCAGGCCCAGGATCTCAATCCCAACGATGCCGACATCCTCGCCGACTATGCCGACGCGCTTTCCCATGATGGCGATTTCGATCGAGCGCTGGAGCTCAGCCGCGCTGCCTTCAAACTCAATCCGCTGCCGCCGGACTATTATTACTGGAACCTCGGCGGCATCCACTTCATGCGCGAAGAGTATGAAATGGCGATCGAGGCGCTGGAACCGGTGAAGACGAAGCAGGCGACAGCCCGCCTGCTCGCTGCCTCGCATGCCATGGCGGGCGAGACGGGCAAGGCCAGGAACTACGCCAGGGTGGTGCTGGAAAACTTCCCCGATTTCCGCAGTGAGGACATCCGTCATTTCGTCCCCGATCGCGATCCCGCCTATACGGAACCGCTCATACAAGGCCTGCAACTTGCCGGACTTCCCTGATGCACCGCCTTTTAACGAAGCCTGTAACGCTTAAATGACGCAGGCAATGTTTCCCTCCGATGGTTAACGGCAGCAAGGCGCTGTCTAACCAATCGGAGATGAAACATGAAGACGAATGCTGACACCACCGCAGCTCAGACACAGTCACTGCGCTTCTCTGCAGCCGCCAAGGCAGCCATGAAGCAGGACGAGCTCAACGTTTCCGCCAATGCGCTCGAGAGCCTGACGCATGCGCTGAGGTTCCGCTAGGGAACAGATCGGTATGTCTGCTTTCACCGACCTTGAAACGCTTGCCGGTGACCTTAAACGATCATCGGCCGGCGTCAGCGACTACCATGACCGCGCCGTCACGCCGGCGCAGACCTTGGCAGCCATCAGGCCGCATCTGCGCGAATTCGGCATTACGCGCGTTGGCCTCCTGACTGCACTCGACGTTTTGAACATCCCCGTCGCCTTCGCAACGAGGCCGAACAGCCATACGCTCTCGGTCTTTCAGGGCAAGGGTATCGATAACGATGCCGCCATGGCCTCGGCGGCGATGGAGGCGGTCGAGACGCGGATCGCCGAAATTGCCCCCACCGACATGACGCAGGCAACGATCGAGAACATGCGGGCGGAGCATGCCGCGATGATCGATCTCGACAATGTCGCACGCTGCGCTCCCGAGGAAATCGGACGAGCTCCCATCCCCTGGTGCTCCGGGCTCGACATTCTTTCGGGCAGCAGCGTCTTCGTGCCCTGGTGGCTCGTCGGTCTCGACCATCGCGGCGAGAGGCCGCCCGGCTTCGAGCAGTCGAGCGATGGGCTCGCCTCCGGCAACACCCCGTCCGAAGCGGTCCTGCATGGGCTTTGCGAGCTGGTGGAGCGCGACGCCTGGGCCCTGACCCAGCTGAAGTCGCCCGAGCGCCTGAAGGAGAGCCGCATCAACCCCGCCTCCTTCGGCGATGCGGTCATAGATGTCATGACCGACCGGATCACCCGTGCCGGCATGAAACTGCTGCTGCTCGACATGACGACGGATATCGGCGTTCCCGCTTTTCTGGCCGTCATCATGCCAGGCAACATTTCAGACCGTGTCGACGCGCGCTGGTCGCATGTCTGCGGTGGCTGCGGCTGCCACCCCGATCCGGTGCGCGCCGCGTTGCGCGCCATCACCGAAGCGGCGCAGAGCCGGCTGACCGCGATTGCCGGCAGCCGCGACGATTTCTCGCCGCGCATCTATCAGCGGCTCGACAGGAGTGCGGCGATGCAGCAGGTGGTCGAACTGTGCGAGGGCGACGGCCGGATGCGCTCGTTCCACGCCCGCGATCGCCGCCCGGCGACGATCCAGGACACCATCGGCCATATTGCCGACCGGCTGGCGGCAACCGGCATTGAGCAGATCGTCGTCGTGCCGTTTCCGCACCCGGCCCTGCCGGTCTCCGTCGTCAGGGTGATCGTGCCGGGACTGGAGGTCGATATCTCAGGCCAATATATCCAGCTCGGCCTGCGCGCCGTCAACACCATGAGAGGAGCCGAATCATGAAGGTGCTGTTCGTCGGCCCGAGCCTTGGCAGCGATCTTGCCGCAGCAAGAGCCATGTCCTCCCGCATCGATTTCCGGCCGCCGGCGGCTGCCGGCGACATCCTGAAGGCCGTTCAGGACGGCGCCACCGCGATCGGTCTCGTCGACGGCTATTTCGGCGATCTGCCCTCGGTCTGGCACAAGGAAATACTTTACGCACTCGAACATGATGTCGCCGTTGCCGGCGGCGCCAGCATGGGCGCGCTGCGGGCAGCCGAATGCGCCCCCTTCGGCATGGTCGGGCTCGGCTCGATCTTCGAAGATTACGAGTCAGGGCGGCTGCTCGACGACGAGGCCGTCGCGCTTGTGCATGCGCCGCAGGAGCTCGGCTGGCTGCCGCTTTCCGTACCCTGGGTCGATTTCGAGCCGACCATCGATGCGCTTCACGCCGTTGGCGAAATTTCGCTCGCCGAGCGCAAGAAACTCCTGCTTGCCGGCCGTTTCCTGCATTTCTCCGAGCGCACCTATGCGAAGGTGGCCGACGAGTGCCATTTCCGCAAGCCGCGCCGCGACCACATCCTCGCCGCCATCCGGGGGAACCGCGTCGAGCGCAAGCGGGGCGACGCGTTATTGGTGCTGGAATGGCTGTGCCTGGACAAATTCCGCCCTATCAACCGTGACTGGCGCTTTGCCGCGACCTCGCACTGGGAACTCCTGCACGCCGAAGTCACGCGCAATGCGGTTCCTGTAACGCTTGAATAACGGTCGCGGCGGAAGATGCAGTAATGATGGAATCGTAGGGTTCCACGACCAAAGAGGGCGGGAACGATGTTTGAACAACACAACGAAGCTACCGGCAGCGAATACGCAAGGATCTTCCGGCTGCTGTCGGCAGCCAAGGAGGAGGCTGAAAAGCTTCAGCTGCGCAATCTGATGCACCTGACGAACATGGCGCTGCTGCAGGTCGTCATCGATTGGGACGGCATAGATCCCGACAGGGAGCTTGACGTCAATCTCGAGAAGCTGGTCGGCAGCAAAGCCAAAATCGCAATGAAGGATGCCAGCGAGAATCTAATCCTGATCGATCGCCATTGATCCCGATCAATCGCTATCGATCCTCATAGATCCTTGTTGATCCTCATGCGGTCCGTTGGGTTCGCGTGAAGGACAACCGGTCTATTCGGCCGCTTCGGTGTCCAGCTGTTCGGTGTTGGCAATCGCCTGGACGAGCTTCAGAATCTTCTTGCGAAGCGCTTCGTTCTTGATCGAAAAGAACGCCGCGTTGAGAAGGACGCCTTCGCGCGAAATAACGAATTCCTCGCTGGGAGCGGAGTTGTCGTTGGCATTATCAGGGGTCGACAGGTCGTCGAAGAACGTCCTGACATCAACCTTCAGCGCGCCGGCGATTTCGACCAGCATGCTGGCGGAAACGCGGTTGGAGCCCTTTTCGTATTTCTGGATCTGCTGGAACGTTACGCCAACACGATCGCCCAGTTCCGTCTGAGAAACTTTCCTCAACAGACGCTGGATGCGGATCGTCTTTCCGACGTGAACATCGACGGAATGCGGTTCTTCTTTCATCTTATTTCCCTTCTGAAGGCAGCGGACAGGGGGTTATTCGCCATATCCGTGTCAACAACTTTTAGCCGAGATAATTAAGGCTAGCAATTGCTTGCATGTAGATAGCGTTAAGCCCGAATATCTGGCCCTTTTTGTCCCGGAATGGTACAAAAAACATGCCAAAATGACACGCCCAGGAGACCGGTCGCTTTATTTTGTGACGTCAGAGCGACCAAAGGCGCTGTGCATTGGCGAAAAGCAACTTCGAGCGCTCCGTCTCGCTCACGCCGGAAAGCATGGCATGGGTCGCCGCAACCCAGGTCGAGAGGCCGCCGCCGAGCGTACAGACCGGCCAGTCGCTGCCCCAGACGACGCGGTCCCAGCCGAAACTCGCGATCACATGTTCGATATAGGGCTGCAGCGTTTCTGCCGTCCAGGTCTTCGCATCGGCATAGGCGACGACGCCGGAGACCTTGCAGACGACATTCGGCCGCCGGGCAATCTCTGATATCCCGGCCTTCCAGGGCTCAAAGGCGTCCGAGCGGATATCCGGCACGCCGCAATGGTCGAGAACGAACTGTACGTCGGGCGCAAGATCGGCGAGGGCGGTCACACGGCTCGCCTGATGCGGCAATGTGCAGAGGTCGAAAGTCAGGCCGCTGCCGCCGATACGCCTGATGTTTTCGCGAAACAGGGCGCCTTCGGAGACATTATCGGGCACGACATGCAGCACGCGGCGAAACCCCTTGACGAAGGGATCGGCCTTTTGCCGCTCGAGATAGGCGGCAAAGCCTTCCGCTTCCGGCCGGCAGGAGACGATGGCGCCGGCAATCAGACTGCCTTCCTTTTTGGCGATCTTGGCGACGTGATCGGTCTCGGTCTGCATCGCAGTGGGATCGACATCGACCTCCATGTGCAACACCGTGGTGATGCCGCAGCGCCTCGCCTCCGTCGCATAGGTCTCGTAGAGGAAATCATGATCGAGATCAGGCGCGCCGGAGAGCCAGGGATAGGGCAGCGCCGACCGATCGATGATATGCAGATGGGTGTCGATGAACACGCGTCTCTCCTCAGGGCGTGGCTTTGCCGCAACCTATCCCTGGTGAATGGATTGTTCAAATAGAAATTCCCGCTTCGCGCCGATGCCACCCGTCAGCCGGAATTGACGACACTGGCGCCGGCAAGCAGCGAAAGCTGGGCAGCGGTCTTCTGCACCAGCGTGATCGCCTGGGTGATATCGGGAGCCGACGGCGCGTTGACGAGCGCGATGAAGGGGCAGGTGAGGGCGGCGATGGAGCGGTGGTCCGGTCCGAGAACGGGAGCTGAAAGATTGTAGACGCCAGATGTCTGGGCGCTCGCCATCATCTCGTAGCCGCGCTCGCGGATCTGGTCGAGACGATCGTAGAATTCTGGCCCAAGTTCGACCTCCGCACGACTGCGCACATGTTCTAAGATCATCATCTCCCGCTCCTCCTCGCTGCGGAAGGCGAGCAGCACATGCCCCGACCCGGTGTCGAAGAGGCTGATATGGGCGCCGATGCGGATCGAAAACCCCCAATAGTCCGGCGCCTCCTGTTGGGCGATGACGACGGCAGCACCCCGATCGAAGACGGCGAGATGATTGGCCTGGCGCGTGCGCTGGGCGAGATCGCGCATCAGCGGCGTGGCATAGGAGGCGAGCCGGCGCACCGGAGCGTGCAGCTGCGCAAGGCCGAAGAGCTTCAGCGTCAGCGAGTAGCGGTCGCCATCCAGCCGGGTGACGTAACCGCGGCGCACCAAGCGATCGAGCATGCGGTAGAATTCGTTGGGGCTGCGGTCGAGCCGCTTGGCGATGTCGGCCTGGGTGAGGCCGCTGTCGACGCCGGCGAGCAATTCCAGGATATCGAGGCCCTTGTCGAGGGCAGGAGCGCGGTAGCGGTCGGACTCGTCAGTCTCCATTGCTTCCTCCTGTGAATATCAGTCTGCATATACGCAGAACCGCAGCCGGAAAAGCAAAACTTCGCACTTGACCCTTGGCCAATCGTTTGTTTGTCTATAAACAGACAAATCATCACTGAAGAACATGCCGAGGACAGGGAGGAACGACCATGCAACGCATGGGAATGGCCATCGGCCCTGGAGCCGGCGACGGTTGCCGTCGTCAAGCCTCCGCATTCAGCCGGTCAGCGGGATCCGGCGCTGATCTGCCTTTGCAACAGTGGCAAGTCCTCCATTTAATACAGAGAGCCCCGCGCATCCGAAGCCAGGCCCACGCAATGGCGGCCTGGATGCCTTGCCAGAACCCGCTTGAAACGCGCAAAGAGGGCGAATGGTGGACGACGATGGACAAGACGCCATCACGACCGAGCTTCGCCAAGACATGAACCGCATTCCATCGTCCAGCTTAGACCATTTCAGAAAAGGCCCGTGATATGACAAACAGACTTTCCGACAAGACCGTTCTCATCACCGCCGCCGGCCAGGGCATCGGCCGGGCGACGGCGGCAGCCTTTGCCGCGATCGGCGCCAAGGTCCACGCGACCGACATCAACACGGAGGCCTTAACGACGCTTGCCGCGGAGACCGGTGTTTCCACCCATAAGCTGAACGTGCTCGATGCCGATGCGGTCAAGGCTCTCGTCGCCGAGATCGGAGCCGTTGACGTGCTCTTCAACTGCGCCGGCTTCGTCCATGCCGGCTCGATCCTGGAAATGAAGGATTCCGATCTCGAATTCGCCTTCGACCTCAACGTCAAGGCGATGATCCGCACCATCCGCGCCGTGCTGCCCGGCATGATCGAGCGCAAGGACGGGGCAATCATCAACATGGCCTCCGTCGCCTCCAGCATCAAGGGCGTGCCGAACCGATTCGCCTATGGTGTCACCAAGGCGGCGGTGATCGGGCTCACCAAAGCCGTTGCCGCCGATTATGTCGGTCAGGGCATCCGCTGCAACGCCATCTGCCCCGGCACGGTGGAAAGCCCGTCGCTGCAGGACCGCATGCGGGCGCAGGGCGATTACGACGCGGCGCGTGCCGCCTTCATCGCCCGCCAGCCGATGGGCCGGCTCGGCTCGCCGGAAGAGATTGCCGATCTCGCCGTCTATCTCGCCGGCGCGACCTACACGTCGGGCCAGGCGATCGCCATCGACGGCGGCTGGACGATCTGATTTCAGCCGACGATGCGGCCGGCGGTCCCGTCGGCCGGTCCGGCCCCAGCAGCCGACCCCATGTGGTCGGCCTACCAATCGGGAGAAACATCATGACCCGCATCACCGACCTTCGCGTCTTCGATCTCCGCTTTCCCACGTCGCAAAGCCTGGATGGATCGGATGCGATGAATCCCGATCCGGATTATTCGGCGGCCTACGTCATTCTCGATACGGACGCGCCCGGCCTTGCCGGCCATGGCCTGACCTTTACCATCGGCCGCGGCAACGACATTTGCTGCATGGCGATAGAAGCGATGCGCCACCTCGTCGTCGGCGCCGACCTCGCCGAAGTTCTCGCCCATCCCGGCACCTTCTGGCGGCATCTGACCAGCGATAGCCAGCTGCGCTGGATCGGGCCGGAGAAGGGCGCCATTCATCTGGCGACCGGCGCGGTCGTCAATGCCGTCTGGGATCTGCTCGCCAAACAGGCCGGCAAGCCCGTCTGGCGCCTCGTCGCCGAGATGTCGCCGGAAGAGATCGCCGATATCGTCGATTACCGCTATCTCACTGACGTTCTGACGCGCGACGAGGCGGTCGAGATCCTGAAGCGTGCCGAGGCGGGCAAGGCGGAACGCATCGCCATCCTCGAAAAAGAGGGCTACTCCTGCTACACGACCTCGGCCGGCTGGCTTGGATACGGCGACGAAAAACTGCGCCGCCTCTGCCAGGAGGCAATCGATGCCGGCTTCAACCATATCAAGATGAAGGTCGGCCGCGATCTGGAAGACGATATCCGCCGTCTCAGGATTGCCCGCGAGGTGATCGGCCCCGACCGCTACCTGATGATCGACGCCAACCAGGTGTGGGATGTCGGCCAGGCGATCGACTGGGTCAAAGCTCTTTCCTTCGCCAAACCGTTCTTCATCGAGGAACCCACAAGCCCCGACGATGTCGCCGGCCACCGCAAGATCCGCCAGGCGATCGGCCCGGTGAAGGTCGCGACCGGCGAGATGTGCCAGAACCGCATCATGTTCAAGCAGTTCATCGCCGAGGGTGCGATCGACATCGTGCAGATCGATTCCTGCCGCATGGGCGGACTGAACGAAGTTCTCTCCGTGCTGTTGATCGCCGCCAAGTTCGACCTGCCGGTCTGGCCGCATGCCGGCGGCGTCGGGCTCTGCGAATATGTGCAGCATCTGTCAATGATCGATTACGTCGCGGTGTCGGGCACCAAGGAAGGTCGCGTCATCGAATATGTCGATCACCTGCACGAACACTTCCTCGATCCCTGCCTGATCGAGAACGCCGCCTACATGCCGCCCACCCTGCCGGGCTTCTCCATCGAGATGAAACCGGCCTCGATCGGCAACTATACGTTTGGAGGTTAAGGAAACTGCGCCGGGGATGACGTATCCAATTCCGGCCGCATGATAATTTCCTGATTTCAATAGTCTTTCCTACTACCGATGGGCTTCCAATCTGCCGGGACTGCTCCAATTCACTTGGAGGCGGCGAAGCTTGCTTTTTAGAGCGCCGAGGAATAGCTTTGCAGTGTGAATGCGGAGGGGGCCTAGCACCAGCAGGCCAGCAAATTTTATTGAACTTAGACAATAGAATGTTTGCGATCGAGCCATGCCCAAGTTTCGTCACGCCAAGAGACTGTGCGCTTATCTGCTGATTGTTGCAGGAATGCTGCTGTCGATTAACACGGCATTTGCCGCCGGTACAGAAGAGAGCGGACGCCGCGTCGCTCTCGTCATCGGCAACTCGGTCTACAAGACGCTGCCCTCCCTTCCCAATCCTGCCAATGATGTCGAAGAGGTCGCGACCACGTTGCGCGCGGCCGGTTTCGATGTGACGATCGGCGTCAATGTCGACCGCATCGGGCTCGAAGATACGGTGCGCCGCTTCCTGCGTTCGACCAGCAATGCCGAGGCCGGCCTGATCTATTATTCAGGCCATGGCATCCAGGTGGGCGGCCAGAATTTCATCGTGCCAGTCGATGCGACGCTGGAGACGCCCTATGACGTCGAGACGCAGACCATGCCGCTCGACCTCATCCTCAACCATCTCAAGCAGAATTCGCGGGTGCAGTTGATCTTCCTCGACGCCTGCCGCAACAATCCCTTCAATGCCCAGAAATTCTGGATGGCGGAGAAACTGGAGCCGGTCGGCGCCACACGCGGACTTGCGCGCATCGACAGCGACCTCGGCAGCCTGATCGCCTTTTCCACAGAACCCGGCCAGGTGGCGCTCGATGGCACCGGCGCGCTCAGCCCCTATTCCGAATCCTTCATCAAGCGGGCGAGCGAACCCAACAAGGAAATCCGCCAGGTCCTGACCGATGTGCGCCGCGACGTGATGGCCATGACCGGCGGCAAGCAGGTCCCCTGGGAAAACTCCTCGCTGATGGACAGCTTCTATTTCATTCCGGCGCCGCCGCCGCCGAGCGTCGAATCGATGCAGCAGGTGAGCGTGCCGGAGGGTGCGGCCACGACCAAATTGCCGATCGCTCCGCCGCATGACGAGACCGGCTCGGCGCTGCTCGTCACCGTCAACCAGCTGCCTAAGACCGGTAAGCTCAGCTTCGACGGCAAGCCGGTCGAGCAGGGCGCAAAGATGCCTGCCGCGGCACTGACGGCGCTGACCTATGATTCATCAGGTGTTGCTGCCGGAACCGTCGGCCTGATTGGCTATACCGTGAGCGATCCTTACGGCCAGGCGGCGCAGGGCGTCGTCGCAATCACCGTCTCGGCCGACGCCGGCGCCAAGCTCGCCCAGCTCGAGCAGGAAAAACAGGTGCGGCTTGCCGATGCCGACGCCTATCTGAAGACGCTGCCGCGCGACGTCGACACGACGATCGGCGTCGGCCCTGTAGAAGCCAGCCTGCCGGTCGTGCCGGCATCGGCCGCGGAGATGACCTTCAAGGTCGCGGCCCTGCCCGACAAGGGCACGCTGCGCGCCGGAGACCGGGTGATCGGTCTCGGCCACGTGCTTGAAGCCGCCGATATCCCGGCGCTTTCCTACGAGCCCCAGATCGGCACTGAAAACCAGCCTTTCGCCGTGACGCTGCAGGCCGCCAATGACGACTTGCCGCCGGCGACCGTCACTTTCAAGCCGACGCTCGACGCCTGCGATACGTCAGCCGCGGCTCCGCTCGACCTGCAGGGCGTGACGGCAGGCAAGTTGCCGAACGAGATCGACGCCGATGAAGCACTGTCGGCCTGCACGGAGGCGATAAAGGCCTATCCCGAGGTGGCGCGCTTCGTCTATCAACTTGGCCGTGCCCAGCTTGCCAACCGCGACGCCAAGACGGCTTTTGCGACGATCAGCAAGGCGATGGATGCCGGGCATGTCCGGGCAATCTATGAACTGTCGAGCCTTTACGAGTTCGGCGCCTCCGTTCCGCGCGACGCAGCCAAGGCGAGCGAGATTGCCAAGGGGGGAGCGGCCAAGGGCGATCCCTTTGCCCTGCACAGCTATGGCAAGTCCCTCTATTACGGCCGCGGCACAAAGGCCGATCAGCAGCTGGGGTTGCGGTTGATGCTGCAGGCCGCCGATCTCGGCCATACCTATGCGATGAACGAGCTCGGCTATATCTTCCTCAACGGCGTTAACGTTCCGGCCGACCCTGAGCGGGCTGTCCGCTTCTACGAGGCCGGCGTCCAGCGCAACGACATCTATTCGCTGAACAATCTTGCGCTCGTCTACCGTTTCGGAAAAGGCGCTCCGGAGGATCTCCCGAAAGCGCTCGACCTTTTCACGCGGGCGGCAGAGGGCGGTCAGCCCTATGCCCCGACAAACCTCGGGCGCATGTACCGCGACGGTATCGGCGTTGCCGCGGACAAGGCGGAAGCGGTCAAGTGGCTGGAGATGGGCGCGGAACGCGGCGACTATTGGGGTGCGCTCGACCGCGCGATGCTCGCGAAGGAAGAGGGCGCGGACGCTGACAGCCTTGCAATCGCGTCCCGTTATTTCGCGCTGGCGACCGCCATCAACATGCCAGGCAGCGGCGATCCGAAGAACCAGGCGCTGGCGGAACTCAAGAGGCTTCCTGGCGCTGCCAAGAAAAAAGCGGAGGCCGCATTTGCCGCCGAGCTGACCGCTCAGGAAAAAAAGGCAATTCCGAAGACCAAGTCGCTCGATGACAGGCTCGTCAAGCTCGCCAAAGCGACATGGATAAAGCGAAATCCGAGGTACGATCTCTTCTGAAACGGCGGTCCGGGGGCGCCCTATATGAACAACAAGCTAATCATCCGTATGCTATTGTGCTCGACATTCATCGCAGGCTCAGGCGCGATCCTGCAGAGTTGCATCTTCGATCCTGGCGCCAGGACCCTGTTTGCCAGCGAAGAGCCGGTGGCCAGGAGCGCCACGCCGACCAGGAGAACCACGCCCCCCGTTAGAAAAGTGGCCGCACAACCGGCTTTCGCCCGCTCCGAGAACAGTTCCAGTGGGAATTCCGGCGGCGGCGGCATGGGCGGCGGCTCTGGCTCCAGCGGTTCTTCTGGTTCGAGCAGTTCATCGAGTTCCAGCGGGGGCTGGTCCGATCGCCGTCTGAAGATCGATATTCGTCGGCTCGGCACCTCGGCTGAGGGCATACCGGTCTATGCCTTCCGCTACATCTGGGGCGGCCCGCTGTTCGTCGGCACGATGGCGCAGGATCTATTGGCGATCAGGCCTGAGGCAGTCATCGAAACCGCATCGGGCTATTACATGGTCGATTACGACAATCTTGATATTGCGATGGTCTCGCTGCCGGAGGATGCGTCTGGCCTGACCGATGAAGCCGCAATGGCGCTTGCGACCCGGGCCTCACGGATACGCTCTCGGGGCTCCGTTCGACAACCTTCCGTTCAGGCGGCAATGTAATCAAGGAAGCCGAGCGCGTGCCGATATCGCAGGATGGGGATACCGTAACCGGGAGCCCTCTCGTCAGCCAGGCGGCGACCCTTGCCGGAGTTCTGATCGGCATTGCGCTCTCGACCTACCTGCAGCTTGAGCCCGGCAAGGCAATGGCGCTTGCCGTCTTCTGCCTTCTCCTGGCGTGGGTCGTCGTCGACGGCACATTCGCTGCTCGTTCGACCTGGGTATCGAGAAAGAGACGAGGCGAAGCTCCCGCCATCTTCTGGCGTCGCATCGGAACGAAGCTCGTCGGCCTCGCAGCGCTGCTTGGCGTGGTCGTGATCGCCTGTTCGGTCTTTCCGTTTTTCACGCAGTCGTCGGCCGTCCGATGGATCATCGAGGCTGGGCACACCACTATTCCCATTTCCATCGCACTTGCCGGCGCCACCATTCTCTACGTCGCGGTCACCGATCGCATCGCGGAGGAGCCCGACGATTATCTCAACCAGGTCGGGCGCGCGGTGTTGATGCAGGATTTTCGCGAGGAGGACGTGCTGTTTGCATTGCGCCTGCTCGCGATCAAGTGCTTCTTTCTGGTGCTGATGTTCTCGGGCGGCATGGCAGCCCTTTCCGATCTTGCCGAGAAGCCGGCCTGGGCGTTTCCGCCGCTCTCTGCGGCTTGGTTCGAAGGCCTGTTGCAGCTTGCCTTTCTTCTCGACATCGTGCTAGCCGCCGGCGGCTACGTCGCGACTTTCAAGCTTTTCGGATGGCATGTCAGGGCAACGGAGAAGACGACGCTCGGATGGCTCGTCTGCCTCATCTGTTACGAGCCGTTCTTCCCTGCGATCTCGCATGCCTTCGTGCCCTATGGCGAGGGGCCGGGCTGGGAGACCGTAATCCAGGAGGGGTCGACCATCTTCATCCTCTGGAGTGTCGCGACGTTGTTCTGCACCGTCACCTATGTCTGGGCGACCGTCGCTTTCGGGCCGCGATTTTCCAATCTCACCCATCGCGGCATCATCACATCAGGCCCCTATCGCTTCATGAAGCATCCGGCCTATGTCTCGAAGAACATCGCCTGGTGGCTGGTTGCGATCCCAGGCTTCCTCGCCAGCGGCCTTGCGGAAGGACTTGCCCGGGCCGGCATGCTGGCGATCGTCAGTCTTATCTACCTGCTGCGCGCCCGCGCCGAAGAGCGCATGTTAAGCCGAGACCCCGCCTATCGGGACTATGCCGACAGCGTCGCGGCGCATGGACTTCTGGCGATGGCGAAGCGGCGGCTGACATCAAGACCGGCGGCGTGAGTTTCCCGCCGTTCAGCCATCGAGCCCCTTGAAGCGCACCGGCTGGTAGCCGCGCATCAACAGGCTGCCGAGCGAATAGGTATTGCGGCAGACGCGACCCTTGCAGGCATTCGGCGAGGCCTCCATTACCTCCACCTTCTTGTCGGCCGTGAAGCGCATGAACAGCAGCACATGCGAGCCCGGCTTGTTCAGTGCATCGCCCGGCCGCATCGACCAGGGATCGGAGAGGCGCTTGGTGATCCCAGGGATGGCGCGCGTCGAGACGTGCATCTTCAGGCCCCAGGCGTCGCTGACGAAACCGGAGCAATCGACGCCGAGGATGTTGGATTGCGGCGCGCTCTTGGTGCAGACGTTGCCGGCGGTCTGGCCCTTTTCCACCCCGCCGATGAAATTCTCGAGCGGCGTCTTGCAGCCCCAGCAGTAGGGAACACCTTTGACCGTCTGGCCGCGCTTGCCGATCAGGTAGATCGGGCGGCGCAGCCGGTTCATGTTGACGCAGCCCGGTCCCGGATCCCTGCCATAGGCGGTTGGTGTCACCAGCCAGTTCATCGTCTCGAAGCCGATTGCCCGCTCGATGACGTCGCTGCGCGATTTCGGCACGATCGCCACCTTCGGCGTCTTGCCGGGCTTGCCGGCAGCCGGCTGCTTGGTGGGCCTGATAACGGCAAGCTTGCGGCCGGGCTCCCGGCCGTCGAGCCGCAGCACCTGCGCCCGGCTTTCTTGCGAGCGGAGATAGAGCACGTCACCGCGCGGACCGATCGCCACGAAGCGTCTGGAGAATACCGTACCCGGTTCGATCGGCAGGTCGTAGACCCGGTCCATCGCGCCGTTCGGCGTGAATCGCACCACCAGCATGCCGGTGCGCTCGGGCCGGTCGGCGGGTACGAGCTCAACCAGCACATAAGGCCTGCCCGTCGTGTCGATGTCGAGAAGTTCGACGGTGCCGATCCGCCCTTCCGAGGCGAGTTGCAGCGAGAGGAAATTCTCCTCCGAGCTGCTGCGCCGCAGCAGGATCTCCGCCTTGTCGTTTGCAGCAGCCGAGACCTCGGCGACGATATCGCCGAGCCCGCGGCTCGGCACGTATTGAATGACCGGCGGGCGGGCCTCGGGCCGGCTGGTGCTGCGACCGATCTCGTCGATGATGCTGTTCAGTGGCCCCGGTGATACCGAGCCCATCGAGGCGAAGACCGAGCGGGTGTAGTCGTCGGCATCAGCGCCGCCGTCGACGGCGCGCAGCGTCTGCGACCGGCCGTCGGCATCGGTGGAGCGCTCGAGCGGCACGACGCCGTCGGACCAGAGGTAGAGTTCGTTGTGAACGACGGCGAGATCCCCCGCCGTGGCATTTTCCGGCAGCGGCAGGATCGCAGGCTCGGCCTGCGAGCGTTCGGCGTCGACGGCGAGCACGCGGCCGTTGTTCTGGTCGAGGATGTAAATGGTGCCGTCGTCACCGACGGTGATCGCCGCCGGCCCGGATGCCTCCGCTTCCTCGTTGGAAGAAATGATGCCGACCGAACGCGCGCCGTCGCCGCCGCGAAGCTCGATGATCGTCGTGTCTTTGGCAAAAACCGGCGAGGCGACCGCAAGTGCCGCGGCAAACAAAATATGCGACCCAAAACTACGCATTGCCTCGACCCCCAGAACAGGATGATTTTAGTCCGATCCGGCTAAAAATCTGAATCCTGTTCTCAATTAAGGTTAGTGCATGATGTCGTCCGAAAACCGATCACACTTTTCGGCATCATGCACTGTTACCGTCACGCTTTTCAAAAATGGTAGGCTAGATATGACTTCTCAGCAAGCCGTTGCTTTCCAAACGATTTGGAGATCTGCGCGGGCGATAGTACAAGATCATCGTCTCGAAGATTTGTCGGCAGGGAATGCTTATGCTGGAATGGAACGGTGACGAACTGGCGCTCGATATAAGCTTGCTGGAGCAGGTTCGCGCGGCGAGGATAGATTTCTCAGACCGCGTCTGCGCTGCCTCAGCCAGCAAGGACGACAAGCATCTGGCGCAACTGCGCTCGGAGCCGACCTACCTGATGGCCGAGTTCCTCTATTCGATGAAGGTCTTCGGCATCAGCACCGCCGAGGACATCGAGCGCTTCGCCGATCTGCACAATGATTACGTGGTTTCGCTGACCCGCGATCCGGCCAAGCTGCAGCGTCTGGGGCTTTCACAGGATCGTGCGCTCGCCTCGATGTTCACCGCCGACACCAAGCCGCGGCTGATCCAGAACTGGGCTGACAAATCAGGCGCGATCGACCAGTCCAATCTCGCCCGTTTCCTTGTTGCGGTGATGTCGAGCGAGACCTGCCGCAAGACGTTGATCGATTTCGAAACGGCAGGCTTCATGCAGCGCAAGCGCTCGCCCTACGGCACCATGGTCGTCTGGTCGACCGGAATGATCGAGGAGATCTTCGGCGAGATGCTGCGCGATCTGCGCCTCGGCTTGCAGCAATTGAAGATCCTCTGATGCATGTCGCCCGGAAGTGTGCGGCGGTGGGTCAACGACATGCATAAAACAAAGAGCGAAGGCGCCGCTGCCAGCCGATTTCAACCCTCCCAATCGATTGGCACTGTGCGCCGTTGCCTTCCTTTCGGCCTCTCCCTATTCTCGGGGCGCCTATGCATGTCGCCCGGAAGGGTGCAGCAGTTCCGGGAGAACGACATGCAAAAACAAAGAGCGAAAGCACGTCGCATGAATCAAGTTTAATGCGACGTGCTTTTGTCGCGCAGTGGCGCCAATAGGACGGATTTGACGACGATGACGAAATCCTGGCTCATAACCTTATCGATCGGCCTTCTGCTGACGCTGCAGACCCCGCGGCTTGCCTATTCCGGCCCTGCCGAGGACGCGCTTGCGGCGCGGAACCCCTCACTTGCGGCGCTGCGCCAGCATGACGAAAAGGCCTTTGCTGCGGCGACTGCAATCATCGCCGAACAAGAACGCGCCAAGGGGCTGGCGCCCGGCGAGGCGAAGCTGCCCGATGCGACCTCTCCCGGCCGCGACATGGGCTCAGGCCCCGGCAAGGAATTCACGGTCGACAATCCGGATATTCTTTGGCTCTACAATTCCTCACCCGAAGGAATGAGCGACCTGATCTCGATTTTGAAATCAGCCGGGCAGAAACCCAAGAACTAACCACCTCCCTGCAGTTGAACGGACTATAACAGGCCCCGGTTATGCCAGAGCGTGAGTCTTGCTCACGTCTTTGCCTTGTCGGATTCTTGGCGGCTCCAAATAATTTGTAACCCTCCCTCAAGCAAGACAGGCAAAGCCATCCCAATTTCGCCAGTCAGTGCTATTCTCATCTTCAACACAGTGTGAGATGTTCGAAGAGGAGGTTTTCCAATGCCGAACCGCAAAGCCATCCTGGCAGCAGCCACCTTTCTTTCGTTCTTCTCGGTGGTTCCCGCCGTCGAGGCGCAGAACGAACGCACATTGACCGAAGCGCCGGCGCAGACCGGGCCCGTCAGCGTCACCTTCGATCGCGCTGAAGCCAAATACGCCATCGGCGAAGTTGTCGGCCTCTTCATCCAGTCGACCGAGAACGCCTATGTCACGGTGCTGAACGTCTCGCCGAATGGCGCAGTCGTGAAGCTTTTCCCGAACAAGTACCAGACCGACGCCCTTGTCGGCGCCGGCAAGCGCGTGCAGGTGCCGGATCCGGCAAGCGGCGCCAAGCTGCAGGTTTCAGGCCCGGTCGGTCAGGAGCAGATCAAAGTCTTCTATTCCTCCAAGCCGCTGAACATCTTCGCCGATCTCGGCGGCAGCGGCGGCGGCATGTTCCGCTCGGTTGACGGCGGCATGGATGCCGTCTCCCGAAGCCTGGAAGAGGCCCGAAGCCTCGGCACCAAGATCAGCAGCAAGACGCTGATGCTGACGACGGTCGATAGTCCGGCCGCTGTCCCGCCCGTCGCAGCCGCCCCCGCAGCAAAACCCGCGCCAGTCGAGCAGGCTGCAAAGCCGCCCGTTGCGCCGAAACCTGCAGTCGCTCCGAAGCCGAAGCCGGTGACGAAACAGGAGGTTGCCAAGAAGCCGGAAACGGTGGTGGAAAAACCGAAGCCTGTTGCCCCGAAAAAGGTCGCGCCGAAGCCCGTCGAGCAGGCAGCACAGCAGCCGCCGAAGAAATACAAGATCGTCACCAACCTGGCGCCCGGCCAGGAGCTTGCCGCCGACGAACTGGAGCTGATCGGGCCCGCCGATACGACTTCATCCACCAAGCCGACCCAATATAAGCAACCGACGACGCAGTATAAGCAGCCGGCCCAGACGTCCCAGACGAAGATGCCGAAACTGCCGATGCCACAGATCAAGATGCCTCAATTCAAGCTTCCCGGCGGCTTCAGCATCAAGATGCCGCAGCTAAACCTCGGCCGTTCGGCCGAACCTGGCCAGGCAGGGGAAGAGATCGAGGTAGCAAACGCCGATACGCCTGTTTGCACGGCTCTTCTTGATAAGCTGAACACCGCCGTTGCCGCCAAGGATATCAGTGCTGCCGCGTCTGAGGCTGATGCGATCGCCGTCAGCGCCGATTGCGGCCAGTTCCAGGTGAATGCCCAGCGCCGCGTCGCGGCCCTCAGGCTTTCGGCTGCCCAGGAGATGATGGCCGCCAACCAGCCGGTCGCCGATTACGAGCCGTTGCTTGTCGCCGCCGACAGCCCGCAGGTGCTCTGGCAGGCCTCCGCCACACTCGGCGAAATCTATTTCTCCTCACGCCGCTTCGCCGATGCCGCCGCCGATTACCAGCAGGCGATCGAGATCATCAAGAACGAGACCCGCACGCCGAAGGCGCCACCGGCCGAGACGATCTCCGATCTCATCCAGCGCGCCGCCCAGGCCCGCATCCTTGCCGCCAACCCGACGAGCGACAATCCGCAAGGCAGTTTCGTGCCGGCCGAGAAGGATCACCGCAGCGGCGTGCTCGGCGGCATCTATTCCGAGAATGTGCGCGGCATCGTGCCGGTCTCCATTCCGGTTCCGATCACCTTCGACTTCAACAAGTCGAGCTTCACCTCGATCGGCACCGAAGCCGCCGAGGAGCTGCTGGAGGCGCTGAAAGAGCAGAAGCCCGGCCGCATCATCCTCATCGGCCATACCGACCGGCGCGGCGGTGACGACTATAATCAGAAGCTTTCCGAACGCCGCGCCCAGGCCGTCGCCGACTTCCTGAAGAGCAATGGCCTCGACGCGACAATCGACGCCGAAGGCCGCGGTGCATCCGAGCCGGTGGACGTCACCGCAACCGCAAATCTCACCGAAGACGATGTCGATGCGCTGAACCGCCGCGTCGAATGGCGCCGCGAGTAGCTGAGGCGGGGAGGAGCTTGGCCATGACCGCATTCGTTTCCATGGCCGCAGCACTTGCCCTCCTCACCATGGCGGCCACCGATAGCCTGGCAAGGGTCATCGAGGCGCCCGAGCGTGGTGCAGTCAGGGCCGTGCTGATCGGCATCGACCTCTACCGCAACGTTCCGCCGCTGCACGGGGCCGTCGCCGATGCCGAGGATCTTTCGCTTTCGCTGCGTTCGGTCGGCGTCGAGGACATGACGCTCTTGAAGAATGGTGCTGCCGACCGCGAGGGCATCTTCCACGCGATCCAGGCCGTGACCGAAAGGGCAGGGCCTGGCGATCTCGTCGTGCTCGGCATCGCCGGTCACGGGTCGAGCGAGCCGGAACGAGTCAAGGGTTCCAAACCGAGCGGCCGCGACGAGGTCTATGTGCTTGCCGGCTTCGACACCCGGCTACCGGGTTCGCGCGAGCGCATCTTCGGCGACGAATTCAAGGCGCTGATCCGCAATCTAGAGACCAAAGGCGCCGATGTCGTCTTCATCGCCGATACCTGCCATGCCGGCGGGATGACCCGCGACGTCGATCCGCGCGGCGCCGAGATCACCTGGCGTCAGGCGCCTTCCTATACGATCGAGGAGGACGACCTCGCGCCGATTTCGACCACGGCGGATGCGCTGTCCACCGGCTTCGATTTCAAGCGGCTGACCTTTCTCGCCGCCGTCGACGAAAACACCAAGTCGCCCGAGATATCAATTCCCGGCATTCCGCAAAAACGCGGCGCGCTGAGCTATGCCACCGCCCGCGCCTTCGAAGGGGCGGCCGACCGCAACGGCGACGGCGCCGTCAGCCGCCGCGAACTGTTCGAATATGTGCGCCAGGCGGTCTACCAGTTCACCAACCAGCGGCAGAACATCTTTACCGAAAGCCCGCCCGGAACCGATCTCGATCGCGCGGTCGTCTATCATTACGAAGGGGCGGGGGCCCAGGCGGCGGCGGAGAAATCAAACACTCCGCTGCCCGCCGAGCCCGCACCGATCAGCGTTGCCGCCCTCGGCTCCGATCCGGTGCTGCAGGGGATCGACGCCGCCGTCACGCCGTTCAAGCTGACGGAAGGTGCCGATGCCGAACTTGTCTTCGATCCCGCAAAACACGAGGCGATTGCCGGCGCCGATGTCGTCGCCTCCGCCATCGGCGCCGGCGACATGCCTTTCGTCGTCGACCGGATGGCCGCGCTCGATGCGCTGAAGCGGCTCTCCGAGACCAACCCGCAGACCGTGCGCGTGACGCCTTCCGATACCGTCCATCGTGAGGGTGAACGCGTCGGCGTCAGCGTTTCGGATCTATCAGGCCGCAAGCTCGTGCTCTTCGACGTCACCGGCGATGGCACCGTACAGTTCCTCTATCCGGGCGAGAAGGAGGTCGATGCCGAGATGTCTGCCACCTTCGATCTCGACCTGTCCGTCGTCGCACCATTCGGCACGGACCTGCTCGTCGCCGTCACCTCTAAAACGCCGATGCCCGAACTTCTGGAGTTCCTGAAGCAGAACGACAGGCGCCGCACCGCCGGCAATATCGCCAAGCGCCTCGGCGAATTCCTGCCCGAGGGCGCGCGCGTCGGATTTACGGTCCTCTATACCTCCGCTGGAGCCAAGCTATGAGCACGTCGATCAGCAGGGTCCTCAATATTGCGTCCGTCATGCTGCTTCTGGCTACTCCCGTGCTGGCGCAGCAGGATACTGATTTCGCCGGCGAGGATGGCGGGCGGGTCATCGGCGGCCAGGCGGCCAAGAAGGGCGAATGGCCCTGGCAGGTGAAGATCCTGGCGCCCGATCCCGAACAGCGCGGCCGCTTCGGCGGCCATTGCGGCGGCTCGCTGATTTCGCCGCGCTGGATATTGACGGCCGCCCATTGCGTCACCAGCGGCCGCTCCGGCAAGCAGGATCTCTTCGCCCGCGACCTGCTGATCGTCGAGGGTAAATCGAAGATCGATAAGGTGATCGCCGTCGATGGGCCCGATAAGCCGGGACTGGCCGTGGAAGACGTGATCATTCACGAGGACTTCGACCGCAAGGTCTTCGCCAACGACATCGCCCTCATCAAGCTCAGCGAGCCCGCCAAATCGAAGCCGGCGATCCTTGCCTCGGCCTCGGACGACGAAGTGGAGGCAGCCGGCCACCCCGCCGTCGTCACCGGCTGGGGCTACACCAAGGCCGATCACGGCTGGGACGACAAATACCTGCCGACCGAGCTGCAGGAAGTGGAACTGCCGATCGTCCCGCGCGAGGACTGCCGCGCCGCCTATCGCGACAGTTCGATGCGCATGAACCCGATCGACGAGCGCAATGTCTGCGCCGGTTATGCCGAAGGCGGCAAGGACGCCTGCCAGGGCGACAGCGGCGGGCCGCTGGTCGCCCAGCGTCCCGACAAGCGCTGGATCCAGCTCGGCATCGTCAGCTGGGGCGCCGGCTGCGCTGAGGCCGAGCACTACGGCGTCTATACACGTGTTGCCGCGTTCCGCGACTGGATCGCCGCCAAGACCGACGGCGACGTGCCTGATGTTGAAGGGCCTGCTGCCAATGATCAGGTCGCGTCCACCACCACCAGTAGCGGGATGAAGCAGAGGAAGTCCGGACAGGAAGAGGCCAACCTCGCCATCACCACCCCACCCGCCGGCGATACCGCGCCGGCTGGGACGACCGAAACGCCAGACGCGCCGGCCAACGATACCGCGCCAGTTGACAAGCCCGTCGCCGACGAACCCGCCGTGCGGCCAGCAGTCGTCCAGACGCCGGTGATCGAAAGCAAGCCCGGTGACCGCGCGCTGTTGATCGGCATCGACGACTACGAGATGCGCGAGGCGAAGCTGACCGGTTCTGCGACTGACGTAAAAGCGATGCAGGTCTTCCTCGCCAAGACGCTCGCCTACCGCCCGGAGCAGATCCACACGCTGACCAACCGCAAGGCGACCCGCGAGGCGATCCTTGCCGAAATCGACGACTGGCTGGTGCGCCAGTCGACGCCCGGAAGCCGCGTCTTCCTCTATTTCAGCGGCCAGGGCTCTGAAGAAATGGGCGCCGAGGAAACGACGAGCCCGACGCTGGTGGCCGTCGATGCCAAGCTGGTGCGCGAGGGCGGCAAGGTGACGGTCACCAACCAGATCCGCGAAACCGAGATCGCCGCAAGGCTGAACAGCCTCAAGGATCGCCGCGTCACGCTGCTGATTGATGCCTGCCATGTCGGGCCCGGCAGCCGCAGCGCGGTGGCCGCACCATCCGGCACCGTGCGTTGCCTCGGCCCGGCGCTGGCAGGGCTCGAACCGCCGAACAAATCAGGCAAGGAAGCGAAATTCTCCTTCGGCGGCGAAAACGCCATGGTCTGGTCGGCTGTCAACGCAGGGCAGTGGGCGCTGGTCGATAGCGAGGCCAAGCCACCGCTTGGCGTCTTCACCCGCCGCTTCATCGAAGGCGTGCAGGATGGCGTGGCGCGCGCAGCCGACAAGCCGAATGTCAGCAATGCCGCTTTGCTCGATTATGTCCGGCGTAAATCCGACGAATATTGCCGGACGCATGCGGGAGATTGCCGCTTCACGCCGGTGCCGCAATTTTATGGCCAGCCGGATGCGCTCGGCCGGGATGTCATCACCGGCGACGAGGCGAAGACGGCGGTCGCCGCCGTCGAGAATACGCTGAAGAGCGACAATGAGGCGGGCGTCGCCGTCGACGTGCTGCCCGGCACTGCGGTCAGCATCGGCGACAAGGTGGCGATGCGTGTGTCCACCAAGAAGTCCGGTTACCTGATCCTGGTCGATATCGATGCCTCCGGCAAGCTGACACAGCTTTTTCCTAACAAGCGCTCGATGGGGCTGAAACCATCAGCCAAAAGCGGCGACAACCGGCTCGATCCGGCCCGGCCGGTCGTCGTGCCCGATGCGCGCAATCCCTATACCGGCTTC
Source organism: Rhizobium sp. WSM409 (assembly GCF_057653825.1). NCBI lineage: Bacteria > Pseudomonadati > Pseudomonadota > Alphaproteobacteria > Hyphomicrobiales > Rhizobiaceae > Rhizobium > Rhizobium sp. WSM409. The sequence goes on along the minus strand of NZ_JBYGKP010000003.1, from coordinate 628,808 downwards.
GAATATGTAGTGGAGGGACCGGCCGGCGTCGGCATGGTCGTTGCCATCCTCAGCGACAAGCCGATCGAAGTGCTCGACCTGCCCGACGTGCCGACGCCGCTCGTCGGCCAGCGCGCCGCCTTCAACTATGTCTACGATCTCGCCCGAAGCCTCAGGATCGTCGGCGACGACGAAACCGGCGCCCAAGGCAAATGGTCGTTCGATTCCAAATTCTATCGCATCCGCTGAACAGGAGCGAACCATGCCGAAATCCACTCTGTTGGCGGGTCTTGCCGCTTTTCTGATGACACTTGCCGCGTCCGCCCATGCCGGCAACTCCGGTGACAGCAAGGCGATGCTTGCAGCACAAGCAGGGCTTGCCGCCGAACTCATCGATCGCACCCTGGCAAAGGAGGGTGCTGCCAATATCATAGTGTCGCCGGCAAGCCTTGCCGCAGCACTCGGTCTGGCAAGCCTCGGCGCCTCCGACGAGGGCAAAGCCTCGATCGCCAAAGGTCTCGGCTTCGGCGGCGAGGTCAAGGGACCGGAGGCGGTGCTCGACGCGATCTATCAGGTGAAGCCGGCGGCTGCGGATGCGCCGTTGACTGCGGCGGTCGCGATCGTCTTCGACGACAAGCTGGTGCTCGTCCCCGATGCGCTTTCCATGCTCGCCCGCCACCGGATCAAGCCCTCGATCGAGGATCTCGACGGACCGAAATCGGTCGAGCACATCAACGGCTGGGTAAGCCAGGCAACGCGAGGCGCCATTCCTGTCATCCTGGACTCTCCGCCCGGCGGCGGCTTCGTCAGTCTTGGTGCGCTCTCCTTCAAGGCGCGCTGGAAGACGTCTTTCGAGAAGGAAAGCCCGGCAAGCCCCTTTCAGAGGCCGGATGGATCGACGATTTCGGTGCCGATGATGCATCTTGCCGGCGATGGTCAGAAATTCCGCGTCGACGAGAAATTCACTGCCGTCGATCTTGCCTATGCCGGCGAGAGCTACAGTATGGTCGTGGTGGCGGCGCGCTCAGGCAACGGTGTGGGCGGCGCGGACCTGAAGACGCTCACTTCCTGGCTGCAGGGAGAAAAATTCGAAGCCGCCAAGGGCGAAATCTTCCTGCCCCGCTTTTCCCTGAACGACGGGCGTGATTTGATGCCGATACTCAATGCGATGGGCGTGACGCCCGAGAAGGCCAAGGATGCGGGTTTCCCGGGTTTCACCAAGGAAAACATCCGCTTGTCGCGCGTCCTTCAGAAGACGATGATCAAGGTTGACGAAAACGGCACGGAGGCGGCGGCAGCCACGGCTGTTATCACGGAACGCAGCATCGATCCGAAGCTTGTCCGCGTCGTGGCCGATGCCCGTTTTGCCTTCGCGCTTCGCGATACAAAGACCGGCCTGCTGCTCGCCGCAGGCCTTATCGGCGATCCATTACTGGCAGGCGAATAGAGTTCGGTTTCATGAATGTAATGAATGCAGGGGGACACGTGCATGAGAAGTGATCTGATCGCCCGCTACACGATCGGCGAGCCGGTCTACGAGAACGAGTTCATCGTCTATCCGGCCCAGGACAAGCGGATGGACCATGCGGTCTTCATCGTCGCGCCCGATATGGCGCTGAAACTGGACAAGGCTCGTTTCGAGCGGGTCTGGACCTCCATCAACGAGGCCAAATCGCTGACGGCGCGGCGCTTCGTCGAGATCGAGGACCTCATCCCGCCGTCGCCGGAAGACGACAATTTCTACATCGTCGAGAAGCGGCCGTCGAAAACGCTGCACCAATATCTCGATGAAACGGAAATGGTAGCTTACGAGCGCGCCGTGGAGATCGGCCGCCACATCCTCGAGGGGCTGGCAACGCTGCACGGCGCCGGCTACGCCCACAATGCGCTGACGGACCAGTGCATCTACGTCTCCGAGGATTATTCCGGCCTGTCGGTGCGGATCGGCAACCTGCACCTGATCTCGAAGATCGGCGAACACATCATCCCGCCCTATGTGCCGGAATTCGGGGCGCCGGAAATCTATGCCAGCGGCACCTTCTCCGCCTCATCGGCACTCGATATCTACGCAATGGGCATGATCGCCTACAAGCTCTTCCTGCCGCGGCAGACCTATGCCAGCGTCTTCGACAGCGTCATGGTCTGGGAAGACGAGCATCAGCGCGAGCAGAGCTGGAAGAACATCCATCTCGACCCTTCCAATATCTTTCCCCGCCTCGACGTGCTGATCCCAGGCTTTCCCGAGGGTCTTGCAAGTCTGGTGGAAAGGATGCTGAGCCGCGATCCAAGCGCGCGACCGCGCACGGGCGCCGATGCGCTGGGCGAATTTGCCCGGGTGACGACAGGCATCCAGCCGATGTCGTGGGATCCGCGCGGCGGCATGCAACAGCAACAGGACGCCCCGAAGCCGAAAAAATGGACGCCTCTCAAGATCTCCATGATCGCCGCACTGCTCTTGATCTGCATCGGCGTCGGCGTCTTCACCATCCCGAAGCTGCTCGCCCCGGATCCGAAACTCGTCGCCGATGTCGGCACCTGGAAGAAGGAGGCAGAAAGCCGCAAGCAGAAGGCGATCGCCGCCAAGGCGCCGGAGCGTCCTTCCGGCGATCAGGCAAAGCTCGCCTATGATACCGGCGCCGCGGCGCTGACATCGGCCGATGCCCTGCTCAAGGATGAAGATTACGAAAAGGCGCTTCCGGGCTTCCAGACGGCAGCCATCAATCTCGGCAATGCGCTGATCGGCATCTCGAAGGAGAACGCCGAGAAGGCGAAAGCTGCCGCTTCGGCCGCCGGCGGCGACAAGGCGCCAGGTTTTGCCGAGGCTGACGCCAAGATGAAGACTGCCGCCGATGCCGCCACCGCAAAGCAGATGCATGCCGCCGTCGATGCCTATGACGCGTCGAAAACGACGTTTGACGAGCTCTCCAAGGCGCTAAGCGCGCTGACGGCAGCCGAAAAGGACGCGGCGGGCAAACGCGAAACCGTCAATCGCATCGGCGCCGGCGATAGTCCCGATGTCGCCAAGGCGACCGGGCTGATGACCGATGCCAAGGCCAAGGCAGAGCAATGGCAGATGCCGGCCGCGACATCTGGCTATGGCGACGCTGCCAAGCTTTTCGATGCCGTCATCGCCGATGTCATGGCGGCAAAGGACGAGGCGACGGCGCTGAAGCAGAAAGTGACCGATCTCAGCGCCTCGATCGCGACCCGTGCAGGTGCTGCCGATCCGGCGCTTGCCGCACTCGCTCCGAAGATCGGCGAGGCCGACGGCCGCTACACCGCCGAGGCCTATAAGCTCGCGGTCGTCGCCTATCAGCCGATCCTTGCCGATCTCGAGGCGCTGTCGGCGCGCGGCTTCTGCCCGGTTTCGCAGACGCTTGCCTTCGAGACCGTCCCGGCCGGAAGTTATTCGCTGGAGAATGTCCGGCTGATGACCTCGTCGATGAAGGAAATCGGCGGCATGCTCGGCGTTGCCAACGACGCCGTGAAGATCGACAAGTCCTTCTGCATGCAGACGAAGGCCGTCACCCGTGCCGAGATGGCGGAATATTACACCGCCAATTCCGATCCCGCCGCCGCACAGGCCTATGGCGACAATCCGCAGCAGCCGGCCGACGACGTGCCGCTTGCCGTGGCGCAGAACTATACGGCCTGGCTGTCGAAGCAGCTGAACGCCCCCGTCCACCTGCCGTCGGCGACGGAGTGGATGGCAAGTGCGGCGAAGATCACCCAGGAAAAGCTGCCCGATAACGGTGATATCATCCTGCAGTGGAGCGCCACCCCCTGCGAAGCCGGCGGCAATGTCGCCTTCATGGCGCAGGAAGGTTCGACCTTCGTCGTCTGCTCCGATGCGTCGGCCGGCGGCATTTTCCGCGTTACCGCCGAATTGCGGTGAGCGGTCGGAAGCGTGGAGACTGATAGGGGGAGCGGTGTGCCGCTGACACGGGGCAGGGTAATCTGTTGCAAACCCAGAATGCGTCCATCAAGGCGACACTTGTCGACGCAGCGCGGGGCGGATCAACATAAGGTCGTAGGCGCCCTTTCTTCATCATTCGACAGCTCGCGCTCAAGGGGTGCCACTCGCAAGTTTTCAATTCCACATTTCAGAATACGCGCGTATATTGAAATTGGGACTGCAATATCCGTGCCTTGAGGGGTCGAGGACAATGTGCTGGAACACATCATCAGCATTCACGCCGGTAGGGTTTGCTTTGCGAGGCCCGGCATCTCGCAAGATCGTATGGACGCTGGGCGACGCGGCGCGTCTCCTGATCAACGACTGGCCTTGCGATGACGGCGAGGAATATGTGGCTGCAGTCAAAGCCTGCGTGGACGCATTGAGCGGCAAGATTGCCCCGGAACAATTCCGGGAAGCGCTTCTGCGTGCGGCCGATGAGGCCGGTATCGCTGCCCTATCGCTCGTGCGGCAGGGAGTGGGAGAGCGACGACCGGACCTTCCCTCAAGCGCGCAAAGATAGTCCGAGCTTCGAGGGCCAACCGCCTTTCGCCGTCACGTTTGCGCCAGTTGCAAACATCGTGGCGTCTCCGACGATTTGATCGACCCTCGTTGCTTTATTGCCCGCCTCGAAATTTCTTGGCAGGGGTGTCTGGCGGTGGTAATAATTCCTACCATAAGTGTATGGAGGTGAGTTATGGCCAATGTTGAGAAGATCAGCGTCTCAGTGACGCCGCAACATGCCGACTTGCTGCGTGACGCTGTTGGAAGCGGTGCCTACGCCAGCGCCAGCGAGGTCATCCGCGAAGCGATGCGCGATTGGTCCGCCAAATGGCAGCAACGCAGCGGCGATATCGAAAAGCTGCGCGAAATGTGGGCCGAGGGCAAGGCGAGCGGAACTGCCTCGCCAGTCGATTTCGATGAGATGCTTGCGGAAGCGCGGCAGGAACTGAAGGCTGCCCGCGGACATGGCGGTTAAGCTTCTCTGGACGCCGAGGGCGAAAGTCGACGTCAAGCAAGTCTTCGTCGACATAGGCAAAGAGCAGCCCCAGGCGGCCGAGCGGTATTTCCAGCAGTTCCGCCACAAGGCCGGCTTGCTTATCGATCATCCGCGTCTTGGCGAGCGCCACCCCGAGATCTTCCGCACCGCGCGGATGCTAGTCGAAGCGCCGTATGTGATCCTGTACGAGACGCACCCCGACACGGACGAGGGCGAGGTTGATGCGGTCGAGATCATCCGCGTGGTGGATGGCCGGCGCGATCTGGCGGCGCTTTTCTAGGAATTTGAGGTGGACGAGGATAGAGGCTGTCGCACACCCTCAAAGGCGGCTTAAAATCCGTTCACACGCACGCACAGGTCCACACACACCGGGAATCTCTATGCAATAACCAAATAAATTCAATATGATATCGCATGGTGCAACTGACTTTGAGATAAAGGTCATCGCCAGTATTCCGGCAAGTCCTTGACATCGCTACCCGGCTCGCGCGGCATCGATGATGAACAAGCCACATTTGTATGTCAGCGAGCAGCCGCAAGACTGGCGGTCAACGGCGCGCCGGAGGCTTCACCGCGGCCCGCCGCTGCAGCGCGAAGCGCGCTGCCGAGCAGTTGACATCGGGAACGAGATCGTAGGTCTGTTGGTAGAGGGTCAGCGCCAGCGTTTTGTTGCCGCGGTTTTCCGAGGCAAGGGCTGCGAGTGCCGTGCGCTTGTAGGCCTCGACGATCGGCTCGGCGGCCTTCGCCAGCGCGGCGTCATCAGACGGTTCGGCGGCAAGCGAAAGGGCGGCATAGGTTGCGTCGCCATCCCTGCCGACACGGCCGCCGACTGCCCCGTTGAAGCTCGCCTCCGAAACCTGGCGCATGCGCCGGGCATTCTTGATGCATGTCGGAATGCGGCCGGCTTCCGCATTGATGCGTTCTGCCGTTGGGCCACCCTCCGCGCTGCCGCTGTCGGAGAGGATTACGTAACCGATGATGCCGACGATGGCGAGATAGGCGACACCCATGCCGGCGAGGAAGGCCGGCTGCTTGAGGAGCGACTTTTTCGGCTTGTCGTCACCTGCCTTGGAAGCCTCCTTCTTCGGCGCCTCCTTGGCGGCGGCCTTGACGACGAACTGGAATTCGACGTCCTTGCCGAGGCGGAAGCTGTCGCCGGCTTTCAGCGAGGCCGTCTGCAGCAGGGCTTCGCCGCGCAGCATGATCGGGTTCAGCCCCATGCGGCGGATGATGAAGCCGCCGTCGCTCTGCCGCTCGATGCGCGCATGGATCGGCGCAAGGAACGGATCGTCGACGACGATATCGGCATTAGCAGCCCTGCCGATCGACATTTCCGGCCGGTCGAGCACATGGCTGCGGCTCTGGCCACCGGGACCGGTCTGCAGAAGGCTTGGTTTGTTTCCGCGAAAGAAGGAAAAAAAGGCCATGATCAGAACATCCCACTCGACATCATCTCGACAATTGCAGGCGCCAGTACCAGAAGCAGGATCGACACGACGATCATCATCGCCGGCATAACGATCTTGGCCTTCAGCTTTTCACTGGCCCTGTCGGCCTTTTCCCAGCGCCGGAAGCGTAGGTCGCGCGCATGTTCGCGCAACAGCTCGACGCGGTTGCTGCCCTCGACTTCGCCCTGAATGACGGCGCGGATGACGCGGATGACCTCCTCGGCGGTCATGCGGCGCTCCAGACGTTGCAACGCCTCGATCATGCCGGTGCCGAGCGCCACGTCCTTCAGCGTCTGTTCGATCTCCTCGCTCATGACAGTGCCGGGTGCGGCTTCGGCATAAAGCCTCAGGCTTTCCGGCAGCGTCGCCTGCGCCTGCTGCGTCATGACGACCAGATCGAGGAAATAGGGAAATTCGCGCGAAATGCGTTCCTTGCGGTCCTGCGCCTTGTCGTCGGCGACGACCCAGAAATAGATCGCGGGGATCAGGCCAAGGATCAGCCCGGCCACGAGCCCGCCGATCACGCTGCCGCTGGCAATACCGAACAGCAGGCCGAGCACGACGAAACCGAAAAGGCTTAAGACCACGAGAAGCGCGATATATTCCCGCCCCGTGACGCCGCCGAAGGGCCGGCCGCCATAGATCAATTTCTGCTCCAGCTGCGCGCCGTAATCAGCCAGGAGGGTCTCGAAATGCGTCAGCACGAATTCGACCGGCGTGCGCATGCCGATGCTATCGACGATATTCGGCGGCGGACCATCGCCACCTGCGGACCGGCGCACCACCTGAATGCTGCCGAGCATATCGCCGATCCACCAGACGAACAGCGCAGCGGTGATCCCGGCAAAGACGATGGCGATCGGGGCGAGGGGTATCTGAGACATCAGACAGACACCTTCATCATCGAGCGCATCCAGAAGAAACCGGTCGCGTAGAGAATGGCGCCGACGATCGCGATGACGATGCCGATGGCGTTGCCGAACACCTTGTCGATCAGTTCCGGCTGGCCGAAGAAGATCATCAGCATCATGAACAGCGCGCCGCCATTGACGACGCGAAAGTTCATGCGCGCCTGCGACGACGAGGTCGTGATCTTCTGATCGAGCTTCCAGATTTCCTTGAAGGATTTCGACATTTCGGTCAGCGGCTCGGAGATGTCACCGCCCTGGCGGGCAAAGAGACCGAGGGCTGCATCGACCATCTTGAAGTGCAGGCTCGGCACGTTGCGGCCGTGGCGGTCGAGCGCCTCGACCAGGCCGATGCCGAGCTTCTGTTCGCGGGCGATGCGCTCGAACTCGCGCGAGGCCGGCATCTGGCCGGTATCGGCTACCGCATTGACGGCGATGGCGAGCGGCTTGCCGGTGCGCACCGCCGAGACGATCTGGTCGACGGCATAGGGAAGCTGCGATTCGATCTGCAGCCAGCGACGCTGCAGAAAATAACGGATCATGCCCTTGGGGAGGAAGATGGCGACCGGGATGGCGATGACGATGCCGAAGATCGGCCCGAAGATCAGCGAAATCACGATGAAGACGACGATCGCCGTGATGCCGTAGGCAAGGATCATCGTATAGGGTGGAACGGCATCGCGCCCGAAGACCTGCGCCGCCTCGCTGGCCAGCGCAATGTCGCGTTCGGTGGCGCGCAGCAGCGGCGCCGGCCAGCGCACCGGCGCGCCCCAGACGAGCAGCCCCGCCGTCACAGCGCCGAGGGCGACCGTAAAAATCTGCAGAATGCTGATATTCATCGCTTCCCCCTCAGACGAACATGTCCAGTTTTTCGATCTCGCCGTCGTCGTTGAACTCGACGAGCTCGGCGACGAAGCTCGGTAGGTAGCCGGTGAAGGCATGCACGGCCTGGCCGCCGGCACGGCCGACGAGATTGAAGATCGGCTCAACGATGATGAGGCCGGTATCCGGATCGATACCGATCACCTCCGATATTTCGGTGACGGCGCGCCGACCATTTGCCAGGCGGTTCAGCTGCACGACAAGTTCGACCGCGGCAACGATCTGCTGGCGGATCGCCATGACAGGCAGCGAGCTCTGCCCCTGCAGCACCATCACCTCCAGGCGGGTCATCATGTCCTGCGGCGTATTGGCATGCGCCGTCGTCATCGAGCCGGCATGGCCGGTGTTCATCGCCTGCAGCATGTCGATCGCCTCGGCGCCGCGGCACTCGCCGACGATGATGCGGTCGGGACGCATGCGCAGCGCGTTGCGCACGAGGTCGCGGATGGTGACGCTGGTCTCCGACTCCGCCGTCTTCGGCCGCGATTGAAGATAGACGACATGAATGCCGTCGAGCTGCAGTTCCGACGTGTCTTCGACGGCAACGACGCGCTCGCCCACCGGAATGAACTGCGACAGGCTGTTCAAGAGCGTCGTCTTGCCGGAGCCGGTGCCGCCTGAGACGACGATGTTCTTGCGGGAGCGGACGGCCGCCTCGAGGAAGGCGCGCATCGGCTCGCTGAGCGCGCCGGCGGTCACCAGTTTGCTGATATCGAGCCGCGACTTGCCGCCGAACTTGCGGATGGTGAGGCAGGCGCCCTTGACCGCCAGCGGCGGAATGACGGCGTTGACGCGAGAGCCATCCGGCATGCGGAAGTCGGCCATCGCCTCGCTCTCGTTGATCGAGCGGTTGGAATCGACGGCGATGCGCTCGATCACCTTCATCAGCTGCCGCTCATTGGCGAAGGCGAAGGGATAGCGCTCCAGCAGGCCGAATTTTTCGACGTAGATCTCGTCGTAGCGCGTCACCATGATTTCCGAGATCACGTCGAGATCCATCAGCTCGGAGATCGTTCCCCAGCGATACATCAGCTCCTCGATGCTGGAGCGCAGGTGCATATGGGCGATCTCATAGCGGTCACCGGCGTTAAAAAGCGCTTGCCGAGACTGGAAAGCTGCGCTGAAACGGGTGTCGAGCTGGGCAAAGTCCGCGCGGGTGGATTCGAAGTTGAGCTTGAGCTGCAGCGCCGAAATCAGCGCCTTGCCGACGTCGAAGAGGCGGCGATTGTCCTGCTCCTCGCGCGACAGGCTTGCGGCATTCGACGATGCGTCGCGCCGCCCCGTTCGGGCAATGCGTTTGGCCAGCCACCGATAGACGGCGTTCTTGATGACAAGGATGACGAGATCCTGCTGTGCTGCATCGAGCGCCTCCTTGATGAACATGTCGAGGCGTTCGCGGATGCGGTTTCGCGTGTCCTCGCGGCCGAAATCGGCGGATTTCACCAGCCGGTCATATTGCGTGTCCTTCAGCAGACGTTCGTGGATTTCCATCTGCAGGGCGAGCACGCGTTCCTGATCGGGAAATTGCGTCACCACCTCGGCGGCCGCGGCCGGCTCGACGAGCTCGATCGTGACATTCGGCACCCAGATCGACATGCCGGCCGAGACTGCAACCGGGGTGCCGGCCCGAAGCGGCTGATCGTCGACCCGCGTCGGGTTGCGTCCGTGATGCTGCACCGACCATCCCTGGCCGGACTTCCGCAGCACGAATTGCGGCGAAGAGACGTGGCTGCCCCGCAACCGCACGACCCCCGCGCCGGCGGGCAGCGTCAGCGTGCTGCTCTCGCCGACGAAATAGGTTTCGTTCGCCGAGAGCGGGATGACCTCTCGACCGCTGCCGTCCTCATAGGAAATCTTCAACAGCATGGCTTATTCCCCCGCGACGGTCACATGCGCGTCCAGTTGATGCTCGGCAGGTCCTCGACGGTATTGTCGGCCGGATTGCGCAGCACGAGGTTTAGGCTGCCGTTCGACTGGCCCATGGCAAAAATCAGCATTTCGGCTTCCGACGGCGTCACTTCGACGGTCACATTGTTGTAGGTGCTGTTGGCCTTGGTGACCGCACCCTCCGCCGTCGTCGCCGCGCCGACGGCCAGAACCTTGACATTCTGCAGGAAGGTGCGGGTGACGACGCGGGTACGCGAGCTGATGCCGAGTTTATAATCCTGCGCCTGCTTGCGGTAGGCGTTGACGTCGTTCTCGTCGGCACCGGGATACTGGGTGAGATAGTTCTTCAGCATCTGTTCGACCGGCGACTGCGGCTGGGCTGGAGCCTGCGGCTGTGCGGCTGTGGCCGGCGCCTGGCCCGGCACGGCAGGCTGACCTGGCAAGGCAGCGGGCTGGCCGGGAGCTCCCGGCTGGTTCGCGGCGGCCGGCGCCACGGGCTCGACCGGTTCGTCGACCGTGCCGAGGATATCGACATAGCTGCCCGGCTCGACGAAATGGCCGACGGCCGCGGCCGCGTTGACAGGGAGGGTCAGCGCCCGCTTGCCGGGCGCGATCATCGTCGTCAGGCGTCCGCCGTCGGTATCGTCGAAATACTGAAAGAGCAACACGGAGCCGGCCGGAATATCGCTCGCAGCCGTCCTGTCCTTCAGCCATTCCTGATAGGCGCTGGCGGCGGGAACCGCGAGTTTGGCCAGCGCCCCGAAGCTTTCCGGCAGCATCACCGGTTCGGCGAGCATGTCGGGCGTGATCGCCTGTCCTCGCGTGACCTTCCTGTCGGGCTGGAGCCGCATGAAGGCATAGGCCACCTGCTCGTTCTTGACGCTCTCGGTCCAGAAGTAGAGCAGAACGCCGGTGATGAGCCCGACGATGACAGCCGCGATGAGCTTCCAGTTCATGGTGTTATTCCTTCGACGAAGGGTTGCCTGATTTGAATGACTTCGACGGTCCGGCCGTCGGTTTTGCTGCGAGTGTACAAAACATTGGCCTCGACGCTGCCGCGCCGGCCATAAAGTGCTGTGACCCCGCCGCGCTGTGCCGGCGGCGTCTCGATGGTAAAACCGTCGCGGGCAAGCAGATCGGCGCGCTGATCGGACCAGCGCACGGCCGAAAGCGTGCCTTTCGACACGACCGTGCGCGACGTGTGGCTTTGGTCGCGATCGCCGATATCGCTCAGCACCTCGACACCGGCCGGCGGACGCAGCGACATCGGCAGCTTGCTGACATCGGCGGGGGCCGCAAAGGCCGGCAGCGTCGAGGCAACATCCTCGAAGCGGCTCATCAGCACCTCGGTCCTCGGCGCATCGGCGGGACGGCGGATCATGATCGAGACGCCCGGGATCGGCGCTCTTGCCGAAGGATTTTTAGGATCCTGCCGGCGGAGATAGTCGAGGGCCGCCTCGCCGTCGCCGTCGAAGAACCGCACCACCACGGCGAGATCGTCGCGGATGCGGCTCGTCTTCGGGACGATCAGCATGTTGGCGGCAATGACCGCGGTCAGTTCTTCCTTGTTATCGCTCCTGGGCAAGGCCGGCCTTGTATTGGCGGCCAGCACCCGCAGCCATTCGTCGGTGATATCGGAAATGCTGCGATCGCTCTGGTAGGGCGTGAATTCAAGCGGCTGGCCGTTGATGACGAGATCGCGCGGCGCCCGCTCCGGCGCGCCGAGGATGCCGGCCAGCATCGAGTTCAGCGTCACTTTGAAATCCTTGTAGATTTCGGCACGGACCGGTGTGGCCACGGCGACGGCGAGCCCGATCACCAGCACCAAACCAGTGAGATGGCCGGCAAGGTGACCGGCGAGACGAAAGGAGATGCGCGCGCCCTGCATCATCTTATTTCGCTCCCGGGAAGACGCCGTCGAACAGATCGCCGGAATCGTCGGCCACATCGCGGATTTCCCGACGCAGCGTCGGATCGTAGCCACGGCGCGTGGTATCGTTGTTGTGGGAGGCAAACAGCGTCGAGTCATCAACCGTGAACGCGTCCTTCCAGCGGAGGCTTCTGATCGTATCGAGATCATCGGAATCCCTGAACTTGTAGACCCGGTCGGCCGTCGCGGTGACGAGCTGCGGCTTCTCATTGGCGAGGTCGCCGACCATGTCGCCGAAATCGCGCCCGTCGCTCTTCAAGGTATTTTGCACGTCGTCCCAGACAAAGGTGCGTTGCGGGTCGCCGTCGCCTTCATGCGATGGCGTGCGCGCGCAGCTCATGGCGTCGCCCCCGGGCAGTGCCGGCAAGGCCGGGATCGGGAAGACGTTCGAGAAATCCGACGTGCAGTCCAGCCCATTCGCTTCGGCGAAGGCGGCGTTGCGCATCGCAAGCATGGTTCCCACCTTCTTGGTGGAAATCTTGTTGGCGTGGATGACGAAAATCACGATCAGCAGGATAACTGGCGCGGCAAGTACGAATTCGATCGAGGCGAGACCGCGCCTGTCGCGGTGCAGCCGCATCAGCAGCCCGCGGCCTGGAAGACCGCCCGTAGGCTCAGTGTGTGTTGACGGCAGCCCAGGCATTGGCTCCTCCTCGGTCGAAGACGCGGGTCAGACCGGTAAAACTGTCGGCCGCCGGGCTCTGCTTGATGGTGTTCGAAACATCGCCGATATCGTCGGCTAGCGTGGCGGGCGCAAGCGATGCCAGCCAGTCCTGTGTGTAGAGGTCGAAGGCCGTGTAATTGTGGACCCAGCTCTGCGCGAGCGCATAGGCCGACGGTGTCTTGTCCTTGAAGATGCGGATCTGCAGCCTGGCGCGCGGGGCGCGCGAAACGATCGCCAGCGTCTGGTAGTCGTCGAGTTGCTCGCCGCCGAAAGGCGTGAAGTTGAAAGGTGTGCGTCCCTTCAGCCAGTAAGGCTTCGGGAAGGAAACGACAGGCAGTGCGCCTGCCATCGAAATCGCAGCACCCGCCGGGCTGCAGACCCCATCCCAGATCGTGTCGAACTTGCGGGTGAAATCATTCTCGTCCTTTGTCTGCGCGTCGGAATAACGCGGCGGCACGTCGATCGGCAGCTGGAAGGGATTGGTGACGCCAAAGCCGACGCCGAAGACCTTGTCCGCGAGCCAGAAGCTGACGTCGAGCGCTGCTTCTTCCAGCCAGCTCAGATCACCGGCATATTGCTCGACGATCGCCTTGAACGGTACCTTGCTCAGGTAAGCTGGGCCGAAGGCTTCATAGAAGATGTAGAAGTTCACCAGCGCATCGTCGATGCCGCTTTCGTGGTTCACCCAGTCGCGAATATGGCTGCCATCGACGCCGCCTGCGGTCAACGGACCCTTGCCGTTGGGGAAGCCGCGGTTGGCAAACTCGCCGCGCATGAGGAACGGGTCCTGCCCTTGGGTGCCATAGGTCATGGCAATGCACATTTCAGCGTAGGCCGAGGCGGGATTGATGCCGTCGCGATCGACCGGCAGATTACCGCCCGCACCCTCTCCGGCGTTGTTGCAGGACTCGCAGGGCGGATGGAAGACGACGTGGTCCGACTTGTTCAGGCGCACCAAATGCAGGGCCTCGTTGCCAACGCGCTGCGGGAAGCTTTCGACGAGATAGTCGTTGAGGTCGTTCATGGCGTCGATAATGTCGCTGGACTTCACGATGAGGCCCCAGGGATCATAATCGAGCTGTGCTTTTACCGTATAGCCAATCGCCAGGCCGGCTTCCGTCGCCCGGAACCCCTGGAAAGCCAGGCAAGCGCCGTAGATGATGCCACCGACGATCGGCACCTTCTGCCAGCCCGGGCAGTAGGGCATCGGCGGAAGCGGCGGCAGGAGCGACGCCGGCCCGAAGCCTTCGGTGAACGAATATTCGGCGAGTTTCGCCAGAATGGCGGCCGAGCGCACGGCCAGTTCCGCCGTCGTCAGCTGGAAGGCGACCGAGGTCGCCATGACGACGGTTGCCTGCGAGGAGGCGACGTTGTTCATCGCCATGATGTTGAGATAGCGGGCTTCCCAGTCGGCATGGACGAGTGCGGCGGCATCGGCCGTGTCCTGCGTGCGCTGCTTGTCGTAGATCATCTGTCCCGTATTCAGGATCCAGACGATCATCAGCGCGAGCGCGATCGTCATGTAGAGAATGATCGGTGACAGGAAGCCGCGTTCGTCGCGGTGCAGGCGCTTGATGAGGGTCGGTGTCATAGCAGGTTCACCTCCGCCGTCGAGATCGTGTAGTAGCGGCCGTCCTTCCTCTGGCCGCGGGCAAAGACCCAGCCGGCATATTCGAGCAGCAGGAAGCGCGCTTCCACCTTGGCGGTGACCGGCACATGCGGCGAGCGGTTGATGGCCGCATAGAGCGCCATCGGCGCGCGGTCGACGGTCACGGTGACGTTTTGCGGGTCGAACATGTAGCGGGCCTGGTTGCGCATTGCGCGCCAGTTCTTCGAAAGCCCGGAGGCATCGGCAAGGTTTTTCAGCGCATCTTCCGGCGGCTGGCAGGCGCCGACGCATTTCAGCTGGTCGTAGGGTGCGGCCGGGATCAGCGCCAAGCGGGCAGCAAGATCGGCTTTGCCGGCAGCAGCGTCGTCATCGCAGGTCTTGACGTCGATTAGGCTTCGCAGCGTGATCGGCAGGGCCGGGCAGAAATAGACGCGGGCGCTGCGGGCCGCCGCATAGGCGGCATAATGGGTGAAAAGGTGGTTTTTCGCCAGGATGGTGAACTGGAAGACCACGAACATGAAGAAGACGAAGACCGGCGTCACGAGGACGAAATCCATCATCGTCGTGCTGCCGGAGGTATCCCCGTGCAGCTCCGATATCCGGCGCCGGCGGGCGGAAAGCCGCGGCAGCAGCAGCATCGAGGCAAGCAGCAGCATGGCGATCGCAAAGGTACCGAGGAGCGCGCCGTGATCCTGAGGGACCCAGAAGGTCCGCGAGTGCAGGATCGAACTCCAGAAGGCACCGTCGAAGATGGGGCGTTCGAGTTCAGCGCGCATTGCCGTTACCTCACGAATGAAAGAGGGGTGAAATCGGGCATGAAAAGGCACCAGAGAAGTCCGAGAGCAGCGGCAACGCCGAAGCGAACGGTATGATGGGTTTCGCGCGGCTTCAGCACGGAAGCGGCATCGCGGAAACCGGCAGGCAGGAGAAGCGCAAACAATCCGACCGTTCGGGCCAGCACGCTCCACTGAACACGCCGCGCCATGGAGAAAACGGCAATCACGCCGCCGACCATCAGCGATGCAAGGGTTACGTCGATGGCGGGCCAGAGGCCAAGAATGGCGCCGAGCGCCGCCATCAGCTTGACGTCGCCGCCGCCGCAGCTTCCGGCTGCGAAGGCGATGATGAAGATCAGGCCGGCTGCAAAGAGGCCTGCGAAAGCAAGCCCTATCCCCGCGAGACCGCCGCTGACTGCCGCCAACATGAACCCGCCAAGCAGGCAAGGATAAGTGACGGCGTTCGGGATATGACCGTGGCGATGGTCGAGCACCGCCGCGGTCATGGTGCAGGCGACGGCAAGAGCCGCCGCCGCAGGCATCAGGGTCAGATCATAGGTCGTATCCATGATCCCGACCCACTTATTGACCCGGCTCAGGAATTCTCTCGGCATCCGAGAGCGCCGTGTTCTTTTCGTTGAACCATTCGCCGATCTGTTTGCCGAATGCGAGCAGGATCAGCATCAGCGGAATGACGATCAGGGCGACGGCCAGGACGATCTGGGCCATGTCGCCGCGTTCGTCCTTGTGAAGTGCAATTGCGAGAGTCTTGAGTTTACCAAACATGTGAGTACTCCTCATTCCCAGGTTTGTTTCGGTTCGAAGCCTTGGTGAAGATGAACCAAGCATACGCTATCGATCCGAACGAGCATGTTGCTCGATCCAATGATATTTTCTGCTTCAGCTTATCTTCCCCGGCGGCCAACGTTTGTTGAGCAACACCATTAAGACCCAAGAGTGCGCCCAAGGCCAGCCCTCCGTCAAGCAAACGAAACGAAGGGTTCCAAATGTCTTGGAGGCATCGGCGGCAAAGTCGCAGTTGACGCCGGGTTTTTGCAACTAACCTTTTGAACAGGCTGACGTTTTACCTGTAGAGAAGAAGTTTTTGATGGTCCTTCGCGGCTTCGTCTACTGCTCCATAATTGGCCAATTCTTTCAAAGCGATAGAAGAGAAGGCGTACCGCGGGCAGAATCACCGCCCGCGCGGCGCCCGACCATGGCGTTGTTTGATGATCTGGATTAAGCTTTCGTCAAATGGTGGATATCGCCCGCCAGTCGATCCGGAGAGAGAATGATGGAAACGATGAGCAGCATCTTAATACTTGGATTGGTCCTCATTCCATTGATGATGTTCTTTCCGACCGCGGTTCAGATGATGGCGACGCTGTTCGGCATGAGCACGGTCCTGGTCGGGATGCCGCTCTGATGAAAGCCGTATCCGACGACGCTGCCGAACAGGCGACCTTCCAGGTCCTGACCCGGGCGCTGGACAAACTGCTTGGGCCGATCCGCTTTCTCCTCGATGATCCGAGCGTGTCCGAAATCCTGATCAACGGCACATCAGACATCTTCGTCGAAAGGCGAGGCAAGCTCGAACGCGCCGATACGCGTTTCGCCAGTCGTGAGGATCTGGAATCGGCCGCGCGCAGCATCGCGCAGTTCTCAGGCAAGCGGCTGACGCCGGAGGAACCGAGCGTCGAGGCCCGTCTGCCGGATGGTTCGCGCGTGCAGATGATCCAGCCGCCCGCGTCGCGCACCGGGCTCTGCATCTCCATCCGCCGTTTTTTGAAAGAACATCGCAGCATCCATGATCTCGTCACTCAGGGCAGCCTGACCGACGAGTCGCTGACGCTGCTGCAGGCGGCCGTCGGGCTGCAAAAGAACGTCATCATCTCGGGCGGCACCGGCACCGGCAAGACGACAATGCTGAACGCGCTGTCGGAAGCCTTTGCCGACCACGAGCGCATCATCGTCATCGAGGACACGTCGGAACTGCAGATCCGAAAGGAACACGTGGTCTATCTCGAAGTGACCAAGCCCGACCGGTTCGGCCGCGGCGGCGCCAGCATCCGCGACCTGTTCCGCTCGTCGCTGCGCATGCGGCCCGACCGCGTCATCGTCGGTGAGTGCCGCGGTGGTGAGGCGCTCGATATGATCCAGGCGATGACATCAGGCCACAGCGGCAGCCTTTCGACGGTGCATGCGAACACGCCCTATGACTCCCTGCACCGGCTGGAAACGCTGGCGCTGATGTCTGATATCGACATGCCGCTTCGGCCGCTGCGGGCCCAGATCGCCTCGGCGGTCGACGTCGTCGTGCAGATCGCCCGCTTCAAGCGCACAGGAAGGCGCCGGGTGGTCGAGATTTCCGAGATCAAGGGCCTGAACAATGACGGCCAGTATATCGTCGAAAGCATCTACAGGCTCGAGGGCGACGGCCATTCCAATCCCGACGGCGCACTGCTGTGGACCGGTGTCGTACCGAGCTTTGCCGCCGATGCGCTGGAGGAGCTGCAAGGCGCGGTGCGCCCCGAATGGGTCGGCACCGGCGCGCTGCATACACCTTAAACCTATTGGCGGATGCTACCTGGGGCTGTCTGTCCGGCTCTCGAAGCATCCGCTCGAATTCCCCACTGCCGCGTTCCGAACAGGCACCCATCCACTGTCCACGTAAGATCCGCGACGACAGACACCTAGGCAGCAAGTGGCGTGGTCCCCTTGGCGCTCGATCCGCATGGACAGGTCCAGCTTCGATCATCGAGCTATATATTGTGATCGGCTGGACCCCAGCGCAGTTAAGGCTCTGGGCTTTAAAACTTACCGGTGAGCATGGTGCATTCGAGGGAAGGCAAGCCTAGTTGCCTTCCCCGGTGTTTACTGGCGCTTTTTGCGCCAGGGCGCGTTCTTCTGCCAGTCGCCGGCCATGATGCTCCCGTAAGGGACTACTTCGTCGACCACTTCGGCGAGGCCGTAGTGCTCGATCTGCGCCCGAACGTTCGCAGCGCTCTTGTAGGCACTCGGCAGTTCCGACACATCGGCGAAACCAGAGAAGAACCGCGCGTCGAGACCGCTTGTTTCCTTATCCAGAATAGCCGCGATGTTGTTCGGGCTCAGACCTCGCGAATCCGCCCCATACTCCACAGACAGTTGCCTCATATGCGCGCTGCGCGAAAAGTTGCGGCCAGCGCCATGCGGCGAGAAGCCGAGGCCATGGGCAGCGTTCGAGCCACGAACGATCAGGATCGGTTCCGCCATATTGAGCGGAATGATGGTCAGATCGGTCGCGTCATGCGCCCAGTTGTCGAAGGCAGGGGTGGCACCCTTTCCGTGGTAGAACAGCCCGTCCGACTTCCGGAAGACGAAATTATGCTCGTTCCAGAATCGGTCCGCGACCTTGACCGAGAGTCTTTCCGCCGCCAGGTCGTGAAGGACATAGTGGTTTTCCTTCGTCCACTGGCGGATCGTCTGCAGCGCCGACCAGTAAAAGTCACCTTCCTCGGTATCCGCCGGAATCCAGGCATTTTCCCTATGCGTCTCGGGTGAAATGTGCTCCCGAAACCGGTTGGCGACCTTCATGCCCTTGTCGTAGAGCCGGGCGCCCGGTGCCCGCGATCCATGGTGGGTCACAAGTGCGGTTTCACCGGTCGACTTCATCGTCCCGACATAGGCAAAATGATTGCCGTCGCCCTGGGTCGCGAAATGCTCGATGCCAGCGCTCAGCGCACCGTCGCGCAGATAAGGATTCTGCTCGAAGGCCGAAAGCGTCGCCTCGGAAGGTCTGATCTGCGCGCCGCGCGGACGACCGCCGGGACCGAAATGCGTCACGGCATGCACGGCATCCAGAAGCGACTTCGGGTCTGTGCCAGGAAAGATCGAGATCGCCATGGAGCAGCAGATATCGGCCGAATGCATGCCGGGATGGATTGCTTCGGACGCGACTACGCCGCCGACCGGGATCGTTCCGACCGGACCAGCCGGGCAAGCGTCAGGCATGATCGCCGCGGAACGGACGACCGGTGTGCGCACCAGCGCCCGCATCGTCGCGTTGACCTTCTCGACATTGTCCTGTTCAAAGGCGTTCTCGGCACGAATGTTGGAATAGATCTCGATATCGTTGTCGGCCCTCAAGGCGAGCGTTGCCCCGGGCTGGAAAGCCTTTGCCGCTTCCAGCGCATCTGTCACCGAGCCACCCTTGCTCAAAACCGCGTTGGCCGCGTCGAGAGCCGGGCGAAACCACTTCCCCTGGCTCATGCCGGCATCGATCAAATCCTGTCCGCTCATTACCACTATCATTGTCTTTTCTGCGTCTGCAGTCCTTCTTGTTCAGTTGCTTTTCTTCACACCGCCTGCGCGACGAGCATTGCCGGAGATCTATCTCGCCGCACGCATTCCATGAACATGGCGCGATGCGGCCCCTGTAGTCACCGGCGGCATTCGCCCAGGGCCCTACCATCGTCCCGGCGACGAGATTTGGCAGGACAGTTTACTGAGCTACGCGCTCCTTTCGGAAGCGCGGGATGATTTGAACACCCGACCTGCCCGCCGGAAATCCGAGGGGCCGCTCTACCTGTAGTCCTGCCGGCATTCGCCGAGTTATTCCGTCCCTGTGGAACAGGGATAGTGCATGCCATGCAGCGGCGACGAGGGTGGACGAAACCGGATGGCCCCGCTCGTGCCAGAGAGCGTATGCCCAGGAGGAGTCGAACCTGCCAGACCATCCAATGGTGGCGGCTGTAGTTCCGTCCGGCATTCGCCGCTGCATTTGGCTATGGCGACTAGTGTTTAAGAAACTTCCCGCTACCAAGGGGACGTTCAATCCCTCGCAGGGTTCGAACCTGCCGCGGCCATGTAGTTCCTTTTGCATTCGCCATGTCATTCCATTCGTCCGTGACGACGAGGTGTGGTGAAACATCCTGCTCTATCCGCTGAGCTACGGGTCCATGAACTGGAGGACCCGACGGGATTCGAACCCGCGACCTGGAGATTAACGATCTGTAGTTTCATCCGGCATTCGTCACGGCCCCTCGCGCCGTTCTCGGCGGCGCGAGGGTATTGCTTCCTGTGAGCTCGTCAAAGCTCGATCGCCTCGATGGCTTTCACCCAGCCATCCACTCCTTTGCTATCGGCCGCGAACGCCGTGATCACCCCATAGACGGCATCCGAGAAGCCACCGATGTTGAGCACATCTTCCCGCGTCGGCGCCTGTGTCGTGGCATGGGGCTGGATATCGAGGCAGACCAGCTTTGCAGCCGGGTTGAACCGCTTGATCCTCGCCCATTCCGTCATCACCGCCGTCGGCTGGCCGCGCCTGCCTGCATCCACCCAGGACTCATTGTCCGAGATGAACACCACGAGATCGACCTTGGCCGTCTCGTTTGCCAGCGTCTTCAGCGGTGCCGAGCAATTGGTTCCGCCGCCGCCGATTTTCGCCAGCTTGCTGGCATTGGTCATCACCGAATCCCGCTTGTTGAGGCTGACGTGCACCACGTCATTCTCGAACGGCAGCACCCGCGCCTCCGGGTTGCGCTGCAGGAACGCCGCGGTCATCAGACCGGCGACATCGATGCAACGAACCGAGGACGTCGCGCCCTTCCGGTAGCCGGTCACGGGCGAGCCCATGGAACCGGACACGTCGGGGCAGAGCACCACATTGCCCATCAGGGACGGCACATTGGCGATGGCGATATCCATCGCGTCCTGAAGCGCATCCCGCACGACATCCGGAACCTGGCCATCGACCATCTTCCACGCCATCATCAACTGATAGGGGAAGACCTTTGCCTTGCGGATTTCCTCCGGATCGGCAAGCCGCGCCGCCAGCGCCTCGGCAAAACCGTCGACCTCGAACACGCCGTTGCGTGCAAAGGTGTTAAGGTTCTGCCGCACCATCTGCCAGCCGCCCTTGCGGGCGATCTCGACCCAATGCTCCTGCGTCAGCGGCAGCGAGGTCAGCATTTGGAACGGGACGTCGGGCACTGGCACCGTCTGGTCACGTCGAAACGCTTCCAATGCCTTGACGAGCTCAGGCAGTGCCGCGTAGTCGTGTGGCTTGCCGATCGCCCAGGCATAAAGCGCCTTGCGCTCCTCGGTCGCCGGCTTCGGATGCACCATGCGGATGACGTCGGCGAGCGAAGGATCGTTTCCGACTATCGCACGCAGGATCTGCTCGGTGCTGGCCCGTTCGAGCCACGCCTGCACCACCTTCTTCGGGCGTGTGCCGAGCGACTTGCGACCGGTGGCGCCGGAGCGCATGACCTGCACGAAGCCGCGCAGCATCTTGCCGTTCTTCACCACCCGCGGGAATGCACGGGCGAAGGCATCGCTCTGAAGGCTGGAGAGCATGGCGAGCAACGTCACCGGCATATCCTTCATGTGACCCATTTCAGCCGCGTAGACCGCCACCCTGGCGAGGAACTCCGGCTCGACCTGAAGGGCAAGCGTCTTTACCGCGTCAAGCTGCTCAGCTCCATCCGCATAGAAGGTGCCGTTGAAGGTGCCGGTAACAGCATATTGCGCCAGCGCCTCGCGCGGCGTCAGCTGGTAGGCCGGGGCCGCTTCGTGATTTTTGGTAACCGTTCCCGGAAGCAATTTCCCGAAGTAGGTTTTGAAGATTGCCTTGTTGACCATGACAGTACCTCTTGTTTGGTTCGTGCCAGATACATTTCAAGACGCGTGCCAGTTTGGAGAAAGGAGCGAGAGATACACAATATTTCGTGCATCTAGCTGTTTTAAAAAGAGAAATTTTTATGCCCTTGTCGAACGCAATCATGAATTGCGAAAATCGATATCCCGATTATATTATCGCAAATTATACTGTTTTATAATTTTGGATAAGACATGAAGCGTCGCGTCGCCATCAGCATATTGGGAACTACCCTGGATGCAGGGAAATGGGAAAATCGCTGGAGCCGCTGGCGGCCCAATGTCGCGCTCTGCCAGCAACCGGGCTTGTTTATCGACCGGCTGGAACTGATCCACGACAACCACTCGCAAGCTCTCTGTCACCGTATCGTTGCCGACATCGAAACCGTGGCACCGGCGACGGAGGTGCGGAGCAACGTCATCAACTTCCGGGACCCCTGGGACTTTTCGGAGGTTTACACGAACCTCAGGGACTTTGCCCGCAACTACAACTTCGACCCTGACACGGAAGACTATCTCGTCAACATCACTACCGGCACTCATGTGGCACAGATCTGCTGGTTCTTGCTGACCGAAGCCCGCATCATTCCCGGCCAGTTGTTGCAGCTCTCGCCGCCGCGCGATCGGGAACCGGAGCAGGATTTCGCCGGCACGCATCGGATCATCGACCTCGACCTTTCCCGCTATGACGAGATCGCCAAACGCTTCGCCTCCGAGCGCGAAGACGCCGCCTCGTTCCTGAAATCGGGGATTTCGACCCGCAGCGCCGCCTTCAACAGAATGATCGACGAGATCGAGAGGGTGGCGATCCGCTCGACCGCGCCTGTTCTCCTGACCGGGCCAACCGGTGCCGGCAAGTCGCAACTCGCCCGCAGAATCTACGAGTTGAAGAAGAGCCAGCGTAAGGTCAGTGGTCCGTTCATCGAGGTCAACTGCGCGACCCTGCGCGGCGACCAGGCCATGTCCACCCTGTTCGGCCATGTGAAAGGAGCGTTTACCGGCGCTGCCGGCGAGCGTGCCGGCTTGCTCAAGTCTGCCGACAAAGGCGTGCTGTTCCTCGACGAGATTGGCGAACTCGGCCTTGACGAACAGGCCATGTGCCTGCGCGCGATCGAGGAAAAGAGGTTCCTGCCCGTGGGCGCTGATCGGGAGGCGTCCGCGGACTTTCAGCTGCTTGCCGGCACCAATCGCGATCTTGGCGAGGATGTCCGCAAAGGCAGGTTCCGCGAAGATCTCTATGCCCGCCTGAACCTCTGGACTTTCCAGCTGCCGGCCCTGCGCGAGCGCAAGGAGGACATAGAGCCCAATCTGGACTTCGAGCTCAGGCGCTATCTGGAACGAGAAGGCGAAAATGTTACTTTCAACAAGGAAGCACGCGAACGCTATCTTACCTTCGCAACTGGCCCGCAAGCCGTCTGGAGTGCCAATTTTCGCGACCTGTCGGCTTCGGTTACCCGCATGGCGACCCTCTCGCCGCATGGGCGCATCACGACTGACGTCGTTGATGATGAAGTCCGACGGCTGAATGCGTTTTGGCGCAGCTCGGGCGACGGCGGCACGGTAGATCTGATCATTGAGGAAGTGCTGGGTGCAGAGTCTGCTGCCAACCTCGATCGCTTTGACGCAGCACAGCTTGCCACTGTTCTTCATAGCTGCCGCCAACATGCCACGGCGAGCGCGGCGGGCAGAGCCTTATTTGCGATCTCGCGATTGGAGAAAAAGAGCAGCAACGACGCCGATCGCCTGAGTAAATATCTCGCGCGGTTCAGTCTCAGATTCGAGGACATCAAGAAAGCAGGATAAGGGCTATGTGCTAGGCGTGAACGCCAATCATCTCTTTCGCTCATGAGACAAACCATTGGCGGTTGCCGTCGCCACGACCTAAAGCGCTCATCGACGATTTTGACAAGGGAACGAAGCCATTCGTCCCCTTAACGTCGTCCCTGATGTTGCGGGTACTAATGGCCTTATCGGCTATCCTTTTCGGCGCTCGCCGCCATTTGGGTGAGATCGTCCCACAGGCTTTCGGCAAAACTGCGCAGGACCGTGAGTTCGAAGCTGTCATCGCCGGTGCGGACGATCTGCACGGAGAGATGACCGACCATCGTCATGGCCGAATGGCCTTCCGGAAAGACGGAAGGATCGAGATCGACGGCGGTCCCCCTTGAGAGAAGTGCGCGCGAAGAACGGCCGGAAACGCCGATACGCACGCGCCCGTGGCTCTGGTCCATGACGAAAGCCTTTCCCGCAAGTGCTGCCGCGAGAGCATGGAGGCTGGCGGGCACGAGCGGCTCGTCGCCGGCGACGAACCATTGCCGGAAGCCTGCCTTACGGATCGAACTTTTCGCACAGCCTGCTTTCACCAATTCTGCGGCGAGCGCGGTGGGCTCGATTGCGCCGAGCACATGCAGGAGATGGCCCTCCGGCAAGGCTTCCAGCCGGACGCCCGCCCCTGAGATGCCTTTATATGCTGCCCCGGCCAGAACCGGCTTGTGTTGCGGAAGATCACGCATGGAGCTTCTCGTTTTCGGGATCGATGAAGACGGGATGGCAGAGCACCGCATCGGTGAATTCGTTGCGCAGGCCGTTCCAGACCGTCACCTTTTCACCGATGCGCTCCGGCCCACGCCTGACGAGCGCCAGGCCGATCGTATGGCCGAGCCCTGGCGAAAAGGCGCTTGAAGTGACGTAGCCTTGGTCGTTTTCGAGGGTCGCCGCAACGCCGTCGGCGAGAATATGCGAGCCGGTGCGGAAACCGGTCGCCGGATTAAGCGGCTTGACGCCGACAAGGCGCTGCCGCTCGGGATCTTGCAGCCCTTCGCGGGCAAGCAATGCCTTGCCGATGAAATCCGGCTTGGTTGATGAAACCATGCGGCCGAAACCGAGGTCGCCAGGCGTCACCGTGCCGTTGATTTCGGCATGGGTGACATGGCCCTTTTCGATGCGCATGACGCCGAGCGCTTCGGCGCCATAGGCGCAGATGCCATGTTTCTCGCCCGCCGCCATGATCGCATCCGCAACGCCTTCGCCGTAGCCGGCGGGCACCGCCAGCTCGTAGGCGAGTTCGCCCGAGAAGGAAATCCGGAAGAGCCGCCCTTCAAGTTGGCCGCCGAACAGGGAGACCTTGCGCGCGCTCATGAAGGGGAAGGCTGCATCCGACAAATCCTCGTCGACGATCTCCTGAAGAATGGCGCGCGACTTCGGCCCGGCAACGGCCATCTGCGCCCATTGATCGGTCGAGGAGGCGAAGCAGACGTCGAGTTCCGGCCAGAGCGTCTGGGCGCAGAATTCGAGATGGGTCAACACGCCGGCGGCAAGTGCGGTCGTCGTCGTCATGAAGAAATGCTCGTCACTGAACCGGCTGGTGGTGCCGTCATCATAGATGAAGCCGTCCTCACGCAGCATGATGCCGTAACGCGCCTTGCCGACAGCGAGCTTGGCGAAGCCGTTGCAATAGATGCGATCGAGGAAGGTCGCGGCATCCCTCCCTGATATTTCGATCTTGCCGAGGGTCGAGACGTCGCAGAGGCCGGCATTCTTCCGGATGTTCAGCACCTCGCGGTCGACGCTTTCACGCCATGTCGTCTCTCCGGCGCGCGGAAACCAGGCGGACCGGTACCAGAGGCCGGTTTCGACGAAGATCGCGCCATTCTTCTTAGCCCAGCCATGCAGCGGCGATTTGCGCGCCGGCTGGAAATGTTTGCCGCGCGACGCCCCAGTCAAGGCGCCGAAGGAAACCGGCGTATAGAAGGGCCGGAAAGTCGTCGTTCCCACATCGGCGGGCGACACGCCGCGCGCCTCGGCAAGGATGCCGATGGCGTTGATGTTGGAAAGCTTGCCCTGATCGGTCGCCATGCCTGATGTGGTGTAGCGCTTGGCAAGCTCGACATGACCGTAGCCTTCGCGGACGGCGAGGCCGAGATCCTTGAGATGCACGTCGTTCTGGTAATCGACGAAGGCCTTGCCCTTCGAGCCCTTGACCGACCAGAGCGGCTTTGCCTGTGCAGCCGCCTCGGACGCCAAGGCAAAGGCCGGTTCCGCCGCCGCGAAACCGATCGCCTTCAACGCGGCAACTGCCTTTGCGGCGCCATCACCGAGGCAGGTCGCGGTTTGCGCAAGGCCGGCAGCCGAGCCGGCAACGGTCAGACCTTCCTGCTGGACAGGCGCCAGAAACGCCGAGGCTTCGTCCGACCATTGCGGTTTCGCACCGCGATGGCAGGCAAGATGAATGATCGGGCTCCAGCCGCCCGACATGGCTAGCGCATCGGCTTCGATCCGGCGGGTGCCGGTTGCGGTTTCGACGCTGACGCCGCGCAGGCGCTTGCCGCCAAGCGCATCGATGACCCTGGCGCCCTTCAGCACTTCGGCGCGGCCCTGCCAGCTCGCGGCCGCATCCGCGCGGCTGTCGACGATCGCCGCGACGGTGAGGCCGGCGGCCTCCAGATCGGCTGCGGTTCGATATCCGGCATCGTTGGTGGTGAAGATGACCGTGCTTCTGCCGGGCGCGACCGCCTGCCGATTGAGATAGCTGCGCATCGCGCCTGCCATCATCACACCGGGAATATCGTTGCCGCCGAAGACCAGCGGACGCTCCTCGACGCCGGTTGCAAGGATCGCCTGGCGGGCGACGATGCGCCACAACCGTTCCACGGGGCGTTCCGGATCCGGCATCGCCACATGCTTCTGCACCCGTTCGACGGCGCCAAAGACATTGTCGTCATACCAGCCGAACACCGTCATGCGCGGCAGGCGGCGCACGTTCTCCAGGCTCGCCAGTTCGGCAAGCAGCTCGCCGAGAAGCGCATCCGCCGGCTTGCCGTCAATGGTGGCGCTGTCGGAAAGCAGGCTGCCGCCAAGTTCGGACCCCTCGTCGGCGAGGATGACGCGCGCACCGGCGCGGCCGGCGGTCAGCGCTGCGGCAAGACCGGTCGGGCCGGCACCGATCACCAGCAGATCGCAATGCGCCCAGCATTTCTCGTAAGTGTCGGGATCGGCCTGGTAGGAGGCCCTGCCGAGTCCTGCCGCCTTGCGAATCACCGGCTCGTAGAGCTTTTCCCAGAGGGCCGCCGGCCACATGAAGGTCTTGTAGTAGAAGCCGGCACTGAGGAAGGGCGACAGCAGCCCGTTGACCGCGCCGACATCGAAGCCGAGCGAAGGCCAGCGGTTCTGGCTCTTTGCCGTCAGCCCCTGGTAGAGCTCGATCATCGTGGCGCGCGTATTCGGCTCGGTGCGCCCGCCGCTGCCCGTCGTTACCAGCGCGTTCGGTTCGGCAGCGCCCGCCGTCAGGATGCCGCGCGGGCGGTGATATTTGAAGCTGCGGCCGACGAGCTGGACGCCGTTGGCAAGCAGCGCCGAGGCGAGTGTATCGCCCGGATGGCCTTCGAGTGGCCTGCCGTCGAAAGTAAAACCGAGCGTCGTGGCGCGGTCGATGCGGCCGCCGGAGGAAAGACGGAAGCTCGTCATGCCGGTTCTCCGCCGAGCTTGGAAAGAGCGGCATCCCTGACGCCGTGGACCACATGGGTGACGGTATCGCGTTCGACGATCAGCCAGCGGCGGCATCCGGAAGAGTGGTGCCAATATTCGCTGTGCCGGCCTCTCGGATTGTCGCGCAGATAGACATAATCGAACCAGGCCGCCGCACCGGCATCCGGCGCCGGCCTGATAAGGCCGGCATCGCCGCGGATCGAGAACTCCTCCTTCGGTCGGGCGCCGCAATGGGGACAGGAAATCAAGCTCGCCATCTTAAATGTCCTCAGTGCAGATTGGGCTGGGCGCCGACGCCCTTTTCGTCGATCGGATAGCCCCGCGCGAAGCGGTCGAGCCGGAAGGCGCGGGCGGTCTGATGCGGCGTATTGCGGGCGATCAGATGGGCGTAGCAGAAGCCGGAGGCGGGCGTGGCCTTGAAGCCGCCGTAACACCAGCCGGTATTCAGATAGAGATTGTCCATATGGGTGCGGTCGATGATCGGCGAGCCGTCCATGCTCATATCCATGACGCCGCCCCAGGAGCGCAGATAACGCACGCGCGACAGCGACGGGATCAGCGCCAGCCCGGCTTCGGCGACATGCTCGACCGAAGCGAGATTGCCGCGCTGGGCATAGGAATTGTAGCCGTCGATGTCACCGCCGAAGACCAGGCCGCCCTTGTCCGACTGGGACGCGTAGAAATGCCCGGCGCCGAAGGTGACGACCGTGTCGATGAACGGTTTCAGCCCTTCGGAGACGAAGGCCTGCAGCACGTGGCTTTCGATCGGCAGGCGAAGGCCGGCCATATCGGCGACGACGGTGGAGTTGCCGGCGGCAGCAAGCGCCAGCTTGCCGCAGCCGATGAAGCCCTTGTTGGTCTCGACGCCGGTAATCTGACCGTTTTCGCTGCGGATGCCGGTCACCTCGCACTGGGTGATGATGTCGACGCCGCGCTGATCGGCGCCTCGCGCATAACCCCAGGCGACCGCATCGTGGCGCACCGTGCCGCCGCGCGGCTGGAACAGGCCGCCCATAATGGGGAAACGGGCATTGTCGAAATCGAGGAAGGGCAATTTCCTGCGTACCGCCTGCCGGTCGAGAAGCTCGGCGTCGACGCCATGCAGCCGCATGGCGTTGCCGCGGCGCGTATAGGCGTCGCGCTGCGCGTCGGAATGGAAGAGGTTGAGAACGCCGCGCTGCGAGACCATGGCGTTGAAGTTGAAGTCCTGCTCCAGCCCCTCCCAAAGTTTCATCGACAGCTCGTAGAACGGATTATTACCCGGCAGCAGATAGTTCGAGCGGATGATCGTCGTGTTCCTGCCGATATTGCCGGAGCCGAGATAGCCCTTTTCGAGGACAGCGACATTGGTGACGCCGAATTCCTTGGCAAGGTAGTAGGCGGTGGCAAGACCATGCCCGCCGCCGCCGACGATGATGACGTCGTAATGCGGCTTCGGCGCCGTGTCGCGCCAGGCCGGCGCCCAGCCTTTGTTGCCGCGAAGGCCGTTCAAGAAAATCGAAAGAGCGGAATAGCGCATGGTCACTCCGGAAAGAACAGCTGCATGATGCCAGAAAGAGAAGGGCTGACTTGCATGATAAGGACACAAATCGCTAAGAAAGAGACATGTCCTCTATTGATAGTAGAAATGTCCAGAAAATCGGCTTCATCCTTATCCCGGGATTTGCGCTGATGTCCTATGCTTCGGCGACCGAACCGCTCAGGGCGGCAAATCTTTTGGCCGGACGCGAGATCTATCGACTGCAGATCTTCTCGCCCGATGGCGCGCCGGCGCTCTCCTCCTCGGGCACAAGCGTCCCCGCCGAGCCTCTCCCGGTCAGGGGCTCGGGGCTCGGAACGGCCTTCGTCTGCGCCGGCGGCTTGCCCCGCGACTGGCGGTACCCCGGCGTACTTGCCTGCTTGCGGCAGCTGTCGCGCGAAGGGGTGAGGATCGGCGGCATCTCGGGCGGCCCCTATCTGATGGCCGCCGCCGGACTGCTTGGCGGCCGCGACTTCACCATCCACTGGGAGCATGCGGCCGCCCTTCTCGAAGCCTTCCCGGACCTGACGCCGCGCCAGGCGCGCTTCGTGATCGACGGCAACCGGATCACCTGCGGCGGCGGCATCGCACCGCTCGACATGATGCATGTGCTGATCGCCGAGCGCATGGGGCCGGATTTCGCCCGCCGGGTCAGCGACTGGTATCTGCACACCGAGGTCAACGAGCCCGCTGCACCCCAGCGCGCCTCGCTGGCGCAGCGTTACGGCGTCCATCATTCCGGCCTGCTCAACGTTCTCGAACGGATGGAAGAGACGATCGAGATGCCGCTCGAGCGTGCCGCCATGGCGCGCATCGCCGGCGTCACCACCCGCCATCTCGACCGGCTCTTTTCGGCCCATCTCGGCACCACCTTCCTCGATCAGTACCGCAGGATCAGGCTGCAGCATGCCCATCGCCTGCTGAAGCAGAGCCCGCTTTCCGTCTCGGAAATCGCGGTGGCCACCGGTTTTTCCAGTCTGAGCCATTTTTCCCGGATGTTCCGTGCCGTCTACGGCATCGCTCCGCGCGCGGCGCGGCGGGAATAGGTTTTCTTCACGGTTGAGGAATTTTCACTATGACGATAGGGTTGCCTTCAGACAAAAGAGAAGGCGGCGGTGGAAAACCCATGAAAACCAAGCGTGAAGCGGCAGAGCAACCGGAACAGGCGCAGAGTGGACGCGCTCCCTTTTCCCAGGATCCGCACGCCGTCCGCGAGCCGAAGGAAAACAACCTCGAAATGGCGATCGGCCATGAGGTGCGCGCCTACCGCAAGAAACTCGGCATCACAGTCACCGATCTGGCGGCCGCGACCGGCATTTCACTCGGCATGCTGTCGAAGATCGAGAACGGCAACATCTCGCCGTCGCTGACGACCCTGCAATCGCTGTCGCGGGCGCTCGGCGTGCCGCTGACCGCCTTCTTCCGCCGTTTCGAGGAACCGCGCAATGCCGTCTTCGTCAAAGCGGGGCAGGGCATCGAACTCGAACGGCGCGGCACGCGCGCCGGCCATCAATATAATCTGCTCGGCCATATCGACAACAATACCAGCGGCGTCATCGTCGAGCCTTACCTCATCACATTGACGGCCGATTCCGACACCTTCCCGACCTTCCAGCACGAGGGCATGGAATTTCTCTACATGCTCGAAGGCGAAGTCGTTTACCGCCATGGCGACCAGCTTTTCCAGATGGAGCCGGGCGACAGCCTGTTCTTCGATGCCGATGCACCACATGGGCCGGAGCAGTTGGTCAAACTCCCGAGCAAATACCTCTCGATCATCACCTATCCTCAGCGCAGCTCGAAAGGCTGACTTGCCTTAAAAGAAAAAATCTTTCTTCCGAGTTGAAAACCGAAAACAGACCTGCTAGTCCTTTCTCAACACGAACGGAGGTCTGGTCATGTGCGGAATTGTGGGGCTCTTCCTCAAGGATAAAAGTCTCGAACCGGAGCTCGGGGCACTGCTGTCCTCGATGCTGATAACGATGACGGATCGGGGGCCGGACAGCGCCGGTATCGCGATCTATGGCGACGCCAGCGGCAGCAATGCCAAGATCACCATCCAGTCGGCCAATCCGAAGAAGGATTTCGCCGACCTCGAGGCCGAGCTCGGCCAGGCGGTCGGCGCACCGGTCGCCATCCAGGTTAAGAGCACCCATGCCGTCATCACGCTTGCGAAGGATCTGCTCGATGCGGGCAAGGCAGCCGTTTCTGAATTGCGTCCCAACATCCGCATCATGAGCAGCGGCGACGCCATCGAGATCTACAAGGAAACCGGCCTGCCGAAGGATGTGGTCTCCCGCTTCGCGGTCAATTCAATGGCCGGCACCCACGGCATCGGCCATACCCGCATGGCGACGGAATCAGCCGTCACGACGCTCGGCGCCCATCCTTTTTCCACCGGCTCCGACCAATGCCTTGTGCATAATGGCTCCCTGTCCAACCACAACAATCTGCGCCGCGAACTGAAGCGCGAAGGCATGACCTTCGAAACCGAAAACGACACCGAGGTCGCCGCCGCCTATCTGACGGCAGAGATGGCCAAGGGCAAGAATCTCGGCCAGGCGCTGGAAGGCGCGGTGGATGACCTCGACGGCTTCTTCACCTTCGTCGTCGGCACCAAGTCCGGCTTCGGCGTGGTGCGCGATGCGATCGCCTGCAAGCCCGCCGTCATGGCCGAAACGGAGCAGTATGTCGCATTCGGTTCCGAATACCGGGCGCTCGTCAATCTGCCCGGCATCGAGAATGCCCGGGTCTGGGAGCCGGAGCCTGCAACCGTCTATTTCTGGGATCACCAGAAGGTCGCTTGACCGGCGCCTCATGCATATTCTCCAAGGGTTATCGAAACATGCCTATCATTGATCTTGCCACTACGCCGTTGCGTGAACTCAACAGCGCCCTGCACAACATCCAGAACGGTTCGAACGATCTTTCCTTCGAAGTCGTCAATCCGCGCGGCAGCCATTCGGTTGCCGTCGGCATCGATGCGCCCGTCACGGTCGATGTGAAGGGGTCGGTCGGCTATTACTGCGCCGGGATGAACGACGGCGGGACCGTCACGGTTCACGGTTCGGCAGGTCCGGGTGTTGCAGAAAACATGATGTCTGGAACCGTCGTCATCGAGGGTGATGCCAGCCAGTATGCCGGCGCAACCGGCCGCGGCGGCCTCCTTGTCATCAAGGGCAATGCGGCATCGCGCTGCGGCATCTCGATGAAGGGCATCGACATCGTCGTTCATGGCAATATCGGCCATATGTCGGCCTTCATGGGCCAGTCCGGCCACCTCGTGGTGCTGGGCAATGCTGGCGATGCGCTTGGGGATTCGCTCTACGAGGCGAAGCTCTTCGTGCGCGGTTCGGTCAAGAGCCTGGGTGCCGATTGCATCGAAAAGGAGCTGCGTCCCGAGCATCTGACGAAGCTGGCCGAACTTCTCGAAAAGGCGGGTGTGACCGAAGTGAGGCCCGAGGAATTCAAGCGTTACGGCTCGGCCCGCAACCTCTATAATTTCAATATCGACAACGCCGACGCGTATTAAGGCGAGGGACCATCATGAGCTATCACAACCCCTATACCCCGCCGCGCAAGTCCGCGACCTTCGACGATTACACGCTGGCGGAAATCCGCCGTGCGGCGGCGACCGGCATTTACGACATCCGTGGCGCCGGCACCAAACGCAAGGTTCCGCATTTCGATGACCTGCTTTTTCTCGGCGCATCGATCTCGCGCTATCCGCTCGAAGGTTACCGCGAGAAGTGCGACACGTCGGTCGTCCTCGGCGCGCGCTTCGCCAAAAAGCCCATTCACCTGAAGACGCCGATCACCATTGCCGGCATGAGCTTCGGTGCGCTCTCCGGCAATGCCAAGGAAGCGCTCGGACGCGGCGCGACGATTGCCGGAACCTCCACCACGACAGGCGACGGCGGGATGACCGATGAAGAGCGCGGCCATTCGCAGACGCTGGTCTACCAGTATCTGCCGTCGCGATACGGCATGAATCCCAAGGACCTGCGTCGCGCCGATGCGATCGAAGTGGTTGTCGGTCAAGGCGCAAAGCCCGGCGGCGGTGGCATGCTGCTCGGCCAGAAGATCTCCGATCGTGTCGCCAACATGCGCAATCTGCCGAAGGGCATCGACCAGCGCTCGGCCTGCCGCCACCCGGATTGGACCGGCCCGGACGACCTCGAAATCAAGATCCTGGAACTGCGTGAGATCACCGACTGGGAAAAGCCGATCTATGTGAAGGTCGGTGGCGCGCGTCCCTATTACGATACCGCACTTGCGGTGAAGGCTGGGGCCGACGTGGTGGTGCTCGATGGCATGCAGGGCGGAACCGCCGCGACGCAGGATGTCTTCATCGAAAATGTCGGCATGCCGACGCTCGCCTGCATCCGCCCCGCCGTCCAGGCGCTGCAGGATCTCGGCATGCATCGCAAGGTGCAACTGATCATCTCGGGCGGCATCCGATCGGGCGCCGACGTGGCCAAGGCACTGGCGCTGGGTGCCGATGCCGTTGCCATCGGCACGGCGGCACTCGTTGCGATCGGCGACAACGATCCGCATTGGGAAGAAGAATACCAGAAGCTCGGCACGACGGCCGGCGCCTATGACGACTGGCACGAAGGCAAAGACCCGGCCGGCATCACGACGCAGGACCCGGAACTGATGAAGCGCCTTGATCCAATCGCCGCCGGCCGCCGTCTCGCGAACTATCTGAAGGTTATGACGCTGGAAGCCCAGACCATCGCGCGCGCCTGCGGCAAGAACCACCTGCACAACCTGGAACCGGAAGATCTTTGCGCGCTGACGATGGAGGCGGCCGCCATGGCCCAGATCCCGCTCGCCGGCACAAACTGGTATCCCGGCAAGGGAGGCTACTGATTTCTACTACCGGCCGGGCAAACGTCCCGGCCGTCTCGCATCCATAAGCAAAGTGTCTCCAAGAAATCCAAAGGGGAACGAGAATGACACTGGACCTTGCCGCTTTTGCCAAAGACAAAGGCATCAAATATTTCATGATCAGCTATACCGACCTGTTCGGTGGCCAACGCGCCAAGCTGGTCCCGGCAGAAGCCATCGCCGATATGCAGAAGGATGGCGCCGGCTTTGCGGGCTTCGCAACCTGGCTCGATTTGACGCCAGCCCATCCCGACCTGTTCGCGCTTCCCGATGCGTCCTCGGTCATCCAGTTGCCCTGGAAGAAAGACGTCGCATGGGTTGCAGCCGACTGCGTCATGAACGATCAGCCTGTCGAACAGGCACCGCGCGTGGTGCTGAAAAGACTGGTCGCTGAAGCTGCGAAAGAAGGGCTCCGGGTGAAAACCGGCGTGGAGCCCGAGTTCTTTCTGATTTCTGCGGACGGCTCGGTGATTTCGGACCAGTTCGATACCGCCGAGAAGCCTTGCTACGATCAGCAGGCCGTGATGCGTCGCTATGATGTCATCGCCGAGATCTGCGACTACATGCTCGAGCTCGGCTGGAAGCCCTATCAGAACGACCACGAGGACGCGAACGGCCAGTTCGAGATGAACTGGGAATATGACGACGCGCTTCAGACGGCAGACAAGCACTCCTTCTTCAAGTTCATGGTCAAGTCGGTCGCCGAAAAACACGGCCTTCGCGCCACCTTCATGCCGAAGCCCTTCAAAGGCCTGACCGGAAACGGCTGCCATGCCCATATTTCGGTCTGGGACATCGATGGCAAGGTCAACGCCTTTGCCGACAAGGAAATGGCCTTTGGGCTCTCCGCTCAGGGTAAAACCTTCCTCGGCGGCATCATGAAGCACGCCTCCGCGCTTGCCGCGATCACCAATCCGACGGTCAATTCCTATAAGCGCATCAACGCGCCGCGCACGACATCGGGCGCGACCTGGGCGCCGAACACCGTGACCTGGACGGGCAACAACCGCACCCACATGGTGCGCGTGCCGGGACCTGGACGTTTCGAGCTGCGCCTGCCTGATGGTGCGGTCAATCCGTACCTGCTGCAGGCGATCATCATCGCGGCCGGCCTCGACGGCATCCGCAGCCAGGCAGACCCCGGCCGGCATTACGATATCGACATGTATGCCGAAGGGTATCTGGTGAAGGACGCGCCGCGCCTACCGCTCAACCTGCTCGACGCGCTGCGCGCCTATGATGCAGACGAGGGCTTGAAGCAGGCGATCGGGGCCGAGTTTTCCGCCGCCTATCTCAAGCTCAAGCATCAGGAATGGAATGCTTTCTGCTCGCATTTCACCCAGTGGGAACGCGACAGCACGCTCGACATCTGAACGGACGGGCGTTCTGAAGACACGCTGATGCGCCGGAGCAGACAAGCTCCGGCGTGGTTGCAGTGCCGCGTGTATTTCAGACGCCAAAACGACGCTAACACTTTGAATTGCTGCGTAATTATCAAGTCGATCCCGATTTAAGGAATTATGCAGTAGGCCATCTGCGCTCGGGATAGCGAAGGAAGAAACAGCATGAAGAGTTTCGTACTCACCGTATCCTGCAAGTCGACGCGCGGCATCGTCGCGGCGATTTCGAGCTATCTGGCCGACAAGGGCTGCAACATCATCGACAGTTCGCAGTTCGACGATCTCGACACCGGCACGTTCTTCATGCGCGTCAGCTTCATTTCGGAGGAGGGGCTTTCGGGCGCCGATATCGACGCCGGTTTTGCGACCGTCGCCGCTCCTTTCGAAATGGATTACGATTTTCACGACAGCGAGAAGCGCATGAAGGTGCTCTTGATGGTGTCGCGCTTCGGCCATTGTCTGAACGACCTGCTCTACCGCTGGAAGATCGGCGCCCTGCCGATCGATATCGTCGGCGTCGTCTCCAACCATTTCGATTACCAGAAAGTCGTGGTCAACCACGACATTCCCTTCCACCACATCAAGGTGACGAAGGAGAACAAACTGCAGGCTGAAGGCCAGATCATGGATATCGTCGAACAGACCGGAACCGAGCTGATCGTGCTGGCGCGCTACATGCAGGTGCTTTCGGATGCGATGTGCCAGAAGATGTCCGGGAAGATCATCAACATCCACCATTCCTTCCTGCCGAGCTTCAAGGGCGCCAACCCTTACAAACAGGCCTATCAACGCGGCGTGAAGCTGATCGGGGCGACGGCGCATTACGTCACCGCCGATCTCGACGAAGGCCCGATCATCGAGCAGGACACGGCGCGCATCACCCATGCGCAGTCGCCCGACGACTATGTCTCGATCGGCCGCGACGTCGAAAGCCAGGTGCTGGCGCGCGCCATCCACGCCCATATCCATCACCGCACCTTCATCAACGGCAACCGCACCGTGGTCTTCCCGGCCAGCCCCGGAAGTTACGCGTCGGAGCGGATGGGCTGAGAGATGATTGGCGTCATCGCACCCATCGCGCCACAGCGCCTATGCCATCAAAGTTTGGGAAATGCATGCCGGGCGGGCTTGCCACGACGCGAAAGACTTATATAGTCAGGAAATAAATATTCCGTAGAGGAAATAAGAGGGAACGGACAATGGCTTTATCATGGCGTTTCTCCGTCTTGGCGGATCGGCATCGCGCACTGGGATCGAAGCTCGAGGACTGGAGCGGTATGGGCACCGCCTGGACTTATGACAAAGACATGTCGGAAGAGCATGTCGCCGTCCGTACCAAGGCCGGCATCATGGATGTCTCGGGCCTGAAGAAGGTGCACCTGGTCGGCCCGCACGCCATCGCCGTGCTCGACTCCATCACCAGCCGCGACCTGACGAAGATCTACCCCGGCCGGTCGGTCTATGCGACGATGCTGAACGAGCGCGGCCACTTCACCGACGACTGCATCGTCTATCGCACCGGCCCGAATTCCTGGATGCTGGTGCATGGCTCCGGCTCCGGCCACGAGGAACTCGTCAAGCAGGCCGCGGGCCGCAATTGCGCCGTGCTCTTCGATGACGACCTGCACGACCTGTCGCTGCAGGGACCGCTCGCGGTCGACTATCTGGCCAAATATGTGCCCGGCATTCGCGATCTCAAATACTTCCACCACATGCAGACGACGCTGTTCGGCGCGCCGGTGATGATCTCGCGCACCGGTTATACCGGCGAGCGGGGCTACGAGATCTTCGTGCGCGGCCAGGACGCCGTCATGGTCTGGGACCGGATCGTCGAGGAAGGCAAGGAGATGGGCATCATCCCCTGCTGCTTCTCCGTTCTCGACATGCTGCGGGTCGAAAGCTACCTGCTCTTCTACCCTTACGACAATTCGCAAATGTATCCCTTCGCCGATCAGCCGCCCGGCGATAGCCTCTGGGAACTCGGCCTCGACTTCACCGTCAGCCCCGGCAAGACGGGCTTCCGTGGCGCCGAGGAGCATGCCCGCCTCAAGGGCAAGGAACGCTTCAAGATCTTCGGCATGCTGATCGATGCCGACGGACCGGCCGATCTCGGTGACGAAGTCTTTGCCGACGGCAAAAAGGTCGGTGTCATTACCTGCCCGAGCTATTCCTCCCTGACGAAGAAATCCATGGCGATTGCCCGCTTGGACGTTGACAAGGCGGTGCATGGGACGAAACTCGAAGTCCGCGGCAAGACAGTAAAGGCAAGCGCCACCGCCCATACACTTCCCTTCGACGATCCGGAGAAGAAAAAGAGGATTGCCGTAGGTTAAGGAGCAGGCGAATGCTCGTTGCAGGCATCAAGAGCCGACCCGTCTACACGGGCTTGACCATCCAGCCCAATGCCCGGCGGCACATTTTCGCGCTCGAAGGGGAGGGCGCCAGGGCTCTGCTCGATCAGCAGCCGGCGCTTGACGAAACGGCTCTTGCCCGCAGCGAGATCCTCTATGTCGCCCGCGGCTCGCAAGGATCCGGCCTGGACGAGACGCTGCGCCGCCTCGGCGCCGACATGTTCTTCACGGCCCCGACGATCGCAACGTTGCTCTTCCGATTGAAGGGGTCGCTTGCCACCGCTCACATGGGCACGCGGCTTTACCTATCGGGCACGGAAGGCTTCATCGGCCAGGCAATGCTCGTGGCGCTCGATTACGGCATGGACCATGCCTCCGTCATCACCGAGCATCGCGGCTCGCTGGCACGGCGCGTGCAATGCGTCCATTGCAAGGGCATCACCGACGACGTCACCACCAGCCCGTTTGCCTGCAGCCATTGCGGGCTGCCGCTTCTGGTGCGCGATCATTATTCGCGCCGGCTCGCCGCCTTCCAGGGCGTCAATATCGATGCGGAAGAACCGGGCAGCGCGCCTGACCCCGAGGAGTTGTTCCTTTGAGCGGTGGTACTGAAATTCCTGTCCGTGTGGTGCGGATCACGCCGATTGCCGAGCGCGTCAAGCGCTTCCGTTTCGAGCGCCTTGACGGCAAGCCGATGCCTTATTTCTCCGGCGGCGCCCACGTCATCGTCTTGATGAACGATGGCGGCCATATGCGCCGCAACGCCTATTCGCTGATGTCGCCGCCGCATGATTGCGCAGCCTACGAGATCAGTGTGCTGCACGTCGAGAATTCGCGCGGCGGCTCCACCTTCATGCATGAGAAGGTCAGCGAAGGCGACGAGCTCAAGGTCAGTTATCCTGTCAACCTCTTCCAGCCGGACTGGCGCGGGCGCAAGCATCTTCTGATCGCCGGCGGCATCGGCATTACCCCCTTCATCGCAATGATGGAGCAGTTTTCCCGCGAGGGCGCCAATTTCGAGCTGCATTATGCCATCCGCACGCGCGACCGCGGTGCCTATTGGCAGCAACTTGTCGAGCGCTATGGCGGACATCGCATCAAGATCTATTGCGATGCCGAAGGCGGCGCCATCCCCCTGACGCGCCTGCTCGGCACCCAGCCGCTCGGCACGCATCTTTATGTCTGCGGCCCATCCGGCATGATCGACGGCGTGCTGAAGTCGGGACTGGACGCCGGCTGGCCGGAACAGAACCTGCATTCGGAACGGTTCCTGTCGTCTCTACCAGGCAAGCCCTTCGCGATCGAGCTCCTGCGGTCCGGCAAGACCGTGAAGGTCGGCCATCACGAAAGCATGCTGGAGGCAATCGAGGCAGCGGGCGTCGATGCGCCCTTCCTCTGTCGCGGCGGCGCCTGCGGTCAATGCGAGACCGGCGTCGTCACCTGCGACGGCAAGCTGCTGCACCATGACGTCTATTTGACGAGCGAAGAAAAAGCATCCGGCCGCAAGGTGATGATCTGCGTTTCCCGCTTCGAGGGAAACACGCTGCATCTTGATCTCTAGCGGCATCGGAAGCGGAACAAGGAGACCGGACATGGCAATCGTCTTCAAGCAGGAAACCTTCCGGAACGATTTCAGCTATCGGAATAGCCCCGAGAATATCCGGCGTTTCCCGTTTCCCTTTGACCGCGACGAATACATGTATTCGGTCAATATGGAGCCGCATGTCCACGGCCGGGCGGGAACCGTCTACGAAAGCTTGATCGACGTCGACGAGCATTATGTCGCCGAGATGCACGACCGGGCGCTGGTGCTGAAGGAAGATCCGCTACGCTATCAGGCGCTGCCGCACATGATGAGCGCGCAATGGGATACGCTCGAACTTTTGATGGAAGAGCAGGCGGCAGGGTACCCCGACCATTTCACGCTGATCCGCAACGGTGACCAGTGGCGTTGGATCAACCGCCCGCTCGGCATCGACGACAGCTTCACCTTTGGCGATGCCTCGACGCTGCCCTATGAGCCCTTCGAATATATCACCCGCCAGGCCCAGGGCGATTTCTGCATCGTCGACCAGCGCGACAGCAATCTCTGGATGGACGCCGGCATGGTGACGACGCAGGCCGACTGGTCGCTCGATTTCGACATCGGCATGAACTTCATGGAATGGCATGGGCCGGTGCCGCTCGCCCACCAGATCGGCGTCTTCGACCGAGCGCTGAAATTCCTGTTGAACCTGCAGCAGGGCAAGCCGACACGGCGCTTCAACTGGACGATGACGATCAATCCGCGGCTCGACACCAGCCCGGAGAATTATCACAAATGGGGTCCTGACCGCACCACGGTGACACCTGATAATGTCGGCGAGAAGGTGCATCTGCGCGTCGAGCTGCAGAGCCTTTGGCGCCTGCCACGCTCGAACGCCATCCTTTTCGTCATCCGCTGCTACCTGATGAACATGGAAGAGCTCGTGACCGTGCCGAAATGGGCGCGACGCTTTCCGCGCGTGCTGAAGACACTGCCGCCGGAGCTCATCGACTACAAAGGCCTCACCCGCTTCCGCGAGACGACGATCGACTGGTTTTCCAAGTATGACGATGGGGCGCCGACCAGCCCCGGCATCTATCCGGACTGACACGCAGGACAATGCGATATAATCAAGAGGGGAATGCTTCATGACAAGAGTAGCCGTCATCGGTGCCGGTCCTTCCGGACTGGCGCAGCTGCGCGCCTTTCAATCGGCCGCCCAAAAGTGCGCCGAGATCCCGGAGATCGTCTGCTTCGAAAAACAGTCGGACTGGGGCGGGCTCTGGAACTATACCTGGCGCACCGGCCTCGACGAATATGGCGAGCCGGTCCACGGCAGCATGTATCGTTACCTTTGGTCGAACGGACCGAAGGAATGCCTTGAATTCGCTGACTATTCCTTCGAGGAGCACTTCGGCAAGCCGATCGCCTCCTATCCGCCGCGCGCCGTGCTCTGGGACTACATCAAGGGCCGCGTCGAGAAGGCGAACGTCCGCCACTGGGTGCGCTTCAGCACGCCGGTACGCATGGTCCGCTTCGACGATCAGACGAAGAAGTTCACGGTGACGGCGCATAACCGCGTCGAGGACCGGATGTATGACGAGGAATTCGACTATGTCGTCGTGGCATCAGGTCATTTCTCGACGCCGAACGTGCCCTATTTCGAAGGCGTGAAGACCTTCAACGGCCGCGTGCTGCATGCCCACGACTTCCGTGACGCGCTGGAGTTCAAGGGCAAGGACATCCTGCTCGTCGGACGCAGCTATTCGGCCGAGGACATCGGCTCGCAATGCTGGAAATACGGCGCGAAATCGGTGACGACGAGCTATCGCTCGAAGCCGATGGGCTTCAAATGGCCGGAGAATTTCGAGGAGCGGCCATTGCTGATCAAGCTCGAAAACCGCACCGCACATTTCCTCGACGGCTCGACCAAGGAGGTCGATGCGGTGATCCTCTGCACCGGATACCAGCACCACTTCCCATTCCTGCCCGACGAACTCCGGCTGAAGACCGCCAACCGCCTCTGGGCTGACAGCCTCTACAAGGGGGTGATCTTCGACAAGAACCCGCAGCTTTTCTATATCGGCATGCAGGACCAGTTCTATACCTTCAACATGTTCGACGTGCAGGCCTGGTGGGCACGCGACGTGATGATGGGCCGCATCACGCTGCCGCCGGAAGAGGAGCTGAAAGCCAATTTCGACATGTGGCGCGCCCGCGAGGAAACACTCGAGGATGCCGAGCAGATGATCTGGTATCAGGGCGACTATGTGAAGGAACTGCTTGCCGAAACCGATTATCCCTCCTTCGACATCGAGGGCACCAACCAGACCTTCATGGAGTGGGAACATCACAAGGCTCACAACATCATGGGCTTTCGCGATCATGCCTACCGATCGCTGATGACCGGCAACATGTCGCCGACGCACCACACCCCCTGGGTCGAGGCGCTCGACGATTCCATGGAGGAATATCTGCGCAACTGATGAGGCGGGCCTGCATTGCCGGAGGAGGGTGTTCGTGCACTCTCCTCCGGCATATTGTGAGCCGCGCCTTTGAGCGAGACGATTGCAACTCTTCTCTTCGGATGTGGCCTTCATGGATTTTCAAACGAGCATTCTCGGGCGCATGAGCGGTTTTCTTTACCGCTGCCGTGCCGATGAAAACTACACGATGCTTGAGATGACCAACGGCATCGAGCGCATCTTCGGTTATCCCGTCGATGAAATCATCGGCAACCGCACGCGAACCTTCACCTCGATCATGTACGAGGAAGACGTGCCTTTGATGGATGAGATCGTCGGACGGGCGCTGGAGAAGCGCACGGACTGGACGATGGAATATCGCATCCGCCACGCCATGGGGCATCTCATCTGGGTCACCGAGACAGGCGGCGGTATCTGGGACGAGAAGGGTGAGCTTCTCTATCTCGAAGGCAGCATCATCAACATCGAATCGCTCTATCAGCGAATCGATGAACAGACCTCCGGCATGCGCGTCACCGCCTCGAAGACCAATGAGATCCTGCAATCGCTGCGTTACCTGAAGCTGCTCGCCGTCAATGCCGGCATCGAGGCCGCCCGCGCCGGCACGGCCGGATCGGGCTTTGCCGTGCTGGCCGCAGAAATGCGCACGCTCGCCAACTCCTCGGAAGAGGCCGCACGCGCCATTTCCAACGCACAACGCAAGGCCGAGGGCTGAGCTTTACCCAAGCAGCGGCAGATTTGCGACTCAAGTCGAAAGCCGCAATATTAACCGGGCAGCGCTTCCGCAGATTGCAACGCTTTTCCAATGGCTTGCGGTAATTCTGCGCTTAAAGAATCTCAGGTGATTGTCGGTGAAATTAAGGCCGCGTTAACTTTTTGTTAACCATAGCAGCGGTAGACATGGTCAACGATTTCTTCACATAGATGACCAAAGTGCTAACAGACGCTCGCTCTATCCGCATCAAGGGCCGCTCTTTCCTCGCGGTCATGCTGTCTCCGGATCTTCCCATCGATGATTGGTTGATCCGGCTGGACGATTTGGCCGCGCGTTCGGCCGGCTTCTTCCTCGGACGGCCTGTCGTGCTCGATCTGACGGACCTGCAAATCGACCGGCCACAGCTCAAGGACCTGATTGCCGAACTTGCCAAGCGCAATGTCAGCATCATGGGCATCGAGGGCGCGCGGCCTTCGATCCTCGGATCCGGCATGCCGCCGGCACTCAAAGGCGGTAGGTCGGTCTCCGACATCGAAGTTCAGGCAAAGGAGCCTGCCGATCTACCCGGCAAACCGGCAGCGGCGGAGGCCCGCCCGGCCATGCAATCGATCGTCATCCGGGAACCGGTGCGCTCGGGGCAATCGGTGATCTTTCCGGAAGGCGACGTCACCGTCATCGGATCGGTCGCCTCGGGTGCCGAGGTCATCGCCGGCGGGTCCGTCCATATCTATGGCGCCTTGCGTGGCCGAGCCATGGCGGGATCCATCGGAAACGCATCGGCGCGGATCTTTTGCCGCAAGCTCGAGGCCGAGCTGGTTGCAATCGACGGCATCTACAAAATGGCGGAAGACATGGCCGCCAATCTTCGCGGACAGGCTGTTCAGCTCTGGCTCGAAGACGACGCGATCATGGCAGAGAAACTGATCTGACGACAGCGCCGCGTCTCTTCGAGAGCCGCAAAGGACGCTTTAACACTTTGAATTACTGGGGCCACGGCAAAGGAGAGACAATGATGGGGAAAGTGATCGTCGTCACGTCAGGCAAGGGCGGGGTTGGCAAGACGACCTCGACCGCCGCATTGGGAGCGGCGCTGGCGAAACGCAATGAAAAAGTCGTCGTCGTCGATTTCGACGTGGGCTTACGCAATCTCGACCTCGTGATGGGCGCCGAGCGCAGGGTCGTCTACGACCTGATCAATGTCATCCAGGGCGACGCCAAGCTTACCCAGGCGCTGATCCGCGACAAGCGGCTGGAAACGCTGTTCCTGCTGCCGGCCTCGCAGACGCGGGACAAGGACAATCTGACGGCCGAGGGCGTCGAGCGCGTCATCAACGACCTGAAGCGTTATTTCGACTGGATCATCTGCGACAGCCCCGCCGGGATCGAGCGCGGCGCGACGCTCGCCATGCGCCACGCCGATGTTGCCGTGGTCGTCACCAATCCC
Organism: Rhizobium sp. WSM409; assembly: GCF_057653825.1. NCBI lineage: Bacteria > Pseudomonadati > Pseudomonadota > Alphaproteobacteria > Hyphomicrobiales > Rhizobiaceae > Rhizobium > Rhizobium sp. WSM409. Next base: position 585,311 of record NZ_JBYGKP010000003.1, on the reverse strand, counting down.
GAGGTCTCGTCGGTGCGCGATTCGGATCGCATCATCGGCCTGCTCGATGCCAAGACCGCCAAGGCCGAACGCGGCGAGCGGATGGAAAAGCACCTGCTGCTCACCCGCTATGACGCCAACCGCGCCGAACGCGGCGACATGCTCAAGGTCGACGACGTCCTGGAGATCCTGTCCATCCCGCTGCTCGGCATCATACCCGAAAGCATGGATGTTCTGCGGGCATCCAATATCGGGGCGCCGGTCACGCTGGCAGACAGCCGCAGCGCGGCTGCGATGGCCTATTTCGATGCCGCTCGCCGGCTCGCCGGCGAAGTTGTGCCGATCGCCGTCCCAGAGGAAAAGAGGAACATTTTCGGCAAGATCTTCGGACGGAGGGCAGCATGAATATTTTCCGTCTATTCAACAAGCAGAGAACCGCACCGGCCGCCCGCGAACGGCTGCAGGTCCTTCTCGCTCATGAACGTTCCTCGGCGGGGTCGGACCTGGTCACCCTGCTGCGCGAGGAAATCCTGGCGGTGATCGCAAAGCATGTGCAGCTCGACCACGATAAGGTGCAGGTGACGATCGATCGCAACGAATACGTCTCGACCCTTGAGATCGACGTCGAAATCCCACTGAACGCAGCCGTTCAGGCTGCTTGAAAGAGAGCGCTGCCTGTTGCGACAACAGGCGGCGCTGACGATCAGGACTTCCTGGCTTTGCGATTGGCGTAACGCAGGTCGCGTTCGGCCTTTCGGGCGGCTTCGTCGGCAATCACGCGGGCGATCCGCTCTTTGTCAGCTGCTTCGCGCGCGTCGGCATCGGCGCGTGCTGCGGCCTCGGCGGCAGCCTGACGTTCGGCCTCGGCGGCCTGAGCCCGCTCCAGTTCCTCGAGCTTGACCCGTTCTCGCTGAGCGCGACGTCCTTCCCTGGCCGCGGCAATGGCTTGACGCTCCGCCTGCTTTGCCAGCCTTGTCGGTTCGGCTGAATCCTTGGCGCTACGATACGCATTGAGGAGAGCCGCCTTGGCTTCGGCAGCGGCGCTGCGGCGATCGGAAAGCTCGTTGTTTTTGGCGTTTTTCAAATCTGTTTCCTGACTGTTTGACTTCGACCCTAGAGCATGATGCCGAAAAGTGTGCGCGGTTTTCGGACGACACCATGCTCTAACTAAATAATGTAGAACAGGATTCAGAGTTTAGGCCGACCCTGCCTAAAATCATCCTGTTCTAGCGCGCCGCACGTCTTAAGACGCGCAAAGGGCGCTGTAATACCTTGAACTGCTGCATCGCTTTATCCTGAAATCGGACCGATTTAAGGAATTATGCCGTTGGGTCAGATTTTCTTTTTTCGCTTCGCGCTGGGAGCAGTACCCCCTGTCAAGCGATCCTGCAATTCCTTGGCTTCACGCGCTTCGCGTAACCGCAAGGTTTTTTCCTCGCGGGCACGTATGGTCGAATCGATCTCTTCGACCGCGCGGCTTCGCGCCAGGAACTGCGATTGCGCGTTTCCGAAGGCAATCTCCGCCTGCTTGCGTGATTTGCTGTGTGACTCTGTCATATCAATCCTGGATTTATCAGCCCGCTTGGCGGAACGCAGCAAAAAGGCCAGGCAACTTGCCTGACCTTGATAGTATCATACTTTCAACTGTGCCGGTACATCCGCGGTCAAAGGAAAGCAGATTTCAGTTTAAGCGGCTTGGAGATTGCAAGCGGACATTTTGCCCGACTTGTTATCGCGCTCAAGCTCGTAGCCGATCTTCTGGCCTTCGACGATTTCGCGCATTCCAGCACGCTCGACGGCAGAGATGTGGACGAAGGCGTCAGCGCCGCCGTCATCAGGCTGAATGAAGCCGAAGCCCTTGGTGGAATTGAACCATTTAACGGTGCCAGTGGTCATAACAAACCCTTTCATAGCAATTGACGACCGCACGTGCGAAAGCACGACGGATGATGATCTCGATTTTGAAGAGGGAAGTTCGTCCAGGGCACGCTGCCAGCGTGCGATAACAAAAGTCAAACAAGCAATATCGACCACCGAGATATAATCATCGAAGCCGGATATGTCAACTTTTAGTTTTTTTGAGCCGCCAAATCGCCATAAGATTGCATCTCGCCGGTCGTGCGCGTCAACGACAGTATCAACAACCGATCGCCGTTTCCCGACCTCCAAAGCAGGCGTTACGAGCGCGGCAGCGTCTTCTGCGGATCGTAATGCGAAAGCGGCACGATCGTCGCCGGCAGGCGCTTCTGGTGGCCGTCGAGCTTGCCGACCTCGACCTCGGTGCCCGGGTTTGCATGCATCACATCGATGCGTGCGAGCGCGATCGTCTTGCCGAGGACCGGCGAGCGCGTGGCGCTGGTGACGACGCCCACCTGCGCCCGGCCGATATGAATGCAATCGCCATGGCCGACGGCCTCGTTGGACTTGATGTCGAGGCCGACGAGCAGATGGCGCGGATGCTCCTTGCGCCGGATCAGCGCCTCGCGGCCGATGAAATCGTCCTGTTTGGATTTCAGCGGCACCGTGAAGCCGATCCCGGCCTCGAACGGATCGGTCTGGTCGGTGAATTCGTGATGGGCGAAGATCAGGCCCGCCTCGATGCGGACCATGTCCAGCGCTTCCAATCCCATCGGCTTCAACCCGTGCGGCTGGCCGGCCTCCCAGACGGCGTCGAACACCGTCAGCGCATCCTTCGGATGGCAGAAGATCTCGTAGCCGAGTTCGCCGGTGTAACCGGTGCGCGAGACGACGATCGGCGCACCCTCGAAGCCGCCGATGCGGCCGACGGTGAAGCGGAACCATTCGAGTTCGCCGATCGTCGGCTGGCGCGGCGCCGTCCAGATGATCTCCTTCAGGATATCGCGGCTCTTCGGCCCCTGCAGGGCGATATTGTGCATCTGGTCGGTCGAAGAGCGGACCCAGGCCTTGAAGCCCTTCTTCTCCGCCTGCTGGCGCAGCCATATGCCGCTGAAATCATCGCCGCCGATCCAGCGGAAGTTCTTGTCGCCGAGCCGGAACAGGGTGCCGTCATCGATCATGCCGCCGTTTTCGTAGCACATGGCGGAATAGACGACCTGGCCGGTCGACAGTTTGCGCACGTCGCGCGTCAGGCAATATTGCAGCAGTTCCTCGGCATCCGGCCCCGTCACCTCGAATTTCCGCAAGGGCGAGAGATCGATGACGGCGGCGCGCTCGCGGCAGGCCCAGTATTCCTCGACCGGCCCTTCGCTGGAAAAGCGGTTCGGCAGCCAGTAGCCGCGATATTCGGTGTAGTCGCGTGTCAAGGCGGAGAGGCGGGGATGGAAGGCGGTTTCGCGCGTCAGTTCGGCGTCGGCATCTGGGGTCATGCGATAGGCCACCGCTCGTGAGAATTTCTCTTTTCCGGAAAAGGTGCGGACGTGGATATCCGTCGGATCCCAGCCGTTCGCAGCGTCGATATCGTCAGGGCAGGACGAGGAGACGCAGACGAGATCGGTCAGCGCCCGCATCAGCACATAATCGCCGGGACGCGACCAGGGCTCGTCGAGATAGAGCTGGTTATTGTGGTCGATATTGGTGTTGTAGAAATAGTTCAGCGCTTCCCAGCCCTTGCGGCCGGCAATGCCGTAAGGCGCCAGCACCGCATTGAAATTGTCCGTGCAGTTGACGTGGCCGGGATAACCCATGTCGTCATAGTAGCGCGAATTGCAGGCGGTCGCGAAAGCGTCGTGACGGCCGACCGTATCCTGGACGATTTCGACCAGCGGCTCGAAGTCGCGGTCGAAGGCCTTCGAAGGGAGACCCGGCATCGGATAGCTGCGGCCGAGCAGCGTGCGGGTGACGGTGGAATCGAGCGCGAGGTCGAGGCCCTTGTCGACCTTGCGGGCGGCAAACGCCTGGAAATCGGTGCACTGGCGTCCATAGACGTCGATGATCTGGATGAATTCGCCGGCACGCACGAAATAGGCCGCCGCGGTCGCCGCCCGGATGCGAATATCCTCGACCGGATCGGCGGCCGGTTCCGGCAAAGCGGAGGCATAATCGCGGATCAGCAGGCTGCGCTTGATCCTGATCTCGATCGGCGTCGCTGTATCCTGCGCCTCCGGCGACATGGCGCTGGCCGGTGCTGCGACGATCAGCAGGCCCTTCATGGAAATCGTGAATTCCGCCCTGCTGCCCGGGGTCGATCCCGACCCGAAAATGCAGAGCGCGCCGGCCTTTGCAAGATCGGCGCCGCGACGCTGAAGCGCTGCACGCGTGCGGGCAGCACCCTCATCCTCCGCTTGAAGAATGGCCTTCAAACCATCGGCTGAATTGCTGAATGCCGTTCCGAGACCGGCCGCCAGGAACCGCCCTTTCTCGTCGAGGAAGGAGATTTCGCAGACCTGTCCGCCCTCGCTGTCGATGACGATGACGCCATCGCCCGGCTCGACGCGCACAACGACCGATCCGCCGCCCTTTGCCCTGTAGCGCTCGGTTCCTTCCGGCAAGGTGGAAATGCCGGGATAGTGCACGAGGCTCGGAGCGGCCGGCCGCAGGCCCGTCATAGCAGGATGAAGTTCTCGCATACTGCCCTCATGGGAGGATCGGGCGTCCTCGGACACCCACCCATGCAGGTTACAAAATGCCCCGGGAAAGTAAAGTGATGTTGACTAAAAAGAAAATATCTTCACTATGCATAAAGAGTTGAGACTCGGGGAATCCGTCGGGAACACGGATCGTCAAAATCATCCGAGCGGGCTTGAGACCGTCAGGGAGACACGTTCAGGGAGACGTACAAAGATACGTCCGGAACAAATAGAATGGGGAATTTCACCGATGACAGACGTTGTGGAGGCCGGGATTGTATCCGGCGCCGAAGGTAAGCTTGTACGTGCGCTCGACTGGAAGGGCGCATTCTGGGTGGCTGCGGGCGTGCCGCCGCTCGTTCTTTTCTCCATTGGCGGCATCGCTGGCACGACGGGCAAGCTCGCCTTCGTCGTCTGGATCATCTCGATGGTGATGGGTTTTCTGCAATCCTTCACCTATGCCGAAATCGCCGGCATGTTCGCCAACAAATCCGGCGGCGCTTCGGTCTATGGCGCCACCGCCTGGCTGCGTTATTCGAAATTCATCGCGCCGCTCTCCGTCTGGTGCAACTGGTTTGCCTGGTCGCCGGTGCTGTCGCTCGGCTGCGCCATCGCCGCCGGTTACATCCTCAACGCATTCTACCCGATTCCTGCAGCGGATTCGCAAATGGTCCTCGACTGGATCTCAGCGCATGCCGCTTCCATCACGGCCGACAGCCCCCGCGTCGCCGAATATATCGCAGCCCATACCGGCACCACGCCGGATGACGCCGTCAAGGCATTGCTCAGCACCGACGGTATCGCAGCGCTGACGCCGGCGATCCGCAGCTGGTCGCTCTTGAGCTTCAACATTCCCTTCCTCGCCACCGCCAATATCAACGCCACCTTCTTCATCGGCGGCATGCTGATGCTGATCATCTTCGCGATTCAGCATCGCGGCATTTCGGAAACGGCAAGCGTGCAGAAGTGGCTGGCAATCATCGTGCTGGTGCCGCTGCTCATCATCGGCCTCTATCCGATCGTCAGCGGTCAGATCCTCGCCACCAACGTCACCGGCCTCGTGCCGCCGACGGCGGCCTATGCCGCTGCCGACGGCACCTGGAGCAATGGTGGCTGGACGCTGTTCCTCGGCGGCCTCTATATCGCCGCCTGGTCGACCTACGGCTTCGAGACGGCCGTCTGCTACACCCGCGAACTCAAGAACCCGAAGACCGACACCTTCAAGGCGATCTTCTATTCCGGCCTTGCCTGCTGCCTGTTTTTCTTCCTCGTGCCCTTCGCCTTCCAGGGCGTTCTCGGCCATGCAGGCATGCTGGCCCCCGGCATCGTCGACGGCACAGGTGTTGCCGAAGCGCTCGGCGGCCTGATCGGCGCCGGCCGGATCGTCACTCAATTGCTCGTCGTACTGATGATCATGGCACTCTTCCTCGCCATCATGACCGCGATGGCCGGCTCCTCGCGCACGCTCTACCAGGGTTCGAAGGACGGCTGGCTGCCGAAATATCTCGACCACGTCAACGAGCACGGCGCGCCGACCAGGGCGATGTGGACCGATTTCGCCTTCAATCTCTTCCTGCTGGCGATCGCCTCTGATGTCGGCGGCTACTTCTTCGTGCTCGCCGTCTCGAATGTCGGCTACATCATCTTCAACTTCCTGAACCTCAATTCCGGCTGGATTCACCGGATGGATTCCGGCCATATCGAACGCCCCTGGAAGGCTCCGACCTGGCTGATCGGCCTTAACACCGTGCTGGCCTTCGTCAACGCGCTGTTTCTCGGCGCCGGTGCCAAGGTCTGGGGTTATTCCAATGCGCTCTGGGTTGGCTTCATCTTCGCCGCCCTGATCCTGCCGGTCTTCGCCTATCGCCACTATGTGCGCGACGGCGGCAAGTTCCCGGCAGGCGCGATGGAGGATCTCGGCCTGGTCGGCCAGGATCTCGGCGTCAAGAAAGCCGGCATGCTGCCCTATCTCGCACTCGCCGGCGGTTTGGCGATCGTCCTGATCGCCAATGTGATCTTCCAGCTTCCGGCCTAAAATCGCCTCCCAAGCAGACAGGCCGTCAAGCCGCCATGGAAACATGGCGGCTTTTTCATGGAAGCGGGCGTCGCCTGATCGTCTCGCCGCCATCGACTGGCATCCTGTCCGCCTCGACGAGAAGCGGACAGGGTTCGTTCGGAGGCGGAAGGAGGGCTCAGCGCCCACCCTCGATCTTGCGATGGCGCTGGTTGATGCCGCCCTTGCCGTAGGGATAGTCGAGTGGCTGAGGCGCGCTCACCTCGTTCAGTCTTGCCATCTCGTCGTCGGAGAGTTTGAGCTTCATGGCGCCGAGATTGTCGGCGAGCTGTTCCGGTGTGCGGGCGCCGAGGATCACGGAGGTGATCGCCGGCTGCGCCGCTGTCCAGGCGAGCGCCACCTGCGCCATGCTGACACCCTGCACCTTGGCGATCTCTTCGACGACGCCGATGATCGCCCAGGTTCGTTCCAGCGCATTGCGCGGCGCATAGGATTCGCCGCCGCGATTGGGGTTTTCACCGAGGCGGGTGGCGCCGGTCGGCATCTCGTCGCGCTTGTACTTGCCGGTCAGCCAGCCGCCGCCGAGCGGTGACCACGGCAACAGACCCATGCCGGCATCCTGGCAGGCCGCGACGATCTCGAGTTCGATGTCGCGCACCAGCAGGTTATATTGCGGCTGCAGCGTCACCGGACGGGTATAACCGCGCGCCTTGGCGATCTCCGAGGCCTTGGCAATGTGCCAGCCGACATAATTGGAGAAGCCGTAATAGCCGATCTTGCCGGAGGATACCGCATCGTCGAGGAAGCGCAGCGTCTCTTCGATCGGGGTCAGCGCGTCCCAGGCATGCATCTGGTAGAGGTCGATCTGCTCGAGGTCGAGGCGGCGGAGCGAATCGTCGAGCGCCTGGCTAAGATGCCGGCGCGACAGGCCGATATCATTGGGTCCGTTGCCCATCGGAAAGCGTCCCTTGGTGGCGACGATCGCCTGGCGGGCCTCGGTCGGTCGGGCCTTCAGCCAGCGTCCGATGATCTCTTCCGACTTGCCGGCGCTATAGACATCGGCGGTATCGATGAAATTGCCGCCCCAGGCGAAATAATCGTCGAGCAGCTTGTGCGACGCGGCCTCGTCGGCCTCCGCGCCAAAGGTCATGGTTCCGAGGCAATAGGCGGTGACGACGGTCCCGCTGGGACCGAGCTTGCGATAATCCATTTCTTCCTCCTCATGCGGATACCCGCAGCCGACGTGCAAACGTCGGGGTAGAAGCCGGGGCTCCTGCAATCAATGACAATGACAATATTGTGCTTGAGGCGGCCGCTTGCCGCCGGATGACGTATAGCGCCCTGGGCTGGGAACTCAGGGGCGAGGGCAGCATAACCAATCCCGCCCGCGCGACCAAGTGAGAAAAAAATATTCCTGCCTGCCGTCGTGCCCGGCGAGGATCACGGATTTTGCCAAAACGAACCGGCGATCCGATCGGCTGCGGCGACACCGGTCTCGTAGGCGCCGTGCGCCGTCGAATAACGCGACGTCGAACAGGCCTCTCCGGCAAAAAAGATCCGCTCGTCATGCGGCGCGGCGAGACGGCCGCGTTGATCGGAGGCGCCGGGTTCGGCGTAGGAATAGGAGCCGCCGATATGGGGCGTTGCGGCCCAGGCCGACATCGCGGCGACTGACAGCTCCTTGCGGATATCCGCGCCGAAATGTGCCGACAGTTCGTCTCCAGCGAAGGAGAAGGCGGCCTCTCTGCCTTGCCCCTCAAGATCATGCGCGAGGTCGCCGGCAAAATAGGCTTCGACGACGGGGGCGCCGAACGGCCGGAGCTGATAGGTGCCGGTCGCGCTGCGACGGGGAGAGCCCAACATATGCGTGTCCGCCGGCAACGCCTCCCGATTTGCGAGCCTCAAGAACAGCTTGTCGGCGAGCCCGAGCGGCAAACGGGCTGCTGCCTCGATCTTGTCAGGCAAAGGCGGGTCGAAGGCGATCTTGCCGGCGGCAAGCACATTCGTCGAAACCGTCACCAGCACCGCGCGGGCACTGAGCACACCCTGGTTCGTCTCGATGCCGATACGGCCGGCATGACGATGGTCGATGCGCGTGACTTCGGTGCCGAGCCTTGCCCGAACCGGCTTGCCGTAAAGCGAGACCAGCGTCCCATAGCCCTCGCGCACCCGCCAGTCAGGGCCGGGGCCGGGATCATATCTGTTGTAATCGACGACCGACGACCGCTCCAGTTCGGCGCCGGTGATGTAGGTACCGACCGCCCGGATCTGGCCGTTCCAGGGATTGCCGGGCTCGAGCATATCGGCCATGGCTGCATCATTGCCCGCGTGGCTCTCCAGCCGCTCGAAATAGGCGCCGATCGCCTGCCTTGCCGCACCCGCCTTTGCGTCATCGCGCTGAAGCCGCCGTCCGCCATCGTTCCAGGGCGCAGGTGTGTGGTCGACCGTCAGTCCGACCTCTCCGGCGATCGCAGTCCAGGCATTGGTCCGCGCGCCATGCAGCCAGCCGCAGCCAAGATCGAGCCCGATATCGGCGGCCTCAGGCAGTCCAACCGTCCAGGCGCGACCGCCGAGACGATCGCCAGCTTCAAGCAGGAGGATGGAAAGATCCGGGCGGATTGCCTGTAGGCGACGGGCGGCGGCAATGCCGGCGGCACCGGCGCCGATGATGACGACGTCCTCGTCGGCACCTTTGCTGTTGTCACCAGGCATGTATTTTCCTTCGGTCGTGCGACGGTTAAGTGGAAAGGGTCGTCTCAAGCCAGCCCCGCTTCGCTATTGCAGCTGCTCCAGCAGCCGCTGGAGTGCTGTCCGCAAATCGTCCATCTGCTGCTGGCTGGTCAGGGCGGCCCAGCCTTCATCGACGCGCCGGCCCGCCGCCATCGCTATCGGCCTGACCCCCTGGCCTTTTTCCGTCAGAAACACCAGCCGGCCACGCCGGTCAGTCGGATCGGGCCGGCGCTCGACATAACCCAAGCGCTCGAGTTCTTCCACGGCCTGCGTCATCGTCTGCTTGCGAACACGGGCGAGCTTGGTCAGCTCGCTGACCTGGATGCCCTCCGGCCGCGCGAAGGTAAAGACATTGGCGTGCGGCGGGCGGATATCGCCGTAGCCGGCCTCATCGAGTGCCGCTTCCACGGCCTGTGTCCAATGCTGATGGACCAGACGCAACAACAGGCCAAGGGAAGAAGACGACATGAAACCCCGCGCAGCGATATAGACAGTTACCTGTCTATATGATAGATGGACAGTCGCCTGCCTATATAGCACGAAAGCGTGGAGCTCCATATGCCGACCATCGATATCCTCAACTCGTTCATCTCCTACGAGGAGCTGGGGGAGGGCGACCCGATCGTCTTCCTTCACGGCAATCCCACCTCATCGCATCTCTGGCGGAACATCATGCCCGGTATCGGGCCTGGCCGCTACCTAGCGCCCGATCTCATCGGCATGGGACGCTCCGGCAAACCCGATATCGGCTATCGCTATGGCGATCACATCGCCTATCTCGACGCCTGGTTCGATGCGCTTGACCTCGACGACGTCGTGCTCGTCGGCCACGACTGGGGCGGCGCGCTGGCATTCGACTGGGCTTCACGCCACGTCGAGCGGGTGCGCGGCATCGCCTTCATGGAAACCATCCTGCGGCCGATGGGCTGGTATGATCTGCCGGGCGGCGGAAAGGCGCGTTATGAACTGTTGCGGGGTGCGGGAACCGGCGAGACCAAGGTCCTCGACGAAAATTTCTTCATCGAACAGGCCTTGCGCGCGACCACGCTGAAAGGGCTGAGCGATGCCGACTGGGATGTCTACCGAGCACCCTATCCGGACCGTAACAGCCGGCGCCCGCTGCTGGAATGGCCGCGCGCCATGCCGATCAACGGCGAGCCGGCCGACGTGGTCGCCAGGATCGAGGCCTATGACCGCTGGCTTTGCGCCAGTCCTCAGACTCCCAAGCTGTTGCTGACCTTCGACGGTCCCTCCGAAACGCTGTTGATCGGCAGCGAGATGATATCGTGGTGCCGCGACAATATCGCCGGCCTGGAGATCAGGGGGTGCGGGCCGGCGCGCCACATTGCCCCCGAGGACCAGCCCGAGGCGATTGCCGCCGAAATCAAAAGCTGGATCGACAGGAAGGGGCTCAGAACAGCGCAGCGGAAGGTCGCGTCTCAGACATAAAATCTGCGTCTGCGTTACCGTTATTGCGACATGACAGACTGTTGCAATGTTGAGCCGGTTCATGGGTGGGATCAATCAGCCACTGTGAAGGTCCAATGCCACGTTTCGATCGACGACGCTTTCTTCTTGCTTGGCTTCGTGCACCGCTGTGCATCGCTTCGATCACGCCATCAGGCCCGCGCCTTGCGGGCCTGACCTTTGGCCCAAAATGCTCGGTGCCCATCGAAATCCTCGACTCCCTCGGTCTTGTCTCAAAGAGCATCGGCTGGACCTTGCGCAATATCCCGCCGGCCGCAGTACCGCATCAGCCGCAGGTACCAACCGATGGCTTTGATCGAGCAGCGCCGTGCATCATGATGGATAGGATCCTTTGCTAGGAGGCGGCGATCTTCCATTCGATGCTCTGAAGGCACCGCAGACTTGCTTGATGGTGATATGGTTTCCACCTGTGGACCGGCAGTCCCCGATAGGAATAAGAGATGCGCATACTACTGATCGAGGATGAACCTCAAATGGCTGTGGCGCTCCGAGGCGCCCTGACCAGGCACGACATGGTGATGGATCACGTTTCGACGCTGTGCGACGCCGAGATGGTGATCGGCGACGGCGCCTACGACGCCGTGCTTCTGGATCGGCAATTGCCCGACGGCGATGGTCTCGAACTCATTCCGAAGATCCGCAAGAAGGGGCTGACGCTGCCGATCATCGTCATTACCGCCAAGGGAGAGGTTCCAGACAGGATCACCGGCCTTGAGACCGGGGCCGACGATTACCTTGCCAAGCCCTTCGTCTTCGACGAACTTCTGGCGCGGCTGCGTGCCGTGATGCGCCGCTCCGAAACCTTGCGCCCGGCGCTGATCTCGATCGGGCGGCTTTCGTTCGATCCAACCTATTGCGACATCATCGTCTCCGGCCTGCGTTTGGAAATGCCGCGCCGGGAGGCGTTGGTGCTCGAATGCCTCATGCGCCGTGCCGGTCGTATGGTGCCGCGACCGGCCTTGATGGAAGCGGTCTTCGGCTTCGACGACGAGATCCAGTCGAACGCGCTCGATTCCCACATATCGCGGTTGCGGCGCAAGCTGGCGGCATCGCAAGCAGGTGTCGTCATCAACGTTATCCGGGGCGTGGGTTATCTCCTGCGTGAAGCATCATGAGCAAACGATGCTCCTATTCGCTGCGCAAGCGCCTGTTCTGGCGGCTCCTTGCCGTCCAATCGGTCGTCCTCATCCTGGTGATGATCGTGCTGATTTCGGTTGGCAAGATATCCGAATTCAGGTCGACGGAGGGCACGATCGAGGTCCTGCGCCAGGCCGTGTTCCGCCAGCCCACCGGAGAATTGAGCCTGAGGGAGACCGAGGATCTGCGACAGCTGCGCAAGGACGCGCCCGATCTCTGGTACACCATACGCGACCTGCAGGGTCATGTTTTGACCGAGGGCCCGGTTCCGGAAGAATACGCCGCAATCGGCAACACGCTCGATCATGTCGGCCAGGCCAAATTCGGCTCGAATCTCGACGACCACGACCGTCCGGCTGCCCGAATGAAGTGGATTGCCACGGATGGGGGACAGGTGCAGTTTCTGACGGGCACCGACGGCCCAAACTCGTCCACCTTCATCCTGCTCAAGCTTTCGCTGGTCCTTGCGAAAATTGTTATTCCGATCGTCGCAGTGATGGCGTTGGGTGCGTTGATCGCGACGCCGCTGGTCGTGCGAAGGTCGCTGGTCGGGATCGACCAGGCCGCGCTCCAGGCCGATACGATCGATATCGACCAGCGTGGCGGGCGGCTGTCGGAAAACGATACTCCCGAAGAGATCGCGCCGCTGGTGCATGCCGTCAACCGCGCGCTCGGCCGTCTCGACGAGGGTTATGAGCGGCAGGAACGGTTTCTGACCGATGCCGCCCATGAACTGCGCACACCGATCGCCATCCTGAACACGAGAATTGGATCCCTGCCGCACAGTTCGATCAAGACCGACCTTTTGGAAGATGCCGCAAGGCTTGCCGTTCTCACCGAGCAGATGCTCGATCTTCAGCGACTGAAACAGGGCAAGGTCCAGTTCATCAAGGTCGATCTCGGCCAACTGGCGAGGAAGGTCATCATCGAGATGGCGCCACTGGCCTTTGCCGCCGGTTACACGGTGCAGTTCGATGTCGACGGCGCCGGCGAGATCGAGGGCGATCCCCTGGCGCTGCAGCGCGCCCTGATGAACATCCTGCAGAACGCGATCAACCACGGCGGCAGGAAAGGCATCATCTCGCTGACATCAGGCTGCAACTGGATCGAAGTCAGCGACGAGGGACCGGGCATCCCCGCCGATATGGAGGATCGGATATTCGAGCCGTTCTTCAAGCGCCATCACGACGGACGCGGTGCCGGCCTCGGCCTCAACCTTGTTCGCGACATCCTGCGCATGCACGGCGGCGAGGTGACGATCGACAACCGCAGTCCTGGCGCGGTCTGCCGGCTGCGCTTCCCGCCGGACAAATCGGCAGGCGTTTATACCCCATCGCATCTGGCTACTGCATAATTCAACGCGCTAAAGCGCCTCGCGATCTTTCAGATCGCTTGCCACGCTTTAGGTCTTTGTTTTGCGCATGTCGTTGTCGCAAAACCGCTCCACACTTTTGCGCGACATGCTTTGTTGCGTCCTTTGCGCCTCTCGAAAAGAGGCGCAGCGCTGTGCGTGCGATGGATTAAATCGCGTCTGCGTGACATATAGATTCGATGAGCGTGCACAGAGATTCGCAACTCGACATGTTTGCCAAGGCATCGCCCGTGACGGCTAAGGCGCGCGGTCCAGCGCGCCGGCGGCCGTCGCAGCCGGTCGTCCACTCCGATGAGGACATGGCGCGGGCGCTCGAAGAGAGCGGCAACTATCGCATCTTGAGAAAGCTGGTCGCCCGCCCGATTGCGTCAGTCAAACGGCCCGGATTTTCGCGCCTTGGCGTCATTCTCGATACGGAGACCACCGGTCTCAACCACCGCAGCGACGAGATCATCGAAATCGGCGCCGTCGCCTTCACCTTCAACGATGATGGGGCGATCGGCGATATCGTCGGCATTTACGGCGGCCTGCAACAGCCGTCCCGGCCGATCCCGCCCGAGATCACCCGGCTGACGGGTATCACCGATGCGATGGTCGAAGGGCAGCTCATCGATATCCAGTCGCTGAGAACTCTGATCGAGCCGGCGGATCTGATCATCGCCCATAATGCCGGATTCGACCGGCCGTTCTGCGAGGCCTTCTCAAAGATTTTCACCGGCAAGGCCTGGGCATGCTCGGTTTCGGAGATCGACTGGAGCGCCCGCGGCTTCGAAGGCACGAAGCTCGGCTATCTCGTCGGCCAGGCCGGATATTTCCATGAAGGCCATCGTGCCGTGGACGACTGCCATGCGCTGCTGGAAATCCTCGATCGAGAGCAACACGACGGTGAAAGCCCGTTCACCGAGCTTTACCGCGCCAGCCAGCGCTCGCGCATCCGCGTCTTTGCCGAACACAGCCCGTTCGAGATGAAGGATCATCTGAAGGCGAGGGGTTATCGCTGGTCGGACGGCAGCGACGGCCGCCTGAAGTCCTGGTGGATCGAAGTCGGCGAAGAGGATCTCAACGACGAACTCTCCTATCTGCGCTCGGATATTTACCGATGGGCCGAAGCGGAGCCGCCGATGGTGCGGCTGACGGCCTTCGATCGTTTCAAACTCTGACCGCGAAGCGATTCGGATCCTGATTGGCTGCTAGATATGGCGACCCATGCAACTGCCGCATAGGTGCAGTGATGCATTGGCGCTGCAATAACCGGATGCCCCATACTATATACAACTCATCGAAGCGAACAAAGCGCCAAGGACTGGCAGCTAAGCTTCGAAAGCCCACGAAAGGGGATCATCATGAACGTAGCACGCTCTTTCAATAACTGGCGCAAGTACCGTCAGACGGTCGCCGAACTGGGTCGTATGTCCGCACGCGAACTGGACGACCTCGGCATCGGCCGCGGCGACATCCGCAACGTCGCGCGCGCAGCCATCGCCCGCTAACGGCAGCTTAGACCAAGCATCTTCAAGACCATGCCAGCGCCTGCTTCTTCCCGAGCGGGCGCTTTGCTTTTGTGCTTCCGGCAAGGTGGAATCAAGGCGATCGAGCCTCCCGCTTTTCGCATAACGCATAGCTGCCCTGCAAAGAAATGCCTATCAACTGAGCAAGAAATAAGTATGATTATTTCTATCGAAGCGATGCACCTCCTCCCGCATCCCTTCGATATACAGGCGCCCCATCCTCCTCCCAGGGCCGTCTGTGGAATGACAGCACTCCTCCTCCCAGCTGTCGTTCGGTTTTTTACGAAAGCCTGCCGCACCTCCTCCCGCGGCAGGCTTTTTCGTTTTGGGCGATAGCATTGCCGGATCGCGCCAAGAGCGACCGCCAGCGATCAATCCATCGCATGACGATGGTGTCATCACCTCCGGCGTTTTGCTCTTATCCCAATTTTGCTTTCGTGCTCTTGCCGGCCCGTGCATCTCCTAAAGCGCGCACCGACAAAGCTGTTGACACCAAACTTGTCGTACAACTATGTAACCGGATGGATACCGCCGCAGCGGAATACGCCGGACAAGACCGGCTTGCGCAATAGCGACGACCCCTGGCGACAATGAAGCGGAAGGAAAATTGACATGCAGATCGACGTGAGGCACGCCTCCCATCCGGAGGCCGTGCGTGATTTCGACACGGAGACGCTGAGGCGTCACTTTCTGGTGGAAACCGTCTTCGCGAGCGGCGAGATCCGGCTCACCTATTCGCATTACGACCGGATGGTCATCGGCGGCGCGACGCCGATCGGCCCCGGGCTGACGCTGACGGCGCCGACAGCGATCGGACAGGAAACCTTCCTTGCCGAACGTGAACTGGGCGCTCTGAACATCGGCGGTGCCGGCCGCATCATCGTCGACGGCACGAATTACGATCTTGCCAAATATGATTGCCTCTATGTCGGCAAGGGTGCCAAGGACATCAGATTCGAGAGCACGGATACCGCCAATCCGGCAAAGTTCTATCTGGTCTCGACGCCAGCCCATCAAGCGCACCCGACCGTGTTGCTCACCCGCGAAAAGGCCCGTCACCTGACGCCGGGCGAAGCCGCGACGGCCAACAAGAGGTCGATCTACCAGTTCATCCATCCTGAGGTCTGCCAGTCCTGCCAACTCACCCTGGGCTTCACCATGATCGAACCGGGCAGCGTCTGGAACACAATGCCGGCCCACACGCATGACCGTCGCATGGAAGCCTATCTCTATTTCGATCTCGAAGCAGAGCAGCGCGTCTTCCACTTCATGGGCGAGCCGCAGCAGACCCGGCATATGCTTGTCGCCAACGAAGAGGCGGTCATCTCGCCGCCCTGGTCGATCCATTCGGGCGCCGGCACCAAGAATTACAGCTTCATCTGGGCGATGGCCGGCGACAATAAGAGCTTCACCGACATGGACCATATCGCCATTGCGGATCTGAGGTGAGCGTCGTGGCAAATCCCTTCGACCTTTCCGGCAGGACTGCCGTCGTCACCGGCGCCAATACTGGCCTCGGCCAGGCCATCGCGGCCGCACTGGCAGGAGCCGGTGCGTCGATCGTCGCCGTCGGGCGCTCCTCGATGGACGAAACCGAGGCGCTGGTGAAGGAAGCGGGAAGCCGCTTCCATGTCGTCAAGGCCGATCTTGCCAGCATCGAACCGGTCAAGGGGATCGTCGCTGAGGCCATCCAGACCTTCGGCGGCCTCGACATCCTCGTCAACAATGCCGGCATCATCCGCCGCGCCGATGCGCTCGATTTCACCGAGGAAGACTGGGACGCGGTGATCGACGTCAATCTGAAGACCGCCTTCTTCCTGTCGCAGGCAGCCGGCCGCCATATGGTCGACAAGGGCAGGGGCAAGATCATCAACATCGCCTCGCTGCTCTCCTTCCAGGGCGGCATCCGGATTCCGTCCTATACCGCCTCGAAAAGCGGCCTCGCCGGACTGACCAAGCTGCTTGCCTGCGAATGGGCCGGCAAGGGCGTCAACGTCAACGCCATCGCCCCTGGCTACTTCGTCACCAACAACACCACGGCGCTGCGCGAGGATGCCGACCGCAATGCCGCCATCCTTTCCCGCATCCCGGCCGGGCGCTGGGGAACGCCGTCCGAACTCGGCGGTGCGGCGGTATTCCTGGCATCGTCGGCATCCGACTACGTGCATGGAACGGTGCTGTCCGTCGATGGCGGCTGGCTGGCGCGCTGATCGGTCTCACCGACCGATCACGCCGAGAGCGCCTCGCGTCTTTTCAGACGTGCCAGGACGCTCTATCGCTTCGATCTGCGCATAACCCCGAAAATCGATTCGGATTTTCGGGATTGTGAGCGAGGGCCGCTGCCGACGCTCTCGACTTATATGTGGAATGCGAACAGGAAACGGGTCGGCGCGGCCGCCTCGACACCAGGATCTCGAAACAGGATGGCAGACAAGGACAACGCGGTCTTCAACACCATTCAGCAGGCGCCGAACCTGCGTAGCAACCTTGCCGATATGCTGACGGCGCAAATCGAGTCCGGCGACCTGAAGCCCGGCCAGCGCCTGCCGACCGAACAGGCGATCATGATTGCGACAGGCGTCAGCCGGACGATCGTTCGCGAAGCGCTCGCAGCGCTGCGCGCGAAGGGGCTGATCACCACGCGGCAAGGCCTTGGGGCTTTCGTCTCGAACGATCCGACGCCCCGATCCTTCTCCATCATTCCCAACGACCTGCAGTCGATCGACGAGGTTCTGCGCGTGTTGGAGCTGCGCATGGGGGTCGAATACGAAGCCGCCGGTCTTGCCGCGTTGCGGCGCACCCAGGAGGATATCGACCGCATGCAGGATCGTCTCGATGCCCTCGACAAGGCGCTTGAGGAGGGTGGATATGGCGCGCAAGAAGACTACGCCTTCCACAGGTCCATTCTGGTCGCGACGCAGAACTCCTATTACGGCCGTCTCTTCGATACGTTCGGCAACATCATGGTGCCACGGCAATGGGCGCGCCTGGACAAGATGACATCAGCCGAGCGCAAGCGCCATGCGGCGCGCATGCGCAGGGAACACCATGCCATATTCGCGGCGATCCGCGACCGCGACGAGCCCGCCGCGCGCCGCGCCATCCGAAGCCACCTGTCGAAGAGCGCCGCGCGCTTCGAAGAGTTGCGTGACGCTACCGCATAATGCCGCGGTGCATGAGGCGCGCCCGCTTCACACCTCAGGCTTCGGCTTCATCAGCCGCCGCCAGACGGCGTGGTCGGTTTGCAGATCGGCAGAGGCGTGGACCGCGGGAAGAAGCGGCTTGCGTTTGCGGCGGCCGAAGCGCCGTTTGAAGCCGAGGATATTTTCGACGAAGCTCCTGGTGTAAAGCCCGGGTCCGCTTGAATAGATCCGCCATCCGCCGTCGACGGCGATCTTTCCCGCCTTGACGCGCTCCCATTCGGCCGCTGCCTGATAACGGTCATGGAAAGCCGCATCGCTGCTGCTGAAATAGGTGTTGCGCTGGCGCAGTGATGCATGCGGCAGCGCCGATGTGACCGAAATCGGGTTGACGAGGGCGATCGCCTTCCAGAGCTCTTCCGCTTCGGCATCAAGCGCCAGCGTTTCGCAGTAGCGCAGATGCGCATGCACATACATCAGCCCGATCTCGCGGCCGAAGAAGGAGGAGGATTCGGCGCGGCGAAACAGCGTCTCGGGTCCGCCGGCATAGGTCGCGGGCTTCTCCATCAGTCGTACGCCGTCGGGAAAGAGCAGATGCTCTTCGATCAGCTTCATATGACCCTGTCTTTGAGCCGGCGTGAAGAGGCCGCCGAGCATCGCCTGCGTCATCGAGATCAGCGAAAAATGCAGGCCGGTGCGCCGGTCGCTCGGGTGCAGCAGCAATTCGACGCCGTCATGGCTGGGATCGAAGATACCGTAGCCGGCCACGACGCCGTCGCGCACGAGATGGCGGTTGAAATCCCGGCGCATCGCCGTTGCGATCTTCCTCAAGCCTTTGGCCTTGCCGCCATGGCCGAGGCGGCGCAGGATCGCCGAATAACGCACGATCTGCTCGTAGAGCAGGGCAACGGTCCAGCTGCTGACCATCCAGTCGCGCAGATGCGGATCGGCCGGCTGCAGAGAATCGTTCCAGTCTCCCTCGCCATAGCGGATCAGATGCGTTCCGGGGATGAAAGCTTCGCGAACGGTATCGAGCAGCTTCTCGACATGGATTGCGATAGTGTCGAGCTCCGCCCTGGCCATTGTCTTTTCATCGCGCCAGGAGACTTTCTCGTCGAGGATGGCGAGATCGCCGGTCGCTTCGATATAGTCGCAGAGCGCCTTCAGCGGCCAGACGACGATATCGCCGTGACTATCGCCCGCCCGGATGTTGGCATAGGGCTCCAGCATGAACCATTGCGGCCAGTCGCCTTTTCCCAGGTATTGTTCGCTGAAGACGGTTTTCAGCACCTGCTTGGCTTCGCGGTCATGCTCGTAGGCGAGCAGGAATTCTATCGGCCCCTGGCAGGCGTCGCGTGTGCCCCAGGCCGCACCCGTATATTGCTCGAGGCCGTGCGGCACGCTTAGATGCACGATTGCATCATGGGCGAGCCAGGGCAGCAGGGTCGTCTGCGCGGCAAGGTCGGGCGACGTGCTGGCGACCGTCAGGCCGCGCACGGTGTTCCGCCAGAATTTCGATGCCGGGGCAAGCATGGCTTCATCGGTGACGCCGGCCTGATAACGCTGCGCCAGGCGCTCGGCTTCCGCCGCATCTGTCATCGAGCCGACGACAGCGAACGACAGCGCCTGCGTCATCAGTGATCGTAGTGCCACGAAAGCGCCGTTGCGTGTTACCCCATCGCTGTAGAGCAGTTCGTCGCCGCCGATCTCTTCGATGGCATCGGGCGTCGAACTCACCAGCCAGTAGCCGGCGTCGGGATAACGCTCGCCCCAGAGCCAAGCCGGGTCCGGCCGGAAAAGAATGCGTTTGCCCGACGTATCGAATTCGATCTGCCCGCCCGCATCATATTCGCGCTCGCCGAGCACGACATGACCAAACACCAGGAAGCGGCACGGCTCGCCCTCGACGGAGACGGTCCACTGCATCGCCGCATCCTCGCCGGAGGCGACCGCCGACACGATGATCGTGCATTCAGGGAGGCGATAGATCCAGCGGCAATCGCTGAGCCCCATTTCGAAAGCCGACGGCACCGCCAGAAGCTGCCAGCCGGCGCCGACATCGGCCATGATGCGCAGCCCGCTGGCGCGGGTCAGATTGTAGGGGTCGCGGGAGACCGAAAAGAGCTTGTGAAAGGACGTATTGCCGATCGTCAGCTGGGCCGCGAAAATACCCTGCATCCAGCAGGTCGCGGCAAGCGTCCTATCGTCGAGCAGCATATTCTCACCGCTTCTGACGATCGCCCCGTGACGGCGCGCTACCAAGAGCTCCTTGTCGCGCAGGACCACATGGCGGTTCAAAACGCCGTCGGAGACGAAAAACGAAAGAAGCTTTCCGTCGACGCGCTCTTCCAGGCTCCGTTGCGGATAGAGCTGGCTGATCATTTTTTTATCCAGCGCCTCGGCCTTCAGCAAAGCAGCATCCTGGAGCAGGCTGCGGACCGGCGCGGCCTCGGCAATATCGGCCGCCGTCCCCTCTGTCGCCGCAAGCTCGTCAAGCCGTGAAAGGTCGGCATCGCTCGATGCCTCGGGATGATCCGCGGCGAAGACGGCAAAGAAGGTCGCGGTCGCACCGCTTGCCGGGACGGAAAGCGATTTTGACTGGATGGCGGGGCATGCCGTCTCCTGCTGGCGCCGTTTGCTCGGCAGGTTGGTGCCGAAGGGGCCGACCAGCAAGTCGCCGAGACGGTCACTCGCCTGTACCAATTGGATCGCATCGGTGGCATAGGCAGCCGCCCCATCGAGGCAGCCCTGCACGAGCCAGGGGTTGCGAGCACCCGACTGCTTGAGATTTTGCCGGTTCATTACGACAGAACCGAATGTCTCGTGATCGGCGATATGGTGATCGACATATTGCGAGGCATAGGCTTCGCTGTTCATCAGGAAGCCGCGATCGCCAAGACCGACGTCCTGGATCAGCACCAGATCGACCGGCAGCGTGCCATCCTTCAGATGCCGGATGGAAACACGCCAGAACCAGGCCGTTTCGGAGGGATGAAGCTCGAGGCGGACATTGTAGCCGATATCGCCTCTCTTGCCGCTCCAGGAGAGACTTGTCGCATCGTGCCCAAAGCTGCCATCGGCGAAAGACCCGACAAGCTCGACGACATCAGGTGCCGCACCACCGATACGCAGATAAAGGCGACTGACGCCGCCGGTCAGCGGCGAGCCCTGGATCTGGTTGATCTGCACCGATCCCTTGTCGTCGGCATATTCGATGGCAAACAGGGTGCCGTTCGGCAGCGCCGATATCGACAGGCCGGAACCGTTGCTGATCGTGAAGAGGCCAAGCTCGTCGCGTCGGGGCATTTGAAAACTGCGGTCAAGGTCCGTGGCCATTGAGATCTCGTCGATTGGCTTCAGAGGGGAATTGGAGGATGACGCAAAATGGTTGAGAGAAATCTTACCAACATCGCCGGTTCTCGATTTGGTCCTTGAAAGCCAGGCCAGTCGATATCACTTGATGTTCTAATTCGATAGTTGCAGCGATAGGTCATTGCCAAGGCCTCAAAGGAACAGTGGTCGCCGGTGACGAGGCGTCAGGTTGCCCGATGGCGCCATACCGGCGGGAACGGAGTTCCCTATCGTTTAAGTTCAAGGCAAACTGGGACGGAAACCGCTGATTCCGTCTGTGCGTGCTTCTTGATGCAACTCGCAGCTCCTATTCAACGAGGTGACTATTGACGCAGTTCTTCGAAACCACTCAAGGGATCATGGCAATGGGAGCGTTCATCGGCGCTGGCGGTTTAGCCGCTGGCTCCTTGCTTCCCATCGTCATTCGACTTGCGAAGTCTGGGATCAACCGGCGCCCGAAAGCCGAGGTTAGAAATCTGGCGATGCTGACGGTGCTGGCCCTAGACGATTTTGTCGGAGCCAGCTATGCGGCCGTTCACGACATGCCAGAATTCAATCCTATGGATGAAGGCCAATTCGCGTTTCACGTTCCCGATCCAACCCTTGCTCTTCCGCGTGACGCAAACTGGGGGCTTTTTAATACCGAGCTTTCAGAAGAAATTTTGTGGTTGTCGAACCGAGTGAAGACCCTTTCTTATGCGTTGGATAGCCTCGACCTTTCCAGGCCCGGATACGATGGCTTCTTTGAACGACGCCAAGAAGGTTATGCTGGTCTGGCCGCTGAAGCGATGGACATTATTCAGCGCATGCTTGAAGAGTTTGACCTCACCCTGCCTGGCAAGCCAGATTATTATCGCCAGCGGGAAGGTCTCGTTTCAGCTGTCCAAAAGGCTGGGGAAAACAACTCGCAGCGCCCAAAGGCTCGCACTGTCGCGCACCCGAGCGGGTCAAATGTGCTGCAACTGTTCCCAAAGGCGAACGACGACGCCGAGTAAAATCAAGCGAAATCGTCGAACCCGATCAAAGGCATCGCATCCTCACGCATGGCCTCTTCTCCAGTGGATGGCTCGTTCCATTGCGGCGTAGTCCGGCGCCAGATCGACGCCTTCTAAAAAGTTCAAGATCCAGGCGCGGTAGCAGCCTTCAAACACGGTCTACTTTCGGCTAGATGGTCCGCCATTGCATAGCTGCGTTGCACAAAAAATGTTTTCCAACTGGTCAAAAAAGGAGCATAACGATCATAGCTGATGCAACACGACGGCTTTCCTCCCAGTTCCGTCGTTTCAGCTGTTCCCCTCTGGAGGTTTATATCTCCACAATTAATGGGCCACGGTTTACCGTCGGCCCTCTTTTTTTGTCTCCGAAAATCACGCGTTGCCGCCGGGTTTGATCGACCGGCCTCCCAATTCCCAGGCGCTGGCTTCGGTCCGCGATTGCAATGGAGAAAAACTTATAGGGCGCTCAACCCGTGTCCGGGGAGCGCCCTTTTTGTTGCTCAAAGCGCGAAAACCAACGAGTCGGCAGGCGATTTGAAGTGGCGCTGCAATACAGGCGTGACGCCGTCGCGTAAAGTCCCGATCTCTCAGGCCTGGTAAGTGGTCCCGGTTATTTTCCGGAACATTGGGCACAGTGACCTGCCGCTCGGAACATTCTCCAAATTGATCAGTGCTGGTGGCGGAGCAGGCCTCTTTTAGCCATGTCGCTCAGGTTAAGCACGTCGACCTTGTCGACAATCGTTAGCAAGCCCGTCGCATCGTGTCCGAGCGATATCTGGACTTTTACGGCATTCGGCCGAAATAGATAAATATGTTGATCGAGAGCAGTGGGATCCCATCAAAACCGGTAGATCATAAGTCTCGCATCCGGGTCGTTGACCTCGAAACAGCCGGGAATGGCCTGAATGATGTTTGCGAGGTCGGATGGCAGGACGTCGTGCTTGGCCATGACGGGGGATGGCAGGTTGACGAAGAGCGCGGATCATTGCTTATAAATCCAGGGCGACCGATCTCTCCTGAGACGATGGCAATACATCACATCGTGGACGCGGAGGTCGCGACGGCACCTTTTTGGAAAGAAATCGCCTCCAGCGTCTTACGGCCGGAAGGTGGAGTGATCGCACTGGCTGCACATCGGGCAAGTTTCGAGCAGCGCTACTGCACCCCCAGATTTACCGGCGGAGCGGCCTGGATATGTACATGGAAATGCGCGCTTCGGCTGTGGCCTGAACTGCCGAGGTTCTCCAACCAGATGCTCCGGTATCTGCGTATGCCCGAGGGACTGGTGCACGCGATTGGCCTTCCCGCCCATCGCGCAATGCCAGATGCATACGTAACCGCACACCATTTGCGGGACATGTTGAATGAATCCACCTTCGAGCAACTGGTGAAATGGAGCAGCGAGCCCGGTCTTTTGCCACGAGTACCTTCTGGCCCAGCGCGTGGCAAAAGCTGGGATCGGCTGGATATTGCGGCATTGCAGGCGTTTGCTCGCGATCGGGATGCCGACCTCCGCTTCAGCGCGGAGACGGAACTTCGCCGGCGAGGCGACGCGGACATGAAAGTAGCTGACGAAGCCGAGCAGGGAACACTGTTTTAGGAGTTCTTCGGCTCCTGCAGGGAAAAGGGACACAGCGGTGAGGGTTTGATGGCAGAACGAATGTCTGAACGCGCCAAGGGTGACATCGACGCCATTTTGGAACGGCTCTATCGGGTTTCCCCGGAGCTGGATAGAATTGCCGCCGATTGCGAGAGAGCTTTGCGGCTCAATGCTGAAGCAAGAGGCGATTACATTTCGCCACGAACCATGCAGGCATTTGCCGAAATGCGCGATGCCGTAAGCGCGCTGTATGGCTCGGCGCAGAACGCGATGAAGGAAGCCGACAGGTTCTTTAAGCCGAAATCGTAGGCCAGTTTTCGCTCCAAATGCGCGATCGGGCCATGGGGCTCGGCACGGCTGATGATTTCAACCCATTCGCCAAGTTAACCGTTCATCTACAGGAGCTTAGACAACCAAGAGACAACGGTTCCCAAAGGCCGATAGCTCTTGAGCGTCAGCTTTTAGCCTCACGCAGGAACAAACTGCACCCCGGCGGCTTTCACATGGGCTCGAACGGAGGAGTTTGAAAATGGACCACAGCAAGCACGTGAGACTTGGCACCGACGAACTAACGCCCGCAGTCCTTGAAGGCGCTACTGTCTACGGCGCAGATGACGACAAGGTTGGAAGCGTGGACCACATGCACGGTTCAGGCAGCAGCGCAAATGTCGTCATCGACGTCGGTGGGTTTCTCGGCATTGGCGCGAAACCTGTTTCCGTGCCGATCAGCGATCTGGACTTCATGCGCGATGAAGATGGTGACGTTCACGCAGTTACGTCCTGGACAAAAGATCAGCTGAAAGACATGCCTGAGCATCGAGACTAACTCGCGGCGAGGAAGTTGAAAGCCCGATCTCAGCATCAGTCTCGGCTCCAGGTTTTTCAACAACTTGGTTGATTCTGTTCAGAGCGGCCTCGTCAACCCCAGTTTTCACGTTGGCGTTGGCCGCCTGGCAAAGGGCACTGAGAGCAGGGCGCAGCCGGTCAGGACGGCAATCACCATCCAGGCTTCGTTGATGGCCTGGACGCTTGCCGCGGTCTGGACCAGCGGATCGAGCAGTGCCGTGGTATCCGCGTCGAAGCTGCCATTATGCCCCGCTATCGTCTGAAGAGGCGCGCCGACGAATGACGCAGCCTCGACGTCGCCGGCTTGAAGGCGGGTCCACAGGCCTTGTCCCAGCGGCTCCGAGCGCGTGTAGATGATCGTATCGATCAGAGCGATGCCGATGGCCCCGCCGAGATTGCGCATCAGGTTGAAAAGTCCGCTGGCATCGGGGATGCGCTCTGGCGGCAGTGTACCGAGCGCCAGCCGCGTCGGCGGCAGCAGGCAGAACATGATAGCGACGCCGCGCACCACCTGCGGCCAGAACATCGCGTCATAGTCCGAACGAGGATCCTGAAAAGCGCTCATCCCGACACCGATCGCAAAGAGAGCGAAACCGGCCGCCGACAGCAATCGCGCGTCCATCCGCTTCTCCAGCGCCACCGCGATCGGCGCCGTGATCAATTGCGCGATGCCGGTGACCAGCATCGTCATGCCAATTTCGAGGGCGTCGTGTCCCCTGATGAAAGCGAGATAAACCGGCATGAGATAGACCGAGCCGAACAGGCCGATGCCGAGCACAAAGCTCAAAACCGAGCCGACCAGAAAGTTCCGGTCGCCGAAATTGCCGAGATCGACGATCGGACGGCGTCGGCGCAGCGTTCGCCATATGAACGCGCCTCCCGATGTGAGGCAGATCGTCAGCAGACTGAGCACATAGGCCGAGGTCCAGCCGCTCGTCGGCGCCTCTTTCAGGCTGAGTTCCAGGGTCGTCAATGCGGTTGCCATCAGCAGAAGCGAGAGCGTGTCGAGATGCCCGAGTTCAGACGGATCGGGCGCCTGCCGCGGCAGGAACCACGCAGCGACGATTGCCGAAACGATGCCCGGAATAACGTTGATCAGGAACAGCCAGTGCCAGGAGTAGGTCTCAGTCAGCCATCCGCCGACGATCGGTCCGACGGTCGGGGCCAACACCGCGAGAACGCCGGCGATCGTCGTCGCAAGCGCCTGGCGCTCGTTCGGGAAGAGAATGAACACGGCTGAAAACACCGAGGGGATCAGGGTTCCGCCGGAAAAGCCCTGCAGCACCCGCCAGGCTACCAGCTCGCCGAAGCTGCCGCTCGCCGCACAGCCGGCCGAGGCGGCGACGAACAGGCTGATGGCGGTAACGAACAGCCATCGCATCGTCAGCAGTCGGGTCAAGAGGCCGGTGAGCGGAATCGCCACCACTTCGGCGATGAGATAAGCGGTCTGTATCCAGCTCATCTGATCGGGATCGATACCCAGCGCCGACTGAATGGTCGGCAGCGATGTCGCCACCACCTGAACGTCGAGGATCGCCATGAACATGCCGACGCACATCGCCATGAAGCCGAGCCAGACGATGGCGGGGGTTTCATCAGGGCGGGCAGATTCAAGTCGTTCCGACATGCGATGATCCGGCGCGCTGCATTCTCAGCCGAGGGTGCGAAGACTACTGCATAATTTCTTAAATCGGAATCAATCGAGAGTAAAATATGCGGCAATTCAAAGTGCTACAGCGCCGCGTTTGCAAGACCGCGGCGCTGTTGGCATTTCCATCCCCAATTGCGATCGAGCCTGACCAGGTGGGTCAGGCTCGATCGTCTTTTCAACGGATTTGGTTCAGGCGTAATATATGTCAGGCGCTTAACTGCGGAAGAGCGACAGAATATTCTGCGACGACGAATTCGCGATCGATAGCGATTGGATCGCAAGCTGCTGTTGCGTTTGCAAGGCAGACAGCCTGCTCGACTCCTCCTCCATGTCGGCGTCGACCAGCCGTCCCACGCCCGACTCGATTGAATCGGACAGCGCACCGACGAAGTCTTCCTGCAGTTCGATGCGCGTCGAGATCGAACCCAGCTGCGCACCGGCAGAGGTCATTGCCGACAGCGCCGATTCGATGGTTGACAGCGCCGACTGGATCTGACCGGTGGTGAAGTCGGTAATGTCGAGCGAATAGACGGAATCGCCATTTGCGTCCACCGTTCCGAGGATGCCGGACGCGGTATCGATCGTCCCGCTGCTCATGCCGAACAACACGTTGCCCGTGGAGCTGGTATCCAGGGCATAATCCGTCACTTTAACGGAAACGGCGCCGGAGCCATCGCGAACAAAGGACGACACGACGCTTTTCGTGCCGCTTTCGCCCGCGACCCAGTTCTCACCAGAGAACGACGCTGACTGGGCGATGCTCAGCAGCTGTTCCTGAAGCTGCGTGATTTCTTCCTGGACCTTGGATTTGTCGACACCGTCTTCCGTCGCTGCCACAAGCTTGGATTTGATCTCGTCGACGACATCGATCGCATTTTCCATGGCCGTATAGGCAGTATCGACCTTTGCTGCGCCGAAGCCAAGGGCGTCGGAGACGGCCGAAAGCGCCTTGTTGTCGGACCGCATCGTGGTCGCGATCGACCAGTAGGCAGCGTTGTCGGATGCGGTGTCGACCCGATAGCCGGTAGAAACGCTGTTCTGCGTCGTTTCTAGGTTGGAGTTGATGCTGCGCAGCGTCTGAAGGGCAGACATCGCTGAATTGTTCGTATTGATGCTCGTCATTGGAAGTTCGACCCGTCCATGAGTTGGATGTGTTGCATCCCGGGTGAATCCGGGCCGTGGCGAGCAGCCTCATGCTTATCGACCCGTCTTCGGAAAGGTCAATTCGCCATCGTTGAGTTAATTATGGTACTTAAAAGTACCTTAATAGTTAACGCGAAGGACGAGTCGACACTTTTTGCATGAATACGCCGCGAAGGCTCGGCTGCTTGATTTGACGGTCGTTTTTCGTGAGGTCCAGATAAATGTCTGCCGGGAGCCGGTCCGAAAGGCGCTTCAGAAATTTCCAACCGGCAATTGACGTCTCGGCGGGAAACTGACTATCAATCTTAAATCAATTTGATTGACTTCAAAACAACGGGCTCGCGGGCATGAGGTTGAGCAAGGCTGCACCGCGCCACTTCCATCGGAGCCAGCTTCGCGGCAGCTACCGCCTCCGACCGGCTGGGCCTACGCGATCGTCGGCAACGTCACACCCTCGGCCTTCCACGAAAAGGCCGCTTGCCCCATGCCGATCCCCAATTCCGCTCCGGTAGTGCGCCGGAATACTCATGATCCGAACTCCAAGAAGAAAGAGTGACCATGTCCACATCGCGACCGAAAGCCCTGCGGCTTGAAACCCTTTGGAACCCGCCTGCTGACGGTAAGGAATTCTCCTACGTCCTGCGTCTCAAGAACCTCGGCACCGAGCCGCTTTCGAATTTCTCCCTCTGCGTGAGCGGCCCAGGCCGTGTCGATCCGGCCGGTCGTGTCGAAGGCGCCACGGTTTCGCAGCGGCTCTCGAATTTCACCGAATTCCAGCCACCGGCCAACTTCCTTCTCGGCGCCGGCGAGACGTGGACGATATCGGTCTACGCACTGAGCTGGCAGTTCCGTCACTGGACGGACGGCGCGACAAGCGGTTATCTCGCGCTTTCCGATGGAAGCACGATCGTGCTCAGCATAGAGCCGACGCGATCTTCGGTCAGCAATGCGCCGCTGAAGCGTGGCGCCGAGATCTATCCGGTTCCCATCAATTCGCCCGTTCAGGTGTCGATCATCCCCTGGCCGAACCATGTGGCGGTCACTTCCCGCCGGCCGCTGCCGGCCGGTTTTGCGCCGCAGTCGCAGAGCGCTGAAGGGGAGGCGGCATCAAGAAGTTTCGCAGCGCTGGTCGAGCATCTCTTTGCCGTCGAAGGCATTATGCGGAGCGAGACGGAAGGCGCGGTTCCGGTTGCCCTGAAGGATGCCGCCGGCTTCGGGCCGGAGGCCTATCGGCTGAGCTTCGAGGGTGAGGCGATCACGATCGAGGCAAGCAGCAAGACCGGCTTTCTCTACGGCCTCGTCACGCTCGGCCAGATCTGGCGCGGTGCAAGGCTGCATCCAGAGGTCTTCCAGTTTCCGGCATCCGGCGAGATCGTCGATGAGCCGTCGATGGGCTGGCGCGGCCTGCATCTCGACGTCGCCCGCCAGTTCTACGGCGCGGCTGAGGTCAAGAAACTGCTGGCGGTGCTTGCCTGGAACAAGCTCAACCGTTTCCACTGGCACCTTTCCGACGACGAAGCATGGCGCGTCGAGATCGACGCCTATCCTGATTTGACCGCGGTCGGTGCCTGGCGCGGCCACGGTCTTGCCGTTCCGCCGCTGCTCGGTTCGAGCCCGGCGCGCACAGGCGGTTATTACACCAAGGCTTCGATCCGCGAGATCGTCACCCATGCCAAGAGCTTCGGCGTGGAGATCGTGCCGGAGATCGATATGCCAGGCCATTGCTACGCCATGTTGCAGGCGATACCGGAGCTACGCGATCCGGCTGAGGTCGGCAGCTATTATTCGGTTCAGGGCTTTCCCGACAATTGCATCAATCCCGCCCGCGAGAAGACCTATGAGATCGTCGAGACGATCCTTTCGGAACTCATCGAGCTCTTTCCGTTCAAGACCATCCATCTCGGCGCCGACGAAGTTCCGCTTGGCGCGTGGTCCGGTTCGCCGGAAGCGCTCGAGCGCCTGCGTAGCGTGGCGGGGAACGAAGTTGCCGATGCGCATGCCAAGCGGCTGAACGTCGTGACCAATACCCACGGTGCCGACGACATCCACGGCTCGGGCGCCGCCATCCTGCAGGCGGAGTTCCTGAACCGGGTCCAGCGCTTCCTTGCGAGCAAGGGCTGCATCACCGGCGGCTGGGAAGAGGCGGCCCACGGCGATGTCATCGACAAATCGAAGAGTTATCTCTGCAGCTGGCGCAATGTCGAGGTCTCGGCCGAACTTGCCGAGCGCGGCTACGAAATGGTCGTCTGCCCCGGACAGGTCTACTACCTCGACATGGCGCTCAGGCCCGACTGGGATGAGCCCGGCGCCAGTTGGGCGGGGACTTCGGACGCCGAGAAGCTCTACAATTTTGATCCCATCGGCGGCTGGACGGCGAGCCAGAAACAGAAACTCCTCGGCATCCAGGCCTGCATCTGGTCCGAGCCGATGACGGATCGGGCCGTTTTCGACCGCCTCGTCTTCCCCCGCCTTTCCGCACTTGCCGAAACGGGCTGGACGAAGCCGTCATCCAAGTCGTGGGAGCGCTTCAGGGCGCTCGCAGGACTGATGCCGCTGCTCTACGGGCTGCAACAGTCGTAGCGCTCCGTTTGGGCCGCCGGTTTTGATTTAAGGATCACCCTTGCCATTGCCGGAGGCGGTGATGGCAAGGATACTGACATCGCTTTCAAAGGGCGTTGTCAGGTGCCGCCCCATCTGCCGCGGGCAGCTCGCATTCGGGTGCGGCGATACGAATAGGACGGGTTCCAATCTCCGCGCCGGTCGCGCGGTCGATTGTGAGGGGATCGATCTCCGTTCCGGTTGCAGCGTCAAAGAAACGGGTGACTGCACCGCCGCTGCGATGCTTGCGGCCCCAGGCGCCGATCGCAAACAGCACCGGCAGAAAGTCGCGGCCGGCTTCGGTCAGCACATATTCATCGCGCGGCGGACGCTCGGAATAGCGACGCTTTTCCAGCAATCCTTCCTCGGTCAACGATGACAGCCGCCCCGTCAGCATTGTCGGGACGATGCCGAGGCTTTTGCGAAATTCATCGAAGCGGGTCAGCCCCGCATGGGCGTCGCGCATGATCAACATGCTCCACGCATCGCCGACGAGTGCCAGGCTACGGGCGATCAGACAGGGCTGGTTTGAAAGATTCTTCATGTCGATATCTTTTTAGTAGTGACTTGCTATCAATTTGATAGTAACAGAATGCGCATGGATATTCCACGACAAAAACGAAGGCAGACGTCGATGAGCAAAAGAGAACGCGGCATTGCCCTGGTCACAGGGGCTTCTTCCGGCATCGGGCTGGTAACGGCGAAGGCCTTGCTACGCGACGGCTACAAGGTGTTCGGCACCAGCCGAAAGCCGATGGCCGACACCGCCGACGGCATCACCATGCTGGTTTGCGACGTCATCGACGATCAATCGGTGCAGAGCGTCGTCGATGAGGTTCTGAAGCGCACGGGACGGATCGATCTGCTGGTCAACAATGCCGGGATCGGCCTGCTCGGCGGCGCCGAGGAGTCGACGACGGAGCAGGCCAAAGCCGTGTTCGACGTCAACGTCTTCGGCACGATGCGCATGACCAATGCAGTGCTGCCAGTGATGCGGCGGCAGCGTAGCGGCCGGATCATCAACCTGAGCTCGATCCTTGGGCTGATCCCGGCGCCCTTCAACGCGCTTTACGCAGCGACCAAACACGCGATCGAAGGCTATTCGGAATCCCTCGACCATGAAGTGCGCACACAGGGCATCCGCGTCGTGCTCGTCGAACCGGGTGTCACCCGCACCTCCTTCGAGGAGAACATCACGCGCCCCGACCGGCCGCTTGCCGTCTATGATGCGGTGCGCGCCGACGCGGAGAGGCTGATGCGCGAGATCGTCTCAAAAGGCGATGCGCCCGAGGTGGTCGCCGCAACCGTCATCCGGGCTGCCAATGCAGCCTCGCCCAGGAGACGCTACACAGCCGGAAAGGCCGCAGGACAGATCCGTTTCATCCGCCGCTTCTTGCCCGAGTCCTTCGTCGACAAGAACCTCCGGAAATTCAACAAACTTCCCGATTGATCCTGGCTTGCCGCATTGTCGGCTCATCACAAAAACGAAAGTTCGCCCTTATGAAAGCATTCCTGATCGATCACTACAAGAAAGGCGGCGCCCTCAGGCTCGGCCAGAGCCCTGAACCTCTGCTGCGCGAGAATGACGTCATGGTCGAGATCCATGCCGCTAGCGTGAACCCGCTGGATGCCAAGATACGGGACGGAGAGTTCAAGCTGATCCTGCCTTACCGGCTTCCCTTGGTTCTCGGCAATGATGTCGCTGGTGTCGTGGTCCGGGTGGGCGCCAATGTCCGGCAATTCAAACCCGGCGACGCGGTCTATGCGCGTCCCGGCAAGGATCGCATCGGCACCTTCGCCGAGTATATCGCCATCGACGCTGCCGATGTTGCGCTGAAACCCGCCAATCTCAGCATGGAAGAAGCCGCATCCATTCCGCTTGTGGCACTGACCGCATGGCAGGCGCTGGTCGAGCGCGCCAAGCTGCAGAAGGGCCAAAGGGTGCTGATCCATGCGGGCTCCGGCGGCGTCGGCACCATCGCCATCCAGCTTGCCAAACATCTCGGCGCCCATGTGGCGACGACCGTGAGCACGGCAAATATCGATCTGGTGAAAAGCCTCGGCGCCGATGTGGTGGTCGATTACAGGAAGGACGACTTCGAAAAGGTGCTGAAGGGCTATGACGTGGTGCTGAACAGCCTCGGCAAGGAGACGCTGGAGAAATCGCTCGCCGTCCTGAAGCCCGGCGGCAAGCTGATCTCGATATCAGGTCCGCCCGATCCCGATTTCGCCCGGCAAAACGGTTTCGGCTTTCTGCTGCAGCAGGTCATGCGCTTCTTGAGCTTCGGCATCCGGCGGAAATCGAAACGCCGGGGGATCGGCTATTCCTTCCTCTTCATGACGGCAAACGGCGCGCAACTCGGCAAGATCACCGCGCTCATCGAGGCAGGCGCCATCCGCCCCGTCATCGACCGGGCCTTCCCGTTCGAGAAGACCAACGAGGCGGTGGATTATGTGGAAACCGGACGCGTCAAGGGAAAGGTCGTCATCGCGGTGAAGTGAGGTTTGGGAAGGCCGAAGAGCGCTCGGTTAGCCGAGCGGCTTTTGCAGGACGTCGAAGCGCGGATTGATTTCGGAAAAGAAAAGTGCGCTCGAGCGAAGCGGCTTCACGGTCGTTGCCGGTAGGCTGAGGGTGTAACACCTGTGCCCGACTTGAATGCCCGCGTCATGTGGCTCTGGCTGCTGAAGCCGCAGGCCGAAGCGATCTGCGCGATCGGGTCCATGCCTGATAACATCGATTTGGCGCGCTCGATACGCCGGTGAGCCACCCAGCCATGCGGGGACACACCATAGCTTGCCCGGAACATCCGCTGAAAATGAAAGGCGCTGAGCTGCCCGATCGTCGCCAGATCCTGCAAGCGGATCGTCTCACCGAGATGGGCCTCGATATACTCCAGACTCCGGCGCCGCACATGAGGAGCGAGCCCGCCGCTGATCGCGCAGGGACGCATCCCTCCATAACGCGGATCAACGAAGAAATCGTTGATCGCCTGGGTCATCGCTTCCTCAGCCAGCAGATGACCGCCCGTCACCATCGCTTTCGTCATCTGCCGAAGCGTGTGCGCCAAGACGGGCGCATCTGCGAAGGTTAATTCGGGAAGAGCCATGAGCCGAGCATCGCGGTCAAACGTCTCGGCAAACATCCGGCGCATCTGGTCGTCGGGAACATACAGATGGACGAATTGGGAGAAATCGGTGATTTCCCATTCGGAAGAGTGCTCCTGTGGCATGATGCACAGCACTCCCGGACGGCCGCGAGCGGCGGGGCTGCCATCCAGACGACGCGTTCCGGCACCGCCTCTCAGATAAAGACTGAACGTATGATCGTTCGGCCGCTGATAGCTCATCCTGTCGTGTGCATTGCTCCAGATGGCAGCTGATCGCCCGAACCCCAGATCGATGGACTGTGACATCTGCGCAGTGGGAGATGCGGATAGAAACCTGAAAACCGAGGGGTGACTATATTTCACCAATTCTTCCCCACACCTGATCATGCCACGCGAACAATACCGGCGGACGACCAGCATGGCGAGCCGGAAGTCCGGGCAAATCGATTTCGTAGCAAGAATCTGCAAGAGGCCTGCTCACGGTTCGCCTATTGGTCGGGAAAACGAGGATCACGCCATGGCAAATGCCGCTCTTTTCATCGCCACCGTCCTGATATGGGGCACGACCTGGATCGCCATTGCGATGCAGGTCGGTCCCGTGCCGGTCTTGGTCTCGGTCTTTTACAGATTTGCGGTTGCAGCAGCTATCCTCGTCGCCATCCTGGTTGTCATGCGGCGGCTCAAGCTGCCTGCCTTGCGCGATCAACCTTTCATCCTTGCGCAAGCGCTCTGCCTGTTCAGCCTCAATTTCATCTGTTTCTACAACGCCGCCGCCTCTATCCCGTCCGGGCTGATCTCGGTGATCTTCTCGCTCGCAACGATCTACAACGCCGTCAATGCGCGCCTCTTCTTCGGCGACCGCATTACCGGCCGCACGCTTGTCGCAGCCGCGCTCGGAGCAACCGGGCTTCTGCTCCTTTTCGGACAGGACGTTGTCGTCGATTTCGATATGGCCACGTTGAAAGGGATCGGACTCGCAGCGCTCGGCACCCTGTTCTTCTCGCTGGGCAATATGGTATCGCGTCGAAACAGCGCGGTCGGAATCTCACCGCTGACCGCCAATGCCTGGGGCATGACCTATGGCGCGATTATCCTGCTCTTCCTGATTGCCGTGACGCGAACGCCGATCGTGGCACCGCCTAACATCACCTATCTTGCCGCCATGCTCTATCTTGCGGCAATCGGATCGGTGATCGGCTTCACCACCTACCTCATGCTGGTGTCGCGCATCGGCTCCTCGCGCGCCGCCTATGCCACCGTCCTGTTCCCGATCGTCGCCCTGTCGTTGTCGACGGTTTTCGAGGGCTACCACTGGAGCGGTCTGGGCCTGTTCGGCCTGGCGCTGACGCTTCTCGGCAACGTGGTCATCTTTGCGCCACCTCTAGCCCGTCGCCCGCAGTCAGATGCGAGGCTGCCAGCAGGCGGATGAGGGGCCGGCCTCGGCAATCTCCGGGGCGGAGGTAGCTAACCGAGCGGCTTTTGCAGGACGTCGAAGCGCGGATTGGTTTCGGAAAAGATCGGCAGGGCGGCGGCGCCGAGGATTGCCGTATCCTTGCCGGTCATGCCGATCATCACCCGAGGTACCGCCCGCTTCTGGTTGGGATCGATGGGGGTGTGCAGCGGCTCCAGCCGCTCTGCAAGCCGAAGCATCAGCGAGGTCGATATGCTGCCGCCGAGCACGATGGTCTGCGGATCGAAGGCAAGCTCCAGAAAATCGACGGTCTGTCGCAGCGGCTGGACGGCTTGATCCAGCCAAACATCGAGGCCTTCGCCGCCCTTGGCGATCAGCGCATCGAGATCGTCGGGCGACAGCTCCTCGGCATTGGCAATGCCCATGAATTCGTATGCAACGGCCGGCGAGGCGTAGCGATCCAGACAGCCGCGCTTGCCACAGCTGCAGAGCTTGCCATGCGGTTCGACGATGATATGGCCGATCTCGCCGGCATTGTTGCGGCTGCCCTTGTAGAGGTGGCCGTCGAGGAACATTCCGGCGCCGATGCCGCCGCCGCCCGCAAGAAACAGATAGACGAAGCTGCCCAAACCGCGGGCGACACCATGAAGACGCTCGCCGATCGCTGCTGCCGTCGCATCGTTCTCGACCAGCACCGGCACTTTTATCCGCTGTTCCAGCTCATGCCGGACAGGAAAATCCTGCCAGCCGGGCAGGTTCAGGGGACTGAGCGACGTGGTGCCGCCATCGGCATAACGGCCGGGCAGGGCCATCCCGACGCCCAGCAGCCGGTTCCGGTCGAATGCGAAGGCCTCCTGAAGATCCTCGACTATTGCTTGGAGCGCCGGCATGGCCCGTTGCGGATCGGGATGTTCGACGTGGCGCTCGATGCGCGCGCAGACAGCGCCGGAGAGATCCGTCAGAACCCCGCTGGCGCGCTGGCGCCCAAGTTCGAGGCCGATCGAATAAGCGCCGCGCGGATTGATGGAGTAGGGGATGATCGGCTGGCCGCGCGATAGCTTCTGTGCCTGGGATGGGACGAGAAGGTGCGACCTCTCCAGTTCCTCGACGATATTCGACACGGTCTGGGCAGTCAGCGCCGTCATCCGGGCGATCGCCGCGCGCGACAAGGGACCGTTCGTGCGGACAGCCTCGATCACCACACGCCGGTTGTGAGACTTGGCCTGCTCGAGATTCGTGCCGGAGATCGCCTTCATGTCGCCTTCAAAGGAAATGGTGCGTCACCCTTGTCACAAGACGAACACCGATGAAAGCCGCATTCTTCGTCTGGTCCCATTTGCCAATGGTGTCGACTAGCGGGCTTTGCCTCTTTGCAGGAGGCCGATGATCGCTATCCCCGCCAATCCGGTGACAGCGCTGAGGATTGCGGTTCCCGAATAGCCGGTCACATAGGTGCCGGCGGCAAAGACCAGCGCGCCGATCCCGGCACTGGCAAAGATATTGACGGAGATCAGTGCGCTGCCGAGGCCCGGCCGGTCGGCGATCAGATCCTGCAGATAGGTGATCGGAATGGTGATGATCGCCGACGCTCCGATGCCGGCAAGCAAGGTGAGCGCATAGAGGTGCCACGGCTCGGAGGCAAAGCCAAGCAGACTGAGGAAGACGGCATAGATGATGGTACCGGCGGCAAGCGCCGTCATCTGTCCTGTCTTCCGCGCGATCCGCGACCAGACGATGATGAAGACGACTTCCAGCAATGCGACGATGCCGACGAGAATGCCGACGTCGCTCAGCTTGCCATGCGCAGCACCAGTGGCGATCAATGGCAGCAGGGCGTCATTCAGATGCAGCGTACTGGTGATCAGCGCGACCCCGCAAATATGCGCCGAAATCCGCGGAGAAACCACTTGGCCAAGCGCGCCGAGGTAAGTGAGATGATGAACTGCTGCCATTTCCGTTGCCGCTCGCTTCGGCAAGGCGAAGACGATGATCCCCTGGCACAACAGACATGAGATGCTGGCAAAGAGGTAGGCCGGCAGCATGCTCGATGCGCCAGACAGCAGCAGGCCAGTTATCCCTGGGATCAGTACCCACGACAGCGAGATCATGGCGCGCACGCCGGAGTTGGCCGTCACCATGTCGCTTCGGTTCATGCCGTGCATAGCCGCGCGCGCATTGGCAAACAGCAGCGAGTTCAGCGCCCCGTAGATCGGCAGGGGCAGCAACCCGCTGATGACGAAGACGGCGGCGCTGGGAAAGGCGTAGACCACGCCGTAGCCGACGATGCCGAACAGGCAGGCGCAGATCATCGTCGAACGGTATTCACCAAGCCGGTCGGCGAGATTGCCGAGCAGGATGCTGATGACGACATTCACCGCCGCCGAGACGAAACTCAGGAAGGAATAGAGGCCGTCGCTCAGCCCCAATTCGCGGATGCCGATGATCGAACGGTAGGGTGCGGTCATCGCTCCCGCCATGCCGAAGGTGAAAATGGCGATCATGCTGGCGCGGATCGCCGGATTGCGGAAGACGTCAGGGAAAAGTCGGCTCATGCGGTGATCGATCAGAAGTAAGCCGGCTTCACAACCTGCTCCTCTCGTCTTCCTCTAGGTTTCAGTAATGTTCCGATTGCGAGAAGGTCCGCGCGAGCTCGGCCTGGCCTGCCGTGAGGCCGCAATCGACAGGCAGGCAGACGCCGGTGATGGCTGCGGCCAGGGGACCGGCAAGGAAGGCCACCGCATTGGCAACATCTTTCGGATCGACGACGCGCTGCAGCGGATACCAGCGGCGTGCTTCCTCGAAAACATTCGGATTGGCTGCCGCGCGCGCTTCCCAGGCCTGCGTCTTTACCGTCCCGGGTGCGACGGCGTTGGACCGGATGCCGAACTTGCCGTATTCCACCGCAACCAGCCGGGTGAAATGCAAAAGGCCTGCCTTGGCGACGCTATAGGCAGGGTGCCCGAAGACATGCAAGCCATTGACCGAGGCAATATTGACGACGGAACCCTTCGAAATCGTCAGCATGGGCTCGAACGCGCGGAAACATAAGAATGCCGCTTCGAGATTGAGCGCATTGTCCGCCCGCCAGATCTCGGGCGTCGTGTCGTGCAGGCTGGTCGCGCGGGCAGCACCCGCATTGTTGACCAGGGTTCGACACACGCCGACGTCGGCGGCGCGTCTTGCCAATTCCGCAATGCTCGTCTCGCTGGTTACATCACATTGGACGGCGACGAAGCGATTGTCCGGCCCGAGCTTCAATGCCACGGCAGCCGCGGCCTCCGCATCGATATCGGCGAGCAACACGACGTCGTGGTCATCGGCGAGCCGTGCGGCGATCGCCGCGCCGATATCGCCTGCAGCGCCGGTAACGATGGCTATCGACTGCGTCATTTTCCGTCGCTCCCGTTCATGAACTTCAATCTCCAAGCAATTGCCGGTCGTCGCCGTCACGGTGAATGACAAGCTGCTGCTTGATACGCCGAAGCGTGGTCGTCGCCTTCGGCTGAACGGCATAAGCGACCAGGCTCGACAAGATATCGATCGTCGCGATGTAGGCGATGCGCGTCGAGGTCGGGCGATAGATATTGTGGCCCTCGGGAAGGTCGATCGGCACGACGATTTCGGCGGCCTTGGCAACCGGGCTGTCCGTCTGGGTGAGCGCGATCGTCTTCACCTTAGTCTGGCGGGCAAGCTCGAAGGCGCGCACCAGCTCCATATTGCGCCCTGAGAAGGACGAGCCGATCAACACGTCGCCGGGCCTTGCCGCGGCAGCCATCATCAGCTGCATGCTGTGGTCGGAACTTGCCGTGATGCGAAGCCCGAGACGAAAGAGCCGGTTCTGGAGCTCGTCGGCGATCATCGATGAATTGCCGCCCGACCCGAACGCATAGATCATATCGGCCTTGGCGATATGCGATACGGCGGCTTCGATCGCGGCAAGATCGAGCGACCGATGCAGGAGAAAGAGCGCGTTCTGGGCTTTGGTGATGATATCCTGGGCGACATCGGCCGGATCGGTGCTTTTCGATTCCGGTTTCAGGTAGCGAACGCCGATATGGGCGGTGCGGGCAAGCTGCACCTTGAAGTCGGAAAAGCTCTCGCAACCAAGCCGCCGGCAAAAGCGTGTGACGGTTGGCGGCGATACCTTCGCCCGTTCCGCCAGCTCGATGATCGAGGCATTCACGGCAAATTCGAAGTCGTTGACGATGATCTCCGCAATGCGGCTCTCGGAGGGAGAGAGCCGACCCTTGTCTTCCTGCAGCGTTGAAAAGATATCCAAGCCCGTCCCCCCGATGGTTCTCTATCCATCCCTCTTCTTATAAGCCACGCAGTCGATCTCAACCTTGCAATCAACCATCATCGACGATTGCACACAGGCGCGTGCCGGCGGGTGTTCGCCGAAATACTCCTGATAGATTTTATTGAAGGTCCAGAAATCGCGCGGATCATCGAGCCAGACGCCGACGCGCACGACGTCCTCGACGCCATATCCGGCCTCATCGAGGATCGAAAGGACATTGGCAATCGTCTTGTGGGTCTGAGCAATGATGTTGCCGTCGATGATTTCGCCATCTTCCATCGCAACCTGGCCGGAAACATATAGCCATCCGTCGGCTTCGACCGCACGTGCGAAAGGCAGCGCCTTGCCGCCGGCGCCCGTTTGAACCGTGCCATAGCGCTTGATCGGCATGCTGAAGTCCTTGCAAATTATTTTCTTGATAAGTTGACAAGTGACCATAGAAAGCAGAATTTGACCAGTGAAAAACACTATTTATGAAAAGAATTTCAATCCGGGGGGCTGATATGCGCGATCCTTTCCAGAATCCTTTCTCGTCAGACAGCGCCCGGCATGCCATCTGGGAAATGCTCGTTCCGCGCGATATCGATGCGTTTCTGGCCGCCGATTGGTCGATGGTGGAGCATGACTTCGTGGAGGAGGGCTTCATCGGTATCGATGCCCAGAAGCAGGTCAACCCCGACAGGTGGCGTCTCGCATTTCCGACGCTGTCTGCGTATCGAGACGAATGGCTGAGGCAGGCGCAGGATTTCGCCGAGCAGAGTTTCGCAGAAGACGCGCGCACGGCGATCTTCACCACGACGACGCTTGAGGATATCGAAATCGAGGGCGACATGGCGCTTGTCCGCAAGAAATTCGACGGCGGCATTACCAAGAGCGACGATTCCCGGGACGTCCTGCAATGGCAGACGCTCTATTACTGCAGGCTTCACCAAGGACGCTGGAAGATCTCAGGTTTCACCGGCTACCTGCCGAATCCGATGGGTTGACGCGGGGCCGACAACACGAAGGCCACTTTCTTGCGCATTTTCACCGCAGCACTGGCGACCGAGACCAACACCTTTTCCCCGATCTGCGTCGATCGTCGCGCATTCGAAGCCTCTCTTTATGCTCCGCCCGGCCAGCATCCCGAAACACCGACGCTTTGCACTGCGCCGATCACCGTCGGAAGGCGCGTCACCCGAGAAAAGGGTTGGGAACTGATTGAGGGAACTGCCACCTGGGCCGACCCCGCAGGCCTCGTCAACCGGACAACCTACGAGGAATTGCGTGACGAAATCCTCGGCCAACTCAGCGCGGCAATGCCTGTCGATGCCGTCGTCATGGGCCTGCACGGCGCCATGGTGGCCGCCGGATACGAGGATACCGAAGGCGATCTTCTGTCGCGCATCCGCGAGATCGTCGGGCCTGATGTCCTCATCTGCGCCGAGCTCGATCCGCACAGCCATCTCACTGCAAAACGTGTCGCCGCTCTCGATTTCGCCGTCTATTTCAAAGAGTTTCCGCACACGGACTTCGTCGACCGCGCCGAGGACCTCTGGCGCATTGCGGTCGCGACGCTCGAGGGCCGGATCAAGCCTGATATGTCGGTGTTCGACTGCAAGATGATCGACGTCTTCCCGACATCGCGCGAGCCCATGCGTTCCTTCGTCGACAAGATCATGCAGATCGAGAAGGATGATCCGGACGTCCTGTCGATCTCGGTGATCCACGGCTTCATGGTCGGCGACGTTCCCGAAATGGGAACGAAGCTACTTGTCGTGACGGATAATAAGCCGGAGAAGGGCGCGGCGTTGGCGCGCGAACTCGGCCTCGAGCTGTTTTCGAAGCGCGGCACCTTCATGGTCCCGCAGATCGACGAGAAGGAAGCTGTCTCACGCGCGATGACTGCCACCGCATGGCCGGTTGTCATCGCCGATGTCTGGGACAATCCGGGTGGCGGCACGGCAGGGGATGCGACCGTTGTCCTCGAAGAGCTTATCGCCCGCGGCGTCACGAGTGCTGCGATCGGCACCATCTGGGATCCGGTGGCCGTCCAGATTTGTTTTGCGGCGGGCGAGGGGGCGGAAATTCCACTGCGCTTCGGCGCCAAGTCGGCGCCCGGCACCGGCAATCCCGTCGACGGCACCGTCAAGGTCGTCAAGCTGCTGAAGAATGCCGAGATGCAGTTCGGCGAGAGCCTTGCACCTTTCGGCGATGCCGCACATATCGTGCTTGGCGGCATCGATATCATCCTCAATTCGACGCGCGCTCAAAGCTTCGATCCGAGCCTTTTTTCGGTAATGGGCATCGATCCCGCCAGGCAGAAGATCCTGGTGATCAAATCCACCAACCACTTCTTCGCGTCCTTCTCGAAGAT
Organism: Rhizobium sp. WSM409; assembly: GCF_057653825.1. Lineage (NCBI taxonomy): Bacteria > Pseudomonadati > Pseudomonadota > Alphaproteobacteria > Hyphomicrobiales > Rhizobiaceae > Rhizobium > Rhizobium sp. WSM409. Next base: position 544,038 of record NZ_JBYGKP010000003.1, on the reverse strand, counting down.
CGCGGCCGAGATCCTTTACTGCTCGGCCGGAACGCCCTATCCCAATAATCCGGCAACGACGCCATACCGGCGGGCACCGAAGACCATATGGCCGATCGTCGCCGATCCACACGGACCAGAACGCGGAGCCGCCTAGATGCATGACAACAGGTTTGCCGTCATCGCCAAGGCAGGCGACAGGATCGCCGATCTCTCGACGCCGCGTCCTGTTATCGACGAAGACAGGCTGGCTGCAAACATAGGCCGCGTTCAATCCTATATGGATCAGCACGGGCTGAACTTCCGCCCGCATATCAAGACGCACAAGATCCCGGCTCTCGCTGTCGCGCAGGTTGCCGCCGGCGCCAAGGGCATCAATTGCCAGAAGGTGACGGAAGCCGAAGTCTTTGCCGAAGCCGGCTTCGAGGACATCCTCATCACCTTCAATATCCTCGGACCGCAGAAACTCGAGCGCCTGGCCAAGTTGAACGAGAAGATTTCGGCCCTCAAGGTCGTCGCCGACAGTGAAGTGACGGTAGACGGGCTAGCGGCACATTTCTCCGGCCACAAGCCGCTGAACGTACTGGTCGAATGCGATACCGGCGGCAGTCGCTGCGGCGTGCAGACACCAGGCGAGGCGGCCTCGCTCGCCAAACGCATCGCCGCCGCCGACGGCCTCACCTTCGGCGGCATCGTGACCTATCCGAAACCGCAATCGGCCGCCGCCGTCGAAGCCTTCATCACAGGGGCGCTGGAACAGCTGAAAACGGAAGGCATAAGCTGCCCGATCGTCAGCAATGGCGGAACGCCAAGCCTCTTTGAGGCGCATCTCGTCATGTCGGCCACGGAACACCGCGCCGGCACTTATATCTATAATGATCGCCAGATGGTGCGCATGGGCCATTGCACCGAGGAAGATTGCGCAATGCACGTGCTGGCGACCGTCGTGTCGCGGCCAAACGCCGACCGCGCCGTCATCGATGCCGGGTCGAAGGCTCTGACATCGGATCTTCAGGGTTTTAGCGACTACGGCCTGATCGTCGGTTATCCCGAGGCGCGGATCAGCAGCCTCTCGGAAGAACATGGCGTGATCGACCTGTCGAATTGCACCGGCCCCCGGCCGCAGATCGGCGAGAGGCTCTTCATCATCCCGAACCACACCTGCGTGGTGTCCAATCTGTTCGACACGATGGTCTTCCATCGGGGCGGCATTGTTACCCGCGTCGAGGATGTCGCCGCCCGCGGTCTCGTCTGGTAGGAGTTGGTTCCGGTTGAGGGCGAAATGGCCCTGACCGCCGAAGGCCGCAGTTATTGGTGGTTCGCTCGCGATCCGTATCAGCAAGAATGCAGTCGCTGATATCGCAAGAGGTGCGCGCGGCGGATGACTTCCTTCCAATCGCGGAGATAGGCTGTACGGGCGAACGTCGTCTTTGGTGCCGAGAGCGGACGGGCAGCTTATGACACCGATGAGAAGCAGCCGTTCCGTATCGATCTTGAACAAGCATTCCAACGACTTCTCTCGGCTCCCGAAAGCAGACATTCAAACACATCACTTGTCGGCTACCGCCATTTATTCTGATCTGTAATGGGCGCCCCACCTAAAGACGTTCACTCCCAAACGGGTCGACGCCAGTTGGATCCATGAGGTGATTTGTTTGAATGTCCATGTCCGAAGGCCACAATGGACCGAAGCGAATCCGGAACCGCTGAGCCAGCAACCGGTATCGCTTCCACGCCATTCGGGTTACGATGCGTAGCTGAGAACGGGCGCGGGCGCCTCGTCGGACCACCTACGTCAGGAGGGCAGCGTGAAACCGCCAACAGTGAAAGTTATGGCCGCGGCCGAGGAAGATCTGGCGATCGAAACGGTCATGCTGGCGTTTGCAGCGGATCCTATGGCGCGATGGACCTGGCCGCATGCACACCTGTACCTTGCGGCCATGCCGCGAATGATCCGGGCGTTTGGGAGCAGCGCATTCTCTAACGGAAGTGCTTTTTGCACCGACGGCTACGCCGGGACGGCGCTGTGGCTATCGCCCGGAGTGCATTCCGACGAGGAGGGGCTTGGTGCGGTGCTCGAGAGCACGATTGCGCTCTCTCTTGCGCCCGAGACAACGGCCATATTCGAGCAGATGGCCACGTACCACCCAACGGAACCACATTGGTACCTGCCCCTCATCGGCGTCGATCCGGCGCATCAAGGAAAAGGTCACGGCGACGCTTTGATGGCCTACGCGCTTACACGGTGCGATCACGACCACACACCAGCCTATTTGGAATCCTCGAACCCGCGTAATATTCCGTTCTACCGACGCTACGGCTTCGAACCGCTCGGCGCGATCCAGGTCGGTTCGTCGCCGACGCTCGTCCCGATGCTGCGGCGGCCGCGTTGAGCTACTGACCCAAAGTCTGTCGTTCGGAATGTGTCCGCGCCGGAAAACAGACGTGCTAGCCGTCAGAGCACTGCTGTTCCGAGCGCTGCGGCTAGTACATCGACCCGGACAAGCCACTTCAAGGGGAAAAGCAATGAAGTACAAATGGATGAAAGTCGGCTTGGTGGCCATGATCGCCGGCATGTCGATTGGAACGAGCATCGCAGAGGCGGCGGGCGTGCTGACCATTGGCCGGCGCGAGGACTCGACAACCTTCGATCCGATCAAGACGGCCCAGAACATTGATTTCTGGGTGTTTTCCAACGTCTACGATGTGCTGGTCCGCGTTGACAAGTCCGGCAAGTTGCTTGAACCGGGATTGGCGGAAAGCTGGTCGGCCTCCCCGGACGGGACGACCTACACTTTCAGGCTCCGAGATGCCAAATTCTCGGACGGCTCGCCCATCACCGCCGAAGACGCAGCCCACAGCCTGCTGCGCATCCGCGATGATGAAGGCTCTCTTTGGAGTGAATCATACCAAGTGATCGATACCGCGACCCAAGGTGAGGACGCGCGTACGCTGGTGGTAAAACTGAAGACGCTGTCGGCGCCGTTCCTGGCCTCGCTTGCCATGCCAGGCGCTTCGATCCTGTCAAAGAAGGGGCTCGAATCCATGGGAGCCGAAGCCTATGGCGAGAACCCGATCGCTTCGGGCGCTTTCAAGCTCAAGGAGTGGCGCCGCGGCGATCGGGTCATCCTTGAGAGGAACCCCAATTTCTGGGAGGCCAATCGCGTCAAGCTGGACGGAGTGGAGTGGATCTCGGTGCCAGACGACAATACGCGCATGCTGAACGTGCAGGCGGGACAGCTAGACGCCGCGCTATTCGTGCCGTTCTCCCGCGTGGCCGAACTGAAGAAAGAGCCGGAGCTGGTGGTCACGCAGGATACGTCGACGCGCGAAGATCACCTGCTCATCAATCACGAGCATGGCCCGCTAGCCAAGAAGGAAGTGCGCGAGGCCCTCGATATGGCAATCGACAAGCAAGCGATTGTCGACACTGTTACCTTCGGCCTGGGCGAAATCGCTAACTCCTATATCCCCAATGGCGCCCTCTATCACGACGACAAGGCGCTTCAGCGCCCTTATGATCCTGAGAAGGCCAAGCGGATGCTGGCGGATGCCGGCGCCGCCGACCTGGTGCTAAACTTTGTCGTGAACGCCGGCAACGAGGTCGACGAGCAGATCGCGGTCCTATTGCAGCAGCAGCTTGCGAAAGCCGGCGTGACGGCAAACCTGCAGAAGGTCGACGCGAGCCAGAGTTGGGACATGCTGGTCGCGGGCGATTACGACCTCTCGGTCATGTACTGGACCTACGACGTCATCGACCCGGACCAGAAAACTACCTTCGTGCTGGGCCACGATTCCAACATGAACTACATGACGCGCTATCAGAACGAGAGGGTCAAGAAGCTTGTTGCCGATGCCCGCATCGAGATGGACCCGGCCAAGCGTGAGGCCATGTACAGGGAAATGCAGAAGATGGCCAAGGCCGACGTGCACTGGATCGATCTCTACTACAGCCCGTTCATCAACGTAACGCGCAAGAACATCGAGAACTTCTATCAGAATCCACTCGGCCGCTTCTTCTTGGAAGACACGGTCAAGAACTGAGATTGATCCTGCTGCGTGGCGGCTCCACTCTGCGCCGCAGGGGCCTTGGCCGGAAGCCGTAGAAATTGCAGCGGGTGCTGGCCTACAAGCGGGACCCCATTTGCAGAACACTGCGGGAGCGCGTTGCGCGGCCGCTTGGCATAACTAAAACAGAACCTGCGCTACCTTCTGTCCTTCTATCGGTCGCCTCAAACGCATCACGCGCGCGCTCAACCTCCGCTCCCATCTTATCGACTCCAAGGATAAGTCCGGGCTGGGCAGAGCCCGATGCCGTACTTATTTTGGCACGCAGCGTACCAGCCTTTCGCCTGATGCCGGACGTTGCGCAGGGGGATGGTGCGAGCTGGGCTGTTTGGTACTGGCGCAAAGGGCAGCCACGCTCGACGCAAAGGATACTTTGAAAATCTTAGACTTCGGACTTCGAACTTCCCTCGCCGCAGTTCCCAAGACTTGATATCTTTTCAAGGCTGCGTGACGCCTGCAGAGATAAGCAAGTCTGCGAACTTAAACGTCCCTGACACCTTCGACGGGAGGATTGGCGTGCAACCGCCACTCACATTCAGGAGCGAGTTGCTTGCCCGCTTCAGGATCCGGACGAAGGTCCGTGCGCGAAAATTCCCTGGCATTCGCGCACAGCGAGGAAACACGTACAGGTTGACCACTATATCAATCTGATGTCGTCGTTGGCGGAACGTCACCGCTCCACTCTCTCAATTATCGGCACCGACGGGTGCTGGGATTTCAGCCCAAGATTTAATATCGTCTGTTTTCACCAGAATCCCAGGGCCGCCGTACCAAACGTCCATCGGCGCATGGTAAAAGACGACGTTATAGTCGCGCCTATTATTGTGCTCCGCGTTCAATGCGGTGACGATAATTTTTTGACCCCCGACGAAAGAAGGGTCAGGCTTGCCTTTTTTCCAGTTCAGAAAGGGTCCGTTCGTTTGCGAGTTCATTCGATTGCCTCCACAGGAAATAGTGAATTAGCGGCACATGTATTCTTGGACCTCCCTTGGACGTTCTAAATAATTTGTACTTCCTCAGACCACCAGAAGTAATTCTGGGAACTACCGTTCCTTGTAATCAAAACGGCCGTTCCCATAGCCGGCCCGAGCTGAAAACGTCCAGTCCCGTCAAACTTTGTATGATCACCCGGATAAGCCGGATCACGTGGCCACCAAACCTGATCCGCCCTCCAACTGCCAACACCGAAACCCGTGGTCTGGTAGGTTAATTGGATAGCGCCAGTGGATTTCTGCATCAGCCATACTTCGACTCGGACGATGGTCTCGCCGTTTGCCGGAAAAAGCGGCCCCTCTGGCCACTGGACCCAAAAGTTGCCTGCCAAGGTTACTGTGTTATCGAATTTCCCTCCTGCCATGACTTAATCCTCCAAATTACTTTACGAGGGCGGCTCTTTGAGCCGCAGACATACAATACCACCGCCGCCCAGGAAAGAAAGGAAGATTTGGATGCGGGATACTTTCTGTCAAAACTGTAAAAGTTCTTGAGGAGCTTGACGTCGCCCGAATGTCGGGGGTCCGACGAAGTCGAGTTGCTTGCAATATCAGCCGTCCGTGACTTGCGCCAACCACGACTGTGTCGTGAACGCGGAGACGTTATTTCCCTTGAGCCCATAGAGACGGAACGCCTCGGAGGCGACAACGACAGCCTCGTCAACGCGCAGTGACGCTTTGAGCACCTCGGCCAAGTCCAGCAGCGCGTCCGCCCGGTGGTTGACGAAATCGGTCCTCTGGGCCAGCGCCACGGCCTCGCGAGCCAGCACCTCGGCTTCCCGGTACTGCGCCCGCCTTGCTAGCACCCGCGCACGAACGCCGCGCCAGAGGATCTGCGAAAGCAGGTCGCCCTTTGCAGCCAGCTGGGCACTCAGCTCGGCGAACTCCTCGGCCTCCCCGTCGCGCCCCTGTTCCAGGACTGCGCGCGCGAGGAACGCAGCGGTCGTGGAGCGGAACATCCTCTCGCCCATCTCCTCGAGCGCGCGATACCCCGTGCGCAGGCTTTCCTCTGCTGCTGCCGGGTTACCAGCGAGAAGTTCGACGACGGCTTCGTTCTGAGACATTGCCGCGTCGAGCTTGAAACCTAGCTCGGCATAGGCGGCATTGCTCGTCGCAAGCAGTTCGCGCGCGAGGTCAAATTGGCCAATCATGCCGTACAAGCCCCCAAGGTGACGGAGGATCGCAGCGTCGGATTCGGGACTGTTGTGCACTTCCTTGAGCATTGCCTTGCAGCGGCGGATGCCAATGCTGGCCGGCGTCGGACCGAACCAAAGTGACGATGCTATCCACGTCAGAATCTCGTTGTACAAATGCTGATCGCCGGCGATACGCGCGTGAGCGGCCGCACGCTTCCACGCCTCTGCTGCCGCCTCGGCGCGTGCTTCGTTCCAATAGAGCAACGCTTCGAGTCGCCTTGCTCTGCATAGGCCGAGATTGTCTTTGTAGCGATCGAATACCGGCATCACCAAGGTCGTGGCCCGCGCGGCTTCCTCGGTTCCGCCCTCATCGACACGGAGCAGTCGGAGAAAGTGCTGTTCAACGAGCACGTGCGACGCGACGAGCTCGTCTTTTGCTATGGTGGCAAGCCGCTCCGCATCCTGCAATATGCGCTCGGCCTCGGCCAGCCGCCCACTCTCTATCAGTGCGCGGCCTAGTTCGGCGAGCAGCGTTCTTCGCCGGGAATCGTCCCTGGGGAGCAGGTGCGGTACCGCTACGCACAACCGCTCCAATAGCGTAATGGCCGAGGATAGGTGGCTGCGACCGAGTGCCCGCCGGGCTGCCGCCTCAAGTCGCGGGGCTGCCTGGGCCGCTAGCGAAGCGGCGAGAGGATCCTGGGAGTCAAGCGCGACGCGATACTGAAAAGCCTGTTCGAAGTGGTAGCCAACGATCTCATCAAATTCCCTTAGATGTCCTTCTGACTTCATCTCGAGCCAGGCGGCGAAGCGTTCATGCAACTCGGCCCGCGAGTGTTTCGACAATGAGCGATACGCGGCATCGCGGATTAGAACGTGTCGGAAGTGATAGGCCTCCTCCCCGGAGAAGTCCGGCGAACCCGGACGGATCAGGTCCAGGCGGACAAGCGCGAGCAGCCCATCATGAACAACCGAATTGGGCACCGGGCGAGCAAGCTCGACGACCGCACTCCGATGAAACACCACGCCTTCGATGGCAGCCATCGTAAGGATCGCTCGTTCGTGCTCGGGAAGGCGGTCAAGGCGCGCGCCTAGAAGCGCGTCGATTGTCGAGGGGACTCGTGGCGGATCGGAGAGATCGCCGCGCGCGACCCAAGTATCTTTCTCACGGGTAATCAGCTTCTCATCGACGAGCATCGCCACAAACTCTTCCGCAAAAAGCGGATTACCACCCGCGGCGCCTGTAATCGTTGACTCCACCGCAGGCTGTAGCGGCACATGGTCGAGCAGATTTGAAAGCATTTCGCGGGATTCCGCTTCACTCAGCGGTTCAAGCACGACCGTCGACGCATTCGACCTTCCGCTTCCCCAGTCGGAGCGTGTATCAAGTAGTTCTGGTCGTGCAATGGCGACTATCAATATGGGGACACCGTGCGACAAATCCACGAGATGCTCGATCAGGTCTAGGAACATCGACTCGGCCCAGTGGAGATCATCCACCACGATCACGAGCGGTCGTTCTCGCGCCAGTGACTCGAACAGACGTCGAACCGCCCAAAAAGTCTCCTCGCCTCGCCTTGGCTTCCCACCACCAAAACCGAGCAGCTCAGCCACGGTCTCAGCGATGAGCCCAGCCTTTTTGTCCCCAGCAAGGTTCTCTGCGATCTTTGCCACGGACTGCTTGCCGAGGTCCAGGCCCTCAGCTTTCGTGATCTCTCGGAAAATGTCTGCAAGCGGTCGATAGGTAATGCCCTCGCCGTAGGGAAGGCAGCGACCGCGGGCGACAAGTGTCTCGCTCGGAAGACTTGCGACGATTTCCATAACGAGTCGCGATTTTCCAACCCCTGCATCGCCCAAGATGGTCAATAGGCGACAGGTTCTGCGCCTGGTCACGTCGCGAAAAATGGTGTCGATCATTTCACGCTGGCGCCCGCGTCCGACGAACGGCGCCTCGAATCGACGTCGAATGCCCGGGGCATGCGCGGCGATGCTTATCAGGATGAAGGCATGGAACTCTTCGCCGTGCTTGAGCGCGCGCGGGCCGCTCAACTTTGCAAAGACGGCATCGCGTACCAGCCTATGGGTCGACTCTCCGATAAGTATCTCGTCAGGCGCCGCAGCTTCTTCGAGACGCTTCGCCACGCGCACAGCCTCGCCGGTGAGAAAGCGTTGCCCTTGGCTGTCGTCGCCGGTAATGACCTCCCCGGTGTTGATGCCGACCCGATGCGCCAGCTGAACACCCCAACTTGCTTCAAGCTCGCTGTTCAGCTCAGCGAGCGCTTCGCGCATTTCAACTGCCGCGCGCACCGCCCGCAGGGCATCATCCTCGCGGCGGATAGGCTCGCCGAAAACGGCCATGATCTCGTCGCCAATGAACTTTTCTACGTTTCCACCGTGCCGGCGGATAGAAGAGTTCATTCTGTCAAAGTATCGGGCAAATAGCTTGTGGAGCGTCTCTGGATCAAGGGTAAGACTAAGGCGTGACGAATCTACGACATCGGCGAAGAGAAATGTAACGGTCTTGCGAACGTCTTGTGCCGGCTGTCGCTCTGGCTCCTCGGCCATCTCAATCTCTTTCGTCTTTGGTTACACCTCGCGCTTGAATGCGTGATCGATACACATTCCCCCAACTCAGCGACTTCACAAGCGTGTTGCAAACCGTGCAGGCTTGCCGCCCGGTCAAGTACAGGTGCAGACGATAGTAACATCCGCTCCCGGCGTACTCCAGCGACGATCGCCGTGGGACTAAGAGGCTGCGTTCTACCCTCCTGTGACGAGAGTACTTGACCGGTGCAGGAGAGCCCGTCCGGTTTTCGGCCACAAATCGACCACTCCCTCAAGTCAAAGCAAAGTCCGCTTGTGGCGCGACGCGGCCATTGAACGCATTAATAGCAGCCGCATTAGGCCCAACACTGGACGAGCTTTTCGTTTTGAGCGGGTGCCAACTAGCGACCCTCTTGTTTCAGAGTCCTCGTTTTAACCTCTTTCGTAAGTGGGAATTGGTTCGACCCCACGAATTGACCGCTTTGGGCCGATGGCGGAAAATCTGCTATGCGAAAAATTTATCTGATGGCCACCCTTCGGCAACTGACCCAAAGCCTGAAGCTCGGAGTGTGTCCGCGCCGGAAAAGAGACGTGCTCGTTCAGGGCACTGCTGTTCCGAGAGCTGCGGCCAGTATGTCGGCCAGGCCGCGCCCGGCGCTGCCGTCCTCATCAAGGTGCGGATTGTAGATGGTGATCTCGATACCGACTGCCTTGCCGCTCGCCAAGGCAACCCGAAGCGCGGTTCCTAGCTCGTCCCATGACAACCCGTCAGGCACGCGGAAATCGACAGCCGGCATGATGACGTCGTCGAGGCAATCGGCGTCGAGATGGATGAAGAAGCCGTCCAATTCCTCTCGCGTCAGGTGGTCGACCGCTTCTCGCGCGGCGGCCTCGATGCCCATCGCGCGCACGGCGGGAAGGTCAATCGCCCTGAGCTCTTTGGGAAGCGGCTGGCTTCCGTACTCCTCCTGATCCTTATGATCGCGATATGCGAACGCGACGGCGTCTTCGGGACGGACCAAAGGACCGCGACCTTCAATGTCGGTCAGGAGCGCCGGACCGTGGCCGGTGACCAAGGCAAGATCCATCGAGGCGCCCTCACCATTGGGTTCCGCCTCGGGCTGAAAGAAATCGGCGTTGCCGTCGATGAAGAACAGGCCGTAGCGGCCGCGCCGTCGAAACGCGAGCATCGAGCCCATTAGGATCGTGCAATCGCCGCCGAGTACAACCGGAAATCTGCCCGAGTCAAGCACCGCTTCTACCGCGTCGGCGAGCTTGGGCGACCACGTCGCGATTGCCCTGGCATTCAGGATGCCGGTCTCGGGATCGGGCACAGGGTCCTTCGGAGGCACGGCGAGCCGCTCGGCTCTGTGCGCATGGATACGCTCCGCAAGTCCGAGGCCCAAGAGTTGGTCAGGCGAGCGCTCCACACCATCGGTCGCCAAGCCCAGCGTAGAGGGAGCTTCGAGAATTGCATAGGGAAGGGTCGGCATGCGCGGCTCCGTTAGCGAGTCATTTTGCGGAGTAGGTCACGGCCTCGATCTTGTGACCGTCCGGATCGCGGACGAACGCTCCATAATAGTTCGCATCGTAGTTCGTCCGCAGCCCCGGAGGGCCATCGTCGCTGCCACCATATTTTAGTGCTGCTGCGTAAAATCGATTGACCATCGAACGGTCCTCGACAGCAAAGGCGATATGGGTGCCATTGCCCACGGTCGCTGGTTTTCCATCAATCGGAACCTGGACGCTGAAATTAAACGTACCACTGCCGTAACCAAGTCCACCCTCGTCCTCGGCCATCGGCACAATTCCGACGATGGGTAAAACGGCATCGTAGAAGCGCTTAGAACGCGCAACATCATTCGTCCCAACCGAGACATGGTGGATCACGACTACCTCCGCTAGCCTTGTCCCCTAACGGCAGCTTTTGGTCATTGTTCCCTCAAACCGTTGTTTGCAATCGCCTTGCGTGTCATTTCCTCCCCGAAACCGATCCCTGTCAGGACGAACCACTGAAACGGAGCAGGTCGGTTCAAGCCGCCGTCGGGTTGATCACGTTCATATCGATTTCGGTCAGTTCAACCCGCCGCTCAAAGGCTATGCCCGCCTCGTCGAAGAGGTGGCAATCTGCGGCGTTGATGCCGGTCGCGACCGGCGCGTCCGCGCGGATGCCGACGCTGCCTGGCAGCATGGCGCAGAAATTCTCGGACTCTCCATTAAGCGAAGCGTAAGCGACCGTATTTGCTCCAAGGCGCTCGATGACCGTCGGCGTCACGGTAAACACGATATCGCCGCCGCCAAGCTGGATATGTTCCGGCCGGATGCCGAGCGTCAAAGCCTTGCCGACCATACCGTCACGCGGCGTCACGGGCAGAACCGCTGTCTGGCCTTGATAATCTACCTCGACGCCATTGGCGCTGACGCCCATGCAGGTTACGGGCAGAAAATTCATTTTCGGATTGCCGATGAAGCCGGCGACAAACTGATTTGCGGGCTTGTGATAGAGCTCCAGCGGCGCCCCCGTCTGGGAGATATCGCCGGAATCCAGCACGACGATACGATCGGCCATCGTCATGGCCTCGACCTGGTCGTGCGTCACATAGATCATCGTCGCCTTCAACTGCCTATGCAGCTTGGCAAGCTCGATGCGCATGTCGGCGCGAAGTGCTGCGTCGAGGTTGGACAGCGGCTCGTCGAACAGGAATATCTTCGGTTCGCGCACGATCGCGCGGCCGATCGCGACGCGTTGGCGCTGGCCGCCGGATAACATGCCGGGTTTCTGCTGCAGCCGCTGTTCGAGGTGAAGGATGCGCGCCGCGTTTTCCACCTTGGCCTTGAGCTTTTCCTCCTCCATCCTTTCGACGCGAAGCGGAAAGGCAATGTTCTCGAAAACAGTCATGTGCGGATAAAGCGCGTAGGACTGGAACACCATGGCAATGCCGCGCTTGACCGGCGGCAGATCATTGACCCTGATACCATCGATGACGATGTCGCCCGCCGTCGTCGCGTCGAGACCGGCGATCATGCGCAGCAAGGTGGATTTGCCGCAGCCGGACGGACCGACGAAGACGACGAACTCGCCGTTCTTCACATCGAGCTGCACGCCCTTCAGAACTTCGTAGTCGCCATAGAACTTCTGAACTTTGTTGAGAAGGAGCTGTCCCAAAAATCTGTCTCCGCTGGCGGCCGTCGCACATTCGATCATCAGAGAAGGGATCGCGGATGGTCTCCCGCGATCCCGAAGAGCCCAATGGGCTTACTTGAACGCCTCGACTTCGCCGGCAGCCTTCTTGAGAGCAGCCTCCGGCTCGGCCTTGCCCGTCACCACGGACTGTACCATCTCGATCATCGAGTTCTGGAAGCCCTTGTAGTCGGTGAAGAGCGGCTCGGGACCACCGTAGCTGATGCCGTCGATGAGCGGCTTCCAATGGGGATCCTTGGCGACAAATTCATCGACCTTTGCAGAAGGCCGCAGCGGGGTGAGGCCGGCGCCGCCCTGCAATTCGTATTCGGACTGCACATCGGGCGAGGTGATGAACTTGGCGAATTCCGTCGCCTTGTCCTCGACCCCCGAACCCTTGAAGATCGCCAGGCTGTCGGTGATCAGCAGCGTGCCGGGGCCCTTGGCGTCGGGACCGAGCGGCAGCGTCGTGATGCCCCAGCTGATCTTCGTCGCCTTCAGGCGGTCGGCTGCACCCGATCCTGCCTGGATCATCGCCACCTTGCCGTCGAGGAAGATGGCGCGGACTTCGTTCTGCTCGTAGGCCGTCGGGCCTTCTTCGGAGTAGGGGACGATATCCTTGTAGGCCTTTAGCGCGGCGAGTATCTGCGGGCTGTCGAGCGTAACTTTGCCGTCGGCATCGATCACCGTGCCGTTGTTGGTGTAAACCCAATGCATGAACTGGTGCATCGTGTTGTCGAAGGTCTTGGCGGAGAGACCGAAGCCCGGAATGCCGGTCTTTTCCTTGATGGTCTTTGCCATCTCGATTTCTTCAGCCCAGGTCTTCGGCGGCGTCTCGGGATCGAGGCCGGCCTGCTTGAAGAGATCCTTGTTCCAGTAGAGCGCCTTGGTAGAGAAGGCGATCGGAACGCCCCACTGTGAGCCCTCGAAGGTCACGGTGTTGACGATGTTCGGATAGTAGGTTTTCTTCTCGTCGTCCGTCATCGGCACAGGAACGATAAGGTCGTTCTGCGCGAATTCCTTCAGCGTGCGCGAGCCGACATAGGCCATCGCCACCGGCGTACCGGCGGCGGCAAGCGTCGTTGCCTTGTCCTGGCACTGTGCCCATCCGACGACCTCAGGGGCAATCTTCCAGCCCGTGTTCTTTTCTTCCCACTGCTTGATATATTTGGTGTGGACCGGGTCGATCGTGTCGCCGCAATAGATCCAGCTGATTTCCTTGTCGGCCGCCTGGGCAGTGACGGCCGTCAGTGCCGTCGAACCGAGCAGGGCGAGCGCCATAAGGCCTGTCTTGATTGATATGCTCACGTCGTGACTCCCATTCTTGTGTTAGCTGTTCACTCGTTTTTTGGTCTTATTGTTTCACCGCACCGGCGGTCAGCCCGCCGACAAGGTAGCGCTGAAGGAAGAAGATGACGACCATCGCCGGCGCAATACCGACGAAGGAAGCCGCCATCAGTTCGTTCCAGATGACCTCCTGCTTGCCGAAGTAAGCAAAGAGCCCCACCGGCAAGGGCATGTATTCGGTCTTCGAGTTGAACGTCAGCGCGAAGATGAATTGCTGGGCGTAGGCGCCGATGAAGGTGGTGATGGCGACGACGATGATCCCCGGCATCGCAATGGGCAGGATGACCCGGCGCAGCGTGTAGAAGTGGCTGGCGCCATCCATGTAGGCCGCTTCGTTGAGTTCCTGCGGAATACGGATCATGTAGGTTCGCAGCAGCCAGATCGCCGAGGGGATCAGGAAGGCGACGCCCGGCACGATCATGGCGAGATAGGTGTTGAGCACGCCGATGCTGCGCATCAGCCGGAAGAGCGGGATCAACAGCACGGCGCCGGAGAACATGTTTACCGTCAGGAAGGCGCCGAGCAGAATGCCCATGCCCCTGAATTCGAACTTCGCAAAGGCATAAGCCGCCGGAATGACGAGGCAGAGCACGATCAGCGTGACGATGATCGAGATGAAGAACGAGTTGAAGATATAACGTCCGAAGCCCGGCACGCTGATCCACATCGTCCGATAGGCTTCAAACGAGCCGTTCTCCGGCCAGAAACGGTAGGGCGAAGAGAAAAGCTGGCTGAGCGGCTTCAGCGAAACCAGGAAACCTTCGACGAAGGGCGACAGCACGAAGAAAAGAAACAGCGCGATGCCGCAATAAATCAGGATGATTTCCCACCAACGGTAACGGTCGATCATGGCTGCATTGCTCATGCGCGCTTCTCCGGGTTGAGGCGGCGGGTGACGCGGAAATAGGCGAAGCAGAACAGCGACAGGAAGATGCAGATCAAAACGGCGCGCGCTGCGCCTTCACCGTATTTCTTCGAGCCGATCGCGGTCTGATAGGTATCGATGATCATCGTCGTCGTCTCGCCGCTCGGTCCGCCCTGCGTCAGGATCCAGATGATGTCGAACGAGTTGAAGGTGGCGATCAGCGACAGCATCGACATGGTGATGATCGCCGGCACCATCAGCGGCAGCGTGATGCGGCGGAAGCGGTACCAGCGGCCGGCGCCGTCGGTCCAGGCGGCCTCGTAGAGATCCTTCGGAATGGATTGGATCGCCGCCAGGAAGTAGATCGTCACCAGCGGCACGCCGATCCATACGTCGGTGATGATCGTTGCCCAGAAGGCGGTGTTTCCATAGGCGAGGAAGGCGACGGGGCCGTCGACGAGACCGAAGCGCTGCAGCATGCCCGATATCATCCCGAACTGGCCATTATACATCCAGCCCCACATAAAGATGCCGATGGCCATCGGCACGATCCATGGCGGCATGGTCAAAAGCCGGAACAATGAGCGGCCGGGGACCGCGGCATTCAGCATGGTCGCACCGAAGGTGCCGATCACCATTTTCAGGGCGACCGAGAAGAAGGTCCAGATGAAGGTGCGGATGATGACTTCGGCAAACCGCTCGTTGAAGATCTTCTCGTAATTGGCCCAGCCGACCCAATTGGTGGTCTTCCTGAGGGACGCGTCGGTGAAGGAGAGAATGAAGGTATCGACCAGCGGATAGGCGACGATCGCCAGAACATAGAGCACAGCCGGAAGAAGAAGGACGCAAGCGAAGATGAAGGTGCTTCTTTGAACACTCATCTTGCCGCCCTCCTCAAGCCGCTCTCGCGTGAAGGGCTTCGTCGAAGCGGTCCCAGACGGGTCTGAGATCGACGACCGCTTTCTTCATCCTCGCTTCGTCCATCGCCAAGGCGAGGATGCCGGCTTCGAGCGCATTCAGGGTGGAAACAGGAAGTTCGAGCCCGGTGCGCACGCTTTCAAGCAGGTCGCTCGCCATCTGCTCATCGGCGCCGTAGTGCTGAGAGAGCTCGGTGGCGGCATATTTGCTTTCGAGCACCTTGTTGCCGGTCAGCTGTTCGTGAACGTCGAGATAGCCGCGAACGAAATCGCCTTCGGCCATGCCGCGCGAACCCATGATGGCAAAACGGCGGAATTGGTCGGGCACATTGAGATTGGTGTGAAAGTTCATGCCGACGCCATTGGCATATTCGACGATCGCGACCTGATAGTCGATGATATCGGCATCGCTGTCGAACACCTTGTCCGATCCCATCCATCCGCTCGGCTTGCGGTGGAAGAGCTCGAGGTCGTTGATGCCCTCGCGCGCCGGGTCGTTTGCCGGAATGAAGCTCTTGCGGCCGCCGAAACTTGCGACGCGCTCCGGCCGTGCGCCGGCGACGCCATTATAAAGATCGAGGTCGTGGCAGCATTTCTCCAGCATGAAGCTGCCGGAATAGCGCTCATAGCGGCGCCAGTCGCGCATGAAGAAGGCGCCGTGATAAGGCTCGATATGTTCGGAAGCCTCGATCGACACGATCTGACCAAGCTTGCCCTCGGCCTGGATGGCGCGAAGATCCTTATAAAGAGGAGAATAGCGCAAGACGAGACCGACCATCAGTCGCTCATGTCCGAATTTTGCCATCAGATGGGCAAGTTCGATGCTTTCGGCGATCGTCGTGACGATCGGCTTTTCGCAGAAGACCTTGAGACCGGCTTGAAGTCCGAGCCTGATATGGTCGAGATGCAGGTGGTTGGGGGAGCCGATCATCAGCAGATCGAGCTTTTCAGAGGCAAGGAGCTCCTCCGGCGAACCATAGGCCTTGCCGACTGAAATTCCCTTTTCCGTCAATCCCGGAAGTCCGGCGGGTTCCGGATCCACATAGCCGACAATGTCGAAGCCGCTATCGATTGCCTTGAAAACATAGCCGAGATAGCCGAGCCGGAATCCTAGCCCGATGATTCCCACTTTCATGCCGATCAAGTTCCCATTTAGTAATTTATTTTCTTTAAGTTGGGACAAAAATCGGGGGGCGTCAATAGAAAACGGGCATCGAAGCGCAAGCATGAAATTAATTTTCATAGATCGATAGCGGCGGTCGATTGCTGGCTGTGACCGGCCGGACGCAGATTCCACAAGGGACGTGTGCGCATCACTTAACGCCGGGGCAGCGAATTCAGCGACTGTTGGCACAGCCAGCGATCGCCCCGGCAAAGCTCACGCGGAACTCGCGAAATGTTGAAAAGAGCCGCGAGTTTACGTGTGTAGGATGGGCGCGACAACCCGGAGGCAAGGAGGAGCCATCATGACACGTATGACAGCCAAGGATTTCCCTCAGGAACTTCTCGAACTCTACGATTATTACGCGCACGGGAGAATTACCAAGCGCGAGTTTCTCGACCGGGCCGGCAAATTCGCTGTCGGCGGACTGACCGCAGCTGCCATTCTTTCATCGCTGAGCCCTGACTATGCGCTGGCGACCCAGGTCGAGTTCACCGATCCCGATATCTCAGCCGAATACATCACCTATCCCTCGCCAAAGGGAAATGGCGATGTCCGTGGCTATCTCGTCCGCCCTAAAAACGCGACCGGCAAAGTCGCGGCCGTGGTGGTCGTTCACGAGAATAGGGGCCTGAACCCCTATATCGAGGATGTGGCGCGTCGCGTGGCGAAGGCAGGTTTCATTGCACTTGCGCCGGATGGCCTCACCTCGGTCGGAGGCTATCCCGGCAACGACGAAAAGGGACGGGAACTGCAGCAGAAGGTCGACCCGGAGAAGCTGATGAACGACTTCTTCGCGGCGGTCGAATTTTTGATGCACAGCGATCTCACCACCGGCAAGGTCGGTATCACCGGCTTCTGCTATGGCGGCGGCGTTGCCAACGCTGCGGCGGTCGCCTATCCGGAGCTTGCCGCAGCCGTGCCCTTCTATGGCAGGCAGCCGCGCGCCGAAGACGTGCCGAAGATCAAGGCCCCGTTGCTTCTCCATTATGCCGGACTGGACAAGGGCATCAACGAGGGCTGGCCGGCCTACGAAGCTGCGCTGAAGTCATCGGGAAAAACATTCGAGGCCTACGTCTATCCTGACGTCAACCACGGCTTTCACAATGATTCCACGCCCCGCTACGATGAGGCGGCAGCCAAGCTCGCCTGGCAGCGAACGGTCGACTGGTTTACGAAATACCTCGCCTGAGAAACCGGACTTGAACGAGCCGCGGCGGGGAGCCATTCCCCGCCGCTTTTCCGTCCCGCGGCTTGTCAAGGCGACTGACGGTCTGTGATCAGGCTCCAGAAGGGATCGTCGCCGGACAGGTTTTCCAAATCGGCAAGCCGGCGAAGCCGCAGGAAAGCGGCGCCGGACACATTCCGATTTCCCCAGCGCAAGCAGTCCATGAATTTGACTTCGCGTTCATGGACGCTCATCGGCGCTTCGAGCGATCCCTTCGCATGCAAGCGGGACTTGTTCAAAATGCGCCCGTCGCGCATCGTCACCGTGACGACATGCGGGAGGCGCTCCACGCCTTTTTCCTCATCAGCCGAATAGGACTGCATGTCGATGCGCGGCATGAATTCCCGGATTTCCGCTCGCCCAATCTCCTGCCGTGTAAAGTCCGAAAGGCTAAGGGAGCCTTTGAGGAAAGCTGTCGCCAGGCAATATTGCATCGAGAAGCGTGCCTGCATCTCGTCGGTGGGCTCGGGATAGGCGAGGTTACGGGCAGCGGATATGCCGACTTTCGTCTCGATCCTGGCAATGTCGTCCGCCAAAAGCCCATGCTCCTGCTTCAGATCCAGAAGCGCGTCGATGGCGCGATGAGTGGAGGCGCAGCAGGGATGGCGCTTGGTCACCACGCCCCGGCTTTCGATGATGTGCTCCGCCTCGAATGTCAGGCCGTCCCAGCCCTTGGCGTCATCGCCCCCGAAAAGATCGACGAAGCCTTGCGGCCGTTCGAGGATATCCGGCCGCCCGCTCATGCCCGCCAACGCCATGCGTGCCGCGTCCACGGCATTGCGCGCGGCAATGCCGGCGTGAAGCGGTTTGGCGGTCGTGCCGAATTGCCCTTTCGGGCCGCAGGCGAAACTCGTCGCCAGGCTCATCGCCGCGACTAAGCCGTTTTCGTCGGCGCCGAGAAGCCGTGCTACGCCAGCCGCGGCCCCGATGCTGCCGACCGTCGCCGTTGCGTGCCAGCCCCTGTTGTAATGAGAGGGATTGACGCCAAAGCCGACCGCCGCTTGCGCTTCCAGCCCGGCCAGGTAGGCCTCGAGAAACCGTCTTCCGCTGGTGGCCTTGCCGCGCGTCAGAACGGCCAGCAGCGCCGGCACCAGAACCGCGGAAGCATGCGCCCTTGCCGGATGGAAATTGTCATCGAAATCGAGCGCATGCGCCGCCGTTGCGTTGATGAGTGCGGCCAAAGAGGGCGAGGCGGAGCCGCCGGTGACGAGCCGCGCTTGCCCGCCTCCGGCGATTTCCCCGTCGAAGGCACGGGTGAGTGCGGCAACGCTGTCATCGCCCCTGCCTGCAATCATGCAGCCGATGGTGTCCACCGCAGCATCTCTTGCCCGGTCCATCGCGAGGTTTGAGAACGTCGTTCGCGACAGGAGCTGTTCCGCGACCTTCCGGAGAATGGTGGCCATTGACGAAAGTCTTTCCGTGAGTTTGGTTCTCAGCGGAAAATGTTCAACTTTCCGCAGCTCCGCAATCTTATGCGGTTTGCGGGTAGGGCTATCGACGTTGGAGATAGAATGGCGCGACACACGAGTGCGGCGATCAGCCTGAAGCATATCGAGGCCTATGACGCCATCGCCGCGACGGGCTCGACGATCGCCGCTTCCGTCGAGCTTGGGATCTCGCAATCGAACGCCAGTCGCCTGTTGCAGCAACTGGAAGACTATCTCGGCGTCCGGCTTTTCGACCGGGAAAAGAACCGGCTTCAACCAACCCGCGAGGGCCTGCAGCTCGGCCCGGAAATCCGGGCCATTTCCGACCGGCTACGCGCCTTGAAAACGGCGGCGATGGAGCTCGAGAGCGGTCGATCGCGCGAGATCATGCTGCGGCTCGCCTTTCCCTCCAGTCTTTCCTCGACGCGCATTCCGAAGCTGCTGAAGAACTTTCTCGCAGCGAATGGACCGATGCGCGTCGAAGTCGCATCCGGCAGCTATTTGGCAATTGAACGGATGGTGGCTGACGGCGAGGCCGATCTCGGCTTCGCGCGTCTGCCGCTGATGAGCCCGGGATTGAAACAGGAGAAGATCCTGTCGTCGCGGGTCATTTGCGCCCTTCACAACGATCATCCCAAGGCCGGCAGCCGTCAATTGTCGGTCGGCGACCTGAAGGGGCAGGATCTGATCATGCTGAACAGGGAGCGACCGGTTCGCCATGAGCTGGAGGCGTTGTTCTACAAGGCCGGCATCCGTCAACGCCCCCTGCTCGAGGCGCATTCGGTGGCGAGTGCCTGCGCGCTGGCCGCGCAGGGGCTCGGCATTGCGCTGGTCGGCGAGATCATCGCCCGCGAATATGCGACGCTGCCGCTGCAGTTCATTCCGCTCGAACCGGAACTGCCGGTTGCCTACGCGCTGATCAGCGGAGAGAAATTTCCAATGCCCAAGGCCGCCAGCCTCTTCCTTCAAAGCATTTCGGACTGGGCATGATGACGGTGCTCGAACTGTCCCGGGGGATCGCGAACGCATGAATATCAAGCAACTGGAAGTCCTGCGCACGCTTTTGGCGACAGGGTCGACGATTGCCACGGCAAAGACGATGGGCCTCAGTCAGTCCGGCGTCAGCCGCCTCCTCCAGCAGCTCGAGGCGGACCTTTCGATGTCGCTGTTCGTGCGCGACAAAGGCCGTCTCATCCCCACCCCCGAGGCCCTGCTTCTCGCCCGCGATGCCGAGAACATCTTGCTCGCAGTCGATCGGATGTCGGGCCACGCGGAGGACTTGAGAAGCGGCGCCGCCGGCCCGGAGATCGTCCGCGTCGGCTTGCCGAGCAGCATGTGGGAGCATTTCGCGCCGGCAATGCTGGCCGATTACTTCAGCGATTTCCCCGGTGTGCGGATCGAAACCTTCTTCGAGACGACGACCGCGATCAACAAGCTCGTCGAGCAGCGGGTGATCGACTTCGGATTTTTGCGCATGGAGGGCGAGAGCGGACCGGGCATCGAGGTCGAGCGGGTCGCAACCGGCGAAAGCGTCTGCGTCGTTCCGAAGGATCATCCTCTTGCGAAACTGGAGGAAATCACGGTCAGAAATTTGCGCGACGTGCCCCTCATTCTGATTGGCCGCCAACGGCCGAACCGCATGGCGCTCGACCAGACTTTCCGGCGGGCCGGTATCAAGCAGATCGTCAAGATCGAGACGCATACCAACAGTTCCGCCTGTTCCTATGTCGCGCATGGCCTTGGGGTCACGATCATCAGCAGCTTTTATGCGAATCTCTATCGCCACCTGCCGGTGGTTCACCGTCCTTTCGTGCCACGCGCGATCCAGGAGTTCGGATTGGCGAGGGCGGTCGGAACGCCACTCTCGATTGCCGCCCACGCTCTGAGCGACGCCTTGAAGCGACAGATCAAGCTTTCGCAAAAAGACATTTAAAATTAAATATTTAGTCTGAACTCCTATTCCAACGCAGCCGCTTTGGTTGCGGTCGTATTCCGCATAGGCTTATGACAGAATCGCATAATATTGCGGATATTTCCTCATTCGATCATAGTCTGCGGCAACGAAACCGATGGCGCCGGGCACTGTCCGTCGCCAATCGCGGGGAACAAAAATGCTGAAATTCGTTCTAAACCGCCTGTTGATGGCATTGCCGACGATCGTCCTCGTTTCGGTGACGGTCTTCACGCTGATCCGCTTCATACCCGGCGATCCGGCGGCATTGATGCTGGGTGATATGGCTGAGCCGGGTCAGATCGCGGCGATGCGCTCCGAACTCGGCCTCGACAAATCGCTGCCGGAACAGTTCCTGATCTGGACCGCCAATGTCGTCCAGGGTGATTTCGGCCGCTCGATCGTCAATGACGAGCCGGTTCTGCCGCTCGTTGCATCACGTTTTCTGGTCAGCGCCGAAGTCGTCGTCATCGCCGTCCTTCTGGCGAGCCTCATCGCCGTGCCGGCCGGTGTCATCGCCGCCTGGCGGCAGAACAGTCTGACGGACCTGGCGCTCGTCGGCACGGCCACGATCCTGCTGTCGATCCCGACATTCTGGCTCGGCCTCCTGCTCCTGCTTTTCTTCGGCCTGAAACTCAGCTGGCTACCGGTCCTCGGCTATGTCTCGATCGGCAGTAATCTCACCGGCGGCCTGCTTTACCTCGTGCTGCCGATCATGACCCTGGTCATTCACGAGATGGGTGTGTTGATCCGCATGGCACGCGCCTCGACGCTGGAAGTGCTGCGTCTCGACTATATCACCCACGCCCGGGCCAAGGGGCTTTCCGAGAGCGCCGTCCTCTGGCGGCACGCCTTCAAGAATGCCTTCGGCCCGACCTGGACAGTCATCGGTCTGATCCTCGGCAATCTGCTCGGCGGCATTGCCGTCATCGAAACTGTCTTCACCATACCGGGGCTCGGGCGACTGATGGTCGACAGTATTTTTGCCCGCGATTACCCCGTGATCCAGGGGTGTCTGCTGTTCGTCTCGCTTTCCTATGTGCTGGTCAATTTGGTCGTCGACCTGCTCTATCCCCTGTTCGATCCGCGGGTAGTCGCCGAATGAAAAACGTCACCTTCAACGGCTTCATCGGCAGCATTCTGATTGCCGCACTGCTCATCTCCGCTGCGATCGGCCTCTTCTGGACCCCCTATGATCCGATGAAGCTCGGCTTCACCGCACGGCTGGCGGCACCAAGCAGCGCCCACTGGCTCGGAACCGACGAATTCGGCCGCGACGTGCTCAGCCGCCTGATCGTCGGCGCCCGGGCGAGCGTCTGGATCGGCACCTTGACGGTCACATTCGCGACGGTCTGCGGCACTCTGATCGGTCTCGTCAGCGGCTACGCCCGCGGTTGGATCGATGCCGCTATCATGGCCGTCAACAATGCGCTTCTCGCCTTTCCGGGCATCCTTCTGGCGCTTGGATTGCTCGCCGTCTTCGGCGCCAACCAATATGGCATCATCTTCGCGCTGGGCATTGCCTATTCTCCCTCCATGGCCCGCGTTGTCCGGGGTGCCGTCCTGTCGCTGCGCGAGCGGGAATTCATCGAGGCCTCCAAGGTGATGGGTAATGGCGAGCTCTACACCATGTTCCGCCATATCCTCCCCAATTGCATCGCCCCGATCACCGTGCTGGCGACCTCGATGTTCGGTTGGGCGATCCTTTCGGAAAGCGCGCTCAGCTTTCTCGGTCTCGGCGTCCCGCCACCAGCGCCAACCTGGGGCAACATGCTGGCTGCCGGGCGACCATTCATCGAGCAGGCTGTCTGGCTGGGCCTGTTCCCGGGCCTGGCGATCGCCCTGACGCTTCTCGGCATCAATCTTCTGGGCGACGCTCTACGGGACAAGCTTGATCCGCGGATGAGGGGGCTGAAATGACCAATAGAACGCTTTTGAATGTCCGCAACCTGTCGCTTCAGGTCACTGGGACCGGTGTGCAGGTCGTCAAGGACGTCAGCTTCGACATCGCGCCGGGCGAAATCTTCGGCATCGTCGGAGAAAGCGGATCGGGCAAGACGCTGGCAACACGCGCCCTGATCTCGCTGCTGCCGGCACCCATCAGGGTGATCGGCGGCTCCATTGCCTACAAGGGACGCGACGTGCTTTCCATGAACGGCACGCAATTGCGCCAGTTGCGTGGTGCGGAAATCGGTGTCGTCTTCCAGGAGCCGATGACCTCGCTCAACCCCTCGATGACCGTCGGCCGCCAACTCGAAGAAGGGTTGCAGCTGCATACGAAACTTTCGAAGGAGGAACGACGCAGCCGGATCCTCGACATGCTGAACCGGGTCGGGATCCGCGACCCCGCCGGGGCGCTCACGTCCTATCCGCATGAATTCTCAGGCGGCATGCGCCAGCGCATCATGCTGGCATCGGTGATGCTGCTGAAACCGGCGCTCTTGATCGCCGACGAGCCGACAACCGCGCTCGATGCCGTGATCCAGCGCGATGTCATGGAATTGATGGTGGAACTGACGCAGGCGGAAGGCACCGCCGTGCTGCTGATCAGTCACGATCTGCCGATGGTTGCCCGCTACACGAACCGCATCGTCGTGATGGAAAAGGGCGTGATCGTCGAAGAAGGACGCACCGCCGATCTGCTCGACGCACCGCAGCGTGCCTATACGAAGAAACTGCTTTCCTCCCTGCCGTTTCGCGGAGAGACGCGGACGATCGACAAGACCAGGGCGCCGATGGTCTCTGCGCGCGATATCGTCGTCGACTATCCGGGCCGGCGGTCGCTGATGAAGAAGGCAACGCCGAAACGGGCGCTGCATGGCGTCAGCATCGATATCCACGAGGGCGAAGTCGTGGCGCTGGTCGGCGGTTCGGGTTCCGGCAAGACCACGCTCGGCCGCACCATTGCCGGACTGGTCCGCGAGAGCGAAGGCGATATCCGGTTCAAGGGACGCAGCCGCGACGCCGACTGGATGGACTATCGGCTGAATTGCCAGATGGTGTTTCAAGATCCTTATTCCTCGCTCGATCCGCGCATGACCATCCTCGCGCTCGTGGAAGAAGCGCTGCGGCTCGTTCCCGATCTCGACGCCATGACTAAGCGCAAGCGCGCCCTGGAGACGCTGGAGGAAGTCGGTCTTGGGTCCGACTATGCCGGGCGCTACCCGCATGAGCTTTCGGGCGGCCAGCGGCAGCGCGTGGCGATTGCCCGCGCCATTGCGCGCCGGCCGAAATTCCTGATCGCCGACGAACCGGTATCGGCGCTTGACGTGACGGTCAGGGCGCAGGTGCTCGAACTCCTGTCCGATCTGCAAAAACGCTACGGCTTTTCCTGCCTGTTCATCAGCCATGATCTCGGCGTGGTCGAACAGGTGGCCGATCGCGTCGTCGTCATGCAGGACGGCCGGATCATCGAGGAGGGCGACCGCGATACGGTTTTCGACCGCCCGAAGGAGGCCTATACGCAAAGGCTTCTCTCGGCCATCCCCGCTCTGGACCACAATGCTCAGGGCGGCGTGATCCTCAAATGGCGCCTGGAGAACTGACATGACGACGATGATTGAATCCGCAAAGCTCGGCGAGCGATTGAACGCGATCTGCGATGCCCAACCTTTCGTCACGCGTTTCATGGTGCGTGCGCTTGGCACAGGTGAAACGATCGGCAGAGGCGCTGACGAGGAAACCCCTTCCGCCAGCACCCGAAAGACCTCGATCATGATGGCAGCCTTGAAGGCCGCCCATGAAGGCCGCCTGGATCTGGACGAACGGATCACCTACGAAAAGCGTTTCGCCGAGGAAGTGGCGAGCGGGATGTTCCGCTATCTGACGCCCGGTATCGTCATATCGCTGCGCGATGCCATCACCGGCATGATGGTGCTGAGCGACAATGTCTGCACCAAGATGGTCTTCGAAAGGCTGACGCTCGATGAGGTCGACAGCTATTGCAAGTCGATCGGCATGACGGGCACCAACCATCGCTTCCTCATCCCTCCCTTGGCGCTGTCGCCCGATCACTCATTGAAAGCCGTCACCACGACGACGGCGCGGGATCAGGTCTATCTGCTGCAGACCATCCTGGATGCGCAGGATTCGCGGGAAGCCGCGGACCGGCTCGGCTGCTCGCAGGCGCTCAGCGCTTACGCGCTTCAGACCCTGAAGAACCAGATCCTGCGTTATGCCATTCCCTCCAGGCTGCCCTTCGGTGTGCTCGTCGCCCACAAGGGCGGCACGGGAAAGCGCGGCCGCATGAATGCCGGTATCGTCTATCGCGACGGTTCCCCCTTCTACATCATCGCCGCCTATACCGACGACGTGCCGCAGGAGATGCCGGACGGCACCCCCGGCTACACGGTCGCGCTTGAAACCATCGGCAGGCTTTCACGCGCCTGCTGGGATGAATTCCAATCCTGACGATCATAAAAAGAGGGTAGAACGATGCACAAGCTTCTTCTTGCAGGCACCATGTTGATGGCGATGACCGGCGTGATCCACGCCCGCGACATCGTCGTGGCTCAAAGTTCCGATCTGCGCAGCAACAATCCGGGCGTCAATCGCGACGGCAATACCGATGGCGTCATCCTGCATATCGTCGAAGGGCTCGTCGGCTATGCCAACAACGGCGAGGTCAAGCCGCTGCTGGCAAAGAGCTTCGAAGTCTCGGCCGATGGGCTGACCTACAGCTTCAAACTGCGTGACGACGTCAAATTCCACAACGGCAAGACATTGACCGCCGATGACGTCGTTTGGAACTGGAACCGCTATCTCAAGACCGAAACGAAATGGACCTGCCTTCCTGACTTCGACGGCAGCGGCAGCGTGCATGTTACGGGGGTCAAGGCAGTCGATGCGTCGACCGTCACCATCGCGCTGGAAAAGCCATCCGCGGTTTTCCTTGGCCTGATGTCGCGCCCCGAATGCGGTTACACCGGGATCATTTCCCCGGAATCGGTCGGCGCAGACGGAAATTTCGTCAAGCCGATCGGCACCGGTCCCTTCAAATGGGATGAATGGAAAAAGGGCGAGTATATCCATCTCGCCAAGTTCGACGATTATGTCTCGCCAGAGAATGACGGCAAGCCCGACGGCATGGTCGGCTCCAAACGCCCTCTCGTCGATGGCATCAAGTTCATGGTCATTCCCGATGCTTCGACCGTAAAGGCCGGCCTTCAGTCCGGGGTGCTCGATACCGCGGAGATTTCGCCGGATCTCATTCCCGAATTCAAGACGAGCGACACGATGCAATTGATCGTGGCGCGCAACAACGGCAAAAACCTCTTCTACATCCAGACGCGCGACAAGGTTCTGAGCAATCCCGGCGTGCGCCGCGCCATGGCAATGGCGCTCGATCTCGACCAACTCGTCGAGGCCGCCTCCAATGGCACCGGCGCAGCCAACGGTTCGATGGTTTCGCAAGACTCGCTCTATTTCGACGATGTCCAGAAGGAGCGTCTGCCCTACGACGTCGAGGCCGCGAAGAAAGAACTTGCGACGGCCGGCTATAAGGGCGAGCCGATTACCATCATCGCCAACAAGCGCAGCAACGTGCCAAGCTTCCCGGCCGCGGTGATGGCGCAGGCCATGATGCAGCAGGCAGGTCTCAATGTGCAGATCGAGGTGCTCGACTATGCGACGCAGGTCGATCGCCGCCGGTCCGGCAACTACCAGATCATCTCGCAATCGGTCGCGCCGCGGCTCGATCCGGCGCTGATGTACGGCTTCTATGTCGGCAACAAGGACAAGAATGCGTCGTTGATGTGGGATGATCCAAAGGCCGTCGAGTTGATGAAGGCCGCCTATGCGGAGGCCGACCAGACGAAGCGTCAAGCGATCTTCGACGAGTTTCACACGCTGATGCTCAAGGAAATGCCGGGCATCTTCCTCTATGACATGGTCGATGTCTGGGGCGCGACCAAGAAGCTGAAGGGCCAGCCCGTCTGGCAATCGAATGCCCGTCTTTGGGAAGTTTCGCTCGACAACTGATCCTGAACTCCGCGCCCGATGGTCGGGCGCCACCATCCCACTCAACAGTCAACAGGAGATCCGGCAGGCAGTCCTGCCGGGTCCGGTGCAACACATCCCTGTGGCGGCAGGGCAGACAGCGAGGAATACCATGAATCTTGACGCGATCAGCTCCATTGCCGCGACGATCGAAAAGATCAAGCCGGACTATACTGCCCTCAGCGACAGCATCTGGGACTTCGCAGAGTTGAAGTTCGAGGAGCGGCGCTCGTCGCAATTGCTGGCAACGACACTCGAGGAAAACGGCTTTGCCGTGCGCCGCGGCGTCGCAGGCATGGAAACGGCCTTCATCGGCGAATCCGGCAGCGGCAAGCCGGTGATTGCTTTCCTCGGAGAATTCGATGCCCTGGCCGGAATGAGCCAGACCGCCGACCTAGCCGAGCCTCTTCCCGAGGCGGCGGGAGCAACCGGTCACGGCTGCGGGCACAATCTGCTTGGCGTCGGATCGCTGATGGCGGCGGTTGCGCTTGCCCGCCACCTCAAGGAGAACAACCTGCCCGGGACGGTGCGCTATTATGGCTGCCCGGGAGAGGAGGGCGGTTCCGGCAAGACCTTCATGGTTCGCGCCGGCGCGTTCGATGACGTCGATGCCGCACTGACCTGGCATCCGGCTCCGTTCAACGGTGTTCGCTCGACGAACAATCTTGCCGTTCTCGAATATTACTATCGCTTCAGGGGTGTCGCAGCACATGCGGCCAACAGCGCCCATCTCGGCCGCTCGGCGCTCGATGCGGTCGAACTGATGAATGTCGGCGTCAATTTCCTGCGTGAACACATGCCGCAGGATTGTCGCGTTCACTACGCGATCACCGACACCGGCGGCAGGGCCGCCAATGTGGTGCAGGCCAGCGCCGAGGTTCTCTATCTGATCAGGGCGCCTGACATGCCGCAGGCGCTTGAGCTTGTCGGGCGGGTCGAGAAGGTTGCACGAGGTGCGGCGATGATGACCGAAACAGAGGTCGAGATCGTGTTCGACACCGCCTCGACGAACCTTCTTCCCAACATCACACTTGAAACGGCGATGCACGAGAACATGGTCGCCCTCGGGCCGATAGCCTTTGACGAGGCCGACATCGCTTTCGCGAGCAAAATCCAGGATACCTTCACACCCGAAGCGATCAGGAGCAGCATCCGCCTCTATCAGATCAAGGGCGATGTGTTCTCCAACGCCAAGGTCGATGGCTCGGCGCCCCTGCACACCGGCCTGCGCGATTTCGAGGGACAATCGCATTTCCGGGCCGGATCGACCGATGTCGGCGATGTCAGTTGGGTGACGCCGACTGCGCAATGCTGGGCACCAGCCTGGGCGATCGGCACCAATCCCCATACCTGGCAGGTCGTCGCGCAGGGAAAAAGCCCGGCCGCGCACAAAGCCATGGCGCATGCGGCCAAGACGCTTGCGACAACGGGGCTCGCATTGATGTCGTCATCCGACCTTCTGGCAGCCGCGACGGCCGAGTGGCGGGAAAAGACCAGCGGCAAAGCCTATGTGTGCCCGATCCCCGACGATGTGATGCCTGCATCGGTTCATAGCCGGTAACCTGTCTCCATCCGTTGGGTGATACGCGGGTGCATCGTACCCGCTTGCAGCACTGCATGAAAAAGCACTAAGGGTATGGAAGTCGAAAGCGCGGAACTCAGGCATTCACCGCTTTCGAACCTCCAACATCTCGGAAAAGGGAAAGATGACAAGCTCCGAATGGCGGGTGGGAGTGCTGTTTTCCAGAAGCGGAATTAGCGAAATTACGGAAACTGAGCACTTTCTTGGCACCGCACTTGCGATCGAGGAAGTCAATGCGGCGGGCGGCGTGCTTGGCAAGCCCATCGTTCCGATCGCCTATGATCCGGGCGGGGATCAAACCGCCTATCGCAATCTGGCGCGGCGACTTCTGGCCGATGACGACGTCAACATCATTTTCGGTGCGTCGATGTCGGCCAGCCGAAAGGCGGTGCTGCCGATCGTCGAGCGGCACAACGGACTGCTGTTTTATCCGTCGATGTATGAAGGTTTCGAATATTCGGAGAATGTGGTCTATACCGGCGCCACCCTCAATCAGAATACTTTCGCGCTCGCGGAATACCTTCTCCGCCACCATGGACGCCGGATCCTCTTCGTCGGTGCAGATTATATTTATCCGCGCGAATCCAATCGGGTCATGCGCGATGTGGTGGAGGCAAAGGGCGGTGAAGTCGTCAGCGAACGATATCTTCCTCTTCATGCCGACGAACAAACCTTGCGTTCGGTTATTTCCGATATCGTTCGTCTCAAGCCCGATGCCATTTTCTCGACGATCATCGGCCGGCCGGCGCAGCGTTTTTACCGCATGTATGCCGAGACCGGGATCGATCGCAGGCGGGTCCCGATTGCCAGCCTGACCATGGCCGAGAGCGAGATTCGCGAGATCGGAGCCGACGCTTGCACCGGCCATATTCTGTCTGCGACCTATTTCCAGACGGTCGAAAACGAGGCGAATGAGCGCTTCGTAGGGGCATTCAAAGCCCGCTTCGGCCAGGATTTCACCACGAGCGTCTGGTCGCAGCCGGCCTATGCGCAGGTTCACCTTTTCGCCCGAGCGCTTGCTCGGGCCGGCTCGCTCGAAACCCATCGCATTTCCGAGGAAATTCTCCTGGAAGACTTTCTTGCTCCGGAAGGCCGGATCAATTTCGACGCCGATACCCGCCACCTCTGGCTGCATCCCCGCATTGGCGTGGCGCGCGCCGATGGACTTTTCGACATTGCCTGGCAGGCGCCTGGCCCGATCCGGCCGGATCCCTACCTGACGGCTTCGCGGTTCGAAGACGTTTGGCTGGAGGCCTGAGATGGCGGGACCGAGCAGGATCGTTCAGGATCTGCGGCGCGCACGCGTTCTGGTCGTCCATCCTCGCGACGAGGACGGCGACGTTCTGATCGCCCACCTCAAGCGCCTTGGCTGTGAGGTTCGGGCCACCTGGCCGCTTCCGCCAGCCTTGCCTCCTGACGTAGACACCGTCTTTCTGCACGTCGAGGATGTGCATGTCGAGCACGCGCTGCAGATTATCGACCTCCAGCAGACGGCGATCATCGCCATCGTAACCTATGAGAGCCCGACCGCCCTCCAAGCGATCATCGATCTCAACGCTCACGGCGTGATCAGCAAACCGTTGCGGCCACTCGGCATTCTGACGCAATTTGCGCTTGCACGTTATCGGCATAGCTACGAAAAACGGCTCGCCGGCAAAGTGCAAAAACTCGAGGAAACCTTGAAAAGTCGCCGGCTGGTCGAAAAGGCCGTTTCGGCGCTGCGGGTCATGAACGGTCTCGACGAGGAGGCGGCCTATAAGCTGTTGCGCGATCAGGCGACGTCAAAGCGCGTTCCGATGGCGACGATTGCCGAATCCATCATCGCCGCGCAAGACACCATGAAAAGCCTCGGACTTTCCATAAGCGCAAAAACTCAACCTTAAGTCGCCGAACCTATGCGCCCTGAAGATGCCTGCTAAAGCCGCTTGACGGTCACATTCTTTCGTGCAAGCCTAAAGACAACGAGCAGGTTTGCTCGGCGGCAGGGCTGCCGCATTCACATCATGGCTATGTAGCCTCTGGTTCACGGATTGAATTCCGTGCCAGAGGTTTTTTGCGTTTGGAGACAAGATTGACCGTCAAGACCTCAGCCGCACGGACGGTAACCGTCGCAACCGTCCAATTCGAACCGATCGTCGGTGATCGCGCTCGTAATCTTGCGGCTATCGAGTGGCTGGTGAGGTCGGCAAAGACCAGGGGCGCGGAGATCGTCGTTCTGCCGGAACTCGCCGATAGCGGCTATAACTTCCGTGACGGCGACGAGGTTGCCACATTGGCCGGCCCGGTACCCGGCGGCCCGAGTGCCGAGACGCTCTGCCGTCTTGCCGAGGAGCTTGGCCTTTACATCGTCAGCGGCGTTGCCGAGCAGGATGGCGACCGGTTTTACAACAGCGCTCTTCTCTGCGGTCCCGAGGGATATATCGGCAAATACCGCAAGCTTCATCTGTGGAACAACGAAAACCGTTTTTTCAGAAAAGGCGATCTCGGGCTGCCGGTATTCGACCTGCCATTCGGCCGTATCGGCATCGCTATCTGCTACGACGGCTGGTTTCCGGAAACGTTTCGTCAGTTGGCGCTGGCCGGCGCCGAGCTGGTCTGCGTCCCCACCAACTGGGTCCCGATGGCCGGTGCGGAAAGCGTTTCCGAGCCGATGGCCAATATCCTCCACAAGGCGGCTGCCCACACCAATGGTCTCTACATTGCCTGCGCCGACAGGATCGGCATCGAGCGCGGCCAGTCCTTCATCGGCCGAAGCCTGATCGTCGGCCCGCAAGGCTGGCCCGTATCTGGTCCGGCCAGCGCCGATCGCGAGGAAATCCTCCTTGCGCATATCGATCTGTCGAGCGTGACGGAAACCCGCACGCTCAACAGCTTCAATCATCTGCTCGGCGACCGCCGAGCCGATGTCTACGGGTAACATCGACCCACTCAAGAAAGGGGAACAAAATGCAAATGAAAACCATAATCCTGACGCTGGCATCTGCGGCATTCGCCACCGCAGCTTTCGCCGAGGACCCGATCAAGATCGGCGTGCCGGTCGGGCTGTCTGGCGCAAACAGCGTGGTCGCGCCATCCGTCGTCCAAGCTGCGGAGCTTGCCGTCGAAGAGATCAATGCCAAAGGCGGCGTGCTCGGGCGGCCATTGGAGCTTGAGATCGCCGACGACGCATCAGGGGCGGCCGGCGCGCAAAAGGCCTTCGATTCCCTGGTTTTCCAAAAGGAGGTGAACGTGATCATCTCTATGGAGACGAGTGCTGCACGCAATGCCGGACTGCCGATTATTTCCAAGGGTGACGTGCCATACATCTACACGTCGTTCTACGAAGGCAAATCCTGCAACGCCAATCTTTTCGTCGATGCCTGGGTTCCAGAACAGCAGGTGCCGCCTGTCGTTGACAATTTCATCAGCAAACAGGGCGCAACGAAATTCTTCCTGATCGGTTCGGATTATGCCTTCGGACGCGGCATGCTGACCTTCGCCAAGGGCTATATCGAAAAAGCCGGGGCTCAGGTCGTCGGCGAGGAATATCTGCCGATGGACGGCAGCGACTGGACGGCCATCATCTCCAAGGTCCGCTCCTCGGGCGCCGACGCCATCATCACCTCGACAGCCGGCGGCGCACCGAACGTGACCTTGACCAAGCAGTTGCGCTCGTCTGGCGTCACCCTGCCTTACGGCAATCTCGCCGTTGACGAAGGCACCGCCAAGAGCATGGGCGCGGATGCCAAGGACATCTTCCTCTCGGCATCCTACGTCACCGGCATCGATAGCCCGGAAAACAAGGCTTTTCTCTCGGCCATGGATAAGAAGTTCGGCAAGGAACTGCGCACGCCGAACGATCTTTCCGTGCCACAATATGAAGCGATCTACCTTTACAAGGCAGCCGTCGAAAAGGCCGGCAGCACGGATACGGCGGACGTGCTCAAAGCCCTCCCGGACGCATCCTTCACCGGTCCGCGCGGCAAGATCTCCATGAACAAACAGCACCACGCGCCGCTGACGATGTATCTTGGCCAGGTAAAGGACGATGGCAGCGTTGCAGTCGTCGATAGCTTCAAGGACGTCGATCCCGGCGATCAGTGCCCGAATCTCTGAAACCAGCGTGGCGGGGCAGGGTGCCCCGCCTCCAGCATCGGAGTTCTAGAAATGACGCTCTTTCTCGATATTGTCAGCACTGCGGCCATTCTCTTCATCGTTGCCGCCGGGCTGCTTGCGATCTTCGGCGTGCTGAAGATCATCAATTTCGCCCATGGCGCATGGCTGACCATCGGGGCCTACTGCGCTGTCGTCGTAAGCCGGATCGGCCTCAATCCGTGGCTTGCCATTCCCTTCGCGTTTCTGGTCGGAGCGATCCTCGGCGGTGTTGCCGAACGGTTCATCGTGCGGCCTCTCTATCGTCGGCCGCTCGATGCCATTCTTGCAACCTGGGGCCTTGGCATCGTCATCGGCCAGTTGATCACGCTCTGGTTTGGCCGTGATGTCCAGTTCACGCCGGCGCTGCTGCCCGGCACTTTCGATCTCTTTGGCGCCGGCTACTCGGCCTACCGTCTTTTCGCCATTGTCGCGGCTGTCGGTCTGGGGCTCGGCTTCACCTTGCTGCTCGATGGGACAAGGCTTGGTCTTTCCGCCCGGGCGGTCATCATGAATGAAACGCTGGCGCGCGGACTTGGTATCGATACCGAAAAGGTGCGGCTGGCGACCTTCATGATCGGCACCGGCCTTGCCGCCCTTGCCGGCGTGCTGCTCGCGCCGCTGACCAGCGTCGATCCCAATATGGGTGTCGCCTGGCTGACGGGCGCCTTCATGCTGGTGATGGTCGCAGGCTCTTCTTTCGGCGCGCTTGCCGCCGCCTGCCTCATCTTCGGGGCCGCTCAGGTGCTTGTCAGCATCTATTTCAGTCCAATCCTCGGCGGCATCACCGTCGCCGTCCTGTGCGCAATCACACTGCGCATCCGTCCGAAGGGATTTGCCCGTGCGTGACAGACAAAGACTCCGGCTTGTCCTTCTTCTGGCGCTGGCGCTCACAGCTCTCCTGTTGATCGTCTTCGGAACGATGTTTCTCGGCCGCTTCAGCCTCAACGTACTGACGCGTTCGATGATCTACGCCATGCTGGCGGTCACCGTCGACTTGCTCTGGGGCTACACGGGTGTCCTCACTTTCGGGCAGGCGGCGTTCTTTGGCGTGGGCGCCTATGCCACCGCCATGGTTCTTACCCATATCGGCGCAAGCCCGGCGCTTTTCGTCGTCGCGCTTGTCGCCGCCGTGCTCGTTCCGCTCGTGCTTGGCCTCGCCGTTGGCTGGCTGTCGTTCTATCACGGCTCGACACCGCTCTATGCCACCGTGATCTCGCTCGTGGTGCCGATCGTCGTCACACAGCTCGTCTTTTCGGGCGGCACGTGGACTGGTTCCTCGAGTGGCCTCGTCGGTTACGAAACCCTCCCGCTCGGGCTTCCCGGCTATTTCCGCCTGTCGGGCGCGTGCCTGCTGGTCTTGGCCGTTCTTGCCATCGTCTTCGTCCGCTCGGACGCCGGCCGTCTGCTCGTCGCAATCCGCGACAATGAAGCCCGCGTTGCCTATCTGGGCATGAACCCCGCCCGGCTGAAGATCGTCCTGACGGGCGTTCTGGCTGGCGTATGCGGCCTGGCCGGCTTCCTTTTTGCCAACGCTTCCGGTGTCGTCGCTCCTGAAAACACCGGTTTCGTTTTTGGAACCGAACTCGTCGTCTGGACGGCGCTTGGCGGCCGGGGAACGATTATCGGACCGCTGTTTGGCGCAATCGGCATCGATTATCTGAGCGCCAGTCTTTCGGGCGATCTGCCCTTCCTGTGGCAACTGATCATCGGTGCGCTCTTCGTCGCCATGATCATCCTTTTGCCGGGCGGCCTCGCTTCCCTGGTGACGCGGTTCCTGCAGTCGGCGAACTCCAGCAGCACTCTAAAGTCCTTGCCGACCCGCATCGTCGCCAAGGATGGTGCGTTGGCGGGCAAAAGCCTTCTGTCGATCCGCGGTCTCGGCAAGTCCTATGGCAGCTTCTCCGTCCTCAAGGGCATCGACCTTGAAATCGGCGCTGGAGAACTCGTCAGCCTGGTCGGCCCCAACGGCGCCGGCAAGACCACGCTGATGCGTTGTCTGTCGGACGGTACCCAGCAGATCGAAGGTCAGGTAGACATCATCGGTACAAATATCGCCGGTCGTGCACCCGAACGGATCGTCGCCCTCGGCGTCGGCCGAAAATTTCAGGTTGCCAGCATCTTCGACAGCATGACCATCGGTGAATGCCTCAAGATGGCGCGTTTCAGCCGCGAGAGACCCAACGCGATGCGGTCGCTTGGCGAGATCATGCTGCCGGCAGCGGCAGCCGAGATCCTGACGCTCACCGGCATGGCTGATATGCTGGACAAGCCGGTCTTGCTGCTGTCGCATGGTCAAAGACAGGCTCTCGAACTGGCGATGGTCGTCGCTCTGGAACCACGCATCATTCTTCTCGACGAGCCGACTGCGGGTCTTACCAAGACTGAGCGCATGACCATCGGAACCATCCTCAAGAAACTGACGGACGAAATGGGTTTCGCCGCCATCCTGGTCGAACACGATCTGGATTTCGTGCGCAACATATCGAGCCGCATCGTGGTTCTCCACCAGGGCAAGCTCGTTCTCGACGGCACGGTGAATGACGTGGTCAATTCCGAAACGGTTCGCACCATCTACGCAGGAGGCGCCCATGGCTGATACGTTCAAACTCAAGCTCGGCGAGGTCTCGAGCGGATATGGCGCGGTCGATGTCGTCAATGGCGTGTCGCTCGCCATCCGGCCGGGGGAGATCTTCGCGCTCATGGGCAAGAACGGCATGGGCAAGACGACGCTGCTGAAGACGATCCTCGGCTTCCTGCGTGCCGGCAAGGGCACGATCGAGGTGGACGGTGCTAGTATCACCGACAGGAAGCCCGCGGAGCTGATCGCTTCCGGCATCGGCTACGCCCCTCAGGAATTGCCGTTGTTCCAGGATCTCTCCATCCGCGACAATCTCCGCCTGGCGCTCAAGGGCGATCTGGATCTGCCATCCGCCCTGGAGCGGGTCTATGGCTATTTCCCGTTCCTGAAGGATCGGCTGGCGCAGAAGGCCGGCACCCTGTCGGGCGGGGAGCAGAAAATGCTGATCCTCGCACGGGCACTCATGCTGCGTCCAAAACTGCTGCTGATCGACGAAATCTCCGAAGGCCTGCAACCCTCCGTCGTTCAGAACATCGCCAAAGCATTAAGGGACGATCGCGAGAAACGTGGCACGACCATTCTGCTCGTCGAACAGAACCTGGATTTTGCCCTTTCGGTGGCCGACCGCTGGGCCATTCTCAAACTTGGGGCGATCGAAGACGAAAGCCCCAATGGTCCAGACAGCCGCGACCACGTCCTGCAACACCTTAAGATCTAGGGAGCCGGGGCAAGTGCGAGACCCATGGAACGCATTCATGCCCTATCTGGATGCGGATGTCGGGAGCGCGGCTATCGGTCCGCTTTCCGGCCTTCGCCTGGCGGTCAAGGACCTTTTCGACGTTGCCGGCTATCCGACCGCGGCCGGCAACGCCGCGGTACTCGCTGCCTCCGGCATCAAGACATCGACGGCGCCTCTGGTCCAGACGCTGCTGGATGCCGGCGCCTGTTTCGTCGGCAAAACCAATACGGATGAGCTCGCCTATTCCCTGATCGGCGGCAACATCCACTTCGGCATGCCGATCAATCCGCGCGATCCCCACCTCGTTCCCGGCGGATCGTCGTCGGGCTCGGCCGTCGCGGTTGCCGCTGGTCTCGCCGATATCGGCCTTGGAACAGACACATCCGGCTCCATCCGTCTGCCCGCCGCCGTCAACGGTCTCATCGGCTGGCGGCCGACACATGGAAGCCTCGACAACAGAGCGCTGCGTCCGCTGGCGCCAAGCTTCGACGTGCCGGGCTTCATGACGAGAAGCCTGGAACCAATGGCCGCGGTGATGAGCGCCGTCGGCATGCCCGCGGCAAATGACCAACCATCATCTATTCTCATTCCCAAGGATATCTTCGCAACCATTGACGACGCGGTCGCCGACGAGATGATCGCCCGCCTTCGATCAGCGGGCATGCCTATTCGCATGACCAATGCTATCGCCTCGTTCAGCCTCGCCGATCTTGCTTTGACGTTCATCACCATCCTGCAAAGGGAAGCCTGGGAAAGCAACAGAACACTCTTCGAGCGGAGCCCTGAAGCCATTGCGCCCGATATTGCGGCGCGTCTTCTGTCAGGATCTCACCTGGTCGACGAGGAGGTGCGCGAGGCAGGCAGGATCCGCAAACTTTTTTCCGCGGAGATCGACCGATTGCTCCGCGAAAATGTGGTTGTCGCTCTTCCGACCTTGGCCACGAGCCCGCCAAGGCGCGACGCAGAACCGGAAAGCTTTGCCGCATTTCGTTCCGCCTGCATCAAGCTTCTGTGTCTTTCAGGCCTTAGCGGCTGCCCGCAACTGGCTTTTCCCATTGTCAATTGCGCGGGGAGCGGTTCGCTTTCCTTGTTCGGCGCAAGGGGCGCCGACAGGATGCTCATTGATCTGGCCAGGCGACTAGGAGCTGGGTGAAAGAGCAAATGCGGCGCGGAGCCATGTCTCCGCCGTCCATCAATCCCCACTGCTTGCGACCGGCCGATAAAATTGTTCGTGCTGCAATGGCACCGGAATCGCAGCACTGCGCTTGGCTATTGCGAGCCGCCGGCTTTGCGTCGTCCCCGACTGACCATCATTCCGCCGACGATGAGAACAATTCCGATCGCGTTCGCCCAAAACGACGCGGGCACGGCGCTGATATAATCAAACGCCACCCCTGTCACCATCTGACCACCGATGATCAGCAGAGCCGAATTGACCGCGCCTATTCGAGCAATGACCCAGCTGCCCGCCGCCACGAAGATGACGCCGATGGGACCACCCAGATAGGTATACCAAGGCGCCTCGGCCGCACCCGCAGGAAGCAAACCTCCCACAAAAAGACCGAGGCAGGTGAGGGCGGCAAAGCCTATCGCATGGTTCCAGAAGGATGCGATCAGCGGCGTCGTCGATACGCTCAACCGTCCATTGAGCTGACGACTGAGGCCGACGAGCACACCGCCCAGGCATGCCAGGAGAATGAATATGGTCACGCCGCACCTCGCCCGAACAATATAATGAGTGCGGCCCCGGTGACGACCAAGCCGAGTGCTACGATGTCTCGTCTATCTGGGCGCCGCTTTGGCAGACCGAACAGTCCCCAACTGTCGGCCGCGACGCTGAAGGCGACCTGGCCTGCCAAACCCAAAGCCAAGGTGCCGGAGAGCCCGAGCGGTGAGTTGACCGCAGTAGAGGTCAGAATGACCGTTGCAGCGCCGGATATCCCTCCGAGATAAGCCCACCAAGGTGCATCGGGAGCTTTTTCTACCCTGGGCGTGCGCCGGCGGTGGACCATCAGGAGAAGAAGGACGGCGGCGATGATGCCTGTGCCGTGTGCGGTCCAAGATGAGAACAGAGGATTGCCATAACGGGCCAACTCGCCGTTGAGGTGCACCATGAAAGTCAGGAGCCCGCCCGTGGCAAAAGCTCCAATGAAGTAGATGGGATGCGAACTACGTGCTTCGGTGGTCATTGCAGATCCTGTCAAAGAATCGATTGCGCCGATATTTTTCAAATTGCCACTAAGGCCATTCATCGGCATTTTCAGCAAGATGATTAGCATCGTCCGATCGACACATGGTTGGTGTATTTGACAGGCTTAATTCGAGCGATGTGCCATAATGCAAGATGATGCCAGGTCCGCGGATCTCGATAGTCCAGACGCCTCCACAATACCGGGAGCCGGATTGTCGGAGATCCTCGCTCCTGGCCTTTCCGTGGTTTTCTGCGGATTGAATCCGGCTCTGTCCGCGGTTCGCGACGGCCATAATTTCTCGAACCCGAGCAACCGTTTTTGGCGGGTCTTGCATCTAGCCGGATTTACACCGCGTCTGCTGCGGGCGGATGAAGAGCGCGAGCTGCTGCAATATGGCTGCGGTCTGACATCCGCGGTGTCACGTCCTACGAAAAGCGCAAGCGAGCTCAAGAAGCAGGACTATCGCAGCGCCGCGCCCGTCCTGGAAAACAAGATACGAAAGATTGCGCCAGCCAATTTGGCCTTTCTCGGAAAGGCGGCATACGCGGCGATCAGTCTTCGAGCCGATGTTGAATGGGGTCGGCAGCCTGAGGTATTTGCCGGCGCAGACGTCTGGCTGTTGCCAAATCCGAGCGGCCTCAACAGAGCCTTCACCTTGACGACATTGACCGAACACTATCTCGAGCTGAGATTGACGCTGTAGCCGTCCTTCGTCGATCTCGAAATTGCGGTGATCATCATTCGGGAGAAATGTCATGGGACGCTTGCTTTCGGTCAATGTGGGCCTGCCGCGCGAGATCAACTGGCAAGGCAAGATCGTCAACACTGCCATTTGGAAGACGCCGGTCGACGGCCCGCGCATGGCGCGGCGCCTGAACGTTGACGGCGATGGACAAGGCGATCTGGCCGGCCACGGCGGCGAACGCCGCGCAGTCTTTGTCTATCAGACTGATTCCTATGGGTACTGGCAGGAGCACTTGCGCCGAGACTACTTCGTCTACGGGCAGTTCGGCGAGAATTTCACCGTCGACGGCTTGCCGGACGTAGAGGTATGCATAGGAGACCGTTACCGGATCGGCGGTGCCCTGTTCGAAGTGACGCAACCGCGCGTCACCTGTTACCGGCTCGGCATACGCATGGACGAGCCGGAGATGGCCGCGCTGGTGGTCAAGCACGGCCGACCTGGTTTCTATTTCCGTGTGCTGGAGGAAGGCGAAGTGCAGGCCGGCGACGAGATCACCAAGGTCGGGTCCGGACCGGAGGGCATGAGCGTTTTCGAGATCAACGCGCTGCTTTATATGCCGGGTCACCCTCACGATCAGTTGGAGCGCGCCCTGCGCATCCCGGCACTAAGCGCAGGATGGCGCGGTTCATTCGAGGCACTACTCAAGCAGGAGCGAAGGGAGGGCGCGACGACAGGGAATGCCGGGCTGGCAGCCGCGTCCGGGCCGCCTCCGGCATGGCGCGGATTCCGCCCGTTGCGTGTGTCGCGCAAGGTGCGCGAAAGCGGTAGCGTCGTTTCCCTCGTGCTCGAACCGGCAGATGGCCAACCTGTTGCCGCAGCACTCCCCGGGCAGTTCGTGGTGCTGCGGTTCGGCCCGGCTTCGGCGCCTGCGCTGACGCGCAGCTATTCGCTGTCGGGCGAGCCCGGCGGCACGCATTACCGCGTCAGCGTCAAGCGGGAAGCCCATGGCGCTGCCAGCGGTTACATCGACGAGGAATTGCGGGTCGGCGACATCGTGCAGGCAAGTGCGGCACGCGGCAGTTTCACGTTGCGACCGGGCGATACGCCGGTTGTTCTGTTGAGCGCCGGGATCGGGGTGACGCCCGTGCTCGCGATGCTTCATGTTTTGGCCGCCGAAGCATCGTCCCGGGAAGTCTGGTGGCTATATGGAACCCGCAACGGCCGCGAACATCCCTTTGCCGAGGAGGCGCGCGGGCTGCTTAAGAGGCTTCCTCACCACCACAGCCATGTTTGCTACAGCACTCCCGACCCCAAGGATCGGCCCGATATAGATTTCGACGCTCGCGGCCATTTGAATGCGCAGGCGCTCAAGTCGCTCAACCTGCCGCGCGATTGTGACGTCTATGTCTGCGGGCCGTCGAGCTTCATGAGCGATCTGAGCGCCGGCCTTGCAGCCTTGGGCATCGCGCCGAACCGGATCCACACCGAGATGTTCAGCGCGGGTCCCGCGATGACCCCGGGCATAGCTGCCTCGCCGCGCCGGCCACCACATTTGCCGAAAGGGCTTGCAGGTTCCGGGCCACTGGTGTCGTTTGCCCGCACCGGCCTCAATGTGCGCTGGGAGCCGACATTCCAGAGCTTGCTCGAGTTGGCCGAGGCCTGCGACGTGCCAGTGCGATGGTCGTGCCGCACCGGCGTCTGTCATACTTGCGAGACCGGACTTGTCGAGGGAAGGGTCCGCTACCGCCCGGACCCCATCGATGCGGCGGCGGACGGCAATGTGCTGATCTGCTGCTCGAAGCCTGACGGCGACATCGTGATCGATTTGTAAAGCGGGACGACGCGCGCCCTGGTTCTTGATCACAACAGACGCGGTCGTAGCCCGGGCTCATCACTGCCTTGCAAGCATGGAGGTTGCGATGCTGCTCAAGGGCGAACGAACATTCGTGGTGCGGGATATGGGAGGCTTCGTCACGCACCTCAACATGCCGGGGTGGTTGAAGCCCAATTCGACTGATCACGGCCACGGCCCTCTCGCCATGGTCGTTGAATCCATCCTCGATCCTGGCCGCATGATCGCCATGCATGAGCACAGGAACGACGAGATTATTTCCTGGGTGCCGGAAGGCGTCATGCGTCACGACGACAAGGCTGCCGGCCGGTTGGTTATCGACCGTGACCATCTGATGGTGATGAATGCCGGAGCAAGCTTTTGGCATTCCGAAGAGACGCTGGCATCCGATCCACCTTTGCGAATGCTGCAGATCCTCGTTCGCCCTTACGCGGTCGATCTGGAGCCGAAGATCCAGCACGGGCCGATGGCAGCTGCCGCGGCAAACGTCTGGCGACACCTGGTCGGGCCCGAAGGAGAGGGCGCGCCCTTCTATGTCCGCAGTGCGATCGACGTCTTTGATATCCGGCTAGACGCAGGCATACGGGTGGAATTCCCGCAGAAACATCGCCGAGACCTCTATTTCTATGTCTTTAGCGGTTTCGTTGTCGTCGATACGCGACCGTTCGCCGAAGGCGAGCAGGGGCTGCATTTATCGGGTGACAAGCTCGAAGTAGAGGCGCAGAGTGCAAGTACGTTGGTCGCGTTTCTGCTCGACCCGAACGCAACTATCACCAAGCAGGGGACTGTCGGCGACCACAAGAAGATCCCGCCGGCGATCATCATTCGCGCGTTCCTGCGATGGAGGAAATTTCGCCATATGTGGCGTCGTCATCTTTCGCATCGCC
This sequence comes from Rhizobium sp. WSM409, assembly GCF_057653825.1. Lineage (NCBI taxonomy): Bacteria > Pseudomonadati > Pseudomonadota > Alphaproteobacteria > Hyphomicrobiales > Rhizobiaceae > Rhizobium > Rhizobium sp. WSM409. The sequence continues at coordinate 502,598 of NZ_JBYGKP010000003.1, read as the reverse complement.
GCTCGAAGACCGAAAAGGCGATATGAATGGAACAAGGATGCCCCTAACGGGTTTCGAACCTTAGCGTTCAATAGGAGGAGCATTTCATGCCTACGGTTGCCGCCACACCCATCACCCCACCGGACCAGCACGTTGTAACGGCGCGCGAAGCCATCGAGCCGCTTTATGAGAAGCTCGAGCTTCAAACGGAATCGCTGGTTCTGTCTGCGGCGCTGGAAGCGGGATGGTCTTCGGACGAGGCAACCAAGGCTCTGGCGACGCTCAGACTTCAGGACGCACTTTCCACCCTTGGACGAACGGCCTGACCAATAGAACTCCGGGAATAATCGACGCTCTTGTCGGAATGCCGACTATCCGAACGGTCTCGCGCGGCGTGCTGACTACACGGCGGCTGCGTGATTAGTGGCATGGAGCGCGCCCTCGCATTTTCAGTTTGACCAGGCATCCCAAGGAACCTCAATCAATCTCTGCGCCATGCGCGAACCAAGTATCCATCGGCGCCCTCGATAGGGTCGCTGCTCGGGATCGAGAGTTCGGCAATGGTCAAAAGTTGCTCTTCAGACGGAGCTGATGTCAGTATGTCTGCATGCTGTCCGGGCGGATAGCCTCCTACCACAGAAAAATCCGCACTCGCCCCAAGGTTCCGATGGCCGGTCCCGGCTGGCAAGATCAGACAATCGCCCGCTGCGACATCGATTTCTTTGCCCTCTGGCCCGCCGAGCAAAAGCTTCGCCGTGCCCCTGGCAATACCAAGCACCTCATGGGCACCAGAATGATAATGGTCGTAGGTGAAGATGCCATTCCGCCATATCCCGGTCCATCCGTTGCTCGCGAACAGGTCTTCGAAACTCTTGCTGCCTGCTGCGGCTGAAAGCGCACGTCGATAGATTAGAACTGACAGTTTCGGGTTGTTTGGCACCCAGCTGCTTCGCTGTAGCTGCAGCTCGTGTACGACAACCGGGTCAGTGGCATCCTCGGTCATAAAAATGTCTCCCAAGCATATATCCGATCTTCGTTGAGCTAATCAGCCTGGCACGGTTGGGGAGGCGCTGGTCTCGCAAGAAATCCCAACTCGACTATGGCTCATCAAATGAGGACGCTCTGACCGTCAACGTCTTCCCGGCGGGGTCTTGCTGGAATATCAGCCCACCTTTGGCCTTCGAGTGTCCCGGGACATAATCCAAGACGGTCTCGACGTTTTCAAGGACCGAATCTTGTTCTCGTATCTCGCCCTGGACGGTTACCTGCGACGCGGTCGCGCTTGAATCGTTTCGGATTTCGAAGAGAACTTGAAAACCATCGCCGCGTTTTTCGGTTTGCAGCACGACCCCGACCAGGTTCGGCGAAGAGTCACGGTCAACCAATGCATCCTTGCCAATCCAAGCAATCACGCCAAGGACAATTACGGCCGAGACGACACCCGTGACCCATTCAATCCAATGCGGTTCGCCTGCTTCCAGATTTTTGCCGTTGGAGATTTTTGTCATCGTGCCTCACAGGATCAGGCGAGCTGCTGCCGCGCCAATGGCACCGGGAAAGCTCAGAACGACAACGGCCATAAGGATTTGGGTAGACCCGATGTCATCGGTTCTATGGAACGTCCAGAGGCAATAGGCACTGATCAGACCGGCAATTACGTAGCCCGGCAGGGTGAAGCGAACGAAAGCGTGCCAGCTTGGCGTACCCTCGGCGAGATCGTGGCTCCCCTTGAAAGAAAGGGCGTAAACGAACCCATGCATGACTGCCAGCGAGGCGGCGATCATGAGCAAGGCATGCCACGGCGTCATCTTGTAGGAGAGCAAGATCATTTCCTCGGTGGGCGCGACGTTGAGGTTGAGGAACAGGGCGCCGACCGCCATCAGGAATAGTTCACCGGCGTAGCTCGTTTCCCGTTCGTGGATTGGGTCATCACTATCGCCTTCCTTGGCATCGACGCCATCGTCCGATTGTCCGCCGAGCTGGCTCCGACCTAGCATCGCGCCGATGCTGGCAGGTATGGACTGGATCGCGATCATTCCGATAATCTCGTGCGGAGATTGGTCGTATTTCAGAACCCCCATGGCGAAGAGGATAAGTGCGCTGCCCAGAACCCCAAGGCCATAGGCAATGCTTGCATCACGGATCGCTTGTCGCCAGGTTGACGTCCGCTCAAATCCGATCCGGTCCGAGAGAATAACGAGAAGGGGAATATTGACGATCAGCAAGAGAAACAGGCGGCTGCGGTCCATGTAGAAGCCGAGCTCCCACATTTCCATGGTCATGAACATGGGCAGCGCGAAAAGCAATGCTCCCGCAATACCGCGTGCGATCCCTGCAAAAAATTTGCTTCTATCGAAATCCTCGCGCGTGATCGCGACACTCAAGTTTGATCTCCCCCTAAATGAAAAACTCCCACCACCCGTAAACCGAGGCAGCGGCATTCAAAGCGCAGGCGCTCGCTGCAGAAGCGCGGGTTGGACGCATGAGCACCAGCGCCGCCGAAGTCAAAGCCGTCATGGACATCAAGGTTGACATGACTTTTCTCGAATGCTTCTCAGTTGTGAGATAGTGGCAGCTCCGACCGTACCTGCGAGAGATTTGGGGTCGACACGGTTCGATATCGTGCCTCGACCAAATTATAGATTCCGAACGCAGCCAAGCCGATAGCCACGACGAGGTAGAGAACAGCTCCGAACGGAAGCTGTCTCACGAAGGTCAAGGCATCACTTATGCTCCCTGCCTGGCCCGGATCGACGGTAAAGGCCGCATAGCAAAAGAAGATGCCGACGATCACGAAAACGACCCCACGGGAAACGAGCCCATAGATGCAAACCAATAACAGAGGTCGGCTTTGACCGAGCGTGAGATATCGCTCAAACCGCCTCGTGATACCTTTCAGCGCTGTAACGGCGCCACCAATGACAAACCCGAGACCAATCGCACCAGCTAGGAATCGACCAAACGGTTGCGACATGACCCAAGCTGCCAAGCCCTTTTCTCCGCCGTCACCACCGGATCCAAAGCCAAGTGCGTCCTGAAAGGCGTATATCGCCAACCCCAAGTACGTCACGGCGCTCCCGAGAAGAGCGGCACGGATCAGGTAGCTTTTCAAACTGTGGTCATGGTTGTCTGCGTTTGCGATGGACTGGGCAAGCCGCCATGCTACGAAGCCGAGTAGCCCGAGCCCTATCAACCCCAGCCACACTCGGCCTAATGGCTGTTCCAAGACAGCGTCGAGCGCTGATTTGGTATCGGCCTTTCCGCCGCCGAAGCTCGAAAATACTGCGAGCGCAGCAACGAGCAAAAACACAATGCCTCGGGCGCTATATCCAGCCCGCGCAAGCCATTCAAATTTCGACCTGGTCATCTCTGGTTCCCCCGCCGCGGATTTAACGAGCGCCCAGCAAAACAGTTCCGACTTCTCCGCGATGAATGTCTTCAACGAGGCAAGGTCCTCGAACTTTTATCGCAAATTTGACTGTCGGACGCCAACAGGGGTTGCCAATGAAACGAGATTGCGAGCAGCGCGAAACGCGGCTCAATATATTTCAGTTCCATAAGATAGATTATGCCACTTTTACAATTATAGATTGCGTCAATTAACTACATACACTCCAGTTTCCTGGGAAACTCAGCCGGGGGCCCCCTGAGATCCGGCTTTCAAATATCGTTTGGTGATCGCAGTTCATAGAGCACGTGACGGCGCAACGGATGCCCCTCGGCCAGATTGGGATGATCGAATTCACCGATCCGGTTCATCCCTAGCCGTCTCATCAAACCCCAGGAATTGCTGTTTGCGGGCACCGTGAAGCTGACGATGCGGTCAAGCTTCAGCTCGTTGAATGCAAAGTCGAGAGACCGTTCCGCGGCCTCGCGCGCATAGCCGGCGCCGTGCCGAGACGCTGAAAGCCGCCAACCGATTTCGACTGCCGGGGCAAATGGCAAAGCAGGTGAAACCTTAGCGAGGCCGCACATGCCGATCAACGCGCCGCTTGCCTTTTCCTCCAGCGCCCAGAACCCCCAGCCATGATCCTCGAAGTGAAGGTCGATGCGGTCGAGCATCGCATTCGACTGTTCGTCGGTCAGAGGGTTGAGATATCTGACGACGTCGGGCTCGGCATTGATCGCAGCGAAGGGCTTGCGATCCTGTTGTTGCCAGGGTCTCAAAATCAGGCGTTCAGTTTCGAGCTGCATCGTCTCTCACCATTAGCTCCTACCAGAGCGTCATGTGACGGTTGACGTCCTTGTAGAGCAGGTAGCGGAACCGGCCGGGGCCACCGGCGTAACATGCCTGCGGGCAGAAGGAGCGCAGCCACATGAAGTCGCCGGCCTCGACCTCGACCCAATCCTGGTTCAGCCGATAGACGGCTTTGCCCTCTAGCACATAGAGACCATGCTCCATGACATGGGTTTCCATGAAGGGGATCACGGCGCCCGGCTCCAGAGTCACGATATTCACGTGCATGTCGTAGCGGACATCGGCCGCATCGATGAACCGGGTCGTCCCCCAGCGTCCATCGGTATCGGGCATTGCCGAGATTGGGTGCTGGTCCTCATGCGTGACAATCGCCGGCGGCGGCTCCAGCCCCTCGACCTCCTGAAATGCCTTTCGAATCCAGTGGAATTTTGCCGCAGTCGAGCCGCCGTTTTTCAGGCGCCAGACCGAACCCGCCGGAATATAGGCGAAGGAACCGGCGCGAAGCGCATGGCTGACGCCTTCGAGTTCCACTGTCATCTCGCCTTCGACGACGAACAGGACCGCTTCCGCCCGCTTGTCGGGCTCCGGCCGGTCGCTTCCGCCGCCCGGCTGAACTTCCATGACATATTGCGAGAAGGTCTCGGAGAAGCCGGAGAGCGGCCGGGAGAGAACCCATGCCCGTGTCCCCGTCCAATGCGGAAGGACGCTGGTGACAATATCCGTCATGACGCTGCGTGGGATAACCGCATAGGCTGTGGTGAAGACGGCCTTGCTGGAAAGCAGCTCGGTTTGCGGCGGCAATCCGCCGAGTTTGGAATAATAATCTCTGTTCATCGGTCCAGGCTTCGCGGCATTTGGTTATGCATCTGCTTTATGCGCCGTTTGCACGTTAGGCAACTCCCAATGGGCCGAGCGGAGCCAACTGACGGACTGCATAATTCCTGAAATCGGACCAGGCCTCAGGATAAACTAGACAGCAATTCAGGATGTTACAGCGCGATCTTCAGGCGTCACGAAAAGACGGGCTGCGTTATGGCTTACCGATCGGCCATGACCAGATGGCCCGGCCCGACTTCGCGATAAGACGTGCTCGCGGGCTGATAATCGACCGGGCGCATCGGGCTCTTGATCTCGTCATTCGCCACCATCCGCTTTTCGTGGCGACGGTCCGGATCCGGCACGGGCACTGCCGCAATGAGTTTCTTCGTATAGGGATGCTGCGGATTTTCGAAGACCGCGGCCCGCGGGCCGATCTCGACGATCTCGCCGAGATACATCACCGCCACCCGGTGGCTGACGCGCTCGACTACCGCCATATCGTGCGAGATGAACAGGAAGGCAAGGTTGAGGCTCTGCTGCAGGTCGAGCATCAGGTTGATGACTTGCGCCTTGATCGAGACGTCGAGCGCCGAGACGCTTTCGTCGGCGACGATGACCTTCGGCTGCAAGGCAAGCGCGCGCGCAATGCAGATGCGCTGGCGCTGGCCGCCGGAAAATTCATGCGGGTAGCGCGCTGCCATATCCGCCGACAGACCGACCTTCACCAGCAGATCGGCGACGACGTCTTTTGCCTGTTTCGAATTGCCCATCCTGTGTTCGAGATAGGGTTCGGCGATCGCAGCACCGACCGTCATGCGCGGATTGAGGCTGGCAAAGGGATCCTGGAAGATCATCTGCACGGATTTGCGCATCTCGCGCAGATCCTTCCTGTCGAGGCCGAGCACCTCCCTGCCCTCGACGAGAACGGAACCGGCCTGCGGCTCAATGAGCCGCATGATGGCGCGGCCGGTCGTCGATTTGCCGCAGCCGGATTCGCCGACGAGCGACAGCGTCTCGCCGGCATGAAGGTCGAAGGAAACGTTTTCCACTGCGTGCACCCGGCTGGTCAGCCGGCCGAACAGACCGGAATGAATATCGAAACGCTTGGTGAGGTTCTTCACCTGCAGGACCGGCGTCGCTGCCACCGTATCGGTGACCTCGACGGGAATGTCGGATTCACCCGTTGCGGTGTTGACCACGGGAAAGCGCAGCGGCCTTTGCCTGCCCTGCATCGAGCCGAGCACCGGCACGGCGGATAGTAGCGCTCTGGTATAGGGATGTTTGCCGCGGTGGAAGATATCGGCGGTGGCGCCGCTTTCCACCTGTTCGCCGCGATACATCACCACCGTCCTGTCGGCGATCTCGGCGACGACACCCATGTCATGGGTGATGAACAGAACGGAGGTCCCCTCCTCGTCCTGCAGCATCTTGATGAGATCGAGGATCTGGCCCTGGATGGTGACGTCGAGCGCCGTCGTCGGCTCGTCGGCGATCAGCAATTTCGGCCGGCTGGCGAGCGCCATGGCGATCATCACCCGCTGGCGCATGCCGCCGGAAAAACGGTGCGGATATTCGCCGAAGCGCGAGGCGGCCGAGGGGATGCGGACCTTTTCCAAGAGCCGGATCGTCTCCGCCTTCGCATCGGTTTTGCTCATGTCGGAATGGCAGAGCAGCGCTTCGGAAATCTGGTCGCCGATGGTGAAGAGCGGATTGAGCGATGTCATCGGCTCCTGGAAGATCATCGCCACCTCGTTTCCGCGAACCTGCCGCATGGCATTTTCCGGCAAGGCCAGAAGGTCGCGTCCGCCGAGCATGACGCGGCCCTCGACACGGCTCGTGTCCGCCTGCAGCAGCCGCATGATCGAGAGCGAGGTGACGCTCTTGCCCGAGCCGGATTCGCCGACAATCGCCACTGTCTCCGCTGGCACCACCGTGAAAGACACATCGCGCACGACCGGTTTCCAGACACCGTCCACCAGGAAGGATGTCGTCAGACCTTCGACGGAAAGAACGTCGGTCGTCGCCTGGATCGGTTGGGTTTGGGCACTGGCCATGGTGGTTCCTCTTGCGACAGGTAAGCGGCGGATCAATCCGGCCAGCGCAGCGCACCGTCGAAGCGGTGCCTGCTACGGTTCTCGATGGGCGTTGCGATGATCTCATTGGACGCGCGCGCCTTGTCGAGCTCCTGCGCCAGGCGCTCCGCGACGACCGTCTCCTCGCCCGGGTGCAGGTTGCAGGGGTCGAGATAAAAATAGCGGTGCTCCACCTCATGATCGCGCACGATGATCGGCGGGCTGCCCTTGGCAAGCGCATCGGCCAGATCCCAGGCGGTGATATGGGCTGGCTCGGGATCGACGATCAGGCGCAGCCGCTCGAGCGGATTGTGGGTCGGATCGGGCTCGATCAGCGCGGTAAGGCCAGGGCGGCCGTCGAGCGTGCGCTTCCACAGGTTGAGATAGCCGGTCTCGCGTTCCCGGATGCCGGCATGGTCACGATTTTCCCAGGCTTCGAGTGCCGCCATGACGCCGAAGATGCTCTCCTTGCCGACCTTCATGCCGCGGCCGATGCCCATGTTCTGCAGGAAGGCATGACGCACCAGCTCCTTGCTGCCGGCAACGATGCCCGAAGTCGGACCGCCGAGGAATTTGTGGCCGGAGTAAAGGGCGATATCGGCCCCCTGCTCCAGGAAAATCCTGAGATCATATTCCGAGGCGGCATCGACGATGACGGGCACGCCCTTGGCATGGGCAATCTCGACGAATTCCTTGAGGTTCAAAAGGCCGTAATCGACGACATGGTGGGAGACGACATAGACGGCAGCCGCGGTCTTGTCGGTGATGGCGTTTTCCATGTGGAAGCGATGCGTCGAGGTCGCCTGCCCGACAAGCACGACCTTGCCGCCGGCAAGCCGGATCGCCTGGTCGACCGGGGCGCCGTAGCTGACCACATGCCCCATCTGCACCAGCACTTCGTTCTTCTCCGGCACGACATCCGGCAACCTCTCGATCGCCAGCAGATTGTTGCCGGTGATGGCGCCGGCAACAGCCAGCGAAATGCCGGCCGAGCAGGAGGCGGTGACGAAGCCCGCCTCGCCGCCGGTCAGCCGGCCGATGACGCCGCTTGCCTTGCGCTGCAGGTCGTTGATCTCGACGAAATGCGGCAGGATCGATGCCATCGCGCTGATCGCTTCTGGAACGACGATCGAGGCGCCGAGGCTGGTCATGGTGCCCGATACATTGATGACAGGGCGAAGGCCGAGCGACGGGCGGATATCAGTGGACATGGAGATCTCCAGGATTCTGGGTCGAAAAACGAAACATGGGGCGGTCGATCAAGTGTGTCGAGTTCCCGTCAGCCGTGCAAGGCGACGATTGCCTCGATCTCGACGGTGATGTTGCCGGGCAGCGAGCCGAAGCCGACGGCCGAGCGGGCATGTTCGCCGGCCGGCCCGAAGACTTCAATCAGCAGATCCGAGCAGCCGTTAATGACGCTCGGATGATCCTCGAACTCAGGCACGGCATTGACCATGCCGAGCAATTTCACCACCCGCTTGACCCGGGCGAGATCGCCAAGCGCATCCTGCATGACGGCAAGCAGGTTGATGCCCGTCAGCCGCGCATGGCCGTAGGCCTCGTCGATACTGACTCCACCGCCGACCTTGCCGGCATGCATGAAACCGTCGGCCTCACGCGGTCCCTGGCCGGAGAGATAGAGCATATTGCCTTCGATTACGTGCGTGACGAAATTGGCGATCGGCGGCGGCGGCGGCGGCAGCGCAATGCCGAGGGCGGCAAGCCGTTCGTAAGGCGAGTTCTCGACCTTGCCGGCGGCGGTGGGAAACTGATTCACGCAAACTCCTGTCATGCAATTTTCGATTTGGCGAATTTCGATTGGGCCGACGCTTGGTCGGCGGATTAAAGATCCTTGCGCAGTCTTGGATCGAGCATGTCCCTAAGGCCATCGCCGACCATCTGCAGCGACAGTACGGAGAGGATGATGGCGACACCCGGAAACAGCGTCATCCAGTCGGCCTGGCCGATATACTGCCGGCCGGCGGCGATCATCGTTCCCCAGGTCGGGATCTCAGGGCTGACGCCAAGGCCGAGGAAAGACAGGCCGGCTTCGGCAAGCATGGCACTGGCGAAAAGGAACGTCGCCTGCACCAGGATCGGCGACAGCAGGTTGCGCAGGACATGCCGGGTCATGATATGGAAGGTCGAAATGCCAAGCGCCCTCGCCGCCTCGACATAAGGCAGCTCGCGAATGACCAGCGTCGATGCGCGGACAATGCGGGCAAGGCGTGGCGCATAGACGATCGACAGCGCGATGATCACCGTCGTCAACGACGGCCCGAGGGCGGCGACGAGCGCAATCGCCAGCAGAATATCGGGAAACGCCATCATCGCGTCGATCAGCCGGGCGATCGGCGTATCGAGCTTCTGGAAGAAGCCGGCAAGCAGACCGAGCGTCACGCCGATCACGGCTGACAAGGTCACGACCGCAACACCGACGAGCAGCGACAGGCGGCCGGCGAAGATCGTACGCGAAAAGACGTCGCGGCCGAACTCGTCGGTGCCGAAGAAGAACATGCCGCTCGGCGGTTTCAGCCGGTTGACGATGGAAAGCTTCGACGGCGAATAGGGCGCGACAACAGGCGCGAAGACCGCCAGAAGCACGAAGATCGTCAGGATCAGCAGGCCGCAGGCGACCGTCTTGCGTTTCAGCAGGCGCCTGGTGAATTTGCTGCCCTCACCTTCGACGGGCTTGATTGCGATATCGGCCATCAGTAGCGCACCCTCGGATCGATCAACAGATAGAGCATGTCGATCGCAAAATTGATCAGCACGTAGAGAGCGGCGATGACGAGCAGAGCCCCCTGGATGACGGGATAGTCGCGGCGCAGAACCGCGGAGACGACGAGATTGCCGACACCAGGCAGGCCGAAGACGGTCTCGGTGACGACGGCGCCTGAAATCAGCACCGCTGCCGTCAGGCCGATCACCGTCAGGATCGGGATCAGCGCATTCTTCAGCGCGTGCTTGAGGATCACCCGTCGCTCGATCAATCCCTTGGCGCGGGCGGTACGGATATAATCGTCGCCGAGCACATCGAGCATCGACGCGCGGGTGAAACGCAGGATCAGCGCCGAGGAGACGATGCCGAGCGCAAAGGCAGGCAGCGTCAGGTGATACATGCGCTCGAAGAAGGTCGAGCCCGGACCGCCATAACCCGAGACCGGGAAGAGATTGAGCCTGACGGCGAAGAACTGCATCAGGATCAGGCCGAGCCAAAAGCTCGGAATGCTGGCGGCGAACATCGCGAGCGTCGTTGCCGCCTGATCGATGAAGGAGCCGCGCCGATAAGCGGCATAAATGCCGATCGGCAGGGCGATGATGCTGGCGATTGCGAGCGAAAACAAAGTCAGGAAGAAGGTCGGCTCGGCCCGGTCGAGCAAGGCCGAGGTGACCGGCATGTTGAGGAAGATCGACTGGCCGAGATCACCTCTCAGCATCTGGCCGATATAATAGACATATTGCAGGCCTAGCGACTGATCGAGGCCGAGGCGAGCCCTGAGGTCGGCAATATCCTGCGGCGTCGCATCCGGCCCGAGCATGACGGCGGCCGGATCTCCCGGGGTCACGCGCACGATGACGAAGACGATCGTGACGACGAGAAACATCACGACGATCATGCCGAACAGGCGCTGGAGGATGTAGCGTATCATGAATACCTGGCAAACCCTTGCAGATGCTACGAAAAAGAAGACCGATACCGACCAGGGATAGCCGGTATCGGTGGCGATGCTTACTTCTTGATCGAAGCATTCCAGAAATACGGCCACGGAGCCGGATCGACGCCTTCGAGCTTGGTCGATTCCGCCGAAACGGCGTTGAAGTCGCCGATCTTCATGAAGGGTGCGTCGGCATAGATCGCCTTCTGAACATCGGCCCAGAGCGCCACGCGCTTCTTCGGATCGACTTCCGAGGTGAAGGCATCGACGGCAGCCTTGCGGGCCGGCGTATCCCACCAGCCCGGCGAGCTGGTCGAGAGCGAGCCGATCAGGGCAGGCTCCGGCAGGAAGGGGCTATGGGTGATGTAGATATCCCAGAGCTTCGGATCGGTGCGGCGCTGCGTCAGCGTCGCCCAGTCCACAACCTGCATATCGACGGTGAAGCCGGCAAGCTTCAGATATTCGGCGGCGACCTGCGCCATCTTATAGTGGAACTCATACTGGCGGCTGGTCAGGATACGGATCGGTTCGCCGTTGTAGCCGGCCTTCTTGGCGGCGGCGGCAGCCCCTTCCGGATCGGCGGCGTTATAGGCGCCCTCGACGCCGGCATCCGTCGACCAGGCAAAGGTCTTTGGATAGATGGCGCCGTCGAGCGCGTAGAAATCCGTGCTGCCGAAAGCCGCGGCCAGCATGTCTTCCATGCTGAGCGCCTGGCGGATCGCCTTGCGGACCTCGACATTCCCAGCAATACCTTCCTTCGTATTGAAGACGAAGACGGGATAACCGAAGGGCTTCAGGATGATCGGCTGCGAGGCGGTGGAGGCCTTCAGCTTGTCGTAGGATTCGACCGGGATCGAGTCGACGTAGTCGTACTGGCCGGAAACGGCAGCCTCGACGCGGGTGTTCGGATCCGGCACCGGCACGAAGCGGATCTCATCGAGATACTGGTGGCGGGCGCCGCCATAGCCATCGCTGTCGCCTTCACGTGACTTGTAGCCATCGAAGCGGACAAGCTGGATATACTGGTCGGCCTTGCGCTCCTTCAGCATGTAGGGACCGGTGCCGATGAAGTCCTTCATCGGCTCGTCCTGCTTCTCGGATGGGATGATGATGGCGGCCGAATTGTTGAAGGCGAGCAGCGAGGTCAGCGGCGCATAGGGCTGCTTCAGCGTGATCGTGACGGTTGAGGGATCGACGGCGGTGACCTTATCGATGAAGCCGGCCACCTGCTTGCCGCGCGAAGCGATCTTCATCCAGCGGCCAAGCGAGGCGACGACATCTTCCGAGGTCATATCGGTATTGTCGTGGAACTTGATGCCGGTCCTGAGCTTGATCGTATAGGTTTTGCCGTCGGCGCTGATCTCTGGCAGGCTTTCGGCGAGAAGCGGCGTAACGTTCCAGCTCCTGTCGAAGGTGTAGAGCGTTTCGAAAATGTGCTGCGTGACGATGCCGACCAGATCGGCCGTCGACGACATCGGATCGAGCGTCGGCGGCTCGCCGATCGTCGCGACATTGATGACGCCGCCTTTTTCCTGGGCAAGAAGTGTCGAAGGCAGGGCGACGAGCGCAGTGCCAAGAAGGAATGCGACCAGTGTTTTCATCTGAGGTCTCCCGTTTAGTTCCACAATTATGTAACTCATCTTTTTGTAACAGAATAGGAGATGGATCGATCCTGTCAAGCACGAGCGACGGATTATGCCCTCGGCGGATATCGGGACGCCGGAAAAACACACAATCTTCGGCTGCGCCAGCCTGCAACAAGACCGGGCATTATGCCAAGATGAGCCAATCGCCCTGCGGTGAGACTTTTAACGGAACGGGAGAACAGGATGAGCATCGATTTCAACGACGGCAAATGGCTGAACGAGCCGGCTCAATGGCGGGCGGCCGACGCCGGCCTCACCCTGACGACCGACGAAAGAACCGATTTCTGGCGGGAGACCCATTACGGCTTCACCCGCGACAGCGGCCATTTCCTCGCCTTTCCCACGGCCGACGGCTTCACTGCGCAAATCCGCGTTCAGGGCGAATTCCGCACGCTCTACGACCAGGCAGGCCTGATGGTGCGCATCGACGAAAAACGCTGGGTGAAGACGGGCGTCGAGTTCACCGACGGCGAACCCTTCCTCAGCACCGTCGTCACCGATGGCAGGTCCGACTGGTCCGTGGCCCAGCCTTTCACGGAACTCGAGGATTTCTATATCCGCGTCACCGTCGCCAAGAGCGCCATGCGCATCCAGGCCTCGCGCGACGGCAGTTTCTGGCCGCTGCTGCGGCTAGCGCCCTTCCCGGCTGCAGCGCACTACGAGGTCGGACCCACGGCCTGCACGCCGGAGCGTGGCGGACTAACGGTCCGCTTTTGCGAATTCTCGATTGGGCCGGCGACTGCCAAGGATCTGCATGACTTGAGCTAGAAGAGCGTCCTTTCGAGGCTCTACCGAAAGAACGAGATCAAATGACCGCGAGTGCAGCGCAGCACACTTGACAAAGACGAGCTGCCTGTATTTTACTCAAGCCTGCGGATTAGGCAAAAGGCCGGCCGCATTGACATGACTCCGATAGTCTCTGGGCAGTTTCGCCCCATGACGCCTCATCGCTCGATGGGACCAGCGTCGTGGGGTTTTTGATGTGGTCACTTCATGAATGACGCGCTGAAAATCGGCATCCTCTTTTCGACCACCGGGCCCTACGGCTCGATGGGCCGCGACGCCCGCGACGGCGCCGATTTTGCGATGGCCGAATATGCCGGCGTCGAAGGGCTGGCGATCGAGCCCGTCTTCTTCGATCCGCATGCCGATCTCGCCGCCTATCTCGATGGCGCGCGTCATCTTCTGCGCGCCGGCTGCCGCCATATCGTCGGCACGATCACCTCTGCGGCACGCAAGGAAGTCATCCCGCTCGTCGAGAAACATGACGGCCTGCTCTGGTACATGTGCCCTTATGAAGGTTTCGAGGCCAACGAGAACGTCATCTATGTCGGCGGCTGCCCGAACCAGCATCTGCTGCCGCTGTTCGAGCACCTGATCCCACGTTACGGCGCAAGGCCCTACCTCGTCGGCGCCAACTACGTCTGGGGCTGGGAGATGAACCGGCTCGCCCGCGAACTGATTACCAATGCCGGCGGCGAAGTGCTTGGCGAACGCTATCTTCCGCTCGAGGAAACCGCCGTCGAACGCATCGTCGCCGAGATCGCGCAGCGCCGCCCGAGCTTCATCCTCAACAATCTGATCGGCCCCTCGAGCTACGCCTTCCTGGAGGCGATCAAGGCCCTCGGTGATCGCGACCCGGCCTTTCGCGCGGAAAACTGCCCGGTGGTGAGCTGCGATCTGATGGAATGCGAGCTCGACGATATCGCCGCCGGAGCTGCTGCCGGCCAGCTGTGCGCCGCTTCCTATTTCGACAGTATCGCGACCCCCGAAAATGCCGCCTTCAAGGCCCGTGTCACTGAGCGTCACGGCGCCGAGCGGCGTGTCTCCAGCGTCTTTGCCAGCGCCTATACGGCCGTCCGGCTCTGCGTCGACGCGATCGTCGCTGCCGGCGGTGACGAGCCTGACGCCGTCCGGCGCGAGCTCTACAATCGTTCCTGGCCGACCCCGTTCGGCACGCTTTCGATCGACCGCGAGACCAATCATGCCGCCCTGCCCTTCCATCTCGGCCGGATCAACGCCGACAACGGCTTCGATGTCGTCACCTCACGGCCGCCGCTCGCCGCCGACCCCTATCTGACCGGCCGCAACCGCCAGGCCTTTCCACGGCTAAGGGTGGTGTCATGAGAGAGACACCCAATTTCACCGGCTGGCAGGCGATGGTCCTGCATCGCGAGGACGGCAACACCGAAAAGCTGATCCGCCAGCTTCGCCTGCTCGGCATCCATGCAACGCTGCAATGGGCGCCGCTTTCGGCTGCGGCACTGCCCGATCTCGTCATCGTCGATGCCGACCAGGGCTGGGACGATCTGCTGCCCTGGAACGGCGAAACGCCTGCTTGCCCCGTCGTCGCCTTGCTTGGTTCGGAAGCGCCCGGCCGCATCGCCTGGGCGCTCGGACAGGGCGCCGGCGCGATCATCGCCAAGCCGATCGCCACATCGGCCGTCTATCCGGCGCTTGTCATGGCCGTCTCCATTCATCAGGAGCGCAAGGCGACTGCGGAAAAGCTGCAATATCTCGAAGAGCGCGTCCGGCTGCGGCCGCTTGTTCACGCCGCCGTCGAAAAGCTGCAGGCCGCACACGGCATCGACGAGGAGAACGCTTACGCAATCCTGCGCAATTGCGCCATGCGCCGCCGCCTGCCGATGGAGCAGATATCAGCCTTCATCCTGGCGGGTGCCGAACCCCTGCCGGAGGCCGGCTGATGCATGTGCTGAAACAGATGATCCGCCAGCCGACGGCGCTCTTCGGCCTGATCGTCGTCACCCTCGTCATCGCGCTCGCCATCGCAGCGCCGTGGATCGCGCCGTTCAGCCCCGACGAGCAGATGTTTGACGGCCTCTCGCTCGAAGGCGCACCGCTGCCGCCGGGCGGGCCCTATCTGCTGGGCACCGACACGCTCGGCCGCGACCTCTTCTCCCGCCTGCTCTTTGGCGCCCGCACCTCGCTGATCATCGGCCTTGTCGCCAACGGCATCGCGGTGGCGATTGGCCTCCTCGTCGGCATCGTTGCCGGTTATCTCCGCGGGCTGCTGGGCAACATCCTGATGCGCTTCACCGATCTAATGATGGCCTTTCCGGCGCTGCTGCTCGCCATCGTGCTTGCCGCATTGCTGAAGCCGAGCCTCTGGATCGTCGCCATGGTGATCGCGCTCGTCAACTGGGTGCAGGTCGCCCGCATCGTCTATACCGAGACTCGCGGCCTGGTGGAGCGCGATTTCATCATGGCCGAACGCTCGCTCGGCGCCGGCCATATGCGTGTGCTCTTCATGCATATCCTGCCGCACCTCATGCCGACGGCAATCGTCTGGGGGACGCTCGGCATCGCCACCACCGTGCTGCTCGAGGCCACACTCTCCTTCCTCGGCGTCGGCGTCCAGCCACCGCAGCCCTCCTGGGGCAACATCATCTTCGAGAGCCAAAGCTATTTTCAGGCCGCCCCCTGGCTGGTCTTCATTCCCGGCGCGATCATCCTTCTGACGGCACTTTCCTTCAATCTGGTGGGCGACGCGCTGCGCGACATTCTCGACCCGACCCAGCGCGGGAGGGGCTGATGGCATCACTCATGCTCCGCAGGCTGGCGCAGGCGGCTCTGATCCTGCTCGGTGTCGCGGCGATCACCTTCGTGCTGCTCTACGCCCTTCCGGCCGACCCGGCCCGCATGATCGCCGGCCGCAGCGCCACCGCCCAGACGGTCGCCAACATCCGCCATGAACTCGGCCTCGACCAGCCGCTGCTGGTCCAGTTCGGCACCTATCTCGGCAATCTGCTGCACGGCAATCTCGGCCGCTCCTATGCGCAGAAGACCGATGTCTGGACGCTGATCGCCGCGCGCCTGCCGGCAACACTGACGCTGATGCTTGCCGGCATCTTCGTCGAGGTGGTGCTCGGCCTGACGCTCGGCACCATCGCCGCCGTGCGCCGCGGCGGCTTCGTCGACCGACTGGTGATGATGGCCTCCTTTGTCGGCACCTCGGCGCCGCAGTTCCTCGTTGCGCTTCTGCTGCTCTACCTGCTGGCGGCAACGCTCGGCTGGTTTCCGATGAGTGGCTATGGCAGCTTCTCGCATCTCGTCCTGCCTGCCGTAACACTCGGCATCTGCGGCGCCGGCTGGTACGCCCGCATGGTCCGCTCGTCGATGATCGACGTGCTAAACCAGGATTATGTCCGCACGGCGCGCGCCAAGGGCCTTTCCTCGAAGCGAGTCATCCTGCGCCACGCATTGCCCAACGCCGTACTGCCCATCATCGCCATGATCGGCATCGATATCGGTCAGTTCATGGGCGGCGTGGTCGTGGTCGAGGCGGTCTATGGCTGGCCCGGCATCGGCCAGCTCGCCTGGCAGGCGATCCAGCAAGTCGACATCCCGATCATCATGGGCGTCACGCTGACCTCGGCACTTGCCATCATCATCGGCAACCTGCTTGCCGATCTCGTCGCGCCGGTCATCGATCCGCGCATCCGCACACGCTGACAGCAACCAAAGAAGGGGAACCAAGATGTTCAAACGCTGGATGCAACAGACGACCATGGCAACGATGGTGGCGCTCGCTCCATTGTCCGTCATGGCTGATGAAACGCCCAAGCAGGGCGGCGATATCGTCGTCACCTACAAGGACGACATCACCACGCTCGACCCGGCGATCGGCTACGACTGGGTCAACTGGTCGATGATCAAGAGCCTCTATTCCCGCCTGATGGACTATACGCCCGGCACGCCGAACCCGGTTCCCTCGCTTGCCGAAAGCTTCACCGTTTCGCCCGACGGCATGACCTATACCTTCAAGCTGCACAAGGGCGTGAAGTTCTCGAACGGCCGCGAACTCGTCGCCTCCGACGTGAAATATTCGATCGAACGCGCCGTCGACCCGAAGACTCAAGGCCCCGGCGCCGGCTTCTTCGGCGCGATCAAGGGCTTCGAGGATGAAACCGCCGGCAAGACGACGACGCTCTCCGGCATCGAGACGCCCGATGACAGCACCGTCATCTTCAACCTCTCGCGCCCCGACGCCACCTTCCTGCACGTGCTTGCGATCAACTTCGCCTCGGTCGTGCCGAAGGAAGCCGTCGAGGCCGCCGCCGGCGACTTCGGCAAGAAGCCGGTCGGCTCCGGCACCTTCATCCTGAAGGACTGGACGATCGGCCAGCAGCTCGTTTTCGAGCGCAACAAGGATTATTTCGTCAAGGGCGTTCCCTATATCGACAGCTTCAAGGTCGAGGTCGGCCAGGAGCCGCTGGTGGCGCTCTTGCGCCTGCAGAAGGGCGAGGTCGATATTGCCGGCGACGGCATTCCGCCGGCAAAGTTCCTCGAAATCAAGAATTCGGCAGACGGCGCGCAGATGATCGTCGACGGCGAACAGCTGCACACCGGCTACATCACGCTGAACACCAAGGTAAAGCCCTTCGACAATGTCAAGGTTCGCCAGGCGTTGAACATGGTGATCAACAAGGATCGCATCACCCGCATCCTCAACGGCCGCGCAACGCCGGCCAACCAGCCGCTGCCGCCGCTGATGCCGGGCTACGACAAGGCCTTCACCGGCTATGCCTATGACGTGGCGAAAGCCAAGGCGCTGCTTGCCGAAGCCGGCTATCCCGACGGCTTCGAGACCGTGCTCTACTCCACCAATACCGACCCGCAGCCGCGCATCGCCCAGGCGATCCAGCAGGATCTGGCCGCCGTCGGTGTCAAGGCCGAAGTCCGGGCGCTGGCCCAGGCAAACGTCATCTCGGCGGGCGGCACGGAAGGCGAAGCGCCGATGATCTGGTCGGGCGGCATGGCCTGGATCGCCGACTTCCCGGACCCGTCCAACTTCTACGGCCCGATCCTCGGCTGCGCCGGCGCGGTTCCGGGCGGCTGGAACTGGTCATGGTACTGCAACGCCGATCTCGACAAGCGCGCCGTTGCCGCCGACTCCATGTCCGATCCGGCAAAGGCGGCCGAGCGCACCGCCGCCTGGGGCAAGATCTTCACAGACATCATGGCCGATGCGCCGTGGATCCCCGTCATCAACGAACGCCGCGTCGTCGCCAAGTCGCTGCGTATGGGCGGTGCTGACAACATCTACATCGATCCGACCCGCGTCATCAATTACGACGCGATCTACGTCAAGCAATAAGCCCTGAAGAAACAAAGCCTTCCCGGTCCCGGCCGGGAAGGCGTCATAAAATTGAGGGAGACATGACATGTGCATCGCCTGCACCCATACCATCCACCGCGCCCAGCATAATTTCGGCTGGAACAAGGATTTCGCCCCCGCCGTCGTCGCCAAGCCTGGCGAGACGATCCACTTCGAATGCATGGATTCATCAGGTGGCCAGCTCGGAAGCGACGCGACGCTCGAAACGCTGAACGCGCTTGATTTCGGCAAGATCAACCCGGTCTCCGGCCCGGTCTATATCGAAGGCGCAGAGCCCGGCGATGCGCTGAAGGTGACGCTACGCAAGTTCATTCCGTCGGGCATCGGCTGGACGGCCAACATTCCAGGCTTCGGCCTGCTTGCCGACCAGTTCAAGGATCCGGCGCTGCACGTCTGGTCTTATGACGCCAACAGTATGGTGCCCGCCCTTTACGGCCCGGGCGGTCGCGTGCCGCTGAAGCCCTTCGCCGGCACGATCGGCGTCGCGCCTGCCGAGCCCGGCACCCACTCCGTCGTTCCCCCACGTCGCGTCGGCGGCAACATGGACATCCGCGACTTGACGGCCGGGGTGACGCTCTACCTGCCTGTCGAGGTCGACGGCGCGCTGTTTTCGATCGGTGATACCCATGCCGCCCAGGGCGATGGCGAAGTCTGCGGCACGGCGATCGAAAGCCAGATGAACGTCGAAGCGACGATCGAGCTCGTCAAGGACGCCAAGCTCCAGACACCGCGCTTCACTACGACCGAACCGGTCACCCGCCATCTCGACGGCGCCGGCTACGAGGTCACGACAGGCATCGGCCCTGACCTGATGACCGGGGCGCGCGAAAGCGTCATGCGCATGATCGATCTTCTCGGCGCCGAACATGGCATGAGCGCCATCGATGCCTATCTGCTCTGCTCGGTCTGCGGCGATCTGCGCATCAGCGAGATCGTCGACCAGCCGAACTGGGTGGTTTCCTTCTACTTCCCGAGGATCGTGTTCGCGTGAACGACGCCATGCCCGCCGCAGAACCGGTGCTCAGCCTTCGCAATCTGAGCGTCGATGCCCGCACACCCGAAGGCCGCAAGCCGGTGCTGCAGGATGTCAGCTTCGCGCTTGCAAGCGGCGAAACGCTCTGCATTGCCGGCGAATCCGGCTCCGGCAAATCGGTCACCTCGCTGTCGATCATGGGGCTCTTGCCGAAAGCCTCGCTGCGGGTCGCCTCCGGCAGCGTGCTGCTTGGCGAGCGCGACCTGCTCACGCTTTCCGACCGGGCGATGCGCAGCGTCCGTGGCGGCGATATCGCCATAGTGTTCCAGGAACCGATGACCTCGCTCAACCCGGTCATGTCGGTCGGCAACCAGCTGACCGAAGCAATCCGCGCGCACCAGGGCAGCGACAATGCCGAGGCGGTGGCGCTGAAGATGCTCGATGCCGTGCAGATCACCGAGCCGGCCCGGCGGCTGAAGCAATATCCGCACGAGCTTTCCGGCGGCATGCGCCAGCGGGTGATGATCGCCATGGCGCTCTCCTGCCGGCCGAAGGTGCTGATCGCCGACGAGCCGACGACGGCGCTCGACGTCACCGTGCAGGCGCAAATCCTCAAGCTGATGCGTCAGTTGAAGCGCGAATTCGGCGCCTCGATCATCCTCATCACTCACGACATGGGCGTCGTCGCCGAAATGGCCGACCGCGTCGTCATCATGCAGAACGGCAGGATCGTCGAGCAGGGAACGGCGCTCGCCATCTTCCAGCGGCCGAAGGAGGCTTATACGCAGCAATTGCTGGCCGCCGTCCCGCGGCTCGGCGCGCTTGCCGGCACCGACCGTCCGCCGCGCATCACCCAGCGCGCCGTCGAGACACTGCATCCGGACCGCACGCCGGTGCTGAACGTGCGCGACCTCACCGTCACCTATGGCAATGCCGCAAGCCGGTTTTTCAAGGGCAAGCCGCCGGTCGCAGCCGTCGATGGCGTTTCCTTCGATATCCTTCCGGGTGAAACGCTCGGCCTCGTCGGCGAAAGCGGCTCCGGCAAATCGACGACGGGCAAGGCCGTGCTCGGTCTCATCCCCTTCCAGGGCAACGTGCTGATCGACGGGCGCAATATCGCCGGCCTCAGCCAGCGCGAAATGCGCCCCGTGCGCCGCTCGGCGCAGATGATCTTCCAGGATCCCTATGCCTCGCTCGACCCGCGCATGGCCGTCGGCAAGGCGATCGGCGAACCGATGCTCATCCACGGCATCGGCAACCACGGTGAACGGCAGGACCGCGTCGCCGAACTGTTGCGCCGGGTCGGCCTGACGCCTGATGCAGCGACGCGCTATCCACACGAATTTTCAGGCGGCCAGCGCCAGCGCATCTGCATTGCCCGGGCGCTAGCGCTGGAGCCGAAGCTGATCGTCGCCGACGAAAGCGTCGCGGCGCTTGACGTCTCCGTTCGCGCCCGGGTGCTCGACCTGCTGCTCGAACTGCAGGAAACGATGGGGCTCGCCTATCTCTTCATCTCCCACGACATGGCGGTGGTCGAGCGCATGTCGCACAACGTCGCCGTCATGCGCGCCGGCCACATCATCGAAACCGGCACACGGCGGGATATCTTCGAAAACCCGAGAGATGACTACACCCGCGCGCTGATCGCCGCGGTTCCGATCCCCGATCCGGAGGTCTATCGCGGCAAGGAAGCGCATGCGTGATTGAAGGTTTGAGACTGACTAAAATGTCGACGAGGAGCGCCTCGTCGGCTGACCGCGTTTCGTAAAAGAGACGCGCGCCGCGTCGGTCGCAGGATTGTCATTTTCGGGGTGACATCAGCCCCGTTCTCTGCGAAAAAGAGCGCGATGAGAGACAGGGGCGCCCGTCGACAGACGGGCTGAGAAGCACCCTTCGAACCTGAACCGGATAATGCCGGCGGAGGGAGTCGCTCGGGGTCGCGGCATCGCCCGCACGAACCGCCCCGTGCCCGCCCCCGCCTGAAAGGGGCCATATGCAGACCAAGACCACACCCGGAGCGATGCTGAAGGCGATGCGCGAGAAGCCGCCGCTCGTTCAGTGCATCACCAATTACGTCGCCATGAACATTGCCGCAAATGTTCTGCTTGCATCAGGCGCCTCGCCCGCCATGGTGCATGCCGCTGAAGAAGCCGGCGAGTTCGCCGGGATCGCCAGTGCGCTGACCATCAATATCGGCACGCTGTCGACGCAATGGATCGACGGCATGCAGGCAGCGGCGAAGGCGGCGACATCCGCCGGCAAACCCTGGGTGCTCGATCCGGTCGCGCATTATGCGACGGCTTTCCGCCGTAACGCCGTCGCCGACCTCCTGGCGCTGCGTCCGACCATCATCCGCGGCAACGCTTCCGAAATTATAGCGCTGGCCGGCGGAGAGAGCCGCGGCCAGGGCGTCGACAGCCGCGACCCGGTCGAACAGGCGGAAGGTTCGGCGCGATGGCTCGCTGAGCGGCAGCGGGCGGTCGTTGCCGTTACCGGCGCGGTTGATTTCGTCACCGACGGCGAGCGGGCCGTGCGCATCGAAGGCGGATCGGCCTTGATGCCGCAGGTCACAGCGCTCGGCTGCTCGCTCACCTGCCTCGTCGGCGCCTTTGCCGCGACGGCACCTGAGGATATCTTCGGCGCGACGGTTGCGGCACTTGCAACCTTCGCCATCGCCGGCGAGGAGGCCGCACTTGGAGCGGCCGGGCCCGGCTCCTTCTCCTGGCGCTTCCTCGATGCGCTGGCCGCGCTCGACGCCGAAACGCTTGACGCCAGGGCAAGGATATCAGCGGCATGAAGGCTTTCGACCTTTCGCTCTATCTCGTCCTCGACCCCGATCTTTGCGCCGGGATCGGCATGGTCGAAACTGCGCGCCTTGCCATTGCCGGCGGCGCCACCATGGTGCAACTGCGCGTCAAACATGCCGGCACCATCGGGATGATCGAGACCGGCCGCGCCCTGAAACAGGCATTGGATGGAACCGGCGCCCTCCTCATCGTCAACGACGATGTCGAGGCGGCCATCGCCATCGGCGCTGACGGGTTGCATATCGGCCAGGAGGACATGGATGCGATGAGAGCGCGGACGATGATCGGCCCCGACATGATCCTTGGCCTGTCGGTCGAGAGCGAGGCGCTTGCGAACGCGGTCGACCCTGATCTCGTCGACTACACGGGCGTCGGGCCAGTGTTTGCGACGCCGACCAAGGCCGACCACAAGCAGCCGATCGGCTTTGACGGCCTTGCAAGGCTGGTGAAGGCCTCGCCGGTGCCGTCCGTCGCTATCGGCGGGCTCAAGGCGGATCATGTCGCCCAGGTGTTCGCCGCCGGCGCCAGCGGGCTTGCCGTTGTCTCCGCCATCTGCGGCACGCCCGACCCCGAAGCGGCCACGCGCCGCATCGCTGCAGAAATCCGAAAGGCCCGCGCATGATCCGCAACGTTCTCTCGATCGCCGGCTCCGATCCCTCCGGCGGCGCCGGCATCCAGGCGGATCTCAAGGCTTTTTCCGCCCGCGGCGTCTACGGCATGGCGGTGCTGACCGCGCTGACGGCGCAGAACACGCAAGGCGTCAGCGGCGTGCATCTGGTGCCGCCGCAATTCGTCGCCGACCAGATCAATGCCGTCTTTGCCGATGTCCGCGTCGACGCCGTCAAGATCGGCATGATCGCCAATGCTGGCATCGCCGAAGCCGTTGCCGGTGCGCTGACTGACCACCGCGACATTCCGATCGTTATCGACCCGGTCATGATCGCCAAGGGTGGAGCCGCTCTGCTCGCGCCCGAAGCGGTCGACGTACTGACCCGCCGGCTGCTGCCGCTTGCCACGCTGCTGACCCCGAACCTGCCCGAAGCCGCCGCCCTACTGCACCAGCCGGTCGCGACAAACCGGGCGGAGATGGCGGCGCAGGCCGAGCGCTTGCGGGCGCTTGGACCGGCCGCAGTGCTGGTCAAGGGCGGCCATCTCGACAGCGACGAGAGCCCTGACGTGCTTGCCACTGCCGCCGGCCTGCACTGGTTCGAAGCCAGGCGCGTGCCGACCAAGAACACCCATGGCACCGGCTGTACGCTCTCCAGCGCCCTGACGGCCGAGCTCGCCAAGGGCGCCTCGGCGCAAGAGGCCGTCGCCATCGCCAAGGAGTATCTCGCCGGCGCGGTCGCGGCATCAGGACACCTAAGCGTCGGCTCCGGCCACGGCCCGGTGCAGCATTTTCATGCGCTTTGGGAAGACGGCGAATAGGCGCTCGTTCCACCAATATTCCGCCAATCGACAACGGCCCGGCCTTCCCGGGCCGTTTTTGTGTCCGGCACCTACTTTGCGTCGAAACCGCGGAGGGCGGCGGCGGGTCGCGCCTTTGGCCGTTTGAAAAACCTTGTTGACAAGCCCGGCCAGATAGCCAAGTCTATGACACTAAAAGGGGATATGTTCCGCAATAACGGAATAACTGGAGGAGTGACGGGTGCCAGACCTGCTTGTGAGCCTATATTCCACTGAGCTCGCCGACCTGAAACAGAAGGCCGGCGATGTCGGCGTCTCCATCCGTCCGGCCCTCCCCCCGGAACTGCATCTTATCGTCAGCTGGGTTCGCGAACGGTTCAGCGAGAACTGGGCAAGCGAAGTCGCGGTCGCCTTCTCCCGCCAGCCCGTTGCCTGCCTGATATCAGTCGAAAACGGCAAGCTCCTGGGCTTTGCCTGCTATGACACGACGGCGCGCGGCTTCTTCGGCCCGACCGGCGTCGATCCCGACGCCCGCGGCAAGGGCATCGGGCTCGCCCTCTTTTCCGCCTGCCTTCAGACCATGAAGACGCTCGGCCACGCCTATGCCTTCATCGGCGATGCCGGCCCGGTCGATTTCTACGCCAGGACCGCAGGTGCAACCATCATCCCCGCCCCCGACAAGGGCATCTACGAAGGCATGCTGAGAAGCACGCCGAAATGACCATCTGATCCCGGAGTTACAGAATTGTCCTCGACCCCGCTCGCCCTTTTCGTCGGCCTTCCGAATCCCACTATTTCGGATGATGAATTCGCCCTCTTTCGCGAAACCAATCCGCTCGGCCTCTTCGTCGGCCGGCGCAATCAGCGCGAGCCGGAGCAGACGAGGCGCCTGATCGACCGCTTCCGCGAAGCCGTCGGCCGCGACGACGCGCCTGTCTTCACCGACCAGGAAGGCGGCCGCGTTCAGCATCTCGATGCCGGCCCCTGGCCGCTCTTCCGCAGTTTCGGCCAGTTTTCCGAACTTGCACGCCGCGATTTCGATCTCGGCAAAAAAGCACTGCGCCTTTCCTCCCAGGCCATGGGCGCGATGATGACGGAACTCGGCCTTTCCAGCGGCTGCTCGCCCGTTCTCGACCTCGTCTTCGAGACGACGAGTGCGGTCATCGGCGCCCGCTCCTTCGCCCCTGATCCCGATTTCGTCGCTGCCCTCGGCCGCGAGGTGGTCGATGGCCTGCTCGAGACCGGCAACATGCCTGTCATCAAACATATTCCCGGCCATGGCCGGGCGACGCTCGACTCCCACAAGGAGCGTCCGGTCGTCAATGCCAGCCGTGAGACGCTCACCGCCACCGACTTCAAGCCCTTCGTGGCACTGAAGGATACGCCCTGGGCCATGGTCGCCCATGTCGTCTACTCGGCCTATGACGCTGAGCTGCCGGCGTCGGTCTCGCCTGTTATGCACGACGTGATCCGCAACGACATGGGCTATGAGGGCGTGCTGATTTCCGACTGCATCTTCATGCAGTCGCTCTCCGGCACCCTGCCGGAACGCGTCAAACAGGTGCTCGACGCAGGTTACGACATTGCGCTCCACAGCCACGGCGACATTCCGGAAAGCGAAGCCGCCGCCAAGGCCGCCCGCCCGCTGACGGAAGCCGCCCTCAAGCGCATCGCCGCCGGCAAGGCCCGCCTCGGCAATCTCAAGATCGATGTCCGCGCCGCCCATGCGGAAGTCGAAGACATGTTTGCAAGCGCGTTGGTCTCCTGACCGGCACCTCATCTCTCACCGCATAAGAAAAGGGGAATAAGACATGAAAAAATATCTTCTTGCCGCCGCCGCACTAACGCTGCTTTCGGGATCTGCCATGGCGCAAACGATCCTCACAGTGAATATCGAACCGGCGACGACCTGGGTCCGCAACTTCAATCCGTTCAACCAGACCTCGTCGCGCCAGTCCACGCTCGACTTCATCTACGAGCCGCTGGTCGTCTTCAATCGCTTCGACAGCAACAAGCCGGTCTATCGCCTGGCCGAAAGCTTCAAGCTCTCCGACGACCTGAAGAGCATCGATTTCAAGCTGCGCCCGAACCTGAAATGGTCGGACGGTAAGCCGCTGACCGCAGCCGACGTCAAGTTCACCTATGATTACCTGAAGAAATTTCCGGCGCTCGACTTCGTCAGCATCTGGACCTTCATCACCGATATCAAGGCCGTCGACGGCCAGACGGTGCGCTTCACGCTCGCCAATCCGAGCTCGCTTGCGGCCGAGCAGATCTCGCAATTGCCGATCGTTCCGGAACATGTGTGGAAGGACGTCGCTGATCCGGTGACCTTCGCCAACGAGACCCCTGTTGGCAGCGGCCCGCTGACGGAGGTGCCGCGCTTCACCGGCCAGACCTACGACCAGTGTCGCAACCCGAATTACTGGGACAACGAGCACCTGAAGGTCGATTGCATGCGCTTCCCGCAGCTTGCCGACAACAATCAGATGCTGACGGCAACGGCCGACGGCACGCTCGACTGGGGCGTCTCCTTCATTCCCGATATCGACAATGTCTATGTTTCCAAGGACCCGGCGCATTTCCACTACTGGTATTCGCCAAGCAGCATGGTCGCCTTCCTGTTCAACCTGGAAACGGCGAACGAGAACAACAAGAAGGCCTTCAACGACCTGAAGTTCCGCCGTGCCGTCTCGATGGCGCTCGACCGCAAGACGATGATCGACGTCGCCGGCTACGGCTATCCGACGCTGAACGAAGACCCCGGCCTGATGGGCGAGCTTTACAAGAGCTGGGCGGACCCATCCGTCAAGGCCGACTTCGGCAAGTTCGCAACCTATGATGCCGATGCTGCCAAGGCCTTGCTCGACGAGGCGGGCTACAACGACAAGGACGGCGACGGCTTCCGCGACAATCCCGACGGCACCAAGATCTCCTTCTCGATCATCGTCCCGAGCGCCTGGACGGACTGGATCGATACCGTCAACCTCGCGGTCGAGGGCATGCAGGCGGTCGGGATCGACGCCAAGATCGAAACGCCGGAGGAAGCAGTCTGGACCGGCAACCTCATCAACGGCACCTTCGATGCGGCGATCAACAGCCTGCCGGCATCGGCTTCGCCCTATTACCCCTACAAGCGCGCTTTCAGTGCTTCGGATAAGGGCAAGACCCGCTTCACCGCGCAGCGCTGGTTCAATCCGGAGGTCGAGAAACTCGTCACCGAGTTCACCCATACCGCCGACCTTGCCAAGCAGAAGGACGCGATGAACAAGGCGCAACGCATCGTAGCCGAAAACATGCCTGTCATTCCGGTGTTCAACAATCCGAACTGGTATCAGTACAACACCAAGCGCTTCACCGGCTGGTCGACCAAGGAAAACCCCTTCGTCAATCCGTCGATCTCGCGGACCAATCCGGCACGCCTGCTGAACCTGCTGGCCCTCGAGCCGGTGAAGTAAGCATCGCAATCCTCGGGAGCGGCGTAAAGCGCCGCTTCCGTCACGACGGAGTTCCCATGGCTTTCCTGCTTCGCCGCCTCGTCTTCTATATGGCAGCCTTCATCGCGGCAGCGACGATCAATTTCTTCCTGCCGCGGCTGATGCCGGGCGATCCCGTGCAGATCATGTTTTCCAGCGCCGGCACCGAATTGCCGCCGGAAAGCCTGCAGGCGCTGAAGCTCACCTTCGGCTTCGTCGACGGTCCGCTCTGGCAGCAGTACCTCACTTATCTCGGTAGCATCTTCACCGGCGATCTCGGCCGCTCGATCAAATATTTTCCGCTGCCGGTCACCTCGGTGCTCGGCCATGCACTCGTCTGGACCGTCGGCCTGATGGGCACGGCGACGATCGTCAGCTTTGCGCTCGGCACCTTCCTCGGCATCGTCGCCGCCTGGCGCCGTGGCAGCCAGTTCGATGTCATCGTCTCCGTCGGCGCGATCTTCGCCACCTCGGTGCCGGCCGTCGTCACCTCGCTGATCGTGCTCTTCATTTTCGGCTTCACGCTCGGCTGGTTTCCGAACGGTTATGCCGCCGACCCATCGCTCGATCCCGCCTTCAGCCTGCAATATATCGGCAGCCTCGCCTATCACGGCATCCTGCCGATGGTGACGCTCTGCACCGTGCTGATCGGCGGCTTCACCGTCACCATGCGCAACAACATGATCAACCTGCTCGGCGAGGATTATATCATCATGGCCCGCGCCAAGGGCCTTTCCGACCGGCATGTGATGCTATGGTACGCGGCGCGCAACGCCCTGCTGCCGACCGTCTCCAGCCTTGCCATCGCCATCGGCACCATCCTCGGCGGCTCCCTGGTAACGGAAGTGGTCTATAACTATCCCGGCCTTGGCAATATTCTATACCAGGCGATCCTCGCCCGCGACTATCCCGTCATCCAGGGCCAGCTCCTCATCATGACCGCGACCATGCTGATCGCCAATTTTATCGTCGACGTCAGCTATGTGCTGCTTGACCCGCGGCTGAAGGGAGCGTGAGATGAAGACCCTGCTTCGAAATCGCAAGGCGCTGATCGGGCTTGCCATCATCGCCTTCATCGTCCTCGTCGCGATCGCAGCACCGCTGCTGACACACTACGATCCCGCCGCCCGCACCGGACGACCGCACCAGTCGCCGTCGCTCGATCATATCCTCGGCACCACCCGCATCGGCCAGGATGTCTTTGCCCGACTGATCTACGGCGCCCGCACTTCGCTTGCCGTCGGCTTCGGCGCCGGCCTGCTGATCACGCTCGTCGGCACCGCACTCGGCATCATCTCCGGCTATCGCGGCGGCAAGACCGACGAGATCATCAGCTTCTTCACCAATATGGTGCTGGTCGTTCCGAACCTACCGCTGCTGCTCGTGCTCGCCGCTTTCATCGGCCAGGCAAGCCCCCTCGTCATCGCCCTCATCCTCGGCGCCACCTCCTGGGCCTGGGGCGCACGCGTCACCCGCGCCGAAACGCTCTCCGTCAAGCAGAAGGATTTCGTCAAATCCGCCGAGATGATGGGCGAGCCGCAATGGCGCATCATGACATTCGAGATCTTTCCCAACGTGATTTCAATCGTCGGCATCAATTTCATCGGCAGCGTCATCTTCGCGATCATCACCGAAGCGACGCTCGAGTTCCTCGGCCTCGGCGATCCGAGAGCGATCTCCTGGGGCACGATGCTCTATAATGCGCAGAAGGCCTCGGCCCTTTCGGTCGGCGCCTGGTGGGATATTCTCACCCCCTGCTTCGCGCTCGCCTTTCTTGGCATCGGCATGTCATTGCTGAACTTCGCCGTCGACGAGATCGCCAATCCGCGGCTGCGCACCGGCAATCATCTGAAGCGCTGGTCCCTGCTCGTTCGAACAGGGGAGGGCCGCCTGTGACGCAGCCGCTGCTTTCGGTGAGGAACCTCACCATCGACTATATCGGCGAGGAGAAGGATTTCCGCGCCGTCGACGACGTCAGCTTCGATGTCGCGCCCGGCGAGGTCTTCGGCCTTGCCGGCGAATCCGGCTGCGGCAAGAGCACCATCGCTTTTGCCATCAGCCGCCTGCACAAGCCGCCGGCGCTGATCCGCAAGGAGAGCCGCATCCTGCTCGACGGCCGCGACGTGGTCGGCCTCGACCGGCAGGCGCTCAGCGCGTTTCGCTGGCGCGAGGTCGCCATGGTGTTCCAGAGCGCCATGAACTCGCTGAACCCGGTGCTGCGCGTCGAAACGCAATTCTACGACATGCTGCGGACCCACAAAGGCATGAGCCGTGCTGCAGCCCGCGAGCGCACCGCCGAGATGCTGACGCTCGTCGACATCGCGCCGGATCGCATGCGCGACTACCCGCACCAGTTTTCTGGCGGCATGCGCCAGCGCATCGTCATCGCCATCTGCATGGCGCTCGATCCGAAGCTCGTCGTCATGGACGAGCCGACGACGGCGCTCGACGTCGTCGTCCAGCGCGAAATCCTGCAGCGCATCAACGAACTGCGCCGCAGCTTCGGCTTTTCCGTGCTGTTCATCACCCATGATCTCGGGCTGATGGTGCAGTTCTGCGACCGCATCGGCATCATGCTATCAGGCCAGCTGGTGGAGCAGAACACGGCCGAGGCGATCTACAGGACGCCCAAGCATGACTACACGAAGAAGCTCTGGGCCTCCTTCCCCTCGCTGCATGGAGGAGTGCTGTTATGACGGACGCCATTCTCGCACTCGACCAGGTGACGAAGACCTTCGGCCATGGTTCCGCGGCCGTGCATGCGGCGCGCGCCATCTCGTTTTCGCTGCATGCCGGCCGGGCACTGGCGCTCGTCGGTGAATCCGGCAGCGGCAAGACCACCTGCGCCCGCATGGCGATGCGCGAATATCTGCCGACATCGGGCCAGGTTCTCTACAAGGGCCGGCCTGTCGAGGCGGCAAAATCCGCCGAGATCGCCCGCTACCGCCGCTCGGTGCAGATGATCTTCCAGGACCCTTTCGCCTCGCTGAACCCCGCCCACACCATCGCCCATCATCTCAGGCGGCCGCTGAAGCTGCACCGCCCGGAGATCAAGGGGGCCGAGATCGACGTTGCGGTCCGCGAACTGCTTCAACGCGTCAGGCTCGATCCCGATCTCGTCGCGCCGAAATATCCGCACGAGCTCTCCGGCGGTCAGCGCCAGCGCGTCAACATCGCTCGTGCCTTGGCCGTCAAGCCGGAGGTGATCGTCGCCGACGAGCCGACCTCGATGCTTGACGTCTCGGTGCGCCTCGGTGTGCTGAACCTGTTGAACGAGATGAAGCAGGAGATGAATCTCGGCCTGCTCTACATCACCCATGATATCGCCACCGCCCGTTATGTCGCCGAGGACATCGCCGTGATGTATGCCGGCCAGATCGTCGAATGGGGCAACGTCGCCAAGGTGATCGACAATCCGCTGCATCCCTATACCCGTCTGCTGCTCTCGGCCGTACCCGATCCCGAGGTCCGCTTCGACGACCCGAAGGCCCGGCTGAGGCCCGACGAGGTAGAGGACATCCGCCGCCGTTCGGCCGTGCCGCAGGACGACATCGTCGAATTCGAGCAGGATCATTTCATGCGGATGATCTGAGGCCGGCTTGCTGGCCTCATCTAGCGCCCTATGCTAGGGGACGGTCCCTTTCATATGAGGCGAAGCCGTCATGCTGCCCTGGATCCAGCTCGATTCCGCGACCATTCCCGGTGAAAACGGCGAATTACGGCTGAAGCAGCGCGGCAGCGAATTTTCGATCATGCTTGGCGCCAACGAGCTGATGAACAGCCGTCTCAGCGGCTCGGAGGAAGCGCTGGCAACCCTGTCCTGGGATCGGATCAAGTCGCACCCGAAGCCGCGGATCTTGATCGGCGGGCTCGGCATGGGTTTCACCCTGCGCGCCGCTCTTGCCGCCCTTCCCGAAGATGCCGGCGTCACCGTCGCCGAACTGGTGCCGGCCGTGATCGCCTGGGCCCGCGGGCCGATGGCCGAGGTCTTCAAGGGCTGTCTCGACGATCCGCGCGTCGGCATCCACCAGGGCGATGTTGGCGAGGCGATCCGCGCCGGCAAGGCTGCCTATGACGCCATTCTGCTCGATGTCGATAACGGCCCTGACGGCCTGACCCGCAAATCCAACGACCGGCTCTACGATTTTGCCGGCCTTCGCGCCGCCAGCGACGCGTTGCGCCCCGGCGGCGTGCTCGCCGTCTGGTCGTCCGGTCCGGACCCCGATTTCACGCGGCGTCTGAAGGGCAGCGGGTTTGCCGTCGATGCGGTCAACACGCGCGCCAACGGCAAACGCGGCGGCGCCCGCCACGTCATCTGGCTGGCCGTCAAACCGGTGAAATGACGCTCAAGCCGAAGCGATCCTGCGGGCGGCATTGATGGCGCGGCGGGCGCCGGAGCGCAGTTGTGCGGTCTCGGCACCGGCAATGACCAGATCGAAGCCGAATTTCAGCAGTTCGCCGGCCCGCTCGCCGTCGCCGGCGAAGGCGCAGGCGAATTTGCCATGGGCACGGCAGCGCGAAACCGCATGCTGCATGGCGCTGTCGATCTCGGCGGCGTTCGGCGCCACCTGGTCGCCGTTCGAGAGTGCAATCGAAAGGTCGGAAGGACCGATAAAGATGCCGTCGATGCCGGCAACGCCGAGGATGTCGTCAATCGCCTCAAGGGCTGCCCGGGTCTCGATCATGGCAATGGCGACGGTAAGCGCATTGGCGTTCTTCAGATAATCATCGGCCGACAGGCCTGTATGGTTGAGCGCCAGGGACGGTCCCCAGCTGCGTTCGCCGAGAGGCGGGTATTTCATGGTCTTGACGAAGGCTTGCGCGTCTTCGGCCGAATTGATCATCGGCGCGATGATGCCGGAGGCGCCGGCATCGAGCAGGCGCGAGGCGGACGCGAAATCACCGACCGGGATGCGCGCCAGCGCCGGCTTGCCGGCAAGGCGCACCTGGGCGACGGCGTTCGCGGCCGAGGGCATGTCCCACATGCCGTGCTGCATATCCAGCACGATGGTGTCGAAGGCCTCCTGCGCCAGGTGATTGGCGAGCGTGGCGTCGGGAATACCGATCCAGGCGGAGATCATGCCGCCTCGGTGGTGCCTGATCCGGTCCGCAAAGCCGTCGATTTCAGCTGCGCTCATGCCATTCTCCTCAATTCGACAGGCCGCCAGCGGCCAGATATTTCACCTCGAGGAACTCTTCAATGTCGAATTCCCTCAAAGCTATGCACGGTTGCCGGCTTATCCTCTCCGGCGCAGCCGTGAAATAATGACCGTCACGGCAATCCCCGCCGCAGCCATGATGCTCCCCCAGAGGATCCAGATGCTTTGGTTGATCATGAAACTGGACGCGGGATAGGGAAAATAACCGCTTCCCTGGGCGATCCAGATCAGCCCGAGGAGGATCAGGAGCAGTCCAACGACGTATCCGACGGTTCGCAACATGCTTCGGCCCTTCCCTATGAATCGATGCCACAATGTCGATCGGCATCGGTCATGACAAGGCTTCTCTCCTGAGCGCGAACATATTCCGGATGCAATGACGCGCTGGCCTCGGTCCGAATGTCAGGTCCTGCCGACTTCATCCACCAGCCAGGTGCTGAGCCTCTCGCTATCAATATTTGCCGATCGCGGCGGTATCAGCCAGTAACCGCGGTCGGGTGCCTCGAGCGGCCGCCCGGCTTCCACCAGCATATGTGTGGAGAGAAGCGTATCGACCAGCCCCATCCAGCCGATCGCCACGCCCTGCTCGCTGAGAGCGGCCTGGACGACCAGCGAGTAGGTGTTGAAACTGACATCACCGCGGCCGGCATGGAGATCGCGAGTAACGGAGAATTCGGCAAGATAACTTCGCCAATCGAACCAGGGCGGTGGCGTCGGCAAGTCGAGATGGATCAGGACCGCCTTGGCAAGAAGCTGCGGATCGTCGAACGGGCCGTTGCGATCGAGAAAGCCTTTCGTGCAGACGGGCACGACCTTTTCCTGCAGCAGAAGCGATCCGATAGCGCCGAATTCCGCCCGCGTCCCAAAAACCACCACCACATCTGCGTCGTCGCGAAAGCCGGGCTCAAGCCTCTGGGTCGCGACGATCTGTATATCCGCTTCCGGGTGAAGCAGGCGAAAGCCGTGCATGCGCGGGATCAGCCAAAGCGCTGAAAAGGCATAGTCGGTTCTCAGTCTGACGACCGGCCTTTGAGCGTCAGTGCGGAAACTGCGTGCCAGGGCATCGATATCACCGACCGTTTTGGCGGCGACCTGGAAAAGCCGCTCTCCTTCCGCGGTCAACTCGACGCCGCGGTGCTGGCGGCGCAGCAGGGCGACGCCGAGCTGCTCTTCCAGCCGCCGAATCTGATAGCTGACGGCCGGCTGCGTAAGGCCGAGACCTGCCGCCGCGGCCGAAAAGCTGCCGAGCCTTGCGACCTCCGCGAAAATGCGCATCCATCCCAGCTCAGGCGGGCGGTCTGGCATAAAAATTCCTTTTGACAACCATCGAAAAAAGCCAGCTTTACAGGCACGATGATACTGGCTTTGATAAGATCTGCAAATAGCAAGAGGGACGTTCCCTTCATCGGCCCCCCGGCCTTTGAGACCACAGGAGACAATTTCATGGCGCGTCCGAATATCCTCATCCTGATGGTCGATCAGTTGAATGGCACTTTCTTTCCCGACGGCCCTGCCGATTTTCTGCATGCGCCGCATCTGAAATCATTGGCGGAGCGTTCCGTGCGTTTCACCAACGCCTATACGGCAAGCCCGCTCTGCGCACCGGCGCGGGCCTCCTTCATGTCCGGACAATTGCCGAGCCGAACCCGCGTCTATGATAATGCGGCGGAATTTGCCTCTGACATTCCGACCTATGCGCATCATCTGCGCGCCGCCGGATACCAGACCGCACTTTCCGGCAAGATGCATTTCGTCGGCCCCGACCAGTTGCATGGCTTCGAGGAGCGCCTGACGACGGACATCTACCCGGCCGACTTCGGCTGGACGCCCGATTATGGCAAGCCCGGCGAGCGCATAGACTGGTGGTATCACAATCTGGGTTCGGTCACCGGCGCCGGCATTGCCGAGATCACCAACCAGATGGAGTATGACGACGAGGTCGCCTACCATGCCGCCCGCAAGCTGTTCGATCTCTCGCGCGGCCATGACGAGCGCCCCTGGTGCCTGACCGTCAGCTTCACCCATCCGCACGATCCCTATGTTGCGCGCCGCAAATTCTGGGACCTCTATGAGGATTGCCCGGCACTCGACCCTTCGGTTGCGCCGATTGCCTTCGAGCGGCAGGACCCGCATTCGCAGCGTCTGATGAAAGCCTGCGATCACGACGCTTTCGACATCAGCCGCGAGCAGATCAGGCGGGCAAGGCGGGGCTATTTCGCCAATATTTCCTATGTCGACGAGAAGATCGGCGACATTCTCGGCGTCCTGGAACGTAGCCGCATGGCTGAAAACACGATCATCCTCTTTGCCTCCGACCATGGCGACATGCTCGGTGATCGCGGCCTCTGGTTTAAGATGAACTTCTTCGAAGGATCGGCCCGCGTTCCACTGATGATCGCAGCACCCGGCTGGAAGCCCAGACGGATCGACCAGCCTGTCTCCACACTCGACGTGACGCCGACGCTGGCGGGTCTTGCCGGGATCGATATCGCCTCGCTGAAGCCGTGGACCGAGGGCGAGGATCTCGCAGCACTTGCCGAAGGCACCGGGAGCCGCAGCCCGGTGCCGATGGAATATGCCGCGGAGGGTTCCGAGGCGCCGCTCGTCTGCATCCGAGACGGACGATACAAGATCTCGCTCTGCGAGAAGGATCCGCCGATGCTGTTTAATCTCGAGGCCGATCCGCAAGAACTCGACAATCTGGCGGCCGACCCGGCCCATGCCGAGATCTTGGCAAGGCTTGTCGAACAGGCCGGCCGGCGCTGGAACCTTTCCGCTTTCGACGCAGCCGTGCGCGAAAGCCAGGCACGCCGCTGGGTGGTCTATGCGGCGCTGCGCAACGGGGCCTATTATCCATGGGACTACCAGCCGCTGCAGAAAGCCTCGGAACGCTATATGCGCAACCACATGGATCTGAACGTGCTGGAGGAAAACCAGAGGTTCCCGCGCTAGAACAGGATGACTTTAGGCCGGGTCGGCCCAAAATCTGAATCCTGTTCTACATTATCTAGTTAGAGCATGATGGCGTCCGAAAACCGCTCACACTTTTCGCCATCATGCTCTGGGAATGAGAAAGAAGTGCTTCTGATTTAAGCCGTCTTGCGCGCCGGCGCCTCGCGCAGGAAATCCTCGATGAACGTCTTTTGCAGCAGGATGCCGTCCCATTCATCGGGGAAGAAGGGCGAGTCGTAGATCAGCGTGAAGGGGCCGGCATAACCGGCCTTCTCGCACATCTCCAGGCAGGTGCGGTAGTCGACGGCATCGAGGCCGGCAACGCCATAATCGGCCTTGGCATGGCAGATTTCCGCCCGGCCCATGATATCGGCAAGGCCCTGATATTTCGCTGGCGCCACCCAGTTGCCGAGGTCGCCGTTGAGCCCGACCTTGCCGTCCAGCCGGTCCAGCAGCCAGTTCATTTCGACCGGCGACGGCAGCAGGTCGAACCAGTTCTCGACGACGACACGCACGCCGCTGCCTTCCGCCTTTCCGGCCAGCCAGCTCAGATGGCGGGCGGCACGGGTAAGGTTTTCCTCCGTCGGCTTCTGCTTGCCGGCAATGACGCGCATCCTCTCAGCCCCGAGGGCTGCGGCGATGTCGATCCACCCCGCCATCCATTCGACGTCGCGTTCGGCGGTCTCGGGATGGCTCGGATCGCCGTCCTCGACGAGCAGCGTCTGGAACAGCACGTTCGAGGTCGCCATCGCATCGCGAAATTCGCTTATATAGGCGGCGTCGAGGCTCGGCAGATGGAAGGAACAGACCTCCAGCCGGTTGACGCCGCGTGCCGCAAGCGCCGCCGGCACGTCGATCAGCGCCGCGGCACCGGGGCCATAGGGCTCTTTCGGCGCGGCACTTTTGTCGGGATCGGGGCTATAGGCATGAACGGCGCCAAGCAGCCGATGCAGCGACCATGTCGAAACCGCGAAACGTCCGTTTTGCAAAACCTGCACGTGTCTTCCTCCAGCATCTCCTCATGCCATCAATGGCAACTAAATCCCGGCGGTTCAATTGCCAATTCCGGCAAAATCGTCGCGGATAATCGGCTCGGCGGCAAGGGCAATCCCCAGCAGCGCCTCATCGCGATGGGTGGTGGCCGAAAGCAGCAATCCAACAGGCATGCCAGCCTCGCCGGTGCCGCAGGGAATGGAAACGCCGCACCAGTCGAGGAAATTGCCAAGTGCTGTGTTGCGCAACGTCTTGTTGTTCGTCGCGAAGAACAGCTCGTCATCCTGCTCCAGCGGCCCGATCGGCGGCGCGACATGGGCGACAGTCGGAAAGGCGAGCAGCCGGTCGCCGACCAGGCGCTCGACATCGGCGATCAGGCGGCTGCGCGCCTCGAGGATCGCCAGGTAATCCGGCAGCGTCGTCTTGCTTCCGAGACGGGTGCGCATGACGACACGGTGGTCCATCCTGTCCGCATCCGGTCCGGCCAAGCGTTCGCGGTGAAGCGCGAAAGCCTCCGCCGTCACCAGCGGACCATATCTCGTCATCAGCTCGAATGTCTCGTCGAAGGCGGGAATGACGGTACGGGCAACCTTGGCGCCGGCCTTTTGAAGACGTCCCACAGCTGCCTCGAACGCATCGACAACGCCGGCTTCCGCTCCGTCGAAAACGATGTTTTCAGGCACGATGAGTTCCAGCCCTTGCAAGGGATGCGTGGCGACATCGGGTGTCGTCAAGCCGCGCATCGCCGCATCGATCCAGACTGCGTCCCTGACGCTGCGGCAGAGCGGCCCCAGCGAATCCAGGCTCTTTGCCAGCGGATAGACGCCTGCCATCGCGTGGCGACCGCGCGTAGCCTTATAGCCGACGATACCGTTGAAGGCGGCAGGAATACGCACCGAGCCGCCGGTATCGGTGCCCATGGCGACCGGAACCAGTCCGGCGGCGACGACGACACCGGCGCCAGAGGACGAGCCGCCCGGAATGCGTGGAAGATCAGTGCCGCGCGGATTTACCGGCGTGCCGTAATGCGGATTGATGCCGAGGCCGGAAAAGGCGAACTCGCTCATATTTGTGCGTCCGACGGCGACCATGCCCGCCTGCCTGAGCAAAGCGACAACAGCCGCATCGCGCTTGGCCGGCATATCCTTTGCCAGAACGACGGAACCCGCCGTCGTCGGCAGGCCTTCCATGTCGAAAAGATCCTTCCAGGCAATCGGAATGCCATCCAGCAATCCAAGCGAGCGCCCTTCCCGCAGACGCCGCGAAGAGGCGCGCGCCTCCTCCATCGCCCGGCTTTCGAGCAATGTGGTGAAAACCGCCTTGTTGGCATAATGCGCGATGGAATCGAAAACCGCCTCGGTCACCTCGACCGGATCGACCGCGCCACCTTGAATGAGGACGGAAAGCTGCGCGACCGACATCGCGCCGTAGGATTTGCTCATGGGACTATCCAGAAGAGAGATGTTCCACTCTGGACTACCCCGGATCATTCCGGTCAACCAGAGCTTCACGATATTTTGCATTTATTGGTACGATTTTTTGAACACTGCGTTTGAAGATCGCCCCTTCAATTGCCACGATCGAAGACACACATGCTGCTCGCATGCGGAAGCGGTTCGGCACGAGGGTGGGAGTTTGCCCTAAAGAGACCGGCGCCGCATGTGTTGCAGGAGTAATTGAAATGACAGATTGTGAAACTTTAAGCCGTCGCCAGGATATGGTGACACTTCATGCGAAAGAGGACGAAACCGCCGGTTTAGGCGAGCGCGATTATGTAGATCATGTCAGCGCCCAGAAACTTTCAGCCTTCGAGCGCATTGTCGTGGTCGGAGCGCTGGTTCTCTTGAGCTTTGCGGGGTTTGCCGCATATTCTTCCGGCAATACGGACCCGATGACGACATCGGCCATTGCCGCCCCGGCCGGCGATAACATGCCGCCGCACCCGGCCTACGGCCATTGCCGCGACAGCAGCCCTTACGCTGAGAGGGTTTGCTGATAGCAAAACCACTGCATAATTCCTTAAATCGGAACCGATTTAAGGATGAAATTATGAAGTCATTC
This sequence comes from Rhizobium sp. WSM409, assembly GCF_057653825.1. NCBI lineage: Bacteria > Pseudomonadati > Pseudomonadota > Alphaproteobacteria > Hyphomicrobiales > Rhizobiaceae > Rhizobium > Rhizobium sp. WSM409. Next base: position 464,258 of record NZ_JBYGKP010000003.1, on the reverse strand, counting down.
AAAGTGCTACAGCGTCCTTTGCGCGTCTGAAAGACGCGCGGCGCTGTAGATCGCCGGGCGTGGAAACCTTGGCCCAGGCTGCATCGACAGCAGGAAAAGGGAAAAGGACCATGGCCGGCGACATCGACTACAAGCTTCACCGCTTCATAGACGCCCAGAACGGCGTCTACGAACAAGCGCTCTTAGAGCTGAAAGCCGGGCGCAAGACCTCCCACTGGATGTGGTTCATCTTCCCGCAGGTCGCCGGTCTCGGTACGTCAGCGATGGCCGAAAAATATGCGATCCGCTCGGCGGAGGAAGCCGCCGCCTATCTCGCCGATCCTATTCTCTCAAGCCGGCTTCTGCGTTGCGTCGAGGCGATCCTGTCCGTGAACGGCCGATCGGCGCACGCAATCCTGGGTTCACCCGACGACGTCAAGCTGCGCTCGTCGATGACCTTATTTGCCGCGATCAGCGATCACGGTTCGCCCTTCCACCAGGTGATCGAGCATTTTTATCAGGGAAAATTCGACGATCGAACGATGAAAATCCTCAGTGCCAGCACCGACTGATTTTATGCCGGTCGGCTTAAAATCTGAATGCTGTCGCAAATTAAATAGTTATCGGCCCGGCCTGCTCTCCAGCGTAGCAATTTCCTCGGAAATTTCGCTCAGCCGCTGACGCAGATCGCTGTCGGTGCCGTCATCGACCTCTTCCTCGCCGAAACAATAGCGCGCATCATGGAGCTCCAGCTTGGCCTCAAGCTCGGCGCGTTTGGCATACAGGCGTTTGAGATAGACGTAGTTCATCTCCCTGCCTCCACATCGCTCTCGGGTTAGTGTGAAAACGGCATGGAAGCGGTAAGGTTCCCCTCCCACACACTTGTGGTCGTCAGGCGAAAGAAGCGATTGCCGCCTGGCAGGCCTTGGCGAAATGACCGCAGCAGCCGGCAGCGCCCATGGCCTGGCGGCTGACGCGCGCGCCTTCGAGCAGCAGCGTCAACGTATCGGCAAGAAGCTGGGGTTCGCGCGCGCCGGCCGCCGAACAGAGCGCAGCCAGGCGATCACGCTGTTCGGCCTTGTGCCGCTCGATCATTTCGTGGGCGGGATGGCCCTCGCCCTTCAGCTCGATGGCGGCATTGGCGAGATCGCAGCCGGCGGGCTCACCGTTCAGACATTGCGCCCGCAGTTCCACCCAGGCATCCAGCTGGGCGCGCGGATTGTCGGGATAGGCCGCTTCCAGATCTCGCCAGATAGTACCCGCCTTTTCGGAGGCGCGGCGCAGCGTTTCGCAGACGAGTTCGTCCTTCGAGCCGAAATGCCGGTAGAGCGTCATCTTGTTGGTCAGAGCCGCGTCGGCAATGGCATCGACGCCGATGCCGCGAATGCCGCGCTCGCGGAAAAGCTCCGAGGCGGTCGAGACGATACGCTCCCGCGGCGGGATGCGATCTTCTAGAACGGCTGCGGAGATTTCATTCGAAGTTTCTGATTTTTTTGAGGACGTAGTCCTTGACATCAATGTGACCGATCGGTAACAAATGCATTGTTACTTACCGGTAACACCACAAAACGCGAAAGTCAATGCCGAGGGCATGGCAGCGGAAAGTGGAACACGGGCGACCGCCCACGAAAGGAGGACACCATGACAAAGACCAGAGATGACCTGACGATATCCGAAGCCCTTCGCGACCCCCTGATCGCCATGGTGTTGCGCGCCGACGGCGTAAAGCTTGAAGACTTCAAGCAACTCCTGGAGACGGCCGCCCGCAAACGCGAACCGCGCTCGACATCGGTGGGCAAAATGATCGGAGCACTCGCAAGCCGCGCCAATCTGCCGGCAATGCCCTGCTTCGGCTAAGGAAGCCGCCTAAACAGCTTGGGGATCTCTCCCTGCCCCCGTCAAGGGCTGCCGTCATAACCAGACGGCAGCCCTTGACGCTTTAAAGGATCGGCTTGCCGCCGGTGACCGCGATTGTCGTGCCGGAGACGTAGCTCGACAAGGGATCGGCCAGCATCACATAGGCTGTGGCAAGCTCGGCCGGCTGTCCCGGCCGTTTCATCGGCACCTGCTTGCCGAAGTTGCTGACGCTTTCTTCAGGCAGTGTCGATGGGATGAGCGGCGTCCAGATGGGCCCTGGCGCCACCGCATTGGCGCGAATGCCTTTCTCGGCCAGAAGCTGAGCAAGGCCGGCGGTGAAGTTCTGGATCGCGCCCTTGGTCGTCGCATAGGCAAGCAGCGTCGGGTTCGGATTGTCCGAATTGATCGAAGCCGTGTTGATGATGGCGCTGCCGGGCTTCATATGGGCGACGGCCGCCTTGGTCAGGTAGAACATCGAATGGATATTGACCTTGAAGGTCAGTTCCCACTCTTCATCACTGATCTCGTCGATGCTCTTGAAGCTTGCCTGATGTGCGGCGTTGTTGACGAGAATGTCGATACCACCGAGCTCCTTGACCGCCGTCTCGACGATCTGTCTGCAGTGGGCGGGATCCTGGATGTCACCGCTGACGAGGATAGCCTTGCGTCCGGCCTGCTCGACGAGCCGTTTCGTCTCATCGGCATCCTCATCCTCGTCGAGATAGGAGAGCAGCAGATCGGCACCCTCCCTGGCATAGGCGATCGCCACTGCCCGGCCAATGCCGCTATCGCCGCCGGTGATGATCGCCCGCTTGCCCTTCAGCCGCTCGGAACCGCGATAGCTCTTTTCGCCATGGTCGGGAACCGGGTCCATCTGTGCCGTGAAACCCGGCATCGGCTGCTTCTGGGACGGGAAAGGCGGTGTGGGATAATTTGGCATCGTGACCTCCTGAGTTTCAGAGATCAAACTCGGCCTGATGCTTGTTGTTCCAAGTCTCGCGGCGGAATGACCTTCTCGAGCAACCGCTCGCGCTGAGCGCGCTCACGGCCGTCGCCGCATCCTAAATTTCCGGTGATGATTGAAAACGGAGCCTCATCTGATCGGCCCAATCCGACTGGCAACCCGCGAAATGTTGCCATTTGCCACGGCGACAGCTATGCCATAGTAATGTAACATAGTCGCGTTTTCATGAGGGGCGTTGAATTGGACGGAAAGACATCAGCAGCAGTTTATTCCGAAGATGAGGGTGTTGCCGGCGAGACCGGTGGCAAGACCGCGCGTCGCGCGCGCGTCAGCGGCATCGACCGGGCGCTTCAGGTAATCGACCATCTCTACGAGACCGGATCGCCCGCCGGCGTCTATGCTATCGCCAAGGCGGTGAAGGCGCCGCTGTCGACCGTTTACGTCATCGTCGACGATCTCGTCGAGAAGAACATGCTGACGCGCCAGGCCGACGGCTCGATCTGGCTCGGCGCGCGGCTTTACCATTACGGCCTTGCCTATGCCAGGTCGCTGGATTTCATGAGCATCGCCACCCACGAAATGCACGATCTCTGCCGCCAGGCCGGCGAAACCGTGCAGGTCTGCGGCCGGGACGGCGACTATATGCTGGTGCTCGCCATGGCCGACGGTCCGAGCCATTTTCAGGTGGCGTCCCGCGTCGGCACAAGGGTGCCGCTGAACTGGACGGCCTCCGGCCGCCTGCTCGTCGGCCACCTGGCCGAAGACGAGCGCATCGAACTGTTCAAGCGCTGCGCCCGCTCTTCACCGACTGGCCGCGCCGAGATCGATCCGGGCACGCTGTCGGAAGCCGCCGGCAAGGCCTTCGAATCGCGCCTGTCGATCCAGGCGGGAGAATCCGATTACGCGGTTGCCTGCATCGCTTCGCCGATCTGCGATCGCGACGGCCAGTGCGTCGCCACCATTTCCATCGTGCTGCCGGAACAGAAGGCGTTTTCCGACGAGAACCACTATACGGCCCATGTACGCAGTTCAGCGGAACGGATCGAAAAGCTGATGGGCTGGCGCAACCGCTAAGCATTGCGACCTTCAGCGTATCCTACCTGTAGGAATAGCCGTGGCTATGGCGCACCAGCTTGCGCGCCCGCGGCACATAGCGGCTGGCGGCAAAGGCATCGGCGCCCATCACCGCATAGCGCGGCTCGAACAGCTTGCTAAGGACCGAAACGTCGCCGTTGGAATCCGTCGCCTCGAGATCGGAATCGACCAGGTCGAAAATGGTAAATTCCGCTTGCGAACCGACCGCAAGCCGGTTCTCCATCGATAGCTTGATGACGGATGCCGGCGCATGGGTGACGGCTTCCACCACCTTGTCGAAAGGCATGCCGACACTGAGCAGCTTCGACATCGTCGTCGCCAGGTCCCAGACCGGGAAGTTCATCGAATGGCCGTGCAGGTCGGTCGAGATCGAGAACGGCAGAAGCCCGCGCGCGATCGCCGCCTCGGCGACCTTGAAGGAGAAGGAGGCGCCGCCATGGCCGATGTCGAGACGGATGCCTTCGGAGGCGCAGCGCTCGGCGAGATTAAAGAGGTCCTCGTCTTCCATGATGCTCGACCCGGCCTTGCCGTTGAAGCAGTGGGTGACGACGTCGCCGGGGCCGAGGATCTCCAGCACCTCGTCATAGAGCGCCGGCGGCTCGCCGACATGCACCATCATCGGCACTTTCAAGATCTTGGCGATCTTCTTGCCGAGCTTGACCGGGGTGACGCCCCAGGATCCGGTGATGACATGGCTGGCGCGCACCTTGATGCCGACGATGTGCTCGCTGTTTGCGGCATAGACTTCGAGGATGCGGTCGAGATCGATATCGCGGATATCCCGCAATTCCGCGACGCGGTTGCAGGCGACGAGGCCGATGGAGCCGAGATTGAGGAAGGCCTTGATGCGTTCGCGCGAGGGCTCGATGATATATTCGCGGAAGCCATGGAAATTCGCCTCACCAGCCGAACCGGCATCGACGAGTGTAGTGACGCCGCGCTCGAGGCCGCATTCGGACGGGCGGATGGAAATATCTGTGCCGCCGTGCCAGATATGCACGTGCAGATCGACCCAGCCCGGCGAAATGAAGGCGCCTTTGCCGTCGATGCGCGTCACATCGTGCGAGACGGAAAGCGACGGACCGATCTCGGCGATCCTGCCGTCGGCATTGACGAGAATGTCGGTTGCCCCCTCGGATGGGCCAGAACCGAAAGCCATCGGTTTGACATTGGTGAGGAGAAGCGGCTTCTTCGCCTGGTCGCCGGGCATGACATGCATTCCTTTCGAAGTCTTGGACCGAGATCGGTCCTCCGTCAAAATTCCATAGTTATGCTATATAAATCTTTATAATAGAATAAAGCTGGAGATGTCGCTGTCAAGAAAAATGACGCGGCCGACACCGCTGAGAAAATGGCAGCGGCGCGCTCCTTGCGACGCGCGCCTATCTCGAAGATCCGATAAATTCGCGTTTGTTTTCAATCCCCAAGGATCGAATAGTCGAGCCTTTCCAGGTGCTCCGGATCAGCGATGGCGTCGATCGCGGCGATCCTGCCATCGGCGATCGTCAGCGCCACGACGACGCGGAGCTGGCCCTGGATCTCCACGACGAACCCAAGCTCACCGCCGACGATGGCGATTTCGGCTGCCTGCGCCCGACCCTTGAAGGCTTCGGCCACGTGAACTGCGCCGCGCATTTCGCCAATGGTGCCGAAGCGGGCGGCCGTCGCATCCGGCCGGAAGACGACGTCGGGCGCAAGCACCGCGATCAATCCCTCCAGATCGCCGTTGCGCGAGGCCGTCAGAAAGGCCTCGGCGATCGTCCGCTTGCGGCCGAAATCGACATCTGGCGCTTCGTCCACCCCCTGCACCCGGCGGCGGGCGCGGCTTGCAAGCTGGCGGGTAGCGGCGGACGAACGGCCGATGATCGGCGCGATCTCGTCGAAGGGCAGATCGAACATGTCGTGAAGCACGAAGGCGACACGTTCGGCGGGCGCCAGCGTCTGCAGCACGACGAGCAGCGCCAGACCGACCGAATCGGCGAAGGCGGCTTCGCGCTCGGGATCGTTCGCCGGATCGGCGATCCCGCCATGGTCGGGCACCTCCAGCGGCTCCTCGCGCCGGGTCTTGCGGGCGCGCAGCATGTCGAGGCAGATGCGCGCCACCACCGTCGTCAGCCAGCCGCCGAGATTGCCGACCCCTGTCGTATCGGTGCGGCTAAGCCGCAGCCAGGCCTCCTGAACGGCATCCTCCGCCTCGCTGCGCGAGCCGAGCATGCGAAAGGCTGCGGCCCTCAGATGCGCTCTGTTCGCCTCGAATTCTTCAGTCAGCCATTTTTTCTCGTCCATTTGTCACATTCCTCCGCTGCGTTCCGTCAAGGCCATGACGCATAAAACCCGGCCGATGTGACAGCGCCGGCGGATCGTCGAACACGAAACGTATAAGGAGACATATCATGCAGGAGAGAATGGGAAATCCCGCCCTCGTCCTTCCCGCGGCCATGCAGGCGCTCAATGCACTCAGCAAGGTGCCGACCGAAACCGGCCTTTCGCCAAAGCTGCTCGAACTCGTCAATCTGCGCGCCAGCCAGATCAACGGCTGCAGCGTCTGCATCGATGGTCATTGGCGCATTGCCCGCAAACACGGCGAGACCGATGAGCGGCTCTTTGCCGTCGCTGGCTGGCGCGACGCCCCCTATTATAGCGATGCCGAACGCGCCGCGCTTGGGCTGGCGGAGGCGATCACCCGCCTTAGCGATCGGGCGGATCCGGTGCCGGATGATATCTGGGATGAGGCGACCCGGCACTATGACGGCAAGAGCCTTGCGGCACTGGTCATCGCCATCGCCAACATCAATGTCTGGAACCGGCTGAACGTCGCCACCCGACAGGTCGCGGGGCAATGGAAGCCATAAACGGCGAGGTTGCCGGCAGCGCGTCACGCCTGCGCTGCCGGCAACCATCATCCCGCTCAGCATGGCTTCAGGCCATGCGAGACAATCGGTCGTTCAGATGATGCCGCCGCCGCCGGCAGCGGATGCCGGGCGCTCGGCCGCCACTTGTCTGCGATAACCGCTGGCGCGGTAGACGGCGATCGGGTCGATTGCGCCGCCGGCCCTGCGGCGGGCTTCGGCCAGAATCGGCTCGACATCGGCGCGATAGGCGCGCTTCAGCGTTTCCGACGCCATCAGCGCGTCGTTATCGTCCTGGTAGCCGGAGAGCGCCTTGCGGTCGACGAGCAGTGCCTGCGCATAGGCACGGCGGATTTCGTTGGCGCTGTTGATCAGGCTTTCGATCGGGTCGGTGACATTGTGCGACTGGTCGATCATATGGGCCGGGTTGAAATCGTTGACGCCGCGCTGCTCGGCGTCGACCAGTTCGTTGAAGACGAGGAACAGCCGGTAGGGATCGATCGCGCCGGCGTCGAGATCATCATCGCCATATTTGGAATCGTTGAAGTGGAAGCCGCCGAGCTTGCCGAACTGGATCAGCCGAGCGACGATCATCTCGATATTGGTATTCGGCGCGTGGTGGCCGAGATCGACGAGGCAATAGGCCTTGGGGCCGAGCGTCTGGGCGATCAGGTAGTTGCTGCCCCAATCCTGCACGATGGTGGAATAGAAAGCCGGCTCGTACATCTTGTGCTCGGAAAACAGCTTCCAATCGTCGGGCAGCGCCTTGTAGATATCCGCCATCGAGGCAAGGTAACGCTCGAAAGCCTTGGTGAAATGGCTCTGGCCGGGGAAGTTCGAGCCGTCGCCGATCCAGACCGTCAATGCCTTGGAGCCGAGCGCCTTGCCGATCTCGATGCATTCGAGATTGTGCTCGACCGCTTGCGCCCGTGTTGCCGCATCGGTGTGGCTAAGCGAGCCGTATTTATAGGAATGGGCCTGGCCGGGCGCATCGGAAAATGTGTTCGAATTCATCGCATCGAAGCCAAGGCCGAGCGCATTGCCCTTGGCCTTCAATTCGCTGGCATCCGCCTTGTCCCAGGGAATATGCAGCGAGACGTTCGGGGTCGCCTGCGTCAGCTGATTGATGACGGCGCAATCGTCGAGTTTGTCGAAGATGCCGCGCGGCTCGCCGGTGCCGGGGAAACGCGCAAAACGCGTGCCGCCGGTGCCGACGCCCCAGGAGGGAACGGCAACGAAGAATTCCGCAACCTTGCGGGTGACCGCCTCGATATCGACGCCGCGACGGGCAAGCGTCGCGCCCAGTGCCTCGTAGTCGGCTTTCAGAGCGGTTGCCCGCTTGTCGTTGTCAGTCGCGACCAGATCTGGCGCAATCCTGGAATCTGTCATCTATTCCTCCCTGGTCGCGAACCATAGGGGCACGGTTCGCGTTCAAACGCTTACATGTCTTCAAACGAAGGAGCTACGATGGACGTTGTCCGCATTCTTCTTGCGATCATCCTGCCGCCCCTTGGCGTATTCTTGCAGGTCGGGATCGGCCTGCATTTCTGGCTCAATATATTGCTGACACTCTGCGGCTATGTGCCGGGGATCATCCACGCAATATGGGTGATCCTCCGGAAATAGCTCTATCCGTTTGCTTACGCGTCCGGACGCAAAACCGAATCGCTCTAACGCGTAAAACTCTGCACGTTGCCGGCATCGACGTTGATGATGTTGCCGGTCGATTTCGCCGAAAGGTCCGAGGCGAGGAAATAGATCGCCTCGGCGATATCTTCCGGAAACACGTTGAGTTTCAGCATCGAACGCTTGCGGTAATGTTCCTCGAGATCGTCCACCTCGATCTTGGACGAGGCGGCGCGCTGCTCGCGCCATTCACCGCTCCAGATCTTCGAACCGCGCAGGACCGCGTCCGGATTGACCGTGTTGACGCGGATGCCGGCATCCGCGCCTTCCAGCGCCAGGCAGCGGGCCAGATGGATTTCGGCAGCCTTTGCCGTGCAATAGGCAGATGCATTCGGCGAGGCGGCAAGACCGTTTTTCGAAGCGACGAAGATGACGTTGCCGCCGAGCGCCTGACGGCGAAACAGGCGGAAGGCTTCGCGCGAGACGAGGAAATAACCGGTCGCGAGAATATCGATATTGCGGTTCCACGTCGCAAGCTCGGTCAATTCGATCGGCGCGGAGGAGGCAATGCCGGCATTCGAGACGAGGATATCGATGCCGCCGAATTCGACGCAGGCTTCCGCGAAGGAAGCGATCACCGCATCTTCCTTGGTGACGTCGAGCCGGACGCTGCGCACGGCGTCAGCGCCGAACTTCTTGACGAAATCGGCTTCGGTGCCTTCGAGCGCTGTCTGGTCGATATCGGCAAGCACCACGCAGGCGCCTTCGCCGACGAGGCGCGCGGCCGTCGCCCGGCCGATGCCGCCGGCGCCGCCGGTGACGAAGGCGACGCGACCGGCAAGGCTCTTTGGCTTCGGCATGCGCTGCAGCTTGGCCTCTTCAAGCAGCCAATATTCGATATCGAAGGCTTCCTGCTCGGGCAGGCCCTGATATTCGGAGACCGTCGAGGCGCCGCGCATGACGTTGATGGCGTTGACGTAGAATTCGCTGGCGATGCGGGCCGTCGCCTTGTCGCGGGCAAAGGACAGCATGCCGACGCCGGGCACCAGGAAAATGACGGGATTGGCGTCGCGGATGGCGGGCGAATTGTCATGCTTGCAGTCGATATAATAGCGGGCGTAGTCGGCGCGGTAATCCTCTAGCGCCTTGTCGAGACCGGCAACGATCGCGTCGACATCGGGCTTGGCCGGGTCGAAATCGACGATCAGCGGACGGATCTTGGTGCGCAGGAAATGGTCAGGGCAGCTGGTGCCGAGCGCGCCGAGCGGGCGCAGATCGCTGGAATTGACGAATTCGAGCACGGCATCCTGATCGTCGAAATGCCCGAGCTTGCGCTCCTGCTTGCCGATGCGGCCGCGAATCTCCGGCATCAGCCGGGCGGCGATGGCGCGGCGTTCGGCGACAGGCAGGCTTTGTGTCAGCGCGCCACCGAAAATCGTCTTGCCTTCGGTCTTTTCGGCAAACCAGACGATCGCCTTGTTGATGATATCGAGCGTCAGTTCGTAGCAGGCCTTGGCATCGTTTGCCCAGGTGAAGAGGCCGTGGCTCTCGAGCACGACACCCTTGGCATTCGGGTTTGCGGCAACGAATGCGCCGAGGTCGAGGCCGAGCTGGAAGCCCGGACGGCGCCAGGGCAGCCAGCCGATCTCGTCGCCGAAGATCTGCTGCGTCAATTCCTTCGAATTCTTAGACGCGGCGATCGCGATGATCGCGTCGGGATGCATGTGGTCGACATGGGTGAAAGGCACGAAACCATGCAGCGGCGTGTCGATCGAGGCAGCACGGGCGTTCAGGTTGAAGGTGCAGTGCGGCAGGAAGCCGACCATGCGGTCCTCGTCCTCGACGCCCTTGTAGATGCTCTTCAGCGATTCCAGCTTGTCCTGGTAGAGCGTCGCGAAACCGTCGAGCTTGATCGTGCCGACATCGCCGCCCGATCCCTTGACCCAGAGTACCTTCACCTTGCCGCCGGTCAGCGGATCGGTTTCCAGCACCTTCGCCGAGGTGTTGCCGCCGCCGTAATTGGTGATGCGCTTGTCGGCGCCGAGCAGGTTGGAACGATAGAGCAGCTTGCCAGGCTCATCGAGGCCCGCCGCGTAAGCATCATCCCACCGGTTTTCCAAAAGCCGGACGTTCGCCGCCATGTCATCCTCCCATATGAAATCATCATCGGAGCGCAAAGTTCGCGCCCCTTTTCGCAGACGGTATCGCTCATCAAAACCGAGGTTGTCAATCGAAAACGATCAAATTCGATTATTGTGCAGCGCAATATGAAAATTTATGATCGTTTTTGATTGACACATTGTCATATGTGCGAAATAAACGATCGAAGGAGGAGCCCCATGCACGAACGCGAACGCCATCGCATCATTCTCAGCGCCGTTCAGGAAAAGTCCGTCGTGACGGTTCAGGATATTTCCGAACTGACCGAAGCTTCCGAGGCGACGATCCGGCGCGACATCGCGGCTCTCCATGTCCAGGGCAAGATCCGGCGTGTGCGCGGCGGCGCCGAGGCGGTACATCCGCCGCAGCTCGGCAATCTCGCGGGGCGTCCCTTCCGCGTTTCGGAATCCGTCAATATCGATAAGAAGCGCGCAATCGCACGCCAGGCCGTCGAGCTTTGCGATCCGGGCGATGCGATCATCATCAATGGCGGCACGACCACCTTCCAGATGGTGCATTTCATGGCGGCGCACCGCCTGCAGGTGATGACCAATTCTTTCGCGATCGCCGAACATCTGGTCAAACATTCGAAGAACACGGTGACGGTGCCAGGTGGCGCGATCTATCGCGAGCAGAGCCTGATCCTCTCTCCCTTCGACAATGACGCGATTCGCAATTTCTACGCCCGCCGATTCTTCATCGGCGCGCAGGGCATCGGCCCGCTCGGCATCATGGAAGCCGACGCGCTGATTATTCAAAGCGAACAGAAGCTGATGCATCAGGCCGACGAACTGGTCGTCATGGCCGATTCCAGCAAGTTCCATCGCCGGTCGAGCCTCATTTTATGCCCGCTCGAGCGTGTGTCTACGATCATCACCGATGACGGCATTCCAGAGGAAGCCGTCAGGATGATCGAGAATGCCGGCATCAGGCTCATTGTCGCGAGCCCGGTCGCCCAGGCAATCAAGGAGGATTCCTCGTCGGTCGCATAAGGCGCCGGGGAGGTGTGAAGAGTGTCAATCAAGTGGGAGGATGAAAGCATGAAACTCGCAAAGAAACTCGCAATCGGCGTGGCATTTGCCGTCGCCATGATGGCCGGCACGGCAAGTGCTGCCGACATCAAGATCGGTCTCGTCGTCAAGTCGCTCGGCAACGGCTTCTTCGATGCTGCCAACAAGGGCGCGCAGGAAGCTGCCAAGGAGCTCGGCGGCGTCGAGGTCATCTATACCGGTCCGACGACGACGACGGCCGAAGGCCAGATCGAAGTCATCAACTCGCTGATCGCTCAGGGCGTCAGCGCCATCGCCGTTTCGGCCAACGATCCCGACGCGCTCGTTCCGGCGCTGAAGAAGGCTGCACAGCGCGGCATCAAGGTTATCTCCTGGGATTCCGGCGTCGCACCTGAAGGCCGTATTCTGCAGCTCAACCCGTCGTCCAACGAACTGATCGGCAAGATGTGCCTGACGCTCGTCAAGGACCATCTTGACGGCGGCAAGGGTGACTTCGCCATCTTGTCGGCGACGACCACCTCGACCAACCAGAACATCTGGATCGACCAGATGAAGAAGCAGCTCAAGGATTTCCCGGGCCTCAACCTCGTCACCACGGTCTATGGCGACGATCTCTCGGACAAGTCCTATCGTGAAGCCGAAGGCCTCTTGAAGGCGAACCCGAACATCAAGGTCATCGTCGCTCCGACCACCGTCGGCGTTCTCGCCGCTTCCAAGGTCGTCGAAGACAAGGGTCTTGTCGGCAAGGTCTACGTCACCGGTCTCGGCCTGCCGTCCGAAATGGCCGGCGCGATCAAGTCGGGCGCCACGAAGGAATTCGCCATCTGGAACCCGATCGATCTCGGCTACTCCGCAACGCAGATCGCCTATCGCCTCGTCAAGGGCGAGACCGACGGCAAGCCGGGCAGCGAGATCGAAGTCGGCCGCATGGGCAAGATCAAGGTCGGCGACAATGGTGAAGCCGCCATGGCCGATCCCTTCGTCTACAATGCTTCGAATATCGACCAGTTCTCCAAGGTCTTCTGATCCGGAACCACCGCATTAAAGCCCGGCGGCCTGATGGCCGCCGGGATTCTCATTCGACACTGGTAGAAGCTTGATGAACGCTGCCTTTCAACAAACCGCCACGGACAGCAAAACCGGTGATGCGCCCGCCATTCTGGAAATGCGCGGCATCTCCCAGATCTTTCCGGGCGTGAAGGCGCTCGACAATGTCAGCATCGCGCTGCATCCCGGCACGGTGACCGCGCTGATCGGCGAAAACGGCGCCGGCAAATCGACGCTGGTCAAGATCTTGACCGGCATTTACAGGCCGAACGAAGGCGAGATCCTCGTCGACGGCCAGCCGGTGACCTTTGCCAGCGCCCAGGCCGCAATCGATGCCGGCGTCACCGCCATCCATCAGGAAACCGTGCTGTTCGACGAACTGACGGTTGCCGAGAATATCTTCCTCGGCCACGCGCCGCGCACGCGTCTGCGCACCATCGACTGGCAGGCGATGAACAGCCGCGCCAAGGCGCTGCTGACTGCGCTCGAAAGCAATATCGATCCGACGATCCGGCTGAAGGACCTCTCGATCGCGCAGCGCCACCTGGTGGCGATTGCGCGCGCGCTGTCGATCGAGGCCCGCATCGTCATCATGGACGAACCGACGGCAGCCCTTTCCCGCAAGGAGATCGATGATCTCTTCCGCATCGTCCGGGGCCTGAGGGAAAAGGGCAAGGCGATCCTCTTCATCAGCCACAAGTTCGACGAGGTCTACGAGATCGCCGATGATTTCGTCGTCTTCCGCGACGGCCGCGCCGTCGGCCAGGGCCGGCTCAAGGAAACGCCGCAGGACGAGATCGTCCGCATGATGGTCGGCCGCGACGTCGAGAATGCTTTTCCGAAGGTCGATGTCGCCATCGGCGGCCCGGTTCTGGAGATCCGCAACTACAGCCACCGCACCGAATTCCGCGACATCTCCTTCACCCTGCGCCAGGGCGAAATTCTCGGCATTTACGGTCTGATCGGCGCCGGGCGTTCGGAACTGTCCCAATCGCTGTTCGGCATCACCAGGCCGGCCTCCGGCACCATGATGCTCGAAGGCCGCGAGATCACCATCCATTCGCCGCAGGATGCGATCCGCGCCGGCATCGTCTATGTACCGGAGGAACGCGGCCGCCACGGGTTGGCGCTGCCGATGCCGATCTTCCAGAACATGACGCTGCCCTCGCTTACCCGCACCTCGCGCAGAGGCTTCCTCAGGGCAGCAGAAGAATTCGCGCTCGCCCGCAAATATGCCGAGCGGCTGGACTTACGCGCCGCTGCCCTTTCCGTCCCGGTCGGCACGCTCTCCGGCGGCAACCAGCAGAAGGTCGTCATCGGCAAATGGCTGGCGACGGCGCCGAAGGTCATCATCCTCGATGAACCGACAAAGGGCATCGACATCGGTTCGAAGGCGGCCGTGCACGGCTTCATCAGCGAACTCGCCGCCGAGGGCCTGTCGATCATCATGGTCTCGTCCGAACTGCCCGAAATCATCGGCATGTCGGACCGCGTCCTGGTGATGAAGGAGGGTCTCGCCGCCGGAATGTTCGAACGCGCCGAGCTGTCGCCGGAAGCGCTGGTGCGCGCCGCCACCGGCAATGCATGAGGCCCGCAATGCATAAGGCCCAGCAATTCATAAGGCCCAGGAATTCCTAAGGTATGAGCATGGCAAGACTGATCAGAAAACGCGAAACCCTGCTGTTCCTCATCATCGTCGTGATGATCGCGATCTTTTCGACGCGCGCTGCCGATTTCGCAACGCCGGAGAATCTCGCCGGCATTTTCAACGATACCTCCATCCTGATCATCCTGGCGCTCGCGCAGATGACGGTCATCCTGACGAAATCGATCGACCTGTCGGTTGCCGCCAATCTCGCCTTTACCGGCATGGCGATCGCGATGATGAATGCCGCCTATCCCGACCTGCCGCTCGTCGTGCTGATCCTTGCCGCGATCGTCATCGGCGCCTGCCTCGGCGCCATCAACGGCTTTCTCGTCTGGGCGCTCGAAATCCCGCCGATCGTCGTCACGCTCGGCACGCTTACCATCTATCGCGGCATGGCCTTCGTGCTCTCGGGCGGGGCATGGGTGAATGCCCACCAGATGACACCGGTCTTCCTGTCGGTGCCGCGCACGCCGATCCTCGGCCTGCCGGTCCTCGGCTGGGTGGGCATCGTCATCGTGCTTCTGATGTATGTCCTGCTCAGATACACCCAGTTCGGCCGCTCGGCCTATGCCACCGGCGGCAATCCGACCGCGGCCGTCTATGCCGGCATCGATACGGGTTGGACGAAATTTTTGGCCTTCGTTCTGTCGGGCGCGCTTGCCGGCCTTGCGAGCTATCTCTGGGTGTCGCGTTATGCCGTCGCCTATGTCGACATCGCCAACGGCTTCGAGCTCGACAGCGTTGCGGCCTGCGTCATCGGCGGCATTTCGATTGCCGGCGGCGTCGGCTCGGTCGCCGGCACCGTGCTCGGCGCGCTCTTCCTCGGCGTCATCAAGAATGCGCTGCCGGTGATCGGCATTTCACCCTTCACGCAGATGGCGATCTCCGGAACCGTCATCATTCTCGCTGTCGCCTTCAACGCCAGGCGTGAGCGCAACCGCGGCCGCATCATCCTGCGCGACCGCGCCGCAACCGAGATCAGAACGGAGGCCGCAGCATGAGCACCGTGTCCACACACGAAAAGCGGGTCATCCCCGACCGCCTCGGCACACCCTTTCGCCGCATCGTCGCGAGCTGGGAAGTGCTGCTCTTTGCCGTCGCCGTCCTGATCTTCATCTTCAATTCGCTGGCTTCGCCCTATTTCCTCGATGCCTGGAACCTCTCGGACGCCACTTTCAACTTCACCGAAAAGGCGATGATCGCCTTCGCCATGGCGCTGCTCGTCATATCGGGCGAGATCGACCTCTCGGTGGCTGCGATCATCGCGCTCGCCTCGACGGCGATGGGCGCGGCAGCGCAGGCCGGCATCGGCACACCGGGCCTGGTCGCGATCGGCATCGGCACCGGCCTTGCCTGCGGCACCTTCAACGGCGTTCTGGTCTCGGTGCTGAAACTGCCGTCGATCGTCGTCACCATCGGCACGATGAGCCTTTTCCGCGGCATTTCCTATATCGTGCTCGGCGACCAGGCCTATGGCAAATACCCTGCGGATTTCGCCTATTTCGGCCAAGGTTATGTCGTCTGGGTATTCTCCTTCGAATTCGTGCTCTTCATCGTGCTGGCGATCCTCTTCGCCATCCTGCTGCATGCGACGAATTTCGGCCGGCAGGTCTATGCGATCGGCAACAATGACTTCGCCGCCCGCTTCTCCGGCATTCCGGTCGAACGCGTCAAATTCATCCTCTTCCTGCTGACCGGCGTCATGAGCGGTGTTGCCGCCGTCTGCCTGACCTCACGCCTCGGCTCGACCCGGCCGTCGATCGCCCAGGGCTGGGAACTCGAGGTCGTCACCATGGTCGTGCTCGGCGGCATCTCGATCCTCGGCGGTTCCGGCACGATCGTCGGCGTCGTCATCGCCGCCTTCGTCATGGGCCTCGTCACCTTCGGCCTCGGCCTGCTGAACGTGCCCGGTATCGTCATGTCGATCTTCATCGGCCTGCTTCTGATCATCACCATCGCCATCCCGATCGTCGCCCGCCGCATCAAGGTCATGAGCTCCCGATGACTTTAGAAAAACACGCCTTCAAAATGCAGCTCAATCCCGGCATGGAAGCCGAATACCGCCGGCGGCATGACGAGATCTGGCCGGAACTCGTCGATCTCCTGCACAAGTCAGGCGCCAGCGACTATTCCATCCATCTCGACCGCGAGACCAACACGCTGTTCGGCGTGTTGACGCGGCCCGCCGATCATACAATGGCGAGCCTGCCGGAGCATCCCGTCGTGAAAAAATGGTGGGCGCACATGGCCGATATCATGGCGACCAATCCCGATAATTCACCGGTCCAGAGCGACCTGGTCACCGTCTTCCATATGCCATGAACGCCATCTCCTATCGCCGCATCGCAGTCCTCGATATCGGCAAGACCAATGCCAAGGTCGTCGTGCTCGACAGCGAGACGGGCGCCGAGATCGCCGTGTTGAAACGGCCGAATATCGCGATCAAAACCGGTCTCTATCCGCATTACGACGTGGAGGCTCTGTGGTCTTTTGCGCTCGATGCGCTGAAGAGCCTTGCGCGCGAACCTGGCTTCGACGCCATTTCGATCACAACCCATGGCGCCTCCGCAGCACTGCTTGGCCGGGACGGCAGGCTTGCCATGCCTGTCATCGACTATGAACACGAATATCCGCAGGACATCCGCGACGCCTATACGCGGCTGCGCCCCTCCTTCGACGAAACCTTCTCGCCGCACCTGGCGATGGGTCTCAATGTCGGCGCACAGCTGCACTACCAGAAGAGCGCCTTTCCCGAGGAATTCGCTAAGGTGGCGACCATCCTCACCTATGCGCAATATTGGACGGCGCGGCTGACGGGTGTTGCCGCCAATGAGCTGACCTCGCTCGGCTGTCATACCGACCTCTGGAATCCCAAGGCCGGCCGCTATTCCTCGCTCGTCGACAGGCTCGCCATTCGCGACCTCATGGCGCCGATCCGTTCCGCCTTCGATGCACTCGGCCCGGTCCTGCCGGATATCGCCACGGAGCTCGGCCTCAACTCCCCCGTGCCGGTCTATTGCGGCATTCACGATTCCAATGCCTCGCTGCTGCCGCATCTGGTTCATCGAGAGGCACCCTTCGCCGTCGTCTCCACCGGCACATGGGTCATCAATTTCGGCGTCGGCGGCGATCTCGATCATCTCGATCCGAAACGCGATGCGCTCGCCAATGTCGATGCCTATGGCCGTGCCGTCCCCTCCTCGCGTTTCATGGGTGGGCGGGAATTCGAGATCCTGTCGGCCGAGATCGGCCCTGCCGACGAAAATGACACTCAGGCGGCAATCGGCCCGATCATCGACAAGGGCATGATGCTGCTGCCGAATATCGCCCCGGGTTCAGGGCCTTTCCCGGGAAAGACAAGCCGCTGGATCGGTGCAGAGGAGGCAAGCCCCGAGGAGCGCTCTGCCGCTGCCTGCCTCTATCTCGCTTTGATGACCGATGCCTGCCTCGGACTGATTGGCGCCAAGGGCCCGGTTATCGTCGAAGGGCCTTTTGCGCTGAATGGGAGCTATCTCAAGCTGCTTGCCGCCCTGACCGGCCGCGAGGTCATGGCCCTTCCGGGTTCGACCGGCACCAGCCAGGGTGCGGCCCTTCTTACCGGCATCCGGCCAGTGTCGGGTGCCGAGACGCATGTTCCGCCGACCGATATCCCCGGACTGACCGCCTATCGCACCCGCTGGTACGCGGCGATGGAATAGGAGTCTTTCCAAAAGCGGCCTTGTTCGTCCCAACCTTCTCGCTAGTGTGGCACCTCGAAAATCATGTCGAGGAGATAGCATGACAGAGACATTCGATCCCCGCGCCCTTGCCACCCGGCTTCACAGCCTGCGCCAGGCCGGCCGACAGGAAGCAACGAGCGCTTTCGCGCTGCCAACCGATCTCCATCAGGCGATGGAGGCGCAGGATTTGCTTGCCGCTGCGGGCGGCATTTCCAGCAATGCCTGGAAGGTGACGGTCTCGCCGCAGGGCCAGGCAGTCACCGGCCCGCTGCATCCCTATGCCGAAGCCGTCTCGGGCGCTGACATTCCATGGTATCCGGGCCTGAAATTCGAGACCGAGATCGCCGTCCGCCTCGGCAGCGACCTGCCCGTCCGCGCCGGCATTCCTTACACCCGCACTGAGGTGGTCGAGGCGATATCCGCTGTCTATCTCGGCGCCGAGCTGCTGGTCAGCGCCGTCAAGGAAAGCGGCAACGTTTCGTTTCTGCTGTTCGTCGCCGACCGTCTCGGCAATAGCGGCTATGTGCTCGGCCCGAAGCTCGAAAAAAGCGTCGTCGATACCGCCGGTAGCACGCCGCTCAAGGTCACCCATGCCGGCCGCACGATCTATGATGGTCCGGCACAGCATCCGAAGGGCGACGTTCTCACCTGGCTCGTCGATTATGCCAATGACGGCTTGCGCCCGCAGACATCGCTGAAATCAGGTGCGCTCATCACGACGGGCACGTTGAGCGGCGCGATCGAACTGACCGAACCCGGCGAGATCGACATCCTGCTCGGCAATAGCAGCCTCAGCTTCTCTGTGTCTGATTGACCCCGATTTTCCCTGGATTGGTGCCGGAATTGGCAATTGCCATCCGGTTCGGCCTGCGGTAATAAACTTGAGTGCAAATTGAAGGTTTACTTCCGGCGCGTCGCCGGAGGCGGAAGTGGAAATGACGTTTCAACCGCGGATGCAAAACAAGATCCAGGGCTTTTCCGTCGTCGGCGGCGTGCATCGCCGCCTGTGGAACGGCATCGTCGCCGATGTCTGGGACGTGGAATGTGCCTCTTATGCCGGCGGCTATTACGTCTCGCGCGATCCGCGGCTGTTCATCATGCTCGACAAGCGGGGACCGGGCAATTCGCATATCAAGCTCTCGCCGAAGGAGCAGGGCACCGTCCAGGACACCGAGAAACGGCCGATCTCCTATGTGCCGGCCGGCATGGAAGTCTGGGCCGATCTGACCGACGTGCATTCGGTGCGCCACCTCGACATCCATTTCGACACCGAGACCGTCAGTCGCCGGCTGATGGAGGATATCGATCCGCGCCGTCTCGAAAGCCCGCAGCTTCTGTTTTCCGATGAGCGGGTGCTGTCGCTGGCACAGCTGGTCGCCGCCGAATGCCTCAATCCGGAGCCGTTGCACGATCTCTATGGCGACGGGCTGGCATTGGCGCTGATCATCGATGTCCTGAAAATTGCCAAGGCAATGCCGCGCAAACGCAGCAAGCTGGCCTCCTGGCAGCTTCGCCGCGCCACCGAATTCATCGAGGAAAACTGCCTGCGCAATATCCGCCTCGAGGAACTCGCCGGCCTGACAGGCCTGTCGCAATCGCATTTCAGCCATGCCTTCAAGGCCTCGACCGGCATCGCTCCGCATCAATGGCAGACCAATGTCCGGCTCGACAGGGCAAAGCGCCTGCTTGTCGAAAGCGAAAATGCGTTGACCGCAGTCGCCGCCGAAACCGGCTTTGCCGATCAGGCGCATTTTACCCGCGTCTTCCGCAAGCATATCGGCATCACGCCGGCGAGCTGGAAGAAGGCACAAGTTGCCTGATTGCAACGCTTGGCGGGCAATTGTTTGCAACGCGGAGAATTGCCCAAAAACGTTCAATTTTCCCCGATCGCGACAATCCACCCCGGTAAAACTGAGTTAATCACTCATCTTATTCAGGGCTTCGCCGCACGCGGGTATCGCGCGGCACGAGTGGGGTATAGGACATATGCGCGGGCAGACCAGGGGTCTCAATTTCAAGGTAATTCTATTGGCAGGAGTGGCGATCGCCGGCCTGATCGCGGGCTCCGCCGCGGCGCAGGAAGCGAATTCGACTGAGCTCGCGCCGATCGTCATCCAGGGCGGCGGCGACACCGCCACCAGTCCGGTCAAGGGCTATGTCGCCAAGAACTCCTCCGCCGGCTCGAAGAGCGACACTCCGCTCAACGAAATCCCGCAATCCGTCTCCGTCATCGGCACCCGTGAAATGGACGATCGCGGCATTACCAACAAGATCGACGAGGCGCTGCTTTATACGCCCGGCGTCACCTCGCAGCCCTTTGGCAACGACGGCGATACCGACTGGTTCTATATCCGCGGCTTCGACGCGACGCAGACCGGCGTCTACTTCGATAATCTGACGCTGTTCAGCTATGGCTTCGGCGGCTTCCAGCTCGATCCCTTCATGCTGGAGCGCGTCGAGGTGCTGAAGGGTCCGGCCTCCGTGCTATACGGCGGAGCAAACCCCGGCGGCATCGTCAATCTCGTCCGCAAGCGCCCGCTCGACGAGCCGCTGTTTTATACCGAGATCGGCATCAACAGCAACGGCAACGCCTTCACCGGCTTCGATGTCTCCGACAAGGTCGGCTCCAGCGGAACGATGAGCTACCGCATCACCGGCAAGGTTGCCGGCGGCGACAATTATTCGGATTTTTCCGAGGATCTGCGCGGCTTCATCATGCCGCAGCTCACCATTTCGCCGGATGACAGCACGAGCCTGACGGTCTGGGGTTACCTCGCCGGGCTCGACCAGGTGCATACCGGCAACGGCTTCTTCCCTTATGTCGCCACTGTCGAGGATGCGCCTTTCGGCAAGATCGACCGCGACGCCTTCTATGGCGAGCCCGACATCGACAACGGCAGCTATGTGCAGAAAATGATCGGCTACGAATTCGAGCATGAATTCGACAATGGCATCAAGTTCTCGCAAAATGCGCGCTACGGCCATCTCGACAAGCATGAGATCGGCCCCTACCTGAACGGCTGGGTCGGCGGCGTGCCGACGGGTCCGGACTACCAGCTGGCGCGCATCGGCTTCGAAGGCCGCTCGGGGGTCGATAGCGTCTCGATCGACAACCGGCTCGAAGGCGAGACCGAAATCGGCGGCGCCACGCATAATCTTCTCGTCGGGCTCGACTACACCTATTACCGCCTCGAAAATTGGCAGGCCTGCTGCGGCTCCAATTCGATCAGCGCGACCGATCCCACCTATGGCACGACACAGGGCGCCAATTTCGTCTATGCGGACGGCGTCGTCACCAAGAACCAGATCGGCGTCTACGCCCAGGATCGGATCCATTTCGGCGATGGCTGGCTGCTGACGCTCAACGGCCGCTACGACTATGTCGATATCGACCAGGACGCCGTAATCGGCACGACCTACAGCACCAACGACAGCGCGCTCAGCGGCCGCATCGGCCTTGCCTACGAATTCGACAACGGCCTGACGCCCTATGTCAGTGCTGCGACTTTCTTCAACCCGCTCGTCGGCACCGGTGTTTCCGGCGCCTTGAAGCCGGAAGAGGGCGAGCAGTTCGAAGGCGGCATCAAGTATGAGCCGGCCTTCATCGACGGTTCGCTGAACGCCTCGGTCTTTCACATCACCAAGCGCAACAACACGGTGACCAACCCGCTGACCTTCGCCCAGAGCCAGCTCGGCGAGGTGGTTTCACGCGGCGCCGAACTCGAAGGCAAGGTCAATATCAACGAGAACTGGAAGCTTCTCGCATCGCTTGCCTATACCGACATGGAGGTGATGGAGAACGACGCCAATCCGGCGCTGGTCGGCAATTCACCCTATATCGTCCCGAAGGTGACCGCCTCTCTCTGGGTCGACTACACGCTGACGACAGGGGCTTTCGAGGGCATGAGCTTTGGTGCCGGCGTCCGCCATCAGGGCTGGTCCTGGGCCGATGAGGCCAATACCGAGAAGGTGCCGGCCGCCACGCTCGTCGACGCTGCGATCCGATATGAGAAGGAAAACTGGGGCGCCTCGCTCAACGTCGCGAACCTCTTCGACAAGGAATATGTCAAGGGTTGCGGCGGGCTGACCGTCTGCGGTTACGGCGATGCCCGCACCATCACCTTCAAGCTCAGCAGGAAGTGGTAAGTTGACAATCTGAGTTTAGTTTTGCAGGAACCTGTGGGGAAAGGGAGGGCCTGCCCTCCCGAACCCGTTGCAGCGCCGAACCTGGAGCAGACCATGCCTTCGCCTTTCCTTGCCCTGTCGGCGATAGATTATGCCATCGGGCCGAAATCCATCCTGTCCGGCATCGACCTGACGCTTGAGCGCGGCCGCATTTACGGACTGGTGGGGCCGAACGGTTCCGGCAAGAGCACGCTTTTGAAGATCATCGCCCGCCAGGTCGCGCCGAAATCCGGCGCCATCTCCTTCGACGGCAAGCCGGCGGGTGACTGGGGCAGCCGGGCCTTTGCCCGGCACGTCGCCTACATGGCGCAATTCACGCCGGCGACCGACGGGATGACCGTGCGGGAACTCGTGGCGCTCGGCCGTTTTCCCTGGCACGGCACGCTTGGCCGCTTCACCGCGACGGATCGCAACATGGTCGAGGAGGCGATCGTCCGCACCGAGCTCGAGGATTTTGCCGATCGTCTCGTCGCCAGCATGTCCGGCGGCGAACGCCAGCGCGCCTGGATCGCCATGATGCTCGCCCAGGACGCCCGCTGCCTGCTGCTCGACGAGCCGACGTCGGCGCTCGACCTCGCCCATCAGGCCAGCGTTCTCTCGCTGGTCAAGGAACTCAGCCATGAACGCGGGCTGACCGTCATCATCGTGCTGCACGATATCAACCTCGCTGCGCGCTATTGCGACGCGATCATCGCGCTCAACCGCGGCCGGATCACTGCCGAGGGCACGCCCTCCGAAATCATGCAGGCCGACACGCTGCAGTCGATCTTCGGTGTCGGCATGGGCGTCTTCCCGCATCCGGTTCGAAACGAGCCGGTCAGCTATCTGTTGTAGACCATGGCTGTTTTCTCCCGCAGGCAGTTTCTGGCCGGTGCGGCGGCCTTGCTCTCCGCCCCCGCGCGTTTGCGGGCGGCGGAGGGCTTGCGCGTTGCGACACTCGATTGGGCGCTGCTTGAAACGCTGCTGGCAATCGGCGCGAATGTCGTTGCGGCGACGGAACTGCGGCAATTCCGCGAGGTGGCGGTCACGCCTGACGTGCCGGCCACGACTGCCGATCTTGGCCTGCGCGGCACGCCGAATTTCGAGGTGCTGCGGTTTGTACGGCCGGACCTGATCTTCAACTCGAACTTCTATGCCTGGGCAGACCAACGCATGCGCGGAGTCGCGCCTGTGGAAAGCCATGCGATCTACAAACCCGGCGAAAGCCCCTTTTCGCTTGCCGAACAGGCCACACTTGCAATCGGCGAGCGCCTGCAGCTTGCCACCGCCAGACAGTTGACCGAAGAGCTTGCAGCCAGGCTCGATCGCCACCGGGCCCTCCTTGCCGCCGGTGACGGGCGTCCGGTGATCCCGATCAATCTCGGCGATGCCAGGCATTTCCGCGTCTTCGGCTCCGACAGCATGTTCGGCGAGGTGCTGAAACGCGTCGGCCTCACCAATGCCTGGCAGGCTCAGACCAGCTACTCGGCCGCCGCTCCCGTCGGCATTGAGATATTGGCATCGCTGCCCGACGCCTGGATCGTGATGATCCCGCCACACCCGGCCGATGCGCTCGCCACGCTGGCGACCAGCAGCTTCTGGAATGCGTTGCCGGCCGTGCGCGAAAAACGCGTGCTGATGCTCGGTTCGATCAATCCCTATGGCGCACTGCCGGCGGCCGGCCGCTTTGCCGATTTTCTGGCGGAGGGGCTTCAACATGCATGGAATGGTTAGCCGCGCCAAGCCCGCAGGAAGCGCGGGCACACCCGTCTTGGCGATATTACTGCCCGTACTCTGCATCACGGCCTTCGCACTCCTCATCGTAACGCGTCCTGAGGTTCCGAAGGGCGATGCCGATGCAGCCATGCTGAACAGCGTGCTGCTCTGGAACAGCATCATGCCCCGCGCCATGCTGGCACTGATCGCCGGTGCGGCACTCGGCCTTTCCGGCACATTGTTGCAGCGTGTCCTGCGCAATCCGATCGCCGATGCCTCCACGCTCGGCATCGCCTCCGGGGCGGAACTGGCAATGACCGCGGCCATGGGCTTCTCGCCCCTGCTCATCGGATTTTCGCGCGAGATGGCCGCCTTCGGCGGCGGGCTCGCGGCTGTCGCCATCGTGCTGGCTTTGAGCTGGCGGCGCGGGCTCGATCCGGTGACCGTCGCACTCTCCGGCCTGATCGTCAGCCTGATCGCCTCCGCCCTCAGCGTCACGCTCATCCTTTCGCGCGGCGAATATGCCATGTCGATCTATATCTGGGGCGCCGGTTCGCTCAGTCAGCAGGATTGGAACGGCGCACTCTCGCTCGGGCCCCGGCTTATCCTCGGCTTTGCCGCCGCTCTTCTCCTGGTGCGGCCGCTCCGCATCCTTGCCCTCGACGACAGCGGCGCCAGGAGCCTCGGCCTTGCCCTGCATTCGACCCGCCTGGCGATCATCGCACTCGCCGTCTGGCTTGCCGCCTCGGTGATATCAGAGGTCGGCGTCATCGGTTTCGTCGGGCTCGCAGCTCCGGCCATCGCAAGGCTTGCCGGCGCACGCAGCACCGGCAAACTGATGCTGACAGCGCCGCTGATGGGTGCGGGCCTGCTGTTCCTGACCGATTGCCTCACCCAGATCCTCGGCCCCGGCTTTACCGACCTTGCGCCGACGGGAGCCGCAACCGCCCTGCTCGGCGGTCCCTTATTGCTTTGCCTGCTGCCCAGCGTGCATTCCGTTTCGGCCGTTGCCACCCAGTCGAACGCAGCGCTGAACAGGCTCGCTAAGCCGCTTCTGGCCCTTGGCGCGCTTTTTACTGCCCTCGCCCTGATCTTTGCCGTCGTCCTCACCCTCGGCCCTGCCGAGGACGGCTGGCATGTCGCGACCGGCTCGCTCTTGACCGATCTCCTGCCCTTCCGACTGCCGCGAACGATCGTGGCGGCCGGGGCTGGCGCTATGCTGGCAGCAGCCGGCTTCATCATGCAGCGCGTCACCGGCAATCCGATCGCCAGCCCCGAGGTCCTGGGCGTCAGCAGCGGAGCCGGTGCAGGTCTGACCGTGGCGCTCTTCCTCTTCGGCTTCCCCTCGCCCATCATCATGCTGCTTGCCATGGCGCTCGGCGCGCTGGCAGCCTTCCTTGCAATGATCGCCATAGCAGCCCGCGCCCAATTCTCGCCGGAACGCATGCTGCTTGCCGGCGTCGGCATCGGCTCCTTCGCCATGGCGATCGTGACCATGGTGCTCGCAAAGGGCGATATGCGCAGCTATATCCTGCTGACATGGCTTTCCGGCTCGACCAACCGCGCCGGCGCCTTCGAAGCCTGGACGGCCATCATCTCGCTCGTCGTGCTGACGGCGCCCTTGCCCTTCCTCAGCCGCTGGCTGACGATCCTGCCGCTTGGCGCCGGCCCCAGCCGCGCTGCCGGCCTTCATGTCGGGGCAAGCCGACTGGCGCTTGCCATCCTCGCCGCGCTGATGACGGCGATCGCCTCATTCCTTGTCGGGCCGCTCAGCCTCACCGGCCTGATTGCGCCGCATCTTGCCCGCCTTGCCGGCTTCCGCGCCCCGGGCCACCAGCTGACGGCGAGCCTTCTCCTCGGCGCCGGCGTGCTGATGGCGGCGGACTGGCTGTCGCGCGTCGTCATCTACCCCTACCAGGTGCCGGTCGGCCTCTTCGCCGCCCTGATTGGCGGCCCCTATCTCATCTGGCTGCTTTCGCGAAAGGAGGTTCAGCAATGATGGCTGAACGATTTACAGTATCCGGCATCGCGATCACCGCCGATCCCGGCAGAATGCTCGACGAGATCTGCACACATTTCGTCGAGCACGGCACCGTCACCCGAAACGGCGACGCCGTGACAGTCGAGACGATGATCGGCAAGGCCGATATAAGTCGAGACGGCCAGGCACTCGCGATCGAGCTCTCCTGCCGGAGTGCGCGAGCGCTGCAGAATGTGCGGGCCATCCTTGCCGAACACCTGTTCGACTTTGCCGGCGAGGCGACGCTGGAGCTCACCTGGTCCGATGCTCCAAAGGCGGACCGCCTGCCCGATCTGCGCGAAATCCGCGTCATCGGCGCCAAAAACATCACCCCGCATATGCGCCGGGTTACCGTCGCCTGCGACGACACCAGGCATTTTGCCGATGGCGGTCTGCATTTTCGCCTGCTCATTCCGCCGAAGGGGCGCCCACCCGTGTGGCCGCAATTGCGCCCCGATGGCCGCATCCACTGGGCGAGCGGCGAAGACGCACTGACCGTGCGCATCTATACGATCCGCAGCGTCTATGTGGAGCGGGGCGAGATGGAGATCGATTTCGTCCTGCATGAGGGCGACAACATGCCCGGCGCCGAATGGGCGATCAACGCCAAGCCGGGCGACATCGCCGGCGCCCTCGGGCCGGGCGGCGGCGGAGTTCCCGACGCAACGTCGATCATCCTTGCCGGTGACGAGACGGCGCTGCCCGCCATCTCCCGCATCGCCGCCGATATCCCGGCGGGAAGGCGGCTCACGATCTTTCTTGAAATCGACAGCGTCGCGGAAGAACAGCCCCTGCCCTCGGCGGGCATTCTCGATGTCACCTGGATGCATCGAAACGGCAAACCGGCCGGCACGCTTGATATGATCGAGAAATCAATCAAGAACGCGCTCAGCGATGCGGATGCCGACACCTTCGTATGGGCCGGCTGCGAAAGGGCGGAAGCCAAGCGCATTCGCGACTTCCTGAAGACCGAGCGCGGCCATGACCGCCGGAGGATGAGCATCGGCGCCTATTGGGAGCGCTGATCAGCGCTTACGCCTTCTCGCGGAACATCTCGATGATGGCGGAAAAGTCCCTTCCGCCATGTCCTAGTTTGTCGAAGAGCGCATAAAGCTGCGCGGCTTCCGCGCCGAGCGGCGTGGAGGCGCCGCTTGTCAGCGCCGCCTCCTGCGAAAGCCTGAGATCCTTCAGCATCAGAGCCGCGGCAAAACCCGGCTTGTAGTCATTGTTCGCCGGCGAGGTCGGCACCGGTCCGGGCACCGGACAATAGGTATTGATCGACCAGCACTGGCCCGACGAGGTCGAGGCGACGTCGAACAGCGCCTGATGCGAGAGACCAAGTTTCTCGGCGAGCACGAAGGCCTCGCAGACGCCCACCATCGAAATGCCCAATATCATGTTGTTGCAGATCTTCGCCGCCTGGCCGGCGCCGGCCTCGCCGCAATGGACGATCTTCTTTCCCATCGCCTCCAGGATCGGCTTCGCCCTGGCGAAGGCGTCTTCCGTGCCGCCGGCCATGAAGGTCAGCGTGCCCGCGGTCGCCCCGCCCGTGCCGCCGGAGACCGGAGCGTCAAGCGACAGGCAGCTTGCGGCCTTGGCCATCTCATGCGCCTTGCGGCTGCTGTCGACATCGATGGTCGAGCAATCGATGACCAGCGTCCCTTGCGCGGCGGACTGCAGGATATCGGTCCAGGCGGTCAGCACGTGTTTGCCCTGCGGCAGCATGGTGATGATGATCTCCGCGTCCTTGACCGCCTGGCTGGCATGGCTTGCCGGCTTGACGCCGCTCTCCTCGGCCGCCTTCAGCACCGAAGCCGCGAGATCGAAACCGAGCACCTCGTGACCTGATTTGACCAGATTGGCCGCCATCGGCCCACCCATGTTGCCAAGCCCGATGAATGCGATCCTTGCCATGCTCTTCTCCTATCGATTGTCTTCGAGGATCATTGCTGCCGCCTTTTCGGCGATCATGATCGTCGGCGAATTGGTGTTGCCCGAGGTGATCGACGGCATCACGGAGGCGTCGGCGATCCTCAGCTTGCCGAGCGCCCGGAATCTCAGCCTAGGATCGACGACGCTGTCCCTGTCGGCGCCCATGCGGCAGGTGCCGACGGGATGGAAGATCGTCGTGCCGATCTCGCCCGCCGCCCGCTCCAGATCGGCCTCCGTCTGATAGGCGGGGCCCGGCTTGAATTCCTCCGGCCTGAAACGGGCAAATGAAGGCTGCGCGACGATCCTGCGGGTCAACCGTATTGAACGGACAGCTATGTCACGATCGCGCTGCGTCGAGAGGTATTTCGGGCTGATCGTCGGCTGGGCGGCAAAATCCGGGCTGGACAGGTGCACCGAACCCCGGCTTTCCGGCCTCAGATTGCAGACACTCGCGGTGATTGCCGGGAAAGGGTGGACGGGATCGCCGAACTTCTCCAGCGAGACCGGCTGCACATGATATTGCAGGTCGGGCGTTTCCCGGTCCGGGCCTGATCGGGTGAAGATGCCAAGCTGGCTCGGTGCCATCGCCATCGGCCCTGAGCGGCGGACGAGATATTCGAGCCCGATCGCCGCCTTGCCGATCAGCTTCGTCGCCTTCTCGTTCAGCGTCGGAACGCCTGTCACCTTGTAGGCCAGACGCAGTTGCAGATGGTCCTGCAGGTTCTCACCGACACCCTTGACCACGGTGACGACATCGACGCCGGCACGCTGGAGAACCTCGCCCCGGCCGATGCCTGACAGTTCCAGGATATGCGGAGAACCGATCGATCCGGCGGACAGGACGGTTTCTTTCACCGCGTAGGCGCGTTTCGCTACGCCCCGATGCTGGAATTCGACGCCGGCAACGGCGCCTTCCTCCACCAGCAGCCGCCGAACCTGCGCCTTGGTCAGCACGGTCAGGTTGGAGCGCCTCATTACCGGGCGCAGGAAGGCCTTCGAGGTGTTCCAGCGAATGCCGGAACGCTGGTTGACGTCGAAATAACCCGAGCCTTCGTTGCTGCCGCGGTTGAAATCCGCGGTCTCCGGGATGCCCGCCTCCCTGGCCGCCTGCTGAAAGGCATCGAGCACGGCCCAGCGCACACGCGCCTTCTCGATGCGCCACTCGCCGCCGGCACCATGCATCTCGTCTTCGCCGCGATAAAAATCCTCGGACTTGCGGAAGAAGGGCAAAACATCGTCCCAACCCCAGCCGCTGCAGCCCATCTGCCGCCAGAGGTCGTAATCGCGCGCCTGGCCGCGCATGTAGATCATGCCGTTGATCGACGAACAGCCGCCGAGAACCTTGCCGCGCGGATAGCTCAGCGCCCGGCCGTTCAGTCCCGCTTCCGGCGCCGTGGTGAAGCACCAGTCGGTACGCGGATTGTTGATGCAATAGAGATAACCGACCGGAATATGGATCCAGTGATAGTTGTCGCTGCCGCCGGCTTCGAGCAGCAGCACCCGGCTCCGGCCATCGGCAGACAGCCGGTTGGCGAGCACGCAGCCGGCGCTGCCTGCCCCGACGATGATATAGTCGTAACGATCCATGCCCCGACGAGACTCCAGATGCTTGCCGCTTCCCTCTCCCCGCAGCACGGGGAGAGGGAGAGTCGCAGCGCCGCCGCCCGTCTCTTTTCCCGGGAAAAGTAATTCCGGAAAGAGAGAGGTCCGCCCGTTCAGCGGCGATAGACGAAGCCCAGTTTCCGCCCCAGCCGCGAGGCGTAGAATTCGCCGATGATGCCGCGGCGGAAGATCAGCACGCAGACCATGAAGACGATGCCAGTGATGATCGTCACCGGGAATTCCGAGGTGGCGAGGTAGTTTTCCAGCGCCACCACCAGCCCGGCGCCGAAGAGCGGGCCGATCAGCGTGCCGATGCCGCCGAGCAGCGTCATCAGGATCACCTCGCCCGACATCTGCCAGGCGACGTCGGTCAGCGTCGCAAACTGGAAGACGATCGATTTCACAGCACCCGCGAGCCCGGCAAGCGCTGCCGACATGACGAAGGCGCCGAGCTTGTAGCGCGCTACGGAGTAACCGAGCGAGATCGCCCGTTGCTCGTTTTCGCGGATCGATTTCAGGATCATGCCGAAAGGCGAGTTGATGAAGCGCCAGATGATCAAGACGCCGATGATGAAAACAGCCAGCACGAAATAATACATGTTGGTCGAGCTGTTCAGATCGATGAAGCCGAAGAGATGGCCGCGCGGCACCGACTGGATGCCGTCCTCGCCCTCGGTGAACTCCGCCTGCAGGCAGAAGAAGAAGAACATCTGCGACAGCGCCAGCGTGATCATCGCGAAATAGATGCCCTGGCGGCGGATGGCGAAGAAACCCATGACGAGACCGAGAAACGCCGCACCCGCCACGCCGATCAGGATGCCGAGTTCCGGCGGCAGGCCCCATGCCTTCACTGTATATGCGGTGAAATAGGCCGCGCCCCCGAAAAAGGTGGCGTGGCCGAAGGACAGCAGGCCGGTATAGCCGAGCAGCAGGTTGAAGGCGCAGGCAAAGAGCGCGAAGCAGAGCAGCTTCATCAGGAAGATCGGATAGAAAAAGAACGGCGCCAGCAGCAGGATCAGCAGCCCCGCCAGCAGAAAACCCGCCTGCACTGAAAGAGCGGTACGGCTTTTTTCCGTTTCGATGGTTTCGGTGACGTCAGCCATGTCAAGCATCCCGTCCGAAGAGGCCCGCGGGCCTGATGAGAAGCACGATCGCCATGATGACGAAGATCACGATGTTGGACGCCTCGGGATAGAAGACCTTGGTCAGGCCCTCGGCGATGCCGAGCACATAACCGGTGATGATCGCGCCCATGATCGATCCCATGCCGCCGACGACGACAACGGCGAAGACGACGATGATCATGTTCGAGCCCATCAGCGGCGAGACCTGGTAGATCGGCGCCGCCAGCACGCCGGCAAAGGCGGCAAGACCCGCGCCAAGCGCGTAGGTGAGCGTCAGGAGCACCGGCACGTTGACGCCGAAGACCTGGACCAGCACGGCGTTTTCGGTAGCGGCACGCAGGTAAGCCCCGAGTTTGGTCTTCTCGATCAGCAGCCAGGTGCCGAGGCAGACGACGAGCGAGGCGACCACCACCCAGCCGCGATAGATCGGCAGGAACATGAAGCCGAGATTGGCGCCGCCGGCGAGCGCTGCCGGCGTCGCATAGGGCTGGCCGGAGGAGCCATAGAGATAGCGGAAGGTGCCCTCGACCGCGAGCGCCAGCCCGAAGGTGAAGAGCAGGCCGTAGAGCGGATCGAGATCGTAGAGCCGGCGCAGGAAGAGCCGCTCGATGATTGCACCGGCAAGGCCGACGATAACAGGTGCCAGGATTAGCGATGGCCAGTAGCCGATGCCGGCATAGGTCAGCAGCAGGTAGGCGACGAAGGCGCCGAGCATATATTGCGCGCCATGGGCGAAGTTGATCACTCTCAGAAGGCCGAAGATGATGGCGAGGCCGAGGCTGAGCAGCGCGTAGAACGAGCCGTTGATCAGGCCGATCAGCAGCTGGCCGAGCAGCGCCTGCAGGGGAATGCCGAAGATCATCGTCATCTGATCACACTCCCAGAACCTTGTGCAGCGTATCCATGCGCTGCGGCAGTTCACCGACCGGGAATTCCGACACCATCTGCCCATGATCCATCAGATAGAAGCGATCGGCAATACGGCTGGCGAAACGGAAATTCTGCTCGACGAGCAGGATCGTCATGCCGCGCTCCTTCAGGGTCTTCAGCACCTCGCCGATGCGCTGGACGATCACGGGGGCAAGCCCCTCCGTCGGTTCGTCGAGAATGAGCAGCCTGACGCCGGTACGCAGGATTCGGGCGATCGCCAGCATCTGCTGCTCGCCGCCTGATAGTTTGGTGCCCGGGCTGCCGCGGCGCTCGTAGAGATTGGGAAAGAGCTCGTAGATTTCGTCGAGCGTCATCCCCCCTTCTGCCACGACAGGCGGCAGCAGCAGGTTTTCCGAAACGGTGAGCGTCGAGAAGATGCCGCGCTCCTCCGGCACGAATCCGATGCCCCGATGAGCCGTCTTGTGCAGCGGCACCTGCATCATGTCGCTGCCGGCAAAGCTGATCTTGCCCTTCCGGGCACGCACAATGCCGGTGATGGTGCGCAGCGTCGTCGTCTTGCCGACGCCGTTTCGGCCGAGAATGGTGATCATCTCGCCTTCGTTCACACGCATGTCGACGCCGTGCAGGACGTGGCTTTCGCCGTACCAGGCATTGAGCCCCTGGACTTCGAGGAGAGTGGCCATCAATGCTCCTCCGTGCCCATGTAGGCCACGCGTACGCGCTCATCCTGGCTGACGGTGGCATAATCGCCCGCGGCGAGGATCTCGCCGCGCTGCAGCACGGTGACGTGCTGGCAGATATTGGCGACGACGGAGAGATTGTGTTCGACCATCAGCACCGCCCGGTCGCGGGCGACCTCGCGGATGATTGAGGAAACGACGCCGACATCCTCCTGGCCCATGCCGGCCATCGGCTCGTCGAGCAGCAGCACCTTCGGATCCAGCGCCAGCGTTGTCGCGATCTCCAGCACGCGCTTGCGGCCATAGGAAAGATCGGCGGCGATATGGTCACGCTCCTTGGAAAGCCCGACGCTGGCCAGCAATTGCTCGGCGCGCCCATTCAGCCGGTCGAGCGCCGAAATCGGCCGCCAGAACTGCGTGGAAAGATTGTTCGGTCGCTGCAGCGCCACACGCACATTGTCGAGAACGGTCAGATGCGGGAAGACCGCCGAGATCTGGAAAGAGCGGACCAGCCCCATGCGCGCCACCTTGTCGGGCGGCGTCTTGGTGATATCGGTGCCCATCAGCGTGATCGTGCCTGAGGTCGGCTGCAGGAACTTCGTCAGCAGATTGAAGACCGTCGTCTTGCCGGCGCCATTCGGGCCGATCAGCGCATGCACACTTGCGTCATGCACGTCGAGATCGACATTCTTGACGGCGGTGAAGCCGCCGAAATCACGGCGCAGGCCGCGGGCGGACAAGACCACCCGCGGCTTTTCCTGAGTTTCAATTGCGGAAACCGCCATCGTGCCTACTTCACCAGATCGCAGCCGCTCTTGGCGGGATCGATATAGGCTTCCTTGCCGGGAATGGTGGCGAGCACGTTGAAATAATCCCACGGCTCCTTGCTTTCGGAAGGCTTCTTGACCTGCAGCAGGTACATGTCATGGATCATCCGGCCATTGGCGCCGACCGTGCCGCCGCGGCCGAAGACGTCATCGACCGGCAGTTCATGCAACTGCTTGGCGACGGCTTCCGTCTCGTCGGTGCCGGCCTTCTGCACCGCCTTCAGATATTGCGTCACTGCCGAATAGGTGCCCGTATGGATCATGTTCGGCATCTTGCCGGTGCGGGCGAAGAATTTTTTGGCGAAGGCGCGGCTTTCGTCGTCGCGATTCCAGTAAAACCCTTCCGTCAGCGTCAACCCTTGAGCCGCTTCGAGGCCGAGGCCATGGACTTCGGCGAGCGTGAAGAGCAGCGCCGCCAGATGCTGGCCGCCCTGGGTGATGCCGAATTCGGCCGCTTGCTTGATGGCGTTCGAGGTGTCGAGGCCGGCATTGGCAAGGCCGATCACCTTGGCGCCGGACGATTGCGCCTGCAACAGGAAGGACGAGAAGTCCTGGGTCGAGAGCGGATGGCGGACGGCGCCGACCACCTTGCCGCCGCTTGCCTTGACATAATCGCTGGTCTGCTGTTCCAGCGAATAGCCGAAGGCATAGTCGGCAGTCAGGAAGAACCAGCTATCGCCGCCCTGCTTGACGAGCGCGCCACCGGTGCCGACGGCCAGTGCATGGGTGTCATAGGCCCAGTGGAAGCCATAAGGCGAGCAGGCCTTGCCGGTCAGATCCGTCGTCGCAGCACCCGTGACGATGTCGATCTTCTTTTTCTCCTTGGCGATTGCCTGCACGGCGAGCGCCACGGACGAGGTCGTCAGTTCCATGATCGCATCCACCTGCTCGGTATCGTACCATTGGCGGGCGATATTGGAGGCGATATCAGGCTTGTTCTGGTGGTCGGCATCGACGATCTCGACCGGAACATCCAGCACCTTGCCGCCGAAATCCTCGACCGCCATCTTGGCGGCTTCGACGGAGGACTTGCCGCCGAAATCGGCATAGACACCCGACTGGTCGTTCAGGATGCCGATCTTGACCTTGCCGTCGGTCGCGCTCTGCGCGAGCACCGCTGTGCTGCTTGCAAGCAGAAATGCAACTGATGCAATGAGATTCTTTCGCATATGATCTCCTCCCAGAGATTGGCCAGATTGCGGATCTGTTCAAATTTGGCCAGCCGCACTCCTCAGAACGACGGACCCTCCCCTACGATCACGGAAATTCCGCCCTGAGGCAACGGGTGATTTACAACTAATTCCAAACAGTATCTGTTCGTTTTTGAACAGAGGGGACCGCGATGAACAATCCACCGCAGTTTACTTGGGACGATCTGCAGTTTTTTCTAGCCGTCGCCCGCACGGGACAGCTGTCGACGGCGGCCCGCCAGCTGCGCTCCAGCCATGCCACCGTCTCGCGCCGCATCGACCGACTGGAGTTCACCCTCAAGGTCAAGCTGTTCGAGCGCAATCCGCGCGGTTACGTGTTGACCGCCATGGGCACCCGCTTCGTCGAGACGGCCGAGAGGATGGAACAGGAGACCGAGCGGCTGCGCGCCGACCTCGCCGACGGCTCGATGGCGCAGCGCGGCCTGGTGCGGCTCAGCGCGCCGGAGGGTTTTGCCAACTTCTTCTTCGCAACCGTGCTGCCGCAGTTTGCCGCCCAGCATCCGCATCTATCGCTCGAACTGGTGACGATCCAGCAGATCATGTCGCTGTCGCGCAAGGAGGCCGATCTTTCCGTCGTGCTCGATGAGCCGAAGGGCGGGCCGTATTTTGCCGAGAAGCTGACCGACTATCATCTGCAGATCTATGGCTCGCGCGACTATCTGGCGAAGGCCGCACCGATCAGCTGCCGTGAAGACCTGCTCGGCCATCCCTTCGTCAGCTATATCGAGGAGATGATTTTCGCGCCGGGCCTGGATTATCTGGGCGATGTGCACCCGCGCATCAAGCCGCAGTTCCAGAGCTCCAGCATCTTCGCACAGCTTACTGCCACCAGAAACGGTCTCGGCCTTTGCATCCTGCCTTATTTCTTCGCCAGCCGTTATCCCGAACTCGTGCGCGTGCTGCCAGACGAGATCGACCTCAAGCGCCATTACTGGA
Source organism: Rhizobium sp. WSM409 (assembly GCF_057653825.1). Classification (NCBI taxonomy): domain Bacteria; kingdom Pseudomonadati; phylum Pseudomonadota; class Alphaproteobacteria; order Hyphomicrobiales; family Rhizobiaceae; genus Rhizobium; species Rhizobium sp. WSM409. The sequence goes on along the minus strand of NZ_JBYGKP010000003.1, from coordinate 429,201 downwards.
TCACCTGTCATCGCGACCTCAAACAGGCGCCGCGCGTGCGCGCCGTCATCGACTTCCTGCGCGAGGCGGTGCGCGGCGAGGATGCGCGCTTCGTGCCGCCCTATGTCACCGCTGCCGGCCCGGCGCGCCGGGCAAAGGTGGAAACCTGACTACTTCAGGAATTCAGTCCGATGCGGGGTGAAAGCATCGATCAGCCGGCCCTTTTCCAGCGCCTTGACGCCGTGGACCAGATTGGGGGGCACGATGAAGCTGCCGCCCTGTTTCAGCACTTCGGTCCGGTCGTCGATCGTCACTTCGAAACTGCCTTCGGCGACGTAGCTTGCCTGGATGTGCGGATGAGAATGGGCCGCACCCACGGCGCCGCTTTCGAAGACCACTTCCACCAGCATCATCTCGGGCAGATAGGTCATGATGCGCCTGACGACGCCGGGCTCGGGATTGACCCATTCGGCGCCTTCGGCCGATACGAACAGATCGCTTGACGACATTTCCGCCTCCTCGTTCCAGAATCGATCGTGGGCAAAGTGGATCATGCCGACGCTTTTGAAAAGATGGCCGGGCCTGTCTTTTCGACGCGACCGCCGTCTGTTGACGCGGTCGGCTGGCGGGTCTATGGCCAACTTGAGCGAGGCAAGCTGAGGAGACACCGCCATGCAGCATACGCGCGAAGTTTTCGACTGGGCCGATCCGTTCCGCCTGGTAGAGCAACTGACCAGCGAAGAGCGCATGGTGCAGGACACCGCCCATGCCTATGCGCAGGAAAAGCTTGCTCCCCGCGTTCTCGACGCCTTCCGCAATGAAAAGACCGATCCTGAGATCTTCCGCGAAATGGGTGAACTCGGGCTGCTCGGCCCGACCATCTCGCCGGATTATGGCGGCGCCGGTCTCGGTTACGTCGCCTACGGCCTGATCGCCCGCGAGGTCGAAAAGGTCGACAGCGGTTACCGCTCGATGATGAGCGTCCAGTCCTCACTGGTGATGGTGCCGATCGAAACCTTCGGGTCTGAGGCGCAGAAGCTGAAATACCTGCCGAAACTCGCCACCGGCGAATGGATCGGCTGCTTCGGCCTGACCGAACCCGATCATGGCTCCGACCCCGGCTCGATGGCGACACGCGCCAAGAAGGTCGACGGCGGCTACAGCCTCACCGGCTCGAAGACCTGGATCTCCAACGCGCCGATCGCCGATGTCTTCGTCGTCTGGGCAAAGACCGAGGACGGCCTCATCCGTGGCTTCATCCTCGAAAAGGGCTGGAAAGGGCTTTCGGCTCCCGCCATCCACGGCAAGGTGGGCTTGCGCGCCTCGATAACAGGCGAAGTGGTGATGGACGGGGTCTTCGTGCCGGAGGAAAACCTTCTGCCTGATGTCACCGGCCTCAAGGGACCATTCACCTGCCTCAACTCGGCCCGTTTCGGCATCGCCTGGGGCGCACTTGGTGCTGCCGAGGATTGTTATGCCAGAGCCCGGCAATATACGCTCGAGCGCAAGCAGTTCGGCCGGCCGCTTGCCGCCAACCAGCTGATCCAGAAGAAGCTCGCCGACATGGCGGCGGAGATCTCGCTCGGCCTTCAAGGCTGCCTGCGGCTTGGCCGCATGAAGGAGGAAGGCCATCCGCCGGTGGAGCTGACCTCGATCTTGAAGCGCAACAGCTGCGGCAAGGCGCTGGAGATTGCGCGGGCGGCCCGCGACATGCTCGGCGGCAACGGCATCTCCGACGAATTCGGCATCGCCCGTCATCTCGTCAACCTCGAAGTGGTCAACACCTATGAGGGCACGCACGACATCCACGCGCTGATCATCGGCCGGGCGATCACCGGCATTGCCGCCTTTGCGAACTAATACATGCCGCCCAAAAGTGTGCAGCGGTTTTGGGACAACGGTGTGCATAAAACAGAGACCTAAGCGCGTCGCATGATTCCGGTTTGACGCGACGCGCTTAGCCTTTGACGCGAAAGGGCGAATTGCCACGCGCCTGACAATGTGCAACCTTCCCTGACGACGGCAAGAGCCGGCAAAAAGGGGATCATGCATGTTTCTGCTTCTTGCATTACTGATTGGTGTCATTGCCGGGCTTCGCACGATGACCGCGCCTGCCGCCGTTGCCTGGGGCGCGGCGCTTGGATGGTTTGATGTCTCGCAGACGCCGCTTGCCTTCATGGGTTACCAGTGGACGCCGTGGATCTTCACGCTTCTCGCCATCGTCGAACTGATCGCTGACCAGTTGCCGACCACGCCGTCGCGCAAGGTGCCGATGCAGTTCGGCGCCCGCATCGTCTCCGGCGCGCTGGCCGGCGCCACGATCGGCGCCGCCAGCAGCCTGCTTTTCGGCGGGCTGATTGCCGGCGTGATCGGCGCCGTCATCGGCACATATGGTGGCGCCGCCGTCCGCGGCAGACTTGCCGCGTCCTTCGGCAAGGATCTGCCGGCCGCTCTCATCGAGGATGCCGTCGCCGTCATCGGCGCGGTGCTGATCGTGGGGGCCGTCGCATGAAAAGCTTCGACGCCATCGTTATCGGCGCCGGCCAGGCCGGCCCGTTTCTTGCCGCAAGGATGGTCGAAAAGGGCATGAAGGTGGCGCTGATCGAGCGCAAGTTCCTCGGCGGCACCTGCGTCAACGCCGGCTGCATGCCGACGAAAACGCTGGTCGCCAGCGCCCGCGCCGCCCATGTCGCAAGAAACGGCGCCACCTACGGCGTCAATATCCCAGGCGAGATCGCCATCGACATGAAGGTGGTCAGGGCGCGCGCCGAAACCGTGACCATGAACGCCCGCAACGGCCTGATCGGCTGGTTCGCCGGCATGGACGGCATGACCGTTATCTATGGCCACGCCCGTTTCGAGGACCCGAAGACCGTCAGCGTCAACGGCGAAACACTGACCGCACCGCGCATCTTTCTCAATGTCGGAGCACGGCCAGTCATCCCCGATCTGCCCGGGATCAACGATATCGATTACCTCACCAGCACTTCGATCATCGATCTCGACTCCCTGCCACGGCATCTGGCCGTCATCGGCGGCAGTTATATCGGGCTGGAATTCGCGCAGATGTATCGCCGTTTCGGCGCCGAAGTCAGCGTTATCGAGCATGGTCCGAAGCTCGCATCGCGCGAGGACGAGGATATATCCGACGCGATCGCCGACGTCCTGCGCTCGGAGGGCATCGACATTCATACCGGCGCCAGCGAGATCGCCTTTTCCAAGAGCAGCGACGGAATAACGGTCGCCACCGATTCAGCGAGGATCGATGCGAGCCATGTGCTGATTGCCACCGGCCGCAAACCGAACACCGACGATCTCGGCCTCGATGCCGCCGGCGTCATCACCGACGGACGCGGCTTCATTACCGTCGACGACAAGCTTGCCACCAATGTCGACGGCATCTGGGCGCTCGGCGACTGTAACGGCCACGGCGCCTTCACTCACACCTCCTACAATGATTTCGAGATCGCCGCCGCCAATCTGCTCGACAGCGACGACCGCAAACTCTCGAGCCGCATCCTGGCCTATGCGCTCTATATCGACCCGCCGCTTGGCCGTGTCGGCATGACGGAGAAGCAGGCGCGCGCCTCGGGACACAAGATCCTGATCTCGACCCGGCCGATGAGCCGCGTCGGCCGCGCCAACGAGCGCGGCGAGACCAAGGGATTCATGAAGGTGATCGCCGACGCCGAGACCAAAAAAATCCTCGGCGCGGCGATACTCGGCATCGAGGGCGACGAGGTGATCCACGGCATCATCGATGCGATGAATGCAGGAACGACCTATCCCGCATTGCAATGGTCGGTGCCTATCCATCCGACGGTGTCGGAGCTGATCCCGACGCTGCTTGGGGATTTGAAGCCGGTTTAGCGATGAATTGATGCTTCGAAATCGACAGCTGGAGGCGGGCTGAGTGTCTATCGAACTGCTGATCGAGCACTACGGCCTGTTGGCGATATTTCTGGGTGCGGCCTTCGAAGGCGAAACAGCCGCCTTCCTCGGCGGCGTGATTTCCCACCGCGGACTGCTGACCTATTGGTCGGCGTCGCTTGCGGCAACGGCAGGATCCTTCGCCGGCGATCAGTTCTGGTTCTTCGCCGGCCGTTATGCGGCTCGATGGGGTCTCGTGCGCCGGCTGATGGAAAGACCGGCGCTGGCGCGCGCCACCCGCCTTCTGGAAAGATATCCGACCGGCTTCATCCTTGCGTTTCGTTTCCTGGTGGGATTGCGGACGATCAGCCCGATCGTCATCGGGACAACGCGAATAGCGACCGGAAAATTCATCATCCTGAATGCCGTGGCCGCGTTTGCGTGGGGGCAGCTTTTCACGGCGCTCGGCTATCTCTTCGGGCACGGCATCCAACAGACATTGGGCCACCTTCCGCTGCACCGTCATCTGCTGATTGCAATCGGAGCCGCGGCTGTCGTCGCAGCCGCGGCCCTTGTCTTTCGCAAGATGAAACTGAGCGCCAGGCACTCATAGCGGTATGACGTCCTAGAACAGGATGATTTTAGGCCGGGTCGGCCTAAAGCCCGAATCCTGTTCTAAATTATATAGTTTGAGCATGTTGTTGTCCGAAAACCGATCACACTTTTCGGCATCATCATGCTCTAGTCCATCACGATCTGCAGCTTCACGTCGCTTGGCCGGGCCTCGACGGCGCGATCAAACGCCTTGATCGAATCTTCGAACTTAAAGGTCTCTGATATCAGCGGCTTCAGATCCACGCGTCCCGAGCCGAGCAGCGCGATCGAGCGCTCATACTGATGCGCGTAGCGGAACACTGTCTCGACGCGGATTTCCTTGGTGGATGCCGTCGAGACGTCGAAGCCGATCGGGTTGACCGGCAGGCCGACGACGACGATGACGCCGCCTGGGCGCGGCAGCGCCATGATCGTCTCCCAGGCCTTCGGCGAGCCGGAGCATTCGAAGACGACATCGGCGCCCCAGCCGTCGGTCAGCCGGGCAACCTCTTCGGCCAGGTTCTTCTCGCGGATATTGACCGGAATGACGCCCTGGTACTGCACGGCGATATCGAGCTTCGGCTGGGCAAGATCGGCGACGATGGCGCGGGCGCAGCCGCCGGCAAGCGCCGCGATCGCCACCATCGTGCCGATCGGCCCGGCGCCGAGGACGACGGCAGTATCACCAGGCGTAATCTTCGCCTTGGTGGCCGCCTGCATGCCGACGGCGAAGGGCTCGACCATGGCGCCTTCGGCGAAGCTGACATTGTCGGGCAGCTTGAAGGTGTAGTTGGCGGGATGCACGACCTCCGGCGTCAGCACGCCGTGGATCGGCGGGGTCGCCCAGAAGGTCACGGCCGGGTCGATATTGTACATGCCGAGCCGGCTTGCCTTGGAATTCGGATCGGGAATGCCGGGCTCCATGCAGACGCGGTCGCCGACTTTCAGATGCGTGACGCCGGCGCCGACCTCGACCACCGTGCCCGCCGCCTCATGGCCGAGCACCATCGGCGCGTTGACGATGAAGGGGCCGATCTTGCCGTGCGTGTAATAATGCACGTCTGAACCGCAGACGCCGACCGTGTGGATCCTGATCTTTACCTCGCCGGGGCCGGTTTCGAGCGGCAGATCGATATCGCGGAGCGCAAGCTCATGCTGGCGCTCGAGGACAAGCGCACGGACTTTGGTCATCGTCGGTTTCCTTCCCTAGTGGCTTGCCCATGGTTTCATCGGGCAGCGTTGAAGCCGACTATAAAGCCCGAAGCCTTCCCAATTCAACCAGATTGAGAAGGCTTTTGCTCAACAAATGAAAAACTGCTCACGCAGATCTGCCGCGGCTCAGCACCGGCAGCGGCCCGCCCGAAAACTGCACCAGGCTGGTCCGATGGCGAGCGGCCCGTATGGGCATTTATAAGATTTTTATATTGATGGCCCGTCGTCCGTCTCGAACCTTTATGCGCTTCGGCTCCATATTGATGTGCGAGAGGTCGGAAGATCATCTCCACGCCAGAAAGCATGAAAGGCAGCCTCCCAGCGCCCTTTGTCTTGTCTGACTCCAAGAAGAACAACAGGAGTCACGATCATGATGGATATCATTTTACTTGGCACGGCGACCATATTCTTCGCGCTGTGCTTTGCCTACACCCGAGCCTGCGACAGGCTTTGACCGGAGAAACGACGATGACCCTCGATTATGTCTTGAGCGGTGCCGTGACCGTGTTTCTCACCGTCTACCTCACCTACGCTCTCCTTCGCCCAGAACGCTTTTGAAGAGAACTGGCACTTCTGCGGTCGCCCATGCGCGACCGAGAGGCAGCCGGGTATTGAAAGTTTACCTCCATGACCCTCAACGGATGGCTTCAGATCCTGCTTTACTGCGGGATCGTCCTCGTGCTCGTCAAACCGCTCGGCGGTTACATGACGCGTGTCTTCAGCGGCGAGCGCACTTTCCTGTCACCGGTCCTCGTTCCGATCGAACGGGGGCTTTACCGCCTTGCCGGCACCAGCGAAGGCGAGGAACAGCATTGGACCTCTTATGCCTTCGCCGTGCTGCTCTTCAGCCTGCTTGGTGTCATCATACTTTACGCGCTGCAACGCTTGCAGGCCGGCCTTCCCTATAATCCGGCCGGCATGGCAGCCGTCCCGCCCGAGCTTTCCTTCAACACCGCCGTCAGCTTCGTCAGCAACACCAACTGGCAGAACTACGGCGGCGAAAGCACGATGTCCTATCTGACCCAGATGGCCGGCTTCACCGTCCAGAACTTCGTCTCTGCGGCGACGGGCATCGCCATCGCGCTCGCCTTCATCCGCGCCTTCTCGCGCGCTTCGGGCAAGGTCGTCGGCAATTTCTGGGTCGATATGACGAGGGCAACCTTCTATGTGCTGCTGCCGATCTGCATCGTGCTGACACTGGTCTACGTCTACCTCGGCGTGCCGCAGACGCTTGGCGCTTATGTCAATGCCACCACGCTCGAAGGTGCGCAGCAGACGATTGCGGTAGGGCCTGTCGCCTCGCAGCTTGCGATCAAGATGCTCGGCACCAATGGCGGCGGCTTCTTCAACGCCAATTCGGCCCATCCGTTCGAAAATCCCGACGCGATCTCCAATCTCATCCAGATGGTCTCGATCTTCGCGATCGGCGCGGCTTTGACCAACGTCTTCGGCCGCATGGTCGGCAACCAGCGCCAGGGCTGGGCGATCCTTGCCACGATGGGCATCCTGTTCATCGCCGGTGTCGGTGTCACCTATTGGGCGGAAGCTGCCGGCAACCCGCTGATGCATGCTTTCGGTCTTGGCGGCGGCAATATGGAAGGCAAGGAAGTCCGCTTCGGCGTCGCCCTGTCCTCGCTCTTTGCGGTCATCACCACCGCGGCCTCGTGCGGCGCCGTCAATGCGATGCACGGCAGCTTCACCGCACTCGGCGGCCTCATCCCGCTGATCAACATGCAGCTCGGCGAAGTTATCGTCGGCGGTGTCGGCGCGGGTTTCTACGGCATTCTGCTCTTCATCATCGTCGCAGTCTTCGTCGCCGGCCTGATGGTTGGCCGCACGCCGGAATATCTCGGCAAGAAAATCGAGGCGAAAGAAATGAAGATGGCCGTTCTCGCCATCCTCTGCCTGCCGCTCGCCATGCTGGTCTTCACGGCAATCGCAAGCGTCCTTCCAAGTGCGGTTGCATCGGTGGGGACCGCGGGTCCGCACGGCTTCTCCGAAATCCTCTATGCCTATAGCTCGGCTGCGGCCAACAACGGCTCGGCTTTCGGCGGCCTCACCGGCAATACGCCCTGGTACAACATTACCCTTGGCCTCGGCATGCTGATGGGCCGCTTCCTGGTCATCATCCCGGCGCTTGCCATCGCCGGTTCGCTGATCGCCAAGAAGTCGGTTCCAGCCACGGCAGGCACCTTCCCGACGGATGGTCCGCTCTTTGTCGGCCTGCTCGTCGGCACGATCCTGATCGTCGGCGGCCTGACCTTCTTCCCGGCGCTCGCCCTTGGCCCTGTCGTCGAGCACCTGGTCATGATCGCCGGCCAGACCTTCTGAGGTGATGTCATGATCCTCCGTCACAGGCTTCGCAACGCCTTCCACCCTCGTCCCGGTGCGCCGGGACGAGAGAATGGCCCGAGACCCCAAGCCTCCGACATCATCCTGGTGATGATGGCAGGCCTCCTCGTCATCGCCGCCATCTTCAAGATCCTACAGGGCTGACCGGCTTCCGGTTCGCCGTCCTCGTTTCAAAGCTGGAGTCTCTTATGAGCCAGGCAAAATCCGCGAGCGTCATGGACTCTCGCATCCTCATTCCGGCCGTGGGGGCCGCTTTCAAAAAGCTCAATCCGCGGGCGCTTGCCAGAAATCCGGTCATGTTTGTCGTGGCCACGGTCTCGGCACTGACCACCGTTCTTTTCCTGCGCGATCTGGTGGCGGGCAACGGCAATCTCGGCTTCTCGTTCCAGATCAATATCTGGCTCTGGTTCACCGTGCTCTTTGCCAATTTCGCCGAAGCCGTCGCCGAAGGCCGCGGCAAGGCGCAGGCGGATTCGCTGCGCAAGGCGCGTATCGAAACCCAGGCGAAGCTTCTGACCGGTACGGACCGCACCCAATTCAAGTTGGTGCCCGGTACCAGCCTGAAGGTTGGCGATGTCGTGATCGTCGATGCCGGTGACATCATCCCGTCGGACGGCGAAGTGATCGAAGGTGTGGCCTCGGTCAACGAAGCGGCGATAACAGGCGAATCCGCCCCTGTCATCCGCGAATCCGGCGGCGACCGCTCGGCCGTCACCGGTGGCACGCAGGTGCTGTCCGACTGGATCCGCGTGCGCATCACCGCGGCTGCCGGCTCGACCTTCATCGACCGGATGATTGCGCTCGTCGAAGGTGCGGAGCGCCAGAAGACCCCGAACGAGATCGCGCTCAACATCCTGCTTGCCGGTATGACGCTGATCTTCGTGCTCGCCACCGCGACGATCCCGAGCTTTGCCATTTATGCCGGCGGCTCGATCCCGATCATCGTGCTCGTCGCCCTCTTCGTCACGCTGATCCCGACGACGATCGGCGCGCTGCTGTCGGCAATCGGCATTGCCGGCATGGACCGCCTCGTTCGCTTCAACGTGCTCGCCATGTCCGGCCGCGCGGTCGAAGCTGCCGGCGACGTCGATACGCTGCTGCTCGACAAGACCGGCACGATCACGCTCGGCAATCGTCAGGCGACGACCTTCCGCCCGGTTCGCGGCGTTTCCGAGCAGGATCTCGCCGATGCCGCCCAGCTCGCCTCGCTTGCCGACGAAACGCCGGAAGGCCGCTCCATCGTCGTGCTCGCCAAGGAGAAATATGCGATCCGCGGCCGCGACATGGCAAGCCTCAAGGCGACCTTCGTGCCCTTCACCGCCCAGACCCGCATGAGCGGTGTCGATCTCGACGGTTCCTCGATCCGCAAGGGTGCGGTCGATGCGGTGCTGGCTCATGTCAACGGCGACGCATCCTCGAAAAACGGCAGCGAGATCGTCCGCGAACTGCAATCGATCTCCGACGAGGTCGCCAAATCCGGCGGCACGCCGCTGGCCGTTGCCCGCGACGGCAGGCTGCTCGGCGTCATCCAGCTGAAGGATATCGTCAAGGGCGGCATCCGCGAGCGTTTCACCGAGCTTCGCCGCATGGGCATCCGCACCGTGATGATAACAGGCGACAACCCGCTGACGGCAGCGGCCATCGCCGCCGAGGCCGGCGTCGACGACTTCCTCGCCCAAGCCACGCCAGAGATGAAGCTGGCGCTGATGCGCGAGGAACAGTCGAAGGGCAAGCTCGTCGCCATGTGCGGCGACGGCACCAACGATGCGCCGGCGCTCGCCCAGGCCGATGTCGGCGTCGCCATGAACACCGGCACGGTCGCCGCCCGCGAGGCCGGAAACATGGTCGATCTCGATTCGGACCCGACGAAGCTCATCGAGATCGTCGAGATCGGCAAGCAACTGTTGATGACGCGCGGCGCGCTGACAACGTTTTCGATCGCCAACGACATCGCCAAGTACTTCGCCATCATCCCGGCGATGTTCCTGACCTTCTACCCGCAGCTCGGCGTCTTGAACATCATGGGGCTGTCGACGCCGCAAAGCGCCATCCTCTCGGCAATCATCTTCAATGCACTGATCATCATCGCGCTGATCCCGCTGTCGTTGAAGGGTGTCCGCTACCGTCCGATCGGCGCCGGTGCGCTGTTGTCGCGCAACCTGCTGATCTACGGCGCCGGCGGCATCATCGTTCCCTTCATCGGCATCAAGGCGATCGACATGGCTGTCGCAGCCCTCGGCCTTGCCTAACGGAAGCCGTCTGAACACTCGAAGGAGTAAGACTATGTTGAAAGAACTTCGTCCGGCGGTCGTCATGATCGTTGCCACCACCGCCATCACCGGCCTGCTTTATCCGCTTGCCATGACGGGTGCTGCCCAGGCCCTGTTCCCGGCCCAAGCGAACGGCAGCCTGATCGGGAACAACGGCCAGGTGATCGGCTCGATGCTGATCGGCCAGGCCTTCACCAGCGACAAATATTTCCACGGCCGTCCTTCGGCCGCCGGCGACGGCTACAATGCGGCTGCCTCCAGCGGCTCGAATCTCGGCCCGACCAGCCAGAAGCTGATCGACCGCGTCAAGGGCGACTACAACGCCGCCAAAGCGACGAACCCGAACGCGGAGGTGCCGGCCGACCTCGTCACCGCTTCGGGCAGCGGCCTCGATCCGCATATCTCGCCGGAGGCTGCCTATTTCCAGGTGGCGCGTGTTGCCAAGGCGCGAAGCCTTGATGAGGCCAAGGTCAAGGCGCTGGTCGACGGCGCCGTCCAAGGCCGCGAACTCGGCATTCTCGGCGAACCCACAGTCAATGTTCTGGCGTTGAATCAGAGCCTTGATGCTTCTATGACTGAGTGACCCTGGCAGGCTGGGCGCCCTTTTTCTTCCCATCGCTGCGCTCGTCGGAGGGGCGAAGGATAGGAAAACATAGCGCCCGTCCTCGGCAGCCACCTGCAGAAAGACCATACGCATGCCAGACGACAATCGCGACCAGGCCGGCAGGCCCTCGCCCGATGCGCTTCTCGAAAAAGCCCGGGCTGAAACGCGCGGCCGTCTGAAGATCTTTCTCGGAGCCGCACCCGGTGTCGGCAAGACTTACGAGATGCTCGTCTCCGGCCGTGCCAAGATCGCCGACGGTCTCGATGTCGTCATCGGCGTCGTCGAGACCCACGACCGTAAGGAGACCGAAGCGCTTATCCCCGGCTTCGAGATCATCCCTCGCGTCGAAATCAGCTACAGGGGCCGGGCGCTCGAGGAAATGGACCTCGACGGCATCCTTGCCCGCCGGCCTGATCTCGTGCTGGTCGACGAACTCGCCCACACCAATGCCGAGGGCAGCCGCCATCCGAAGCGTTATCTCGACGTCAAGGAATTGCTCGATCGCGGTATCGACGTCTATACGACGCTGAACATCCAGCACGTCGAAAGCCTGAACGACGTCGTCTCGCAGATCACCCGCATCCGCGTGCGCGAGACTGTGCCGGACTCGATCATCGACCTTGCCGACGACATCGAGATCATCGACCTGACGCCGGATGATCTGATCAAGCGCCTGCATGACGGCAAGGTCTACATGCCGCGCACCGCCGAGCGGGCGCTGACCAACTATTTCACGCCTGGCAACCTGACGGCGCTCAGAGAACTTGCGCTGCGCAAGACCGCCCAGCGCGTCGACGACCAGTTGCTTTCCCATATGCAGGCCCATGCAATTTCCGGCCCATGGGCGGCGGGCGAGCGGGTGCTCGTTTCGGTCGACCACCATTCACGTTCCGCTTCGCTGGTGCGTTACGCCGCCCGCATGGCCTCGCGGCTGCGTGCGCCATGGGCCGCCGTCTATATCGAGACCAACCGCTCGATCAATCTGACCGAAGCCGAACGCGATACCGTCGCCGCGACGCTGCGCCTCGCCGAGCAGCTCGGTGGCGAGGCGATTACCCTTCCCGGTCGCGAGGTGGCTGAAGAGCTCGTCGGCCACGCCACTGCCAACAACGTCACCCATATCGTCATCGGCGCCCCGAAGAAGCCGACATGGCGGGACTGGTGGGGCCGCTCGATCACCGACGAGCTGATCCGCAGGGCCGGCGAGATCAGCGTCCATGTCATTTCCGGCAATGAGAAGGACGGCACCACCGCGCGCGGTGTGAGGGCGGCGGCCACCCCGCCGCCACTGGATCTCAGGGCCTATCTGCTGGCGACCGGTTATGTCGCCATCGCGCTCGCCGTCGGCGTCGTGCTCGACCAGGTGCTCGACGTGCGCAACCTCGCCCTCGTCTTTCTGATGGCCGTGCTGACCTCAGCCGTCCTCCACGGCCTGCGGCCGGCCCTTTACAGTTGCATCCTCAGCGCGCTGTCCTTCAACTTCTTCTTCCTGCCGCCGCGCTACACGCTGACGATCAGCGATCCGGAAAGCGTACTTGCGCTCTTCTTCTTCCTGGGCGTCGCCATCATCGCCAGCAACCTGACGGCAACCGTGCAGCGCCAGGCCGCCGCCGCCCGCCAGCGGGCGCGCACGACGGAAGACCTTTATCTCTTCTCGAAAAAGCTCGCCAGCACCGGCACGCTCGATGACGTGCTCTGGGCAACCGCCTTCCAGCTTGCCTCGATGCTGAAGGTCCGCGTCGTGCTGCTGCTGCCGGAAGAGGGCAGCATCGCCGTCAAGGCCGGTTATCCGCCTGATGATACGCTCGATGACGCGGATATTGCCGCCGCCCGCTGGGCCTGGGAGCACAACCACGCCGCCGGCCGCGGCGCCGATACCCTGCCCGGCGCCAAGCGCCTCTATGTGCCGCTGAGAACCGGGCGCACCGCCGTCGGCGTCATCGGCCTCGACAGCGACCGCCGCGACGGGCCGCTGCTGACGCCAGAGCAACAGCGGCTGCTCGATGCGCTCGCCGACCAGGCGGCCCTTGCCATCGAACGTGTGCAGCTCGTCGCCGATGTCGACCGGGCAAGACTTGGGGCCGAAGCCGATCGGTTGCGCTCGGCGCTGCTGACATCGATCTCGCACGACCTGAAGACACCGCTTGCCGCCATCCTCGGCGCCGCCGGCACGCTGCGCGACTATTTCGCCTCGATGCCAGAGGAGGATCGCAGCGATCTGCTGTCGACCGTCGTCGACGAATCCGAACGCCTCAACCGCTTCATCGCCAATCTGCTCGACATGACCAAGATCGAATCCGGCGCGATGGAACCGAACTCGGCACTGCATTATGCCGGCGATATCGTCGGCAGCGCACTTCGCCGTGCCGCAAAGATCCTCGACGGCCACAAGACAGAGATGAGTATTCCCGCCGACTTGCCGATGGTGCGCGTCGATCCCGTCCTGTTTGAGCAGGTGATCTTCAACCTGCTCGACAATGCCGCGAAATATGCGCCCGAGCAATCGGTGATCCATATCGAGGGCTGGGCCGATGCCGACAACGTCGTTGTGCAGATTTCGGACGAAGGCCCAGGCATTCCGCCGACCGATCTCACCCGCGTCTTCGACACCTTCTACCGCGTGCGCAAGGGCGATCAGGTGCGCGCCGGCACCGGGCTTGGCCTTTCCATCTGCCGCGGCTTCATCGAGGCGATGGGCGGCACGATCACCGCCGGCAACCGGACGGGCCGTCCGGGCGCCGTCTTCACCATCCGCCTGCCGAAACCCAACGACATTCCGAAACTGGATGAACTCCGATGACCGGTTCAGCCGTCAAGATCCTCGTCGTCGACGACGAGCCTCCGATCCGCAAGCTGCTCCGCGTCGGCCTGACCGCGCAGGGCTACGAGGTGCGCGAGGCGCCGAACGCCGCCGCCGCCCGTCAGTCGGTCGCCGACGACATGCCCGACCTCATCGTGCTCGACCTCGGCCTGCCCGACACATCAGGCCACGACTTGCTGCAGGTGTGGCGCGACGAAGGGCTTTCCATGCCCGTCGTCATTTTGTCCAGCCGCACCGACGAGGCCGGTATCGTCAAGGCGCTGGAAAGCGGCGCCGACGATTACGTCACCAAGCCCTTCGGCATCAACGAACTCGGCGCCCGCATCCGCGTGGCGCTGCGCCACCGCCTGCAGCAACAGGGCGAAAAGGCGATCTTCCAGACCGGCGGGCTGTCGATCGATCTCGTCAAGCGCATCGTCAAGGTCGAAGGCGCGGAAATAAAGCTGTCGCCGAAGGAATACGACATCCTGCGCGTGCTCGCCCAGCATGCCGGCAAGGTGCTGACACACCAGTTTCTTCTAAAGCAGGTATGGGGGCCGGCGGCGGATGTGCAGTATCTGCGCGTCTATGTCCGGCAGCTGCGGCAAAAGGTCGAGCAGATTCCCGACCAGCCGCACTATATCACCACCGAGACCGGCGTTGGCTACCGGCTCAGGGAACCGGATTGAACTCCCTTCCCTCCCGCTGCCGGAACACTATCGAGCCGAGCAGTATCGAGCCGAACAGTATCGAGCCGAACAGTATCGAGAATGACATGAACCTTCCCAACATCATCCGCCCGGAACACACCTTCATCGGCGTGTCGGCGCCGACGAAATGGCGCGCGCTGCAGACCATCGCCGACAAAGCCGCCAAGGCTTTCTCCGTCGACGGCCAGACCATCCTGAAGGCGCTCGAAGCGCGTGAGAAGCTCGGCTCGACGGGGATCGGCAACGGCATCGCCATCCCGCATGCGGCAATCGACGGCATGACCAGCCCGCGCGGCCTTCTCCTCCGCTTTGCCCATCCGCTGGATTTCGAGGCGATCGACGATATCCCGACGGATATCGCCTTCGTGCTGCTCTTCGGGGAAAACAATCGCGGCGAATATCTGAACGTGCTTTCTGCGATCGCCAGGCGGCTGCAATCGGACGGCACGCTTGTCGCCATGCGCAAGGCACGAACGGTCGACGAATACTATTCCGATTTCATCGCCGATTCACGGGTATGACGTCCAAATTGAATAGCGGGAGCATGATGTCGTCCGAAAACCGCTCACACGTTTCGGCATCATAAAAAAGGCGCGGCCCGAAGGCCGCGCCCGCTCGTCTGCAATCAGACTATCTTAGAAATCGCGCTGGAAGCGCAGGAAGCCGAACACTTCGTCGTCGCCTTCGTCCTCATCGTGATATTGCACGCTGAGCTTCGAACGCAGGTCTTCGACGATCTGGTAGTCGATGGTGACACCGGTCGTGTAGGCGCTGCCGCCGGTGAAACCGTTGCCGTCAGCCTCGAGAGCAATGTTCTCGAAGTACTGGAAGCCCGGGGTGACCGACCACTTGTCGTTGATCTTCAAGGCATACTCTGCTGCGATCGTCCATTCGGACTCTTCGTAGTAGTAGTTGGCGCCGCTTGCCCATACGCCGGCAATGCCGAGCGTGCCCGGGCCGATGTCGGCATAAACGATACCGCGGACAGCGACTTCGCTGGTGTCGGTGTCGTAACCGGCAAGCAGGTAAGCGCTGATGGCGCCGGCCTTGTAGGAGACCTGGCCTGCGACACCAAAGTTGTTCGGGCCGTCGCCCGGCTTGGTGGCGTAGACTTCTTCGAGTTCGTCGACCGAGATGCCGGCCGCGAAAGCGCCATTCTCGTACTGATAACGGATCGAGTTGTGGGTCGTCTCGTTGCTGGCGAGCGTATCGGTCTCGCCGCTCATGTCGTCATCCCACCAGCTGTACAGCTTACCGGCGCGGAAACCGGCAATGTCGAGATAGCCTTCATCGAGCAATGCTTCCTGATCGGAGGCATCGTCGGCATTGTAACGCAGTGTGATGACGCCGGTGAGCGTACCGTACTCGGTGTCGTTCTTGGTCTGGAAGGTGACCTGACCACGAGTCCAGAAGTCTACGTCGGAATCGCCGGAAATATGGTCACCGAAACGCACTTCGGTACGGATATAACCGCCGATCGAAAGGCATGTTTCCATCCCCGGAATATAAAAATAGCCGGTACCGTAGGCGTCGCAAACGCGAACATATTCCACGGGCTCGGGTTCCGCCGCCACGATGGCGTCGGCTGCGCGGGCTCCGGAGGCCGCGGCAAGGGCGGCAACGGAGGCAAAAAGGATAGTTCTGATATTCATTTTGAATGGCCCTAACAGGTTTGGAATGCGAGGCGCACTTCAAGGGTACCCCCGCGTAGCAGTCGGCGAATACGACCGCACGGGAGCCATATAGGAATCCGCAAGTGTCATCGCGGCAAAATCTTGGCAAAAATCTGCATCACCATGTCGTTTTCGTGGAGGAACTGTGGCCAAAAAAACACGGCCCTACGGCAGGCAGCGCCCCGGCGACCAATTGGCCGCGGCCAACTTCGGCACGTCCATTTCCAAATTGCCGCTTAAATGGAATGGCATTCTAACAGCCACGCCGGAACCGGAAGAACCTTTGTTTCATTATACGACCGAGTTGATAGAGTTAAGGCAGAAAACAGGAGGGTTCCCCATGCAGACACAACGGCTCACCCGGCTCATCGCAGCTGCGGTCATGGCAGGCAGCTTCGCGATCGGAAGCATTGCTCCGGCATTCGCAGATCAGACGCTTCTTAACGTTTCCTACGATCCGACCCGCGAATTGTATAAGGATTTCAATGCCGCCTTTGCCGCCAAGTGGCAAAAGGACAATGGTGAAACCCTGACGATCCAGGCTTCGCATGGCGGTTCCGGCGCCCAGGCCCGCTCGGTCATCGACGGTCTCGACGCCGATGTCGTGACACTTGCCCTCGAAGGCGATATCGACGCCATCGCCAAGGCGACCGGCAAGATCCCGGCCGACTGGAAGACCAAGTTCCCCAACAATTCGACGCCTTATACGTCGACGATCGTCTTCCTCGTGCGCAAGGGCAACCCGAAAGGCATCAAGGATTGGGGAGACCTGGTCAAGGACGACGTGCAGGTGATCACCCCGAACCCGAAGACATCGGGCGGCGCGCGCTGGAACTTCCTTGCCGCATGGGCATGGGCCAAGCAGTCAAATGGCGGCGACGAAGCCAAGGCGCAGGAATACGTTGCGAAACTGCTGCAGCACGTCCCGGTTCTCGACACCGGCGCTCGCGGCGCCACGACCACCTTTGTCCAGCGCGGCCTCGGCGATGTGCTGCTCGCCTGGGAAAACGAAGCCTATCTTTCGCTCGAAGAGCTCGGTCCCGACCAGTTCGAGATCGTAACACCGACCTTCTCCATCCGCGCCGATCCGCCGGTCGCCGTCGTCGACGGCAATGTCGACAAGAAGGGCACGCGCAAGGTCGCCGAAGCCTATCTCAACTACCTCTATTCGGACGAAGGCCAGAAGATCGCCGCCAAGCACTACTATCGGCCGACCAAGCCGGAAGCCGCCGATCCGGCTGACATCGCCCGCTTCCCGAAGCTGACGCTGGCGACCATCGACGACTTCGGCGGCTGGAAGGACGCACAGCCTAAATTCTTCGGCGACGGCGGCGTATTTGACCAAATCTACAAGCCGGCCCAATAATAGACTTCATGAAAGCACATAGCCCCACGCGGTGGCGGTTCAAACGGCCGAGCGTCATTCCGGGTTTCGGAATGGCGCTCGGCTTTACCTTGACCTGGCTCACCCTTCTGATCCTCATCCCGCTCTCGGGCCTTGCCGTCCGGTCGAGCGCGCTCGGCTGGGAGAAATTCTGGTCGATCGCGCTCGATCCGCGCACGCTGAACGCGTTGCGCATAAGCTTCGGCAGCGCCTTCATCGCCGCGATCGTCAATGCCGTCTTCGGCATCATTCTCGCCTGGGTGCTGGTGCGTTACCGCTTCCCCGGCAAGCGCATCATCGATGCCATGGTCGACCTGCCCTTCGCGCTGCCGACCGCCGTTGCCGGCATCGCACTGACGACGCTCTATGCGCCGAACGGCTGGATCGGCCAGTTCCTGACGCCGCTCGGCATCAAGATCGCCTTTACGCCTACCGGCATCGTCGTGGCGCTGATCTTCGTCGGCCTGCCCTTCGTGGTGCGTACCGTGCAGCCGGTCATGGAGGAGATCGACAAGGAAGTGGAGGAGGCCGCGGCAACGCTCGGCGCCAATCGCTTCCAGACGATTTTCCGCGTGTTGCTGCCGGGGCTGGCGCCCGCCGTGCTCACCGGCTTTGCGCTGGCCTTTGCCCGCGGCGTCGGCGAATACGGCTCGGTCATCTTCATCGCCGGCAACCTGCCGTTCAAATCGGAGATCGCGCCGCTGCTGATCATCATCAAGCTCGAAGAGTATAATTATGCGGCAGCGACCGGCATTGCGGCGATCATGCTGATCATCTCGTTCGCCATGCTGCTCGTCATCAATCTCATCCAGAGCTGGAGCAGGCGGAGGTACGGCTATGGCGCTTGATGCGACCGCTCAACCAACGAAGCTGCGTTCAGTGACCACCGAAAACAGGATCGCGCGCTTCAGCCTGATCATCCTCTCGCTCGTCTTCCTGCTGCTGATCCTGCTTCTGCCGCTCGCAGCCGTCTTCGTCGAGGCCTTCCGCAAGGGGGCCGGCCCGTTCCTCCAGGCGCTCGCGGACGCCGAGACCTTCTCGGCGATCCGCCTGACACTGATCGTTGCCGGCGTCAGCGTGCCGCTCAACCTCGTCTTCGGGGTTGCTGCCGCCTGGGCGATTGCCAAGTTCGAGTTCAAGGGCAAGGCGTTCCTGACGACGCTGATCGACCTGCCCTTCTCGGTCTCGCCCGTCATATCGGGCCTGGTCTTCGTTCTGCTGTTCGGCGCCAATACCTGGCTCGGCCAGTGGTTCAGCGCTCACGACATCAAGATCCTATTCGCCGTGCCGGGGTTGATCCTCGCCACCATGTTCGTCACCTTCCCCTTCGTCGCCCGCGAGCTGATCCCGCTGATGCAGGAACAAGGAACGGCCGACGAGGAGGCAGCGCTTTCGCTCGGCGCCAGCGGCTGGCAGACCTTCTGGCACGTGACGCTGCCGAACATTAAATGGGGACTGCTCTACGGCGTGCTTCTCTGCAACGCCCGCGCCATGGGCGAATTCGGCGCCGTCTCGGTGGTATCCGGCCACATCCGCGGCCAGACGAACACCATGCCGCTGCAGGTAGAAATTCTCTACAACGAGTATAATTTCACCGGCGCTTTTGCGGTCGCCACGCTTTTGGCCTTGCTCGCGCTCGTAACTCTTGTTTTGAAGACGCTGCTGGAAATGCGCTATAGCGCAGAAATCGCCGCCAGCCGGCGGCACTGAAGGATTTGGAATGGAAGTACGCGTTCAAAACATTCGCAAGGAATTCGATCGTTTTCCGGCGCTGCACGATGTCTCGCTCGACATCCGCTCCGGCGAGCTGATCGCACTGCTCGGTCCATCGGGCTCCGGCAAGACGACATTGCTGCGGCTGATCGCCGGCCTCGAAAGCCCGACGGAGGGGCTGATCTTCTTCGGCGACGAGGATGCCTCGAAGAAATCAGTGCAGCAGCGCAATATCGGCTTCGTCTTCCAGCACTATGCTCTCTTCCGCTACATGACGGTGCTCGAAAACGTCTCCTTCGGCCTGAAGGTCAGAAACAGTGCGCGGCGGCCGCCGAAGGCCGATATCCGCAGGCGGGCGCTGGAACTGCTCGACCTCGTCCAGCTTTCGGGTCTCGAAAAACGCTACCCAGCCCAGCTTTCTGGCGGCCAGCGCCAGCGTGTGGCGCTCGCCCGCGCCATGGCCGTCGAGCCGAACGTGCTGCTGCTCGACGAACCCTTCGGCGCGCTCGACGCCCAGGTGCGCAAGGACCTGCGCAAATGGCTGCGCGATATCCACGATCGCACCGGACATACCACAGTCTTCGTCACCCACGACCAGGATGAGGCGCTGGAGCTTGCCGACCGCGTCGTCGTCATGAGCCAAGGCGCGATCGAACAAGTGGGCACGCCGGACCAGGTTTACGACAATCCGAATTCTCCCTTCGTCTTCGGCTTCATCGGCCAGTCGAACTGCCTGCAAGTCGAGATATCAGACGGCGACATTCGCTTCGAAGGTCGCTCGCTCGGCCTCAATGCCGAAGGCGAGCCGGATGGCACGGCGCAGCTCTATTTCCGCCCGCACGACGTCAGGCTTTGCGAATCAGCTGAAAACTGTATCGCCGGCCAGCCGGTCTCCAGCCGCCGCGTGGCAGGCACCCGCCATATCGAATTGGATATCGGCAATGATCGCCCGCATATCGAGATCGAATTGCCACCGAGCGAGGCCGACAGGCTTGACCGCAACCGGGTAGCCTTCAAGCCGACCCGCTGGAAACTGTTCCGCAGCTGATGGGGATTGGTGACGCTAACACCTTGAATTCCTGCACCATTTATCCCTAAATCGATTCCGATTTAGGGGATTATGCAGAAGGCCATCGCCGGAATCGTATTTGGCGAGAGTCCCTTAAGGTTTTTGTTATCTAAGGTTGTTTGTATTTCAGTCATATGACGAGTAAAACGTTTACGCTTAACCATTAAGGGCTGGACTAATCCCATAGGAGGCACCTGGCGTTGAGGGCGGAGATTTCCTTTGGAAAATCCCTGATCGGGATTTTGTTCGTGGGACTGGCAGCTGCAAGCTGCACAACGACATCGAAACCGGCGGCAACGGCGGCGAACAGCAAGACGAAGCCGGGCCAAGCGGCGAAAGTCACGTTCAATTATACGGCCAAAGACCGCGAGTGCCTGCAGCGCGCGATGTATTTCGAATCGCTGCATTCGGACAAGGACGGCTACATGGCTGTCGGGACCGTGGTCATGAACAGGCTCACCTCCGGCGCCTATCCGACGTCGATCTGCGGCGTGGTGGCCCAGAAACGGCAGTTCGCGCCCGGCGTGATGACGCGCGAAGTCAAGCCGCAGGCGGAAACCGAGCTTGCCAGCGCGGCCGATGCAATCCTTGTTAAAGGCGCACGCCATCCTGCGGTGAAGGACGCGATGTTCTTCCACACCGATGGGCTGAAATTCCCGTACGACAACATGCACTATGTGACGGTTGCCGGCGGCAACGCCTTCTACGAGAAGCGCGACTCCAACGGCATGCTTGAAACGCCGCCGCCGCTGCCCTCCTACGAGGTGGCGATGAACTATGTGCCCGGCGAAAGCATGCTGCCGCCGCAATTCGAGGCCCTGATACCCTCGGCGGTTCCCGTTCCTCTCCCGGCGCCAGACCCCATGGCGACGGCGAGCACGGGGCAGATGCGGATCACGGCGCCGGTGACCGCGCCGGAAACATCCCCGGTAACATCGGTCGAGCCCGAGCCGGGAATGCCCATTGCGATCCCTATCCCCCGGCCCGCCTATGACAGCGTGATGCTGCGTGAAAGCCTTCCAGCGAACGGCGGTTAAACCAACCGCCGTTCCGGTATGAGTTAGATGGAAGCGCGCTTTTGCTGGACTTGTTTTAGGCGCGCTCTTCCCAAACCCTCGCCAGTTCCACGATCGTCTTCACGGCCTTTTCCATGTCCTGGCGGCTCACCCATTCGAGCGGCGAGTGGAAGGCGTGGCCGCCGGCGAAGATGTTCGGGCACGGCAGCCCCATGAAGGAAAGACGCGAGCCATCGGTGCCGCCGCGGATGCTGCCGCGCACCGGCGTCATGCCGGCCCGGCGCACCGCTTCGATCGCGTTGTCGACGATCTCCGGGTGACGATCGAGCACCACCTTCATGTTGCGATACTGCTCCTTCACCTCAAAATGATAGGTCGAGCCGGGATAGACAGCCATCACGTCCTTGACGATGCCTTCGAGCATCGATTCCTTTTCCGTGAGACCCTTGTCGGTGAAATCACGGATGATAAAGCTCAGCGACGCCTTCTCCATCGAACCGGTCACGCCTGTGGGATGGATGAAGCCCTGCTGGCCTTCCGTGGTCTCGGGGGCAATATCCCCCGGCAGCCGGTCGATGATGGCGCCAGCGATTTTGATGGCGTTTTCCATGCGGCCCTTGGCAAAGCCGGGATGGATCGCCACACCTGATATGCTGATCTCGACGCCGTCGGCCGAAAACGTCTCATCCTCGATATGGCCGGCCGTCTCGCCGTCCATCGTATAGGCGAAGTCGGCACCGAGTTTCTTCAGGTCGACCTTGTTGACGCCGCGCCCGACTTCCTCGTCGGGCGTGAACAGGATCTTGATCGTCCCGTGCCTGATATCTGGATTGCCGACGAGTATCTGAGCCGCGGTCATGATTTCGGCCAGTCCGGCCTTGTCGTCGGCGCCGAGCAATGTCGTTCCATCGGTCGTGACGATATCATTGCCAATCTGGTTCTGCAGTTCGGGATGATCGCTGACGCGGATCACCCGGCCGGTGTCGCCGGCAAGCTTGATATCGCCGCCGGCAAAATTCCTGATGATCTGCGGCTTGACATCAGTGCCGCTGAAATCGGGTGCCGTATCCATGTGCGAGCAGAAACAGATGACCGGCACCGTCTTGTCGCTATTGGCCGGAATGGTCGCGTAGACATAGCCGTGTTCATCGAGATGCGCGTCCGCAAGACCGATCTTCAGCAGTTCATCGACCAGAACGCGGCCGAGATCCTTCTGCTTGCCGGTGGTCGGCTGCGTCGAGGAGGCGGGGTCGGATTGCGTGTCGATAACGACATAACGGAGAAAGCGGTCGAGAACAGTGTCGGTCATGGCATCCAATCCAGCAAGATCACACGGACGATATAGCCCTCATGGGCGATGCGGCAAAAGATTTTTCCGCTCGCAGCACGTGAGGAATGATCGTGCAATCCCTTTCATGCGCCCCTGTCTGATATCGGAACCGAGACCACATGTGAAACCAGCCTGCCGTCGCTGACCTCATGCATGAGGAAGGACGGAGCGTCGATCACCGAAAGATCGGCACGGCCGTCCAGCAGAAGCGGATTGGGCGGGCAAAGGGAGCCGCAGGTCTGGACAGTCATCGATCCCAGCCGGCCAAAAGCGGGTCGGTGAACATGGCCGCAGAGAATCGCCAGCGGTAGCCTGTGCATCGTCTTCAGGGTGCTGAGAAGCGCACTGCCGTTTCTGCATCCGACCTGGTCCAGCACCTCGATGCCGATCCGCAACGGCGGCTGATGCATGAAGAGAAGGGAGGGCGTCGTCACATCCGCAAGCGCGCTCGTCAGCCATGGCAGGTGCGGCAGGACGTCGCCGTAACTCTGACCGGCAACGGTCACATCGACACCGAAGAGGGTCAGCCCATCGACGGCTGTCCGGAAATGCATCGGTCCCGTCGCATTGATCCACGTGCCGACAGCGACAAGTTCGGAGCGCATCAATTGCACATCGTCACCGTTGCCCGGCAACAGATGGACGGGGCAGTCCAGCGACCGCAGGTTTTCGGCAACAAGGCGATAGCCGTGCCGCCATCGGTCGTTTACCAGATCTCCGGTGACAACAAGCACATCCGGGCGGAACGTTTTCAGCCAACCTATCGCTCGCTCCAGCGTCCGCAGCGACGAAAGGTCTGGCCCCGCATGGATATCGGAAATCTGCGCAACGAGCATGTTCTGCCTCCCCGCCCCTGCCGGAGACACTATGCCGAAACCGACAGCATCGGGCTACCGGCCTAACCGTTCAATCGACGCGTTTTCCCTCGCCGTCGAACACATGCAAATATTGAGCCGGGAAGGCCACATTGACCTTGGGACCTGCCTTCAGCGCTTCGCGGTTCAGCGTGAAGATCTTGAACGGCAGACCATGCAGGGCAAGGTGCAGGATGATGCCGAAGCCTGTCGGTTCGACGAGTTCCACATCCGCGGCAAGCCCCGCCCCGCCGTCACTCATCAGCACATGCTCCGGCCGGATGCCGAGCGTCACCTTTGCGCCGTCTGAAAGCGGCAAAGGCTTTGCAAGCGGCACGATCGTGCCGTCCTTCAGCTTCACGCCGCCGGCATCGTAGCTGGCCTCGAGGAAATTCATCCCAGGCGAGCCGATGAAGCCGGCAACGAAGAGATTGGCGGGGCGGTCGTAGAGTTCCAGGGGACCGCCGACCTGCTGGACCACTCCGCCATGCATGGCGACAATCCGGTCCGCCAGCGTCATTGCCTCGATCTGGTCGTGGGTCACGTAGATCGAGGTCGCCTTCAGGTCGCCATGCAGTTTCTTGATTTCGGCGCGCATCTGTTCGCGCAGGCGCGCATCGAGGTTGGACAGCGGTTCATCGAACAGGAAGGCCTTGGGCTGGCGCACGATGGCGCGGCCCATGGCGACGCGCTGTCGCTGGCCACCGGAAAGCGCCTTCGGCCTGCGTTCGAGCAACGGATCGAGGCCGAGCTTTGCGGCAGCCGCGGCGACCGCGCCTGCAATCTTCTCCTTCGCCACCTTCCGCAGCCTGAGGCTGTAGCTCATATTGCCGGCGACATTCATATGCGGGTAAAGCGCGTAGGACTGGAACACCATGGCGATGTCGCGGTCCTTGGGATGCAACTCGTTGACCCTATTGCCGGCGATGCGGATCTCGCCTGATGTGACCTCCTCAAGCCCGGCGATCATCCGCAGCAGCGTGGACTTGCCGCAGCCGGACGGACCGACGAGCACGACGAATTCGCCGTCCTGGATTTCCAGGTTGACGCCGTGCAGCACCTGCACATGGCCATAGGCTTTGCGGATATTCCGGATATCGATCGATGCCATTTGTTTAACCCTTGACCGCGCCGGCCGTCAGGCCCTGGACGAGATAGCGCTGGATGAGCAGGAAGAAGAGGCCGGCCGGAATGAGCGCCATGACGCCCGCCGCCATCATCTGCCCGAAATCCACCGAGAATTTCGAAACGAAGGTAAGAAGGCCAACCGGGAAGGTCGCCGCGTCATTGCCGTTGATCAGCATCAGCGCGAAGAGCAGTTCGCTCCAGGCGGCGGTGAAGACGAAACCGAGTGTGGCGGCGATCCCCGGCAGCGTCAGCGGCAGGATGATCTGGCGAAATGCCGTGAACTGCGTCGCCCCGTCGATCTTCGCCGCCTCTTCGAGATCCCTTGGGATGCCGTCGAAGAAAGACTGCATCAGGAACGTGGCGAAAGGCACGTTGAAGGCGGTGTAGACGATGACGAGCCCGGTCAGGCTGTTGGTCAGATGCAGCGGCGACAGGATCTTGAAGATCGGCGCGACCAGCATGACCAGCGGGAACATCTGGGTCAGCAGCATCAGAGCGACAATCCAGTATTTTGCCCGGAAATTGAAGCGGGAAAGCGCATACCCCGATAGCGAGGCGCAGATGGTCACGGTGATGGCCGTCGAGGCCGAGACGATCAGGCTGTTCTTGAAGAAGGTCGGAAAGGCGCTGTGCCGCAGGACAAAGGCATAATGATCCCAAGTCGTGCGCGACGGCCACATGCGCACGCCCTCGCTATAGAGCAGGTCGTTCGGCGTCACCGAGACCTTGAGCAGCCAGAACAGCGGAAAGAGCGCGAAGGCGATGTAGCAGAGGATCGCCAGACGGTGTGCGATGGTGGGAATGACGGATCGTCTCATGATCTCAATCCTTGTTCAGCAGCGTCTGCCGGAGCAGGATGATCAGCATCGAATAGGCAAGCAGCAGTACGAGCAGCACCAGCGCGATCGCCGAGGCATAACCGAAATCGAGCCGCCTGAAGGCTGTCGTGAAGATATAGCTGGCGACGATCTGCGTTCGGTCTGCCGGCCCGCCATTGGTCATGACGACGATGAGATCGGCGAAATTGGAAATCCACACGGTGCGCAGCAGCACGGTGATGGCGATCGTTGGCGCCAGAAACGGCAGGGTGATCGAGCGGAACCGCTGGAACCAGCCGGCGCCGTCGATCGACGCCGCCTCATAGAGATCGCGCGGGATCGCCTGCAAGGCGGCGAGCAGGGTAATGGCGAAGAAGGGAATGCCCCACCAGACATTGGCGACGATCGGCCCCCACATCGCATAGTTGGGATCGGAGAGGATATTGCCCGGCTCATGCATCAGCCCAAGGGCGAAGAGCCAGTGCGGGATCGGCCCGATGACGGGATTGAACAGCCAGGCCCAGTTGAGGCCGGCAAGAAAGGACGGCACGGCCCAGGGCAGGAAGACCAGCGCCTGGGCGATTGCCCGGCCCTTGAACGGCTTGTCGAGCAGCAGCGCCAGGATCAGCCCGAAAACGAACTGCAGGACGACGGAAGCGCCTGTCCACCACAGCGTGTTCCTCAGCGCACCGTAGAAGGCGGCGTCGCCTGAAAGCTCGCGGAAATGATCGAGCCCGATGAAGCCGCCGGAAAACGGATTGAGCAGCTGGATATCGCGGAAGGCGTAGGAAATCCCGACCGTCAGCGGCACCAGCATCACCGCAATGATCAGGATCAGCGACGGCGCGCTGTAGAGATAGGGCTCCGAAGCATCGGCAACGCGACGCAGCCATGGTCTGCGGTCGCGACGCATGTCGAGCGTATCGGCGGAAATGGTCATCAGCCAAAAGGTCCCGTTCGCGGCGTTCTGCGCCGTCTGTGTCATCAAAAAAGCGGCGGCGGCCTGTTTCGAGGCCGCCGCCGTCAGTCCGTCGCTTATTTCTTGGCGAGGAACTTCTGCTGCGCCTTGGTGAGGTATTCCGCCCACTGGTCGGCCAGATCCTTCGCCGAGATATCGCCGAGCATCGCCTGTTGCGAGGTCTTGATCGCCAGCGAATCCTTGAAGAAGGCGAATTCCTCGAGATAGGTCGGCATGACTGTTGGTACCGTGTTCGGGTCGGCCAGTTCCTCGAACCAGCCCTTGAACTGGTCACCGGCGTAGAAGGGATCCTTCTCGGCCGCCGTATAGGCCGGCAGGGCGCCGATGCGCTTGTTCCACTCGATATTGCCTTCCGGCCCTTCGAGCGTGGCGATCAGCTTCCAGGAGAGATCCTTGTTGCCGCTGGTCGTGAACATCGACCAGCCGCCATAGCCGATCGTCGGGAAGGACTTGCCGTCAGGCCCCTTCGGCAGCGGCATGACGCCGAAATCCTCCTTCTTCATGCGTTCGGCAATGGCGATCAACGCATCCGGATCCTGATCGAGGAATGCGCAGGTGCCAGAATAGAAGCCGGCGACGACCTCGTTGAAGCCCCAGTTGACGCTGTCCTTGGGCGCATAGCCCTTCTTGTAGAGATCGACCATCCATTCGATGCCCTTGGCCCAGCCGGGGCTGTTCATCGTCGAGGTGCCGTCGTCGTTGAAATACTTGTTCGAGCCGGCCATCGAGGCGGCGAAGATCATCCAGCCGTTTAGGCCGCCCGCTCCGCCGCGCATGCAGTAGCCGTATTTGCCGGACAGTTTGGAAACCTTCTCCGAAGCGGCGGTGAATTCTTCCATCGTCTTCGGCGGCGCGGCGACGCCGGCTTCGGCAAGCAGCTTCTTGTTGTAGAACATCGCCCTGAGATAGAATCCGTAGGGCAGCATATAGGCGGTGTTCTTGACGTCGCGGCCGAGTTCGAGCGCGCGCGGCGTCAGCTCCTTGGTGTGCTCCCACTTTGCAAGGTAGGGCTCTAAGCTCTCGAGCATGCCGTTATTGGCATAGAGCGACAGCCAGGTATCGGGCATTTCCATCACATCGGGCACGTCGCCGGCAGACACCATAGTCGCGAACTTCTGGAACGCCTCGTTCCAGGGCAACGAGATGATGTCGACTTTGGTGCCGGGATTGGCGGCTTCGAACTTGCCGACGATCGATTTCAGCGTTTCGGTGCGCTCCGGGCTGGTGATGACTTCGACAAGCTTGAGCGTCGTATCGGCAAAGGCCGTGCCCGCCATCATCGAAGCAAAGATCGTCGAGATTATTAGTTTTTTCATGGCTCAGTTCCCCCTTATTAGGTTTCTCTCGGGTTTCAGGATTGTGAGGCGGCGGCGAGCGCCTCCTCGATGTCTCTCCACAAAGCCTCGGTTCCTTCGAGGCCGACATGGAGACGTACGGATCGCGCATGGATGCCGAAGGCATGTGCGGAATTCGGCTGTGCTTTCTGCTGGAGCACCACCTCGCCCGGTACGATCAGGCTTTCATGTCCACCCCAGCTTACGCCCAGTTTGAAGAGCTTGAGATGATCGGCGAAGGCACGGATATCCACGCCGTCGCGGAATATGAAGGAAAACAGGCCCGAGGTGCCGATGAGGCCAGTGGGCAGACGGTTGGCGAGCCCCGGATGGCAGACCGTTTCCACCACGCCGAGCTTCTGAAGGCGCCTGGCGATTTCAAGCGCCGATGCCTCGTGGGCTTTCATGCGCAGCGGCAGCGTGCGCAACCCGCGGATCAGCAGCCAGGCGTCGAACGGCGAAAGCTTGCCGCCGAGATAGGGATAGGCCTCGGCCTTGACACGCGCGATCATCGCCTTCGAGCCGGCGATGACGCCGGCCACCACATCGCTGTGGCCGCCGAGATATTTCGAGGCTGAATGGATGACGAGATCGACGCCGAGCGTCAGCGGCCGCTGGAAGAACGGGCTTGCCCAGCTGTTGTCGATCATCGAGACGGCGCCATGTTGTCTGGCGAGTGCTGCGAGCGCGCCGACGTCATGCGCCTCCATCACCCAGCTCGTCGGGCTTTCCATGTAGAAGAGTTTGGCGCCGGGCAGCGCCTTGGCGACCGCCTCCTCGTCGCGTCCGTCGACATAGGTCACCTCGATCTTCATCCGCTTCAGGATGGTGCCGAACAGGCGAAAGGCATCGGGATAGACATGCTTGACGGCAACGATGCGGTCGCCCGGCTCGACGAAGCTTAAGACCGCCGATGAGATCGCCGCCATGCCGCTTGCAAAACCCAGCGCATCCTCGGCACCTTCGAGCTTGGCGAGCATTTCTTCGAAGGCACGCACCGTCGGGTTCAGGCCGCGCGTATAGATCGGCCGCACCCTCTCGCCGCGATAAGAGGCGATCATGTCGTCATAATCGGAAAAGGTGAAAAGCGAGGTCTGGAAAATCGGCGGCACGACGGCGTCAGCGAAGTTGCCTTCGTCGTGCGCCGTGATGAGGGAAGCAAGATCGAACGGTTCAGAGCCGTTGCTCATTTGGACATTTCCTTGATGTCTTCCTCGACGATATCGAGAATTTTCAACGTTTCGGCGCGCGCCGCCTCGGGATCCCCGGCAGCGATCGCATCGAAAAGGGTGCGGTGAAAGGGGAAGGACCGGCGCGCGAAATCCTGGCGGTCGAACGGATGCTCCCAGAAGCGCTCGAAGGTCTCGCGCATCTGCTCGAGAAGCTGGCGAAACAGCGGATTGTGGGTGGCGTCGTAGACAGCGAGATGGAAGGCCAGATCCTCCGGCCCGGAGGTACCCTTCTCCAAGTGCACCCGCTCCATCGCGTCCAGCTTTTCCTCGATGACGACGAGGTCTGTGTTCGTGCGCCGCCGGGCCGCGACCATGCCTGCCTCGCATTCGATGCCGCGTCGAACCTCCAGCGTCTGCAGCAGCACGTCGCGCAGATGAACCGTGTCGAAAGACAGCGGCATGTGGATCGTCGCCCTGGAAACCGGTTTCAGCAGATAGGTACCGCTGCCCTTACGCGTCTCGATGACGCCGAGCGCCTGGAAGTGGCGTATCGCCTCGCGAATGGTCGAGCGGCCGACGGCAAGCGCTGCCATCAGCTCGCGCTCGGCCGGAAGCCTATCGCCCGCCTTCAACCTGGCTTCCTCGACATAATCCGCCAGCGCATCGGTCACCTGACGCGCGCGGTCCATGACTGGAAGCGGCCGGATCACCGGCCTGTCGCTGCTATTTGCCTTCATGGTTCCCCATTTTCTTATCAGGCAGCCGACGTCTAGAATTGGTCTGACATCTTAGCATTTCTCAAAGATGGAAAGACGTCAAGGGGTGTTTGTTGGTCGGCCGGCCGCTCCACAATTCCCTTTGCACCTCCGAAATGGTTTCAGCGCGGCGCTTACCGCGGGCACGCAGTGGAACCGCCTCTCTCTTCAGGTGTTCCTGTCGATCAGCAGGGAGCTTTCAAATGACCTACGTCGCATCGCCAAGCTACGACCGTAACGACGCCAGCCGCGCTTCGAACCTTCGTCAGTGTCTCGAGACCGCCAGACGCCGCCTCGATGAGATATCGCACAACTCGGAAACCGAGAAAATTGAAACGCTCGTGGCTTCCGCCGTCGAGGCGGGTTGGGAAGAGGATGAAGTGCGCGAGGCCCTGAGCGCCGGCGACGAGCAAGGAAACAAGATGCCGGAGCACAAACCACCCGTCCCAACGATCGGCGTGGTCCCTTCGTCATCTTTTTGACAAGTGGCGGATGCTAGCGCGGTCCTGGCAAGCGGCGGGATCTCGGCTTATCTCGCCGTGTGATCACCTGTGCGGATAATGTTGCCCAATCGCCACCACCCAGGCGCCGATGGTGTTCCGTCAGGCATGCTCAAGACGCTCGACGTCCGGCGGGACCAAACCGCGTGGAAGCGGCCCGCCCGGCGTCAGATCTCCTGTTCATTGGTGGCCGGTCGGCAAGAAAGACTCGTCCAACCCTCCGGCATGATCCTCTCTCCGGCAAACAGTCTGACCGTGGCGTGAAAAAGCGTCGGCGCCGACCTAGTTAGTCACCGACGGCCGGGGATGGCGGCCGTCGGACTTTTGAACTTACAATCAACGACAAGAGGATAAGTTGATGAAAAGGACGTTTCTATATTATTGCACTTTGATATCCGCGCTATCGGCGATGACGGCTTCTATTGTCGGCGCGCCCGCTCTCGCCGAAGAGTTTGTTGCTTCGCAGAGCAAGACGGTCGTCGAAACCAACAAGGGCAGTCTCGTCGGCGCACTCGACGATGGCATCTTTAGCTATCTTGGCGTCCCCTATGCACATGCCGACCGCTTCATGCCGGCGGAAGAGGTCGCGCCCTGGAAAGGCATCCGCCCCGCGGTCACCCATGGCGAGAACTGCTTTATCCCCCGCATGAAGGAAGTGGCCGGCGACGAACTCTTCAATCCGCACCGCTATCTGCCGATGAGCGAAGCCTGCCAGTTCCTGAACATCTGGACGCCGGCGATCAACGACGGAAAGAAACGGCCGGTCATGGTCTGGATCCATGGGGGCGGCTTCACCAATGGTTCAGGCATCGAACTGACCTCGTATGACGGCCACAATCTGAGCAAGGACGGTGATGTCGTCGTCGTCACCCTCAACCACCGGCTCAACGTGCTCGGCTTCCTCGATCTTTCCGCTTACGGAGAGAAATACAAACGGACGGGCAATGCCAGCGTCACCGATCTCGTCGCCGCGCTGAAGTGGGTCCACGACAATGCCGCGGCCTTCGGCGGCGATCCCGGCAACGTGACGATTTTCGGCCAGTCCGGCGGCGGCTACAAGGTGCGCGCCTTGATGGGGACGCCTTCGGCGAAGGGCCTCTTCCAGAAGGCCATCGTTCAGAGCGGCTCCCGGAGCGATTCCGTCGTCGATCAGGCATCCTCGCGGAAGGTGGCCGAACTGACGCTTGCCAACCTCGGTCTCAAGGCTGAGGAAATCGACAAGCTTGCCGACGTCGACTACTACGATCTCCTTGCCGCGGCCGACAAGGCCATCAAGGACGCGACCGCCCAAGGCGCAAAAGACGCCCGCTACGCACCTGTTCAGGACGGGGACTACATTCCGGTGAACCCCGTCGGGACAGAGTGGGTTGACCAGGCCAAGGACATTCCGCTGATGGTCGGAAACACCCTCAACGAGTTCGAGACGGTGATCAATCACAAGGCGGGCGAGCTTCTTGCCGACAACAAGAACAACTGGGACGAAGACAAGTCCGAGGCCAAGCTGAAGGAGCGCTTCGCCGACAAATCCGACGCGGTCGGCAAGGCATTCATGGCGGCCTACCCCGAGAAAAAGATCGCCGACGCCTATTTCCTGGATCTGCGCTTCCGGCCGGGAGCCATCCGTGATCTCGACCTGAAGGCGAAGCAGAACGGGGCTCCGGTCTACTCCTACATGTTCGCCTACGAGTCACCGGTCCTGGATGGGATTGCCATGGCCTGGCATTGCTCGGAACTGCCCTACGTGTTTGCGAACGCCGCTCTGGTCAAGACGTCGACCGGTGGTGGGAGCGACGCCCTGGCGCTTTCCAGGAAGGTGAGCCAGGCCTGGGTCAACTTCGCGCGCAACGGCAAGCCGAGCGCCGAGGGCTTGCCCGACTGGCCGGCCTACACAACCGACAAGCCGGCGACCATGGTTCTCGACAAGCAGTCCCGCGTGTCAGTCGATCTCGATCGCAAGCTGCTGCAGGCGGCGGGCGCTCTCTAACGAGATTTGCAGGATGGGACATACGGCGCCTGACGACATCGACCAACCGGCACCGGCGGCGCATTTGCTGGTCCCGATCAGGCATCGACATCGGCTGAAATCGTCACCTCCTTGAAGGCGTCGAGTTCAGCCAACCGCTCGACCAGCGCCTTGCGGATCGAGGCATAGCTGCCGGCGCCAAGCGCCAGCCGCTTCGGAGCCAAGTGTTGTTCGGCAGCCTCGATCATCGCCTGCGCCATCTTGACGGGGTCACCCTTGGCCTCGAACCTGCCGTCGGCGATAGCGCGGCGGATGTCGCCGGCCGGCGTCGCGTCATAGGCTTTCATCGGCCGCGGCGCGACCAGCCCGCGGCCAAAATCGGTCCGCGCCGGACCTGGCTCGGCGATGATGAATTCGATGCCGAAGGGGGCGACCTCCTGCGAAACGGCTTCGATGAAGCCTTCGATGCCCCACTTGGTCGCGTGATAGAGGCTGAAATTCGGATAGGCGATTTGCCCGCCTTCCGAAGACACCTGCAGGATGCGGCCGCCGCCCTGCGCCCGCATATGCGGCAGTGCTGCCCGGATCACCTGGATCGAGCCGACCAGGTTGGTATCGATCTGATGGCGGATCTGTTCGTCGCTGACCTCTTCGGCAGCACCGAACAGGCCGTAGCCGGCATTGCTGACGACGACGTCGATCCGGCCCATCGCTCCAAAAGCGGCGTCGACGACCGAGCGCACCGTCCCATCATTGCTGACGTCAAGCGTCGCGATCCAGAGGTTGTCGCCGTAATGCGACTTCAAATCATCGAGCGCTGCCGGCTTGCGCACTGTCGCCGCGACGCGATCGCCGCGCGCCAGCAATTTTTCGGTCATGATGCGCCCGAAACCGGAGGAGGCGCCAGTAATCATCCATGTCTTTCCCATTGTCTTTACCTTTCATGCCGCGGCATTGCGGCTGCTCTTGAAGGTAAAGATAGATAAGCCTATTCCTGCTTCCATCCGTCGAATGCTGCATGAGTTGGTGAATTCTAGCCATGAATTACAAGCCGGGCCTTGCCGATCTGAGAGCCTTGTCTGCTATCGTCAACCATCGCAGCTTCCGCAAGGCTGCCGACGAGTTGGGCCTGTCGCCTTCGACGCTCAGCCATATGATGCGTTCGCTCGAAGCCAATATGGGCGTTCGGCTTCTCCACCGGACGACCCGCAGCGTGGCGGCGACGGAGGCCGGCGAGCGCCTCGTTACCCGTCTGACGCCACTGTTCAGGGATTTCGATCTGGCGCTCGAGGAGGTCAACGAATTCCGCGGCCATCCCAGCGGCACGTTGCGGGTCAATACCAGCGAGATCGCCGCGCGGGTGCTGCTCGATGCCGCCGTCCCGACCTTTCTCACCCGCTATCCCGACATGTCGCTCGATCTCGTCACCGACAATCGGCTCGTCGATGTCGTTGCCGACGGTTTCGATGCCGGCATAAGACTTCGCGAGGCGGTGCCGCTCGATATGATCGCGGTGGAATTCGGCGGAGATACCCGCTTTGTTGCCGTCGCTTCGCCGGCCTATCTGGCAGCGCATCCGGCGCCGCAGACACCGGACGCATTAAAGACCCACGCCTGCATCCGCTTCCGGCTGCCAAGCGGCAAGCTCTTCCGCTGGGAGTTCGAAAAACACGGCCACGAGCTTGCCGTCGACGTTCCGGGCGTGCTGACGCTCGACCATGTCGAGCTGATGGCGCAGGCGGCGGCAAAGGGGCTCGGCATCGCCTATGTCTCGGATCGCACCGCCCGGCCGTTTCTCGAAAGCGGCGCGCTCGTCACGGTGCTGGACGACTGGTGTCCTGCCATTCCGGGCCTCTGTCTCTATTATCCCGGCCACCGTCACGTGCCGCGGGGTTTGCGGGCCTTCATCACGGTGCTGACCGAGGTCGAGCGTCACGGCAGATAGGCCGCCTTCAGAAGGTTTCGATCCGGGAGTTGATCCAGCGGACAAAGAACGAGGCAGGCGGAGCGAGACGTTCAAAACTGCGCGCGACCAGCCAGTAGGCGCCGTGGGCAACGGCAAGGTCGGACAGGCGAAGCAACCGGCCCGCCCTGATCTCTTCCTCGGCGAAGATATCGTCCATCAGTGCTATGCCCTGCCCGCGCAGGACCGCCTGCATGACCAGCCCGCCATCGGCATAGACCGGCCCCCGCGCGATTTCCGGCATGGCGATGCCTGCCATCTCGAACCAGCGGAACCACACGTCGCGGGTCTCCTCATGCAACAGCGTATGACAGAGCATGTCTTCCGGGCGGTCGATCGCAGGCCCTCCCTTGAGCAGCGCAGGTGCCGCGACCGGCACCATCCTGACATCGGCGAGATGCCCGCTCTCCGTCCTCGGCCAGGCGGTCACGCTGGCGCTGTGGCGGATGGCGATCTCGGCCTGTCCGCCTCGGAACTCGACCAGGCGTGAATCGGCGTCGATCGTCACGTCGATCTCAGGATGCCGTTCGCGAAACTCCGGCAGGCGGGGAACGAGCCAGCACGCCGCGAAGGAAGGTTCCACGCTGATCGTCAGCGCTGCCCTCGCCGGTCGGCTGCGGATTTCTTCCAGGGATTCGTCGATCCGGTCGAAGGATGACGTCAGGATCGCCAGCAGCTTGTTGCCCGAGGCGGTCAGATGGACGCCGCGATGGCGGCGCTCGAAGAGCGCTTCGCCCAGCAACGTCTCCAGCTCGCGGATCTGCCGGCTGACCGCCGCCTGCGAGATGAACAGCTCCTGCGCCGCCCGCGTGAAGCTCTCGAGGCGGCCGGCGACCTCGAAACTCCGCAAAGCGGTCAATGGCAGGCGTCCGCGCTTCATCCATAACCTCAAGTCATTCGAGGCCGACGATAAGCTCGTTTGAAGGCGCGAGGCAAGGGGCGGCATATGATTGCGAAGGAGAGATATCGATGCGCAAGCGGATATTCGAGATCATGTTGAACGCCATCCGGCTTGTGACGTTTCAGCCATGGCTGAGTGAAAGCGCCGGCCGAAGTGACAACGGCGACAGCACCCGCTGTCGCCATGACATCAACCCGCAACCGGTTCCAGATCGATCAGCGCCTTGATCGGCAGGTGGTCGGAGGCGATACGCGCGAGCGGCGTATCATGTGCTTCCACCTCCGAGATGATCCCCTTGCGGTTGGCGATGATGCGGTCGAGCGCCAGAAGCGGCAGGCCGGCGGGGAAACTCGGGACGGCGGGCGGCAGCGGTCCGAAGGCGGATTGAAAGGTGTTGAGCGAAGACCGGTCGCCGAGCCGCCATTCGTTGAGGTCGCCGAGCAGGATGGTCGGCATCTCGTGCCTGTCGTTGATCAGTTCGACCAGCATGCGCGCCTGCTGGGCTCTGCTATGGCGCAGCAGCCCGAAATGCGCGGCGATGATGCGCAGCACCCCGCCCTTCTCGAGTTCGATCTCGGCAACCAGCGCGCCGCGCGGTTCCAGCCCCGGCAGCTTGACCTGATGCACGTCATGCACCAGCCCCTTCTTGAAGAGCACGACATTGCCGTGCCAGCCATGCGCCTTCGCCATGCCGGCAATCGGGACCGCGATCAGTCCCGTTTCCCGCTCCAGCCGCCCGAGATCGAGAATGCCGGTGCGCTCGCCAAAGCGCGTATCGGCCTCCTGCAATGCTATCACGTCGGCGCCGATTTCGTGGATGACGCGGCTGGTGCGCTCCGGATCGAAGCGGCGGTCGGTGCCGATGCACTTGTGCACGTTGTAGGAGGCGATCAGCGTCCCCGCACTGGGCGGCCTTGCCTCCGTATAGGCTGCATCGAGCCGCTTTTTCCTGCTCCTGATCGAGGCGAGAATGCTGGCGGGAAGGCTGTCTTTTCTGGCGTGCATCGGCAGGCGCACTTGTTC
The DNA here is from genome assembly GCF_057653825.1 of Rhizobium sp. WSM409. Lineage (NCBI taxonomy): Bacteria > Pseudomonadati > Pseudomonadota > Alphaproteobacteria > Hyphomicrobiales > Rhizobiaceae > Rhizobium > Rhizobium sp. WSM409. The sequence continues at coordinate 393,235 of NZ_JBYGKP010000003.1, read as the reverse complement.
CGTTGATCGAAAAGGCTTGTCTCAACAGTATAGGCGGGCAAGCCGGACTTGCCACGTCCGATCACAAAAAATCCTTCAGAGATAGGGCGACCCTAGCCACAGCACCTTCTCAAGCAGCCGCACCGGGAAGGGTCGCGCCTGCAGCCCCTCAAGCGTCACGGGCGTCGCGGTTTTCAAGGTTTCCTCGATGTGCTCGTCGATCTCGGCGGCGAAGCCCTCGTTCAGCACTTCGAGATCGACCTCGAAATTCAGCCGCAGCGACCGCGGATCGAGATTGGAAGAGCCGACATAGGCCCAGGTACCGTCGATCGTCAGCAGTTTCGAATGGCTGAAGCTGCCGGTGGAGCGCCAGATGCGGCAGTAATTCTTGAGGATCTGATCGAACTGCGCCGTCATCGCCCGGTCGACCAGCACGAGGTTGTTGAGCGCGGGCACGACGATATCGACTTCGACGCCGCGCCGCGCCGCCGTCACCAGGGCGCTGATGAGTTCGCGGTCCGGCAGGAAATAGGGCGACATGATGCGGATCGACTGGCGCGCCACGGAAAAGGCGCCCATCAGCATCTTGTGGTTGGTCTCGACGCTGCGATCCGGGCCGGAGGCGACGACGCGCATCAGGATGGGATCGCCAGGACTGCGCTCCGGCGGTTCGATGCGCCAGGGCTCGTCGTTCAACAACTCCTGCGTCGAGAAGCGCCAGTCTTCGGCGGCGAGGTCGAAAAGGTCGGCCACGACGGGGCCGGTGACGCTGAAGTGCGTGTCGTGGGCAAAGCTCTCGCCTGTTGCCTCCTCGCTGAAGCCCGCCCTGATGTTCATCCCGCCCGTCAGCGCGATTTTCCCGTCGACGATCAGGATCTTGCGGTGGGTGCGCAGATTGGCATAGGGCAGCCGTAAACCCATGATGACATTGCCGTTGAAGACGGCAACGGTGACGCCGCCTTCCCTCAGATGGCCGAGAATGCTCGGCACCGAATAACGCGCGCCGACCGCGTCGATCAGCACCCGGACTTCCACACCACGGCTGGCCGCCGCAATCAGCGCATCGGCGATGCGAAGGCCGACCGCATCGCGGTCGAAAATATAGGTTTCGAGCAGGATGCTGCGCGCCGCCTCGTCGATGGCGGTCTTCATCGCCGCATAGGCCTCGTCGCCGGTTTCCAGCACATCGATCGTATTGCCTGAAGTCAGCGGATTGCGCGTCACCCGGTCGCCGAGCGTCTGCAGCGCCGCGAAGCGGCGGCCGAACTGGCTGATCACCGTCTCGGCCTCGGCATCGAAGGTCTCGAGTTCGTCGAATTCGGCCGCAAGCAGCAGCGCGTCGCGCCGCACGCTCAACGATTTGCGGCGGATGCGGTTGATGCCGGCAATCGCATAGAGCACCGCGCCGATGATCGGAGACAGAATGATGACGCCGACCCAGCCAATCGCGGCGCGCACCTCCTCCTTGGTCATCGCGGCATGGATCGCCGCGGCAGCCCCCATGGCGATCGAAACGACAAAGAGGATATGCGGCCAGTAGGTCGACAGGAGATAGAACATCGCTGGCGAATATAGCCGCGAAACGCCGGCGATCAATCACAACGCTGTTCTCTCATGACGCGAAATTTTATGCCGTGACCATTTTACCGCCGCCGCCCGCTTCACCGCGGGAACAATGCCGGCACAGATCGATTGATCCCGAGGAGATGAGGGTCGCCATCATGACCATAGCCGCAAATGTCGGTCCCGCCTGGGCGCTTGAAGTCGCGAATGCCGACAGCATTCCCGAACTTTGGCATCAGGCCGAAGACTGCACCCGTTGTGATCTCTACAGGAATGCCACGCAAATCGTCTTCGGCGAAGGCTCCGGGAAAGCCGAGATCGTCCTCATTGGCGAGCAGCCGGGGGACCAGGAGGATTTGACCGGCAGGCCCTTTGTCGGCCCCGCCGGCCGGCTGCTCGATCACTGCCTCGAAGAGGCCGGTCTCGATCGTCAACGCTGTTATGTCACCAATGCGGTCAAGCACTTCAAGTTCACGCCGCGCGGCAAACGGCGGCTGCATGCAAAACCGAATGCCGGCGAGATCAGGCGGTGCGCCTGGTGGCTCGGCGCAGAGCTCAACATCCTGCGGCCGAAGCTCGTCGTGACGCTCGGTGCAAGTGCGCTGTATGCGTTGCTTGGCCCGAAAGCAAAGCTGACGCCGGAGCGCGGCCATATCCTGCATCCGACAAACCATCCGCCTGTTCTGGTCACCATCCACCCCTCCTATCTCTTGCGCATCCGTAACGAGGCGGACCGAGACCAGCAGCGCCGGGATTTCGTGTCAGATCTGCACAAGGCTGCGGAGTTTCGGCCCCGGTAAACCTCGATTCTCAACCCTAATATGCTGCGATGCGAAATATTTCCGGTTGCGGCGCGATTTCGCTTGAAAGAGCTCCCCTCCTCTGGAACCATCCGAGCAGTATCGCGTTCGAACGACGGCATCATGTGACTGGAGATCAGCGATGGCAGAAACTCGGGAAGAGTGGATCAAAAAACGTGCATACACCCTCTGGGAAGAAGAGGGATATCCGACAGGGCGAGATTCCATTCATTGGGAACAGGCACGAGACGAGCGCGACGCGCTCGAGGGCTCTGCTGCGTCTTCCAACGGCAAGGAAGCCAAACCCAAGGCGAAGCGCAGCGTGACGGGCAGCAAGGCCAACGGCGTCGTGACACCGGCACCGAAGCGGGCTGCAAGCCGCAAGACGGCGTCCTGAACACTGGATTACCGAGCAAGTCTATTAAAAAGGGCGTCGTCGCGACGCCCTTTGATCTCGTTTTGTCATATGCCTGAATTAGTTTTGCTTTAGGGATTCCACGATGGGCTTCCATGCGGGGGTGAACAGAGGCCGAATGACGCTGCAAGCTTTGAGGCTTCCGAAAAAAGTTGAATCTTCGTCCGATAACCGGGAACAAGAAGGTGCGATGATTGTTTATGGCGCAACGAGGAAGTTGCCATGAAGGACAGTCATACCGAAATCCTCTTTTTAGCCAGCAGCCGCGCTTCGACCGCGATCGTGTGAGGGATGGAGATGTCGCTCCTCATCGTCGCCGCGCTGCTCTACCTCGGTCTCGCCCTTGGCTTCATCCTTGTCGTCGATAACCTCGTCGGACTGGTTTTCCGCGATCCCCGTGCGCCCGCGCAGTTGCCCTTCTTCCACATCGGCCGCGCTTTGGTCGCTTCACAAAAGCTCAATCAAAAATAACCTCCCGGGCACCGCCGCAAACCGCGAAAAGCGTTGAACACCCGGCAGTCAGGGATATTTCGATCGCGCCCTTTTCCTCCCATCGTTAGCCTCTATGTTGAAGCTTTGGAAGGGCTGGACCCCGAGCCGACCGATCACATCGGTGCGGCAGACGACAAGGAAGCGATTTTGAATGAGAAGCGTCGGGGACGGCTGGCCGAGAGGTGGAGGCGAAATCGGCGAATTGTTACGGCATCCGGATTTCCACGCCGTCGGTCTCGGTCCGGTCGAAAGCTGGCCTGCCTCTCTCAAGCACGTCGCCGAAATGGTGTTGAATTCCCGCCAGCCCAAATTCGTCGCCTGGGGTCCGGATCTCGCTTTTCTCTACAATGAAGCCTATGTGCCCGTTTTCCCCGAGCGGCATCCCGATGCCCTCGGACGACCCTTCCGCGAGGTCTGGGCAGATATCTGGGAACAGTTCTCGCCGATCGTCACCAGCACGCTCGAAGGCAGTTCGCAGCTCTTCAAAGAGCTGCTTATCCCGATGCGCCGCGACGGCCGTACCGAAGACACCTGGTTCACCTTCTCATACACGCCGCTGCGCGACGATGACGGCAGGGTCGCCGGCATCCTCTGCGCGGCCCTTGATGTTACCGACCAGGTGTCGGCCAAGCGCGGCGAACAAAGCGCGCTGGAAGAACTGCGTGCAAAATCGGAGGCACTTGCGGTTGTCAACCGGGCGGGTGCGGCGATCACCGCCGAGCCCAGTGTCGAACGCCTCACCCAGATTGTCGTCGATGCCGGCGTGACGCTGACCGGCGCGGAATTCGGCGCCTTTTTCTACAATGTCGATGATGGCGAGGGTGGCAGCTACATGCTCTATGCCCTCTCCGGTGTCGATCGGAAGAACTTCGAGAAATTCCCGATGCCGCGCAATACCAAGGTCTTCGCGCCGACCTTCAACGGCGAAGGCATTATGCGCTCCGACGACATCCTGCTCGACCCGCGCTACGGGCAGAATGCGCCGCATGCTGGCATGCCGAAGGGCCATCTTCCCGTCAGGAGCTATCTTGCCGTGCCGGTGAAATCACGCGACGGCGGCGTCATCGGCGGCTTGTTCTTCGGCCACGGCCAGCCCGGCCGTTTTTCCCAAGCGGCCGAGGCGAGCCTCGTCAGTCTCGCCGGCCAATCGGCCGTCGCGATCGACAATATCCGGCTTTTCCGTGCCGCCAAAATCGAAATCGACCAGCGCCGCAATATGGAAGATCAGCTGCGGAAACTTAATGAAATGCTCGAGGTCCGCGTCGCGGCCGAGATTGCCGAGCGCCAGCAGGCCGAAGCAGCGCTCCAGCAGTCGCAGAAGATGGAATCGATCGGCAAGCTCACCGGCGGCGTTGCCCATGATTTCAACAATCTGCTGCAGGTGATCTCAGGCAACCTGCAGCTTCTGGGCAAGGACGTGGCAGAGAGCGGTCGGGCCAAGGAACGCATTTCCAACGCGCTTGCCGCCGTCGAACGCGGCTCGCGGCTGGCAAGCCAGTTGCTCGCCTTCGGCCGCCGGCAACCGTTGGAGCCGAAGGTCGTCAATATTGGCCGTCTCGTCACCGGCATGGACGACATGCTGCGCCGCGCGCTCGGCGAGGAGATTGAAGTCGAGACCATGGTCTCAGGTGGGCTCTGGAACAGCTTTGCCGATCCGACCCAGATCGAGAACGCACTGCTCAACCTTGCGATCAACTCCCGAGACGCGATGGCTGGCCCCGGTAAGCTGACGATCGAGGTCGGCAACGCCTTCCTCGACGACACCTACAGCCGCACCCATCCTGAAGTCACCGCCGGCCAATATGTCGTGCTGGCGGTTACCGATACCGGATCCGGCATGATGCAGGAGGTCATAGAACAGGCCTTCGAGCCTTTCTTCTCGACCAAGCCGGAAGGCAAGGGTACCGGTCTTGGCCTGTCGATGGTCTATGGCTTCGTCAAGCAGTCCGGTGGCCACGTGAAGATCTACAGCGAGATCGGCGAAGGCACGACCGTCAAGCTCTATCTGCCCCGCTCGTTCCAGAGCGAGGATCGCATCACCAATGTCGACAGCGTGCCGGCGACCGGGGGCACGGAAACCATCCTCGTCGCCGAGGATGACGAGGGTGTGCGCACGACTGTCGTCGAGATGCTGACGGATCTCGGCTACTACGTGTTGAAGGCCAAGGATGCGCAAAGCGCGCTCACCGTGATCGAAAGCGGCGCCCATATCGACCTGCTCTTTACCGATGTCGTCATGCCCGGGCCGTTGCGGAGCCCGGAGCTTGCGCGCATGGCACGCGAGCGTCTGCCTGACATCGCCGTGCTCTACACATCGGGCTATACCGAAAATTCGATCGTCCATGGCGGCAGGCTCGATCCCGGCCTCGAACTGCTCTCCAAACCCTATACGCGCGAGGAACTCGCCCGCAAGATCCGCCACGTGCTTACCATCAGGACGCAACGCCGCCAAGGGGCGAGCGATGCCGCGGTGGCCGCTCCCAAACATCCCGAGGTCGCCCGTGAAAAGCTGAAGCTGTTGCTGGTGGAAGACGACGCCTTCATCCGCATGGATACCGCCGAGCTTTTGCAGGATCTCGGCTATGACGTCATCGAGGCTGATAGTGGCGAACGGGGCGTGGAAATCCTCCGACATACCATCGTCGACATCATCGTCGCCGATGTCGGCCTGCCCGGCATGTCGGGTCAGGCCTTTGCCGCGAAGGCGCGTGAGGCCTTTCCTTCGGTCGGACTGGTCTTTGCCACCGGCAACAGCAGCCTGCCGGATGCAAATCATCTCCCCGGCTCGGTGCTGCTGTCGAAACCTTTCAGCAGCATAGCGCTCGACCAGGCGGTCAAGAACGCCGTCCAACAACGGCCTGGCGTGTAGGCCAGTCACGATATGCTACAACTTTTGCTTTATGCGTCCGCGCCGTCGAGCTCAGGATATTTCCGCATCAGATCCACCTCGCTGGTGCAACTTTCGTCGCGCGCCGTCAGCTCGATCGAGATCGTGTCGGCAGGGTCGAGACGGCCATCATCGTGATGGCTGCCGCCATCGTGAAAACTGCCATCGTCGTGATAGGGGGATGCGCGCACCGCTCTGACTGACCAGCACGGCATCACGCCTGAAGCCCCTCCGTAGCAGCCAGTCAGGCGGCGCCATCAAACGGATGTCGACCTCATAGGAACGCCCCTTCCCGTGCTTGAGGCTGACGGTTAGATGACCGGTGATACCTGGCCGTTCACGTCGATCGCACCGTTTCCATCGGCTTTGACGATGTGTTTTTCCATGTTCTCGGCTGCTTCTTATGCACATCGGAAACCTGACAAACCCGGCTTTTGTTCCGAATTCGGCCCAATGACCTGGGCGGGAACTTTTGGGCTCCGTACCGGTTCAGTCCCTTTGCAAACCACAGGAGGCCGAGATGCCGAGAGGTGATAAATCCGACTATACCGACAAGCAGAAGCGCAAAGCCGAGCACATCGAGGAGGGCTACGAGGATCGCGGCGTCTCCGAGAAGGAAGCCGAACGGCGTGCTTGGGCGACCGTCAACAAGGAAAGCGGCGGCGGCAATAAATCCGGTTCCGGCCGCGGCAAGAAGGATACGCATGAATCCTCCGAAAAGGGCGGCCGCGTCGGCGGTGCGGCATCCGCCGCACGCTCGAAGGAGGAACGTTCCGCTTCCGCGAAGAAGGCCGCGGCGACGCGCAAGCGTAACGAACACCACAGCCACCATTGACTAGGATGCGGCAGCGGAGGCTTTCCGCCAGCCACACGGGGAGTTTTAGACCCATGGCCAAATCGAAAAAGAAATGGTCTCAGGACGTCACCGAACGCAGCGATGCGATGGACCTGAAGGAAGGCGTGTTCAAATCGGACGATCCGAGGAAGATTGCCCGTTCCGTCAAGCACTCCGCCGAGGAGAGTGATCGCCGCAAGTCGAGCCCTTATCGCGCTGCCATGTCGATGCTGACCTTCTACATTAACCGCGCGGGCGACCAACTGACGAAAAAGCGGCGCGGAACCCTTGAAAAGGCCAAGGACGAACTGCGAAAAGACTTCGGTCGTAAACCGAAGGATTGAGCAGCCATGGCATACGAGCTTTATTATTGGGACGGCATTCAAGGCCGTGGCGAATTCGTGCGGTTGGCGCTGGAAGAAGTCGGCGCCGCATATATCGACGTTACCCGCCAGCCCGGGCGCGGCACCGGCGCCATGATGGAAGTGATGGAGAGCGAAAGCGAAACGCACATTCCCTTTGCGCCACCGTTCCTGAAGGACGGCGACCTTATTATACCGCATGTCGCCAACATCCTGTTTTATCTCGGACCGAAACTCGGCCTTGCGCCTGAGGATGACGGCCTTCGCCATGTCGTCAACGGCCTGCAGCTGACTGTCACCGATTTCGTCGCCGAAGCGCATGATACGCATCACCCGATCGACATGTCGCTTTATTACGAGGACCAGAAGCCAGAGGCAAAAGCCCGCTCGGCCGCCTTCATCCGCGACCGCATTCCGAAATTCCTCGGTTATTTCGAGCGGGTGCTGCGACAGAACCCGAAAGGCCCCAACCATCTGGTCGGCGATGCGCTGACCTATGTCGACCTCTCGCTCTTCCAGGTAATCGAGGGCCTGAATTACGCCTTTCCGAAAGCCATGACGAAGCGCAAGGCGGAATATCCCTGCCTCTTGGCTCTGCATGACGCGGTCGCGAAGCGTCCGAACATCGCCAGCTATCTCGCCTCCGCCCGCCGCCTCGCCTTCAACGAGGAAGGGATTTTCAGGCATTATCCTGAGCTGGACGGTGCCGGCTGAGACAAGAGAAATTTCAGGAAAAGTGCGAAGCGGTTTTCGCCAGTCAAAGCGCGAAGCGGTTTTGCCGGGACTGCGTAAAAGTAAAAGGATAGAGCGGCTTCTGCGCTTCCGTTAAAGCCGAACTAAAAGCCGTTCATTCCAGCGGAACGGCCGCATCGAAGAAATTTCCCCATGGATCCTTCGGCCGGGTCTCCAACCGTTGCGGCACGTTGGCGAGCGTGAAAGCGGCCGGACCGCTCACCTCGTTCAATTCTGACCAATCCAGCGGCATGGAAACCGGCGCGCCCGATCGTGCCCGCGTCGAATAGGCCGCGACCGCCGTGTTGCCGCGGCCGTTGCGGAGATAATCGATGTAGATATGTCCACCGCGTTTTGCCTTTGTCGCGGTTGCCAGATATTTGTCCGGCGCATCGGCCGACATGCTTTCGGCCAGTGAATGGGCGAAATCCTTCACCTCGGCCCAGCCGGCCTTCGGCGAAAGCGGCGTCACCACATGCAGCCCCTTGCCGCCCGACGTCTTGACGAAGGCAGCCAGGCCGCGGGCTTCCAGCCGCGACTTCAATTCAAGCGCTGCTGCTATCACCGCGCTCCAGGTCACGTCTTCGCCGGGATCGAGGTCCATGGTGACCATATCGGGTCTTTCCCAATTGTCGGCCGTTGCCCCCCAGGGATGAATTTCGAGCACGGCCGACTGCACCAGCGCCACGAGACCGTTGAAATCGCCGATGCGCAGCAAATTTTCGCCGTCCGCATCCTGCGGGTCGGCGATCTCCTCGATGTGCGGATTCATGCCCTTCCAGGCATGTTTCTGGAAAAATCGCTGTTGGCCCTTTATGCCGTCCGGCAAACGCAACAATGCCAAGGGCCGGTTGACGACATAAGGCGCCATGAATGGCCAGACCGCCGCGTAGTAATCCGCCAGCGCCTGCTTGGTCACGCCCTCGTCCGGCCAGTAGAGCCGGTCGGGATGCGTCAAGGATACGTCCGATGCCGGCGTATGTCTGGGGCTCATTCTTCGATCTCGCTTGTGAGGAAATCAAGTAGCCTGTTTTCCTCGGCCCGCAAGCCCCGCAGCGGCTCGTTGCCAGTCTCGATCAGCGGATGATCGTTGCCGGCGAGCGCGATGATCGCGGGATGGATATAGCTCGAGCGCGAGATCGCCGGTGTGTTGTGTAGCGCCTCGGCCGCGGCCTCCGACATCTGCTTCACGGTCGGCCGGCCGCCACCGAGGATCGTCTCGCGCGCCGCTCCGAAAGCCGCCAGCGATCCGGCCCAGGTGCGAAAGGTCTTCGCCGAAATCGGAATGCCCGATATCTCGGCCAGATAGGCGTTCAATCGCCCGGAATCGATTGGCTTCAGCGTCCCGCTTTCGTCCTTCCAGACGAAGAGTTGGCGGCCTGGCAGGTCGGCTATCTCCTCCAGGATCTTCTGCAGCCTGGGATGCTTGAGACTGCGCTGGACGCGCTTGCCACCTTTCGCACGGAATTTCAGTTCGATCTGCCCGTCGACGATCTTCAGGTGGCGTTTTAGCAGCGTCGTTGCGCCATAGGTGCCGTTCTCCCTGACATAGGCCTGATTGCCGACGCGTAGGTGCGCCTCGTCGAGCAGCGTCGTCAAGGCCGCAAGCACGCCATTGACATCCTCTGCACCGGTATCGAGATGGCGCAGCACGGTGCGGCGTATTCGAGGCAGCGCCCGGCCGAACTCGATCAATTGATGGAATTTTCCCGCACTTCGGAAGGATTGCCATTCCTTATGGTAGCGGTATTGCTTGCGCCCGCGCGCATCGAAGCCTGTCGCCTGCAAATGGCCGTTGTCGTAGAGGCAGATCCAGACATTCTCATAGGCTGGGGGCAGACCGAGCGCGCCTATGCGCGCCCGCTGCAATTCGTCGGCAAGCGTCGTACCGTCGGGCATCACATAGCTGAAGCCCTTACCCTTCCTTCGCCTGCGGATGCCTGGTTCGGTGTCGCTGACATAGACAAGACCAAGGTCGGTGATGGCTTCGGCATTCATGTTCTCTGCGACCCGTTACTTGCTCCTGCGGCCGAACTGGAACCAGCGGCGACGCTCGGCTTTTGTCGCGCCTTTCGGCGGCTCGGTTTGTCCCTTCGGCGCGAAGACCGCCACGCTCTGGGCATAGACGATGACCGGATTCTCTGGTTCGCGCACCTCGAAAGAACCCGTCTCCGAGCCCGTGTCGAGAACCCTCGACCACTGTTTCAGCCCATTCACCACGGGTAGGTGAACCTCGCAGTCGCCACCTGCATTAAAGACGAGGAACAGGTCGTCCATCTCCTCGGTGTCCGGTGCATGCACGCTCCTCGAGACGTAGACGCCGAGTACCTGCAAACCGTCGTCGTTCCAGGCCCCATCGTCCATGAAACCGCCATCTGGCTTGTACCAGGCGATCTCGATGCGTCCGTCGTCGGCTGTCTCTCCGGTCAGGAACCGCTCCTGCCGCAAGACGGGATGGGCCTTGCGGAAGGCGACGGCCTGCCGGCAGAAATCGAGGAAGGGGTCGTCGAGCCCCGACCAATCCGTCCAGCCGATCTCGTTGTCCTGGCAATAGGCGTTGTTGTTGCCGCCTTGGCTGTTGCCCAGCTCGTCGCCGGCAAGGATCATCGGAACGCCCTGGGAGAGCATCAGCGTCGCCATCAGATTGCGGCGCCGCCGCGCCCGAAGGCTGTTGATGTCCCCGTTATCCGTCACGCCTTCGGCACCCATATTGTCCGAATGATTGTCCGAATGTCCGTCCCTGTTCTCCTCGCCGTTCGCGTCATTGTGCTTGTCGTCGAAGGAAACCGTGTCCATCAACGTGAAGCCGTCATGGGCCGACAGCAGATTGATCGATGACGTCGCGCCCCGGTCCGAGTGGTTGAACTGTACCGCCGAGCCGGTGATGCGTTGCGAGATCTCCGAGACCATGCCGCCATCGCCCTTCCAAAAGCGACGCACGTCGTCACGAAACTTGTCGTTCCACTCACGGAAGGGATGTGGAAAGCCGCCAACCTGATAACCGCCATCGCCCACGTCCCAGGGCTCGGCGATCAGCTTGACACCGGCAAGGATCGGATCCTGGCGGATTGCGCCGAAGAACAGGCCCTGCCGATCGAATTCCATATCCTGGCGGCCGAGCGTGCTGGCAAGGTCGAAACGGAAGCCGTCGATATGCATGACGCCGACCCAGTAGCGCAGGCTGTCGAGCACCATGCGCATCACCATGGGATTGGCGGCATTCAGGGTGTTTCCGGTCCCCGTGGTATCGAAGGTGTGGCGCGGATCGTCGGGGGAGAGAATGTAATAGCTCGCATTGTCGAGCCCGCGGAAGGACAGCGTCGGCCCTTTCTCGCTGCCTTCGGCGGTATGGTTATAGACCACGTCCATGATGACTTCGATGCCGGCGGCATGGAACTTCTTCACCATGGTCTTGATTTCGGTGATCTTGTCGCCGGACAAGTAGCGCGATTGCGGCGCGAAGAAGCCGAGTGTCTGATAGCCCCAATAATTGCGTAGGTTTTTTTCCAGGAGATAACGATCGTCGAGGAAATACTGGATCGGCAGTAGCTCGATCGCCGAGATGCCGAGCTTGACGAGATGGTCGATGATCGGATCGCTGCACATGCCGAGAAAGGTGCCGCGTAGCCGGTCTGGCACCTTCGGATGGATCATCGTCAGGCCGCGCACATGCGCCTCGTAGATGATGGTGTCGGGCCAGGGACGGCGGATCGCCTCTTCACCCGCCCAATCGAAGTCCGGATCCTGCACCACGCCCTTGACCATGAAGGGGGCGCTGTCACGCTCGTCGAAGGAAAGGTCGTCCTCGCCGATCTGGTAACCGAACAGCGCGTCATCCCATTTAAGCTCGCCCGTCACTTGTTTGGCATAGGGGTCGAGCAGGAGCTTGTTCGGATTGAAGCGATGGCCGGCTTGTGGGTCATAGGGGCCGTGGGCGCGATAACCGTAGACCGTGCCCGGGCCGACGCCGGCGATATAGCCCGACCAGATGTCGCCTTCGCGCTTCGGCAACGGCAGCCGGGCAATCTCGTTCTTTCCGTCAGGCGAGAAGAGGCAGAGCTCCATCTGTTCCGCATGGGCGGAGAATACCGCGAAATGGGTGCCAGAACCCGTATACTCCGCTCCCAGCTCCGGCTTGAGGAAGTCGAGTTCCGAAAATGAAAAGCTCATGGTGCCCCGCTTGGTGAAAAGAACAAGCGGGAAACGTCACGGCGGTTCGAAAGTTCCCTTTTTTAAAAAGGGAAAGCGAGGATCTTGCCCGCCGATCGAGGCGTTCACGGCATCAGCTGGCCGCCATTGACCTCGATGATCTGGCCGGTGATGTAGCCCGACAGCGTCGGCGAGGCGAGGAAGAGATAGGCGCCGACGCAATCTTCCGACGTGCCGACGAAGCCCATCGGGATCGACTTGCGCTGCAGCTCCATCTGCTCGTCATTGGTATAACGCTCGTGGAAGGGCGTGGCGATAACGCCCGGCGCCACTGCGTTGACTCGGATCCGGTCGGGGACGAATTCCTTGGCATGGCCGCGCGTGATCGTCGAAACGAAGCCCTTGGACGCCGCATAGAGGATCGCACCATTGCCGCCGCCATTGCGCGCAGCGATCGAGGTGGTGTTGATGATAAATCCACCCTGCTTCTTCAGCCAAGGATGCGCCGCACGTGTTGCCGCCAGCACCGAGCGGGCGTTGAGGTCCATGACCGCGGCATAATGGGCGTCGGTATATTCCGAGGTCGGCTTGCGCCCCAGCATGCCGCCGGCATTGTTGATGAGCCCGTCGAGATGACCGAAGGTCTTCGCCGTCTCCTCGACGACACGCTCGGTCTCGCCTTCCCTCGACACGTCGCCCTGGATCAGGTGCACGGTGCCGCCGGCAGACCGGATCTCGTCTGCAAGCTTCTCCGCCGGTTCGCGGCTGGCATTGTAATGCACGCCGACCTTGGCCCCTTGAGCCGCAAAGGCGCGGGCCAGCGCCGCGCCGATCCCGGTCGAGGCGCCGGTGATCAGCACGGCCTTGCCGGACAGGTCCGGCAGCTTGATGGATGCGAGCGATTGCGCAAGTTCGACCATGGCGACGATTGCCTCCCGAATAACCAAGGACATAGGTGATGAAACGACTAGGAGAAGTCTTATCAGGGGAAATCGGCGAAGGGCAATGCACGAAAGGGAGAGATTCGCAGGGTGCCTAGTCCCGACCAGCGGGATTGAGTTCCCGAGAGAGATCGACAAGTGTCGCGCCCCGGCCTGGCAATGTTTCCTTGCTGCTTTCGATATAAGGACCATAGGCATCGAGGAAAGACTGCACGGTATCATTGAAGAAGACCGCGGTTGTCTCCTTGGAGCAGAGCGACGCACTCACGCAAAGACCAAGCCGGTTGAAGAAATAGACGACCTCCCTGACCTGCTCCTGGCGTGCGGGCTCCTGCGCGATCCGACGGTTGAAGGACTGCAGCAGGTTGTCCCTGGCGCGTCCGCTCGTCTCAGCCGTCTTCCTGTCGGCGGGCGGGACCGTCGCGATGAACGCCGTGTAGAACTCACGAAGTTCACCATAGGCTTGCCGATAGCCCTGCGTTTCCCAGGTCTCAATGAGGGTGAGCGTATATTTCGTCCGTTCGGTCTCCTGGTTCTCGCGGTACTCGAAGACTGCCCAAAAGATTCCCCCCACCGCGCCGACGAAGGTCACAACGGTGATAATGCTGCTCAGAAGCGACCAGCCGGCATCGGAAACGTAGAAGAAAGAGAGGCCGGCCGGCCGCCTGGATGATGGCTGGCTCATGGCTTGCAGTTCTCGACCAGATCGAACCGCACCGACGGATCGATCGTGCCTTCGTGACCATCCAGCAACCGCTTCAGGCAAACAAGGCCTGCCTCATCGAAGATGTAGACGGAGCGTAGCTCGCGCTGGTTCCGTGCTGTGGATTCACCTCCGGGCGGTAATAGCCCGGGCATCCGATCAAGACCGCGGCGTTCGCGTCCGTCGTCCCCGGCGCAGGCGGAGAGATCGACCTCCGCATTGCTCGTTTCCGCGCTCCGGGCGGTTGAAAGAAACTTTTCATAGTCCTGACGGAAGCATTTTGCCCTTACCTCATCCAGCTCGACGACCTCGTCACAAATGAGGCACGCGGCGCCGGCGGCGGCAGGTGCGAGAAGCAGCATGGCGGCGGCAGGTGCGAGAAGCAGCATGGCAGCTGCCAGGGCCGCAACCGTTTTATACGCGTCGCGAAATCTAAAAGAGGGCATAGTCTCCCACCAGTCGGCTGTTGATGATCCAGGGTGTCTGCTTGCCGTCGCTCGCCGCGAAAACCAGCGTCTTGACGCCGCGATACAGTTCGGAGGCCTCGATGCGACCATTGTGATTGTGGTCATAACGATCGCGTTCCTTTCCAAGGACGGTAACGATCGCGTTGGTGAACAGGCCGCCGACCTCCCGCCGCCCAAGCGACTCCTGTCGCCCCTTCGCAGCGGCGAGAATGGTGAGATTGGATTTAAGGGCGACGAGGCTGTTGGCGAGATCGTCGTTGGTGGTGAAAGCCCCGGTCCCCGCGGCGCCGGAGTGGCAGGCGTCAAGAAGGATGGTGATGCGCGCCTCGGTCCTTTCGAACAGCGCGGCCAGCCGGTCGAAAGGCAAGGCTGTGTGTTCGAGATCCGTTGGATCGGTGGCAGACGTCGCGAAATAGAAACGCCCATTGCGATCCTGCATGCCATGGCCGGCCAGAAACAGGACCGCGTGGTCCCCACGGACCAGCCCGTCCAGCAGTCGCGCCGTCGCCTCCAGTATGGCCTCGGGTGTGGCACGCCTGTCCTTCGGCCCTGCCTCGCCGCGGAACGGTGGCTCTTTACCAAGCGGCTCGGTCAGCGTTTCGAGCACCGTGCCTGCATCGCGCAGAGGGTAATTGAGCGAACGGAGGCGCTCATCCTCGTAAGTGTTCACGCCGATGACGAGCGCGCGGGTGACCGCACGGCGCGCAAGCGGCTCGCCGAGATCAGCCGATACCGGGAGGCTCGCCAGGCCCGCAGAATTGAATCCGATGACCGACACCCAACGCGCGTCCTTGAGCCTCTCGATCGACACTGCATTTCCGATGGTGGCTGCATCAACCGTTCCGGTCAGAACACCGTCCTGAAAAACGGACATATGC
The DNA here is from genome assembly GCF_057653825.1 of Rhizobium sp. WSM409. Taxonomy (NCBI): domain Bacteria; kingdom Pseudomonadati; phylum Pseudomonadota; class Alphaproteobacteria; order Hyphomicrobiales; family Rhizobiaceae; genus Rhizobium; species Rhizobium sp. WSM409. The sequence continues at coordinate 378,032 of NZ_JBYGKP010000003.1, read as the reverse complement.
ACCGTCTCAGCCGGGTCGAAGTGCAATACGGCTCTTACGCGACTGCCGTTTTCCTCGAGCGCAATCTCGCCTGTCAACGACGGCGGTACGCCCACCTCGGCGACGGCCTGCGGCGTCTGCCCTCGATCAAGAACGGCGCGCGCCAGATCTGGGACCTGGCGCGCTATGCCGAACCGGTCGAGACTATACTGTCCAACCCTACCGGGAAACTTCAGATCGATGAGGGCGGCGGCCTCGGCTGTCGCGTCGTAAAAGTAGTCCCTGGTCCAGACCGCGATCTCGTCGTCGGCGATGCGCCCGGACAGAAGCGACTGCCTATCGTCCAGAATGGCGTGAATATAGAAGTTGCCGTCAGAATTAAGTTGCACCGCATGGCGACGGTCTTTCGTCAACCAGGCGTCGACGAGGAGGTCGCCATTCGGAAGATTCTCGCCGATCCAGAGGAACTTCTGTGTTGCGCGGTCACGCACGGTAATGACGCCGTTGCCGGGCGCATAGGTCAGCAGCAGGTCGTCATTGGCTTTGATACGAAAAGCGTGCTGGTACCACAGACGATGGGCATTGTTTTCGAAGAAAAATGCGCCTTCCGCCTGAAGTGCCGCACTCGCCGCCGGCGCGGGGCGCGCGATATCCATGACGTAAAGGGCAGCATAGGGCCTGAGGCTCCCGAACGTCGCCCCCGCGACACACTCCGCACGCGCCACCCATACCGCCCCGCGAGACGTGCGGACGGTCGAGACCTCGACAACATCGCGAGGCGCCGACAGCGAGCCCATGCCCCCCGAGCTTGAGGATTCTCCGAGCAGAAGATGTTCACAGTCGGAGATGGGACCCTCCTCCCCGACGGGCAGAGCCCAGTCGAATCGCCAGCCCGCACGCTCCGCCTCGCGGCGGAAGCGCCCCATCGCCTCTGCCGATCGTTTCAGCCGCTGGTCGCGATCAAGCGCGTGAAGGGCGTTGTTTTCACCCGCGGCGTAGGACGCGAGGAGGCGTTCACCGTCGACCATTGGATCGAGCGCGACGCCGAGGCGCAAGAGTTGTTCGGGCAAGGCAGCGGCGAGAGGCGTGTCGTTGCCGGCTCTGGTGGAGCCTTGGTCGTTCGATGCCACAGCGGTATCGATCATGACTGCCTGAAGCTCAATTTTGGCCAACGTGCGCGACAGGCTCTCCGTAAAATCGCGGGGGCGGCGGCTGTCGGCTTCCGCGACCTCCCAGTCTTCCCAGGTACTGGTCGTCTTGAAGCCGCCGGCAACATCGAATTCCCGAGCGACACTGACGGGCGACACCATGCCAAGCGACCAGAACATATGAAAATGAAGGGGAATTGTCTCGCCACCTTCGGAACTGTAAGCGCCCGAAGAATTCGCGATCGAGGCGTAATCCGGGTTCTGGAGCGCACCAACGCGGTAGCCGGCGCCACCCCAGATGGCGTAGGCAGCATTCTCCAGATCGATCGCCACGCGCGTTTGACCGCGTTGCGCCGTGCAGCAAGACGGCCCGGTAATCTGTTCCCGTATGCGCAAATGATCGCCGAAGGTAGAGGAAAAATTCACCTCCGCCCAAGGCGCGAGTGTGGTGAAGACGACACTGTCGCCGAGCGCCCAGCGAAGGTCGCCGGCGTCCGCTGTCGCGGCCGTATGCCCATCGACCATGTCGACGATGTCGAGCCGGCCATTATGCTCGACGCCGATGAAGCGGTGGGTTGGCGAGATCTGCAGGTGTGTGCCTGCCCGCTCGACGATTTCCGTCCCGCTTGCCGCATCCAGCAGAAGAAAGCGGGTATCGTTGAGGAGGATGCGGCGGGAGAATTTAGGGATATCGATGCTATGTGTGAACGCCGCGCGACCCTCGGCGGTGTTGAGGACGATCTCGGCGGGCGCCGGTGCGATTTCGAGCCGCTCCGACTCTTCCTTCAGAACGATCTCCTCCTCGCAGGCGCGCAGATAACCCACCAATGAGACGGATAGGTTCAAAGGCCCGGCTTGCAGCGGAATGGCTGAAACTGAACCACTCGCCGCGGCGCCGCGCGTCGCCAGAGCGACCATGGCGCGTGTCTTGCCGAGACCGGTTTTGATCGCGAACGGATTGGGTGCATCAGGAGCCAACGCGACATGCCCCTTGCCCTTAAAACGGACGGGCTGTTCTGCTTTGACCATGAACCAAACCGGTATGCGATCTTCGAGCGTGTTGCCCGACCACTCGATCGCAAAGCTGTTTCCGGCGCGGAGCGGTCCCTGATGCGGCAGTGTCCATTGGAATTTTTCGGCCAGGCGCCGGAGCGTCTCCTTCTCCTCGTCGCATGACCCGCCGAGCCTGCGAGCAGCTTGCTTCACGCGGGCCTGGAAGCCTTCCAGCGGCTCGCCCTCGTGCCACCCGACCGCTCCATCCACGATCGGTCCCGGACCGCGGGTGGGTGGAGGTGCTAAACCCACTTTCCGGCCATCGAAAACGCCGCTCTTTGCGGCTGCGTAGGGTTTCGGCGAGCCCTTTGCGGACTTCAGGAAACATACCCCGCCGCTCGGGTTGAACGTATAGGCTCGGCACATGTCGGTTTCGGAGCAGATCGCGATACATTCGCCTTCCTTCAGGCCACGCAGAAGCGGATCGGTCAGCCCATGTCGAATGTCATCGCCGCCAAGATCCGTATTCGGCTGCGAGGTCCAGGTTCCTTCGGACACGGTGGCCTCGGCCAGTTCGTCGGCAAGACGGGAGAACTGGCCAGGGAAGGGATCCTGGCCGCTACGAAGCCTGGCGAGGAGGGTAGCACATGCCTTTCCAACCCGGTCGTACTCGGGGCCGAATTGCGCGAGACCGAAGGACATCGACCATGTCCCCAACTTGAGGTTCAGCGACCGCCCGGAGGAAAGGCGGGCGATGAGCGCTGCATCGCGACCGGCATCGAGGACCGGTCTCTTGCGGATGCCATCGAGGGGAAGCGTTGCCTCAGGGCCCCGATCCACCGTCAGTCCCGCGCTCGAGACCGACGGTGTCGAGTAGCCCGCTACCTCTTCGAAATCAAGGACCACACCGGCTTCGGCATCGCAGGCAAGACGAAGGCAGACTTTGCTGTAGCCGGTGGAGGCGCAGATTTTGCTGCCTATCCCCGTGTCGTCCGGCTGCCACGGTGGCAAGGCCGCATCGCCGACAACCGGGCCTGTCCCATGGGAAAGCTCCTCCTCCATGTTGACGGCATGTGCCTCGCGGATCGATGCCGGCGCCTCCCAGCTCCGATCGGCTGCCCAGGCCGCCATGGCAGCCATGGTCGCTTGGTCTGTCTGGCCATTCACCGGCCCCGAATAGTAGCCGAGCCGTGAGAGGGCCGATTGAACGCGACGAACAGTCCCATCTTCTGGACCAGAGCCTGGACGATCCTGTTCTGCGACCTGTCCCTGCGCGCGTTCAGCTTCAAGAGAATTGAGATGCGCGACACGGAGGGTTGTTGGAGCCTCCCATCCCCGGTCGCGTGCCCACGCTACCACCGAACTCCACGTCTCGACCCCGGCATTTCCGTCGATCGGACCATGATAGTAACCGAGCGCTTCCAGGGCACGCTGCAGGCGTTGCACTTGCGATCTTGTCAGCTGTGATTGAAGAGTCGGTATCGGTTTAGACGGTGGGCTACCAGCATCTGGCGGCGCGGCATCACGTGTGACGCCGTCGGTCAAGCTCCTGATGATGTCGAGTGGAGACTGCGCCAGAGCCGGCTGCGACAGCAACATGATACATGCCAGAGCAATCCCTATTACCCTCATTGATGCAGCATGGCCCCCAGCCAAAAGTTAATAAAGAGTATACTGCCGAAGAACTGAGGGTTCCTCAAGTGAATATTTAAGGATTGGTGCGTCTTACCCGTTACCGCCCTAGCAGAGCGCGTCGCCGTATCGTCCGCTACTACACCAATACGAACTCGACTTTTGCGTGAATCAAGTATATTCCTTGCCTTGCAACGCTTTGTTCTTTCGCAATCCAGAATGGCACACAAGCCAGCGGATGTGAATGATCGCGGTCCGGCTGGTCCTCGTCCATTTTTTACGGTGGAGGCGAATGTGCCGCCTGCGGTGTTGGCGATCTGGCGGCAAAAGTCGCGACGATGCGAAAACCTTGAGTGGGCGTTCACCGACGTCCACTCTCGATACTGCTCGTGAGGGCTTTAAGGCGCCGGTTACGGCGCCATGCCGAAGGCAGGTTGTGGTTTCTGGCGGGCGAGAGGCGGGAACGCGAGCGCTATCGCCGCGGCCCCCAGCCCGACCATCGCGGAGCCGATGAACAGCCAGGAATAATTGGCGAAGGTGTCGAATATCCAGCCGCCGATGAGAGGGCCGAAGGCCATGCCGAGGCTGGAGAGCATCGTCGCCGCGCCGAAGACCGTGCCGATGATGCGCGGCCCGAAATATTCCCGCGCCAGCACGGCATAAAGCGGCATCACACCCCCATAGGCGCTGCCGAAGACGATGGCGAGCGCGTAGAATTCACCGAGCTGGCTGACGAGGAGATAGGTCGCAAGGGCCGCCGCCTGCACGAGCAGGCCGGCGACCAGCACCGGCTTCACCCCGATCCTGTCGGCAAGGCTGCCATAGAGCAGCCGGCCACCCAATCCCGCCAGACCCTCGACGCTGTAGATGCTGACGGCCGCCATCGGTGCGACGCCGCAGATCGTCGCATAGTTCACCATGTGGAAGATCGGCCCGGAATGTGCCGCACAGCAGGCAAAAAAGGTCAGGCCAAGCACGATGAATTGCGGCGATCGAAAGACCTTCGACAGTTGCGGCCGGGCGCCGTCGGCCGCGAACTCGGCTCCGGTGTCAGTAGTCTCGGCGGGCGGACGCCTGACGAGAAACGCAGCCGGCACGAGCAGCACCCAGGCCGCAACGCCGATGATCAGCATGGCCGGCCGCCATTCATAGGTTGAGATCAACCAACGCGCGAAAGGTGAGATCGTCATCGGCGCGACGCCCATGCCAGCCGAGACCAGCGACACCGCAAGCCCGCGGTTTTCGTCGAACCAGGCGGTCGTCGCCGCGATCATCGGCGCGAAGAACGTGCTGGCGGCCAGCCCGACGAGGATGCCGTAGGTTAGCTGGAACTGCAGCAGCGTTTCGGCCCGGCTCGCCAGGACCAGCGCCAAGCCGAGCAGCACGGACCCGATCATCACGACGATGCGCGGGCCGAAGCGGTCGCTTGCCGCCCCCCAGAAGAAGCCGCCGAAACCCATGACGATGAAGTTCAGCGTCATCGCGCTTGCTATGCCGACATGCGACCAGCCGGTCGCCGTTGCAATCGGCTCCTGAAAGATCGCCAACGAGAACATCGCGCCGAGCGCAACGCATGTCATCAATGCGCCCGCAGCGACGATGACCCAACGATAGGAAACACTCATGGCTACATAACCTCCATGCCGACAGAGTGATCGCGGCGCATGCGGCAAGCCTACCGCATTTCGCGCCTGCGATCTCAAGACGTTTGAACCGCCGCGATTTCGACAGCGCACTCACATCTTTTTTAAGTGTCGAACCGGCAATGGCCCTATCGGCAATGCGCTCTGATCCTCGAAACTAGTCCAATCCCAGTCTCTGAAACAGTTCGGTCGGCGCGCCATACTGCTCGACGACTTGCCGCATAAGATGCAGCATTCGTTCTCGCTCTTCGCGCCGATCCTGCCAGAGGTCGCGCTTTTGGCCTGGATCATTGCGTCGATCAAATAGCAGCGGCTGGCTGTCCAGGTTCCGCCGGTCTCCGGGGCCGTCGGGGGTGATGGGAATTTTCCATTGCGGCATGTCGATACCGGGAATGTAATAGCCATGATCGACCGGCCTGTCCTGCGGCTCGATGGTGGTGGGCACCATGGTCGAGTAGGCGTAAAGCGGCTTTTCGCGATCCGGCGGCTGGATCAGCGTCCATTCGCCATCGGTGCAGCAGATGCCTTGCCCGAATGTCCCGTATATGACGGCGTTCCGCGCGTTGCTGGTCTCGCCTTTGAGAAGCGGCAGAAATGAATGCGAATGCGTCTGTCGTGGCGGCTCGACGCCGGCCATAGCCAGGATCGACGCGAAGAGGTCGACGGTCGACGTCAGATTTTTTATCGCGCCACCATTGGCTTGGAAGCCGGGGTGCCAGACGAGCAGCGGGATGTTTGCGTGGCTGTCGAAATGCGGGAATTGTTTGCCATAGCCGCCGCGTTCGCCGAGGTCGTGTCCGTGATCGGTGGTGACGATAACAGCCGTGTCGTCCCAGAGCTCAAGTTCGTCCAGGGTTGTGAACAGCTTGCCCAGCCACCGGTCCGTCATCGTCAGCTTGGCGCCATACTGGGAGCGAACGAAAGCCAGTTCCTCGGGGCTCGCCTGGCTCATGAACTCCGCCTGACGCGCCGCATCCTGATAGGGCGGCCACAGCGTGAAGCGGTCGCGCGCCGCACCGTCACCGTACATCGATGCATAGGGCTCCGGCACATCGAAGGGTTCATGCACGTCGAAGGACTCGACCTGCAGAAAAAACGGCTTTCCGGTTTTCGGTTTGGCCAGCCATTCGCTGGCTGATGTCATCACCTTGGCGGGAAAGAAATCGGCCTCATCGTTGAAGTTCGCGACATTGGAGAAGTAGCGATGGCCATAGCCCGGACGCCATTTCTCGATATTGTGCGCCCATCGCGGCAGATCCGCCTCCGGCACAAGCGGTTCCCAGAAATCCAGCTCGTGCCCTCGAATGAATTCCGCGCCTTGGAAGCTCTGGATGTAGCCGTTCGCCGACTCCTCCCAGTAGTGATAGTGATCGGTGACGATCGCGGTGGTGTAGCCCGCACTCTCCAGCAGTTTCGGCAGACGAAGGTCGAAGGGTTCGAGCGGGCCCCAAGGACGCCATTGCATGCCGCTGAAGCCGGCAAAAATCTCACGCCGCGCCGGCATGCAGGGCAGGCTGCCGACGAAGTGATTGTCAAAACGCCAGGCCTTTTGCGCAAATGACTGAAGGTTCGGTGTCGCAAACTCAGTTCCGCCATAGGCCGAAAGAGCATTGCGGTTAACGCTGTCGATAAGCACGAGGATGATGTTCATGGAAGGACCTTCGATGTTCGTTCGAGGCTTTCACGCCGCTACAGCTTCACCGCACCGGCCGCGAGATCGGAGACCAGCTTTCGTTGAAGCAGCATGAAAAGGACAAGCGTGGGCAGCGTCGAAATCACCGATGCCGTCATCACCAGATTCCATTGGGTGGTGTATTCGCCGAAGAAGCCGGCCAGCCCGACCGGCACGGTCTTGTTTTCGTCCGCTGTCATCAGTGTCAGGGCAAACAGAAATTCATCCCACCCCGACACGAAGGCGTTGACCGCGACCGTCACCACACCCGGCCAGGCGATCGGCAAAATGACCTTGAAGATGATCTGGATCGTGGAGGCGCCGTCGAGCTTGGCTGCCTCGTCGAGATCCTGGGGAATTGTGTCGAGGTAGCCGAGAAGCAGATAGATGGCGAATGGCAGGTTCATGGCCGTATAGGACAGAACCAGGCTCAGCGGATTGTTGATCAGCCCGACGGCGAAAAACATCGAATAAAGCGGCGTAATCAGGATCACGTAGGGAAATAGCTGCGTGCAGATCACCAGGATCAGCAACAGGCCGCGGCCGCGGAAATCGCGGTTGCGCGAAAAACCATAGGCGGTGATCAGCGCGATGGTCACGGCCGCGACAGTCGAGATTGTGCAGACGACGAGGCTGTTTCTGAGGTAGTTCGGGAACGGCGAATTCTGAAGGAGGGTGTAGTAGTTTTCCAGGGTGACGCTGGTGAACAGCTGAAACGTCCGGGTGAAGATTTCCTTGTCCGGGCGGAAGGAAATCAGAACCACCCAAATGAAGGGGAACGCCAAAATCAGCAGCAGGCCGATACCCAGAATGACGGTGATCAGGTCCCTGGCGAACCTGATATGCCGCGCTTTATGCGTCATCGAAACATTCATGACGACGCTCCCCGTTTCCCGCGGGAGAGAATCCCGAGATAGACGAGCGCGAAGGCGAACATCATCAGGCTCATGAGAACGCCGATGGCGGCACCCTCGCCGACGCGATAGTCGACAAACGAGACCGTATACATTTTCGTTGCCAGAACCTGGGTGTAGTCGCCCGGTCCTCCTCGGGTGGCGAGCCAGACGTAGACGAAATTGTTGAAGGTCCAGATCGTCGTCAGCAGCGCGACGACCGCGATCACGGGCTTCAGCATCGGCAGGATGATGCGCAAATGGATCTGAAACTCGGACGCGCCGTCGATGCGGGCCGCTTCCCTGAGTTCCCTCGGAATCGACTGCAGCGCCGCGAGAAAGGTGATGATGACGAAAGGAAGCTCGCGCCAGATCAACATCGTTTCGACCGCGCCCCAGACCGTCGACGTCCTGGAAAGGAACGGAATTCCCCTGTCGATGAGCCCCGTCGACAGGAGAAACTGGTTGACCGCGCCATAGCGGGGATCGAGCAGCCACTTCCAGGCGGCGACGGCGACGACCGGCGGCGTTACGAAGGGGACAAGCACCAGCGACCGGACGAGCCAGCCGATGCGCCATCTGGCGAAGACCTCGGCGTTGAGAAGGATCGCCAGCGCAAGTCCGAGTGCCAATCGAATGACGACCGTCACGAATGTCAGCAGGAAAGCGGTGTTGAATAAGGCGCCGGCAATTCCATCATCCTTGAGGACGGCGGCGAAGTTGGCAAAGCCGACCCACCGACCCTCCTTTCCCAGATCGAAAAGGCTAAGATCCTGAAAGCTGAGCGCGATATTGTAGAATGCCGGGCCGGCAAAAAAGATTGCCAGGATGAGCATCGCCGGCATGACCAGGCCATAAGGCTCGAAATGCCAACTCCGGAATGATCCTCGTCTTTCGGCGCGCTTGGCCAGCGCGCCGTCCGGGTTTGCGGAAACAGACATCATCAGCCCTTGCCGCGGGCAAGCAAGTCGTTGAGCTCCTTGATGATGACATCCGCAGCCTCATCAGGATTGCGCTGCCCGGAGAATACGGCGCCGAACTCACGATTGATGAGCGCTGTCATGCTCGACACCTTGATCGGGGACGAGATGTAGCGCTCGAAGGTCTGCGCCAACGGAAGCATCGTTACATAGCCCTGTTCGGCCGGCGGAAACTGGAGCTGTGAAAGCAGCGACTTCTGCGAGGGATATTGGTTGTAGGTTTTGAAGGTCTCGGGGCCGACCAGATATTTGACGAACTCCCAGGCCTCCTTCTGATGCTTGGTGTTGGGATTGATGCCCAGCGCACGTCCGCCAAGATGGGAGATGCGCTTTTCCGTCCCTTTCGGGATCGGTGCGGTCAGCAGCGGCTTTTCAGATTGTTTCTGGGCGGCCCTGAAGGTTTGCGGCGGAAAGAAAGTGATCGCGCAGTCGCCTCGGCCGAGCCCGCCGATCAGCTCGGGATCGCCCCAGGCATTCACGGTGATGAGGTTTTCGGGCGCCGTTCCGTCCACGAAAAACTGGTTGAAATAGTTCATCGCCGCCGCCAGTTGCTCCGGCGTCACCGCCACCTTCCATTTCCCCGGGCTTTCCTCCGTGACCAAGGTCGAGCCGTTGCTCCAGAGGTAATAATTTACCAGCGTCCACATGCCGCTGTCGGGTGCGCTGCCTGCGGGGAAGCAGAAACCGTGTTGTTCGGTCCCACTACCTTCGGTGGTCAACTTCTTGGCAGCTGCCGCAAGATCGTCCCAGCTATCGGGAAAGTTCGAGACACCTGCTGCCTGCAGGAGATCCGGGCGATAGGCCATCGAGAATGTATCCGCCGTCCATGGCAGGCCGAAGATTTTGCCATCGAGGGTGGCGAGGTCGAGAGCCAGAAAATCGTCGGTGCCGGCTCCCGGCGCATTCGATTGGATGAGAGGGCTAAGATCGAGGAGCAGCTTTGATCGCGCGAGATCACGCGTCCACACGAAAGCCAGCTGCTGAACATCCGGTCCCGCACCGGCGGGAATTTCGCGCGCCAACTGGGCAAGCGTGTCGCCGCCCGACATCGTCTCCAATTTGACCTGGACATCGGGATGACTAGAGTTCCAGGCCTCGACGGCGGCAATCAGGCCTTGAATTTCGGTCGGGGGATCGAATTGACGAAACGTCAGCTGGACCTTGTCCTGCGCCGCCGATGGAGCGATTGCAAAAATCATCGACGCCGCCGTCGTCGCGGCGAAAATCAACTGCCGGCCTATGCCATTTTTAAACATCGGTTCCTCCTCCTTCTATCCCCATCCCGCGCCCCGATTTCTTTGTCGAAGGCTTATTCTTCTGTGTAGAGCGTCCGTCGAGAACGTGCTCATCGGCGCGAAATTCCCTTTCATGAGGGGCTTTCGCAGCTCTTGGCACGCTCGAATTAGTCTACTATTGTTGTGTACAATGTGGCGCAGATGGTGCTGAGGTCAAATGCAAACATGCTATATGTTATGCATAAGTCGCATAGGGAGGGAGACGGATGCGGGAGCTACGCCAATTCGTCGAAGTGGCAAACCAGCGATCGATCTCGCGTGCCGCCAAGAAGCTGAATATTTCGCAGCCGGCGCTTTCCCGGGCTATCCGGCAACTCGAAGACAGCTACGGCGTTCCGCTGTTCAATAGGACCGGCGCCGGCGTCGAATTGAGCGTTTACGGTTCAGCCCTTTATAGCCGGGCGGTGCGGATATTGCCGGCGCTCGATGAAGCGAAAGAAGAGATCGAACATCTTCAGGGCCGCGCCAAGGCCGTTATTCGCATAGCCACCGGCGATCTTTGGGGGCTCGTCATATTGCCGGGGATCATAAAAGCCTTCAGCCGGACGCATCCGGGTGTCGTCGTCCACGTCGAGATCGCCGATGACGGTACACGTTTCGAAGGGATGCGGCACGGCGTCTACGATCTCGTCTTCGGAACGCTCTCCTACAAATATGAAGCCGTCATGCAAGTCGAGTTCGAAACGCTGGCAAGACAGGCGACCTACATCTACTGCCACAAGGATCATCACCTGGCCAAAGCGGCGACCGTCACCCTCGATGATCTTCTGCGTCAGCGCTGGATCAGCCCCGGTTACGGAGATGATGAAGGGCCTGGTCAACTCGAGCGTCAGACCCGGGATTTTGCGGTTCGTGTGGACTCCATGTTGCAGGCTCTGTTGATCATGCAGGGTTCGCCGCTGGTGATGGCCGCCTCCAGCGGCTTTGCGAAATTGTTCGATGGGTTCGGGATCAGACCGGTGATGTTCCAGGACCACGGCCGCGTACAGGAATCGGGCGCAATCTACTTTCCGCGCGCGCTCGAAAAATCTCCGGTCCGCGATTTCCTGCGTTTGGTGCGTGGTTCGATGCCGTTGTTGGCGTTGCCCGAATTCTCGCTTCCTGAAACTGCGTGATCAAAGCGTGCGAAACATCACCAATGCGTCGACATAGCCCTGCGTCGGATGAAGAAAGACGCCCGGGAGCCGGCCGACGATATCGAACCCGAGAGATTGCCACAGCGCGACCGCGCGTTCGTTGCTGCTGACGACGAAATTGAACTGCATGGCGCGAAAGCCACGCAAGCGGGCATGGTCCAGGGAATGCTCATGCATCAGCCGGGCGACGCCACGGCCGCTTGCTGCAGCATCGGTCATGTAACCGCAGTTGCAGACATGCCGGCCGCCACCTGCCTGATTGGCCTTGATGTAATAGGTGCCGAGGATCACGCCATCCGCTTCGGCGACGAAGGTCTCGCGGTCCGGTCCCATCCAGTAGGCCAGCGCATCAGCTTCGCTCAAATCGCGATCGAGCGCATAGGTTTCGCCGGCGCGGATCGTCGGACCGATGATCCTCCAGATGGCGCTTCGATCGTTCTTGTCCGCGGGTCGGATCAGCATGCCCGATCTCTAACGAAACCGGGCACGCCGCGCAACGGGTCGGCAGCCTCCGGCAAAAGCTGGAAGCGTCCCGGCCTCAAACCCTTTCAAGTGCTATCGCAATCCCCTGCCCGACGCCGATGCACATGGTCGACAGCGAATATTGTCCGCCGGTCTGCAAAAGCTCGAGGGCAGCCGTGCCGGTGATGCGTGCACCCGACATGCCAAGCGGATGGCCGAGCGCGATCGCGCCGCCATTGCGGTTCACCCGCGCATCATCATCGGCAATGCCGAGCGCGCGCAGCACCGCCAGCCCCTGGCTGGCAAAGGCCTCGTTGAGTTCGATCACGTCGAACTGATCCGCGGTCATGCCGAGCCGTGCCATCAGCTTGCGCGAGGCCGGGATCGGCCCGACGCCCATCACCCTTGGCGGAACGGCGGCAGCCGCGCCGCCGAGGATGCGGGCGATCGGCGTCAGGCCGTATTTCCGCGCCGCCGCTTCCGAAGCGACGATCAGCGCCGCCGCCCCGTCATTGACGCCGGAGGCATTGCCCGCCGTCACCGTGCCGCCTTCTTTTTTGAAAGGTGTCGCGAGTTTCGCCAGCGTTTCGATCGTGGTTGCGCGCGGATGCTCGTCCTTGTCGACGATAACAGGATCGCCCTTGCGCTGCGAGATGGTCACCGGGGTGATCTCCTTCGCCAACCGTCCGTTCGCCTGGGCGGCGGCGGCCTTCGCCTGGCTTCGCACCGCGAAGGCATCCTGATCCTCGCGGCTGACATGATAGTCCTCGGCGACATTCTCGCCAGTCTCCGGCATGGAATCGACGCCGTACTGCTTCTTCATCAGCGGGTTGACGAAGCGCCAGCCGATCGTCGTGTCATGGATTTCGGCGGCCCGTGAAAAGGCCGTCTCGGCCTTCGGCATGACGAACGGCGCGCGTGACATGCTCTCGACGCCACCAGCGATCATCAGCTCGGCTTCGCCCGCGCGGATGGCGCGTGCGGCCGTGATCACCGCATCCATGCCGGAGCCGCAGAGCCGGTTGATCGTCGTGCCGGGGACGGCGATCGGCAGGCCGGCGAGCAGAGCCGACATGCGCGCGACATTGCGGTTGTCCTCACCCGCCTGGTTGGCGCAGCCGAAGATCACATCGTCGACGGCTTCCCAATCGACGGCGGCATTTCGTTGCATCAGTGCCTTCAGCGGGATGGCACCGAGATCGTCGGCCCGCACCTGGGAGAGCGAGCCGGCGAAACGGCCGATCGGCGTTCTGATATAGTCGCAGATAAAGGCTTCGGTCATGGCTTTTCCTCAGAGTTTCGGGACGACAAGGTCGGCAACCGGCCCTTCGACGTGCAGCGGCGCACCGGTCATCGCCAGCAATTCCTCCTGCGACATCGCGGCCAGTTTCTCGCGCAGGACGAAACGTCCGTTGACGATGTCGACGACGGCGTGGCTGGTATAGACGCGGGTGATGCAGGCAACGCCGGTCAGCGGGAAGGTGCATGTCTCCACCAGTTTCGGCTCGCCTGTCTTAGTGACGTGCTCGGTAATGACGCAGACCTGCTTGGCGCCGTGCACCAGGTCCATGGCGCCGCCGACGGCCGGCACGCCTTTGCTGCCCACCCGCCAGTTGGCAAGGTCGCCGCTCTGGGCAACCTGATAGGCGCCGAGGATCGCGACGTCGAGATGGCCGCCGCGCACCATGGCGAAGCTGTCGGCGTGATGGAAGAAGGCGGCACCCGGCTTCAGCGTTACCGCCTTCTTGCCGGCGTTGATCAGATCCCAGTCCTCCTCGCCTGCCGCCGGCGGTTCGCCGAAATTCAGGATGCCGTTTTCCGTGTGGAAAATCGCCTGACGGCCGGGCGGCTGATAGCGGGCGACCATTTCGGGAAAGCCGATACCGAGGTTGACATAGGCGCCGTCGGCGATGTCCTGCGCGGCGCGCCAGGCGATCTGCGCATTGGAAAGCTTGATGTCTTCGCGGGTGTTGATGGGGCGGGTGTTGATGGTCATACGTAGGCCACTCCGGCTCGAATGAGCTCTTCTTCCTGCTGGGGATTGGAAACAGTGACGACGCGGTCGACGAAGATGCCTGGTGTCACCACCTGCTCGGGATCGATGCCGCCGGCCGGCACGATCGATGACACCTGGACGATGGTCTTCGCAGCTGCCATGCACATCAGCGGATTGAAGTTGCGGCCGGCCTTGTTGTAGGTGAGGTTGCCCTGGATATCGCCGATCGCAGCCTTGACGATCGCGAAGTCGGCCTTCAGCCAGCGCTCCTGCACATAGTGGCGGCCATCGAATTCGGCGATGACCTTGCCGTTGGCCAGTTCGGTGCCGTAGGCGGTCGGCGTATAGAAAGCCGGGATGCCGGCTCCGCCGGCGCGGATGCGCTCGGCAAGCGTTCCCTGCGGCACCAGCTCGAGCTCAATTTCGCCGGCCAGATATTTATCCGTGAAGGCGCGCGGATCCGACGAACGCGGGAATGAGCAGATCATCTTTCTGACCATGCCGGCATCGATCATCGCTGCAATGCCGATGCGCCCGTTGCCGGCATTGTTGTTGATCACGGTGAGGTTCTTGGAGCCCTTGTCGATCAAGGCATGAATGAGCTCGATCGGGGCGCCCGAGCCACCAAAACCACCGATCATGACGGTCGCGCCATCACCGATCTCAGAGACGGCTTCCGCCGTGCTCCCGACTGTCTTGTCCATGCGTGACCTCTCCTTGGCTACTCGGTCGGGGAACTCCCATCCCGTCCTCTGGCGTAGACATAAAGTGCCGCGGGCCAAGCGGCAACGTATTTGTGCGATATTTGACATTTGTTCATATATCGCACAAATTGAGATGAATCCATTGGAGACTGGACCCATGCGCGAAACGGATTTCGTCAGTGGCTTTGCCCGCGGCCTGAAGGTGATCGAAGCTTTCGGCGAAACGCGACAGCGGCTTTCCATCGCCGAGGCCGCCAAGCTGACGGAGCTCGACCGCGCCACTGTGCGCCGCTCGCTGCTGACGCTCGCCGAGCTCGGATATGCCGATTATGACGGCAAGTTCTTCACGCTGACGCCGAAGATCCTGCGGCTTGGCCATGCCTATCTCGCAGCGACGCCGCTGCCGGCGCTGCTGCAGCCGCATCTCGATCTTCTCTCGGAAAAGGCCGGCCAGAGCGCCTCGGCCTCGGTGCTCGATGGCACCGACATCGTCTATATCGCCCGCGCCTCGCAACGCCGCGTCATGTCGATCAACCTCACCCCCGGCAGCCGCCTGCCCGCCTACTGCGCCTCGATGGGGCGCGTGCTGCTCGCAGCCCTTAGCGAGAGCGAGGCGCGCGCCATCCTCGCCCGCAGCGAGCTGAAGCAAAACACGCCGAATACGAAGACCGATCCGGAGGACCTCATCATCGAATTCCGCCGGGTCCGCACTGACGGTTACGCCATCATCGATCAGGAGCTGGAGATCGGCCTCTGCTCTATCGCGGTGCCTGTCGACAACGACCGCGGCGAAACGGTCGCGGCGATCAATATCGGCGCGCCGGCCGCCCTCGTCCCGGCGGCCGAGATGAAGGAGCGCTATCTGCCGCTGCTGAAGGAAACACAGGCCGCGTTGCGGCCGCTGCTGCGCCGGTGAGCCACCGCAATCTCGGCTTCCCTCGGGCTCCCCGCACCCCGCAACGCCAGTTCGATGCGCAGAACGCAGCCGTCGCCGTCTCGCGCGGCGCTCCACTCGCAACGCGCAATGCGTCTGATTTCGAGGGGCTCGGCTTGCAGATCATCAATCCGTGGAAGGATCTCTAAGTCCCTCGCATCGCAGAATTCTGAACCATCTAAAATCAGCCGAGACCCAAGCACTCCCACTTGATGTATCATAATTTCCGATATACATCACTTCAGCGGAAATAGTGGAGGAATGATGGAACGCTCGTTTTTGACGATTGCCGCTGGCGAGAATAATGATGCGATACGCGCGCTTTCGGCACCGGCGCGACTCGAGATGCTCAAGTTGCTTTGCGCCAAAGGGCCGATGAATATCAACGATATCGCACGTGCCCTTTCTCTTCCTCAATCGACTGTCGCCACCGGGATCCAGATTTTGGAAGACGCCCGGCTTGTCGATTCGCAGTTGACGAAGGCCCGCAAGGGAAACCAGAAGATCTGCTCGGCGATCTACAGCGAAATTCTGATCAGTTTCGAGGAAAGTGCGGCCCAAAGGGCCAACAATATCATCGAAGTCGAGATGCCGGTCGGGCTCTACACCAGCTGTGACGTCCATGCGCCGTGTGGTCTTTGCTCCACCGAGAGCGTCATCGGCCCGCTCGATGTTCCCGACTATTTTCTCGACCCGCAGCGCATGCAGGCCGGGCTCGTCTGGTTCGGCCGGGGTTATGTGGAATATAAATTCCCCAACAATGCTAAGGTGTTAAACAAGGATATCCGCGCCATCGAGTTTTCGCTGGAGTTGTCGTCTGAGGTGCCTGGCACCAATCCGGACTGGCCGTCCGACATAACGCTCTGGGTCAACGGCATGGCCATCGGCACCTGGACGTCGCCCGGCGACTACGGCGACAAGCGCGGCGCCTTCACGCCGGCATGGTGGAAGCTCGAAGGCTCGCAATATGGGATGATGAAGACCTGGCGGATTTCCACCCGCGGGACCTTCATCGACGGTATCGCCGCCTCGAATGTCACGCTCAGCGACCTCGCGCTTGCCCAGCACTCCTCGATCCGGCTGCGGGTCGGCATCGCCGAAAATGCCGGTCATACTGGCGGCGTGAATATTTTCGGGCGTAGCTTCGGAAATCACGGGCGCGATATCATCATGCGACTGCATGTCTGAAAAATAAAAATCGGAAATCTTGATTTAAATATTACGATTCTTTCCGGTTCCGGTGGCCGATAAAGGCGCCCAAATAACTGTAATTAAACAATTTTTTTTGAACTCCATATTAGTATGATTAAAGTCGCAACTTGGTTGACACAACAACATTCCTGATATCAAGTTAGAGGCAAGAAAACAAAATATCTGATACATAAACGGGAGGATCCGTTGAAGACGAACGTTGTGGTTCACCGCGATTTCCGCATCGCGACCATTGATTCCAGGCTCTACAGTTCATTTCTAGAGCATCTCGGCAGGGCGATCTACGGGGGCATTTATGAACCCGGTCACCCGACGGCCGATGAGGACGGATTCCGCCAGGATGTCCTTGATCTCGTCCGTGATCTCGACACGCCCTATTGCCGCTATCCCGGCGGCAACTTCGTCTCGGCCTATAATTGGGAAGACGGCGTCGGCCCGCGTGCCGAGCGCCCGGTGCGCCTCGACCTTGCCTGGCGCACCCGCGAAGCCAACCAGATCGGCGTCAATGAATTCGTCGACTGGTGCAAGAAGGCAAATACCAAGCCGATGCTCGCCGTCAATCTCGGATCACGCGGCCTGGATGCGGCTCGCAATTTCCTCGAATATTGCAATCATCCCGGCGGCACCTACTGGTCGGATCTGCGCCGCAAGCACGGCTGGTCTAATCCGCACGATGTCAAATTGTGGTGCCTCGGCAACGAGATGGATGGCCCCTGGCAGGTCGGCCACAAGTCGGCCTATGAATATGGCCGGCTGGCGGATGAGACGGCCAAAGCCATGCGCGGCTTCGACAAGTCGCTTGAGCTCGTGGTCTGCGGCTCGTCCAATTCCGACATGAAGACTTATCCCGAGTGGGAAGCCCAGGTCCTCGAGCAGTGCTATGACAGCGCCGACCATATCTCGCTGCATATGTATTTTGCCAACCGCGAGAAAAATACCCTCAACTATCTTGCCCGCGCGACGAAGCTCGACCGCTACATCACCACGATCGGCGGCGTGATCGACTACATCAAGGCGAAAAAACGCTCGAAGAAGACGATCGGCATTTCCTTCGACGAATGGAATGTCTGGTATCATTCCAACCAGCAGGACAAGGAGATCCTGGCGCGCGACGAATGGCCGGATGCGCCGCATCTCTTGGAAGACATCTATAATTTCGAGGACGTGCTGCAGGTCGGCGGCATCCTCAACACCTTCATCCGACGTTCCGACCGGGTGCGCATCGCCTGCATCGCGCAGCTCGTCAACGTCATTGCCCCGATCATGACCGAGGACGGCGGTGCGGCGTGGCGCCAGACCATCTATTACCCGTTCTATTACGCCTCCAGATATGGCCGTGGAACGGCACTGCAGCTGGTCGTCGATGGCCCGACCTATGACAGCGACGAGGAGAACGACGTCCCCTATCTCGACGTATCGGCAGTCCATTCCGAAGACGGCAAGACGCTGACCTTCTTTGCCGTCAACCGCCATCCGAGCACGGCGCTCGATCTCGATGTGCGACTGGAAGGCTTCGGAAATGCCCGGGTGGTCGAGCAGGTGGAGATGACCCACGGCGACCTGGAAGCCGTCAATACGGCGGTGCGGCCGAAGACGGTCGCCCCCGTCAACGTCGAGAGTGGAAACATCGAGGATGGACGCCTGCGGGCGGCGCTGAAACCGTTCTCCTACAACGTCATCCGGCTGTCGGTGTGACAGCTACCGCCGGGTAGCCCATTGGGGGCACGCCCCGGCTGAAAATATTCGGCTCGCTGCGAGGAGGCAGGGAGCCGGAGAGATGGTTCACTGAGGTCCCGGACCTGATTGTTCAAGTCCTGACGCTTCTGCGAACCGACAACCGCGACGTGCCCATGCGTGCCTTTGCGGCCGCCGTATCGTCGCTTTCTAGGGAGGAGTTCATGCAACAGTGGAAGAGGCTCGCATTTGGCGTCGCGCTGGCCGCACTCGGCCTGACAGCGACGGCCAAGGCCGATGACTACACCTCCTTGCCGCGCAAGGAGACGCTCATCGTCGAAAATCCGGAAGGGACGATCAAAAATCCCGGCTGGTTCAACATCTGGGTCAATGGCGGCGGCGGCGTATCGACCGGCCTGCAGCAGCTGACCATGGATACGCTCTGGTATATCGACCCCGAACAAGGGCTTGGCGGCGCGACCTGGGACAATTCTCTGGCTGCCGACAAGCCGCAATACAATGCCGACTTTACCGAGATGACCGTGAAACTGCGCAAGGGGCTCTTCTGGAGCGATGGCGTGGAGTTCACGGCAGACGACGTGGTCTATACCGTGAAGACGCAGATGGATCACCCCGGAATGGTCTGGAGTGCTGCCTTCTCGGTGCAGGTGGCAAGCGTCGAGGCGACCGACCCCTCGACTGTGGTGTTCAAGCTAAAGAAGCCCAATTCGCGCTTCCATGCCATCTTCACCGTTCGCTGGAACGGCGCCTGGATCATGCCCAAGCATGTTTTCGAGAAAGTCGAAGATCCGCTTCGTTATGATTTCGCCAATCCCGTTTCGCTCGGCGCCTACAAGCTCAAGTCCTACGACCCCCAGGGCAAGTGGTATACCTGGGAGAAGCGCGACGACTGGCAGCGGACATCGCTTGCCCGCTTCGGCGAGCCGGCTCCGAAATACGTGACCTATGCCGATCCCGGCCCGCCGGATAAACGCACCATCGCTCAGCTCGAGCACAATCTCGATATCATTCACGACAACACGCCCGAGGGCATGTTCACGCTGAAGGAAAAATCCAAGACGATCGAAACCTGGTTCCCGGGTTTCCCCTTCGCCCATCCGGACCCGACGCTTCCGGCCGTGATCTTCAACACCCAGAATCCGCCCTTCGACAATGCCGATGTACGCTGGGCGCTTGCCCTGCTGATCGACATCAAGGCGGTGGATATGGCGAGCTATCGCGGGGCAGCGACGCTTTCGGCGCTCGGCGTGCCGCCGACGGCGGCCACGATGAAGGACTATCAGGCGCCGATGCAGGATTGGCTGAAGAATTTCGAGATCGATACCGGCAAGAGCAAGATCAAGCCTTATGACCCGACGGTCGGGCAACAGATCGCCGATATCCTGCGCAAGCAGCCGAAGTTCAAGGACCAGATCCCGACCGACCCGGAGGCGATCAGCGGTGCCTTCGGCTATGGCTGGTGGAAACCGGATCCGAAGGCTGCCGGCGAACTGCTGGAGAAGGCAGGCTTCAAGAAATCCGGCGGCAAATGGCTGACCCCTGATGGACAGCCCTTCAAGATCCGGATGACGGTGGAAGGCGACACACGCTCGGTCTTCACCCGCGCCGGGACGTTGATCGCACAGCAATGGGCCGCATTCGGCATCGACGCCAAAGCCGTGCCGGCCGCGAAACTTTGGCAGACGGCGCTACAGCCCGGCGATTTCCAGGTTGCGATCGCCTGGAGCGTCGAGACCTGGGGCGGCGATCCCGACCTGTCGTTCTTCCTGGACAGCTGGCATTCGCAGTTCGTGGCCAAGAAGGGTGACAATCAGCCGCCGCGCAACTGGCAGCGCTGGAGCAATCCGGAGCTCGACAAGATCATCGAAAGCA
This sequence comes from Rhizobium sp. WSM409, assembly GCF_057653825.1. Classification (NCBI taxonomy): domain Bacteria; kingdom Pseudomonadati; phylum Pseudomonadota; class Alphaproteobacteria; order Hyphomicrobiales; family Rhizobiaceae; genus Rhizobium; species Rhizobium sp. WSM409. The sequence continues at coordinate 357,786 of NZ_JBYGKP010000003.1, read as the reverse complement.
TTCGCGGCATCAGCGCCGACGATCCGAAGGGCGTCGAGCTCGGCAAGGATTATCTGAAGCTGGTCGCCCGCGAAATGCCGACGATCCCGCTGATGTCGTATAACGTCTTCACCTCGATGGATACGACCTATTGGACCGGTTATCCGACGATCGCCGATCCCTATACCGATCCGGTGCCGAATTGGGCCAACTCCAGGCTGATGATGGTCAAGCTGAAGCCGGCACAACCGAAATAATCCTCCCAACGCCGGCGCGAGTGTTGCGCGCCGGCCCCCTAATCGACGGGCATGTGGCATGTCCGTCGATCCTTTCCACTTGATGAAGGGAACCAGAGAGGAACCACCGCCCTATGACGTCCTATCTGATCTTTGTGCTGAAGCGGTTCGGTCAGTTTCTGCTCGTTGTATTTCTTGGCGTGACCATCACATTCTTCGTCACCCACCTGACCCCGATCGATCCGGTCGAAGAAAGCATAGGCGCCATCACCCAGATGGGGCAGTCCGATCCGAATGCGATCGAACTGATGCGCCAGTCGCTTCGCGAGCTTTACGGCATGGAGGGCTCGATCTGGCAGCAATACCTGCATTTCTGGCTGCGGCTTGCGACCGGTGATCTCGGTCCCTCGCTATCGGCTTTCCCCACGCCCGTTTCCACCATCATCCTGCGATCCCTGCCCTGGACAATCGGACTGATGACGGTATCGACGCTGATCACCTTCGTGCTCGGCAATGCGATCGGCGCGCTCGCCGGCTATTACCGCAAGGACATGGTGCTGAAGGCCGTCAGCCTCGTCTTCATCGCCCTGCTTCCCATTCCCTATTACATCCTCGCCTTCGTGCTTCTGATTGTGTTCGGCTATCTCTGGCCGGTGCTGCCGATCAATGGCGGCTACGAGATGAACGCCAATCTGGACCTCTCCTTTGCCCTGGTCTTCGATATCCTGAAACACTCGATCCTGCCGGCCTTGTCGCTGATCATGGTCGGTGCCGGCAGCTGGCTGATCGGGATGCGCGCGCTCGTTTCCAACATCATCACCGAGGATTACGTCGTCTTCGCCGAGCTTGGCGGCGTTCCGAAGCGAAAGATCCTGCGCTCCTACATCGCCCGCAATGCCATGGTGCCGCAGTTCACCGGGCTTGCCATGTCGCTCGGCGCGATCTTCAACGGCACGGTCATCACCGAAATCGTCTTCGGCTATCCGGGCATTGGCAACCTGCTGATCGAAGCGGTGCATGCCGGCGACTATAGCCTGGTGCTCGGCCTCAGCGCATTGTCGATCGTCGGCGTCGCCGCCGCCGTCTTCATCATCGACATTCTGAGCCCGCTGATCGACCCGCGCATCAAGGTGGAATAGAGCATGTTTACGATCGTCCGCGACCTCGCGCGCCAGAATATGGAATTCCTCTGCGGCCTGCTGCTCTTTGCCGTCATCGTCGCATTGATAGTGGTGTCCTATTTCTCGCCTTACGGCGCGACCGACATCTATCTTCTGCCGCCCGATATGCCGCCCGATGGAGAATATTGGCTCGGCACGACGTCGCGCGGCCAGGACGTTTTCTGGCAGCTGACAACCGCGCTCAGGAACACCCTGTTTTTTGGCATCGGCGTCGCCTTCATTTCACGCATCATCTCGCTGGTCGTCGGCCTCGTCGCCGGCTATGCCGGCGGCGCGGTCGACCGGGTGCTGATGGCCATCAACGACAGCGTCATGGTCATCCCGCAATTTCCGCTGCTGATCCTGTTCTACTTCGTGCTGAAGGACAGCATGACCTGGACGGCGCTGATCCTCATCATGGCCGCGCTCGGCTGGTCCTATGATGCACGCCTCATCCGTTCGGTGGCGATCAGCCTGAAGACGAGATCCTTCACCACCCAGAGCGTCTATTCCGGCATGAGCATGCGCAAGATCCTCGTCGAGGAGCACCTGCCCTATGTTCTGCCGATCGTCTTTGCCACCACGATGAACAACATGATCTGGTCGATCGGCATGGAGATCACCCTGTCGGTGCTCGGCTTCACCGATATCGAGACGCCGACCATGGGCATGATGATCTATTGGGCCAATGCGCATTCGGCGCTGATATCAGGCATTTGGTGGTGGGTGGCCGCCCCCGTCGCCGTCATCGTCGTCCTCTTCCTGGCGCTCTTCCTGCTGTCCATGTCGATGAACGAATACAACGATCCGCGCAGCCGGCTGAACCGGATGGGAAGTTAGTATGGATCCTTTGGTCGAAATTGAGAATCTGAAAGCCTATTACCGTGCCTTCCTCTACGGCGTCGATCGCGAGGTGCGCGCCGTCGACGATATCAGCCTGACCATCGCCCGCGGCGAGGTCTATGGCGTCGCCGGTGAATCGAGCAGCGGCAAGACGACCTTGATCAAGACCATTGCCGGCGCGATCCGGCCGCCGCTGAGGGTCGTGTCCGGGAAAGTGACATTCCATTTCGACGGCGGCACCCAGGATATCTATGCGATGAAGCCGGAGGATCGGCTGGCGCTGCGCTGGAAGCATCTGTCCTATATCATGCAGGGCTCGATGAATGTGCTCAATCCGGTGCGCCGGATCCGTCATTCCTTCACCGATTTCGCCTTTCGCCACATGAAGGTCAGCGGCCCGGTCTTTCTCGAAAGGGTCGCCACCCATCTGCAGCGGCTGAAGCTGGATCCGCATCTGCTCGATGCCTATCCCCACGAACTCTCCGGCGGCATGCGCCAGCGCATGACCATTGCGCTGGCCACCATCCTGACGCCGGAATTCATCATCGCCGACGAACCGACGACCGCGCTCGACGTCATCGTTCAGCGCGACGTGCTGTCGATGATCCGCGAGATCCAACGCGAGATGGGCTCGTCCTTCCTGTTCGTCACCCATGATATGGGGGTTCACGCGACGGTCTCCGACCGTATCGGCATTGTCTATGCCGGGCGTCTTGTCGAGGAAGCGCCGACCGCCAAACTCTTCAACAAACCGCTCCACCCCTATACGCAGCACCTCGTCGGCAGCCTGCCGCGCATCGGCGATGCGACGGCCCGCCCTTCGCTGGAGGGGCGTCCGCCTAACCTCGCCATGCCGCCGGAAGGCTGCCGGTTTCATCCGCGCTGTCCCAAGCGCATGGAGATCTGCTCGCAGAAGGTTCCGCCGCTCGTCACTGTCGAGCCGCAGCGGCGCGTGGCGTGTTTTGCCGTTACGGGAGATCAGGTTTGAGCGCTCTTCTTAGCCTCTCGCACGTCACGAAGGTCTACCGGCAGGGCGGCATGCTCGGCCGGCGGCTGATCACGGCGGTCAAGGACGTCAGCTTCGAATTGGGAGCGGAGCCGGAGATCCTGTCGATCGTTGGAGAATCCGGCTCGGGAAAATCGACGATCGCGGCGATGATCCTCGGCCAGACCGAACCAACGGAAGGCGAGCTTCAATTCAGCGGCAGGACCGTCGCCATCCATAGCCGATCCGAACGCAAGGCTTTCATGAAAGAGGTCCAGCCGGTTCTGCAAAACCCCTTCGAAGCCTTCAATCCGCTGAAACGTGTCGACCGTTATCTCTTCGAGACCGCCCGCAATTTTTCATTCTCGGGAAATCGGCCGGACCGAGAGCAGGCGGAGAAGATGGCGGATGCAGCCCTCGTCCATGTCGGCCTGACCCTTGAAGAAGTGAAAGGCCGGTTCCCCCACGAATTGTCGGGCGGCCAGCTTCAGCGCGTCGCCATCGCCCGCGCGCTGATCCCGCAACCCCGGCTGCTGGTGGCCGACGAACCGGTATCCATGGTCGACGCATCGCTGCGCATGGCGATCGTCAATCTCTTCGCCCGCCTGAAAAACGAGCTCGGTCTTTCGATCGTCTACATCACCCACGACCTCGCCACCGCCTATTACATCAGCGACAACATCATCATCATGCGCAAAGGCGAAATCGTCGAACGCGGACAGGCGCGGGCCGTGCTGGATGATCCCCAGCATGAGTATTCGCGGGCGCTGAAGGATGCGGTGTTGGCGGCGGATTTTGGTGCGGCGGTGTGAGTGGTGCAACGAACAGGCAGCTTTCCTTTATGAGGGTTGGCAGGTTTAGCGTTGCCTTAAAGAAACCGTGCAAGGATGAGGGCCTGTCATCCACGCCGGTAACCTGATGAAGTTTCGAAGCAATCTCGCTCGCTCTGTAATAAGCCATACCAGCGCATTCGCTCCCGCAATATTTGCCGCAATTATTGCAACAATCGTCGTTTGGGTCGCAACGAACTGGCGGCTGGAGCGATCGCTTGCCGATGAACGCTCGATCGTTGCCGGCGAGCTTGCTACCATATCCTCCCGGCTTCAGACGAACCTCAATAGCAATGTGAAGCTGTTGCAGGGGCTGGCGGCCGGCATCGCAGTCAATCCAGAGATGGGCCAAAACGGATTTTCCAAACTTGCCGCGCAGATCCTGCAACCTGATTCGCAATTGCGAAGCTTCGCTGCCGCGCCCGACCTGGTGGTCAGGTGGGTTTATCCGGAGAAAGGAAACGAAAAGGCCATCGGGCTCGACTACCGAAACAATGAGCAGCAACGGGCTGCCGCGATGCTGGCGCGCAACACCCACAATATCGTTCTGACGGGCCCAGTGGAGCTTGTCCAAGGTGGAACCGCTTTTGTCGTCAGGTGCCCGGTCTACATCAATACCGGAACAAGCCAGGTCTTTTGGGGCCTGCTTTCCGGAATAGTCGACATACCGAAGCTTTACCAGGAAAGTGGCCTTGCTTCGACCGAGCTTGAGATCGCCATCAGCACCGTACCGGAGCCGAATTCGCCCAAACAGGTTTTTTTCGGCAGCCTGGCAACTTTTTCCAGCAAACCGGTTCAGACATCCGTTGACATGGTTTATGGCCGATGGACCCTCGCCGCACTGCCAAAGCAGGGATGGGGCCAAAATAGCGGGATCGGCATTTTTGAGTTCTACGCCAGCCTGTTGGCATTATGTGTCGTTGCACCGATTGTCTGGATCGGCTTTCTGACCGGATCACGCCAAAGAACGATCGAAAAGCTTCGCCTTCACAAGAAAAAGCTCGTTCGGGCACGACAGAGGCTGGAGCATCTCTCATTGCATGACGCATTGACGGGGCTTCCCAATCGACGATTTGTCGACCGGATGATCTCGCAACCGCCGAGACCCCGTCCACAAGATTGTCTGATATTCATTCACATCGACCTGGATCGATTTAAAGAGATCAACGACACGAGAGGGCATGCTGGCGGTGACGCGGTCTTGCAAGCAACGGCTTCTCGCCTTGCCGATTTGGTTGGTCCAAACGACGTAGCGGCTCGGATCGGTGGAGATGAGTTCATCTTCGCCAGTTGGAGTGCCGATCCGGAGCCGAAGGCAACCGCATTGGCCCGACAAATTGTCGATACGCTCGATCAGCCCCTCATCATCGACGATGCGGCGTGTGTTGTCGGTGCAAGCGTCGGCGTCGCCTGGGAGACTGAACGTGCTCTCGGTCCGGACCTCGGCCAATTGCTTCTCAATGCGGATTTGGCTTTGTACGAGGCAAAGAAGGCGGGTCGCGGCCGCGCGGCGGTTTTTACGGAAGAGCTTCGCAGCGCCGTGATCCACTCGAAAGAATTGGCGGACGAATTCAAGCAAGCGCTAGATCGCGATGAACTCGTTGCATTCTTTCAACCGCAGTTCGATGCAAATACGTTGGACCTTGCCGGCGTCGAGACACTTGCCCGTTGGGATCACCCGCAAAAAGGTCTGCTCGCCCCGGACAAATTTCTGGACGTTGCGGAAAAACTGGGGCGCACCGGCGACATGGATAGGCTGATCCTGCAAAAGGCCCTATTCGAGCTGACAAGATGGGACAGTCTGGGAATGCAAATTCCACGTGTCTCTGTCAACATTTCAGCGCGTCGGCTGGCGCAGCCAAATCTGCTTGCCGAGCTGTCCGAACTTCCCATAGCGAAAGGTCGCCTGTGTTTCGAGCTGCTCGAGACAATCTCCTTCAATGATCTTCAACCTGTTCTCAAAGAGATCATTCCAGCCGTCAAAAAGCTTGGCATCGAAATCGAGATCGATGACTTCGGCACCGAACATGCCAGCATTGTCAGTCTGCTTCGGTTTGAGCCGCGACGACTGAAGATCGATCGCGAAATTATCAAGCCGATTGTCGCGTCTCCATCTCAGCGCCGCCTGGTCTCCTCTATTATCGAAATCGGCCGATCGCAGAACATCGACATCGTTGCAGAGGGCGTGGAGACAATGGACCATGCGAAGATCCTGAAGGATCTCGGTTGCCATATATTGCAAGGTTACGCTCTGGCACGGCCAATGACCTCGGAGCAGTTGATTGAATTTTATTGTGTGAAGGACAAAGGAATGACAGAGGCAGGCCGATAGCCAAGCCCCGCATTCCCTACATGATTATCTTCCGTCGATCCTCGACTTATTGCAGCCAATCGCCTGTGGTCCGACCCAAACATCTACATCCCAAGCCCCAAGGACATGCCCCGCTTCAGCGACCGCTTCAACTCCATCTGCTGGGTGAGCTCCGCACGATGACTACGATCGGCAAGGCGAGCAACCTGGCGGATACGCTCGACGTCCCCGGCCCGATCCGGTCCCACTCGCTTCAGCTGCTCCGCGAGATCTGAGGGATCGGCCCGACCGAAGCGCGTTTCGATCGCAGTAGCGATGTCCTTTGCCTCGGCAAGCGCCTGACGGCCCTCCGGTGTCGCCGCCAGTCGTTCGACGAACTTGGCCTTGTCGCTATAGGGGAGATCGTCGAGCTGGCGCAGCAGCGCCTCGCTCCGGCGGCTCGGCCCCAGAACCTCGACCCCGTCCTGCTTTTCTCGCTTCCAGCGTTCGGAGCCGCATTCAGCCGCGAGGCGACGTTGCCAGGTGTTGGCGGATTGGCGAACATGCGAGGCCAGCGCATCGATCCGGGAAAGCGCTTGTTTGCGTTCGGTGTTGTCTCCGAACAGGCCGGTCTTGCCGGCGAGCGCACCGATCGTTTCGGGCGAAGCACTGAGTTGACTGGCGAGCGCAACCGGATCTGCATTCTCATCCAGGATGCGGCCGCGCAACACGTCCATGGCCGCTGGCGCGTCTTTGAACACCTGCGGCGCAAGCTGCTTTGCCGCGGCCCAATCTCGGTCGAATGCCGGCATCGCCTTTGATCGTCCGACCTCTTCGACGCTCATCGCATAGGTCTTCACCGCCGCAACGAGCACGCGGCGTTCATCGCCACGTTCATCGCCACTGGGATCCTGGTGCGAAGAGCCGCCATCGGCGATGCTGCGCACTGCGAGCGGTGTCGGCGGCCGCAGTTCTTGCATTGGCTTGGGAACCGTCGTGTCCGCGATGCGCTCCGCCTCCTTGATGATTGCAGCCGGTGCGACATCACTCTCGCCCTGCCCCCGGCGATCCTCCATGCCGCGCCGATTGGCAAAGTCATGGGTATAGTCGAGCGTCGTCTCCTTTACGCCTGAGCGGCTCAGTGTCTCTGTCAGGGCGCGCTCCGTCTTGAATGCATCGAGCCCCGCATAGAGCTGTACCTCCTCGCGATGACGGGTCATCGCCACGTAGGTCAGATGCCGGTCCATCGTCGTCGACGCCAGAACAAAACTCCGGTCGACGGTAGCCCCTTGCGTCTTGTGGATCGTCGTCGCGTAGCCGTGATCAAAGGATTGGTAACGATTGACCGGTACGGTCACCTGGCGTTGCCCATCTTGCGCCGGCGCCTTGCCGTCAAGCCGAACCTGTATTGCGTCCGGTTGGACGGCGATCACCTCGCCCAGCATGCCATTCTTGACGCCGAGATCACGATCGTTCTCCAGGAAGACGATGCGATCGCCGCGCGCAAAAGATCGCTTCCCATTGCTGGTCTGGTAGGTGAGCTCCTCACCTTTATCGCCAGGCGGGTTGCCGGATTTTGCCAGCTCGCCGCGATCCTGCAACCGAGCGCGAATGCCGGCATTGATGGCACGGACGTCGTCGCGTCGATGGGCCATCGCAATGCGCGTGTCGTTGGGATTGGCCGATCGGTCAGCGACGTAATCGGCAATGATCGCCTTCAGGGTTTCAGCGCGATCCGTCTTCAGATGAAGATTTTCCCGTGCCTCATAGGCAGCAAGCCCGTCGGCAGTCCGATGCGAGGCGAAGTCGATCGAGGCCTGCTTTTGCCAATCGGTTCGTTGACGTCGGACTTCCGACAGTTGCGCATGACCGACGGCTTCGGCGATTGCCCGAAACGGCGCGCCCGCGCCGATCGCCTGAAGCTGTTCATGGTCGCCGACCAGGACGAGCTTGGCGCCGGCCCGTTTGACCTCGTCGACGAAGCGGGCGAGCTGCCGGCTGCCGACCATGCCACCCTCGTCGATAACGAAGACGTCACGAGCATTGAGCCGACCACGATCAGCTTGCCAGCTGTATTCCCACGACGCCAAGGTGCGGCTCGCGATCCCCGACGATTGCTCCAGGCCTTCCGCGGCCTTGCCGGCCAACGCCGCGCCATGAACGCGATAGCCCTGCGCTTCCCAGGCCTGGCGGGCAGCTGCCAGCATCGTGCTCTTGCCGGCACCGGCAAAGCCGATCACCACGGCGATCTGAGCTGGACCCGTGACATGCTCGATCGCCTGACGCTGTTCCGCCGATAGTCCCTGCCCCGGTGAAGGATTTCCCGCCTGGATCGATCTGTCCTGATCGCCGATTGCCGCATCGACATTGCGCTTGAAGACACCGTGGTTTTGGCGCGTCTTCATCGCAACAGTGGCTGTTGCCATCGCACCCTCGATCGCCACCATCTCGACCGTCGAATAGCGTGCCTCGCCGTCACGACCGCGAAGGCTTGAACTGTCGGGTCTGAGCTCGACAAGTGCCTTCGACGCCATGACCGCGGCAAAAGCATTCTGGAAGGTCTGCGGATCGTCGTTGATGGTGCGATGCAGAGCCCTGGCAATGTCATAGCGGTTGAAGACGCTTTTCTCGTTGGTAATCAGCTTCAATATCTCTTCGGGCCGCCGGCGAATGGTCTCGGCATTGCGATCGGCCGATTGCGGTGAGAGGCGCGCGCGAGAGACTGCCCCACCCTGGCGATCGATCTGAGTGGCATGTACACCGACATGTTCGGTCGGCTCGATCGTGATCCCGGCTTCCAGATGCGAACGGTTGTCGATACGGATATCGAGGCCGGCCCTCTCAAGGTGCGTGTTGGCAAGATGCTCCCAGGCCTGTCTGATATCCTTCAGCTGCAGCTGCGATGGCGGCAGGTGATTGGCGAGAAGCCATCTGTTTTCCCGCTCGAGCAGCGTCTTGTCGCCAAGACCGGTTTCCCTCACCTCACGCGTCGTCATCATCAGATGCGCGTGGCTGTTGCGGATATCGCTTCCCTCACCTGGCCGATGGATCGCGAAGTCGACGGCAGCGCCATAGCGGTTGGCGAGATCTTCGGCAAAGGCCCGCGTCAGCACCAGGCGTTGATCGGAACTCAATTCGTGCGGCAGCGCGACTTCGAATTCCCGGGCAATCCGGGCGTCGCTGCGTTTCTCGGCACGCTCGGCGGCATTCCACAAGGCCGATCGCTTCATCGCCCAATAGGCGGAAGACCCAGTCGGCAAGACGATCTCGGCATGCTCGACACCTTTCCTGTTGCTAAAATCATGGGTTAGCCCATCACGCTCATTGGTCAGCCGCTCAGCCGCACGATAGGCGGCGGACGCGACAGCACTGCGGCCAGCGCTGCGGGCGATCGGCTTCATGCTGAGATGATAGATCGCCATCGCTTGTCCCCTTTGTTAGCGGGCTGCCGGCCCGCGCTTTGAGTTGCCCCGCAACTCGTAAGTGCGCCCTTGTGCCTTCGTCGCTTCGCGCCTTCGGGCACTGGTGGGAGCACGCGGCAATCTCCCGATGACCTCGTAAGCCGTTCAGCCGGTTGCTTCCACGCGCAGATTTGCGGGTAGCCGACATGCCACCCATCGTCGCAGCATCTGCGCATGCGATCCCGTGCGGTCATTGTCCTGATGCCGCGGGTTCAATCGCTCATCGACGTGAAGGGAGACAATGACAGTGGTACGCAAAACCATCGGCGAACGGCTCGCCCAGCTCGAGGCCCAGCGCAAGACATTGCAGATCCGGCTCGGCAAACAGGAACGCGCCATCGATACGCGCCGCAAGGTGCTGATCGGTGCACTGGTGCTGCATCGGCTGGAGAATGATCGCGATGTGCAGATCGGCGGAGGACTGGCAGCCTGGCTCAGATCCGAACTGCCAAAATTCCTCACCCGCGATGGCGACCGGGATCTGTTCGACGATCTGCTGAAGCCGCAGGCAAATGAGCCGACTGTCGGCAATATCGGCAATGTCGGCAGCGGGAGTGCAGTGTGATGATCCATGCCAACCAGATCAAGATTGCCTTGGCAAACATGATGCGCGTGGCGGCCCGCGATCCGCTCTGGGCGATCGTCGCTCTGATCACGTTTCCGCTGCGATATGCCAAGTCGTTTGTCATGGGTGCATTTGGCTATTTGCTTGTCGTGTTCACCGTCTACTTCGGGATCGACTACCTCAGACGCGTGATCATCGGCGGCCACAGGGGTGACGTCATCTGGCATGTCGGCGATTGGGTGGTGATGGCCTTTGCCATCGTGCTGCTCATTCGGCTGTTGTCGGTACCGTTGATCACGCATTTTGGATCGGCGGTGGACGACACGCATGGGTCTGCGCGCTTTGCCGGCCGAAGAGAGATTGCGCCGCTCACCAAGGCGGGCAGTGGCCTGCCGGCCAGCGGCCGATCGTTGCGACGAAGTTGCGCTATTATGCCGATCCGGAATTCGTCGGATTGTTTGGCAAGCAGGACAGATAAGGCAGGAGAGATGAACCAGGCGGTTCACATCACCCCGATGAACCGATCGGCGCGCGTCTTGGACGCATTCGCAGTCGCGGCAGCGGAAGATCCGTCATGACAGCGTGCTTGTGATTCCAGCCTTATTGATTGGCGCAACTGCTGAGTACCGGCGTCATCACCTTCACGTGCTCATCGATCCGCTCGAGCACTTTTTCCGGGACGACGGCCCGTTCCGGAAGGCTCCACCAATGCCTGTTGACGCGTTCAACGACATCGATGACCGCCTTGAGCACAGCCGGCTCCGGCAGCCTCGCGCGGTTGGCGAAGATCTTCCATCGCTGCGCGACGAGCGCCTTGAAGGAGCGCTCGCCGCCGAGCGACAGCGCCATCGCGTCGGCGGGAATATAGGGCACGGTCGACAGGACATCGTAGATCGGCGCGAGCTCCGGCTTGTCGCCATTGCCACGATAGATCAGCGACCAGTTTTTGAGGTGCATGTCGCCATTGCCGGTTATTGCCGTCAGGGCCAGACGGCGTACGAACTCGAGGGCGGCCGTCGGCGAGATGGCGACACCGAGGGCGGAGGCTATATCGTGGTATGCCGCGGCCTCGTATTTGCGCGAGGGATAAATGCCGAAGACCTGGGCGAAATCCTCGATATGGGTGCGTTCGGCGCCGGCGCCCCGATCGAAGCGTTTGACCAGGAGGACCTTTCCGTCCGACAGCGTGTCGAACTCCTCGGGGATCCCTTCGAAATCGGACTTCTCGACAAGCTCGCGTTCTGGCACTTCCATGCCGATCGCTGCAGCCAATGCAAGGTTGGCGTACTCGTTTTCAGAGACACCAGGAAACGATGTCGAAGGAAACTTTGCGATGTAATGGCCCTGCTTGTCACCCATCGGCAAGGTTAGGCCACCACCCCTGCCAGTGTTCTTCATCACCGAGAGTTTCATCTGCACACCCGCGAGTGAAAACCGGGCTTTCGGCTTGCCCCTCGACGCGTCCTCGATCACCGCCGTCGTGCCACCGCTCGGTACAACGCGGACAGCGCCCGGCAGGTCCTGACCGAGTGCGGCCAGTAGATCAAAATCGTTGCCCGCGCGCACATGACCTGCGTGGTGCTTTTCCATCGCCTCGCGCAATTTGTCTTCAGGAAGAAGATTGGCGAAGAACGCCGGCAAGGCGCCGGCAATTGGCTTGGGATCCTTGCGCAACCCTCCCGTCGCCGCCCGGAATGACAGGCTAAGGACTGGGAACCCACCCGTCGCGCGATAAGCTTCATCGAAGCTGAACGCATTGAAATCTCCAGGAGTCCTGACGAGTGTGCCGACCTTCAGATCGTTCAGCAGCACCTCAAGCGAAGGAATGGCGTTGGGAGCCTGAAACATCTTAGCCATGATCGTTATCGTCGGGGCGGGAGAAGAAAGCCGGGAGATCATCGTCGTCATGTGGGCGCAGCAAGGCCTCGACCGCGGGAACCATTGCTTGGGGGATCATCATCATTTCCAGGCCGAGCGCGCGGGCGACATTCAGCAAAGTCGTCGCGCGAGCCGCGGCGACCCCCGTCTCGATGTCGCGATAACGAGGGCGCGAAATGCCAGCCAAATCGGCGACCTGTTCCTGGGTCATTGCCGAGGCCTGTCGTGCCTTCTTCAATAACCGCCCGATTTCGAGCAAAGCCGCCGAATCTGGGGTCATGATGATACCTGCGCGTTTCATTCGACATTGCACTGATACGTATAGATATCTTCTTGTCCCCGTTGTCAATGAAATAGATCTGTTTACGGATCATATTAGAGCAAACGATATGTTTAGAGATCATCGCCAGGCCTTCCTTAACCTCAACGGATAGGGCCGACTCCAATTTGCCTGGCCAGGAGACCGTGGTGTTCAACACGCGGCGGCACTGTGTCGGAAATTGCCGAGCAGCGTGTCGCCCGCCCGCTGCTGACGCCCGCCGATTGTTGCGATGAAGTCGCGCTATTATGCCGATCCGGAATTTTCCGGATTGTTTGTCAACCAGGAGAGATGAGCCAGGCGGTCCCATCACCCCGATGAATCGATCGAGCCTCATCGATTCACAAATGTCGTTGGACGCAGTGAACCGTTCTTTGCGATTCTGCCCGCATGACAGCTCAGCCCTATCGTCTCTACATCGAACGCATCGATCCATCGAAGAACATGGCCCGCTTTTATGCGCTGTCGATCGAGCCGAACCTCTTCGGTGAGACCTCGCTGGTGCGCAGCTGGGGACGCATCGGCAGTCGCGGGCAGCAGAAGATCCATGTCTTCGACAGCGAGGCAAAAGCCGTCGATCTCCTGCTCAGCCTTTTGCGCAGGAAGCGCGCGCGGGGCTATCGGGTCCTGCAGTGATCGGCATCCGCGTCTCGCATGCCTGATTGAAGGAAGAGACAGTTGAGTGAAGAAGAGACGGCTTACGCCGCCTCCTCCTCGTTGCGCTCCGGCTGCAGGGAATGCAGATAGTCGACGGCGCGCTGCGCATGGGCTGCCGCCGAGAAGATGGCGCGCTTGTCGTGGTCGAGAACCTTCAGCCAGCCATCGAGATAGCGTGCGTGGTCGGGGCGCGGTTCGAGCTCTGGGACGATGCCGAGTTCGGCGCAGAGAAACGCGCTGCCGAGTTCGGCAATGAGCTCTTCGCGGGCGCGTTCGCGCCGGTATTGGCAAAAAAGCGGCCGGCATTGCCGATGCGGCTCATCGGATCCTGGTGAGGTGCGCCGTCGTCAAAGCGGCCATCAAGACGGGCGATCTGATCGGTATTGAACACTGTGTAGGCTTTGAGGAATGGAACATCCTGTTCGATCTCGCTGCCCGTGTCGGTCGTCTCGGTGCGGACGAACGAACTGGCAAAGACGACGGTTGTGCCGGTTTCGCCCTTGCGAACGGCGCCACCGAGTTCGATGGCCTGGCGGAACGTCATCCATCTCGATGAGGCAAAGCCGCGGGCGATGGCTTGCGACCACAGCAGCAGAACGTTGATCCCGGAATAGGGTTGGCCATTGTGGCGCAGTGGCCGGCTGACCTCGCTTACCGCATGTCCCGTCGTCCAGGGCTTGGTCCATGGCCGCACGCCCTGTTTGAGATCGGCGATGATCGTGTTGGTGATGCGGCTGTAGATATCGGATCGTTGATTGGATTGTTGCCTGCTCATGTTGGAACCTCCGTTTCGAGGTCGCGGCCATCGCGACCTGCTACGGCGGTCCGAAAGCCGGGCTGCAAGCGCTGCCTGCACCCGCAGGGCCGCAACGAAGTGGAGGACGGCAAAGCCGTTGCCGGCGGCGCGAGCCTGGCAGGACCAAAGCCGGGGCAGGACGCGATGGTCGAAGTCTAGGTGGGGGGTTAGACGCAGGCGGACGTAGCAAATCCGCGAGGCGGCGTCACATCGCTCGCTTCGCGGCTGCACGCGACGGCGATGGCTTGCTCGGCCGGCCCGACGATCGCCATTGCCCCGGCGAGCGACTGACGCGCAAGACAGGCCAAACGGAGCTTCAAGCGTAGCCCATGTCCCTACGCCGCGCGCACCCTGTCCCGTCCGCTCAACTTGGCAGCGTAGAGCGCTTGATCGGCGCGTCGATAAAGCTCTGAAGCGCTGTCTGACGAGGCGCAAGCGGCGATACCGGCGGAGCAGGTGTAGCTGAAGTCGGGTGATTCAGGCAGAGGCCGGGAGAAGCGGATCACCGTCAGCATGCACTCGACCATGGCAATGGCGTCTTCCGGCCCGGTTGCCGGCATCACGAGAAGGAACTCTTCTCCGCCGATCCGTCCAAAACAATCGTTGCGGCGAACATTCTGATGAATGCGATGAGCAAAATCGCGCAGGACGACATCTCCGGCATGGTGACCAAGCCTATCGTTGATGTGCTTGAAATTGTCGATGTCGAATACGGCAAGGCATCCGTTGTTTCCGTGCCGGGCGGCTGTCAGCATGTCGTCGACGCGTGCCATCACAAAGCGGCGGTTGGCAACACCCGTGAGTTCGTCGGTGTAAGAAGCCTTGATCGCCTGGTCCCGATCCTGCCGGACAGTCCTGCCATGTACTCGTAAACTGGTGATGTCGCTCGCAATGCACAACATCCAACCGTTCTTCTGGACCGCCTCGGTCATCCAAAACCACCGGCCATCGCACAGGTCCGTCTCGAAAGCTCGATAGCCGATCTTGCCGCGGCGTGACTGCGTCGAGCGCAGCCACTCGTCGAAATTGCTCGTCCGAATGACAGTGCCTCGCGCGAGCTCGAAATTGCGCCGCATGAGATCAGGCCAGAGTGGAGTTTCATCGGGCTCGATGAAGTAGACAGAACGAAAGGCGCTGTTGGCGTACCGCAGCCGGTCATGACCATCGTAGACGGCAATGAGCGTCTCTGTGCGTCCAGAAAGGTGCAGAAGCTGCTCGAAAATTTCGTCCATACCGAACACTGCCTGGTTGCCTTGGCATGACATGGCGCGGAAACCCTATGAGAAAAGAGCCGCCCCCCAAGTAAAAGGCGCCTCCAGTGATTACGGAAACGTCAACGACATGTCCGTTTTCAATCGTGATTGGACATCGGCCGCGACCTGAGCGACGCTGTTTTCGGGAGGCGGACCATCTATTTTTCCGGAGATAGGAGGCCGAAATGGAACAGTACGCACTCGATCAGTTGAAAACCATCGCAACGGTCAGCCCGACCTGCAAGCGCCTCGAAATAACGCGGCGCGAACGGCTTGAACGGTGGGCCGAAAGTCTCGAACGCAGCCCCAGACCGTTTCTCAAGACACTTCACGAAACCGAATATCAGCCGATTTCAGATCGGCTTGCCCTGCGCGATGACGGCACGCCCATCTCCGTCGCGTTCGCTGATCCCATTCTGCGGGCGGCGGGAATGGAAAATGACAGCTATGGAGAAGCCAAACGGTTCTTCGAACTCAGCGACGAGCAATTGCATGATCTCGTGTGCTTCTGCCATTTCGGTGAACGCGTCAGCGCGGCAGTCGTCGCTCGCCGTTTGCGGAAGATGTCAGGTTCCAAACCAAGTGGGTTTTTCGCTCAACTGCGCGCGTTCTTTGGCTAAGCACGGTTAAGGCGGCTGCTGTCGCTCGCCTCGGAAGAAAGGGCCGCCGGGTCATCGGCTGGTCCTCGTTTCGACGCGTGCCGACGTCGTCAGCTCAAACCGACCACACTCGCACCCGTGGGCTGGCGACGTGTCGCCAACATCGCTCGCGCGGTATCCGATCCAAGGATGCCGCGGCGATGGTGAAGCGCGACAGCAGCTTATCCGTGGAACGGGGAACAATGTCGCCGCGACAGCGGTGAGCGTGAAAACGGCAATCCGATGCGTTCTCAAAATCGCGTCGCCAAACCCTCCAGCGATGTCACCTTGCTCGGGCCTCGGCAATGCCCGTTTCCGCGACGGGATCGGCCGCTGTTTTCCATACAGGTCAATGGCTCGCTTCGGCAAAGTTTCAGTTGACCGTTTTCGCTGGGGAGGTGACATTCTCCTGTAGCGAGGCAGGAGGAAAAAACGATGGACGAGGCAGACCGTTGGCGCCATATGGCAAGCGCACCGAAAGACGGTAGTCGGATCCTGGTCACGATCCGGCCATCCGAGCAGGGGCCGGCGGAGGTCGATCTCGCGTACTGGTCGAATGGCGATCAGTTCGCGGGAGAAGGCTGGCGGGCGTCCGACTCCTCGCCGGGGCAGGTCATCGAATATGCCGATCCGGAACTGAAATGTTGGATGCCAATGCCTTCGGCCAACCTTGGTCGCACGTCGATACCCCCACCCTGGGAGGGCGACGATGACCGGAACCTCGACGGGTCGGGGATCTGAAAAAATCGCGCTCAAGGACAATGTGACAAGCGGGTGTGGATTTGCCCTTCACGGGCTTCCTCGGATAACGAGCCCGTTCTCACGTTGTCGCGCCGCGAGTTGAAGCGGGATGGGCAACGTCTCGCATTGCGTGGTTATCGGCCACGCTCGGAGAATTCCTGATCTTTCCCGGGAAGGCAAACCCGCGTTAAGCCGGCATGAGGGTTTCGCGTGCGAATTTGGAAACGGGCGCCTCGCGACGCGTTTTTGAAGAACAGAGAAGGCAACTCCTTATTGGCGAACACGAAATTCAGACACACGGGCTGGATGATCGTCATCATCCTATTCGCGATCGGGGCATTCCCACTGGAATCGACGGCGACCACGGTGCGGGTCATAGACGGGGACACCATCCTTGTTGACCAAATCACGGTTCGGCTCGACGGAATCGACGCACCCGAGGCCGGACAGAAATGCGCTTCTCTCTCCGGACGGGATTGGCCCTGCGGCAAGGTCGCCATCGCGGCGATGGAGGAACTGGTGGCATCGGGAGACGTCGTCTGCGATGATCGCGGAGTGGACATCTATCAACGACAGCTGGGTGTATGTCGTGTCGGAAAGCGTGAGATCAATGCCGAAATGGTCGCGTCGGGCAACGCCTGGGCATTCCGAAAATACTCCACCGACTACGTCACACTCGAGGAAAGGGCCCACAGCGAGCACCTGGGGATTTGGCAGGCTTCCACGATCCCCGCGTGGGATTATCGCGCCGACAGATGGAACGTGGCCGAGCAACAAGCGCCTAAGGGCTGCCCGATCAAAGGCAACATCTCCGAAAACGGCCATATCTACCATGCGCCTTGGTCTCCTTGGTACGACCGCACCAAGGTCGATACCAAGAAAGGCGAGCGCTGGTTTTGTGATGAAGCCCAGGCGCTGAAAGCCGGATGGCGGGCGCCGCAATGGGGCCATTGATCACGGAGACAGGGACTGAGCCCGTCTCCGGATCCTGATTTCGATGCGTCGCCGGGCCTCGACATTTCCTGCCTGCCCTACGGTGACGGTATCGCCCGGAAGTATCAATTGCGCCGCCGACATGGGAAGCACCGTTGCTTGCCCCAGTTTTGGATTCGCCTTGAGGATATTCGCGACGGCGATCGCCCGGGCCAGTCCCAGACCGGCGTTGTCGGCCGGCTCAAGGGCAGTGATTGGCAATTTACTGTCCAGGACATCGATGAAGGTTTTGTCGAGATTGGAATTCGTCCGGGACAGCGGCTGCTCGTCGGTATGGCCAATGACCTCGATGACGTCGACCTGATAGCGAGACAGGTTATCCGCGATCTGGTCGGAGATGGACGTGCCCAGTTTCTGCTGAAATTCGTTTGTCAGCTCGGCGCTGCCTGACCTGAAATAATAGCCGCCCGCTTCGCTGAGATTGATGATGGGCGGCCACTCGTGTGGGCTTTTGGCCGCCGCGTTGGCGGTGACAAGCCTTTTGATCTCCGCGGGAGCGGCGTCGAGATCTATGCCGTTTTCGTTCAGGACTTTCCGCAACGCGGCCAGTTTTTCGAGCTCCGACATCTCGACCCCGCTTTTCTGCAAGCGATCAACGGCCTGGCGGGCCGAAATCAGTTCCCGCCATTCCTTCTCGAACTTCTCCCGATCAATGGGTGAGAGGTTGCCGGCTCCAAGCCTGGCCTGAAGTTCGACCACCCGGGCGGTCGCGTCGAAATTGTCCTTCTTGAGTTCCGCCAGCTTTTGCTCGGTGACCCGCAGCTCCCGTTCGGCCTCATATCGCTTTTTCCTTTCGGCAGTCACCAGCGCGGCTGCCACCAGCAGGAGACAAAAGACGAGCAGCAGCATGGATTCGGCCATGGTCAGGCCCAGAATGAGGCCGCGATTGTAGCCCTTATGCTCGAGCTTCGGGGTCTCGGCTATGTGCGCTGCCAATTGAACCACCTCTTACGCTCGATCGCTGATGCAGGTCGCGGCTTATCATCGACTTCAACCGGTTTGGCTGGCGAGGCTTCAAGACTGGCCAAGTCGATCGCGGTTTCCTCAGAGACCGAACCAGCCCCCGTCGGAACGGCCGGCTCAGGACGCTCAGCGTACGTGCTCGGGCTCGGGCCTGCTTCAGGCGGCAACGGTGTCGGGGGCTTCTCAAGAGCGTTGGCGATACGGTCGAGCTTTTCTTCAAGGGTCTGCAGCGGCTGCAGCGCTTCCTTGGTCTGCTCGATATAGGAACGCCCTCGCTCGGTATCCGCCTCCATGCGCTTCAAATGGGCCTCGGTCATCTCCCTGATGGACTCGATGACCGGCGTGAGTTCGATCTTGATGACATCTTCCGGGGCACGTATCTCCCCAAGCCGTGTCCCGACGCTTTCCACCGCGCCGCCGAACTTATCGATGATCGTCGAAAGCTGGCCGGTGGTTTCGGTCAGTTTCGCCGCCGCGTTGTTGTTGCTGTCATTGATGGTCTTATTGTGGGATTCGATAATGGCCGAAAGCTGCTGCGCCGCCTCCTGAATGGGCTTGATCGCCTCTTTCGACAGGGATTCGATCGCCTTGCGAATATCTTCGCCGTTCTTCTCGGCCTGGCGGGCGATCTCGTCGAACCCCTCCGACAGCATCTGGTTGCTGACCCTGCGGTAGTTCGAAAACTCCCGGGCCGAGGAATCGAGCTCGGTTCTGACGCGCCTGGTCATCTCGGCAAGCTCGTGCCTGGCACTGCGCTCGATGTCCAACGGATCGCGACGCATCTGGTTGAACAGGATCCGGAGCGTCACCCCGGCAATCGTCGACGTCACCGCGATACCGAAGTTTCGCACGATCGTGTCGATGGAGGTCTCACCGGCAAATAGATAGAGCGACACCCCGAGGCTCGAGAGCGTGAACAGAAAGCCCATGTAGTAGAGATTGTCGCCGGCCTGCTCGTTATGCAGCCGGAAGCCCGCCAATAGCAGGGAAGCGAGAAAGTAGGTCGCCATCAGCAGCAACGGGACGACGGTGACGACCGCCGTCGACCATCCCCATAGCTTGGCCGTCCAGATGAACACCATGCCGCCGATGGTTGTGAGCGCAAACAGCACCAGCGGCCCGTAGTCGCGGATCGCGGATCTTGTCACCTCTCTCGAGGCCATCAGCGTTTTCCTTCCAGACGGATGAAACCGTCGAAGTAGCCGTTATTCTTTGTGATCCACTCTTTCCAGAATTCGGCCAGTTCCTCGGCGGAAAATTTCAGGTTAGGACGCTGAAACGCGAGGATCTTCACCGACACCCCGTCGAGAGATGTCCTGAACTTATCACGTGCCTCGCTTTTCTGAAATTTCGAATAGGCGACACCGTCGCGGTAGTTCGAGAACGCCGGCGTGTGTTCGATCATGTCGGAGGCGACGAACAGGGCCCTGGGCGTTCCGGCGGGGAGGCTCGAGAACACCTCGAGGTTGATCCGCTGGATTCCGGCCATGATCGGCGAGGCATCGCCCGCCTTGCCGGACGCCAGCCTGCCAGCTATTTCCTCGAGGGGCTTTTGAAAGCCCTTTTCCCAACGGTCCTGGATCAGTCGTGGATTGCTGGTCCATTCATCGGCGAGGTCGCCGCTGCCCGGATTGCAGCCGTGGAACGTACGCTCCGGCTCGCCTTCCTTCTCGGTCAGCGAATAGATATCGATGGCACCGCCGACTGGAACTCTGGCCACGATTTGCTGAAACTGGTTCTTGAGATCAAGCGCCGTCGTGTCGGAAATGGGATCGGTGACGTCAAGCAGGATGGCGGTTTCGGACGTCGAGCCGGTGACCGGGCAAAGGGAAGCCTTGTCGACCGCCACGGTGCTGCTTGCCCTGTATTTGAGCCACCCGAACGCGCCGATAATGGCGACAGACACCAAGCCAAGGGCAATGGCGCCGACAATCAGTCCGACGGAATTGCCACCCCGCCTACGGCTACGCCTGCTGGATCGCGCCAAGGCCGGCCTCCGGGAATATGTTGTCCAGCTTGTGATAATTTTCGACAGCGGCTTCGAACTCGGCACCGATCCTGCGAATCTGCTCCGACAGTTCCGCCTGAGCCGCCTGAATTCGGCCGCTCAAGACCGCGTCATCCCATTCCTCGCTGGTGCGCAGCACCGGTGTCAGGCGCTCGAGCTTGTAGGGATGGGAAAAATAACCGGGCTCGGGTTCCGTCCGTCCCGCGCGGTTCGCGTCGCGATAGATCGTCAGCAGCGCGTTGGCGGCGCGCTCGAGATTGCTCTGATGCTCCGCAAACAGTCCCACGGTCCGTGTCCGGTGAGCGATGATGGCCGCGCATTCTTGGCGCCGCCCGCTGAGATCGCGCACGATCTCCTCGATCTTGGCGTTGTGATCGTCTCTTATGTCACGGAGGTTGTCGATGAGCTCGAGCTTCCGGTCGATGTAGTTCGCACGCGCGTTGTCCAACCGCTTCCTCACGCCGGCAAAACCCGGATAGGGATCCGTGAGGTAGCAACCGTCGATGAAGGCCAGAATCGAAAAAAGCAGTCCGACGGCGAAGAGCATCCAGGAATTCAGTTCGGCAAGCTCCAGCGGCGCGTTTCCGAGCCGCAATATAACTTCCGCGCCGGCTCCGGAAAGAACGGTCGATGACACCTCGCGATAATGCGCCAGGGCAAGATTGATGCTCAGGGCGATGCAGATATAGGCGACCAGCCCACAGAACCCGAGCAGCTTGAAAAACAGGGATCGATGGACCAGGAAACGAACGCAATAGACCGAGAACAGCAGAGCCGATCCGATGTTGAGGACGGCGAACGCGATCGCCTCCGTCACGCCGCCGACGATCCCCTGCTCGCTTCCCTTGGCGAGGAAGCTTCCATTCATGATCATCTCGAAGAGCACGAGGAAAACGATCAGGGCGATCTTGAACGCCTGCGCGGCGGCGGTCGAAACCTTCGCGGCGCGATCGAGATTGTGTTTCGCCTTGAAGGATGACATCTCGTCCTCGGCGGCCTTCAGGTCGCGGCGCAGCCCGTGCAGTTCGTCGACGCCACTTGCCACCTCGGCCTTGAAGTCGGATACGCTCGACGCGTTGGCTTGCCGGATCAGTCCGAACTGCCCCTCGAAGTCGAGATTGCGCAGGCGACCCTCGAAGGTCTGAAATTGATCCTCGAGGACCTGATAGGAGGCGGCCTTCTCCTCCTCGATCCGAGAGACTATCCGCTGCTCGACCTCGTCCGGCGACGCGGCGCTTGGCGCGGGCCGATTAAGCTTGCCGTTCTCGGCACCCTTTGCCCGCAGATCGAGCGTGGAACTGGTCTTGTCAATATCGAGCGAAGGGAAGATGTCGGTCGAGGCACGAAAGTCGTGGCTGGATTCCCGAACGCCCTCCCAGAGCCTGTTCAATGCTTCAAAGCGCACGCGAAACCTTTAGTGGTTTGTTTACCAAATGATGCTGCTGAACTGGATATCGCAGCGGTTGTACGTGGTCCAGCGTCCGTTTCCTTCGCCGATACTAATCGAGCCATACGGTTAATCGAGATCTTTTCCAAACATACACGAAATGCTCGCGCCCACGGCAGATCGCGGCCAGTCTGCGGTCCTTTTCAAAGCCGCGCCGGTGATGGTCGATCGTTGTTGGTCCGAAAACACTTGTCCGGCGACCGAGCGAAATGGCTCGCGATCGGCCACGTGGCGCCAAAAATCCGTAACAGCATCGTGGCGGGCGGTCGCTGCCGCAGGCCCAAGCTTAACGCGCGGCCGTGCCGGCCACGGCAAGGCGCCCCTCCAAACAATGAGCATACCAGGCGAAGGCGCGTCCGCGCCGGCGCCAGTTCGCGCACGGCTTGACCGGTTAAAAGGGTAGCCGCAAGAGGGTTAGCAGAGCGCCGCTCGCAACGAGGACCGACTGCCCCCGGCAAGCCGTTCCGCTTGGGGCGCACCCGTGGAGCGACCTCTCAGCGCCCCCAGCAGGGTGACGACAATTCACATGCTCGGCCAGGCATTCAAGAGCTCGTCCAAACTCGTGCGCTGGCGACCAACAGGCGCAACGCAACAGGCCGGCCGCGCATTTCTCAAAACCAAAGCCGGCCACCTTGTCAGAAACCTGAATTGGCCGTTCCACTTGATCCTCCACGAGCCCACAAAGAGGCCGCAGATACACCATCTGGCGACCTCTTTTTCGCTTACCGATGATCAGCCTAGGCGACGACGGCGCCGGCTTTCAAACTGGTGAGAAGCTTGATGAGGGCCTGCGCACCCGCGGTGGAAGATGCCGGGTTCTGCCCAGTGATCAACATGCCGTCGGTGATAGCGAAGCTCTCCCAGTTC
The DNA here is from genome assembly GCF_057653825.1 of Rhizobium sp. WSM409. Classification (NCBI taxonomy): domain Bacteria; kingdom Pseudomonadati; phylum Pseudomonadota; class Alphaproteobacteria; order Hyphomicrobiales; family Rhizobiaceae; genus Rhizobium; species Rhizobium sp. WSM409. Next base: position 334,877 of record NZ_JBYGKP010000003.1, on the reverse strand, counting down.
GCCTTCTTCTCATAGAGACCGCCGAGACGTTTGAGCTCGTCCTCAACAAGGAAAGGAACGACCTTCGTCAGTTGCACTTCCTCCTCCTCGCCATTGGTAAAGCCTGTCACCCGCTTTCCCTTGACGATCGGAGCGCCTCTATAGGTGACGCGGTGAAGCACGGCCGGCGCGTGGCAGACTGCCGCCACCGGCTTGCTGGAGTTGTAAAAGGACTCGATTAGCTTGATGGACTCCTGGTTGTCCACGAGATCCCACATGGGACCGTGCCCACCGGGATAAAAGACGGCGTCGAAATCTTCGGAACGGGCTTCGCTCAGCTTCTTGGTGCTCGCAAAAACCTTCTGCGCGGCCTCGTCGGCCTTGAACCGCGTCATGGCGGGCGTCTGATTTTCCGGCAGATCGCTCTTCGGATCGATCGGAGGTTGACCGCCTTTGGGGGACACGAGTGTCAAGTCGACGCCTGCATCGCGGAAGACGTAATACGGTGCGGCGCCCTCCTCCAGCCAAAAACCAGTCTTGCGCCCTGTACTTCCGAGGGTGTCGTGCGAGGTGAATACCATGAGGATCTTCATGCTTAGGCTCCTTCCACTTTTCTGAATTTGCAGCCGATCGGCTGCACGACTGGAAGCATGTCTTGGATCAGCCGGATTTGCATGTGCACGTTAGTATCGCCGATACCTTGGTATTGGTGGGCCTACCAGACCGAGACGTGTGTGCCTATCACAGCTCGCCCGTCAGGAACTGCGCGCTGCCCATGCCGAACGACCAGTCCTCGTCCGAGTTGATATGCAGAGAGACCATCACGTCAGATGGCGCCACGTCGCAGCGAGCCTGGAGCGCACGCGTGAGGCTTGAATAGAAGGCCACCTTGGCACCTCGAGACCTCGGGCGGCTGGTTATTTCGAGCAGTAGGAACTTCTCGGTCCGGGTGATGTCGAGCCCAGTGTCAAGCGCGCGAATATTCGACGCCTCGTGCTCTTGAAGGATCTGGTATCTGTCTCTCCGCGGAACGCCGAAAGTCTCCACGACGACGTCGTGAATGGTATCAAGCAGCATGTCGACCTCCTGTGGCGAACGACCTTTCAGGATATGGATTTTGACGAGAGGCATTGGTGTCTCCAAAATTGCCGAAAACAGTGTCGCTGAGAACTGTCCTCCTGCTAGGGGGCCAAGGCTATTGCACGATGGTATTTCCGACGCCTCGACGGCACGGAGAAGCGATGGCGGATCCTTGCCGCAGCACCAGGCACGCCGGCTGGCTGGGATGAACCCACTTCGCTCACGGCATGCTCCGCATCCTGTTTGCCGAACTGAGAGCTTCGGCTCCTTGCGTTCAGTTAGATCCGGCCGGCAGCGAAAAACGCACACGCCGCCGGTGATCACCGGCGGCGTGCATATTCTTCCTCTGGAATACCGTGAGGTCAGGCTTTGCCTTCAGCCTTCTTCTTCCGGTATTGGACGGTTGGAAGGCCGCCCCAGCCCCAGTTGTCCAAGTCGACTTCCTCGATCACCACGTAAGTCGACTCCAGCGGCTTGTTGAGGACGTCGAGCATGACCTGGCTGACGCCAGCGATGATTGCGGCTTTCTCCTCGGGAGTTACCGACGCGCGATCTGGGGTCGTGCCCTCATGGGTTACTTGCACGGTGACTATGGGCATTTGCTATTCTCCTTGTTCGATGGCTTCGTCGATCTGCTAGGCGGCCATTGCAGCGAGGTGCTTCTCAAGTTCGTCGACATGCGCATACCCAGCGCCGACCTTGCTGAGAGTTCCAGCCTTGTTCAAGAACAAGGTCGGGAAGCTTGAAACACCCATTCCTCGCACCGTCGCGAAGTCCGTTGCGGCTTCTTCGATCGTGCTACGCTTATTCCATTCTGCCAGGAATTCCTCCGAGCTGACGGGATGACCGAGTTCAGCGAGCGCGCGAGAACCGGTCTCAGCCAATGTGGCTCCGTCCGTCGTGTCGAGCGCGTCGACGTAGAAGGCATGCTGGAATGCCCGGAAGACGCTCAGAAGATCGGCTTCCGGTCTAAGAATGCGGGCGGCCACCACCGCACGGCACACGGGTTCGGTGTCGTAGACGAAGCCCTGTCTGGCAAGAAAGCCTTCTCGGTTGAACGGTACGCCGCTGGCATCCTCGACCTTGCCCCAGTGGTGCAGTCTGAACTGTTTGCCCGCGTCATCGAGAACGTCGGTCGCGCCCGCGCGCAATCCACCGAGGAGGATCTTCAGGGATAGGTCCGGACGCCGCTCAAGCAGCAGCCCCATCTGTTTGCCGAATCCATAGCACCACGAGCACATCGGATCGGCGGCTAGTACAAGTTCCATTGTCTTTCCTTCACTCGCATGCAGAACGCGCGGCGTATCCACGCCACGCGCCCGCGTGATATTCGAGACCTACCAGCGGCCGGCGTTCTGGCCACCGTCGACATGGAGGATCTCTCCAGTGACGAAGCTTGCGTCTTCGAGGTAGATCACAGCGTCGACAATGTCGCTGATCTCGCCCATGTGGCCGACGGGATGCAGCGCGGAGAGGAATTCGTGGGTCTCTGGAGCATGCATCGGGGTCTTGATGATGCCAGGAGACACGGCATTCACCCGGACGCCCGTCTTGGCGAACTCGATCGCCAGTTCCTTCGTGACGGCGTTAAGACCGCCCTTCGTGAGCGAAGCAAGGGCCGTGGGGACGCTCGACACCGGCTGGTTTACGAGGCTGGTCGTGATGCTGACAATGTGGCCGGAGCCCTGCTTGAGCATCTCCCTCGCAGCCCGTTGCGTAATGTGGAAGAAGCCCGAAACGTTCACGCCGAAGTTCAGATCATAATCTTCCTGAGTGAAGTCGACGAACGGCTTGGCAGTGAAGACGCCGGCATTGTTCACCAACGTGTCGATCCGACCGAAACGGTCAATCGCCTCGCGGATGACGCGCTCTGCGGTCTCGGAGTTGGAGATGTCGCCCGCCACGGCATGCACGCCATCGTCGGACCCTTGTTTGATTGAACGCGAGGTAGCGACGACGTGGTAGTTCCGCGCGCGGTAGGCGCGGACCAGACCTTCACCAATGCCCTGCGATGCACCGGTGATGACGGCGACCTTCTGCTGATTGCTCATGATATACATCCTTTCAATTGCATCGGTCCTTGTCGGGCCGCCCGTCGCCCTCGGCGTCGGTGCTATTGATTTAGATGCTATCGACCATCGGGAGAATTGCCAGGCAGCGGCAGTCACTGAACCGTTTTTCGGCATAATTGTTAGCGCGCTCGTCGGCGGCCGTGGACCAGCTCGCTATCCCCACACCGCCTTAGTTAGCTCCTTCGTAAATGCGGTATCTCCCTTGCGTCCCGGCAGGCGGGTCGTGATCTCCTGAACAGTCCACTCGTTTCCATCCGGGTCATGAAAAATGAAATACGATGCGTAGCTTTTCCGCTCCGGATTTAGTCCAGCCGTGATGCCCACGCCGTTGGAATGATGAAAAATTCCGCCGACGTCATGAAATGGCTCGCTCGTTTCGACGCCTCGAGATAGGAGATCGCTACGTGCTGCCGGCAGATCCGAAACGACCAGGTGCAATCCCCGCGATGAACCAGAGGGGGCCGTAATTATATTCTGCCCGAACATCACGGAGCATCCAGATCCAGGCGGAGTGAACTGCACGATGCGGTAGTCGTCGCCTTGAAAATCAATATCGAAACGCCATCCGAGAGCTGCATAAAAAAGTTTGCTTCGGTCGACGTCGGAGACGGCGATCACCGCAAGCTCGAGTGTCATCGCAACTCCCGAGAGGGACTGCGGGGCTTCCTTGCTGGATGGTCTCAGTTCGCTATCCATATCAGTGCTCCTTTGAGATGGTCGCCGACGGATCCTAAAGGTGGCGACACGCGTCCCAAGCTTATGAACTCGCACCACGCCTGCCATTGCACTTAGGTATCGACGGCTTGGAAGCGGCCAGGACGCCGTAGGTTGGATGTACGACACCATCGTACCGTAGCCGCGTCGAGCCGAGGGATTCATCATAAGCCTCCCTGCGTAGCGCCAAAGGGCTGCGACGAAACCCAACGCGGCACCGCAAGAACAGGCGAGACAAATGTCAAACACGAAAATAATAGCCGAACCGTCCGAGCCTCCACTCAGCACCGCAGGAGAACTGCACGAACGAGGCAGACACCTCGGCCTCGCGATCGAGGCTCTTCGCACCAAGGTCAGAAACAGGGAAGCCACAGGCTGGTTTGCTTACCAGCACGAAATGGCACGTGACCCAGAGCAACGTCCCTCGTAAAGCTGTCCGAGCATTCACGACCGTCGCTTGAGGCAGCGAACGTCCAATACCAAAGTGCACTTATGCGGGCTGCGTGAACGAGTTAGCTTTACTCATCGCCCCACCCCTCCAGGGCGAGAAGCTCTCAGGAGCACAGCGCTCCAGCACTCCTCCCCTCTGTTGGAGCGCGCGGATCCTCCAAGGCTCCGCCAAGGCCGTCTCCACCCGCCCGGAGACGGCCTTTGTTTGAAGTCGAACTTCCCAAGCAGGCGTCGCGTGCGCTCACGCGGATCTGGCGACCAATATCTATCAGACAAATGCCACCAGCGATGAAGGAACTGTCATGAAGAACAAACGTCCGGATGGAATCGAACGTTACGACCACCCGGCTGGCGGCTGGGACGCGCTTAAGGCCGTCGTGAAGACGCTGGCCCACCAGCAGATCGTCGCGCAAGGCAGCAAAACTCTACTCAAGGCCAACCAGCCGGAGGGATTCGACTGCCCAGGCTGCGCATGGCCCGACCCCAAGCACACGTCGTCATTCGAATTCTGCGAAAACGGCGCCAAGGCGATTACGTGGGAATCCACCGCGAAGCGAACCGACGCCGAGTTCTTCAGGCAGCATAGCCGGTCCGAGCTTTGGACGTGGACGGATCATGAGCTCGAAGACGCCGGCCGCCTGACTCTGCCGTTGTGGTACGACCAAGGCACCGATCACTTCGAACAGATCGCGTGGGATGCGGCATTTGCGCTGATCGCAGCCGAGTTGAACAAGCTCGACGATCCGGACCAGGCCGAGTTCTACACCTCCGGCCGTGCCTCGAACGAAGCAGCGTTCCTCTATCAGCTATTCGTCCGCGCCTATGGCACCAACAATTTTCCCGACTGTTCAAACATGTGTCACGAAGCCACCAGCGTGGGGCTTCCGAAATCCATCGGCGTCGGCAAGGGAACCGTCACGCTCGAAGACTTCGATCATGCGGACGCGATCTTCAGCTTTGGGCACAATCCGGGCACGAACCATCCGCGCATGATGACGACATTGCATGAGGCGGCGCGCCGAGGCGTTCCAATCATCGTCTTCAACCCCTTGAAGGAGCGCGCGCTTGAGCGGTTCGCCGCGCCTCAAGATCCGGTAGAGATGGTCACCATGTCCTCAACGCCGATCGCTTCGGCCTACCACCAAGTCCGTGTCGGCGGGGATTTGGCCGTTTTGAAAGGTATGATGAAGGCGGTGCTCGAACGCGACGCGGCAAGTCTCGCTGCAGGCGGCATTGGCATACTTGATCGGCCCTTCATCAAAGAACATACCTCTGGCTTCGACATCCTACGTGCCGATATCGATGCGACCAGTTGGCAAGAGATAGTCGCGATCAGTGGCCTAACCCGGCAGGCCATCGAGAGCGCTGCCGACGTCTACGCGAACGCGAGGAACGTAATTGTCTGTTATGGCATGGGCATCACACAGCACGCCAAGGGCACGTACAACGTCCAGCACATCGCGAACCTCCTGATGCTGCGAGGAAACATTGGTCGAGAGGGTGCGGGAATCGCGCCCATCCGAGGCCACTCCAATGTTCAAGGAGATCGGACGGTAGGAATAACCGAAATTCCCAACAAGGCGCTACTCGATGGCATGGAACGCGCCTTTGGTTTTCGCCCTCCGAGCGACAAAGGTCACAACGGGATCGAGGCCGTTGAGGCCGCCATCGATGGCCGAGCGAAGGCCATGATCTGTCTTGGCGGCAACCTCGCGGTCGCGATGTCCGATTCCGGGGCCACATTTTCGGGAATGCGGAACCTCGATCTGGCCGTCCATATCGCAACGAAGCTCAACCGTTCCCATCTGCTGACCGCGAAGACCACTCTCGTTCTGCCGTGTCTAGGACGGACGGACCTCGATATCCAGGCATCCGGCCGCCAGGCGGTCACTGTCGAGGATTCGATGTCCATGGTTCACGCTTCGCGAGGGTTTCTTCACCCACCTGGCGAACTTGTCCGATCCGAGCCGGCAATCATCGGAGGGATTGCAAGAGCTACGCTTGGTGACCGATATGGCATAGACTGGGAGGGCATGGTAGCGGACTACGACCACATCCGCGACAAGATCGAGGAGGTGTTTCCCGACTTCTACGAATTCAATACTCGCGTGCGCAAACCGGGCGGCTTTAGACTTGACGTCGCTGCTTCATTTCGCCGGTGGAACACGCCTGAGCGAAAGGCGAAGTTCCTCCCGTCTCCCGGTCTCTCCGAGGATACGCCCGCCGAGAGCGAAGGCGCCTTGATGCTGACGACTATTCGAAGTCACGATCAATATAACACCACCATCTACGGATTGGACGATCGTTATCGCGGCGTATTCGGTCGGCGCGACGTGGTTTTTATGAATGCGGAAGATCTCGCGGGTCGAGGCCTTAAGGACGGCGATCGCATCGAGGTCCGAGGGCTCATTGGCGAGGTTGATGAAAACCATCTCGTTAGCGGTTTCACGGCGGTAGCCTACGACATTCCGAAGGGTTCCATCGCGGGCTACTATCCAGAGATGAACGTCGTCATCTCGCTCCGACACTTCGATCGCCAGTCCGGTACGCCGTCCTACAAGGGAGTGCCAGTCAGGGTGAAACTCGCAGATTGACAAACACCGAGACGGCTAGAGGCGTCAGTTTGTCATGTAGGTCTGCCTCAAGACCCGCGAACCACGCTGATCGCGAGTAGGTGCCTGAGCCTCTCTTGCTCGGTCACTCCGTTCTGGTACCACCAAAGAAGGCCCCTCGCCGCATCCTCGGCTTCGGCGCTTTGTCTATCGTACTGTCGGTTCTCGCAATGCTCCTTGAGCAGACCACGCATCATGGACACGTGCTCCGAGCTTAGCACTGCCCCGCACATGCTGTAATGCAGCTTCATCATATCGGCGCCCTTGATACTATAGGTTATACAGGATTCGACGGATTGCAGCCGGCCCACACTGGTGAGCACGTAGAGAGCGATTTTGCCCCGCCTAAACGGGATTCACCGGACTGGGCAGGTACCCAGACGCGGATCGGAGCCGCTGGCCGCTGTATCGACACCAGGGCGCCAACCAGAGCTGCCATTGCGAATAAGATTGCGACGCCTGGGAAGATACTGCCCGACGGCTTGCGGTACCTGTGAGACATAGTGTTCTCCTGACACCCGCCGACAAACGGCCTGGCTAGGAGCCCACTATGGCAACCAGCAGAGAGGGAAGCTGTTGCACATAGGTATTGCCAATACTTTCGTATTCCTAGGCTTCGTCAGCGAGCGGGCAACAACGTGGCCGTGCAGTTTCGAAGCCGCGTCGAAGCATCAGTCAAAGATCTACGAAGCTCATTGCTTCGCGCCGAGCAACCTCTTCGCCTGCAAAAGTCGAGGGGTAGACAGTCCTTCGCGGAACCGCTCGTAGACGGGACGAAGGATTTCTTGTGCCGCTCGAAGATCACCGCGGCTGGCCAGATATTCCGCGTAGCTCATGCCCGCTGTAAGTTCCCAATACAAACCGCCTTGAGCGGATGCTCTTAGGCCAGCCTCCCGAAAGAGGTCTACGGCTAAGCTCTCGTTCGCACCTTGTGCTGCGATGATCTCGCCTTTCTTTCGTAGAAGTTCGGGCATTATCCAGCGGTAGCTTTTTTCCACTGAAAATTTCTGTGCTCTGTCGATCTCCAAGAGCGCCTCGTCCAGACGTCCGGCCGCCTGCAACGCGGCTGCGAGTTCACACATGAAAAACGGATAGAACAGTAGATACGAGGATTCTTGCATGTCTCGAATGCCGGCTTGAAGAGCGTCGATCCCCTCCGCGGGCGAGCCTGAACGCGACGCCAGGCTGCCTCGGACGCATATGCCAACTGCGTAGAACGGTTTTAGACCATGCTGTAGTGCATGTGCAGTGAGTTCTTCGCCCCAGTGTCGTGCTCGCGCTTCGTTGTCCAGACTGAGTGACACGAAGGCGGACGCCCAGGCCAACGCGACGCAAAATACGAATGGTTGCTTGGTTGCACGGGCTTCATCGACTGAGTCTTCGGATGCTTGAGAAGCCACCTCCAATCGGCCCAACGAGATCAAGTTGACGGTGTCATGAGCCATTGAGGACGTCCGAATGTCCGCCCCGAGCCTGAGCATATCCGTACGACGATTGTTGGGCGGCGAATTCCTCGCCGCCCAATCAAGTCGGTCATGAGCTTCCACGTGGTGAGCCTGATAGGTCTGCGGGATGCCCGACAGCCAAGCTGCCGTGGCGCGTGACCTCGCATCGCCTCCGCCAGCGCCTTTCCCGTATTCTTGCGCGTAAACAAGCGCATCATCCAACTCCACCGATCGAGCGCTAAAAAGCCAGAGGGCGCAAGTAACGCGTTGCCGGTAGTCCTGGTCATCCAACGTTTCAGCGAGTGTTAGGGCGCGTGCGAGCACCGCTCTACCTTGCTCGCTCATACCCTGCGTATAAATCATCGCGAAGCCCAGGGCGCACTGTAGGACCAGTTCCGTACGTCCCCCCTCCTCTCCTTCGAGGCAGGAGAGCGCCTTTTTAGCCCATTCGCCTGACTCGGACACGAGCGAGGTCGCGGTCCAGAAATCGGAGGCAATTGCGGCGAGGCCTGCTCCGAGCTTTCCATCGCCCTCTGGAGAAAGCGCCCAAGTCAAAGCGGCTCGGAGATTATCGATCTCTCGGCGATACGGCCCCAGACCATCGATTGCCGACTGCAGCGAGTCTTCACTCGAAAATGGCTGAAATAACGAATGGAAGAAGGCCGTGGTCCGCCTCATCGTCATTCGATAGTCGGTGCCCCCTCCAAGCTTTTCCAGCGAATAGACCCGCACCGTCTCCAGAAGACGCCACCGCGGGGCTGCCTCCGTTCCGTCGAAGGTCACCAACGATTTCGTGACGAGGTTCGAGAGCCCGAGTGCGGTCTCTTCCTCGTCCTCCCCGCTGGCGGCCATCGCGGCCTCCAAGGTAAACCCTGCGGGATATACGGAGAGACTGTGCAGAAGGCGACGCTCTCCTTCGGGCAATAGTTCATAGCTCCAATCGAGCGCGGCCCGAAGCGTGCGGTGTCGAGGCAAGGCAGTACGGCGTCCGCCGGTCAGAAGAACGAAACGGTCATCCAATCGGCCGGCGATCTGTTGAAGCCCCAACGTGGCAGCACGGGCGGCGGCGAACTCTATGGCCAGGGGAATTCCATCCAGATGCCGGCAAATACCCGCGATAATCGAGACCCTGTCCCTGCTCGTCGTAAAGTCGGACTGCAACGCCCTCGTTCGGGCGACAAACAACTGAACCGCACTGTGCGTTAACGGATCACCAACCTTTTCGTTCGCGGGCACATCAAGCGGGGGAACACGATATGTAAACTCCCCCTCGATCCTGAGAAGTTCCCGACTCGTTGCGAGAACCGAAACGTTCGGGCAGGCGCGCAGCATCGCCTCGACCATCTCGGCAGCTGCATCGACAACATGTTCGCAATTGTCGATTAGAAGCAACATTTTCCGGTTACCAATTGCCCGCGCAACGAGCTCGGCAGAGACGTCGTCGCCTTGAAGGCGCAGATCGAGAGCCTGTGCAAGTGTAGTGGGAACAAGATTTGGATCCGAGAGGGAAACCAGCTCCACAAAAAATGCATCCCCATCGATCGTCGGCTGCAGGCGGCGGGCGACTTCGGACGCGAGCACGGTTTTCCCTATCCCACCGGGTCCCGTCAGGGTTACAATTCGATAGGCCGACATGAGCGTCACGATATGAGAAATTGCAGCCTGACGGCCGATCAGCTCGGACGCTGCCGAGGGGATGTTAGTAACAAAATCCTCTCGTTCGCTCGACCGCACGAGCGTGGCGGACGTCGGATCGGCAAACCGCTTTTCGGGTTCCGTCCACTCGCCGAGTAGTCGATATCCGCGACCGGACACGGTACGCAGCAAGTCTCGGTCCTTTCCAAGCGCGCGCCTTATTGCAGAGATATGAACCTGGAGGGTGTTGTCCTCGACGACCATTCCAGGCCAGACGCGCTTCATCAGCTCGTCTTTCGTAACGATCCTACCCGAAGAAACTGCAAGTGTTTCGAGGATTTCGAACGCGCGACTGCCGAGCGGTACCGGAGCGCCCATCGCACGCAGCTCTCGCTTTTCGAGATCAAGCTCCCATCCGGAGTGCTCGAAGAGGCCTATCTCAATCTGTCCCAAAGCGACCCGAATCTATCTGGTTCAACCGCATCGATAAAATCACAGAGGGGCAGATTGCGCCAAGGGCACTTCAACAACTGGTAAGGGAATACTTCAGCTTTTTTCAGGATCTCTCACACCACTTAAGTCGCGAACGCATGCGTGCCGGTTTAAAAATCGCGGAGCACCTTCATTACGAGCAGCGTGAAGCATTCATAACAATCTCCCAGCCGCAGCACGTCGCGTGCACGATCGATGAGGACGAATGGCATGTTCCCCACAAAAAAACCGACTGATCTCTCGACAATGGCGACAACACTCTACAGCGATGCTTTGGTCGCCGTATTGGATAACGGGACCGAATTCGATCCCAATTTGCATCTACATATTTCGGGCATGGGCCGGCGACTACAACGGTTCACCTCAGCGCACGACTTGCTCAGCGGTGCCCAATCTGGACGCTTCAACTGCATCCTTGTTGACGCAAGCATGGCCGATCTGCCGGTTTCAGATCTAGCGCGATTGATTTGTTCTTACGCCGTGCACTGCCCAATCATCGTCGTCACCCCTAGCGGCAGTCCGGCCACGTCTGTTGCCACAACCAGATTCCGGGTGACCTTCCTCCCCAAGCAGGATGATCCCGCCGTAATTGCGGAGGAGGTAAACGCATCTATTCGTGCGTTCAACGAGGCGAACCGTTTGGAAGCCTATTTTCTCACGCTGACACCGCGAGAACGGCAAGTCATGAAGTTCGTGGTGGAAGGCTTGCTGAACAAGCAGGTGGCCTTCAAGTTGAACATTAGCGAGATCACCGTCAAAGCTCATCGTGGCCGGCTAATGAGAAAGATGAACGCGAGAACACTTCCTGACCTTTTGTATATGGCCGCAAGGCTCGGCCCCGCGTCAGGCTCCGTCGCGAACGAACTTTCGGCGTTCTGAGGCGCCGCAGCGCCTCCATGTTTAAGCACGAGCCGTAGCTGACCCGACACCATTGGACAGTAGCGCGTTTCTGCCACCTGTCTGAAATGGACTCGCAAGGGCCTGTCGTGCGGCAGGCATTCAACAAGCGATCTTTGGAGACACAGCCATGAGCAACTCAAACAACGCGACCTGGACACGCCGCTCCTTTGGCGGAGTGGCACTCGGGCTGACGGCCGCAGGAATCCTCGCAGGGCGCGTCGAAGGTGCCGAGCAGATCAAAGGGCCGGTACGGCACAAGGGTATGGGCCTGGTTGCCGACAAGCGTATCGACGCCGGAGACCTGAATGTCGGATACGCCGAGCTCGGTCCTGAAGACGGCTCGCCCGTTATGCTGTTCCACGGCTGGCCCTACGACATCAACGCCTTCGCCGAGGTGGCGCCTTTGCTCGCGGAGCGTGGTCATCGTGTGATCGTGCCGCATCTGCGCGGATACGGCAGCACTAGATTCCTGTCCGATGACACTATGCGGAACGGCCAACAGTCGGCGCTTGCTGTCGACGCCCTCAAGCTGATGGACGCCTTGAAGATTGAAAAGGCGACGGTCGCCGGGTTCGACTGGGGTGCGCGGACCGCCGACATCGTCGCAGCGCTCTGGCCAGAACGATGCAGGGGTTTAGTATCCGTCAGCGGCTATCTCATAGGGAACCAAGCTGCTGGAAAGGCGCCCCTGCCCCCAGCCGCGGAGGTTCAGTGGTGGTATCAGTTCTACTTCGCCACGGACCGCGGTCGCGACGGCTATGAAAAATATACGAACGACTTCGCCAAGCTGATCTGGCGTCTCGCCTCGCCGCAGTGGAAGTTCGACGACACGACCTTCGATCGGAGTGCAGAAGCATTTACCAATCCCGATCACGTCTCGATCGTCGTTCATAACTACCGCTGGCGGCTGGGCCTGACGGAAGGTGAAAAACGGTTCGACGAATTCGAGACCAGGCTTGCGGCCGGTCCCGAGATCCATGTGCCGACGATCACGATGGAGGGCGACGCCAACGGAGCGCCTCATCCGGATCCCAACGCCTACGCCGCAAAGTTCAAGGCGAAATACGAACACCGTCTCGCGGCGGGCGGGATCGGCCACAATTTGCCGCAGGAGGCGCCCGAGGCGTTCGCCAAGGCGGTAAGAGATGTCGATTCCTGGGCGTGAGCAACCGGGGTCCCGACGCGCTCAATTATCGAAAAAATCGATGATCTCCATCCGAAAAACCACACTGGCGAGGCATCGCCTAGTCGTGAGATGGGAAGCGCTTCCGCCGGGAAGGCGTCAGAACGCCGTGGCTCCGGGTGCGAGCTCCTTGAAAGGATTCAACTTTGGAAATCGGTATCGATAGTTTTGCGATGCTCCTGCCCGACTCTGACACGGGTCGCCTGCAGTCGGCCGTCGATCGAATGGAGAGCGTACTTTCCGAGGTGGAGCTGGCGGACCAGGTCGGTCTGGACGTCTTCGGAATGGGCGAACACCACAGGGAAAACGCGCTTGATTCCGCGCCCGCCGTGATACTTGCCGCAGCGGCGGCGCGCACCAAGTCGATAAGGCTGACGAGCGCCGTCGCCGTCCTTAGCGCCTCCGATCCCGTCCGGCTTTTCCAGGAGTTCGCAACGCTGGACCTGATATCCCGCGGACGAGCGGAGATCGTGGTCGGTCGTGGCTCTTCCGTGGAGGCCTATCCCCTGTTTGGCTTCGACCTGAGGGACTACGATGCGCTGTTTGCGGAAAAGCTGGACCTACTGCTCAAGATCAGGGAGCAGCCCAACATCAAGTGGCAGGGCCGGTTTCGTCCTGCGATGAATGGCGAGGGTGTCTTCCCTCGTCCGCATCAGCCCAAATTGCCAATCTGGCTTGGCGCTGGCGGCACGCCCGAATCCTTCGTCCGCGCAGGGACTCTCGGCCTCCCGCTGATGGTGGCCATCATCGGAGGGAGCTTCGAGCGCTTTCTGCCCCTGGTCGAGCTCTATCGTCGAGCATGGCTCGTCGCCGGGCATCCCGCTGAAAACCAGCGGATAGGCGTCCACGCTCTTGGCTTTGTCGGAGAGACCGACGTGGCCGCAAAGAAAGCGTTTTTCCCCGGCTGGTTCCAAATGTTCACGGACGCCGGAAGAGAGCGCGGCTGGCCGCCGCCGACGCAGGCTCAGTTCGAGCATATGTGCGGGCCGGGTGGCGCGTTCCTCGTCGGCAGCCCCCAGACGGTGGCTGCCAAGATATCCCATGTTAACAGAACGTTGGGAGGAATTGCTCGCATCACCTTTCAGATGAGCACCGCCGCGCTCGACGCGGAAGCGATGCGTCGTTCGATCGAGCTGCTGGGAACCGACGTCGCGCCTTTGGTGCGTGGACAGCTTCGCGACTAGCGGGTACGCGTCGCGCGGAGCGCCGACGTTTGCCGGCGCACCATCTCTTCAACCGAAGATCAGTTTCCGATAGGCAGCCAGCATCTGCGGATCTTCGACGGACCCATGATGGTGAAGCTGTCGCCAACCGCCGTCCTTGCGTACAAACCACCGGGTCGTCCGGAAGGCGACATCAAGCGTCTCTGTCGCCGTCTGACATACTCCGCGTTCGCGGCCGACGAACAGGTGCCACTCGTCGCCGCCCTGGCTCGTAAAGTCGTGGAAGGTCACCTGAACCTTCGTTTTTCCCTTGAAGAGCTTTGAATACCCGTCGGCGATCTGGTCCCAACCGCGGCGGATGCCGCCGATCGGATTGTCCATGCTGGGATCCGAGCCGCCGAGCCAGACCTGTTCCAGCCCTTTGAGATCGCCAGCGTTAAAGGCTCGATAGAATTGTATCAAAGCATCCAAGGCGGTTCCATCGTCCTGCGCCGTCTCGCCGCCGTTAACTTCTGTGAGATGCCGGTCCATTGATTTTCTCCGTACTTCCTCAAAGGTGGCTGACGCACTCTTGGAAAGCATGTAGCTCTCCTCGTACTGGCCAACTTGGTTTACCCGTCTCTACGTCAGGGCAGCATGCGCAATCGATACCAACCCTTCTATTGTACGATGGTGTCGAGCATAAATTTGGAGATACGCGACGATCGCATCGGAGAAGATAGAAGCGCGTGATTTTCAAGTGGGACGGACCGAGCGCCCTGCGGTCCTCGCATTCCGCTCGCTTGGAAACAGCAGGATCATCGCAACATAGATCGCGGCGCCGACTACGAGCGCGATGCTGGCGACGGCAAGCGCGAGATCGAACCAGGCGTCTACGTTCACCACATGCCTCATGATCACTCCTACGGCAGGCGGCCCCATGATCTGTCCGATCGCGAACACCGCCGTCAGCAGTCCCATGTAACGCGCGTGGTGGCTCGATCTGATCCGCCTAACTTCGTTCATGGCGAAGAAGCTGATCGCAGTGAACGGCAGGCCTACGAGAACGCTGATGAGTGCAAGGCCGAAAGCGTCCTGCCAGATAACCGACAGCCCCACCCCGACCGCCTGCACGAGGTATGCGGCAATCAGATGGAGCCGCACGTCGGCGCTATGCGGAACGCGCGCCGCCAGCAGCGATCCGACGACTGCCGCGACCCCGAAAAGCGGCCAGAAGACGGTGAGCAAGGGTGAACCAGGAATGCTGTTCTTCGCGATCACCGGAAGATAGGTCGCCGTGACGATGTAGCCGAAGCCGGCCAGCCCGTATGCGATCGCAAATAGAGGCATTTCCGATTTCGGCACCTTGCCGGAGGCGCGCGTCGGCGCCCCCACCGAATAGGCGTCGGATGGCTTCGCGCTCTCGCCGAAGGTCTTCCAGATGATCCCGCTGATCGTGGCGGAGATCGCGGCGAATATCAGCCAGGCGGTGTGGCCGGACAGCCCGAGAATGGTCATCCCGCTGGCGGCCAGCCCGGACACGGCGATGCCTGCGCCGGGTCCCGTGAATATGGCGCTTCCTATCGAGCTGCCGGTTCCCGAAAGCTGGGCGAGACACCAACCGGAGGTGAAGACGAATCCGATCGCCGAAGCGACGCCCGCCAAGAACCGAAGAGCGACCCAGGCCTCGGCATAGGGCACTGACATCAGAGCCGTAAGCAGAACCGTGGCCACCAGTGTCAGGCGTATGACGAAGGTATGGTCCCACCTCTTGGGTACTGCCATCGCTGCCAATGCACCGACCAGGTAGCCGACGTAGTTGGCAGTCGCGAGTCCTCCGGCTCGCGAAAGATCAACGACGCCGTCGTGTAGCATCATCGGCAGAATTGGAGTGAATGCGAACCGACCGACGCCCATGGCGATGGCGAGGGACGCCGATCCCGCGAGCACGACCACATATGGGCTGGGGCTGTGTTTAGACATGACGCTGTCCTTTGTTCGATTGGAGATATGTCGCCACGAATTCGCGCGACGGCTGCTCCCCTTCAGGTAGATTGGTCGAGGTCTGCGTGAACCGTCAGTCTGCGGCAGGCTGTCTGCCGGGATCCGGAAGGATCTGCGGGATGCCGTCAGGTAGGACTGCGGCGTGCGATAACGTCCAACGCGGATTGGTAGAGCTCTCGCGTCAATTCCTCGGCACCAACTTTCAAAGCAAGACGGGAGGCCTGCCCCGACCAGAGGTTCGTAAAATCGTTCCTCGACTCCGCCTCGGCTTTTGCTCTGATGGGAACGAGAGCTCCTCCGGCAGTTGGAAATGCGGGCACGGCATCTGAGATTGGACCTAAATCGCGCATCAGACGGTTTACGATGCCTCTCGCTGGACGGCCGGTAAAAACGTTCGTTATCGCGGTGCTGTCGTCTCGGGCCGAAGCCAGCGCCTCTGCCTGAACTGCGGGAATCCTCGCCTCAGGGCAGAACAGGTAGGCTGTCCCGACCTGGACGGCGGAAGCTCCGAGCATCAGGGCGGCGGCGACACCTCTCCCGTCGGCGATCCCGCCGGCGGCGATGACCGGCACCCGCACCGCGTCGACCACCTGGGGCAGGAGCGCCATGATTCCAACCTGTGTCGTCATGTCCTGGCTCAAAAAATTCCCGCGATGTCCGCCGGCCTCGAAACCCATGGCGATGACCGCGTCGACGCCGTTTTTTTCGAGCCAGACGGCCTCGGCCACGGTCGTGGCGGATGATATGATCTTCGCGCCTGTCGCCTTCACACGCTGCACCAGTGACTTTTCGGGCAGCCCGAAATGAAAGCTCACGACCTCCGGTTTCAACTCCTCGACCACCTCGCAAAACGAAGAGTCGAATGGTGCACGGCCCGCCGCGGCGATCGGCGCGGCGGGGTCAAGTCCTGCGTCTACGAAGTAGGGCGCGAGCAGGGCTCTCCATCGCATCTGCGCTGCCACATCTTCGGCGGGGGAAACATGTGAGAAGAAGTTCACGTTCACAGGCGCGTGGGTAGCGCCGCGGATCTCATGGAGGGCCTGACGCAGCCCCTCGACGTTTAACTGAGCGCTTGGGAGAGATCCCAGACCGCCGGCCTTGGCCGCGGCGACGACCATTTCGACCGTCGTGGCTCCGGCCATCGGCGCCTGGATGATGGGAAGCTCGATTCCAAACAGGTCGAGAATTCGGCGATCCGGCCAGCGGGTCATGTGGACTCCTTGTCATGCGTGACGTTGCAACGCTGATACCTCCGGCCACTGACCCGCGTCTATTGGACCTTGGTGTCCTGAAGAGCGACCCAATCCGAAGGTATCGGGAACACCTTGGTACAATATCGGGGCCCGATTTTCGGCGCGATTGTCGTGGCAGAGCGGACGACGGCGCGACCGCCGGGAAGCTCCCGGCCGATGGCTGGATCAACGCATCACACGAGGAACAAAGCGACCGACCGCCACCTGGCGGACGAAGGGTACCCGCGTCGCCACAACGGAGGCAGGCATGAGCGTGCATAAGACTGTTATCATCACGGGCGCGTCGCAAGGGATCGGAGCCGGACTCGTCAAGACGTTCCTGGACAAGGGCTGGAACGTCGTCGGAACCTCTCGGAACATCAGCGAGAGCACGCTTTTCGACCGTGCGGGGCGATTGGAACTGATCAGCGGCGACGTCGCGGATCCGAAAACCGCCGAGCGGGCGGCGGCGGCAGCGATTGAGCAGTTCGGCTCGATCGACGCACTCGTGAACAATGCCGGAGTGTTCTTCACCAAACCGTTCCTCGAATACACCATCGACGATTTCCGGCGCCTGTGCGCGACGAACGTCGAGGGATTCCTCCATTTCACGCAGCGCGCGATCGGACAAATGCTGCGCCAGAAGTCCGGCGGGAGCGTCGTGACGATCACGTCGTCGCTGACGGACCATCCGATTGCCGGCGTGACCGCGTCGCTTCCAATGGTCACCAAGGGCGGCCTCAACGCCGTCACCAAGAGCCTGGCGCTGGAGTTCGCCAAGGACAACATCCGCGTCAACGCCCTGTCTCCGGGGGTGGTCGACACTCCTCTCCATGCGAAAAACCCGCGGTCCTTCCTCGAATCCTTGTCGCCGATGGGGACTATCACGGCGGTTCAGGAGATCGTCGACGGCGTCGTCTATCTGACGGAATCCTCCAACATCACCGGGGAGGTGCTGCACGTCGACAACGGCGCACATCTGGGCAAATGGTAGTCGCGAGCGCTGAGGCGCGCATCAAGGAACTGGCGATATGCCTCCCGAAGGCGCCCACGCCATTCGGCGCGTATGTCGAAGCGTTCCAAAGCGGCTCGCTGCTTTTCCTAAGCGGCATGCTACCGGTCGCCGGACATTTGCCACTCTATACGGGCCTCGTCGGCCGCGAGCTGTCCGTCGCCGAAGGCTACGACGCGGCGCGGGCGGCCTGCCTTAGTGGTCTAGCCGCCGCGCAGTCGCAGCTAGGAACGCTGGACAGGATCCGATCGGTCGCCAAGCTGGGAGTTTACATCGCCTGCCCCGCCGATTTCCATGAACACCCCAAAGTCGCCGATGGAGCGTCAGAGCTGTTGCTCGATGTGTTCGGTCCCGCCCGGCTCCCTCCCCGTGTCGTCCTCGGCGTTTCCAGCATACCGCTTGGAATGCCCGTCGAGGTCGAACTGGTCTTCGAGATCGGGCCAGCATTCGTCTCACAAACTCAAGAACGGAGCCAACCATGAAGGTCAGACAACCAACCAGGACAAGCGCCATCGCGATGTCGTCGAAAGCCCTTACCGCCGCGGCGCTACTGCTGCTTCCAGCGCTCGCCCTTTCCGGTCAGACGAAGGTCGCCGAGAAAGTGGATCGTGCTGCAGAGGTCAAGGCCGACCCAGGTCGGGAACATGCACAGATCAAGGTGGATAAGCGGACGCCCGCCTACTGGCGCGTCACCTTCGACAACCCGCCCTTCAACATCTTCGGACCGGAGACGATCCCTCAGATGGAGAAAGTGGTGGCCGAAATCGAGAGCGATCCTAATCTTCGAGTCGTCGTCTTCGACAGCGCTGTGCCGGGGTTCTTCCTCACCCACTACAACTTTACGCCGCCTCTCGCCGAATCCACCAGCCTCCCTTCTGGCCCGACCGGTTTGCACCCCCTGCCCGACATGCTGGTCCGTATCAGCAAGTCGCCAGTCGTCTCGATCGCGCTGATCCGCGGCCGCGCGACGGGGGTCGGAAGCGAGCTTGCTCTCGCCAGCGACATGCGCTTCGCGAGCCGTCAGAAAGCAATTCTCTCTCAGTGGGAGGTCGGCGCGGCACTCGTCCCCGGCGGCGGCCCGATGGCGCGGCTACCGCGGCTGATGGGGCGCGGTCGAGCGCTGGAGGTCCTGCTTGGCTCCGACGACATCAATGGCGATCTCGCTGAGAAGTACGGATACGTTAATCGCGCCTTCGACGACGACAAGCTCGATCCGTTCGTCGACGCTCTCGCTACCCGGATCTCTGGCTTTGATCGCCAGGCGATCGCCGACACCAAACGCCTGGTCGACTTCGCGAGCCTTCCGAGCGACCCCGAGATCGCCGCAGGCTGGGACGCCTTCATTACGTCGGTCCAGCGTCCGGCGGCGCAGAAGAACATCGGACGCCTGATGGACATGGGCCTGCAGAAGGACCCGGACATCGAGGCCAGGCTCGGACACTACACGCAAACTCTGGCCGACGAGTAGGCCGAGGCGGTGCCCGCGCAAGGACTCGGCAGGTCGCGCGGGCATCAACGTCCTTCAACGCACTCAACCACAAAGGAGAAGTCTCATGCACAGCCTTGAAAACCAGATCGTCGATTCCAGCTTTTCGGCCATCATCAACGCCCCGATCGAGACGATCGATATTCCGACATGGTGTTTTAACCTGCCGGAAGAGGAATACCAGGGATGCTCGCCTGCCCACATCGCAGCGGGCTTCACGACAGCGGACGACGGCACGCGGATGTCGATAAATGTCGAGACAATCGGCGGCAGTCTGATGGTCCAGCATTACCACGAAACACTCGGCGAAAAGGATCATCTCATCCTCGACTCCGATTCCGACGTCTTTACGCCGAACGGCCGGGTCACCATCCACGTCACCTGGGAACTGAGTGTGAAGAAGCTCGATGCGAACCGCTGCGAATTCACCAACCGCGTCCAATCCTACGCGACCGACGAGATGATGGCCTTCCTTGATCGCCAGGGCATCCCGTTCGAACTCTTCCGCACGCAGCGACAGCCGATGTCGATTGCTCACAACAAGGGCGAGACGCCGCTGTTCGCGGCGAGCATTGAGCGCGCGGCCCTGAAGAATTCGGCCACGAAAGCGGCTTGAGCCGAAGGAAAACATCATGACAGAACTTTCCTTTGATCGGAATAACACTGGCCTGCTGGTGGTTGACCCCTACAACGACTTCATCTCGGAGGGCGGCAAGATCTGGCCCCGGATCAAGGAGGTCGCCGAGGCGAACAACTGCGTGCCGCACATGCTCGAAGTGCTAACCGCCGCCCGCGAAGCCAAGCTCCGGGTCTTTTTCGCGATGCATCATCGCTATCGGGCCGGAGACTACGAGAATTGGAAGTATGTGGCGCCGATCCAGCGTGCGGCCTGGCACCGCAAGAGCTTCGAGTTCGGCACGTGGGGCGGTGAGTTTAGAGCCGAGTTCGTGCCCGTGGCCGGCGAGGTCGTCGCATCCGAGCATTGGTGCTCGAGCGGCTTTGCCAACACCGATCTCGATCTCGAGCTGAAGCGGCATGGCATCCAGCGTGTCATCGTGATCGGATTGGTGGCCCACACCTGCATCGAAGCAACCGTCCGGTACGCCGCCGAACTTGGCTACGACGTGACCGTCGTTAAGGATGCGGTCGCCGACTATTCGCCGGAAATGATGCATGCGGCACTGGAGGTCAATCTGCCCAGCTATGCCAGCGCCATCATCGACACCAAGGAAACCGTGGCGGCGATCGCCCTCACCCAGGAGGCGTAGGCAGCCATTTTACGGGCTACTTGCATTCGGGGGGCATCAAGCTTGCCGGATGCAGCTCCATTTGAAAAGTAATACTATTTGCATGTCGAGGGTTGGCAGGCCTCGCGTCGACGCCTATTTGAGGTCAAAGCCAACTGCCAACGGTTAGCGTCGAGCCTCCCACATGAGTGGAGGACAGTATCGGCTCTTCGTTTCGAAAGGATCCACGATGACACTCTCCGGCGACCTCCTCATCGGCGGCGCGAGCATGCGCGGCGCGGCCGCGACATTCTCCGCGATCAACCCAGCCAGCGGCAGCTCCATGGAGCCGAGCTTTGCGGGCGCGACCAGGGAGCAGGTCGAGCAAGCCGCGTCTTTGGCTTGGGACGCCTTCCCGGTCTACAAGGAAACATCGCTCGAGGATCGGGCCCGCTTCCTGGAAGCGATCGCGGAAGGAATTCTGGCCATCGGGGACGAACTCGTCCTGCGAGCAATCGACGAGACGGGACTGCCGCGCGGCCGCATCGAAGGAGAGCGCGCCCGAACGGTCGGACAGCTTCGGCTCTTCGCCAAGGAAGTCCGCGACGGCGTTTTCCAGGAACTGCGTTTCGATCCCGCCGACGCCGACCGCAAGCCGGTGGCGAAGCCTGATCTTCGGCTCCGCAACATCGCTCTCGGACCGGTCGTAGTGTTCGGGGCGTCGAACTTCCCCCTAGCCTTTTCCGTCGCTGGCGGCGACACTGCCTCCGCCCTCGCGGCCGGCTGTCCGGTGATCGTCAAGGCGCACTCCGCCCATCCCGGAACCTCTGCACTGGTTGGCAAGGCCGTCGTCGACGCCGTCGCTGCATGCGGGCTCCCGTCGGGGACTTTCGCGCTGTTGTTCGACGCAGGCTTCGAGGTCGGCCAGACCCTGGTCGCCGACCACCGGGTACGCGCAGTTGGCTTCACCGGCTCGCGCCGCGGCGGCACCGCGTTGATGAAGATCGCGTCGGAGCGGAAGCAGCCGATACCCGTCTACGCCGAAATGAGCAGCATCAACCCCGTAATCCTCTATCCAAACGCACTGCTGGGCCGGGGCGCGGAAATCGGGAGATCGTTCGCGGCTTCGCTGACCCTCGGCGCCGGTCAATTCTGCACGAATCCTGGTTTGATCATCGCCATCGAGGGAGCGGGCCTCGACGCTTTCATCGAGAGCGCAGCGGCGGCGTTGGCCGAAGCGCCGGCTCAGACCATGCTGACAGGCGGCATCTGCGAGGCGTATCGAAAGGGCGTGGCAAGGCTGTCGTCTTCACCGCCCGTCTCGCAGGTCTCTGCGGGGAAAAACGGAACGGCTCATCAAGCGTCTGCCGCGCTTTTCGAGACGACGGCGGCTGACTTTCTCGCCAATCCAGAGCTCCAGGAAGAGGTGTTCGGCGCGGCGGGGCTGATCGTTCGTTGCCACGACGACGACGACCTCCGTAAAGTGGTCGAATCCTTGGAAGGACAGTTGACGATCGCGCTACACGTGGATGCCAAGGACGTCGATGCGGCCTCGCAGATGATCCCGCAGTTGGAACTTCTCGCCGGCCGGCTCCTCGTCAACGGCTTCGGGACGGGCGTCGAAGTCTCCCCGGCGATGGTCCATGGCGGACCTTATCCGGCGACGTCGGACGGAAGATCGACGTCGGTCGGCACATTGGCGATCTATCGTTTCCTGCGCCCAGTCTCCTACCAGGACTTTCCGGTCGGCCTGCTTCCAGCCCCACTCAAGGATGTTAAGGCCGCCCCTCGCGCGTAGAAGATAAAAACTGGAGGGGGGCGGCTCACGCCCCCGCTCCTTGTCTTGCAGAGGTTAGACCTCTGAAGCCTTCGCAGCCATCGTGGCCTTCGCCCACCAGACCAGCTCGTCCAGCGCAGTCTTCGCCGATGGCAGGAGGTTTGCTTCGATCTCTTCGATCGGCTTGTTGCCGCCCATCGAGAAAACGGTGAAGAAGTCGCTGCCGCCGATATGAACGGCCGCATGCGTGGAAACCATCTGCAGCTCGACGCCGATTCCGCGAAGATGCTCAAGTGCGCGCGACCCGCCCGCGGTGCCGTAGGCGATCGCAGTGAACGGCTTGCGCGCCCATTCCACATAGGACTGGTCGAGGGCGTTCTTCAGCACGCCGGTGATCGAGCGATTGTATTCCGCGACAACGAAGATGTACCCGTCGTAGCGGGCGACGGTGTGCTGCCAACGAACGGCTTCGGCACTCTGGCTGGGTGCGTAGGCGTTCGACGCCACCTCGTCGAAGAACGGCAGGGGATGGTCACGCAGATCGACGATTTCGACGTCGATGTCGTCGCGGGCCTGAGCCTGCTTCAGTATCCACTGTGCGGGCTTGTCGGCGAAACGGGTCGGTCGGGTGGAGCCGATGATGATGGCGATCTTAGGTTTCGTAGGCATGGCATTCCTAATTTTATGTCGGGTTGATGATAATGACCCTCTGGGAGAGGATCAGTCGCTACTCAGGGCGTCTGCATAGGCATAAAGCCCAGGAGAACCTCCTGTCATGACGAACAGGACGTTCGATCCTGGCGCGATGACTTCGTTTTCGATATCGGACAGCAGGCCGGCAAAGGCTTTCCCTCCGTAGACGGGATCCAGAAGCAGGCCTTCAGAGCGGCCGACGAGCCTGATCGCTTCAATCATTTCGCACGTCGGCACGCCGTAGCCGCCACCGAGCTTCGCGCCGTCTATCGCCAGCTCCTCAGCTCGAATTCGGTCCTTCTTCCCGAGGAGGTCGAAGACCGCATTGACCTTCTCCACCGTCGCGGCGACGCATGTCTCCGCTGGCGAGAGCACGGTGTATGCTCTGATCCTGGAAGGATTTTTTCCGACCAGGGCATCTCCCACGGCCAGACCGGCGTGCATGCCGCCACTACCGTTCGGGATGACGACGTGGTCGAACGCGATGCCGATCTCAGTCGATTGCGCTGCGATTTCGAATGCGCAGTCGACGTAGCCCAGAGCTCCGACCGGCGTCGAACCGCCAAGCGTGCCCACGAAAGCCTTCCCTCCGGCCGCGGCGATCTCCGACGCGCGGGCCGTGGCGAACGCGCTCGCATCGTCGCCGGTGCCGAGGAGGTGGACGCGGGCGCCAAAGACCCGGTCCAACAAGACGTTGCCGTTGGCCTGGTAGATCTCGGTCCCGCGGGGCACCATTTGAGTCAGAACGACCTCGCATGCCAGTCCGGTTCTGGCGCAGGCGGCCGCGGCCAGACGGGCGAAATTTGACTGCACGCCGCCGGTTACGACGAGGGTATCGCAGCCTTTCGACCGGGCGTGGCCGATGAGGAATTCAAGCTTGCGGAGCTTGTTGCCCCCGCCCCCGAGTTCCATCAGATCGTCTCTCTTCGCCCAGATCGAGACGCCTCGTCGGCTCTCGCCGAGCACTTGCTCCAGACGATCCAGCCGCTGGATCGGCGTCGGTCCGTTCACCAGGCGTACGCGCGGAAACCGGTTCAAAAGATCCCAGTCGGACATCTCTGCCTCGCTTCTTGAGTGTTGTCGTACCGGTGTCAGGACGCTAGCGCCGGCGTCCGGTAGCGCGGGGCAGGAACGTTGCGAGAAAGGTTCGGCATCAGCTTCTGACGAGCCGCCTCGTATGCGTTCCAGTCGTCGATGTTGGGTACCGAAGGAAGGGTCATCAGTTCGCCCATGTCGAGACCGGCGAGTGCAGCATCGACCGCATCTTCGGCCTTCATGACGATCTGGTCGGGCAGGCGGTCGAGCGAGCCGCCCGATGCCTCCCAGAAAGGCGTCTCCACCGCGCCGGGAAGTACGGCCTGAATCCGGATGTTCTTTTCCGCCAGCTCCTTCTGCAGAGAGAACGTCAAAGCGATGACGAACGCCTTCGTTGCGCCGTAGACCCCGTTGAGGATTTCGGGGGCCACGCCCAACGCGGAGGCCATGTTGACGATCGTGCCGTGCTCACGTGCGACGAAGGACGGCGCGACGGCATAGACGAGACGAGTCAGAGCCGTCACGTTGATCGCAATCATTTTTTCCATCGCCTCGACGTCGGACATGAGCAACGGTTCGACCGCGCCGACCCCGGCATTGTTGACGAGTATGGTGATCGACGGGTCGCTCCGAAGGATTCCTTCAACCTTCAGCAGGTCGTCCCGTTGGCCAAGGTCGGCCCGGACGGTCTTTACGTTCCGACCGGTCGAACTTGCGATATCCTTGCTGATCCGGGCGAGCGCATCCTGGCTGCGCGCCACCAGTATCAGGTCGTAGCCGCGGCGGGCTAGCCTGTCGGCGTAGAGCGCGCCGATACCCGACGATCCACCGGTGATCAGCGCAGTGCCTCTTGGAAAGTTTGTCATTGTGGTTCTCCTTGATTGAGGTGAATTCGGAATGCTTGTCAGCGAAGCGTTCTGAACGCCGCACGCAGCTCCGATGCGAAAAGCTCCGGTTGCTCCCAGGCGGCGAAGTGCCCGCCCTTGTCGACTTTGCTGTAGTAGATGAGGTTGTGGTACGCCTTCTCGGCCCAGCTTTTCGGCGCCTGGTAGATCTCGCCGGGAAAGACGGTGATCGCGGCCGGAATCTTGATGTCGACGGCGTTGAAGTTGTTGGCGTTGTTCTCCCAGTAGAGCCGCGCGCCAGACGTGGCCGTCCCGGTGAACCAGTAGAGAGAGATGTCGTCGAGCATCTCGTCCTTGCTCAGCGACTTCTCCGGATCGCCGCCGCTATAGGTCCAGTCGGCGAACTTGTCGTAGTACCAGGCGGCGAGACCGACCGGTGAATCGGTCAACGCATAGCCCAGCGTCTGCGGCCGCGTGACCATCATCAAAGCGTAGCCCGCGCCCTTCGTGTACAGCGCGTTCATCTGCTCGTAGGCGGCCTTCTCGTCTTCGGAAAGCCCGGCCGGCGCGGGTTCGCCATCGGCGAGCGCCTTTGCAATGTCGGGCGGAACGGTCGCCGGCATGTTCGTGTGAATGCCGAGCAGTCCGTCCGGTGCCTGCGCCGCCATCTTGTCGGATACGACAGCGCCCCAGTCCCCGCCCTGCGACACATAACGGTCGTAGCCGAGCCGCTTCATCAGCACGTGCCACGCCCGCCCGATGCGGTCCGGGCCCCATCCGGTTTCGCTTGGGACTTCCGAGAAGCCGTAGCCGGGCATCGACGGTATGACGACGTGGAAGGCGTCCTCCGCGGCGCCGCCGTGCGCGGTCGGATCGGTGAGCGGCCCGATCGTCTTGACGAGTTCGAGCACCGATCCAGGCCAGCCGTGCGTCATGATCAGCGGCAGGGCGTCCGCGTGCTTGGACTTGACGTGAATGAAGTGAATGTCGAGGCCGTCGATCCTGGTCATGAACTGCGTATGCGCGTTTAGCTTCTTCTCGCCGCGCCGCCAGTCGTATTCCTTGCCCCAGTACTCCACGAGCGGCTTTAGCTTTTGAAGCTGCGCGCCTTGCGAACGGTCGGAAACCGTCTCCTTGCCAGGCCAACGTGTCGCACGGACACGGCGGCGCAGCTCATCGACCTCCTCCTGCGGGATTGCGCACTTGAAGGGGCGGATAGCATCGCCCTCCGTCGCCGCCCTGACGGGCTTGGGGAGAATGCTGAGTGCGGCGGTCGCGGCTGTGACTGCAAGCAGTTGGCGCCGCGTCGTCGATAGTGCGGTTCTCGTTTCTACTCTTGCTGACATGACGTCCTCCGTTGAAACTGAATGGTTGGAATGCGTCTTAGGGATCGTCCGGCAGGGCTGGCGAGGATATTGTTCGAAGGTATCGGCGATACCAATGGATCGGTTACCGACGTTGCTCGACGCATCGACACCTTGGGACAATGGACATCGGGGACAGCGACGGCGCATCGTGCCGATCGCGGTGAAAGTGACCGCGATTAACAGGGAGATCGAGATGGCTATCCAAGAACCCACCCCAACCAAATCCGCGCGCGCGGATCACATCGACATGAAGCTCGAAGTCGTCGTCATTCCCGTGTCCGACGTCGATCGCGCCAAGTCCTTCTACACCGGCCTTGGCTGGAGGCTCGACGCCGACGTCTCTGGCAAGGACGGTTTTCGCGTCGTGCAGGTGACCCCTCCAGGATCGCCTTGCTCCATGATTTTCGGATCGAATGTGGCGGCCGCCTCACCCGGTTCCGCTCAAGGCCTCCACTTGGTCGTTACCGACATCGAGATGGCGCACGCGGCTCTTGCCTCCCGCGGCGCCGAGATGAGCGGCGTCTTTCACGACGCCGGCGGCGTCTTCCATCACAAGGGTGCCGACCAGCGGCTGCCAGGACCACATCCCTCCCGGTCGAGCTACGGTTCTTTCGCCTCCTTCTCCGACCCGGACGGAAACGGCTGGCTCCTACAGGAAGTCACGGCGAGACTTCCTGGTCGCATCGACACCAAAGGTGCAGCGTTCACATCCGCGGGCGACCTCGCAGAGGCGCTGCGCAGGGCCGCGGCCGCCCATGGCGAGCATGAGAAGCGCGACGGCGGCAAGCACGACGAGGCGTGGCCAGAATGGTACGCCGACTATCTGGTCAAAGAGCAGTCTGGCCAAACCCTGCCGACGTGACCTCCTGAACGAAAGCCTGCGCCCCAGGCAACCATCTCCGCCCCGACCATTGCGCAAGAACGCCGGTCCTCTCGTGCCGGCGTTCCCGCTGGCTACCGGCGACACTCGTCCGTCGGCCTCGGTTGACGAGCACCGAGCCGGTACCGAGCTCATCACCGTGACTGGGAGGTTAGCTGGGAAGCGCGTCGCGGAGAACCGTCGCTTGCCTGCAGACAGCCAACCGCGTTTCGGCACAATTATTCGAGGCTTCCGGATTCGGCGGCGATGCGTCCAAGTTCCGAACGTAGACGCGGCACTGCAAAGTCGATGAAGGTTCGAACTTTCGGAACGGCTGCGCGTCCTTGAGGGGCCAGGATGTGAACTGGCAGCGCAGGTGGCTCCGCCTGATGAAGAACGACCCTGAGGCGACCGTCGCGGACATATTCTGCGACGTGATACGAATAGAGCCGGGTCACGCCCATTCCTTCGGCGGCCGATGCCGCAGCCGCTCGGACGCTGTTGACCAGATAGCGTGGGGTGAAGTGAACGGTTCTTGGGACGGAAGTGCCTTTGGCCGGCGCGAAGCTCCAGGATTCGAGGCCGAAGTTCGAGAAGGCGATCAAGTCGTGGCGGGAGAGATCGGACGGCTCAGTGATTGCGGCTCGACTGTCGAGATATTGCGGCGCGGCGACCACGACGCGGCGAACATCTCCGCCAATGCGCGTGGACATGTGGGTCGAGTTGGCGAGATTTCCGATCCTCAGGGCGACGTCCACTCCCTCGTCGACCAGGTTCACGAAGCGATCGAGCATCAAAAGCCGAACGGAGACGTTGGCGTTCTCAAGAAGGAAGCTGTCGAGGATCGGCCGGAGCACCTCTTCGCCCAGGATGGGCGGCGCCGAAATTGTCAGCGTTCCTCGCGGAGAGGATCGCTCTGAGCCGGCGATCATGTCCGCCTCCTCGAGATCGACAAGCACCCTGCGACATGCTTCGACATATCTCTGGCCCGCTTCGCTGAGCTTTAGACTCCTTGTCGTTCGGTGAAGGAGTTCCACGCCAACATGTTGCTCAAGCAGACCCAATGCCCGACTGATCGCAGTCGGGGACCGCTTCAGCCTACGAGCGGCGCCCGCCAGGCTTCCTTCTTCAACCGCAGTGACGAAGACCTTCATTGCATCGATACGATCCATTATCTGCTCCTGACCGCTTTAGGCGCCGGCGAGCCGCGCGAAGTTGCCGGTGACGGGCCATCTACCCAACAAGCAGGTGACGCGCGACCCTTCAGGCCCGATACCATCGTACAATGGACTTCCCCGCTGGACCGATCATTCTGTCCAGGCTTGCTAAGCGAGTTGATGATTTTATCGCCAAGCGCACATTTTGTGATACCATTTTTCGGGAAGTTGGCGACGACCTGGACAGCTCTTTGGGAGAGCACATGTACCGGATGACCTCCACGGTGACGACTTCGAACCTAGGCGATCAGGATCGACCGACAGTCTTCGTCGTTGATGACGACATCTCAGTGCGAGAATCGCTGGAGCTGCTGATTGGCTCCGCCGGGTGGCGACCCCTGCTTTTTGACTCCGCGCATAGTTTTCTCGAAGCACCGGTTCTGGCCTCTCCCTGCTGCCTGGTTCTTGACGTGAATATGCCAGGACTGAACGGCCTCGATCTCCAGAGCATGATTACGATAAGCCGGAGCAGGATGCCGATCATATTCGTGTCCGGTTTCGGCGACGTCCCGACGACCGTGAAAGCTCTCAAAGGAGGCGCGTTGGATTTCCTTACCAAACCGATCGAGACGGTTGCGTTCCTGGAGGCCGTGAGCTCGGCGTTGGAACAGAGCGCGGCCATGTTGCGTGACGAGAGCAACCTGCTTGCGCTGCAAGGGTGTTACGAGGCGCTTACCAAGCGCGAACGAGAGGTCATGGTGCGCGTGGTCAAAGGACTTCTCAACAAGCAAGTGGCATACGAGTTGGATATCAGCGAGATCACCGTCAAGGCGCATCGCGGCCAAGTCATGCGGAAGATGTGCGCCCGAACTCTTCCCGACCTCGTGAACATGGCCGCGCGCCTTCGGCTGGAGGAGCCACCCGAAATTCACTGAAGCGTAAAGCCTCGATCGGCGCGCGGCACAACTTGCTAGAACCCGGCGACAACGGCACAACCGATACCATAGGATAATATACGGCAGGTTGATTAAAACGCACGATATCCTGAGGGTGCAATCCCGCGAAAAGGATAGATATGAGCGTGGAACTCGTTCGGGTTCTGGAAGCGTTGCCAGGAATGGCTTTTACCGCCCTACCGGACGGCAGCATCGATTTCATGAACGCCAATTTGGTTGATTTCCTCGGGCTTGGCGAAGCGGTGACGGTTTGGCCATTAGCCGGCTCTCCCGCAGACCTGCGGAACACGAGACAGCAGTGGGACGCGCTGCTGTCCGGACGCGAGCCTTTCGAAATCACATTGCCTATAGGTCACCCCACCGCCGCGTTGCAGGAATTGCATGTTCGCTGCAAGCCATTGATCGAAAACGACCGGGTGGAGAGGTGGTACGGCTTGGCGACCGAGGGGGCGCACATTGCATCGCGACCAGAGATACGAGAGGGCGCCGCCGCGAAGGCATTGGATAATCAGACTATCTTGGAAAGTATTCCGGCCGGCATAGGAGTTCTCGATTCGAACGGAAACGTCGAGGCGATCAACGGCCACCTCCTGCAATACTATGGTCGGTCGCTTGATGAACTACGCTCCTGGGGTCGAAGTGATGTCGTCCATCCCGATGACATGCAGGGGTTAACCAAAGCCATTCAACAGGCGGTCGACAAAGGCACGGCCTACGAGGCCGAGGTACGGCTCCGGCGCGCCGACGGCGAATATCGATGGTTCCAAATCGTCGGTTATCCCCTCGCGGATGAAAACGGCGGCATCGCCCGCTGGTACGCGCTCCATATAGATGTCGATGATCGGCGGAAGGCCGAGGACGCGCTACGATCCAACGAACTGGAGCTTCGGAACATCGTCAACGCGATGCCACTCACCGTGTGGACGAGCCGCCCCGATGGCTACTGCGACTTCGTCAACGATAGATGGCTGGAGTATGCAGGATTGAATGCCGAACAAGCAGAAGGTTCCGGTTGGGAATCCGTCGTTCACCCGGAGGATGCGAGCCATCTCGCAAAGTCCTGGAACGCTTCTCTTGCTTCGGGTCGTCCTGCTGATTTCGAAGCAAGAATGCGTGGAGCCGATGGCGGATACAGGTGGTTTCTCTTTCGCGCGACGCCGCTCCTGGGTGAAGACGGCAAGATCATCAAGTGGTACGGCACCCACATCGACATCGAAGACCGGAAGCGCGCGGAACGAGCGCTGGCCGAACGAGAGCGTGAGTCTCGTTTGATCGTCGACGGCATCGCAGGAATGATAGCAATCTTCTCGCCAGACGCCCAGTTGATCGACGGCAATCAGCAGATCCTCGACTATTTCGAGCGTCCGCTGTCGGAATTGAATGACTGGTCGAGCAACGGTATCACGCACCCCGACGATCTGCAGACCTGCATCGATAGCTTCATGGGCTCCATCGCCACGGGAGAACCATACGATTACGAAACCCGCTTTCTCCGGCACGACGGCACGTGGAGATGGTTCCAGCTTCGGGGGCTCCCCCTTCGCGACGCCGAAGGCGAGATCGTCCGGTGGTATGGACTATTGACGGATATTGACGACCGAAAGCGAGCCGAGGAGAAGCTGCGCAGAAGCGAGGCGTTTCTAGCGGACGCCCAACGCCTCAGCAAGACAGGGAGCTTCTTGCTTAATCTTGGCACAAGCGAAGTCACCTGGTCAGCGGAAACCTATCGTATCTTCGAAGTCGATCCGACGACGCCGGTGACGCTCGACATCGTCCTGTCCCGTCTGGATCCCGATAGTCTAGCTACCGTGGAGCAGGTTATCGATCAAGCCAACAGAGGGGCCGGCGACTTCGACTACGACATAACCCTGATAACGCCGAGCCACTCGCCAAAATACGTACGGGTGCTTGCGCATAGTGAGCGGAACAGGGATGGGGATCAGGAATTGATCGGCGCCGTGCAGGACGTTACCGAGAGCCGGAAGGCGGAAGATGCGCTCAATCGGGCGCGATCAGAACTGTCCTACGTAACTCGCGTTACGAGCCTCGGCGTGTTGACCGCGTCAATTGCTCACGAGGTGAATCAACCGCTAGCTGGCCTGGTGACCAATGCGGAGACTTGTCTGCGAGTTCTGGCTTCGAATCCTCCAAATCTCGATATCGCGAAGGACACGGCACGGCGAACGATCCGCGACGCCAACCGCGCTGCCGACGTGATCGCCCGTCTTTGGGAATTGTTTAGCCGCAAACCGCCGAACCTCGAGGCAGTCGACGTTAATGAGATTGCCGAGGAAGTCATCGCACTGATATCGAGCGATCTGCAGCATGCGAAAACGTCATTGACGGCCGACTTCGCAAACGATTTGCCGCGCGTGACCGGCGCTCGGGTGCAGCTTCAGCAAGTTATCATGAACCTCCTTCGAAATTCGATCGAGGCGATGCCGGCCGCGGGAGATCGGCCGCGACGAATTCGTTTGAAGACAGAGGGAGGCCTTCGAGAAATCCGGCTCTACATCGAGGATACCGGCGTAGGCTTTGACCCCCAGGGGGTGGACCGAATTTACGACGCTTTTTACACGACGAAGCCAGACGGCATGGGAATCGGCCTCTCTGTCAGTCGTTCGATTATTGAGAATCATCATGGCCGGCTGTGGGCCGAACCAAACGCTGACCATGGTGCTACCGTAGGATTTTCGGTCCCGACGTCTGCGAGCGGCGATGGGGAAAGTATCGGTCCGTCAGCGGTCCAGACGGCAAGTGACATGCAGAGGAATTTATGACTAGCCGCAAAAGACATGTCTCGGTCGTCGACGACGACGAATCCGTCCGAGAAGCCCTCCCAGATCTTCTCCGCTCGTTCGGTTTGTCCGTGGAAGCTTTTTCGTCCGCTGAGGCGTTTTTGAATTCTAAGTCGTTACAAACCAGCGACGGCATGATTCTTGACGTGGCAATGCCTGGCATGACCGGGCCGGAGCTTCAGCAGGAACTCGACCGGAGAGGCCGACGGATTTCAATCATTTTCATAACGGCGATCAAGGATGAGGACGTGCGGTCGAGGTTGATACGTGAGGGGGCTTGCGACTGTCTGTTCAAGCCCTTCAGCGCCGACGACCTTCAGGATGCGTTGCGGCTCGCATCATTGATAGACTGATATAGAGGGGCTGGCGCGGACGTAGGATGCCCCGCAATCCGGCATACGCGTAGGTACTAAAGTGTCTAGTGCCGCGCAGTAGCCGTCAAAGGATCGATATTGTAGGCTCTCGCCCGGAAAGTGGGCTTTGAGTGGGCGATGGGGATAAACGTCTTTCAATTCTTCGATGCGCTGCCCGGCATGGCATGGACCATGCTGGAGGATGGCCAAGTCGATTTCGTCAACCGAAGCTGGGTAGAGTTCACGGGGCTGCGACCGGCGTCCGGAGAGTCTTGGCGCTGGGAGGATGCGGTGCACCCGGCCGACGTTGGCGCGGTCACCGCCCATCTGCAGAGCGTTAGGCACGCAGAGACACAGGGAACGATCGAAGCGCGGCTTCGGAACGCTGCAGGCGAATTTCACCATTTCCTTATCCAGTGGGCACCTTTGGAAGACGCTCCTGGCGGCGTCGTGAAGTGGTGCGGGGTCGCGACCGATATTGAACCCGTCGTTCAAAAACGGGAAAGGTCACAGGCCGCACTCGATTTCCAGCTCGTCGTCGATAGCATCCCGATACCCGTGGCCGTGACAACACCGACTGGGGAAGTCGAAGGCCTCAACCAACTGACCCTCTCCTATTTTGGGCTAAGCCTCTCGGATCTAAAGGACTGGAAGGCTTCGGAGGTCGTGCACCCGGATGACCTGAAGGAAACCATCGAAGCCCAGATCGCCGCTCACATGGCGGGCACGTCTTATAACGTTGAGAGCCGCCATCTTCGCGCCGACGGAATTTATCGGTGGCACAATGTACTTGGTCTACCGCTGCGGGACCAGTCGGGTGCGATTCAGCGGTGGCTGCATCTTTTGATAGACATCGATGACCGAAAACGTGCCGAGGTAGCTCTTGCAAACAGTGAACGAGAGTCTCGCTTGATTGTCGGCACTATCGCAGGAATGGTCGCGCTCTTTACGCCCGAAGGTCAGTTGAACGGCGCAAATCAACAGCTTCTCGACTACTTCCAACTGCCCCTGGAGGAGGTTGTGAACTGGGCGACCAACGGTATTACGCACCCCGACGACCTGCAGCACTGTGTCGAGACATTTACGGCGTCGCTCAAAACGGGAGAGCCGTATGACTTCGAGACGCGCTTCCGTCGCCATGATGGCGAATTTCGCTGGTTCCAGGTCCGCGGCCACCCGGTCAAAGACGATAATGGCGGGATCGTCCGCTGGTATGGTCTGCTGACTGATATCGATGATGGGCGCAGGGCGGTGGAGGCGTTGCGCGAGCGCGAGATCGAGCTGCAATTGATCGTAAACTCGATCCCAGGCCTCATCATTGTGCTCCGGCCCGACGGGGCTGTGGAGAGCGTAAACGATCAGTCCTTGCGATATTTCGGCTATGATTTCAACGAGCATCAAAAGTGGAAGACCAACGATATCATTCATCCTGACGATCGTGACCGGGGCGTGGCTAGATTCGCCGAGGCAGTCGCCGCTGGTCAATCGTACGAGGTAGTGGAAAGGCTCCGTCGGCACGACGGCGTCTATCGTTGGTTCCAGGTGCGGGGAACTCCCGTGCGCGACTACGAGGGCCTCGTTGTGCGATGGTACTTCCTGCTGAATGATATCGACGACCGGAAGCACGCCGAAGTGGCGCTTGCTAACAGCGAGAGGGAATTCCGCCATATCGTCAACATGGTTCCGGGCATGATCATACTTTCGCAGCCTGATGGAACGCTCGACGGGAGCAACCAACAGCTACTGGACTACTTCGGAATCTCTCTCGACGAGGTGCAAGACTGGTCAACGAACGGCATAACTCACCCCGATGACGTGCAAGTCAATATCGATACCTTCCTGGGCGCACTCAAGAGCGGCAATCCTTACGACTACCAAAGCCGTTATCGAAGACACGACGGCGTGTTCCGATGGTTCCAGGTGCGAGGACAGCCACTTCGTGACGCAGAGGGCAAGATCGTCCGATGGTATGGACTACTGACTGACATCGACGATCGCAAGCAGGCCGAGGATGAACTGCGTAGAAGTCAGGCCCTTCTCGTTGCAGGCCAGCGCTTGATCAGGACGGGTACGTTCTCCTGGCATGTCGAAACCGACGAGCTGATCTTGTCCGACGAATGGCTTCGAATCCTCGAATTCGAAAAAGACGAAGTCGTGACGTTTGACCGGATAACGGAGCGGATACACCCGGACGACGTTGCGCTCTTTGCCGGGAAGATCGGCGCCGTACGCGAAGGCGACGAGGACTCGGAATACGAGGTCCGCGTTCTCGCCCGCAACGGCGACATAAAGTACGTTCGCGTCATCGGCGAGGTTATAATTCACCGGAATGGAAATCGGGAATGCCTTGGAGCGATCCAGGACGTGACACAAAGGCGCTTGACGGAGGAAGCGCGCGATCGGTTGCGCACAGAGCTTGCGCGAGTGACCAGCATCCTCAGCCTCGGCCAGATGTCGGCGGCGATCGCGCACGAGGTGAACCAGCCACTGTCAGGCATCATCACGAACGCGAACACCTGTCTGCGGATGCTTGCAGCCACACCGCCCGACATAGAAACGGCCCTTCAGACGGCGCGGCGCACGATCAGGGACGGCAATCGTGCCACCGAGGTAATCGCCAGACTGCGGGCGTTATTCAGTAAGCGCAACATCGAATTCGAAGACGTCGATATAAACGAGGCGGTGAGTGAGGTAGTCGCCTTGTCTGCAGGTGATCAGAGACGCAACGGCGTCGCTATTCGAACGCACTTCGCCACCTCCCTTCCCCCCGTCAACGGCGACCGAGTCCAACTTCAACAAGTGATCAACAACTTGCTTCGCAACGCCATTGACGCGGTATCTGGCGTGAAGGATCGGCTGAGATTAGTCGAGATCCGAACCCAGCTCGGCGGTGATGGGCAGATAAGCGTCGCGGTTAGCGACAATGGAATTGGTCTCGACCCAGACGGAGGGACGCGGATCTTCGAAGCCTTCTACACGACGAAGAACAATGGGATGGGGATCGGTCTTTCAGTCTGTCGTTCCATCATCGAGAGTCATGGTGGTCGCCTTTGGGCTGAGCCTAACCAGGGGCCGGGCGTCACCATGCACTTCTCCGTACCGTCGGCCGAAGAGGCAAGCATCACGGCAGCCTCGCACTGAAAACCTGGCCCGTTGCTCAGCTCAGGCACTAGCTGTGATCCTGTCCATCGCCGCACGGCAGTCGAGCGGTCGGAGGAACCACCCGATACCAAGGTGTCGGCCATACCTTGGTCCAATTGTTGCAGAACTCCTTCACTGCGAATTTCCTCCTCGTCAAATAACAGCTCACGAGCAAGGAGGACGCCATGTCCCGAGTAGAGCCAAAAGTCACCCGTCGAACACTGCTTACGATCGCCGCGTCCGCCAGCGCCATCGGAGTCTTTCCCAAAGCGTTCGCAGCGACCGGTACCGAATCCGGGCTGCGACCCTTCAAGTTCACCGCGTCCAAGGATCAGCTCGCCGATCTCAATCGACGCGTTGCCGCCACCCGCTGGCCGGACGAGGAAAACGTCACAGACGACGGCCAGGGCGTCAGGCTCGACACGATTAAGAAGCTCGCCAACCATTGGAAGACCCACGACTGGCGAAAGGTCGAGGATCGGATCAATTCCCTCCCGCAGTTCCTCACGGAGATCGACGGCCTCGACATCCACTTCATCCATGTCAGATCGAAGCACGACAATGCGCTGCCGATCATCATCACCCATGGCTGGCCCGGATCAGTTATCGAACAGATGAAAATCATAAAACCCCTCACCGATCCGACCGCCTTCGGTGGCACCGAAGCTGACGCCTTTCATGTGGTCATTCCTTCCCTGCCGGGCTATGGATTCTCCGCCAAACCTAGGGATGCCAAGTGGACGCCGCCCCGAATTGCCAAAGCATGGGCTGTACTGATGCAGCGCCTCGGTTATGCCAAGTATGTGGCCCAAGGTGGCGATTGGGGGAATGCCGTCACAGAACTGATGGCGGTGCAGGAGCCCGCGGGGCTCCTCGGTATCCATACCAACATGGCGGCTACCGTCCCTGCCGAAATAACCAAGGCGCTTGCCGCCGGCACTCCACCTTCCACTCTCACAGCAGACGAGAAGCGGGCCTACGACCAGCTCGACGATTTCAACAAGAATGGGCTTGGCTACGCGATTGAGATGAACAACCGCCCACAGACCCTCTACGGAATCGTAGACTCGCCGATTGGGCTCGCGGCTTGGATGCTGGATCATGATATCCGGAGCTACCGAATGATCGCAAGGTCTTTCGATGGCGAACATGAAGGCCTTACGCCGGACGACGTCCTCGACAATATCACCCTTTATTGGCTTACCAACACTGCGATTTCGTCAGCGCGCCTCTATTGGGCCAACGCGCATTTCCCGTCTGGCGGTTTCTTTGATCCGCGTGGCATCAAAATTCCGGTCGCCGTGAGTGCTTTTCCGGACGAGATCTACCAGGCGCCGCAAAGCTGGGCCGAAAAAGCATATCCAAAGCTGATCCACTACAATCGACTGCCTAAGGGTGGGCACTTCGCAGCCTGGGAACAGCCGGAGCTGTTTACCTCGGAGCTGCGGGCAGCTTTCAAGCCTTTGCGCGACCAAATCTAGGTCGAGCGGTCAAATAGTCGAACCCACACCTCGCGCCATCTTAATCTGCGGCGCCCAATCATCGGGCGCCGTGCGGAAAATATCCGCCGGTGTGTTCTGGAAAGTCATTATGTTTCAGCTTCCTGCACTTCTGCTCCGGGGCATGACCATCGTCGTCAGTCCATTGAAGACACTAATGAGCGACCAGGTTTTCGGTCTTCTCCGAAAGAAAATGCCAGCGACCTTCGTCAAACAGCGCCCTCGCCCCGCAGGAAAAGGATATCCAATGCCGCGGGCTAGCACGTGCATTGCTCGATGCCGTATTCAGTTCGAAGCCACCGGTCCGGCGGTTCCGCTACTGCTGTGACGAGTTTACAAGTGTGAACCATCGGTTCAAAAGCTTGTCGGAGCACGTCAACACGGTGTTCGCGAAGCGTCGTTGACGTCCCCTTCCTCCCCCGATCCACCGTGACGTTTTTCGCCGAACTGGAGAATATCCGCAGCGGCAGCGCGGAAATGCGGTGGCTCGGACCTCTCCATCGTGGTTCCTCTAAGCTTCTCACACAGAAGCTGCTCCAGCCGAAGGGCGACGTGGCGTCGGTCGACGCCGCTCGGGTGATATCGGTCAATCTCATGCTCGGTCATCGTCATTCCCCAGATCCATCCCATGTTGGGGCGGGACAGCTTTCAACCGCAAGCGGCCGAGTGTACCGCCGACAGGGTGATATTCGTGGAATCGGCCAACGACCTCGGCGTCCAGGAATCTTTCGAGGAAGCGCTTCGCTATGCATCACTTTTCGCAAAGCCGTCGGCCTCCGGAATATGGCTGGTAGGTACAATCGGACGGCCGAAAGGAGCGGTAGGCGCGCGAGCAGGCGGTGATGTTGCAGGACGGCGGCGCACCTTGACCATTGTTTGCGTCTTCCGTCGATTGCACTCCACTCAGCGCGGATTCGGCCGTCGCCTCGCGCATGAAGTCCCGCCAAACATGCGCTGGCAGGGTGCCGCCCGTCACGCCCTTCATCGGCGTGTCATCATCATTGCCAACCCAGACCCCAACGACCAGCGCTTGCGTGAAGCCGACGAACCAGGCATCACGGTTGTTCTGGCTCGTGCCGGTCTTGCCGGCCGCGAACGTGCCAGGATCCGCTCCACGTCCAGTACCGCGCTCGACCACCAACTGCAGGAGGCCGATGAGATCCGACTGGTAGGGCGAAAGATCGACATTCGGCTTTGCTTGTGAGCCAACTCGAAACGCCTTGGGCTGCCCTGCCGCTTGAAAGTCGATGATGCCCCAGGGCCTGACAGGTGCCCTGCCGAGTTGGACGGACGCATAGGCGCTGGTGAGGTTGAGCAGATTGACCTCGGACGTGCCAAGCGCCAGAGACGGTGTGTTGGGCAGCGGCGCATCGATGCCGAGTTCGCGCGCCGCGGCAATCACATTGTCCAGACCGACCTCTTCGGCAAGCGCCACCGACGCGGCATTGAGCGATCGCGCGAACGCCTCGGCAAGCGTTACCCAGCCGCGATAGTTGCCACCGGAATTTTCCGGTGCCCAGCCGTCGATGTCGATTGGCGCGTCAAGAACCCGGTCGGACAAGGTGAGCCCGGCCTTCAATGCCGCGTAATAGACGAATAGCTTGAAGGTGGAACCCGGCTGGCGCATCGCGGTGACGGCGCGGTTGAACTGACTCGCCTTGTAGTCGTGGCCGCCAACCATCGCGACGACCGCGCCGTCGGGCGTCATCGCGACCAAAGCGGCCTGCGATGCTCCGACCGTCTTTCCTTCACTGTCGAGGGCTCGTTTCACGACCTTTTCGGCGATTTGCTGCAACCGGGGCACCAGCGTTGTGCGCACCGCAGTCGAACCGGGCGAGGAGCCGGCGATTTCGCTTGCTTGGGGTGAGATCCAATCGGCAAACCAGCTTCCGGAGCGTGGCGTGGGCGTCGTGGGTTGCAGCCTGGCGAAGCTCGTCTTGGCCTCCTCCAATTGTGGCGTGGTGATCTTGCCATTGGCCGCCATCGCGTGGAGAACGACCATGCTGCGTTGCCGGGCGCCTTCGAAATTGTCGATGGGATTCCATTGGCTCGGCGCCCGCAGCAAGCCAGCCAGCATGGCCGACTCCGACAGGGTGAGGCCCCCAATATCCTTGTTGAAATAGATGCGCGCGGCGGCGGGCATTCCGGTGGCGCCGGCGCCAAGATAGACGCTGTTGAGATAGCGCGTCAGGATTTCCCGCTTGCCGAGCTTCCACTCCAGCCAGACCGCGATCACAACCTCCTGTACCTTGCGCTTTATTGTTCGATCACTGTCGAGGTATTGCAGCTTGATGAGTTGCTGGGTGATCGTGCTGCCCCCCTCCACCACCGAGCCAGCCTCCAGGTTGCGCAGAAGCGCCCTCCCGATGCCCATGGGATCGATGCCAAAATGATCCATGAATCGGCGATCCTCGATGGAAAGGACCGCATCGATCAGATTGGGCGGAAACTGGTCGTATCGGGCATAAGGCCCTTGGTAAGGCCCCTGCCTCACCAACGGCGCGCCGTCGGCGGTTTCCAGCACCACGATCGGCTTCAACGTTCCATCCCGGATTTCGCTCCAGGGCACGTCCTTGAGGGCCCACAACAGCACGCTGCATACGAGGAGGCAGACAAGCAAGGCCGACGCCATAGCGAATTTCCACCAGTTCGCCGGAAGCCATCGGCGTCGGCGACTTTCGCGCGGCTTGGAACCCCGATCGCGAATGCCGCGTCCGGCTTTGGCCAGAGCAGTCGTCATCCATTTGGCGGGAGCTGATATGGTTTCCAGACGCATCGACCGCCTTAGCTTCGTTGTCAAAAACGAAGCCATCGTCTTGGTCTTCGCCAAAGCAGAACTTGCCGCCAAATCGTGACGTAGCGCGCGTAATAGATTGCTCGCAGCCCGTCGAGTTTGCACGAAGGTTCCGTGGGGGAATTGCGGGTTGTCGCCTTGGGTGATTCCTGGCGGATCCGAGGCGTCCGCTTGCGTCGCTGAATCTGCTGGCTGAATGCGACCCGTGCTGGAGTTGCCAAGGCTTTCGCCGGAAGATTCGGGAGGATTTGGCATCGGTTACCGCTAAAAGGCCAACGTGGCTTGAACCTTATAGCCGGGCGATGCCGAGTGTTCTACCGTAAAAGGTCCCAATGGCTCGGAGCGGGATTGCACGAACGGTGCTGTGCCCATTGCCTGCGGCGGTAGAAGCGCACGCAACAGCACGAGTGGCTGAAAGGAACTGGCCCGCAGCAAGGTGCGATCAGCAACCCCTAACGACGCGGGGCTGTTTTTCGGAGCGTATGCCCTAAAGCCCGTCGAGGGAGGTCCGTCACACCATTGCCGAGGCCGATCTGCGCCCTAATTTCCAAAGTCTTGGCGAGAGCGACCGACACATCGATGTCTTCGAGCGACGCCAAGATCACGGAGGCGGAATTGGAAAATGACCTCGGTCCCCGCCGCGTCTATTCGACCTCGCCATCCGCCCCTTCACGCATGCCTGCCTTCGCGAGTGTACTCGCTGTTATTGCCATTCTGTATTTCGGCAAGGAAGTACTTCTTCCTCTAGCAATCGCAGTCCTGTTGACGTTCGCGTTGGCTCCCATCTCCTCTCGTCTTCGAAAACTTGGGATGCCGCGTATTCCGGCGGTAATCGTCACCGTCGTGATCGCTTTTCTTGTTCTCGTCCTGTTCGGGCTTGTCGTAGCGGGACACGTAGCCGAAGTCGCCCAGAACCTTCCTGCCTACCAAGGCAACATCATAGCAAAAATTCGGTCTCTCCAGGAAAGTGGAACGGATAGCGGTATTGTGCGGCGCCTGACATCCGTCGTTGAGAGCGTCGGTCGTGAGCTCAGCAACGCTGAGCAGCGCCCAGGTGCTCCAGGTACCGGATCAAGACCAAGGGAGCCCGTGCTCGTTGAGATATTCGCGCCTAGTAGACCAATTGAAACGCTTACTAGCCTGATTGGTCCTCTGCTCGGCCCCATCGCTTCATTGGGCTTGATCATCGTCGTCGTAATATTCATGCTTTTAGAGCGGGAAGAGCTTCGCGATCGCTTTATCCGGCTCGTTGGCTATGGCGATCTGCATCGCACAACAGAAGCCATCCAGGAGGCAGGTAGCCGCGTCGCGCGGTATCTTCTTATGCAGCTGGTGGTCAACTGCGCCTACGGTGTCCCATTGGCGCTCGGACTATGGGCGGTTGGCATTCCAAATCCAGCGCTCTGGGGGATGCTAGCCATCGTCCTTCGATTTGTCCCTTATATCGGGCCTGTAATCGCGACGGTTCTGCCGCTGTTCCTGGCCTTTGCAGTTGACCCTGGCTGGAGCCTTGTTCTCTGGGTTGGAGCCATCTTCCTTGTGCTGGAATTGACCAGCAACAACGTCATCGAGCCCTGGCTCTATGGTTCTCGTACCGGCCTCTCTCCGCTGGCAATCATCGTCGCGGCGATTTTTTGGGCATGGCTGTGGGGACCAGTCGGTCTTGTGCTGTCCACGCCGCTGACCGTGTGTCTCGCAGTGTTGGGCCGGTATGTCCCGCAGTTCGAGTTCCTTGAGGTCGTTTTTGGTAGTGACCCTGTGCTCGATCCCAAGGAGCGGCTATACCAGCGGCTTCTTGCCGGCGATCCCGATGAGGCGACCGATTACGCTGAGGAATTCCTCGAGGAGGACTATCTGGAGGATTACTATGGCAAGGTTGCCATTCCCGCCCTTCTACTCGCGGAGAAGGATAGGCGTCGAGGCGTCTTGACCGCGGAGCAGATGGAACAGGTGTTCGGGACCGCCATCACGCTGGTCTCGAATCTCGCGGAAATCGCGCAGGAAGAAGAGCAGGAAGAGGAAGAGGAAGAGGAAGAGGAACAGAAGGAAGCGGCAGGTCGACCCAGCCCCCCCAAGGAAGGGAATGGCGATGAAAGCGAACTACCTGACGGACGGGGCAAGACCGTCTTTTGCGTCGGAGGCAGGGGCCCGCTCGACGACGCGTCGGCTGCGATGCTTGCCCAGATACTTCAGGTACAGGGAGCCGAGGTGGTCGCAGCGAGGCATTCCGACATCCCTAATCGCCGCGCCATGAGCCTCGTTCCGAAACAATCGAACGCCATCGTAGTTTGTTTCCTCAATGAGGACTCGACAAGGCACGCCACCATACTTGTTCGTCGGTTCAAGCGCATATACCCAGCCATTCGCGTCGGCGCGGTCCTTTGGGTGGAAAACCAGAAGGAAAGGCAACCGCCCGCGCTTGGGGAGGCAGATTTCGTTGCCACAACCTTGACCTCGGCTGCCCGCGAGGCACTCGCCGATGCACCACCGTCATTGGTGACGACCGCGCGCAAGATTCGTACCCGGCGGTCCTCGAACAAGACAGGCATAGCCGCCGCGCGCTCCGGGATTTAGCGGCAAACGGTGTTCAGGGGCCGGTCAGAGCCATGGAGCATCACATGAATTGCACATTCGCGGGTTGGAGCCTTTTGCAGGGAGACGCTTGAAGAGGCAGCGACGCTACTTACCGCCAGTTGACCAGCGCGCTTGCCATTGTAGATGATTTAAAGGAGAGTCCTCGGCGTGGCCCTCGAGGCCTGAGCAGCCTGCCATGATCGGAGAACGCCGTGCCTCTGAAAAATATTTTGGCCGCAGCAGCAATCGTCTTCATGACACTCTCGGGATGCGCGACGAGTGGATCGGACAACACGACCTATGCACAGCCGCAGGGGATTGGCCCAGTTCGCGGCGATATTGGCGGTTACTAGCCCATCGACGCCACCGAGCTCCGCACTTTTCCCGGCAAAATCAGTTCATCGTTCATTCTGATTTTGATTGTCGCCCCTTTGACGTGGAGCTTCCTTCCGCGACCTGGGTGCCGTGATCGCTCTCCTGGCATGTCCAGGATCGCTCAGACCATCAGGTATCGGCTCGTCCCGCTGCGAAAAGATGGTGAGGTTCCTGCTCGCTCATGAGCCCGCAATCAACGGCGGCTCGCCCTGTCGAAGCGTCGTAGTGCCCGGCATGCTTGGCGACGGCGGATGATGCCGTTGGAGACAAAGAGCGGAATTCTTTACGGATGAGCCGTACTGGTCCGCTCATGTGGCATCCAGGATGACGGACTCCAAAGACGTTCAGGTCGAGCTCTCCTTCGGCGGCTCACGTATGCCATTTGGACCGTGTTTGCTCAGCGGCCCAGACGTCGGTTTCAGCGTCTCGAGTTGACCTCTCGATTGCTTGGCCGCATTGGAGACATCGACAGTCGACCTCCTACTCTTGTCAATTAGATGGGCGCCACTCGCCAACTCGGATGGCGCCGCTCTCGGTCAGCTCGGTGCATAGGAAGTGTGAAAGCTCATCGTGCCTGATTACGGCGGCGCTTAGCCGACCAGTCCGATACGCTCCGGTATCCAAAGCTATGCGATTCGAATAGACTTCAGGTCGAAGAGACTTTGTGATCGTGTGACCGTGTAAAACGACGTGATCATGAACATCAATGTGGTCTAGAAAACCCGCCCTGATCCACCGCAAGTCGTATTCGCTTTGATTTGCGAGCTGAACGCCGGGACGTATTCCAGCGTGAACAAAGCAGAAGCGCCCGATCTCCTTGAATGACAGCGCATTTTCCAGCAAGTCCACATGGTGTGGGAAAACGCTGCGGATATCTGCAGCGATATTCTCGAACGCAGGGATTGGCCGAGTGGAATACGCGCTCAATGTCGCGACGCCTCCCCAATCCATCCAGTTGACAGCGTCCTCATATGCGAGAGCACCACGAAGGAGCTCACGCAGGTAAAAATCATGGTTGCCAAGGATTAGTCGAGAACCCGGATAAAGGTTGAGTGTCGAACAGACCTGATCCAGGACCTTTGGACTGTGAGGGCCACGATCGATCAGATCGCCCAGGAA
This sequence comes from Rhizobium sp. WSM409, assembly GCF_057653825.1. Classification (NCBI taxonomy): domain Bacteria; kingdom Pseudomonadati; phylum Pseudomonadota; class Alphaproteobacteria; order Hyphomicrobiales; family Rhizobiaceae; genus Rhizobium; species Rhizobium sp. WSM409. Next base: position 290,871 of record NZ_JBYGKP010000003.1, on the reverse strand, counting down.
CATCACGACCGGCTTCGTATCATGATCATTCGAGCCAGCGGCGATGTATTCAAGCATGGCCTCGAGAAGATCGGCGCGTCCATGGACGTCGGCAATGGCATAGACAATGGACGGCAAGCTCTCGGTGATGATCACTATTTTTTCCTGCAGGCGAACATGGTGCCTTCATAGTCCAGTCTTCCCCCGATTCGATATAGTGCCCGGATCACCGCATCAAACGCGGCTGCATCAGCCTCGAAAGCCGAGAGCTCGCGGCCAGGCGTCGACCTGCCCGAAAGAACGCTCATGGCGCCATAGCCTTCAGGCACATCGAATTTGCTGGCGATATGCTTATAGCCTTCAGTGCAAAGTTCATCGGCTACGACCAATCGGCACTCCCGCTTCTGGATAAAGACTACGAAGAGATTTGGATATTGCTTGACCTTGCTGTCGTATCGGTCGCCGTTTGTCGGCCGCCAACTCAACATCAATCAGTCTATTTCCCGGAATGTGATCGAATAGCGAAGTGTGTCGACCGGCGGAATGGAGTGCTCCCACTCGTTTCGGGCCGGCCCCGACAGGAGATATGCCGACCCGGGCTCTACCCTGAGCGAGAAGCGCTCCCACTTGGCGCCAGCCCGCCGTCTCAATCTGAAGGTGCATGCGGCCAAGAGCGACACACCGACAACCCGGCCAAATACCTTTTTGTCCCTATGCCATCCAATCGGGGCGCCTTGGGCATATTCGGTGACCAGCGCTTGCTGCAGCTGGTTGGCCTCGATCCCGGCAAAGCCGGCGGCGAGCGCACGGACGGGAAGAAGGATATCGGGGATATTCTCAGCCGGCGTCATCCGTTCCGTCTCGAAGTCGTACTTCCAGCCGAAGGAGACGACCCTTCTTTTCCCCTCGAAGCCGTGGAAATCGAAAGGCTTAAGCGGCAATGAAGAAACGTATTCGAGAAGGCGAGACTGTTCGAAGTCCGGAACAACGGCAGCGTCGTAGCGGAAGCCTTCAGGAAGCTCCTCTTCCGATGCGGCAAACAGGTCTCCTTGCTGCGATGGTTTCATGACAAACTTCGGCAATTCGTATAGAAAGGAGATTGAACTCGTGGAGCGCGGAGGAAATTCCCCGCGCCCTCATCTCAATATAGAGCCCACGGTGGTACATGGCGATGCTGGTCGTGGCACCGGTTTTCATCGCGCTGAAGCCTTGCAGTGTCACAACGCCTTCGCGGTCGTGTCCATCCAGGCACGATGCCGTTCCTCGTCCTGGTGCGCCTTCATGAAAAACGCTTTCGAGGCGGGGATGGCGTCTTCGTGACGTGATGCTCGCTGGTAGGCGGTCACGGTATCATCTTCATTCGTTTTCATTGCCTTGAGAATGGCGGCATCCCCCATCAGATCGGCGAGGGCGATCTTGCCGGTCGTCAGCATCTCCTTCATGTCGCCCCGCGTCGGTGCCTCGATCCCAAGCTCGCGCGCCATCTCGTTGAGTACTTCGAGATGCTGCAAGTGGTCCTGCTTGAAGCTGGTGATCTTTGTCGTGAACTGCTTGTCGTCGAGACGCTCGATGCAGGAATCATACGCGGCGATCGCATCATACTCGAGATAGATCAGATCCTTGACCAAACCCTTGATGTCGGATTCATTGCCTACCATCGTTACCATGTCGTCCTCCATTTGCTGTTGAGAAGGAGCAAACCCTCTGCGCGGACTGTTGTTCCTTTGACGCGATGGATGAGACGCGTTCTTGCCATGGCGGGAGGCTCGACCGAGCTTCACGCGATATCACGATGGAACGCCCCAGACGAAATGAGGGTGACCTTTGGGCCATCTAAGGCCGATCAAGTCGTTTATATCGATGCGCGCTTTCTTGAAGCCTTCTCCGTGGAGGGCGTCCCCAGAAGTCGACGTTTCCCAGCGGATCCGACCGCGCAGGCGAAGATCGTCTTTGGGCTGCAGACACAACGGCCAGGTCTGCGCTCCTACCTCGCCCGCATCGGCGATGATGTCGCGGAGCACTCGACTTTTATCTTTCCCTAGGAGAACCAATGGACGCCGTTGTTCGCGGGGTCGCGATCTACTTCACCCTGCTCATCATCCGCTTCTCTGGTCGCCGCTTGGTGCGGTGGCGGCGACGGTAGCGGTCGCGCTCGGTCTTGTCACTCTTGCAAATACCTACAGCCGAAACAGCCGTCGTCTATCGTCGCGCCAAACAGCGCGCACTGGAGTTCGTGAAAGACTGGAAGGGACGCGTCACTGAAGCCTCGCCTGCGCAGCGCAGCGTCGCCAAGCCAAGAAGGCGCGTATTTCATGGCACGGCGATCTTGGCGACGCATCCAGAGCTCCCTGGACGGCGGATATCGATCAAATCGAGGTGCCAGGCATGGGTGGGCTCCGCGAAGTTTGCTTCTTTTACCGGAAAAACCAGACACTGGTGGTTACCGACCTGATCCAAAACCTCGATGATCACCAGCAATCCTCAGGGACGCGGCTGTTCTCATCGCTTGTCGGCGCGCAGGAGAGAGCACCCGTCTCCTATCGCCTTCCACTGACACGGGATAACCTCCAGGGTCTGGATGCGCGCATCCCGCCGGCGTGTTAAGCGTTGGCCTGCCGACCAGTGCCATTCCGATATCGATCATCGTAGGGATGGAATTGAATCGCCGAGGCTCGCGAAGTGCCGGCAACCAAACAGGACATGACTTTTGACCTCCACCCAGATGCGATCCGAGGATCCGGAACTCGGAGAGGAAACCAGAGGCGGCCTACCTTCGCTCGTCCTCGCCGCGCTGGGCGTCGTCTATGGCGACATCGGGACGAGCCCGCTCTACGCGTTCAGGGAGGCTCTCCACGCCACGGGCGGGTCGGGAGCCCACCAAGAGAACGTCCTCGGCATCCTTTCATTGATCATCTGGGCTCTCACCATCGTCGTCACGCTGAAATACGTGACCTTCGTGCTGAAGGCGGATAACCGGGGCGAAGGCGGAACGCTGTCTTTGATGAGCCTCGCGCGGGAGAGCCTAAGAGGACGACCCAAATGGGTGCTTGTCCTCGGCGTGACGGGCGCGTCGCTGTTTCTCGGCGACGCCATCATCACGCCGGCGATTTCCGTTCTCTCGGCGGTCGAGGGCATTCAGGTGGTGGCGCCCGCTCTTGCGAACTGGGTGGTGCCGATCACGCTGACGATCATCGCCGCGCTGTTCTTCGTCCAGCGTTTCGGCACGGGTGGCGTGGCGGCCGTCTTCGGGCCGATAACGGCGCTGTGGTTCGTCGTCCTGGGCGTCAGCGGGGCGATCCACATCCTCGACGATCCATCGGTCCTCGGCGCGATCAACCCGGTCCACGCCGTTTGGTACGTCGCCAACAACATCGCTTCCGCCGTCGCGGTCTTCGGCGCGGTCTTCCTCGCGGTGACGGGCGCCGAGGCGCTTTATGTCGACCTTGGACACTTTGGCCGGCGGCCGATCGTCGTGGCGTGGTTCGCGCTCGTCTTCCCGAGCCTGCTCCTGAACTACTTCGGACAGGGAGCCTTCGTGCTCGCAAATCCCACGATGGCCGCCCATCCGTTCTTCAACATGCATCCAGAATGGGCCAGGATCCCCATGGTCTGCCTCGCGACGGCGGCGACGGTTATCGCCAGCCAGGCGGTGATATCGGGAGCATACTCGCTCGTGCGCCAGGCGATCCATCTCAACCTGCTTCCCCGCCTGCAGATCCTGCATACGTCCGAGACCCATTCGGGGCAGATCTACATGCCGCGGGTGAACACGCTGCTCTTCGTCTTCGTGGCGGCCCTGGTCCTGTTTTTCCGCAGTTCCAGCGGACTGTCGGCCGCCTATGGCATCGCCGTCACCGGCGAGATGCTGATCACCTCCGTACTGCTGTTCGTCGTCATGCGGCGGATCTGGAGTTGGAAACTGGCAACGACCCTCGCCGTCATCATCCCGATATCCCTGATCGACGCCGGTTTCCTCGCGGCCAACATCGCCAAGTTCGCCGACGGCGGCTGGGTCCCAGTGGCCGTCGCCGCCACCATGGCGCTCATCATGCAGACATGGACGGCAGGGCGACGGCTCCTCATCAGTCGCACCAAGGCCGACGAAATTCCGCTCGCGACGATCATCGACAACCTGGCCCGCAAGAAGCCACCCACGGTGCCAGGAACCGCGATCTTCCTGACCAGCGACGTCGAGGGCGCGCCGACGGCGCTCCTTCACAGTCTGAAGCACTACAAGGTGCTTCACGAGCGGAACGTCATCCTGAGCGTCGTCACCGCCACCACGCCGTTCGTTCCCGACACCGAGAAGATCTTTCTCGAAAGTTTCAATCCGCTGTTCAGCCGGATCGTCGTCACCTTCGGCTACATGGAGACGCCCAACATCCCGCGCGCGCTTGTCCTGGTGCGAAAGCTCGGCCTGAAATTCGACATCATGTCGACGTCGTTCTTCCTCTCTCGCCGGACGATCCTTCCATCGAGGAAGGGCGGCCTGCCGTTCTGGCAGGATCGGCTGTTCATCGCCCTTTCGCGCAACGCCAGCAACGCCACGGACTATTTCGGGCTGCCCACCGGGCGGGTGGTGGAACTCGGCCTGCAAACCACCATCTAGCCGGCCGCTTCCGAAACCAGGTCTTCGACGTCACGCCATGGGGAATGGTTGAAAGCGCTCGGCAACCAGGAATCTAGGCTTCGCGAAAACTCGCCACGCGACGCGTGTGGAATAGACGTCCATGAATGACAGCTCGATATTTATGGCGTGCACGTCGTGAACCAAATGCCGAACTTGCGACCGTCAGCCCTTCTTGTTCTTGAGATCGTGCCTGCCACGGCAGGCACGCCTCCTCCAAACAATGAGCATACCAGGCAAAGGCGCGTCCGCGCCGGCGCCAGTTCGCGCAGGGCTTGACCGGTTAAAAGGGCAGCCGCAGGAGGGTTAGCGGAGCGCCGCTCGGGAACGAGCGGAACCCGGGACCGACTGCCCCCGGCAAGCCGTTCTGCTTTGGGTGTACCCGTGGTGCCCCTCGCCTCGCCTCGCCTGCCCGGCCGCGCCAACGATCTCGCGATATCGACGATGTCGTCACGCGAGGCAGTCGGATCCTCCTTGTTCCAGGCGACGCCAGCCCAATCCGGAAATCGATGCCCCTCACCGCCTTCAGCTCGAAAAGGCCCGGTTCGGCAGTCCCTCGGTCCATTCCGGCGCAAAGCCGATGCCAAGGCCTGCCGAGACGCCGCTAACTCCGTTGGGCGAATTTACACGGGGGCAAAATGGGCGCAGTTTTCAATCACAAGCAAGGAGGATCAGCCGTGAAAAAGTTCGCTACTGCTGTTGTGATCTCAATGGCGTTGGTCTTTTCAGCGCCGGCTTTTGCGAAGAATGAAGGGAAATTGCCGAAGAGCGCGGTCGAATTGTCCGAGCAGGAAGTCAAGGATCTATACCTCGGCCATACCGTCAAGTACGACGTCGGCGACGGCTTGGTCTATTACACCTGGTTTGCCGATGGGACGCTCAAAGGCGTCAAAGTTGGCAAAAAGAAAGGTGAGTATGGCTATGCGGAAGGCACGTGGACAGGCACCGGCAACACCTTTTGCTTTACTTCGAATTGGAAAGACAAGAGTGGCGAGACCAAATTCGTCTACAGCCCGTGCAAGGGTTGGTGGCGGGTCGGCAAGCAGATTTGGACTAAGAACATTTCCGGCGATGACCAGTACGACGGAGACATCTACAACGGCGAAGTGAAAAAGATGTCAAAAGGTGACAAGGTCACGCCGATGTTCGACAAGGCCAAAGCCGCAGCGAAATGACAGAGAATGGTTCTCCTCGACGGCTTGGAGAATCTCCTGTCTCTATCGCGGCACTGTCCTTTGCAACTGCACCGGGGCAGATTTATCTGCGACGGCTGGGGCTCTAGGTCTCAATATTGTCGAGCATCGAATTCTTCAATCGTTTCGGGGTCCTGCTTATATTCCCATTGCACACCGTTCAGCCGGCGCCATATTTGTCCCGACGGGTTTCGGGAGGCGGCGTCGACGAGTCGCACCGGCAGGAGTGTCTCGTGCTTGTGCCAGAGTGTGACGTCTGTGACGTTGGCCTGCCTGGGCTTCCGGAACATGTTGAAAAGGAGTGCGAAGTCCATTGGCCGATTTTCTCCATGGACTCAACTATAGGGACATTTTAAGTACTTTCAAGTACCATAATTTGCAGAACCCGACGCGCGGATAATGTCGGCGCCACTGGCTTACGCTTCGGGCTCAAGACGTTGGGGAAAGTGCATTCTGGAATGCAGCAGAAGCCTGACAAACGAGTGACCCGTTAACGCCTGATCCCACGAAAAAGCCCCGCGGTTGTTGCGACCGCGGGGCTTCTTGACGCCTCACCCGGGAGAGGGGCTCAGGCGGCCTGTACCTTGCGGGCGGTGCGTGCCCATTCGGGCAGCCAGTCGCCGTGGGTGGCGAGCAGATCGTCGACCAGCGACCAGATCTGGTCGAGGTCGAGTTCGGCTGCCGTATGCGGGTCCATCATCGCGGCGTGATAGATATGCTCGCGGTTTTCCGTCATCAGCGCCTGCACCGTCAGTTCCTGCACGTTGATATTGGTGCGGATCAGCGCCGTCAGCTGCGGCGGCAGGTCGCCGATGAAGGTCGGCTGGATGCCGGAGGCATCGACGAGGCAGGGCACCTCGGCGGCGCAATTGGCGGGCAGCGAGGTGATGCAGCCATTGTTGCGGACATTGCCGTAGATCACCGAGGGCTCGCCGGTCCAGACCGAGTTGATGATCGAGGAGGCATATTCCTTCGACGGCTTGACCTCGATCTTGTCGGCCGAACGATAGGCCTCCGCCTGGCCTTTCCAGCGCTCGATCTGCTCGATGCAGCGTTTCGGATATTCATCGAGCGGAATGCCGAATTTCTCGATCAGGTCGTCGCGGCCCTCCTTGATGAAATAGGGCGTGTATTCGGCGAAATGCTCCGAGCTCTCGGTGACGAAATAGCCGAGCCGCGTCAGCATCTCGTAGCGCACCTTGTTCGGGCAGCGCGGGTTCCAGCCTGGCTTCGGCGCCCTGCCCTCGCGATAGGCGCGCACGAGATCGGGATAGAGGTCGCGGTAAGAACCGTCGGCCTGGCGATGCTCGAATTTGAGATAGAAGGCCATGTGGTTGATGCCGGCCGCCCGGTAACGGATTTCCTCGTAGGGAATATCGAGGTCGTGGGCCAGTTCCATCGCCGTGCCCTGCACCGAATGGCAAAGGCCGACTTGGCGAATAGTCGGATACTTCTCCGATATCGCCCAGGTGTTGATCGCCATCGGGTTGACATATTGCAACATGATCGCCTCGGGGCAGACGGCGAGCATGTCCTCGCAGACCTTCCAGAGATGCGGCACGGTGCGAAGCCCGCGCATGATGCCGCCGACGCCGAGCGTATCGGCGATCGTCTGGCGAAGGCCATATTTCTTCGGCACTTCGAAATCGGTGACCGTGCAGGGTTCATAGCCGCCGATCTGGAAGGCGACGACGACGAAATCGGCGCCCGAAAGCGCCTTGCGCTGGTCCGAATAGGTCTCGGCCTTCGCCTTGACGCCGAGCGTCGAGATCAGCTTGTTGACGACGATGGCGCTTTCTTCCAGCCGCTGCGGGTTGAGATCCATCAAGGCGATCGTCGCGCCTGACAGGGCCGGACGCTGCAGCACGTCACCGACGATGTTCTTCATGAAGACGGTGGAGCCAGCTCCGATGAAAGTGATTTTGGGATTTCTTGCCATTATAACCTCCGGCATTCGGCAATCATGCTACCTCGAAAGCGGCCTTGACGAGCCGTTCGGTGTAAGCGGTCTTGGGATGGGACAAAACTTCGTTGACGGGACCCTCTTCGACGATCTTGCCATGCTGCATGACGATGACGCGATGGCAGAGCGCGCGCACGACCTTGAGGTCGTGGGAGATGAAGAGGTAGCTCAGGCCACGTTCGTCCTGCAGCTTGCGCAAGAGTTCGATGATCTGCGCCTGGACGGAAAGGTCGAGCGCCGATGTCGGCTCGTCGAGCAGGATAAATTCCGGCTCCAGCGCAATGGCGCGGGCAATGGCGATGCGCTGGCGCTGGCCCCCGGAAAATTCGTGCGGGAAGCGCGACAGGATATTGCCGGGCATGCCGGCGGCGACAAGCGCTTCACGCACCCGATCCTGCCGTTCGGCCTTGGTCGCGCCCAGCCGGTTGACGACCAGCCCCTCCTCGATGATCTGGCCGATCGTCATGCGCGGATTGAGCGATGAGAACGGGTCCTGGAACACCACCTGCATGCGGGCGCGCAAGGGCCGCATCTCGGCCCGGGATAGGCCATGGATCGGCTGATTGTCGAAGCGGATCTCGCCGCTGTCGGGCGTGTTCAGTCGCAGGATCGCCTGGCCGAACGTCGTCTTGCCGGAACCGGATTCGCCCACCAGCCCCAGCGTCTCGTGACGGCGAAGCGTCAGGTCGAGGCTGTCGACGGCGACAAGCTCACGCATCGCCGGCTTGAGAAAGGTACCGTGACGCATCATGAAGGAGACCCGCACGCCCTTGGCATCGAGGATGACATCCGACCCTTCGGGCAGTGGATTGGCCTCGCCCCGCGGCTCGGAGGCAAGCAGATGTTTGGTATAGGCGTCCTGCGGGTTGGCAAACAGGGCTTCGGTGGTGTTGTGCTCGCGCACTTCGCCGTACTGCATCACATAGACGTAATCGGAAAACTGCCGCACCACGGTCAGGTCGTGGGTGATGAGGATGACGGCCATCCCCAGTTCCTTCTGCAGGTTGCGGATCAGGTTCAGGATCTGCGCCTGCACGGTGACGTCGAGCGCCGTCGTCGGCTCGTCGGCGATCAGCACGTCAGGATCGTTGGCAAGCGCCATGGCGATCATCACGCGCTGGCGCTGGCCGCCCGAAAGCTGATGCGGATATTGCATCAGCCGCGCGGCGGGATCGGGGATCTGCACATGTTCCAGCAGTTCGAGCGCCCGCTTTTGCGCATCCCGCTTGCTGATCCGGCGATGCACGCGGATCGCTTCGACGATCTGGCTGCCGATCGTATAGATCGGGTTCAGCGAGCTCATCGGTTCCTGGAAGATCATCGAAATGCGGTCGCCGCGCAGCTTGCGGCGCTCCCGCTCGGAAAATTTCAGGATGTTGCTGCCGTCATAGGCGACCGTCGATTTCTCGGAGACGACGGCGCGCTTCGACAACAGCCCCATCACTGTTCGCGCCGTCACCGATTTGCCGGAACCGGATTCGCCGACGATCGCGATCGTCTCGCCGCGATAGAGCTGGAAGGAGACGTCCTTGACGGCTTCGACCATGCCGTCTTCGACCTTGAAATTCACCGCCACGTTGCGGGCGTCGATAACAGGCGTGTCCGAGCGGCCATCATGATCGTGGCGGACGGGCGGGGCGAAGGAATTGACCAGTGCGAGAGCCATATCAATCACCTCAATAAGGATCGACCGCGTCGCGCAATCCGTCGCCGAGCGCGTTGAACGCGAAGACGGTGACGAGCACGAAGCCGACGGGAGCGAGAATCCAGGGATAGGAGCCGATGACCGAATAGGTCGCCGTATCCTGCAGCATCAGCCCCCAGGAGATCAGCGGCGGCTTGACGGCGAAACCGAGGAAACCGAGGAAGGATTCCAACAGCACGACGCTCGGTATATGCAGCGTCACCGCGACGATGACGTGGCTCATCACATTCGGGAAGATGTGCTGCATGATGATGCGCGTGTCGGTGGCGCCAACGGCCATGGCCGCCCTGACATAATCGATGCGGGCGAGTGCCAAGGTCTTGCCACGCACCTCGCGCGACATCTGCGCCCAGCCGAGCGCCGACATGACGACGATGACGAAGGCAAGGAAGACATTGGTCGGCGCCGTCACCGGGATCAACGAGGTCAGCGCCAGATAGAGCGGCAATTGCGGGAAGGCGAGCACCAGGTCGACGAAACGCTGCAGCCAGACGTCGAAGGTCCCGCCGAAGTAACCCGACACCATGCCGACGGTCGTGCCGATGATGGTGACGATGAAGACAACGGTCAGGGCAATCGTCAGCGAAATGCGCGAGCCGATGATGGCGCGCGACAGCACGTCGCGGCCGAACTTGTCGGTGCCGAGGAAATGCACCGGCTGGCCGTCGGTCGAGCCGAAGAAGTGCCGGCTGGCCGGGATCAGGCCGAAAAGCCGGTATTCGGCGCCCTTGACGAAGAAGCTGAGCAGCCGCGGATTGTCGTAGTCGATGCCGACGATCGGCTGGAAGGTGACCGGATCGAGCTCTTCGGAATCCGACAGCGCGTAGACGCGCGGCTGGAAGACGAAATTGCCGTCCTTGTCGTGGAAGCTCATCACCTGTGGCGGCGCGAAGCCGACATCGGTCGCCTTCGGATCCATCGGCGCGAAGAAATCGGCAAAGATCGCCATGAGGATCAAGAGCACGACGAGCACAAGCCCGGCCATGCCGGTCCAGGAGCGCCTCAACCGACGCCAGACAAGGGCGATATAGCTTTCATGCCCACGCGATGGCTTGGTCACGATGTCGGTTGTCGGTGGCGTCGCGGAAGAGTCGAAAGCAAGCATCTCAGGCTCCTCCATATTGGCGGACACGCGGATCGAGAAGCGCGAGCAGCATGTCGGCGATGATATTGCCGATGATCAGGGTGGCCGACAGCACCATCATGAAGGTGGCGGTGACATAGACGTCGCCGACCGCCATCGAGCCGACGATGGCCGGACCGACGGTCGGCAATGCGAAGATGATGGCGGTTTCGATCTCGCCGGTCAGCATGTAAGGCAGCACGACGCCCTGGTACATCACCAGCGGGTGCAGCGCGTTCGGCACCGCATGGCGCATCACCACGGCTGCGCCGGAAAGCCCCTTGGCCTTGGCCGTCTCGACATATTGGGCGTTCAGCGTATCGAGCAGATTACCGCGCATCACCCGCATATTGTAGGCGAGCCCGCCGAAGGTGGCGATCGCCACGACCGGCCAGACGTGGTGGACGAGATCGACGAATTTCGCCCAGGACCATGGCGCGCCGCCATATTGCGGCGAAAAGAAGCTACCGATCTCGGAAACATTGAGCTGGAAGACCAGGAGATAGACGATGATCAGCGCCATCAAGAAGCGCGGCACCGTCATGCCGAGGAAGGAAATCCCAGATAGCAGGCTGTCGATCCAGCTGTACTGTCGGGTCGCCGCCCAGATGCCAAAACCGATGCCGAGCACCGAGGCGAAGATGTGGCAGACGAGCGCCAGGAGTAGGGTCCTCGGCAGGCGTTCGCCAACGACATCGGCGACCGGCTTGTTATAGAACATGCTGTATCCGAAATCGCCGCGCGTCACGATGCCGCCGATCCAGTTGACGTATTGGACGACCAGCGGCTTATCGAGGCCGTGTTCGACGCGGTAAGCCTGCGCCTGCTCTTCGGCCTGCGCATAGGACGCGCCGCCCTGGTTGATCAGCTGGGAGCGGATGTAGTCGGCGTAGTCGCCAGGCGGGGCCTGGATGATCGCGAAAGTCACCACGCTCAGAATGAAGAGAACGGGGATCGCGGAGGCTATGCGCACGAGCAGGAATCGTAACATTAGACGGTTCGCTTCTCCTTGCCGCCAGTCGCTCCTCGTCAGCGCGGCCGGCTTGTTGGTCTTGCCCGGCCGCGCGCTGCACGCGCGGCCGGAAGCTCACTTCAGCTGGGAGGGAGCTCTAGTTTATGGGACCCTTGTCGCCGGGCTTGCCAGGCAGCTGTTCGGGGAACAGCTCGTATTTGCCCTGCTTGTCGGCGGCCACCCACAGGCGTTCGCGGATAACCGAATCTTCAGCCCAGTTGAACATCATGATCGGCGTACCCTGGGGCACGTTAGAGAACCGCTTGTTGACGATCAGGGCGCCCGGATATTCCGTCAGGCCAACGGTGTTGACGTGCTCCGTCGAGATCTTCTGATACTGCTTCATCAGATCGACGCGCTCGTCGTTGCTTTGGCTCGTCCTGAACTTGTTGACGACATCGACAAGCTCCTTCTCGAACGGCATCAGATCAAGCTGATCATCCTTGCCGGCGCGATGGTGCCAGCTGGTGCGCGGACCGACAGGGGCAAGCTGTTCGGTGTTCTGCACCACCGACGACAGTTCCGTCGTGTTGCGCTGGATCAGCCAGTCGAAGCGGCCGGCATAGTGGGCGTCGTCACGCTTGGCGCCGTCGAGCGCGTTGATGACGATCTTCAGACCAAGCTTCTCCATCTGGCCGACGACACCTTCGGCGAGGCTCTTGTCGGTCGTGTACTGATTGTTGATCAGCATGACGATTTCGACATCCTTGCCGCCGAGCGTCCCGGCCGGGAAGTTCACGACGCCGTTGCCGTCGGTGTCCTTGAGGCCGGCCTTGGCGAGTTCCTCCTTGGCGCCCTTAAGATCGAAGGGATAGTAGACGGTCGAGTTGCGGTCGTAGAAGCTGGTGCCCGAGGAGAGCCCGCCGGGATAGATCGCGGTGAACGGCCCCTTGACCAGCGAGTCGCCGATCGCCTTGCGGTCGAGCGCCATGGTGACGGCCTTGCGGAAATCTTCGTTGCGGTTGAGCTCGCGGATCGCCTCACCGCGCTCGTCCGGGTTGCCCCAGCCGTTGGCGGAGAAGTTCATGCGAAGATTGTAGCCGATCAGGCGCGGGCCGAAGGCAAGACGGGCGGGTGCGGTCTTTTCCGCGGCACGCTTCAGCGAGGCAACGAAATTCTCGGGCTGCTCGAGGTTGGAGAAATCGGCGGATCCCGCCACGGCCTGAACGTCGCGGTCGGCCCAGGTCGAGAGCTTGTAGTGCAGCTCATTCAGATAGGGCAACTGATCGCCCTTCTCGTCCACCTTCCAGTAGTAAGGGTTGCGGCGCATGACGATGATATCGTCGGAGCGATATTCCACCGGCACCCAGGCGCCCATGACCGGCATGTTCATGAACTCCGGCGGGAAAGCGTTCTTGAACTGGTCGTAGGTGTTCTTCGAATATTTCGGATGCTTCGGCTTCAAGATATGCGACGGACCCGGGCAGAAGTTCGGGTAGGACATCGTATAGAGATATTGCTTCGGGAACGCCTCCTTGAAGGTCCATTCGACGGTGTAATCGTCGACCTTCTTCAGCGTCGTTCCCACACCGAAAGCTTCCGGCGAGGCGCCGCCGCCGAGTGGCGAGACGTTCGGGTCGACGACTTCGTCGTCCCAGTAGAACATGATGTCGTCGGCGTTGAACGGCGCGCCGTCGGACCATTTGGCGCCTTCGACCAGGTGCATGGTCAGCTTATGGCCGTCTTGCGACCAATCCCAGCTCTTGGCGAGGTTCGGCAGCGGCTCGGTGTCGGAGGCCTGCACCTGGAACAGCGGCGCGGTGCGCGTCAGGCATTCGGAGAGACCGATATCGATGCCGCCCCAGCCCTGCGTCTGGCCGGCGCCATAGTTCCAGCCTTCAGGCCGGCCGCCAATGACGTGACGCATCGTATCGCCGTAGACGCCGATGCCGTCGGGCATATTGCCTGTCTTGAAGACCATCGGCTCCTTCGGCAGGCGATCCTTGACCGGCGGCAGCTTGCCGGTGGCGACGAAATTCTTCGTGACCCAGTCGGGCTCGTGATATTCGGGCAGCGCCTTGAACTCCAGAATGGAGTCGCGCGCCACATAGTTGATCTTGCCTTCGGCCGGAAAGTCCGCCGGCGCCGGCGGAACGGTTGCCTCGGAGGCATATGCATTCAGCGCCGCGGCTGAGACGCTGAGCGCCAGTCCGGCCAGAATGCCTGCGTTACGGAAATTCATCATCGTTTCTCCCTCTTGTTCCGGAGCACGGCTCACGCGGCTCCTTTTTCCTCGAACGACATGAAAGCGGGCCTGACGTCATGGATTTCCCTCCCGGAAACCCATGACGACCCATCTTTCACGAAAATCAGACGGCCTGTTTCAGCGCCGCCTTTTCCGCGCGCAGCTCCTCGATCGAGCGGACGTTGCGGCGTGCGGCCCCCGCCCAGTCGCGGGTCTGCACCTTCGATTTCGACAGCCGCTCCTTGGCGGCCGGCACGGCATGCGCATATTGCGGCAGCCAGCGCGCCTGGGCAACGACCATCTCGTCGACCATCTGCCAGACCTCTTCGGGCGTCGAGACGGCGCCGACCAGCGGGTCGTGCAGCACGGCAAGCTTCAGGAGGTCGATGTCGCCCGATATCGCCGCGTGCACCGACATGCGCTGGACGTTGATCGAGGCGATGCAGGTGGCCGCGCAGGCTTCCGGCAGGGTGACGCCGGAGACCATGTTGATGCCGAAGCGATCGACGAAGCCCGGCGATTCGATGATCGCATCGGACGGCAGGTTGGTGATGACGCCATTGTTCTTGACGTTGAAATGGCCGCGATAGACCCGGTTCGTCTCCAGCGCCTCGAGGATATGGCTGGCATGTTCGTTCGAGCGCTTGGCGGGATCGATCGGCTTTGCGGCGGATTCCAAAAATTGCGGATATTCCGTCTCGAACCAGTTGCGCGTTTCAGTGGAATGGCGGAGATAGCCGCCGGTCTCGCCGTGGATCCAGTCGGACATGTCGATCCAGCGGGTGATTTCGTCCGGCCGCTTGCGATACCAGGGCAGGTATTCCGAGAGATGGCCGTTGCTTTCCGTGGAATAGACGCCGAAACGCTTCAGCACGTCGATGCGCAATTTCTCCTGCTGCGAATAGACCGGATGCGCCTCGAAGGCGGCGATGAGCTCGTCCTTGCCGATCCTGCGGCCGTTGAGGCGCAGGTCGATGAACCAGGTTTGGTGGTTGATGCCGGAGCAAATATAGTCGAGCTCGCTCAGCGACTTGGCGCCGAGCACCTCGGCGATCTGTTCGGCGCCATGCTGGACGCCGTGGCAGAGGCCGACGGTGTCAACCTTGCCATATTCGATCGCCGCCCAGGTGTTCATCGCCATCGGGTTGGCATAGTTCAGGAATTTCGCGCCGGGCTCGGCGACTTCGCGGATATCCTTGCAGAAGTCGAGGATGACCGGGATGTTGCGCTGGCCATAGAGGATGCCGCCGGCACAGATCGTATCGCCGACACACTGGTCGATGCCGTATTTCAGCGGAATTCCGATATCGTCGGCATAGGCCTCGAGCCCACCGACCCGGACGCAGCTGATGATGTAACGCGCGCCTTCCAGCGCCTGGCGCCGGTTGGTGGTCGCCGTCACCTTCGTCGGCAGCCCGTTCGCCTCGACGACGCGGTCGAGGATCGCCTTGATCATTTCGAGATTGTGTTCGCTGAGATCCGTCAGCGCGAATTCGACGTCGCGAAACTCGGGAACGCACAATATATCGGTAAACAGCTTCTTGGTGAAACCGACGCTGCCCGCACCGATGATAGCGATTTTGAAACTCATGATCTTCACCTCGACCCAATCGAATGCTAAGGAAAAGAAGGTTATGGAGGATCAGGCCGCATGCTGACGCATGTGGCTGAAAACACCGTAAAATCTGCCTTTTTCCTCCCGGCCGCTCTATCGGCCGTGGTCTCTTCCTCTTGTCGGCCGGGATTATGCCCGAAATCGACAGGGCGACCAGAGAAGGATTATGCTTTCAGGGGTAATTTTGTGCTGCAGGATTTGATCGCCAACGGACAGTCGATGAGGACGGTTTCGCTACCCCGGGGCCGCCAGCGATTGCACGCCATGCCGACCAGCGCCGGCTATGAAGTGCGCGAGAACGAGAGCTACGACTGGGACGGCCGCCGGCGCGGCCAAACCCCCTTCACCGTGCTGCAGCACACGATCAGCGGCAGCGGCCAGCTGCGCTACCAGCACCGCAATTATCGCCTTCAAGGCGGCGACACGCTGCTCGTTCTCGTGCCGCACAATCATCGCTACTGGCTGGAGAAGGGCGACCGATGGGAATATTTCTGGATCTCGATGAATGGCGAGGAAACGCTGCGCATCCACCAGATGGTACTGTCGACCGCCGGGCCGGTGCTGAAGCTCCAGCCCTCGACCATCGATCATCTCGCCGATTGCAGCCTGCGCCTCGTCAAGGGCGCAACGTCGCCGGGTGCCGCCTCGGCGATTGCCTATGAAGCGGCGATGGCGCTTTACGACGACGTCTTCGGTTCGCCGGCCTTCGCCGCCGAGCTCAGCCTGATGCAGCCGGTGATCGACCATATCAACACCAATCTCGAAAAGTCGCTGCCGGTCAGCGAGCTTGCCGGCATCGTCGGCCTCAGCCGCGCGCATTTCTCGCGCAGCTTTGCCGAGAGCGAGGGTATGCCGCCGGCCGAATTCGTGCTGCAGCAACGCCTGCAGCGCGCCGTCAAGCTTCTGACCAAGGCCGACTTTCTGCCGGTCAAGGAAGTCGCCATCATGTGCGGCTTCGAGGACCCCAACTATTTTTCCAAGGTCTTCCGCCGTGTCTACGGCACAAACCCGACCGAATTCCGCACGACCGGCATGTATGCCAGCATCGGAAAACTGAGATAGCTGCTCGTCCCGATCGGCGGGACCTGGCTTCAGGCCCGGACTTCGAACACCATGTTGAACGGCGTTTCCGTGGCGCGACGGAAATGCGTGAACCCGGCGTCGAGCGCGACCTTTCGAAGCTTCATTTCTCCCGCCTGGGCGCCGAGCCCGAGCCCAACCTCCTGGGAGAGCGATGCCGGCGTGCAGATCATCGTCGACGCGCCGTAATAGACGCGGCCGACCGGATTGAGATTGTCCTTAAGATGGTCATGGGCAAAGGGCTCGACGATGAGCCACGTGCCGTTCGGCCCAAGCGTGTCCTTGACATGCCGGCCGGCGCCGACCGGATCGCCCATGTCGTGAAGGCAATCGAACATGGCGACCATGTCGTAGCCGCGCCCCGGAAATTCCGCCGCCGAGCCCTGCTCGAAGCTCACACGGTCGGAAACACCCGCTTCCTTGGCGGCGGCGTTTGCCCTTTCGATCGACGGGCCGTGATAGTCGAAGCCGGTGAAGCGGGAGGCGGGATAGGCCTGCGCCATCAGGATGGTCGATGCCCCATGACCGCAGCCGACATCGGCGACACTGGCGCCGGCCTTGAGCTTTTCTTCGACCCCGCCAAGGGCCGGAATCCATTCATTGACGAGATGGCTGTTATAGCCCGGACGAAAGAACCGCTCGGTTCCCCGAAACAGGCAGGTGCTGTGCTCATGCCAGCCGAGACCCTTCCCCGTGCGGAAGGCTTCGGCGACCTTGGGCTCGTCCATCCACATGGATTGCACGACCTCGAAGGCGCCGACGAAGAAGGCCGGGCTGTTTTCCTCGCCAAAGACCATCGCCTGCTCCGGCGTCAGGCTGAAACGAGCGGTCTTTTCATCGTAAGCGACATAGTCGGCCGCCGCCTGGGCGCTCAGCCATTCCCTGAGATAGCGCTCCTTGATCCCCGTCTTCTTGGCAAGATCCTGGACGCTCATCGGCGTTCCGTCGGCCATCGCCTTGTAGATTCCGACCTGGTCGCCAAGCACGACCAAGGCCCCTGACATGGCGGCGCCGACGTCCCCAACAAGACGACCGACAAGCGCATCGAGTTTTTGCATATCTGGCTCACGCATTGTTACCTCCCGGGTGCGTGATAAAGGTAAGCTAAATTAGGCTTTAATAATATTCAGTCAATCAACCTTGTCGTTCGATGGACGGGCGTGGAGTACTGAAGGTCGAAAGAATGGCATAGGGGTGCACTTGCGGGCTTCGAAGTCTCCACTCCTACTCACCCCGAGGGTTGCCATGAAGGACGGCAGGGATGCCTTTTGCCACGTGGCGGAAGTTTGATTTCACTTCCACGCAGCCGAGGAGTACCGTGATTGCGCCGATGTTCGATCCACCTCCCCAGTGCCTCTACGCATCACGGCGATGGCCTTCAGGCGCAGGCTGGTAGCAAAAACAGCTAATCGAGCTGTCGAGAAAAGATCTCGCTTTTGGGAATCAGTGCGCAACCTCCCGGCGTTTTTCGAGGGGCTGCCTCCAAGGAGGCATGCAATGACGCTCGCCACATCAACAGTATTCCTGATCGCACTTGGGGCGATCTCCATCTGCACTATCGTTCGAACCGACGCCCATGAAGCGAAGAGCGGCTGGACCTATCCTCCGGCGTGCTGCAAAGCTCAGGGTTTGGTTGGAGATTGTGAGGCCATTCCCGCTCAGGACATCCGTCGAGGGCCCCGCGGGTTTTCCGTCCTCCTGCATGCCGGCGACCACCACCTCGTGACGAAACCACACCTGTTCTTCATTCCGTATGGGGACGAAATTCCCTCCGGCGATGGCCGATATCATATCTGCCTTCATCCGACGGAAAACGACGTGAACTGTTTCTTCTCGCCGCCTGACAGTAGCTAACCACCCTTGCAAGCCAGGGCCGCCGCTAGCTTGCGTGATTCCCGCCTACGAGATGGAAAAGGTAGGCACCTGGAGGCCCGACAAGACGGACTGCTCGCTGCTCTCGCTTGATGACCGGACACGGTCGCGCCACGGGCAATGTGGTAGCGGCCGTTCGTTGACGACGGGCACCATGGGAACATGTTCTATCGAGATCACCATGTAAGAGATGCCGATTTCGCCAGTGCATGCGGCCCGGGCACGTTCTTCTTGATGACGTAATGTGGGCACGTTGTATGGTAAGCCCGGAACGCAGGTCTAAAATCTAATAAAGAAAATAAAACCCGGTCCACGCTGGCGCCGGGCGCTCACCTCGCTTGTATCGAGATTGCGTTTTTAATATAATCTGCCCGAGGCAGAATCACACTTTTGATGCAAGGTTATCGTTTTGTGCCTATCATCCGCTCAATGTCGCGCTGCTCGCGCCCTTTTGGCATGGTCTCAGGACGATCTCTCGTCGGCCTCGAAGGTCGCCAAGGCGACGATCGCTAATTTCGAGGCGGCAAAGCGCTCTCCCTACGAACGAACGCTTCAGGATATGAAGCACGCCCTGGAAGGCGCGGGTGTAATTTTCATCCCCGAAAATGGCGGGGGTGCGGGCGTTCGCCTGGCAAAACGCGCTGATGCCTCGATCGACACGAATGAGACCGAGACGGTTCAATATGAAGAATATCTCGAAAACGACGCACCGCCCGGTGCGGGTGGCTGAATGATGGCAAAAAAAGAAAAGCTCGAACACTCCGAACTGGCGGGAGAATTCACCGACGACGGGATCACCGTGCTCGTCGATATCTTCCGCACATCGGGCAGCAATGAAGACTGGACGATGGAAGTGGTCACGCAAGGGGAAGATCTGATCCGCTGGGACGAGCCATTTCCGACCGACAGGGATGCCTTCGACGAATTCCTGGCCGTCGTCGCCCGCGACGGCATTCGATCGTTTCTCGAGGATGAAGAGCCGTCCGTGCATTGAGGGATATTCCGTGAAGAGCATCAACGATCTGGTCGCATCGGCGAAAACCGTCTGCGATCGATACCGGGCCGGGCGGATGGAGCGCGAGACCGTACGGGAATGGGTTCTCGGACTTGGCGCCTATCCGTCGCCGCATGGAGATCGGGTGCGGGAAGCTGCCGAATGGTTCCGGCTGCACAATCGCGAGCCTGTTTCCGAGGACATCGTGCTGGTCGACATCGACCGGCTTGCAGCTATTTCAGCGCCGTGACCCCGGGGCGTGCGAGCGGATAGGCTGTCTGCAATGGCCAGCCATATCCGATGCTCACCAGTCTTTTTCAGATCGTTCGATGCGGGACGGATCGCCGGGGCGCCGGCGCTGTTTGGCGGTTGCCTCGCCGCCTCGATGCGCACTGGCGCAATTACGCCGTTACTAGGCGGCGTAGGACCACTGACGATCATGAGCCTTATGCATAATACCCTCATCGCAGCTTCCATGCTGAGCGGTCAGGGGGTTCCGCTGCTTCGGCAAATGTGACACCTCTTACGAGGCTGGCATGGCTCCTGCATCTCACGCGCGAAGCGTACGTCAAGCGCGGGTAGGGTATTTTGATTCGTGCGATAAATAGAAGGAACAGCACGTGGCAGCATTTCCGGAAAAGGCAAAGGTCGTCATCATCGGTCTCGGCGGCATCGTCGGCGCCTCCATCGCCCATCATCTCGTCGAGCGGGGATGGGACGATATTGTCGGCATCGATAAGTCGGGCATACCGACCGATATCGGCTCGACAGCCCATGCCTCGGACTTCTGTTACACCACGAGCCACGACTATCTGTCGGTCTGGACGACGCAATATTCGATCGATTTCTACGAGAAGATGGGCCATTACGCCCGCATTGGCGGCCTCGAAGTGGCCCGCACCGGCGACGATGCCTGGATGGAGGAAATCAAGCGCAAGCTATCCTCGGCACGCGCTTTCGGCACCCGCGCTCATTATGTCAGCCCTTCCGAGATCAAGGAGAAGTTCCCGCTGATCGAGGAAGATCAGGTGATGGGCGGCCTTTACGATCCGGATGCCGGCCTCGTCATTCCGCGCTCGCAAACCGTTGCCGGCAAGCTGGTCGATGCCGCCGAAAAGGCCGGCAAGCTTAAGGTGTTCGGCAACACGCCGGCGAAGTCGCTGATCGTCGAAGGCGGTCGCATCAAGGGTGTGGTCACCCATCGCGGCACGATCATGGCCGACCACGTCATCGTCTGTGCCGGCCTCTGGGGGCGCCTGATCGCGGAGATGGTCGGCGAAGACCTGCCGGTCATGCCGGTCGACCACCCGCTCACCTTTTTCGGTCCGTATAACGAATTCGAAGGCACCGGTAAGGAAATCGGCTTCCCGCTGCTGCGCGATCAGGGCAACTCCGCCTATATGCGCGATACCGGCGACCCGGCGACGACGGAGGGCGGCCAGATCGAGTGGGGCTATTACGAAGCCACCAATCCGCGCATGTGCCACCCGCGCGACATTCTCGAAAAACACGAGGCGCGCCTGTCGCCTTCGCAGCGCGACCTCGAGATGGAACAGATCATCGAGCCGCTCGAGCGCGCCATGGAACTGACGCCGATCCTCGGCGAGCTCGGCTATAACGAAGGTCACTCCTTCAACGGCCTGCTGCAAGTATCGGCAGGCGGCGGCGCATCCTGCGGCGAGAGCCAGAAGGTGCGCGGTCTCTGGTACTGCGTTGCCATCTGGGTCAAGGACGGCCCGGGCTACGGCAAGCTGATCGCCGACTGGATGACCGATGGCCGGACTGAAATCGATCACAACAGCATCGACTATGCCCGCTTCTATCCGCATCAGCTGACGGAAGAGTTCATCGAGGGCCGCTGCTACGAAGCCGCCCAGAAGATCTATTTCCCGGCTGTTCACACCCGCGAACCCTATGCATCCGGCCGCAACGCCAAGCGCTCGCCCTTCTACGAGCGCGAAAAGGAGCTCGGCGGCTACTTCATGGAACTCGGCGGCTGGGAGCGTGCGCACGGCTACGCCGCCAACGAGCACCTTCTGGAGAAATACGCCGACCGCGTCCCGGTCCGCGAGAACGAATGGGACAGTCGCCATTTCTGGCGCGTGTCGAATGCCGAGCACCTGGCGATGAGCGAGGATTGCGGCATCGTCAATCTCAGCCACTTCCACATGGTCGATATCGAGGGACCTGACCATGTCGAACTGATGGAATGGCTGTGCGCCGCCAAGATCGGCGGCGATGCAAACATCGGCAAGGGCATTTACACCCACTTTCTCGACGACGAAGGCATGGTGCGCGCTGACTTCACCGTCTTCCGCATGGCCGACCGGTGCCGCCTCGTCAACGGCGCCGATGCCGGCCCGCGCGACCTTCACTACATGAAGCGGGTCGCCGAAGACCGCGGCCTCGACGTGATCATCACCGACGTCTCGGAAAAATTCGTGACGATCGGCATCTGGGGTCCGAACGCGCGCGACACGCTGAAGAAGACTGTCGCCGATCCGGCCGGGCTCGATCAGGAAAACTTCGCCTTCGCGGCGATCAAGCCGATCGAAATCGCCGGCAAGCCCGTCACCGCCTTCCGCATCTCCTATGTCGGCGAGCAGGGCTGGGAACTGCACATGAAGTACGAAGACGGCCTCGCCGTCTGGGACGCGCTGCGCGCGACCGGCGTGATGGCCTTCGGCGTAGAGACCTATGCGAACTCGCGCCGCATGGAAAAGAGCCTGCGCCTGCAGAACGGCGACCTCCTGACCCAGTACAACCTGATCGAAGCCGATCTCGCCCGTCCGAAAGTCAAAGAAGCCGATTTCCGCGGCAAGGCAAAGCACCTGGAATACAAGGCGCGCGAACACCAGCCGGCCATGCTCTGCACGCTTGTGATGACCGAGAATACCGACAAGTCGGGCGTGAAGCGTTATCCCGTCGGCAACATGCCGGTTGTCGATCCCGCCACGGGCGAGGTCCTGGTCGACGAGCTTGGCCGTCGGTCCTACACGACCTCGGTCGCCTACGGCCCGACGGTCGGAAAGAACATTGCGCTAGCCTATCTGCCCTGGTCGCATTGCCAG
Organism: Rhizobium sp. WSM409; assembly: GCF_057653825.1. NCBI lineage: Bacteria > Pseudomonadati > Pseudomonadota > Alphaproteobacteria > Hyphomicrobiales > Rhizobiaceae > Rhizobium > Rhizobium sp. WSM409. Next base: position 268,452 of record NZ_JBYGKP010000003.1, on the reverse strand, counting down.
GTCGGACGCAGGCTAAATGTCGAGTATTTCGCCGAGACTTATCCGGTCGAGGTCGTCGGCGTCGGATACAAGCCGATCTATGACCCAGAAAATCTGAAGCCGCGCACTTAGCAGGCAAGCGCTTGTGGCGCCCCAAGCAATGGGGCGCCATCATCCGATTGCCTTATGCCTTCGGCGTCTAGAGAAGCTTTACCGCCATGTCCGCGGGCAAGCCTCCAGTTCCTGCCGAGTGCCTCGTCGAAATCGACTGGCGAGGCAGTTCGCTTGCCTTGCCCTCGGCCCACATCCCACGCAGCTCGATGTCTCCACTGCGCTTCTACCATTTGGCGGACCAGTCGCGCATCGCTTCGCGGATGACTTGGCTGGCACCGCCTGCGACCGCGTCGCGCAGCAGGTTGGCATGTTGGAGCTACGCTTGTCGGAAGAATTATTGCCCGCCTGACACTCTGCGAAGAATATTTCGACGCAATTTCGCCGACGCTTATCTTCTTGCGCGACGCCAGCCTGCAGCGCGGGCTTCAGCCTCCGAGCAAAACCACCTCTCCCCATACCGAGGGGAAATGTTGGTTTTCTCGTAGTACTCTTGGCCTGGCAGATGGTAGATGCGCTCGTGGCTGCCGATGCTCACATTGCCTTTGATCGTACAGCCGACGCCATGGTTGGCGAATGAAGCACCCGCTGCTTCGACGCCAAGGTATCCGGCGACCCCTGCTCCGATAATCGCGAGATAGAATGCCTCCATCGTGAACCGTGGGCGGGCCCGTTTCTTGGTTGTATATCTGGGCGAAAATGAGCGGTGGGTCGGCATAGGCCATCAAGTGCGAATCCTGCGCACCATCGCAAGCCCTGGTTGAATAGCTGGTTAATCCCTCTCCGCGCAGATCGTTAAAAATGCACCGGTATGGATTGCTTCAAGCAGCCAGTCGAGAGGCAGGCGGTGCCGCTCCCGGCTTCAGCTCGTTAATGGATACACGCATCATCACAGATGTTACATCTTACGAAATCGGTCCCGACGTCACAGGGATGTCACCCAACCGCCGCGTACCCGGCGTTTCGTCAATAAGCGAATCTGATAGATCATGACGCGTGTAGAATTCGATAGTGAGGCATGATGTCGTCCGAAATTCGCTCACCCTTTTCGGCATCATGCTCTGGCAAGTGGACAATCGATGCTTGAAACTCTCACATGGTCCGGAGTGCTTGCCGATCCTGTCGTCCAGGCCGGGACGCTGGCCGTGGTCGGCGCGATCGTCACGCGCATAGCGCTTCGGCCCTTCCCGAGCTGGAGGCTCGCCGGCCAGGTGTTCTTCTTCGCGGCGCTGACCGTCCTGCTGCTCTATCATGACATCGTGCCCTATCAGGTCGGGCCGACAACGGCATCGACCTTCGAACGCGTCTTCATCGCCCTTGCCAAGGTTGTCTGGTGGATCAACGCGGCCTGGGCGTTGATCGCCTTCGTCCGCGTCTTCCTGATCTTCGAGCGCCAACCGCGCGAAGGCCGCCTCGTTCAGGATCTGGTCATCGGCCTGATCTATCTCGGCGCGATCCTCTCGGTGGTCGCCTATGTCTTCAGCTTTCCCGTCGGCACGCTGATCGCCACGTCTGGCGTCCTTGCCGTCATTCTCGGTCTGGCGATGCAGAGCACCCTGAGCGACGTCTTTTCCGGCATAGCGCTCAATCTCGGCCGGCCCTACGCGATCGGCGACTGGATCGTGCTGAATGACGGCGTCGAAGGCCGTGTCGTCGAAACCAACTGGCGCTCCACCCATCTGCTGAACGGCTCGAACGACCTCGTCGTCCTGCCCAACAGTTTTCTGGCCAAGGTCGGGCTGACCAATCTCAGTAGTCCTGACCGCAGTCACGGCGCGACGCTGACGGTCCGCGTCGTGCCGACAATCGGGCCGTCGGCGATCATCGACGTCATGCGCGCCGTGCTCTTGAGCAGCGACTCGATCCTGACTGAGCCGAAACCCGGCGTGCAGATCAAATCACTGACGTCGGACGCAATCGAGGTGGAGCTCTCCTTCCGCGTCCGGGATATCGGCCAGGCGGGGCCGGCGAAAAACGAAATATTCGACCTGATCTACCGCCATGTCAAAGCCGCGGGTCTCACCTTGGCGCGACCGCTCGACGCCGCCGGCCCACCGCCCGAGCAATTGCAGCCCGAGGAGATGGCAAAGCCGCACCGGCCGACGCCGCTCAAGCTTCTCGACGCCATCCCGCTGTTTTCCTCACTGACCGAGGACGAGAAGGAAACGCTCGCAGCCTCGATGACGCGGCGGACCTACAAGAAGGATACCATCCTCATCGAGCAGGGCGATACGGTCGCATCGCTGATGATCGTGCGCAGCGGCGCCCTCGTCGCCACACGGAGGGAAGGCCACAAGGAAATCGAACTCGGCCGGCTGGCGCCGGGCGATTATTTCGGCGAAAGCGGGCTGCTGATTGGCGTCGGCGAGGCCGCCAGCCTGCGGGCGTTGACCTTCGTCGTCGTCTACGAGATTGCCCAGGCAAGCCTGACGCCGCTGCTGCACGACCGGCCCGGCATCGCCGAAGAGCTTGCCGCCACTTTGTCGCGCCGCATCGAAACCGGCCGGCATTCCTTCGCGGCCGACGGCGCCACGCTGAACGGCGGCTCGGTTGGCTCGCTGGTGACGCGCATCCGTCATCTGTTCCAGGTGCCGCAGTAGCGTTCCAGGGCAATGGTCGCGCGAGGCCTTTTACAGCTGGGATCATATCCGCTTCAATGCGAACCCCGAGAATGAGGTACGCTCCGTCCCGGCGAACGAGGAGCTGATGGCTTGCTACGTTTCGCCCAGAGCGGCCCGGCAGGAGGTTGGCAAGGCGCTAGGCGCCTCACTGAGAAAAAGCGGGGACCCCTTCGGTTGGACTCATCTTGAGCGCTCACCCCTTTTAGAAGCCATGGACTATCGGGCTGGTAGTTGACAGGACGTCTATCGCGCAACGCGCTTGTAGAAACAATCAACTCATCATATATGACATTATAAGTAACTTTATCGGCCATATCTGGGATGACTGCCATGGGATCGCCCAAATCGAAACCTGCCCTCCAAAGGCTCGGACACGACGTCCGCGGCGCTCGTTTGCGGCGCAGCATGGCCGTGGTCGATCTGGCGGTGCGGGCGGGCACGTCGCCGAGCACCGTCGCGCGCTTGGAAAAGGGAGATCCTGGTGTCGGGATAGGCACGCTCGCCGATGTTCTCGTTGTGCTTGGCCTCGTCGACCGGTTGGGCGACCTGGTCGACATCCGGAAAGACGATCTGGGTCTGGCGTTGACCGCCGAACGCCAGCCACGTCGCGGACGGTCTTTTGCGACTACGCTGCGCAGGCAGAGGGCCAAGGGTAAGACGGCACAGGAGGATCCGGATGTCGTTGATCCAGACGGCGCTTCATTCTGATGCCTGAGTTCAACGCCCATGTCGTTCTCGGCGAGAGCCTGACACCCGTTGGCCAGTTGCGTATCCGATCCAAGCTCTTGAGGAGGCGCTCCCGCGAGAGAACGACGCGGAAGGCGGACGGCTGAATAGAGGAAAATTGAGGGTCGCCGTGCGACGTTGCTCCGCCGATCGAGGTCCAAAAGGCCTTCTTGAGAGCGCCCGCCAAACTCCGTTCTCACAGTTCGGTGCGGGGTTTGGTCCCGTCACCATTCTGTGGCACACTGACGCCGGCGACAATTGACGGGCTCATCATGACCTCAGAACGTTTCTCCGAGTGCCTGCTGCATATCCGGTGGACGCCAATCAACATTGCCTCGGCACTGCAATGCGAGCTGTCGTGGATTGAATCAATGGAGGCCGGCAACGAAGAAATTCCGAATGTTCTGGCAACGTGGCTCGAAACACTGGCTCAAGCCCACGAAGCGCTTCCGCCTCCAACGACCTATCGCGGTCGAAGAGCATAGGAGTGACCGGCGAGACTGCCTAATGAACCTTAGCTTGCGCACCTCCTCGGCTGGTGACGCGCATCAGCCACCTGTTCAAGGTGCCGCAATAGCGTTCCGAGGCTATTTCCGCTGAAACCTCTTCCGCGCCGCGCGTGCCACGCTCTCGGCGAGGACCATCAGACAGCCGACGAGAAGCAGAGCAGCGCCGAGCAGCGCGTCGACATGCGCGAATTTCACCAGCACGCCGACGGCGGCGATCAATAGCAGCGCCAACAGCGCCAGCGCGCCGTCGTCGATGAACATGCCGAAGAACTCCCTGAAGACGACTTTAAGAATATTCATCATGCGGCGACCTCGGCATGGGTGTTGGAATAGCGGCGCAGCATCCGGACTGCGGCGAAGGAAAAGACGGCGAGCACGGCAAGGATCGCCAGAAGCGAAAGATCGGCGCCCGGCCAGTCGGCGCCAACGCCCTCGCCAATCCAGAATATGCCGAAGGCGCTGAGCAGCAGCCCGACGACGAATTTGAGGCTGTTCTCTGGAACCGCCGAGAGCGGTTTGTGCACGAAGATGCCGATGATCAGCACCAGCAGGCAGGCGGCGGCGGCCCCAAGGCTGGCATAACCCATCATGCCGTGTCCGGCGCCGGTGGCGATGACGATGAACACCACTTCGATCCCCTCGAGCAGAACCGCCTTGAAAGCCGCGATCCCTGCCAGGAAATTGGCACGGCGCTCGGCGGATTGGCGCCGCAGGCTGTCGGTCTCGGCCGCAAAGGCCTTGTCCTCGTCGTGCAGCGCGATGAAGCCCGAGGCCCGCAAGATCGCCTTGCGCAACCAGCGCAGGCCGAAAAGAACGAGCAACGTTCCGATGACGAACTGCATCAGCTCGATCGGAATGAGGCCGAGCAGCGGACCTAGAGCCAGCACGAGAAGAGCGAGAAGGGCGAGTGCAAGACCGGTGCCGATGAAGGCCGGACGCCAGCTCTGCGTGACGCCGACGGCGAGGATGATGGTGAAGGCTTCAACGACCTCGACGAAGGAGCCGAGAAACGCGGCCGTGACCGTCGAGGTGATCGTTGTCAAAGTTGTCATGGTTCTTGTCCGTTATGCCGGCGGAAATCACGTATCAGCCTGAACTGCTGTCTCCTCTTACCGTTTTCCGGCTTCGCCAACATCATCTGGAGCGCGGCTCGGAACGAATCGCTTCGAAATCAGCCAGCAGCCGAGCGCCCAGAGTGCACCGGCGCACCATCCAGCCAAGACGTCCGTGGGATAGTGGACGCCGAGGTAGATCCGGCTCAAACCGATGATGACGGCGAGGAAGACGCCGACGCCCATGACGAAGATCCGCGTCGACCGGTAGCGCTGTGTCCGGGCCAGCAGCGCCCCAAGCGTCAGATAGGTCACCGCCGAGACCATCGCGTGTCCGGAGGGAAAGCTGAGATCGCTCACCTCGACCAGGTGCGGCACGATATCGGGGCGCGGCCGGGCGACGAGGATCTTCAAGAGCGTGCTCGCCAGCCAGCCGGTCAGCACCGAGGAAAAGACGAAGATCGCGATCGGCCAGCGCCGGTCGAGCAGAAGATAGACGGTCACGAGAACCGTCATCAGCGAGAGAACGGTAATGCCGCCGAGGCTGGTTATGTCGCCGATGGCATGCGTCAGCCAGCCGGGTCCGATCGGCACGGCAAGTTCGCCAGGCCGTCGCAACGCCAGCAGGATCGCGTCATCGAAGCGGAACGTCTCGCCCTCAAGAACCTCGCTCGTCAATCGCTGCAGCACGAACAAGCCTCCCGCGATGGATGCCAGCATAATCAGCGTCAGCGGCTCATAGGCCGTTAGCCTCGTCAGAAAACCTCGTCGTTGAACCTCGGTCATGCCGCCGTCGAGCTCCCATTGCATCATGTCGGTCCTCGCGCAAATCGGCAACGCGACCTCGGGATTCAAGGCACCGCTGCATTCGAAACGTCCCTGAAGCACGTTTTTACGCCCGGCGTCGCCGCCGTCCATGATTCATCGACCCTGGCTCGCCCCGCGGCCTAGAAGGCGTCGACGCCTTGGAATGGCGTGAGCGGCACGCTCAACGCGGTGACCGACCTTATCAAGGCCTCATCCTGGTACGCCCATGGACGTGTCCCCGCCTTCGCTACTTATGACGATCCCAGTTTGATGGCTATCGGCGGTCTGAAAGAGGCAAAATGTTTCCATCATTAATCCTTTCGCAATGAGCGCGCATGTCGACGCGAAATGTGCTATGGTCTGTTGGTCGGCACCAAACATCGTTGCCGGCTATCGCCACTGCACATCAACAATGTCAGTGGCTTATGTGCGGTTTTGTCATAAACGCACACTTCCTCGGGACCTCTGGTCAAACCGACGGCCGTCCCGTAGTTTTTCACCACACCCACAGGCGTTTGGCTTGACATCCAAGCTCCCCACGCGGAGCTGCCATGCCCCACTTCGACCAATCGACCGTTGCAAATACCCTGCTGGAAAAGTTGAGCGCGGACCGCTTCGCACGCCTGTCGGAAGGGATGGAGCGCGTCGACCTGCCATTACGGCATGCTCTCGTCGATAACGACGTGCCGACCACGCATGTTTGTTTCCTGGAAAGGGGCCTGGCATCCATGGTTGTCAGCAGCATCGACGAAGAAGTTGTGGAAATTGGCCACATCGGGCGCGAAGGCGCATCCGGCATGCACGTCGTCCTGGCGGTAGAGACCACCCCCACGCGCACGTTCATGCAGGTCGCGGGGTCCGGAATTATGGTGCCGATGGAGACATTTCAGCGCGCGCTCGCCGATGATCCCGAGATGAAGGATTTCTTCCTTCGCTATGTTCACACAACCGTGCTGCAGCTCGCCCATTCGGCGCTCGCCAACGCCCGCTACAATATGCATGAGCGGCTGGCTCGATGGATCCTGATGTGTCACGACCGCCTCGAAGGCAACAACCTGGCAATTACCCATGAATTTCTGGCATTGATGCTTGGTGTCCGGCGTTCGGGCGTCACCAATGAACTACACGTGCTTGAGGGCGTCCAGGCCATCCGGTCGACCCGCGGAAACGTTAGAATTCTGGACAGGGAAAAATTGATCGAAATCGCCGGTGGCTGTTATGGAGTGCCGGAGCGCGAATACGAGAAGTTGCTGGGTCTTCCGCTCGGCGCCAGGTAGATCAGCCCATTGGCTTCACCGCTTCCGCAAAGGGCAACACGAGCAGGATATCGCCTGTTTCGTTTCTGATCTCGACGCTTCTTGACGAAATGTCATATCCAAGCAGCACGGCACTGCTCATCAATGCCCGCGCATCACGCACCGCTTCAACGCGAGCGGCATCCAAATCGGCAAGCTCGGTTCCTTCCCAGTCGTCGAGCGATCCTGCTTCAGACAGAATGTTGAAGTAGAAGCGTGGCATTCGAAATCCTTCAAAGCCCGGAAGGACAAGTCGCCTATCTTGCCGGTCCGCGGCGTTCAGATCAACAGCATTGGGCATGCCTTCGTCATCGGCGCCGATGCCCTTCCGGCCACTGTGCGCAACCGCACTGATGGTTGGCGACGAGGTGCCAATGGATTAAGTTTTCAACGCGAGCTTCAACTCAAGATTAATCTGGAGCGGCGACGCGTAGGAGGATGATATGATCGATCTCAATCTCTCGCTCCAGACGAAAGACGTGAACGTGCTTACGGAGGCGGTTCGAACCTGGTACCGGCATAACCGCGTCACGCCGACGGAACAAGCTACGGAATTGCTCTGTAGCGCGGCTGTCGATCTCTTTAGCCAAGGACATAGGACGCCGGAGGAACTGGTCACGCTGCTGATCATGAAGTTTGACAGCCCTCATTCGCTGAAGATCAACGCGGCGACGTCCACTGCTCATCACTAGCGAATTCGATTTCATCCCTTGGCATGACCGCAGGGCTGCTCCTATCGGATTTTGGAGGCATCGAAATGCTTCAGTCCCTCATTACCTTGTCCGATCAAGACATTGATATCGTCATCACCGCGGTTCGGCGGTGGTGCACGAAGAACCACTGTGAGATCGATAGCAACGAAGGCCGCCGCGCCCTGACCCTTGCCATCGATCTCGTTCAGCACTCCGCTCGAGACACGCTCCTCCAGAACCTAACCGAGCGCCTTGGGCCGCACCCGCCATCGGGGATCGACGCGGAAAGCTCCGGCGCTCACTCGTGGAGGTCAAGCTGAGGGCGGATTTGAAAGGCGAGGATTGAACCTTTCGAGGTTCGGCCGCCATCTCATTTTGGCCTGGCTTCTGTTGCCACTTGAATTTCGCGCGGCCTGCCTCGACGATACCCCGTCCCGCTTCGGCTGAGAGCCTGGATGCGCTACTTGGACATCATCCGGCAGAATGTTTATGAATCATCCGCGGGCAATACATCGGAAGCCCAGATGGCAAGTTGCTGTGTCGACGGGTTGCGCCATGCGCGCGGCGGGCCGGTAGCGGCGGCAATAATTGGGTGCGCAAAGATGTGAACCGCCTTTCATGACCTTGCGTGGAATGCTGATTTGCGGTTGGCGCGGATCATGGCTGTTGGAGAGTTCAGCGCCGACGGGATTCGAGATCGTGCAGCACGGGCTGTCGATCATGCCATGCTCTTGATACCAGTCGGTCGTCCATTCCCAGACATTGCCGGCCATATCGAACAAACCATAGCCGTTGGCCGGAAAACTCCCCACGGGAGATGTCCCCTCGAAACCGTCTTCCCGACTGTTCTGGACGGGAAACTCGCCCTGCCAGGTGTTGGCCATATGCCGGCCGCCGGGTAACATTTCCCCGCCCCAGACATAGTCCGCCGCCTCAAGCCCGCCGCGTGCGGCGAACTCCCATTCCGCTTCGGTCGGCAGTTCCTTGCCGGCCCAGGCCGCATAGGCTTTCGCGTCCTCGAACGCGACGTGGACAACCGGGTGCTCCAATAGCCCCTTGATCGTGCTTGCCGGTCCCCGCGGATGGCGCCAGTTCGCTCCGCGCACATATTTCCACCAGTTGTAGTGGTTCGTGAGATCAACGGGCGACTTCGGCTTGATGAAAACGACCGATGCTGGTGCCAGCATCTCCATGATCGCACCCGGATAATCCGCCGGGTTGGCCGGCCGCTCCGCCGTGGTGACATAGCCGCTCGCCTCGACAAAGGCGGAAAACGCCCAGTTCGTCACCGGGCATGTGTCCATCCAGAAACCGTCGACGCGAACCCTGTGTGCCGGGGCTTCCTCCGCATAGTGGCGATCCGAGCCCATCAGGAAATCGCCGCCGGGGATCCATGACATACCGCCGCTCGGAGGCGCTTTCGCAATCCGTGGTTCCACCATGGCGTCGCCTTGCGTTCGACCTTCACTTATCATTCATTCGCGGAGACCTTCACTCGATCGCCGCCGTGCTGTGTGCCTTCATCAACACGGACGAGAATTCGTCTTCGCCAATCGTTGTTTGCACCTACCGCACCTCGCGATGCTCAAAGAACAGACCCCAAAGCCTTCCTTTGCCGAGCGCCACTCCGAGTTCCCTCGAAGCCAGATAAGGGATCAAGATCAGTAGCATGATCGCGCTCATGGCCAGGAGTTCGGGTAACCTGCCGGCCATACCTGTGATCACAACCGAGAGCGTCCGGCCATGGAGCAACCCAACGACGCACTCTTCGGCGAGCGACATGACGAGGATCAGCGAAAGATAGAGTGCCGCCTTATATGCCACGACACCGACGAGTCTCGAACCGCCGGACCTCTCTCCCAGCCGGATCGTATGACCGAGCAGGATGAACTTTCCGAGAATGAGGGCCTTGAGCGCGGGTATACCGAACACAAGAAATTCCACACCCTGACCACCGAGCACTGCCATCTTGTAGAGGAGGACGGCAGCGAAGCAGACATAGAGATAGGCGCAGAGGAAGGCATACTCCTTTATCTCGTGCCTCGCTCGCTGGAGAATGGTCGTCGCTTGCCTGTTCTCATTCGCGATCATTGATCTTTTCCGATCCGAAAATTAACGGCGCATCCTTGCCTTTCGTCAAAGCGTGATCACTGTCCGCCACCCCGCTGGAGTTTCTCAAGCACATGGTCCATCGAGAAGCTTCCCGGCGCCTGGCGGGGCGGATATTTTACATAGGTTTGAAGATGTTTGGCCACATATGCCTGGGCCGGAACCAGCGCGAAGGCATGTTCTACACGCCATCTTGCATAGTCTCCCGCTGCATGCTGGGCAATTTCGAACGGATCGGCGCGCAGGTCGATTAATTTCGGAAATCTCAGTGTGATCAGAGGATCCTGCCACACGTCCAACCCCTCTGCTCGTTGTTCCATGAACACCAGCTTCCAGCGGTCGTAGCGCAATCCGGCCAGGCTTCCGTCATCAGTCCAGTAAAAATACTCCTTGCGCGCCCCAGGCCCTGTGCCATCAAGCAGTTTGCGTTGATTGTAGCCGTCAAGATGCACGTTGAATGTCTTGCCGGCCGCTTCATAGCCGTTCAGAAGCTTGGCTGCGATGTCCGGCTCGCCGGCTGCCGCAACCAAGGTCGGAAGCCAGTCTTCGTGGGAGACAATCTCGTTGATCTCGGTTCCCGGTTTGACAACGCCCGGCCAGCGCACCATCCCGGGCACGCGGTAGCCCCCCTCCCAATTTGTATTCTTTTCGCCATGGAACGGCGTTGTGCCCCCGTCAGGCCAGGAGAACACCTCTGCACCGTTATCGGTCGTCCAGACAACAATGGTGTTTTCGGCGATTCCAAGATCATCGAGCTGGTCGAGCAGCTGGCCAACCATACCGTCAAATTCGGCCATGCCGTCGGCAACGATCCCCAACCCCGTTTTGCCTTCCGACTCAGCCTTAAGATGCGTGTAGATATGCATCCGGGTCGAGTTGAACCAGCAAAAGAACGGTTTGTCGGCTTTGGCGCTGCGGTCGATGAAGTCCTTGGCAGCGCCTAGGAATTCCTCATCAACGGTTTCCATGCGTTTTCTATTGAGCGGTCCCGTATCCTCAATCGTCTGCTTGCCCACTCTTCCGAAACGCGGATCCTCGGTCGGATCGTCTGTCTCGCTTGCTTTGCATTTCAGCACGCCACGCGGTCCGAATTTTGCGAGAAACTGTGGATCCTTCGGGTAATCGGGGTTCTCCGGTTCTTCTTCGGCATTGAGGTGATAGAGGTTGCCAAAGAATTCATCGAAGCCATGGACCGTTGGCAGAAATTCGTTGCGATCGCCGAGATGGTTCTTGCCGAACTGGCCGGTAACGTACCCTTGTGGCTTGAGCAGTTCGGCGATTGTCGGATCCTTCTCAGACAGACCCTCCTTGGCTCCGGGAAGCCCGACTTTTAGCAGCCCCGTGCGAAAACAGCTTTGGCCTGTGATGAAGGCCGCCCGCCCCGCCGTGCAGGATTGCTGAGCGTAGAGATCGGTGAACATCGCACCTTCGTCGGCGATACGGTCGATATTTGGCGTCTGGTATCCCATCTGCCCGCGATTGTAAGCGCTGGTGTTCCACCAGCCGATGTCATCGCCGAAGATCACAAGGATGTTCGGTTTCTTTGCTCCTGCCTGGGCAAGCGCCGGGATGCTGGCGATCGGACAGAATGCCGTTAAAGCGATTGCCGAACCGCCGGCCAGCAGGATTTGGCGACGGGTGGCGTTGTAACCTTGCCGGTTGCTCTTGCTGCTCATCGTGGCGCTCCCGTTCACGTTATCGGCTGTTTGGCTGCTTCCAAAAATTTAGCGCAAATACGGTCCCGCGCTATTGCACTTAAGGGAGGGTCGGTGTGCTTTGCCCTGAGCAGGGCACTTTAGGCGCCAAGCTGTCAGCCCGCTCAATGGCCGCCTGTAAATTCACGGGCGGCTGCATCATAGATGTCTAAAGATTCAAATTGCAAATTACAAAGATCGGCAATCAACATCGGCAATTTTCTTGATTTTAGCATGTTAACTTATTGATTATAATAGTATTTTATAAATTATAAGGTCGGCAAAGCTGCCGCCGATGCGACGCCGACCGCCGTGCTGGGGAGCGCATGGTCTCCGGCTCTCAGGTCACAATCCCAATGCTTTGTTGATGGCCGCAATCAGCGCGGCTCCGGAAAACTGCTTCTGCAGATAAGCAACGCATCCCACCTTTTCCGCCTCTGCCTTCACGGAGGCGGTTTCCAGTGCCGTGATGAAAATCACTGGAAGGGTCGTCCCGTCGGCCTTCAGCCTGCGTTGCAGATCGATGCCGGACATGCCACCGAGGTCGATATCAAGGACAAGACAGTCTATCGCCGCTTTGGGATCGCGAGCGAGAAAGGCCTCGGCGGATGCAAACTCCATGGCCAGAAAACCGTAGGCGTTGAGCAGCCGCCCCAGGCTGCGCCGCAGGCTTGCGTCATCGTCGACGACAGCGACCGTGCGGCGAAGGTTCTCCACCTCATGCCCCCTCTTTCGAACCTATGAGAGACTAACGGTTGCCGGTCAAATTAGGCCGCTTAGAGGTCGATTGATATTGTCCTAAGGGGAAGGATATCGGATCAACCCGCTGACGATGCCGTATCCTGATCGATGAGACCGATATTCGCGGCGATCGACACGGCCTCGGCCAGCGAACGTACCCCAAGCTTTTCCATGACCTGATGGCGATGCACCTTCACCGTCCGCTCCGAGATGCCGAGCGCATGAGCGATCTGCTTGTTGAGACGGCCGCGAATGAGGAACCGGAACACTTCGGCCTCGCGCGGGCTAAGCCCCGCCACCAGCGACCGCTGGCCCTGGAGACGGTCGTGTTCGGCCCGCTGTCTTTCATATTGGATAAGAGCGCGATCGATCGCCCCCATCAATGTCGCCGCGGTAGAACTTTTCTCCAGAAAATCCTTGGCGCCCGCCTTCATCGCCTCGACGCTTGCCTTGATGTCTCCTTCCCCCGTCAGGAACACGACCGGAAATAGCGGCGCCAGCTCGCACAGCCGGCGTTGGATCTGCAGGCCGGATTGGCCAGGCATCTGGAGGTCGAGAAGAACGCAGCCCGGCTCGCAAGCGGAAAGTCGGGAAAGAAACTGATCTCCGGATTCATAGGCTTCGACCCTAAGGCCGTTTGCGGAAAGCAGCCTTGCGGTCGCCGTCCGGTAGGATTTGTCGTCATCGACGATATGGACAACCGGTTTCATCTCGATTGCTCCTCCCTGTGGGCGAGAGGCAGGGCCACGCGAAAGACCGCGCCTCCCTCGGGGCGGTTGTCGGCACGGATGGTACCGCCATAGGTCTCGAGAATGGCGCGGGCTATGGACAGACCCAGCCCCGTCCCCGCCTGCTTGGTGGTATAGAACGGTTCGAATATGCGGATCAGCCTCTCTTCCGGAATGCCGTCTCCGGTGTCGGAGACCCGCAGCTCCGCCTTCTCGTTCGCCAGTCCCGTCGCGAAGGTAAGAGTTCTCCCGGCCGGAACGGCGTCCAGCATGGCGTCCATCGCGTTGGTCGCCAGATTGAGAATGACCTGCTGCACGTGAACCTTGTCGGCACGCACCGGCAGTTCACCGGGCGGCTGGGTTGAGGTCAGCGTAATTCCGCGCCGTTCCGCCTCGCCGTGAATGATGTGGATTGCGCTCGATGTGACATCGTTCAGATCGAACTCCTGCCAATCGATCTCGCTTCTCTTCTTGAGCAACCCTCTCATCCGGCTGATAATATCGCCTGCGCGTTGATCGTCCTCCTGGATGTCGAGAAGAATCTGCTGGATCAGCCCGTGATCCGGGTTTGCACTCCGCAGCAGCACCGAGGCAGCCTCAGCGTTGTTTCGGATGGCCGATAGCGGCTGGTTCAGTTCGTGAGCGATCGACGAGGATAGTGCGCCGGCCGTCGCGGACTGGTTGAGATGGACAGCTTCAAGCAGGTGAAGCTGCGAGCTGCGCTCGGCGTCGCGGCGGCGCCTCCTCTCGAGCAGAAGCACCGAGATGATGCTGGCCTGCGCCAGCACGAGGCCGCCCCCCGCCACCAACACGATCCAATGTTCCTCCCAGAGACTCCTCTCCTTGTGCATCTGGATCGTGCCCGGCGGCAGATCCTTTTCGGCGAGCCCCCAGCGCTTGAGTTGCCGGGCATCGGCGACATAGGTCTGTGGCGCTTCGAGATCGGATACCGGCTTGCCGGCAATCGCATCGATGACGAGGTCACCGACGGTCCGGCCGAGCGCTTCGAATGTGACGGTATTGCCGCCGACGACGCCATGATCGATGTAGGTCTGATAAGGGCCGTAGACAGGCGCGCTGGCCGTCGACGCGATCTGTCTGATCGCGTCGCGCGGAATGAAGTTGCGCCCTGCCCGATCCTTGAAGACCGTCAATGCCAGGATGATGCTGTCGGGCGGTACGCGGGAAGCACGTTCGACCAATTCGTCGATCGTCAGATCTTCCAGATAGGTCGTCGTATCATAGGATTTGGAGAACTGTTTCAAATCCACGCGGGCCGTCGTCAGCCAGCTCCGGTCGAAGTCGGACGAGCCACCGACGACGTAGAGGTGGCGGGCATCGGGCTGCAGGCCGCGGGCCATCTCAGCCGTCTTCAGAATGTCGAAGGTCGAGAAGGCTCCGATAACGTCATCGGGCAGGTCGATCTTCTCGGCGGTGGCGGTGCCGAAACCGGCGGCGACGATTTTTGCGCCTGGAGCGATCGTGCCGCGGTTCGCGACGAAGAAGCTCGTCGATTCCCGGCCGAGGGCCACGACCACGTCGGGGCGGCGCGCCGCGTATTTCTCGCCCAGATAGCGTGCCATGCGCGCGACGTGGTCAACTTCCGGAAACCGCGAGAGATCCAGGAACTCGGAAAACAGGTCGATCTTGCCGTTTGTCGCCTCCAGCAAACGGCTCCGCAGCGCCTCTCCAGCAGCGGTCGTCGCCGCGATCCTCTCGTCATAGGGATAGAGGACGAGGACGCGGGGAACCCGGTCAATGATGGCGATAGAGGTGTCGGAGGCTGCTGCCTGACGACTGGACACAGTCAGGGCGACGACCGCCAACAAAAAGGCAGCGCAGCATAATCGACCTGACCATTCGCCCAAGCCCATCCGCTTTCCCCCCAAAGCCGGGGGACAATAACAGCTTCCCGCTGCGTCGTCATCTGCGCATCACTACTGTCGATTGCCACACATGAAGATTCCCTAAAGTACAATATCGAGAGAAGGCAGCATTCGCTAGGGTTCAGCACGCCGGGGCAGAGATGCGGCCGGTTTCGCAACCCGCCGGAGACAGTTCCGGCAGGATCTTCGTTTTCAAAGCAGTCTAGTTGAAGCGACGCATGCAATCGCAGGCCTTTGCCGCGAGCGGCTTCGTCATTCAAGAACGTCAACGGAGGGATTTAAAATGAACAGCAGAATCCTTACCCGCTGCATCGGAGCACTGGCTTCATCCACCATTCTTTGGTGTGCGGCCTCGCCCCTGCAAGCGCAGGACTCCCAACGAAAACCCAACATCCTTTTCATCGTTTCGGATGATACCGGCTACGGCGATCTCGGCCCCTATGGCGGAGGTGAAGGTCGCGGGATGCCTACCCCGAACATCGACAAGCTTGCTGAAGACGGCATGACCTTCTTCTCCTTCTACGCCCAGCCGAGTTGCACGCCCGGCCGTGCGGCCATGCAGACGGGGCGAATACCAAACCGCAGCGGCATGACGACTGTCGCCTTTCAAGGTCAGGGCGGTGGCTTGCCCGCGGCCGAATGGACACTTGCATCCGTGCTGAAACGTGGCGGCTATCACACCTATTTCACCGGCAAATGGCATCTCGGCGAAGCGGACTACGCCCTACCGACTGCGCAGGGTTATGATGAGATGCGGTACGCCGGCCTCTACCATTTGAATGCCTATACGTATGCCGATCCCACCTGGTTCCCGGACATGGATCCGAAGCTGCGGGAGATGTTCCAGAAGGTGACTAAGGGGGCTTTGTCCGCCAAGGCAGGAGGACCAGTGACCGAAGAATTCAAGGTCAATGGCCAATACGTCGACACACCCATGATCGACGGTAAGGAGGGCGTTGTCGGCATTCCGTTCTTCGACGGCTACGTCGAGAAAGCGGCACTGGGCTTTCTGGACGAGGCTGCCAAAGCACCGGACGAACCCTTCTTCATCAACGTGAACTTCATGAAGGTCCACCAGCCGAACATGCCGGCCCCGGAGTTCGAGCACAAGTCCATGTCGAAGTCGAAGTATGCGGACTCGATCGTGGAACTCGACACCCGCATTGGCCGAATCATGGACAAATTGCGGGAAACCGGCATGGACCGCAACACGCTGGTTTTCTACACCACCGACAATGGGGCATGGCAGGACGTCTATCCGGACGCCGGATACACCCCGTTCCGCGGAACCAAAGGCACCTTGCGAGAGGGCGGCAACCGTGTTCCTGCGATTGCGGTCTGGCCGGGAAAGATCAAACCCCGCACCAAGAACCACGACATCGTCGGTGGTCTCGATCTGATGGCGACATTCGCCGCCGTCGGCGCGGTTCCGCTACCCGACAAGGATCGCGAAGACAAACCGATCATATTCGATAGCTACGACATGTCGCCGATCTTGCTCGGCACCGGTAAATCGGAACGCAAGTCGTGGTTTTACTTTACTGAAAACGAGCTCTCGCCCGGTGCGATACGCGTCAACAACTACAAGTTCGCCTTTAATATCCGCGGGGATAACGGAGCCTCGACGGGCGGACTGGCGGTCGACACCAACCTCGGCTGGAAGGGTGAGGAGAAGTATGTCGCTACGGTGCCCCAAGTGTTCGATCTGTGGCAGGACCCGCAGGAACGCTACGACATTTTCATGAACAACTTCACCGAGCGGACCTGGATGGGCGTCGTCATGGGCGAAGAATTGAAGAAGATCATGGCCACCTACGTGGAGTACCCACCTCGCAAACCCCAGAGCCTGACCTACAATGGTCCCATCACGCTATCGGACTACAGTCGTTTTCAGTGGATCCGAGAATCGTTGGCGAAGGAAGGCGTGAGCATTCCTATGCCGACCGGAAACTAAGTCTTTGGCAGCCCCGGAGCGATCCGGGGCTGCCGTATAGTTCCGAGTTTTAGATTGCTGCAAGCTAGTCGTGGAGGATTTGCGATGATTTCGGCACGTAATTTCCGGTATTTTTCCCACGGCGTCGCGCTCGCCGCCGCAGTATGGCTTTTTGCCGCGGCGGCGGCGGTCGCTCAGACGGACGCACTGCCTTCGTGGAATGATACTGCGCCGAAGCAAGCGATTATCTCCTTCGTTGAGAAGGTGACAAAACCGGGTTCAGCCGAGTTCGTCCCGGAAGCGGCGCGTATCGCCGTTTTCGACAATGATGGAACCCTGTGGGTCGAGCATCCGATGTATACGCAGCTGGCGTTCGCCCTGGACCGAGTGAAGGGGCTTGCTCCGCAGCATCCGGAATGGAAGCAAACGCAGCCGTTCAAGGCCGTGCTCGAAGGCGATATGAGGACGCTCGCGGCATCCGGCGAAAAGGGCCTCGTCGAGCTTATCATGGCCACGCATGCCGGAATGACCAGCGACGATTTCCAGAAGGTCGTCACTGATTGGCTCGCTTCGGCGCGCGACCCTAAATTCAAGCGGCCATACACCGAACTCGTCTATCAGCCGATGGTCGAGCTTCTCGCCTATCTCCGCGCCAACGGCTTCAAGACCTTCATCGTGTCAGGCGGAGGCATCGAGTTCATGCGGCCATGGGTGGAGAAGGTCTACGGTGTCCCGCCGGAGCAGGTTATCGGCTCGTCGATCAAGACCGAATTCAGGATGCAGGACGACACGCCGACCCTCTTTCGCCTCCCCGAAGTCAATTTCATCGACGACAAGGCCGGTAAACCCGTCGGAATCAACCAGCAGATCGGCCGGCGGCCGATTGCCGCCTTCGGCAATTCCGACGGAGATCTCCAAATGCTGCAATGGACGACCATGGCGGGCGCACCTGCTAGGCTGGGCGTGCTGATCCATCATACCGATGCCGAGCGTGAATACGCCTACGACCGAGATACAGAGTTCGGCCGCCTCGACAAGGCGCTCGATGCAGCCGCGATCACCGGCTGGACCGTCGTCGATATGAAGGCCGACTGGAAGCAGGTCTTCAAGGACTAGGACCGCGCCCTCACGCCAGAGAGTTCAACCTGCGGCGGGACCTTGCAAAACGTCATATGGGAGTGATTGAGTGGCAGCGTCTGTTCGATCAGCAGCGGTGAGAGGAACACACCTCCTGTTCTTCCTGTTGCTCGCCTTTGCCGGTCGCAGCCTTGCGAGTGACGACATTTCGATACCCGCCTCCGATCCGCAGATATCGATCCACGAAGGTTTCGTGGACGAAAGGACGTGCGCATCCTGCCACGCCGATCAGGCGGCGGCTTTTTCGAAATCCCACCATGCAAAGGCCATGGCACTGGCCGACAACGGAACGGTGCGTGGCGATTTCGACAATAGCAGGTTCGAACATGACGGCGTCGTCACGACCTTCACCCGCCGCGCCGGCCGCTTCTTCGTTAACACCGAGGGAGCGGACGGCGGCCAGGCCGAGTTCGAAGTCAAATATACCTTTGCCTACGAACCACTGCAGCAATACCTCGTCGACATTGGAGGAGGGCGGCTGCAGGCTCTCGACATCGCCTGGGATACAGCCAGACGGCAGTGGTTCTGGCTCGGAAACGGCACCCCGGCCAAACCCGGATCGACCTATCATTGGACAGGTCCTTTCTACCGCTGGAACCGCACCTGTATCGATTGCCATTCGACCGATCCCCAAGCGGGGTTTCAACCGCAGACGAACGAATACAAGTCGACCTACGTCGCCACCAGCATCGGCTGTCAATCCTGTCACGGCCCGGGCGCAAAACACGTGGCTTTGGCGCGATCGGGCAACGCATCATCCTCGGTCAAGCCGGATACAGGTCTGCCGAAAGTCGATGCGGGCATCTGTTTGGCCTGCCATGCCAGGCGCACCAAACTGCTGGACGGCTATCAACCGGGAAAGCCCTTTCTTGATTATTTCTCCCCTGCCCTGCTCCGGCAGGATCTTTATTTCCCGGACGGACAGATACTCGACGAGGTCTTCGAATATGGCTCGTTTCAGCAAAGCAAGATGGCCAGGGCGGGCGTGACCTGTCTCGATTGTCATCGGCCGCACGAGGCCGGCCTCAAGGCGGAGGGCAATGCCCTGTGCACGCAATGCCATACCGAGACGAAGCCGGAGCGCTTCGTCAACCAGGATCCGAGCGGGCTGTTCGACACTCCCGCGCACACCCGCCATCAGGCCGGTTCGACTGGAGCACAATGCGCCAACTGCCACATGACCGAACGCACCTACATGAAGGTCGACCCGCGCCGCGACCACTCCTTCGTCATCCCCCGGCCCGACCTGTCGGCAACGCTTGGAACGCCGAATGCATGCACGACCTGCCATGTCGGCAAAACCGATGATTGGGCAGCCGATACGATGGACAAATGGTACGGAACGCAATGGCGCAAACGCGCGTCGATCGCCCATGCCTTCGCCGGAGCTGCGAACCGTGATCAAGCCGCGGCGGAGGCTCTGCGCGCCCTTGTCATTGACCAAAAGCAAGCAGGAATTGTCAGGGGCAGCGCCATCGCCGCAATGAGCCGAACTGGCGGCATCGACGTCACCGCCGACATTCGAACAGCCGCAACCGATGCAGATCCGCTTGTCAGGCTCGGTGCAGCGGAAGCGGCAGGCAATATTCCGCCGGAGCAGAGGCTGGATGCGATCGGCACCCTGCTCGGCGATGAAACGCGTGCGGTGCGCGTTGCTGCCGCCAATGCACTCGCCGGCACTCCTCCGCACCTCTTCGGCAATCAGCAAGGCAATTTCGAAGCCGCTGTCGCGGACCTGCGCGCCTATGTCGAAACGAACGCCGACGTCGCGGAAACACAAAGCAATTATGGCTTCTTCCTGTTCGCCCGGCAGGCGACGGCCGAGGCCGAAGCCGCCTTCCGGCAGGCGATCTCGCTCGACCCGACGCTGGTAACAATGCGCATCAATCTCGCCGAGTTCTACCGCGCCACCGGCCGAAACGAGAGGTCGGAGCAGACTTATGCCGAAGCGATCCAGATGGCGCCCGACCGCGCGGATCTGCGCTACGGACATGCGCTGTCCCTGGTACGCAAGCAGGCATTGCCCGAGGCGATAGCCGAACTCGAAGAAGCGGTGCGGCTCGATCCGCCAAACTCTCGGTACAAAACGACCTTTGCCGTCGCCCTCGATTCCGCTGGCCGAACGGGAGACGCCCTGGACAGGCTTGGTGGCTGGGCCACGGGCGGAGATCCCGACATCATTGGCCTGGCGCTCCAATACAGTCTCAAGCTTCGACGGCTGCCGGAGGCGCTGAAACACGCGGAGGATCTGGCGCGACTGAGACCTCAGGACCCGCAGATTTCAGGCCTCATCGGGCAGCTGAAGCAGGCGATCAACGGGAAATAGGTATTTTAGCTTGTCCAAATCTACTTCTCGCTGCACAGTGCCGACTCGGGACAGCAGTGCCGAGGCGACAAACGGGATCGGGGGATTCTCATGAAGGCCATATACTTGCGTGCCATTCTGTTACTGGCGGGCATTTCTGCAGCGTCGGGCGGCAACGCCGCCGATATCACGCCGCTCACGCCGGAAGCAAAAACAGTCGAGAGCCAGAGCGGCTGGGAATTCACCTTCGCTCCATATTTCTGGGCTGCCGGCTTATCCGGCGACATTGGGCAGTTCGGGCTTCCGGAAGTTCATGTCGACGCGGACTTCGGCGATATCCTCCAGAACCTCGACTTCGCTTTCATGGCGGCAGGCGAAGCAAGATATGATCGCTTCAGCATCGTCGGTGACGTGATCTACACCAAGCTCGGTGCCGACGCCGACACACCTGCCGGCATCCTTGCCGAGAGCGTCGATGTGACGTCGAAGACCTTCGCGGGATTTCTTGGCGTCGGTTACGCCGTGCTCGAAGACCAAAATGGCCATCTCGACGTGGTCGGCGGCATGAAGGTCTGGTCGGCCAAAACCGAGATTTCCTTCAATGGCGGCATTCTGGCCGGAGTGGATGTCGAAGACAGCGCCACATGGGTTGATGCCGTCGCCGGCGTCAGAGGAAACTACTTCTTCACGCCGGAAATCTATCTCACCGGATGGGGTCTGGTGGGTGCCGGCGGCGCCGACCTCGACTGGGACGTGGCATTGGGCCTCGGCTACAAGTTCAACGACAGCATCTCGGCGGTCGCCGGATATCGCGCACTCGGCGTCAATTACGACAATGACGGGTTCGTCTTCGACGTCGTCCAGCAGGGGCCGATCTTCGGGGTCGCCATTCGGTTCTAACGCCCGGACTGGCGAACTTCGTGCTGTTGGCGATTATCCATCCGATATGCTCGCCATTAAAGACCTGATGTTCTCCAGGAGCCGGAACAACGACGTCCCCCAGGAAGCAGAGAGCCGCCGTGAAAAGACAGCGGCTCACAGTTCGGTCTCCAGCAAGGCTCGATCCTGGGGATATCGTTTCACTTCGCAGAACGCAGGGCTGAATTCAATCGGATCATGGAGAACATTGATGACGAACGTCGCTTCTCGGATGGCACTGGTTGTCGCGGCACTCAGTCTCTGGGCAGGTACGGCAAGCGCTCAGTCGAGCGAAGAGCTTGCGAAGAAGTTGTCGAATCCAATCGCCTCGCTGATCAGTGTGCCGTTCCAGTTCAACTACGACCACGGCTATGGTCCCGAAGACGGCGACAAGGCAACGATGAACATCCAGCCTGTCATTCCGTTTTCTCTGAACGAGGACTGGAATCTCATTTCGAGGACCATCCTGCCGGTCACATGGCAGAACGACATCGCCGGACCCTCCGGCACGCAATTCGGCCTCGGCGACACAGTGCAGAGCTTCTTCCTCTCTCCTTCAAAGCCGACCGAGAGTGGCGTGGTCTGGGGTGCAGGACCCGTGTTCCTGCTTCCGACGGGCACGGATGAGCTTCTCGGAAGCGGTAAATGGGGAGCGGGTCCGACCGCGGTCGT
Source organism: Rhizobium sp. WSM409 (assembly GCF_057653825.1). Lineage (NCBI taxonomy): Bacteria > Pseudomonadati > Pseudomonadota > Alphaproteobacteria > Hyphomicrobiales > Rhizobiaceae > Rhizobium > Rhizobium sp. WSM409. The sequence goes on along the minus strand of NZ_JBYGKP010000003.1, from coordinate 246,537 downwards.
CCTCAAGCAGGACGGTCCCTGGACCTACGGCATGCTCGGCAACCATATCTGGTCATTTGCCGGTCAGAGTGATCGTCGGGACGTGAGTTCGACGTTCATGCAACCCTTCATCTCCTACACCACCAAGGACGCCTGGACTTTCTCGCTGAATACCGAGTCCACCTATGACTGGGAAGCAAACGACTGGTCGGTGCCGATCAACTTCGCAGTCGCCAAGCTGATCACCATCGACAAACAGCCAATCAGCCTGACGGCGGGCATACGATATTGGGCGGCTGCTCCAGACAATGGCCCGGAAGGACTGGGCTTCCGCGTCGCGGTCACGTTCCTCTTTCCTAAGTGAATCCGCAGCCGACGACGCGCTCCGCCCAAACGTCTTGGAGCTCGGATCTACCAATCTTCGTGAATATAGGCTTGTCTGGCGTCCATCGCGAAATTTGCTCTAGGGTCAGGACCTATTAATCTGGCATCAACTGCCAACAGCCATTGATTGCGGGATAGGCGACGAACGGCAACTTCCCGCCATTATGAGATTTAGACCAAGGTCTCAAAGCCGCCATAAGCTGCCGTTTGCCAATGATGCTGCGAAGGCTCGACCCCGCCCTAAGCTACGGCCGCTATTTAAGGCGGACACTCGCTCCTTATGTGATGTAATTTATAATAATCTAATGTACAGTAGCGTACCTATCTCGGGCTGTGGTTTAGAGAATTCAACCGAACGTCGCCCCGCAACTGACACGCTAGTGCATGGTTTCTTAAATCGGAATCGATTTAAGAACAAAATTCTACAGAAATTCAAAGCGTTAAAGCCATATTTGCGCGTCTGAAAAGATGTGCGCAGTTGTAGGCTATTTCAACCGATGGAGGATGTCATGCAGCTGACCAGACGCGACTTCACGAGGGCTTCATTGTTAGCGGCAGGTCTTTTGGGACTTCGCTCCACTGGTGCCGCAGCCGACGATGTAACGGCAGAGGAGGCTCGCGCAATCGCCAAGGAGGCTTATATCTACGGCTTCCCAGCGGTGGACAGCTACCGGATCCAATACGCCTATTTCGTCGACGACAAGAACCCGGAATACAAGGCTCCGTGGAACCACCTCAAGAACATCCCCCGCGTCTACACGCCCGCAGATACGGCAATCCAGACGCCCAATTCCGACACGCCCTATTCCTTGATTGGCCTGGACCTGCGCGCTGAACCGATGGTCCTTACTGTGCCAGTGATCGAGAAGGACCGGTATTTCAGCATTCAGCTCATCGACGCTTATACGTTTAACTTCGACTATGCCGGCAGCCGCACGACCGGCAACGACGGCGGCAGCTTCCTGGTCGCGGGCCCAGAGTGGAAAGGCGAGATGCCTGCGGGCATCAAGAATGTGTTTCGCGCGGAGACCGATCTCGTTATTGGGGCTTATCGCACGCAGTTGTTCAACACCGACGACTTGGACAATGTGAAAAAGATCCAGGATGGCTACAAGGCTGAGCCGCTTTCGTCGTTTCTCGGCAAGCCCGCACCTGCGGCCGCTCCCGCAATCGACTTTATCAAGCCGGTTTCGCCGGACGACGAGCGCAAGTCGCTCGAGTTTTTCAACATCCTGAATTTCGTCCTGCGGTTCTGCTCGCTCAATCCATCCGAGACCGAGTTGATGGCGCGTTTTGCCAAGATCGGGATCGGTGCAGGCAAGACAATAGACGTTGCTGCGCTCTCGCCCGGGATGAAGACCGCCATGGAAAAGGGCATGGCCGACGCCTGGGCCGATCTTGGGATATTGAAAAAGCAGATCGACGCCGGCACGGTGACCTCGGGCGATATGTTCGGCACGCGCGAATACCTCAAGAACAACTATCTGTATCGCATGGCGGCGGCCGTTCTCGGAATTTACGGAAATTCAAAGCAGGAGGCGATGTACCCGGTCTACGCCATTGACACTGAGGGGCAGAAGCTCGACGGCGCCAACCGCTACACCGTCCACTTCGCAGCCGACGAGATGCCGCCGGTTCACGCCTTCTGGTCGCTGACGATGTATGATCTCCCGGCGAGCCTGCTGGTCGCCAATCCGATCAACCGATACCTGCTCAACAAGCCGATGCTGCCGCAATTCGTGAAGGATTCCGATGGCGGCTACACCTTCTATGTGCAGAATGGGTCGCCGGGCAAGGACAAGGAGCCGAATTGGCTGCCAGCGCCCAAAGGCCCCTTCTTCGTAGCGATGCGCCTCTACTGGCCAAAAGACGAGGCGCTCGACGGCACGTGGAAACATCCGCCCATGGCCAAGACATCATAGCCAGTCGGTTCAGTTCGCCGCGGCGTTCAGCCGAATCCTATCCGACTCACAGCAAGACGCGGCAAGCAGGAACAGCAGTTGAAACTGCTACAGCGTCCTTGCGTGTCTGAAAAGACCCGCGGCGCTGTAGTAGCAAAAGCTCAACCTTCTTTTGCTATTGCTGGAGCCGATTGCGTTGGAGATGGTTCGGCGATGAAAATTCCGACAGTGATGGTTCTGATGGCGGCCCTGTTGCAGCCGGTCTCTGCCTTCGGCGAGACCGAATGGATGGGCGGCGCAAGACAATGGTCGGTCGGCTTTTCCAACGAGAGCCCGCATCCCTATTGCCGCCTGCTGTGGGACAGCGAGATCGGCAAGACCATGGAATTCCGCCAGAGCGCGACCGAGACATTCTGGCTGGTCGCAAAGACCACATGGGACATTCCGGCCGGCACGAAGACCGAGGTGACGCTGACCGATCGTACGGTGACGAAAGTAATCGCTGCCGATTTCTTCGACAAGAACACGCTTCGCCTCTGGGGCCCGGCCAGCAAGGGGAGCGCCGGGCTGAAGAAGATCATCAAGAATTCCTTTGCCGGAATGCCTGACGTGCAGATCACATTCGCCGGCGACGAAGGCGACTGGATGCTGCCGCTCTCGCGGGTGGAGCAGCTTTACCCGACTTATCTCCAGTGCCTCAAGCGTCTCGAGGCCGGCGAAAAGCCAAAGAAGAATTCAGAAACTCAGCCGTTCTGACAGCCGACTATAGCGGCGGCGCAGTCTCGCGGATCAGGCTGCGGACAGCCTCGATATCGCCGTTGAGTGGCCGTTCGTCACCATAATGGGAAACACGTTCCCGCACGGCTTGATAGACGAGATCCGTGCCTGCGGCTCGCGGCGCCGTCGTCGCCAGGAAATCATGCGCCTGGGCAGCCGCCATCAGCTCGATCGCCAGGATATATTCGGCATTGTCGATGACCGCGAGCAGCTTGCCGGCGGCAGCTGTCGGATGCGCGAGAAAATCTTCCTGCAGGCCGGAGGTCAGCCCGCCGTCCATGGCCGCCGGTGCGGCAAGGCGGCGGTTCTCGTTGCTGAGTGCGGCGGCGGTATACTGAGCAATCATGAAGCCGGAATGGCTGCCGGCATCGCTCGCCAAAAACGGCGGCAGGCCGCTCACCAGCGGATTGACCAGCCGGTCCATGCGCCGCTCGCTGATCGCGCCGATCTGTGCGAGCGCAATCGCCAGGCTATCGGCCGCCTGCCCGAGCGCCGGGGCAACCGCATGGGCCTCGGAGGAGACGATCGGCTGTTCCGGCGTGCCAGAAACAGCCGGATTATCCGTCACCGAGGCAAGCTCCTGGTCGACGACCCGGGCGGAATTGTCGAAGACATCGCGGGCTGCGCCATGGGCATGCGGCACCGAACGAAGGCTGAGCGCATCCTGCGTGCGCCGGCCGAAGCCGGCGGCGACAAGACCGCTGCCCTGAAGCCGCGCGCGCAGGCTCGCTCCGACTTTTTTTATTCCCGCCGATGGGCGCAGCGCCAGCACGGCTTCGTCGAAGGCGCCGATCTGACAGCCCGCCGCTTCCAGCGTCAGGGCCGCGATCGCATCGGCCCAGTCGAGCAGCCGTTCGGCGCGCGATAGCGCGACAGTGGTCAGGCCGGTGGCGCAGGCCGTGCCGTTGACAAGGCTCAAGCCCTCCTTGGCGCCGAGCACCAAGGGCTCGAGGCCGATCGCGGCAAGCGTCTCTCGGCCGCTCATGCGCCGACCATCCAGGTGAGCGCTGCCTTCGCCGATCAGAACAAGGGCAATATGGGCATTGTGGACGAGATAACCGGCAGAGCCCTTGGACGGCACATCCGGTATGCAATCATGTTCCAACAGGGCTGTGAGATGCTCGACGATCTCGCGCCGCACCCCGGAATGGCCATGTGCGAAATTGGCGATCCCAGCGGCGATGATGGCGCGCACCTCGCGGGCGGCAAGCAACGGCCCAACGCCGCAGGCATGGCTGAGCACGATGCTGCGCGACAACAGGCTCTGCGAGGCGCGATCAACCACCGTATCGGCCAGCGCCCCGACGCCGGTGTTGATGCCATAGGCGCGCACACCGGTCTCGACGATGCGCGCAACGATGCGGCTTGCCTGCTCGACACGTGCAAAGGCGGCGGGCGACAGCGCAAGCTCTTCCCCGGCCGCAACGCGCGCGACTTCGCGCCAGGTGAGCCCCGCATCGATGGTGACCGTCATTGACCGCTTCCGAAATGGCCAATGAACTGGCGGAAGGCGGGGGTCGCGCCGCCGGTGAACATTTCCTCCGGCTTGCCGCTGCTTTCGATCAAGCCTTCGCGCATGAAGACGACGCGGTTCGAGACGTTGCGGGCAAAGCTCATCTCATGGGTGACGACGAGCATGGTCATGCCTTCCTCGGCAAGCGAGCGCATGACGCGCAGCACCTCGCCGACGAGCTCCGGATCGAGCGCCGAAGTCGGCTCGTCGAAGAGCATCACCTTCGGCTTCATTGCCAGCGCCCGGGCGATTGCGGCGCGCTGCTGCTGGCCGCCGGAGAGGTGGGCGGGATAGGCGTGGCGCTTGTCGGCGATACCGACCTTTTCGAGCAGCGCTTCGGCCTCGGCGATGCAGTCGGCCCGCGGCCGCTTCAGCACATGGATCGGGCCCTCGATGACGTTCTGCAGGATCGTCATGTGGGACCAGAGATTGAAGGACTGGAACACCATGCCGAGTTCAGAGCGGATATGGTCCACCTGCTTCTGGCTGGCCGGCTTGCTCCGGCCGTTCTTGTGCACCATGCGGATCTCCTCGCCGTCGACCCAGATTTCGCCGTCGCTGGCGGTTTCGAGCATGTTGATGCAGCGCAGAAAGGTCGATTTTCCGGAACCGGAGGCGCCGAGCAGCGAAATCACATCGCCGTCTTCAGCATCGAGGGAAATGCCGCGCAGCACCTCGTGCGTACCGAAGCTCTTGCGGATATTGCGGACCGATAGTCGGGTTACGCCTGGCATGGGTGCTCCAATCGGGTCAAAATGCTTACGCCTTCAGCGCCTGCGGGGCCGCGCGGCGATGTCGCGAGAGCGAATATTCGAGCAGAGCCATGCCCTGCAGGATGATGAAGTTGAGGACGAGATAGATGATCGCCGCACAGAGAAAGACTTCCATCGTGCGGTAGGTCTGCGAGATCAGCCGCTGGGCGACGCCGGTGACCTCCCAGACGGTGACGAGGCTTGCGAGCGCCGTCGACTTCATCATCAGCACGATCTCGGTGGAATAGGCCGGCAACGCGTGGCGAAAAGCGATCGGCGCCAGGATACGGCGGACCAGCAGGAAGCCGGACATGCCGATCGAGCGCGCCGCCTCGATCTCTTTCGGCGAGACGGCGCGAATGCCGCCGCGGAAGATCTCCGCCGTGTAGCCGGCGGTGCAGAGCGCCAGCGACAGCACGGCGCAGACCATCGGCTCGCGCAGGAACGGCCAGAGGAAGGAATAACGGATGAAGCCGAACTGGCCGAGGCCGTAGAATACCAGGAACATCTGGATCAGCAGCGGCGAGCCGCGGAAGATGAAGATGTAACCCTTGGCGAAGCTTGACAGCACCGGGTTGCCGCTGGTCCGCATCCAGACGATGACGAGCGCCAGCAGGCCACCGGTTAGGATCGACAGCGAAAACAGGATGAGCGTCGTCGGTACGGCCTTGAGCAGGGTGACCAAGGTCGAGGCGATGAAGGTGAAATCCATTGTCGCCTCCTTACGCCTGGCCCATGGCGGATGCCGGCATGCTGCGATTGGCGCGGCGCTCCGCCCCGTTGAAGATGCGGTCAGAAAGGCTGGTCAGGAGCAAATAGAGGCAGCCGCCGGCGATGAAGAACAGGAAATATTGCCGCGTCGAGCCCGCCGCCACCTGGCTGGTGCGCATCAGTTCGGCAAGGCCGGTGACGGAGATCAGCGCCGAATCCTTGAGACTGAGCTGCCAGACGTTACCGAGGCCGGGGATGGCGAGGCGAAACACCTGCGGCATGATGATGCGGCGAAGGCGCATGCCGCGATGCATGCCGATCGCCGAGGCTGCCTCGAGCTCGCCCTTGGAGATGGCGAGAAAAGCGCCGCGGAACACCTCCGCCTGATAGGCGCCGGAGATGATGCCGACGGCAAGCGCGCCCGCGATAAAGGAGGGCAGGCCGAGGAAACCTTCGTAACCCATCGCCTGGCCGATCGCGGTGACGGCCGAGGAGCCGCCGAAATAGATGAGATAGATGATCAGCAGCTCGGGCACGCCGCGAAACACAGTCGTATAGACGTTGCCGAGCGTGACGAGGACAAGATTACCGGAGAGTTTTGCCGCAGCGACGATCGCGCCGAGCACGGCGCCGATCGCGAGCGCTGTAGCCGTGACAGCCAGCGTCATCAAGGCAGCGGCAATGAGCAGCGCGCCCCATCCGGTCGAGCCGAAGCCGAGCAGTTCCAAGCTTGCCATATCGTCCGTTCCCCGTCCGTGGCAGTGTTTTGCGGATTGACACCAGAGCATGATGCCGAAAAGTGTGAGCGGCTTTCGGACGACATCATGCTCTAACTCTTTTCTTTAGAACAGGATCAGATTTTAGGCCGGCCGGGCCTGAAAACATCCTGTTCGAGCATGCTGTCTCCGGCGATAAAGCCGGAGACACCTGTATGAGGCCGAAAGGCCGAAACGCTTATTCCTGCGGGCTGACGTCGACCTGGAACCACTTCATCGACAGGTTCTTGACGGTTCCGTCGGCAAGCGTCGACTTGATCGCCTCGTTGAACTTGTCGCGCAGGTCGGTATCGGCCTTGCGGACGCCAAGGCCTTCGCCCTCGCCCCAGATCGAGCCGACGATCTCGGGGCCGGTGAAGTCGAGCGTGTCGTTGGCCGCCTTAAACGCGTTGGCGAAATAGACGGCGTCGTCGAAGCCAAGGTCGATACGGCCGTTCTGCAGGTCGAGGTCGCGGTCGGCGCCGGTCTTGTATTCGCGGATCTCGGCAATATCGCCGAAATTGTCATAGACGAACTTGGCATAGACGGTTGCCGCCTGGATGCCGATCGTCTTGCCCTTGAAGGCGGCCTTCAGCGCGTCGATCTCCTTCACGCCGGTCTGGCCGGGGGTCATCTTGATCGTGGCGCCGGTGCCGGCGGCCTTTGCCAGCGGGCTGTCCTTGGCGGTGGCGAAGGCAGCAGGAGTAGCGGCATAAGGAATGGTGAAACCGATCACCTGCTTGCGCTCCTCGGTGATCGACAGCGCATCCATGATGACGTCGAACTTGCCGGCATTGAGCGCCGGGATCATGCCATCCCAATCGGAGGCGACCAGCGTGCACTCGATCTTGGCGCGCTCGCAGAGCACCTTGGCGAGTTCCGGTTCGAAGCCGCCAAGCGTGCCGTCGGCATTGGTGAGGTTCCAGGGCGCGTAGGCACCTTCAAGTGTAATGGTCGCCTTTGTCCAGTCCTTGGAAAAGGCAGGGGCGGCGAAAGCGGAAAAAGCCGCCACGCCGCAAAACAGGATTGCGCTGAATTTCATTGATGAATTCTCCTCTGGAGTTGAAACAGACCTTGCGGCACCACGGCCGATCTTCGCCGGCTTGCCCTTTCCCGTCCTATTTCTGTTTCAAGGACCGATTGGGAGGTTGTATATGGTACCATATGAGATATTTTGTGTTATGCAAGAGGGAAAGTCGATTTATGTGGCGAATTGCATTCGTGCAAAAGGAATAGGCAATGAAACGTCCCGGCGAGATGAAGCGCGAACTGGCGGAAAATGATAGCACCCCGCTCTATGCCGGCGTCAAGCAGGTGATCCTCGACCGCATCCAGAGCGGCGAGTGGCCGCCGAAATACCGGGTGCCGTCGGAAAACGAGCTGGTCGTCGAACTCGGCGTCAGTAAGATGACCGCCAATCGGGCGCTGCGCGAACTTGCCAATGAGGGCGAACTTGTCCGCATTCAGGGCGTCGGCTCCTTCGTTGCCGAACGCAAGGGCTATTCGGCACTGTTCGAGGTCCGCAACATCGCCGAGGAAATCGCCGAACGCGGTCATGTCCACGAGGCCTCCGTCGTTGTTCTCGCCCAGGAAGCCGCCTCTCCCGAGGTTGCCGACGCGCTCGAACTGCCGATTGGCGCCGCGGTTTTCCACTCGTTGATCGTCCACAGCGAAAACGGTGTTCCCGTGCAGATCGAGGACCGTTTCGTCCATCCGGAGGCCGCGCCTGAATATCTCGACCAGGATTTTTCGACGCTGACGCCGAACGCCTATCTGACTGCCTCAGCCCCGCTCAGCGGCTCCGAGCATGTCGTCGAGGCGGCGATGCCGCAGGCCTGGGAATGCAAGCTCTTGACCATCATGAAGACCGAACCGTGCCTGACGATCCGCCGGCGCACATGGTCGGCGAAACAGGTGGTCTCGACCGCCCGCCTCGTCTATCCCGGCCACCGCTATCGGCTGGAAGCGCGCAGCGGCAAGATGTTCGAGGAATGAAAACGCTCGCGATGTTGTATATGGGACCGCGCAATACCATCGGCGGGAGTGAGGGGTGCGATCAGGTTCGGGAGGAACAACTTCCCGCTTGAGAGGTTAGGGGGGCCTTGTTGATGGAGCAAACGATGCCGAAGTATTTTTTCCACGTCCGCAGGAACGATGTCTTCAATGAAGATCTGGAAGGCATTGACCTAGCCACGCCCGAGCTGGCGTTCGAGGAAGCAACGGCCGCCGCCCGCGAAATCGTCGCGGAAAGGATCCGCATGGGCGATCCCACGGACGGAGACACTTTCGAGATCAGGACCGAAGACGGCTCGTTGGTCGCAACCGTTCCTTTCCGGTCGGCGGTTCAGTTGAACTAGGTCCATCGGCGTCGATGCTGAAAAGCCGCCTTATTGTCAAAATCAGACAGAGCGTGAACTCTCTGAACCATAGGAGTGGCGTCGCGTTGGTCACCAAAGCGGTGCTATCATGACAATAATCAGGCAGAGCGGGACTAAGAATAGGTTGCTGCGCCGGTTTCCGGAGGAAGCCTTCGGGCGTCTGGCGCCGTTCCTGGAACCCGTCGATCTTCCGGTCAAGCACGCGCTCGTGCTGCCGCGCAAGCCGATCGAGCATGTCTGCTTTCTTGAAAGCGGCCTCGCCTCGATGGTTGCGGAAAGCTCGGACGGCAAAAGCGTTGAAATCCGCCACATCGGGCGCGAAGGGATTGCCGGTTATCCCGTTGTGCTGGGCGTCGACCGAACCCCGAACAGTACCTTCATGCAGTTCCGATCCTTGAACACCCAGAGGTGCGGCAACTGCTGCTGCGTTATATTCATACCTGCGAATTGCAGCTTGCCCACAGCGCGCTGGCCGCCGCCAAATTCAACGTACATCAGCGGCTGGCGCGCTGGTTGCTCATGTGTCACGACCGTATCGACGGCAATGATCTGCCACTGACGCACGAATTCCTGGCGCTGATGCTTGGCGTCAGGCGGGCGGGCGTCACCGATGAGCTGCACATCCTTGAGGGCATCTACGCCATCAAATCGACACGCGGCAACGTCCGCATCCTGGATCGCGACATGCTGATCGAAATCGCCGATGGCTGCTACGGGGTGCCGGAGCAGGAGTACGAGCGGCTGATCGAGACGTCGGCGCGGCCGTCGGTACTTCCCGTCCATCCAAACGGAAATCCCCTTCACGGTATGCTTTGAGCAGTCTCCCGCGACCGCGCTGTGCTCGACCATTCGCCTCGATACCGCCGCCGCGGTCAGCTAATGCCGGCAAATTATCACCCAGCCCAGCCAAAGGTTGAGGCGCAAGCCACCCAACAGCGGCCGATCGCGTTCCGGCGGAAAGAACGCATGACTTTGGCCGCCTCCGCGACGTACCACTGATTTTTAGGGGTCCTGCTGATCACATGGCGGACGGTGACGCTGCCGGCGGCCCTCATGCCCAGCAGTTCCGACAGCCGGCCATGGGCGGATCCAGCTGGTTCGTCACCGGGCACCAGCCGGTTGGATCGCGCTCTCTATCACGATGCCGGCGTGAAACGCGCCACCAACGCGTGGCGATCGCCCGGATAGGTGAAGCGCACGTGCGTCACTGGGCCAGCATTGCTCCAGGTGCGGCGTTCGACCACGAGACAGGCGGTATTGCGCGCGATGTCCAGGACTGCGGCCACTTCGGCATTGGCCGAGACGGCATGGATCCGATGTTCGGCCGTGCTCCACGGCACTTGGTTCAGCAGCCAGGGGCCTGGCGCCGTCGTCAGGAAATCGGCATCGGCGGCTTCTGGAACCGTCGCAAGACTGATCAGCCGCTCCTCCAGGCAAAAGGGCCGCGCGCCGGCATTGTGGATGCAGACGACTTCGACGACCGAGGACGCCACAGGCAGTTCCAGCCTTCGACTGTCGTCCACCTTGGCCTTGCGGCTCACCTTCTTCGAAACCGCATAGGAATAGGGCAGGTTCAGCGACCGCACCTCGGCCTTGATATCGTGGATTTCAAGAATGGCCGATTGCGCCTGCGGCTGGGTGACGAAGCTGCCGGACTTCTTGCGGCGCTCGATCAGGCCGGCCTTGGCAAGCTGGGTCAGCACCTTGTTCACCGTCATGCGCGAGCAGTCATACTGCGTGGCGAGATCGACCTCGAAGGGAATGCGGTGCCCCGGCGGCCAATCGCCCGAGACGATACGGCCCTCGATGTCGCTAAGGATGCGCTGGTGCAAGGTGGGATCCTTGCTTTGGTTCATCGCCACGTTCCGTTTGGTCTCCCGCTATCTCTTTGTTTTTACGCAATCCCGGACGCGAACCGCTCCACACTTGCTGGAATTGCTCTAATTCGAATGCCTGGACAGGAAAAGCTCTTTTTCAGTCGGCCAGCAGTTCACCCATCGCAGCGAGGAAGCGCCGGTCGATGGCATCACGCTTGAGATGGCGACCGCCCTCCACCTGCTTGCGGCCATGCGCCCAGACGCAATCGACGGAAATGCCGCCTGCAAACAGCCAGTGATCGAGGATCTGGTCGCCTGCGAGATAAGGAACAGCCGTCGTATCGAGCGAAACGATATCGGCGTGATGGCCCTCAGCAAGACCCGCCGGTGCTTTCAGCGCAGCACCGCCGCCGGCAAACGCATGAGTGAACAGCGAAAGCGCCGTCGATCCGCCGGGTGCCGCGACGACGTTGCGGGCGCGAAGCGCCAGGCGCTGCGAATATTCGAGCTGGCGCAGTTCCTCCGGCACGGAGATCAGCACGTTGGAATCCGAACCGATGCCGTAACGCCCGCCCTCTTCGAGAAAGAGCGGCGCGGCGAAAGCGCCGTCGCCGAGATTGGCTTCGGTAATCGGGCAGAGGCCGGCGATCGCGCCGCTTTTCGCCATCCGCCGCGTTTCGTCCTCGGTCATGTGCGTCGCATGGATCAGGCACCAGCGCTCATCCATAGGCGCATGATCGAGCAGCCATTGCACAGGCCGCGCGCCGGACCAGGCAATGCAGTCCTCGACCTCCTTCACCTGCTCGGCGACATGGATATGGATGGGACCGTCGCCGGCCATCGGCACCAGCCTTGTGAGCTCCTCCGGTGTCGCCGCCCGCAGGCTGTGCGGCGCCAGCCCAAGCTCGGCGCCGTCGAGCCGGCCGGTGACTGCCCGGCATCCCTCCATCAGCCTTTCGAAGCTTTCGAGCGAATTGATGAAACGCCGCTGGCCGTCGATCGGGGCAGCGCCGCCGAAGCCGGAATGGGCATAGAAGACCGGCAGCAGTGTCAGGCCGATACCGGTCTCTTGACTTGCCGCGCCAATGCGTTCGGCAAGCTCGGCGATATTGGCGTAAGTGCCCCCATCCCTGTCGTGGTGGAGATAGTGGAACTCGCCGACGCGGGAAAAACCGGCCTCCAGCATTTCCGCATAAAGCTTGGCCGCGACCGCCTCGACATGATCAGGCGTCATCGCCAGGGCAAACTTGTACATGACCGTGCGCCAGCTCCAGAAGCTGTCATTGGCCGGGCCGCGCACTTCGGCAAGGCCGGCCATCGCCCGCTGGAAGGCGTGGCTATGCAGGTTTGCCATGGCGGGAACGAGGAGAGCATGACACTCGTCGCCGGGCTCGGGAGAAGTGCCGATTTCGACCCGCGTAATGTGCCCGGCCTTAAGCGTCAGCCGCACGTCCTTCTGCCAGCCCTGCGGTGTCAGCGCCGTGTCTGCGTGAAGTGTGGTCATGACCTTGCCTCTCCTCTTGCCGTGCCGCCGATCTTTCTTTTCCAGAAAAGCGCACAAAATTTCTCTTGTCACCTGTCGATTATGTATATACATGTTTCGGCATAAGGAAAGGCGCAAAGCTGATGACCGGGAACATTTTTTCAGAGGAAGCCCCATCTGCCGACACCCGCCTAGTGCTTTGGCGCAATGCGCGGCTGGCCACGCTGGCGCCTGGCAAAGAAGGGCTCGGCATCGTCGAAAAGGGCGCCGTGCTGGTCGAAAACGGCCGCATCGCCTTTGCCGGCGCCGAAAGCGAGCTGCCAGCATCGGCCATCGAACGCTCCGAAATCGTCGATCTCGAAGGCCGCTGGGTAACGCCCGGTCTCGTCGACTGCCACACCCATATCGTCCACGGCGGCAACCGCGCCCGCGAGTTCGAAATGCGCCTTGCAGGCGCGACTTATGAGGAGGTCGCGCGCGCCGGCGGCGGCATCGTCTCCTCGGTGAAGGCGACCAATGCGCTGTCGGTCGAGGAGCTCGTCGCGCAGGCTCTGCCGCGGCTCGACACGCTGCTTGCCGAAGGCGTGACGACGATCGAGGTCAAGTCCGGTTACGGGCTGAACCGGACCGGTGAAGTGAAGATGCTGCAGAGCGCCCGCCTGCTCGGCCATGTCCGTCCGGTCCGCGTCGCCACCAGCTATCTCGGCGCCCATGCGACGCCCGTGGAATATAAGGGGCGCAACGGCGATTATCTCGATGATGTCGTTCTGCCCGGTCTCGACGACATGCATGGCCTCGGTCTTGCCGATGCCGTCGACGGCTTCTGCGAGGGCATCGCTTTTTCGACCACCGAGATCGCCCGCGTCTTCGACAAGGCCAAGGCGCTCGGCCTGCCGGTCAAGCTGCATGCCGAGCAGCTCTCCAATCTTGGCGGCGCCAGGCTCGCCGCGTCATATGGCGCATTGTCGGCCGATCACCTCGAATATCTCGACGAAGATGGCGTGGCGGCGATGGCCGCGGCCGGCACCGTCGCCGTGCTGCTCCCCGGCGCCTTTTACGCCATCCATGAGAAGCAGAAGCCGCCGGTGGAGGCGCTGCGCCGGGCAGGCGTGCCGATCGCGATCGCCACCGATTGCAATCCCGGCACCTCGCCGCTCACCTCGATGTTGCTCACCATGAACATGTCGGCCACGCTTTTCGGCCTCACCGTCGAGGAATGCATCGCCGGCGCCACCCGCGAAGGCGCCCGCGCCCTTGGCCTGCTCGACAAGACGGGAACGCTCGAACCCGGCAAATCCGCCGATCTCGCCGTCTGGAATATCGAAAGCCTCGCCGAGCTCGTCTACCGCATCGGCTTCAATCCGATTCACGCACGCGTCTTCAAGGGCGAAAGGAACGGTCGATGACCATCACGCTCCACCCGGGCTCCGTCTCGCTCAAGGATCTCGAAACCATCTACTGGACCGGCGTGCCGGCAAGGCTCGACCCCGCCTTCGATGCCGGGATCGCCAAGGCCGCTGCCCGTATCGCCGAGATCGCCGCCGGCAACGCGCCGGTCTACGGCATCAATACCGGCTTCGGCAAACTCGCCTCGATCAAGATCGACAGCGCCGATGTGACCACCTTGCAGCGCAATCTTATCCTGTCGCATTGCTGCGGCGTCGGCGCGCCGTTGCCCGACAACATCGTGCGGCTGATCATGGCGCTCAAGCTGGTCTCGCTCGGGCGCGGCGCCTCCGGCGTGCGCCTGGAGCTGGTGCGGCTGATCGAAGGCATGCTGGAAAAGGGCGTCATTCCGCTGATCCCGGAAAAGGGCTCTGTCGGCGCCTCCGGCGATCTTGCTCCGCTTGCCCATATGGCGGCGGTGATGATGGGCGAGGCCGAAGCCTTCTTCGCCGGCGAACGGCTCTCCGGGGCGCAAGCCCTGGAAAGGGCCGGGCTGAAACCGGTGGTGCTCGCCGCCAAGGAGGGCCTGGCGCTGATCAACGGCACCCAGACCTCGACGGCGCTGGCGCTCGCCGGCCTCTTCCGCGCCCATCGCGCCGCGCAGGCAGCTCTCATCACCGGCGCCATGTCCACCGATGCCGCCATGGGCTCTTCGGCGCCCTTCCATCCGGATATTCACACCTTGCGTGGCCATAGGGGCCAGATCGACACGGCGGCGGCACTTCGGGCGCTCCTCGAAAACTCCATCATTCGCCAGAGCCACATCGAGGGCGACGAGCGCGTGCAGGATCCCTATTGCATCCGCTGCCAGCCGCAGGTCGACGGTGCCTGCCTTGATCTGCTGCGCTCGGTTGCCCGCACCCTCGAAATCGAGGCCAACGCGGTCACCGACAATCCGCTGGTGCTTTCGGACAATTCGGTCGTCTCCGGCGGCAATTTCCACGCCGAACCCGTCGCCTTCGCCGCCGACCAGATCGCGCTCGCCGTCTGCGAGATCGGCGCGATTTCGCAGCGCCGCATCGCGCTGCTCGTCGATCCGACCCTCTCCTACGGCCTGCCGGCCTTTCTCGCCAAGAAGCCGGGCCTGAACTCCGGCCTGATGATCGCCGAGGTGACGTCAGCGGCGCTGATGTCCGAAAACAAGCAGATGTCGCACCCGGCCTCGGTCGATTCGACCCCGACCTCGGCCAATCAGGAAGACCATGTCTCGATGGCCTGCCACGGCGCCCGTCGCCTGCTCGCCATGACCGAGAACCTGTTCGGCATCATCGGCATCGAGGCGCTGACCGCCGCCCAAGGCGTCGAACTGCGCGCGCCGCTGTCGACCAGCCCGGAGCTTGGCAAGGCGATCAGTGTCATCCGCACCAAGGTGGCGAGCCTTGACGTTGACCGCTACATGGCAAACGACCTCGCCGCCGCCGCCGAACTGGTGGCGACGGGTGCGCTGAACGCCTCGGTTTCCTCTGGGATCTTGCCGGTTCTGGAGAGCTGAAATGACGATCAAGGAAACAGTCTCCGCCCCGTGCGAAAGTCGCCAAGGCACCTCCCCCGTCATCCTCGGCTTGCCCCATACCGGCACCGAGGTGCCGCCCGAGATCGCCGACCGGCTCAACGACAATGGCAGGATGCTGGCCGACACCGATTGGCACATTGACCAGCTCTATGATGGCCTGCTCGACAATGTCACCACCGTGCGCGCCACCTTCCACCGCTACGTGATCGACGCCAACCGCGATCCGGCCGGCGTCAGCCTCTACCCCGGCCAAAACACCACCGGCCTCGTTCCCCAGACGGATTTCGACGGCAAGGCGATCTGGAAGGAAGGCGCGGCCCCCGACGAGGCCGACATCGCGGCGCGGCTCCGCGACTTTCATGCTCCCTATCATGCCGCACTTGCCGCCGAGATCGAGCGCGTGAGAGCAATCCATGGTGTCGCGATCCTCTACGACTGCCATTCGATCCGCTCGCACATTCCCTTCCTCTTCGAAGGCAAGCTGCCGGATTTCAATATCGGCACCGATATGGGCAAGACGTGCGACAGCGCGATCGAGCAGGCGACGCTTACCGTCGTCGAAGCCGCCGAGGGTTACGACAGCGTGCTCAACGGTCGTTTCAAGGGCGGCTGGACGACACGCCACTATGGTCGGCCCGAAACCGGCGTGCACGCGATCCAGATGGAGCTCGCGCAATCGACGCATCTGCAGAGCGAGGCGGCGCCCTTTGCCTATGACGCCGCCAAGGCGGACAGACTTCGCGTCCATCTCAAGAACATTCTGGTGCGCATCGAACAGATTGCGCCAGGCCTGAAACGATAACGATCTCTCGACAGGGGAACCGCCATGAGCAATCCACGCCACAATATCCGCGAAATCCGCGCGCCCCGCGGCAACGATCTCAATGCCAAGAGCTGGATGACCGAAGCGCCGCTGCGCATGCTGATGAACAATCTCGACCCCGACGTCGCCGAAAATCCGAACGAGCTCGTGGTCTATGGCGGCATCGGGCGCGCCGCCCGCACCTGGGAGGATTTCGATCGCATCGTCGCGACGCTGAAGACGCTGACGGAAGAAGAAACCCTGGTCGTGCAATCCGGCAAGCCGGTCGGCGTGTTCCGCACCCACAAGGATGCGCCGCGCGTGCTGATCGCCAATTCCAACCTCGTGCCGCACTGGGCGACCTGGGATCATTTCAACGAGTTGGATAAGAAGGGCCTTGCCATGTACGGCCAGATGACGGCCGGCTCGTGGATCTATATCGGCACCCAGGGCATCGTGCAGGGCACCTACGAGACCTTCGTCGAGGCCGGCCGCCAGCACTACGGCGGCAATCTCAAGGGCAAATGGATCCTGACCGGCGGCCTCGGCGGCATGGGCGGCGCCCAGCCGCTCGCCGCCGTCATGGCCGGCGCCTGCTGCCTTGCCGTCGAATGCAATCCCGATTCGATCGATTTCCGCCTGCGCACCCGCTATGTCGACGCCAAGGCCGAGACGCTCGATGAAGCGCTCGAGATGATCGACCGCTGGACCAAGGCCGGCGAGGCGAAATCCGTCGGCCTGCTCGGCAATGCTGCCGAAATCCTGCCGGAGATGGTCCGCCGCGGCATCCGCCCCGATATCGTCACCGACCAGACCTCGGCCCACGACCCGATCAACGGCTACCTGCCGAAGGGCTGGACGATGGCCGAATGGAAGGCCAAGCGCGAAAGCGACCCGAAGGCCGTGGAAAAGGCCGCGCGCGCCTCGATGCGCGAGCATGTAGAAGCGATGATCGCCTTCTGGAACGCCGGCGTGCCGACCCTCGATTATGGCAACAATATCCGCCAGGTCGCCAAGGATGAAGGCCTCGAAAACGCCTTTGCTTTCCCGGGCTTCGTGCCGGCCTATATCCGGCCGCTGTTTTGCCGCGGCATCGGCCCCTTCCGCTGGGCGGCCCTTTCCGGCGATCCGGAGGATATCTACAAGACCGATGCCAAGGTGAAGGAGCTGCTGCCTGACAACAAGCACCTGCATCATTGGCTCGACATGGCCAGGGAGCGCATCGCCTTCCAGGGCCTGCCGGCGCGCATCTGCTGGGTGGGCTTGGGCGACCGCCACAAGCTCGGCCTCGCCTTCAACGAGATGGTGAGAACAGGCGAGCTCTCCGCCCCGATCGTCATCGGTCGCGATCATCTGGACTCCGGCTCCGTTGCTTCGCCGAACCGCGAGACCGAAGCGATGAAGGACGGTTCCGACGCCGTCTCCGATTGGCCGCTGCTCAACGCCCTGCTCAACACGGCGTCGGGCGCCACCTGGGTGTCGCTGCATCACGGCGGCGGCGTCGGCATGGGCTTCTCGCAGCATTCCGGCATGGTCATTTGCGCCGATGGCACGGACGATGCCGCAAGACGCCTCGAGCGCGTGCTCTGGAACGACCCGGCGACCGGTGTCATGCGCCACGCCGATGCCGGTTACGAGATCGCCATCGACTGCGCCAAGGAAAAGGGCCTGCGCCTGCCCGGCATTCTCGGGAACTGAGCCCGGTGAGGATCCTGCGCGCCGGCGATCACAAACGCATGCCCTGGAAAAACGGCAAGGGAGAGACGGTGGAGATCGCCGTCTTTCCGCCCGGCGCGTCGATCAATGACTTCGACTGGCGCATCAGCATGGCAACGGTCGCAGAAGACGGTCCGTTTTCGATCTTTCCTGGCATCGACCGCACGCTGGCAATCCTTGATGGCAACGGCATGGTGCTCGATGTCGCAGGCAGCAAGCCCGTGGTTCTGACAATGGCAAGCGATCCGCTGGCCTTCCCGGCGGATATCCCGGTCGCAGCCAGGCTCGAGGACGGAGCCATCACGGATCTCAACGTGATGACGCGCCGCAACGGGCTTACCCATACGCTGATCCGCATCGACGTCGATGGCGGCAAGTCCGTGCCGCTTTCGCCCTCGACATGCCTGTTGCTTTGTCATTTCGGCGCACTCTCATTCCGGCGGGGCGGCGAGACCGGCGCGCTCGCGGCCGGCGATGCGCTACTGATCGAGGACGCGACTGCTACCGTGCTAAAAATCGATGGCGAAGCCACATGTTATCTGGCTTCGATCACCGCAGGCTGATCTTCGAACAACAAGTTGAAAACATTAAATAATCTAGGATTTGGCGGAGCATTGGCATAAACCATCGCCATCTCGGGCCATGGACGTCATTCCTCGTTTCGGTCTAAACTTCGCCCTTGTGATGCGGAAGAAGACCTAGACTGCCCGCAACGTGGCGGGGAGCAAGGGAGCAGGCGTGACGGATCCATACGATATTCTCGGCGTTGAACGCGATGCGGACGAGGCGCAGTTGAAGGCCGCCTATCGGCGCCTGGCAAAAGTTGCCCACCCCGATTCGGGCGGTGATTCGGACGCCTTTGCCCATCTGCAGAAAGCCTATGGGCTGCTTCTCGATCCGGTCCGGCGCAAGGTTTACGACGATACCGGCTACGACGTCGAATTTGCCGATGCGGCCGAATTGCAGGCGCTGGTGATGATCGAGAAGCTCGTCACCGACGCGGTGCTCGACGAGCGCGCGCCAGGAAGTTTCGATCCCGTTGCCGTCATGCAGGACAGCCTTTCCGAAGAACTGCGCAAGGCGCGTTTCAGCAAGAGTGAGCTCGAGCGCCACGCCTCGCGAATCGGCCTGCATCTGGAACGGCTCGAAAAACAGTCAGGCCGCGATGTGCTTGCCCACATGTTCCGCGCCCGCATCGAAGCGATCTCCAAGGCGGTCGCCGAAACCGAGGCGAAGATCAAGGCGACGGAACGCGCCGCCGACATGATCTCCGGCTATGTCTACGACATCGATCCGCCGCCGCTGCCGGATGCCGCCGTCACCAGCATCGAATGGGCCGAGCCCTCAAGAAACCGCTCCACCGGCTGACGGGCTACGACGCGGCTGATCTTAATAAGACAGCTTTGGATACCAGTCGGCCGGCCGGCCTTCGGGCGTCGAATCGATGACGGTCCAGAGCGGCATCAGGTCGGGCGCCCCGCGCGGATCCTCACCGGGATCTGCCGTCACCCCGCCCATCTCCTGGCTCCAGAAATGGCGGATGGTGCCGTCGCGCCGCGTGAAAACGTTGAAGGCCGCGTCGTCGCTGCCATCCTTGCCGATTGCGTGATAGTCGCGGCTGTAGTCGTCCGTCATGTCGGAATAAAGCGGCAGGTGATGCCAGCCACGCTCCTTCTTGAAGGCGAGCAGCTTTTCAATCGGCGAGCGGGCGACGACGGCCAAGGCTGCGCGCTGCTGAATGTCGGGCACCTCGCCGTCCCAGGACGATAGCAGCGAAGTGCACATCGGGCACGGGCGCTCGCGTTGCGGACCGAACATGTAGCTGTAGACGATCAGCGTCTCCTTGTCGGCGAAGAGTTCGCTAAAGGAGATCGGCCCGTCGCTGCCTTCGAAGCGGTAGTCTTTCGTCACCTCGCCGCCCGGCGGCAGCGCCCGGCGCTGTCTTGCCACGCGCTCGATGTGCCGGCGCAATTCGATCTCTTCGGCCAGCAGCGCGTCGCGGGCGCTGCGATACGCCTCGCTCTCATTGGGGAACCGGACGCCGTTCTTGGCCGCAAGCACGGCGGCAGCTACGAGATGCTGATTATCCATGACAATTGCTCCTTCTGTTGCCCGACGACGTGCTGAAGCCACGACCGCGGTGCCAGCACATCGTGATAAGGACGATCGGCCAAGGCGAAAATCGACAGTGCCGACGGAAAATATTCACGGAATGTAGCAAATGCCACAGGTTTCGAAGGCAGAAATAGTTACCTCCAACGCTGTCGAGGGAGTTGGGTTGCACGCAAGCGGCGTTATGGCCCCACCTTCTGGAACAGCGTGTGATTGTTGATGTTGTTGCCGAACGGGGCTTCGACATATGACGATTACATGATTTACACATAGCACCAGTTCAGACGTGCCGGCGCAGCGGTTTAAGGTTTTCACGGAAACTGGACGTCGGCGCGATTGGAGCGCTGTTTCAGCGTCCTGTGGAACTGATATTCGCGTGTAATTCCGCTTCAGGATTTCGACAAAAGCATCGGACATACCGTTCGAATGGAAGCGCAACTCTGTTGCGGCTGCGGATCAAAGCGGAGGGGTCAATGCCTCATCATCGAACTTCCGGATTTCAATTACTCCTAGTCCGGACTTAAGCTTGACCCCCCACGGCCCAATTCGCATTTTTACAATTCGTCCATCGTCATGCGTAATCCAAAAATCCACTTTAGAGACATGCGGTGCCTCATGACGGATAGCTGAATAGTGCTTTGCCGCGAGATCCGGGTGACTTTCATCACCCTTCAATACACAGTCAGTTATTTTTGGACCAAATCGGTCCGCTGGAACCCACTTTGTCTGTGGGTAACGGATCCATTGCTTTCGCGTTGAATCTTTCAGATAATTAGTACCTAACTGGGTTCGCAAATCGGCAATAAACACTAAAGATCCATCGTCCTGCTCGGCATAAGCCGTCACGCTCGACCGCGTAGCGTTCATGGTTGCCGCGTATGCAAGGTTGACGATTTCACAAGATGGGTCTTCGCCATTGTCACTGTTAGCTTCCGCCGGGTGAACTGCGCTAATGACGACCAAGGTCGCTCCCGCCAATCCCATCAAAAGTTCAGCAATGCACTTCATGAATCGCCCCATCTTGACGGCTTCATCATGTACTCAGATGACTCTGATGCAAAGCTAGATGAAGTGCAACGAAGCGGTGTGCCACTTGCACGTAGTCGGGTGGACTTTCGATTTGGTGGCAGCAACTCTGCGCCGTTAGGCGTCGTTCAAGCGGTTTGGGATGAGTTCCGCCTTCGCCCCATGGGTCTCTGTCTGGACATATCCTTCCCTGACATATTTCCCCACGCATTCAGGCATGGCATTCTCCGCGAAATCGCCCGCGGTCCTTGCCACAAAGCCCTGTTGCCTGTTCAGGTCCAGCGTTTTTGCCAGATCATCGAATAAACCTGGCCGGCAAGGACCACGATAAATAGTCGGAACGGGCTGGATGCTTGATTCCTCGAAGCGCGCCAGCGTCGGTATTGGCAGTTCGGCAGTCGCGAGAATGACGCCGCCCCTTAAACCCTATGGTCTACTTCACAAGATGATGTGCCAGTGGATTGCTGAGCACGACGCTCGGTCTCGCGCGCAAATGCGAAAAGACACCGGCAAGCCGTCGCCTCCGTCATGTGAGATGAGATCACCGACCTGTCGAACTGGCGGGGACTCAAACTCGTGCCGGCGGCTGATGGCCTGAAGACAGAACCAGGCCGCCGATAAGGGCGACAATGGCAACCAGGATGACGACTATGGGAAAGGTGGTCCCGATCCCTTGTCTTCATGGTGGATCATTGATCCCTCCTGCGGCCCCCGGCGGCGCAAGGACGCCGCCGGGAAGCGCGTGTTAGGCCTCGATGATGTAGACGATCGTGAGAGCATCGGGATCGACAATAACGATCCGGCCATCCGCAAGGATGAAGAAGCGGTAGCTTTCGTATTGCGGAACGATCTTCACGATGCGTGGCGGCAGCGGTTCGAGACGAACCTTCTTCGGGATCGTCGTTCCAACGGAAACCGTGAAGTTCACTTCCTTCACAGGTTCGACATGAACCTCTTTCACCACCTGGCGAATTTCGGTCTGCTGTTCAACGGAAATGTTGACGTTGGTCTTGGTGTTGGACGTCTGATTGTTCGTCGTGGCGTTGTTGTTGACGTTGGTTTCGGAAGAGCTTTTGTTGGTCGTGGACGTGTTCTGGTCGGTCGACTGCTTGGACGCATCGCCGCTTTGCGTGGTGGCGCCCTTGCCGGTGCCCTCCGCGGGCTTGGTTTCGGCGCTGCTCTTCGTGCCTGCTTTAGCCGAGCCGCTGGTATCGGTGCTGCCGGACTTGGCGGCCGGGGTCTGTTCGGTCGTGGTGCCACCGCTGGCGTCTTGGGATCCGGGCTTGGCTTCCGTCGAAGACTTGCCGGAGGAACTTCCGCTCGTCGAACTATCGGTCGAAGGCTGCTCGGCGCTCTTTTTCATGTCCGAACCCTGGTCCGATTTCTGCTGCGAAGATTGGCCCTTGCCTTGCGGGCAGGCACCCGACGCGTCGGGCGTGCAGTCGGTGCCAGTTCCGGTGGCCTTGGAGCCGGCCTGCGAAGTGGCGTCCGTGCCCGTCTGAGAACCGGACTGAGCCTGGCTGCCGCTCTTGGTGTCCTGCTGGGCTGCTGCTGGCAACGTGGCAAGCGGCGACACGCTGAGTGACAACGCTGCCACGAGCATGGCGAGATGGTTGCTTTTCATGATCAATCTCCAAAGTTTGGGCACGCGATGCCGCCCCGCATTCTCATGCGTCGCATGCTTGCCCTGATTGTTAAGCGGCGGCCAAAGCCGCCCGGAAGGTCACTGAATGACCTGGATGACCTTCCGAGAGGAAGGTTCGACGATCACACGCTGATCGTTAACGATAGCGTATGCGTACTTCGGGTCATCGGGAATGGGCGTGACGACCACGGTTTCCGGCAGAGGCTGTCCGACGACGACTTTCTCCTTCACCACGACGCGCTCGGTCGGGGCGGGAGCCTGTTGAACATAGGTCACCACCTTCTGCGGCGGCGGATCGATGACGCTACCCGCCACACCGCCAACGATGCCGCCGACAGCAGCACCGACCGGGCCGCCGACGACGGCACCCGTTGCGGCACCACCTGCTGCACCTGTCACCGTCGAAGACTGCGCAAAGGCAGAAGTCGATGCCAACAGGATGCTCGCGGCAATTCCTAGTGCCTTGATCTTCATCTGTTTTCCTCCTTGTATGTTTGATTCCGCTGGGGACCAAACCGCAGGATGGAGGAAGTGTTCCAGAAGTAGGACTTCAGACCGGGCCTCCTCAGACCTTGGTCCTAGCCCGCAGAACTCGGCAGCCTGTTGGGTTGGAAAGCGAAGCAGCATCCGGTCCTTGATTGGGGTTCGCTATGTTCTCGGGCGGCATGCCATGGCCGGCTAGAAAGCAGGTGGCAAAAGAGAAGATTCGAGAGGCCCACTCCAAAGACAGTTCGCAGCGCTTTTGCGGGAACAGCAGTTCGAGGTCACTGTCCCTGCCCCAAATTCGACCCCTGCGTGCGAAGCTGCCGATTGCGCCCGGTCGGGATCTGAAGGCGGCGTGAAGCCCGAGGCGCGATACGCGCCAGTCCCAGTCAACGGCAACCGGGACCCCTGGCCACCGGACGCCCGTTTTTAAGCAGAGGCAGCAACCTCGTGATCGGTGTCTGCCCATTCCACATCCAGAGGCGCGCTGATCAGGCAACGCAGGCCACCGTCGTCGTAAGCAAGTTCTGCACGGCCCTTGAGCTGTCCCGAGGACATCGCCTCGATCAAGCGCGACCCGAACCCCCGCCTTAAGGGAGGCTTAACTGGGGGGCCGCCGCTTTCACTCCACAGCAGTATGAGCGACGGGTCGGGTGAACCTTCCAACTTCCATGACACTGCGATTTTTCCGGACTCGGCTGATAAGGCACCGTATTTCGCGGCATTGGTGGCCAGCTCATGTACAATGAGCGCCAGCGCGACCACTGCTTTGGGCGAGATATTGAGATCCGGCCCGCTAATGTCGAGACGCTCCGCCGGATACGCTGACAGCGCCTCGGAAACCACATTTCCAAGGCTTGCCGCCTCCCAATTGCCATGGGTGAGCAAATCATGCGCTCTCGCCAGGCTTTGGAGCCTGGCGTCGAAAGCTGCCCTCGCCGCCTCGGCATCCGGCGCTCCCGCGAATGTCTGACGAGCGATCGCCGCAACCGTCGCCAAGATATTCTTGACCCTATGGTTCAACTCGGCGATCAGAACCTCCTGCACCCGCTCCGCTTCCTTGCGCGCCGTAATATCTCTCGCGATTTTCGAGGCGCCAACGATGCGTCCCTCTGCGTCATAGATCGGAGATACCGTAAGGGAGACGTCCAAGAGTTCTCCGC
Organism: Rhizobium sp. WSM409; assembly: GCF_057653825.1. Lineage (NCBI taxonomy): Bacteria > Pseudomonadati > Pseudomonadota > Alphaproteobacteria > Hyphomicrobiales > Rhizobiaceae > Rhizobium > Rhizobium sp. WSM409. The sequence goes on along the minus strand of NZ_JBYGKP010000003.1, from coordinate 222,181 downwards.
TCCTATGGCGCCTGATCGTCTCATGGGTCTCGATACGCTCCCCGGCCTTGATGCGCGCGATGATGCGCGCCTCCTCGTCCACGCGATTATCTGGAATAAGAACCGTCACCGACCGGCCGAGAATTTCGCTGGATGAATAGCCGTAGAGCTTTTCGGCTCCATCGTTCCAGTCGGTCACCATCATGGCGAGATCGATACCGAGGATTGCGTCTTCAGAGGAGGAAATGATCGATGCCAGGCGTTTGAGCTTAGCCTCGTAGCCGACCCGACCCGTCGTTTCGCTGACGATGCAAAAGACCGCCAGGACCCTGCCGTTTTCATCGAATACCGGCGAATAGGAAATATCGAAATAAACCGTTTCCGGCTTGTGATGCCTCTCGATATAGAAAGGCCTGTCCTTGGCGAAGACAGTCTCGCCGGTCTCCAAAACCTTGCGCAGCAGCGGCTCCAGATCATCCCACAGCTCGGCCCAGTTTTCCTTTGCCGGCTTTCCCAGCGCCGCCGGATGCTTTGCTCCAATCGTCGGTGCATAGGCGTCATTGTATATGGCGATGAATTCTGGGCCGCAGAACATGACGATCTGGGCACGCGAGGGAAGCGCTATATCAACCGCGCATCTGAGCTGGATCGGCCACGACGAAACCGGCCCGAGGCTGGTGTTTGCCCAATCATAGCGGAGGATGAGCGCGGCCAATTCGCCCTGATGGGGCACAGCGGGATTACTTTCGTGCATGAAACGGGCCTCGGTCTTTTCGTCATTCTTGAAAGTTCGCGGGCGGCAAGTCAACGGTGGAAAGGGAGCAAGACCGGCCAGGAGACATGTCGCTTGACGCGATCGCGGATTGAGATCGACTTAAAAAAAATCGAGGCGAATCCACTAGACTCCGTGGGGGAAAGCGCTAGGTCAAGTCTCCCAAACCTAGATCAACATCGCATGCAGGATACCGATCGATATCACAAAGAGGCTCGCCGCGCCGGCGACCGGCTGATTGCTAGGCACGTGAAGGAAGACCCCTTCGCGGCGGCATTCAAGGCGACGCGCATGCCGATGATCGTCACTGATCCCGCTCAGCATGATAATCCCATCATCTTCTGCAACGCGGCTTTCGAAAAAATGACGGGCTACTCGAATGATGAGCTCATCGGCCGCAACTGCCGCCTGCTCCAGGGGCCGGAGACAGACAGGCGGAGCGTAGGTTACATTCGCGACAGCGTCGCGCGAGGCCAAGACATCTCCGTCGACATCCTCAATTACCGAAAAGACGGCAGCACCTTTTGGAACGCGCTTTTCATCAGTCCGGTGCGCGATGACGAGGGAAGGATCATCTATTTTTTCGCCTCGCAGCTGGATTTCACAACCGTCAAAAGCCGTGAAGCGGAACTTGCATTGGCCCGACATCAAGCGGAAGAGGCAGTTGCAAGGAATATGGCGGAACTGAAATCGGCCCTTTTGGCAAAGACCCTTCTCATCCACGAAGTCGACCATCGGGTCAAAAACAATCTCCTGACCATGGCGTCGATCGTCAAACTGCAGGCGCGGTTCACGCAGGACACGGTCAAGAAGCAGACGCTGATGTCGGTGCTCAACAGGGTAGAAGCACTGAGTACCGTGCAGCGAAAACTTTTCACCCTCGACGACGTTGCCCGATTCGACGTCGCGGACTTCATCCGCGAGCTGGTCACCGACCTTGTCAGCGGCGTCGGACGGAATGACATCCGGCTGACGCTCGACCTAGCGCCGCTCCTCGTTCCGGCCGTCAAGGCGACACCCCTGTCGCTGATCGTCAACGAGCTCGTGGTGGACGCGGTCAACAGGGGTCTCAGCGACGGCGGCGGCGCGATCCACGTCGTCGTAAAACGGATGCACGGCCACTTTGTGATCCGGGTCGAGGACACGACGACTCCCGTCGAGCCGGACGCGGAAGCCGCCGAGTTCGGGCGGCTTCTCCTGGAAGCATCGGCCCGTCAACTCGCAGCCAGTGTCGAACGCAAGATCGAAGGCGACAAGACAGTGGTCGAGGTCATGCTGCTGATCGACGAACATCAGGAGAACGAGAATTGAAAGTCATGATCGTCGAGGACGAGATGCTGCTCGCCATGGAGCTTGAAATCGAGGTGGAAGCAGCCGGACACGAGGTCGCGGGCATCGCGATGAATAGCAGACAAGCGCACGATCTGCTGGCTGCGCAAAAACCGGATTTCGCTTTCGTCGACGTTCAACTGATGGACGGACCGACGGGAATCGAAGTCGGCCGCTCTTTAGCCGCTGCAGGCATTCCCTACGTCTTCGTTACAGGCAACATCAAGCGATTGCCGCCCGATTTCGTGGATGCGCTTGGCGCGATCGAAAAGCCCTACACGATGAACGGCATGAAAAACGCGTTAAATTACATCTCCGCCATCCTATCGGGAAACGAGGGGCCGGACATACCGCCAAATCTCGTGCTGGCCAACGATAGCCAGCCCCAGCCTGTCAACAACTAAACGAGGACCTACCTGGATTCCCGGGGCCCGACATTTGTGCATTGCCGCTGTCTAGGAGGTTAAGCTGCGGGGCAAGACCCCCTCTTTGGCCAGGGGGAGTTCGTCAATGTTTGCGAGAGCCCGTTCCTTGATGAGATACCGCCGAACATTTTCACGAAGGGAGTTCAACGGGAAAATCCCTTGTGCTGCCAGTCGGCGGGCTTTCACCAGCACCTCGTAGGTCATGCCTCGTCTTTCCGCCGGCCATTCATCAAGCAGGTCGAATAAGTCTTCCAGGCTTGCCACTTCCTGAATGTGGTGGCCCCGCTTAACGAAGAGCGGTCTGTCAAACAATGTGCTTGTCATCGCTGTCTCCTTTCTAAGCGTTTTGATCCCGACAATCTGGGAACGGTAAGTTGGATCTTCAAGCCTGAGCCTGGTGTGCCTTGAAGGCAATAAGTTCGCGGCGGCAGCGGGGCGAATCTCCAGAGATGAACCGAATTTCAAGCAAGCAGTCATAGACGAGACGGCGGGGCTTGTGTTCCTCGATGGCAGCCTCTCATTCAGCCTGAGATCGGAAGTCATGAAGATGCTCCGCTCATCAGCCTCATCGACCGAGCCAGGCCTCGCGAGTTCTTCGACACGAATGCCATCAAGCGTCCAGCCATGGGACAAGGCGATGGCGTTGAGTTCGGCGGCCGTCTGCGACAGCGCCACGTAGACGCAGCTTTCGGCCACTTCGACACCGGCGCGCAAAAACCGCGGTGCAGCAGTCGTCTTGCCGGATCCCCGAGCGCCCTGAAGCATATATAATTGGACGCGGGAAGGCCGCTGCGGAGGATTTCATTCAATCCTTATAATCCGGTGTTGACAACAGAGGGAGTTTTTCGTGTGGGCGTGGTCACCTTCCGTAGAATATCCGGGCGGCGCCCGCCGGTGCGGCCACCGACGCGTCAGGGATATGGAACACGCTATGTGGGCTCAGCACTGGTCTCGTTATTAGGCACGGCGCCGAACATCACGTTCGCCGCATCAGGCTTTCAGTGCAGCGCCAAGGGTCTGGCATCGCGGCTGCGTATTCGAAGAGCGTTTGAGGGTTATCGGCGATTTTCAGCGGAGGATGGATCCTTCCCGCCGCCCAAGTGTTACCGTGCTCGAGGCCATGCCAGAGATGCTGGCGGCCGGAACGGAGAGCGTTGAGGTGTCTGATATCGGCGCGGCGGTTCTTGTTGTTGAGGACGAGGTTCTCGTCCGCCTGGCCATCGTGATATCGCTCGAGGATGAGGGGTTCACGGTCTTCGAGGCCTCTGACGCGGACGCTGCGATAGAAATACTGAATGTCCACGCAGAGATCCGGCTGATGTTCACCGATATAGACATGCCAGGATCGATGGATGGTCTTAAACTCGCCGCGGCGGTACGGGACCGATGGCCCCCTGTCAAGATCATCGTGACATCAGGGCACCATGACCTAAGTGACGAGGTCCTGCCAGTCGAAGGCCGGTTCTTCAGCAAGCCATATGATCATAGTCGGGTTGTCGGCACCGTGAGAGAGATGGTCGCCGCCGTCTAAATGCGCGCGAAAACTCAATTGACCCAGATTGATTATTGACTCGCAGGGAGATGAGAACATAATAAGAACATAAGGCGCCGCGGCAGCCATTCTGAAAACCGAAGTACGGAGCACGGATATGCGAGAGCGGCCGATCGGCGAAGCCGTGGAAGACGATGAGCGTGCAAAGGTGATTGCCTACCACAGAGGCGATACGCACGCGGCCATAGACACCCTTCTGGAAGATATCCGTCACCTTCGCCGGCAGTTGGCATTGACCGAAGGCGCCATGAGCCGGGGCATGGCCCGCGGCTGGCGACCGAGCTACCATCGAGACTGATATGCCCAAGATCACCCATGAGCGAAAGCGACTGCGATGGCCGATCCGCGGTGTCGAACCCGAGACCAGGGCTGACACCTATGCTTGACCGTCCCCAACCAACGTCCGTGTCATTCGAAACCGCTCTGCGGGACTGGTGGTCGTCGCAGCCGCGGGCTTTCCGCGAGAGCGTTGGTCTGTCGGCCGCGCGCGCTTGCTTTCGCGCGGGATACACGGCAGGCAAGCAAACGACCGAACGGCGCTTCGTATTCAAAGCCGGCCGCATGCGCATCACTGTCTGGGCAGCGGGCATCATGGAAGCAAAGAAGAAAGCCGAAGCCGAGGCTGATTTCCGCGCGGCCCAGAAGGGGTGGCCGGTCCCGAAAGCCGGCTGGCAACTCCAGGAGGAAAGATAAGCGACACCGACAGACGGCCACTGACGGAAGCGCCGCGAATGCATGTCCACTATTGCGAGGAGAAGGGATGCGCCGAGTGGGGTGGCTGGGGCAACAGTCCTTCTCCGGCCGGGGCGACCCGCTGGTGGTGCTTCGAGCATTTCCCGCACAAGTCATACGAGCAGGAACAGGCACTCGGGCGGAAGCGGGAGGCGGCCGAGCGTGGAGATAGCGTTCAATGGTTGCTGGGCGGATCATCCGCGCATCTTTGACCATCGGCGACGGCGACACGGTAAAATGCGGCGGGCACAACATGCGGTTGCGGGAAAGGCGCTCCCTTCGTTTCTGCCATCGACCCGGCGGAATGTACGCGGAATACTGAAGGAACGGAAGCCGGCACTTGTCACCAAGGAGAGGCCAAAAGAGCTGCTGGCCGAGCGCGGGCTGAAAGTGATGTTCAGCGGCATGGACCCCGCGCATGCAGCGAACCGAGAGGGTTGTGTCACGAAAGGCGCCCGTGAACTCATTTCATTCGGCAGCGAAGCTCAGTGAACGACGGTGATCACCGGAATGCCAGCTTCGTCGGCGGCACGGATCAGCGCTTCTCGTGCGTCCTCGGCCGAGACGTCCCCATGAAGTGCATCCCGGCACGCCCTAATTGCCGTGAGATACTCTTCACCATCGTCGATGGGCCAGCAGGCCGTCAGCATATTGGCGGCCTCCCAAAGGGTTGCGACAAGTTTGTACTTTTCCGGCCCATTCACAACGAGCATCAAGGGACTAAACTCTCCGGATCTGTGCCATTTCATGACGTTAGGTCTCCCCACGATAAACATATTAGTAACCGTGCAAGAACCGTTCCGTGATCCCCTGGCATGCCAAAGCTCGTTTCGCGGGCCGCATAAGTGAGAGGACATAAACGCGCTTCGGGCGCCTTGGCATCGCCAGCGTCAGCTTGGGCCTTGGCAGGGTAAAACTCGCCAGCCTCCTCGCCCGCCATGCTGAAGCCAACAAGGCCGCCGACATGTTCGCGATGAAGTCGAACGCCCCGAATCATTCCGGAACGCCGACATCATCGAAATACCCCTTCATCCAAGAATGACCACGATTGCCCTTCGGACCAGCCCCTGCGCTGCTGCGTCGCCATGTTCACCATCATCAAGGCCGGCACCGATATCTCGATTGGCGAGCCATGGAGCCGCGGATACCATACTGCGTGCAGGATCCTCGGATCGTCTTATTCGTCTCTCCGCAAGAGCGCTGGTTTTTTTGACCTCGGACCCTTGCCGTTCCCTATCGAGGACTCGGTCAGTTCCCGAGCCCGTCGGCGGCGATCGGTTCGCTGCTCGAGAAAAGCATCTCTTCACGCCACCACCTCTTGAATAAATCGAGGGACACGCGAGTTCTCCCGGTTAGCAAGGAGGAAACCATGTCCGTGCCCAACGAGCCCATCGTTCCGCCGCCAGCGCCGCCGATCGGCAATCCCGAACCTGAGCGAGACCCTGGGGAGACTCCGCCGCCTATCGGCCCCGAGCCAGACGACGGCAACGATCCGATGACGCAAGCTCACGCCCAGGAGGCCCAACGACGCCCGACTTGGGGACTGCTCTGCCGCGGCGTTCAGGTGCATGCTGCTGACTGAGATCGTGGACGTGGGAGTGAGTTTCCCGGCCTTGGGTAGATCCGCTTGATCATTGCAGGCATAAGCGGGCGACGCTGCAAATCCAAAATGCTCTTAGAACGCGTTGGCTTCATCGAAGATTGCGTGAACCAGAAGGCCGCGATACCTCATGATACGGGCTGCCTATCCGGTACGCTGCACGCCTCCTGCAACAGCGCGGCTCCAATTCCTTTTCCCAGCCAGTTGCGATCGATAGCCAGACGGCCAGGACTGCCATGGGAACCGGGGTCGGGCACATGTTGCGCCGGATCGCTGCCGGCGCGTCCGCGACCGTCAGCGCTCCCGATGGGCAGTAGTATCCGACGACGCGCTCGCCCATCGCAAACCACATAAGTTCGCGATGCGCTGCTGACCTGATTGGCCCGCGACCGGCGCGCGGCCATTCATCGGGGCGGGTATGGGTATCAGTGGCGTTTTGCTGGTCATGGCCTTCTCCTTCAAGCATTACACCACAAACGCATACGACAATCTGTATCCACTTCTTGCCGTATTGCGGGGTGCCCAAAGGCTCCCTTTCAGCTTCCTTTGGACACGGGCGCTGATCCGAAGTCTGCCCATAGCCATAAAACGCGCCCCCAATGATGTGAAATGAAACGGCTACCAGACGACGTTTTAAACGTTCACGGAAGCAAACTGAGTGCAAGCCTCCATTCAAGATTTCACGATAGCGCCATTCATGGTTGACGATGGCGATCATGATCTGCAAGTCAATTCTGCTTGTCGCGTCTATAGGGCTCATACGCGAGGCGGCAACTATGCGCGTCTTAGGCTTGCATCGGCTACTTATTCTGCGGGCTTAAGAGTAGGCCGCTTTTGGTGGTGTCGACAGACCGGATTTCCGCAAGCTTTTTCGTCACTCGCCGAACAATAGATCTTCGTCGTCGTTAAGCTCCCGAAAGGAGTTTCCGATGTCAAAGACCACAAACGGCCTCAATGACCGCCCGAAGGATTCCACAATCGCCCAGAGCGGTCCCGGCCTTCCGGACGATTCAGGCCAACCCATCGAAGCGACCAACCAGGAAGTGGAACGTGTCCGCGCGAAGTTCGAAGGCGACGCCCGAAAGAAGCTGCAGGCGCAAATCGACGAGCAGGTCGAGAAGCCCCAACGCGGCACCGCATGAGTTCGCCGATGCCCGGAGCGTTCACTTCGATCAGCATATTCGCATTCGATCTCGATGATAGTGGGCAGCCGGTCCGGGCATGGGAAACGGTTTTCCACGGGGAAGAGGCAGGGGCTGTCGAAGAAGCTAGGGAGGCTGCAAGGACGCACGCTGGCGCCCTCGTCGTGAAACGGGAGGGACATCCTGCGGTGGGCGAAGTAGGCGATCCCGTCATACTCTTCCAGACCGGGAAGATCGGCGATTTCAACTAAGCAGGCGTCAAGTCCCGTCGTCACCCGGCCAATCGTTTGCGGGCTCCTGGAGCGGCGTCGTCGTCGGGCGGGTCAGGATCGCGTTCGAGCGCCTCGCGCAGGAGGCCCACCTGCTCAACGATCGCATTGAAGACGTCAAGCCTGCCTCGCGCCGTTCACCACGAAGCCGTCGACGACTCCGGCAGCTTCAGCGGATCCTTCCCTTACCAATCTTCATGGCTCACTTCGTCTTCCTCTTCTTCTTGACGAGCTCGTCCTGAAGCTCGATCCATACTGGGGCGTGATCACTGCTGTGGTCCCAGCCGCGGACGTGCTTGTCGACCTCCGCCTTCGTCAGCCGTCTGGCCGCCTCCGAACTTAGGATAAAGTGGTCGATGCGAAGGCCGGCGTCGCGCGCGAATGCGTTTCGGAAGTAGTCCCAGAACGTGTAGATGCGCTCGCCTGGATGCAGATGGCGAAGCGCGTCAGTCCAACCCTGCCCGACAAGCTTCTTGTAGGCCTCCCGGACCTCGACGCGGAAGAGGGCGTCGTTCGTCCAGCGTTCGGGTTTGTAGACGTCCAACTCGGTGGGCATGACGTTGTAGTCGCCGACGAGCACGACAGGCACCCCGAGCTCGAGCAGTTCGGCCGCGTAGTCGTGGAGACGGCGGAACCAGCGGAGCTTGTAGTCGAATTTCGGACCCGGATATTGGTTTCCGTTCGGCAAGTAGAGGCAACCGACTACGATGCCATCGACGATCGCTTCAATATGGCGGCTGTGCTCGTCCTCCGGCTCGCCGGGCAGACCCTTTCTAGTGAGATGCGGCTCCTTCCCCATGGTGAGGATGGCGACGCCGTTCCAGGACTTCTGGCCCTGCCAGACCGCCCCATAGCCGGCTGCCTCGATCGCTTTGATCGGGAACTTCTCTTGCGGGGCCTTCAGCTCCTGTAGGCAGACGACGTCCGGCTTGGCTTCATCAAGCCACCTCAGCAAGACTTCGAGGCGGCCGTTGACACCATTGACGTTGTAAGTCGCAAGCTTCACGGCTCAGTGCCGGCTTATTTCCGCCTCGACCTTTTTGCGAGAGTTCCCAGCCTTCTCCACGGCCCTATTGACCGTTTCCTTTGGAACGCCTTCCTTTTTCGCCTCGTAGCGAACCTCGTGATCCTGTCCGCCAGCGACCTTCGCGCGATCCTGAGCACGGCCCCTCGAAGTGGTTGCCATTTTCGTATCTCCTGATGATAACGGTCACTGGGAAACGGACACCGATTCAGGAAGTTCCGGCGTTCAGGCTGGTCTCGCCAATGAGCTGCACATTCTCGAGGCATGTATGCCATCGAATCGACACGCGGCAACGTCCACATCCTGGGACCGCGACAAGCTGATCGAGATCGCCGGCGGCTGCCGCCTTCAAATTCTCCGGCAGCTGTGGTCGCCGCGATCCTCTCGTCATGGGGATAAAGAACGAGGAAGCAGAGAACCCGGTCGACGATGGCGATCGAAGTGTCGGAGGCTGCTGCCTTATCGGCCGATATCAGGCAGAACCCCTACAAGGATCCGACCATCGGTGAAGTACGGATCGCCGCCACCGTTGCGACCATCTTTCGTCGCACCGACGCCTGCGCGCTCGTAGGTCATGGAGATCTGCCCGGCGCCCTTGAGGTCGCCGATCACCAGCTCGCGCTCGGCGTCGAGATCGGGTCCGATATGGTGGGTGATCTGCCCGGTGTCGTGGCTGACGCCGACGCCGCGGTCGAAGCTGGCGGAGCCCAGCCACAGCGGCTGGCCGTCGGCGCCGACCGTCGCCGTTTGCCAGAGACGTATGTGGTGGCGCTCGTCCGCGCTTCGCCCGACAGGCTTTTCGAATGCCAGATCCTGTTTCCGACCGTCGAAGAACAGCGGACTGACGGGCGCATCGAGATCCGGACGATCGAGCACCACGCTCAGGCCGATTTCGACCGAAGAGAGTAATGTTACTCTGTCGGCCGGATCCCAGCCCGAGGCGGCGAAGGCCCTGATCACCTGCTGCTTCGGGCCGACGAGCCCGACGTTGATTGGATCGCCCGGAATGTCGTCGCCGGTGGTCGTGACCATCCGGCTGAAATCGGCAACCGTACTCCGGTCACGGAAGATCCAAAGCTCCGGCATCACCAGGTAGCAGACGAGCAGATAGGCCAGGAGGACGGCGGCGAGAACGCCCGCAGCCGACCTCCATCCGCCTCGGCTGTTTCTCCCCAGCCTCATTGCGATATGCCGCTCCGATTTCAGTAGCAGGGCGGATACGGATAGTAGCCGCACGGGGGGTGATAGTAGTATGGCGCGGAGGCCGCCGCGGCACCGATGGCCGCGCCCGTCGCGACCGCGGCGCCGTAGCGGGCCGCCGGGTGCGCATACCAGCCGCCATGGAAGCCGACCGCACCCACGCCAACCACGCCGACGCGCCCCATTCCGGCGCGCGCCACGAACATGTCGATGAAAAGCGAAGCCGGGCCATTGGCCTTTGCGAGTTCGCCCTCGAGAACCTGGACGTCAAAGGTCAGCGTGCCGCCGTCCAGCTTCGGCTTGGTCAGGACCACGACCGCATCTTCGACAGCCGTCCCATCGCTGCTCATGACAGAGATCGTCGCGTTCGGCGGATCGACGGCGAAGCTGTCCTTGCCCTCGTCCCATTCCTTGATGAACTCGGTCGTGAGCACATGTCCGGCCGATCGTACGGGACGGTCGGCGAACACGATGGAATTCGCCGTGATCCCCGTCATCGTCAGCTTGCCGTCGGCCAGCGTCGCCCCGCCGGAATTGAGGACGGCGAGCGACGGCACCATCTTCCCGGCCGCGGTCGCTCCAATGGTCTTGGAAGCGGGTGCCGTGATCGCGTCTTCGGCCAACGTCGCTCCTGCGAACGACACCAGGCAGGCTACGGCGACTGTGCCGATCCGAATATGGCGTTTCATGGAGAATCCTCCTGGTTGCTACTTCACGAGACCGAGGTTGACGAGTTGGACGCGTCGATTGTCGGCGGCCTGCGGATTCGACGGATCCACGGGCCACTCCTCGCCGACGCCGATCGCGAACAAACGGTCCGGGGCGATGGAAAATGTCGTCGACAGCGCCTCCGTGATCGCGTTCGCCCGCTTCTGGCTGAGGTCCAGATTGTGCTTGGCGTCGCCCGTCGAGCTCGTGTGTCCGACGACAAGGAACTTGTAGCGCCGCAGGTTCGGATGATGCAGGGCGTCGGCGATCATGCCGACGGTGCGATAGGATTTCGGTTCGATGGCGATGGAGTCGTTCTCGAAGTCGATCTCGACGATGAGCTGCGACAGCTTCGAAAGCTTCTGCCAGTCGGGAAGCCCGGCGAGGCCCTTGCCTGCACTCGCCGCCGCTTCTTCCATAAGCAATGCGAGGTCAATGGCCGGAGCTCCGCCCTGCAATCTGTCGAGCGTGCGCACCACCTGCGGGCCGCTCAGTTCCTGCGCGAACGGGTGGCCGGCTGCCAGCAGCAGCCCGGCGGCGAACATCGTTGCGAGTCGAAAGCTCTTCATGATCCTGTGTCCCTTCAACATCGTTCACCGCCAGCCGGCGTCGGTGATGGCCTGGCCGCACTGGCCTTCGTTCACGCGCGTCGCCTTGTTCAGGCAGGAAAGAATGTTGCCCTCCCCCACCACGCCGCTGCAGAACTGCGCGACATAGTGCTTGCAGATTGTGGCGAATGACGACTGGGCGGCAAGGCGCTGCCCGATGGACGAGGTGACGCTCGCCAGTGTCGCCGTACAGGTCGGCGAAACTTTCGCGGCATGGGTCTCGAGGCAGTTCTGGATACGGCCGCTTCCAAGGTTCAGGCCCTTGCAGAACTTCTTGATGTCGGATCCGCAGTCGTTGGCGAGCGTGCTCACCGCGTCGGCGAAGCTGATGGTGTCGGCACGGGCCGCACCGCTGAGCGCCAGGAACGCGACCAGCGCCCCTCCTAACAGTCTGGTTCTCGTCGACATGCTTCCCCCCATCGTGAACGATTGATCGTCGGAGAAACTCCCCCGCACGCTTCTGGTGCGCCTTCGGTGGTGAGAAGGGAAGTATGTTACGGTTACACGGACCGTAGGAGACGGCGTTCAACGTGTCGCCGCAACGAGGGATGTGGAAGCTACTGGCCGCGGTCCGGCGGCCCGTCCTCTACGGCCTTTCCGAAGCGATCCAGTTCCAGCGAGTAGCAGAATAGTCCGAACAGCGTCGCCGCCACATACACGCTCTTCACGCACGCCTGAGCGAATGGCGGTAAGGCGTCGAGTTCCGGCAGATGCCTGAAGAAGATGGCCGAGAAGAGCGCGCCGCCGAAGAAGAAGCTGACACGGCTGGCGAAGAAGAGCAGATGCGCCACGAAGACGCTGTGAAACGGCGACGTCACCGGCACCCATTTCAACCGTATCCAGTAGAAGCAATGGAGCAGCGCGGCGCTGGCAACAATCCCGACCTGGTCCGAGAGAGCGAGCGTCCGCCGTTCGCCGAGGTGGGTGACCAAGCCATTAAAGATGGGGAACACAATCCAGAACAGGGTCAGGGCCGCGGCGGTCTGAGCTGCGAGGAGACCCGCGTATATCCATGGTGCCGATGGCGCTGATCTTGACGTCAAGCTCCGCCTCCCTGCAGTCCTGCTGATCCCTGCTATGGCGCACGAGCCAGAAGGCTCAAGGCGGCGCGGCTGATGCCGGCGGCGCACTCATGTTTTCCGGCCGCGCCGATCCGACACACCGGTCGGACCGGCATTGGAGTTCATGGCGTATTTGAGCGTCACTCGACAGGTTCGAACTCGCCTGGCTTCCAGGTCTTGTCGAACCATGGCTCCAAAGGCCCGTAGAGGCGAAGAAGGACGTTCCAACCCTTGCCCGGCACTGTCTGGACCCAGTTGGCCTCATGGCCTTTCGGCGCGGTCGGACCGAACCAGACGTCAACCGACGAGTCCGCGTTGATCACGATGTCCTTCTTGTCGCTGCCGATGCTAGGGAATTGCCGGTCCGTCTGCAACATCGAACGCGTCTGGTTGTCATACGCCACGAACGACCAGAATTCCTTTGCGGGAATGTTTGGCGGCATGTGAATCTTATAAGTCTTGCCGCCGTCGAACGGCTTGCCGTCCTTGTCGGTCGTTGCGCCGGCATATTGCGAACCAATGCCGACGCGCTTTATCGCCATGGCCGGCGTGATGCCCGTCGCGTAGTAGTGGAACAGGACGCGGGCATCGAGATAGCGAACGCCAGGCTGCAGCAGAAACTCGTAGCTCCCGCCGACAAAGCCGGTGAACCAGGCACTGTTCGGATAATAATAGGCATCCTTCATGCGCGTCTTGAAGGTGATGGTGCGCGCCGTCGCATTGCCGACGGCCACGGCTTCGGTGAGGATCTTCTTCATCCGCGCATCCGGCGCGAAGGGCTTGCCCTTTACGATGCCGATGGACGCGAGCTGTCCCAGCACTTCCGGATGATAGGCTTCGTTCGGCTCGTACTGGACGATGTCGTTCACTTCCTCGTAGAAATGGAAATTATTGGCATGGATCGTGTTGAACTCCTTGCCGGAGACGTTGACGATCTTCATCGGCGGCGGATCGCCGGCCTCCGAAAGCGGATAGACCTTGGCGAATTTCCTGGTGTTTTCGACGGCCGTCGTCGTGCTGCCGTTTTCGAGGAAGCCGCGCCAGAAGAACAGGTTCCCATAGGTCGAGGACCGCAATACGTCATAACCTTCGGGAACCACGCCCTCGTAGCCCGGCGGCAACAGCAGGTATTTTCCACCCTTGCCCTTGTCCGGACCGGCATTGCCGACATCGCCGACATATTCGAACCAGTGGTTATCAATCATGCCCAGGATGTTGGGCGGCGTCTCGATGACCAGCGGACCGGCCTTGGTATCCAGCCACATGAGATTGTAGATGCTTTCGGTGTTCCCGGTCAGGAACAGCGAATGCGAATCCATGAGATTTTCGAAGATCAGGATGGTCTGATTGTTGTCGGCGCCCTGGCCGGCCAGTCCAACCCGTAGGGCTTCGACGGAGGCACCCGGCATGGCGTTGAGAAAAGCGTCGACGCCGCGCATGAAATCGAGGTTGTCATAGATCTTTTCCGAAGTGGCGTCGTCCGGAAAGCCGTCGAAGAAATTCAGCTTGCCAATCCTGGTGTCGACGCTCTCCGGCGTGACGATCGAATCGGGTATCGGCGTCGCCATCTTGGTTTTCGGTGCTTCGGCGTACGCCGCCCCCCAGCCCATCAGCAGCACCGCGGCAGTAGCGTAAAACTGTCTCGTCGCGCGTTTCATTTCACTCTCCTTGTCGACCGCCCGTCGGCCGTTCTTCATGAGGTCGCCAATCTGTGTGCATTCGGGCGCGCGCGGCATGACGCGCAGCGAACTCGACCAGGCGATGAAGCCGTTCCGGCAGCGATTGCCGGAAATGATTGCCGCCGCAGTGATAGCCGATCACGGGGGAAACACCCGTATGTTACCGTATCCGCTTGTTCCCCCGGACTATTGGCGTGACCACTTCTGCGACTCGCAGACGACCTTCATCACACAGCCTTTGAGGGTAACCGTGTCGCCGGAGACGCTGATGGTGCCGTCGTAGGTCTTGTTCGCGTCGGGGTCGGTGATCCTGCCGGAATAGCTGCCGCCGTTGCCCTCGAACGCGCCGATCTTCTCGCCGGAATGCTTGCCGCTCTTCAGCGTGATGCAGAAACCGCCGCCGCACGGCTCGATCGCGGCGGTGTCTCCGAGCGTCGTCTTCCAGTTTCCGACGATCGGCTCGGCTGCGCTCGCCAGTCCGGTCGACATCAGCAGCGCTGCGACGGAGACTAGAATGGGCTTCATGGTAAGGTCCTCGCATGGCTGGCCCGCCGCCGGGCCGGTGACCGAATGGACCACACATGCGCTGCCGACCGCAAGAAACTCGCGGTGTGTTACTGTAACCTACATGGTGTCGGCCGGGTTCTGTGCCATCTTCACGGCGACTACGCGGATGTGCGGGAGCCTTCGCCTCGCCTGGGCGGGAGCGATGCAATGCAATATGACACGGAGTTCGCCAAGCGCAGGTTTCCCGAGCAGGCGCTGGAGATCGAAGCGCTCGCCTCCCGCAATGAAAGCTTCCGGGAACTGTGCCACGACTTTTCCATCGCGGACCAGCTCGTGCGGGACTGGGAGTCGTCGACGGCCCCGGGGCAACATGAACGTTACGCCGAGGCGCTCGAACTCATGGATTGGCTCGGCAAGGAAATTCACACCATGCTGGATCTTGCCAAGGTCGTGCCATTCCCTGCAGCCCGATGAAGTCGCGATCTCCCCGTCGTGGTGGCACGGCGGCTACAGGAAAGGAACAACATGCCTCGACTGATGGCGATCATCTTGATCTTCGCGGTCGCCCTGATCGTGGCGGCTTTGACAGCCTGGGGCTCCTTGGCGTTCTGGTATCGCCTGCCCCTGCCCGATGCCGGCCGGGCGATCGGCGCCTGCGTCTTCCTCGCCTTCGGTCTCCTCACAGTAGCGGCGCTTGCCAGCCGGCTGCGCAGGAGAGCCATCCTTTCATTTGCGGTCGCCTTCGCGCTGGTTCTCTTCTGGTGGAGCTCGATCAAGCCGGAAGCCAACGCCGCATGGGCTCCTGACGTCGCCCGCCAGGTCACGGGTCGCATCGACGGAAATTCGCTGACCTTGACCGATGTCCGGGACTTCGAGTGGCGAAGCAACTCCGACTTTACCGAGCGCTGGACGACGCGAACCTACGATGTGAGCAAGGTGAGGACGGTCGACCTGTTCATGTCATACTGGGCGGGGCCGAAGATCGCGCATGTCATCTTCAGCTTCGGCTTCGAAGGCGGCGAACAGCTCGCCTGGTCGATCGAGGTGCGCCACAAGGTCGGCGGCGGGTTTTCTCCCCTTGCCGACCTCTTCAAGAACGACCCGCTGGTGGTTGTTGCCGCGGACGAACGCGACGTCGTCGGCGTCCGTTCCAACGTGCGTGGCGAGGACGTCCAGATCTACCGGCTGAGAGCCAGTCCCGAGCAGGCGCGCAACCTGCTGCTCGAGTACGTCGCCGAGGCCAACGCGCTCGCCCGGACGCCGCGGTTCTACAACTCGATCACGACGAACTGCACGACAACCGTCGCCAAGCTGATGCGGGTCGCTGGAGACAAGGTACCGTTCGACTGGCGACTGATCGTCAATGGTTATCTTCCCGACTACGCCTATGACCGGGGAGCCGTCGACACCTCGATGCCGCTCGACCGCTTGCGGGAGATTGCCAAGATCGATGTGCGGGCGCGGGCGGATGGTTTGTCGCCCGACTTCTCGAAGGCGATCCGTCTCGGCGTGCCCTTCCCGGTCGTCGTCGCTGGGCCGTAGCGTACAGTAACATACGACGGGATACGCACGGGTTGAGGCATGGTCCGTCCTGTCAGGATGTAGCCGGAATGCGGATGGGGGACTGGGCTTGTTTCGTTTGATGACTGCTGGTCCTATCCGGCGACTTCTTCCATGCCTCGCGCTGGTCGTGCTCGCGGGCTGCGGCGGACATCCGAAGAACGTGCTGTTCCCCGTTGCGGACACCGTGCCGGATACCAGTCGCGTCGACATGCTTGTCGCGACCACGCGTGCCCGATCGACTGTTTCCGGCGAGATGTTCACGGGCGAGCGCGCCCGCACGCCGTCCTTCGCACAGATGAGAGTTTCGCTGCCCAAGGTCCGCAACGAGGGCGACGTCGCCTGGCCCAAGAGGCTGCCTTCAAATCCGAAGACCGACTTCGCCACGCTGAAGGCCGACGCGCTTAGTCTCGAAGCGGCGAAAGGCTGGCTGAACGCCTCGGTCAGAAGGAACCGCGACCACAGCGTCCTGGTCTTCATCCACGGCTTCAACAACCGCTTCGAGGACAGTGTCTACCGCTTCGCTCAGATCGTCCACGATTCCAATGTCCGCAGCACGCCGGTCCTTGTGACCTGGCCATCGCGCGGCAGCCTGCTCGCCTATGGTTATGACCGCGAGAGCACCAACTACACGCGCAACGCGCTCGAGACCCTGTTTCAGTATCTCGCCAAAGACGGCACCGTGAAGGAAGTCAACGTGCTGGCCCACTCGATGGGCAACTGGCTGGCGCTGGAAGCGCTCCGGCAGATGGCGATCCGCAACGGCGGTCTCCCGGCAAAGTTCAAGAACGTCATGCTGGCCGCTCCGGACGTCGACGTGGACGTCTTCCGGTCGCAGATCGAGGATATGGGCGACCCCCATCCGCAATTCACGCTTTTCGTCTCGCGCGACGACAAGGCGCTTGCCTTCTCGCGGCGGGTCTGGGGCAACATCCCGCGCCTCGGTTCGATCGATCCGGAAACCGCGCCGTACAAGACCGAACTCGCCGACTACAAGGTATCGGTGATCGATCTGACCAAGATCAAGGTCAGCGACGACCTCAATCACAGCAAGTTCGCGGAATCACCGCAAGTCGTCCAGCTCATCGGCCAGCGGTTGTCCGAAGGGCAGACCCTGACCGACAGCCGGGTCGGCCTTGGCGACACGATCCTTGCGGGGACAACGAACGTGGCGGCGGCGGCCGGAAGCGCCGCGGGCCTCGTACTGACCGCCCCGGTCGCGGTGCTCGACGCCGATACTCGCAGCAACTACGCCAATCATGTCGGCGGTCTGACCGGACAAGACGGCGGGACGCAGAAGATCGCGGTCAAGAACTGCGCGGCGACGCCGGCCGACCCGGCATGCCGGAAGCAGCGATAGGGGTAGGCGCCCGCTTGAGTTCGCCACGCCTGGCACGCTCGTCTTCATATGCCCCTCCAGGCCCTTGTTCATCGCCATCATCGTCCGGTACCGGTTGCCCGGCCCATACGTGATCCGCCTTGAAACTTCTTTCAGGTAGACGAAGGGCTATTGGGGGAATAGGTTGCATAAGGGGATTTGAATACAAGCTTTAACTGTCGCGCATATGTGTGACGAGGGGGAGGATGCAATGCAAACCTCGGTGCCTTTGCCCGACGATCGGGCCGAGCGCCCCTGTCCGACCCATGAGGAGGTCAGGGCGCAGCTTGAACGCATTCTGTCCAGCGGCGAGTTTCCGAGCGCCGGACGTGGCGCTGCCTTCTTGAAATATGTCACCGAGGAGACGCTTGCAGGCCGGGCACCGCGCCTCAAGGCGTATTCGATCGCCATCGAAGTGTTCAACCGAAGCGCGGGCTTCTCTCAGGAAGATCCCGTCGTTCGCATCGAGGCCGGACGTCTGCGCCGGGTCATCGAACGCTACTATCTCGTCGCAGGCCAGCGCGATCCGATCCGCATCGACATCCCCAAGGGCGGTTATGTGCCGACCTTTACGTGGAATGGGGCGCCGATGGAAGCGGCCGGGGATGCGCTGAAGGAAGACGTCTCCGAGCGCCGGGCTTTCGCGTGGCGGCGTCTCGCCTGGCCCGTGCTGGCCGTGCTCGTGGCATTCGTCTTCGCGGGGCTTGGCTTTTACGCCGGCGTTCTGAAGGGGCCGGCACCCGGTCGTTCCGCCGAGCAACTTCCGGGCGAGCCGACCCTTGTGATCGCACCTTTCGCGGACCTCGGCGACGGCCCGCAGGCTGCACGTTATGCAGCCGGACTGACCGAGGAGCTTCTAACCGCCCTTCCCCGCTTCAAGGAGATTACCGTCTTCGGCCGCGAGACATCAAAGGCACTGCCCCCAGGCGTCGAGGCGTCGCAGGTGCGCGAAGGACTTGGCGCCCGTTACCTGGTCGCAGGCGGGGTTCGCGTCGCGGGCGACAAGGTCCGTGTGACCGTGCGCCTCGTCGACACCTCCGACGGATCCATCCTGTGGTCGCAGGACTACGACGAGAACCTGGACACGCACGAGCTCTTCTTCATTCAGGCGGATGTCGCAAGCAAGGTGGCGACGGCGATCGCTCAGCCTTACGGCATCATCGCGAAATCGATAGCGGCCAACCCGCCGCCGGACGATATGAGCGTCCATGACTGCACCCTGCGCTACTACGCATACCGCGAGGAGCTCAATCCGGAAAAGCATCAGGTCGCGCGCGACTGCCTGCAGAACGCCGTGGCGCTTTTCCCCGCCTACGCGACGGCTTGGTCGATGCTCTCGATCATCCAACTCGACGAGGGTCGGTTCGAGTTCAATCCGCAGAGTGACAAGGGTCCCGCGATGGAGCGCGCGCTCAGTTCGGCGCGGCGGGCAGTCTCGCTCGAGCCCGACAACACGCGCGCCCTGCAGGCGCTCATGACGGCCCTGTTCTTCAACAACGAGACGAAAGAGGCGTTCGATGTCGGCGAAGCGGCGCTCGCCGCCAACCCGAACGACACGGAGTTCCTGGGGGAGCTCGGAACGCGTGTCGCATTCTCGGGGCAATGGAAGCGCGGCGGCGAATTGCTGGATCGTGCGATCAAGCTCAATCCGGGCGGCTCTGGATATTACTTCGGGACGCGCGCCCTGATCGCCTGCATGCTCGACGATCACGAGATGGCGGTGCGGCTGATCCGTAAAGCCGACCTGCAGAAATTTCCGCTCTTCCATGGCGTTGCGGCGGTCATCTACTCCGAGGCCGGGCTGTTGGCAGAAGCGAAGCACGAGGGCGAGGTGTTTATGAAAATGCGCCCCGATTATCTGCCCAACATCGTGGCCGAGAATCGGAAGAGAAACCTGCCGCCGAAGGACAGCATGCGCATGATCGCAGCGCTACGACGCGCTGGACTGCCAGTGCCCAGCGCGACTGATATCGAAGCCGAATTCAGGGTCTCCGACGCCTCATATCGCCCGTGAAGGCTGTACGCTACAGTAACATACGTTTCTTCCTCCGGCCCGTTCCGTCATTCTTGCGGCGCATGACCCAGACTGCCTCGCCGCCAGCCTGAGCATCGGATGGAGAGAGAAATGGCAAATGCCGCATCGACCCGCGCCCTGCCGGCGAAGAGGTCCCTGACGCTCGCCGTCGCCGCGGCCCTCGGCGTGGGGGCGCCGGTCTACGGCCAGGGTTCGTGCACCGATCTCGCCAAGAATCTGTCGAATCCCATCGCCTCCCTCATCAGAAAGCTGGTCAAGGTCAACGAACAGCCGATCAGCCTGACGGGCGAGCTTCGAAACTGGGCAGCGTCTCCAGACGACGGCCCCGAAGGGCACGGCGTCCAAGTCGGGCTGACCGTTCCTGTTTCCGAAGTAGGCGCATACCTCCTCATGGTCAGGACTAGGTCGGCTCTGTTCGCTCGATGTCCGCGGCCGCATGACGCTACCCTGTCACCTCAGCGTGCCTGATCGCACGCCGCGAACCGAAAGGACGTTCACATGCTTACGAAACGCGATCTGCTCCGCTCCGCTGCGATGGCCGCACTCGTTGCCGCAACGGCCAAGTCTACCCCGGTGCTTGCGCAGAACAAAGAAGAATGGCCCAGCCTGCTGGAGGCGAAGGATATCGCCGAGGAAGGCTTCATCTACGGCCTGCCGCTCGTGATGAACTATGCGGTCATGAACGAGTTCGCCGTGGACAGGAACTCCGGACAGTTCAAGGCGCCGTTTAACGACATCAACAACATGCATCAGGTCGCCAGCCCGGCGGACACGGCAATCATCACGCCGAACAGTGACACGCCCTACTCGATCCTCTGGCTGGACTTGCGTGCTGAACCGATGGTGATCTCGGTGCCGACGGTCGAAAAGGAACGCTACTACTCGGTCCAGCTTATCGACGGCAACACCTACAATTTCGGTTATATTGGCTCGCGCACCACGGGAACCGAGCCGGGTTCCTATCTCGTCGTCGGACCCGACTGGAAAGGCGCGAAGCCCGACGGCGTCAAGCAGGTCTTCACCTCGAGCACCCCGTTCGTATTCGCCAACTTCCGGACACAGCTTATCGACGCCGACGATATGGCGAATGTGGAAAAGGTGCAGACCGGCTATAAGGCGCAACCGCTTTCGGCCTTCCTCAAGCAACCCGCCCCGCCCGCCGCACCGACGATCGAGTTCCTTCCCGCCACCACCGCCGGCATCAAGAAAAACTTCTTCGAATATCTCGACGTGGCTCTGCAATTCGTCCCGGAGACGTCAAGGGACAAGGTCATCCGTGCGAAGCTTGCAAGGATCGGCATCGGGCCCGGAAAGACCCTCGAATTCAAGGATCTGCCGCTCGAGCATAAGGCCGAGTTGTTGGTCGGCATGAAGCAGGGTGACGACAAGATCGACAAGTGGCTGGCCAGCGGAAACAAGCCCATCAACGGCTGGAACGTCAGCTCGCTGCTTGGTGACGAGGCCTTCTACAACGGCGATTGGTTGCTGCGCTCAGGCGCTGCCAAGGCAGGCCTCTATGGCAACGATGCAGCAGAGGCCATGTACCCCTTCACCCGAACAGATGCGAGCGGAAAGCCGCTCGACGGCAGCAAGCACAAGTACACGATTACCTTCCCGCCGGGCCAGTTGCCGCCAGTGCATTCGTTCTGGTCAGTGACCATGTACGACGGCAAGAGCCAGTTGCTGGTCAAGAACCCGATCAATCGCTACCTCGTCAACTCTCCGATGTTGCCGGGAATGAAGAAGGATGCGGACGGTTCGCTGACGCTGCACATCCAGAAGGACAGCCCCGGAGCGGACAAGGAAGCCAATTGGCTTCCGGCCCCGGACGGCACGATCTATCTCGTGATGCGCCTGTACTGGCCAAAGACGGAGGCGCCTTCGATCCTGCCTGCGGGGAAAGGTACGTGGCAGCCGCCCGGCGTGAAGCGGGTCTCGTAGAAAGCGCTGAACGTCGACTGGAATCTTTCCGCGATCGGCCAGGGTCGACAGGGCGCTCCGCGAGCCGGAGCGCCTTGACCGGCTGGACATCGACATGAAATTGGGCTGTAGACCAGTCCTCGCTTTCGAAAACTAGCCGGAAGGACAAGAGTTTGAAATAGATCGCCGGGCTTTCTGGCCCTAACGATGTTGCCTTTGCTCACGCTCAGGAGGCTCCGCGACCGCAGAAGATCGACGATCTCGTGCGGCTGCCGCAGGAACCGGAGGCTCAACGGTGGTGCGACGTCATGGAATTTGGAAAGGCGAACACCGGGCACCAGCTCATCGGCGTGCCTTCAATGTTCGGCGGCAATGACGATCGTTCGTGCGTTTTCAATCACATCCGCTGGATCGACGCTTTCCCGCGATCCAATTCGTCCAACTCCTTGAGCATTTTGGAGGAATTCGGCTCCTTCAACTGCAATTTATCGACTGAGAGCCTGAGGGGTACGGGACCTTCGCTCAAAGGTAAGCTCGCGAAAAGAACACTGCGGTCGTTAAAAAGGCGACCGCGAGGGTTAGCATCCGGACGACGGGTGATGGCAGCCTTCGTCCGATATGCGCTCCGATCCACCCGCCGATAACGGCTCCAATCGTCATGGGAATGCACTCCTGCCATACGATTGCCCCGGCAAGTACGAAGACGACGACGGCGACGGCGTTGGCGGCAGTGACCATCACCATTCTTGTCGGATTCAGGCTCTTGATGTCCCCGCCCCCGAGCGCGCTCCATGCCGCAAGCATCATGAGACCCACGGCGCCACCAAAATAGCCGCCATAAAGACCGAGAAAGAATTGAACCGTTGCGAATGCCAGAATACTCGGACGTGCCCGCGTCTGCAAATGGGCGCTGAGCCTCGGACCTGCAGCGAGCATCAATGTCGCCACCAGCAAAAGCCATGGCAGGATCCCATCGAAAATCCTCGATGGTGTTAGCAGCAATAGAATGCTGCCGGCCACGCCACCCATCACCGTCACGATGGCAATGGGCATCACCTTGACGCCGCACACACTCCTAACCCCGTCACGATAGACCCACGAGCTCGCCATGCCGCCGGGAAACAAGGCCAGGGTACTTGTCGCGTTTGCGGATACCGACGGCACTCCGACCGATATCAGCGCAGGCAGGGATACGAATGACCCGCCGCCCGCCAACGCATTCATGCTGCCTGCTAACAGGCCAGCAAGGAAAAGAAGCATTGCATCGTACATGTTCAGGTCGCCCTAGCACCCAAGCCTGAGTTCGGCCGAGCCCGTTGTCCAAATACCGCCGTCAAATCGCTGCACGCCGTTGCGCGTCCGGAAGAGCCCACCCCACGACTGCCATTAGCCGTAGTCAAGGAAACGCAATTGAGAGCCATTCATCCGATCACCATAAGCGTAACCGATGCTATCCCGAGGAGGACGCCAACCGCCTGATGCCAGCCGAGCCGCTCGTCGAAAACCAACACGGCGATCGCGTTGATGGCGATGAGCTGCGCAACCGACGACAACGAAATAGCAAGGGAAAGACCGCTTGTCCGCATGAGAGCGATCATCGAAAGATTGCCTAATGTATAGAGGACAAGCGCGGTTGCGAGCAGCCAAAAGTTAGAGTTGCCCACGTATGCGCGCGAAGCAGTCGCTCCCGCCAGGAATAGGCACACGGCTATGAAGAGGATGACGGCAACACGCATCGGTAAACTCCTGCTGACGCGCTTGTCTAACGCCGGGCGAACCATCAGTCCATCAGAGACTATCCCCCGTCCTTGATCTCGGCGTACACCCTGGTTGGTGATCAGTCGACTTACGCCCAACTCGACGCGTTTCGAAGCTCGGGCTTTCCGAGGGTTGCCCTTCAACCGCCACTCTGGCTTTCAAAACATGCCAAAAAACGCGTGGCACGAATTGGCCGGACATATCGTGAAGCAGTGGAGATAGTACTCGGACGATCCCGAGCAGCTTTTGAAATCGGACTTTATGGCGTCAGTCGCCTTGTCGGAGGATTGGGGACGATAGCATCACCGTTCGGATCAGCGAAAACGAATTGCTCAATGGCTTAGAGCCGAAGACGGAGCGTTGACCCTCATGGCCATCAGACCTGAAAACGTCCGGATGAGGTCACCTTCTATGTAACGCTGGCCTCGCCCCTCTGCGTAGAGCAACATCGCCCGTTCGCACAAGACATCGGCTGTCCGTTCATCGAAGGGGACACCATAAAACCGAAACCACATGAGAACGGCATTGAGCAGGATCGCCTCTCCGTCCTGAAGGGCTTCGCTATGGTCTTCATGCGGCGCTGACATGCACATCTCCCCCGTAGTTTCGGAACGAAAGGCCGAACGACAAGTTAATTGGAAAGTTCCGCCCGGAGGGAAAATCATGGCAGCGCATAGGGCTCAATGGAAAGGCCACATCAAGGGCGGGGAAATCACCTGCGGCGTCGGGCTTTATACTGCTGCGTCGACCTCGGATCGCATCTCCTTCCGGACGATCAACAAGGCAACCGGGAACCCCGTACGCCGCGAGTTCGTGGACAGCGAGACGGAGGAGACTGTCGAGCGGGAAAACCAGGTGAAGGGGTTCGAGGTTGAGAACGGCGAATACATCATGATCGACCCGGAAGAGGTGACCGCCGTCATCCCGGATTCCGATAAGATGCTCGAGATCGAAGCGTTCCTTTCCTGCTCCGAGGTCGACGATGTCTATTTCGACAAGCCGTACTATCTTGTACCGACAGACGAAGTCTCAGAAGACGCATTTGCAGGCCTTCGCGATGCCCTAAGCAAGGCCAGCGTCACCGCGATAGCGAGAACGGTTCTCTTTCGACGGATGCGCACCGTTCTTATCCGCGCCCACGGGCGCGGCCTGATCGCGACGACACTCAATTTCGATTACGAGGTGCGGCCGTCCAAGGAGGCATTCAAGGAGGTCCCGGAGATCAAGGTAGAGGGAGAAATGCTCGACCTCGCCAAGCACATCATCGGCACGAAGAAGGGTGATTTCGATCCGGCGACGTTCGATGACCGCTATGAGGCCGCCCTCGCCGATCTGGTGAAAGCGAAGTCGGAGGGCCGCTCACTACCCAAGCCGAAGCCAGTTCAGGTGTCAAAGCCCAACGACCTTCTGAAGGCCCTGCGCGAAAGCGCTGGAATGGGGAACGCCAAGCCCGCTGCCAAATCCAAGACTAAGGCTGCAAACGCGAACGCGAAGAAAAAGACCAAGGCGGCCGCTCCCAAAACAGCTGCCAAGACCACTCACAAAAAAGCCAGCTAGGAAACAACAATGGCACCCCGTCCATACTGGAAAGGCTACCTCAAGCTTTCGCTTGTCACGTGTCCCGTGGCAATGAGCCCGGCGACATCGGAGAGCGAGAAGGTCCGTTTCCACACGCTCAACAAAGAGACCGGCAATCGCGTCCTGTCCCGTTACGTCGATTCCGTGACTGGAAAGCCCGTCAAGGATGAAAACGAAGCCAAAGGCTACGAGCGCGGTGAAAACGACTACGTTCTGCTGACCGACGAAGACCTCGAGTCCATTGATCTGGAGACCGTGCGGACGATCGATATCGAAAAGTTCGTTCCGCGCGAAAGTATCGAGTGGATCTACCTTGAAACACCCCACTACCTCGTTCCTAACGACAAGATCGGCAACGAGGCGTTTGCCGTCATAAGGGATGCGATGAAGGCAGAAAAGGTCCTTGGCGTCTCGAGGGTAGTAATCGGCCGGCGAGAACGTGCGGTGGTCCTAGAACCGCGCGATGAGGGCATCGTTGTCTGGACCCTGCGCTTCGGTGACGAGGTTCGCCCTGAGGAGGAGTACTTCCAGGGGATCGAGAAGAAGGCTGACACCTCGACGGTCGCTGCCATCACCCAAACGATCAAGCGGCGCATGGATAAATGGTCGCCTTCGATGGTCAGCGATCCGATCCAGGAGAGCTTGCTGAAGCTGATAGCGACCAAGAAGAAGGCTCTAAAGCCCTCCAAATCGTCCAAGGCGGCCAACAGTAAAAAAGACGACGACGCGAAGCCATCAAACGTCATCAGCATCATGGACGCCCTCAAGAAGAGCGTCGAAGCCGACCTTAAAGGTCGAAAGAAGGCGGGCCGATAATCCTCCCTGGCTGACGAGCGGTCCCGCTATGTGCAATGACTATGAACAACATATTCGCTGGAAAGAGTACTGCGAGATGATGCAGTCTCTCGCCCTGCGCATTCCGGCGCACCAGTCTGAACTCGATCTACCCACGGCCGATGACATCAAAATCGGTGATATCGCCCCGGTGGTCCGGACATCTGGCGATGAGTTCGAACTCTTCGCCGCCAAGTTCGGGTTTCCGCCGTCTGCCGGACGCAAAGGCGGACCGGTTTTTAATTTCGTCTCGGAAAACCGGGATTTCTCTGAGAGCAAACGCTGCCTCATCCCGGCGTCGGCCTTCTTCGAGTTTACCGGAACGAAATACCCGAAGGCCAAGCACAGGTTTACGCTCGCCGACCGTGCGATATTCGCTATTGCCGGGCTGTGGCGCGAAGGCGAAGGCAATCAGCCGGCGTCGATGACGATGCTCACGACGAAGCCGAGCCCGGATGTCGCGCCAATCCATAATCGACAGGTTGTTATCCTGAAACCTGAAGATTGGAGACACTGGCTGGCGCTGTCGAAACCCCAGGATCAGCTACTCAAGCCGCTGCCTGCGGGAAGTCTCTCGGTGGAGCAGGTGCGAGCTGGAAGCGACTGACGCTCGCCTCACCGAGATGCAGGTGCGCAGCATTGCAATCTCCGAGGCCATCCAGAATGTCGATCCATCGCCAAGCCATTCGCCGATGGTGGCGTGGACGACGGCCTCGCGAACTCCTGGGCCGAGAGTTGACCACTCGATGACGCGGCGAGGCACACCGCAAGTGCGACCCTTCCCAACCCCTTACTCGCAAGGCTCAACCCTTCATCTCGACGGTTTTCGTAAAGCTCTTGATCTCCTCGCGACGGGCCGCATCAACGCCGCCAAAAGAGAAGCCCGAGCACCATGAGGCGGATGCTCCAGGCGCGCTTCAGGACCTTGCGCCAGTTATGGACGAACACGGAGTGGCTCCGGGTTGTGAATTTTCAGCAGAAGTTCGTTGCCAAAATCCGAGGAAGGCCTACTTCCCCGCTTTTGTGGAGGGCAAAATTGCTACAGAGTGAAACACGTAAAGCGCTTATGCTCGCCTTCTTAATTGGCGGCTCCTTTTTGATTGCAATTCGCTATGGCATACATCACGGCTATCTTTCGCCCTGACCGTCAGAGAGAAGCCGCCGCCTTAAACCCGTCGATCTGTTGCGACGGGAAGCCCATGGCAACAAATCCAGCCATCATCGTCGGACTCTTCCCCCAAATCGGTTGCGACTCGCATAGTTCCCACGCTTCCGCCTGCCTCATTGGCCGCCAGATGGTGCTCGGCTTCAGATCGGCTGGATAGGTGGTGATGAAGTTGGACTGCGACACCTTGGCGGCGCTACCCAGTATCCCGATCTCATTCAGCGAGACGTTGTTGCCGTTGTCCATCAGCATAATGCAATGATGTTGGAGGCCGCGATCCCGGTCAGCGCCAAGATGGCGGCGTGAACCGGCTGGATCGTTCCGGCGGGCACGCTCTTGAAGATGACAGGGTCATGTCTCGACGCGGCGCGATAGCAATATCGCCGGCCGTGCCATATAGCGGGCCCGCGCACCGACGATGGCAGTATCGCCCGGCAGCCCGAGAGGCCGGAGCAATCGAGGGATCCAACTAATACTCCCTACTCGGTGCATGCGACGCAGCTTTTGGAAGCATTCACATCTCGCCTTCCCCACCTGGATATGGTTGGAACCGACCCTAGATTTTCTGGTTCGGTTCGGGAGTGGCCACCTTTGGGAGGATGGGATGTTCGTGACGTTGACCGACGGCACGATTACTCGCTGGATTAACATGGACGCCGTGATCCAGATGCGGTTCGATGAGGACAAACATCAAACGGAACTATTTTTGGTCAGAGAGAACGCCAGACTGGTTTTCGTCGATCAGTCTCCGGAAGAAATCCGAACGCTACTGGACGTCGAACTCGAACGGCTATCCCAAATCACAAACTGGACCACGGGCGGCCCAATAGGAAAGTCAAATGGTTGCAGATGACGGGCCATTACCACATACACTTGTAGTTGAAACGCCCTAACCCATTGCAAGGGTACGCGCTACTGCGAGTAAAGGGATGGGAACTCAACCGCTAAAATCATTAGAATCGCTCTCGCAGCGACCGTATTCGCTATGTCAGCAATCGGCGCTTTCGCTCATGGCGGTGAGCCATACGAACCACGAGGCCGGTGACTATCATTGTCACTGAAGCGCTTCACGGTGGCCGAATCACGAGGAGAAAAGTCTTTCAGAAAGCTCAATGGCAACGATGCCGAGCTCGACAGCCACATCGTTATCGTGATCCTCAACAACGGCGTGCGGTGCATCTTCGTGGCCATTCTCCTTCGAAGCGAGCCGGCGCGCTACGATAAGTCGATTGGTTTCAGGAGGCTTGCTGTCGCGTTGCGATTGAAAGCTTCCACTGCGCTCTCCTGGTGAAGCCAAAGGCGAAGTTCTTTATCGCTGTGCCCATTGCGTTGGCGGTAAGCTCCTTTTTGACAATGGTTTTTGCCTTGGGTCTGATGGGAATTGTCAAACATTGTGCCGATTGCGGAGGGTAGCTCTTGAACGTCACCCCAAGTTATTAACCGCCGCGTTATTCCTGCTCCTCCCGCAGCCTCTTATAGGACGCGTGCCGCAGCTTTCCGTCATCCGTCCACGCCCGGTGTTCGATCTCGGCGATCAGCTTCGGCTTCACGAATATCGCTCCCTTGCGCTCGACGGGCGGGCTCCAGCAGGTTTGAATGTCGAGATAAGCATTTTGGATGGATATTCCCGGTGCTCTATAGCGGCTACAATATTCGCTTAAGGAGAAGGGAGTGCACGATGAAAGCGATCACGGTTTCTGGCCTCATTATGCTAGCCTTCGCATCCGGTGCATATGCCGCAACCATGACGGCGGAGCAGTTGAAAAGCGAGTTGGTAGGCCACCCAATTCACTGGAAGTCAAAGACGCAATCGGGCGTCACAACTTATAAACCAGACGGGACGATTGAAGCGACTGTCGACGGGGACAAGGCCACCTACAAGGGGACATGGAGCATCAAAGATAATAAGATGTGCGAGAAGTTCGGTAAGGAAAAATGTGCAACGATCAATTCGCTTGGAGGTAAGAAATACTCCAAGGGGGGCGGGACATTTACTGTGGAATAGCGCCTGTTTTGGTTTCGTCACCAGGCGGCTTATGTGCCGGCTGGCTTGTCGCGCAACGGGAAAGAGCCTGAGCTCAACCAGCGGCGCCTCGATGCTCGCGTGGCCGAGGCTCCAATAGCCGACGCCCTTCTGGATCCACTTCAGCTCGCCGAGCGTGCCGGCGTCCTTGGCGGATGGTGGGAGGTCTGCAGGCGGGCTTATCGGCCGTCTCGCTAGAATATTTCTTATCGATCTCCCTCGGAAACTTGACGCACTTCGGCGCTGCGGTCGTCGGCTTTGCCGATTCCATCTCGCTTGTGGCGGTGACGCTGCTTCGTCAGCCTTGTCAGCAGCAGCAGCGTCGGCGCCACAGAACTTTGCGCGGATTTCGTTGCGCTTCACGTCTTTGGCAGAGCCGTCGGCCTTGGCGGCTTGGTACTTGGTGCTGCACTCCTTCATCGTCAACGTATGCGCCGGCGACGACATGAGGAAAGCAGCGACCACCGAGCCGGCGGCGGAGAGAAGCAGTTTGTGCATAGTGCTTAAATTACTTGGTCGATGCAACGAAACCCATGACACCCTCCCTTGTTCATCTACGGCGCGAACGGTGAAACCCACCGAATGAAGGGATGAACAAAGGCGACACTCGTTTCAGGGCCCCTGCGAAGCGCATGAAAGACGTTGCTTCGGGAGGGATTCGCCACGACCTGGAACCAGAAGGGGCGCAACGACTGGTGTGTTTGAGCGTCCCTCCCTTTCCCCGTTGCCTTTCATCTGAGGTTCAGGATGGATGGCCGAAACTAGTCCACCAGTATTTGTTGATTGGCATCCGGAAAGAGGAGTCCAAGGCATGAAGCTCATGACACTGGCTGCCGCAGCAAGCGTGGCTGCTACCGCGCCGCGCGGCCAGCCTATGGCTATCACAGGGACTGAACATTGTGTGTCGCCGTATTTTTGTAGATTCATCCTTAGATGAGCTGATCGGCCATTTCACCTTTGCTGATCGCGGCGAAGTTGATGGCTTGGATGACCGCTTCCCTCGCTACAACGGCTATCCCAAGGAAGTTTATCCAATCATCATCAGCGGCAGCGCGCAGAAGCCGGGAGCCTCGGCGTCGACTTTTGTGATGGCCGTTTGGGATTTCACACCGTCTTGGATGAAGCCATCCCAACGTAGGCCATCGGCTAATCTGCCGTGCGAAGGCATTGCTGTGAATGCAAAGTTTGGTCTCGCCTATCAGGCGCGCCGATGCCTGATACCTGTCAACGGGTTTCGAGTGGGAGACGTTGGAGACTGGTCGTCGGTCGCAGCCATACGCCATCGCCATGAAGGATGGCTTGCCCTTCGCTCTGGCCGGTATTTCGGAGATCTGGAGCCACCCATCAGGCATCGATATCCTCAACTTCGCCGTCTTGACCTGCGCACCGAACGAGATGATGGCGACGATCCATGATCGTATGCCGGTTATCCTGCATCGGAACGACTATGCCCGCTGGCTATCGACAGAACCAGACCCTGCAGACCTCATGAAGCCCTTTCCGGCCGCACTGATGAGCCAGTGGCCGGTGGCGCGACGGCTGAACAATGACAAAAGAGGCGGGCCAGAGACGATTGCTGCGATAGAGGTTGTCTAAAACGAAAAGGATCACCAAGATGTTTCAAGCGCTAACCTCCCTTTCCGATCACGATATCGAAACTGTGGTCGATGCGGTGACCGAATGGTGTTCGCAACATCATTGCGACATTCAGAGCTGTCGCGGGCAATTCGCCCTCGCTGCGGCTGTCGATGCGCTCCAGAGTTCACCGAATCATGACGCCTTGGTGCATCATCTTTCCGAGAAATTGATGGATAATAAAGAATAGCGTCATTCGAATATGTGAGATCGGACGACCGCCCGGCGCACAGGAGTTCGATTGCTTGGGGTTAGGCAACATCGCCGAGCGGCCGGGCGCACAATACCAAAGACAACTCCAGTGTAAATTCACAAATACTGCCAAAGACGTACACTTAGTTATTACCTCTTCTGCAGCACGCATGTCGAAATAGTAGCGGGTCATGCATCCTCTGCGCAGCCTTAACCTCCTCGAGGCTGAAGGGATTCTGCGTCGACGCCATTCCAAATTGCCGCTTCGGCGGCGCTTGATCGATTCCGCGGAAGCGATGGCGGTATCGTTCGGGGTCACCGCGGCGGCCCGCGAGGCCGGAGCAATCGAAGGGTCCATTGCAGTTTTCCTTGCGAGATCCGTATATAGAACCAGTTTCCGTATATGCAGGAACCTATTGTAAAATTAGGTCGGTTTCCGTATATACAATATCCATGAAGATCACCTACGACGAAGCAAAGCGCCGGACCAATATCGAAAAGCACGGGCTCGACTTTGCCGATCTCGATCTGCTTTTCTTTGCAGGCTCCGTTGTCGTCCCGGCCAAAGGCGAACGCCTCATGGCCATCGGTGTCTTTCGTGATGGCGTGATTGCCGTCGTGTTCGTCACCCTCGGCTCTGAAGCCATTTCGGTAATCTCCATGCGCAAAGCCAGCCGTAAGGAAAGGAGCATCCTATGACCCGCATCGCAGATAGTGTTCTGAAAATCTCCGACGCTGAAGAAGCGAAGATCCAGAGGCAAATCGCCAGCGATCCCGACGCCCCAGAGGCGACGGATGAACAGTTGGCCAAGGCCAAACCTTTTGCCGAAGCCCTTCCCGAGTTGGCCGAGTCCATCAGGAAGAACCTGGGCGGCCGGCCTAAGTCCAATAATCCTAAGGTCGCCGTGAGCATTCGGCTCGATCCAGAAGTCGTCGATGCTTTCAAGGCCAAAGGCGAAGGCTGGCAAAGCCGGATAAATGAGACACTGCGGAAGGCGGTAGGGCTATAGCACTCCGCGGCCGTTTATCATTGCCCCGCAAATGCAGGCTTGAGCTCGGCGCGAAGGGTGGTAATAACCCGTCCTGCTTCTTCCTGGGTGAGGCCACACGGCAAAAGCGATTGATCATCGAGCGCAAGACCGGCTGCGAGATTTTCAGGGAAGGCGACTTCCGCGCCGGCTCTGACAAGAGCCCTGAATCCCAATCATAGGACGTACTGACCAGACAGGGGATGGTCATCTGCTGATCGCTCGCAAACTTCACGATTCGTTCGACGGCGAAGTGCCGATCAAAAGTGATGACGATAAGCCTGGGTTCATGGGGTGGCGTGGCTGGCAACGACCGCGTCAACTTCATCGATACTCCGATTTCGCCGATGCCGCGCGTGCCGCTCTTCAAATGAGCACATTCATTGGCAGCTATCATCTGACTGGCCCCGGCACGGTATTCGCCGCCGCGGCCATCATAGTCACTTCGCTAGCCGGGCTCCTGCTGAGTCGCGGGAAGTTCAATCAGGAATGATGGACTATCATTTTCGTGCGAGCATCGAGTATCTTCCGGCCACTGCTGACCTCATTAGCCGATTTCCTCTTGCTCTTGCCCAGCCAGCAGATCGATGAGCACGGCTGTGCTCGTTATAGGAACATGTCGAGGATGGGCAAGTAGAAGGAACCTGTTCGCAGGTGCGGCAGCTGGGTGCGGCCTGAGAAGGATCCAGCCCGCCAAGGCGATCAGGAGGATCGCGGCGACGGCGAGCGTAGACTCCGACCTTGCGACGGAGCCCTGCGGTTCGCGATCGTGCTCGCCTTCATTTGCCCCACTCTCGATCGATCCGACCCTCTTCAGCTTTGTGGAAGTACTGCGAGCAGACCAGCCATCCTTTCAGAGGCCTCAACAACAATATGCATGCCAGCCCGGTCAGTGGAACCGTCAGGACCAGATGGACCCAGAGGTGAACGTCGAAGGTGAACTGAAGCCATAGAGCAAAGGCAAGCGCGGGAACCGCGACGATGCTCATGGCGAAGAATGCCGGCCCGTCCGCCGGGTCCGCGAAGGAGTAGTCCAAGCCGCAGACTTCACAGGCCGGAGCGAGGGATAGAAGGCCATTGAACAGATGTCCCCGCTGGCAACGTGGGCAACGCCCTTTGATACCAGTTAAAGCGGGGACTGTCGTTTCGTCGTATTCCGTTTTCATCTCCGGATTCCCTCGATCGCGCGGTCAAAGGCGGTTAGTGCCCCCTACTTAGGCGGTAATGTAGAAGCGAACTCTTGGCGGGACGTCGGGTTCCAATCGATCATTTCGTAGAAGGTCTTCGATCCGCCGAGGGTTGCCGGAGAGCTTGCATGGGAACGAACAGCGGAGTCCGCTCGTCTCACTGTGTCGATTGGTTTTGCCAGCGCGCCCTTAATTTTGAGCAATTGGCTAAGCCCACCAACGCTTGAACATCTCCAGGGCATGACCTGTATGTATTTTAGGCACGCTGATTATTTCATCAGCAAACCGCAAAAAGCGGCTTTTTTTGGCAGCTTTTGCGATTCCTTTGGCCGAAATTGAAACCCTCGCCGCATTGCGCAATTTCGCAAGTTTACCTGTAATGCCGGTCAAGCGATCGGGACAATTCACCCTTCGTAACACCGAAAACTTGCATAGCGACCCCTCTGCCGGCCTGCAATCGCGGGAGTGGCGAAGCTGTGCCAGACGCGGAGACGGCAGCCATGTCGAAGTTGAAAACCACCATACTCACGGGCTTCCTCGGAGCCGGTAAGACGACGCTACTCAATCGGATTCTTTCGTTCGAGAGCAGCGAGCGCGTCGCCGTCATCGTCAACGAATACGGAGAAGTGGGCATCGACGGCCAACTTATCGTGCAGACCAACGATCAGATCGTGGAACTGAACAACGGATGCATTTGCTGCACCGTCCGCGACGACCTCATCGCGGCGATTAGAGCCCTGCTTCAGTCGGGCCGCCAGATCGATCGTTTCATCATCGAGACGTCGGGACTAGCCGATCCGGCGCCCGTCATCCAGTCCTTCATCCTCGACGACGTCCTGTCCGCCCGATTGGAACTGGACGCGATCGTCACCGTAGTCGACGCCCGACACATAGAAGGACAACTCGCGCAAGAAGAAGCAGTCGAACAGATCAGCTTTGCCGACGTCCTGCTGCTGAATAAGGTTGATCTCGTCGACGAGGATCATCTTCTACAAGTCGAGCGGGATCTAAGGCGACGAAATCCCCTGGCCCGGATCATCCCGACCAAGGATTGCGGCGTCGCATTTGAAGATGTCGTGGGCATCGGCGCGTTCGACTTGAAGAACGTGCTCGAAATCGATCCGCAGATCCTGGAAGAACAGGAGCACGAGCACGATCAAACTATCGGGTGCGTAGCTTTCCGCGAGCCAGAGCCTCTCGATCCGGTGGCGCTCAATAGCTGGCTGACCCGCCTGGTGCAGGACATCGGAGCCGACCTGTTTCGGATGAAAGGCGTGCTCAGCTTCGCTGGGGAAGCCAGGCGATATGTCTTGCATGGCATCCACATGACCTTGGAAGGCCGGCCGGGAAAGGTCTGGCAACCGTCCGAAGATTCGCTCAAGCGACATCGTCTTCATCGGTCGCAACCTTGACGAGGAGATGCTGCGAGCGGGGTTCGAGCGCTGCATCGTACCACGCCAAGCCCTGGCGTCCTGACCCATTCCCCGCTTTCACACAAGGAGACACGACATGCCCCCTCTCGTAGCAGCAATGATCAGCCTTGGCGTCCTGGGCGCCATAGACACCTATATCACCGCTACCGTCTTTCCTGTTCCGGTGTGGGTGACGTTCATTGCATGGGCGTCTTTTTATGCCTGCGGCGGCGGGCAGCATGGCCTCGTCAAGAGCATCGTGTCCAACTGGACCGGTATCATCATCGCGTCGCTAACGCTGCTGGTGATCCAATACGGACCGCAGCATCCGATCTTTGTCGCCTTACTCGTCGGCCTCGGTACCTCGGCCATGGTGATGGTGTCCTCCATCAAGATACTGAACTTCCCGCCGGCCATCGTATTTGGCTTCGCGTCGTTGGTCGGCACGACGGCCGCCACCAATACATCTGTCGTCACGTCAGGAATGAACCATCCAACCCTCGTCGCCATGGCCGCAATGCTGCTCGGCGGCGCCTTTGGCCTTCTGTCGGAAATCGGCACGTCGCTACTCTCCACCAAGCCCGCCACCGCGTAGCCACACCAATCGCTCAAGAGGAAATTTCGATGAAGCTCCAACACTATCTCGGCGGCCTTGAAGGCCTTGGCCCGGTCAGCACGGAAACACGTGTCTTCGTGGAGACATGGGAGACCCGCATCTTCGGTATCCACACCGCAATGATGGCCCTGTCCTCTCAGCTCTCGCTTCCGGCGACGCCGTCTGCATTCTCAAGCATCTGGACCTGGGCGGACCTGCGCAAGGGTGCGGAATTCTCAACCCCTTCGACTACTTCAAATACCGATACTACGAGAAATGGCTCGGCGGCATTTCCGGCTACTTCATCGACAAGGGCTACATCACCGCCGAGGAACTCGATGCCCTGACGGAGGAATACTACGCTGATCCCTCGATACCCGTGCCGACGGCCGGCGACCAGGCGATCGACGATCGGGTCGTTCAATATCTCGTCGAAGGCGACAGCCCCAAGCGCGAGGCGGAGGTATCCTCCGATTTCACCGTTGGCGACCTCGTCTCGATCAGGAATGTCCCATCGGTCGAGCACACCAGGCTGCCTGGCTTTCTTCGGGGTAAGACGGGAACCGTCGAGACTGTCTACGACGGCGCCTACGTCTACCTCTGTGACACGGGAACGGACGGGATCGGCGCGGCGATGCCGGTCTACTGCATCCGTTTCGAGCCCGAGGAACTCTGGCCCACCAACGCCGAGACGAACTTCAGCCTCTACGCGGATCTCTACGCCCATTACGTGGAATCCCCACGCGCCGTCGCCGCCCAAGCCGCCTGACGCGCAAAGCAATAGGAGAACACTCAGATGATCGACCGCTTCAAATACCGCGAAGATCGCGAAGCCTACAGTGCCGCGCGCGTTAAAGCTCTCGAGGCCCTCCTGATCAAGAAAGGCATCATCACGGACAAGACCGTCGATACCATCCTGGATTTCTTCGAAACGAAGATGGGACCGTTCAACGGCGCCAAGATCGTCGCCCGCGCATGGCTCGACCCCGCCTTCAAGGACCGCCTGGTGGCCAATACCCCCGCAGCGATCGCCGAACTCGAGCTTCCCGAAGGGATGGCGGGCGCGGAGGGCGAACATATGCGCGCAGTCGCCAATTCTGCAGACGTCCACAACCTCATCATATGCACGCTCTGCTCCTGCTACCCTTGGCCAGTCCTGGGGCTGCCGCCGTACTGGTATAAGGATCCGACATTCCGCAGCCGCGCAGCTCGCGAGCCGCGCGCGGTCTTAAACGAGTTCGGTCTGCCCGTGCCGGAGACCATCGAGATCAAAGTCTGGGATTCCAGCGCGCAGATCCGCTGGTTCGTTATCCCGGAACGCCCGCCAGGCACCGAAGGGCTGACGGAGACGGAGCTTGAGGCTCTCGTAACCCCCGAAGCCATGATGGGCGTCGCCATCGCCAAGGCCGCTTGAGGCGGATGCGATGTTGACCCAGTTCGAACATTTCGCGGTTACGGAAATGATGGGGGAGCCCGACAACCCTCCCCGCGCCAACGGTTCCCTCTGCTTCGGTTCTCAATGGGAACGGTCCTCGTTCGGAATGGCGCTTGCCCTCGCAAAGAGCGGCGCCTTCGAATGGGACGATTTCCGAGACGAACTGATCGCGACGATCAAGGATTGGGAAGATGCGCATCCCATCGATCGCTCGAGCTGGAATTACTACGACCAGTTCCTGACAGCCCTTGAGAAGGCCATCGTGAAAGCTGGTGTCGTCGACCCTGAAGAGATCGTGGCCGCTCTGGCGGCCTGATCCCAGTCAAAACTTGCCAAATTGGCGCTCTACTCAAACACTTGAAAGGTATCAGGATGTCAATCTCAGCCTCCACTGCCATCGCGGCGCCAAACCTCACGACGTCGGCCGCGAAACTCCTCCAGGCTGCGACGGCGGTCTTCTTCGGTCTGGTGATCGTGGGATTCGTCGGGTTCTCGCACATCGAAATCGTTCACAACGCAGCGCATGACACCCGTCACGCCAATGCGTTTCCCTGCCACTGAGGTTTAATCTCATGTCGCTGTTTCGCTCGATCGTATTCACGGCGGCCCTTACGGGCGTCATCGTCGGCGGCGCCGTCAGCGCCGCCCAATTCGCTGGAACCAGCCAGTTGATCGCCAAGGCCGAGGTCTATGAAAAGGCGGGCGAAGCCACGGAAACGCCGGAAGTCGTTTCGCCCATGACGACACCGCACCCCCACGAAGCCGATCACGATCACAACGAAGCAGGCTGGGAGCCGTCAGACGGACTGGAGCGGATGACCTTCACGGTTGCAGCAAACATGCTGACCGCGATCGGCTACGCCCTGGTCCTGTGCGGACTTATCGCAATGCGTGGGAAGCCCGTCACCTGGCGCGACGGCTTGCTGTGGGGATTGGCCGGTTTCGCCTGCGTCATGCTCGCGCCTTTGATAGGTCTGCCGCCTGAGTTACCCGGAACGCCTTCCGCGCCCCTGGCCGACCGTCAGCTCTGGTGGATTGGAACCGCGTTGGCTACAGCAGTCGGTATCGGTCTAATTGCTTTCCAGCGAAAGCCATGGGCGGCAGCCGTCGCCATTGCGACCATCGCGGCCCCTCACCTGATCGGCGCTCCGGTCGCACCGGAAGGAATGCACCCGCTGGCCCCGGAGTCCCTCGAGCATCAGTTCGTAGCTGCCGCGGTGATGACGAGCCTCGTCTTCTGGGCTCTGCTTGGGTCCGTGAGCGGGGCGCTTTTCCGTCGATTTGAACGTACCGCATGAGCTCCGGCACGTTTTGGAACGCGGACCTCGACGCGTTGCAGTTCACCGCCTGTAACGGCGGGAACTGCCTCGTTCATCGAAGGGCGTTTCGCGCCGTGCTCCGGAAGTCTCCGCTCATGGAGGACTGTATCGCTTTCTACGCGGTGAACCAGGCGACCCTCCAAGCGGCTGCGACGGAGAAGATCGAAGAACATCGCATAGGCGACGGTCAGAGTTTCCACCTCAACAGCAGGCAGATCAGGCGCTGGCTAGTCATGACGAGACTGGCAGAAATCTTGCATGACCAGACATTGGACGGGCAACTAGGAGCGGAGTAGTCATGCGGATTGTCATCCTCGCGCCGCCAGGCGTGCAGTCGCTGGACATCGTCGGCCCTGCTGAAGTTTTCTGGGAGGCTGCGCGAAGGCTGGGCGACATGAGCGCCTACGATATACAGGTCATGTCAACCGGAGCGCGCTCGATCGCCGGAACCGGTCAGCTGAGGTTCATGGCGGATCGCACCATCTTCGACGAAGATGAGGAGATCGACACGTTGCTGGTCGCCGGAGATCCTGCTTTTCTCGAGATCGATCCAGAAGTCACTGCATGGCTTCGGCGCCGGGTTCCAGGCGTGCGGCGGTTCGGCTCGATCTGCACCGGAGTTTTCCTGCTTGCCGAAGCCGGGCTTCTCGATGGAAAGCGGGTGACGACACACTGGGAATGCGCGGCGAAGTTTAGCCGCGAGTATCCGGCGATCGATCTCGACGCCGATGCCATCTACGTACGGGACGGGTCGCTTATCACCGCCGCCGGTGTCACCGCCGGCATCGATCTCGCCCTTTCGCTTGTTGAAGAGGATCACGGCAAGGACGTAGCAATGATCGTCGCCCGTTACATGGTCATGTTCATGAAAAGACCTGGCGGCCAATCGCAGTTCAGCGCGCACCTTGTCGGGCAGATGTCCGAGACGACGTTGATACAGAAGGCTCAGGAGTTCGTGCTCGCAAATCTGAACGGCAACCTCGACGTCGAGAGTTTGGCGCAAGAGATTGGAATGAGCATCCGTAATTTTGCACGCGTCTTTCGCAAGGAGCTTGGAATCACGCCGGCCGATTTCGTCGCGGCCGCTCGGACGGACGCCGCACGGCGGCTGCTCGAGGACACCGTCCATCCGC
Source organism: Rhizobium sp. WSM409 (assembly GCF_057653825.1). NCBI lineage: Bacteria > Pseudomonadati > Pseudomonadota > Alphaproteobacteria > Hyphomicrobiales > Rhizobiaceae > Rhizobium > Rhizobium sp. WSM409. The sequence continues at coordinate 183,407 of NZ_JBYGKP010000003.1, read as the reverse complement.
TACAGAGGATCGCCACCATCTGCGGGTTCGCAGACGTCAACGCGATGAGGCGGGTCTTTACCAAGACGATCGGCGTGAGCCCGAACGATTATCGAAGCCGTTTCCAGGTATCATCCAAAACCATTTCCCAGCCGGCCTCCGACCGGCGCCCTGCTCGACAAACGATAGCCATGGACCTCGCACTAGCAATCTCGCATCCTCAAGAGGCATCAACGAGCGCAAGCCGACACACTTGAGGCGAGCTCGCCTTCGTCCGGTTCCGTCCGGGCCGATCGAGCTCAAATCCAGGCTGATATTCACGCCGCCGTTGAACATCGACAGGAACCCTTCTGCTTAAGGAGGTTAAGCCCGCAGGCGGCTGCCAGCTTCATCGCGATGAATTCGGCCTTCACCACGCTGTAGGTGTCGTTGATTGCCGGGAGTTTAGCGATGAATTTCTTCGTCCCGTCATTAATCAGCGGAAATTGAGCAGAAAGAGCTCGCAGAGAAGACCGGCTTGAACGTCAACACTATTCGGAACATGGAGAGTTTGGGAAACGGACCGATCGCCGGTCGTGCAGCAAACGTTCAGGTCGTTCAACGCGTCCTCGAAGCAGAGGGGATCGAATTCCTCAACCACGGTCGCCCGGGCGTCCGCGTGGTTGGTAAGGAATCGCATTGTCCTGCACATCGCGGAGCCCCTTGTACGACGCATGCCGCAGCTTCCCGTCATGGGTCCAGGCTCGATATTCAATCTCGGCAACAATCTTCGGATCGACGAAGACTGCATTTCGCTTCCGTCCTGTATCCACAGTAGCCTTGCCAATAATCAGCTTGTCCATCTGCTCCCGGAGCTCGGCGGCGGATCGTTCATTGAAGCCGGTCCCCACTCCTCCGACATAGACGAGGTCGTCTCCTTTGCGCGCGGCGAGCAGCAGCCGGCCGATCCCGGCGCGCGCTACTGTGGATCGCTCATAACCGACGATCACAAAACTGTCGCTCTGGATGCATTTGATCTTCAGCCAGTCTCCAAGCCGGCCGGAACGATAAGGCGCGTCCCGGCGCTTGGCTATGATCCCTTCCAACCCGTGTTCGCAGGCGCTTGCCAGCAGCTGATCGCCGTCGGCCTCGATCTCCTCTGAGAGCCGGATATCTCCCTGCTCGCCGGTTGGCACCAAATCCGCGAGCAGGTGCCGGCGCATGTCGAGTTCGGAATTCCTGAGGTCGTGACCGTCGAAATAGAGCAGATCAAAAGCCATGAAGATGGCGTCGCTTGACCTCTTCTTGCCGCCCCTGCCGCCGAGCGACTGTTGCAGCAGGCCGAAATCCGACCGGCCTTTCTCGTCGAGAACCACAGCCTCGCCGTCGAGGATTGCCGAGCCAACAGGAAGCCATAGGGCCGCTTGTTGGATTGCGGGGAAGCGATGCGTCCAGTCGTGGCCGCCACGCGTCAGGATGCGAATGCCCGTCGGCTCGACATGAACCGAAAGGCGATAGCCATCCCATTTCACTTCGAACGCCCATTGCGGCCCTTTGGGCGGCTTCGGCTTCAGGAGAGCGAGGCATGGATCGATGCGATCCGGCATGGGGTCGAGGGGACGGTTCGGCTGTGCGGGATTTCGTGGCTTGCTCGGCCGGGATCGAACCGACTTGTCAACATCCTGCAGGAGCGGCTTTGGTTTCGGCGGCTTTGTCATGCCGCCATCCCATCAGCAATGCCTTAAAAAGCAATTGCCCAATTCGTGTTATTGACTCCGCCTAAGTCGAGAACATTTTGCGACACGCTCGACGGTCGGAGGCTACCCGGTGCCAGATCAGTATCAACCAAAATACAAATGGCGCGAGACCTGGCCGGGAGAAGGACACCAAGACTTCAGCGGGTTCGACGGCGAGCAGTCCTTCGGCCGAATCCAGTTGGACCAAATGAGCCACGGCAAGATGGGGATGTGGAAGTGGAACATCACCCACATCCCTTGGGTGCGAGAGCATATCGCGTCTCATAGCGGATGGGAGGCAATGTCACGGGAGGCATGCCGGAGGGTCGAGGAGCACTACGAGAAATTGTTGGAATTGCATGGTCGGCCGAAAGGCTGATAAAAATTTTTCGGCATGGGAACTATTGGCTCCGCCGATCGTAAGGAGTCGGGCTGTGCAGAGATTGTTATGGCAGCCACCATACACTTCAATATGCGGTCCGCCGAACCCAAACTAGCCCCGTCCTACCTAAGGCGGGGCTTTTTTGGCCTTCGGCCCATTGGCTTCGACGTTCCAGGAGATGGGCTGAGCGACACCGGCAAGCCGGCGTTCCGCATTCACGGCCGATATTACCTTCAATGATGAGACGTGGACGTTGGCGCGTTTACCTGCAGCGAGTGAGGGCTATCAAACTTCGTGATCAGAAGCGTGACCAACTCCTCGCGCGTCCTGTGTCCTTGATTATAGAGGTCGACCGCCGCGCTGCAAAGCAGCTGCATTGATTGTTCCGTTGGCGCGGCGCGATTGTGCCGGCACCAAATCCGAATGGCATCCGAAAGCACGTTCACGTCGTCCATCTGGAGTGAGAGATTGAAGTCAGCCATATCATTCTCCTTGAGCGTCGCAACAGCTCGCCCGGATCGCGATAAGGAAACGGTAGTGCATTAACCTCCCAAGGCCAACCATCAGTACGGTTGCGGACGGTTGCCGCGAACCTCCGCCAAGTCACCGGCGATCCGCTTCTCTAACTCTTGTACGGAACCGCGCGCGGCGTCGACCTACTGGGGCTTCCACGCGGGACGGTGCTGAAGCTGGGTGCGGACGTCGAACTTGAGGTTACGGGTCTGCGCAACCCGTGCTCCCAGATCGACACGTTCCAGCCGGGGCTGCTCAAAACCGTTGTCAGCAAAGGGCCGAACGGCGAACTCGTCAGGAAGACGGGTGTGATGACGATAGTTCTCAAGGGGGGCGTGGTCGCGCCCGGCGACGCCGTTGTCGTCGAGCTGCCCGTCCCGCCGCTGATTCCGCTTGGGGTCGTTTAACGCCGGGTCTTCGTGTCGTCCCCGACCTCGCGCTCATCCGGCATCCTCGCCTACCGCGTCTGACCTTCGTTCATGTCACCGGGGTCGTAGTTCAGATCCCATTCTTTCACCGGCTTCTTACCTGGCGGCGTCTTGTGCTCCGTCGCATCTTCCGATCCGGTGAGGACTGTCGGCTTGGCACTGGCCACGCCCGTCGCTTTTCTGTCGCCGATCGACTTGGCGAACTGGCCTTTGGCATCCTTCTCGACGTCGGACATCTCACTCGCCTTTCTGCTTCAGCCCGTCCGAGATCTTCTTGACCTCGGGGTCGGCATTGGTCTCGCCATTGGCGTCTTCCGCACGGTCGGGATCGTCCTTGGCGGGCAGATATCCTCGCGGCGTGTTTTCCTGGGGACCTTCCCATCGCGGCGACTGGTCCGTGGTGCCCGGTGCACCGTCCTTCGGCTTGTTCATTCCCATGATGCTTACTCCTTCTGCTAGGTAACCTTCGTCGTCAATGGATGTTCCCTTCTCCTCGTCGCCACGCCGGAACTTTGAGCGCCCACCCAAGGTTCGGTGTCGCGTTCAAACGAGGAGACCATCACCCTCCCTCCACCCGACGGCGAGCCGCGGTAGGTCTCGACGAGAAGGGGCTTCCGATCGCCTCGGTCAACCTGTCGTCGAGGTGACACCGGCGGCCTTATCAAACTTCAGTCGCATCTCCGACGCTGGTTGGGCGCACGGGGCGCCGGATCTCGGGGGCATCGAACGGCTACGACATCCTACGCGAAAAAGCACTTGACCGCATGCAAATCCGGCGCGTCGGGTGCAGTCCATTCTAGCTGAGAAACTCGTCGTTCCAGACCGGCACCGCAACCGTGCGAATCCGCTTCAGCCTGCGGACCTTCAGCGTTCCGTACTCGCTCCCGTGCGGGAAATGTAGCTTCATTTGCAGGTAGTTCTTCTTGCCACAGCCGTCGCACCTGAACTTCTGAAGCAGTCTGTCGAGGGAAAGGTTGCCGCAAAGCTCTTCGATATCCCTAGGGATATAGTTGTGGGTCACCCGGCAGAGATTGCATGTCACCACAAGTATCTGCCCCTGATCCGCGGCGGCCCTCACCGTCCAGAGCCGCAGCCGCTTGACCGGATGGATCTCAGGCATGGTCGGCGACGGGCGTCAACTTCCACCCCGAACCCGGCGGCCGCTTGCCCGCTTTTGCGACCCGGTAATCCAGCTCGATGGCCGCTTCCCTCGCCGCGTCCCTACTGTTGGTCGCCCAGACGGACACGACCAACCTGCCCGCTCGAAGCTTATACTTGTTTTTGGCGGGTCGGGAGCCTACGGCTTGGCCGGCGCGGAAACATCGCCGTGCAAACGCCTCGTCGTTGCTCTCGCGAATAGTCAGCGGAAGCGCAGACCACCAGGCGTCGAAGGCCGATTTCTTTTTTGCGGGTTTCTTGACATTGTCCAACATGGCATCGCTCCGACAAAGAAATGTTCCTTATTTGTTCCAATTCACTCCGGAGTCAATATCTGCACCGTAGCGGTCTACCAAGGAGGGGGGACGAGGAGGTCGGGAAGCGGCAGTCCTTGTCGCCGCCATCATAGAACCGATCGGTCGGCCTGTCAGCGGGCGTCTCAATTCCTCAGGCGCGGGAGAGACCGCTTTTGCGGCTCGACATAAGGAAGAATCATCGCATAGCCGCACATTGCCCGCCCTAGTCTGGCCGTGCCTGCGGATACTGGGCATTCTGTAGCTCCTGCTTGACGTTCCATGCCGATGACGCCGATTGGCACGCCGCTAACAGATCCGCAACTATTGGGCCGTTGGCCGGAACCATCGAGAGCACGGCGGATTTCCTCCTACCGAGGCATGGAGTACAAGCATGGACAAGGACAAGACGGCCCAGGAGGCGATCGAGGAGACAGGGAAGAAGCAGGTCGATGGGCAGGGGCTACCGGCTGCCGGTCCACACGCGACTAAGGAACAGACGGACGAAAGCAAGACGCCTGGCACGGGCGCACTTCCCGACCGTGAAGACGAAAGCGTTTCTCCCGGCGGCGGCTGACCATCGCGCGATGGCGCCGGTGATCCTCCGGAGCCGCCTAGCCTTTCGAAACCCGCATCGCGCCGACACCCCCGTGACGCGCTGCAGACGTCTGCGTTGAGGTTTTGCACCGCTGGCATCGAGCGGACGGAGATCAACAGGGAGTGAAGTCCTTCGACGATCCTGGAGCGAGAACTGGGAGGATTTGCGGCCGATCACCGAAAAGGCAATGTCGGGCGAAACCGTCTACCACGAAGACTTTCCGCTCGAAACCACGCGACACGGGCAGGCTGAAACTGCGTATTTCACCTTCTGCTACAGTCCGATCCGTGATGAGAACGCCAAGGTTCTCGGCATGATCGACACCGTGATGGAGACGACGGAAATCGTGCGAGCGCGCCAGCGCCTTGTGTCGGAGTCCGAGCGCTATCGCCAGATGTTCGAGAACGCGCCGGGTTTCATGGCGATGTTGAGCGGACCGGAACACGTTTTCCAATACGTCAACCTGGCTTACTCGGAGCTGATCGGTTTCCGGGAGGCGGTAGGAAGGACTGTCGCAGAGGTTCTGCCGGAAGCGGTGGAACAGGGCTTCGCCGCGGCTCTGACCGAGATCGGGCAGACCGGAGAACCACATTCCGCACTCGGTGCGCTTCTAACGATCAAAGGGCCGGGCGGCGCCTCTTTCGACAGATATGTCGACTTCGTCTACCAGCCCATAAAAAACGCCTGCGGGGAAGTGACGGACATCTTCGTTTCACAGCCAACGTCTTTGAGCGTGGTGCTTCGTCGTGTGATGATCACACGAGTAACCGCGTAAAAACGCGTTACGCCGCTCAGCCGGCCTTAGTCGATGGATTGCCCCAGGCATGGCGCGGCATTGCCGGACATTGCGGTTTCGGGCGAAACTTCACCAGCACCTCGCGGCCATCAACTGAAGCCTGCGTGCGCTCGAGCGCGTCGCGTTCGGCAACCGCCTGGCGCCAGTGCTCGGCGTCGCGGCCATCAGGCCGGCCCTGTTCCTCCCAAATCGCGTAAGCTCTTTTGCTGATCCATTCGTGGCGTCTGTCGCTCATTTATCCATTCCATTCGATGCTTCGGCAATGCTATCCTGCGGGACCAGTCGGTCCTGCCGAACCCGTAGGCGGCGCTTGGCTGCCATCAGCAAGTCAAGTTCGATCGAGGACGGCCCGAATCGGGCGAACAGGGTTTTTGCCTGCTCGTCCTTCAAGCCATATTTGGTAGCGAATTCATCAAGGGTATAGGAGCGGCCGCGCAGCATTCTGCTCCGGCGCTCCGGTTCACGGATTTGCGTCATTGGTAGTAACCCCAGTGTGTTTTGCAAATGCAAGAACAAATAATGGGGGCGGAAGTTCCGCCAGTTTTCAGCGTTTTTTCGTCCGGTTATGTCGTCATTTGGCTGCTATGTCACAAACGAAAAAAGCGCCCTCCCGATCAAGGAGAGGGCGTTTAGAAGTGGCGTGTGTTGCTATACAGCGAACAGCAATATTGTATCGGCGACGAAATTCGCGATGCTTGCTTAGGGGCTGTTGAGAATCATCTTGAGTTTATGACGGCTGCAGCGAGGTGAATGATTGCGCTGAAACTTTGGTCGGTTTTGTCCGCTCGCATTGCAATGCGTTTGAACTCTTTGAGTTTGCAGAAGAAATTCTCGATGAGGTGCCGCCATTTGTAGATTTCGCTGTCGAGTGGAAGAGGTGCTTTTCGTCGTGGATGCTGGGAGATGACGACCTTAGCTCCACGCTCGTTTAAATCAGCGACGATTTGGTTGCTGTCGAAGGCCTTGTCAGCGATCAGCCCGTCAAAACCAATGCCATCGATGAGCGGAGCAATGCCCACCGTGTCGAAGCGATGACCGGGCAGAAGAACAAAGCGTACGAGATTTCCAAGTGCATCAGTCAACGCAAGGATCTTAGTCGTCATGCCGCCCTTCGAACGACCTATAGCCTGGCTCTGAGTCCCCCTTTTGAGCCCTGTCCGTGGCGGTGGACCTTGTCGATGGTGGCGTCAACCATGGCATATTCCATGTCAGGCTCATCTGAGCAGACCTCAAAAAGCCTTGTGAAAACATCGGCTTTGACCCAATCGCGATACCGTTTGTAGATCGTGTTCCAGTTTCCAAAAACCGTGGGGAGATCCCGCCATGGGCTTCCTGTACGCACAATCCAAAGAATTGCCTCGATGAAGCCCGGTTGTTGCTGCCACTTCGGCCGGGATCAGACGGCTTGCCGTGGCAATGTGGTTCCATTTTCGCCCATTGGGCGTCCGTCAGCACAAATCGTTCCATCTGCAGCTTGAATCACAAACAAGCCCCAGAAGAAACCCTGAACCTCAACAGCCCGTAGCCGGCGGTGTTTGGATGGCGCGAATTAAACAATCCCTGCGACACCATATTCAGGTAATCGCCGTAATGGTCACGAAGTCGATCATGGGAGGATCATTTAACAATACCAAGTCCCTCACCGCCAGACGGATAGTTGCTGCTTCACGTCCGTATCATCGGCAAGGCTACAGGGATCTCCGGTTTGCAACAGGACGTCGCCCCCTCCGGCTTTGGCCGACCGACCAAAGCAGAGTGGTTGAGTGTACCGCACTCGAAAGCGGCATACTGCACGGGTGTCGTGGGTTCAAATCCCACCCTCTGCGCCATTAACCTCATCCAACTATATGCATTTTTTGCGAGTGGATGACGCCTGTTGCTGGCTTCGATCCTGAGAATTGCGCTTAACGCTAACCTAGCCGTCTGAACCGCCGAGATCCTGAGCGAACCGTTCCAGGTCTCGGCACAGCGTGTCCGCGAAAGCGATCGACTGCGACGTATCCGTTGACCGCCGCACGAGCTCTACGACCTCAAGCACAAGGACCTGGGCTTCCCGGCTTGTGATCAGGCCTTTCTTGAGCATGACCTTCGTGTTGGCTATGAAGATCGCGTTAGCAAGGGACAAGGCTGTCACTGCTGTCGCAGTGATCACAGATGCACCGCCATTTGGCGTATTATGGCTCATTGGTAGTCTCCTGGATGCCAGGGAATATAGCCATGGCGTTGCTCGGATGAACAGTAGACGCGTTCGGTAGTGTTTCCTGTCGGCCCGGCCGGAGGCGCGGAGCGCAGCGAAGAGTGCGTGCTGCGCTTCATGAGAGCTCAGAAGTGGAATGCCACCGACGCCGTGCAGAGATTGTTATGGCAGCCTACCATACACTTCAATATGCGGCCCGCCGAAACCGCAGCCCAGTGCGAGGGCAACCGGTTGAGAGCGCTCACCTGCTTTTCGACTTTCGTTAGGTGCCAGAGATCGTCCGCATCAAGGAATGCCACGAATCGACCTGATGACGCCTCGATCCCAGTGTTCCTCGCGGCGGCGACACCGCAGTTGGGGGTAGACAGAAGGCGGATTCGTGAGTCCGACATCGCCATCTGCTCGAGGAGTTTTGCCGTGTGGTCCGTGGAACCGCCGTTGACAACGATAATCTCCAGGGCGTCGTAGGTCTGGCGCACGGCGGACCGAAGCGTGCGCTCAATATAGGTGGAAGCATTGAAGGCTGGGATAACTACTGAGACCAGAGGCCGGTCAGAATGAAACGTGTCGCGTCGATCCTCATCTGAAAGCATTGCAGATCTCTCGCCACGTCATCCAGAAAGCTACTTTCGTACAGGTGAAGGGACTGCTTTTTGATTTCTCCCGTTTCGTACATTCAATTCGGAGCTCGCGACTCCCCGCCGCCGACATTGTTGGAACGCCGTCTGCCAGCCTACGCTCTAACTTTGTTCTGCGGGCGCAAACGGACTTTGATCCGACGTAGACCCTCTACTTTCGTAGAAGAGGGTAGATCTGTCAGCCGCACGTTGGTGAAAAACTGAAGCGTTCGGGCCTGGCGTCAAGATCTGGTCCTTCGACACTTCGTTCACGCTGGTCGCTGCCGGGGAGCGGGCGCGCGATCTCGGTGAGGCATCCGGATCTCGGACCTTAGTTGGGCATGCTTGAGACTGAAGTCCTACACATGGAACGGCTTGTAGCGGGGAGTGTTTTCGATTTGCGACGCCAGAGAGCGCCGCGCCGATTGTAGCCGCCCTGGAGACGAAACATGCGTCTGCTCATCGTTGAAGACGAACCGGGAATCGCTCTGGTGATCGAGGATGTCGCGATCGACGCCGGATTCGAAATCACTGGCATAGCGGGGAACATGTCAGAGGCTCTGGAGCTCGGTTCCGAAGCAGACATCGCCATCATCGACATCCGGCTTGGGGATGGACTGACCGGGCCGTCCATTGCCCGCGCCCTCTTTTCCGGGTTCGGACTTGGTGTGGTGTATTTCACCCTGAACCCCGGCCTTGTCGAAAACCCGGAGGGCCGAGCTGTCGTCACCAAACGGGCGAGCCCCGAAAGAATAGTGGACGCGTTGTCTATGGCAGCCAAGAATGCAAGAAAGCATTGCGTCGCGAGCAGGCCCACCTTCCGCTGAACGCTTGAGGCGCGGTTGATCGGTTTCCTCCACCCGAACCCAATGCTGCCGACACTATTCCTTCGTCGGTCAAAGATGCACCTCCCCACTCCGCAATCATATGAAGCGGCTATGCTCGAATTTTTCAACGAAGGCTCCCCTCGGGGAACTCCCCACGACGCCCAACATGGATCGACATTCACCAGGGAGGTTCTGACCGGATACAGCAACAAACTCCCTGGTGTCCTCTCAACAAGGGTGAGGAAAATTTAAGCGAGATAGCGCCGAGGGAAGAGGGAACGCTCCGATCAGCCCGTCATGAATGGCGGCCACCAAGAAGTTGATGCCCGCGGCAGTCTGCTCCGCAGCCCATGACACATGGCCAAGAGAGCGGAGAAAGGCCCTGCCAATCGCCTCTCTTGAGCTGCTGTCGCGCTGTCATCGTCAAGCGCCTCCGGCCGCGATCAGCGCATCCCGTGCGGCGCGAAAGGCATCCTTCAGCGCTTTTTGACCTTCGAGCCCCTCAAAGGCATAGCTATTGAGAAACTGACGTCCGGCGAACAGGTTGCGGTCCACGGGGCTCAGCTCGGCTTCCGCGCAGACCGCTGGCCAGTTTGCGGCAATCATCGTGACCTGGTTTTCAATCAGCGCGGCAGCTTCCGCCTCTTTCAAGTGATAATCCGGCGCGCTAGCTAGCAAGGTGGCGAGGGTGCTGGCGCGGCCATCGCCCTTGATCAGCATGGCCTGCGTGGCCTCGTTACCCGTGCGTCTCTGGGGGCAGATATCATAGGCCGGCGTCAGAGTGAGCATTCGGCCGTCCCAGAAGGCGGCATGATTGCGGGCATGGTCGTCGGTGTTGCCGCACAGCACGTTGAAGCAAATCCGCCCGTAGAGTTCCTTGAGGGTATCCTTGGGTGCCGTGAAGCGGCGACGGATCAGCTCGGCCAAGTCTTCGTAAGAGGCATAGCGCGCCATCATCTCATCAAGGCCCAGCATGGTCAGGGCCGAGACCATGGCGTGCCTCCTCCAGCCATCCGTTGTGTGCGTGCGGTCAAAGCGCTCGATCAGCAGCAAGTCCTTTTGCGCGGCGCGGGTCATCGCCACGGACGCCGCGTTTAGCCCGCAGGCGGCTGCCAGCTTCATCGCGATGAATTCGGCCTTCACCACGCTGTAGGTGTCGTTGGTTGCCGAGAATTTAGCGATGAATTTCTTCGCCCCGTCATTGATCAGCACCTTGGGGCGCGCGCCGCCGATCGAGGTGCCATGGTTGAGGGCTATTTCGAGCGCCGATGGCAGGGGGACGCCTTTTTCGATGAGGGCGGCAGCTTCCATGAGTTCGTCGAGCGATGCCTGTGCGGCATGGCGGGGGACATACTCAGTTGCCGAGGCCTGAAAATCGAGAGCACCAATCCGGTCGGAGCCGGACTGGAGCAGATAGGTAAGTTCGCTGATCTCAGGCACGCCGGCAGCGTCGGGCTTCTTGCCCGTCAGTCTGTTGATGATAACCCGGCGGCCCCAGGCATCGGGCGAGCAGTCGCGAATGCAGCTCGCCATCGACAGGCCGTTGATCGGCGCGATAATGCCTTCCTGGAGCGGTAACTCCGGCTCATAGACGGAAATGGCGTTTTCGCGGCGGCGGTAACTGGCGCCATAGGTGAAGAGCAGGCGCTCGCCATACTGGTCGAGGCGGCCCGCCACCACCGGTTCCGTTGCCCCCGGCAGCCACATCCAGACAAAGGCTTCCGTGGCGTCCGCCTTAGAAGTCATCATCGACCTCCTTCACCGTGTGGCGGACACTCTTGGGCAGCAGGGCCAGTTTTTCATCGAGACGGGTATTGTGCATCTGGAGACTGCGCTCGTCATAGTCGAACAGGCGCATGCCCACGAGGGACGCTACTTCAAAGACGATGCCGATCTCAGGACCGGGCGCACCTTTTTCGATGCTGGACAATGTCGTCCGGCTGATGCCGGCACGGTCGGCCAGTTCCTGCGCGGTCAGGCCGCGCTCGGCGCGCCCGACGCGGATCAGCTTGCCGAGCATGGCGAGCGCCTGATGCGTCACTCTGGAGTAGCTTCTCTGACGGGGCACTGTTATGACCCATGTTGTTCATCTGAGTGGACAAGAGTTGCTCCCGTCCTTGCGGACATCATGCCATGGCGCTTGGTGTGAAGTCAAGTTTTGTTCATTTAAATGGCCATATCGCCAGTTTGTGTCCAGAATTTTGCGCATGGACGGGTATTAAGCAAGGAGTCTCCCGTGACTCGCAAATACATGCTCACCGAGGCTGGGCTCGATGCTTGGCAGCAACAAGCGGCAAGATGACGTGGCTGGAGGCGCACATGAAAACACCTGATACCGCTGCTCTGCTTGAGGACGCCGCCGACCGGATTGCGGACATCTCCCGGCCGGACTTACAAATCCTGCTTCGTCGCGCCGCGCTCCTATTGCGCAATGCAGGATCGATCACCTTCGAAGATGATACGGACGCAGCTTTGCGAGACCTATCCGGCGAACTCGGCATGACGCGCAACGACACGATCAGGTTTATCGTTCGGGAGTGGATGGAGAAGAACACCTATCTGCCGGTGCGCAGCCTCGACGAGGACGGCGATGTTGATGGGAATGGTTGACGGGCGTTATACTTGACAGAATCCGCCCACCCCCACTACGAAGTGCCCGCCCCCGATCGAGTTTTTCAGGCATTGTTTCGGGGCAAAAGGCTGAACGTAAATGATGTTTAAAAGTTTTGCCGGGGTTGATCTTTTCTTTCGCCTTCAAAATCAGAACTTTATCAAACGATATGAGAGCCATATTAGCGGTCCGCCCCTCGATATGGCTATTTGTCTATGTCGATCTTGTTTCTTTGGCTGACCAGAGGATCCGTACTGGATTACATCGCCCCGCAACTAAGATACATGTTGGTTATTCTACCCAAATACTACTATGAACTGCCATGGCTGGCCGAAAACCATCCAGAACAGGTCGCCCTTTACACATGTCTTTCGTTTTCTCTGATCACCTTTACGGTCGTGAAGACACTATTGTTTTCGGTTTATATAATTTCCTCGCAATTGAGCCGAGAGATTATAGTTGCCGATCTAAAAAACTTTTTTAAAACGGACTTGGTATATTTGCTCACCTTCGTTGTTTTAATTATTCTCATCCCTTTGCCGATCTACGGTGCAGGCGCTTCGACAACAGTTGTCGGAAATGCGTATTCCCTCACCTTTTTCAATATACTTTTTCTAAAGATGCTGAGCGGTGGGATCTCGTCGACCGTTTTGCTAGCCAAGAGAATCAAAAGGCCGAACAGAAGCGATCAAGTGGAAGTTACTAGCAACGACTGAGGGGCTGTTTGCCGAGCGACGAGACGCATTCGACTGGCCGGTGTTGGACCTTAGCGTATGTCGTCCAACTCATAAATCGCCAGTTGATCAGCGGCTTCGCGCGACCCCTTATAAGACGCGTGCCGTAGCTTCCCGTCATGCGTCCAGGCCCGATATTCGATCTCGGCAACCAGCTCCGGACGGACGAAGACGGCATTTCGCTTCCTCCCGGTATCGACAGCGGGCTTGTTGATGATCAGCTTGTCCATCTGCTCCCGGAGCTCCGCGGCGGAACGTTCGTTGAAGCCGGTTCCAACGCCCCCAACGTAGACGAGCTCGTTTCCCTTGCGCGCGGCGAGCAGCAGCCGCCCGATCCCAGCTCGCGCAACTGTGGATCGCTCATAGCCGACGATCACAAAACTGTCGCTCTGGACGCATTTGATTTTCAGCCAGTCGCCGAGCCGGCCGGAGCGATAAGGCACGTTCCGGCGCTTGGCGATGATACCTTCCAATCCGTGTTCGCAGGCGCTTGCCAGCAGCTGATCACCGTCGGCCTCGATCTCCTCCGAGAGCCGGATATTGCCCAGCTCGCAGGCCGGCACTAGATCCTCGAGCAGATGCCGGCGCATGTCGAGTTCGGAAGTTCTGAGGTCGTGACCGTCGAAATAGAGCAGATCGAAGGCCATGAAGATGGCGTCGCTTGACCTCTTCTTGCCGCCCCGCCCGCCCAGCGATTGTTGCAGCAAGCCGAAATCCGACCGGCCCTGCTCGTCGAGAACCACGGCCTCGCCATCTAGGATTGCCGTGCCAACCGGAAGCCACAGGGCCGCTTGTTGAATTGCCGGGAAGCGATCCGTCCAGTCGTGGCCGCCGCGCGTCAGGATGCGAATGCCCGTCGGCTCGATATGCACTGCCAGGCGATAGCCATCCCATTTCACTTCGAAGGCCCATTGCGGCCCTTTGGGCGGCTTCGGCTTCAGGAGAGCAAGGCATGGATCGATGCGATCCGGCATGGGGTCGAGGAGGAGGTTCGGCTGGGCAGGATTTCGCGGCTTGCGCGGCCGCGATCGAACCGGCTTGTCAGCATCCTCCAAGAGCGGCTTTGGTTTTGGCGGCTTTGTCATGCCGCCATCCCATCAGCAATGCCTTAAAAAGCAATTGCCTAATAAGTGTTATTGACATTCGGCTAAGACGAGAAGGGGTCTGAGTAGCAACGGAGCAGATACCTGCATAAGATTTCACGCGCCATGCCCATCGGGGATTGACGGATCGCGCAGCGGTCGGAGTTCCCCACGTGCGACAAATCCGGCAGTGTGGTGCGTATCTACCGACCATGTTGATATGTTTGAGCCCGAGGGCCGACAGTTTATCGGCTATAGGTTTCTGCACGGGTATTTATTATGCGGGCCCTTCTAGCGGCTTTGCGATCGGCTCCACATCAACGCATTAAACCCGGGTTCGTTGGAGCGGAAGCGGCGGCTGGAATCGACCCATTCCTGTCATTCGGAGCCAGTTCGTGGATTCCCGAAAGCTGCCGCTTATCACAACAGAGCGATGCCAACTTCGCGCTACCGGCGCTCTTCCGTGCCCGACAGCCCCTGCGGCGAGGCAGCTTTTCCGCTTATGAGGCTTATGCCGCACTTGGCCTTGGCAGCTTGCCCCGCGCGTTGGAAGAAACGGATTTCCGTGGCGATGCTTTCGCGGAACGGATCGGTTCGGTTGAAGTAGTCGCGGTCGAGACCGAGCTTTGCACCGTCTGCATCGCCCTCGTAATAGGTGCCGAACAAATGATCCCAGATCGGGAAATAGTTGGCGAAATTCTTGTCGTGATGTTCCCGCACTCGGGAGTGATGGATGAAGTGGTCGCGTGGTGACTGGATCACGTATTTGCCAAACCAGCCATGCCAGGGAATGGCACTGTGCTTGACCAGACCAATGGCGCCAAAGGTGATGGTCACGAAGGCGAATTCGGCCGTTGGCAGGCCGATAAGCAGCGCCGGAACGACCATGATGGCCATGTTTATGGCCTTCTCCAGCGGATGCTCCCGCGACGAAGTCAGCGCGTTGAACTCTTCGGCTGCGTGGTGAAATTCGTGCAGCCGCCATAGTACGGGCAGCCGGTGCATCAACCGATGCTGCCAGTAGCTCAAGAAGTCTGACAGCACTAGGAACAAGAGAACATGTGCCCAGCTTGGCAGCCTCCCGGCAAGGTCCAGGTGGGGGGCATCCTGAGCCGCGTGGGTGATGGCATAGGACAAACCAAATGACGCAAGCGCCGCAAATAGCGTAATCATTCCCGTCGCCTGAAGGACGAAATAGACGATATCGGTGATTGTGGATTTGCTGCGTTCGAAGAAAACCCGACGGAATCCGGAATTGCCGAACCCCACATAGGTGAGTTCCACCGCGAAAACCGTCAGAACCAAGCCAATGGAAATGGCGAAACTGAGCGCCATTGCCTCACCATTCAGATAGTAAGTTTTGTAAAAAAAGCCTCCAAGCTTGTGCAGGCAGTATTCGACGACCAGCTCCATGGCGCTGCTCCAAAACACGAACTCGTACAGCTTAGTCCTGACGATGCGCTTTTGCCAGATTGCTCAAAGGACGATCAGGGGGCGTCCTTTTGATGTATTGCCAGCGGTGGAAGTGCAGTCCCGGGAGGTATGCCGGAGGGTCGAGGAGTATTATGAAAACTGCTGGAATCACATCGCCGGCCGCAAGGCCGATAAAAAATCTACGGGAGGGAACAATTCGGCTCCGCCGATCGTAAGGAGTCGGGTCGTGCAGAGATTTGATATGGCAGCCACCCTACACTTCAATGCGCGGCCCACCGCAACCCAAACTCGCCCCGTCCTACCTAAGGCGGGGCTTTTTTTGGCGTTTCGGCCCATCGGCTTCGACATTCCAGGAGGTTGGATGAGCGACACCGACAATCCCGCCCCCTTCTGTGCCGAGTCGCTGGTGGTGCTTAGAGCACTTCCCTCATAATCTTACGAACAGGAACAGGTGCTCAGGTGGAGCTAGAGGCGGCCGAGCTTTGATCGCGCCTTTGCTCGACACTACTTCCAGGAGTTCTTGCCGATATTCTCTTTTCCGTTCAACACGGTAACCGACTTAGGACCTGTTTTATTCCAGGTCTCACATACCTCTTTCCCAGCGTCCGTTCCGCCCTTCCACGTGCGGCAGAACTTGTTGCCAGTAATCTGCCACACGCCGTCAATGGTGATCACATCTCCGGAATCGAGTTTGACCGAACCATGTGCGGTACCGTCCTTGAGAACCGAAAGCTCGCCGTTGTAGCCTTCTTTTGGCCCGCCCAGCACAATCACCTTGCCGTCCGAAAGCAGAGCTTGAAGCTCTTTTCCAGTCATCGCGGTAGCAGCAATAGCTTGCGCTCCGAGAAACAATACGGATAGTCCAGTTAATAGAATTCTACGCATGCGCCATTCTCTCCGAGTTTTGACAAGCAACATTGTCATCCAATTCATATGAACCACAAGTTGGCGGCTGTCACGTCCCAGTTTTGTGGCCGCTACATCTATAACAAGACGGCGGCGTACTTCTGAGAGAGATATCAAATCGAGGCATTGCGAACGGCAGCACTACGTTCGGGAAATGTTTATCGCTGAACTATCTGCTATGGCTGATGTCAGCTCGTCCCCGTCCCGCGGGTCCAAATCGCAATCCCACCTAACCAGTCGCAGCGACGCATGAGAGAAGCTGCAGCTTTTTCTGAGCTCAAGCCTGCCTGATGGGAAATCCGACGAGCCGTTCGTATTCGCGCTCAGGAACACCATAGGAGCCACCGGCTATGTCCTCCAGCTTCGGCCTGTCCAGGATCCGAATATTCCCGCGCGTGGCCTTGATGGCGTGCACGCCCTCGAGGATGTGAATTTCATTGGTGACCCCCGCACGCCGGACGCCGAGCATAAGCGAGAGGAACTCGTGGGTGAGAGGCAGATTCTTGTCCCGCAGCCGGTCGTGGCACATCAGCAGCCATCGCGCCAGCCGTTCAGGCATGTTGTAGCGGGCATTGGCAAGGGCGGAATGGGCAAGCTGCAAATCGCAGCAATGCGCATATCTCAGAAGCAGGTCGTTGGCCGACGGAACCCGTTCCGCCATGGAAAGAAGCGCGGATACCGGCACCGAAATTCCGTGCCCCTCGGCCTGCATGAAGGTCCTGTTCGGAGTTTGGTTGACCTTCAGCAGCACATGAGCCCCAGCCATGCCCTCATATCCGACATGCCCGACCTCCACGGATTCGTCATCAGCGTTGGTGGCAACAACTGATGCCAAGCCGCTTTCCAGGAAGTAGGCAGCCTCGCTTGGCACATCCGGCGCGATAACTTCCAATTTCGCCGGAAGCGCTACCGGCTGCATCGCGGCCCGCAGCAGATCGAACGCTTCGGGCTCGAGCGCTCTCAGAAGTAGGTTTCGAACATCAGACTGCGAAAAGTCGGACATGGCCCAGCCTCCGGCGGGATTGAGCCCGATCTCATGTCGACGTCACGGGGACGCGTCAGCAATGTTAAGCTTATGGGTCAAAGCACTAGTACAGGCCAAGAGGGGCTGAGCCGTCTGTGCGGTTTTGACATTTCTACAATGCGCCGGGCACTTGCCCAGCGACATTCACATGATCCACGATTTGGACGGCTGCCGTGAAGGATAGAACAATGACGGTAAAGCCGCGCTCATCGGTGACGTTCATAAGCCAGGCAGAAACGTCACCCTTCGTCAACAGAGCGCCCCGCAGCCGCTCGGCTATGGTCTCCACAGCCTCGGTACGGGCGCTCTGCAGGTCCGGGTGCTCCGAGCCCAGAGTGTCCGGAATCGAGATACCGTCATGAACGTTGAAAAAGTAGCGAGCCATCCAACCATTGCTCCTGTACAGGCAAGAGCAATCGGGTTCTCTTAGCCATCCGCGCCTGGGTCGATGCCGGATGATGTCCCATCATCGCATGTAATCACGTTCTAATGAAGGCGCATTGCGCGCGGTCATCGGGGTCACTGCGAGCGAATGATGAAGAGAACCGTCAGAAGCTACTCAAGGAAGGCCAGGTCAAGACATGGATTTCGCGACAGCGGAACCAATCGAGAGGTTGGAGGCCGCCCAACGCACAGGAGACATTATGCTTGGGGTTAGCAAGTAATCGCTGAGCGGCCTACCGAATAATACTCAGTGCACGTGTAATTTGAAGAGACTTTGTCCTTCTGAGCGAAATCGTACGATATTTGCTTAACCTGTGAGCGAACCTGTGGAAAGTAATATTATTCATTGCTCACGTAGGAGGGTTATGCAAAGTAGTTGTAGCAACGCCACAATGCGTTCCTGCCTAGAAACCACCCCCCTATCTAAGCCCCGCTCTTGCGGGGATTTTTCTTGCTCTGGGCAGTTAAGCTCTGGAGGATCGGTGCAAAAGCGTACCGGGAACCGGCGTGCCCCTTGGTTGTTAGACTGGAAGGAACGCAATGGTGTGTTCCTCTAAGGCCACCGAACTTGCCCCGCCCAGGCGGGGCTTTTTTTATTACAGAGATCCCCTTCGCGTCACGGCCAGCTGATATCTGAGGGCTTTTCTGGCCAGCCCTGCAGGCCATACTGCCGGCCGCCGCTCTCATGCCGAAAGTCTGGAGATCATGACGCGGCAGGATTTCAAGCGCTCGCCCCGGTGCCCGGCCCATCGCGCGTCAAATTGTCCCCTTCGATCTTCGCATGGAACTGGGATTCATGTGCCCATTCCGTCTCTGCCGCTTCCAACTCCTCCGGGGAAAGATGGTAGATAACGAGCTTTTCAAGCACTTCGTCCACGTCCCGGGCCATGCCGAGAAGGTCCATGGACTTGCCCATATGGCCGCGCTCTCCGAACGTATCGAAGCACATGCCAGAGACCATATCTCGAAGGGCGAGAACCTTCTTCGTCGCCTCCGCCAAGAAGTGTGGTTCATCTCCAAAATCGAGTGAATCAGACACGGCCTGCGCTCGACGGGAAAGAGCTTCTGATCGAGACCTCGACCCGTCTTCCTCGAAAACGTCATAGCACTGTCTGCTGACGTGCTCCGCGTAGACCGCGAATCTCATGACATCGCGTGGCGAGATTTTCTGATCGTTTCTGTACACAATGGTGGGCATGCCAAATCCTCCACGCTGAATAGGAATATCAGGTTGCCGCAGAAATGTTGCTATTTTGTTCTTTTTGGTGAAGGAGTCAAGGGCGCTTTTTCTTCAGGACCGTCAGCCCGCTGTCGAAGTCGGCGTTGGCGGCAAGCATGAGCGCGTGGTTGTCAGCCAATTCGCGATTGTCGTTGACCTTGCCCCCAAGTTTTATCCAGTTTTGAGTTCGCTCCAGCGGTTTTTGGTTGCTGTTGTTGGTTCGCTAGCGGCGGGTTGCGGTGCGGAGCCATTTCGACTGCGCGGCACCGCATCACGTCGCGGGTTGAAACGAGACCCTGCTGGACCGGCGATTTAACGTTCAAACAGCCGATTCACCTTTTGGTGGTGGAGCCAATCCCTTTTGCCAGATGTGCGCATCGGGAATTTTGCATCAATCTTGCCATTTCACCGGAGGGACAAAATGGCGAGCAACTATCGTTTGAACGCGAGTGATACCAGTTGGGCCATAATCGATAATGCAACTGATGCACCGGCACGACTGGATGGCATACCACTCGTAACAATGGAGGCTGCGGAAGCCCGGCACATGCTTCGTATACTTGATGGCATTGATCAGATCCGGACCACCTCGAAGTGGTGGGCGAATCTCGCCCAAAAGCGGGCGAAGATGATGACCTCGTCGGGCGCTGTGCAGGCGGTGGAATTCAAGCCGCTGCGGCCGTTTGCCTCGAGCAATTGGACTTGAGACAATGAAATCACATCGCTACGCATAAATGCGCTTGGCCATACGCCCCAGCCTCTGGATGTGGCCATTAACGTCCTATTGCTCCGGCAATCCACATTTGCTTTCACCGAATTTTTTTTCGTAATCTCCACAAAGTGCCCGATAACGCCATTGGAGGATGGCAGCGGGGAATCGGGACAAGGAGGACTATCAATTTAGGTCAATCGCCGTTCATTCCTGATTGGTTCAGCCGGTGCGGCCGCCGGTCTCGCCCTTGGTGCCGGAAGCGCCATTCCCGCTTTTGCCGAAGACGCACGGCTCCGCGCCATGTGGTGGGGGTAAAGATTGTTCCCTCGTGATCCCACGGCGCAGCCCATCGAATCGCCCTGCTTCACATCTTATTCGATCTCATAAACGGCCGCATAATCCTGCTCGTTGCGCAGCCGCTTGTATGACGCATGTCAGAGCTTGCCGTCGTGGGTCCAGGCTCGATATTCAATCTCGGCAACAAGCTCCGGCCGGACGAAGACTGCGTTTCGCTTCCTGCCGGTATCCACGGCGAGATGGGGATGTGGAAGTGGAACGCCACTCACGTCCCTTGGGTGCGAGAGCATATCGTGCCTCACAGCGGATGGGAGACAACATCCCGGGAGGCATGCCGGAGGGTCGAGGAGCACTACGAAAAATTGTTGGAATTGCATGGTCGGCCAAAAGGCCGATAAAAATCGTCGGGGCGGGAACAAATGGCAGGTGTTGATCGTAGGAGCGTAGGCCGTGCGGAGATTTGTTATAACTCCAGCCACCGACACTTCGCCGTGCGGCCGGTCGTAAACCTCAACCTTAGCCCCGCTCTAAAGCGGGGCTTTTTTGAACGGCAGAATTGCATGGTCGGCGAAAACATGGTCGATAAGGGACCGCACGGAGCCCGAGGCGATGTAGGAGGCCGCCCAACGCACAGGAGACATTGTGCTTGGGGTTAGCAAGTAATCGCTGAGGGGCCTACCGAATAATACTCAGCATAACTGTAATTTGAAGTTACTTTTTCCTTCAGCGCGCAACCGTACATATTATGCTTAATTTCAGCGAAGAGCTGGGGAATCGAAATATTATTGATTGCTAAAATACACCGATCATGCAATGTAGTTGTAGCAACGCCACGATGCGTTTCTGCATAGAAACCACACCCCTACCTAAGCCCCGTTCTTTCGGGGATTTTCTTTCTCTGGGCAGTTAAGCCCTGGAGGATCGGTACAAAAGCGTACCGGGAACCGGGCGTGCCCCTTGGTTGTTAGACTGGAAGGAACGCAATGGTGTGTTCCTCTAAGGCCACCGAACTTGCCCCGCCTCGGCGGGGCATTTTTTGATCAACGAGATCAAACTCGTTTACCGAGCCATGGCTCCTCCGCTCTGATGTAACCCCCTTTAGGCATAAGGGTTCTCCCCCCGTGCGGCCTGGCATTCGCAAGAGCATCAGGCGGTCGGGCGTCCCAATGAGCTGCACCGCCGGGACAGCCGTCGGTTCTTCCCGTGCATTTAACCAAAAATCACCACAACCGTATGATTTGAACAGCGCCCCGGGAATAAACCTCAGCCACGCCAGGTCGGGGGTGATCCGCTCTCTAACTCTTGTACGGAACCGCACCGGAACATTTCCGGCAATTTATTGTTAGGCCACAGGATCGCACAGGTGGCCCCAATCCCGGGGCCGGCCGCCATCCCTTCCTTCAGCCTGTGCGATCCGCCCTTTCCCAAACTGCCCCGTTTCGACGGAGCTTCTTTTTGATCCGCCGAGCAAATCGCGAGCAATCAGTTAATCTTCAACCAATGCCGAAGCGCCGCCACTGCCCCATCGCTGGCATAGGCAATGATGCCGCCAATGGTCAGGCCCGCGAACGCGATCAGCCCTGGAATGCCATAGCCGAGGGTCTTCATTTTTTCCACTCCTCAACAGTGGGGGCGACAGCCTCGTGGTTCTTCTCGACGGTGTCCTTGAGGGTTTTGATTTCCTCGCGGATCTGCCCATCGACATTGCTGCTGACTGTTACAGTCATGTCGAGCAGATGGATCTGCTTTGCCTGCTCGTCGAGCCGCCTATGGATCACCGCCCTGCTTTCGGTTGGTCTGCCTGTCATGAGCCCCTGCCCTCTGATCGGCGGGATGGTTGGTGATGAAGATGGATCGCGACACCTTCGCGGCGCTACCCAGTATCCCGATCTCGTTCAGCGGGACGTTCTTGCCGTTCTCCATCAGAATAACGCGATGATGTTGGATGCCGTAGTCCCGGTCAGCGCCACGATGGCAGCGTGAACCGGCAGGACCGTCCCGGCCGGCACGCTATTGAAGATGACAGGATCCATGTCCCGACGCGGTGCAATGGCTACGTCACCCGCCGTACCGATGTAGAGGGCGCGCGCACCGACCATGGCGGTATCGTTCGGCGTCACCACTGCGGCCCGCGAGGCCGGAGCAATCGAAGGGTCCATCATTTTTGTCCTTCTAAAATTCTGATGCGCAGCAACAAACAGTGCATTTGGTCGTTCAGTGCGGATGGGGCTAACCTGGGGAGGACAAGATGAGACTTGTGCCGTTCCACTACGCGGGCACTAACGATCCGATTATCTTTATCAATCCGGAGCATGTGGTCGCCATCAGGGCGTTCACCAGCAGCACCCACATTTACGTCAGTGTGCTGGGGAAAGATGCCTCGCCGAGCTATTATCCCGTCAGGGAGTCGATCGATGACGTCGTTAAGCATCTAACCAGCTAGCATGCCGAACGGCCGGAACTTCTATACTGCGGCTATGTTGTAGTCGCATGAGCAACACAGATAAAAAAGCCACGCACGGCATGATCAAATTCGTGCTGACTATCTTCGTTGTCGCGATGATCATAGCGGTGGCGTACATGGCTTTCTTTACGCCGGGGCAAGTCGAGCCAGGACCGCCGAGATCACCAACCGAAAGTGAGGGCGGCCAATAACCACAACGAACGATGGCTTTAGGTATTGGTATAGGCGTCGGTCTAGGTGTGGTTCTCGGAACAACTTTATTCGGCACTAGTCCGATCGGCCTTGCGATGGGAATAGCTGTTGGTGCGGCGTGCGGGTAGGCAGCTTCCAGGCAGATGAGATAGCGGGCATCTTCTCCGCCGACCGTTTACCATCCATCAACATACCGTGTATCAGCGGTTGATATCGATTCGACTTCTAGTCGAGCGCGTGTGCTTCACTGAAGGTGTAACTGGGTGGGGAACTCAACCGATGAAAATGTTAAAAATCGCTCTCGCGGCGACCGCAATCACTTTGTCTTCAGTCAGCGCTTTTGCGCACGGCGGCGGCCTCGATAAGAACGGGTGCCATACCAACCACAAGACAGGCGACTATCACTGCCATTGATGTGGCAAGCGTCCAGCGCCTGAATTTGCCGGCAGTCTGAATCCGACCCGCGATTCGGAACTGCCGTGATACCTTACATCTTCACCCTGCCGCCATGCCGCCCCGTCCTGATCGACCAGGTGGATACTCGATTTGGACACCACCGCAGGGGCCGTCTGGTCCGATGTAGCAGCTCCCTTGGGCGGTGCCCGACAGCCAAGTGAAACCGTGCCAGGTCGAACGCGGCCCATCTGAGACGGTCTGCAGTCGTCTACGATGGACCGATGCTGCCGTGAAAGCCGGGTACAAGTCTTTCGACGGTGCTTAACCGCAACCCTCATGGGCTGCGCCGGCGTGGTCCAGAAAGGGCTTTCCCATGTGGAACGCACCTCTGTGACTGTGAAGGTCAACGTGAACGTAGCAGCCTGCCTGTTCGGTATAGCAGCTATACTTCACGTTTTCTGGTAACCGGAGGGTGCCCAGCAATGGGCACCCTTTGCAATTCGCCCGTTCCGGGCAGCTAAGTTCAGCAGGGGGCGGACATGGACACTAACGACGAACAGCTCGCCGCTGTTGCACGGTGGGCCGAACGGAATCCACTCGTAGAAGCCGTCCACCTCTTCGATAGTCGAGTGAGGCACCGCACGGGAGGACAGTGATCTTGATCTAGCCGTCGATCTTGGGTTTTCCGAAAGCGTCCTACAAACGCTGATAATTCATAAGTCGGGATGGGAGGAAGAACTGCGAGAAGCCAGGGGCCTGATGGTCAACCTCTACCTGTATCATCCCGAATGGTATCACCTTGCCGCATAGTTCCTCGATATCCGCCGGCAGATAGTTATGTGTCACCCTGCATAAGTTGCAGGTCACGACGAGAACCTGTCCCTGATCGGCCGCGGCTTTTACCGTCCAGAGCCGTAAGCGTTTGAAGGGATGGATTTCAGGCGTTGTCAGCGACGGGCGTCAACTTCCAACCGGTCGCTGGCGGCCGCTTGCCAGCCTTTGCCATCCGGTAGTCAAGTTCGATGGCGGCGTCCCTCGCCGCGTCTTTGCTGTTCGTCGCCCACGCGGAGACGACCAGCCAGCCCGCAAGAAAAGTAAATTTACTTTTGCCTGGCTTCGCTCCTGCGACGTGACCGGCGCGGAAGCAACGTCTTGCAAATGCCAAGTCGTTGATCTGCCGGACCTCCAACGGAAGCGCCGACCACCACATGTCGAAAGCCGTTTTCGTTTTGCGGGTTCCTTGACTTTGTCCAACATGATGTCGCACCAACAATGATAGTGTTGTGGCCCGTGGAAACCAAGCAAGGTGGGGCAAGGGGAAGAAACGTTCAATCGCGAGCAAACTTCCCGGCGTCAACTCGGGGCGTCCTCAGTCAGGGCCTTCCGTTTCGCCGGGAATTAGACAGTTCGGCCGGCGAGGCTGTGTCCTCCGACGCGGTCCGCGCATCTCGTTCATATCGGATACGCTCAGATCAGAGTGAATTCGGGTATTCGTCAAGAAGGTTGAAGCGCGAGCCTTCAACCGCCGACCGCGTGACTGAAGCGGCGTCCGGCGGGAACGTCCCACCTCCCCGAACCGGCGGGCGTCAAGGCGCCGATCTGCGTTCATTTAACCGTCGATACGCGCGCTTTTGCTTGTCGACAGGAACTCTCTCTGGCGCGGCGGGTTTTCTCTCACCACGGCAAGGAGAGCGAGATGGACAAGGACACGAAAGCCCAGCAGGCGATCGAGGAGACCGGCGAGAAACCAGTCGACGGTCAGGATCAACCGGCTGCGGGTCCTCATGACAAGGAGCACTTGCAAGACGAGAGCAAGACGCCCGGCGCCGGAGCATTGCCCGACAAGTGCGACGAGAGCGTGTCACCAGGAAGCGGTTAAAAAAAGGGGCGCTCGACCCGATGGGGAGCGCCCTAACCATCCCGGCGACGTTTGCGGCGGAGGCCAGAGATTGGTTGAGGAGAAGTCGGAGTGGTCGAGCAAGCGCGTCATGAACGGAGCCGGAACGACGGGTTCATTCATCTTTCTATGCACACAGGATATCCACAGCCCGCCCACAGCCTAACCGCCCGGACCGTCTCGCTTTTCACCCGATCAAACGAACTTTGGGTGCGGCCGTACTGCAACTCTTCATACGAGTTTCATCACCCCGATACAGTGATGTGCTGTTGAGGCGTATCGTGACGAACTCCTTGAGCGCCAGGCGACGGGACGCTCGGAGTCGGGAAGCGGCCGGCGGACCTCGAAGGTCGCTTCCCGAAAGGCCTGGGAAAGATACGTCACTCAGGACCTGTGGACGCTTCCTCGCCAGGTCTCAGGGAAACGGACTTTCGTCGCTCGCGGGATTTCGCTGTTCTTCTGGCATCCCGCAGTTCGTCTAGCGTCGGCTGCCACCAGCCCACGGATCTTCTCATATTCTCCCGGTGGATCTCGTAGCGGCCAGGTGTGCACCAGTTCCTCGAGCGTGGCGGCGCGCCATTCGGCCCAGACGTGTTCATCGCTCGCATCGGGGTGGTGTTCGACGACTTCTTCCGGATCGACGATCTCGCCCGTCACTTCGGTGATGACAACGATTCCGAATGCCGAGGTCGCGACGGGCCTGCTGATGGGAGGAAGGTCGTCGCTCGACACCGGCAACCGACGCTTCTTTCGCTCCTGAGTGCGACGCCGTGCCTTCGCCTCCTCTTCGGTGCCCTTACGCGCTCCGGCACGCTTGCGCCGCTCCTCGGGCTCTGCCCTCCTGGCCGCCTCTTCGATCGCCTCCCACCGGTGCTGAAGATCGTCGTACGATGCGAACGGAATTTCCCAAACCTTGTCGTCGCCGTTCCAGCGAGCGAAAGGTATCTGACGGAGCTCGTCAACGACCGTCCGGGAGAACGGCGTCTTGATTCGGAAGCCGCGGTCGTAGACCTGCAGGTATGAACTGAGGATCGGTTCGAACTGATAGGCGTCGCGCCCCCTTTCTTCTTCGAAGGGCGAGTGCCGAGCATCTTCCGAGGCAAGCCAGCGATCGATGCGGCGGCGCGCCGTCTTGCCGGGCACCGTCCATGCCTGGAGTGTGTCGCTCCACCGCGCGTTCGGGAAGACTTCCCGGAACCTGGCGACGGTCATACGGTCGAACGCGAAGGCCACCGTTTCCTGTAACGGTTCGTCTGCTCCAGATTGCTGGCGTTGCTCGTCGGTCATCAAAGGAAAACGGTCAAGTTGGCATGCGGTTCGCTCAAGGAAGGTTCTTCTTCAAGAAAGACAGGGCTTTCTGTGCGCCAGCGCTGGAGATCGTGTGTCCCGTTCCGCGCTCGACGTCCAGCTCGACCTTGAAGCCGGCCGTTCCGAGCTGCGCGGCGGCGAGCCTCGAAGCGATAGGCGGTATGGTCGTATCGTTCTCTCCATGAACGAGCAGGATCGGCGTGCTCTTGCCTGAGGGCGAAATCGGCTGCGGCGGAAGGAGACCTGAGAACGCGACGAGCGCGCCGACATGCCAGCGGCCGGAGGCAACCGCGTCGAGCGCGACGATGGCACCTTGCGAGACGCCGACGAAGGCAACCCTGTCATGAGCCTCGGCAAAACCTTCCCTGCGGACGACGTCGCTTATGAGAACGTCGAAGGCCTCGCGCGCGGTTCGGACACGTGCTGCATCGAGAGGGTTTCCCTCGGTCGAAAACCACTGGTGCCCATATCGATGATGCATCGGGGCGTCTGGAGCGACGAAGCGGGTGTTCGGAAGCTTTGGTCGCCATGATGACGCTAATGGCATGAGCTGAGCGCCAGACGCCCCGATGCCGTGCAAGAATATGACGAGGTGATCGTGAGAGGCCATGGTTTTCCGTGGATTGCTGAAATGGACCGAGGGGGCTCACCCGAAGAAGGGGAGCCGCCCTCTCACCCCGACGCGCGAGCATCGACGCGGACGCCGGCGGACATCTGCGGAGCTTCACGATTATGGGGTGGCCCGACATAGATGGGTGCCCATCGCACCCTTCGCAAGCGCCCGCTCAAGGGCGGTACGCTACCAGACACTTCGCTCAAGGTGTTGAAGCGGCTTGGCAATCCACCCATATATCGGAAAACCCTCAAGGAACATTCCAATGGTAAGCAGGATCAGACGCACTCTGACCGTGCAGGAACGCGCGGAAGCATTCGAGCGAACAAACAAGGCCGCGGCCGAAGCCGCTGAAGAGGAACGCAGACGACGCGAGGAGAAGAACGAACGCCTCCGACAGCTACGTGTCGCCTCTGAAAACTGAAGACCATTTTACAACGGAAACGGACGAGACATGGAGCAGATCTCCACTCCCAAGACCGCGGCATCTCATCGCCGCGAGGCGCGGCTCGCCAAAGGCTACAGTCTGGAAGACCTTGCTGTAGCCACAGGCCTCACTCTGGCGGAACTCGCGGCTGCGGAGAAACCTGGCGCGCAGGTTCCTGACAACCACCTCGCACGTATCGACCACGCTCTCGCGTGAGACGCGCTCGGTTGTCTCGAGCGCGACACCGGACCCGCGTATCGCAAAAATGCCTAATCACGAAACCAAGCATTACCTCGAAATGGAGCGGTTTCAGCCAATCCTCGCTTTCAAATAGCCGATCGCAAAATGGGAACGCCGCCGCCTATCAGAGCGACTTGGCGAATTCTTCTGAAGCTTCCAGGCTTGCCGACGTCCTCGAGCTTGTCGAGCACCGGGAGCCGAATTGCGTCTAATTCGTAAAGTTCGCCATGGTCTCGCATGCCTCGCCGGCTTTGTCCAACATCGTCGTTCCGTAGAAAATGCC
Organism: Rhizobium sp. WSM409; assembly: GCF_057653825.1. Taxonomy (NCBI): domain Bacteria; kingdom Pseudomonadati; phylum Pseudomonadota; class Alphaproteobacteria; order Hyphomicrobiales; family Rhizobiaceae; genus Rhizobium; species Rhizobium sp. WSM409. Next base: position 155,621 of record NZ_JBYGKP010000003.1, on the reverse strand, counting down.
CGCGATCAGCATTGGGTAAAGACTCGAACTTGGTTTCGAACTTGAGCACGCAGTGGAAGCTTTCCTAGACGCGCTAGCCGCGATCATGCAGTCGCGCATGGTGTGCCAAAGCGTCGATCTGGCCTTCTTCGAAGACGACCGTTCGACAGCGTCGGGAGTTGACAACAGCAACGGCGGATCGCTTCCGACCCGTTCCTATGAGGCGAGCTCATGGACGAGGCCTCCCTCCGCCGGTCCGTATGCGGGTCCCGCAAATTCTTCGAGCGCTGCCCTGTCGCGGACTGTCACCAAACTCCGGTTGGAGTATATCAAGCGCTTTCCCTCCAGTACATGCAGCGCGTCCGTGACGCCCGAGCGACCGGACGCTATCATGACAGCCAGAAACTCATGCGTGACGTCGATGTGGTTGCCATCGACACGGTCGTCGATCATCAAGATCCACCGAGCGAGTCGCGCATCGACGTGGTGCACTGCATTTGACAGCGCCGTATATGCGGTCGGCGTGAAGAGACGCGCGGTGAAGGACTCGAGCGTCTCTCTGGATGACCGGCTTTCTTCAACCAAGCGCCGGAGAGCATCCACCCGAAACCTGCATCATGAACTCGAAGGGCTGCCGGCTGGCGTCGGCCATCGTTGCCAAGGGGGTGACGCCCTCACGGCCGATAAGGCCGACTTCCGCTCGTTCGCCGACAGGGGATACCGCCACCATTGAGGCGACGCCGGCCTCCGGGAAGTAGTGATAGGCGATCGCGCTGTCCTTGTGACCGATCTGAAAGTCCCGAGGTAGATCGATCGGCTGGAGGTGGAACCAGCGCCCAGGCATCGACGGAAAGAGAAGCGAGAAGATCATTTCGAATTTCGGACTGAAGGATGACGATGCCCCCCAAGGATGTGGCAAGAGCAGAGCGTCTCCCAGTCGTGCGCGCCGGTAAAGTTACACACGATACCCGGACTATCCTGCTTCCGCGACCACAAGGACGTTCCGATCCTCTTCGTCCGGCGCCGTACGGAAACCCTCTCGTCTCTCCGACGTTCCCATGGAATGTCAACGGGAGGTTCCCATGCTATCAAGACTCTCCGTTATCGGCGCTATCGCAGGGCTGCTGTTCCTATTCGCGGGACTCGTCCATTCTGGAACATATGTAGCGGCAACCGCTATCGGCATGGCGGCGCTCCTCGCTCTGGCCTGCGTCCTCATCCGACTGAAGCAATATCGACCCGATATTCTCGGAGCCGGTCGGAAGCTGCCATGACTGAACCCGCTTCTGGCCGCGTCGGTCCCGCCTCGCCTTCCTATTTCTGCCTGGTGTCCGCCCTCACTCCTGGCGTTTGCCCTGCCGGCATCTGGACGGCCTTGAAGCGAGCATGGTGCGCTCCCAGGGTGCGGTCGGAACGAACCGCGGACGTGGAGGTTAATCGGTGCATCAGCAACCGCGTCAAGCGGGGAGAATCCGATGAACCGCCGTAACATGCTGAAGATCGCAGCCGTCGCACGTTCGCGAAGTGGGGCAGGAGACGATTGCCGACATCCTGAAGTCCATGGAGATGGGCGGCAAGGCCGAAGGTACATTGAAGCCACCGTCGAACGAGGATGTCGAGAAGATGCTCGACGCCGAAGGCGTCTCTCGAGGAGTTGAAGAACGCTTCCGGCCGGGAGTTCGACGCCGCTACCTTACCGCGCAGCTCGACGGACACAAGAAGCTGCTGACGATCCAGGAGGACTACTTGAAAGTTAGTCAGGACAGAGTGCACCTCAGCGTCACCAAGCTGGCCCGCGGTCAGATCAAGGAGCATATCGATCATCTCGACACGCTGAAGCCGAAGGCGGGCTGAATTCTTCGCGAGTTGACAATCCAACTGTCATGAGCGTCGGTGACCACGGATGTACTGGCACCACGCGCCAAGGCCGGGACCAGTTCCCGGCCTTTCGGTATCTAGCTTTCGGCGACGGCGGCAACGAGCGCCCTTTGCGACTGTGCCTGTCCGAACGGTTTGGCGAGCCTCGGCAGCGTCGATTCCTCATCGCTTGGAAGATCGCCGTAGCCTGTCGCCAGGATCACCGGAATTCCGGGGTAGCGGTCGATGATTATGCGGGCGAGATCGGACCCCGAGGGTCGCGGAGACCGATTAGTGGCGCAAATGCAGGCGCTTGTCTCCGGTTGTTTGGGCGCATCGATCCACTACATGTGTCTCCAAGCACAAAGACTTCGACGAGGTACTCGAGCTAGGTCCGTTGCCGGACGTCGTCATCACGGATCACGCGATGCCTCATACGGCGTCAATCCCAGCAATTGCGAACGCCAGGCGCGTCAGGCAGACGCGTTGTTGCGCTGCGCCTTTTCGTCCGCGACGTCCTCGACGCATTCCGCCTTTTCGGCGAGCGTCCTGCTCATCTCGCGCAAGGACTCCTCGTCGAGCCTTTCGATGCCTACAAACTTGTTTTGAGCCTGCGACGTCAGGATCAGTTCGTCCAGCTTGGCCTGTAGCGCCTTGCCGTCTCTGTTCTGCGAATTCTGAAGGACGAACACCATCAGGAAGGTAATGATCGTCGTCGAGGTGTTGATGACGAGCTGCCAGGTCTCGGAATAGCCGAAGAAAGGGCCTGAGACCGCCCAGGCAAGGACGAGCGCGGCCGCCAGCACGAAGGTGCCAGGCTTGCCGGAGAGATCTGCGATGGCAGTGGCGAATTTTGAAAAGAACTTCGACATGGTATCTCCTGTGCTCCCTGCTCAGGAAAACGTGGTCAAGCGTAAAGGAGTTCCGCACCAGGGACTTAGGTCCGGGAAAGAGGTCTCATCTAGCGGACCTGAAACAAAAAAGCAGCCGTCTCCATGATTTCTAGCTGGACGGAGAACCGCTCTCCCAGCAGTTTCTTGGATGCGTCGCGAGTCTCGTCGGCGCCGCTGCAGACGGCGTCTTTCAGCAGGATGACTTGGTAGCCCAGGTCGATGGCTCCGTAGATCGCGGCGCTTACGCAGACATCGGTTTCACCGCCGGTCACAACCAGCGTTCGGACGCGCTCGCTTTGAAGCTGGCCGTCCAGCCTTCCGTCCACCCAGGGCGAGTATGCCGATTTGTCGAAGACGCGCGCGGGCGGAACGAGACTGCGCAATTCGGGCAGGAGGTCGACAAGCTCCGAGTGCAGGTGCTCGCCCGTCATCATCCACCACTTCTCATAGTAGGCCCTCCACGTTCCGCGTGCCGCCGCCCGGTTCGGCGGCGGGCATGAACCGCGTGAAGATCGTCCTCTCCGGGTAGCCCGTGGAGAGTTCGATAACCGCGGTGACGTCCAAGTTCTAACGCAAGCTGCTCGGTCATCGCGACCTGAGCGGCCTTGGTGGCGCTGTAGGCTGTCGCACCGGGATCGGTGAACGTCCTGACACCATTGATGGACGACACAACGACGATCGCCCCGCCGCCGTTCGCCTTGAGGAGAGGAACAGTCTTGTTGAGCGCCAGGTACGTGCCGCGCAGGTTGACCCGGATAGTGGTATCCCACTCGTCAGGCGTCAGATCGTCGACAGGCGCCCAAACGCCTTTAATGCCGGCGTTGGCCACGACCGCATCCAGCCGGCCAAACCGCGTAGCGATATCCTCGGCTGCGCGGCCCATGTCAGCTTCGGACGAGAGGTCGCCACCTATGCAAAGCACGCGTTCACGGTCCACGAGAGTTGTCGCTATCGACTTCAAGGCTTCGAGGTCTTGGTCGAACAGAGCGAGGTCATGTCCGCGCGACGCGAGGAGCCGTGCAGTTGCCAGCCCTATACCTGAACCCGCGCCAGTTATGATGAAGTGGACGGGAACCCGCTCGGCATCTGTGCATTTCAACGTTTTCGAACAGGAGACATAGAATGCAGATCTTAGACACTCGCGTAGGCAATGTTCACGAAGGCACGATCACCGTTGAATTCACCGGGGAAGGTAATGAAGCAGTCTCCGTTCGCATGGCCACCGACGGCAGCGTCGACGGCGACGGTGCCGTGCGTCGGGCGAAGGCCTTGATGGTTCAGATCGCGACGTTCGGCGACGACGATGCTTCTGAGACCGATGAACCGCCCGCCATGACCGGACCTGAGGATGACGTCCTTGTCACTTCTCCCTCGGCGGCCAGCGACGCACCGGTGATGAACATGCCGCGGAACTGATTCATTGAGCTGTCCTGTCGCTTTCGCAACAGCTTTCCGCTTGGCCGCGGGCGTCACCACTTCTTTCCCAAAAGGTCTTTCAAGGCAGCATTGTCGAGCATCGCATCCGCCAGAAGCCGCTTCAGCTTCGTGTTCTCGTCCTCAAGCGTCTTCAGCCGCTTGGCCTCGGACACCTCCATGCCGCCCTACTTGGCCTTCCATTTATAGATGCTGGCATCGCTGACGCCATGCTTGCGGCAAAGCTCCGAGACCGGCGTGCCTGCCTCGTGCTCCTTCAATATGCCGATGATCTGTTCGTCTGTGAAACGATTGCGCTTCATCCTCTGGTCCTCTCAAGGGCCAGAGCTTACTTCAAAATGGATTATTTCAACGGGGCAAGGTCACGTCTCCAGGATGAACTCAGCAAACTCATCGCTATTCAGCTCAGCCCAACGTCGGCATTCCAGAGCGGAGCCCACTAAAAACTGGGAGGAACCACCAGCACATCACTCTCGATCTCATTCACAATTCGAGATGACACGCTGCCCAGGAGGAAATTCATCACGTCTGTGCGGCCATGGGTCCCAACAATGACAAGGTCGAGGTCCCCCTGGTCTACCACTGGGCGCAGGACGTCCACCACGTCACCATCTCTCACAGTGATATCGAACCTGTTCGGCGCGGCCGCGCCAGCGGCCTCGACGGCGAACCGCGCGCACTCATCGATCGCGAACTGTTCAACTTGGCGTAGGTAAGCCGCCTTATCCTCCGCCCACATCCGGTAAGGCGGATCGATTACGTGAAAAAGTCCATGCCGGCCATTGGGGAACCAATTCAGGGCAACCTGCAAAGCGGTGCTAGAGGACGCCGTTAGGTCGGTGGCCACCAACATTCGTGACCTTGTGTCGAGGAGCTTCTTCTTCACCACGAGCACCGGAACAATTGATGACCGCGCCAGAGCCATGACGGTGCTGCCCATCGGCAGTACGCCCAGTATCATGCTTCTTGCCAGGCCGGTGACGATCAGATCAGCCCGCTCTCTCGTCGCCAGTGCCTGAACCACTGTTGCCGGTCTTCCGCTTTTGACGAGAACGGACGAACGAAGACCCTCGATCCCCGCCAGATCCTCGCGCAGGCGCTTGGCTTTTCGGCGCGCAGCGATCTGATGAGCATGGCGGATCGAGGCGTTGGCAGCTATGCCGGCATCGTCGATTGCGTGAACAGCTGTGAGACTGGCACTCCATTCGATGGCAAGCTGCACCGCGCGATCCTGCGCGCGATCACATCGCGCCGTGAAGTCGGTGGCGAAAACAATATGACTTGGTATCTGGTTGACGACTGCATCGCCCGACACATCCAGTGAAGGATTGAACATGTTTCTATTCCCATGATCTGAGACGCGTCGGTCGCTTGATGCGGTCCGGCACGTCGGCGGCAGGCTTTGCCGACCGCATGGCTACGTTCTTCGCGACCGCAGATCGCTGAATGTTCCAGCACAGTTGCGGTTTCGCAAACTCGTCGCGTACAAAAGCAGGAGCTATATAGATTGAACCCAAGACGCGGGAGCGACAGAACCCGGTCCGGGTCTAGTGCTCCGCGATAGAGCAGATCCGGATGCAAGAGCAGGAGTATATCTCTCGGGTCTTCATAACTCCATCTTCGCCCGCGAGCATCAACGAGTCAAGTCGAGGGGACTGGGACGCATAAGCGAAACGGCGGGAACCCCGGTGATCCCCATGACGGCGGCGATGCTGCGCGACCAGAAGATGACGCTACCCGACGTCGGCAGCGAAGGCTTGTTTCCGACCCCATCCCCCGCGACGCTTGCGGCGAGAGCTACACTGTCGTGCAGGTGCCCGGTACAGATCCATCGTCGGCTCGAATTAACTCGTATAATTTTATTGGAAATCCTACCGCAACCATAACTTGTCCCATCTTCTTGTGGTGTATGTTTTGTTCCCTGCCGTCGCGAGATCTCGGCTCGGCGTCAATCCTGGTTTGGTAACGGCTTCCCCTCGTAGCGCACGCGAAAATTCCTTCTGTGAAAATCCTGCTCGAAGCAGACGAAGATGAGCTCCAGGTCATTGGCGCTGTCGCGCTTCCCAAGGAGGCTTAGCGTGACAACGATAACGCCGCTGTATCCGCGCGTTAGGCGGAAAGCCGCGTTGCGGATGTCAGTCCCTACCGGATCCTTCCGGTCTTCGCGGCGCTCATAGATGACCCAGAAGCGGGCAGCATCCCAAGTCTGCCGTAGGATTTGACTGACCTCTGCCTTGAACTCTTCGGCATGCATTGCCGGACCCCAAGACAATGCCGTCTCGCCCGCATCGCTCGCGACATTGAGGTAACCGTCATATTGGTAAACGCCTGACAGTGACCGCTCGATCATCTCGAATGCGGTGTTTTCGCTGATTGTTGTTTTGAAGAGAATTGCCATGAAATCGCTGCCTGCCACTGCCGATATGTCGATGAGATGGCGAGATTACTGGGTGTCGCTTGGGTCAGCAACGAAGACTTGGTCATCACGATAATCGTAACGAACGGCTGACGCGTAGAGATCGTTGTAAGGCCGTGCTCATTAACGTTCGCGCCATCTCAAAGCGACCGTCTTCTTCAGACCTTCCAACATCGTGAACAACCACCGAGCGCCGCAGTTCCCCCAGTCATGCCAGATGCCCGCCAGCAGCCTGCTCGCAGAGGCCTGCTTGGCTGGCTGTTTGGCAAGTGATACGCATGGCTCAGACCACCAAACGCTGCCATTGGGTGCCGCAAAGCGTTCGCCGACCTGTGCCTCGGCGGTCTCCCCGTTGGCCTTGCCGGCAGCGATTAGGCTCGGAATGTCGGCTCGCGCGGCGTCAGGGGATTCAATGTCATGATTGCCCGGCAGCTTCCAGAATGAGCTCGGTGATCTCATTCGGATGTGAAATGAGCGACAGATGGCTGGATTCGAGTTCGATGGCTTTAGCGCCCATGCGTCTGGCGATGAAACGCTGCAGGTCTGGATTAATCGTTCCATCTTGTGTCGAAACGGCGTAGTGGCTTGGCTTGGAACGCCAAGCAGCGTTTGAGGTTTTGCCGGTGAGCAACGCCTTTTGGAATGGTTGTTGAACGGCATAGAGAACCCTCGCCCCTGGCCTCGGGAAGTTCGCCCCCGAAATCGCGCAGGAACGCTTCCTCCGTCAGCCGTCCTTCGTCGCCGTCGAAAACAATGCCCGCGGTTGCGGGTGGTGTCGGGTAGGTTTTTGCCAAAGCTGCATAGTCCTCACCTGCATCCGGTGCTCGGGCAGCGACATAAACCAGTGAAGAGACGTTCGGATGTACGCCTGCTTCGGTGAGGATCATTCCCGAAAAGGAGTGGCCGACAAAGACGGTCGGACCGTCCTGCCGGTCGAGAATGCGCCGGGCGGCCGCCACGGCATCGGGCAGCGTAGTGAGCGGGTTCTGGACCGCCGTGCAGTTTAGGCCCCTCGCTTGCAGCAGGGCGATAATCTCGGTCCAGCACGATCCGTCGGCGAAAAGTCCATGTACGAGAACGACATTGCGCGCCTTTGGAGGCGTGGTGGCGGCCAGGCCGGCATGTGTCGCAACAAGTGACGTGGCAGCACCGACGAGCAAAGCTTTCGAAAATGTGCGTCTGTTCATCATCCACCGGCCGGCGCTCTGCATCGTGGTGCAGGGCGCGAAATGGACGACGTTCGGCGAACGAAGGCTCCATTATCGCACCAGCCAGGCCATGGTCGTCAGCGTCGAGATGCCGGGTGCAAGCCAGGTGGTGCACAGCGCACCGGATGCGCCCTATCTCAGCGCCGTCATCGAACTCGACCAGGCGATCCTACGCGAAGTTTATGAAAGCATGGAGGCACCGCCCACTCCGGCCTCCGACGAGCATGCCGCCGCCTTCGTTATGGAACTCAACGAGGCGATCCTCGGCTGCGCCGCGCGCGCCGTCAGCCTGCTTGGCGAGCCGCAGGCAATCCCGCTGCTCTATCCCGGCGTCAAGCGCGAACTCTGCTACCGCCTGCTGGCCGGGCCACATGGCGGTGTCTTCGCCCGCATGGTCGTCGGCGCGGAGCGAAACCGGCGTCTGAAGTACCTCCAGACCGGAGGAATCGCTCATGCGAGCGAGCGTGCGAAAATTAGCTGCATCCACGATAAAGTCGGTCATCTCTACGCCTCGGATGAAATAATAATTTTATGTATTCCTGCATATAGGCGCGACAAATACACAGGATTTCTTCCCTTGTACGCATCGTTTATGAAATTTCGCAGATTTATGTAATCATCAGGCACAATTATGCTAGCTGCTCTTTCTTCGTCACTTAAGCTGTAATCTTTCGGCGCCTTAGAAAGCTGCAGGGCTGCGATTCTGTAATTTTCAATCAATTTTGGTGCGTTTTGTTTTATGTATGAAAACGCTTCATTGATTTCATTTGGTGTGGGAAGTACAATCTTGGAGTTGCGCATATTTCCGCTCAAATTCGAAGAAGCAATTATATTGTTGCAGATACTTCGCGATCAGATCACAGCCATATGATTTCAGCACGACATCCTAAGCTAGGCATCAGGACTGAATGCTACTCCGCTCGCCATTAGGCGCAACAGCCACACTATATCGACATGCCTGTCTAACGCCAAAAGGATCGGAGATACTGACGCCCTACGGGCGTCAGTTCAAAGTATTCGCGTGTTGCTCGCCGTGGGCCGACGCTTGGGGGATTTTGGAGAGTTTCGCAAGAACCTCAGGATCAACGAGGTGCGCGACCATCGGGTGGATCTTGATGTTGTCTTGCTTCGCAACCTGGTGGAAATTCGTTAGCACCATCGTTGCCAGTTCGCGCGTTGGCGCGATCACGTCGAGCAGCCAAACGGTGTCACCACTCTTCCAGTCTTCCGGCTTCAGCCGGACCGGGAACCCACCCGCTTTATTGCGGTGATCGTAACGAACGGCTGAAAACGCGTAGAGATCATTGTCCGGCCGTTCTCATTGAAGGTCTCTTGACCCCTTTGGAGAACACGTTCGAGCCGTCTCAAAGCGACCGCGTCTTCTTCAAACCTCGCAACATTGTGAACCATTAGTAACTTGAAACACGACAAGCAAACCTCATTATCCGACCGATGAATCTGAAGCACTCCATCTCGACAATCAGTATCGTGGCTTTGGCGGCATGCTCGCATATCGAGCCGCTTGAGACGCCCATCGCCCAGTCAGCAATCCCGCACCAGTCGCCTTTGACCGATCAAGCGGTGATCGCAGATACGGTGGGTCACAGTGCCGTAGGAGCAACTGCGCTTGCTTGGGCCAACCCATCGACGGGCAGCGCGGGTGTTATCGAGCAGATCGATGCCAGTAACGATGGGCCTGACGGATGTCGCGGTTTTGTGACCAGTCGGCAATCTCTCGACGGCATCACCCGCTTCAACGGCGTGGCCTGTCCGTCTGGGGACAGTTGGAAGCTGGGCGGGCAATAGGGGAGCGCTCGACGTCCGGTCTCGCGTTAACGGCATCTTCGCCGTGCTCTCTTCGGACAGCGATCAGACGCACCCATGTCGATCGCAACGGTCGGCCCCAGACCCGCGGCAGCGACGCGGCCCATGCAACGGCGCGACAGCGCGAGCACCGAAAAGCTAAGACACCAAGAGTCGCAGCAAGGACTCGTTGAACGGCTAGCAGGTCGTATTCGTCGAGTCCGGTCCGATCTGATCTGGCCTGTCAATGGACTGAGTTCGAAGATGGCGCGTTTACGCGCGTGGCGGCCAGCCCGACGTAAGTGCCGATCAGAACGGTCGCCATCTCCTCTAGCGAGCGACAGCCCTCGTTGTAGAGTTCGATGGCGGCATCACACAAAAACGAGGAGGCTTGATCGTCCCACTCCACCTCGTAGTACCGATACCATTCACGGACCGCCTTCGACATCAGCAGGTGGTCGTTCTCTATGCACTTGGACATGCTTTACCCCAGACATGGAGGCGGCAGGCTTGCGTGGCTATGACTGCTTCTCGTTACGAGACACCGGCGTCGCCATTATCCCGGATTAGGAAAGCCAGGAACACCCACGGGACCTGCCTCCTCCGTGGACGAAGCAACTTCGTTCGGGTCGCCTAACGGCGGTCAATTTCGGCCTCGACCTTCCTCCTTGAGTTTCCAGCGCTCTTCACGGCCTTCTTGACGGCATCTTTCGAGACGCCCTCCTTCTTTGCTTCGTACTTGACCTCGTGATCCTGGCCGCCGGCCACGCGGGCTCGATCCTGCGCGCGGCCTCGGGATGTCGGTGTCTGTGCCATCGGGTTTCTCCTTCAAATGAACGCCCGAAGTAGAAACTCATAACGATTCCGGTGGTTCCCGGGAGATAGTGGATGATGCCGCGCTTGAAGCGGCCGCGGAATTCCCTAAGCTCCCCGGCATGGCGCTGGAGGAATCAGGTTGCTGTGGCTCTCGAACTAAACAATCTCCACCGCTTTCCACTACTGCCGGGCGCAATTCGACCAGCGGAGACGGCGGAATCAATTTGGAAGAGAATTTCCGTAAGGTATTGAAAAATGATTCGTTTTGAGTCGGAACGAATCACCCTGACACGTCTTTGAGTCGCGTATCAGTGATTCGGAGAACTCGTCATGCCCTCAGGACAGCGTGCGCAGTGGAAAGGCTTTCTGAAGTTCGGCGAGGTAAGCTGCGGCGTCGCTCTCTATACGGCTGCCTCGACCAGCGAGCGCATCACCTTCAACACCATCAACAAGGCCACGGGCAACCGCGTCAACCGCATCTTCATAGACAGCGAGACCGAGGATCCGGTGCCGAAGGAAGCCCAGACCAAGGGCTTCGAGATCGAGAACGGCCAGTACCTCATCATCGATCCCGAGGAAATTTCCGCCGCGATCCCCGAGAGCAACAAGACGCTCGAGGTCGAGGCGTTCATCCCGTGCTCCGACGTCGACGACGTCTACTTCGACAAGCCGTACTACCTCACGCCCGACAAGATGGGCGGAGACGCGTTCGCGGCTCTCCGCGATGCGATGAAGAAGTCGATGGTCGCGGCCATCGCCCGCGCCGTCCTATTCCGTCGGATGCGTACGGTGCTGATACGACCGCACGGCAAGGGCCTGATCGCTAGCACGCTCAACTACGACTACGAGGTTCGTTCCTCCGAGAAGGCTTTCGAGGAGATGCCCAAGCTCAAGATCGAGGGCGAGATGCTCGATCTCGCAAAGCACATCATCAGCACCAAGAAGGGCGAGTTCGATCCGGCGACCTTCGACGACCGCTACGAAGCCGCCCTCGCCGATCTGGTGAAGGCGAAACTGGAAGGCAAGTCGCTTCCGAAGCCGAAGAAGGTGCAGGTCTCGAAGCCAAACGATCTTCTGGCCGCGCTCCGCGAGAGTGCTGGGATGATGAAAGCCGCTGACGATAAACCGAAACGCACTGCGGCCAATGCCAATCAAGGCACTGGCAGGCAGCGCGCCGCGCGCGGAGTGGCTTCGAAAGCCGCCTCTTCCGGGGCCGCTCCGCGGCGCAAGGCCAGCTAGGGGGATAGGTCATGGCGCCGAAATATTACTGGAAAGGCTATCTCAAACTTTCCCTCGTCACCTGCCCCGTGGCCATGACCCCGGCCACCAGCGAAAGCGAGAAGGTTCGCTTCCATACACTCAACAAGGAGACGGGCAACCGCGTCGTCTCCCGCTACATCGATTCCGTCACGGGCAAGCCTGTCAAGGACGAGAACGAAGCCAAGGGCTACGCTCGCGGGGAGAACGACTACGTTATCCTCACCGAGGACGATCTGGAGGCCGTTGCGCTCGACACGGTGAAGACGATCGACATCGACAAGTTCGTCCCGGCCGACAGCATCGAGTGGATCTATCTCGAGAAGCCGCATTACCTGATGCCGGACGACGCCGTCGGCAACGAGGCATTCGCGGTGATCAGGGATGCCATGAAGGCCGACAAGGTTTTCGGCGTGTCGAAGCTCGTGATGGGCCGCCGAGAGCGGGCGGTCGTCCTGGAACCTCGCGGCGAAGGCATCGTCCTCTGGACGCTGCGTTTCGGCGACGAGGTTCGACCGGAAGAGAACTATTTCGAAGACATCGACGAGCAGGCCGATCCGGATCTCATTCCCCTTGTGCAGCAGCTTATCAAGCAGAAGACCGCGCGTTGGTCTCCGGACATGGTGAGTGATCCAATCCAGGAAAGCCTGCTCAAGCTCATCGCTGAGAAGAAGAAGGCGCTGAAGCCGAAAAAGGCGGCGAAGGGGAAGGCGGGCGAATCCGCTCCGAAGTCGAATGTGGTCAGCATCATGGACGCGCTCCGCAAGAGCGTCGAGGCAGATCTCAAAGGTAGAAAGTCAGGGTAGTCAGATGCACTTGCTGGAAACGAAGATTGTTCACGAGACAACAGGATGGCGGGTAGACTTTCTCGGCGACGACGGCGATTTGGTGTCGATCAAGGTCGCGGACGGTCATGCTGCAAGCGAAGACGAGGCCATCGAGCGTGCGAAAGAGGTCATGGTGCAGTTGACGGCATATGGCACGCGTGGCGGCGGCCGGAGCATCAACCCGTACGATGCCGCCAGCAATGGAAATTTTGACGAGGACGAGCCGTTGCTGGATACGTGGCACTGATCCGCCCGAGGAAACTCCAGCCTCTCAAACAAAAAAGGGCCGTGGCGAAACCGAACCGACCCTCCTCATCATCGCCTTCTTACCAGTGCCAGTACATCCGTGGTCAAAAGCATTTCAGCGATGCGGCCTTGCGAGCAAAGAATTTCAGTGCTCATGGATCCTGAACAAGAAACCAACCTGACCCCGCGGCGTGGTCAGCCTTGGGAAGCGGGCCAGTCGTCCGAAGGTTCGTCGATCTCGTCGGCGGGATCGTCAGTGGGACCCGGGTCGCGGTCGTACACAGCTCTCAGAGAGTCGAGTTCCCGGCGAGTTCTGGTCCCACGCCCTCACGAAAGAACGTCCCGACTACCGTTACGCCCCCACGTCCCGAACGGAACGTGGTGCTAATGTCACAGCACGCACACGCTCGAAAACTCACCTTTCCAGTCACTATCGCAAACCCAGCTCCCCACCCTCCGGCGTGATGTCTTGCATCTTCGTAACCATTTCCCTCGAACGACGGGGGCGCGCTATGATAAGTCGATTGGTTTCGGCCGCCTTGCTGTTCCGCTGCGATTGAAGGCTTTCACTGCGCGCGAACGGTAGCAAGATCGAGGAATCGATCTATCTCGCAGCAGATGACGTAGGGGCATGATCAGCGAGGCAACGGCGCCAGAACCGCCTGACGTCCCATCATCCGCCTGACCCCCTGCCCCCGGGCAAGCCGTTCCGCTTGGACCCACCATCTGTGGGCTCCCTCGCCTCACCTGCCCGGCCGCGCCAACGACCTCGCGATATCGACGATGTCGTCGCGCGAGGCGGTTGGATCCTCTTTATTCCAGGCGACGCCAAGCCCGATCCGGAAGTCGATGCCCTTCACCGCCTTCAGCTCGAAGGCCCGGTTCGGCAGGCCCTCGGTCCATTCCGGCGCAAAGCCGATGCCAAGGCCGGCAGAAACCAGCGACACCAGTGAATAGGTGTCGTCGCAGCTATAGGCGATGTTGCGGGTCAGATCATATTCCTCGAACTTCTCGTTGAAGTACCGCTCGGTGTAGGAGAGGTTCTTGCGATTGAAGGCGATGATCTTCTCCGAGCGCAGATCGTCGATACCAATCTCCGCCCGCTCCGCCAGTGGGTTGCTCCTCGCCACCGCCAGCAGGTACCGCTCATGGGCGATCGAGGAGAAGCGCAACGAGCCGATGTTTTCAACCGGTCTGATGAAGCCGAGATTGATCTGGCCGTTTTCCAGGCCGCGGATGATGTCGCCGGTATTGCCGCTTGATATATGAATGCGGATATCCGGGTACTTGCGGGCGATCTTTCCAAGGAACGCCGGCAGCACGCCGGTGGTCGCCGGATAGACGGTGCCGATCCTGATCTGCCGGATCGTCTTGCCGGCCACCGCCCTGGTGATCTCGGCACTCAGATCGACCTCGCTCAGGATCCCGACGCAACGCTCGTGGAAGATCTCCCCTGCCCTGGTCAGTTCCACCCGTCTGGTCGAGCGGATGAACAGCGCACAGCCAAGTTCTCGCTCCAACGCCTGCACGTGATTGCTGAGTGCCGGCTGGGCGATGCGCACCTTGGCAGCCGCCCGGCCGAAGTGCAGTTCCTCGGCCACCGCGACGAAGTAGGAGAGCTGGCGTAGTTCCATGAATACGCTCCGCCGCACGTCGCGTTTGTTGCAACGATGCTTCGTAAAAGGTAAGTTGCGCCAGAATAGCAGTCTGAAGTTTTGTTTTCAATACCCAACTTTCTAAAAACGAAAGTTTTATGCTGAAGCACTCGCAATGTCGCGCTGCAAGAGCGCTTTTGGATTGGACCCAAGGGGACCTGGCTGAGCGAACATCGATAAGCGCGGTTTCGATACGCGCCTTTGAAAAAGGTGGAGATATGCGTGAAAGCAATCTTCGCCTTCTGACGCTCACCTTCGAAGCCGCAGGAATCATCTTTCAGGCTGATGGCGAAGTCACCGGAGGAGGAATCGGGGTGCGGCTTCGTTCTTCTATTGATGACGCTTGATTGAGCCGAGTAAACCTCGTTTATTCGCAACTTAGCTTCCGGAAATCCTTGGTCCAATTTCAAAGGTCATAGGTTCGAATCCTGTCGGGTGCGCCATTTGTTCCATCATAAGTCTCTGTTTTACCTGCGTTAATCAGCGCCAGGCGGATGGCCGCTCCCTCGCCTCTTCCCCCAATGTGTATAGGAAGTCTTTAGACGTTAGCGGACCACCACTAGAGACATCTTGGAACTGGCTTTATCCATCCTCGGAGAAGTTGCTGTCCACTTCATCCCCGTTCAGCTCGGTGTCGCCGCCGTCCTCGTCGTTCTCGTCTTCGATTTCCAGGTCAGCCTGCTCCGAACCCACCAGCATATACCAATGCGTTTGCGTGACATGCTCAGGGGCGCCGAGGCTGGGTTCGTTGTCGTTGTCAGGTTCCAGGTTCTCGTCGCCGTCCATGAAGTCGAGAATGCCGATCAGATCCTCAATACAGGCTTCAATATTCGCACGATGGTTGACTCTGGCGACGATGCCGAGTTTTTCGGCTTCGCTCATTGAGCCAAGTATATGCACCAACCGCGAGATGCGCATGGTCACACCTCCTGACGAGGTGAAACGGCCGGCCGTTCGTCGCCCACGACGAGAACGAACTGAACCTTGTGGTCGATCACATGACGCCATGACAGCCCGGGGTGCAGCTTGGCCATTGCCTCGGTGAGGGCTTTTGCGTGAAAGCTGGCAAGTTGGGCCGGAGTTGCCTCCGCGAAGAAAGCATCCCTGTCGAAAGCCTTCATTTTAGCAGGAGTTGCGGCCGCCGGGATGATGGCGGTCACGGCTCCAAGAAGCGTTCGCCTGCTCAGTTTCGGCAACCCTTCGGCGGCTGCCAGAATCGTTTCGTTCGGCATTATCGTTTCCTCTGCTCAGGTAATTTCTATTGCATATTAACTACCGACCAGGCGCGCTTAAGCACCTCGCGCCAGTTATGGACGAGCATGGAGAGTTCTCCGATTTTGGATGTGAGAATGCCGCTCGGAGGCGGCTTGGCTTTTTAGCGCGGCAGCGCATCAAATGATGTCAGGGAGGTGGGGTAGCCAAGAACTCGACATCTTCGCCCTTCGCCATATTTCCTTAACACCATCAAGGAGGGAAATATGTTTCGAGCACTAGCCGTTTCTCTATCTGTCAGTGCCACAGCTATCCTGTGCCAGCCGGTTTTTGCAGCTGACATGATCGAGGGTTATCGCCCACCACCGGCTACGCGCCACGTCGTTTACCACCCTAAAAAGGTGTATGTCAGGAAGACCTTTCACGAGTGCGGTCAGCTATTGGTGGAGTACCGCCCGCCGTACCGTCCTCACACGGAGATTGTTACCATCTGCCATCCACGCAAGTATGTCCCTACCCGATACTGACGGCCTGGAAGGCCTACTTCATCGTTTTTTTTGTGAGGAGTTAAAATTGCTGAAGGACGAAACACGTATGACAGTTCTCCTCGCCGTCGGCATCGGGGGCGCTTTTTTGATAGCCATTCGATACGGTATACACGCCGGCTATTTGACCCCCTGACGGTTAGAGAGAAGCCGCGGCCGCAAAAAACTGATCGATCTGCTGCGACGCGAAGCCCATGGCCGCGAAGCCGGCCGCCAACATTGGGCTGTCCTTGACGAAGGTGCCGCTGTATTCGAAGGCGTCCTGGGTCTCGCCATCCTGCTGCGCCACCCATGCCTTGACCTGGTCGAGGAGGCCGGAGCGCCGAAGCATCAGGCGGAATTGTCGCGCCGATACCGACGACACGATGGGCGGGGCATTCCGAAACGCGGCAACTGCCGGATCGTCAGACAGAAATTCCTCCGCCCTGCCCTCCTGCAGTTGTTCGAACACGCTATCGATTGCGCCGTCGTCCGATCGAGGCGACGAAGCTTCCCAAACCTTTGACTACAAACGGTCGCCAGTTCAGGCGGCAACAGCAACGCGAATGCCGGCTTGTTGTCGTCTGCGTGCTATTTTCCTGAAATCTTCAACGGTGTAAATCCGATCTGCATTCGCTGGGGGTTTTCCTGTCTCAGAGTCCGAAGCATTTCCTCGTATTCGCGCTCGACCTCGGGTGTTACGGACGGCCGAACTTCTTCGAGTGCTTTAGCGAAGTTCGCACTTGTCACGATCTCGGCGTCCAGGGACTGACGAAGCGCGATCAGGCCGGCCCTACGTGTCAAGTCTTCCAGATCAGCGCCAGTAAAGCGTTCAGTCTTCGCCGCAAGGTCATCCAGGTCCACGTCAGCGGCGAGAGGCATCTTCTTGGTGTGAATTCCAAGGATTTTCAATCTCGCCTTGGTATCAGGCACGGGCACATACACAAGCTCATCGAACCGGCCTGGCCGCAGCAGGGCTGGATCCAATAGGTTGGGACGGTTGGTGGCGGCCATGACCACGACCCCCTGCATGTCTTCCAAGCCGTCCATTTCCGCCAATAGCGTATTCACCACACGCTCTGTGACCGCAGGCTCTCCGAGGCCACCTCCTCTTGCAGGGGCTAGGGAATCGATCTCGTCAATGAAAATTACCGTCGGAGCGACCTGACGTGCTCGTTCGAAGAGGCGCGACACCTGCTGCTCGGACTCGCCGTACCACTTTGACAGCAAATCCGAGGATTTGGTCGCGACAAAATTTGCCTCGGCCTCGCGGGCAACCGCCTTTGCGAGCAGCGTCTTGCCCGTGCCCGGAGGACCAAACAGCAGAAAGCCCTTGGCGGGTCGAATACCCATCCGTTTGAATGACTGTGGGGCGCGGAGGGGAAGCTCCACCCCTTCCCGCAACTTCATTTGTGCGTCATCTAGACCGCCGACATCCTCCCAGCGCACATTGGGTGCCTGGATCATGATCTCGCGCAACGCAGACGGCTGAATTCGCTTCATTGCAGACATGAAGTCGTCGTGCGAGACGATAAGCTTTTCAAGGATCTCAGGCGGGATGCCTTCCTTGAGGTTTATATCGGGCAAGACCCGCCGTAGGGCATCCATTGCGGCCTCTCGCACGAGAGCACCGAGATCTGCGCCGACGAAACCATATGTCGTCCGTGCTATTTCATCAAGATCCGCATCTTCGGTGAGCGGCATGCCGCGTGTGTGGATTGCGAGGACTTCCCTCCTGCCATTTTGGTCCGGCACACCGATGACGATTTCCCGGTCGAAGCGACCCGGCCTGCGTAGAGCCTCGTCAATGGCGTCGCGCCGGTTCGTTGCACCAATGACAACGATATTCTGACGCGGTTCCAGGCCGTCCATCAACGTCAGCAATTGCGCAACGATCCGTCGCTCGACCTCTCCTGTGACCTGTTCCCTCTTCGGAGCAATTGAGTCGATTTCGTCGATAAAGATGATTGATGGTGCGTTTTGTGATGCTTCCTGAAAGACCTGCCGAAGACGTTCTTCGGATTCCCCGTATTTGCTCCCCATAATCTCAGGGCCGGCGATGTGAAAGAAATTCGCCTCAGTTTCATTGGCGACCGCGCGAGCGAGCAGCGTCTTTCCGGTGCCGGGCGGCCCGTAAAGCAGGACACCCTTCGGCGGATCGATGCCGAGGCGTTGAAAGAGCTCGGGGTGGCGCAATGGAAGCTCCACCATCTCGCGGACTTGCTCAACCGAGGAGCCTAGCCCGCCAATATCGTCGTATGTTACATCCGCCCGCCGCGCCTCCTTGGGCTCCTCGTACTGTGGTCGCAGTTCCACAACGGTCTGCTCGTTGACTTGCACAACGCCGCGGGGATGTGTCGAGACAACCACCAGCCGGATTTCCTGGAGGCCATAGGCTTGAAGCATTCGGGGGTCTCGGCTCCTCTGCTGGACCGAGGTCGAGACCACATCCCCCGCGACCATCGGCTGACGCAAAAAGACGCGCTGCAGAGCATCGCCCGATCCTTGAAGCACAAGGTTCTTCTGAGCTGGTGCCAGTACAATCCTGGCGGCTGGTCGGGCCTCAGCTTTTCGAACTTCAATGTGGTCTCCACTCGTGGCACCAGCGTTCACCCGCTGGAGACCGTCGAGACGGATGATGTTCAGTCCCTCGTCTTCGGGGTATGGTCGCACGGCCACAGCAGCCGTGTGACGCTTGCCAACCAACTCGATTAATTCCCCTTCGCTCACTCCGATTTTGTTCATCGCTGCCGCTGAGAGCCTGGCTATCCCCGTTCCCGCATCTTGGGGCCGAGTATTTGCAACTTGTAGCGTGAGATCGTCGGAAACAGACATTTGGGGTCCAATCAGCGTTTGATATCCAAGCCAAACCTAGTGCACGGAAAAGAAAGGCAAGCCTTTAAGCCACGGTCGTCAGGAACGGACACAACGAGAAGACCTTCCGATGAAAATCAGCTGTTTGTGAAGGGAGAGGAACTACTTCTTGCCCGAAACGGCTCATGAATAAGGTTGCCACAGCGGCTTTAGAAGATTGGTGCATGCACCTGTCACGATGGAACGGGAATGTTGATCATCGCCCCTGAAGATTACCAGGGCCGACCACGCGAAGCATCTTCGGACCTGCCAGGTCAGCTCGAACCCGTTCACGCAGGAGTTCGTCTGGGTCTCCGACTTCGCGAATGGTGGTGCTTGGGTCGTATCATCCCAGCCCGAAGATCCATGCGGTGTCGTCCAACTCTCTCGTATCGAGAAGGACCGGTCCGATACCTCGGGCATGTTATGGCGGTACATCGCTCGGAAAGCGGCGACCAATCCATCCGGTACCGTGTTGCCTGGAATGATCTGCTCGGCAATCGACCAGGGGGAAAATGTCTACGACTGGATGAAGACGCGGTCGGATCACATGCAGTGCGAATTCGTCGAGTTCAGCCCGATCTGAATTGGCCTGTCAATGCACTGAGCTCGAAGAAGGCGCGTTTACGCGCGTGGCGGCAAGCCCGACGTAAGTGCCGATCAGAACGGTCGCCATCTCCTCTACCGAGCGCCAGTCCTCGTTGTAGAGCTCGATGGCCGCATCGCAAGAACAAGAAGGCTGGATGACATGCATCTGGCGGATACGAGGATCGAGCACGAAGCTGGCGGTTGGAAGATCGATTTCATCGGAGATGACGGCGACGCCGTCTCTGACAAGGTCGCCGACGAGCACGCAGTCAGCGCTGATGAAGCCCTTGAAAGAGCGAAGGCCGTGATGGTGCAGTTGACCGCATACGGAACCGGAGGTGGGGGCCGTAGCTTCAACTCATGCGACGCCGTCAGCAACGGCAATTTCGACGACGAACCGCTTCTGGACACCCGGCATTAGCTGGCGAAGGCTTCTCCCCCTCCAATCCGACGCAAAACGGAAATCTTGTCGCGTTGCTCTAGCGGCACGTGATGCCCCACTCAACTTAATGCGATTATTCGCCACAGCCGGAATCGTAAAAGGCTAGATAGTCCCGTTTGCCGGAAACGACTCCAGAGTTCTCGAAACAAAAGCGTTTCGGCAAGATGCGAAAAAGGTAGCGTTTCCCACAAACATCCGGGATGGCAATCGAGTAGCGGCGCGTTTCACTCGTTGCTGGAGCATCGGTCCATCTGCGGTGCCCCTCAAACGACACGTTGCGTATCAACAGGAAATTTTCTGCTGTGCGACTGACAACTACGCCAGGGCCTAAAGCAATGGCGGATTTGGATTCGTTCACGCCCGGGTAGTCGCTGATCTCGGGCGAAACTCTCGAAGACGGTATGTCTTCCAACTTCAGCGCCACGTCGAACCGTACATCGTCCCTTTCGGGGACCGCTCCGTATCCGTTCAAATATCTCCAAGTCAGCCTAATTGCGCTATGATCGTTGCCGTTCACCGTCGGCTGGGAAGCGACAGAGAAGTCGAAGGGTACGAACGTGTCGATGCTCTCGCCTGGTATCGGGCAGCTTGTGAACAGGGGGCGGAAGCCGCAGATATCGCCGCCGCTTCCCCATGCGCATGCACTGAGCTGTTCCCATTCCGAAGCACTTAGTTGCCCCGACCCCTCTGAGAGTCTTCCGCCGTGATTTGGTAACATCCACGGCATGATCCCTCCCTCACCGAACTCGGATGCCCATTTTGTCCGGTGATCTCGGACCATTTGAAGAGCCGCCTTTTCCTGTGCGATCGCTACGGTCTGCCCTATTGTCGGGTCTCTGACCTTGGGGGACATCCCTATTGCATCCGCGGCGAAACGCCTTCCGGACTCCAGCGTGGTCAGACTATGACAGGCAAAGCACGGGTGACCCTTTATCGCGAAGGCATTCGCGTTTCGCATCGCTCCCCTATGGGCGACGGCATAGTCCGAACCGATCACGCGAAACGGCGCGTCAACGTTGGCTACTCTGCCCGGGAAAAAACTTCCGAGACTGAACGCGGTGGTCCGCGCATCATGCCTGTCGCCCGAGAACCCCACTCGTGCCTGTTGCATATGCGGGTCGATGATCGCGGGTTTCTTGTTATCATGGCAGGATACGCAGTTAACCTCAAACGTCTTGTCGTAAAGCTCTTTTGCCTCCCGCCTTCCCATTTCGTCCTGATACGATTGTCCGCCGGGCGGCGGAAAGCGCTCTGACCAATCGAAGACGCCGCGGTCCTTGCGCCCGTCGATAAAGGCTATCTCGCCTGTTATCTCGTTGTAGCCGATCGCGCTGTAGCGCGAGAAACGCGGATCGGTCTGCGTCCAGTAGGGTTGCGCATGGACTTCGAGATCGTCGGAGGACTTCCTGCAAAGGAACAGCCATTCTACACGGTTCCGTTTTACTCTGGCGATGCGGGAGTTCAGCCCACAGAATGTCACGCCGCCAGCGAGGGAGGGTTTGTCGCACTTGGCCACAGCGCTTGTCCATTTAACTATCTGGCCACCCGCTTCCCGGTGGGCGAACTCAAGCGGGGATCCGGGCTTGGCGACATTTGGTTCCACTCCGACCGAGCTTCCGTCGACCTCGAGGCCGAGTGATCTCGATTGCGGTCCCGCGCAGGCACCGTCGGGTATGGGTCCGAACACGGATCTCGCCTCATCTCCGAACCTGGTCACGGGATCGCTGCCGCCCGTCGCCGGGGCCCAAGAATAGTCACCATTCCACTTGAGCACGAGGTCATCGAAGAGCGCCGCGTCGCCGGGCAACGTCAATCTCGCCGACAATGATCCCGAGGTGACGGCGAAGACGTTTGTTTGCGACGTATACGCATCCTGGAACCCCAGTCTTACTGAGCCGAATTGGACCGCCAGTCCGATCAACGGAATTGCGAACAGTCGCCCCAAGTGCGTCATGGACGCGGCCTTTTCGAATTAGGTATCAAGGTTCAGCGAGCTCTGATACTAATTCCGTTCTGATCCGTCAGAACGACCAGGGACCCGAACTTCAAGGTGTTGCCAAAAGAGTCCCTGACGATGGTCGCGTAGAGACTCGCCATGTAATCGACTTTTGGTGGCTCCGTACTGGTTGACGGACCCTGGGTGAATACGACAGACGAAATCAGCGCTTCGTACGTTTGATTTGCGGTGTTCTTTCGGATGAGAATGTTGCTGAACAAACGGCGCGCGCGTTTGTCACCTAACCCGGTGAATGACATCCTGAGCAAGTCTTCGAGTGTTTCGTCTTTCCCAGAATCTTTTTCATCGCTCGATCCCGTCTGACACAGCAAATAGGTGGCTCCCGGCTCGAAAAGCTCCCGCACCCCAACCGCATTTTTGTTGTCCATCAGCCATGCGTAATGCGATATGAAATCCTCCACTTCATGCCGTTCTTCTGGGGTCGGGACGGCATAGCTTCTGGATTTTTTGAGGAATTCGTCTCCGTCCCCCGCTATGTCTGCGGGGCATTGCGGAGTTTGGGCGAACGCGCTTACTGAAAAGCCGATGCTTATGGCAAATGCCAACGTCGCAATTTTAACAAGCGCAGTCATAGGTCCCTCCTTGATGATTACAGGGGGTTCGGACCGTTGGCATAGGCTTTCATCATTTGCGGACCAAACCGAAGCCTCGTCTATAAAGACGTCCTTGTCCGCCGAAGCTGACAATACAGTGAAAATCGTTCGATTGTTGAATATCGCCCTGTGCTATTGTAGCTTCAACTAAAATAATGCGCAAGTTCTAGTAGTAGCCGGCGGTTAAACATTATACGGGGCGGCGATGAGTGATGTCGGGCGTTGGCTGGCGGAAATCGGACTAGAGCATCTTGCGGAACAGTTCGCCTATGCCCAAATCGATCTGAACAATCTGCCATTGATCACCGAACATGATTTAATCGAAATGGGCGTGCGCGTGGGTCCGCGACGCACGCTACTTGCCGCGATTGCGGCAATGAAGACGCCCATGGCGAGGGAAGAGAAAAATCCTGTCGAGCGACGTCAGCTGACCATCCTTTTTTGTGACATGGTCGGATCCACGGAATTCGCGGCGCGTCTCGATCCGGAGGATTTCAGTCAGTTAACCCAGCTTTACCTCGCGCGTTGCAGCGCCATTGCCCGTTCCCATGGAGGATACGTAGCAAATTATGTGGGTGATGCGTTTCAAGTTCTGTTTGGCTATCCGACCTCGGAAGAAAACAACGCCGAGCGCGCGTTGCAGCTAGCATTCGATGTTCAGGCCGCCGTCGCGCAGTTGGAGTCTCCTGATGGAACACCCCTGCACGTGCGGATAGGAATTGCCACGGGCCTCGTTGTTGTTGGTGATATCGAAGGAGCTCCGGCTGGCGTTTCCACGGTTGCGTTCGGTCCCGTTCCGAACCTTGCACAAAGGCTGGAGACGCTAGCAGAGCCGGACGCCATACTCGTTGATCAGAATACGTACGAAGCAACGGCTACCAATTTCGAGTTCGTGGATCTCGGGCCGAAAAGCCTGAAGGGTTTCACTCGCGCGATCCACGTCCGCCGTGCGATCAAGGAGTTGTCTGGTACGTACCGATTTAGCGCGCAATCACGACTGACTCCTCTGGTAGGCCGGGACTCCGAACTGCAACGGCTGCTGACTAGCTGGCGATCAGTGGAACTCGCCGAAACCGGCGGGGTGACCGCCATCAGCGGCGAGCCCGGTATTGGCAAGTCCAGGCTCGTTTTCGAATTGCGAAGAGGGATTCAACAGAGAAAGACTTTGATAGCGCAATGTTCTCCGGCTTTTTCGAACAGCGCCCTTTATCCGTTCCTCCGGCTGCTCAAGCAGGAGGCCGGCCTCGCTGATGGCGAACCCCCGAACTTGGCGTCCGAGAAACTGACCTCGTTCCTGTCTTTGACGAGAGTACCACTGTCGGTCAGCTACCCAATCTTCGCGCGATTGCTGGCCCTGGAGCATCCCTCGTTCCCGCCGTCCGAACTCGACTCCGCCCAACAGGAGCAGACGATCACGGCTGCTTTTGTCGGCTGGCTCAAGCATCTGGCGAGCGAGGAACCGATACTATGCGTCGTCGAGGATGAACAATGGATCGACCCGTCTTCACGAAGGCTCTTGCAGGCGCTCGTGGGAGCCTCGTCGGAAGCTTGTATCCTCTTTCTCGTGACATCTCGCAATATTCCGGTGCTTAACGGGAAATTCGACCACCTAAAGCTGACAAGGCTTTCCCGGGAAGAAGCCGGAAACGTGATTGGAAGCCTGACATGCGAGACCGAGCTTGATCCAGAGGTTGTCAACAGGCTCCTGGCAAAGGCCGAAGGTGTTCCCTTGTTTCTCGAGGAACTCGCGCGTTCGACACTCGAAGACGCGGCGGAAGCGCGCGAGGACAGCTTTCAAAATGGCGACAGGCGGGCAACCATTCCAACTTCGCTGCAGTCCGCCCTGCTTTCCCGACTTGACAAGCTCGGGGGAGTAAAGGTCGTCGCCCAGACGGCGGCCGTGATCGGACGGGAGTTCGACTTGAACACGCTTGCCCATGTTGTCGGAGTGTCGACGGATGTCCTCCGGCCCCAGATCGAGCAGCTGGTAGACGTAGGCTTGGTTGCGCCGCAGCCCTTCAGCAATTGGCCACGTTATACTTTTTCCCACAGTCTGCTCCAGGAGGCGGCGCGCGGCGCGCTGCTGCGCGACAGACGACGGCAGCTTCATGCCCTGGTGGCGCAAGCGATCGAACTTACTGAACCGCGCACAGTGGTCGAGCATCCGGAGGTGCTTGCACAACACTACGACGAGGCCAGCCTGTTCGAGCGCGCCGCCGACTATTGGCTCAGCGCGGCTAGGAAGCTTGCAGCGACATGGGCCAAGGTGGAAGCCGCAAATATGTTCCTCAAGGGCGTTGAGTGCGTTCGACGGATGCCTGCCTCGACCACTCGTGATAGAAAGGAACTCGCCTTAGAATTGGAAAGAGGCGATGTCCTCTACGCCGCGTACGGCTACCTAACAGCGGACAGCAACTCCGCCTACCGCAACGTCATGCGCCTGAGCGAAACCGTCGGCGACCCCGAAGCGGCGATCAACGCGTTGGACGGCCTTTTCGGAATAGCCTTCAATTCGGGGCGCTTTCAGGACGCGGAATGGGCGAGCGACCAGTTGAAGGAGATCGGCGTCCGAGAAAACAATCTCAAGGCGCTGGTGCTTGGGCTGCAATTTGCGGGCATGTGTGCGTTTGTCCGCGGCCGATTCTCGCAGGCTCGGGAGGCGTTGGAACGAGCCCTATCACACAATTCCAGCGCCAACAGGATCGGCAGCGACTTTCCGAGCATGACGATGGTGTATCTGTCGTGGACGCTCCAGATGCTCGGCGAAGATAAACGTGCTTTTGAGCTCTTCCTTGCGGCAGAGGAAGATGCTCGAAGCCAGAGCGACTATCGAGTTGCCGCGTGTCTCGGCAATGGCTGCATTCTGATGTCCCTTAGACAGGATACCGCGACGCTTAACCGATTGGTAGACGAACTTGTCCCGCTTGCTACCCGTAACGGGTTTCAGCTCTGGCTCAAGATGGCAATTTTCTTTTCGGGCTGGCTGAAGGTGACGGAATCACATGACCCCTCCGGCATCGCACAGATGCAAAACATCTGCGACGATATGGGCGATCAGGAGGTCGATAAGACCTGTTACCTCGGCGTATTGGCGGACAGTCTGCTTCAAGTCGGCGATCTCGCCGAAGCAACTGGCGCAGTCGGAAAGGGCATGACACTCGGTGCCCGCACCGGGGAGCATTACTACACGGCCGAGCTGATGCGCCTCCGCGGTGAGGTTCTTGCCAGAGCCGGCCTTCGCTTTGAAGCCGGAAAGATGATGCAAGAAGCTCTCGAATACGCCGCTTTCCAAGGAGCGGTAGTGTGGGAAACAAGAGCAAAGCGATCGCTTGCAGCCCTGCAATAGATCGCGTCACGATGCGAGTAAGCCGCGTCAAGTCTGAAAGTTGCACTTCATCAGTCACCCGGCATTGGAAATGCATTGCGCTTGGCTGCTAAACCGTCGGCGGGCTCCAACGCGGCTTTAACTCGACGGGCAACGCCATCCACGGCGACCGGATATCGCTTTCGCTCGACGATCAAGCATGCGGAGGAACTTGGTGGCCGACCGCATTGCCTGAGCGAAGTCCCGCTTACGCTGGAACTAGCGGAGTGGCGGGCCAATCACCTTCGATAGGAACGGAGCCTTTTCGCGCGCATGGCGCGAACAAGCTCTTATACTTGGACGGCTGCGACCGAAGATATTGGTTCGGTGCGGTGACCTGCCCGCCAAGTTCCGCCGCTGCATGCCATGGCCAGCGCGGATCGCAGAGTATATCGCACGGGCGAGAGCGACGAGATCGGCGTCGCCCGTCGCAACAATAGCTTCCGCCTGCGTTGGCTCTGTTATAAGCCCAACCGCCACGACAGGAATGTTGACGGCAGCTTTGATAGTCCGTGCGAGCGGTACCTGGTAACTCGGGCTTATCGGAATGGACTGCGCGGGTGAAAGACCGCCACTTGATACGTGGATTGCATCGCACCCCTTGCCTTCCATCGCCTGGGCAAAGGCGACCGACTGTTCGATATCCAGACCTCCGTCCACTCAATCGGTCGCGGAGACCCTCATCGTTACCGCGCGATCACCAGGAAAAGAAGCTCGGATGGGTCGCCGTGAGCATTCGGCTCGATCCACAAGTGGTCGATGCTTTCACGGCCAAAGACGAAGGCTGGCAAAGCCGGATAAATGAGACACTGCGGAAGGCGGTAGGGCTATAGCACTCCGCGGCTCCGTTTGTCATTGCCCCGCAAATGCAGACTTTTAGTTTAAAACTGCTCGCGCAATGCTCTGTTGCGCGTCTCCCGCTCAGCGCCCCGCCACCCCTGGGTGCCCCTCGCCTTACTTGGAGGCGCGTGCCAATGAGCGGGCGATATCGACGATGTCATCGCGCGAGGCGGTCGGGTCGTCCTTGCTCCAGGCAACACCAAGCCCGATCCTGAAGTCGATACCCCTCACCGCCTTCAGCTCGAAGGCCCGGTTCGGCAGGCCCTCGGTCCATTCCGGCGCAAAGCCGATGCCAAGCCCGGCCGAAACCAGCGACACCAGCGAATAGGTATCATCGCAGCTATAGGCGATGTTGCGGGTCAGATCGTATTCCTCGAACTTCTCGTTGAAGTACCGCTCGGTGTAGGAGAGGTTCTTGCGATTGAAGGCGATGATCTTTTCCCCGCGCAGATCATCGATGCCAATCTCCGTCCGCTCCGCCAGTGGGTTGCTCCTCGCCACCGCCAACAGATAGCGCTCATGGGCGATCGAGGAGAAGCGCAAGGAGCCGATGTTTTCCACCGGCCGGATGAAACCGAGATTGATCTGGCCGTTTTCCAGGCCGCGGATGATGTCGCCGGTATTGCCGCTGGATATATGGATGCGGATATCCGGGTACTTGCGGGCGATCTTTCCAAGGAACGCCGGCAGCACGCCGGTGGTCGCCGGATAGACGGTGCCGATCCTGATCTGCCGGATCGTCTTGCCGGCCACCGCCCTGGTGATCTCGGCACTCAGATCGACCTCGCTCAGGATCCCGACGCAGCGCTCGTGGAAGATCTCCCCTGCCCGCGTCAGCTCCACCCGTCTGGTCGAGCGGATGAACAGCGCGCAGCCGAGCTCCCGCTCCAGCGCCTGCACATGGTTGGAGAGTGCCGGCTGGGCGATGCGCACCTTGGCGGCCGCCCGGCCGAAATGCAGTTCCTCGGCCACCGCGACGAAGTAGGAGAGCTGGCGTAGTTCCATGTGGAGAGCTCCCCTATCTCACAACCGTGTATGGACTTCACCCAGCGTGACGCCAGACAAAGTTCTGCTATTGTCGGAATCAGCCATGATCCGAGCTCCTGACAGCTTAGGTTGTGGTCAGGCCGTGTTCGGTGGCTCAAACACCGGATGCGGCTGATCTGAACCAAAATATTGCACATGAACTAAAAAGTTTCAATGAGAAATCGAAAATAATGAGCGAATTAACCGGGGCTCAGATTCGGGCGGCGAGGGCTCTACTACGATGGACAGCTGAAGATCTTGCAGAGTCGGCCAGCGTAGGGTTGTCGACGATACGGCGTGCTGAAGCGGAGGACGGTCCGCCATCGATCACAGCTGCAAATTCGAAATTAATCCGAATGACACTGGAAAACGCCGGGATTCAGTTCATCACCAGGAACGGTGGGGGAGTGGGCGTTAGGTTTAAAGATCCGAACTGAGAGGAAGCAGAGTGGTTGAAATGCGCCGCACTCGAAATGTGGCATACCTAAGAGGGTGTCGTGGGTTGAATCCCACCCTCTCCGCCATTGCTCATAATGCATTTTTTCAACGATTTGCTTAATCGCCGCGATTGCACCCGTCACTCGGGAGCGGTGATCCGTGCCTAGGAACGACAAGGTGGGATAGAACCTCGGCGTGCGGGTTCACTGCCTTGCACTCACTGGCGTTATCTCGCTAGTTCGGCAGGTAAAATTTGAAGACCGATTTTGAACGGGCAAGCAGATGAGAGTCGCCGTCGCATGGACAGCCTGACACCAGAAGAACGCAGTATACGAATGGGATTGGTGCGTGGCCGGGACACCAAGCCGGAAATGGTCGTCCGACGCCTCCTCCATCGGATGGGATATCGATATCGCTTGCATGGCAAGGGATTGCCCGGAAAGCCCGATATTGTCTTTGGAAAACGTCGCAAGGTCATTTTCATTCATGGCTGCTTTTGGCATCGTCACGACGATCCCACCTGCCGCCTCGCGCGACTGCCGAAGTCGCGGTTGGAGTTTTGGGAACCGAAATTCGAGGCGACCGTGGCGCGAGATGCCAGGGCGGAAGCCAATCTTCAGGGCCGGGGTTGGCAGGTTTTAGTTGTCTGGGAATGTGAATTGCGGAATAGTGAACCATTAGAGAACAAACTAAGGCAATTCCTGGAGGGATAATGCGGGCAATCGAACTTTTCGCCGGGGCCGGCGGCCTAGGCATGGGGGTGAGCCGCGCTGGTTTCACCCCGCAAGCCGTCGTTGAATGGGATCGCTGGTGCTGCGACACGATCCGCGAGAATCGCGAGAATGGGATCGCTTCTCTCGCAAGCTGGCCCATGCCGATCGAGGGCGACGTCCGTGGCGTCGACTTCCGCGGGTTCGAGGGCAAGCTTGATCTTGTGACTGGCGGTCCGCCATGTCAGCCGTTTTCCCTGGGGGGAAAGCACCAGGCTCACGCCGATCGCCGCGATATGTGGCCAGAGGCCGTCCGCGCGGTCCGGGAGACCCGGCCGCGCGCCTTCATCTTCGAGAATGTCAAGGGCCTGACCCGCGAGAGTTTCGCGACCTACGTCTCTCACATCGTGCTGCAGATGACCTACCCGGACATTGTCGCGAAATCCGAGGAGGGCTGGGAAGGTCACCTTCAGCGGCTAGAGCGCCACCATACCAGCCGCCGGCGGGTCGCCGGGCTAGAATACCGCGTCGTGTATCGCGTGCTCAACGCCGCCAACCATGGTGTGCCGCAGCGTCGGGAGCGCGTCGTCTTCGTGGGCTTCCGGTCGGACCTTGATATCAAGTGGGCATTTCCCGCGGAAACTCATTCCCTGGACGCCCTTCTGTGGGACCAGGTTCACGGTGATTATTGGGATCGGCATCGAGTTCGAAAGGCCGATCGGGATATAGGAGACCGCTATCGTCAACGCGTGGCGCGATTGGGTCGGCAGCCGGATACCCTGCCGTGGCGGACCACGCGCGACGCGATCGCCGACCTGCCGGATCCGGAGCGCGAGCCAAAGCAATCCATGACCTACCTCAATCACCGTTTCCAGCCCGGAGCCAGATCATATCCGGGGCATACGGGCAGTCCGCTCGACGAGCCGGCGAAGACGCTCAAGGCGGGCGTCCATGGCGTGCCTGGTGGCGAAAATATGCTGCTGCGTCCCGATGGCAGCGTCCGATATTTCACCGTGCGCGAAAGCGCGCGGCTTCAAACTTTCCCCGACGACTTCCGTTTGCATGGATCATGGTCCGAGGCCATGCGTCAGCTTGGTAATGCCGTGCCCGTTGAGCTAGCGCATGTCGTGGCGTCGAGCGTGAACGCGCATTTGCAGTTCAAGGCTTCCGGAATCGCCGCATGACAGGTTATGTCGAATTTGAGTTCGATCTTCCTGGAGCCCTGCTTGTTCGACTGATCGAGGTTTTGGACGACTTGGGTGCCGTGCCCTTGAACACCACCAACCTCGCCGCCATTCCGGAAGAACAAGGCGTTTATCAGCTTTTTCTGGACGATCAGCTTGTTTACATCGGCAAAACCGATGCCGACGCCGGCCTTCACAAGCGCCTGTCGCGCCATTCGCGCAAGGTGATGCATCGCGTCGGCCTCGACCCTGCTCGTGTAAGCTTCAAGGCGGTGCGCGTGTTCGTGTTTACCGCCGTGGATCTGGAATCTGACCTGATCCGTCATTACGGCGGCGTCAAGGCTATTGATTGGAATGGTAGTGGCTTCGGATCGAACGATCCGGGCCGCGAGCGAGACACAACCAGGGTCGATCCAAGGAACTTCGACGCAAAGTTCCCAATCGACATCGATAGGGAGATGGCGTTCGCCATCGATCAGAATGAGACCGCGGCGAGCGCGCTCGCACGGCTGAAGGATGCCCTGCCTTACACTTTCCGATATCAAGGAAAGGGCGGTGGGAGCCGAAAACCCCATATGGACCTAGCATCCGTGTCCCTCCCCGCCAAGGGCGGGCCGATGACACCACGAGAGGCGATCAAAAGCATCGTGAGCCACCTGCCCGGTGGGTGGCAAGCCACGGCCTTGCCCGGCTACATTATTCTTTACAAGGAAGAGCGGGAATACCCCCAGGCGGAAGTAATCATTTCACGATAGTGTTCATGGCGGCGCCAGGGGAGGAGATTGTCGCCCATGCTCGGCTCCCGCGTCGGAGCCTGCGAATACCGCGTTTGCATTTTGTTGTCATCGATGAAGCGGATTGCCATTAAGAACTGGACGCAGAGCCACTTCACCAGCATTCTCACACCAAGGGAATGGCGATCTAGGAAAACATCCGCCTCATCAGGTCTCTCTCGGAAAGCCTAAAAGCTCTCCGTCGAGAACGTTGATTGAGAAAATTGCGCGACTCCAGGCAAAACTCAATCGGTATGACGGAAATCGGTCGAAGAAGCGCACTGAGGTCGCGAGGCGGGCTGACGCCTTAAACACCGTGCCCTCCAGACTGGGCGGACAAGGCGAACGCAAGTAGCGGCGATGAGCACAATGGCTGTAGAGCAAAAAGGGCGCTCGACCCTTGCGGGGAGCGCCCTTATCCTGTCGGACAACGAGCAGTTCGACGACGTCGATACCACGCGCATCCATTTTTCAGGCAGGACGGGTATATGGACCCTTTCCTTCGAGGTTTCAAGAGGCGGTTCAGCGGTTCCACACGATAATCGACCGCGGTCGATCAGGAGGCGACACCAGTGATCGGATTGACCACGGGTCGTTCGCTTTTGTCCCTGACCCCAGCCGGCTGCACCACCGGCGGCGCCATCGATTCCGCGTCGGCCGGCTCCGGTTTCTCGGGAACGGCCCCGACATCCTTGGGTCGCCGCTGCTCGGGCTTTACGTTTTGATCATTCGTCGACATTGTCTGTCTCCTTTCCAGGAGGAAGTCATGACCATCGACATGGTTCCGGCGATGGGATGGAGGATTACTGATGCTTGACAGGTTTTTGCTGCTGGGGCCCGAGGACGCGCGCTTCACGATCCTTCTCGCGCATGGCGCCGGCGCGCCGATGGATTCGGCGTCGATGACATCAGCGGCAAATGCGCTCGCCGGCGTCGGCTTCCGTGTCGCCCGTTTCGAATTCGCCTATATGGCGGCCCGCCGTACCTCGGAAGGTCGTAAACCACCGCCGCGCGCCGAAACACTCAATCCCGAATACGAGGGGGCGATTGCCGAGCTCGGCGCTAGCGGCCCGCTGATCATCGGCGGCAAGTCGATGGGTGGCCGGGTCGCCAGCATGGTGGCCGACGATCTCCATCGTCGAGGAAAGATCGCCGGCCTGCTCTGCCTCGGCTATCCCTTCCATCCGCCCGGCCAGCCTGGGAAGCTGCGCACCGGCCATCTCAGGAGACTGACGACGCCGGCGCTGATCTGCCAGGGAACCCGCGACGAATTCGGTACGCGGGATGAAGTGCCGGGCTACGATCTGTCCGATAGGATCGAGATCCTCTGGCTCGAGGATGGCGACCACGATCTCAAGCCGCGCAAGACGATCTCCGGCTTCTCCACTGCCGACCACCTCGCCACGATGGCGAAGGCGGTGAAGGCATGGGCCGAGCGTCTCCCAGTCTAGGCGTTGCCTCTTGGTCGCCGCCTACTTGCAAGCTTCCTCACATCGATGCGCCGGTCGGTGGCGGAGACCGTGATTTCGAAGTGGTCGACCTGCACCACGTCGCGAATATTGCGCGGCCGGTGAGCGACAATGTTGAGGCCGCCTCTCAGCCGGACACTGTCATAGAGGATGCCGGCGCCGCCGCTCGAGCGCACCTCTTCTCCCAGCACTTGCGAGGCCGCATAGCTGGTGCCGTCATAGACATCGGGCCTTAGCGTCTGCTCTCCGCGAATATCGAGGTAATCACCAGCTAGATTGGCCGAATAGCTTCGATAGATGCGCGCCATCGTGGTAACTCCGCGCGCGACGGCCTCGCGCCTCAGGTGATGGCCGACCTCCGCGGCGGCTGCTTTCAGATTGTCGGCGGCATACCAGGCGCCGAGATCCGGGCCATTGAAGCGCATTCCGCCGGGTGCGACATGCAGGAACGCCGCCATCACTATACTGGAGTTGGGTGTGCCATAAACCCACTCTGCCTCGGGAAGCCGCCGGATGCGGTCGGCGACAAGACGGTCGTTGGTCCAGCCGACCAACTCCATCACGGCTTCGAGATCGGCCGCCCTCGTCACCGTCTCAAAAAGTCCGATCGGCGGAAATTGCGACGGAATCAGCCGGAACGACGGACGCGGCGCCTCGGCAAAACGATCTCTCACCGGAAGACGATGTCCGCATCTTCGTAAGGCGTGAACGCGTCGTCGAGGATATTTGGCTGCATGTAGAGACCACCTCGCGCGCCATCGAGAAACCGACGGACGGTCATCAACCCGTCCTGGGTCCCGTTGGTCACGATATCAAGCGGCGGGCGGCCGCCGAATACCGGCGCATGATGTGGTGCGCGCAGCCAGGCGACGCCGGCGCGTTCATCGGAAAACAGCACGCCGAGCGCCTGATGGATGCCGAGCACGGCCGAGATCCGGGTCAGCGTATCGACATCGAGCGTGAAGGAGCCGTGCTCGCGCGCCTGCTTGGCCCAATTGTGGTAAGTCGATCGCGAGGGGTAACCCAGCACGAGCAGACGCTGCTCCTCGGTCAGCCCCCAGAGATCGGCGATCGCCAGAAAGGTTCGCAGTGCCGGGGCGCTCAGCCTCTTGCGGTTGACCGGAGCGAACCGCTCAGGTTCCAACCGCTGTTCTTCCCGGCCCTCTCGTTGCACCCTTGGCGCATGCCGCATGATAAGTCTCCTGTCTCGAACTAGACTTAGTCCAGATCTGGTCTTTTTTCAAGCGCATCTGATCAAACGCCCCTGCTGATGGCTCCGATGGCTCGTATAGTCCAAGCAGCAGCCCGTGGCGGAATATAAGTTGGCAAATCACCACGCCTTTTCCCCCAAAACGTCTTTGGCAAACCGTAGCGCCAATGTTACCTCTTCCTTATTCCCGCCCGACGCGAATCAAAGGACAGCAAATGAGGGTCGACTTCGGAAAGATCGCGTTGCGTTTTTTGGGTATGGCATCATTGGCAGCGGCAGCCGCCATCTCGGTCGCGGGCTCGGCGACTGCCGGCGAGCAGATATTTGATGAACTGCGCTTCGGCGTCTCGGCCTCCGTACAATCGGGCCATTCCAGGGAAGACGGCGTCTTTCCGGAGGTTACCGCTCTCTTCGATCCCTTCGGCTACGATACGGCGGTCGGCTGGCAGCAACAGCTGCTGCATCCTCGTGTGCATCTCGGCACCTCGATCGGCACGTCAGGCGAGGCCACCCAGTTCTTCACCGGATTCACCTGGACGGTCGATTTCAACGACAAGCTTTTTGCCGAAGCCGGCTTCGGCGGCGTCATTCACACCGGCGAGCTCGACGTCGATGATGACGGCCCGGAACTCGGCTGTCGCGTCCTTTTCCACGAATATCTCGGCGCCGGCTACCGTTTCAACCCGCACTGGAATGTCATGGCCCAGATCGCCCATTCATCGCACGCCAATCTCTGCGGCGGGCCGAACGACGGCATGACGCGCGCCGGTTTGCAGGTCGGCTACAAGTTCTAAGCACAGCTGCTTTTCCCGAGCTGAGTAGTTGCCAGCCCGCAGTTGATGGCGAGCATTTTCCTGCCGCGCGCCTTCCCGACAAAGGCTAAAGAGCGGAACCCGCGCTCAGGGCTTTCGAGAGCTGATGACCATGCAGGCCATCCCGATCGAGCCGGACCTCATCGCACGCCATGGCCTGAAAGCCGGACGAGTACCAAGTTATTGCGGTCGCGAACCGACCTTCCGGAGCCTGGGTATCTTCTCGCCCTGTGGAACGATCTTCCGGCGTCATTCACCATGACGGCTCGGAAGCTTGTTTTGGCAGCATGCGCGTATTCACTAGACCGAAAGCACCACGACCAATTCCACCGTCGCTTCCATTGCCGGCCCAGATCCTTATTCTGATCCTCCATCGATCCGACCTTCGCTGCTTCATGCAACCTCGCCTGCCGCCTCCCGGATCGTCTGCATCAGGATCGATTGCGGCAGGGACGGCACGGCATCGGCGCGCATCGTCAAGCCGACCGGCCCCTTGGTCTCGCCGGTATCAACAGGCAGAAGCGCCAGCCGCCCGTCGGCGACATCGCCCGCCACCACGCCGTTGGAAATGATCCAGATCGCATCACTTGCCCTGAGAAATGCGCGGCCGAAGGAATCCGACACCGTCTCGATCTGGTTCGGCAGGCTGGAAACGCCGTTGGCGATGAGGAAATTTTCAACCACCGGCCGGATGATCGAACCCCGCGTCGGCATCAGCACCGTGTAATCGCCGAAGCTGGCGAACGGCGATTGCCGGCCGTCGAGCAGCGGATGGCCGGCCCGCACGGCAAACACCACCTGCTCGGAATAAAGATGCTCGAAGGAAAAGCCCGCCATCTTCTCGGCGCCGGCCAGACGTCCGACGACGAGGTCGACATCACCGACGCGAAGCTGCTCCAGGAGCACCGCGTTCTCGCCGGTGACGATCTTCACCCGGCTCCAGGTCTTTTCCTTGAGGAAGAGTTCCATCGCCCGCGGCATTATGCGCGATGACACCGTCGGCAGCGCGCCGATCCGGATCGGCGGCGCATCGGAAAACTGCTCCTGCGAGACGGAATCGAGACCCTGACGCAGCGCCGTCAGTGCCGCGCCAGCGTGGCGCAGGAAGACCTCGCCGTAGCGGGTGATCTTGATGCCGCGGCCGTCGCGCTCGAAGACATCGACACCCAGGACCTGTTCCAGTTCGCGGATCGTCTTGGTGACCGCCGGCTGGCTGACATGGAGCAATTCGGCGGCCTTCATGACGCTCTTCTGCCGCGCCACCTCGACAAAGGTTTGCAGATGGCGGAACTTGACCCGGCTGTCGATCATCGCTCGCATAACTCCACGGTTATCGAAACGCCAATAAATATCATTTTACTTAACCGGATCAACCAGTCAATTTGACCAACAGGAGGAGAGTGACGTGCAATTCGCCCGCATAAACGACGTGACGATCCATTATCAGATCATCGGCGCCCCCGCCGACAGGCCGGTCATCGTCTTCGCCAATTCGCTGGGCACGGATTTCCGCATCTGGCGCGACGTCGTGGTGCGGCTTGCCGGTGAATTCGCCATCGTGCTTTACGACGAGCGCGGCCACGGCCTTTCCGATGTCGGCCAGCTTCCCTCGTCGATCGAGGACCATGCGACGGATCTCGCCGGACTTCTCGATCTGCTGTCGGTCAAGGATGCCGTCATCTGCGGCCTCTCCGTCGGTGGTCTCATCGCCCAGTCGCTCTATCACCGCCGGCCGGACCTGGTCCGCGCGCTGATCCTCTGCGACACCGCCCACAAGATCGGCACGGCCGACAGCTGGAACGCCCGCATCGCCGCCGTCGAGCAAAACGGCATCGGTAGCATCGTCGACGCGGTCATGGAGCGTTGGTTCACGCCCGCCTTCCGCCGGCCCGAGAGTACCGCCTATGCCGGCTATTGCAACATGCTGACGCGCCAGCCAGTCGAAGGCTATCTCGCCGCCTGCGCCGCGATCCGCGATGCCGACTTCACCGAACTCGCAAAGACGATCACCGTGCCGACGATCTGCATCGTCGGCGACCAGGATGGCTCGACGCCGCCCGATCTCGTGCTTTCGACCGCCAAGCTGATATCGGGTAGCCGCTACGAGGTCATCCCCGAGTGCGCGCACATTCCCTGCGTCGAGCAGCCGGAGGCACTGACGGCGATCATCCGCGCCTTCCTCACATCCATTCCGCCTGGAGAAGCCAGCCCATGAATGAAATCGCGTCCCCTTCCGAGCGCTATCGCCAGGGCATGGCGACCCGCCGCGCCGTGCTCGGCGACGCCCATGTCGACCGCGCCGCCACGACTGCGACGGAGTTCGACCGTCCCTTCCAGGAGCTGATCACCGAAGCCGCCTGGGGCCATGTCTGGTCGCGCCCGGCGCTGACGAAGCGCGAGCGCTCGATCGTCACGATCGCTCTGCTCGCGGCTCTCGGCCAGGACGACGAGGTCGCCATGCATGTGCGCGCCACCGCCAATACCGGGGCGACCCGCGAGGATATCTGCGAGGCGCTGCTGCATGTGGCGATCTACGCCGGCGTTCCCGCCGCCAATCACGCGATCAAGATCGCGAAGCAGGCTTTTGAACAGATGGACGCCGAAAAGGCGGCCTGAGGGAGGAACATGTCCGAACGACCGAACCGCAAGCCCGAGACCGGCGGCTTCTTCGCCCGCGACCGCGCCTGGCATGCGCCGGCGCTGACGCCTGGCTACAAGACCTCGGTGCTACGCGCGCCGCAGCGCGCGCTGCTGTCGCTCGACGGCACGATTTCCGAGACCACCGGCCCGGTCTTCGGCCATTCGATGATCGGCGAACTCGACAACGACCTGATCCTGAACTATGCGCAGCCCGGCGAAAGTGCCATCGGCGAACGCATCATCGTCCATGGCCGCGTGCTTGACGAGCGCGCCAGGCCGGTTGCAGGCGCCTTGGTCGAGTTCTGGCAGGCCAATGCCGGCGGCCGCTATCGTCACAAGAAGGAAACCTATCTAGCGGCGATCGACCCGAATTTCGGGGGCTGCGGCCGCGCCATCACCGACGAGGATGGCCGTTATCACTTCCGCACCGTCCGCCCCGGCGCCTATCCCTGGCCGAACGGCATCAACGATTGGCGTCCCGCCCATATCCATTTCTCGATCTTCGGCCATGGCTTTGCCCAGCGCCTGATCACCCAGATGTATTTCGAAGGCGATCCGATGATCTGGAAATGTCCGATCGTCGGCACCATCCCCGACAAGGCAGCGATCGAGCAGTTGATCGCGCCGCTCGACTGGGGCAACACCATCCCGATGGATTCACGCGCCTATAAATTCGATATCGTCCTGCGCGGCCGCCGCTCGACGATGTTCGAAAACAGACCGGAGGGCAACTGACCATGCAGCAGCTCGGCTATCTCAAGGAAACCCCGTCGCAGACGGCGGGCCCCTATGTCCATATCGGCCTGACGCCGAATTTCTGCGACATATCCGGCGTCTACGACAGCGATCTCGGCATCGCGATGGTCAACGACAAGACGCTCGGCGAACGCATCACCGTCACCGGCCGGATCTTCGATGGTGCTGGCGCGCTGGTGCGCGACGCGGTCATCGAGATCTGGCAGGCCGACAGCGCCGGCCTCTACAACAGCCCCTCGGAAATGCGCGGTGCCGCCGATCCCAATTTCACCGGCTGGGGCCGCTGCCCGACCCGCGCCGAGGACGGCGTCTACAGCTTCGAGACGATCAAGCCCGGCCGCGTTCCCTTCAAGGACGGCCGCGGACAAGCCCCGCACATCACCTTCTGGATCGTCGCCCGCGGCATTAATATCGGCCTGCACACGCGCATGTATTTCCCGGAAGAGACGGAGGCCAATGCCGCCGACCCACTGCTTTCGCGCATCGAACA
Organism: Rhizobium sp. WSM409; assembly: GCF_057653825.1. Lineage (NCBI taxonomy): Bacteria > Pseudomonadati > Pseudomonadota > Alphaproteobacteria > Hyphomicrobiales > Rhizobiaceae > Rhizobium > Rhizobium sp. WSM409. Next base: position 117,289 of record NZ_JBYGKP010000003.1, on the reverse strand, counting down.
TCGCGAGCGCGTCGCAACGATGATCGCCACCCGCGATGGCGCAACCTGTCATTTCGACATCCATCTGCAGGGTCCGAAGGAGACGGTGTTTCTCGATATCTGAGGGCGGGCCGCGCAAGTCGCTTGTTCGCAGGGCTCCGGGCAAGTAGCCTCCAGCTCACCCTACCCTCTCCCCGCGGCGGGAGGGGACGTGCCACGATATCACCTGCCCATAAAGCGCGGACGCCGCCTCGAGCCTCTTCTCCCCAGTGGGGAGAGGTGGCGGCAGCCGGATGAAGTGGCCACCACCACAAACCGAGACGATCATGACCGCATCGCCCTTCGACCATCCTTTCCTTTCCGGCCTGCTCGGCGACGACGAAATCGCGCCCTATTTCTCCGCCGAGGCCGATATACGGGCCATGCTCTCCTTCGAGGCCGCCCTCGCCAAGGCTGAAGCGGCTCATGGCCTCATTCCCGCCGAAGCGGCAAGGCGCATCGCCGACACCTGCGCTGCCTTCTCACCCGAGATCTCCAGTCTTCGATCGGCAACGGCAAGGGATGGTGTCGTCGTTCCCGACCTCGTCAAGCAGCTGCGCGATGACGTCGGCGAGGAAGCGGCCAAGAGCCTGCATCTCGGCGCGACCAGCCAGGACGTCATCGATACCAGCCTGATGATCCGCCTGAAGGCCGTCGTCTTCCTGTTTGCCGGCCGGCTTTCCACCATCGCCGCGGGGCTCGATGCGCTGGACGGCCAGTTCGGCCGGAACCAGTTGATGGGTCATACCCGCATGCAGGCGGCGATCCCGATCACCGTCTCCGATCGCCTCAACGCGTGGCGGGAGCCGCTGACGACCTATCGCGACCGCCTGACCGAGCAGGGTTTTCCCGTCCAGTTCGGAGGTGCGGCCGGCACGCTGGACAAGCTCGGATCGCAGGCCGCAGCCATCCGTGCCTCGCTCGCCCAGGAACTCGGCCTTACCGATGCGCAGCAATGGCAGAGCGGGCGTCTGCCGATCGCCGATATCGCCGGGCTGTTCGCATCGATATCGGGCAGTCTCGGCAAGATGGGCCAGGATATCGCGCTGCTTGCCCAGGCCGGCGGTGAAATCGAAATGTCGGGCGGCGGCACTTCGTCGGCGATGGCGCACAAGCAGAACCCCGTTTCCGCCGAAGTCCTCGTCTCGCTCGCCCGCTCCAACGCCACTCTCCTATCGGGCATCCACCAGTCCCTGGTCCACGAACAGGAACGCTCGGGCGCCGCCTGGACGCTCGAATGGCTGTTGCTGCCGCAAATGACGATGGCAACCGCCGCCAGCCTGCGGCTGGCCAAGGAGCTGACGGGAAATATCAAGAGGCTTGGAACGGCCTAGCTCAGAACCTGAAGTCCGTGCTTCCGCACGATCGAGAGCAGCTTCAACGCCATCCCGCTCGGCCGCTTGGCGCCGCTCTCCCACTTCTGCACGGTGGATTCACTGGTATTGAGATATCGGGCGAAAACCGGCTGGCTGACGTGATTGCTTTCCCGCAGTGCCTTGATGGCCTCGGGACCAAGTGCATGCGGCGAAACCAGACAGCTTTCATCGAAGGACCGCATCGTTTCCTTGTCGATCGTTCCTATTTTATGCATAGTCTCCGCGGAGGCGTGAATCGCCTCGAACGCATCGCTCTTGTACTTGGTGCTTCTTGCCATGTTCGATCTCCACAAAATGACCGATATCGAGTAACTCCTCAAGCTGGCTGTCGGAAAGACCGGCATAGGATTTGGCGAGTTTTGCGAACGACCGATGCTGGTTGCCGTTCAATCGCTTCTTGAAGACGCCGCCGCCCTGATCATCGGCCTTGCCTTCCGCAACCTGCCTGATAGCTTTCGACAATTCGGAATCGGATATCCGTGCTTTGCGAGCCGCCTTGGCAAACCAGCCGGTTTTAAAAGCCGTTCCGCCATGCCTCTGAGTAGCACCCGGTGCTATGTTTCTCAAGTTGACTCCTACGATGAGAGCCGCTCGTGACCTTTCCCCTCTTTGACCTCTCCGGCCGCCGCGCCCTTGTCACCGGCTCCAGCCAGGGGATCGGCCGCGCATTGGCGGTCGGGCTTGCCGAGCATGGCGCTTCGATCATCATCAACGGCCGCAACGCGCAGAAGGCGGAGGCCGCCGCCGAGGATATCCGTCGCAGCCATCGCCATGCCGTCAGCGCCGCTTTCGACGTCACCGATGCGGAGGCCAGCCGCACCGCCATCGCCTATATCGAGGCGGAGATCGGCCCGATCGATATCCTCGTCAACAATGCCGGCATGCAGTTTCGCGCACCGCTGGAGAACTTCCCGGTCGAAAAATGGGATGAGATCTTCAAGACCAACGTCTCCAGCCTGTTTTATGTCAGCCAGCCGGTCGCCCAGGCGATGATATCGCGCGGCCGCGGCAAGATCATCAACATCACCTCCGTCCAGGCCGAACTCGCCCGTCCCGGCATCGCGCCCTATACCGCGACCAAGGGCGCGGTGAAGAACCTGACGCGCGGCATGGCGACCGACTGGGCGAAACACGGTCTGCAGGTCAATGCGATCGCGCCCGGCTATTTCCGCACGCCGCTCAACCAGGCGCTTGTCGACGATCCCAAGTTTTCCGGCTGGCTGGAAACCCGCACGCCGGCCGGCCGCTGGGGCGAGGTCAAGGAGCTTGTCGGCGCCGCCGTCTTCCTGGCCTCGGATGCCTCCTCCTTCGTCAACGGCCATATGCTGACCGTCGATGGCGGCATCACCGTCTCGCTCTAGAACAGGACGCCGTCCGAAAACCGCTCACAGTTTTCGCCATCACGCTCCAAATGCGCATCATCCGAGTTTGGCGATCGCCCGCAGATTGTCGGCCGTCGTCGTCGGGAATTCGAAGAATTCGAGGTAGGCCGGGATCTGTTCGAACAACATGTCCGTACCAACCTGAAACGCACAGCCGCGCGCCCGCACGGCCTCGAGAAAAGGGGTTATCTCCTTGGTCATCACGACTTCGCCGACGAAGGTCGAGGGCGAGATGCGGTCGATATCGATCGGCAGCGGGTCACCGCGCCGCATGCCGAGAGGTGTCGCGTTGACGACGATGTCGAAACCTTCAGGATCGGCGGAGCCGACTGTCACTGCAAGCTGCGGATAGTATTTCCTCAGCCTGTCCAGCAGCGCGGTTGCGGTCGCATCTTTGGCGTCGAAGATCGCCAGATGCTCCACCCCCGCCTGTGCCAAGGACGCCGCGATCGCCGAGCCGACGCCGCCGGCACCGGCAATGAGCGCACGCGCTCCTTCGACTTGTTTGCCCTTGCGCAATACACCCCGAACGAAGCCCTCGCCATCGAACATGTCACCGATCAGCCTACCGTCCGAACCGAGACGCACTGCATTGCACGAGCCGGCGACTTTGGCGTTGGTCGACGTTTCGTCGAGCAGCGCCATCGTCGAAATCTTGTGCGGCATGGTGATCAGGGCACCGTGGATATTGGACAACCGGAACAGAAGTTTCAAAAAAACCGGATAGTCCGCCGGCCTGCAGCCCATCGGCACGACGACGGCATCAATTCCGTTCTTCTCGAAATACGGATTGTAGATCAGCGGGGCCTTGAAGGACTCCGTCGGATAGCCGAGGTGCGCGATGAGTTTGGTCGTCCCGGTGATCATGTGGTCAGACTTTCTGGGGATCGGAAGAGGCGCTGGCGCTGGAGAGGTGGATCATCTGTCCTAAGCCCGCCGATCTCTTGATCGCCTCGACGACCCTGAGCGTGGCGAGGCCCTCCCGGCCACTCACCAGAGGCGTGGCATTGCCACGAATGACGTCGCAAAAATGTCTGAGCTGAACGCAAAGGGGATCGGCTACTTGATAAGGCACGCGCTCCTCGGCAAGCGGCTCCAGCCAATCGGGCCTCGAAGGGCTCGTCCACATCGTCAGATCTGGAACTCCGAGAGAACCCTTGGTGCCGCCGATCTGGTAGCAGAATTGATCGTAATGGGGAAAAGCGGGGTTTTCGCCGGTGGTCGTCTCCCAGCTCCAGGGCGCGGCCACGGCATCACTACCGTTAAGGGTGGCAAGCACTCCGTTTGCGAAACGCAGCGTGACGACGGCCGTATCCTCGACGGCATGGTTCCGCACGGCGCGGGATTCCATCGCATGGACGGCTTCGACCTCGCCGAAGAAATATCGGAAGAGATCGACATCGTGGATCAGGTTGACGAAGACCGGGCCGGCGCCTGCTTCGCGCCGCCAGGGGATGTCGAAATAGTCGTCGGGCTTGGCGACCCAGAACGTGCCGTGCACCGTGATGATCCGGCCAAGCCTTCCGCCGTCGACGATTTGCTTGACCGCCTGGATCATCGGATTGTGGCGCCTGTGATGGCCAACCAGCAGCGGTATGCCTGCCTTCTCGCCGGCGGCAACCAGTGCTGCTGCAGCATCGACATCGTCGGCGATCGGTTTCTCGATCAGGACAGGGATGCCGGCAGCCACGATCTCCATTCCGTTCTCGACGTGAAGCTGGTTCGGCGTTGCGACGATCACGCCGTCGGGCCTGTCTTCGACGCGGATGTCTAAGAAGCTTTGGTACCATCGCGCGCCGACAGTCTCGGCAAAGTCGCGACCGGCAGCGGAAGGATCGATCACCGCCGAGAGAACGGTTCCGGGCTCGGACATGACACGCCCGACGTGGCGCCTGCCGATCAGGCCGGCTCCCATGACTGCAATCTCCAGTGGCTTCATTGCCGGCTCCTGGAATCCGCCAGAGGTATATTTGTCAGACGCATCGACCTTGAGCCCCTTATTTCCGCAGGATTTCTCCGAGGAATTTCCTGGTTCGCTCATGCTGTGGGTTTGTGAAGAACTCGGCCGGCGGGGCTTCCTCGACGATCGCGCCGCTGGCCATGAAGATCACGCGATCGGCGACCTGGCGGGCAAAGCCCATTTCGTGGGTGACGCAGATCATCGTCATGCCCTCATCGGCCAGCCCGATCATCGTATCCAGCACCTCCTTGACCATCTCCGGGTCAAGCGCCGAGGTCGGCTCATCGAACAGCATCACTTTCGGCCGCATGCAAAGCGCGCGGGCGATGGCGACGCGCTGCTGCTGGCCACCCGAAAGCTGCACCGGATATTTGTCGGCCTGCTCCAGGATCTTGACCCGCTCGAGCAGCCCGCGTGCCCGTTCCTCGGCCTCCGCCCTACTGATGCCGGCCGCCTTCATCGGCGCCAGCATGCAGTTCTGCAGCACGGTCAGATGCGGAAACAGATTGAACTGCTGGAAGACCATGCCGACCTCGCGACGGATCGCGTCGATGGTCTTGGCCTGATTGCCGAGAAGAATCCCGCCGACGCGGATTTCACCTTTCTCGTAGGTCTCGAGATGGTTGATGCAGCGAATGAGCGTCGACTTGCCGCTGCCGGAAGGCCCGCACAAGACGATCCTCTCGCCGCTGCGAACCGATATGTTGATGTCGCGCAGGGCTTGAAAAGCGCCATACCACTTCTCCACCCGCTCCATGGTGATCATGGTTTCCGCGCCTTGAGCGGGACTGGGACTGGTCATCGGTAGAACTCCATATTGGTGGGCTGGACCGCGTCGAAGACGAGGGATGCGGATCAGCGCGCGGAGGCGGCGAACCTTCGTTCGAGGCGAGCACCAAGAATCGTCAGTGGGCAGCACATCAGGAAATAGAGAATGCCGACGACGCCGAAGACCGTCAGCGGTTGGAAGATCTGGTTGGAGATGATGTTGCCGGCCCGCGTCAGCTCGGTGAAGCCGACGATCGACGCAAGCGAGGTGCCCTTGATCAGTTGCACCAGGAAGCCGATCGTGGCTGGCAGCGAAATGCGCAGCGCCTGCGGCAGGATGACATCCTTCATGCGCGAGATGTATCTGAGGCTGAGAGCCTTTGCCGCTTCCGTCTGGCCGCGCGGAACCGCTTCGATCGATCCGCGCCAGATTTCGCCGAGATAGGCGCTGGCGTGCAGCGTCAGGCCGATGGCGACGGCCACCCAGGAATCGAGCATCAGCCCCACCAGCGCCAGGCCGTAATAGACGACGAAAAGCTGCATCAGCAGCGGGGTTCCCTGGAAGACGGCGATATAGCCGGCCGTCAGACGTTCCAGCAGCGGTATGCCCGAGGCGCGCGCAAGAGCGACGCCGAGCCCCGCGATGCCGCCGCAGACAAAGCCGACGGCTGACAGGAGCACGGTCCATTTCAGGCCGATCAGGAGGAAGACGAATTCTTCTTGACCCATGGAATTCCTCCTACTTGACCGGATATTTGAAGTAGCGCGCCGAAAACAGCGCGAAGATGCGCATCATCAGCCAGGAGATCACGAAATAGAAAACCGTGACGGTGAAGTAGACCTCGAAGCTGCGGAAGCTCTCCGATTCGATGCGCTGCGAAACGGACGTCAGCTCGTAGGCCGAGATCGCCGATGCAATGCTGGTGGTCAGCGTCAACAGGACGAACTGGCTGGTCAAAGACGGATAGATCGCCCGCAATGCCGGCTTGAGAATGATCAGCCGGAAGACCTGAGCCTTGTGCAGACCAAGGGCCAAACCCGCTTCCATCTGACCCTTCGGGATCGACTGGACGCCGCCGCGGATGATCTCGATTGCGTAGGCGCCGCCGTTGATGCCAAGCGCGATAATCGCCGTCGGCGTCGGATCCAGTCTGATGCCTGTCAGCGGAAGCGCGAAGTAGATGAAGAAGATCTGCACCAGAAACGGCGTGTTGCGGATCAATTCGACGAAGGCGATGACCAGCCATCGTGCTGGCTTCAGGGCAGAGTCGCGCAGCGCAACGCCACCAATTCCGATGACGATCGCCAGCAGCATCCCACAAATGGCAAGCAGGAATGTCCCGAGGCAGCCGAGCAGAAGGTTCGGCAGGCCATCTATGACCGGGGTGAAATCCAACTTATAATTCATGGCGATCCTTCCGGTCCGTCTTCCTGAAAATTCAGTCCCGCTTGACCATTCCAGCCATCGCCTGGATAGCCAGTTCGTAGCCATCGGCCCCAAAGCCGATCATGATCGCCGTGGCAACGCGCGAGATCAGCGAATTGTGGTAGATGCTTTCGCGCGCATGGACATTGGAGATGTGCAGTTCGATCTTCGGCGGATCGAACATTTTCAAGGCATCGAGAAGAGCGATCGATGTGAAGGTATAACCGGCGGGATTGATGATGATGCCACAAGCATCGGTCCGGGCCTGGTGCACGCTTTCGACCAGTTCGCCCTCGAAATTGGTCTGCCGAAAGTCGACGTCGAACCCCAAAGACCTTGCCTTGGCGACGCATCGTTTGTTGATGTCGGCCAGCGTCGTGGTCCCGTAGATTGCCGGCTCGCGCTGACCGAGAAGATTGAGATTGGGTCCATTCAGCACAAAAATTGGCTTGTTCATGATCGCGCTCCCGGACGCGGGCCGAAGCCGGTCTCGAAACATGATGGTAGCGTTGGTGGGCATCCCCAGGGATGCCCACCTCCTCGACTAAACGCTCGATCTATGAGCTTTCACTTCGCCGCGAACGGAATGCCTTCCAGCGTTTCCGGGAATTCCGGAACCGGAACCTTCATCCACTTGTCGTAGACGGCCTTGAGCTCGCCGTTGGCCTTGATCTTGTCGATGAACGTATTGAGCGCCGCATTGATTTCCTTTTCGCCGAGACGCGTGCAAGCACCGTTGTAGAGCTTCTGGAATTCAAGCTTGTTTTCGAATTCGCCCGGACGGGCCTTCTCCAGCCGGTCCATGTAGAAGATGTTGCCGCCGAGCGTTTCGACCTGGCCGGACACCAGGGCCTGGACGCTCGCGGCGTCTCCGTCATAGCGGCGGATGGTGGTGCTGGGCGGCGCGTTCTTGGTGACCTGGGTGTCCTGAGCAGCTCCCTTGGCGACGCCGATCGTGAACTTGGCCATGTCGGCATTCGTTTTGATCTCAGCCTTTTTCGGACCGATCAGGACGATGGCATTGGCAACATAGGGCTTGCTGAACTGCACGGCTTTGGCGCGATCCGGCAACATCGCCATCGTCGCGAATAGAACGTCGACTCGGCCGGCCGTCAGTGCCGGAATGCGGTTGTTGACTTCAAGCGGCACGAACTCGACGGAAACGCCGAGTTCCTTGGCAAACAGCGTTGCGATGTCGGCGTCGAGGCCGTCCTGCTTGCCGCCGCTGGTCACAAAGCCCCAAGGCGGATTGTCGCCCTGAATTCCGACGATGATCTTGCCACGAGCCTTGAGTTCATCGGGCGTGACGGCGGCGGCCGGCTGCGCCAGGGTGACGGCTGCCACGAGGGCGGCGGCTCCGAGCATCGCGTTTCGACGCGTTAGCATAGACTTGAACATGTAATTTCTCCTCCTTGGAACGGTCCATGGACCGGACAGCCAACCTCACCTTTTGACTGTGAGAGGAATGATTGCCAGAGACGGACGCGCAAATCAACAGAGTTTTTCCAAATCATATGAGAATTTATAATAAGACACGGTATTTGAATTCCTCACGACATTTGCCATAATAGTAGCGAGCGGTTTTCTGGAACGCATCATCGTGTTCGGCGCTCGTTTTATCTCGCACAGATATCGGAAGGGCTTTGACATGAGGACCTCGATTGCGACTGTAACGATCAGCGGCGAACTTCCCGAGAAGCTCGAGGCGATCGCCCGAGCGGGCTTCGACGGCGTCGAGATCTTCGAAAATGATTTCCTCGCCTTCGACGGAAGCCCGGCCGATGTCGGAAAACTCGTCCGCGATCATGGCCTGGAGATCACCCTGTTTCAGCCGTTTCGTGATTTCGAGGGCATGCCGGAGCCGCTGCGAAGCCGAACGTTTGATCGCGCGGAACGGAAGTTCGACGTTATGCAGCAGCTCGGAACGGATCTGGTGCTGGTCTGCTCCAACGTCTCGCCGGCAGCCATCGGCGGCATCGACCGGGCGGCGGCGGACTTTCACGAACTCGGCGAGCGTGCCGCCCGGCGGGGACTGAGGGTGGGCTACGAGGCGCTTGCCTGGGGCCGGCATATCAGCGACCACCGCGACGCCTGGGAGATCGTCCGTCGCGCCGATCATCCGAATATCGGTCTTATCCTCGACAGCTTCCACACTTTATCGCGCAAGATCGACGTCAATTCCATTCGCTCAATTCCCAAAGAGAAAATCTTCATCGTCCAGCTTGCCGATGCCCCTGATATCGACATGGACCTGCTCTATTGGAGCCGCCACTTCCGAAACATGCCGGGTGAAGGCGATCTTCCCGTCACTGCGTTCACCGAAGCGGTCGCGGCGACAGGATATGATGGCTATTTCTCCCTGGAGATCTTCAACGATCAGTTCCGAGGCGGTTTGTCGCGGGCGATTGCCGCCGACGGCCACCGCTCGCTGATCTATCTTGGCGATCAGGTGCGCCGCCATCTCGGCATCGGCACCATGACCGGAGCGGCGATGCCGGAAAGGCCTTCCGTCAAGGGCGTCGGATTCGTCGAGTTTGCCACGGACGAGGAAGACGAAGTCGAGCTGGTCGCATTGCTGCGCACCCTCGGTTTCAAAAGGACGGCAATCCACCGCACGAAGAAAGTCTCTCTTTTCGAGCAGGGCGAGATACGGATCCTCGTCAATGTCGATCAGGCGGGATTCGCCAACGCCGCTTACGCCGTTCACGGTACTTTTGCATATGCCATGGCGCTGGTCGTCGACGATGCCGCCAAGGCCTATGAGCGCGCGCTCGCCTTGGATGCCGAGCCATTCACCCAGCCTGTCGCGGACGGTGAACTCGAGCTGCCCGCCATTCGGGGTGTCGGGGGCGGGATCGTCTATCTCATCGACGACAAGAGCGCATTGGGTCGCTTCTCCGAAATCGACTTTCAGCCGGTCACGGACGATACCGACGCGCCGTCCGCGGGGCTGTTGCGCATTGATCACGTCGCCCAGACGGTCGGTTACGATGAAATGCTCACCTGGCTTCTGTTCTACACGTCGATTTTCGAGACGCGGAAGACCCCAATGGTCGATATCATCGATCCGGCCGGAGTGGTGCGCAGCCAAGTCGTCGAGAACGACACCGGGGCGCTGCGCATTACCATGAACGGCGCGGAGAATCGCCGCACTCTGGCGGGACATTTCATCGCCGAGAAATTCGGGGCCGGCATACAGCACCTGGCGTTTCTGACCGACGACATCTTTGCAACCGCCGAAAGCCTTCGTGTTTGCGGCTTCAGATCGCTGCACATTTCGCCGAACTACTACGACGACGTCGAAGCACGCTTCGGCCTCGATCCGGCCCTGACCGAGCGGCTGAAGGCGGAAAACATCCTCTATGACCGCGACGAGCATGGCGAATATTTCCAGCTCTATAGCGGAACCTATGGAGAGGGGTTCTTCTTCGAGATCGTCGAGCGCCGCGGCTACCGCGGCTACGGCGCCCCGAACGCGATTTTCCGGATCGCCGCCCTGAAGAAACAGATGCGTCCGGAAGGAATACCGAAAGACGCCTTTTGAGCCACGGGTTAGGGGCGGCTCAGCTTTTCATGAAAGCGCAGAGCCGCGCTCTAACCTTTTCCTTTGCGCATTCCGGACGGAAAACTGCGTCGCACTTTTTGCTGGAATTTCTCTATGTAATCCGGCCGCTCTTGAGCACATGGTCCACGCCGCTTTGAACGTGCCGCCTGACGACGTCGGTCGCGCCAGCGACGTCGCGCCGAATGGAAAGTTCAAACAAAACCTTATGGTCATCGACGACGGGCTTTCCGCGAAAACTTTCGGCCAGCATATGGTAGCGGAGAAAGCGGTCGAAGACGGACGACAATGTCGCCATCAACGTCGCTGAATTGCAGGCCGAGACGATCGCCTGATGGAACTCCCAGTCGTATCGAACCCAGTCGACCGTCCGCGAGACGTCGCCGGCAAGGAGCTTGCGTTCCGCGGCAGCCAGCCGGTGATGGGCGGCGACGATGCGCCCCTCCCATTCAAGATTTCCCGCAGCAAAGGCAAGGCCGATCGCATGTGTTTCCAGAACAATCCTGAGGTCGGCGAGCTCCAGAAGTTCGCGGCGCGAAGCAGGGCTGACTTCAAAACCGCGCTGCCCCTCGGCAACGACGAGGTTTTCCGTGGTCAGACGGCTCAGGATTTCGCGCAGCGATGAAATGCCGATGGAGTAACGCTCCTTGGCCTGCTCCAGCTTGATCTTGGCCCCCGGCGGCAATGTCCCCGATATGATATCCTCCCGGATCTGCCGGAAGACGACATCGCTTACTGTTTCAGCCGGGTCGTGGACTTGCTTGAGCATGGCTTTTCCTGGTTTGGCCGAAATGCAATTTACGTGGTGGATCTAAAGCTCGAGTTGGAACCTCCGGACAATTTCTATCTCAGCGTCCCTCTCGCCAGCGCATGTTCGACCCCGCCTTGAATATGCAGGGCAAGCACCCGCTTGGCCGTCTCCGCGTCCCGTCGCAATGCCGCATCCAAAAGCTGCTGATGTTCATTGGCTGCGACATCGCCTCGATAGGACAAGGCAACCATCTGATATCTGAGATATCTGTCGAAGATCACCGAATGCGTCTCCATCAGCAGTTTCGACCCGCAGGCAGATATCAGGGCTTGGTGGAACTCCCAGTCGTAGCGCTTCCAGTCCTCAGCTCTGCTGGTGTCGCCGGTTGCCATCACCTGTTCCATCCGCGCCAATTTGTAATGCGCCGATACCAGCGGAGCTTCCCACTCCACGTCGCCATGCACGAACGACTGCTCCAGCGCATGTGTTTCCAAGAGAAGCCTCAGCGCCGCCGTCTCCTTGAGGTCTGAAACCGACACCGGAGACACTTCGAAACCTTTCTGTCCCTCGGCGAGGACAAGCCCCTCGGAGGAGAGCCGGTTCAGCACTTCCCGAAGTGTGCTGATGCTGGTCTCGTAGGTCTCCTTCAGGCTTTCCAGTTTCAACTTTTGTCCGGGAGGCAGCCGGCCAAAAATGATGTCGGCCCGAATGCGCCTGTAGCTGCTCTCGGCGATGGTCTCGTTGATAATCGGCGGCAACATCGCTAGTCTCTTATATTTCCCGTATCGTCGGATATATCGCTTTCTGGCACCCTAAAGCAAGGAAACATTCCCAGAAATCGGATGCACAATTTTCTCATATGATGGTGGTTTTCCCGGAGAACCAGGCGAACGGGGGTAAACGCAATACACGCGCCATAAGTCGTTTCGGCTAGGCTCTTCGCGTAACCCGCAAGATCACATGGCACTAACCGGGAATTCTGGGAATTACCGCGTCACTTTTGTTGATGAAATCGGAATTGTTTGGCGATTCGCATCCAAGTTCGGTAATTGAACTGCCCCGGCCCTCAGCGAAGGCGGCCCGCTCAGACGATGTGCAGGCTCCGAAATGCCATTTCGTTCCGAGGAATAATCATTCGGCGACATAGGCCTGCGATTCTAATCGTTTGGCGACTTCAGTAATAATACTGCGACATTTCATCCAATATCGCCCGAATAACTGTTTGGTGACATAGTTGGCGCATTCTAATCGTATCGCGACATCGGTAATTGAACTATGCAGGATGACGGCGTATATAACCGTTTCGCGACGGTTACGCGGGGATGATCAAATGCCTAGCAATCCGGCCAATCCAAGGGTCTTCAAGGAGTGGATTATCCCAGTCGGCTCAGAGCTGGCTGGATATTCCGCGCTGATCGCCATGTACGGGGTCGACGCGCCTGTCCGCGCGCCTTCCGTCGTTGCGAACGCTTCGGTCAGGGGAGGAAGGAAGCATCAGGACGGCTGGACGATCTTCGACAAGCGGTTCATGCCGGAAAATTCCCTGGCAGGCCAGCTCGCGTTCGCGTTCAGGAACGAGCAGACCGATCTCCTTGTTTTGAAGCGGCTGTTCCAGAAGGTCTCCGCTCACGATATAGCGCCCATAGTTGAGGCTGCGCCGACTGGCGCGACCACACGCAGGATCTGGTTTTTCTACGAGTGGCTCACGAACGAGAGGGTTCCCCTTCCTGACCTGGATCAAGGCAACTACGTGGAGGCTCTGGATTCAAGAGAGTACTTTACCTCGCAGCCTGTCAATTCGCCACGCCACCGGGTGCGCGACAACCTTCTTGGAACACCGTCGTTCTGTCCAATGCTCCGCCGGAGCAACTTCCTTTCGGAAACCGTCGACCACCGCTGGAACGAGGCTGCGAAGGAACTGATCGGCAAGATAGACAGGCAGGTGATCGCCAGAGCTGCGAATTTCCTTCTGCTGGCCGACAGCCAAGCCACCTACCAGATCGAAGGGGAACGCCCTCCACGCAACCGACTTGAATTGTGGATGCGCGCGGTCGCTCAAGCAGGGCGCAGACCGCTGTCAATAGACGAACTGGTGCGTCTACAGCACATCGTCATCGAGGAAGACCGGTTCATAAAGCGCGGACTACGCGACGCCGGCGGGTTCATCGGCGGCCGCGACTGGAATAACGATCCCAGCCCTGAGCACGTGCCCGCCCGGCACGAGGATGTCGCCGATCTTCTCCAAGGGGTGATCGCCTGCGGCGAGCGGATGGCAAAGAGCGACGTCGACGCAGTCTTGCAGGCGTCGGTCATGGCATTCGCCTTCGTCTTCATCCATCCGTTCGAGGATGGCAACGGGCGACTTCACCGGTATATGATCCACCACGTACTCTCCGAGCGCGGCTACACTCCGACGGGCATGATCTTTCCTGTATCGTCAGTGCTTCTGAAGCGTCAGGCCGAATACGGCGAGGAACTTCGAGCCTTCACTGGACCACTGCTCCAGTTCGTTGAATGGGTGCCTACCGACAAGCAGAACGTCCGCGTGATCAACGACACCGCCGATCTCTACCGCTTCGGAGACTATACCGAGATCACCGAGTTCCTGTACGAATGCGTCGTGACTACGATCGAGCACGACCTGCCAAGGGAGATCGAGTATCTCGCCCGTTTTGATGAAGCAAAGGGGCGGATACAGAGCTTCATCGAGATGCCTGATGGGATGATCTCCTCGCTGATCAATTTCGTCCGGCAGAACGACGGCGTCCTGGCGAAGAAGCGCCGCCGGCGGGAGTTCGAAAAGATGACAGACCTCGAAGTCGAGGCGGCGGAAGCGGTCGTGCGCGACGTGTTCGAGATGAACGTTCCGGAAGACGGCCCCGAACTGCTGGAACAAGTCGATCCACCGGCGGCACCGGGCCGGCGTTGAGAAGCTGTGCTGCCCGTCAGGAAAAAGACGGGGCAGCGCACAGCTCCACCGGTGCATCGTCCCTGCCCTCCTGAAACGCCTGCCGGAGTTCGCTCCACACAGGATTCGGGAACGACCACTTCCCCGCATACGGCCGCCATCCAAAGAAGATTCGAGCCTCCTCCGACATATCCGCCCGTATGGATTCAATCTCTTCGACAACAGCCGTAACCTCACGGAGGAACAGCAGGTTTCGCGACATCTGGTGCAGCTCGTCCTGCGCCATCGACAAGTCTTCGTCCGCGTCGATGTAGTCCTGATCGAGGAACTGGAAGACCTGCGCCGCGGCGACGCCGTTCCGGTAAGCGACATGCCGGAGGTCGTCGAGGATCCGGTCGGCCGCCGCCCGATCGAAGCGGGTTCGTCCCCTCGTCCGGAACAAGGATGTCTTCAGCCGTTCGAAGTGGGCGGCGTCGCTTAGCCCTTTCCAACCGGTGACCTTCGGCAGTTCGACAGTCGTCATGGATTCGATTGTCATGCTTGCTCTCCTTATCCGTCAAGGCGTTGTCTGATCTTCCGGCGCGTTTTCGGCGTCGGCAGATCGGCTGTGGTTTTGTCGGGTCGCAGGCCGTCGACGATCTGCTGATCGGTGAGATGCCCGCCCCCGATTAGCTCGAGCCACAGTTCTTCAAGCGAGGTCCGGTGGGATTCGATGATGATCTTCGCGCGGCCCAGTTGTTCCTGCAGGATTGGCTCGATCCTTTTAAGAAGCGGCCCATCGCTCCTACGGACGCTGTCGATCAGTCGCTCGTCGATGATTGCCCGCCTCGTAAGGCTGGCACGACGGGTGGCCCGTCGTCATCGTCGGGCAGTCACCGTCGAGGACGTCATGGCGAGTCTACCCAGTCGTGTCGCGCTGTCGGAGAAGTTCTGCTGGGCGGTGGCGATCCACGAGCTGGGACATGCCGCCGTCGCCGTCGCGACAGGCGCTCGGAAGGTGTGGGCCGTCTCCATGGAGAGCAAGGCGTCCGCCACCGTGGAGCGACAGATCCTAGGCGGCGCAGTCATGGAAGCTGGCGAGTTCGAGAACCACGGGAAGCAGTTCTATCTCGACAACATCGCCATCCATCTGGGCGGCATGGCTGCCGAACAGGTCTTCTTGGGCGAACACGGGGACGGCGTCGCTTCCGATCTCGATGGGGCGACCCGTCTGGCGATGATCCTGGATCGGCATCTCGGCATGAACGGTGTCCTCAAAGCTTGGCCAGCCGGCACGCCCGACGTTTCGTCCCGGACGGGCGATCGCACGCCTCATGTCGTCGTCGAGCCGCAGGAAGATCTCCGCCTGCTTGTCGGTGATCGCCACCTTGTCCCGCCACTGGAAGACGCCCTTCTAAACTTGCGAGTAGCATCCGCAAGCCCGGCTGCGCCGCTTGCCGCAGCGCGCTCTCCAAGGGGAACCATCGCGTCTTTCGGACATCCTTCTCCGGAAACTTGTCCGCTATCCTCGAGACCTGAAGAAGGTGGACGGCCACGTGGTAGCAGTTGGGACTGGTGTCCTTCCTGTACGAAAACGTACGGAACACCGTCGTATCGACGACGCCTTCGACCCCGGCCTCTTCGAACGCCTCTCGCAGCGCCGCGGCGCTGCTGGCCTCACCACCTTCGACGTGCCCCTTCGGAATGCCCCATCGACCGTTCCGTCGGCTGCCCACAAGAAGGATTTCAACTCCACCGTTTTCGTTCCGACGGTAGCACAGAGCACCAGCCTGCGCGACATCGCGACCAGACGTTGTTTTCGTGAGTTCCGTAAGGGCGTTTTCGTTGAGCATCGTCCGCCTCCGGTTTCGAAGCCCGCGCAAGCTAGCCGGGCGACGTTCGAGAGTCCAGTTGCTTCATCAGGTCGTGACGCTACCGAACTATGACAGGACCTCCAGCGTTGATGAGCATCCAATCAGAATGGAGCCTGCCTTGCCATCGGAAATCGAAATCAAACTCGACCTCTCCAACGAAGCCCTTGAGAGCCTTTTGGGTTCCGATCTTCTCGGAGAGCCTGACGACGCACTGCAGCAGTCATCGACCTACTTCGAGACGGATGATCGTCGGCTGTCGCAGAAGGGGTTCTCTCTGCGTATCCGCTCTACCGGCACTTCCCACGTCCAGGCTGTGAAGGCATCCGGACCTGCGAAATCACTATTTGTCCGTTCAGAATGGGAGACTCCCATTGAAGGCAATGAACCCGTCCTCGACCATACGAGCCCTCTGATAAGCGAGTTCGGACCGGAACTTGAGGTGGAAGCCGCTTTCACCGTGTTCATTGAGCGCCGCGTCTGGAACATCGAATTGAACGGCTCTCGGCTGGAGGTGGTCGTCGACCGGGGAGACGTAGTGTCCGGCAACAGGCGCTCGCCAGTTCAGGAAATCGAAGTCGAACTGAAGGACGGCGATACGAAGGACCTGTTCGTATTCATTCGCAAGATCGACGCGATCGCACCTTTCCGGTTCGGCATTCAGTCCAAGTCCGAACGCGGTCTCGCGCTTCTTGACAGGCAGCAATTCATGTTCAAGGCAGAGCGCCTCGATCTCGAACGAAACATCAAGGCGTCTGCCGCCTTTCGAGAGATCGCCATGACCTGCTTTCGGCAGTTCCGTCTCAACGAAGATATCCTTCTCCAGCGACGAAATTCGGAAGGCCTTCATCAGGCGCGGGTAGCTCTGCGGCGTCTCCGCTCCGCGTTCTCGCTGTTCAAGCCGCTCTTGAAGGGCGACGAGCCGAGTAGGCTGCAGGGGGAGTTTCGGTGGCTCGCCGGCGTCCTCGGCGAAGCGCGTAATCTCGACGTCCTGCTGACGAAGGCGAAGGACTCCGACCTTCGGGCCCAGCTCAAGGATGCCCGCAACAAGGCGTACGGTGACGCTGTCGAGGCGCTGGAGTCGGCGAGCGCGCGCGCGCTGATGCTCGATTTCAACGAGTGGCTTCAATGTGACACCGATCTCGCTGGCGGCCGAGGCGTAACTTCCGAGGACGCGTCGGCTTCGGAGTTTGCCGCGAAGGCCCTCGACAAGATGCGTAAGAAGCTGAAAAAGCATGGCAGTGCGCTGGCCGAGACCGACGACGAGCATCGTCACCAGGTTCGCAAGGACGCTAAAAAGCTTCGCTACGCGGCCGAGTTCTTCGGATCGCTGTTCGACGACAAGCGCGGCGCCCGTCGGTACCGGAAATTTATCGCAGCGATGGAGGAGCTGCAGGACCATCTTGGAGCATTGAACGATCTGGCTACGGGTCCGGACGTGCTTGAGCAGCATGGACTGGCCGACCACCCTGCTCGGGAATCTGTCGTTTCCCACGATGACAAAAATGCGTTGATCCGCATGGCGCAGTCCTCAGTAGACGAGGTCATCGACACCAAGCGCTTCTGGCGCTGACATGAGGACACCACGAACCTTGAGCGAAGGACCTCGGTCTATCCGGCACGATCGAGACGTCGATGAACATGAGCAGACACGATGAATGAGATTGACGTCTATCCGAAGCCGATCCGGCAGTATGGCGCATTGTGTTTCCGAAACACACCCAGGGGGCCACGGGTGCTTCTCATCACGACACGAGAGACCAGGCGTTGGATGATCCCGAAGGGCTGGCCGATTTCGGGTCTGAAGCCGCGCAAGGTCGGCGAACGTGAGGCTTGGGAGGAAGCAGGTGTCATCGGCAAGGCGATTAAAAAGCCCTTTGGGGAGTTCGTCTATGACAAACTGATGCAGGACGGAAGTGGAGCGCGACCGGTCGTTGCCGTCTTCCTGTTGGAGGTCCGGCGTTGCCGGAAGCGTTTTCCGGAGATGGCGGAGCGAGAGTCCGTGTGGCTGACACCATCTGAGGCCGCCCGCCGCATCGAGGAACCGGATCTCGAGCGCCTGCTGCTGAAGTTTGGACGGATGGTCGAGCGCGCCGGACGACTTCGCTAGCTCGATCGATCGCGGGGAATTCCGGTTCCGCCCTTCGCGGGCGGCGAGTTCCTGGAATATGCCGGCGCAGGCGCCGCGTTGCTATCCATCTGTGATCCGTCGCCGATGGAATGAACTTGGCGAAGTCCTGACACTGCGAAGGAGGCGAGCGCATGAGCTGACAGCTCACACTGGCTTGAAGGCAGTGCGCCAATAATTCTGGGGTCCCAAAAGGAGATGATAGATGCGCAAAAGCAGGCAGCGGCCACGTCAACATTCCTCGGACCGAACTCTTCACTCGCGATGCCGGTGGAAACGAGCTGCCGCACCTTCGCTTTAAGTCGCGTCAAGTGGTCCCTGAACGATGGCCAACTGCCTTCCGCGGCGAGAACAACGAGGTCGAACATCTGGCTGTCGCCGTGACGTGCCTGAAGCATCAGGCGATGTTGTCCGAGCGCGGTTTCTTTCAGGCGGCTCGCCGCAGTGGTGAGCTCGACGTCGGCAGACAGCGTGAAGCAGAGATCAGTTTCGAAGAAATTCCCGGCAACGGCGTCCCAAATCGCCGCCTTGGAGGGGAAGATTTTGTACACGCTTGCCGGCGACTTCCCCAAGAGTCGAGCGATGTCGACGACGTTTGTTTTCGACGGCCCATACAGCCGGCACGCCGCCGTGCCGGCTTCGACGATCGAGGAGACGTAATCAGCTCTCTGCTGGTTTCTTACAGTCGTGCCAACTTCCATTTTGCCAATCCTATCTAGTCCAAATGCTGGGCGGGGTCTCAGACCGCTCTGATCGAGGCGTCCGACGATCAGTACGCGATCTGACCATCCACCATCTTTCCCCCATTCGAGGAGAGCTCCCGCTTCAGGATCTCTCGCGCCTCCGGGCTGATGACCGCGACGGGAGCCGCAACGGCTACGCGCACTGCCGAGCCGGCGAAATTGGCCGCTGTCATCCCGATCTGATCGGCAACGCTTGCCTTTCCGCCCTCGAGGCTCTGCCCTGCCAGCCGCCGTCCAAGCAGGCGCACGACCTCGGGACTGTCGGCGAAGGCGTTGTGGCCGAGCGGATCGTTCGTCGCGATGGCGCTGGTGTCGATGACCGAAACGCCGAGTTCGTCGAGAAGAGGCGCGTAGGGTCTAAGATCGGATCCGCCGACGCGGTCGATGCCACCAGATAGCCAGCCGGAGACCTCCAGCGCCTTGTCGCGTGTCGACGTCAAGATCACAAAGTGCGGCCGCTTCGGCCCCATCTCGGTGAACTGGCGACGGAACACGTCGATGTCGATGTCCGGCGATGCGAGAACGACGTTCTTGACCTTCGTCGGGATTGATTTTTCGCGCATGGCGACGCCGCGCAACGCCTCGGCCGCAAGCCAGCCGCCCATGGAATGGGCGAGGATCGTCACATCGGAGACATCGGGACTTTTCGCAGCCTGGAGGATCAGATCCTCCAGAGCGCGACGCGAATAGTTGGCGCTCTCCTTGTCGTAGAGGTAGTCGAAGACACGGCCTCTTGATGGCCAGGTGAAGAGGATCGGTGCGGCGTCGGTTCCGGAGTCATGGACGATCTGCGCGAAACGGAAGACCGCGTCGGCGTAGGTGTTGTTGAAGCCATGCACGAAAATGACGACCTGATGCTTCTTGTTTCGATTCTTCCGGTACCAGTCGAACGCCTGGCCCTCGGATTGCACCTTGGCAACCTGCGTGACCGCAAACTCCTTTTGCGGGTTGGGCGGCATGCGAGACGGCCACTGGACCTCTCCGATCTTGCGGTTCCGATCGGGCGGGATGGACACGTCGACGCTGTTAAGCGAAATCGCCGTCCCGCGGTCGCCGGAATAAAGCTTGCCGGGATCCTCCAAAGGCTTGCGTGTCGTAGCGACCAGCATGGTGACCCGGCTTGTGCCGGTCGGGGTCACGGCGAGAGGTTGGAGGACATCCTGCACCCGGCTGGCGCAACCCGATGTAACAAGGGATAGGGCCACAAGAACCGGGACGGCGCGGCCCAAGCGGGCAGCGATCGCCTCGGCGACCCCAAACCCGGTGAGACCCTGGGCAATGCGCCCAGGGAGTGAGAGCGATGTGGTCATCTCAGTTCTGCTCGACTTCGCGAGGAATCCGGAACCAGGCGACGTAGAGCGCCGGCAGGAAGAGAAGTGTCAGCGCCGTCCCGACGACGATCCCACCCATCATCGCGTAGGCCATGGGACCCCAGAAAATCTCATGCGAGATCGGGATCAGGGCCAGGGTCGCGGCTGCGGCAGTGAGCATGATCGGCCGCATGCGGTGTTCGGTCGCCTCCACCACCGCCTTCCACGCCGATATTCCCTCTGCGCGCAACTCCTCGATCTGCACGATCAGGATCACGGAGTTGCGGATGAGAATTCCGACCAGCGCGAGCACACCCAGGAGTGCGACGAACCCAAGCGGCGAGTTGCTGGCGAGCAGCGCCACGACGACGCCGATGAGGGCCAGCGGCGCTACCGAGAAGACTAGGAACAGCCTGTGGAAGCTCTGAAGCTGGATCATCAGCAGCGTCGCCATGATGACGAACATGGCCGGCGCCACCTTGGCGATCGGGCCTTGCGACTTAGCGCTTTCCTCGACCGCGCCGCCGATCTTCACGGAATACCCTGCCGGCATCGTCTTTTCGAAAGCCGAAACCTTGTCGGAGAGCGCCTTCACAACGGCCGCCGGCTGCGTCGCATCGCCGATGCCGGCCTTGATCGTGATGGTCGGAACTCTGTCGCGCCGCCAGATCGTCGGCTGCTCAAGCTCGTAACGGAAGGTTGCGACGGATGACAGCGGGACGGATTGACCACTGCTGCTCTGCAGTTGCAGGTCAAGCAGGGTGTCGATCGAGCCGCGCTCCTTTTCCGCGGCACGGCCGATGACATCGACCAGATAGATGTCGTCCCGAACCTGCGTTACGGCATTCCCTTGTACGACGGTGTTGAGCGCCATTGCGATGTCCTGGGACGAGACGCCGAGCTGTCGGGCCTTGTCCTGCAGCACGTCAATCTTCACGACACGGGCCGGCTCGTTCCAGTCGAAGGCGATGTTCCTGAGGGAAGGATAGGTGCCGACGATCGAGCCCAGCTTCTGTGCCAGGTCGCGCACCGTCTGCAGATTTTCGCCGGACACACGGTACTGGATCGGCTTGCCAACCGGAGGCCCGATGTCCAGAAGCTTCACGTAAGCGTCCGTTCCCGGAAACGTCTTCTGAAGGTAGGTGTCCATCTGCTGCTTCAGCTTGTCCCTGATGTCGAGGTCCTTGGTGACAACGACCGTCTGGCCGAAAGAAACGTCAGCCGGCTGCACGTCGAAGGAAAGAACGAAGCGCGGCGCACCCCTACCAACGTAAGTCGACCAATGTTCGACGCCAGCGTTGCCAGTCAGCATCTCACGCTCGAACTGGGCCATCTGGCGGCTCGTTTCGGCGATCGAACTGTTCTGCGGCAGGTTCCAGTCGACGATCAGTTCCGGACGGTCGGAGCTCGGGAAAAACTGCTGCTGCACCATCGACAGGCCGACGATCGATCCCGCAAAGAGAAGAACCGTCGCGACGATCGTCATCCAGCGCCAGCGCAGGCAGAACTGCAGCAGGCCTGAAAACACCCTGGCAAAGCGCCCCTTATGCTCGGCGTGCTTCTTCATCGTTTTTGGAAGAATGGTCACACCGATCAGGGGCGTGAACACGACCGCGACCACCCACGAAACGACGAGCGAAACCGCGATGACGACAAAGAGCGAGAAGGTGAACTCGCCGGCGTTGCTCTTGTTAAAAGCGACGGGGATGAAACCCGCGACGGTGACGAGCGTGCCCGTCAGCATCGGGAAGGCCGTGGATGTGTAGACGTAGGTGGCCGCTTTCGTGAGACTGTCGCCCGTTTCCAGCCGTGCAAC
The DNA here is from genome assembly GCF_057653825.1 of Rhizobium sp. WSM409. Classification (NCBI taxonomy): domain Bacteria; kingdom Pseudomonadati; phylum Pseudomonadota; class Alphaproteobacteria; order Hyphomicrobiales; family Rhizobiaceae; genus Rhizobium; species Rhizobium sp. WSM409. The sequence continues at coordinate 95,291 of NZ_JBYGKP010000003.1, read as the reverse complement.
CATCATCTCGACGGCGATCATGGCGTCGTCGACAAGGAGGCCGAGCGCGATGATCAGCGCTCCGAGCGAGATGCGCTGCAGCGATATGCCGGTGTAGAACATGACCATGAAGGTGATGGCGAGAACGAGCGGGATCGCGATTGCCACCACCAGGCCCGCCCTCATCCCCAGACTGATGAAGCTTATCGCGAGCACGATCGCGACCGCCTCGAACAGAGCTTTTGTGAAGCCGCCGACTGCCTCTTCAACCACCTTCGGCTGGTCGGATACCTGTTCGACGGAGACGCCGACCGGAAGCTCCTGGGTGATTTTGCTCATCGTCTTGTCAAGCGATGCCCCGAAGGCAAGCACATTGCCGCCCGTCTTCATACCAATCGCGAGCCCGATGGCGGGCTTTCCGTTGAAGCGGAAGAGCGACGTCGGCGGGTCGACATAGCCGCGGGTGATCGTGGCGACGTCGGTCAGCGGGAAGAAGCGGTCGTTTACCCGAAGATTGATCCCGCGCAAGGTGTCTTCGGAGATGAAGCGCCCGCCGACCCGCAAGGCGACCCGCTCCGGTCCGGTTTCGACAAAGCCGGACTGGGTGACGGCGTTCTGCGCCTGCAGCGTGGCAATGATGGCGGAGCGGTCGATGCCGAGGGCGGCGATCTTGCGGGTCGAGAATTCGAGGTAGATCACCTCGTCCTGCGCGCCGACGATGTCGACCTTGCCGACGTCGGGGATGCTGAGGATCTGCGTCCGGGCATTCTCGGCGAAATCGCGCAATTCCCTCTGGCTAAGTCCGCTGTCGCCCGTGAAGGCGAAGATGTTGCCATAGACATCGCCGAACTGGTCATCGAAGAAGGGTCCGACGACGCCTTGGGGGAATTCGTGCTTGATATCGTCAATCAGGTTGCGGACGCGCGACCAGGTGGGCTTTACGTCCAGCGCGTTTGTATCCGGCAGCAAATCAACGAAGACGATCGTTTGACCGGCCGTCGTAATGCTGCGGGTATGTTCCAGTTTGTCGAGTTCCTGGAGCTTCTTTTCGATGCGGTCGGTAACCTGCTGCGTCACCTCCTGAGCAGAAGCGCCTGGCCATTGGGCCTGGATTACCATCGTCTTGATCGTGAAGGATGGATCTTCTTCGCGGCCGAGCCCAAGATAAGCAAAGCCGCCCGCCACCGCGAACATGATCATGAAGTACCAGACAAGCGAACGATGCTCGAGCGCCCAGTCCGAAAGGTTGAATTTATTCACGGGCGTGGCTCCTGTCCGAGTTGCACTTTCTGTCCATCGGTGAGCTCATCGACTCCGGCGATGACGATCTCTTCCCCTTCCCGCAGGCCCGCTTGAACCAGGACCGAACGGGGGGCGGACGCGGGACCTTCCAGTTCAACCGGCCTCAGGGCGACCTGGGCCGTGGAGCGATCCACCACCCATACCTGGCTGGCACCGTCTTTATGACGGATGGCGGAGAGCGGCAGCGTGATCGCCTGCTTCCCTTCTCCGACAAGCGGCGTAACGGTGACTACGGCGCCAAGGCGGAAGATGTCCGGCGCCTGATCGATCCCGACCTTCAGCCGATAGGTGCGGGTATTGGGGTCGGCCTGCGGCGCGATCTCGCGGACCACGCCAGTGGCCTGGATCCTACTGTCGAGCTGGAGGGCGACGCTGAAGCGGTCGTCCAGGCGAATGCGACTGAACTGCGCTTCCGGCACGTCGACGACCACGTCGCGCTGCTCGAGGCGTGCCAGTTTCAAGACCGGCTGGCCCGCTGAAACCGTCTGGCCCATTTCTGCGGACGTGGCGGTCACGACGCCATCGAACTCGGCCCTCAGCTCGGCGTAGCCTAGCTGCTCATTCGCCTTGGCAAGGCTAGCGGTTGCTTTCGCGGCATTGGCGGTAGCCGACTTGAGCTGCTGTTCGGCAAGATCGTGATCGGCAACGCTTGCTGCGCTGCTCTGCATAAGCTTTCGCTTGCGCGTTTCGGTCGTCGCGGCGTTCTCCAACTGCGCCTGGGCGTTGCGCAGTTCGGCTTCCGCACTCCTGACTGCGAGCTGCAGCGTGAGAGGATCGATTTCCGCCAGGACATCGCCCTTGTGCACCAGGTCGCCGACATCGACCTTGCGAGACACCATTCGCCCGAGCGTCCGAAACGCCAGGTCAGTCTCGATGCGAGCCCGCACCACGCCGGGCGAGCTTGCGATTTTGTCCTGTTCGGCCGTAGCCATGACAACTTTGACTGGACGCGGCGTCGCCTGCTCTCCTGCTTCCGTACTTTGGTCGCAACCGACAAGCAGGGAGATCGATAGAAGAAATGGAAGAGAGGTACATATGCGGTCGAGGGTCATCTCACTTGCCTTCCCAGGCGACTGCCTGGCCTTCCTTGAGAAATTTTCCGCCTTCGGTGACGATCAGGTCTTGTGCGGCGACGCCGCCGGTGACGACGAAATCGCTCTGGCGGTATCGGTCGACCGAAATCTTCCGGAGCGAAACGGAATGGTTTTGAGTGTTGACGAGCCACACGGCGGGTTCGCCTTCGGCTGATGCGATCGAGGTATAGGGGAGCACGATTCCGTCGCGCGGCGAGGCGCGCAGCTTGCCCACGACAGGCGTGCCGAGCGGCCATGGCGCGCCCTCCTGGAGCCCCACCTTGATCCGGATCGTGCCTGCCTTCGCGTCGATGACGGGCGAAACCTCGCGTATGCTGGCATGAACGTCGCGCGAGGGGTCGGAGACCGGTGCGACCTCGACGTCGCTTAGCGGCCGGCCATCCAGAAAGAAGGCCTCGAAGACATCGAACACCGCATCCCGCGGTCCGTCATGGGCGAGCGTGAAGGCCGACTGCGCTGCTGACACCACCTGCCCGGCTTCGATGCCGCGCGCCGTGATGATGCCGTCCGCGGCGGCCTTCAACTCAGTGTAGGACAGCGCGTCCTCGGCCGTCGCGAGCGCGGCGTCGGCGGCCTCGAGGGAAGCCTGCGCACTCAGCAGCTCCTTCTGCGCATCGTCAAAGACCGCCCGCGGAACAGCCTGCGACTGCAGGAGCGACTTCGCCCGGTCGAAGGCGAGTATCTTCTGCCTGGTGACGGCCTGCGCCGACTCCAGCGCCGCGCGGGCGACGCTGACGTCCGCCTGTTGTTCCGTGTCGTTGAGCCTAGCAAGGACGTCGCCGGCGTGGACATGCGATCCGACGTCGACCTTTCTCTCAAGAACCCGGCCGCTGACGCGAAAGGAGAGTTCGGTCTGAACCCTTGCCTTCACCTCGCCGGTGATTTCCGCACCCGGTTGATACCGAGCCTCGGCGGCCGCAACGACGCGGACCTGCTGCGGCGGCGGCGCAACTTCAGCTTTTTCTTCGCAGGCAGCCAGAACTGCGCAAGCGAGGCCAATTCCCAGCAATCGAAAGGACTGCATTTTTTGCTCCTTACAGGCCATCGCCCGATGTTGACAACGCCCACTTAATGGGTAAAGTAGACGATGTCAACATATCCAGATCAAAAATGTTGACACGCGCAACATCGAGACAAGATGAGCGGGTACGGTCAAATCGCGGCTGCCACTGCAGATCGCGCCACCACCAAGGATCCTGAGCGGACCACCAAAGCCGTGTCTCCGGATATCCTCAAAGAATTCAAAGGGATGTGATGAAACGGGTTGAAAAGAAAACATCGCGGGCGGAGCGGAAGGCTAGGCGTCCTGATGAAATACTAGAGGCCGCGTTCGAGCAGTTCGCGGCGAAAGGTTATGCGGCGACGCGTGTCGAAGACGTCGCAGCCCGACTGGGGATAACAAAGGGAACGATCTACTTCTATTTCCCGACCAAGGAAGTTCTTTTCCAGGAAACGTTTAGCCACGCTTCCACGTCATACGCGGATCCCTCGACCGCCATCGGCAGCCTTCGTGGATCCACCGCCGACCGGATACGGGCCCTGCTGCTGATCTCCTATGAAAGTACGGCCAACGACCGGAAGACGGGAGACCTCCTGCGCTTGTCCCTCGCCGAAGGCACTCGCTTTCCCGAAGCGGTCGATTGCTATCATGGCCGCTTCATCACGCCGACGCTTGCTGCCCTCGCGGCCCTAATCGAGCAAGGCGTGAAATCGGGAGAGTTTTGCCAACACGCGGCGGCCTATGCGCGGGACGTGCTCGCGAGTTCGATTTTTCAAGTTGCCGTCTGGCGTCTCATGTTTGCGGATCGAACACCTATCGACGGCAAGGCGCTTCTTGAGGCGCACATCGACCTCGTGATGAGCGGGCTCATGCAGCGTTCGGAACGCAGATACTGATTTGGTGAATTGTGTCAGAGTGGACGGAGCTTCGCAGTCTTCGATGCGTGGCAAGGCCGGATGCCTCATGCGACGTCCGGCCTGAGCCTCCCGTGCCGAGCGGAAGCTAATTCCCGCCAGGCCCGCGACCATAATTCGGCGGCGGAACTTCGCCCGTGACCACGATATTTTCCTGGATCCTATAGACGATCCGCAGATTGGCGGCAGCGGCCTGAAGCCAGGCGACCGCATCTTCGGACGTCCATGCCGCGCCCTCCGGCGGCAGACTCTCAAACAGGCCAACGATCAGAGGATTCACAGACCGGCAGCTGCTATCGCCGCCCTTCTGGTCCGTTCCGCCGCCGACGACGACGGCCGGGTCCGAACGGCTCTGATCGGAAGAGTTCACATATATCCCGCCGGAAGAGCCTGAAGACCTGGCGAGAGACGAACCCGAAGAGCCGCCGTGATGCGAACCCGACGACGCCGCGTTGGCAGAGCCCCCGCTGCCTTGGGATGAACTCGAGGACGCTACGCCAGAGGAACTCGTAGTGGATCCAGACTGATCTCCATAGGAATACGTCGTTCCGCCTGTGCTCGAAGCTGCCGCAGCACCGACGGCGACGCCTGCCGCATACCCGCCCAGGACGTAGGCTTCGCGGCGATAGTATCCACGGCCATAGTCTCCACGGCCGTATCCGCGCCCATAGTCTCCACCGCCATGCTCTCCGTGACCATGGCCGCCGACGCCGTCTCCACGACCATAATATCCACGGCCAAAGTATCCGTTGCCGTTGCCCGAGACCTTGAGATCGCCGGTATTGTTAACGGTGAGGTTGCCGGAGTCCTTCGCGACGATATTGCCCCCGGAGTTCATGAAGGCGCGGTTCCCGTTGACGTTACCGACCGAGTTCAGCGTGTTGCGGATATTTCCGGACACGTTGTCCCCTCCGAGGCCGGGTCTTTGCGCCAATCGCCCCTTTGCGCGACCGACATTTGGAATACGAGTACGGCGGTTCACCGGAGGACGGTTCTGCGCGCTCACCGGCGGCCGGCCGTGGCTGGCCATCGGCGGACGCGGTGTGCGGCCTATCTGCGGACGTGGCGGCCCTCCCGGCCCTCCCGACGGCAGGTGGGGTGGGCCTCCAGATGGCAGGGGCGGCGGACCACCAGGGGGCGGTCCAAACTGACCGAAGGCCGCGTCCGATGTAATGGCCGTGAAAGCGAGAAAGGCAAAGCAGGTGCGCTTCAGATAGTTCATCACTTGCTTCCTTTCGTTCCCGACGCGACGGCTGGTGTCGGGTCGATCTTTTTCACATCGGCGGGAGGTTCAAAGGTGAATTCGGAGTCGGACAGAGGGGGTTTGGTCTTCCAGCTGGTGAATTCGGCGACGAAGCTTGGTTGGCCCTGCAGCAACGGGTAGGTGACGACCAGACGATGCGGCGTCGCCGCGGCATTGTTCTCGACCCACAATTCGAGATCGATGCCGGACTTCTGAGAGAAAAACAGATGCCGGCACTCGACCCCGTCGATGGTAGCCGTCCCCACCTGCCAGCCGGCCATGGCATCGCTCAACAAGACTCTGTCCGGAGAGGCTGCAAAAAGCACGCCGAGCGGAAAATCGACGTCCAGTTTGGTTGCCGCCTCGTTGAGCGCGGATGGTATGTCGCCCGATGCCGGGATCGTCGCGTAGTTCTTGCTGTCGGGAAAGAAGACCGAGGCCGCCTTGCCGTCGTAGAACAGATCGTGCCTACCATCATCGCCGATAAACTCGACGGCGATCCGGTCTGGACGACGCACGGTGATTTTCATCGTATGGAAGATGTGAAGCGGTTGTCCGGACTGATCCAGGTAAATGCTGATCGTTCTCGCCGTGATCGTCAGGTCCCTGGCAAGGAGCGACTTTCCCATCTGCGAAACGGCGGTCGCGGCCTCGTCGCTGACCGCTTTTTTTACGGGCGGAGTCGGCTCATCCGCTCGGGCTGTCGGCAGCGCGGCGAATCCTAAGCACATGCCGAGCGCAGTAGTCTGGACAGCGTTCCGCAGTATCGCAGTCACTCCGCGCACGCATGCGCCGTCGACAGAGCGACTCGTGGCCACCGAAGGTCGCCGGGCCTTCAAGGCCCGCCGCAAACAATTAAAGACTTCCATGTTCATTTCCTTTGATACTCAAGAACGAGATAGCGCGAGCCCACTGCGGCTCGTCGCGAGATAGAGTTGGTCCGGGGTGCTGGAGCGTTCCTGTCGCACGGCGCCGCAAAGGGTGTCGTGCGTCTGTCCGCAATCGAGCCTACTGCATGAACCAGCCGTGGCTCACAACCATCGACTGACCCGTCACGGCATTGGACTTGGCCCCCGCGAAATAGAGAACAGCGTCGGCCACGTCATCGGTGCTGGTAAACTCGCCGTCGACCGTATCCTTGAGCATCACCGTCTTGACCACCTGCTCCTCGCTGATGCCGAGTTCCCGCGCCTGCTCGGGGATCTGTTTGTCGACGAGCGGCGTGCGCACGAAGCCGGGGCAGACCACGTTGGCCGTGACGTTGTGCTCGGCTCCCTCCTTTGCCAGTACCTTGGCCAGTCCGATCAGTCCGTGCTTGGCCGTGACATAGGGACCCTTCAGCTTCGAGGCTTCCTTGGAGTGCACGGAACCCATGTAGATCACCCGGCCATAATTGGCGGCATACATGTGCTTGAGGCAGGCGCGAGTGGTCAGAAAGGCGCCGTCGAGATGGATCGAAAGCAGCTTTCTCCAGTCCGCAAAGGGAAAGTCGACCAGCGGCTTGACGATCTGGATGCCGGCGTTGCTGACCAACACGTCGATCTTGCCGAACCTGGTGACCACCTCGCCAACCGCCTTTTCCACCTGCTCTTCGTCGGCAACGTTCATCGCCACGGCGAAGGCGTCGCTGCCCTTGCTCTTGATCTCGGCGGCCGTTGCGTTTGCGGCGTCGAGATTGAGGTCGGCGATCACGGGAATGCCGCCTTCGGCTGCGACGCGAAGCGCGATTTCCTTGCCGATGCCGCTCGCGGCTCCGGTGATAATCGCTACTCTTCCATCAAATCGAGACATGGATAGTTCCTTTTAGTTGCGGGAGATCAGTCGTTTTGGAGGTAGTCGAATACGACCTCGCCGAGGCCGAGCGTCAGGTCGGCAACGTAATGGCTGGCCGACGTGACCTCGCGCACGGGTAGACGCGCGACGTCGCACATCGCGTGTTCGAACAATTGCAGGGCTGCCGGCCCGGCCCATGCGCCCTTCAGCGTCACATCCTCAAGATAGTAGCGCACCAGTTCGCAAATCCGGGGCGAACCGTCGACGTGCGGGATGACCTTCAGCACGAAGGCGGGCTTCGCCATCGCCTTTGCCAGCGGCTCCAGCGGAAGTTCGCGATGCTTGTAGCCCATGGTCGCCGTCACGCACATAACCGAGCCGTAGTGGAGGGTCCCGACGAGCGTCTCCTGCTCGTGCGACAACTTCGGCGTCGCCAGCTTCTTCGGAAAGCCCCAGATCTCGCGGCCGCCAGCGATCGGCGAGTTGTCGTCAAGATACATGGCATGCACGTAGCTGCCTTCCTGCACCCTGCCCGATCGTGTCGTGAAACGCACCGGAATGACCTGCCCGGTTTCCGTATAGTCGCCGAAGCCGGTCGAATCCGGCATGCGGATGAATTCATAGGCGACGGTGTCGCCGATCACTTCCAGCGGCTCCGGCACAACGGCGCGAAGGGCCTCCGGATCGGTCCGGTAGTTGATGACGACAAATTCGCGGTTGTAGAATTTGTAGGGTGGCCTCGGATAGGCCGGGTTGTTGAGCGGCATCGCGAAGGCATTTTCGCGGACTGCGGCGATCTTCATGGTCGTGCTCTTCTCTTTGGGTGAAATCTCAATCGAAGTCGAAAATGGCGACGCCGTCCGGCGTGCCGGGCCGCTGCAACACGTCGGGGTGGCGCAATGTTTGAAGGGCGTCGTTGTAGCCGGAGGCCCAGTGCTCCTCCATCGTCAGCCGGGAGAACTCGTAATCCTTGGAGCTCGCTTCGTATTTCTTGGCGCGATATATAAGCTGGACGATGTTGTAGACCTTCTCGTCGGCTTGATCGACGAGCAGCTTGATCTCCGGATCGGCTTGCAGCAGCGCGTCCTGCGGGACGAGTTCGACCAGATGGCCGAGTGCGCGGCGCAGCCGCTGCTGCGTCTTGAATTGGTCGGTCGCCACGCGTGTGCGGCTCGAGAAGCGGATATCCTTCTGCCGCAGTTCGATTCCGAGAAGGTCACGCGGGAACTCGCCACTCGCGCTCCAGAGATCGACCTGAAAGGCCAGCGTGTCCTGGCGCGGCGCGTTATCGAGGACCCATTGCAGCGGCGTGTTGGAGATAAGGCCGCCGTCCCAGTAACACTCGCCGTCGATCCTCGTGGCCGGGAAACCCGGCGGCAAGGCGCCGCTCGCCATAATGTGTTCGGGGCGGATAGTGTGGCTCGTGGTGTCGAAGTACTCGAAGTTGCCGGTGCGCACGTTGACGGCGCCGACGCTGAAACGCATGGCCCCTGTATTGATGCGATCGAAGTCCACCAGCAGTTCCAGCGTCGCCTTCAGCGGTGCGACGTCGTAGAAGCTTTCCGCCTCGATGCTGCCAGCGGCGGAAAAGAAGGGTGGCACCGGACGGGGCGTGAAGAAGCCCGCGGCGCCGTCCATAAGGGTGGCGAAGGCGTGTGCCTGATTGAGCAGGCCACGCGCGAAATCACCCTGGAGCCCCATCGCCCCCAGCATCGCCGAAAACAGAGTGGGAAACCCGTGCGCCGGGGCGGTTACCGTCTCCCAGAAGCTCCGGAGCGCCTCCACCCGCCTTTCAGGCGGATTGCCCGCAATCAGGGCACTGTTGATGGCACCGATGGAAATGCCGGCGACCCAATCAGGATGCAGACCGGCTTCGGCCAGTGCTTGATAGACGCCGGCCTGATATGAGCCGAGCGCTCCTCCGCCTTGCAACAACAGCGCGATACGCTCGAATGGCGGACGCTCCGCCATGCGGTGCGTCTTGTTTTTGACGAGATGTTGAGTGGCCATGCAGTTTACCTCGGTTGTTGATCCCGCTGCCGTTCCAGAGCGGCCACAGCATATGTTGACATCGCCCACTTACGTGCTAGAGTGGACAATGTCAACATCCATCGGCAGAATGTTGACATGAGCAACTTAACAACCTAAATGGATGGCATGACCCAAGACATTTCCACGAAAGACCAGCGCCCGTACCACCATGGCGACCTGCAGAGGGCGATCGTAGAGGCCGCGCTCGACGTCCTCAGCGAGTCTCAAAGCACGGAGTTTTCGCTTCGTGAGCTCGCCCGACGCGCGGGCGTCAGCCACAACGCCCCGTACAAGCACTTCGCCGACAAGCGCGAATTGCTGGCTGCCGTTTCGGCGGTCGGGTTCGAACTGCTGGCGAAGCGGATGGCCGAAGCGACTAAGGAACTCGACAGTCCGCGCGAGCGGCTAGCAGCCATGGCGAGCGCATATGTCTGCGGCGGCGTCAACAATCCGGCGCTCTACAGATTGATGTTCGGCGGCTACCTTGCCGGTCAGGACGATGGGCGTCCCGCGATCGAAAGAACTGCGGCCTACAACATGAAAGCCCTTGTCGTCGAGGCGATTTCCGACGGCGCTCTCGGGCGCCCAATTGCAGATACCGAGGCCAACACCCGCACAATCGATGGTGCGATTCTCGTTTTTTGGTCCCAAATGCACGGTCTAACTTTGCTGCTAGCGGACCGACTCGTCGGCCCCGGCGACAAGACAAAGGAGCTGACCGCGAACGTCCTGCAAGGAATGCTCGACGGATTGGTGAACAGCATCCCCGCAGTACCAGAAGGCGTATGGGTAGGTCCTCCGCTGGCGGGGTAGGATCGTAGCCACGTCGTTGGTGAGCCCGATCGTTGCGAAAGGCAAATTCTCATGGACCCATACATCTCCGCCCTGATGGGCCTCGCCGGCGTCGTTATCGGCGGTCTCGCCTCGTTCGCCACCGCCTGGATGACGCACCGTTCACAAGTGAGGGAAAAACAGCGAGAGCTCGAGGCCGCCAAGCGGGAAAAGCTTTTTTCCGACTTCATAGCTGAAGCGACGCGACTTTACGCCGACGCGATAAGCCACCAGAAGGACGATGTTTCCGATCTCGTGCTACTTTACGCACTGGTCGCCCAGATGCGTCTGATCTCGTCGAGACGGGTCGTGGATGCAGCCGAACTGGCGATGGCAAGGATCGTCGAAACCTACCTGACCCCCAATCGCTCGCTTTCGGAAATGCGGGACCTTGCGCATTCCGGCGCGATGAACTTTCTCCTGGATTTCGGTGAGGCTTGCCGCGCGGAACTGGCGACCGGGCGAGCAGCCTCGGGAATGATGTTCCATGAACCTCGCGGACTAAAACACGCTCAACATCCCACGCCTTCACTTTCATAACCCAACAAATCACCTGTCGCCGTCATTGCGGAACCTAACACTGGCGCCCTCGTTGTGCCATCATGTCTGAAACGTATGAAACAACCACAGTAGGAATCATCCAGCGCGATACCTTGATGCGCTTGGGACCACGTTTGCGTGGTCTGCCAGAGTTCTCATTGCCCACCGACTGCGAAGATGTTTTCGGCGACTTACTGAAAAAGCTGGACGCTGCGGCGAGAGAAAACCAGGCACCAAGGCATTGAGGTGGGCCGGCTGACGTCTTGATCAATCTGATCAGACAGCATCCGAGTTAATGTCGTCCACCGTCATTCTACCGCCTGTGCGACGATGGCGGCGCTCGATCCACACATTCAGGATGGATCGCTGACGGCGCTGGCACCGAGGAACTTCCCGTCGCGAGGCCGGTTAACCAGGATGCGGTATCTCGTCGAAATCCTCCTTCCAGTTCCACACCCTCGTGGGAGCCGGCCGAACGTCGACCTTGTCCGAGACGAACTCACGGCGAAGTTCGGCGGGGTCACCCTTCACATCAACTCACCCGCCGAAGGACTGTGGTGCGACGACGACGAAATCGAGCAGGACCGCATCGTTGTCGCCGAGTTAATGACCCCCGATCTCGACCGCGTCTGGTGATCGTCCTACCGCAAGAAACTGGAGGCGCGGTTCCGTGAGGAGGAGATCGTCATTCGCGTGATTGAAATCGAACGCCTTTGACGTTGGTCGCGTTGCTGCCAATCCGAAAGCAACTGTGGACGAGTCGGCCATCTCTACGGGCTAACGCGACATCTCTTCGCGAATCAGACCTGATCTAACGTTATTGATTTTGCGCTCTCCCCGGCCTGAGGATCGCTCCGCCCTCTTTTGGGGAATGGAGATTCCATTCCTCTCGATATTAGAAGTCTCTACCTGTGCGAACGGGATAGGCCTTTCGATAAAGGCCCCCGCTATAGTCGACAGACCACCTGAGCGTTCGACCGCCGCTTTGACATCGCCCTGGCCGCCGGTCCCTACTGTCCGAGCCACTGATACTCGGCAATGGACGCCTTGCCCGACTTCTTGTCGTACAGACAGATGAGGTTCACTAGCTTCTTCGACTTCGAGCTCTTCTCGCGGAGAAGAATTGCTACCTTGCCAGTCGCATCGTCGAAGACCACCGGCGCGGTCGCTTCCGGTGACACCATGCGCGACTGACCGATGCAGGTCCCGTTCGCCTTCGCGAACAGTGCGTTCCATGCGCTGTCGCTGGAAGCGCTGGCGAACTGGGTAAGGGCAAGCAACGTTGTCGTCGCGACCAATGTGGTCTTCAGCATATCAAACTCCTCATTTCATTCAGAATCACGCCTCGGCGTGGCGGGTGTTGATCGCGAAAAAGGATGGCAGGATCACGACGGCGGCGGGTGGAACCGCGTCGGCGTCTGCGAGTTCCTTCTCCAGAAGGAGAACCAACATGACGACGAACTCAATCCCCAGTTCCGCCAAGCTTCCTCCAAAGTCGCTGAACGAAGACACGCAGGACGACGAGCTTCCAGAGATCAACGTCGACGAACAGCGCGCCCCGCCCGTGAACATGGGCAACAGCCGCGAGGCCGGTGACGGCGTCGCCGACGCCGAACCAGAGACTGGTCGGTCCGATGCGAAGACGCGCATCCCCGCGCCGCAGACGGCAAACCGCGAGTGACGATGTCGAAGGTCAGCACCGGCCTAGACGACCGCCCGAAGGATTCCACGATCGCGCAGAGCGGCCCGCCCTATAGTTGAACTTGGACCAGACGTTCCAGACAAAGCCGCGAGATGCAAAATGAAAGAAGGCTGATTGTCAGAGCCCAGTCAGCCGTCGTCGGATATAGCGGTCCCCCCGACCTTCGGAACTGGATTTTCGGCTCGACAGGGCGGTAATTGTTTTTTCAATCGCGCGCAACCATCTAATAGGCATGACTTACGGGAAAATGTCCCCCGCCCTGAGCAGCGCGTATACCGAAAACCAACCATACTGGCTTGCTTTCCGAACCGAAAGCCGATTGCTTAGGAAAATCTACTTCTTCTTCCGCTATCGGTTGGGAGAATACAAAGGGGAACAGACAAACCCGTGGAATTCTGCTGCTTCGCATCGGGACGAACTATGACTACGATGGCGATGCGGGAAGGCCGGTTTGAAGAACGATGACGACAGAACTGTTTCAGGTAAAATTTTGGGGCGTCCGCGGCAGTATTCCCGTGTCTGGCCCCGAGTTCGATCGCTACGGCGGTAACACTTCCTGCATCGAGATTCGCTGCGGAGAACATCGGATGATCTTCGACGCTGGCTCCGGCCTGCGCGAGGCGGGGCTGTCGTTGCTCGCCGACAGCGTCAGCGACGTCGACCTGTTCTTCAGCCACTGCCATTACGACCACATCATCGGCCTGCCGTTCTTCAAGGCGATCTATTATCCCTCGATCAACGTCAACATCTGGTCCGGCCATCTCGATGGCAAGATGAGCACGCGGGAAATGGTCGAGCAGTTCATCAGCCCGCCCTGGTTTCCCGTCAAGACCGACATCTGTCAGGCGACGATGAATTTCAGCGATTTTCATGCAGGCCAGGTGCTGAACCCGCGCCCGGGCGTCAAGATCAAGACCTTCATGCTGAACCATCCGGGCGGCGCCATAGGCTACCGCATCGAATGGCAGGGCCGTTCGGTCGCTCTCATCTACGATATCGAACATATTCCCGGCAACTACGATCCGGTCTCGCTCGAAATGATGCAGGACGCCGATCTCGTCGTCTACGACTGCACCTATAATGAAGACGAGATGCAGCGTTTCAAGGGCTTCGGCCATTCGACCTGGCAGCACGGCACCGAGCTCGCGAAGATCGCGGGCGCCAAGCGCTTCGCGCTCTTCCACCACGCTCCCTCCCGCACCGACGAACAGCTGGCGCAGATGGAAACGCAGGCGCAGGCGGCCTTCCCTGAATCCTTTGCCGCGCGCGACAATCAGATCGTGATGATCTAGCAGGCCGCTGAAGCCGCCTTCATCTTGTCCAGTCTGACGCTCTTCGACAGAGTATCCTATTCGTCGAGCCGAGCAGGCCTGCGACGTCACGACGGAACAGATGCCCGGCCGGACCGTTTTCCCGGCAGCGAAAAATCAACGAAACAGGGATCCGTCATGACCGTGCTTTCCGGAAAGTGTCTTTGCGGGCAGGTGCATGTTTCTGTCCGGGGCGAACCCTTGCGCGTTGGAATCTGTCATTGCACCGACTGCCGGCAAGAAAGCGGTTCGGCCTTTACCTTCTATGGGATCTGGCCCGCCGGCCAGTTCGAACATTCAGGGAAAACCGGCGAGTTCCAGGGTCGACATTTCTGCACCGGTTGCGGCTCGCGGCTGTTTTCCGCCGATGACCAGGAGGCCGAAATCAAGCTCGGCATCCTTTCCGAGGCCCCGACGCCTCTTGTGCCGAGCTACGAACTCTGGATCAAACGCCGCGAGCCGTGGCTGCGACCGGTGGAAGGCGCACAGCAGCATGACGAAGACCGAACGTGAAGAACGGTTCCGAGGAGCTTGTCCATGACCACTCTCGTCCGACATCGCTGGATGACGGTTGCAGGCGTCGAGACTTTTTACCGCGAGGCCGGCCGGGAAGATGCTCCGGTCTTGTTGCTGCCGCACGGATATCCCTGCTCGTCCCATGAATTTCGCAATCTCATGCCGCGCCTTGCCGACCAGTGGCGCCTGATCGCGCCGGATTTCCCAGGCGCGGGCTATAGCGGCACGCCTGATGATTTCGACTACAGTTTCGATGGTTACGCTGCCTGGCTGGAGGCCTTCGTCGGCGCCCTAGGTGTCGACCGGTTCGTCCTCTACCTCCACGACTTCGGCTCGCCGATCGGTGCCCGCTTGGCGATCAGGGCCCCTCAACGCATCGTGGCGCTGATCATCCAGAATGGCGACATACCCTATGAAGATGCCCTCGGACCAAAATATGCGGATATCGAGGCGACCTGGACGCTTCCGAGATCGGAGATGAGGAAGGTGCTGGCGGAGGCGGTCAGCGAGGAGACTTTCAAGGAGGAATTCCTCAACGACTTGCCGCCTCCTCTGGCCGATGCGATCCCGCCAGACCTCTGGAAGCTGCATTGGTCGCTGATCACGCCACGGCGCAAGGACATCGCCATGGACCTGATCGCCGGACTGAAGGAGAACCGGGCCTGGTTCCCGGAACACCGCAAATACCTGCGGGAATACCAGCCTCCGACCTTGATCGTCTGGGGTCCGAACGACCACTACATGCCGGAAAAATCGGCGCGAGCGTACCTGCGGGATCTGCCGGACGCCGAACTGCATCTGCTCGGCGGCGGCCACTGGCTGCTCGAGACACATCTCGAAGAAGTCGTCGCACTCATGCGAGACTTCCTCGGGCGCGTTCATGCCACCTGATCGACAATGTCTAATGCCCTATATCGTGTCGCGATCTTTGAGATTCGCTCCTCGCGCTTCAGGTCTTGGTTTTGCGCATGTCGCTATCGCAACACCGCGGCCCAGTTTCACGCGATATGCTCTAGCAGTTCCGACGCCGATGACCAGCGGACGGCCGGATGTCGGGTCGTCACCGCGAACAAGGCCGACAGGAAATCCCATGCCGCTACGTCATGCACCAGATGGTGGGTGAGCACGCCGAGAGGCTCGTCGCCGCCGGCAAACCGGTCGTCAAGCTCGGCCACCAGTTCGGCCACCAATTCCGCCTCGCCCCGTCCGCCGCGCGTGCCATGCCAGTCGATGATGTCGACATGGGTGTTGAGGAGCGGCATCGGGCCGTCCTGCTTGGCTCGCCCATAGACCGAAAGGGCTGCAAATCCGAGCGCCGGAAGCGCCGGGATGAGGGCGGCGTCGACCCGGTTCCACGGCGGCACCAGCACCGGCAGGAAGCGGGCCGGATGCAGCCGCCGCAGCAGCCGGAACCCCTCACCCAACTCGCCGAGCACGGCCTCCGCCGGCCGCTCGCCGCCGAGTTCCTGCTTCTTGCCTTGCGGCCCGGCATGGTTGGTATGAGACCAGCCATGCACGGCGACAGCGACGGATGTTTCCTCCGCCAGCCGCGCGGCCAACGCCTCACCGGTCAGGCCGGGAATGACCGCGAGCATCAGCGGAACCTCGCTTTCGCCCGTCAGCGCCAACAGCGTCTCCAGCGGCTGCGTCGGCTCGACGGCGTCGTCATCTCGCAGCCAGAACCGCGCCACGCGGCCGGCGGCCTGCCAGCGGTCTAGCTCGCGGCGCAGGGGGTCCCAGGCTATCGCGTCGGTCATCACGTCACTCCTGTTGCTGCGCTGTCGCGCAAAATTCCGTCCAATACCTGCGCCGCCATCGCAAGCGAGCGTTGCCCAAGCACCAAGCGCCGCGCCGCCTGCCCCATGGCGTCGCGCCTTTGCCCGTCGTCAAGCAGGTCAGCCACGGCCTCGGCATAGGCGGCGACATCGCCCTCCGGCGTCAGCAGCCCGGTCACGCCAGCCTCGACCACCGCTGGCACGCCTGCCGTTTCCTGCGCGACGACAGGCAGGCCAGCGGCTTGGGCCTCCAGATAGGCGAGACCGTAGGCCTCGCCGCAGCCGGGCCAGACATAGAGGCCGCCGCGCCCGAGCAGTTCGGCGATCTCGCCGGGATTGCGCTCGCCCAGCCATTCGATGCGGCCGGGAAAGTCGGCAAACAGCGCCCGCACCTCTTGCCGCATCGGACCATCGCCGATGACGGCCAGCGTCCAGGGCCGGTCTTCGATCAGCCTCAACGCATTTGCAAGCATGACATAACTGTCCATCTTGTCGCCGGCTCGCATCATCGCGACCGTCATCAGCCGGCGCGGATCAGGCGCCGGCGACACCTTCTCGAACAGCGCCGTGTCGATGAAGGGGTTAAGCCTGGCGAGGCGCGCCTGCGCGAAGGCGGCGGCAAGCCCGTCCTGGTCGCGCCCGGTGAAGCTGATATTGACCGCCGCCCGAATGATCGCCTCGCCCACCAGCTTCTGCGAAGCTGCCCAGCCGGTTCGATCGCGTTTTGCCGCATAGGAGGCTTCGGCGGTGACGTAGGGAATGGCGAATTCGGCGGATATCGCCGGCCCGAAGGGATCGGGCGATTTATAATAGGGGTGGTAGCAGAACCAGAGGTCCGGCCGCGGCGCGGATTTCCATCTTAGCCGCAGCCGCTCCAACTCGGCGCCGATGGCGGGTTCGAGCGCCCGTGCCGCGTCCGGTGTCGAGGCATAGGCGCGGAATTCGGAGGCGACGTCGACCTGATGCCCGCCAAGCTCCAGTGCCCGGATCAGCAGTCGCGCCATCAGCCGGTCGCCCGACGGTACCGGATGGTTCGGCGATTTCATCGGCGCGTAGAAAGCCACCCGCATTGGGACACCTCAGGTAAGACACACTGTTTACAACTTTCACGCCTGTCGGGAAAATTCCGCTATTGTCCCTTTGCCGAAAACTTGCGCATAAGCATATGGAATGTGATCGCGATCGAAGCAATTCCGCCTCTTTCTCAATCTCTATGGGCCTGCGGTTACATCGACAAGAACGGGAATGAATGACGACGGTCTCGGCCACAGGGATTTTTTCGGAACGTACGATCAGAAGGGCGAGGCTCGGTTCCGGCCTCGTCATTTTCATCTTCGTCCTCTTGCATTTGTCGAACCATGCGATTGGCCTGATTTCAGTCGCCGCCGCCGATAAAGCCGCCCACCTCTTCCTGGCGATCTGGCGCAATCCTCTGGGGACCGCCATCTTCTATTCATCGGTGCTCATCCATATCGCGCTGGTGCTGCGCGCCATCTACATGCGCCGCAGCCTCGTCATGCCGAAGGGGGAAATGGCCCAGATCGTGCTCGGCCTGATGATCCCGCTGTTGCTTATGGATCATGTCATCGGCACACGCATTGCTCACGAATTCTACGGCTACATCGATGACTACGAGACGGTTGTCGGCATGCTCTGGATCAAGAACCCGGCGAACGGATTGCGGCAGGCGCTCGCCGTCGTCGCCGTCTGGATCCACGGCTGTATCGGCATCCATTTCTGGTTGCGCTACCGCTCCTGGTACCCGGACTTCGCTCCGCTGCTGCTGGCGATTGCGATCCTCGTGCCGGTGCTTTCGCTACTCGGCTTCGTCGAGATGGGCCGAACGCTCGCCGACCCTTCCTACCAGCAGTCAATGACGGTCAGCGCCTACAAGGAGGGCATCAACACCCGTTACGCCTCGAACCCGCAAGTTCACCGCGAGGTCGCCATGATCCGCGCCGGGCTCTACGGCGCCTTCTCGGCCTCGCTGCTCATCGTCGTCATCGCGCGTGCCCGGCGCAAGCTGAAGGAGCGGCTTGACCAAGTCGCCGTGAACTATCCTGGCGGCGAGGTGATCCGCGTGCCGCGCGGCTTCTCGGTGCTGGAAGCGAGCCGGCTCGGCGGCCTGCCGCATTATGCCGTCTGCGGCGGCAAGGGCCAGTGCTCCACCTGCCGCGTGCAGATCCTTGGCGACTACGACAGCCTGCCGATCCCCGACAAGATGGAGCAGACGACGCTGAAGCGCATCAATGCCGGCCCGGATGTCCGGCTCGCCTGCCAGCTTCGTCCGAACCGCGACGTTGCCGTCGCGCCACTTCTCGTGCCGGCGATCGAGGCGGCCCTTCCCGCCAACAGCCAGGAGACGAGCCCGGGCCGCGAGCGCGAGATCGCCGTGCTCTTCGTCGATATTCGCCATTTCACCACACTGACGGAAACCCGCCTGCCCTTCGACGTCGTCTTCCTGCTGAACCGCTATTTCGCCATCATCGGCAAGGCGGTGGAGCAGTCGGGCGGACGGCTCGACAAGTTCATCGGCGACGGCGCCATGGCGCTCTTCGGGCTCAACACCGCGCCGGAGGAAGCCTGCCGCCAGGCGCTCAACGCTGCAGCAGCGATCGTCGCCGAGATCGAGAAACTCGCGGCGGAACTCGCCGACGAACTGGCGCTGCCGCTGCGTATCGCGATCGGCATTCACACCGGCCCGGCCGTCGTCGGCACGATGGGATACGGCCGGGTGCGCAGTATGACGGCGATCGGCGATACCGTGAATGTCGCGAGCCGTTTGGAAACAGCCGCCAAGGAATTCGAAGCGGCGATCGTCATCTCCGAACCGGTGGCGAGCCTTTCGGGTGCTAACCTTTCCGGCATCGAAAGCCGTGAAATCAGCGTGCGCGGCCGGGCCCTGCCCTTGAAAGTCTACGTCATTCCAAGAGAGAAAGCGGCAGAGCCGCTCGAAGGAAAAACCTGATGCCCGGCAAGCCCTGGCTGACCGCCAAATACTGGAGCCGCCTGTTTCGCAAGGCCCGCAACGCCGCCGCTTCGCGCTTCTTCGACACCCGCTTTGGCCGCCGACTGCTGATCGAGAATATCGGCCCGCGTGTCGTCTCGATGACGGTCGACGCGGGCGATCACCTGATGACCTTCTCGCCCGCCGACTATATCGGCCGCAAGGTGTTCCGGAAGGGCCATTTCGAACGCGAGGCCGTCGACCGACTGATCGTCATCCTGCGCGAGCGCGGCCTCGTGAGAAAGGACGCAACGCTGCTCGAGATCGGCGGCAATATAGGCACCCAGACCGTCTATTTCGCCCTCAGCGACACCTACGCCCATATCGTCAGCGTGGAGCCCGATCCGCGCAATTTCCCGCTGCTTGCCCTCAACATCCGCCAGAATCGGCTGGAGGCGAAGGTCCGCCTCGTCAACTGCGCCGCCGGCGAGCACGAAGGCGAGATCGACTTCTTTCTCAACCTCAACAATCACGGCAAGAGCAGCGCCATTCGCCAAAGCCCGAGCGACAGGAAGATAAGCGTGCCGGTGAAGCCGGTTTCCGAGATCCTTGCCGGACTTTCGATCGACCCGGCAGCGATCGGCCTCGTCTGGATGGATATCGAAGGCTACGAGCCGGTCGCCTGCCGCTCGATGCAGCCGCTGCTTGCCCGCCGCGTGCCGCTCTACATGGAATTCACCCCGCTCTTTTACGGAGCAGAAGGAACGAAATCCTTCATATCGATGCTGTCGGGGTTCTACGAGAACTGCCTCGTCATCTTCGAGGATCGCGAAGAGGAGATGAAGGTCCGCGACCTGCCGGGCGAATTCGATCAGTACAACGTGCTGTTTTTGCCTTAGAGGCTGCTTGTTACCGGCATTCGGGGCAGTATCTGTTAACGTGTCATTCTGTACGGCATCTAGGTCAAATCGAACGACACCCATTCCAGACGACTTTCCTCGTAGACGCTTTGCGTTGGCGCGAGCGATGAGGGATCGGCGAAGCATCCCAATGCGACGGCTACCAGCTCTTTCCTGAATTCCGGTATCCAGAAAACTGTCGACCCGCATGCCGGGCAGAAGCAGAATTCGACCGATTTGCCGCTGTCGCCCCATCGCACGTAGCTGGTCGAAACCCCGGACGTCTCTATTTGATCGGCGTGGAAGAAGACGGCTACTCCGAACGCGCTGCCGGTGCGACGTTGGCAGGCCCGGCAATGGCAGGCGGAGATTTTGACAGGTTCTCCGTCGGCGGTGATCGAAAGCTGGCGGCATGAACAACTGGCTACTCGAATCATTCCCCTGCTCCGCTAAAATGATGTCCGCGAGAGCAAACGCACGCACTTGGTAGCGGTTTTGGAGGCCGCCGCCAGGCCGCCGGACAGATCGAACAGTGCCATCAGGCGTCAGTTCCATGTTCGTAGCAAACTACTCGGCAGATGATCGCGCGTATTCGCCGGTCGTCTGTGCAGAACTGAAAGTTACTCCGACTCCCTTTCGACCGCACGCCGCGCCCGGATAGCCGCGGCGATGAAGACGCGCGAAAGGCCATGATAAAGCGGTTCGCGCGAAAGAATGCGCGAAGTCACGTAACCGATCATCGACACTGCCATGATCGGGATGACTGCCTGGTGGTCGCCGGTCATTTCCAGGATGATGACGAAGGCCGTCATCGGCGCCTGCACGACGCCCGCGAAATAGCCGGCCATGCCGAGGATGGCCGCCAGCGCGACGCCGGTGCCGAGCAGGGAGCCGACGGTGCTGCCGAAACCGGCGCCGACGGCGAGCGACGGCGCAAAGATGCCGCCCGGAATACCTGACAGCATCGACAGGAAGCTTGCGGCGAACTTCTCGACGAAGAAGAGCAGAGGCAAGGCGTTGCCTTCGACCGCAGTTCGTGCCTGCTCATAGCCGGTACCGAAGGTCGTGCCACCTGATGCCACTCCGATAACTGCGATCGTCAGTCCGCAGGTGCCTGCAAGAGCCAGCATGCGCTTCAGCGGCTGTGGCTGCGCCCAGCGGCGGATCTTCTGGCCAAAGTGCAGCGCGAAACCGCTGAAGGCTGCCCCGAGCGCGCCGCCGCCGACGCCGCAGATCAGAACCAGTCCCCAGTCGCGAAGCTCCGTGGGCGCAGCCGATGCCATGCCGAAGTAATTGTAGCTTCCGGAAATCCCGAGCGCGGCAAGGCCGGAGAGGATGACTGCCGTGAGCACCAGTCCGTTGGCCCGAGACTCGTAGGTCCGACTCATTTCCTCGATCGCGAAGACGATGCCGGCGAGCGGCGTGTTGAAGGCGGCCGCAATGCCCGCCGCCGATCCGGCAAGGATCAGCCCGCGCGCCTGCGCCATGCCACTGAACCGGGCAACAGCGAGCATGATCGACGCGCCGACCTGGACAGTCGGTCCCTCGCGGCCGATCGAGGCGCCGGAGAAGAGCCCGAGCACCGTCAGTACGATCTTGCCGCAGGCGATCTTCAGCGACAGCAGCCGGGTTCGGTCTTCGTCGTCCCTCAGGTGCCTGGCGGCAATCGCCTGCGGAATGCCGCTGCCCTGCGAGTTCGGAAACAGCCTCGCCGCCAGATAGGCCGAGAGCATGAAGCCAAGCGGGGTCAGCGCAAGTGGCAGCAGGAAGGCCCATTCACCGGAGGAGGTGAGAGACCCGAAGCCCTTCTGCGCCAGATCCGCAAGCTTCGCAAAGCCGACGCTGATCACCCCGATTGCCAAGGCCCCGCACCAAAACACCAGTCTTGGCCGCCAAATTGAGAAAGTGCCCCATAAGACGCGGGAGCGGCGAAAGAGCTTGGAATATCGATAGGATGGCGGCATGTCGGGCTCGGCGATGCGGGGCGGGGTTGTCCTTTACTAGCGCTATCGCGCCCGAAGATCACCCCCATTTGCAGCATGTCGATCGCGGGCACGACTGCGGGCGCGCGCGCCGAGCACGGAGGCTCACGTTCAACCGTTCCGTCCAGGCTTCCCTAGGTCGGAATTGGTCGCATGGGAGCAGGCAGCCAGCCTACATTTTCGTCGGCGGATCCAATGAAGATCGCGGCGAACCATGGTTCATCTCTCGAGGTGGCTTTCGGACCTATCAGAGCCGCCGATAATTTTACTTCGCATGACCGTGGGTGTAATCTGAGGATGCTCTCCTGAGGCGTTTGAACGCCAAGGGCACCTGACTCGCTCCGTGGTTCCCCCGCTGGAGCGGGTTTTTTTCTGCCGGTCAACTCGGAAGAACTTAAGATAAGGCAGTGATAGACGCGGCATCCAAAGCTCCATCTCCTATTATGAGAAGCGCTGATCGACACTGGATGTCCATCATCATCGATTGTTGCGACACTGGAACGATGTCGGAGGGGCCTCTGGAAATCCCTGCTGCTTTTAGGTATCCCTTTCCGGATGGCGTGTGCTGCGTGCGCCGCGGGCTTCCCCGAAATCGACGGAGACGAAGATCAACCTTCCAGAAGGGAGCGCGAAACCATGTCCTTGCCGATCACGACCGGTCGCATTCAATCCACTCTCCGCGGATATCTTGACAACGAGGCCTCCGGCGGCGTCGTCTTGATGGCAGCCGCGGCCATGGCCCTTGCGGTGGCGAACTCGCCGCTGGCGGGCGCATATTTTCATGCCCTCCATCTTTACCTCGGGCCACTGAGCTTGCAGCACTGGATCAATGACGCCCTGATGGCCGTGTTCTTCCTGCTCGTCGGTCTGGAGATCAAGCGCGAAATGCTCGATGGCCAGCTCTCGACCTGGAGCAGGCGAATTCTTCCCGGTGCCGCCGCGGCCGGAGGAATGCTCGCCCCAGCACTCGTCTATCTGGCTTTCAATGCCGGGACGTCAGCTAGCCTCCGCGGTTGGGCGATCCCGACGGCCACCGACATTGCCTTCGCGCTCGGAGTGCTGTCGCTCTTTGGCAACCGCGTTCCGGCGTCCCTGAAAATCTTTCTGGCGGCGCTTGCCATTATCGACGACCTCGGCGCCGTCCTCGTCATCGCACTCTTCTATACAAACGGTCTCAACCTCCTGGCCCTTGCCGGAGCCGCCGCGGTTCTTGCCCTGCTGTTTTTCATGAACCGAGCCGGCGTGAAGACGCTGACGCTTTATCTCGGCCTTGGCGTCGCCTTGTGGGTGCTGATGTTCACCTCCGGGATCCACGCCACGCTTGCTGGCGTGCTGCTGGCCTTGACGATACCGATTAAGCTTTCTCCCGGCGCTCCGGAGGCTAGCGACGAAGAATCTCCGCTGCACCGGCTCGAACACCTGCTTCATCGACCAGTGGCATTCATCATCGTCCCACTCTTTGGCTTGGCCAACGCCGGCGTTTCCCTTCGCGGCACGTCCATCTCGAGTTTGGGAGACCCTCATACAATTGGCGTCGCCGCCGGACTGTTTGCTGGCAAGTTGGTTGGGGTTCTCTCCGTCGTTGGTCTCCTGGTCAAGCTACGTTTTGCGCAGCTTCCGGCAATGGCGAACTGGACGCAGATGACCGGTGTCGCGCTTCTTTGCGGCATCGGCTTCACAATGAGTCTCTTTATCGGTCTTCTCGCTTTCGATGACCCAGCCGTACAGGACAAGGTCAAGATCGGCATTCTGCTCGGTTCGGCGATCTCTGGCGTGGCCGGATCCGCGGTTCTGATGGCGAGCCGGCGGAAAAGCAGCCGGTTGTAGTCATCTACGAGTTCGCGGCGACGGCACTCGTGGACATCAAGTTCTTCGCAGGGGTCTGCGCGCCGCGCCTCTTTGGATCCCACCTTCTCCGCCGCTTTCCTCGCTGCTGGAACAGGCGAACGCCTTGCCATGTCAAAACATAAAAGACCGCACGAAGAGCGCGGCGAGCGGAAGGCAGGCCAGCATGTCTTTCGAGCACGCACATTGCGGCAATGCTATAGTTTATCGCCCTCTCCCGATCTTGCCCGCTTGGCACGAATGGCCTCTCGACCGGCCAATTGCCCGAGCCGCCCGAACGTGATGTTTGCGCCCTATGCGACCGACTGCATGACAAGCGATTGATGGCAATGCACGCCAGCGAGCACGCCTGAGGCGGAGGCGAGTGTGGCATTGTGCATGGCGCTTGCCGCATCACCGGCGGCGAAGACACCCTTAGTGGTCGTTTCCTTGTTATCACCGGTGCGGATAACGGGTCCAAACGGGCCGTCGTCGAAGGCGCAGCCGAGCTGTTCGGCAACCGGGCTCGCCATCGTCGTTTTCGGCGCGACGAAGACGGCATCGAGCGGCAGGATGCGGCCATCGGCGAGGCGAACGGCCTCAAGCTTCGGATCGTCGCCCAACAATTCCACGATTGGGCTGCGCTCGATCCGGACGCCACGGCCAGTCAACTTCACCAACTGCTCTTCATCGGGCTCGAACAGCCCTTGAGTGAAAAAGGTCGTCGCACCCCAGTCCGGGATCATTACGGCCGAATGGGCCGAATGCGGATGGTTTGCGAGAACGCCGAGCTTGCCGCCGCTGACCTCAAAACCGTGACAATAAGGGCAGTGCAGCGCGGAGCGGCCCCATCGCTCCTTCAGCCCGGGGATTTCGGGCAGCGTGTCGCTGACGCCGGTTGCAAGCACGATGCGCGCGGCTCGTTCTTCGCCGCCGTCTTCGGTGACGACAATGAACATGTCACCATCGCCCCGCGCGCGGACGACTTTCCCCTCGCGGATGGTGATCGTCGGATAAAGCGAAAGCTGCCGTTTGCCCTCCTGCATGATCGCCGCCGGCGTTTGGCCGTCCTGGCCCAAGAACCCGTGCGAGGCTTCAGAAAACCGATTGCGCGGCGCGCCGGCGTCAACGAGCAGAACCCGCCGCCGCGCCCGGGCGAGCTGCATGGCGGCCGAAAGGCCGGCGAAGTTTCCGCCGATGATGATGGCGTCGAACGACATGGGACTCACCCTTGATACTAAACTCATGACTCAACATAAGTTACATGAACTGGCGCCGTCAAGCATCATGTTACTTGTCTTGTTACGACCTGCTTGCGATAATGGCCCGCCCGATCGACAGGAAGAGAACCATGCGCAATGACAGCCGCCTTTCACGCATGCTGCACGTGTTGATCCACATGGATAAGCACCAGCATTCGGCGACCTCAGACATGATAGCCAAGATGCTGAACACCAATCCCGTCGTCGTCCGCCGCACCATGGCCGGCCTTCGCGAACAGGGCTACGTCCGCTCCGAAAAGGGCCATGGTGGCGGCTGGACGCTGGTGCGTCCGCTGTCCGAGATCACCCTGCTCGACGTCTACCGCGCCATCGGCGAACCGCACCTCTTCGCCATCGGCCCAGCCGACGATCAGCCACAGTGTCTTGTGGAACAGGCGGTGAATGTCGTTCTCGGCGACGCGATGAAGGAGGCCCAGGCCCTGCTGCTGCAGCGATTGGACAGCGTGACGCTGGACAAGATCGCCGCCGACTTCGAGGCAAAACTCACCGCGCGCCCGGTCACATCCTATTCCTGCGCTTCCTAAGCGGGGATTACGTCCTGCGGTAGTGGAATAACGGTCTTTGTCGATGCCGTTTTGGGCGAACGAGCCGGCCGAACCGTCACCTTGCAAGCGCACAAGCTGTGTCGTTTCCGCATCACTTTCTGTAAGGTTGCAAATATCCGCTTGGCAATGGCGAAATGCTTCGGTACAAAACGCTCACCGCTTTAGTTCAAACATAGGGAGGCGTTGCATGCCAGCAATCATCGAAACCTTCCCTTGCGGAATGTCCCGACACTAGGTCATTTCCACTCGCGGCCCGCCGCAAGCGCGCCCGACACGCGGTTTTCCCTTAATTCATAGCCCGATTGATCTGACGGGGTCATTTCGTCTCCCGCTTGGGCCGTGCCATCCAACTCTCTATCCTGAGGACCGGCTGCCGACACGGCGCCGAGCGATTAAAATGACTCGCAAGAAGCTCGATTTCCGCGCCGATGCCTATCACCATGTGCTCGGCTTTGTTTTCCATCATTGGAGCCATCGGCCTGTACTGGTGGGCATTATTGTCGTGCTGGTCATTGCCAGCACCCTGGCCGAAGTCATGGTGCCGGTGTTTTCCGGCCAGATCGTCGATGCCATCGCCGGCGGCAACGCGGCTGACCGGGCGCTGCGCGCCTTCGTCGTTGTCGTGGCGCTCGGCCTGACCAGCGTGGCACTGCGCTGGTTCATCTTCAACGGCATCATTCGGCTGACGCTGCGCACCATGGCGGATGTGACGAATAACGGTTTCCACAAGGTGCAGCGGTTTTCGACCGACTGGCACGCCAATAGCTTTGCCGGTTCGACAGTGCGCAAGATCACCCGCGGCATGTGGGCACTCGACCAGCTCAACGACCTGCTGCTGGTCGCACTGCTGCCCTCGATCGTCATGCTGGTCGGCGCCAGTATCGTGCTCGGCAGCTACTGGCCGATCATGGGCCTGATCGTGGCCGCGGGCTCGCTGATCTACATCGGCGTGACCGTGGCGCTTTCCATGGGCTTCGTGTCGCCGGCGGCACGGCTTGCCAATGCCTGGGACACCAAGCTTGGCGGCGCGCTGGCGGATGCCATCAGCTGCAATTCGGTGGTCAAGGCCTTCGGCGCCGAAGGCCGTGAAGAGGTGCGCCTGCGCCAGGTGATGGCCAGATGGGACAGCCGGACGCGCCGGACTTGGAAGCGCGGCACGTTGAGCGGCACGATCCAGGGTTTCCTGATGGTTTCCATGCAGGCCGGTATTCTGGGAACGGGCCTGATCATGTGGCGGCAGGGGCTGGCGACGCCTGGCGACATCACCTTCGTGCTGGCGATGTTCTTCGTCCTACAAGGTTATCTGCGCAATGTCGGCCAGGATATCCGCAATCTGCAGCGTGCCGTCAACGACATGGAGGAACTGGTGCTGCTCGACAAGATGCCGCTCGGTATCGAGGACAAGCCCAACGCCACGCCGATCGAGATTGGCGAGGGCGAGATCGTCTTCGATCGCATCACCTTCCAGTATGGCGCCCATCCCACGCCGCTTTATGACGACTTTTCGGTCACCATCAAGCCGGGTGAGCGCGTCGGCCTGGTGGGACATTCGGGTTCGGGCAAGACGACCTTCGTCAAGCTCATCCAGCGCCTCTATGACGTCAACTCGGGCCAAATCCGCATCGACGGACAGGATATCGCAGCGGTCAGGCAATCAAGCCTGCGCGGCCAGATCGCCATCGTGCAGCAGGAGCCCATCCTGTTTCACCGTACGCTGGCGGAAAACATCGCCTATTCCAGGCCGAACGCCTCGCGGCGCGAGATCGAACAGGCGGCAAAACAGGCGAGCGCCCACGACTTCATCATGGACCTTCCCAAGGGCTATGAGACGATGGTGGGCGAACGCGGCGTCAAGCTGTCGGGCGGCGAGCGGCAGCGTGTCGCCATTGCCCGTGCCTTCCTGGCCGATGCACCGGTGCTGATCCTCGACGAGGCGACATCGAGCCTCGACAGCGAAAGCGAAGTGCAGATCCAGCAGGCCATGGAACGCCTGATGAACGGCCGCACGACGCTGGTGATCGCCCATCGGCTGTCCACGGTGCGGGCGCTCGACCGGCTGCTGGTCTTCGACAAGGGAAAGATTGTCGAGGAAGGCGACCACCAGGCGCTGATCCGGCTCAATAACGGTATCTATCGCCGGCTGTTCGAGCGCCAGGCGCTGGAACTGACCAAGGGTCTGGTGGCGTGAACCAAAACGCGAGAGCGCCGCGTCTTTTCGAGAGCCGCGGCGCTGTAGCACTTTGAATGGCTGCATGATTTTATCCCTAAATCGGTGGCGATTTCAGGGATCACGCAAGTCAGGCCGATGCTGTCCTTTACGTCTTCCGGTAAAGGAAATAACGGCCTTCCTTGATGCCGTCAGGCAGCGGCAGCCCCACCAGCTCCGGATGCTCCAGCGGCAGCCCGCTGACGGCGATGCCGTTGTGGGCAAGCACGCCGGCCATCAGTTGCGGCAGCCAGGTCAGCGTCACCGCGTCGATCTCGTCATGGCCGGTGCCGATATCGGCATGGGCAAGGGCCGCGCCGATGCCGACGAAGGCCTGGCCGGACTCGCGGATATTGCCGGTCACCATGTCTTCTGCCGCTGGTGTCGAGGCCGAATAGGAACGGACTTCCCAGTCGAAAGCGACGATGCGCCGGCCGGGAAAGTTCTCGCGCAGATGATCATAGGTGCGGCCGTTGCCAAGGCCTAACTCCAGCACCGGGCCTGGCGTTTCCCCCACCAGATCGATGATCGAGTTCAAAATGTCTCGCTGGGCCGTCAACCGGCGAATGAAGCTGTCGAGGCGGCTCATCTAATCTATATCCGTCATGAAATCGTCGGCGGTCCTGGTGGAATTCCAGCAAAAGTGCGAGAGCGGTTTTGCGTCCGGAATTGCGTAAAAACAAAAAGATAGAGCGTTTCCGTGGGTCCGAAAAAGCACGAAATGCTCTAGCACATGAAACCTTGCCACGTCGATTGCCGTAAATGGGAATTGGCGTTGCAGTGGCGACATGGGTCTGTGCTAAGCTGGACGATATGAAAACCGTGACCGACGAAGATTTCTTTGCCGAAGTGCCGCTCTTCAACAAATTCGAGGGCGTGACCGACGCCGCCAACTACCGGCCGCTGCCGGATGGTTGGGTGCTGGCGCTGGCCGACATCGTCGGCTCGACGCCGGCGATCGCCGCCGGCCGTTACAAGGACGTCAACATGGCGGGCGCCAGTGTGATTTCAGCGGTGTTGAATTCCGTCGGCAAGGGCGATTA
This sequence comes from Rhizobium sp. WSM409, assembly GCF_057653825.1. Taxonomy (NCBI): domain Bacteria; kingdom Pseudomonadati; phylum Pseudomonadota; class Alphaproteobacteria; order Hyphomicrobiales; family Rhizobiaceae; genus Rhizobium; species Rhizobium sp. WSM409. The sequence continues at coordinate 66,552 of NZ_JBYGKP010000003.1, read as the reverse complement.
TCCCTTCGTCTTCGGCGGCGACGGCGCGCTGATTGCGCTTCCGGGATCGTTGGAAAAGCCGGCGCGCGACGCCCTTGCCGCCGTGCAGGTCTGGGTCGAGGAGGATCTGGGCCTGACGCTGCGCATCGCCATCGTGCCGGTCGCCGATACCCGCGCCGAGGGCCTCGACGTCCGTGTCGCGCGTTACTCCGTAAGCCCTCATGTCACCTATGCGATGTTCTGGGGCGGCGGCACCAGCTGGGCCGAAAGACAGATGAAGCTCGGCCGGTACGGCATTGATCGCGCGGCCCCGGGTACGCGCCCGGATCTCACCGGCCTTTCCTGCCGCTGGAGCCCGATCGACGCCAGGCACGGCGAGATCGTCTCGATCATCGCGGTGCCTGGCGAAGGCCGGCCGGGACAGGAATTTCGGGACCTCGTCAACGGCATCGTCGCCATCACCACCGAGCAGAACCGGGACAGCCACCCGGTGCCGGCGGATGGTCCGGACCTTGCCTTCTCGCTGCACGGCATCAACCGCGAGGCCAAGGCCACCGCGCCGGCTGGTCGGCGATTGCGGCAGAAGCTCATCATCTTCCTGCAGCTCGCCATCACGGTCGTGTTCTACAGGCTCGGCATTCCACTCGGCCGCTTCGACGCCCGCCGCTACAAGCGCGACGTCGCCGGCAATTCCGATTTCCGCAAGTTCGATGACGGTCTGAAGATGACGATCGACGTCGACGCCGAACATCTGAAACGGATCGAGACGCTGCTGGAAGCGGCACGCGTCAAGGGCATTGCCCGCTACGGCCTGCATCGTCAGGCCTCGGCGCTGATGACCTGCTTCGTGCCGACGCCGATCTCGCGCGACCACATGCATTTCATCGACGGCGCGGCCGGCGGTTACGCGGTGGCCGCAAGCCGGATGACCGGCAAGGCGCTTGCGACGGCGCCGCATCAAACGTGATCGCCCGAAGAAAAATAAACCCATCGCTTTGACGGCGACGGGCTGATCTCGCATTGGTTCAAGCAAAGACTTTATCGTGAACGGCAGCGACCGGTCCGCGTGGTTTCCTTGTCGCCGTCATCATAGGCAATACCGATCTTCTCGCCGCCAAGCGAGGTGATCTTGCCCGCATACCAATCGCCAGCATTCTTGTAGTTGCACTCTACCTTCATCCCGATGACCCAGTCGTAAGGACGCACATCGCTCAAGGAAACAGTTTCCTTATCGCCGTCATCATATCGGATCGTGACCTTCCCGCCCGAGGCGCTGTCGATAACGCCAGGGAACCAATAACCGGCCCCCTTGTAGTTTCCGAGAACCCAGTCGCCTTTGGTCTGCGCGGATGCGACAGAAGCCCAGGAGCACATGACACCGATTGCGATCGCCGCGGCAACAAAACTCTTCAAGATAGTCCTCCCTCGGAACTCATCCAATCCGCCCCGAAATGGTTGTGGCAAGATCAGCAGCTTAAAGCGCGGTGATGAAGTCTGCCTTAACAACAGAAAGGGAGTAAGTCGGCTCACCATCGGAGAAGATTGCGGTTGGCGTCGTAGCTATAGGCTTGCCAGAAAGCGTCGTGATTTGATTAAGGTGGTGGCTGGTCGAAAGGCCGGTGTTGACGATACCGGACAGACGGGGGTCGTGCGTGTTGTCAAGGTAGCATGTCGCCCGCAAACCATTGATCGGGCGCCGGAGAGCGAACCGCGGCCAACGCCTTTCGCGTTTACGCCGGATGATACCTGCCACGTCTTCTAACTCGACGACTCGCCGCGGATCGAGTGGTGCCAAGACATCGTCGAAAAATGAAACCATTGTCTCAAGGTCGCGAGCGCCGATCATGATGTGACTGAACATGGTGAGTTCCCGTGTCAAAAAGTCCGCGACGCGCCGCGAATCTACGGTCCTTGTAGGGATGGGAGATCTGACTGCCCTGTCCGGCAAGAGAAGGTAGCTGCGCGCCGGAAGATTCCAGCGCTTGTTCATAACTGGCGGAGAACGTCCTCCGTCGACGAGATTTCCAACTGCACCGAGAACCTATCCCCCAACAATTCGAGCGAGGCGTCATGAGTATCATCGGCACCGCTACAAACGGCGTCCTTCAGAAGGATGACACGATAGCCAAGGTCAATAGCTCCAAGGGCTGCGGCCAGCACACATACGTCCGTCTCCCCGCCCGAGATCGCGAGGGTCTGAACCCCTTCCCCTGCCAGGACGCGGTGAAGCTCGCCGGTGGTCCACGGAGAATAGGTCATCTTGTCGAAGATCCGGGCGGGTGGAACCAACGCCTTGAGTGACGGGACGAGATCGACCATGTCTGGTCCCAGTCGTTCGAGGGTCATGGTGTCCCATTTCTCGTAGTAGCTCCGCCACATGCCATGCATGTCCTCTGCCCGCTTCGGCGGCACGAAGCGCGTGAACACCGTGCGCTGCGGATAGCGCCGCGAAATTTCCTGGATCTGAGGCGAGACCTCCTTCATCCACGGCACATGCCAGGGCGTGTTTTCCGCGAACATCCGCTGCATATCGATGCACAAGTGAATCCAGTGGCTGTCGTTCATCGTCTCCTCCCTCCAACACGAACCAACATCACAGACTGCGGTTCCCAACGGCGGCCGACGCTTTTCACCCCGCTCTTTCGTCGATCGGCGCCACGGGCAGCGCGCGTTTGTGCGCACTTGCCCAGTAAGTTTTGAGAATACGCTTCCTTGCTGGCTCGGCGATCGCCTTCCCCTCGAGAAAATCATCAATGTTGTCGTAGGTGACGCCATAGACATCTTCATCGGGACGAAGAGGCGCGTCAGATTCAAGGTCCGCAGTCGGCACCTTGAATACCAGTTCCCGCGGAGCGCCCATATGCTCGGCCATGGCCCTCACCCGTCGCTTGGTCAGGCCGGCAAGCGGCAATATGTCAGCTGCTCCATCGCCGAACTTTGTGAAGAACCCCATGAGAGCTTCGGCCGCTTGATCAGTCCCGATTACCAATCCTCTGGTTAACCCAGCCAGCGCGTACTGCGCGACCATTCGCTGGCGTGCTTTGATGTTGCCGAGATGGAAATGTTTGCGAGCCGGCTCCACCAGATCTTCTCCCTCGGCCATGACCGCGTCGAGCATGGCGTCTGCTGCTGGCTGTATATCGACCGTGACGACACGATCCGGGCCAATGACGTCTAGCGACTTTTGCGCGTCTGTCTCGTCGGCCTGGACACCATACGGCAGTCGAACTGCAATGAACTGCGCATCGCATCCATCCGCTCGAACTTCCGAGACTGCGGCTTGCGCGAGTAGACCGGCGACAAGCGAGTCGACGCCACCGCTTATCCCAAGAACGAAAGTTCGGCAGGAAGCCTGGCGCAGATAACGGCCCAGGAAATCGATGCGACGCCGAACCTCAAGCGCCGCATCGAAATCGGCGGTGACCCCGAGTGTCCGAGATATTGACAGCTGGTCTTGGTCCATTTGATCCGTAGCCTGTTTGGCTTATCGTTATCTGCCGAGGTAACTCAGGACAGCAGAGGCTGCTCTTTCTTCCAGTCCCGGTAAGGGGTCAGCATTTGCCCAGGAAAGCGCCGCTCGATCTCTTCTTCCACGAGCGTAATCCGTGAAAGGGTTTCCTCCCTATCCCTGATGTCATGCTCGCTATGCTTTTCCAGCGAGCTCATGGCAGCAAAAACCTCATCGCTCGTCATCGCCTCAAGCCGGGTCGCGAAATCCGAAACGTCTTCGTTCAAAATGTCATTGGCTACCATTACTGCTCTCCCTGCTTGCGCTGCAAACCATGGGGATATGAAATTGTTCCTTCTCTCGGAACTCGATTGCGTCGCGAAAGTTTATGGGGCGATCGACAACGGGAGCATCCTGCATGAAAAAAACCCTCATTCTGGCATCTATCCTCATGGCAACCGCCGGATCCGCTACCTTCGCCCAGTCCACAGCCGAGAAAACCGGCGTCAACTCCGTGATGGGTGTCGCACCGAAGACCGAAGATTTCGTCGTCGAGGCGGCCAGCAGCGACATGTTCGAGATTGAATCCAGCAAGCTCGCCCTGGAACGGTCGGACGACAAGACCAAGGCATTTGCACAGCAGATGCTGACCGACCACCAGAAGACGTCGGACGAGTTGAAGGCTATGGTCACATCCGGAAAGGTGAAGGGGACGATCCCCGCAGCCATGTCCTCTTCTCATCAGGGAATGCTAGACGATCTGGCGAAACTTCAGGGCGATGACTTCACCAAGCAGTATCATTCTGACCAGGAAGACGTGCATGAGGACGCGGTCGATCTATTCAAGCGTTACGGCGACGAGGGTGAAAATGCCGAGCTGAAGGCTTGGGCGGCAAAAACCCGGCCGGCTTTGGAGCATCATCTTCAGATGGCAACGGAGCTGAACAAGTAATCGTGTACCCGCCCCCGCTAGTATGGCGGGGGCTTTTTCTTGGTCAAGCTATGCTGATCGGCTACCACGCTTCGCACGAGCAATTCTCTCCTAGGCAGCTCCTGGAGCGCGTCCAGGCAGCGGAGGGGGCCGGATTTCAGGCTGTGATAACCTCGGATCACCTTGCGCCGTGGAGCTCGAGGCAGGGGAATTCCGGGAATAACTGGGCCTGGCTCGGCGCAGTCATGGCGAAAACAACAGTCCCGTTCGGGAGCCTCGCCATACCGGGAAGCTGGTGCTGGCTCACCCCATCGCAATCCTGTCCGAAATGTTCCCGGATCGATTGCGCTGGGTCGCCATGGGCAGTGGCGAAGCGTTGAATGAGACGGCCGTCGGCCGCGGATGGCAGAGAAGGCGGAACGGAACGGAACCTCAGGACAGAGGCTGGCGCCGAGATGATCAGACGCCTGCTAACGGGAGACGTTTTGAATTGCGATGCCTTGGCTGCGTAAACACATCGGCTCTTGCGAAAACTCGCCGCGCCTTCGCTGTCAAATCCCGAAGGTGGCCGCCAGCCGAATTGATGTGGCCCGCCCGTTCGTGGATGCAGGCGATTGCGTTCGCCGCCCCGACTTGCCCGAGGGCTTCACAGGCCTCCTCGTAGGCCGATGGGCTGACCCCAACATTTGCCGGATGGTGACGGCAGCCGCCATCATGTCCCGCCCGCTCCTGATCGAGCCGCCTGGCCCATATGCGGTTATCTCGGGGCAGGCCCCGCAAAACCATCGACAACGGAAAGACTTCCGGTTCGCCCTTTCCGCTCTGCTCGCTTGTTTGGCTCGGATCTTTCGCCCTTGAATTGATTCCGAGCAAAGGCGTTTCCATCATGCCTTGATGACGTGATCGGCCGAAAGTCCGAGCCGGTTGAATACGTTGCGCGTGTCGATGATCAGCGGGGCGCTATTTGCGAGCGCCGTATAATCCACCCTGTCGTGATCGGTCGAGACCAGCACCGCATCATAGCCGGCAATGGTATCAGGCGTCAGCGTGACCGACTTGCGGCCTTTCAGCGCCTGGTATTCGCGCGTCGGCGGTATCTCGGCGACGAAGGGATCATGGTAGTCCGCGTGTCCGCCACGCTCCTCGATGATCTCGATCAGCCGCAGCGACGGGCTCTCGCGGATATCGGCGACGTTCTTCTTATAGGCAAGCCCGAGCACCAGCACCCTGCTGCGGCTCAGCGCCTTGCCGGCGCGGATGTCGAGTGCTTCGGCAAGTTTGCCGACGATATAACGCGGCATTGCCGAATTGATCTCGCCGGCGAGCTCGATGAAGCGGGTCGGCAGCTCGTATTCGCGCGATTTCCAGGTGAGGTAGAAGGGATCGATCGGGATGCAATGACCGCCAAGGCCGGGGCCGGGATAAAACGGCATGTAGCCGAAGGGCTTGGTCTTGGCGGCGTCGATGACTTCCCAGACGTCGATGCCCATGGCCGCGTAGACGGTCTTCAGTTCGTTGACGAGAGCGATATTGACCGAGCGGAAGATGTTTTCGGTGAGCTTCACGGCCTCGGCCGTCGCATTCGAAGAGACGGGAACGACCGAGGATACCGCCGCACCATAGAATGCCTTCATCAGCGCCAGCGCCTCGGGCCCGTCGCCGGCGACGACCTTCGGGATCGTGGCGGTATGATAATGCTGGTTGCCGGGATCCTCGCGCTCCGGCGAGAAGCCGACGAAGAAGTCCGAGCCGGATTTCAGCCCGGTGCCTTCGAGAATGACCTTCACCACGTCATCGGTCGTGCCGGGATAGGTGGTCGATTCCAACACGACGAGCTGACCGGGGCGCAAATGCGCGGCGATCGAGCGCGACGTCGCCTCGACGAAGGAAAGGTCGGGATCGCGATGCTTGGTGAGCGGCGTCGGCACGCAGATGATGACAACGTCGCACTCGGCAAGTCCGGCGAAATCGTTCGTCGCCTTGAAGCGGCCGGCATCGATCTCGGCCGAAAGTGCTGCGTCGGTCACCGAGTCGATATAGGAGCGGCGGGCATCGAGCGCCACCATCTTGCCCGGGTCGATGTCGAAGCCGGTGACAGCAAAGCCGCTGCGCGCCACCGCCATCGCCAGCGGCAGGCCGACATAGCCAAGCCCGATGATGCCGGCGCGAGCCGTGCGAGTTTCGATCTTCTGCAAAAGCGTATCGAAGGAGGAGCTGGCCAAGGCGGGATCTTTCAAACGGGGAAGAGAAGGTTGATCTAATGCATGATCCAGGCAAATTAAACCCAGGCGCGGATCTTCCTCTTGCGCTGGCGGTGCTGCTGTCCTGTTCGCGTCGATGACTGCCCCTCGTCAGCCGATCCCCTAACAGCACAAGGCCCTTGGTCGGGTGTTGCGGAAATGACTCAGGCCATGCTGTTTGCTGCAACTTCAGCGCACAAAAAAATATAGATCCCATTGTTTCGCACTTGCAGCATCCCTATTTTGACTTTCGATATTGAACCACCTGGAAAGGATTACCCGTCCGATCCCGCCATGGGGAGTCGAGGGGCGCCGCCGCCGGGCTTTCGGCGGATCCGTTGACACAATAATACCGCTCGTACATCCTGATTTCCTTGTGACCTGCGCATGAAAATGGGCCGGCCGGGGGGACTTTTGGCTCTTGGGGATGGCGTGCCTTATGAGGATCATACCGAGAATGAGCACGATCGAATCCAGCGTGTCGTCCATCCTGTTGGACCGGGTCGCTGAATGGCTGACGAACTCTTCGCTGGCCGGAGACGAGCTTGAAAACATTGTCCGCGGTTTTTGCGAAAGGCTGACTGCCGCGGGCCTGCCGCTCGCGCGCGTGCATCTTTCCTTTTCGATGCTGCACCCGCTCTACGATGCGCTGAGCTTCACCTGGCGGCGCGCCAGCGGCGTCACCATCGAGGGCTTTCGCATGCCCGCGGGGCAAAAGCCGGACCGCTTCCTGCAGAGCCCATATTATTACCTGCTCGACAACAATCTGCAGCACATCCGCCGCCGGCTGATCCAGGATGGGCCGAACGAATTTCCGATTTTCGAGGACCTGCGCAAGGACGGCATCACCGATTACCTCGCCTTCGTGCAGCCCTTCGGCGACGGCTCGGTGCAGGGCATGATGGGTTCCTGGTCGACGGACCACAATACCGGCTTTTCCGACGACATGATCGATGCGCTGCTCAGGATGCAGAACCATCTGGCGGTCGCCGCCAAGATGGCGGTGCTCGGCAAGCTCGCCAACAACATGCTGACCACCTATCTCGGCGGCGACGCCGGCAAGCGGGTGCTGAACGGCCAGATCCGCCGCGGCGACGGTGAGACGATCCGCGCCGCCCTCGTCATGGGCGACATGCGCGAATCCACCGTCTATGCCGAAAAGGAAGGCCGGCAGGCCTATATCGACACGCTGAACCAGTTCTTCGACGCGATCGCAGCCCCCTTCAACCGCAATGGCGGCGAGATCCTGAGTTTCCTCGGCGACGGCTTTCTCGCCGTCTATCCTTGCGGACGCCATAAGGACCCATCGAAAATTGCCTGCGAGGCGGCGCTTTCGGCCGTGCATCAGGCGCAGGCGCGGGTCGCCGAACTCAACAGGGACCGCGAGCAGAAGGGCCTGACCAGGGTCGGCTACGGCATCGGCCTGCATGTCGGCAACGTCATGTTCGGCAATGTCGGCCTCAAGGACCGCCTGACCTTCTCGGCCTTCGGCTCGGCGGTCAACGAGGTCCAACGTCTGCAGATCCTGACCAAGAAATATGGCCGCGAGGTCGTCGCCAGCCAGGCCTTCGCCGGCTATTGCGGCGGCGAGTGGACGACGCTCGGCGAAGAGAAGCTGCGCGGCATCCGCCAGAAGGTGACGGTGCTGCAGCCGCGCGCGCCGGCGCCGGCGATCAACGTCGACGAGAGCTTCCGCGAGGCCGTGCAGAACGGGCTTTCGGAAGCCGAGCAGGTCATTCTGTTGCATCGCGACGCCAAGAAACATGTCGAGCGCACCAGCATGGAGAAATTCATCCAGTAACGGCCTAGAACCCTTGTCATAATCCGCGCGCCTCGCCTTGGGAACTTCGGCGGGACGTGGGGGTTTTTCTATGATTGTCATCAGCTAGACACCCCGTTTGCGGTACGATAGTGTGACTTAACGGGAACATAGAAGACTGGGGAATTTCATTGGCATGGCGTCTGCAGCGGATCTGTTGCGTATTGAAAATCTCGACGTCTCCTTCTCGGTTTTCGGTGACCGGTTACGGGTCGTAAAACAAGCCAATCTTCGCATTCTTCCGGGTAAGGTCACCGCTCTCGTCGGTGAATCCGGCTCGGGAAAATCGGTGATCAGCCAGTCGATCATGGGGATCCTGCCCAATCCGGCCAAGGCCACGGGCAGCATCCTGTTCACCGATCCGCTCGACGGCTCCACGACCGATATCCTGTCCTTTCCGCGCGACAGCGAGGAAATGCGCGACCTGCGTGGCCGGCGCATGGCGACGATCTTCCAGGAGCCGATGACCTCGCTCTCGCCGCTGCACACGATCGGCAACCAGATCAGCGAAGTGCTGCTGATCCACACCGAAGCCGACAAGCGGGAAGCCCGTGAAAAGACCGAGGAGATGCTCGGCCTGGTCGGCTTTTCCAACCCCCATCGCACCTACGACATGTACCCGTTCGAACTGTCCGGCGGCATGCGCCAGCGCGCGATGATCGCCATGGCGCTGATCTGCAAGCCGGCGCTGCTGATCGCCGACGAGCCGACAACGGCGCTCGACGTGACGATCCAGGCGCAGATCCTCGAATTGCTCCGCGAGCTGCAGGCCAAGCTCGGCATGGCGATGCTGCTCATCACCCACGATCTCGGCATCGTCGCCAACATGGCCGACGAGGTGGTCGTCATCTATCACGGCGAGATCATGGAAGCAGGACCGGTCGAGGCGATCTTCCGCAATCCGCAGCATCCCTATCTCAAGGGCCTGATGGCCGCCGTTCCGCATTTCGACATGAAACCCGGCGAGCGGCTGAAAGCGCTGCGCGATGTAACGGTCAATCTCGAAGCCCTGGTCGGCAAGAAGAAGCCGCTGCAGGCGGAGGCGCCGGGCATCCTGCTGTCCGTCGCCAACCTCTCGAAGACCTACAAGACGCGCAAGCGCAGTTTCTTCGGCAAGCATGAAGCCACCGTCCTGCGGGCCGTCGACGACGTCAGCTTCGACATCCGGCGCGGCGAATGTCTGGGCCTGGTCGGCGAGTCCGGTTGCGGCAAGACGACGCTCAGCAAGATCCTGATGCGCGCCATCACCCCGGATAGCGGCGCGGTGGTGTTTAACGACGGCAAGGAGGTCGTCGACGTCCTCTCCGTCAAGGGCTCCGAACTGCAGGACATGCGCACCAAGATCCAGATGGTGTTCCAGGACCCGGTCTCCTCGCTCTCGCCGCGCATGACGGTGCGCAACATCCTGAGTGAACCGCTCGAGATCCATGACCGCGGCGACAGCGACGAGCGCAAGCGCAAGGTCGAGGGGTTGATGGCGGCGATCGGCCTCGACAAGCGTTATCTCAGCCGTTACCCGCACAGTTTTTCGGGCGGTCAGCGCCAGCGCATCGGTATCGCGCGCGCACTCGCGCTCGGCCCGAAGCTCGTCATCCTCGACGAGCCGGTCTCGGCGCTCGACGTCTCCGTGCAGGCGCAGATCCTCAATCTGTTGAAGGACCTGCAGAAGGAACTGGGGCTTACCTATCTGTTCATTTCGCACAATCTCGCCGTCGTCGATTACATGGCCGACCGCATCGCGGTGATGTGCAAGGGCCGCATCGTCGAGATCGCGCCGCGCGAGATCATCCTGCGCGATCCAGTGCACCCCTATACGAAATCGCTGCTCGCCGCCGTCCCCTTCCCCGATCTCGACCGGCCGCTCGATTTCAAGGCGCTCAGGGAAAACGGCGCCGCCGACAAGCAGAACTGGGGCGTGACCTTCACCGCCGAGCACGACGACGCTTCCGAGCTTGCCTATGCCGACCTCGGCGACGGCCATCTGGTGCGCGCCCGCAAGGGCGCCGATATCAGGGAGTTGCGCTGATGGTGACGCGTCGCGTCTTTCTCGGCGGCCTCGTCGGTGCTGCGATCGCGCCCGCGGTGCTTCGCGCCGGACAGGCCAGCGAGCCGGAATTCCTCAAGGAGCGGCTGACATCAGGCAGCCTGCCGCCGATGGCCGAGCGCATTCCCGCCCGCCCGCGTATCGTCAATCTCAAGGAGATGGGGCTCGAACCCGGTGCCTACGGCGGTACGGTGCGCACCATTATCGGCAGCCAACGCGACATCCGCTTCATGACGATCTACGGCTATGCCCGCCTGGTCGGCTACAACAAGCACCTGCAGTTCCAGCCGGACATCCTGGCTTCCTTCCAGTCCGAGGACGACACGGTCTTCACCTTCACGCTGCGCGAGGGCCATAAATGGTCCGACGGCCAGCCGTTCACGGCCGACGATTTCCGCTACTGGTGGGAAGACGTCATCCTGAACGACAAGCTGACGCCCGGCGGCGGCGCGCTGGAGCTTCGTCCGCACGGCAGCCTGCCGCGCTTCGAAATGCTCGATCCGCTGACCGTGCGCTACACCTGGGAAAAACCCAACCCGATGTTCCTGCCGACGCTGGCCGGGCCGCAGCCGCTCGTCATCTTCGGCCCCGGTCATTATCTCAAGCAGTTCCACAAGAAATTCCAGCCCGACCAGGCGAAGATGGACGAGATGATGAAGACCTACCGCGTCAAGAAGTGGCAGGATCTGCACATCAAGATGGCGCGTTCCTACCGTCCGGAAAATCCGAACCTGCCGACGCTCGATCCCTGGCGCAATACGACGCCGCTGCCGTCCGAGCAGTTCGTCTTCGAGCGTAACCCGTTCTTCCACCGCGTCGACGAGACCGGCAGGCAGCTTCCCTATCTCGACCGTTTCATCCTCAACGTCTCTTCCTCGTCGATCATCGCCGCCAAGGCCGGCGCGGGCGAAGCCGACCTGCAGGTAACCGGCATCGATTTCAACGACTACACCTTCCTGAAGGAGGCCGAGAAGCGCTTCCCGGTGAAGGTCAATCTCTGGAAGCTCGCGCGCGGCTCGCGCATCACGCTGCTGCCGAACCTCAACTGTGCCGACGAGGTATGGCGCGGCCTCTTCCGCGACGTGCGACTGCGCCGCGCTCTGTCGCTGGCGATCGACCGGCACGAGGTCAACATGGTGGCCTTTTACGGCCTCGGCACGCCAAGCGCCGACACCGTCCTGCCCGACAGCCCGCTCTTCAAGCAGGAATATGCCGACGCCTTCGTGAAGTTCGATCCCGACGAAGCCAACCGTCTGCTCGACGAGCTCGGCTTGACCAAACGCGGCGACGACGGCATGCGGCTTCTGCCCGACGGGCGGCGCGCCGAGATCACCGTCGAGACCGCCGGCGAGAGCAATCTCGACACCGACGTGCTGGAGCTGGTGCACGACCACTGGGCCAATATCGGCCTGGCGCTTTATACCCGGACCTCGCAGCGCGACGTCTTCCGCAACCGCGCCATGAGCGGTTCGATCATGATGTCGATCTGGTACGGCCTCGACAATGGCGTGCCGACGGCCGACATGTCGCCGGCCGGCCTTGCGCCGACGCTCGACGATCAGCTGCAATGGCCGCTCTGGGGCATGCATTACCTTTCCGCCGGCCAGGAGGGGGTCGCACCGGATCTGCCTGAGGCAGCGGAATTGGTCGAGCTGCTCAGCCAATGGGGCTCGACGGCGAAATTCGAGGAGCGCCAGGTGATCTGGCACAAGATGCTGGCGCTCTACACGCAGCAGGTGTTCTCGATCGGCCTCATCAACAGCACGCTGCAGCCCGTTCTTTGCGCCGCCAAACTGCAGAACCTGCCGGAGAAAGCGCTCTACGGCTTCGATCCCACCTCCTATCTCGGCGTCTACATGCCGGATGCATTCTGGTACAAGGAGGCCTGAGGCGTGCTCAGATACATTCTCTGGCGCATCGCCGCCATGGTGCCGACACTCTTCGTCATTTCGGCGCTGGTCTTCACCATCATCGAACTGCCGCCCGGCGACTTCTTCGAGAGCCAGATCGCCGAGCTGCGTGCCTCCGGCGAGACCGCCAACCTCCAGGAAATCGAGGAGATGCGCCAACAATACGGCTTCGACAAGCCGGAGATCGTGCGCTATTTCTACTGGGTCGGCGGCATGCTGCACGGCGATTTCGGCTATTCCTTCGAATACCAGCTGCCGGTCTCCGACGTCGTCGGCGATCGTCTCTGGCTGACGATGCTCGTCTCCTTCACGACGATCCTGCTCACCTGGCTGATCGCCTTTCCGATCGGCATCTATTCGGCCACGCACCAGTACAGCTGGGGTGATTACGGGCTGACCTTCCTCGGCCTGCTCGGCATCGCCGTTCCAAACTTCATGCTGGCGCTGATCCTGATGTATTTCGCCAATATCTGGTTCGGCATCTCGATCGGCCATCTGATGGACCAGCAATATATCTCGGCGCCGATGAGCTGGGAGAAGGCGCGGTCGATCCTCTCTCACCTGTGGATCCCCGTGATCATCGTCGGCACGGCCGGCACGGCCGGCATGATCCGGCGGCTGCGCGCCAACCTGCTCGACGAGATGCAGAAGCAGTATGTCGTCACCGCCCGCGCCAAGGGCCTGCCGCCGCTGAAGGCGCTGGTCAAATACCCGCTGCGCATGGCGCTCAACTTCTTCGTCGCCGATATCGGCTCGATCCTGCCGTCGATCATCTCGGGCGCCGAGATCGTCGCGATCGTGCTGTCGCTGGAAACGACGGGGCCGATGCTCATCAAGGCGCTGCAGAGCCAGGACATGTATCTGGCCGGCTCCTTCCTGATGTTCCTGGCCTTCCTCAACGTCATCGGCGTGCTGATCTCCGACATCGCGCTCGGCTTCCTTGATCCCCGCATCCGTCTGCAAGGCAGGAGCACCAAATAATGTCGCCCCTTCCCGCACCCGGCGCGCCGCTTCCGCACTACGTCTCGACCGCTCCTTTCGATCCGCTTGCGACCGAATCGATGACGTCGGCGCAATCGCGCATCCATCTCGCCTCGCAAAAGCAGCTGATGTGGTGGAAATTCAAGCAGCACAAGCTCGCCTTGATCTCCGGCATCTTTCTCGCCGCCGTCTACCTGATGATCCTGATCGTCGAGTTCCTGGCGCCCTACGGCCTGCACACGCGTAACGTCGATTTCATCCACGCGCCGCCGCAGGCCGTCCATTTCTTCGACAAGGGCAGCTTCGTCGGTCCCTTCGTCTACGGCCGCGGCATGACGCTCGATCTCGACACGCTGCACCGCGTCTATTCCGACAGGCCGAACGACGTGCAGCCGATCCGTTTCTTCTGCCGCGGCGATGCCTATAAATTCTGGGGTCTCGTCACGTCGAACTATCATCTGGTCTGCCCGGCGATCGGCGGCCAGATGTTCCTGCTCGGCACCGACCGGCTCGGCCGCGACGTGCTCTCGCGCATTCTTTACGGCGCGCGGATATCGCTGACGATCGGTCTGATCGGCATTTCGATCAGCTTCGTGCTCGGCATCGTCATCGGCGGCCTTGCCGGTTATCGCGGCGGCGTCTTCGATCTCATCGTCCAGCGCCTGATCGAAGTGCTGCAATCGCTGCCGAGCCTGCCGCTGTGGATGGCGCTGGCTGCCATCATGCCGGTGACCTGGAGCCCGATCGTCATCTATTTCGGCATCACCGTCATCCTCGGCATCATCGACTGGACGGGGCTCGCGCGCGCCGTGCGCTCCAAACTCCTGGCGCTGCGCGAGGAGGATTATGTCCAGGCCGCACAGCTGATGGGCGCCAGCACGCCGCGCATCATCGGCCGGCATCTGGTGCCGGGCTTCATGTCGCATCTCATTGCTTCGGCGACGATTTCAATCCCCGGCATGATCCTTGGGGAGACCGCGCTCTCCTTCCTCGGCCTCGGCCTTCGTCCGCCGATCACCAGCTGGGGCATTCTGCTGACCGAGGCAAAAAGCGTCAGCGTCATCGCCTTCTATCCCTGGCTGCTCTATCCGATCATTCCTGTTGTTCTTGTCATTTTGGCGTTCAACTTTCTGGGAGACGGCTTGCGTGACGCGGCAGATCCCTACAAATAGCAGGAAACGCGGCGGCGCATCACCGCACCGCCCCCACCTCTTGGCCTCCGGACGGTGGGGTTACTAACTATGTTGCTGACCCCAGAAGGGATGCCCATGTCCAGACGTCTCGAAGATGCGCGCATCCTCATGTACAGCCACGACACCTTCGGTCTCGGCCATCTGCGCCGCTGTCGCGCCATTGCCCATGCGCTGGTCGAGGATTATCGCGGCCTCAATATTCTGATCATTTCGGGTGCCACCATCGCCGGCGCCTTCGACTACCGCGCCCGTGTCGACTTCGTGAAGATCCCGAGCGTCATCAAGCTCCGCAACGGCGAATATACCTCGCTCGCCAGCCATATCGACCTGCACGAGACGCTGAAGATGCGCGAATCGAGCATTCGCCACACGGCCGAGACCTTCCAGCCCGATATCTTCATCGTCGACAAGGAACCGATGGGATTGAAGGGTGAGGTCGAGGATACGCTCGCCTATCTCAAGGCCCGCGGCACCGTCCTGGTGCTGGGGCTGCGCGAGATCATGGACGCGCCGCATCTGCTCGAGGCCGAGTGGAAGAAGAACAGCGTCATGCAGAAGATCGACCAGTATTACGACAGCGTCTGGGTTTACGGTCCGCCGGATTTCTACGATCCGCTGATCGGCCTCGACGTCCCGGCCAGCCTGCGCCGGAAGATGGATTTCGTCGGCTTCCTGCAGCGCAGCGTCTCCAAGGGCAAGACCTCGATCAACGCCCGCAAGGACAATTACATCCTCGTCACCACAGGCGGCGGCGGCGACGGCTCCGATCTCGTCCATGACGTCATGAACGCCTACGAGGCCGATCCGACGCTGACGCAAAAGGCGCTCGTCGTGCTCGGGCCCTATATGCCGGCCGCCGAGCGCGCCAAGCTGGTGCAGAAGGGCGAAGCCATCTCCTATATCGAGGTGATCGAGTTCGACAACCACATGGAAGAGCTGATCGACGGCGCGACCGGCGTCGTTGCCATGGGCGGTTATAACACCTATTGCGAGATCCTCTCCTTCGACAAGCCGGCCCTCATCGTGCCGCGCGTCAAGCCCCGCGAAGAGCAGCTGCTGCGCGCCCTGCGGGCAAGCGAGCTCGGCCTCGTCGACATGCTGCTGCCGGATCAGTCGGTCGACCCCACGATCATGGCCGAAGCGCTGAAGCGTCTGCCTTCGCGCCAGCCGCCGTCGAAGAGCGGCGGCAATATGCGTCTCGAAGGGCTGGACCATATCTCGCAGACCGTCGGCCGTTGGATCGACGGCCGCGGCAGCCACCTTTCCCTCGTCGGCGCGGAATAGGGCACAGCCTTGCCGCCACGCCGCAAGATCCTCGTCGTGCTGAAGGGCTATCCCCGCCTTTCGGAAACCTTCATTGCCCAGGAGCTGCTCGGCCTCGAAAAGGCCGGCTTCGACCTGACGCTGATTTCCATGCGCCGGCCGACCGACAAGAAGCGCCATCCCGTGCATGACGAGATCCGGGCGCGTGTCGTCTATTTGCCGGAATATCTGCACGAGGAGCCGATCCGCGTGCTGAAGGGCCTCATCGCCGGCCTCTCCAAACCCGGCTTCCAGGCACTGATGAAACGCTTCCTCGCCGACTTCGTGCGCGACATCTCCCGCAACCGCTTCCGCCGTCTCGGCCAGGCGCTGGTGCTGGGGCGCGAATGGCCGGACGAGGGCGAATGGCTGCATGCCCATTTCATCCACACGCCGGCCTCGGTGACGGAATATGCGAGCATCCTCACGGGCACGCCCTGGACCTGTTCGGCGCATGCCAAGGACATATGGACGTCGCCAGACTGGGAGCTGAACGAGAAACTCGGCAGCGCACGCTGGACCGTCACCTGCACCAGGACGGGCTACGACCACATGCGCACGCTGACGTCACGCAAGGACGCCGTGCATTTGAGTTACCACGGTCTCGATCTCGCCCGCTTCGGCCACTTTGCCGGTGAGCGGTCGGACCGGACCGGCAGCGACCCCGACGATCCGGCCTTCATCCTCAGCGTCGGCCGCGCCGTCGAGAAGAAGGGTTACGACGTGCTGCTGCGCGCACTGGCGCTGTTGCCCGCCGAGCTTCACTGGCGCATGGACCATATCGGCGGCGGCGAGGAGCTTGCGAAACTGAAGGCGCTGGCCGCCGAACTCGGGATCTCCGGCCGCATCGTCTGGAAGGGCGCCATGGCCCAGGAAGACGTGCTCGATCATTACCGCCGCGCCGACCTCTTCGCGCTTGCCTGCCGGATCGCCGCCAACGGCGACCGCGACGGCCTGCCGAACGTCCTGGTCGAGGCCTCCAGCCAGCGGCTGGTCTGCCTGTCGACCGAAGTATCCGGTGTGCCGGAACTGCTGAGGAACGGTGAAAACGGCCTCGTCGTACCGCCAGACGACCCGGCGAAGCTCGCCGCAGCGCTGGAGGCGGCGATCCGCGACCCGGCACTGCGCAAGCGTCTCGGCGATGCCGCCGAACGCCAGGTGCGCCAATATTTCGACTATCACTCCAGCATCAGACAGCTCACCGGCCTGTTCGAGGCCGAATGGCAGAAGGCGTCATGACGGCACCGCGTATCTTCTTCTACGTCCAGCACCTGCTCGGCATCGGTCACATCGCCCGCGCCAGCCGCATCGCCAACGCGCTGATCAACGACGGTTTCGACGTCACGGTCGTGACCGGCGGCCTGCCGGTGCCGGGCTTTCCGGGCGAAGGCGTAAAGACCGTGGCCCTGCCGGCGGTCGTTGCCAGCAATGCCGGTTTTTCCGGTCTCGCCGATGCCGATGGCCGGCCGGCCGACGAGGATTTCCTCCATGCCCGCCGCCAGCTGCTACTCGATGCCTTTCATGCCGCAAGGCCCGATGTCGTCATCATCGAAGCCTTCCCGTTTGGCCGGCGACAGATGCGCTTCGAACTGCTGCCGCTGCTCGAGGCGATCGACAAGGCAGAACCGCGGCCGAAACTTCTAAGCTCGGTGCGCGACATCCTGCAGGAAAACCGCAAGGCCGGCCGCGACGCGGAGACCGCCACGCTGGTCAAGGATCATTTCGATGCCGTGCTCGTCCATGGCGATCCCGATTTCGTCAGGCTTGAGGACACCTTTCCGCTGACGTCAGAGATCGCCGACAGGCTGCGTTATACCGGCCTCGTCGCAGCCCCGCCGGCGCCCGAACCGACCGAGACATTCGACATCATCGCATCGGCGGGCGGCGGCGCGGTCGGCGCCGCGCTGATCGGCGCGGCAAAGGCGGCGGCAGCGCTGCTGCCCGACGATCTTCGCTGGCTGCTGGTCGCAGGCCCGAACCTGCCCGAGGCCGATTTCGCCGCGCTGCTGGAGGGCGTGGGCCCGAATGTGACGCTGGTGCGCTTCCGCAAGGATTTTCCCTCGCTGCTTCGCGGCGCCAAGGTGTCGATCTCGCAGGCAGGCTACAACACGGTCGGCGACCTGCTGCGCACCCAATGCCGGGCGATCCTCATTCCCTTCGTCGCCGGCGGCGAGACCGAGCAGACGGTGCGCGCCGAACGGCTGCAGGCGCTCGGCCTTGCCGATATCCTGCCGGAAACCGGACTGACGGCGGGCCATGTGAAAGAGGCGGTCGAAAAGGCGCTCGCCGCTCAGCCACGGGGGCCGGTCTCGCTCGACCTCGACGGGGCGGAGAAAACCGCCTCCATCATTCGCTCCATGATTGCCGAATCCCTCGCCTAATCGAAAATTCCTGTGGTATAAGCAATGTTCCGGCGAGAATCGGCACTTTTGCAGCCGGTCCTTTCGCCTTGTTTTCATTGCGATATCGGCGGTCCGGCTGCATGATCCTGTCCTTAGAATTCCTCCCCGCCCCGGCGCCCGGATCGCGCCCCCGGAATTTCCCAGCAAGCTGACGGTTAGCCATGGAAAAAAGCCTCGCCCGCTACATCTGGAAGAACACGCGGCTGCAGCAGCTGTGGATTCTGGCTGTCGTCGCCGCCTCGATGGTGCCCTACTTCCTGTCCTTCGACCTGCCGAAGCAGATCGTCAACGGACCGATCCAGGGTGACGGCTTCGAGGGCCCGGGCGCGACGCAGACCTTCATGCACATTGCCTACGACCTGCCTCTGATCGGCCATGTCGAATTCTTTCAAGGGTTGCAGCTCAACCGCTTCCAGATGTTGATGGCCCTCAGCCTGGTGTTTCTGGCGCTGGTGGTGCTGAACGGCCTCTTCAAGTTCTACATCAACACCTATAAGGGCCGGCTCGGCGAGCGCATGCTGCGCCGTATCCGCTTCGAGCTGATCGACCGGGTGCTGCGTTTTCCGCCCATTCACTTCAAGCGGGTAAAATCGGCCGAAATCGCCACCATGATCAAGGACGAGGTGGAGCCGATGGGCGGCTTCACCGGCGATGCCTTCGTCTCCCCTGCCCTTCTCGGCGGCCAGGCGATCACGGCGCTCGCCTTCATCATCGTCCAGAATTTCTGGCTCGGCATGATCGCCGCCGGCATCGTCGGCGTGCAGGCGATCGTCATTCCGCGCATGCGCAAGCGCCTGCTCGAACTCGGCCGCCAGCGGCAGCTGACGGCGCGCGAGCTCTCCGGTCGCGTCGGCGAAATCGTCGAGGGCATCGGCACGATCCACGGCAACGACACATCCAACCTCGAACGCGCCGACATCGCTTCGCGGCTCGGCCGGATCTTCTCGATCCGCTACGACCTTTACCAGTGGAAGTTCCTGGTGAAGTTCATCAACAATTTCCTCGCCCAGGTCACGCCTTTCCTGTTTTACGCGATCGGCGGCTATCTGGCGCTGCAGGGCCGGCTCGACATCGGCCAGCTGGTCGCCGTCATATCAGCCTACAAGGACCTGCCCGGTCCGCTGAAGGAACTGATCGACTGGGACCAGATGCGCCAGGACGTGCAGGTGAAGTACCAGCAGGTCTACGAGCAGTTCAATGTCGAGCCGCTGATCGACAGCCGCATTCAGGAACTCGCAACCGCCCCGGTCGGCGCGCTGACGGGCGCGTTCGTGGTCACCAACCTGTCGCTCTCAGACGACAGCGGCGCCCGCCTCGTCGACCACGTCTCCGTCGAGATCAAGCCGAACGAGACGGTGGCGATCGTCGGGCCGAACGGAAGCGGCGCGGAAGCCTTCGCCGAAGCGCTCGGCCGCATGGTCTGGCCGGACTCCGGCCGCATCACCATCGACGGCCGCGATCTCCTCGAGATGCCGGAATCGATCACCGGCCGGCGCATCTCCTATGCCTCGTCCGACACCTTCTTCTTCCACGGCACGCTCGCCAGCAATCTGCTCTACGGCCTGAAACATGCGCCGATGACCGATCCGGTTTACGACGAGCGGGAAGCGCTGGAGTATAAATGGCATTCCGCCGAGGCGGAGAAGGCCGGCAACCCGACGCTCGACCTCAACAGCGACTGGGTGGACTACAAGGCCGCCGGCGCCAGCGGGCCCGAGGACATTCTAAAAGCGATCCGCCCGGTGCTCGACGCCGTCCTGATCTCGCAGGACATCCTCGATCTGGCGCTGCGCTCGACCGTCAACACCGACGTGCATGTGGCGCTCGGCGACCACGTCGTGGCGCTACGCGCCTCGCTCAGGGACCGGCTGCGCGACGAGGGGCTCGACACCATCGTCGTGCCTTTCGATTTCGATGCCTATAACGCCCAGGCGACGGTCGGCGAGAACCTGCTCTTCGGCACGATGAAGCGGCCTTTGATGACCAACCGCAGGCTTGCCGCGCATCCCTATTTCCAGCAGCTCTTCCGTGAGACCGGGCTTAGCACCGATCTCTACGACATGGGCCTCGAGATCGCCGAGAACGCGGTGGAACTCTTCCACGACCTGCCGCCGGACCATCCTTTCTTCCAGCAGCTGACCTTCATGACGGCCGACGACATTCCGACCTACCAGGCGCTGCTGCAGAAGCTGCAAAGCCGCCGCTTCGAGGACGCCACGCCCGAGGAGCGTTCGGCCATCATCCGGCTGAGTTTTGCCTATATCGAGCCGCGCCACCGCTTCGGCTTGCTGACGAACGAGCTGATGGACAAGATCGTCAGCGCCCGCAAGCAGTTCCACGAGCATATTCCAGCCGATCTTGCCGAACTGATCGAGCGCTACGATGCCGAGCGTTTCACGCCGTCGGCAAGCCTGATGGACAATGTGCTGTTTGGCCGTATCGCCTATCAGCAGGCCGACGCCTCCGACCGCCTCCGCGGCATCATGGGCGAACTCTTCGACGCGCTCGATCTTTATGACGACGTGCTGTCGATCGGCCTCGAATTCGACGTCGGCTCCGGCGGCAAACGGCTGACCATGGTGCAGCGGCAGAAGCTGAACCTGGCCCGCGCGCTGTTGAAGCGCTCGGATTATTTCATCTTCAACCGGCCGCTGTCGGCGCTCGACCAGCGCGTTCAGGATCAGATCACCCGCAACATCATCGAGAACCTGCACGAGGAAGGCCATCGGCCGGCGATCATCTGGGTGCTCTCCAATGCCCGGCTGGCAGAGATGTTCGACCGGATCCTGCTCTTCGACCGCGGCGGATTGGCGGAAGCCGGAAACTTTCCGGAACTTTCCGAGAAAAACGGGATGTTCAAGGAACTGTTATCGTAATATTCTATAGGGGCGGCGATGGTGGGTGTTCCCGATGGGAACGCCTCGGAGTTTGAAGATGCCTGGTCCTGTGGACCCTGCATCAGGGGATTGAAACGCTCATGCTGTTGAGAGACGAAGTCGAAATGCTGCGAAGGGTGCCGATCTTTTCAAGGATCGCGCCAGCAAAGCTCAAGCTTTTGGCCTTTACCTCCGATCGCATGACCTACAAGGCCGGGCAGGACCTCTTCCATCAGGGCGATGTCGGTGATGCCGCCTATGTCATCCTCACGGGTACGGCCGATATCGTCGTCGCCTCGCCGGCGGGCGAGATCAAGGTCGCAGATGTCGAACCCAATTCCATCGTCGGCGAAATCGCCATTCTCTGCGATGTCTCGCGCACGGCAACGGTGCGCGCCACCTCGCCGCTCGAAGTGCTGCGCATCAGCAAGGAGCACTTTCTGAAGCTGCTCAGCGATTTTCCGGAGATGGCCGTGGAAATCATGCGGGTGCTGGCCGACCGCCTGAACCACACCACGGCGGAACTGACCGCGGCCCGGGCGGCGAAACAGCCGCAAATGGCGCAGTAATACCCATTCAGCGTTTCGGCGGCCGTTGCTGGGCACCATGGAGAAGGCGCAAAATTTCTACCTTCTGTGCGTTTCTGTCGATGCGATAGATCAGCAGAAATGCAGTGCGCGGAATGACCAATTCCCGCGTTCCGTCGAGACGGCCACCGCGTCCTGCTTCGGGATGATCGCCAAGTATTTGGGCTTGATGTCGGATGACATCATCCAATGCGATTGCAGCCTTTGGATTTTCAGCAAAGATGTGCCGGATCTGACCTTCCCGATCCAGGAGAGCCTGCTGCAGCCACTTGACGATCAAGAAGGCTTATCTCCGGATTCCAACTGCGCGAACAGTTCGGCCCGAAGCTTGTCCATTCGCTCTTCGGCCTCCTGCGCACTTATCCAGACAGCGTTCGGATCATCGGCTTCCCGGATCGCCTCCTCGACCTGTTTGCGGAACCACTTGTCGTATTCCGCCGCCTTATGAGTACGACGCAGAGCTGCTGCCCGATCCGGCCGCGATGCAATCCCCGGAGCATAATCGGCCGCGTCGACTTCGAACCGCGAGATGCCGACACCCTTGAGATAAGACACCAAGGTATCCATGCGCTTGAACACGCGCACCTGCCGGCTGCGTTGGGCGGCAAGCGGGCGCTCGACCTTGCCGTATCGGATGACGACGGACCAGCCGCCGGTCTTGCCAACGACATGCACGGCATCGACCGATCCTGCTTCGACAAGGCGCGAAAGGGTCGAATGATCGATGGTTTCTGCGGTCATGGCATATCCTCGTTCAGGCCGATACGGATAGGCATTTAATTATAGATTGCAATGCATTCAATAATTAGAACCGCGCTGCCCGAAAACGAAAGCCTGCATGGTTTTCCATAGGCCGGTATGCAAGTCCGTCTATTCGCGCTGTTCCAGTGCCCTGCTGAAGGCGAGGGCTGCAAGCGTGCAGATGGCGCCGGACAGCAGGTAGTAGCCGACGAAGGTCAGGCCGAAGCGGCTGGAAAGGCTGAGCGCCACCAGCGGCGCAAAACCGGCGCCGATCAACCAGGCAAGATCCGAGGTGAAGGCTGCACCCGTATAGCGATAGCCGCGGCCAAAGCGGGACGAGATCGAGCCCGTCGCCTGGCCGAAGGAAAGGCCGAGCACGCCGAAGCCGATGATGACGAAAGCGTCATGGCCGCTATTGCCGGATGCAATCAGGCTCGGCCCGATAAAGCTGAAGACGGCAATGATGACGGCGCAGATTGCAAGCTGGGCGCGCCGGCCGATACGATCGGCGATCAGGCCCGAGGCGATGATGGTGACGATGCCGACCGCGGCGCCGACCACCTGCACCACCATGAAGGCGCCGATCGGCTGGTTGCCGTAAAGGCTCATCCAGCCGAGCGGGAAGATGGTGACGAGGTGGAACATGGCAAAACTCGCGAGCGGCACGAAGGCGCCGATCAGGATGTCGCGGCCGTGAACGCGCAGCACATCGAGGATGGGGGCTGCTTCCAGCTCGTGCTGTTCCAGCAGCGTGCCGAATTCCTTGGTCATGACGAGGCGCAACCGCGCAAACAGCGCCACGACGTTGATCGCGAAGGCGACGAAGAAGGGATAACGCCAGCCCCAGGAGAGGAAATCCTCACTGGAAAGATTGGCGACGAAATAACCGAACAGGGTGCTGGCCAGCGCAAAGCCGATCGGCGCACCGAGCTGCGGGATCATCGCATACCAGCCGCGGTGCTTGGCCGGCGCGTTGAGCGCAAGCAGCGAGGCAAGGCCGTCCCAGGCGCCGCCGAGCGCGAAGCCCTGGCCGAGACGGAAAAGCGCCAGCAATGCGATCGACCAGGCGCCGATCTCCTCGTAACCCGGCAGGAAGGCGATCGAGGCGGTGGAGCCGCCGAGCAGGAAGAGCGCGATCGTCAGCTTGGTGCCGCGGCCGTACAGCCGGTCGATCGTCATGAAGACGACGGAGCCGACGGGGCGGGCCAGGAAGGCCAGCGAGAAGATGGCGAAGGAATAGAGCGTACCCGTCAGCCTGTCCGGCGCGAAGGGGAAGATCAGCTGTGGAAAGACCAGGACCGAAGCGAGGCCGTAAACGAAGAAATCGAAGAATTCCGACATGCGGCCGATCACCACGCCGATGGCGATACTACCAGGCGAAACCGGTTTGTCGTCGTGAATGCGCCGCGCGTCGCGTTCCAGCGACGACGACGATGGTCCATAATTCGATGTTGTAGCCATAAAACGCCTCCCTCGTTGAAGCGCTTTCGGCAAGGCGCCTCAGCCTGATCTTGATCAAACCTGCAGGCTTATCAAGTCCGTAAGACGTAAATAGTTCATCATGGCGGCTCAAAATGAGGCGTGGGCGGAAAAAATAGCGTGATCCGACCGGCGATTTTCGGATGGGAACGCTGGCATGGCCGGCTCTGGCGGATATATTGATTGAAACATGCGCTCGCCAAAGAATCCTTCTTGATCTCATCAGGATTTCAAAGCTGTAGTGCAACACGATTTATGCCGCAATGCGGCATGCTTGCTGCACTGCGACCAAACACCTCATGTCGCTATCAGGTCCAGTGCGTTAGTCGCGGAACGAACGAAACAACAAGAGCTTAGAGACGTGCTAAAACTCGTGAAGTTTTCCCGCCTTCTATCCGTCTTGCCGCTGCTTTTCCCGGCAGGATGCAACATGGTGGTCATGGCGCCATCAGGCGACATCGCCGCGCAACAGCGCGATCTCATCGTCATCTCGACGGTGCTGATGCTTTTGATCATCATCCCGGTGATCTTCCTGACGCTGTTCTTCGCCTGGCGCTACCGCCGCTCCAATACGGCCGCCACCTACGCGCCGGAATGGCACCATTCGACCCGCCTCGAAATCGTGATCTGGGCAGCGCCGCTGGCGATCATCATCGCGCTCGGCGCCGTGACCTGGATTTCCACCCATAAGCTCGATCCCTACCGCCCGCTCGACCGCCTCGATGCGGAGCGCGCCATTCCGGCCGATACCAAGCCGTTGAACGTCGAGGTCGTGGCGCTCGACTGGAAGTGGCTGTTCTTCTATCCCGATCTCGGCATCGCCACCGTCAACGAACTCGCTGCCCCGGTCGACATGCCGATCAATTTCAAGATCACTGCCTCCTCGGTGATGAATTCCTTCTATATCCCTGCCCTGGCCGGCCAGATCTATGCGATGCCCGGCATGGAGACGAAGCTGCACGCCGTCATCAACAAGCAAGGCGAATATGAAGGCTTCTCCGCCAACTACAGCGGAAGCGGCTTCTCGCATATGCGCTTCAAGTTCCACGGCCTTACCCAGGAGGGCTTTGACGCCTGGGTGGCGCAGGTCAAGCAGCAGGGCACGATGCTCAACCGCGACGCCTATCTGAAGCTCGAGAAGCCGAGCGAGAAGGAGCCGGTGCGTTATTATGCCGGCGCCGATGCCGACCTCTACAATGCCATCCTCAACATGTGCGCCGCTCCGGGCAAGATGTGCATGAACGAGATGATGCATATCGACATGATGGGCGGCGGCGGCAAGGAAAGTGCCGAGAACCGCGAGAAGCTGCGATACGACGACCGTCATGCCGACGAAGGCATCGTGGCGCCCGCCGCCACCGTGCCGGCGACCGGGGCTCCGGCACGCAGCGAGCCCGCCGAGCGGACCGACGGCAACAGCATGCAGCACGACATGCCCGGCATGCCCGGAATGGACATGCAGCATGAGGGTCATTCCATGCCCGGCATGAGCAATGGCGCCGATCCGGCGCCGGCGCAGCTCAACAACAACAATTAACCTGGCGCTTTGCGTCGCAAGACATAATGAACGGGTTGTTCCATGTTTTCCAATCCTGACCTCCTGAAGTTCGTCTTCGGCCGGTTGACCCTCGATGCCATCCCCTATCACGAGCCGATCCTAGTCGTGACCTTCATCGGCGTCGTCATCGGCGCCCTCGCGGTGCTCGGCATCATCACCTATTTCAAGTTCTGGGGTCCGCTCTGGCGCGACTGGATCTGCAGCGTCGATCACAAGAAGATCGGCATCATGTATGTGATCCTCGCCGTCATCATGCTGTTGCGCGGCTTCTCCGACGCGATCTTGATGCGCATCCAGCAGGCGATCGCCTTCAACGGTTCGGAGGGCTATCTGCCGCCGCACCATTACGACCAGGTCTTCACCGCCCACGGCGTCATCATGATCTTCTTCGTGGCGATGCCCTTCGTCACCGGTTTGATGAACTTCGTGGTGCCGCTGCAGATCGGCGCGCGCGACGTCTCGTTCCCCTTCCTCAACAACTTCTCGTTCTGGATGACCACCGCCGGCGCGATCATCATCATGCTGTCGCTGTTCATCGGCGAATTCGCCCAGACCGGCTGGCTCGCCTACCCGCCGCTGTCGGGCGCGGCCTACAGTCCGGGTGTCGGCGTCGACTACTATATCTGGGGTCTGCAGGTGGCCGGTGTGGGAACGACGCTTTCGGGCATCAACCTGATCGCCACCATCGTCAAGATGCGCGCTCCGGGCATGACCTTCATGAAGATGCCGGTCTTCACCTGGACGGCACTTTGCACCAACGTGCTCATCGTCGCCTCCTTCCCGATCCTGACGGCAACGCTGGCCCTCCTGTCACTCGACCGCTATGCCGGGACGAACTTCTTTACCAACGACCTTGGCGGCAATCCGATGATGTACATCAACCTCATCTGGATCTGGGGCCATCCGGAAGTCTATATCCTCGTGCTGCCGGCCTTCGGCATCTTCTCGGAAGTCGTCGCCACCTTCTCCGGCAAGCGCCTCTTCGGCTACGCCTCTATGGTCTACGCGACCTGCGTGATCATGATCCTCTCCTACATCGTCTGGCTGCACCACTTCTTCACGATGGGCTCGGGCGCCAGCGTCAACTCCTTCTTCGGCATCACCACGATGATCATCTCGATCCCGACAGGGGCGAAGATTTTCAACTGGCTCTTCACCATGTATCGCGGCCGCATCCGCTTTGAGGTGCCGATGCTGTGGACGGTCGGCTTCATGGTGACCTTCGTCATCGGCGGCATGACCGGCGTCATGCTTGCCGTGCCGCCGGCCGACTTCGTGCTGCACAATTCGCTGTTCCTCATCGCCCACTTCCACAACGTCATCATCGGCGGCGTTCTCTTCGGCATGTTCGCCGGCGTGAACTACTGGTTCCCGAAGGCCTTCGGCTTCAAGCTCGATCCCTTCTGGGGCAAGATGAGCTTCTGGTTCTGGCAGATCGGCTTCTGGTTCGCCTTCATGCCGCTCTACGTGCTCGGCCTGATGGGTGTCACCCGCCGCGTCAGCCAATTCGAGGACCCGTCGCTGCAGATCTGGTTCATCATCGCCGCCTTCGGCGTCGGCCTGATCGCGCTTGGCATCGCCGCCTTTCTCATCCAGATCGTCGTCAGCTTCATGAAACGCGAGGAATTGCGCGACGATAGCGGCGATCCCTGGGACGGCCGCACGCTGGAATGGTCGACATCCTCGCCGCCGCCGGATTACAACTTCGCCTTCACGCCTGTCGTGCACGATCATGACAGCTGGTACGACATGAAGAACCGTGGTTATGCGCGTCCGCTGGAAGGCTTCCGGCCGATCCATATGCCGAAGAATACCGGCACCGGCGCGATTCTGTCGGCCATCAGCGTCGCCCTCGCCTTCGGGCTGATCTGGTATATGTGGTGGCTGGTAGTCGTCTCCTTCGTCGCCATGCTGGTGGTCGCGATCGGTCATACCTTCAACTATGGACGCGATTTCCACATTCCCGCCGAAGAGGTGACCGAAACGGAAGGCAAGCGCACCGCGTTGCTTGCCGAGCAGGTGTGATGACCATGAGCGATCAGACTATCGACACGGCCGAAAAGCCTGAATTCTACCTGACGGAAGACCATCATCCTGAGAACAGCACCAATCTCGGCTTCTGGCTCTACCTGATGAGCGACTGCCTGATTTTCGCGGTGCTGTTTGCAACGCACGGCGTGCTCGGCCGCAACTATGCCGCCGGCCCGTCGCCTGCCGATCTCTTCGACCTGCCGATCGTTGCCCTCAACACCTCGATGCTGCTGTTTTCCTCGATCACCTACGGGTTTGCGATGCTGCAGATGGAGCGCAACGCCAAGGCGGAAACACTGTTCTGGCTTGGTGTGACCGGCCTGTTCGGCGCAGCTTTCATCGGGCTCGAACTCTACGAGTTCATCCACCTGATCCACGAAGGCGCCGGACCGACGCGCAGCGCCTTCCTCTCCTCCTTCTTCACCCTGGTCGGCACGCACGGACTGCACGTCACCTTCGGCATCATCTGGCTGATCACGCTGATGGTGCAGGTGTCGATGCACGGGTTGATCGAGGCCAACCGCCGCCGCCTGATGTGCCTTTCGATGTTCTGGCACTTCCTCGACGTCGTCTGGATCGGCGTCTTTTCCTTCGTCTATCTGCTGGGAGTTCTCGGATGAGTTCGCAAGCACCTGCCCACGAAGATGCCCACGAGGCTCATCACGGCCACAGCCACGGCCATCAGGCCGGCCATGGCACATTCCGCAGCTACATGACGGGCTTCGTGCTCTCCATCATCCTGACCGCCATTCCCTTCTGGCTGGTCATGTCAGGCGTCTTCGAAAGCCCGGCGGTGACGGCGGTGCTGGTGATGGGCCTCGGCGCGATCCAGATCGTCGTCCATATGATCTTCTTCCTGCACATGAATACCAGGAGCGAGGGCGGCTGGACGATCATGGCGCTGATTTTCACCCTTATCATCGTTGCCATCGCGCTCTCCGGTTCGCTCTGGGTCATGCATCATCTCAACACCAACATGATGCCGATGAGCCCCGAGATGATGAAGAACATGCCGTGACGACGACGAAGGGGCGGCGGCAGCGCCACCCGCAGGCGTCCTCGGAAAAATCGGATCGACGGCGTCATCGGGCAAAACGCGCGATCTTCGCCGTCTGCCTGATAATGCTTGCTGCGGCACTCGCAGCACTCGGCACCTGGCAGGTCGAGCGGCTGGCCTGGAAACGCGACCTCGTCGCCCGCGTCGACCAGCGTGTGCATGCACCACCCGTGAAGGCACCGGCACGCGCCGACTGGAACAAGATCAATGCCGCTGATGACGAATACCGGCAGGTGACCGCCGCCGGGATGCTGGCGAATGACAAGGAAACACTGGTCTATGCCTCGACGGTGCTTGGGCCGGGCTATTGGGTGATGACGCCGCTGATGCTGACCGATGGCACATCGATCCTCGTCAATCGCGGCTTCGTGCCGACCGAGAGGCGCGACCCGGCCTCGCGCCGCGAGGGCGAAGTGTCAGGCCCGGTCGAGATTACCGGGCTGATGCGGATGACGGAGCCGAAGGGATCGCTGCTCAAATCCAATGACGTCGCCACTGATCGCTGGTATTCGCGCGATGTCGCGGCGATCGCGCAAAAGCGCGGCGTCGGAACGGTCGCGCCCTATTTCATCGACGCTGATGCGACCGCCAATTCGGGAGGCCTACCTGTCGGCGGCCTGACCGTCATCGCTTTCCCCAACAACCATCTCCTCTACGCGATCACCTGGTATGGGCTGGCGGCGATGGTGCTGGCATTGCTGGTGTTCATTCTTCGCGGCGAGAGGGCCACTCGCATAAGGCAGCAGTGATCGTCCCTATGAAGCGACCCGGCTGATCGCCTCGGCGAGCTGCGCCTGCGAGAACGGCTTGCCGAGGCGTGGCAGATTGGCAATGCCGGCGCCTTCTGGGATTTCAGCGTAACCGGTAGCGAGGATGATCGGCATGTCGGGCCAATCCTTGCGGATCGCCTCAGCGAGCTGCGCGCCGGTCATGCGCGGCATGGCATGGTCGCAAATCACCAGGTCCACCTGCTGCTCGCGCAGGATGTCGAGCGCTTCGGGACCCGCCATCGCCTCGAACACGGTATGGCCGAGATCCTCCAGCATCAGCGTCGTATTCATCAGGACCAGACCATCGTCGTCGACGGCGACGATGCGTAGCCGGCGCGGCGCATTTTCCACCTGCTGCGGCCGCTCGGCAGCGGCCTCGGTCACCTGTTCGGCAAGTGCGACCGGGAACCACAATTCGGCCGTCGTGCCTTCGCCGAGGCTGCTCTTCATCATCAGGCGGCCACCGGACTGGGATGCAAGCCCCTGCACCATGGAAAGGCCGAGACCAGTGCCCTTGCCGACCCCCTTGGTGGTGAAGAACGGCGTGATCGCCTGCTCCAGCGTCTTGGCGTCCATGCCCTCGCCTTCATCGATCACCGCGATACGGACGTAGCGGCCAGGCGACAACGGTCCCTTGCCTGATGGCAGCGATTCCTCGGATGCGCGAAGCACAATCCGGCCGCCGGACGGCATGGCGTCGCGGGCGTTGACGACAAGGTTCAGGATCGCCATCTCCAGCTGGTTCGGATCGGTCACGATCGTCGGCAGCCTGACGGGGAAAGAAGTCTCGATCATGGTGAGGGGACCGAGCGAACGGCTCAGCATATCCATCATCCCGCGGACCAGACCGGAGACGTCGATCGGCTCCATGTGCAGTTCCTGGCGGCGGGAAAAGGCCAGCATGCGCTGCGTCAGCGCGGCACCGCGCTGGGCGCCCTGCATGGCATTATCAACAAGCGATGTCAGCGAGAGATCCTGCGGCATGCGTTTCTTGAGGATTTCGAGGCTGCCGAGGACAGCCATCAGCAGATTGTTGAAATCATGGGCGATACCACCGGTCAACTGACCGATCGCCTCCATCTTCTGCGACTGGAAGAGCTCTTCGCGCGCCTGCTCCAGTGCCCGCTGGGTCTCCATCTTCTCGGTGATATCGCGGGTGATCTTCGCAAAACCCAACACATCGCCTTCCTCGTCGCGGATGGCGTCGATGACGATGCTGGCCCAGAAACGGGTGCCGTCCTTGCGCACGCGCCAGCCCTCCCTCTCGAACCGGCCCTCGGCGCGCGCGATGCCGAGCGCGGTCTCCGGCAGACCGGCTTCGCGGTCTTCGGGAGTATAGAAGGTCGAGAAATGCTGACCGATAATTTCCTGCGGCCGATAGCCCTTGATCCGCTCGGCGCCGAAGTTCCAGCTGCTGACCTTGCCCACGGGATCGAGCATGTAGATCGCATAGTCCGAGACGCCCTGGACCAACCGGCGGAACTGTTCCTCGCTCTGGCGGATCGCGTTTTCGGCGGCCCGGCGTTCGGTCAGGTCGCGGGTGATCTTGGCATAGCCGATCAGCTCGCCGGATGGACGGCGGATCGGATCGATGACCACATGCGCCCAGAAGCGGCTGCCATCCTTGCGCCGGCGCCAGCCTTCTCCCTCGAACCGGCCGTGCTCCTCGGCCGTGGCCAGCGCGCGCTGCGGTAGCCCCGCGGCACGGTCCTCTTCCAGATAGAAACGCGAAAAATGCTCGCCGAGAATTTCGGAAGGCTTGTAACCTTTGAAGCGCTGGGCGCCGGCGTTCCAGCTGGTGACAATGCCTTCGGGGCTCAGCATATAAATAGCGTAGTCGGTGATGGCATCGACCAAAAGGCGAAAGCGTCCCTCTTCGTCGAGAGACGTGTCATGTCGATCTAGCACTTCCATCTGCCCCTCTGAGTCACCAGCGCTTTATAACGCAGCACGGGGCGGATAGTTCCGAAGCAGCCCTAATTTCAAACGGCCTTGACCTGTGGGTAGAACCGCTCGCCAACGCGCTCGGCAGCGGCATAGGCCTGCGAGACGATCTCCGGCACAAGATCGATATCGGGCAGGCTGCCGAGGCCGAGCGGCCCGACGGCAAAGAGCCCGGCCACCGTCGAACCGTCCTCAAGGAAGGGTTCGCCGCGCGCATTGACCGCGAGCCCGAGCGATAGCTCGTCCGGCATGGCAAGGCCAGCGGAAAGCAGGCTCTGCATCAAGGGCGCTGAAAGGTCCGGCGCCTGGCAGCGGCAATCGATGATGCGCTCGGAATGGATGACCTCTTCTCCGGCGGAACCGGCCGGCGTAAAGAACAGGCCGCTCAGGCCCCGGCGGCCGGCCCGGCCGCGGCGCAGTACCGTGCGGCCTTCGGCGAGCTCGCGTTTCAGGCGCAGGTGCATGGCCTCCGGCAGGCGGTTGCGATGGCTGTCGTAGATTGCCCTGAGGTGGCGGTTGAATTGATGCTTGTCGCGGGCCGGCAGCGAGCGCCAAAGCGAGCGGGCATGTTTTCTGAGGCCGTTCATCACCGATTGCCAGCTTCGCCCGGCTTCCTCCGCCTCGCGACAGGCTTCACGGATGAAGCGGACGATCTCCGGCAGGCTCTGCGGCAGCGCTTCGGCCGGGAAGACCGGATCGGCGGAATTCGGCGTATGGCTCTGCGGCAGGAAGCCGCGCCGCGAAACGATCGTCACCTGGCCGGCATAACCGGAATCGCGCAGCTGCAGCAGCTGGTCGACGACGCGGATGCCGCTGCCGAGCAGCACCGCATGTGGCCGCGCGACGAGGCGCTGGGCCCTGACCGGCGAAGCGTCCTCACCGCCGGCATCGGGCGCCGTCAGCCCGTAGCCGGTGGCGAGGATGACGGTATCGAACAGCGGATTGGCGGGATTGGCGCTTTCGAGCAGGAAGCGGTTGCCGTGGCTCCTGCGGATCGCCACGACCGGATCGTTGCAGACCTGGACGGTGATGTCCCTGCGCGCGGCCAGTGCTTCCGAAAAGCGCTGGTAGACATAATCGCTGAAGATCTCCTTCGGCACGAAGATCTGCCGGAATCCGGGGATGGCGGCCGGCACGGCGGCGCGGAAAGCGGCGTTGCTGCAGAGCCAGTCGTTGAAATCGTCATTGTCGCCGACCGAGACCGAGAGATCCCGGACACGGGTGTTGAGGATCGTCGAGGAACGCACCGAGGCCAGCGCCTGCCCACCGCTGACCGACGAATTCGGATCGAACAGCTGGAGGTGGAAGGGGGCGCGCACTGTCTTCATCAATGCGATGGCCGTCATCATCCCGGAAAAGCCGCGCCCGACGATCGCAATGCGCGGCACGGCTGATATCTGCGCCGCCGCATTGGCTCTGGCGGAAAAAAGTCCCTGAACCGTCATCGCAACTCCTTTGCGGCTTCATCCGCACCCTGGGTCGATCGAGGTTTCAACGCGTAAAACAGTGGTTCACGCGTTGATGAGGTTCATGCGGCCATGCACAACACCTGCCGCGGCATCGGGCTCCGAACCAGCGGCCCCGCAACGAAACTAGGGGAGCAAGCACGCTCGTCCATAGTCTATCAAACTGGTAGTGTATGAAAGCGCTAAATGGCGCAGGTGGCAAGAGGTTTGTTGCCACTTATCTGCAAGATATTGAAATAAAACATAATTTAGACGTATTCCGTGGAAGCTCGGTCGACCTGTGCTCCCCGAGCCGGGAATTGAACTTAAAAATGTCAGCTCGGCAGCGGCCTCAACTGCCCTCGCCCGGATATTGTTTTGCCTTCAGCAGGCCCGCCAGATGCGCCGTGTTGCGGGCCAGCATGTCGACGGCATTGGTCACGACCTTCGGCACCTTGTCGAGATCGACGAAATTGGTGGACCCCATTGCCTCGCCAACCCAATAGGCGACTGCATTGGCCGGAATGGTGAAACCGACGTCGTTCAGCGCCTGGAAGAGCTCGGCCGACACATGATGGGCGCCGTCCTCATTGCCGACGACGGCAACCGTCGCGACCTTGCCATAGGAGACCATGCGGCCCTCATCATCGGTCTCCTCGAGGAAGGCGTCCATGCGCTCCAGCGCCCGCTTGCAGACACTGGATGGCTGACCGAGCCAGATCGGCGTCGCCATCAGCAGGATATCGGCGGAGAGCACCTTGGCGCGAATATCAGGCCAGTCATCGCCGGCGCCTTCGTCGGAGGTGACGCCCGGCTTGACGTTGAAATCGGCGAGGCGAAGCACTTCGGTCACGACGCCGTGAGCGGACATCGCCTTGTCGATCAGACCGATCATCCGGTCGGTCGAGGACGCGTCCTTGGCGTCGCTGGTCTTCAGCGTGGCGTTGAGGGCGAGGGCTTTGAGCGGCATGGCTCTCTCCGGTAGCGGTCGGCGGTTGGCGTTCGCCTGCTGCAACCCGTTCGCGCGCAGATTGTTCCCGCCCGGATGCGAGGCGACCTCACGTAAAAATAACCAACTGGTGAATTCTTTACTTGAACCCCCAAATGGAATCGGCAAAAGTGAAGATGCTATCAATCCCTTCATGGATTTGCCGTCTTTTCGGGCCAGCGTCCGACTACACATCTATTGGAAAAAATACCGTGAGCAGCGATGCGTTAACACGCGCGACGAAGCCTTCGGCTTCGATGGCGCTTGCAACTGCGGCAGGCTGGGGCCGAGGCCTCTTCACATTGGTGCGTATCACCATGATGGCCTTCCGCCACCCCTGGCAATCCGGCTTTGCGATCGGCGCCACGCTTGTCGCCTCGACCTTCCAGCTGATGATCCCGCGCCTTCTCGGCCACGCCGTCGACCACACGCAGATGGCGATGACCGGCGGTGCCGCGGGCCAGGCGGCACAGGACGCGCTTTTGACCACGGCGCTGCTGCTGCTTGGCGCCAGCGTGCTGCGCGGCCTCTTCACCATGGTCCAGAACTATTACAGCGAAGCCGTCGGCCATCACATCGGCTACGAATTGCGGCTGGCCTGCTACGAGAAGATCCAGCGACTTTCTTTCAGCTTTCATGACACCGTGCATTCCGGCGACCTGATCACCGTCGGCCTGCTCGATCTCGAAGGCGTGCGCATGTACTTTTCCACCGCACTCGTCCGGATGATCCTGCTGTCGATCCTGATCGGCATCGGCGCCTATATGCTCTTGTCGACCGATATCCTGCTCGGCCTGCTGGCGATGAGTTTCGTGCCCTTCGTCGGCTGGCGCTCGTCGGTGACGCAGCTCAAGCTGCGCGCCACCTGGCTCGACCTGCAGGAGCGGCTTTCGGTGCTGACCCGCATCATGGAGGAAAATCTCGGCGGCATCCGCGTCGTGCGCGCCTTTGCCGCCCACCAACACGAAATTTCGAAGTTCGAGGCGGCGTCGAAGAGCGCGCTGGCACTCGCCCATCAGCGCGTCGGCATCCGCGTCACCAACACCAGCGCCATGACCCTCTCCTTCTTCGCGGCGATGGGCCTGGTTCTGTGGGTCGGCGGCGGCAAGGTGATGTCGGGCGAAATCACCGTCGGCACGCTGGCCTCGTTCCTGACCTTCATGACCATCCTGCAGATGCCGGTGCGCCAGCTCGGTCTGATGGTCAATGCCTTCGCCCGCGCCTCCACCTGCGGCTCGCGCCTCTTTGCCCTGCTCGACCTCGACGTCGCGATCAAGGATGCGCCGGATGCCAAGGAGCTGACCCTTACCGACGGCGTGCTGCGCTTCGAAAACGTCAGCTTCGCCTATCCGGGTTCTGAACAGCGCACCGTTCTTGACGATGTCTCCTTCGAAGCCAGGCGCGGCCAGACGATCGGCATCGTCGGGCCTCCCGGCAGCGGCAAGTCGACCATTGCCCATCTTATCCCCCGCTTTTACGACGTCAGCGGCGGCAAGATCACCATCGACGGCCAGGACATCCGCAAGGCGACGCTGCAATCGCTGCGCCGGGCGGTTGCCGTCGTGCAGCAGGATTCCTTCCTGTTCACCACGACGATCGAAAACAATATCGCCTATGGCGACCCCTGGGCGAAGGAAGGCCGGATCGAACGGGCCAGCGAAAGCGCCCAGCTGCACAATTACGTGCTCGGCCTTCCGACAGGTTACGGCACCGTCGTCGGCGAGCGCGGCGTTTCGCTGTCGGGCGGCCAGCGGCAGCGTCTTTCGATCGCCCGCGCGCTGATGCTGAAACCGGCAGTGATGATATTCGACGATTCGACGGCGGCAATCGATGCGGCCACCGAGCAGCGCATTCGCGGCGCCATGCGCCGCTACGCCGCCGACCGCGTGACGATCATCGTCGCTCACCGCCTGAGTTCGCTGATGCATGCCGACCAGATCCTGTTCGTCGAAGACGGCCGGATCGTCGAGCGCGGCACGCATGAGGCGCTGCTGTCGCTCGGCGGGCGCTACAAGGCGCTTTACGAGCTACAGGTGCGGCCGGGCGACGAGGTCTTGAGCGCCTAGCAGGAACTCCCTTCTTCTGCCCACCGGGGAGAAGAGCGGACAAGCAATGACTATGCAGGCCACCGGACGTGATGGCCGCGGGAGGAATGGCATGGCCGAGGAACTGGAAACCGAGCGTCCCGACGTTCGCGAGGATGGACGCCGCCCGCCGCGGGCGGTGGTCGGCTCGCATCGCGTCGAGGAGGAGATGTTCGGCAAGGCCTTCGACGGCAATATCGTCAAACGCATCTGGGGTTTCGTTCACCCCTATCGCCGCCAGGTCGTGTGGTCGGTCGTTGCCGTTTTGACCTTCACGATGATGCAGCTCACCATCCCGCTGATCATTCGCTATGCCATCGACCACGGCATGTCCCCGGGCGGCAACCACTCGGCGCTGGCCTGGTCGATCGTCGCCTTTTCCATCGCCATATCAATCAATTATGCAGCGAGCTACGCGCAGGAGACGCTGGTCGGCGGCGTGGCGGAGGACGTGCTCTTCGATATCCGCAAGGCGATGTTTTCGCATCTTCAGCACGTCTCGCTCTCCTTCATGGACAAGACCGAAGTGGGACGGCTGATGTCGCGGCTGCAGGGCGACGTCAACTCGATGCAGGAATTCCTCGAAACCTCGGTGCTGTCAGTCGGAGACATCGTGCTGCTCTTCGGCATCGTCTTCGTCATGCTCTACCTCGATTTCAAATTGGGACTGCTGACGCTCTCGGTGCTGCCGGTACTGTTCATCGTCCGGCTGTTCTGGCTGCCGCTGGCGCGCAAATCCTTCATGGCCGCGCACGAGACCAATTCGATTGCCGCCGGCGCCCTCGCCGAAGCGATCCACGGTGTGCGTGCGGTCCAAAGCATGGACAGGCAGGGCGTCAACTTCACGCTTTACGACGACAAGGCGCATGCCAACTTGCAGACGCATCTGACGGCGGCGCGCTATGCGCAGGTGATGGTGCCGATCGTCGACAGCCTGACCGGCGTGGCGATGGCGCTCGTCATCGTCGTCGGCGGCGCCCGCGTCCTCAATCAGGCGCTCGATGTCGGCGTGCTCGTCGCCTTCCTGTTCTACATCCAGCGCTTCTTCGACCCCATCCGTTCGCTGACCCTGCAATATTCGGTGATGCAGCGCGCCATGGCGTCTGGCCAGCGGCTGACCGAAGTGCTCGACGTGCCTGTCGACATCAAGGACGCGCCCGATGCCAAGGCCTTGTCGCGCGACATGGACGGCTCGGTGGAATTCAAGGATGTCGTCTTCGGCTACAATCCGAAGCATCCGGTGCTGAAGCATGTCAGCTTCAAGGTCAATCCCGGCGAGACGGTGGCACTGGTCGGCCCGACAGGGTCCGGCAAGTCGAGCTGCATGTCGCTGATCCATCGCTTTTACGACGTGCAGCAGGGCCAGGTGCTGGTCGGCGGCGACGATGTGCGTCATCTGACGCAGGATTCGCTCGGAGCGCAGATCGCCATGGTGCTGCAGGAACCCTTCCTCTTTACCGGCACCGTTTTCGAAAACATCCGCTACCACAAGCTGGAGGCGACGCGCGAGCAGGTAATCGAGGCGGCAAAGGCCGTCGGCGCGCATGACTTCGTGATGCGCCTGCCCGATGGTTACGACAGCGTTCTCGGCGAGCGCGGCGGCAACCTTTCGCTCGGCCAGCGCCAACTGTTGAGCTTTGCCCGCGCATTGGTGGCGGACGCAAAGATCCTCGTGCTCGACGAGGCGACGGCCAATATCGACAGCTATACCGAAATGCTGATCCAGAAGGCGCTGGTGAAGCTGCTCGAAAACCGCACCGGCCTCGTCATCGCCCATCGGCTTGCGACGATCCGCGAGGCGGACCGCATCATCGTGCTGCAGAACGGCGAAGTCATCGAAAGCGGCAACCACCGCCAGTTGATGAAGAACGGCAAACTCTATTCCAAGCTCTACAATCTGAACTACTCCTCCTTCGACGACATTCCCGAAGACGTGCTGGAAGAGACGACGGCAGCGGAATCGGCGACCTAGCGCATTGTGGTTTCCGACAATCGGAGCCGATTCTCGGAAAGTACGATGCGAGGATTGAAAGTGATTGCGTCCGCAAGGACGCACGGCGCTCTAGTCTTGGGCGTGCATTAATGCCTGTCGCAAAGTTTGAACGAACCAACGCGTTGCTGCCGCATTTCTCTCTTATCTGGGGCGAGTGCCACTGAGGAGAATGTCATGAAAAGAGTTATTAGCAGCCTGTTGATCGCGACGGCCCTTGTTGGATCGGCTATTCAGCCTGCTGCCGCACGCGATCACCGTCATCACGACAATACTGGCCGAATCATCGCCGGCGGCGTTGCCGCAGGCGTCGTCGGCGGCCTGATCGGCGGCGCAATCGCCAATGGCGGCCCTCGCTACGTTGACGAAGGCCCTCGTTATGTGGAGAGCCCCCGCTATGTCGAACCCCAGCCGAGATGCTGGTATGAGGACCGCGACGTCCGCAACCGCTATGACGGCGGCTATCACGCCGAAACCGTGCGGGTCTGCGAGTAAACACGGGAACGTTGATTTGATCTCTCGGCCGAGGTTGCCTGCCGCAGCCTCGGCTTTTTTCT
Source organism: Rhizobium sp. WSM409 (assembly GCF_057653825.1). Classification (NCBI taxonomy): domain Bacteria; kingdom Pseudomonadati; phylum Pseudomonadota; class Alphaproteobacteria; order Hyphomicrobiales; family Rhizobiaceae; genus Rhizobium; species Rhizobium sp. WSM409. Next base: position 28,196 of record NZ_JBYGKP010000003.1, on the reverse strand, counting down.
GCAAAAAATTACGGCCGGCATGCGGTCTGTTGTCATCCTGATCCGCTTCGACGACGTGCCGGAATCCTCCTGGTGAGCTATCAGCTGCCCACCTCCCGCCAGGATCCGCTGACCCTGGCGCAGCGCGCCTTCGAGCTGATGGAGCGGCGGCTTGAAAACCCGTGCCTGCCTCCGGGTTACGAACGCGTCATTTCCGCAGCTCGTGATCCGCCAGAGCTTCAGACCTGACCCTCCCACGGCTTTTCGCAGGCGCCATCCTGTGGCAAGAAGGGTTGACGCGTGACCCGGGAGGAAGATCGACGCAGATGAAGGGTATCCGCCAGCTCGCCGAGCATCTCGACATTTCGATCGGAACGGTGTCCCGTGCGCTGAACGGCAAGCCCGACGTCAACGACGAAACGCGCCGGCGCGTGCTCGCCGCCGCCGAGGAACTCGGTTACGTCGCCAACCAATCGGGCCGCAGCCTTCGCCAGGGCACGACCAACGTCATCGGGCTGATGCTCGAAGTGAGCCGCGAGACGGTCGAAAACAGCGACGACTTCTTCCTTGGCGTCACTGACGGCCTGCAGAGGGTGTTTTCCCGCCACAAGCTCGATCTCGTCATGCTGCCCTGCCCCGATGACGAGGACCCGCATGAATATCTGAAGCGCATGGTGGCGCGCCGGCTTGTCGACGCGCTAATCATCTCTGCGACACGACGCACCGACCGGCGCATCGAGCTTCTGGAAAAGGCCCGCATCCCCTTCGTGGCGCTTGGCCGCAGCGCGTCGGGCGGCAGCTACACCTGGATGGATCTCGATTTCGAGGGCGTGGCGACGCGCGGTGTCGACCGGCTGGTCGCCAAAGGGCACCGGCGGATCGCCGTGGCTGTCCCCTCCTCCGACATCAATCTCGGCTACCTCTTCCTCGACGCCTACCGCCAGGCACTGCAACGGCACGGCATCCCCTTCGACCCGGCCCTCGTCATCCGGGTCAAGTCGAGCGAACAGGGCGGTTATCAGGCCGGCCATGAATTGCTGATGATCGGGGAGCGGCCAACCGCGATCATCCTGATCCACGAACTGATGGCGATCGGGCTTTACCGCCGGCTTGCCGAGGCCGGCGTCGTGCCCGGCCGTGACCTCGCCGTGGTCGGTTTCCGCGAGGAGCCGCGCACGCTTTTCCTGCAGCCGACGCTGACATCCTTTCGCATGTCGCTGCGCGATCTTGGTGCGCAGCTCGGCGAAACCCTGCTCGCCACCATGCCGGCCTATGCCGATCATTATCCGCAGGGCGCCCGCAACAGGATCTGGCCGCTGGAACTCGTTCCAGGCGAAAGCGACGCTTTCATGCTGACGACCTGATGCCCGTCGCGTAGGTAGTTTTGGGTGTTTGCATCAAACCCGGCTCGCAGCTGCCGAATGCTCCCTGTGCGACAGCTGACGCGTGACGACGAAAACCAAGAGGGCTCCGGCAGCCAGGCAGGCGGCCAGGAAGAACATCGGCGCGATCGTGCTGCCGCTTGCTTCCTTGATCCAGGGCACGACGTTCTGGGCGACGAAACCGCCAAGATTTCCAACCGAATTGATGGCGGCAAGGCCCGCCGCAGCCCCCGCGCCCTTGAGGAAGCGTGAAGGCAGGCTCCAGAACACCGGCTGGGGCGCGAAGATCCCGGCTGCGGCAACGCAGAGGAAGGCGAATTGCAAAGTGTGGTTCGGGATCAGCGCCGAAAGCAGCAGGCAGGCGGCGCCGATGAAAGCCGGAATGACGATATAGGGCGTCTTCGATTGCGCCTTGTCGGCCATGGTGGGAACGACATAGAGCGCGATCGCGACCAGCACCCAGGGAATGATGTTGAGGAAGCCGTTCACCGTGTTGCTGACGCCGAAAGCCTTGACGATGGTCGGCAGCCAATAGCTGAGGCCATAGGCCGAAAGCGGAAAGGCGATATAGCAGAGCGCCATCAGCAGGACACGCGGGTCGATGAGCGCCTTGAAACCGTTTCCGGCGTGCTCGCCCATGCCGGCATTTTCGGAAGTGAGCCTTCGTTCGAGCCAATCCTTCTCCTCGCCGCTCATGAAGCTTGCGTTTTCAGGCCGGCCGGGAAGATAGAAGAAGGTGACGATGCCGGCAATCACAGCCGGAACGCCCGTGGCCAGAAAGACCCACTCCCAGCCGGCAAAGCCGTAGAGACCGTCGAGATCGAGCAGCACGCCGCCGAGCGGCGCACCGACGGCATTGGCGATGGCACTGAAGATCATGAACAGCCCGACCATCCTGCCGCGATAGGCCGAGGGAAACCACAGCGTCAGCAGATAGAGGACGCCCGGAAAGAAGCCGGCTTCGCAGACACCAAGCAGAAAGCGCAGGATATAGAACATCGTCGCATTCTGCGTGAAGGCGAGCGCGATAGTAACGATGCCCCACGAGACCAGAATGCGCGCGAACCAGACACGGGCGCCGAGCTTGTCGAGGAAGAGGTTGCTCGGCACCTCGAAGAGAAAGTAGCCGATGAAGAACAGCGAAGCGCCGAGACCATAGGCATATTCGCTCATTCCGAGAGCATCGACCATCTGCAGCTTGGCGAAACTGACGTTCTGCCGATCGATATAGGCGATGAGATAGAGAATGCCGAGAAACGGCATCAGCTTCCAGGTGATTTTCGAGATCAGCCGCTTCTCGTCGACCATAAGTATCCTCCGGTATGACCATGCCTCGTCACGGCGTAGATAGAGCGGCCAGCCGATAATCAATTGCGCGTTGCATTTTCTCGGGGGGCCGCGACCGGATCATATGGCCGCACCCGGACACCGAGTGCGGCCTGGCTTCAGATCATTCAGCTGGGGCGACGGCGGTACGGCGGCCGATCGTTGCCTGGGTCAGCACGAAGGCTGCGAAGGCGCAGAGCGCGATGCCGGCGGCCATCGGAACGGCTGTGCCGTCGAAGAAGACGCTCGATATGACCATGGCGACGGCGGCGATCACGAAATGCAGCGTGCCCATCAGCGACGAGGCGGTGCCGGCGATCTCGCCGTGATCCTCAAGGGCGAGCACCGCGCTCGTCGGGATGACGAGGCCGAGGAAGCCGTAGCCGATGAACAGGAAGGTCGCCAGGACAGGCAACTGGTTGAAGCCGGCAGCCATCACCACCGCCATGACGACCATGGCAAGGGCAAAAACGCTGACCGCAATGCGCATGACGCGGACGAGGCCGAAACGCTCGCCGAGCCAGCCCGTCGCCTGCGATACCGCGAAGAAGGAGACGGCATTGATTGAGAAGGCGAAACTGTATTGCGTCGGCGTCAACCCGTAATGCTGGATCAGCACGAAGGGCGAGTTGGCGAGATAGACCAGGAAGCTCGAAATGCCGAGGCCGCCGATGAAGGTCAGCGTCAGGAAGTTGCGGTCGCCAAGCAGCAGGCGGTAGGCAGCCATAGCGCTCTTCAGCCCGCTGCCGCTACGTTCGGTCGCCGAACGGGTTTCATCAAGCTGGGTGGCGAGCAGCACGAGGCCGATGAAGGCGGCGATGGTCACGGCCCAGAATACGCCGCGCCAGCCGTAAAACTCGATGACGGCGCTGCCGGTCAGCGGCGCCAGGATCGGCGAAATCGAAAAGACCAGCATCAGCAGCGACATCAGGCGGGCGGCCTGGACGCCGGTATGCATGTCGCGGACGATGGCGCGCGGAATGACCATGCCGGCGGCACCGCCGATACCCTGAACGAAACGGAAGGCGATCAGCGTTTCGATATCGGTCGCCAGCGCGCAGCCGATCGAGGCGACGGAAAAGAGGCCGATGCCGAGATAGAGCGGTAGCTTGCGGCCCCACATGTCCGACAGCGGACCATAGACCAACTGCGCGAGCGCAAAGGAGATGAAGAAGGCGAGAAGAGTGAGCTGGGTGACGTTGTTATCGGCATGCAGGTCCTGGCCGATGGACGGCAGCGCAGGCAGATACATATCGATGGCAAAAGGCCCGATGGCCGACAGAAGGCCGAGAATGAGGGCAATGCGAAAGAAGGGAGCCGTCATAATGGTGATCTTTCATAAAAGCGCAGCGGAGATACCGGATCGTCGCTCCGCGGCATTGGCTCTTAAAAGCGGCGTGCGTCCTCTCGGACGCACAAGGACGCTCTGACACTTTAAGTCTACGCATCAAGTCTACGCATCAAGTCTACGCATCAAGTCTACGCATCAAGTCTACGCATCGTGCTTTCCTAAAATCGGTTCCGATTTTCGGGCCGATGCGCGGGTTCAATGATGATCGTTCGCGCGAAGACGAAGTTGGGAGCTCATATCTCAGCGGCGAAACCAGGAGTGTCAATAAATTTGGACACAGATGTAAAACTAGACGCCATTGTCTAAAACGTCAAGACGTCTTATCTTCGCTCTCATGAAAGAACGCATGACACCGGTAGTCCGAATGACGGGGCATACGCAGCGCGGACAATGCGCCAAGCGCATGTCGATCCTCGATGCCGCGGCAGACGTATTTTGTCGCCAGGGTTTTGCCGGCGCCAGCATTGACGAGATCGCCGCTGTCGCCTGCGTATCCCGCCAGACGATCTACAATCACTATCGCGAGAAGGAAACGCTGTTCGTCGCCGTCGTCGAAGACGTCATGAACCGCGCCAACGCCATGCTCTTCTCGGTGCTGTCGACCTTTCCTGAGCGCGCCGACAATCTCGAAGACGAGCTCACGGCCTTCGCCGTGCGCCTCAACAAGAACTGCATCTGCAACCACGACGGAAAATTCCTGCGCAAGCTGGTGCAGACCGAAGGCGAGCGATATCCGCACCTCTTCGAAAGCTGGCGCCAGCAGGGGCCGGGCAAGCTGACCACCGCACTGTCAGCACTTTTCGGGCGGCTTGCCCATAAGGGGACGCTCGCCATCGACGATTTCGATGTCGCCGCGAGGCAGTTCGTGGCGCTCGGCAATGCCGATCTGCAGATGATGATCCTTCTCGGCGGCACACCCACCGACGAAGAACTGGAAAAGGCGGCGCGCAACGCCGTCCATACCTTTCTCAAAGCCTATGGCAAGCCGGAGGCGGAAAAGGCCGGCCAACCGCCGCAGCTCGCAGCCATATCCGGCTGATCAGGCCCTTGTACGATCGGGTCCTACCGATCAGGCCCATCATTCCCACCCGATCAAGCCCATGCGATCAGGCAAAGACCGTCATTTGTGAGGGCACGACCGCGAACATGCCGACGCGGCGCGCGGCAAGATATTTCACCAGCTGTTCGACAACCGAAGGCAGGACCGGCTTCTGGACCACGCCGACCGCGCCCTTGACGCCGTCAGCAACCACTTCGGGATTGCCGGTCATGAAGACGACGGCAATGCCATGCTCCTGCGCCAGCCGCCGGCCGATTTCGGGCCCGGTCGGGCCGTCGGCGAGATTGACGTCGACCAAAGCGATATCGGCAAGCGGCGCCAGCCGCAGCGCCTGTTCGCAATCATTGGCAAGGCCCGCCACGTGCATGCCCATACCTTCCACCGTCGCCTCGAGATCGAGGGCGATCAGGAATTCATCTTCGACGATCAATACTCTCTGTTTCATCAGATCATCTCGTTGCCAGCGCCGCACGACATTGGTGGCCATGATACGTCCCCTTGGTTACGCCTATACTCCGAAAGAGGGATCCGCTCCGGCAGCCTATCCGACGCGAAACTCACGGCGGTAACGGGCAACTTGGCGATATGTTCCGCGGTGAAACGCCGTTTCTTGTATTTAAGATATTGTTAACGTTGACAAATTCTTAAGAATAAAGAAGCTTAAGAAAAAAGGTGGCGCCCAATCGTGCTCAGTTTCAACCGCGCACCTTCTGAATGGGGACGCGATAAGGCAGTATTAGCCATTCGGTGAGCTTGAAGACGAGGACCAGGTTGAGAAACAAATTTGTCATTTTAGCCGCCGTGGTCGTCAGCTTGTTCGCCTACACGAAATTGATGGCCAGGATCGGCGCCGGCTCACCACCTCCAGATGCGCCGTTGGAGCAACAGGCTGACCGCATTCGCGTTTATAAAACCGAACGTCGCATGGTCCTTCTCAAAGGAGATACCCCCATCTCAACATACCGGATTTCTCTTGGGCAGGCGGCCGATGAGGGTCCCAAGCAACGAGAAGGTGACGAGAAAACGCCTGAAGGGCGTTATGAGATAGACTGGCGCAATCCGAAGTCGATGGCGCATCTGAGCCTGCACATTTCATATCCAGACCCTGATGATCGGCGCAACGCTGAAGCCGGTGGCTTTCCTCCCGGCGGCAATATCATGATCCACGGACTTCCCAATGGCTGGGGCCTATTCGGAAATGCCCATCAACTGTGGGATTGGACGGATGGATGTATTGCGGTCACCAACGCCGAGATGCGTGAGATTTGGGCTCGTGTCCCCAACCACACCCCCATAGACATTATGCCCTGAAGGTTGTGACGAACTCACTGCATCCCTGCGTTCAAAGCCCATAACCAGGACCGATCAGCCCTTGACCTTCATCACCAGGACCGGTTTGCCGCGGTAGTCGGCGGGAAACAGCGATTTCAGGTTTTCGATCTTCGGTAGGTCGTTGTAGACGATATAGGGATAGGTCGGATTGAGCGTCAGGAAATCCTGATGATAGGCTTCGGCCGGATAGAAGCCTGTCGGTTCGGACACCTTGGTCACGATCGGCTGGGGGAAGACATGCGCCTTGTCCAGCTGGCTGATATAGCTCTCGGCGACCTTGCGCTGCTCGGGATCGGCAACGAACAGCGCCGAACGGTACTGCGTTCCCCGGTCCGGACCCTGAAAATTCAGCTGCGTCGGGTTGTGCGCCACCGAGAAGAAGATCTGCAGCAACTTGCCGTAGGTCACCTGTTTCGGATCGAACTTCACCTGGACGGCTTCGGCATGGCCCGTCGAGCCGGTGCTGACGGTTTCGTACTGCGCCGTTACGGCGTCGCCGCCGGCATAACCGGAGACGGCGCTCTCGACACCCTTCACGTGTTGGAAGACGCCCTGGACACCCCAGAAACAACCGCCGGCGAAAATGGCGGTCTCGGTGCCTGAGCCGGCCGCCTCGTCGACGGCTGGCGGCGGAACGACGACGGCATCCTCGGCCGCGCCTGCGGCACCGGTCCCGAGCGAGAATAGAGTGGCGGCAAGGAGCGCGGCAAGGCTCCTGCGGTGGGAAGACATGGACATGGCGCTACCTCCTGCGATGGCTCAAATCCTTGCTCATCCTCGCAAAAGGCGCAAATCACAAGGCGGTCACTCACGCCGATGTGACAGCCAGACGAAAGCGCCTGTGCGAACATGAAACAGCGCTCAACTTGAGTTGACAATGTCGCGAGGAGTGAGGAGAGTGCCCGCCGGTCAGAGCCAGCATTTCCGGGGGGAACCTATGTCCGTGCGCTCGTTTTTCGCTTTCGCGACAATCGCATTTTCCATGATCGCCGTCAGCTTTCCCGCCGTCGCTGCGGAGACCAAGCGCGACATCCAGACGATCAAGGACGCCGATTTCTTCGGCTTCGATCTTCGTACCGAGCAGAACGTCTCGCTCGATCAATGCAAGACCTCCTGCATCGGCGACAAGAGCTGCAAGGCCTTCACCTACAATCCCAAGGTGAAATGGTGCTTCCTCAAATCCGATTTCAAGACGATGAACGCCTTCCCCGGCGCCATCGCCGGCAAGATCGTCGAAACGGCCGCCCAACAGGAGCGGGATATCGGCGCTGCGCCGCGCCTGACCTTCCTGACGAACGATCTCATCCAGCAGGCTCACGACTTCAAGGATAATCTGACCCTTACCGACGACCAGCAGGGTCAGGGCGTCGACAGCCTGACAGCCAATGCCCGCCTCGACCTCACCGCCAACAACCTGGCCGACGCGCTGAAGTCCTTCCATGGGGCGCTGTCGATCACGCCTGACGACGCCGATCTCTGGCTCGAAACCGCCCGCGCCGCAGCCTCGCTCGGCAGCGCCGAGAGCAACACGACGGGACAGGCCGTGGTCGATGCGCTGAACGGCTACGAGCTGACGCGCACCGCCGCCAAACGCGCCGGGGCGCTGGCCGTGCTCGCCACTGCGCTAGAGCGGAATGCCAACTACCGCCCGGCGCTCGACGCCTACAAGGCGAGCCTGGCGCTTGTCGGCGCCAAGGATGTGCAGGCGGCCTACCTGCAGCTGAAATCGACGCAGGGTTTCCGCGTCACCGAACACACTGTCGATGCCGACAGCGCCACGCCGCGTGCCTGCGTCACCTTCTCCGAGGCGCTGGTCAAAACCACCGATTACACACCCTTCGTGACGCTGAACGGCGAAGCACCGAAGGCACTCGAAACCAAGGACAAGCAGATCTGCGTCGAGGGGCTGACGCATGGCCAGACCTATAAGATCGCCTTGCGCACCGGCCTGCCGTCATCAGTCGACGAGGTGCTGGAAGCACCTGTCAGCGTCGACGTCTACATCAAGGACCGCAGCCAGATTGTGCGTTTCACCGGTGACAGCTTCGTGCTGCCCTCGACGGCGCGCCGCGGCATCCCGATCGTTTCGGTCAACATGACCTCGGCCAACCTCAAACTTTACCGCATCGGCGATCGTGCTATCGCGCCGCTGCTGGCCAATTCGCAGTTCCTGTCCCAGCTCGACGGCTACAGCGCTCAAAATATCCAGGACCAGAACGGCGAGCTCGTCTGGCAGGGCTCGATCGACATCGCCAACGAACTCAACAAGGACATCGTCACCAGCTTCCCGGTCGACGAGGCGCTGCCCGAGCGCAAGCCCGGCATTTACGTGATGACCGCAACGGCGGCAAACGGCCCGGCGCAGGAGTGGGATTCGCAGGCGACGCAATGGTTCCTAGTCTCCGATATCGGTGTCACCACCTATGCCGGCACCGACGGGCTCAACGTCTTCACCCGCTCGCTCGCTTCGGCCAAGCCGATATCAGGCGTCGAGCTGCAGCTGCTGGCCAAGAACAATGAAGTGCTCGGCACCGCGACGACCGACGAAAACGGCCGCGCCACCTTCACCGCCGGCCTGATCCGCGGCACGGCGGCACTGACGCCCGCCGTCATTACCGCCAAAAACGGCACCTCGGACTATGTCTTCCTCGACATGACGCGCGCCGGCTTCGACCTTTCCGACCGCGGCGTGACGGGCCGCGCAGCACCCGGCGCGATCGACGTGCTGACGTTTACCGAACGCGGCATCTACCGCGCCGGCGAGACGGTGCATGCGCAGGCGCTCGCCCGCGACACCGATGGCAACGCCATCGAGAACCTGCCGCTCACCTTCATCTTCAGCCGCCCCGACGGTGTCGAAGACCGGCGGATCGTCAGCCAGACCAGCAATCTCGGCGGCTATACCGTCGATTTCCCCACCCAGGAAACCGCCATGCGGGGCACCTGGACGATGAACATCTATACCGATCCCAAGGGCAGCGCGATCGCCACCAAGAGCTTCCTTGTCGACGATTTCGTCCCAGATCGCACCGACATGGAGATCAAGACCGAGGCCAAGGAAGTCGGTCCGGACATGCCGGCGACGATCACCGTTTCGGGCAAATATCTCTACGGCGCCCCGGCCGCCGGCCTGACGCTCGAAGGCGACGTCGTCGTCAAGCCGACGCGTGAGAGTGCGGCCTATAAGGGCTTCCTCTTCGGGCTCGCCGACGAAGAGGCGAGCGAGGATTCGCGCCTGCCGATCGACGGGCTGCCGGAACTCGACGAGAACGGCGAAGCTTCGACGGATCTCACCATCAGCGAACTGCCGGCCACGACACAGCTGCTCAACGCCACCGTCTATATGCGCATGCAGGAGGCGGGCGGCCGCGCCATCGAGCGCTCCTTGACCATCCCGGTGAAGAACGAGCGCGCGTCGATCGGCATCAAGGCGGAATTTTCCGACGATCTGCCGGAGAATTCGATCGCCAACTTCACGGTGATCGGCGTTGATGCCAACGGACAGAAGCAGGAGACAAAGGGCCTGCGTTGGAAATTCTACAGCCTCAACCGGCAATACCAGTGGTACCGCGAGGGAACGGCTTGGAAATACGAGCCTGTCTACACCGCCGAGCAGGTCTCCAACGGCAGCGTTGACGCGGCGATGGACGGCGGCAAGATCTCCGTGCCGGTGACATGGGGCCGCTATCGCCTCGAAGTGGAAAGCCCCGATGCCGACGGCCCGACCTCGAGCGTCGAATTCGACGCCGGCTGGTTCGTGAGTTCGACCTCGACCGAAACGCCCGACGGGCTGGAAATCGCCCTCGACAAGGACAGCTACAAGATCGGCGAAACCGCCAAGCTGAAAGTCACCTCGCGCTATGGCGGCGAGCTGATGGTGACATCAGGAACCGAGAAGCTGGTTGCCGTCCAGAACGCCACCATCGGCGAGACCGGCGGCGAGGTCGACATCCCGGTCACGGCTGACTGGGGTGCTGGCGCCTATGTGACCGCCACGCTCTTTCGCCCCGGCGACGCCCAGGACAGCCATATGCCGATGCGCTCGATCGGCATCAAATGGCTGAAGGTCGATCCCGAACAGCGCGCGCTGCAGGTAACGATCGACACGCCCGAAAAGATGCTGCCGCGCGGGCCATTGAACATTGGCCTGCAGGTGGCGGGCGCCGGCGCCAACGAGGATGCCTATGTGACGGTTGCCGCCGTCGATGTCGGCATTCTCAACCTGACGCGCTACGAACCGCCGAACCCGGAGGACTGGTATTTCGGCCAGCGCCAGCTCGGCCTTGAAATCCGCGACCTCTATGGCCGCCTGATCGACGGCTCGCTGGGTGCGACCGGCAAGCTTAGGACCGGCGGCGATGGCGGCGCCATCGCGCTGCAGGCAAGCCCGCCGACGCAAAAGCTCGTCGCCTTCTTTTCCGGGCCGGTGAAGCTCGACGCCGAAGGCAAGGCCAATGTCTCCTTCGACATTCCGCAGTTCAACGGCACGGCGCGCGTCATGGCAGTCGCCTGGTCGAAATCAGGCGTCGGTCACGGCGTCAAGGATGTCATCATCCGCGATCCTGTCGTGGTGACCGCAAGCCTGCCGAAGTTCCTCTCTCCCGGCGACAAGGCCAATCTGCGCCTCGACATCGCCAACACCGATGCGCCGGCCGGCGACTACAAGCTGCAACTGACCGGCAATGACGCAGTCGGCATCGAAGAAGCATCCGCCTCGCAGACGATCCGCCTCGAGGCCGGTGCGAAATCCGAGTTGACGCTTTCGCTCATCGGCAAACAGCCAGGCGCCGGCAACGTCTCGATCAACCTCTCCGGCGCTTCCGGCCTTTCGCTCGACCAGACGCTCGACGTGCCGGTGCGCCCGGCCTCCTTGCCGATCACCGAACGCAGGGTGCTGGCGCTGAAGCCGGGGGCAAAGCTCACCGTCGACAAGAACCTGCTGGCCGACAGCGTGCTGCCCGGCGCCTCGATCAGCGTCAACGTCACCCGTTCGGCAGCCTTCGATATCCCAGCGCTGCTGATGACGCTCGACCGTTATCCCTTCGGCTGCGCCGAGCAGACCACCAGCCGGGCGCTGCCGCTGCTCTACCTCGCCGAAGTGGCCAAGCAGGCGGGCATGGCAGACGACGACGATGTGAAGAAGCGCGTGCAGGATGCGATCTACCGCGTGCTCTCCTATCAGGCCTCGGCCGGCAGCTTCGGTCTCTGGGGACCGGATTCGGGCGATGTCTGGCTCGATTCCTACGTCACCGATTTCCTGACGCGGGCCCGTGAAATGAAATACGACGTGCCGGAAAGAGCTTTCGTCCAGGCGCTCGAAAACCTGCAGAACACGTTGTCCTACACCACCGACATCAAGGGCCAGGGCGACCAGATCGCCTATGCGATCTATGTGCTTGCCCGCAACAAGAAGGCCGCGATCAGCGATCTGCGCTACTATGCCGATACGATGATCAACGACTTCCCGACGCCGCTCGCCAAGGCGCATATCGCCGCCGCGCTGGCGCTCTACGGCGATGCGCAACGTTCGAAGAATATTTTCCTCGACGCGCTGCAGATGTCGGAGCAGTCGATGGTGTCACGCGTGAACCTGTCGCGTACCGACTACGGTACGATCCTGCGCGACGGCGCGGCGATCCTGGCGCTCGCCGCCGAAAGCCGGCCGGTCCCGCCTGTCATCCCGGAACTTGCCAAGGCGGTCGGCAAGGAATGGGAGCGCAGCAGATATAAGAGCACGCAGGAAGAAGCCTGGATGCTGCTTGCCGCGCGCGCCATCCAGGGCGGTGACGATGGCCTGCAGGTCGATGTCAATGGCGCTGCGCACACCGGTGCCTACATGGCACGCATGACCGGCGATGCCTTGGCTGACCATCCGCTGACGCTGACCAACCAGACAAACGACACGGTTTCGGCGGTTGTCACCACCGTTGCCGCCCCGACGGTGCCGCTGCCGGCCGGCGGCGACGGCTTCACCATCGAGCGGACCTATTACACGCTCGACGGCGAGCAGGCCAATGTCAGCGAGGCGAAGCAGAACGAACGCTACGTCGTCGTCATCCATGTGCGCGAAACCAACGACTGGCCGTCGCGCATCGTTATCACCGACCTTCTGCCGGCCGGCTTCGAGATCGACAATCCTAACCTCGTCGATAGCGCCCAGATGACGAATTTCGACTGGATCGGCGAGATCTCCGCCGCCCATACCGAATTCCGCTACGACCGCTTCGTCGCCGCCTTCAACCGCGCGGCAGGCGACAACCGCGAATTCAACGTCGCCTATGTCGTGCGCGCGGTTACCCCCGGCACCTACGACCATCCGGCCGCAAACGTCGAGGACATGTACCGGCCGGAGCTTTCGGCCCGCACGGCAACCGGCAAGATGGAGGTCGTGACGGCGCAACAATGAGGCGGTGGCACAAGTTTGCGATCGGGTCGGCTGCCGGCATCGTTGTTGCCGGTGCGGCTCTCTTTGCGCTCGATGCCGCCGACAAGGCCTTTCCGCCGCCGCTGGACAGAGCAAATGTCGTATCCGCCGAAGTGCTGGATGCCGACGGGCAATTGCTGCGTGCCTTCGCGACGTCGGAAGGCCGCTGGCGGCTGAAGACGGCGGTCTCCGACGTCGACCCGCAATTCCTGCGCATGCTGATCGCCTATGAGGACCAGCGTTTCTACGACCACGGCGGCGTCGACCCCTGGGCGCTCGGACGCGCTGGCGTGCAACTGATCAGCAACGGCCGCATCGTCTCCGGCGCCTCGACGCTGTCGATGCAGGTGGCGCGGTTGATCGAGCCGCGCGAAGGGCGCTCGCTTTCGGCAAAACTCCTGCAATTGGTGCGCGCCATGCAGATCGAGCGGCGGCTGTCGAAGCAACAGATTCTCGACCTCTATCTCACACACGCGCCCTATGGCGGCAATCTGGAAGGCGTGCGCGCCGCAAGCCTTGCCTATTTCGGCAAGGAACCGCGGCGCCTGACGATCGCCGAGGCAGCGTTGCTCGTCGCCCTGCCGCAATTGCCGGAACGGCGCCGGCCGGACCGCAACCTCAAGGCCGCTGAGACCGCGCGCAAGCGCGTGCTCGACCGCGTCGCGGTCGCTAGAGCCGTTGGCGACGGCGAAGCGGAGCGGGCTGAAGGCGTCGCGGTTCCTGCGCGGCGCATGCAATTGCCCGCACTTGCCGCCCATGTCGCCGAATCAGCACTTCGCAAGGAGCCGACGGTTCTCAAGCATCAGACGACGCTGAAGAAACAGGTGCAGCAAGGGCTGGAGGCAGTTGCGCGGGCCACGGCATTCAAGCTCGGGCCGAAGCTCTCGCTTGCCATGGTGATGGCGGATGCGCAGACGGGCGCGATCGTCGGCGAGGTCGGCTCGGCCGATTATTTCGATGCCAGCCGCTCCGGCTGGATCGACATGACGCGCGTCAACCGCTCGCCGGGCTCGACGTTGAAGCCCTTCATCTACGGGTTGGCCTTCGAGCAGGGCTTGGTGTCCCAGGAGACGATTATCGAAGACCGGCCCGCCGATTTCTTCGGTTATCGGCCGCGCAATTTCGACATGAGCTATCAGGGCGACGTCACCGTGCGCGAGGCGCTGCAGCTTTCGCTGAACGTGCCGGCCGTAAAGCTGCTCGATGCCGTCGGGCCGTCGCGGCTGATGGTCCGCTTTCGCCGCGCCGAGGTTCGCCCGGTCCTTCCGCCGAACGAGACGCCGGGGCTTGCGATCGGTCTTGGCGGCGTCGGCATCACCCTGAAGGATCTGGTGCAGCTCTATACGGCGCTCGCCAATCGCGGCCAGCCGGCAAGGCTCGGCGACGGCGTCACCGGTGCACCGGCCAAGCTCGACGGCGAACCGCTGCTGGAACCGGTCGCGGTCTGGAACGTCGCCGATATCCTCTCCGGGGTTATTCCGCCCGCCGGCGCGCCGCAGCGCGGCATCGCCTACAAGACCGGCACGAGCTATGGCTATCGCGACGCCTGGTCGGTCGGCTATGATGGGCGCTATGTGCTCGGCGTCTGGGTCGGACGGCCTGACAATAGCGCCGTGCCGGGATTGACCGGCTATGGCACCGCCGCGCCGATCCTGTTCGAGGGGTTCGCCAAGTCAGGCATCGCGACGACGCCGCTGCCCCGCCCGCCTGCAGGCGCCGTGCGCATCGCCCAGTCCGAGCTGCCGATCAGCCAGCGGCGTTTCGCCCTCAATGCCAGCGGCCTGCTCGCCTCCGGCCGCGAGGCCGCACCTCAGATCATCTATCCGCCCGAGGGCGCGCATGTCGATCTCGGCGCTGGGCAAGGCAACCTGTCACCGCTGATGCTGAAGCTCCAGGGCGGCCGCGCCCCCTTCCGCTGGCTTGCCAACGGCAAGCCGCTGCCTGATCTCTCCCGCCGGCGCATCCAGCAATGGCTGCCTGATGGCGGCGGCTACTCGAAACTGACCGTCATCGACTCGGCCGGACGCGCCGCAAGCGTCGGCGTCTTCATCGATTGAGGGAACAAAACCCAGCTGCAACCGTTTGGAACAATCTCCCTTCAACGTCAGCGGCCTCATGACTTTCCCGACAGCGACCTACCGGATACAATTCCGCAACGGCATGACCTTCGATCGCGCCTGCGACCTCGTTCCCTACCTCAAGACACTCGGCATCAGCCACCTCTACGCCTCTCCGATCTTCACCGCCGTCAGCGGCTCGACCCACGGCTACGACGTCACCGACGCCAACGAGATCGACCCGGTGCTCGGCGGTCGGGCAGGATTCGAACGGCTGACGGAGAGCCTCGCCTCGGCGGGCATGGGGCTGGTCCTCGACATCGTGCCGAACCACATGGCAGCCTCGCCGGAAAACGGCTGGTGGCGCGACGTGCTGACATTTGGCCGGCAAAGCGCCTATTTTAGCCACTTCGACATCGACTGGAGCGAACCGCTGACGCTGCCGCAGCTCGGCCAGGATTTCGAGGGAGCACTGGCCAGTGGCGAACTGCGCGTCGCGCTCGACGAAACGCATGGCAATTTCGCCTTCGGTTATTTCGAAACGCTGTTGCCGCTGAACCCCGGCAGTTACGGAGCGATCGCAAACCGGCTCGGCGATCCGGTTGCCGAGAGAATGGCGGAGACCGCGGCCGCGACCTCCGGCGAGGACTTCAACCGCGCGATGCGTGACATTCTCTTCGAAGGCGGCGATCGGGCAGTCCTCCGGCAGAAGCTCGATGACCTCTCGGCCGATCGCGATTTCATGCAAAGCCTGCATGAGGCACAGCATTGGCGGCTCACCCATTGGAAGGAGGCGGCACGACATCTGAGCTATCGCCGCTTTTTCGAGGTGACCGGACTGGTCGGCACCCGCGTCGAAGATCCAGCCGTGTTCGAGGACATGCACCGGCTGGTGATCGAGCTGGTGCGCCATGGCAAGGTCCAGGGCCTGCGCATCGATCATGTCGATGGGCTCGCCGAACCCACGGCCTATCTCGACAGGCTGCGGGAGGCCGCCGGACCGGACAGCTATATCGTCGTGGAAAAGATCCTGGGAACCGGTGAGGTCCTGCCGGAGAACTGGCCGGTTGCCGGCACCACGGGATATGAATTCATCGCGGCGCTGAGCGAGCTGTTCATCGACGGCGGCGGTCTGCGCATATTGGACGATGCCTATCGCAGCGTTGCCGGTGAGACGGCTGATCTTGAGGAGGGCCGGAGAATTGCCAAGCGACTGATGGTCGAACGCAATTTCGCCGGCGAGACCGACAGGCTGGTGTCGATCGCATCAGGCATCTTTCCCGAGGTGAAAAGAGACGACATCGCCACTGCGCTGAGCGAGTTGCTGATCGCCTTTCCCGTCTACCGCACTTATGGCGACGGCGGCCCGCTTTCCTGGCAGGATTTAGCGGTGCTTGCCGCCACCGCCTCGCAAGCCATGACGCAGCTCGATGACCGGCGTGCTTGCGACCATGTGCTGAAGCTCCTCGAAGGCAAGGTCGAAGGCGACGCGGCCCACGACTTCCGTATCCGCTTCCAGCAATTGAGCGGGCCGGTGATGGCGAAGGCGACGGAAGATACGCTGTTTTACCGCTACAACAGGTTGCTTGCCGCCAACGAAGTCGGCGGCGAACCGGGCAAGGCGCCTGGCGGCCCGGACGAATTTCACCGCCGCATGGCCGAGCGGGCGCGGCTGCAGCCGCATGGGCTTTCGGCCAGCGCCACCCACGACACCAAACGCGGCGAGGATGCGCGTGCAAGGCTTTATGCGTTGAGCGAAGGCGCGGATGTTTTTGCACAGGCGGTCGCGCGTTGGCGCGAGATGAACCGTCCCTGGCTGAAGGATCTGGCGGATGGCACCGCGCCGGAACCCAATGTCGAATGGATGCTTTATCAGGCTCTGGCCGGCATCTGGCCGGAGGATTTCGACAGAGCACAGACGGAAGAACTGCGCGAACGCTTCACCGATTACGCGGTCAAGGCGGTGCGCGAGGCAAAACTGCGCAGCGGCTGGACAAAACAGGATGCCGACTACGAGGAAGCGGTCACCACCTATGCCGCGGCGCTGGTCTCGCCCGATAATGACGTCTTCCTCGAGGATTTCGAAAGGGTGCTGCAGCCCTTCATCGCGGCGGGTTACCTCAACAGCCTGTCGCAGACGCTGCTCAAGCTGACGGCCCCCGGCATTCCCGATATCTACCAGGGTGCCGAAGGCTTCGATTTCAGTCTCGTCGATCCCGACAACCGCCGACCGGTCGATCATCAGCGGCTGACGGCCTGGCTAGCCGAACCCGGTCCGATCGCCAAGCTGCAGGCGGCAGCGTTGAAGCAGCGCCTCGTCGGGATCGGCCTGCAGCTGCGCCAACGGCACGCGGACCTCTTTGCTGGAGGCGACTATCTGCCATTGAAGGTGACAGGCAACCGGCGCGACCATGTGCTTGCTTTTGCCCGGGTGCATAAGAGTGTTTTCGCCATCATCGCGGCGCCGCGGCTGATGTTCGGCTGGCTCGATCCGGGCGTGCTCTTTGCCGGCCCGGAATTCTGGGAGGATACGACGATTGCCGTCCCCTCCCCGCTTCACGGGTTGAAGGCCGACCTGCTGACCGGAAAGACGATCGAGCCCGGCGGCAGCATTTCGGTCGCCGCCCTGCTCGGGAGCCAGCCCGTCGGGCTGATCACCCCGATCTGAGGACCAGTCGGCGCAAAAATCATATCCATGAAAATAGTGCTTGACCTTCCAGTCGCTGGAAGGTGGATAAGCCTATCCAACGGCCCTTCGGGCATAGGAGATAGTCATGGATATCAAGCACGAGCACGACCACCACCATAGCCACGCCGATGGCGATGATCATGGCCATTGCGGCCATGATCAGGAGAAGGCTGCCGATGCCATGATCCGTGATCCTGTCTGCGGCATGACCGTCGATCCGCAGGCCGGCAAACCCTCGCTCGAGCATGAGGGCCGCACCTATCATTTCTGCTCCGAGGGCTGCCGGACCAAGTTTGCGGCAGTACCTGAGGATTATCTGAGCGCGAAGGACCCCGTCTGCGGCATGACCGTCGATCGCTCGACAGCGAAGCACTTCCTGAAAGCCGACGGTGAGAAATTCTATTTCTGCTCGCCCGCCTGCCAAGCGAAATTCGAAGCCGACCCCGCAGCCTATCGCGACGGCAAGCACCCGCCGGCAAAGCCGGCACAAAAGGGCACGCTCTATACCTGCCCGATGCATCCCGAAGTCGTCAGCGATCGTCCCGGCGACTGCCCGAAATGCGGCATGGCGCTGGAGCCGATGGGCATTCCGCCTGATGACGAAGGTCCGAACCCTGAACTCGTCGATTTCATCAGGCGGCTCTCGGTCAGCGCCATTCTCGCCCTACCGTTGCTGGCGCTCAGCATGGGGCCGATGTTCGGCCTGCCGCTCCGCGACGCGATCGGCGAACCGCAGGCGACATTTATCGAATTGCTGCTGGCAACGCCGGTGGTGCTCTGGGCGGCGCTGCCCTTCTTCCGCCGCGCATGGGCGTCTGTCGTCAACCGCAGCCCGAATATGTGGACGCTGATCGGTCTCGGCGTCGGCACCGCCTATCTCTACAGCGTCGTTGCCACGCTTGTGCCCGGCATCTTCCCCATGAGCTTTTATGGCCATGGCGCGGCCGTGCCCGTCTATTTCGAGGCAGCAGCCGTCATCGTCGCGCTCGTCTTCGTCGGCCAGGTGCTGGAATTGAAGGCGCGCGAACGCACCGGCTCGGCAATCCGCGCTCTTCTCGACCTTGCGCCGAAGACGGCGCGGCGCCTCGATGCCGACGGCAGCGAGCGTGACGTGCCTGTCGACGATATCCAGACTGGGGACCGGCTGCGCGTGCGCCCCGGCGAGCGGGTGCCGGTGGATGGATCCATCCTCGAAGGCCAGTCGACGGTCGATGAATTGATGATATCAGGTGAGCCTCTGCCCCTGGAAAAGTCGAAGGGCGACCCGCTGACCGGCGGCACGATCAACAAGAACGGCACCTTCGTCATGACCGCCGAAAAGGTGGGTGCAGACACGGTGCTGTCGCGTATCGTCGACATGGTCGCCAAGGCGCAACGCTCGCGGGCGCCGATCCAGGGCGCGGTCGACCGGGTCTCGGCCGTCTTCGTGCCGGCGGTGGTCGCCGCTGCCGTGCTTGCCTTCCTCGTCTGGGTCGCGATCGGGCCGGAGCCGCGCATGGCGAATGGCCTGCTTGCGGCCGTCGCCGTTCTCATCATCGCCTGCCCCTGCGCGCTCGGCCTTGCGACGCCGATGTCGATCATGATCGCGACGGGGCGGGGCGCACAGGAAGGCGTGCTGATCAAGGACGCCGAAGCGCTCGAGCGTTTTTCCAAGGTCGACACGCTGATCGTCGACAAGACCGGCACGCTGACCGAAGGCAAGCCGAAGCTTACCGACATCCTCGCCTTCGGCGGGGCCGGAGAAGAGCGGCTGCTGTCGCTGGCAGCTAGCCTGGAGCGCGGCTCCGAACATCCGCTTGCCGAGGCGATCGTTTCCGGCGCCGAGGAGCGCGGCGTCCCCTTCGTCGAGGTCAGCGCCTTCGAGGCAAGGACCGGCAAGGGCGTTCAGGGCCTTGCCGGCGGCACATCGGTGGCGCTTGGCAATGCGGCGATGCTTAGCGATCTCGGCATCGATCCCCACGCACTTACCGAGAAGACCGAAGCCCTGCGCGGCGACGGCAAGACGGTGATGTTCGTGGTATTCGACGGCGCGCTTGCCGGTCTTGTCGCCGTTGCCGACAGGATCAAGCCGACGACAGCCGCCGCCATCAAGGCGCTGCACGACAGCGGGCTAAAGATCATCATGGCGACCGGCGACAACAAGGCCACGGCGCGTGCGGTGGCAAAAAGCCTCGGCATCGACGAGGTGCGCGCCGATGTGCTTCCGGAAGGCAAGAAGGCGCTGATCGACGAGTTGCGTGCCAAGGGCGCCATCATCGCCATGGCCGGCGACGGCGTCAACGATGCGCCGGCCCTTGCCGCCGCCGATGTCGGCATCGCCATGGGGACCGGCGCCGACGTCGCGATGGAAAGCGCCGGCATCACCTTGGTGAAGGGCGATCTGAACGGCATCGTCAGGGCACGGCGGCTGGCGGAGGCGACGATGCAAAACATCCGCCAGAATCTCGGCTTCGCCTTCGGTTATAATGCGCTCGGCGTGCCGATCGCGGCCGGCGTGCTCTATCCGATCTTCGGGCTGCTGCTTTCGCCGATGATCGCCGCGGCGGCAATGAGTCTGTCGTCGGTTTCGGTCATTGCCAATGCGCTGAGACTGCGCTTTGCGAAACTATAGGAGATGGCAATGAATATCGGCGAAGCATCGGAACGCTCCGGCCTGCCTTCCAAGACCATCCGCTACTACGAGGATATTGGCCTTATCCGCCCCGAAAGGGGCGGAAACGGCTATCGCGACTATGCCACAACCGACGTCCACAAGCTGCGCTTCCTGCAGCGCTCGCGCGGCCTCGGCTTTTCCGTCGAGGAATGCCGGCAATTGCTGGCGCTCTATGAGGACAAGGAGCGGGCAAGCGCCGACGTCAAGGATATTGCCGAGACCAAGCTTGCCGAGGTCGACCGCAAGATCCGCGAACTGACGGAACTGCGCCGGACGCTGGAGCACCTGGTGCATGCCTGCCACGGTAACGACAGGCCGGACTGTCCGATCCTCGAAGAGCTTTCGGACGGCGGCTGACCATTTCAGGCGAATTGCGTCAGGAAAGCTGGGGCATGTTCTGGTTGGCTGCCCGCGAGGTTTGAGCCCGCTCGTCGGGCTCGTCGTCTTCGCCGTCGTCCAGCACCCCGTCATCCAGCCGATGCTTGATCGCCAGCGCATAGATCACGTCGAGAATATTGCGGTCTCTGAGATGAGGATCCATCAGGGCGAGAAGCGAGGCCCGGACGATCTTCTTGCTGGTGGCCTTCGGACAGCGCGCCTTGACGAAATCATAGAGCGCCTCATCCGTCAGCCCTTCCATGGCGCCGTCCACGAGAGCTTCGTAGACCCGCTTCTTTTCCTTCATTCTTGATTTTCCCCTGCAAATCAGCGGCGTCATGATCCGTCATGTAATTGTCATAAACAATTGGGGATTTGAGGCGTCGGTCCGCTTGAGAAGACTATTTTGATGATGATCCGACGATGATCTGCGGCCTGCATGATTTTTTTACGTCCGCGGGAATAAAACCCGCCGCATATCCGTATACTCAATCATGGAACGCAAAGACCGCCCCTTCGACGTCATCGGACAGCTTGCAGCGCTGAGGCGCTACGCTCGCTCGCTGGTGCGCAATTCGGACGAGGCGGAGGATCTGGTGCATGATGCGCTGGTGCGCGCCTTCGAGAAGCGAAAGAGCTTCCGCAGCGGCGGCAACCTGCGCACCTGGCTGCTCTCGATTCTGCACAATGCTCATATCGATCGTCTTCGCCGGAACCGGTCGCTGACACGACGCCACGATGAAGCAGCTGTCGAAGCCGAGCAGTCCCTTCCAGCCGGCCAGGAACATGCCGTGCGCCTGCAGCAGGTGCGCGACGCCTTCTTCGACCTGCCGGAGGAACAGCGTGAGGCGTTGCATCTCGTCGCGATCGAAGATCTTTCCTACCAGGAAGCCGCCCAGGCGCTTGGCATTCCTGTGGGGACGCTGATGTCGCGCATCTCCCGCGCGCGGGCTCAACTGCGCGAATTCGAGGAGAAGACGCCGCGGGTTTCGCATCTGAGAATCATCGGAGGGAACGGCAATGAAAGCAATTGATCCGATCCTCGATGCCGATCTCGACGCCTATGTGGATGGCGAGCTCGATGTCGCCCGTCGCATCCAGGTGGAATCCTATCTTTCCGAGAATCCGTCGATTGCCGCCAAGGTCATGGCCGACCTCAGCGTCAAGGGCGAACTGCGTCTGGCGCTGGCCGGCGAAAGTGCCTTTGGCCGCCCCGAGACCCGCGATGCCGCCCGCCGGCTGGAACGTGGCCTTTCCTATGGCCGCATCTTCCATTCGATGCAGCGCATTGCCGCTGTCGGCATTCTGATCGCCGCCGGCTGGGTGGCGCACAATTCCTTCGGCGCCTTCTCGGCGACCGAGGTGGTGGCATCGGTTCCGGCACCCGCCTATGTCGAGGATGCCATCCGCGCCTATCAGACGGCGGCGCTGCGCCAATCTATGCCTCCGCAGACGCCGGCCACTTATAACGCCGACGATATTCGCGCCGCCACCGCGATCGTGATGCCCGAACTGCCTAGGGAGTGGAAAGTCGCCGACGTGCAGATCTTCCCGTCTGAATTCGGGCCCAGCGTCGAGATGGCGATGCTTTTCGCCGTCCGTCCGGGCGCCTTCGAGGTCAAGCCTGTCAGCCATCTGACGCTGGAAAAAGCAGAAGCCGCCTATTGGCAAATCGGCGAGGTCGCTTATGCGCTGATCGCCGACGATAGCGGTCTCAATCTCGACCAGGCGGCCGAACGGCTCGCCCGCTCGCTCTATTAATTCAAACCGAGGAGATCAGCATGAACCCGATCAATCCCCGCTACGGTGCCGTCGCCGGCTCCCAGGCCCTCTTCGACGAAGGCCTTCGCCAGCATATGCTGCGCGTCTACAACTATATGGCTCTCGGCCTCGTCATCACAGGCCTAGTCGCCTTTGTCGTCGGCTCGACGCCGGCACTCTACGTCCCGATCTTCGGCTCGCCGCTGAAGTGGGTGGTGATGCTTGCTCCGCTCGCCTTCGTCTTCTTCTTCTCGTTCAAGATCCAGACGATGTCGGCCGGCACCGCCCAGATCACCTTCTGGGCCTTCTGCGCCGTGATGGGGCTATCGCTCGCGTCCGTCTTCCTGGTCTTCACCGGGGCGAGCATCGCGCGGACCTTCTTCATCACCGCGACGATGTTCGGCGCCACCAGCCTCTACGGCTATGCGACGAAGCGTGATCTCTCGCGCATGGGCTCGTTCCTGATGATGGGCCTCTTCGGCGTCATCATCGCCTCTGTCGTCAACATCTTCCTGGGTTCCAGCGCGCTGCAGTTTGCGATCTCGGTGATCGGCATCGTCGTCTTCGTCGGTCTGACCGCCTACGACACGCAGAACATCAAGGAACAGTATTCGGAAAACTTTGATCAGGAATCGAACCAGAAGCTCGCCGTCTTCGGTGCGCTCTCGCTCTACCTGAACTTCGTCAACATCTTCCAGCTTCTGCTCAACTTCACAGGCGAGCGGGAATAACGACTGCGCTTCTGGGGGCAAAGGAAGCGCAAGAGCGCCTGGTCTGCAGTCTGTGACAGGATGGCAGGTCGGGTGCTCACCCAAAGGAAACGGCCGGGTCAACACCCGGCCGTTTTCGTTTTTCAAGCGCTTCGCGTCAAATCAGACTCATGCGACGCGCTTTAAGTCTTTGTCTTATCCATGACGTTGTCCCAAACACCGCACGCACGCTTTTGGGCGACATGCATTAGTTTAGATGATGCCCCAGGCGCGATAGCGGCCCCGGCCGGTAATTTCACGAATGCCGATCTCATTGACGAGGTTCAGCGCGCCGCGCGGTGTGATGCGCAGATGACGGGCGATCATCGCCGCCGAGACCATCGGCCGCGACAGGATGAAGTCGGCAAGTTCCGGCAGGCTGCTGTTTGAACGGCGGCCGCGAAAGCGCAGCTCCATCTGCGTGCGCGCCAGAGACAAGCGATCGATTTCCTTGAGGCCCGCCACAGCACCCAGATGCATCGCCTCCAGAAAGGCTTGCAGCCGCGTGGCCCGATCGCGCGCCCGACGACGCTCATGGCGCACCAGCTTCAGTCCGCCGTAAAAAGAGAAGAGATGCGAGGCGACCTTTCCGCGGGCGCGTAGATGGCTTGCGACCAGAAGGCCACCGAGCCAGTGCTGACGCCGCAACGGCTCGATCCTTTCCCAAGCTTCGAAGAGGATGATGGCACCGAGAACCGGCGGCAAGCTATCGGCCAATGGCTGGACGCTCCGCCATTCCGATAGCCGCTGTTCCTCGTCCCACTCGTCATCACCCAGCAAGCCGAGAGGATCTTCGTTACGTCTTGCCGGAGTAACGGCGGCCGTCTCGCTTGCCGGCGTTTTCCCTGTGTGGATATCGAGCAGCTTTTGCGAGCGGGCAAGAAGCGCATCGATCTCCGCCATCTCGGCAGCGAGCGGCTGGTCCTCATCCTCGCTCTCTCCGTCGCTCTCGAGCGGAACTGCAACGCTCTTTGCGTCCGGGACCTTCCCCTCCCCTTCCCCGCCGGTTGCAGTCAGCGTCGCAAGGCCCGAGACGCCGAGTGCCCAGGCGGGTTCGCCGGTCCAAATGCGCCGACGTGCCCGCAGCACCGAATGGGCGATCGTCAGTTCATGGGTGGGAGCGCGGCTATCCATATGCGCATCATGCAAAACGAGATCCTCGACATGCACGAGTTCGCCGGCCACCCACAGCGCGCCGGCGGCGTCGAAGAAATGGCTGCGTTCGGCAAACCCCTCGCCGACCGGCGAGCGCAACACCCGCTCGTCCAGCCGCGCCACGGCATCCTCCGCCGCGGTAACGGCTGAAAGCAAGGTTTGAAGCATCACACTGTCGATATCGTAGCGCATTGTTAAGCTTTACGGTTTTTCACAAAGGGAAGCAAAAAGCATGTTTTCTTCCGCCATGTATGACATGGTTAACGGTGTATTTCAACAAAACTGCGGGGAAGGAAGCCGTTATGATCGCTGATCGACCGGCCACATATGCTTCTAACCGTCGCAGCTGGTGCGAAACTTTTTCATAGTCGCTCATCCGGTTTTCCTCGCTGTCGGACCATTTGCCCGCATCAGCGCCATCAGCATCGGTCCGAGCGAGAATTCGCCGCGCTCCGCTCGCCGGGTCAGGTCACGCAAGTAGCCGCCGGCCGAATTGATATGTCCGCCCCTTTCGAGAATGCAGGCGATCACAGTGGCGGCGTTTTCCGGCCCCATGACATCGCAGGCCAGCTGATAGGCGCTGGGGCTGACGCCGAGCGTGGATCGGACGACGACGGCCGCGGCCATCAGATCCCGCCAGCTGCCAATGCCGCCGCCCGGCCCGTAAGCGACGATCTCCGGGCAGGCCTGCAGCACCATGGCAAGGGGGAAGGATTTGGGCGGCTCCCGCCACGGCTGCGGTTCTTCCTCCGGCTTTGCGCCCTGCTTCGGTTCGAAGGCTGGTTCAAGTTCAGATGAGTGGTGTGGGTTTGAATTATGTATGTGCCGACCGTTCTGGTTATCATTGCCGTCTGTTTTTTCTGTTTTCGACTTCAATTCCAGCGTCTTGACGATCAACTCCCGGAAAGCTTCGAGATCGCCCAGCAGGCTTTCCATCTCCGCAGCTGAGGGGCGGCGTGGCAGGCTTGCGGTAAGCAGATTGAAATGCTTCTGCATCTCGATCCATTCGCCGGCAATTTTCTCTTCCAGGGCGATCTCGATGAGCTTGGTGATGTCACGCCGGCAAAGTGTCAGCCGCTCCCTCAGACGCTTCCATTCGAGCTTGGCGGCCATCACCTGGGCCGCCTGCGCCTCGATCTCGTGGGCGCGCGCAAGCAGTGGCGCCAAGCTGAAGCCAAAGGCTTCACCAAACCCGCCCTCGCCATTGCGGCGGGCAAAACGTTTGCCGTTCGGACTATCCCGCCGGATGATCAGGCCGGCTTCCACCAGCATCGCCAGGTTCCGCCGCAGCGTCGTGCCGGCCATGCCATGCGTGCGCAGCGACAGCTGCTCGTTCGAGGGAAAGACGACGAAGCCGTTGGCCTCGGCAATCTCGTTCTTCGGGTAGAAGGTCAATAGCGCATTGAGAACAGCCAGGGCACGGTCCGATACGCCGACCATGTCCTTTGCTTCGCAGAGCGCGCGAAAGATCTTCCACTTGTCGACCGATGCGTCCGGATCGACCTTGCTGGCACTTGCTTGGCTTGCCAGCATGCCAAGCGTCATCGACCGCCGCCCAAAGGGCGTCGATACATATTGAGGCTCCATGTCCCTCACCTTTTCTCAAGGCAAAAGAAAGCTACCACCCAAAAGGATGCCGAAGACGCTTGACAGTGATTCGAGGAAGTGCGATTCTCAGA
The DNA here is from genome assembly GCF_057653825.1 of Rhizobium sp. WSM409. Classification (NCBI taxonomy): domain Bacteria; kingdom Pseudomonadati; phylum Pseudomonadota; class Alphaproteobacteria; order Hyphomicrobiales; family Rhizobiaceae; genus Rhizobium; species Rhizobium sp. WSM409. Next base: position 2,221 of record NZ_JBYGKP010000003.1, on the reverse strand, counting down.
TTGTCCAGATATGAGAAAGGCTTCCGCGGCGGCAACGTTCGGAGGCTTTTTTCTTTTGCGGCCTATTCTCCTGCTTGCAACCTGCCGGCCCGATAGGCTTCGTAAAGCTCATCGAGACGGCGTGAAATGTAAGCGCCGAAATCCGGCGCATCGCCGGTCTTCAACGCGATCGTGAAGGAATTTCCGGCGCTCTTGATTCGGCCGGCAACCTTGCCGCCGCTCTTCGGCTTCCAGTCATATTCCGTGGCCTCGGGTTTGGCCTCTTTCTTGGCGAGCTCGGCGACCAAAAGCTCAAAACGGCGATCGCTTTCTTCTGCCACGAAACTTCCAGAAGCAATGAGCTTGGCAAGCCGAGCGGCCGTCATTCCATTCCAGTCCTGGGCAAGCGCCATCCACCTGCGTCGCCCGATGCCGGGTGCGGCTCCGACCGACCTGACGATCTCGGCGGGAATGGCTTTTGCGACGGATATCAGCTTCGATAGCTCCGTCTTGTCCGTCGACAGCGCCTTCATGATGACCGGGCGCTCAAAACCCTTGAGCTCAAGATTGAGGGCAAAGACCGCGCGCTCGATGTAAGAAAGGTTCCGACGCGCCGAATTCTCAATGCCCTGCGCGATGACGACGTCGGTATCGTCGAGCTTTCGGACGATGGCCTGTACCTTGAGGCCGAGCAACTTGACTGCCTGCAGACGGCGATGGCCGTAGGCGATCTGGTAGCGGTCCTCGTCGTTGGGATGGCGGCGAACGAGGATTGGCACTTCCTGGCCGTTCTCGGCAATCGACCGCACCAACTCATCTTCCAAATCGAGGGGCTGGTCGGCAAGGCGGTCGCGGACGAAGGAGGAGTCGATCAGATCAGGATCGAGCTCGATGATGCGTTCACCGGAGAGCAAAGCCTCCTGCATCGCCCTGCTCTCTTCCTCCATGCGGCCAAGGGTCAGCGCCATCGTCCGAACCGGCCCGGCCGATCCGCGCGAAGATTGCTCCTCGTAGTTGGCCGCGGCCAACTCCTGCGCTGTATCGTCGAATAGACCTTTCAGGCGATCGCGTCTGCTCATGCTCGACCCCAGGCTTTGTGAATACCGGCGAGCACCTCGCCATTGGCAGCATTGACCGATTCCAGCGCGCGGTCATAGGTCGAGCGGCGCACCTGCCCCTTCTCGATCTCATAGAGCGTCTGCTTGGTCAGGCCGACATCGGCGATCGCCGTCGACTTGAGAATGGTCGCCGTCAACACGTCGTCACTGAAAAGGCCGCGCAGCAGCGCGACGATCTGCGACTGCGGCGCATCGAAGGGTTCGTGACGCGTCACGACATATTTGATGAAATCATGCTGCAGGTCGCCGCCGGCCTTGCGCACGACGGAAAGCAGATCCGAAGTCATCAGCAGGAACTGCGACATGGACGCGACGTCGACCATCTGCGGATGGACGGTAATGAGCAGCGATGTGGCGGCACAAACGGCGCCAAGCGTGAGGTAACCGAGCTGCGGCGGGCAGTCGATAACCACGATGTCGTAATCGGCCTCGACCTCTGCAATGGCGATGCCGACCCGACGGAAGAACAGCTCGCCAGGTCGCTGCCGGTCGTTCAGTGCCCGTGGCGTCTCATGCTCGAACTCCATCAGTTCGAGATTGCCCGGCACCAGATCCAAACCGTCGAAATAGGTCTTGCGGACGATCTCCTTCAGCGGCTTGCGGTCCGCATCATAGCGAATTGCGCCATAGAGCGTATCGCCTTCGGAAAGATCGAATTCGGGCTGAACGCCGAGCATGGAGGAGAGCGAGGCCTGCGGATCGAGATCGATCGCAAGCACCCGGTAACCCGCCAGCGCCAGATACTGTGCCAGATAAAGCGTCGTCGTGGTCTTGGCCGAGCCGCCCTTGAAATTGGTGACGGCAACCGTCTGCAGCTTTTCGCCAGGGCGACGCCACGGCTGATAGGAAAGCGCGTCCTTCGGCTTGAGCTTGGCCATATACTGGCGCAATTCGTTGATCTGGCCGAGCGTGTAGGAACGCCGGCCATTCTGGGCAAGATCCGGCTGCGGTCCCTTGCCATCCAGTGAAAGCTGGCGAAGATAGCCGTCCGAGACGCCGATCATCTGGGCCGCCTCGCCGGAGGAGAATGTTCGTAGCGTCTTTTGCGAGAGCGGCGGAAACAGCTTGTCGCGAAGCAGCTTCAGTTGCCGCGACAGCTGGTTGGCATGCCGCTCGATCCGTAC
>NZ_JBYGKP010000002.1:0-848466 GCF_057653825.1 Rhizobium sp. WSM409 | reverse complement strand
GATCTTTTTCCCAAGTAACTGCGCAATTTTGAACGAAAGCGCTTCAGTTGCGCAGTTACTATATGCCTCGATTCGTTACCAATTTACAAATGCTTAACCAAACCACCCGTTTCCGCCCGCCGAGACGACCGGCGACGTCGGGCAGATTTAAGTCGGTGCGAGCCATGCCAATGGTTCGCAATGGTTGACAACACGGGTGACTTTCAAGCCAGCCGGAATTCAAGAAATTCCCCGGATAAATCCAATTTATCAATAGCCTGGACGCTGCCTCTCTATTTTCCGTCGTCCTTCAGGTAGTTGTTGCCGTTGATCACCAGAAGCCCGTCGGAACCTTTGTCCGGTTCGAATATGCTCATGGTCTCGGTCTTGCCGCTGGCGTCGGTCAGATCGAGGCGGTAGCCGGAAAGTTTGTAGCGTCCGCTGGCGCCCGGCCGGTTGCTTGACGAGGTGACGCCCGATTTCGATCCGCCGACTTCGTTCGTCGTCGAGGCGCCCGACCAGCCTGTGCGTTCGAAAGTACCGTTTCGATGAAGCCTCAGCGTATGGCTGGACGCCACCGATCCCGATGAGGTCGCGGTCATGCCGCTCGAGGCGAAGGTGGATACCCATTCGCCGTCAAGTGTCGTGCTCTCATCAAATGGCGGCACGGCGCGATAGTCTGCCTCGGCAATCACCAGGTCTTCGCCCTTTTTCGAGAATGTCTTAGTCTCTATCTCGATCGTGCCGTAGGCAGAGGTGACGCTGCGCGTTTCGATCGACCCGGCGGAGGAGAAGAAACCGCCGCCGACAAGCTTGTAGAGGCCGCAATCGGTCGGGGTCTCCTTACAATGTTCGGTGATGCTCCGGCCGCCCTTCGGTAGCTCTGTGCTGAACAGACCCTTCGGGTCGAAGATGGTGATCGTGCTGTCCGAATAAAAATCCATGCCGCCGAAGACATTCGGCCGGATTCCGGTATCGAGATGGGTGAAGACGCCGTCCAGCCCGCCATCGCCGCTCGTCGGCACGAGGTCTAAATCCTTGTCGGAAGGATCAAGCTTCACCGAGCGGACCAGGGCAGCGAAATCGGCCTCGGCGCCACTGCTTCTGTCACCGCTGACATTCAGCAGCACGAGCTGCAGAAAGGCCTGCCGCTTGTCGCCGGCGATGCCGACGACCATCTGGCTGATGCTGACGTTCTTCTGTTGGACGCAGCAGCGTTCTTCCGCGCGGATGTCATAGCCGTTTACCGAGACCCCGTAATGCTTGATCAGGATATCTTCCTTTGCCATGTCGGGCAGCGTCGCAACGAAGGTCTTCATGCCGGCCTGCAGGGAATTGCGCGCTGCCGCGAGCGGCTTGGTGATCTGAATCAGAGCATTGCCGCGCTTGTCGTCCTCCGTTTCCAGAAATTCCTTCTGGAGCATGAAGAGATTGCCCTTTCCGGCTTTCCTCCAGCCGGAAGCAGCATCGGGCAGGGTCACCGTCAGGCCGCCGATATCGGCGGGTGCGGCGAAGGATTGAGGGCTGGACAGTAGGGAAACGAGGACGAGAATGAAACCCAAGCCTGGTCTCACTCGACCGACCCGATCGATCTGTGCGTTGCCCATGTGCGCCTGCCCTCCTTTTCGACTGCTGCCGACGGGATTTGGAGCGGGGTGCGACGAGTTCAACCCTGAGCTTCATACAGGTTTCTTGAATGCTCCGAGGTGATGAACCCCGGCGACTTGGGTGAAAACACCCGAACCTCCAGAGTCGCGCCCCTCGACCTTCCGACGGACGCCGTCCTCAGCATCGGGCGGCAGGGTGGGACTCAGATCACGGGGTCTAAACCGGCCAACGTTGACGTAGCCGGCAAATGAATGTTTGCCATCCCTCGTTTTGCAGTGCACAATATTTGCTGATAACAGGGATGTGAGCCGTTGAGAATTTGCATCTACAAATCAGATGAAGCTCCTGAAGTGACGCTGTTCTTACGAGAAGGCGTACCGGTGCCCGCACATCCGAAGAGCCAAAAGTGGCGGCACATAAAAGCGGTTGTTGGCGAAGAGGTAAGGGCCGACCTTCTGACCCAGATAGAGATCGGCAATGGATGTCTTTTTGTCAACCTTGGGGCATCCCCGAAGCACTGATCTAGGCGGCTGGGTTAAACGCTGCTCAACCGACACGGAATATGCTCGCTCATTATTGTACCCGCCACCAATCTTTCAGGAGGCAAGCCTTGAAACCCCCGCTCATCTCGATTTAAAGATTGCGGTGAGCCTTTGAGGGTTCTAATCGCAGCCAGATGGACGTTCTGTCGCGGGTCAAAGTCTCCTACCGGCCGGAAGAAAAGCCACATGGCCTACTCCCCCATCGATTGGTAGAGCCAGTCGGCAAGCGTCTGGCGCGCCATGCGCGCACCGGCGCCGGGAATCAGTGCGTCGTCGGTCAGTTCGACGCCGAAATACGACGTGGATCGATCTGCTATCACCTGGCGTTCGTCTTCGTTCGCGGCGAGATAGATCCGGGCGATTTCATCGATGCCGAACTGCTCCGGACCGCCGATTTCGACGACATCGCCAAAGGGAGCACCGGCTGCCAGTTCCGCCAGGAATGCAGCGACATCTCCGGCTGCGACCGGCCTCATCAAGGCCGGTGGCAACCGAAAGACATTGTCTTCTGCACCGATGTCGATCAATCCGTTTATGAACTCGTAAAATTGCGTGGAGCGGAGGATCGTATAGGGTCGACCTGAAGCCCGGATGAGATTTTCCTGCACCATTTTCGCACGAAAATAATCGCTCTCCACGAGGCGCGGCGTGCCAACGACGGAGAGTGCGAGATAGTGCCGGACGCCGCTCTGCGCCGCAACTGCGAGCAAGTTCTTTGTCGACACCTTGAAGAAATCGAGCGCCGAACTGTCACCGAACGATGCGGCATTGGTCACGTCCACAACGACTTCGGTTCCCGCCATCGCCACGTCCAGTCCCTTGCCGGCAACCGTGTCGACGCAAAGCGACAATGATGCGGCCGCGACGTCGTGGCCCGATTGGCGCAGCTTCTCGCTGAGCCGCGTTCCGATCAGACCGCTTGCTCCCACCACGGTGATTTTCATATCGGCATCCTCTGTTGCATCTCGTCTGCAATGCCTCACGTGGGATCGACAATGACCGGAAAGCCGGACGCCTTCCATCGTGACTGAGGTCAGGCGTCCTAGGTCCTACGGCATAGCGGAACCAGCCCGAAGCTTAGGATGCGCCATCGGGAAAACAGAGCATTCTTCCGATCCGTCGTTTGCCCGAAAATTCCGGCTACATTCCCGCGCAATGCATGGGTTTCCATGAGTTGCGGTTGTGGTGCAGCGGGATTACGGTTCGTAACATGAGCTCGCCAGCCCCGAAATCGAGAATGACTGCTGCAGGAAATGCTGACGATCCGCCGGTTCTCTCTGTCCGGCAGGAGCAGTTGATGCTGAGCGTCTGGTCCCACCGTCCCCGGCTCCTGCATCTGGGGCTTTTCTTCCTCGCCTATGTACTCGCCTGCGGCTTCGCACAGTCGCTGGCAATCGTGCCGGGAACGGGTATTTCCATCTGGCCCCCGGGCGGGCTTTTCGTCGCGACCCTCATCCTCGCTTCCAGGCGCAGCTGGCCATGGTGGATCCTGGTGGGCTGCCTGGCGGAAATGTTCAGCAATTTCCTGTGGTTTTACAGCCCGGTGCCTGCGGCCTTCCTGATCTATGTCGGCAACGCTCTTGGAGCAATGGTCGCGGCATGGCTGGTGAACCGGACCTTGAAACATCCCGTTCAGCTGGAAACTCTGCGGGAAGTTCTCACATTCGTCATCCTGGCCGCCGGAATCGCACCGATCGTGAGCGCGACCGTGGGAAGTGCCACGCTTGCCTGGTTCGCGATCCAATCGCAATCCTTCGCGACGGCCTGGCCGCTATGGTGGATCGGAGACGCAACCGGTGTCCTCATCGTCGCGCCGCTGGCGTTGGTCCTCTTTCACAGCTGGCGCAGCAAGATGCAGTTCTCGGCCGCGCAATGGGTGGAAGCCTGCGTCCTGGGGCTGATCTTTCTTGGTGTCGCGGCTCTTTCGCTGAGCGGCTACCTTCCCTTCGCCTACATCATCATGCCGCCACTTCTCTGGGCCGCGGTCCGCTTCGAGTTCAAGGGCGCCGCGGTATCGCTCGCTCTGCTTGCTCTGATCACGGCGGTATTCACGATAACAGGCGCCAGCCAATTTTCCGGCGATCCCGAGTCCCAGAAACACAATCAGATCATGCTGCAGCTGTTTCTGGCTATCTCGGCATTTTCGGCGCTGATTGTCGCCGCCATATCCCGACAGCATCAGCAGGCGGTGCTCACTTTGCGCCAAAGCGTGGAGACATTACGCGAACGGGAACGGGAACTCTCACACCTCGTGGATATGGTTCCGAGCCACGTCTGGCGCCTGACGCCTGAAGGCGAGCCGAGCTTTTTCAACAAACGGATGGTCGATTTCCTCGGTCTCGATGTGGTGGATTTCGACAAGCCCGGCATGAGCCGGCTGGAGGCGGTTCTAGAGGCCACCATCCACCCCGAGGATGCGGCGGGGTTCGGAGACACCCTTCGTCATTGTCTCGTCAGCGGCGGCAGCTTTGCCATGCGCTATCGCCTGCGCCGTGCCGACGGCCTCTATCGCTGGATGTCGAGCCGTGCCGAACCAATGCGGGATCAGTCGGGGCGCATCGTCCAGTGGTACGGCCTTTGTCACGACATCGACGATCAGGTCCATGCCGAGGACGCTGTGCGGCGGAGCCAACAACAGCTCCAGCAGATCATAGACGCCGTGCCGGTCCGCATCTGGAGTGTGGAGCCCACCGGCGGCTCGTTCTATTTCAATAAGCGATATCAGGATCATTTCCGCTCCGTAATCGCCAATTTTGACGCTCTCGGTGAACCGCGTATCGACGATCTTCTGCAGCAGCTGGTTCATCCCGAAGACGCTCCCGATGTCCAGCGTACGCTCAGGAACTGCTTCGAGACCGGCGACGGCTCCGCCATGCGGTTTCGCTGGCTTGAAAAGGATGGCGTCTACCGCTGGGCCGAATGCAGGGTGGAGCCGCGGCGCGATGACGACGGAACGGTCGTGCAATGGTACGGCGTTTCTCTCGACATCGATGAAGAGGTACGCGCGCTGGAGGCGTTGCGCAATCGGGAGCGCGAACTCTCGCAGCTCGTCGACATGGTCCCGGTTCAGATCAGGCGTCTGACGCCGGAGGGCGAGCCGGTCTTTTTCAACAAGCGACTGATCGACTTCTTCGGTCTCGACGTAGGGGATATGGACAGGCCGGGCATGAGCCGGTTGGCGGCGGTCATTGGTACCCTCATCCATCCCGACGACGCCCCAATGGTGCTGGAGACGATCCACCATTCCCTCACCAGCGGCGAACCTTTCTCGATAAAATATCGCATGCGTCGCGTCGACGGTGCCTATCGCTGGGTCGATGGTCGCGCGGAACCGCTGCGGGATCAAAGCGGCGCAATCATGCAATGGTATGTGATCTCAGTCGACATTGACGATGAGATGCGCGCGCAGGAAGCGCTACGCGACCGGGAGCGGGAGCTTTCGCAACTCGTGGACATGGTTCCGAGCCTGCTCTGGCGGCTCAACCCGGAAGGCGCTCCGACCTTCTTCAACCAGCGCCTGATCGATTTTTTGGGTCTCGACATTGTCGATACAGAAAAGCCGGGCGTCAGCCGGCTAGCGGCGCTCATCGAGGCCGCCGTCCATCCCGACGATGCAGCCGGCCTCGAGCAAGCGCTCAACCATTCCTTTGCCACGGGGGAGCGCTTCTCCAGCCAGTATCGCCTGCGGCGCGCCGACGGCGTCTACCGCTGGGTGAAAGGCAGCGCGGAGCCGCTGCGGGATCAAAGCGGCCGGATCGTCCAATGGTATGGTCTGTCGCATGACATCGACGATCAACTGCGCGTCGAGGAGGCACTGCGGGAGAGAGAACGATCGCTCTGGCAGCTCGTTGAAACGCTGCCGGCAATGATCGATTGCGCAGCACCTGATGGAGAACCGATCTATCGCAGCCAGCAACTGCGCGACTTCCTCGGTTATAATCTCGATGAGTTGGATGGAACGGGCAAAACCCGGCTGGACGGCACACTCGATGCCGGTGTTCATCCCGACGATGTGGCAGGGGTCAAAGAAAACTATTCCCATTCGTTGTCCACTGGCGAGCCCTATGCGCGTAGGCACCGTCTGCGGCGCCATGATGGTGAATATCGCTGGGTCGAGACGCGTGCGGCACCGATGCGCAATGCCGAAGGCGTCATCGTCCAGTGGAATGTCATCTGCCTTGATATCGACGGTGAGGTTCACGCGGAGGAAGATCTGCGTCGAGTGCGAGAGGGTCTTGCACGGGCGAGCCAAGTGGCGAGCCTCGCCGAGCTGTCAGCCTCCATCGCCCACGAGGTGAACCAGCCGCTTGCGGCCGTCGTGGCGAACTCACATGCCTGCCAGCGCTGGCTCATGGCCGAGCCGCCGAATATGGAGCGGGCACAGAGGACGGTCGAGCGCATCATCCGGGATGCCAACTCGGCGGCAGATGTCGTCAGCCGGATCCGCGCCCTGTTCAAACAATCCGTGGACAGGAGGATCTCATCGACGCTCTCCGGTATCGTCAACGAAGCGCGCAACCTCATGGCCGACGAGGCCTGGCGTCGTCACGTTCGGATGGAGGTGGAGGTCGACCCCACCCTTCCGCCGATCGCAATCGACCGCGTCCAGATCCAGCAGGTTCTGATCAATCTCATCCGCAACGGCATCGAGGCAATGGACGCCACGACAGGCGACAGGGTCGTCGAAATCCGCGTGCGCCAGATTGGGAATATCCTCCAAACTGAGATCAGCGATCGCGGACAGGGCATCGACTTTCCCGAAAAGATGTTTGAGCCGTTCTTTACGACGAAGGAAAACGGCATGGGCATGGGGCTGGCCATCTGCCGCTCGATCGTCGAGCTGCATGGCGGACGATTGTGGGCCGAGAAGAACAATCCGCATGGAGCGACGTTGCTATTCACCTTGCCCATAGAAACGAAGGCGGCGTCATGACGGGTGATGACCATATCGTCTTCGTCGTCGATGACGATGAACGTGTTCGGGAAGCGCTCAGCGAGCTGCTGGACTCGCACGGCATGCGCGCCATCACCTTCGAATCGGCCGGCGACTACGTGAAAGCGGACAAGCCGGATGTGCCCTCCTGCCTCATCCTCGATATCGAGCTGCCTGACATCAACGGCCTCGACCTGCAGAGACAGATCGCCGACAGGGATCATCCGCCGATCGTCTTCATCACAGGTCACGGCGACATTCCCTCCTCGGTGCGTGCGATCAAGCACGGCGCGGTGGATTTCCTGACCAAACCCTTCAGCGATGCGGACCTGATGGCAGCAATCCACGCGGCGCTCGCTGAGGATCGGGAAAAGAGATCGCAACGCGCCGAACTCGATACGCTCAAACGACACTATCTCGACCTGACGCCACGAGAGCGCGAGGTGCTGCCGCTTGTCGTCAGCGGTCTTCTCAACAAGCAGGCAGCAGCCGAATTGGGGATCAGCGAAGTGACGCTGCAAATCCACAGAAGAAATGTGATGCAGAAAATGGCCGCGGCATCACTCGCCGATCTGGTGCGGATCGCGGAGAGATTGGAAATACCGATAACCCACTCGCGCCGAGTGGGAGGGAATTGAACATGAACAAGACAAGACACGTCGTGGCAATTGTCGATGACGACCCAAGGTTGCTTGAATCGATGGGCGACCTTCTTGAATCCGCGGGCTATGTGGCCCGCAGCTTCTCGTCGGCGGGCTCACTGCTCGTCAACGGGCTGTCGGACCTCGACCTGCTTATCACCGATATAGGAATGCCTGGCATCGACGGCTTCGAACTTCGTGACCTCGTGAGGAAGTCACGTCCGGAGCTGCCGGTATTCATGATCACGGGCCGCCACGAGATAGCGGATCAGGGGCGCGCTCAAGGCGCGAGCGGATTTTTCCGCAAGCCCTTCGACGCCCAGGCCCTGCTGGCGGCCATTGCCAACGCTTTGCATAAATCGACAGATGGAGGGTGACATGAGAGTTGACCAGCCGTTGCTGCGGAGATCGGCGCCGCTATCATTGCAGTGCAGTTATGAAGAGAACCAGCCGCTCGTCATTATCGTCGATGACGACGCATCCGTTCGCGAGGCGCTGTCGGAATTGATCCTGTCGGCGGGTTTCCAGTCGACCAGTTTTTCTTCGACCCGTGAATTGCTCGATGCCGATATCTTGGATAGCCCCGGCTGCCTTATCCTCGATGTGCGCATGCCGGGCGCAAGCGGCCTCCATCTGCAGCGTCATCTAGCCGAAAACGGCATTTCCAAGCCGATCATCTTCCTGACCGGACATGGCGATATTCCGATGACAGTCCAGGCGATGAAGGCCGGCGCCGTGGATTTTCTCACCAAGCCGGTGCGGGACCAGACGCTGCTCGACGCCGTGACTGCCGGCATTGCGATGGATGCCGAGCGACGGGCGGAAGCCGCGATCGCCGAGCGCAACATCAAGCGCCTGGAGACGCTGACGCAGCGCGAGCGCGAAGTTCTGCATGAAGTGGCTCGCGGCCGCCTCAACAAGCAGATCGCCTTTGATCTCGGCATCAGTGAAGTGACGGTGAAGCTGCATCGCAGCAATGTCATGCACAAGATGGAGGCCGCCTCCATCGGCGAATTGATCCGGGCCTGGGAAACGCTGCCCGCGCAAATGCGCCAAGTCGGTGCGCGCTAGCTTATAGGTGAAGGATGCCGGGCTCGAAGACGAGCCTGCCGCCGCTGTCCATTTGATGCGCGCCGTATCCGATTCGCGCCAAAAAAGACGATAGAGCGCCGATAATGGGTTTCGGCTCCGCACCCATGCGTTATCTCTAAATTAAAGCTCGGGGATATGACCTGTTGCCCGGCTTTGGTTCCCTAAAGGAGATCTCGCCTTGAACAATCAATCGTCAGTTGCGCCTTCCCCTGAAACCAACGCCTTCGACAACGAAGCAAACTTCCTGTCGGCCATGGGGAATGCCAAACGGCTTCACATTCTGCATCTGTTGGCCGAAGGAGAAATGTCCGTGAGCGTCCTGGCCGACGAGGTGGGATTGAGCCAATCTTCGACGTCCCAGCATTTGGCAATTCTCCGAGAACAGGAACTCGTGCAGACGCGAAGGGCAGCCCAGACGATCTACTATTCACTTCAATCCGCCGCAGCCACCGCGATGCTCGATACGCTCGCCGACATCTTCGGATGGCATCCTCGCTCCCCAGTGGAACGCGTCCGAGCCGTAGGCAGCTGACGAAATGACAAAGCGGTGCTCTTGCGGCACATGATCTTGTAGGCAACTCGGGATCGGCGCAGCGGCAACGAAGAGCAGCGCAATGGCGAAGTCGGCGAAAAAGACAACTGCGGCTTGAGCGCAAGCGCCAAGCTGAGGCCCTTCAGGGGCGTCCTTCCAGGCCGGGATGCGGTGGCGCGGGAGTCCAGCGATGCTTCGCCCACATGCCCCCCCGCAACGCATCGATCCCTGATGTACGTTTGATGTACGCCTCCTAGACCACGGTGTGATTACGCCTCCATTGCGAATGGAGATAATGAATCACATCAGCAACGGAACAGTCTGGAGGAAGCGGCCATGACTATGGACGTAACGAACGGCCAGCGCCATGGAGGCGATCATGGACGTATATGAGGCAGTCAAAAGTCGACGGTCGGTGCGAGGGTTCAAAGACGAGCCTGTGGACAGGGAGGTGCTTGAGCGTGTGCTGTCCGCCGCAGCTTGGTCGCCGTCAGGATCGAACATCCAGCCGTGGAATACCTATGTGATGACCGGCGCATCGCTGGCAGAGCTCAAGACGTCCGCCGTCGAGCGCGTGGCCCATGGCGACGCCTGGGATAAGCGGCAATACGAGATGTACCCGGCCGGGCTGAAGCCCCCCTACGGCGAGCGCCGGTCCGCCTTTGGCAAGGAGCGCTACAGCGCGCTCGGCATTGCGCGCGAGGACTGGGAGGCGCCAGCGGGCAGCAATCGCCAACTGGAACTGTTTCGGCGCGCCCGCCGCCCTGTTCTGCTACATCGACCGTGACCTCGGCCTACCCCAATGGGCCGACGTCGGCATGTATCTGCAGACCGTCATGCTGCTGCTCCGCGCCGAAGGTCTGCACAGTTGCCCGCAGATGGCGTGGTCGCAGGTTCGCGAGACGGTGGCGGAGGTCCTGTCGCCCCCGGACGGGCTCATCCTCTTCTGCGGCATGTCGATCGGGTACGAGGATCCCACGGTCGGTTACGCCCGTACAGGCCGCGCCCCGCTCGACGAGACGGTCACGTTCCTCGGCGATTAGTGACTTGCGATCAAAGAACAGGAAACCACCTCTGTGATCCTAGCGTATGATACGTCCCTTCTCATGCGAGATATTGGAGAACGCCATGACCACGCATAAAGTAGGCTACCTCATCGGCAGCCTCGCCAAGGGCTCGATCAACCGCAAGCTCGCCAAGGCGTTGGTGCGGTTCGCCCCGCCGGAGCTTGAAATGTCGGAGATATCCTTCAAGGACCTGCCGCTCTACAGCTACGACTATGACGCTGATTATCCTCCGGCTGGCAAGGCATTCAAGGCGGCAATCGCGGCCGTCGATGCCGTGCTGTTCGTCACGCCCGAATACAATCGATCGATACCCGGTGGGCTGAAAAACGCCATCGACTGGGCGAGCCGCCCCTACGGCACCAACTCGTTCACACGCAAGCCGTCAGCGGTGATCGGCACGTCGCCGGGCGCGATAGGCACAGCGGTCGCCCAGCAGAATTTGCGCAGTGTGCTCAGTTTCTGCAACTCTCCCCAGATGAACGCCCCGGAAGCCTACATCCAGTTCACACCTGGGCTGATCACCGATGACGGCGAGGTCACGAACGACAAAACCGCCGATTTCCTTCGCACGTTCATGCAGGACTTCCATGTCTTCATCGCAAGGGTTCGCTCAGTGCTGCCGAAAGATGCCTAGAACAGGACGATTTTAGGCCCATCGGCCTAAAATCTAAATCCTGTTCTAAATTAGTGAGTTAGAGCATGAGGTCGTCCGAAAACCGCTGACACTTTTCGGCGTCATGCTCTAGAAGCGTCGTCCTGCGGGAGCTTGCCGGGCCATCCGGTTGGCCAGTTCCTGTTTTTAAAGCGGCAATGCCCTCAGGCGAAGGCGTAGGAGCCGTCGGGCCGCTTCGGCACGCGCCGCTGCCAATGAATGTAGCCTTCCTCTTCCATCGCCTTCTCGTCCATTTCGACGCCCCAGCCAGGCCGGTCGGGACGCAGCTCCAGATAGCCGTCCTTCGGCAGATAGGGATCGACGACGTAACGGGTTTCCCCCTCCCGCTTCTCGATATCGAGGCCGCCATAGACGTAGGCCTGTCCCTTTGGCAGCCGGTATTCGAGGATGCGAAAATTCTGTGCCGCCGCCGAAAAATGAACGTTGACCGCCGTCGCAAGCGGACCCATCGGGTTGTGCGGGGCCACACCGACGAAGAAGGCTTCGGCAAGCGTGGCGATGCGGCGCATTTCGCTGATGCCGCCGACGACGCAGATGTCAGGCTGGATGAGGTCGGCGCCCTTGACCTGCAGCAGGCGCAGGAACTCGTTTCTGTTATAGAGCGACTCGCCGGTCGCCAGCGTGCAGTTGAGACCCTGTTTCAGATCGCCCCAGGCCTCGATATTTTCAGGACGCAGCGGCTCCTCGAAAAACAGAGGGTCGTAGGGCGCCAGCGCATTGCCGAGCTGGCGAGCGGCGATCGGCTCGAAAATCTTGGCATGGGCATCGAAGGCGATCTCATATTCGTCATTGACCGTTTCGCGAAGCGAGCGGAAATAATCCGCCGAGGCTTTGACGACATTGCCCCAGCGATTGGAGTGCATGTCGATACGCCAGGGGCTGAGCTTGAAGGCGGTGAAACCCCACCCCTCCTTCAGACGATCGAACTCGTCGCGGGCCGCCGGCGCATCCGGCGCGGTATAGACCCCGGCATAGACCTTGATGCGGTCGCGCACTTCGCCGCCGAGCAGCTTGTAGACCGGGACATTCACCGCCTTGGCCGCAAGGTCCCACAGGCAGTGATCGAGCGCGGAGATCGCGGCAAGACCGAGCGCCCCCGGCGGAAACCGGCTCTGCTGGATCAGCAGATTGACAAGATACTCCACGCGTGTCGGGTCCTGGCCGGAGACAAATCCATAGAGATAATCGAGCAGCGGCGGCAGCGCCTTGTCGGGGCCGTGATTGTAGCATTCGCCCCAACCCGTCAACCCGTCATCGGTGTCGAGCGCGACGATCACGCGCGGACGATCCTTGTCGCGGGTCATGAAAACCCGCATGCGGTCGATCTTCATCTTTCTGTCCTTCTAGCGATTGAAATAGGTGCGGCGCGACTGGCGCGTCTGCACGTAGAGATGCTCGTTGTCGGTTCCGGTATTGTAGGCACCGGCACTTTGCGGCACCGAGACATTGCCGTTGCTGGGGAAGCGCGCCACGAAGGCCTCGTCGATATCGCAGCCAAGTCCCGGGCCATCAGGAACGGCGATCAAGCCGTCGACCTGTTGCGGATGCGGCACGATCGTCTGGCGGCGGCCGTCCCAGTCGTCGTCGAGGCGCTCGAGGATGAGCGCGTTGGGGATCGCGGCGAGCAGATGCAGAGCCGCATATTCCGCCACCGGTCCGAGCGAACCCGAATGCGGCGCCATCTGGATATGATGGGCTTCGGCCATGGCCGCGATCTTCTTCATCTGGGTGATACCGCCGGCCCGGCCGGTGTCCGGCTGGATGACGTCGACCAGTTCCTTCTCGATGAGCTCACGCTCGCCGAAGATGGTCGCC
The DNA here is from genome assembly GCF_057653825.1 of Rhizobium sp. WSM409. Classification (NCBI taxonomy): domain Bacteria; kingdom Pseudomonadati; phylum Pseudomonadota; class Alphaproteobacteria; order Hyphomicrobiales; family Rhizobiaceae; genus Rhizobium; species Rhizobium sp. WSM409. The sequence goes on along the minus strand of NZ_JBYGKP010000002.1, from coordinate 835,584 downwards.
GAGCGCTCGCCGGCGGCAAGCGGCACATGTGCTGCGTCGCGGATGCGCCGGTAGCCGTCGATATTCTCCGGCGCGATCGGATCTTCCACCCACATCAATTCATAGGGTTCGAGCGCCCGCACCAGCCGGCAGGCATCCGCCGGTGTCAGCCATGGCGGTCCGTGCAGATCGATAGCAATATCCATGTCGTCACCGACGGCGTCACGGAGCGCGGCGACCTTGCGGACCGGATCGGCGACACCGCCGCACTTGATCGCCTTTATGCCGCGTTCCTTGATGGCAAGCGCGCGCTCGGGAGTATTCGCATGCGAGTAGATCGGAATCCGGTCGCGCATCTTGCCGCCGAGCAGCATCCAGACCGGCACACCGAGCGCCTTGCCTTTGATGTCCCATAGCGCCATGTCGATGCCGGTCATCGCACCGCCTCCGACCGTCCCGAGCATGCCATGTCCCATCATGGCGATATGCATCTTCTGCCATAGCCGTTCGGTATGGGCCGGATCTTCGCCGATAAGGAGTGGGGCGAGATCATGGATCGCTGTCTCGACGACGCGCGGCCACCCTGAGCATTCACCGATGCCGGTGATGCCCTCGTCGGTATCGATCTTCAGAAAGAGCCAGTTTCTGGTGCCGCCGAACTGTTTCGAGGCGCCACTGCTGGACCGTTGGTCGGAAGCCCAGTTCGCGGGATCAGGCTGACCGACATGCATGAGAAAAGTGCGGATTCCGGTGATTTTCATCGCTGCAAACTTCCATTCTTCAAAATCTCCGGCGCGACGTAGCGGAAACGCCTGGAATGGTCGCGATCACGCGGATCAGGGCGCGGGATCGCTGATATGAGCGCCTGCGTATAGGCGTGCTCGGGCGTGCGGCAGACCTTCTCCGCGTCGCCGATTTCGACGAGCTGGCCTTTGTACATGACGCCGACACGGTCGCACATGTAGCGGATAACGCCGATGTCATGACTGATGAAGATATAGGCGAGCCCGAGTTCGTCCTGCAGGCGCATCAATAGATCGAGCACCTGCGAGCGCACCGAGACGTCGAGCGCCGAGGTCGCCTCATCGGCAACGATGACGCGCGGATTAAGGGTGATGGCGCGGGCAATGCCGATGCGCTGGCGCTGGCCGCCGGAGAAGGCGTGCGGGTAGCGTTCGCGCGCCCTCGGGTCGAGGCCAACCTGCTCCATCAGATGGCAAACGCGCTCCTCCAGCGCCCGCCCCTTTGCGACGCCATTGACGAGCAGCGGCTCGCCGATGATTTGCGAGACGGTCATGCGCGGGTTGAGAGAGCCGAAAGGATCTTGAAACACCATTCGCAATTCCCGCCGTGCCGCGGCAAGCGTCTGACCTTTTGCCGTTGCCAGATCGATGATGTCGCCGTCGGCGCGGCGATAGAGGATTTCGCCTGAAGTCGGATCGATCAGCCGCATGATCGAGCGACCCATCGTCGTCTTGCCGGATCCGCTCTCGCCGACGATGCCGAGCGTTTCGCCGGGCAGAAGCGAAATGGACACATCGTCCAGCGCTTTCACCTCGCCGAAATCCATTGATACATTGCGGAGCTCGAGGATCGGTGGCGCCGTCGTGTCGAGCGGCGGGCGCGCCAGCCGGATTTCGGCCTTCGCTTCCAGCTTCAGCACCGAGCCGATCAGCATGCGCGTATAGTCGTCTTTCGGTGCATGAAAGATCTGCTCGACCGGCGCATATTCCTTGGCGACGCCGTTGTGCATGACGAGCACATCATCGGCGATCTGCGCCACGACGCCCATGTCATGCGTGATGAAAAGAACGGCCATGCCCTTGGCCTTTTGCAGCCGGGCGATCAGGTCGAGAATCTCGGCCTGCGTCGTCACGTCGAGGGCCGTGGTCGGCTCGTCGGCGATCAGCAGCTGCGGTTTGCAGGCGAGCGCCATGGCAATCATCGCGCGCTGGCGCATGCCGCCGGAATATTGAAAGGCATATCGGTCCAGCGCTTTTTCCGGCGAGGGAATTTCGACCTGGCTGAGCAGCGATATGGCTTCAGCGCGCGCCTCTGCCTTGCTCATCCGGGTGTGAAGGCGAAGCGCCTCGACGATCTGGTTGCCGACCGTGTGGATCGGCGACAGCGACGACATCGGCTCCTGGAAGATCATGGCGATGTCGCGGCCGCGGATCGCCCGGATCTGACGCCCGCGCGGATTGAGGCTGGTCAGATCGATCGAGCCGCCGTTCTGATCGTTCAATATGATCGATCCGCCGGATATGCGGCCAGGCGCATCGACGATCTGCAGGATCGAACGCGCCGTCACCGATTTGCCGGATCCGCTTTCGCCGACGACACAGAGCGTCTTGCCCGGCTCGATCGAGAAAGACAGATCGCTGACGGCGCGGAAGACGCCGGTGCGCAGAGGGAACTCGACCGTCAGATTTTTCACCTGGAGCAGCGGCCTGCCGGCAATAGGAGGGGTATCGGTCATGCCGGCCTCATTTGTTGTAGGGGTCGGCCGCATCGCGCAGGCCGTCGCCGAGAAGGTTGAGCGCCATCACGGCGACCACGACGGCACAGCCCGGCATGAAGAGCCATGGCGCGGTGGCGATCGAGCGAATGTTCTGGGCCTCGCGCAGAAGCACGCCCCAGGAGATGGTCGGCGGCTGCAGACCGAGCCCCAGGAAGGAGAGAGAGGTTTCGGCAAGAATCATTGCCGGCACCGCAAGCGTGATCGACGCGATGATATGGCTGGCAAAGCTTGGCAGCATGTGGCGAAAGATGATGCGTCTTTCGCGAACGCCGTCGAGCCTGGCGGCGGCGACAAATTCCTCGGTGCGCAAGGACAGAAAGCGGCCGCGCACGACGCGGGCGAGCTGCGCCCAGCCGGTCAGCGACAGGATGATCGTGATCATCATATATTGTAGCGTCGCAGGCCAGTCCTGCGGCAGGGCTGCGGCCATCGCCAGCCAGATCGGGATCGTCGGCAGCGACAGCACGAAATCGATCACCCGCTGCAGGAAGAAATCGATGCGGCCGCCGTAATATCCCGAGATGCCGCCGAGCACGATGCCGAGCATCAACGAGAAGAAGACGCCGACGAGGCCGATCGACAACGAGATCTGCGAACCCTGCACCGTTCGGCTGAAAACATCGCGCCCAAGCCTGTCGGCGCCGAACAGAAGCAGCGGCGTCGTCTTGTCGGGCGAGGCGATCAAATGGATGTTGGTCCTGAACAGGCCGAACACCGAATATTCATAGCCGCGCCCGAAAAACTGGACGTCGACACGTTTTGTCGTGTCTTCCTTGTAGATGGCGGCCAGCGTTTCCGGATCGCGGGCCAGCTTCATCGGATAATAATGCAGGCCGAACGAGAACCCGTTCTCAGTATCGATCAGATGCAATTTCTGCGGCGGGTGAAAGGTCGCCCGCGCATTTTGCAGGTACGGGTCGTTGATGGCGAAGAAGCCGGGAAGCAGGGCAACGATATACATCAGCACAGTGACGACAAGCGCCACCATGGCCAGCCGGTGCCGGCGGAAAGCCCACCAGATGAGCTGCCACTGCGATGCAACGGCGGCGCGATCCGGGGGAATGTTTGTAACGGTGATGTCGGCCACTTGGGGCTCCTATTCCAACCGGATGCGGGGATCGACCAGCGCAAGCAGGATGTCGCTGATCAGAGAGCCTATCAGCGTCAGCGCGCAGATCAGCAGGACGAAGGCGCCTGCGAGATACATGTCCTGAGCCATCAGCGCCTGCAGCAGCAAAGGTGCCGCCGTCGGCAGATTGAGGACGATGGCGACGACGACCGAGCCGGAGATGAGGTTGGGCAGCAGCCAGGCAATCGTCGAGATGAACGGATTGAGGGCGATCATCAGCGGATATTTCATCAGCAGCCGGAACTCTGAGAGACCTTTTGCCCGTGCCGTGGTGACGTATGGCTTCGGCAATTCATCGAGCATGTTGGCGCGCATGACGCGGATGAGGCTCGCCGTCGAGGAGACGGCAAGGATGATGACGGGAAGCCAGAGATGCGAGAAGAGATCGACCATTTTGGCGAAGCTCCAGGACGCGTTCTCGTATTCCGGCGAAAAGAGCCCGCCGACATCCTGTCCGAATTCGACCGCCGCGACATACATCAGCACCAGCGCCAGCAGGAAGGACGGAACGGCCAGGCCGAAAAAGGTGAAGGCGGTGAAGAAATAGTCACCGATCGAATATTTGCGCACGGCGGAATAGACGCCGATCGGCAGCGCGATCGCCCATGTGGCGATCAATGTCGACAGAGCCAGAACGAGCGTCAGCGCCATGCGCTCCCAGATCAGGTCGGAGACCGGCTGCTGCCATTCGAAGGAGATGCCGAAATCGCCGCGCGTGAGAATGCCCCATATCCATTTGAAATATTGGACGAGCATCGGGTCGCCGAGGCCGAAGCGCTCGCGCAATTGCGCCGCCGTGTTCTGATCGACGATCTCGTTGGAGGCTGCCAGCGTCGCAATATAGGTCGTGACATAATCGCCCGGCGGCAGCTGGATCAGCACGAAAGCCAGGAAGCTGACGGCAAACAGCGATGGGATCATCCATAGGAAGCGTTTGGCGATGAAGACCAGCATGAGGCGCCTCTTGCATTGAACGCCGCCTTCCGGGCCTTGTCGGCCGTCACGACCGGCAAGACTTCTCGGAGAGCGAACTGAAAGAAAGCGCCGCACCTGATGGTACGGCGCTTATGACGAAAATCAGCTCGTGAAGGTGAATTGCTGCGGCATTGCCGGACCGGGATTGGGCCAGGACCAGCTATCCGGCTCCTTCTCGGGAACATTGCGCAGATTGTTGCGGATGATGCCGAAACCGCCGACGGCAAGGCAAAGGCCGACGGTCTCGAACTCCTCGGCCGCGATGTCGAAGATCTGCTTCATGATTGCGCCGCGCTTGTCGAGATCGGCCGTCGAACGCGCTTCATCGAAGAGCTTCATGCGCTTCTTCTGGCTTTCTGGCGGTTCTTCGCCGCGTGCGCCGTTGGAGGTGTACCAAAGCGTCCACGGAATGGCGTAACGCGAACCCTGCGGATGGAAGGCGAAGAAATCGCGCGGATCGAGCATCGGATCGAGACCGCCAGGACCTGGCCACACCGCCGCGTCATGGGCGTTGTCGTCGCCGCGGGTGTAATAGAGCGCCCGCTCGATCGTGTTGACCTTCATGTCGACACCAATCTGAGCCCAATGCGCCTTGACCAGTTCCAGGGCATCGACGAGGTCGGGATAGAGCGTCGGAATGACGTCGATCGAGAAGAACACCTTCTGGCCGTCGGGCCGGAGGCGGAAACCGTCGCCGCCTTTCTTATAGCCGGCCCCATCGAGCATCGCGCCTGCCTTGTCGGCGTCGAATTCGGTGAATTGGCGCGCGTATTTCTCGTTATACCAGGGATGGGTCGGACGCGGCCCGGCCTGATAGGGCTCGCTCTGTCCGAAATAGACGATGTCGATGAGCTCCTGACGATTGATGCCGATCGAGAGCGCTTGCCGGAACGCCTTGTCGGCAAACATCTTGCGCATGGCAGGATCTTTGTGGGTGATGTTGAAGTAGATCTGGCACTGTTGCGAGGCCGAAGGCACGAGCGTCAGCAGCCGATAATCGCCCTTTTCCATGTTCTTGGACAGCGTCGGCTTGTTGGCGAGAACGCTGATGTGGCGTTCCTGGATGTCGATTTTTCCAGAGATGACGTTCAGCATCAGCGATTCGACGTCCTGCGAGATGCCGAAGTTGATTTCATCGATGTAGGGGAGCTGGTTGCCCTCGGTATCGACCTGCCAGAAGTAAGGATTACGGGTCATGACGACGCGCGTCGCGCCGCCGGCATAGGGCTCTTTGACCACCCATGGATCGAGCGTCGGCTTGTCGACATTCCCCCATCGCGATGGGATCTCGATGTCGCCGCAACGGCTGCGGAACAGCTCCGTCCAGCTGGTGACGCCGGCCTTCTTCGCATCGGCCTCGATATTGGGATTATATTTCGGCAGGAACTGGCTGCAATAATGCTTCGGGAACAGCGTCGGATGCTGGCCAAGCGGCGTGGCGAGGTTTTCCAGATAAAGCGCATTGGCAGCGGCAAAGGTGAACTTTACGGTGTAATCGTCGATCTTCTCGACGGTGACTGGCTTGCCGGCGACGGCAAGCTGCGCCGGTGTCGAGCTGTAGAGCTCGGTGTTCTTGACGCAGTCTTCGATCGCGAAAACGACGTCATCGGCCGTAAAGGGATGACCGTCCGACCAGCGCACGCCTTCGATGAGATGGAACGTGAATTGTGTTGCGTCGTCGCTGACTTCCCAGCGCTCGGCAAGGTTCGGCTGCACGGCGGTAAAATCGAGATTCCAGCGCACAAGGCTCTGGTTGCCGACCATACGCAGGATGCCGTTATGGTCGGATGAACCGCGAAGGCCGCGGCGCAGCGAACCGCCATAGGTGCCGACTTTCTCGAATGGCGTCACGACCATCGGCTTTTTCGGCAGGCGCTCGGCGAGCGGCGGCAGCTTTCCATCCTTGGCGAGTTGGGCAAGTGCCGGCGCTTCACCACCTGCGGCAGACACGCGACCGGCGATAGACAGCGCCGCGACACCAGCCATGCCACCAAGCACGGCGCGGCGGGTGACGCCACGCGACAGTATTTCTTTGGCCATCGAATTCCTCCCTTTTGTACCGGCGCAGCCTTTGCACCGGCTGATGCGTCGGGCTCCCGACCCGACGCTGACGCCCTCCTCGGCGCGACGAGCGAAACCATAGACACGTTCTCAAATGATTACAAGAGTTGACAGATAATTACAAATTTTGTAGCCATGCAGCATTGAAACGCCATGTTGCGCCGCCGAAATGCGACCAACAAGACCAAAAACGTTAAATCTGTCAGATGCTGTGCACCGCCTTGAACATCATGGCCGGCGACAGCCACGGCGCACGCGGCGTTGAGAGAAAAGGACCATGGTGACATTCGCGGTCGATGCCGGTTCGAACAGGGGCGCAACGCGCTTCAGCGACATCATCTACGAGAAGATCGTGGGGATGATCGCCGACGGCAACTTTCCGGTGAACGAACGACTGCCGCCGGAGACGAAGCTGGCCACTGATTTCGGCGCATCGAGACCCGTCGTGCGCGAAGCGCTCGAACGCTTGAGAGCCGATGGGTTGGTCGTTTCGCGCAAAGGTTCCGGTTCCTATGTCAGGCAAAGGCCGGATTCGTCGATGCTGAAAATGGTGCCGGTCGGCTCCTTGGCCGATGTCCAGCGGTTCTTCGAATTTCGCGCCGGTCTCGAAGCCGAAGCGGCTGAGCTTGCGGCGCGAAACTGGCAACCGGACGACAGGGAGCGGATAATGGCAGCGCTTCTTTCGATCGAGCAATGCTTGCGCGATGGGGAGCTTGGTGCCGAGGAGGACCAGGCTCTGCATGATGCAATTGCCATGGCGACCGGTAACCAGTTCCACATCACCATGCGCGAGTGGTTCAAGCCGCATTTCGCCATCGGGCATTCCGTTACGCGAAGCTTGAGCCTGAAGCGGACGCCGGAACAGATCCGCAGCGTCCAGGATGAGCATGCGGTGATCGTCGAGGCGATCTTCGCGCACCGGGAAACCGAAGCGCACGATGCGATGAAGAAACACATACTGAATGCTCGCGCCCGCATGTTCCAGGGCGTTTGAGCGATAATGGGAGGAGAGACGATGAAACGGGTCGCTGTGACGGGTGCTGCCGGACGTGTGGGGACGCTGCTGCGCCCGCTTCTTCGGTCGCATTTCGAGCACCTCAGCCTGATCGATTTGCAGGAGCCTGACGGGCTTGGCGAAAACGAGACTTTCGTCAGGGCCGACTTTACAAAGCTCGACGAGGCGACGGCTGCGCTGAAGGATATCGACGGCGTCGTCCATTTGGCAGGTATCGCAAGCGGCATCGACATGAACGCCATTCTGCATGCGAACGTGCTTGGGACATACAATCTCTACGAAGCGGCGCAGATCAACAAGGTCCAGCGGGTCGTCTATGCATCGAGCAATCATGCCACGGGCTTTTATCCGCGCGGCCAGCTCGTGTCGCCGCTCGACCCGATGCGCCCCGATAGCCCCTATGGACTTTCCAAATGCTGGGGCGAACTTGTGGCGGGGCTTTATTACGACACGTCAGGCATTCGCTCTCTTTCCATCCGCATCGGCAATGCGGGCACCTATCCCAATAGCGAACGATCGGTTGCGATCTGGATCAGCGCGCGAGACCTGGCGCAATTGGTCAGGATCGGCCTGTCGCACCCGTTGATCGCAGCAACAGTGGTCTACGGCGTTTCGGACACCGAAGAGATGTGGTGGGACAACGGTCTGGCGGCACGATTGGGCTACCAACCACAGGACCGGCCGCGTGATCACGCCCGCATCGAAGAGGGATCCGAAGGGCCGGTCGCGCTGGCGTTCCAGGGAGGCGGGTTCTGTGAGATCAATCACGACGGCACCATCCGCATGCGCGACGCCGAGGGTCTGGCCAAGAGCCTGGAGACGGTTGAATGACGGCGCCTCGGATCATCCGCCCGGACGTCCGCTCCGTGAGCGAGCAGCCGCTGACGGTCGGTGAATCGCCGGTATGGGACGACGAGACCGGCACTTTGTGGTTCGTCGATATTCTGGCGCCAGCACTCGTTCGGCTCTCGGCTTCAGGAAAGAACGACCGCTTTGAGATGCCGGCCGCCATCGGCGCGCTCGGGCTTTGCCCCGATCAAAGGATCGTCGTGGCGCTCCAGACAGGCGTCCATCTCTTCGATCCCGTCTCCGGAGATTTCGAGTTTGTGTCCGATCCGGTCGGACGCGACATCAATTGCCGCCTCAACGATGGAAAGGTCGGTCCTGACGGGCACTTCTGGATCGGCTCGATCAGCGAATCCAAGCCACAGATCGATGAGGCCGCACTTTTCCGCGTGGGCGCCGACGGCAGCACCCGGACCGTGGCCACGAAACTGACGAGCTCCAATGGCCTTGCCTGGTCGCCGGACGGCCGGCGGATGTATCATTCCGACAGCCGGCAATGCTTCCTGCAGGCATTCGATTTCGATCCTGATACGGGCGACCTCGGCGATGGGCGCCGGCTTCGCAGCTTCACGGAAGACGAGGGTCGGCCGGATGGAGCGACAACCGATCGTGACGGGTTCTACTGGAGCGCCGGGGTTTCCGCCGGTCGCCTCAACCGAATTTCGCCTGAAGGCGACATCGTCGAAATCTACATTCTGCCGGTCGCTGCACCGACGATGCCGTGTTTCGGGGGGCCGGATCTGCGCACCCTCTTCGTCACGTGCCTGTCGACAGACCGCACCGGACGTTTCGAGGCGGGGAAGGTCATCGCCTTCGACGTGGATGCAGAGGGCCTGCCGCCGTTTCGCTTCGGGGATCATCCCGTGGGATGACAGCGTGCCGATCACCCTTCGGGTGACGGCGGATTGATGGAAAGATAACGGGGAAGAAAGATGAGCATCGCAACCATGCGCAGGGCGCTTACAGGCGTATCGGGTGTTCCCGTCACCGCCTATGACGGCAAAGGTGAAGTCGAACCACGGATCACGGCGAAAGTCTATGAGCGGGTGGCGGCAGCCGGCATTCACAACATCGTCGCTGCCGGCAATACCGGGGAATTCTATGCTCTGACGCCGCAGGAAATCAGGATCGTTCATGAGGCGGCGGTTTCAGGCGTCAACGGCAAGGCGCCGGTGACGGCGGCAATCGGCCGGTCGCTGCGCGAGGCGATCGGCATGGCGAAAGATGCGGCGACGATCGGCGCATCCGCCGTCATGTCTCATCAGCCCGTCGATCCTTTCGCAGCACCTTCGGCCCAGATCGACTATTTCTGCAATCTTGCGGATGCTTCCACCCTGCCGCTCGTCGCCTATGTCCGGGCAGAAGGTTTCGGCGTCGACGATATCATTCGTCTCGCAAACCACGGCAATATTGCCGGCATCAAATTTGCCACGACCGATCTGATGCTGCTTTCCAGAGCGATCGCTGCGGCCGATCCGGCCGGCGCACTGTTCGTCTGCGGCCTGGCGGAGAGTTGGGCGCCGACATTTACGGCTGCGGGTGCGCGCGGCTTCACATCCGGCCTCGTCAATGTTGCGCCGCATCTGTCGCTTGCCGTTCACAATGCGCTCGAAAGAGGAGACTTCGGCGCGGCCAGGGCTATCGTCAACCAGCTTGAACCATTCGAGCGGATGCGGACGAAATTCCGCAATGGCGCGAACGTGACTGTCGTCAAGGAGGCCGTCACCTATTCCGGCCTCGATGTCGGCCCCGTGCGCGTGCCGGGATTGCCGCTGCTCGATCGGCACGATCGCGAGGAACTCCATCGGCTGCTTCAACGCTGGGATGCCGCCGGTAACAACCAGATCGATCCACACCAGCAGGATTCCGCAAAGGCGGCCGGCTGAGTTCAACACGAGCGCGGCTCAACTTTTCATGGAAGCGCAGAGCCGCTCTAACCCTTTGTTTTTACGCAATTTCGCACGGAACATCGCTTCGCACTTTTCCTGGAATTGCTCTATTTCCGCCAACAACAGGATTGGGAGGTCTTGAGATGCTGAGACAAGTACTGACAACGATCGCAATTACCGGCGCCATGATGACGGCGCAGCCCAGCTTCGCGGCGTCGCCGCCCAATATGCTGGTGATCGGCACCAATCTCACCGGCATAAGGACGCTCGATCCGGCGCAGAACAATGCCCGCACGGTTTCCGAACTGATCTCGAATATTTACGACAACCTCGTGCAGCTGTCGCCGGACGACCTTAAAACGCTGAAGCCGATGCTCGCGAAGCAATGGAGTGTCTCGGCGGATGGCAAGATCATCACGCTGACATTACGCGACGACGCGGTCTTCCAGAGCGGCAACAAGGTCACCGCCGAGGATGCGGCCTGGTCGATCCAGCGCGTCATCAAGATGGGTCAGGTCGGCTCCACCGACATCGCGCTCTGGGGTTTCACGCCTGAAAACGTCGAAAAGCTCGTTCGCGCAAAAGACGAACACACGCTCGAGATCGAGCTGCCGCAGGCGGTCAATACCGATCTGGTGCTCTATTCGCTGGCGGGCTCGTCGATCGGCATCGTCGACAAGAAGACGGTACTGTCGCACGAGGCAAACAGCGATTTTGGCGGCGCCTGGCTTTCCGCCAATTCCGCCGGCAGCGGCCCATTCAGCCTGGCGCAGTGGCGGCCGAACGATGTCGCGATCTTCAATGCCCAGCCGAAATATTGGGGCGGCAAGCCGGCCATGGCCCGTGTCGTTGCCCGTCACATCCCGGAATCCGGCAATCTCCGGCTTCAGCTCGAAGCCGGCGACGTCGATGTCGGCCAATATGTTTCAAGCGGCGACCTCGATGCGCTCGCCACCAAGAAGGACATGGTCATCGAGAATGTCCCGGGTCTCGGCTTCTACTATATCGCCCTCAATCAGAAAGACCCGGATCTGCAGAAGCCAAAGGTTCGCGAGGCCTTCCAGCATGCCTTCGACTGGAAAGCGATCTCCGGCAACATCATGCGCTATACGGGCTTTCCCTGGCAGTCGATGATCCCGCGCGGCATGATCGGCGCTCCCGGTGAGGCGGCGGTCCGCTACGATTACGATCCCGCCAAGGCCAAGCAGTTGCTGGCGGAAGCCGGATATCCCAATGGCCTGAAGAAGGTGCTCAATCCGTCGGGAGCCGCGACCCTGCCCTTCGCCGAAGCGCTGCAGGCGAGTGCGCGCGCCGCCGGCCTTGATCTCGATCTCGTGCCCGGCGAGTTCACGCCCGCCTTCCGCGAGCGCAAATTCGAAGTGCTGCTCGGCAATTCCGGCGCCCGCCTGCCCGATCCCTTCGCGGTCGCCACGCAATATGCCTTCAACCCCGACAATAGCGACGAGGCACGCCTCGGCAGCTATTACCTCTGGCGCACGGGCATGAAGGTGGACGAGCTCAACACGCTCATCGACCAATCGATGAAGGAGCGCGACACGGAAAAGCGCACAGACATCTTCAAGAAGATGGATGGCATCTATGCCGGCATGGCTTCGCCGCTGGTCATCTTCTTCCAGCGAACCGACCCCTATGTCATGCGCGCCAACGTCAAGGGCTATCACGGGCATACGACATGGTCGACGCGCTGGCATGACGTGACCAAGGAGTAGAACGCCGTGGCGAGCGCCGATCTGACATCGAAGTCTGAGAGCAGCCGTGGTTCCACGGAGGGCGGGTTCGCCGAGGCGGCCCCGCACCCGGCGCTGAGCCTGCTGCGGCGCCTGGCGGGACGCGTCGTGGCAGTCGTGACGACGCTGCTTGGCCTGCTCTTCCTGACCTTCTCGATGGGCCGCCTGCTGCCCGCCGACCCGGTGCTCGCCATCACCGGGGCGGAGGTCAGCAAGGATGTTTACGATCGCGTCTATAACGAGCTGGGTCTCGGGCAGCCGATCTGGATGCAGTTCCTCTCCTACGTCGGCAAGATCGCCACAGGCGATCTCGGCATGTCGGCGACGACGGGCCAGCCGATCCTCACCGATCTCCTGACAATCTTTCCCGCAACGATCGAACTTGCGATCATCGCCATGATCATCGGGGCGATCGTCGGCATTCCCTTAGGGATCACCGCCGCGGTCAGGCGGGGAACCGTTATCGACCACATTGCGCGGATCGTCGCCCTTGCCGGCCACTCCATCCCGATCTTCTGGACCGGGCTGATGGCACTCTTCGTCTTTTATGCGAAGCTGAAGCTCGTCGGCGCCTCGGGCCGGATCGATGTCTTCTATGAAGGCCTCGTCACGCCGATGACGGGCTTTCTCCTGATCGACGCAGCGATTCAGGGCCAATGGGACGTGTTTTACAACGCCCTTGGCCACATCATCCTGCCGGCCGCCATCCTCGGCTACTATTCCGTCGCCTATATCAGCCGCATGTCGCGAAGCTTCATGCTGGAGCAACTGAGCCAGGAATACATCATCACCGCCCGGGCCAAGGGGCTTGGCACCCGCAAGGTGGTCTGGCGCCATGCATTCAAGAACATCCGCGTACAGCTCCTGACGATCATGGCGCTGACCTTCGGCGGGCTGCTCGAAGGCGCGGTGCTGATCGAGACCGTCTTCGGGTGGCCGGGGCTCGGCCAGTACCTGACGCGGGGGCTGCAGATGAACGACATGAACGTGGTCATGGGTTCGGTGCTGACGATCGGCGCCGTCTTCCTGACGATCAACATCCTGTCGGACTTCCTTTATCGCATTCTTGATCCGAGGACACGGTGACGCCATGACGATCTCCTCTGAGCACGCAGACAGCGTCAACACCGGCGGCCTCCGCAACTGGCTGCTCGCACCGGAGCCTCGAGGCTGGTTCCAGTCATCGGCGCAGCAGATTCATCAAGGCTGGCGGAAATTCAGCCTGCACCCGCTTGGTCTGGCGGGACTGGCCCTTATCCTGCTGCTGATCGCCGTGGCGCTGGCCGCACCCCTGCTGACGAGCTACGATCCGATCGTTCAGGACATGGCCGGGCGGCTTGCCGCGCCATCGGCGAGCCATTGGCTCGGCACCGACAATTTCGGCCGCGACGTCTTTTCCCGGGTGATCTATGGCGCCCGCACGACGCTCTACATCATCATGCTCGTCACGGTCATCGTCGCCCCGCTCGGCCTGCTGATCGGCACCGTCTCAGGTTATTTCGGCGGCCTCGTCGACGAAATCCTGATGCGCGTCACCGATATTTTTCTCTCCTTCCCCGGTCTCGTGCTGGCGCTGGGTTTTGCCGCAGCGCTCGGTCCGGGCATCACCAATGCGATTATCGCGATTTCACTGACGGCCTGGCCGCCGATCGCGCGTCTTGCGCGCGCCGAGACGCTCAGCCTTCGCAAGGCGGATTACATCGCCGCCGTGCGCCTGCAGGGCGCGACATCACTCGCGATCATCACTCGTCACATCCTGCCGATGTGCATTCCCTCGGTGATCGTCCGCGTCACCCTCAATATGGCCGGCATCATCATCACTGCCGCCGGTCTCGGCTTCCTCGGCCTCGGCGCGCAGCCGCCATGGCCGGAATGGGGGTCGATGGCCGCCAGCGGACGTGAATTCATGCTCGACAGCCCCTGGGTCATCGCAGCACCCGGCATTGCCATTGCGCTCGTCAGCCTCGCCTTCAACCTCGTCGGCGATGCGCTTCGCGATGTGCTTGATCCTAGAGGTTCCGAATGACTGACCTGATCGATATTCAGAACCTCGAAATCGCATTTGGCGGCGGACAGGTGCGGGCCGTGCGCGGCGTGAGCTTTTCGCTTGGACAGGAAAAGCTCGGGATCGTCGGTGAATCCGGATCGGGAAAGTCGACCGTCGGCCGCGCCATCATGAAGCTGCTGCCACCGACCGCGATCGTCAATGCCGAGCGGATGCGGTTTCGCGACGTCGATCTGCTCAAGGCGAACGAAAAAACGATGATGATGATCAGGGGCCGGCGGATCGGCCTGATCCTGCAGGACCCGAAATATTCGCTCAATCCCGTCATGCGGATCGGCGAACAGATCGCCGAGACCTACCGCTTCCATCATCCGAGGGTGAGCAAGAGCAAGACCTACAGGCAAGCGCTCGATATGCTCGAAGCCGTCCAGATCCGTGATCCCGAGCGTGTTGCCCGCCTTTACCCGCATGAAATCTCGGGTGGCATGGGTCAGCGGGCGATGATCGCCATGATGCTGATTGCCGAACCCGAAGTGCTGATCGCCGACGAGCCGACGTCAGCGCTCGACGTGACGGTGAGGCTCGAGATCCTGGCACTGCTCGACGAGCTCGTCTTGCGGCGCAATCTCGGGCTGATCTTCATCAGCCACGACCTCAATCTCATCCGGAATTTCTGCGATCGCGTCCTCATCATGTATGCGGGGCGGGTCGTGGAAGTGCTCGAAGCGCGCGATCTCGACAAGGCCCGACATCCTTATACGCAAGGATTGCTGGCATCCCTGCCGACGATCGAAGATCCCCCTGCCCGGCTGCCGATCCTTAAACGAGATCCGGCCTGGCTTGAAGAATTCGCATTGGAGCCGCCGCGGTGATTAAAATCGACAATCTTACGGTCCGTTTCGGACCCGGGCAGCGGCCTGTCGTTCGAGACGTAAGCTTCGCCATCGAAAAGGGAACTGCTTTCGGTCTGGTCGGCGAGTCCGGCTGCGGGAAGTCCACTGTCTTGAGGGCGCTTTCCGGCCTCAACGCCAACTATGACGGCCGGATCGAGCTCCACGGCGAGCCGTTAAGTCAACAGCGCAGCCGGCCATTCTTCCGCCGGGTGCAGATGGTGTTCCAGGACCCCTACGGATCCCTCCATCCCCGCAAGACCATCCGCTCGCAGCTGAAAGAACCGCTGCGCAACCAGGGCCTCGATACGAATTCCGTCGACGTCAACGCCGTCCTGAGATCGGTCGGCCTCGATCCGGCGCTGAGCTACCGATTTCCGCACCAGCTCTCCGGCGGCCAGCGCCAGCGCGTGGCCATCGCCCGCGCGCTGATGCTGAATCCGGACGTTCTGCTTCTCGACGAACCGACATCGGCGCTCGACGTGTCGGTTCAGGCCGAGATCCTCAATCTCCTCCAGGATTTGCGCGTCAATCGCGGTCTGACCTATCTGCTTGTCAGCCATGACCTCGCCGTCGTCTCGCACATGTGCAGCCGCGTCGCCATCATGGAAGCGGGCGAGATCGTCGAACAAGTCGATGTCGGCGCCCTCCGAAGAGGTGCGGTCGAACACCCCTACTCGCAACGCCTGCTGCGCGCGAGCCGGATGTACGGGAGGGCGTAGCTGTTGGTCGGTACGGCCCTGCCTGCTTCTTGATGCCACAAGCTACCGACCGCAATGGGCTTCGATAGCAGAAGTGATCTCCTGCCAATCCTGGAGATGAATTGCTCTGTCCCGCGGCGAGAAGCCGGAGGACCTCGAATTCCCGATCCGTCAGGCCGAGGGGTGCCTTCGGCATACCACCTTCCTTGCCGTTTCGTAGATCAATGCGGGCCTTTTCGGCGAGGGTCTCGATCTGGTTGCCCAGGAGGGAAGCGCCGGTCGAATGGGCAAGGTCCGCGCCTCGTCGGAAATGGCCCGCACCTTTCGCGCGCTGGCCGGCATTCACGGCAGCACCACGTAGCCAGTTGCTACCCATTGAGCCGCGAGAGTGGAAGAGAAGTGGGTTACGGTGCGCGCAACCGAACGGGGCACCTACAACCGTGCAGCATTGTGCCCCTTTGGCCG
Source organism: Rhizobium sp. WSM409 (assembly GCF_057653825.1). Classification (NCBI taxonomy): domain Bacteria; kingdom Pseudomonadati; phylum Pseudomonadota; class Alphaproteobacteria; order Hyphomicrobiales; family Rhizobiaceae; genus Rhizobium; species Rhizobium sp. WSM409. The sequence continues at coordinate 819,360 of NZ_JBYGKP010000002.1, read as the reverse complement.
ACCGCTTCCACGCGCGCAGCCGATTGCCCCTACCGATGATGAGGGCGCCCGGTCAAACAGCGGGCGCCATCTTTTTATTTCCAGCTCGTATAATCGTCGGCGACGCAACCAAACGGCGCGCGACCCTGACCAAACCGCTTCTTCAGTTGCTCGCATCCCCACTCGTTCAACGGCGCTGGCATGAGATTGTTGATGTCCATGCCAGGCGATTGGAATGCTGTCGGGGAAGTCGTGATGTACCAGAGCCAGAAGCCGACCACACCGACGACCATCAGAAGCAACACACCGAAGAAAAACTTCACCCGCTTCCAGATCGATACCGTCCTTTTGGTGTCTTCGATCAACACCGGAACGCTCTGATCGCGTTCTTGCTGATACGCGAAAGGTGCAAGAGCTGCGGTGCGTTCTTTATCCGTAAGCTCCACACGCTGCAGCCGATCGTCGAGAAGCACCGGCAGGGCAGTATTGCCGTGCCTCACGGCCAATCCGATCGCCTTGCCATTGGCTTCACCGACGATCAGAGGCTCCTCTCCATCCTTCATGCGCGTGTAAGCCGATCGCCCTGTTTTGTCGTCGGCAATCTTGTCGTTGTAGGTGATGGAAAGGACGCCGCGTTTGCGGTCGAATGCGGTGATCTCGACCGGGACAGGGGTCAGCATGGCAGGCCGAAGCAACTGGCCCTTGACCCGCCAAATGCGGATGGCGAGAAAAATCATCCCCAGGCCCATGCCGCCAAGCAGGACGGCAAACACAGTAAGCGTGATGATCCGGTTCCAGAGCATGTCCAGACCCAGGCTCATCGTCGCAAGTTCCGGGTGATCGGCTGATATCACCAGACCCGTTTCATAGTCGCCGGTATGGAAATCGACGAACATGACCTCGACTTCGGTATCGTAGTCTCGTCCACCGTAGCTGTAGACCAGGCGTGCCTCGCAATCGGTAAAGACTGCCTTGCGTGTCGTGCATCGCCCATTTTGCACGTCGCCATTTTCGAGCGTCAAAGGGTTCTGGCTGATCTGGAAATCGCGGATCACACCTGGTGCTTCCGAGACGAATAGAAAGCCAGCCAGTGCCAGGATAATGGGCGTTGACCAAAAGTAAGCATTCGGCGTGGAGATGACGTTGCGCGCCAACGAGAGCGGGCGACCAGGAAGAACAAGCGAAATCAAAGGCGTCGGCCCCCTCATATGTGACAGCCCCGTGGGCTGGCAAAGTTTCTGTCGGCGGCCCCCTATGCAGCAGTTCAAAACGCAACAACCTGCTTTGCGCATCTCAAGACGCGCGGCGCTGTAGCGGAACTGAAGCCATCCCAGCCGGCTCGCACAATCTCATTGTGCAAGACCGATCTAAAGCTTCAGGCGGTAGATCGGCAATCCCTTTCAGCGTGCGTGGGCATCATTGGCCCGTTGATCTTGTTGAAAACGTGCGCGCCGTGTTGGGAACGCGATCGAATGCCGCCCATGCGGAACCAAATCATCGTCGAGCGGTTATATGACACCCTCCTCCTCGAAGAGCCGAGCGTCATGATGCGGATGTTATGCGGCCCGAAAGTTAGCCAGATGTTTAAGATCCTTGCCTGCGCAATCGCCGCTGCGACGGCGTCAATGCTCACGGCCGGCGCCGCCCACGCCGACGAATCCGCCTTCCTCAAAACACTGGCGGGAAATTGGAGCGGTAACGGTACGGTGAAAGTGCGAACAAACGCACCCACCATTAAAGTCACTTGCCGCTTCAAGTCGGACGCGAATGCAAGTTCCCTCGCACTCAATGGACGCTGCACCAGTCTCGTCGTTTTTTCCCGTGTCATCAGCGCTAACCTCAAGGCTAGCGGTGACAGCTACACCGGCTCCTACGTGGGCGCGGGCACCGGCACCGCGGGTCTAGGCGGAAAGCGCGCTGGTAATGCCATAAGCCTCGCGATCAAATGGGCAAAAGAGGTCAATGGCGACCGCCGTGCGCAGATGACGATCGAAAAAACCGGGGCATCGGGCATGCGCCTCACAACCGTCGATACCGACCCCGCTACAGGTCGATCGGTTGTTACGAGCCGCATTGACCTTCGTCGGAGCTGATATCTTTTTACATTCAAAGAGCCGTCGGCGTGCTAAAGGGTTGATAGAGAAGCCCCGAAGCTATAGTTTCGCCTTCGCAAATCGCTGAACGACACAAGGAAATAGTTATCTCATGCCGACAGGTACCGTTAAATTCTTCAATGACGACAAGGGCTTCGGCTTCATCACCCCTGAGGGTGGCGGGCAGGACGTTTTTGTTCACGTGTCTGCGCTGCAGAGCGGCGGGTCGCTCCGCGAAGGCGACAAGGTCAGCTTCGAAGTTGGACAAGATCGCAAGACCGGAAAATCGAAGGCTGAGAACGTCTCGACTCTCTGATCAAAAATGGCCCAACCTGCATTGAGCGGGTTGGGCTCATCATTACGAGCCGCAGGCGCGAATGCCTTCGTACTCTACAGCGCGGCGCGATTTTTCATATTCGCTCTTCGCGCTTTAGGTCTTTGTGCGCATGTCGTTGTCGGAAAACCGCTGCACAGTTGCGCGACATGCTTTAAGCCGAAACGCCGCCAATCGAGGTCTGGGCGTGTCGTTTAACGTCAGCACCTTGGAAATTCCGAATAGTGACGACCCTCACGCCAGCGCAGTCGCGGCAAACTGAGCATTTTGTCTCTGAGAAAAGGATGTTCCACGCATTCGCTTTAGACAATGCGAGGAGTTCATCACGGCGAAGAGCCCATCACACCCCTGATAGAATGCTTTCCGCGGCCTTCTCGGCAATCATGATCACCGGCGAGTTGGTATTGCCCGACACGATTGTCGGCATGATCGAGGCATCGACCACCCGCAGTTTCGCCAGCCCATGCACCCGCAATTGCGAATCAACAACCGCCATCGTGTCGCTGCCCATCTTGCAGGTGCCGACCGGATGGAAGATCGTCGTGGCGATATCGCCGACACGACGGATCAGGTCCTCGTCGGTCCGGTATTCCGTGCCCGGCAACATCTCCTGCGGCTGGTACTGGGCGATGGCACCGGCCTCCATGAGCCGGCGGGCGTGCCGGATCGATTTCGTCGCAACCATCCGGTCGCCGACGGTCGAAAGATAATTCGGGCGTATTTCCGGCGCCACCGAAAGGTTCGGGCCGCTAACATGCACGCTCCCCCGGCTCTCCGGCCGCAGATTGCAGACGGAGACGGTGACGGCGGGATATTTGTGCAGCGGCTCGCCGAGCCGGTCGGTGCTCAAGGGCTGCACGTGATATTCGAGATCGGCGGTCGCAACAGCCGGATCGCTCTTGGCAAAGATACCGAGCTGGCTCGGCGCCATCGACAGAGGCCCGGACCGGCGCAGCATATATTCAAGCCCCATGCCCGCGCGGGTGAACAGGTTGTGATAGAGCTGGTTCAGCGTCTTTGCGCCCTCGATGCGGAAGACCGTGCGGATTTGCAGATGATCCTGCAGGTTTTCGCCGACACCTGGAAGTTCGTGGACGACGTCCAGCCCAGCAGCCGACAACACATCCGGTCGACCGATCCCGGAAAGCTCAAGGATTTTCGGCGAATTGATCGCACCGGCAGACAGAATGACCTCGCGACCGGCGCGAGCCAGATGACTCCGTCCGTTCAGCCGGAACCGCACGCCGGTCACCATTCTGCCCTCGAATTCCATCCGCTCGGTTTCGGCGCCGGTCAGCACACGCAGATTGGGCCGCTTCATCGCCGGGCGCAAGAAGGCCTTGGTCGTGTTCCAGCGCAGGCCGCCGCGCTGGTTGACCTCGAAATAGCCCGAGCCTTCATTGTCGCCATCGTTAAAATCGTCGGTCTTCGGGATGCCGAGTTCTTCGGCGGCATCGCGAAAGGCATCGAGGATCGGCCAGGACAGCCGCTGCTTTTCCACCCGCCATTCGCCGCCTGCCCCGTGCATTGGCGACTGGCCACGATAGTTGTCCTCGGATTTCAGGAAATAGGGCAGCACGTCGTCCCAGCCCCAGCCGGAATTACCCGCCTGCCGCCAGCCGTCGTAATCGGCCGCCTGGCCGCGCATGTAGATCATGCCGTTGATCGACGAACAGCCGCCCAGCACTTTTCCACGCGGATAGGGCAGTGACCGACCGTTCAGTCCGGCCTCCGCCGCCGTCCTCATCATCCAATCGGTGCGCGGATTGCCCATGCAGTAGAGATAGCCGATCGGTACATGCACCCAATGGTACCGGTCGCTGCCGCCGGCTTCGAGCAGCAGGACGCGGGTTTTCGGATCGGCCGATAGCCGGTTGGCCAGAACGCATCCCGCCGATCCCGCGCCGACGATGATGATGTCGTAGCTTCCCGCATCAATGGCTGCATCATTCACACGAATATTCACGCCGCTGCCCCCGCTGCCGCCGGGGGGACCGCCGTCAGACGCCGCCAGAGCGGTGCCATCGCTTCGGCGATATCCTGATAGAGAGCGTAGCGCCGCGCGTAATGCGCCTCAAGCGAGACATCCGGACGATAAAGCCTCTCGGTCCGGACCATGGCCGCAGCACCAGCGCCGAAGTCCGCGAAAATGCCGACGCCGGTTCCAGCCGCAATCGCCGCTCCCAGCGCACCGGTTTCACGCGAGCGGGCAACGCTGACCGGAACGCCGAGCACATCGGCAAAGATCTGCGGCCAGATCAGGCTGCGCGAGCCGCCGCCGGAGAGCACCGCTTCGTTGAACACCGCGCCGGCCTTTCGGATCGTCTCGATGTGCTGGCGATGACCGAAGGCGACCCCTTCGAGAAGCGCGCGAACGAGATGCCCCTTGGTGTGCCAACCGGCAATGCCATAGAAGCCGGCGCGTGCGCGGCCGTCCTGCTGGGCGCCATAGAGATAGGGATGGTAGAGCGGGTCGTCTGCCGTGGGCTCGATCGCCCCGGCCAGCGCGCAGCAGGCATCGAAGGGCGACACGCCTTCCGCATGCTCGCCTTCGAAGAACTCCCGCACCAGCCATTCGAGATTGGCCGCCGAGGTGGCGCTGTTTTCCATCGCCATGTAGCGGCTGCGATCGAAGGTCGAGGACATGAAGACCGGCCCGTCGAGGTCGGGACTATCGATAACGACCTGGTTGATGCTCCAGGTGCCGGCAATGATCGAGGCGCTGCCGGTGCGCGAAACGCCCGAGCCGAGCGCCGAGGCGACAACGTCGAAGAGCCCGCCGACCACAGGCGTCCCGGCGGCGAGCCCGGTTTGCGCCGCCACCTCTTCCGTTACCGTGCCGGCAATGTCGGCGCTTTCGATGAGCGGCGGCAACAGGTCCATGCAATCGCCCAGCCCATAGGCCTCCATCAGTGCCTTGTCGTAGCGGCGCGCGGCAAGATCGAGCAGACCGGCCCCCGACATGTCGGATACCTCGCTGACGCGGCGGCCAGTCAGGCGGTTGACGACGAAATCCTTGGAGAAGAACACCGTACCGATGCGGTTGAACAGGTCCGACCGGTGACGCTTCAGCCAGGCAAGCAATGTCGGCGTCTGGGATGGCCACGGGCGCTGGCGGGCAATCGGATAGGTCCGGTCTCCAACGCCGGCTTCTCGCCATTCATCGACCAGCCCGGCCGCCCGTGTGTCGAGCGACTGGATGCCGATGAGCGGAGCGCCGTCGCGATCAAGCGCATAGAGACCGTTGCCATGCCCGGCGCAACCGATCGCGGCAATTTCCTCCGGCTGGATCTCTGCCTTTTCGATGCAAGCGCGGATAACCTGCCGTGCATTCGTCCAGAGTTCGTCCAGACCCCGCTCGACATGCCCCGGGCTCGGCATGCGGCTGTGTCCTTCTTCGGACGCAGCTGCGATCTCCTTGCCCGCCCGGTCGAAAATCACCGCCTTGATGACGGTGTTTCCGGCGTCGAGCCCCAAAAGATAGTTTCCCATGCAGAACCCTCCCAAGGTTCGAGATCGCTGCTCAACCCTGCTGATAGAGCGCAATGGCCTGTTCGCCGCTCGCATCCTCGTGCACGATCGCCATCAGCCCACGCACCACCGCACTCGGATTGGCGTGCTGATAGATGTTGCGCCCATAAACCATGCCCATTGCGCCCTGTCGCATCAAGGCGGCGGATTTGTCGAAGACGGCACGAAGATCTTCCTTGCCGCCACCGCGCACCAGAACCGGGCAACGGGCTGCTTCCACCACTCTATGGAAATCCTCGGCATTGGTGGTCGGATCCGCCTTGACGATGTCCGCCCCCATCTCGCGGGCAAGCCGCGTCAACGTAACGATCTTGTCTGCATCGCCGTCTACCATGTAGCCACCCTTTTCGGTGACCGGCTGCATCACCAGCGGCTCGATCATCAGCGGCATGCCATACTTGTCGCAATCGGCCCGCACCCGGGAAATGTTCTGCACGCATTGGCGGAACAGGTCCGGCTCGTCCGGCAGCATGAACAGGTTGACGACGACGCAGGCCGCATCCATTTCGATCGCGCCGATCAGCGGCTCGGCCTCGTTCTGCAGCACCGCCCACATGTCGCGATGGCGGATCCGGTTATAGGGATTGCCCATGTCGATGCGCATGACCAGAGCCGGCTTGTCCTTGCCTGACACGTCCTGCAGCAGGTCCGCCTGGCCGTAATTCATCTGGATGGCATCCGGCCCCGCAGAAACCAGCGCCTTGACGACGGCCTGAATATCCTCCAGCCCGTTGAGGAAGGACGGTTCGTTGCACACGCCGTGATCGATCGCCACGTCGAGGCAACGGCCGCCGCCGAACAGCCGGTTCATCCGGACTTTGCTGTTGTGTCGCATTCTATGCTCCTTGGTTCGTTCCTTGCGGAAAGCATGTCTTCGTCGACGCCGTGGCGTCCGGTGAGAAGGGTGAGAAAACGGTCGCGCTCACGGGTGCGATGCGCGAGCGTCCAGTGCTTTTCCTGCGTCAGCAGGTCGAGCACAGCATCCATCATGTCGAGCGAAAGCTCGCCAGAAACAGCCAGCGTCGTGCGCCGCAAAAGCAGGTCGTCGAGATGTTCCACCGCTTCACAGCGGATCAGGAACTGCAATTCGCGCGTCGAGTAGCCGGCGTGCGGCAGCGCGGCATCGGGGCCTGCCGCGATGAAACCGGCAATCGTCTCCGCATCCGTACCGTATCGGGCAAACAGCTCGCCCATGCGTGGGCCGGAGAGGCCCTTGCTGGCTGCCACCTGCGTTAGCCAAGCGGGCGCGTTGGCGGGGAATGACCGCCCGCCGCCGATCGGCCGATCGGTTGTCTGAACGCGGCGCTGCCTGCCTAGCCGTTCCAAAGACATGTCGGCCGCCAGTTCCCCGAAGGACCGGAATGTCGTCCACTTGCCGCCGATCATGCACAGAACCGGTGGACCACCCTCGGAAGGCTCCAGCACGGTGCAGAAATGATCGCGGGGAATGCGCCCTGTAAAACTGTCGGTGCTGGCCGGCAGCGGCCGCACGCCGGAAAACTGGAAAACGATCTGTTCCGGCCGGATGACGATATCAGGCAGCACGAAGGCGAGCGATTGCAGGATATAATTCCGCTCGTCTGCCTCGCAGCGCACCGTTTCCGGATCATCGACACGGATATCGGTGGAACCAACGAGAACCTTGCCGAGATAGGGAAACAGGATACAGATGCGCCCGTCCTCGTTCTCATAGTAGATCATGTGATCGGCGAGCGCGTCGCGCAGCTCTGCATTGTCGACGATCAGATGCGAGCCCTTGGTGCCGCCCATCAGTGGAGCCGGCCGCGCTTCCGGCGAAAACAAGGTCTGATTGGCGATGTCGATCCAGCCGCCGGTGGCGTTGATGATCAGCGCCGGTTCAACGGCAACGGACGCACCGCCGATCTGGTCTTCGACACGGTACTGACCATCCTCTGTCAGCCGCAGTTCCGCATAGTTCAGCGCCATTGCCCCGAACTTTGCTGACAGACCGTCCTGTAGAAGCTCGATGCCCAGCCGCTCCGGATGGCTGACCCAGGCGTCGAAATAGGTGGCGGAACTCTTGATGTCGGGATTGAGCGCCGGCCACTTGGCAAGCGTCGTGCGGCGGCCGCGAAACTGGTGGTGCGGCATCAATGCCCGCTTGCGGGTCAGGAAATCATAGATGCTCAGGCCTGCCTTGATGGCGATAGCGCCACGCCGGCTCGGGCGGCGGCTGAGACCCAGGAAGCGGACGATGCCATTGCCGAGGCCGGAAAAGATATCGAACACCGGCACCGTCGTCGGCAGCGGCGCGACGTAGTGTGGCGCATTGCGCAGCAGCCGGTCCCGCTCGACCAGCGATTCCTGCACCAGCTTGAATTCGCCGTTTTCAAGATAGCGAAGCCCGCCATGCACCATGCGCGACAGCGCCGAACTGGCCCCGGAGCAATAGTCGTGTTTCTCGACGAGCAGCACGTTCAGCCCCTGGAGCGACAGCTCCCGAAAGACGCTGATGCCGTTGATGCCGCCGCCGATGACACACACGTCCACCTTCGGGCTCCGGCGGAGCCCGTCCAATATCTCTTGCCGTTTCATGATGGCGATCCGCTACCTGTCCATGTCAGTCAGTTTCGCCGCTATGGCCGTATCGATGGCCGCAAGCTCGGCCGCATTCAGCCGGATGGTCCCGGCCCGCGCATTATCGAGCGCTTGTGCCGGATTGCGCGCCCCGCAAAGTGCAAAAGTGATGCCAGGCTGTGCCAGCGTCCAGGCAATCACGATCTGGGCGATGCTGGCGCCGTGTTTTTCGGCGACCGGCCGGATGGCGTCGGCCAGCGCCGTTGCCTTCCGGCGGTTGCCGACTGAAAAGCGCGGATTGCCCTTGCGCTGGTCGTCGCCGGAAAACACGCGGTCAGGACCGATGGTCCCGGACAGCAACCCCAGCGCCAGCGACGAATAGCTCAGCGTCGCAATGCCGTTGGCCTTTGTCAGCGGCAGAAGTTCCGCCTCGATTTCCCGGTCGATCATGCTGAACCGCTCCTGGATCGCATCGAGATCACCGGCAGCGATATAGCCATTGAGGTCGTCGGGGCTGACATTGCTTGCGCCGATTGCCCGGATCTTGCCCGATGAGCGCAGGTCTTGCAGCGCCCGCATCGTTTCCTCGATCGGGGTCGTCGGGTCCTGCCAATGAGTGATGTAGAGGTCGATATAGTCGGTTCCGAGCCGCCTAAGACTTTCCTCGACCTCGTGCAGGATCGCGTCGCGGCCGAGATAACGGTGGACCGGCTTGCCGTCCTGGTCGAAGAAACGACGGCCCTTCTGCGTATGCCAGAAAAGGCCGCATTTGGTAGCGATGACAGCCTTGTCGCGGCGCCCGGTCAGTGCCTTGCCGACGATCTCCTCGGAACGTCCGAGCCCATAGGCCGGCGCCGTGTCGATCAGCGTCACGCCGGCATCGAGCGATGCCTGGATTGCGGCGATGGATTCGGCCTCATCGGTCCCACCCCACATCCAGCCGCCGATCGCCCAGGTGCCGAGCCCCACCGCCGAGGCGGAAACGCCCGATCTGCCGATCTCACGTGTCAGTTGCTGTTCGCTCATGCCCATTTTCCTTCACCATTCGCCAGTGCCAGCACGCGGGCACCCGTCGCCTCATCGGTCACCAACGTATCGAGATGATTGCCGCGCAGAACACTGAGGATGGGACCTGCCTTGTTCGGCCCGCTCGCCACACCGATCTTGGTGGGGATGGAGGCGAATTCCGCCAGCGTCAGCGACACCAGCGAACGGTTGAGGCTGTAGTCGCAGACCTGGCCATGATCATCGAGCAGATGCGCCAGCAATTCGCAGGAGGCGCCGGACCGCTCGATCGCGGCGCGGTCGGTGCTCGAGGATGGATGGAGGTCGTAATAGCTCGAATCGTCCGAGAGGATCGAGCCGATGCCGACCACCGCCACCTTCGCCTCACGCGCCCGTTTGAAAACGTCTGCAACGGAACGCATGTTGATCAGCATCGCCCGCTGCTCGGCATCATCGGCAAAGAGGGGCGCATGGATCTGGTAGGAACGCCCCCCAAGCCGGTCGGCCATCAAGGTCGAGACATGATTGACGTCGGTATAGTGTTTACCCTGCACGCAGCCAGTTGCTGGAATGACCTCGACATCAAAACGACGCGGCGGCTGCAGACCGGCAACGACGGCGCTCACCCCTTTGCCGCCGGTGATGCAGATCGTATCGCCGTCGGTGATCTCTTCCAGCAGCAACCTTGCTGCCGCTTCGCCGACGGCTTGAAGTGCCGTCTGCGGATTGTCGGACACTGTCGGCACCACCACGGCGCGGCCGATACCGCCAAGCGCTTGTAGCCGTTCTTCCATATCGACCAGCGGCTCGACCGGCGACTTGATCTTGATCTCGACCAGACCGAGCTGGCGGCCGCGCTTGATCAGCCGGTTGACGGTGGCGTGCGAGATGCCAAGCTGATCGGCAATCTGCGCCTGCGTCAGCCCTTCGAGGAAATGCAGCACCAGAGCCTGGTGCATCTGCCGGGCGATGACGATTTCCTCGCGCGGCGCATTTGCGGGTTTGAGCTTGGCTATCGGCATATCAGGCAGCCTTCCGCTTGTGCAGGAAATGATCGATCGAGACGGCGGCAAGCAGAATGCAGCCTTTGATCATGTCTTGCCAATAGACAGACACGTCGAGCAAGATCAATGAGCTTGTTACGACCGACAGCAGGGCAATGCCGAGAATAGCCCCAAGGATCGTGCCGGAACCGCCATTCAGCGACGCACCGCCAATCACAGCGGCTGCGATTATGTTGAGTTCCATGCCGACACCAAAGGTCGGGGTCGCGGCACCGAAGCGAGACATGTAGATGACCCCGGCAACACCGGACAGTGTGGCGCAGAGCACCGTCACCCAGAACTTCACCTGGTTGGTCTTGATACCGGAATAGAGCGCCGCCTTCTCGTTGCTGCCGGTGTAGAACACCTTGCGGAAGGCGGTTGCCCGGCGCAGCAGGAAATCGAACAGCACGACAACCGCAACAAAAATCAGGATCACATAGGGGACGCCATAGAATGTGCCCTGCCCGACCGCCTTGAACGAGGGCGGCAAGGTGAACAGCGACAGCGGCGTTCCCTTGGTGATGATCAGGCAGATACCACGCACGATGACCATCGCCGCAAGCGAGGTGATGAAGTGGTTGAGCCCGACGACCGTGACGAAGAAGCCCATGGCACAGCCGATCAGGCCGCTGGCAAGAATGCCGATCAGAGATGCGCTCCACGGATCGAGCCCCATCAGGAACAGCGAGCCCGACAGCACCATCGAGAAGCAGACGACCGAGCCGACCGACAGGTCGATGCCGCCGACGATCAACAGGATGGTCATGCCGACGACGACGATCCCTTCCACCGAGAACGACATCAGCATCGCCCGGAAGTTGCCGAGCGTCAGAAAATGCGGCGAGGCAAAACTCATGACGATGCAGAGCGCCAGGATGATCGCGATCAGTCCCGCCTCGCGCATCGTCCCCAGCCGTTTCCAGCCGGGCGCGCGTGCCTGAGGTGCCGTTGCCAATGTAGCGTCCGCCATGACCCTGTCTCCTGCCCCTGCTTTTTCCCTATGCGGCATGCTCTGATGCCTTTGAATTGTTGTGACCGCCGATACCCGAGGCGAGCCGCATGATCGCTTCCTCCGTCATCGCCTCGCCCTCGACCTCGCCTGCAACCGTACCTTCGTGGATGACCAGCACCCGATCGCACAGACCGAGAAGCTCCGGCAGTTCCGACGAGATGACGACGATGCCGATGCCGGAGCGCGCGAGATCGCGCAGCAGCCGATGGATTTCCGATTTGGCGCCGACATCGATGCCGCGGGTCGGCTCATCCATCAGGATGACCTTGGGATCGACCGCCAGTTGCTTGGCAATCGCCACCTTCTGCTGGTTTCCGCCCGACAGCGACGAGACCGGCATGTCGATGCCACCCATCCGCACGCCGAGCCGCCGGACCAGGTTGTGGGCGCGATCCGCCTCGGCCTTGGAATTCAACAGTCCCAGTGGCCCGGTCAGCGATTTCAAATCGAGAACGGCAATGTTCTGGGCAATGGAAAGATCGAGGAATATGCCGGAGCCTTTCCGGTCTTCCGACAGATAGACGACGCCCGCCTGCGCTGCCTGCGCATAGGAGCGCGCCCGCAGCCGCTGTCCGTGCAGCTGCACCTCGCCGTCGATTACCGGACGCAATCCACAAATTCCTTCGGCCATCTCGGTGCGGCCCGAGCCGATCAGCCCGCCGACGCCGAGAATTTCCCCTTTGCGCAGGTCGAAGTTCACATCCGTGAAGCGGCTGCCGTCACCGAGATCGCGAACGCTCAGAATGACCTCATCGGTCCGCTCCGCCGGCGCCTGCTTTTCCGGATAGAGCTGGGTGATCTCGCGCCCGACCATGCGGCGCACAACATCATCCGGCGTCACGTCCGCCACCTTCTCCGTCGAGACATAACGGCCATCGCGAAACACGGTGACCCGGTCGCACAGGCTGAAGATTTCGGCCATGCGGTGGCTGATATAGATGATCGAAATACCCTGCGCCTTGAGGTCGCGGATGATTGCGAACAGGACCTGCGTCTCCGATTCCGTCAAAGCCGCCGTCGGTTCGTCGAAGATCAGCACCCGACAATCGAGCGTCAGCGCCTTGGCGATCTCGACAAGCTGCTGGCTGGAAATCGACAAGTCGCCGACTTTGCGGCGCACGTCGATCGGCGCCAGACGGTTCATCACGACCTGCGCATCCCGCTCCAGCCGGCCATAATTCATGAAAGGCGAGCGGCGGCGGTTGGTCGCGGCCATGAACATGTTCTCGGCCACCGTCGCATCGGGGCAGAGCGCGATTTCCTGATGCACGAGGCCAAGCCCGAGCGATTGCGCCACGGCCGGCGACGTCACTTTTACCGGCGCGCCATCGACGAGAACATCCCCCTCGGTCGGCTGCAGCACGCCGGCAATGATGTTCATCAGCGTCGACTTGCCCGCGCCGTTTTCGCCGCAAAGCGCATGAACCTCGCCCTTCTCCAGGCTGAAGCTCACCTCCGTCAACGCCTTCACCGCACCGAAGTGCATGCTGACATTGCGGATTTCCAAAACCGGCACCGACGCCATCATCGTCTCCTCCTCCCGCTCGCGGTGGCTGTCCGGAGTTTCCTGCCCCCGGACAGCCGGCACAAAAGCTTACTCCTCGATGCCTTTGGTGCCCCGCCGCTTCAGATACTTGTCCCAGTAGAAATCGTCGGCATTGGCAGCCGTGACGATCGACAAGCCGTTGTCGACGAACGGAATGCTCATCGGATTGAAGCCGACGCGCTTGGCGTCGTTCATCGGGTCGATGAGTTCCGGATGCTTGGCAAGCCACAGGAGCATGAAGCCCATGTAACCCTGCATGCCCTGGTTCGGGTTGATCGAGCCGAACACTTCGCCCGCCTTGATCATGTCGAGAATGTTGGCGTTGACGTCGGCGCACATCACGAGGATCTTGCCGCCGCTTTCCTTATTGGCCTGCGAAGCGCCGATGGCCGAATTCGCTTCCGGCATGAAGACGGCGCCAATGTTCGGATGTGCCTGCACCAAGCTCATCAGACCCTGATAGGCTTTGTTCGGGTCCTGGTTGGACGCAGCGCGGCCGACCAGCTTCATATCAGGATATTTTTCCTCCATACGGGCGATGAAGGCGGCGATACGCTTGTCGTGGTTGTCCTGGCCCGGATTTTCGAGAACGGCATACTCACCCTTGCCACCCATCTTTTCGGCAATCGCGTCGGCCGCATAGGTGCCTTCGCGGGTATTGTCCGACGTGACGAACGAGATGCGCTTGGAAAGCGGCGCATCGGCTGCGAATGTCACGACCGCCGTGCCCTGGTCGATCGCCCGGTTGATCGGCTCGATGAACGGGTCGGAGTTCATCGGGTGAACGAGAATACCGGCCGGGTTCTGGGCCAGCGCCTGGTCGAAAGTGGCGATCTGCTTGTTGACGTCATATTCCGGCGTGCCGGTATAGGCGGTCTCGCAACCGAGCTGCTGACCGGCCTGCTTGAACATTTCATAGACCGGGAACCAATATTCGACGCCCGATACCATGACGTTCATGACGTATTTTTCACCGGGCTTGCAGCGGAACGGATTTTCCGCGTCCGCATTGGCCGCGCCGGCGAAAAGCGTCGATGCAAGGACCGCCAATGCGGTCGTGCTTAGAAATTTGCGCAAGTTTCCTCCTCGAGGCCGAAGCCCCTCCCAAATATCCGGCGGCGCCTCAGCGGCTGCCGATGATCCATTGAAGACCGGAGTTCCTCCTCGAAGTCCGGTATGGGCAGATAATCGCAACGGCAGAGCGCTGTCAATATAATTCATTATGTGAAATATATTTCACAACGCTCTCTCGCGTGGCGGTCGATGTAAGCCGCCCAGCGCTCGAGAATTCATGCCGATCGTCGTGGCGACTGGTGATGTCGCCCAGTTCCGCAAACGACCCCAACAGAGCGCGTCCGCTTTTCCGCGCACCGGGAACGCTTTATCTTTTGGTTTTGTGCAATCCGGGTGCAAGTCCGCGAGGCACTTTGGTGGAATTGCTCTACAGCCGATTGCGCGCAATAGGGGTCACGGAAACATGACGACCTATGCTTCCGCCTGACTTGGATGCGCGGGCTGGCCGCCGATCGCTTGGAAGGCACCCGGAATCTTTGCAAGTATTTTGGGCGTATCACCTCGATCAGACGATATTCAGCAGCCCGATCAGGCAAAGCCCCAGAGCCCCCAGCGCCAACAGCGACAGCGCCGCCGATGCGAGGACACGACCGCCGGTATGGGCGACGGATCTGACATCGACGGAGAGGCCCAAAGCCGCCATGGCGGTGACGGTGAAGGCGGCGGAGACCGCCGCCATCCCGGGCAGCAGCGGCGCCGGGATCGCGTCGAGGGAACGAAGCGTCGCGATGGCTGCAAAACCGAGGATGAACCATGGGAGAACATGGCGGAGATTGACTGGCGAACCGCCAGGGCGGCGGCCATGAACTGCGCCGAGCACGAGGATGACCGGTCCGAGCATCATCACGCGGATCAGTTTGACGAGCGTGCCCACCTGGGTGCTGATGGCTCCGGCAGAGGCCGTGGCCGCCAGGACCTGCGGGACGGCATAGGCTGTCACTCCTGCAAAAACGCCATATTGTACGGCGCTCAGACCAAAGAGCAGGTGAAGAAGCGGCAGCGTCAGCACTGCACCGATGCCGAGCAGTGCGGTAAAGGCTATCGAGGCCGCGATATCGTCGGGTTTGGCGCCGATCACGGGCGCTGCGGCGGCAATCGCGGAATTGCCGCAGATCGAGTTGCCGCAAGCAACCAACGTCGCCAGGCTGGCCGACAACCCGAAGAGCCGCCCGATAACAAAGCTGCCGGCCAAAGACAGAGCAACCAGAACGGCAATTCCGCCGACAAGCGGCAGTCCGGCCTGCCTGATGGCAGCCGTGCTGAGCGAGGCGCCGAGCAACACGACCGCAATCTCGAGCAATGTCTTGGCGGCGAATTGGATGCCGGGAATAAGCGTCTGCGGCAGGCAGACCGAGGAGCGCACGGCAATGCCGATCAGAATGGCGAGCACGAGGCTCTCGATCCAGTGCGAGCCGAAAACCATCGTCTGCAGCTGTTCAACGAGATATGCAGAGAGCGTGACTGCCGCACACAGGACAAGCCCCGGCAGGACGGCAGGAAGCGACAGGGAACGTGAGGTGGAAACGAGCATCGGCAAGACCTTGCGTAGGGCTCTAATCTCCCACACTCAATTGTCGACTTCCATTGAATAGTATAGCATGGTTCATTCGGTAAAATCGAACGATTGATTCAATGACGTTTGAACAGCTTTCCATTTTTATCGCGGTTGCAGAACGCGAGCATCTGACCAAAGCCGCCTTTGCGATCGGGCTCACGCCATCGGCCGTCAGCTCGGCTATCCGCAATCTCGAGACCTCCTATGGCGTCGAGCTTTTCCACCGCGTCGGACGCCGCATAGAGCTGACATATGAAGGACGGGTGTTTCTGGGGGAGGCTAGAGCGACGCTGGCGCGCGCAAAGGCGGCAGCGCTCGTCCTGTCCGATCTCGGCGGCTTGCAAAAGGGCGAACTGGTCGTTTTTGCGAGCCAGACGATCGCCAGCTACTGGCTGCCGGCGATGCTGATGCGTTTCAAGATCCGCTACCCGGGCATTGACCTGAAGCTGATGATTGGCAACACGACCACGGCAGCAAAAGCGGTTCTCGATGGATTGGCCGAAGTCGGTTTCGTCGAAGGCAGCGTTGATGAGCCGGCGCTCAATGTTCAGCCGCTTGCCGAGGACGAACTCCTTGTCGTCGTCGGTCCGCGCCATCCCTGGGCGCGTGGCAAACCAATAACACCGGCAGAGCTGGTTTCGGGCACAAAATGGGTCATGCGGGAGAAGGGGTCCGGAACCCGGTCGGCTTTCGAGGCGGCGATTTCCAGTCTCGGCATAGCCCCCGCAGATCTGGCTGTCGCGCTTGAGCTGCCGTCGAACGAGGCGGTCATATCGGCGGCAAGAGAAGGCCTCTGCGCGACGGTCGTCTCAGGTGCCGTGGCCGCACCGCTCTTGACGCAAGGTCTGCTGGTAAAGGCGCGCTTCCCTCTGCCGTCCCGCCAATTTGCGATCCTGCGGCATAAACAAAGGCACTCCAGTCGTGCCTCGCTGGCGCTGGAAACCATTTGCCGCGAGGACAAAGCGGCCGAAGTCCAGAATTGGGATGATTGGGCGCTTTAGGTCGGATCCATCGCGCCGGTGGTCAGCTTCATCGCATCATCGAGCGCTTGACATCGGCATTGTTAAGGCAGAAGCCGCACTCGGCCACGCATGCGCGGCTGCTTTGCGAGGATGCGAGAGATGACAACCAAGACTGGCGTAGCCAACGCCGGAAACCTGATCATGACCGGCGTCCTGCTGATGCTGCTTGGCGATCTGCTCTTTGCGCTGAACGATGCAATGGGCAAGTGGTTGGTCGCGAGCTTTGCCGTCGGCCAGGTGCTGGTGATCCGCTCGGTCGGCGCTTTCATCGTGCTCGGACCAATGATCCTGCGGCAAGGGCCGATGGCCTTGTTCCGCGTCGAGCAGAAGGGCTTGCAGTTCATCCGTGTTTTCATGGCGACTGTCGATGTCGCCCTATTCTACGCTGCCGTCGCCTATCTGCCGCTCGCAGATGTGATGACCTTCTATATGGCCGGACCGATCTATATCGCGGCGCTCTCGCATTTCTTTCTCGGAGAGAAGATCGGCTGGCGCCGTTGGCTGGCCGTTCTGATCGGCTTTGCCGGCGTCGTCATCGCGCTGCGTCCATCCACGGCGATGCTGTCGCTTCCATCGCTCTTCGGTCTTGCCGGCAGCCTTGCCTTTGCGCTGTCGCTGGTGATGAGCCGCTATCTGCGCTCGACCAGCGACACGACGCTGGTGACATGGCAGACGATCGCCGCGCTCGTCACCGGCATCGTCTTGAGCATCGGCCACTGGCAGCCGGCAACGCTCATCGACTGGTCCGGCATGCTGCTGCTCGGCATCGTCGCCTCCTGCGCGCATCTGCTCATCACCCGCTCGCTGAAGCTCGCACCGGCATCGCTGCTCGCGCCGCTGCAATATACGCTGCTGCTCTGGGCGATCGTCCTCGGCTACCTGTTCTTCAACGATATTCCCGATGCGCAGATCATCGTCGGCGCCGCAATCATCGTCGTTGCCGGGCTCTTCATCTTCCACCGGAAGAATTTGAAAGAGACGGTTCCGACTGAGGCCGTCCCGCCCGACGGCCATTAAGGGCTACAGCGCTGCTTATCTTTCAGCTTCGCATGGGACGCGGCTGTAACTCCTGGAATTCCTGCATACTTCCATCCTTAAACCGTGCGGGAATAGATCAAACGGATGGGGGCTCAGTCACGCGGGCCTTCCAGGGAACAATTTGGACGCTTGCACGCTACTCCCGAGCATTCAAACCCGGGAGATCGCAATGGCGTCCATGACCCTCGAAGACCTATCCTCGCAACTGAAGAAGATCGATTTCTGCATGCTGTCGACGAATGCCGGGTCGGGCCGCATCTCGGCCCGACCGATGAGCAATAACGGCGACGTCGAATATGACGGGGATTCCTGGTTCTTTTCCTATGAAGACACCAGGAAAATCACGGAGATCGAAGGCATCGACACCGTCTCGCTGACGTTCACGGCGCCTCCCAGCCTCCTCGGCAAGCCGGGGATTTTCATCGCTGTCGAGGGCTTCGCCTCGCTGGTGCGGGACAAGGCGGCATTCGAAGAACATTGGGTGCCCGATATCGAGCGGTGGTTTCCTGAAGGAGTGGATACTCCTGGGATCGTTCTTATCAAGGTTTCAGCGTCCTCCATCCGGTACTGGGATGGTGAGGAAAACGGCGAGGTCGTCCTGCCTGGCTCAGCGAGTTAAGATCATGGCATAAAGCGTGCCCTATTCTGCGGGCGGCTCCTCCCAGCCGAAGACACTCCGGCCGCCGAAATCGGCGGATTGGCGGAATTCGCCGGCGATGATTTCCTTGAGGTCGGGACCGGTCACATAGCGTTCCATCTGCCTGGATTGGTCGTCCAGGCGCTTGAGCGCCTGCAACTCCTCCTCGCGTCCGAGCCTGCCCTTCTGCACCGCCGATTTCATCACGGCGATCGTCTCGTCATAGACCTTGAGCGGGACCGGAAAAGGATGGCGGTCCTTGCCGCCATGGGCGATCGAGAAGCGCGCCGGATCGGAAAAACGGCAAGGCGCGCCGTGGACGACTTCCGCCACCATCGCCAACGCCTTCACCGTGCGGGCGCCGACGCCTGGAACGAGCAGCAGCTCTTCGAAATCCGCCGGCCCGCGGTCGGCGGCGGCAGCCAGATTTCCATGCAGGCGCCGCATGTTGACGTCGCTCTCGCGGACATCGTGATGGGCGGGCATGATCAGATGCGGCAGCATCGGCTGTTCGGCGGGTTCGGGCGCCGGCGCTTCGGCACGCAGCAGTGCGGCGGCTTCGCGGATGATCCGGTCGGGACCGAGGGTCGCCAGCAGATCGAGCTGACCGCGACGCGAGCGCTCGGCACGCCGGTCGGCAAGATTGACGATCTCACCCTGGCTTCTTCCCTCGATTGCCGCATGCGGCGAGTCGACGAAACTCTCCAGCCCTTCGGATAGCCAATGATAGCGCCGGGCCTGCCGCTTATCGCCGTTCATGCCCTGCTGCACGACCACCCAATGGCCGTCATCGGCGACGATGAACCCGTGTAGATAAAGGTCGAACCCGTCCTGGAGGGCGGCGCTGTCGACCTTGGCAATAAGACGGCTCGTGGTCGCGAGCCCCTCCCCGTCGAGACCGACCCGCTCGCCGATCGAGACGAGCTCCTGCGGCGTCTTGCGCGAATGCGCGCCGCGGCCGCCGCAGACATGCAGGCCGAGCTCGCCGGCACGCGGCTTCAGCCCGCGCTTCAGCGCGCCGAGAACGCTGGTGGTGATGCCGGAAGAATGCCAATCCATGCCCATCACCGCGCCGAAGGACTGGAACCAGAAGGGATGCGCGAGCCGGCGCAGGAATTCGTCGCGGCCATAATGATGGACGATCGCCTCGGTGATCAGCGTTCCGAGCCGCGTCATCCTGTCGCCAAGCCAATAAGGCACGCGTCCCCCGTGAAGGGGAAGATCGGCGCTGCCTGCTCGTTGTGACATCTCGTTTCCTTGCATTTCGGATCGCCGGGTGCCGCCTGATCAGGTTCGGTAGGGAACCCGGGAAAATCCTGAGCGTTTGTGCTCCAGTTAGAGGCCGAGGCAATCATGACGACATTCGAAACCATCTTCAATAACCCGAGCTTGCCCCAGACAAAATCAAAACGGCCGAGCGACCGCCAAAAACAGGATGGCAGCGACTTGCGTTTCCACGGGAGCGCTGCGAAGGCGACCTTCCTGATCAACGGCAATAGCTACTTTGCGGAGTTGGCGCGCGCACTGCGGCAGGCACGGCGCACCGTCTGGATCGTCGGTTGGGATTTCAACCCCGACATCCCGATGGAACCTGATAAATCCGACGAGACCCTGTCCGACCTACTGCATGAACTGGCGGCCGCAAATCCGCAGCTCGAAATACGCATCCTCGTCTGGACCCTCGGCCCCATCTATTCGGACAAGTCGCTCCGGCTGCTTCGCAAGAAGAGTTTCCCAAGGAATGAGCGGATCGATCTGCGCTTCGATCTTCAGCGCGCGGTGCGCGGCTGCCACCATCAGAAGCTCGTCTGCATCGACGATGCCGTCTCCTTCATTGGCGGCATGGACCTGACATCGCGGCGATGGGACACCTGGCTTCATCGCGCCAAAGATAAACTTCGGCGCGATCCCGAGGGCGTTTCATACGATCCCCTGCACGACGTTCAGGCAATGGTCACCGGCGATGCTGCTAGGTTGATCGGCGATATCGCCAGGCGGCGCTGGGAAAACGCGACCGGTGAAAACCACCTGCCGTTGGCCGAAGATGTCGCTTTTTCCTGGCCGGACGATCTCGCCGTTTCGATGAGGGACATCGCGGTCAGCTTCGCGCTGACGGAGCCGTCGACCGCTTTTCGCCCCGGCATCAGCGACGGAATCGCCATGACATTGGACGTCATCGCCCGGGCGCGGCGGCAGCTTTACATCGAGGCGCAATATCTCGCCTCCTTCCGCGTCGCTGACGCCATTGCGGCGCGGCTGCAGGAGGAGGACGGCCCCGAGGTCGTCATTATCTGCACGCGCAGTTCTCATGGGCTGATCGAAAAGCTTGTCATGGGCGGCAATCGCGACCGCGTCATCCGCCGCCTCAAACGCGCCGATCGCGCCGATCGCTTGCGCGTCTATTATGCCGTCGTACCCGGGCCAGTCACGCCCGGAGAGAACGGCGAGGTGGAGGTGCTCGTCCATTCCAAACTGATCATCGCCGATGACGAGCTGGTCCGCATCGGCTCCTCCAATCTCAACAATCGCTCGGAAGGGCTGGATGGCGAATGCGACATGTTGTTTGAGGCAGGTAGTGACGCGCACCGCGGCGCGATCGCGGATCTGCGCAATCACCTGCTTTCGGAATATCTCGGAACCACCCCGGAAACCTTCGCCGCAGCCTTGATGCAAAGCGGCACGTTGATCGAGGCGGTCGACGCTCTCAATGACGGGCCTCGGGGTTTACGGGAATTCACCGTCGAGCTGTCGGGCAGCATTTCACCGATTTCAGGCACGGCGATCTTCGACCCGGTTCGACCGTTCACAGTTTTAAACCGATTGGGCCTCGGCGCGCTCGTCCGCCGCCTCATTCGCCCCGCCTGACCTCCGTCGGAAAACGACCTCGCTGATGACGAGCAGCGTCGTGCCGAGCGCCAGTGGAATAAAGAAATAGGCGCAGCGGAACGCAATCAGCGCGCCGATCGACGCCTCCTTCGGCACGACATAGGAGACTGTCGCCTCGAGCACGCCGAGACCGCCCGGAACATGCGTCGCGAGGATCGCCGAATTGGCAAGCACGTAAGCCGTCACCGACCTGAAGAAGGCAACGTCGCCGAAGGCCGAAAGCATCTGGTGCAGGCAGGCGGAGACGAGCATGAAATTGATCGTCCCGACCGCAACCTGTGCGACCGCGATCGAAAATGGTGGCAACTGAAACGACCAGCGCCACAGCCCCAACGTGCCGCGGATGAAAAACGCCAGGCCCGCATAGAGAGCCGGCACGACCAGCGCCAGCAAACCGAAGATGCGCACACTTGCCGGGTCGATGCGCAGAAGGCGCCCGGCATCGCCGGGATTGACGATCATGGCGATGCCGCCAAGCGTGATCAGCCCGAGCCCTACCGTGACACCGCAAAACAGGATGATCTTCGCCACGTCCTCCGCCGTCAGCCCCCAGCGTGAATAGAAACGATAGCGAAAGGCGCCGCTGCTCAGCCCGGCAAAGCCGATATTGTGGCCGAGCGAAAGGCTGATGAACGAGGCGAGCAGGATATTCCGGTAGGGCAAGGATTTGCCGAGCGAGCGGATCGCCAGGAGGTCGAAGCAACTGAGGCACAGATAGGACGCCGCCGCAAAGAGAAGTGCAGTGCAAAAGGTCGAAAGAGGTATGCTGCGAACCGATTGGACGATCTGATCGAGGCTATATTGTTGGAATATTCGATAGAGGAGAAAGACCGCAAGACAAAGGGCAGCAACGAGCAGTCCATTCCATATCATGCTTTTCAAGCTCATCGATTGTCCTCAGGAGTGCGAGCGCGATGGTCGATGATCGGGAACGATCAAACGAGTTTTGTGTTCCCTGCAGAACCAGTTCTATGTTTTCCAGGGGAGCTTCTATGTGCTTTCCGGGGGGAACTTCTATGTTTCCCCGGGGGGAACGAGTTCAGCAGGGCCTATGCCGGATCAATCAATCAAAATCCTGACCTATAACGTGCACAGTTGTATCGGCGGCGACCGGAAGCTCGATCCCGGCCGCATCGCTTCTGTCATTGCCGAGGCTGAGGCTGATATCGTCGCTCTTCAGGAGGTCGACGTCCTCCGCCGCAGGACCGGCGGCGTCGACCAGGCCCATGCGATCGCCTCGCTTTTGAAGATGCAGGCTCATTTCCATCCGGCGCTGTCGATCGCTGAGGAGCAGTATGGCGATGCGATCATCACTTCGCTGCCGACCGGCGCGGTGAAGGCCGGACCATTGCCATCCATCGGCGAACAGCGCGGCGCCATTTCCGTCGAAATAGTGGTCGGCGACAGAAAACTGCTGGTCGTCAACACCCATCTCGGCCTTCGCGGCCGCGAGCGCATCCGGCAGATGACGACATTGCTGAACCCCGGCTGGCTACGCGGCACGACGGATGAACCTCTTCCAACCATCCTCTGCGGCGATTTCAACGCCATTCCGTCATCGGCGACTTACCGACTTGCCGCGCGGTCATTGAAGGACGCCCAGCTCGCAGGCAGCGCCGCGCCGAGAGCCACCTTTCCCTCGCGCTACCCGCTGATGCGCCTCGACCACATCTTCGTCACTGACGATCTCATCGTCAAACAGGCGGCGGTCCTCGAAAACCGCCTGACAAGGATTGCCTCGGACCACCTGCCTCTGCTCGCGGAAATCGGCTTCGCCTGATCAGTCATCGACAATGACGAATTTCACCGGGCAAGCTTCCGGTTCATCACCGCCGCCACCAACGGTAGCGCCGTCGTCGCCACGGCTCCCAGAGGCAAGCGCATGATGCCCCTGGTGACGACGAAGGTCGCCGCCATTGCACCTGCGAGCTTGAGCCAAGGCTGTTTGCCGAGCTGCGCATGGGCGCTGGCATCGGCCCATCGGACGTTCTCCGTCACGACGGTCGCGGCCTGATGTTGGATCACGTGAAGGCGAGCGCGGAGGTTTTCGAGTTCTTCTCGCAGTTCTTGCAGACGGCCTTCCAGCACATGACCTTCGTAGATCGGGAGGGGCTCCTCGACGGTGTCTCCAACGGAAGCATAACCACCGAGCGTCGCAATATATGCCCGATATTCGGCCTCGCTGGCGAAACCCTCACGTCTGATAAGATCAGGGTTGATGCCCGCCTCTTCGAAGGAGGCCGGCGCGGTTTCCACAGCGTCGCGCATATCCTTGTTTGTGCCGGTATCCCCGAGTTCGTCCTTGAGCATGATGTGTCTCCAGTTGTTCCTGGCGATAGAACGCTCGACGGCTCAGAAGGATGCATCGGCCTCCGCTCCGGCCTTCACCGTCGCGACGCGCTGAAGCGCTCCGGCCGAAATTCCGCCAGCAGCGGATGCCGGCGTCCAGTGACGATCTCGTCCGCCAGCAGTTCGCCGGCAATCAGGCCGAGGGTGGCGCCGCTATGGCTGAAGGCGACGAAATAACCCGGGATCGACGGCAGTTCGCCGAAAACGGGCTCGCCGTCGCCCGGGATAGGCTTGAGGCCGACCCCATAATCTTCGACCTCCAGCGCAGGATTGCCTTCGAGAACCCTGGAAGCCTCGCGCAGCAGCCCCTCCAGCGTCGATTGTCTGATTTCATAGCTGCCGTCGGGCTTCACGCTCACCTCCTCCTCGGACCAGGCGGAATCGAGCGCGAAGCCACCGTTGGGCGTCGGCCGGATGGCGACGCGAGGGGTATTGAGCACGGCCTTCAACGGGTGGCGGATCGGCTTTGTCCTGACGAGAAGGGCGACGGGCGTTGCATCGCCGATATGCTGGCCGGCCTCGGCAACGATTGCGGGAACGTCGCCGCCGGCAGCAAGCAGCACGGCATCCGCGTCGCGGCGCATGCCGTCTGCGGTGATCACGCCACGGGCGCGCCCGCCTTCAATATCGACCGTCGCGCGACCCGCGTCCGTGATGATCTCGCCGCCCAGCGTGCGGAATTCTTCCACAAGCGTGGCGATCAAGGACGGAAGATCGACCCAGCCCTCCCCGGGGTTGAAGATCGCGCCTTGCCGCGTCACCACACTTGCATCGACACCCGGCGTCGCCGCGGCAATTCGTTCGGGGGCGAGCCACTGCGCGTGATAGCCGAGATCGCGCTCATAGTCGAAGATCTCAGCGATCTCGTTGCCGGCATCGTCCGCATCCCAGGTCAGGCCGCCATCGAAGCACAGCCACGGCGCATCGGGATACCGGACGGCCAGCGTGCGGTAGCGATCTATGCCGGCCAACCGCAGCCGGTGATAGGCATCGGTGCGTTTGCGCGCCGAATTGAGCCAGGCGAGCGAACGACCGGAGGCGCCGTTGGCGAGCGGGCCGTCATTGATGAGCACGATGCGGACCCCGAGCCGTGCCAGATGGACAGCCGTCGAGACGCCAAAGATCCCGCCGCCGATGACGACGACCTTCGAAGGTTTGGTGGAAGCATTCATGTCGATAACCTTGTTGTCTGCTCTTGCTACATCGAATGAAATCCGGCGCACCCGGCATGAGGACGACCGGGGGCACCATGCGTTGCCTCAGGCGCTTCAGAGAACTTCCGCAAGGAAGCGCTTCAGCCGCTCGCTTTTGGGATTGTCGAAGATCTGCTCCGGGCAGCCGGCCTCGACGATGCGACCCTCATCCATGAAGACGACTTGGTCTGCCACCCTGCGGGCAAATCCCATCTCATGCGTCACCACGGCCATCGTCATGCCCTGTCGACCGAGAGCGGCCATCAGGTCGAGCACGCCCTTCACCAGTTCGGGATCGAGCGCACTTGTCACTTCGTCGAAGAGCATCACCTCCGGATCCATGGCAAGCGCGCGGGCGATGGCGACGCGCTGCTGCTGCCCACCCGACAGGCCTGCGGGCCGATGATCCCTACGCTCTGCGAGACCGACCTCCGCCAGACGCGCCTCGGCGATGCGCTGCGCCTCCTGCCTCGGCATCTTCTTGATCTTGGTCAGCGAAAGCATGACGTTTTCGAGTGCCGTGTGATCGGGAAACAGGTTGAAGTGCTGGAACACCATGCCCACTCGCCGGCGCAGCCTCTCCGGCTTCATCGCCAGGATGCTCTCGCCATCGAGCAGGATGTCGCCGCCTTTCGGCTCGACAAGCCTGTTCATGCATCGCAGCAGCGTCGATTTTCCCGAGCCGGAAGGGCCGATGATGCAAGTGACGGTTCCGGCAGCGATGTCGAGATCAACACCCTTCAACACGTCGAGATCGCCGTAGGCCATGGCGAGGTCTCGGATGTTCAGGGCGCCGCCTTTGAAGCGCGGCGTACTCTCCTCGGCCGTGCCCGTGGGATGGGGGCCAGCGGCCCGCAACTCGCTTACCTCGACCAATCCGCTCGCAACACCCGAGCCGCGGCCTTGTTTTCCGAGCCGCAGTCTCGCATCGATATAGTTGACGAAGTGGGTCAGCGGAACGGTGATGACGAGATAGAAGACGCCCGCCAGCAGCAGCGGTGACAGATTGCCGGTGACGACGGCCTGATCCTGGCCGACCCGGAAGATCTCCCGCTCGGAAGCGAGCAATCCGAGGAAGTAGACAAGGCTGGAATCCTTGACGTTTCCGATGAATTGATTGACCAGCGCCGGCAGAACCCGCCTGATGCCTTGTGGGATGACGATCAGGCGCATGCCCTGCCCATGGCTCATGCTGAGAGCCCGGCAGGCTTCCATCTGGCCGCGCTCGACGCTTTGAATGCCGGACCGGAAAATTTCGCCGATATAGGCTCCGGCAATCAGGCTGAGCGCCAGGATGCCGAGCGGAAATGGAGACGGACCGAAGATCTCGCGCCCGATCCGGGCAAACCCCTGGCCGATGATCAGGATCGTGACGATCGCCGGAAGCCCGCGGAAAACATCGGTGTAGATGCGCGCCGGCAGCCGCAGCCAGCGGGATTGCGAGATGCCCATCACGGCAAGCGCCATACCGATGATGACGCCGAGCACGGTCGAGGCAGCGGCCAGGATCAGCGTATTCTTCAGGCCGACGCTGATCATGCTCGGCAGAACTTCCGCCATGGCGTCCCAGTCCAGGAAGCTGCGGCGCAGATTTTCAAGCCAGTTCATTCAGATCCCCATGAATTCTTGCCCGGCGCGGACGCCGCCGTCCGGCAGAGCCTTGGTAAGCCGCCCGCCATGAGCGGGCGGCTTGCGGCGTCACTTCTTGGGAAGATACTGTTCCGGCATCGGCGAGCCGGGGAACCACTTTTCGTAAAGGGTCTTCCAGGTGCCGTCCTGCATCGCATCGTGAAGCGCGCCGTTGAGCGCCGTGCGAAAGGCGTCATTTCCTTTTCGGACCACGAAGCCAGCAGGCGCATCGAAGGAGGGGATATTCACGGCAACCTTCAGCGCGGGATAGCGCTCGCCATATTGCTTGGCGGCCTCGTAGTCGAGAAAATGCGCATCGACCGTTCCGTTGTTGAGGGCAGCCACGGCAGAATTGTTGTCGGGGAATTTCACCAGATCGGTTCCCCCGAAATTCTTGGCCGCATAGACTTCCTGCAAGGTCCCCTGCACGACCCCGAGACGCTTGCCCTTGAGGCCATCGGCATCCTTGATACCGGCATCCGGGGTCAGCACGGAGAGATAACCGGCAAGATAGCCGTCGGAAAAGTCGATGGTCTTCTTGCGGGCTTCGGTGGTTCCGATCGCCGCAACGGCAACGTCGAACCTTTCGTTTGCGACCGACGGCAGGAGTGCTGAAAATTCCTGGCCCGTAAACGTCACCTTGTCTTTTTGAAAGCCGAGGCGGGAGACGACGTTGAGAAACAACTCGATATCGAAACCGGTAAACTGGCCGTCCGCCGTGGCAAACGTATAGGGCTTGGAATCGCCCATCGTGCCGACGCTGATAGTCCCTGGCTCGATCAGGTTATAGGGATTGTCGGCTGCGGCCGCAGAACCTGCCCCCATCGCAAGAAGGCATGTGACAAGGCCGGCCCGCAACGGGGCCATGATGGCCGGAAAAAATAGAAAAGGCTTCATCGTCGTTCTCCGCTCTGAAAGGAATGCTCTTGTCGGCATTGTCGTCCCACGCTGCCGCGCATCGCGACAGAGATTTGTGGACAAGATACCGGTCTCTGATATAAAGAGACCGGTCTCAAGACATATTTGATATCCGTCAATTGACCTGCCGTCAACAACTCTTGTAGTCCTCGGCCCATGGAAGATTCCGCTCATCCGAAACGTGCAGTCACGGTCGCCGACGTCGCGAAGGCCGCAAAGGTCTCGAAGGCGACGGCCGCCCGCGTTCTCGGCGGCTACGGCGTGGTCAGCGCCAAGATCACAGATCAGGTCATGGCGGCCGCCGCCGCCCTCGAATACCGCCCGAACGAACTCGCCCGGAGCATGAGCACCGGAAGATCCGGTATCATCGGGGTCGTGGTCGGCGATATCGAGAACGCTTTCTTCAGCCTGGCGGTGCGCGGCATCAGCGATGCGGCCCGCCTCGCGGGATTCAACGTCATCATCGCGAATTCGGGCGAAGAGCTCGATGCGGAAATATCGGCCGTCGACCTCCTGATCGGCAAACGCGTCGATGGCCTGATCGTCACTCCGGCCCGCTGCGACAGCATCGATCATCTCCACCACGTCCGCCGCGCCGGCGTGCCGCTCGTCCTGTTCGACCGGGCGATCCCGGAACTCGATGTCGACGCCGTGACCGGCGACGACCGGGATGCGGCCATCGCGGCGACCCGGTATCTGATCGAGCAAGGACATCGCCGCCTCGCCTACGTCTCTGCTATGGATGCCGAGGGCGGCGGGGCCACAGATATCGGGCGGATCTCGAATTCCGCCGTGCGCGAACGCGTAGAAGGTTTTGTCAGCGTCCTGACCGAGGCGGGTTTGCCAAACCCTCTTCATTATGTCAGGCTCGGAGCCACGGACCAGCGCCAGACAGACGGCGTGATCAAAAGCCTGCTCGCCGACAGTGCCGCGCCGACGGCGCTGCTGGCATCGGACAGCCTCGTCGGCTTGCGCATCTTCAAGTCGCTACAATCGCTCGGCCTGTCGATCCCCAAGGACGTGTCGATGATTTCGTTTCTCGACGCCGACTGGACCAGCGTCACCGTTCCGCCGATCACCATCGTAGACCAGCGCGTCTACGAGATGGGCAAGCTCGCCGGCGAGCGGCTCATCGCCCGTATCGAACGCACCCCTCTTGCCGTCGAACGTCTGCGCGTCCGCACGAGCCTCGTCCTGCGCGGCTCCGTCGCCCCGATCGGCCGGTGAGACCTATTGATTTGGCCGTACCCGCTCGCTTGAAGCAGCGAGCAGTGCCGCACTGCGATGTGCAACTGATGTCCATGGTCGCCGATTTGATATTACATGGGGTTGCTGTTGTCTTTACCTGACCAACGTTATTTAATACCGAAAATACTCGCTATGGGATTTTCAGAAAGATCATGCTCCAGTCAAAAGACGCTTCATCTGAGCTGATAGATTTAATCTATGGAAGTCTATTCGGTGAGTGCAACTGGCAGGATTTTCTAGATCGCGTTGCGCAAACCTCGCCGAATGGAAAGGCTGCCCTCCATTACCACGATCTAGCCTCGCCTGTGGCCCATGTTCCCTACGTATCGGGGTTTTCGAGGAATGAGGTCGACCAGTTCAGCAGCCACTTTGCCGCAGTGAACCCCTGGATTCCGAGATTGAGCTCAGTGCCCGTCGGTCAGGGTGTCTGCGGAGACGAGATCTTTCCACGCGAGGACTTGCTCAAATCGGAATTCTACAATGATTGGCTGAAGGGGCAGGCCCAATGCGAGACGAGCATTGGTGTCTCCATCATTCGGGAGGAAACCCGCACCTTCGTCCTATCGACCTGCACGTCGTCAGCGGATCCCGGTTTCAACAAGGAGGCAGCCGGGCGGTACACGATACTCGCTCCCCATTTGAAAAGAGCTTTCGACTTCATCCGGAAGCGCGATTTACTCGCCCCGGAAAGACAGACAACGCAAACCCTGTTTGATAGCATCGGCGTCGGACTGATCTACGTTTCGGAGCAAGGGCGAGCACGCCAATGGAATAAGAGCGCGGAAGCCTTAATGGCGACTGGCTTTCCTATGCATGTCGCCCCAGGCGGCAAGCTCGAACTTCAATGCGAGAGGTCGACCGCTGTTCTCGATTTCCTGACCTCCAGAAAAGGTGTGCAAACAAGGCCGCATACGGCGATTGCAAAGGGGAAGGACAAGGCAAGTTATCGCATCACACTCCTCCGGCTCCAGTCCGATGCATTCACTGAGATCTTGGAGGGGCCGACCGTGGCCGTCATTGTCGAGCCGATGGTGGCCACGCCGCTCAATGCGCGGCGAGACTTCCTAATGGAAGCCTACAAACTGACTGCGACGGAGATTCGGATCGCATCAAGCATAGCCTCGGGCCATTCTCCAAAAGAGGTGGCCATAGCCGATCACATCAGCTACGAAACGGTCAGAACCCACCTCAGAAACATCTATTCCAAGCTCGGGGTAAACTCCCGGGTTGGTTTGGTCGCGCTGCTCATGCGCTGACGATAATCTTGCAACTCGTCCCTACCGCCCGCATGGCTAGCCAGCCTTCGCATATTGCGAACGGGTGCCGAGAGCAAAGACATGCAACACTCGAACATGAATTCCGGCAACTCTCGTCCCATCGCGGGGAAAAACCAGTGCTACGCCCACTAATCATAGAGTTCGCCGTGGCCGATCTGGTCCTGCCTGGTGGCTGCGTCGCTGATTGAGGGGTCGTCTGCCGGATCGGGATCTCTCTTGTTGGCATCGCTTAAAGACTGGGCGGCCTTAAGCAGTGCTGCGGTTATCTCCTCAGTGCCCCATCCGGCTTCATTGGCGGCTGCAATCAGCCTTTCCAAAGCGTCGCGCGCGGCTGCGGTCGCCTCTTCGAAGCGCTCCGCGGGAGATTCGGTTTTAGGTCGTGGAAAGGTCATGGGCGTTCTCTCCAATAGGTCCGGCTCTTCGGAGTGAACGCAGCCCGGGGGAAATAGATGCACGACCGTGCTGATTAAACAAACCGATGCCCAGCAGCGCCGTGCCGGAAAAGGCCCGCCACGTGTTTTCCCCTCAGATGACCGTCTGCAACAGAAACGGAGAGCGCTCCAACGGACGCTGGGCGAGGATCCTCAGCATTGCGGGTCCTTGTATGCCGGAAGTCGTGCAGGAATGGCCGTCGTGATAGACCACCGTCATGATGCGGCTGAGACTATTGTACCTGATCTCTGCGATCGTCCGGGTGTGAACCGGAAAGATGAATTCATGGGGTTGAGATTTCTCCCCCGAGGATTTCAAGGTCATTGCGATGCCCCAACGAAAAAAGCAATTTTAGCCCCACCGCGCCTGGTCTGAGCCTAACGGTGTCCATCAAGCACATATTGCTGCGACGGTCGCGTGACATCGGCGTGACACGCAGGATCGGCACTGCTAACTCAAAGCGGAATTGGTGACGCGTCAGCTGCCAAAGCGGCCATCAACCGTCAATGCAATGTCCGTCGGATCCCGTGTGCGAGAGCGGCCTGCGGCCATTCGACCGTGCGTGCCAACGATCGAACGGCTTCGTCCACGTTGAAAACCACGTCCCCGAGCCGCTCGATCTCATGATCGAGCTCGTAGACCTCGACTTCGTCGAGGTCGTCATTCTGGAGCATTCGCCTCATTGCCTCGATAAGGCGCTCAGTTCGCCCAACGATATCCAGCGCGCTGCGTATGATGATGTCGAACATGCCGTCCCCTCGCTTCGATAATGAAGGGTCGGCCAGAATCGTGATGCTGACAATCCTGAAATCTTGTCAGATGCGCTCGCGGATCGTGTCGTAGAGATCCCGCAACTCCCGCAGTGCGGGTTGAGGCCGATGGCGCGGCAGGGCGGCGCGACGCCCAGCCAAGGCAAGTGCGCCGGCGACCGCCGCGACGATCAGCAGCGTTGAGGCCGGGTAGAGCTTCACCGCCGCTTCCGTCTGACTCATTGCTTTCCCGGCACTCCCCTTTACCGATCGGGCGGCATCGAGGACCTGTTGCTGGAGCGTGCCGATCTGCTTTCGCAACGCGCCGAGCTCTTCGGCCAGGTCATGATCAGACTGTCGGGGAACGCCGACCGATGCGGTATTCGTATCGATGACGGCTTTCGGAACGGGCTCGCCGATCTTGGCTCCCTTGGTGTCGAGGGTCGTCGTCTCAGTGCTCTTGCGGCGCGGCATGATCATTTCTCCTTCCTGGAACATGATGCCGAAAAGTGTGAGCGGCTTTCGGAGACAGGATTCAGATACAGGTCAAAGGGACCTAAAATTTTCCCGTCTAGTCGTCGTCGAGCGAGAAGACCGGCCGGTAGTGGCGCTCGGCGATCAGCAAGCTCCGGTCGGGCCGGATGATGTAGATCTCCTCGACCTGGCGCCCCCATTGATCTGTGAAGGTGTGGGGGAAGGAAGAGCCCACCGGCGATTTCGTCAACTTGGTGCGAGGCTGGCCATTATACGTGATGCTGCCGGGAATGGGTGCCAGTCCTGCCGACGAATAACTGCCTGCTCCGGTCGTACAGCCTGTCAGCACAACCGCAAAAACCAGCCCAAATCCTATGCTCCGCTTCATCGATCCCTCCAGCTGCCTTGTCTTCACGCGGCACGCGCTTTTATCGTCAATGTAACAGGGGACGACAGACATTGTTCCAGAATTTGGCCGGATACATCAGAGCAGGCGAGAATTCGCTCGAAACCGGAACGACCGCGGCATCGCGTCGTTCTGTCGAAGCCCATGCAGTCGCCTATCCCCTCACGTTGGCGTTGAACTTTTCGTAGACCGAGTGGTAAATCCGAGAATATGCGCGGATATGATGACGGCGATGTTAGCAAGACCAGCCGGGTATGCCCGGGCCCGCGATCGCTGCTCTGTGGGCGGCCTGCCAGATCGGCCGACTTTATTCCTCCACCGAACCGTTCGGTCCCGAGCTCATGAATGTCGCAAGAAATCTCGGCACTTTCATTCTGCCAGCGCTCGTTCTTCTCCTGGCGGGGCCTTTCAGGATGTGGTTCGACAGATTTGCGCCGCTGTATCCCTTTGTGCTCGGAGCCGGTATCCTCAACATCTATGTGCAGGACGATGCGCTGGCTGCCGGCTTACCGATGATCGTGCTTGTCTACCCCTTCCTGGTAATCTTTGCGCTCGCCTATTTGTTTCGCGGAGAGGTGTCGGAAATGCGCAATAGAATCCTGCAGTGCCGCGCGTGTTTTCTGACGCGCAAAAGACGCTGTCGCGCCTTGAATTGCTGCCGTCACGGGCGACCTGCTGGCGCAATCGCTGAAAGGCGTCGCGCCGATGATGATGGCGCAGCTCAATATGACGAGTTGCAAAACCAGGTGGCGGCTGCCGTCAACACTTATCTCGACGGACCGAAATGCCTGACGATCAGCGCCGCCGGAAAAGCCGGTTCCCGTCCCGATGGACATCGGCGCGGCCAAGGGCGCACCGAACACCATTTCTTCGCTGCTTGGCGTCAAGGTCACGGCGAACGACTAGCTATTCGCAAAGGCGTTTCACAACGCCTCTGCCGGAGGCGGGTTTTGCAAACCTGCCTCTGCATCCCTTTTCTGGGAAATCATAGTAACAAGCCGACGAAAGGCGTCCGCCACCTCGAGCCATTCCAGGAGAAGTGCGAAGCGGTTTTACCGCGAAAGGCTCTAAAATTCGTCGCTGCGACGCTTCACGGCGTGCTTCAACGCCACCATATGCCTTCGCCGCTCCAGCATATAATCGGCATATCCGACGCAGATGAACAGCAATATCGGACCGACGTAGATGATGATCAGAGCCAACGCGATAAGGATGAATGCGCTCGTCATGGTCTTTTTTCCATCAATATAGTCGCCGCATTCGACGCGGCGGACGGGTCCTCGTCTCGGCAATGCCTTATTCCGTTGAAATTCACCGGCTTCCTATTGGTTCCCTGCGCGAAGCGATTTCCATATGCGCGCCAGGCCCTATCAAACGACAATGATGAAGCGAACGGCTCGCCCGGCCTTGATCACTCCCGCGGACGTTCCTCCCGCATTGCCGCCGTCACGCTCTTCAGCAGCGGGCTCGACATCAGATCGGCGAGCAAAACCGATAGCTTCGGCTTCCAGTTCGGATAGCTGTCGCTGGTGCCTGGCACGTTGGTTGGCCTTTTTTCGTCGGTGAGATCGGCGAGACGGACCGCGGCGAGAAGCGAGGGCGTCCTGGCGATGAAGCGATAAGCGCTGACGGTCAATTCCCTTAGCGTCTCCTCGCTTGCCCGCGCTTGGAAAAGCCTGGCCGGCAGTTCGAGGCCGGCAGCCTTCAGCGCCGCTTTCAGGTTCCTCCGCTCGCGCTTGCGGTCTTCGAGGTGCTTCTTGGTGAGATCGGGCGGCACGATGCCGTGGTCGCACCGGGCCTGAATGTCGGCGCCGCGCCACCAGCCGGCAAGGGTTTGGTGGTCATGCGTCGAAATGCAGGCCAAAGCCATGGCGGGATAGACGTCCGCCGGCTTGAAGCCCTTCTCGTCCTGTTCATAGGAAAGGATGCGGTAGGAGAGAATGTGGGCCGCCGCCAGATCGTCCTGCAATCCCTTGGGGATCAGGCCCAGGTCTTCTCCGA
Organism: Rhizobium sp. WSM409; assembly: GCF_057653825.1. Taxonomy (NCBI): domain Bacteria; kingdom Pseudomonadati; phylum Pseudomonadota; class Alphaproteobacteria; order Hyphomicrobiales; family Rhizobiaceae; genus Rhizobium; species Rhizobium sp. WSM409. The sequence continues at coordinate 785,388 of NZ_JBYGKP010000002.1, read as the reverse complement.
TAACGAGGCACCGATGCTCGGCGGACACTTCGGCGAGGATCTGCAGAAGCCGGTCCTGGGGATAGCGGACATAGGCTCCGCCGTCCGGCCTGCTGCCCAATGGCACCAGGAAGAGGCGGCGAAGTGCTGCGGCGTGGTCGATGCGGATGGCGCCCGCATATCGCATGGCAGCGCTCAGCATGCGCCGGAAAGGCGACATTTCTCCTGCCGCGATCGCGGAAGGCAGATATCCGGCAAGGTGCCAGTCCTGCCCGTCCACGGCGAATGGATCGGGTGGGCTGCCGATGGTGGCCTTCGAGACATAGGTATCCGGCTCGCTCCACGTCGCGGAACCGTCGACCGCCTCCCCGACGGCAAGATCGAGATAGAGCCCGATCCGCAGGCCTGCCTTCCGCGCCCGGTCCGCCGCCTGCATCAGCTGCCGGTGGGCGAGCCATTGCAGCCACATGTGGAAAAGGACGTCGTCCGCGTGTTCGCGCTCGAATTCGGCAACGGCGGCGCTTTCGAAGCGCTGGAAATCGGCCGGCCAACTTTGCCAGCCGGCGCCTGTCCCGCGCTCGACCATGGAAAACGAGAGGGATTCGAAAAGCGCATGCAGCCGCAGGCTGTTAGCACCTTGCGTGATGAAGGCGTCGAAATCGGCCGGATCATAGGCATCGTCGATCACGCTGCTCTGTCGCCAGGCCGGCCAAAGATCGCGCAGGACCCTCAGCTTGATCCGTGCGACGCCGACGTAGTCGACGAGATCGGTTTGGCGAAGGCTTTCCAAATGCCGTTCGAGTTCGGGACCGCAGGCAAAACCCGGCAATCGGTCGACCGCGATATAGAGCGGGTTGAGATGCTGGCGGCTCGACGGCTCGTAGGGACTGCAACGGTCTGGATCGGCGAGAAACGGCGCGTGAAGCGGGGTGAGGCCGATGAAATCGGCGCCCAACGATCCTGCGAGATCCGCCATATCCGACAGATCCTCGAAGTCTCCTATGCCCCAGTTGCGCGCCGAACGGAGCTCGTAAAGCTGCAGGCTCAAGCCCCAGACACGCGTGCCGGAAAGGAAATCGGGCAGAAATGACCTGGCGATCTTCTTAGCCGCCGGCTTGGGCTCCCGCCGCGGCGCGCCGGTCTCGGGATCGGCCGTTCCCGGCACGTCGATCTTCAGTGCCGAGAGGATCTTGCGCTTGGTCTTGGCTGATATCGCCACCTCCCGATTGTCCGGACTGGGCCTGGTCAGGCTGATGCCGTGCCGGCGGGCGAGCTTGTCGAGCTCAGCAGGTTTCATCTTTTAATCGCCTTCCTGTCAGCACGCCGTTACGCCTCGCTGATTTTCCAAATCACCGTCCAGGGTGCGAGATCGCCGCCGTCGCTGCCGCCGAGACCGAAGATCGTCTCGCCGTCGTCCTGCGGCGAGACGAGCGGCACCGCCTCGGCGCCGAGGTTGGCCTGCAGATGAAGACGCCGGTTCTGCGCCAGGGTCCAATCCACCGCGAGCGCGCTTTCCGCCGAGCGATAGACCGCGGTTCCGGCGCCAGCGCCTTTCAGCAAAGGCACGATCCTGCGGTGCCGGAGGTCGAGAAGCATCCTGTAAAAACCGATTAACTCGGAAGAGGCGAGTTTCGACCAGTCCAGCTTGGCGGCGGCAAAGGTCGATGGCGCCGTCGGGTCTAGAAGGTCGTCAGCGTCGAAGCCCGGGAGACGGGAAAGCTCCTCGCGACGGCCTTTCCTGACCTTCTCGTTCAGATCCTCGTCGAAATCGCAGAAGAAGGGGAAAGGTTCTGTGGCGCCCCATTCCTCCCCCATGAACAGCATCGGGATCTCAGGCGCCAGCAGGTAGATGGCGGCGACCGCCTTGACGACATCAGCCGGGCTCGAAGCCAGAACCCTATCCCCCAGCGCCCTGTTGCCGATCTGGTCATGGTTCTGGATGAAGGAGATAAAAGCGGTGGGCGGCAGATGGCCGCTCGGCTTGCCACGGCTTCCGCCGCGATAAGGCATGTGTTCCCCCTGAAACACGAAACCTTCCGCCAGCGCCCGGCCGAGCTTGCCGGCGTCACCAGCGTAATCGGCGTAATAGCCGAAGGTTTCGCCGGTGGCGGTGATATGCAACACATGGTGCACGTCGTCGTTCCACTGGGCGGTGAACAGCTTCACTTCCCCGTTTTCGTCACGCTGCAATAGGTCGCTGTCGTTCTCCTCGTTTTCGACGATCAGATGAACATGCCGGTCGCCGGCCGCGGCCCTGACGCGGCGGGCAAGCGCGTGAAGCAGATGCTCGGAGCTATCGTCCTTGATGGCATGCACGGCATCGAAGCGGAAACCGTCGAGCCTGAACTCGGTGATCCAATAGATGGCGTTCTCGATGATGAATTCGCGGATCATCTCCGACCCGTCGCCGTCGTAATTGATACCGTTGCCCCAGGGCGTCTTGTGATGATCGGTAAAGAGCGGTGCATAGGCCGGGATGTAATTGCCGTCCGGCCCGAAGTGATTGTAGACCACGTCCAGGAAAACCGAGATGCCGTGCTGGTGCGCTGCGTCCACCAACGCCATGAAATCTTCCGGCCGGCCGTAGCTGCTGTCCGGAGCATAGGGAAGCACCCCGTCATAACCCCAGCTGTAACGGCCGGGAAATTCACTCAGCGGCATGATCTGCAGCGCCGTGACGCCCAAAGCTCGCAGATGGTCGAGCCGCTCGATCGCGGCCTTGAAAGTACCCTCCGGCGTGAAGCAGCCGATATGCATCTCATAGATCACCATCTCTTCCCAGGGCCGTCCCGTCCAGTCGCTCGTCTTCCAGCGATAGAAGGAAAGGTCGACCACTTCGCTCGGTCCGTGCACATCCTGCGGCTGAAACCGCGAGGCGGGGTCGGGTATTTCGAGACCGTCCGGCAGGATGAAGCGGTAGCTCGTACCGACACTGGCATCCGCGACTGTAGAGTGGTGCCAGCCGTCCCCGACCGCCTGCATTGGCCGCGGATCAGCGCCTTCGATCTTCAACAACACGCTTTCATGCAAGGGAGCCCAGAGGCGGAATAGAATGCCCTCTTCAGTGGATGCCGGTCCGAACGTCATTTGGGTCAAAGGAAAGCCTTCGATGAAATTGGGATGGGATCTGGGTAACTTTTGTCAGGGCAAAAAGTTTCGCACGCACGAAGAGCGCAAAGCGGCCTCCGTCGCGAGGTGCCCTCCGGAAGAGACCCAAAGAGTATGATTCCATCCTATCGATTTCTGTAAACCTGCAAAAAATAGGAGTGTAATGATGCGTTCGACGCAACAAATGAGCATCACGTTGCCCGTGGAAATGGCGAAGCGCGTTAAACAGGTTCAACGGTGATTACGCCTCGGAGAGCGAAGTCACACGCGAGGGACTGCGGGCTTTGCAGGAACGCGAGAATGCCGTCGATCATTAGCTGCGAACAGAAATTAGGGCCCACTTCGACCCTCAGGCCGCCGCGACTTTGCCCGAGAGCGCCTGATCCATCGCCGCCTGAAGCTGTTCCTGTGTGAATGGCTTCTTCATCCGCAGCATCCGGCCGAGGCCATGGTCCTCGGAAATTTCGGCATAGCCTGAGGCAAGGATGATGGGCAGGCCTGGAAAGGAGGAGCGAAGGTGACGCGCAAGCTCGGCGCCCGTCATGCCCGGCATGGCATGATCGGTGATGACGAGATCGCAATCCTGCCCGTGGGCAAAGAATTCCAAGGCCTGGGAAGCGGAAGACGCTTCCTGTGGCAGGTGCCCGAGATCCTCCAGCATCGCCACGGTTCCCGTCCTCACAAGGGCGTCGTCGTCGACAACGAGAATGGCAAGCGGCCGCGACGCGATTTTCAAGGGCTCCGGGGCCGGAGGCTCGACAGCCGGCTGCACCTTGACGAAGGTTTCGGCAACGGGCAGCCACAGCGAAACCGTCGTGCCTTTGCCCCTAACGCTTGATATCTGGATCGAGCCACCGGATTGCGCCGCCAGGCCATGCACCATCGACAGGCCGAGACCGGTGCCCTTGCCGACCCCCTTGGTGGTGAAAAACGGTTCGGCGGCACGCGAGACCGTTGCCTCGTCCATCCCCTCGCCATCGTCCGACACCGATATCCTGATGTAATTTCCGCCTGCAAGGCTGGCCGGCCGGGCTTCTTCGGCTGCCGCCGCGGCAACCGTCACGGCTCCGCCGCTTTCGAGCGCATCCCGCGCATTGACGAACAGGTTGAGCAACGCCAGTTCCAACTGGTTGCTGTCGACCAGGAGGGGTGCCAGATCCGCCGGGATGCTTTTGCGGATTTCGATGCGCGGCCCCACCGCCTTGGCGAGAAGATCCTCGACGTTTTCGAACAGCCTGAAGAAGTCGACCGCCTGCGGCTTAAGCTCCTGGCGGCGTGCGAAAGCAAGCAGGCGCTGGGTGAGCGCCGTGCCGCGTTCGGCCGCCTGGATCGCGTTCGTCACCAGGCGTTCACTGCGTTCATCGGCCGGAAGCCGCTTCTTGAGAAGATTCAGGCTGCCGAGAACTGCCATCAGGAGGTTATTGAAGTCGTGGGCCACGCCACCCGTCAGGTGGCCAATCGTGTCGAGCTTCTGCGCCTCGAACAGCTGTGCGAGCGCCTCTTCGCGCTCCCGCGTCCGTTGATCGATCCGGTGCTCGAGTTCCTCGTTGAGCTCACGCAACTGCGCTGCAGAAGCCTCGAGCTCGGCGGTGCGCTGGTGAACGCGGGCCTCCAGCTCGACGTTCAGGCGTTCGAGTTCCCTCGTCTTCCTGTAGAGCTCGGCAAAGACCCGCACCTTGGCTCTCAGCACCTCGGGGACGATCGGAACAGAGACGTAGTCGACCGCGCCCACAGCATAGCCGCGCAGCCGGTCGGGTTCCGCCAGCATCACGGCGGAAACAAAGATGATCGGCGTGTTCTGATAGCGCGGATGCTGCCGGATCATGCTGACGAGCTCGAACCCATCCTGTTCGGGCATGCAGACATCAACGAGGATCACCGCGATTTCAGTGCGTAACAGGTGCTCGAAGGCTTCGCGAGCGGATTGCGCCTTGATGAGGTTTTCCTCGAGCTCTTCGAGAATGACCTCGTAACTCAGGAGCTTTGCCGGTTGGTCGTCGACGAGGAGGATGTTGACGGGGTTCATGGCGAGGTCCTCAGCGATGCAGCCACATGCGAAGAGCCGACAGAAGCTGTTCGGTATTGACCGGCTTCGCCAGATAGTCGGATGCGCCCGCTTCCAGGCATTTCTCGCGGTCGCCCTTCATCGCCTTGGCCGTCAGCGCCACGATCGGCAGCCGCCGGAACCGGGGCTCCGAACGGATGAGCTGCATCGTCTCGTAGCCGTCCATTCCAGGCATCATGATGTCCATCAGCACGATCGCGACAGAGGGTTCGTTGTTGATGACATCGATGGCTTCGCTGCCGGTCGTCGCGGTCAGGACCTTCATTCCCCGGCGTTCGAGGACGCTGCTCAGCGCGAAGATGTTGCGGGCATCGTCGTCGACGAGCAGCACGGTCTCGCCGACAAGATCCTCATCCGAGCTGTGCAGTTCCTGCAGCGTCGCCTGTTTTGCGGCCGGCAGGTCGGCGACCACCCGGTGCAGGAACAAGGCCGTCTCATCCAGGAGACGTTCGGGCGACTCGACCCCCTTGACCACGACGCTGCGGGCCATGCTGTGCAGTGCCGCGTCTTCCTCGGCGGAAAGCTCCCGGCCGGTGAAGACGACCACCGGCACCTCGCCGATCTCGGCGTCGTCGCGTATCTGCTCCAGCACGTCGAAGCCGGACATGTCGGGAAGGGAAAGGTCGAGCACCACGCAGTCGGCGGCATTCTGCCGAAGGGCTGCGAGAGCCTCCGATCCGGAGCCGACGCTGGTGATATCGATGTCGTCATGTCCGAGAAGGGCGGTGACGCTCAGACGCTCGGCCTCGTTGTCTTCCACCAGCAGCAGATGCTTGCGGCGCGGTTGTGCATAGGCCTTCAATCGCGACAGTGCCTTGCCAAGGCCTTCTGGTGTCGTCGGCTTGCTCATGAAGGCGAAGGCGCCGCGGGTCAGCCCATGTTGGCGATCCTCGTCGAGGCTGATGATCTGGACCGGAATATGCCGCGTCTGCGGATTCTGCTTGAGCTGGCTCAGCACCGTCCAGCCGAGCATATCGGGCAGAAAGATGTCGAGCGAGATCGCCGCCGGCCTGTAGTCCTGCGCGAGTGCGAGCGCATCGCTGCCACGCATCGCCACCAGAACCTTGAATCCATTGTCGCGGGCGAGATCCACCAGCACGCGGGCGTAATGCGCATCGTCCTCGACGACGAGCAGCACGGAGTCGCCGGCCTCTATCTGATGGCGATCGTCTTCAACATGTTCGATCGGCTTTTCGGCGCGGCGGTTTGCTGCCGCCTCGGCGAATTCTACGACATTTGCCGACGGAACGGTCTTGGGGGCAGCCGCGCCGGCGCCGACATAGGTGAGCGGCAGATAGAGGACGAAGGTGCTGCCGATACCGGGGGTGCTGCGCAGCTGGATTTCGCCGCCGAGCAGGTTCGCCAGTTCGCGACTGATCGCCAAGCCGAGGCCGGTGCCGCCGTATTTGCGGCTCGTCGAAGCGTCCGCCTGCTGGAACGCCTCGAAAATGATGCGCTGTTTTTCAGGCGGTATGCCGATGCCGGTATCGACGACTTCGAAGGCAATGACCGAAGGCGCGTGCTTGAGGGAGGGATGATCGGACGACCAGCCGCTCGTTGCCGACGCGACGCGAAGTGTCACGCCGCCCTGCGCGGTGAACTTGAAGGCATTCGACAGCAGGTTTTTGAGGATCTGCTGCAGTCGCTTCGAATCCGTGATGAGGCTCTTTGCAACATCGGCGCCGACATCGACCGAGAACGACAGGTCCCGGTTTTCGGCCTCGTGCCGGAATGGCCGCGCCATCATCTCGAGCAGGTTGCTGACAAAAATCTCCTCGGCATCGACCGAGACTGTTCCGGACTCGATCTTCGACAGGTCGAGGATGTCGCTGATCAGGTTCAACAAATCGGTTCCCGCGCCGTGAATCGTCTTTGCGAACTCGACCTGTTTGCCCGAGAGGTTGCCATCCGGATTTTCTCCCAGCTGCTGGCCGAGGATGAGGATCGAATTCAAGGGCGTGCGCAGCTCATGCGACATGTTGGCGAGGAATTCGGATTTGTACTTCGATGTCAGCGCCAGCTCGGTTGCCTTTTCCTCGAGCGCGCGCCGGGCCTGCTCGATTTCCTGGTTCTTCGCCTCGACTTCGACGTTGCGCTCCTCCAGTTGCTGCGCCTTTTGTCCGAGCTGCTCGTTGGTCTGCTGCAGCTCGCGCTGCTGCGTCTGAAGCTCGGCGGCAAGCTGCTGGGACTGCTTGAGCAGGCCTTCGGTCTGCATCGTCGCTTCGATCGAGTTGAGGACGATGCCGATCGATGTCGTCAGCTGATCGAGGAAGGACAGCTGCAACTCGGTGAATTCGCCGACGGAGGCCAGCTCAATCACTGCTTTCACCTGCCCCTCGAAATGCACAGGCAGCACGATGGCGCTCCTCGGCAAGGTCGTGAACACGCCGGAGCTTATCGGAACGACATTGTCGGGAAGGTCGGTGACCAGGATGCGGCGGGCGTCGCTGGCGCACTGGCCGACAAGTCCCTGGCCGAATTCGAGCCGCGCCGGGTGCGCCGCCTCGCCCCCTTTCGCGTAGACAGAGAGCAGCGACAAGATCGGCTGCCGCTCGTCGGAATCCACCTGGTAGATGACCCCCTGATGGGCACCGACCAGAGGCGCCAGCTCCGACAGCAGCATCTTGCCGACCAGCGTCAGGTCGCGCTGCCCCTGCAGCATGTTGGTGAAGCGCGCCAGGTTGGTCTTCAGCCAGTCCTGCTCGGTGTTGCGCTCGGTGGTCAGCCTGAGGTTATCGATCATCGTGTTGATGTTGTCCTTGAGCTCGGCCACTTCGCCGCGCGCGTCGACCTTGATCGAGCGCGTCAGGTCACCCTTGGTGACGGCGGTCGCCACCTCGGCGATGGCGCGCACCTGCGTCGTCAGGTTGGCTGCCAGCAGGTTGACGTTACCGGTCAAGTCCTTCCAGGTTCCCGCAGTACCTGGAACATTCGCCTGACCGCCGAGGCGGCCTTCCACGCCCACCTCACGCGCAACCGTGGTCACCTGATCGGCAAAGGTCGCGAGCGTGTTGGTCATGTTGTTGATGGTCTCGGCAAGGGCTGCCACCTCGCCCTTCGATGCGACGGTGAGATTTTGCTTGAGGTCGCCGTTCGCCACCGCCGTCACCACCTTGACGATGCCGCGCACCTGCTCGGTCAGGTTGGCGGCCATGACGTTGACGGTGTCGGTCAGGTCTTTCCAGGTTCCGGCAACGCCCGGCACCTGCGCCTGGCCGCCGAGCTTGCCTTCGGTGCCGACTTCGCGGGCAACACGCGTCACTTCTCCGGCGAAGGCGTTGAGCTGGTCCACCATCGTATTGATGGTGTTCTTCAGTTCGAGGATTTCCCCCTTCACGTCGACGGTGATCTTGCGCGACAAGTCGCCGCGCGCCACGGCCGTCGTCACTTCGGCGATGTTGCGGACCTGGGTCGTCAGATTGGCGGCGAGCAGGTTGACGTTATCGGTTAGATCCTTCCAGGTGCCGGCGACGCCGGGAACGACGGCCTGACCGCCGAGCCTGCCATCGGTGCCGACTTCGCGGGCAACACGTGTCACTTCGCCGGCAAAGGAGCGAAGCTGATCGACCATGGTATTCAGCGTATCCTTCAAGAGCAGGATTTCGCCGCGCACGTCGACCGTGATCTTGCGCGACAGGTCGCCGTTGGCGATAGCGGTAGCCACCTCGGCGATGTTGCGCACCTGCGCCGTCAAGTTGCCGGCCATGGAGTTGACGCTGTCGGTCAGGTCCTTCCAGGTGCCGGCAACACCGGAGACCTGCGCCTGGCCGCCGAGCTTGCCTTCGGTGCCGACTTCGCGGGCGACGCGCGTCACTTCGCCGGCAAAGGCGTTGAGCTGGTCCACCATCGTGTTGATGGTGTTTTTCAGTTCGAGGATTTCCCCCTTCACGTCGACGGTGATCTTGCGCGACAGGTCGCCGCGGGCCACCGCCGTCGTCACTTCGGCGATGTTTCGCACCTGGCCGGTCAGGTTGGAGGCCATGGAGTTGACGTTTTCGGTAAGATCCTTCCAGGTGCCGGCGACACCTGGCACCTGCGCCTGGCCGCCGAGCTTGCCCTCGGTGCCGACCTCGCGGGCAACGCGGGTGACTTCGGAAGCAAAGCGGTTCAGCTGATCGACCATGGTGTTCAGCGTTTCCTTGAGCTCGAGGATTTCACCCGAGACCGACACCGTGATCTTCTTCGACAGGTCGCCATTGGCAATCGCAGTCGAGACTTCGGCGATGTTGCGCACCTGCGCCGTCAGATTGCCTGCCATTGAGTTGACGCTGTCGGTCAGGTCCTTCCAGGTGCCGGCGACGCCGAGCACGTTCGCCTGGCCGCCGAGCCGCCCTTCCGTGCCGACCTCGCGCGCCACACGCGTCACCTCGCCGGCAAAGCCGTTGAGCTGATCGACCATCGTGTTGATGGTCTCTTTCAGTTCGAGGATTTCGCCCGACACCGTCACGGTGATCTTCTTGGACAGGTCTCCCTGGGCGACGGCGGTCGCGACTTCGGCGATGTTGCGCACCTGCCCGGTCAAGTTGGAAGCCATGGAATTGACGCTGTCTGTCAGGTCCTTCCAGGTGCCGGCAACGCCGCGCACATTCGCCTGGCCGCCGAGCCGGCCCTCCGTGCCCACTTCGCGGGCGACGCGGGTCACTTCCGAGGCAAAGGCGTTCAACTGATCGACCATCGTATTGATGGTCTCCTTCAATTCGAGGATCTCCCCCTTCACGTCGACGGTGATCTTCTTCGACAAATCGCCATTGGCGATGGCAGTCGAGACTTCCGCGATATTGCGCACCTGCGCCGTCAGGTTGCCGCCCATCGAGTTGACGTTCTCAGTTAGATCCTTCCAGGTGCCGGCGACGCCGCGCACGTTGGCCTGGCCGCCGAGCCGGCCTTCGGTGCCGACTTCGCGGGCCACGCGGGTCACTTCCGACGCAAAGGCGTTCAACTGATCGACCATCGTGTTGATCGTTTCCTTCAGCTCGAGGATTTCCCCAGACACCGTAACGGTGATCTTCTTCGAGAGGTCGCCGTTGGCGATCGCAGTCGAGACCTCGGCGATGTTGCGCACCTGCGCGGTGAGGTTCGAGGCCATGGAATTGACGTTATCGGTCAAGTCCTTCCAGGTGCCGGCGACGCCTGGCACCTGCGCCTGACCGCCGAGGCGGCCCTCTGTGCCGACTTCACGCGCCACACGCGTCACCTCGCCGGCAAAGCCGTTGAGCTGATCGACCATCGTGTTGATGGTTTCCTTCAGCTCCAGGATTTCTCCCGAGACGTCGACGGTGATCTTGCGCGACAGGTCGCCGCGCGCCACGGCCGTGGTCACCTGGGCAATGTTGCGCACCTGAGCCGTCAGGTTGCCGCACATGGCATTGACGCTGTCGGTCAGGTCCTTCCAGGTTCCGGCGACACCCGGCACCAGCGCCTGTCCGCCGAGCTTGCCTTCGGTGCCGACCTCGCGGGCGACGCGCGTCACTTCCGAGGCGAAGGATCTGAGCTGGTCGACCATGGTGTTGATCGCCTCCTTCAGCTGCAGGATCTCGCCGCGCACGTCGACGGTAATCTTCTTGGAAAGATCGCCATTGGCAACGGCGATCGTCACTTCGGCGATGTTGCGCACCTGCGCCGTCAGGTTCGACGCCATCGAGTTCACGCTTTCGGTGAGGTCCTTCCAGACGCCGGTCACCTCCGGCACCTGCGCCTGGCCGCCGAGTTTTCCGTCCGTGCCGACCTCGCGCGCGACGCGGGTTACTTCCGAGGTGAAGACGCTCAACTGCTTGATCATGGTATTGACGATATCGGCCGAGCGCAGGAATTCACCTTTGAGCGGCCGCCCGTCGACGTCGAGCGGCACGGTCCGCAAGAGATCTCCCTTGGCGACAGCCGTAATCGTGCGCGTAACAGCTGTCGTCGGCCACAGGAGATCGTCGATCAGACCATTGATCGATCCCTCCATTTCAGACCAGGAGCCGTCCGACAGGCCGAAGCGTACGCGCGTGCTCGTTCGCCCGTCCCGACCGACCACCTGCCCGACATGCTCGAGCTGCTGGGCCATGCGCTGATTGGCGGCAATGATGTCGTTGAGGGCATCGGCGACTTTGCCGGTGAGACCTGTCAGGTCGGACCGCATCCGTACGGAAAAGTCGCCGCGCCTAACCGCGACAAGGACTTCCAGAAGCGCGCTGGCGTCGTCGAACGCCATCGTTTTGTGGTCATGCCCATTGAGGCTATCTACCGCAACGCTGTCGCGCGCGAATTCGCTAGTTTGGTTGCTCACGAAAATCCCCCTATTCGACGACTGGTAATTTAGTGCTCAACTCAGAAAATGGTATGGGCCGTCCCGCGTTCATCCTAACATGATTCACCACCCAAAATGAGCCTGATAGTTGCAAATATCGGAAATGCTCGCCCGAAACCGCTCCAGTCAAATTTGTGGTTTTTCGTGCGCGGAACACTTTGCTGCCGGCTGTCGTTACCGTTCTGACAATGGAGAGCGACATGTCGAACGTCTCAAGGACAGGCAAGGAAGAAATCAATAACGCGACCAGCCCGACGACTTTCGGAAAGTCGGTCGAGAGCCAGGCGCAAATCGAGGATGCTGCGCAAGCGTCGTCCGACATAGGCGGCGAGATGCTCAACATCTACCGGTTGGAGCCGATCGCCGCACCCGACGATCCGAGATGGGACAATTCCCCCGGACACGGCACTGTCGTCGTTGCCGCCAGAACGCCCGGTGACGCCAGGATCGTCGCCGCGTCTCGTGAGCTCGACTTCATGGAAGTGGATGCGGCTCCCGCCGAGGATGTCACCACGGTCAATGCCAGCGCCTTTCGGGACGACAAGCTTTACACCGTCATCGAGATCGACCGGAACAGGCGCGATATTACGCGCGGGATCCTCGAGGGCGCCGTCGCCGTCGATACGATCCGGCCGGTTCAACCGGACTGATGTAGCAATGCCGCGGCGCAATCGGCGATGAGCCGGAGCGCTATCGTCCCATCCATCGTTTCCTCGGAGTTCTCATGAATACGGCCAACCTCCAGCTCAAGGGCCTGATCATGGCCATGGCGTCGATTTGTGATGCGATCGTCGAGAAAGAATTGCTCACCAGCCAAGAACTCAATGCCGCGCTCTCGAAAGCCAAGAAGGCAATCGAAGACGATGACGACCATGAACTGTCCGGTGCCAACCGCGCCGCGATCCTGTTTCCCATCCGTGTGCTGCAGCTCGCCGAGGAGGCAGGCAGGAAAGGCGAACGGCTGACATTTTCGGACTATGCCAAGCTCGTGGGAAAGCTGAGCTGAAGATGTTCGATGGCTTCACCCTGGATGCGATCGACACCGCAGCAGGCTCGCTTCGTGTCCGTCACGGAGGATCGGGGCCAGCCGTTCTTCTTCTCCACGGCCACCCAAGGACCCATATGACCTGGGGCAAAGCTGCAGATTTCTTGTCATCGGGCTACCACGTCGTCTGTCCCGATCTTCCTGGCTTCGGCCGCTCCTATCAGCCGGGCGACGCTCCGGATAGCAGCAATTCCTCTAAGCGCGCCAAGGCTCAAGCCCTCGTCGAGCTGATGAAACGATTGGGACACGAAAGCTTCTTCGTAGCGGGACACGACCGTGGAAGCTTAACGGCGTTCCGCATGGCGATGGATCATCCCGCCTGCGTGCGCAAGCTCGTCATCGTGGACGCCATTCCTGTTATCGAGCATCTGGAGCGCGCCGACTGGACCTTTGCCAGAGACTGGTATCACTGGTTTTTCTTTGCCCAGCCGGAAAAACCCGAACGCGCAATTTCAGCCGATCCGCTAGCTTGGTACGACAAGCTGTCACCCAGGCTGATGGGTTCGGAGGCCTATGATGACCTGCTCGACGTCATCCGTGATCCCGTTGTGATCCATGGCATGATCGAGGATTATCGTGCCGGCCTCAGCATCGATCATCTGCACGACAGCGCGGACCGCGACGCCGGCAGGAAAGTGACCTGCCCCATGCTGTGCCTTTGGTCGCTCAGGGACGACCTGGAAAAGATCTATGGCGATCCTGTCGCCATCTGGCGAAGCTGGGCGGATGATGTGCGAGGTTTCGGCATAGAGAGCGGCCACCACGTGGCCGAGGAAAATCCATATGCGCTCTCCCGGGCGATGAGGGAGTTTTTTGGAGCTCACTGATGAGCGCCGGCTTCGTTACATGGTTGACTTGATATGATCATGAGCCACAAAAATACCTTGTCAACCAAGGAGCCACTCAGTGGACAATCACGTATCCGGTCCCTTCACTGTGCAGGAAGAACCGAACTCCATCAGGAGTGCGTTTCTGCGACGCGCGACGTCGGCGCTGGAGCGCATTTCTACGAATGTCCCGGCAAATGAGCTGGCCGAGACGCTTTCAGCCACGACGGACGCTGGATCGTTGGCGCAGCTTCTCAGCCGCTCGGACATGGTGGGCGCGGCGATAAACGATCTCGATCCGCTGGTTCCGGCACTGGCTCGCAATGACGAGCATCGCTGCAGTTTAGCGGGTGATGGCACGTAGCCCGGCAGCAAAAGCGCTGTCAATTTTGAGATAAGTTGATTTTTGTGGTCTTGTTTTCCGCCCGTTTCTGAGGCTATACGGCGGCCGGATGTACTCACTCACCGGGGAAACTTCGTGACCAGCCTCAAATCGCTTCTGGCCGCCTGCGGCCTTTCCGCCATGATCGGCCTTGCCGCAAATCCGTCTTTGGCCGGTTCGACGACCTATCCGCTGAGCCTGGGAAACTGCGGCGCGCAGGTGACTTTCCAGAAGGCACCCGAACGGGCGATCGGCCTTGGCCAGAACAGCGCTGAAATCCTGCTGCTGCTCGGCCTTCAGGACAAGATGGCCGGCACGGCCTTCTGGCCGAGCAAGGTCCTGCCGCAGCTCGCCGAAGCCAATGCCAAGGTCAAGCTTCTGACCGTCGAGATGCCGACCTTCGAATCGATGCTCGCCGAAAATCCCGACTTCGTGGCGGTGGCCTTGCCGAGCCTGGTCGGGCCGAACAGCAAGATCGCCAAGCGCGAAGATTTCGACAAGGTGGGCGTCGCGACCTATCTCTCGCCCAGCACCTGCCTCAGCACCAAGGACGTCAAGGACCAGTACGGCAGCCGCGCCGAGCTGTGGAACATGGATCTTCTCTACAAGGAAATCGATGAACTCTCGCAGATCTTCGACGTCGCCGATCGCGGCCAGGCACTGATCGCCGACTTCAAGGCGCGCGAAGCCAAGCTTCGCTCCAGCGTTTCGAAGGACGGCAAGAACCTTTCCTACGTCTTCTGGTTCTCCAGCCCCAGCCCGTCGGCCGATGCCTATCTCGGCGGCAAGAACAGCGCGTCCGGCTTCATCGCCGACCTGCTCGGCGGACACAATGCGATATCAGCGGAAGCGGAATGGCCGACACTCGGCTGGGAAGGCATCATCGCCTCCGATCCCGACATCATCGTCGTCGCCAGTCTCGACCGCAACCGCTGGGAGCTCGACAAGCCGGAGGCCAAGATCAATTTCCTGAACACCGATCCGGCCGTCAGCCAGATCCCTGCCGTCAAGAACAAGGCGATCGTGATCATGGACGGCCAGGCGATGAACCCGACCGTCCGCACGGTCTACGGCGCTGAACAGGTGGCCGGCCAGTTGAAGGCTCTCGGTCTGTTGAAGTGACGGAAGCGGGCCGTATCTTCCGGCAGCTGGGAGCCGTCCTCGCACTGCTCCTCGCCTCTTTCTGCCTCATCGCTATCGCCATTGGCGTCAGCGTCGGGATCGGCGACCTGCCGATCCCGCTTGCAACCACGTTTTCGGCCGTCACCAACCGGCTGGGATGGACCGCGGTCGAACTGAACCGCATCCACGAGACCGTCATCTGGGATTATCGTCTCAGCCGGGCGCTCGTTGCCGCCTTCTGCGGCGCGGGCCTTGCGCTGTCGGGCGCGATCATGCAGTCGCTGCTGCGCAACCCGCTTGCCGAGCCCTATGTTCTCGGCATCTCCGCCGGCGCCTCGACTGGCGCCGTCGCAATTGTCATTCTCGGGATCGGCGCCGGCGCGGTCTCGCTTTCGGCCGGCGCCTTTGCAGGCGCCTTCGCGGCCTTCTTCTTCGTGGCGCTGCTCTCGAACGGCACGCGCGGCGGCGCGGATCGCACCATCCTTGCCGGTGTCGCCGCTTCGCAGCTTTTCAACGCCACCACGTCCTATATCGTCACCACCTCAGCCAATGCGCAGCAGGCCCGCGATGTCATGTTCTGGCTGCTCGGCAGCTTCGGCGGTGTGCGCTGGCCGGAATTCGCGCTGGTCTCGATTGTCGTCGGCATCGGCCTCATCGGCTGCCTGTTTTACGCCCGCGTGCTCGACGCCTTCGCTTTCGGCGACGAGGCGGCTTCCTCGCTCGGCGTCAATGTCGGCCGCGCGCGCATGGTGCTCTTCGCGCTGACGGCGATGATGACGGCGACGATCGTCAGCATGGTGGGGTCGATCGGCTTCGTCGGCCTCGTCGTCCCGCATGTCGCCCGCTTTGTCGTCGGGCCGCTGCATGTGCGCCTGCTGCCAGCCTGCGCCATAGCAGGAGCGATCTTCATGGTGCTCGCCGACATTGCCGCGCGCGCCCTCATTCCCAATCAGATCTTGCCGATCGGCGTCGTCACGGCCCTGGTGGGCGTCCCCTTCTTCTCTATCATCCTCTACCGGTTCCAGCGCGCATCATGAGCATCAAAGCCGACAACCTCATCTGGAAAATTGGTAAGAAGACCATTCTCGATGGCGTTTCCATGGAGGCGCAGCCCGGCCGGATGCTTGGTTTGCTCGGCCCGAACGGCTCGGGCAAGACCTCATTGCTGCGGCTTCTGGCCGGCCTGAAGCGGCCGCATTCCGGTCGTGTCACGCTCGACCGGAGCGACATCGGCACGATCAGCCGCCGCTCGATCGCCAGGCGCATCGCCTTCGTCGAGCAGCACGCCACGACAAATGCCAATCTGAAGGTGGTGGACGTCGTCAAGCTCGGAAGGTTCCCGCACCGGTCGATGTTTTCGGGCTGGACGAAGACCGACGAGGAAGCAGTCGAAGAGGCGCTGGCGCGCGCCGGCATGGCGCAGAAGCGCGACGATCGCTGGCAGAGCCTGTCGGGCGGCGAAAAACAGCGGACCCATATCGCAAGGGCGCTCGCCCAATCGCCCGAGGAGCTGATCCTCGACGAGCCGACGAACCATCTCGATATTCAGCACCAGATTGGCCTGATGCGGCTCGTCTCCGGCCTGCCGATCACCAGCATCGTCGCCCTTCACGATCTCAACCATGCCGCCATGTTTTGCGACCAACTGATCATCATGCAGCAAGGCAGGATCGTTGCCTCCGGCGCACCGCAGGATGTATTGAGCGAAGACCTTCTGCGTGACGTCTTCTCCGTCGAGGCGCGCATCGAGGCCTCTCCCTATCATGCGCGCCCGCATATCCATTATCTCAGGTGACGGTGAAACCGTCACCGAAATGACAGTTCCGCGGCCGCGCCGTCAAGGCGACGGCCCCTGCAGAAAAATCGTCGATAGCGGCGGCAGCGTCAGCGACAGGGAGACGGGCCTGCCGTGGGCGGGTACGGGCTCAGTCGACACCGCGCCATTGACCAGGCCCGAGCCGCCATATTCCCGCGCATCCGTCGTCATCTTCTCGATCCAGACACCGTCGCTGGGCACGCCGATCCTGTAGCCGTAACGTGGCACCGGCGTGAAATTCGACATGACCAGCACCGGTGAAGCGCGATCGGGCGCATACCGCAGCATGCCGAGGACGGAATTGACGGCGTCGTCGGCTGCCGCCCATTCGAAACCCTCGGGATGAAAGTCACCGAACTGCAATGCCGGCTCGTCCGCGTAAAGGCCGTTTAGATCCTTCACCAGCCGCTGAATGCCGACATGCTGAGGCCGGTCCAGCACATCCCAGGTCACCGACCCATCATGGTTCCACTCGCCAGGCTGGGCGATTTCGCTCCCCATGAACAAGAGCTTTTTGCCGGGATGACCCCACATGAAGGCGAGATAGCTGCGCAGATTGGCGAACTTCTGCCATTCGTCGCCCGGCATTTTCGCCAGCAGCGAGCCCTTTCCGTAGACGACCTCGTCATGTGAAATCGGCAGAATGAAGTGTTCGGAATAGGCATAGATCATGCCGAAGGTCATCGTGCCATGGGCGTAACTGCGGTAAATCGGATCCTTCTCGATGTAGCTCAGGCTGTCATGCATCCAGCCCATGTTCCATTTGATGTCGAAGCCCAGCCCCCCCTGCTCCGGCGGCTTTGTCACCCCGGGCCAGGCCGTCGATTCCTCGGCGATCGTCATCGCGTGCGGGCAGCGCTCGTGAATGATGCTGTTCAGGTGTTTGAAGAATTCGACCGCTTCCAGATTCTCGCGACCACCATATTGGTTGGGGATCCATTCGCCCTCGTTGCGGCTATAGTCGCGGTAAAGCATCGAAGCCACGGCATCGACCCGCAAACCGTCGATATGGTAGCGCTCCAGCCATTCCAGCGCGCTGGCAATCAGGAATCCTTTCACCTCTTTGCGGCCGAGATTGTAGATCAGCGTGTTCCAGTCGCGGTGAAAGCCTTCGCGCGGGTCTTCGTGCTCGTAGAGCGCGCTGCCGTCAAAGCGGGCAAGCCCCCAGACGTCTGTAGGAAAATGGGCCGGCACCCAGTCGAGGATGACGCCGAGCCCGGCGCCATGGCACCGGTCGATGAAATAGGCGAAATCCTCAGGCGTCCCATATCGGCCGGTCGGAGCGAACAGGCCAAGCGGCTGATATCCCCAGGAACCGCCGAACGGATGCTCCATGATCGGAAGCATCTCGATATGGGTAAAGCCCATGTCGCTGACATAGGGAACCAGCCGCTGGCTGAGTTCCACCCAGTCGAGCGACCTGTTGCCATCCTTTTGGTCGCGAAGCCAGGAGCCGACGTGCACTTCATAGACGGAGAAGGCGCCCTCCAGTCTGTCTTGCCGGGACCGTCCCTTCATCCAACCGTCATCGGTCCATCGAAACGGCGTCGACGATGCGACAATGGAAGCGGTCGAAGGGGCGGCCTCGCTCGCCCTGGCCACCGGATCGGCCTTCTGCGGCAGGCAAGTCCCTTGTGCATCGACGATCTCGAACTTGTATCTTTCGCCGGGGGCGAGGCGCGGAATAAACAGCTCCCAGACGCCCGCCGACGGTCTCAGCCGCATCGGATTTCGCCGCCCATCCCAGGCATTGAAGTCGCCGACCACCGAGACGCGGCGCGCATTCGGTGCCCAGACGGCGAAACGAACACCCGATATCCCGTCGATCGACATATCAACCGCGCCAAGCGTCCGGCTCAGACTATAATGGGTGCCCTCCGATATCAGATGAAGGTCGAGCTCTCCGAGCAGCAGGCCGAAACTGTAGGGATCCTCGGTGATCTGCACGGCATCCGGCCATGTGATCCGCAGCCGGTATCCCGTCCTCGACGCGGCTGCTGCCGCGAACAGGCCGGACGGATGGGCGATGCTGAACGGCGTCACCACCCGACCGGTCGCTGCCTCGATGAGATCGACAGCTTCCGCTCCGGGCAGATAGGCCCGCACGATCGTCATGCCGCCGGTTTGGTGGGGACCGAGGATCGAAAAAGGATCGCCATGGCGCCCGTCGATCAAGGCCCATAGCGCATCCTGGCCGATGCCCGCCAGAAGTTCCGAGCGCTCAACATTCATGCCGTGACCCCCGCCAGACGCGATACGATTTCGGTAAGGCCAGATAGCGGGATCGGCAGCCATTTCGGCCTGTTGCGAGCCTCATAGGCGATCTCGTAGGCGGCCTTTTCGAGAAGAAAGGCATCGAGAACCCTGCGTCTTTGATCGGGTGGCATGTCAAGCTCCTTCGATACGGAGACCGCCTGCCAGTAGGCATCCAGAAAGGCCCCCTCGGCATTGCGCCCGAAGCGGGCGATCGCCTCGCGGCGGACCTCGTTGTCGTGTTCGATGACCGCGTCATTATCGAGCTGCGCGGTGGCCACGAGGTAGCTCAGCGACCTCAAAAGCCCGGCGACATCGCGCAGCGGGTTTGTCTTGGCGCGGCGCTCGGTCAGATTTTTCGCAGGCTCGCCCTCGAAGTCGATGATGACGGCATCACCCTCGCTGACAAGGATCTGGCCAAGATGGAAGTCGCCATGCGTGCGTGTCATCAGCGTATGGCGGCAGCTTTCCGCCAGCGTCCCGGCGAGCTCTGCGAGTTCGGAGCGGCGCTCGAGAAGCGGGGCCGCCAGCAGGTCGATTGCAGGGTCGGCATTCTGCTCGCGTTCGTCAAGCTTCGACATGGCATAGGCTACCTCGCCGGAAACGGCCTTCTTCATCGCCTCGACCTCTTTGTCGCCTGATACCACCGGGCTGAAGGCCTCGTCCCCGGTCTTCGCAGCGAGCACGACATGCAGCTCACCGAGCCTGAGGCCGACCATCGCGACGAAGCTGATCAGCGACTGGAAAACGTCGTCGTCTGGTTGGACCGCCGGATCGTTCAGCACCAGTTCGTCGGCCCCGCGGCGCAGATTGTTCAGCATCCAGTTCCAGGCGTCGCCCTGATTGCGGATCGCGCCCTGGACGATGATCAAGGTCGAACGGCGTCCGCTGGAATCGGTATGCGCGACCTCGCCGAGCAGGGGCGCTGTGTGGTCATAGCCGGCGCGGGTGAGATAGCGCGTCATCTCCACTTCCGGATGGATGCCCGGGAAGATGTGCCTGATCAGTTTGATCATCGCTACGTCGCCGACGAGCAGCGAGCTGTTGGATTGTTCAGCCGATAGCCAATGCACCGGCAGCTCGTCCGAAATATCGAGACTGTCGAGCTGTTCTGTCCCAAGGAATTCGAGCGTGCCGGTCCGGCCGGTGGTGCGCGAGCGGTCGCGAAGTCCGTGCAGAATGCCGCGCGCCATTGCCTCCACGGCAAATCCATCTGTGAGGAAACCGACGCGTCTACCTTGGCGAATCCTCCCAAGCGCAAGCTGCTGGGCAAGCGCGGAAGGGTGGGCATCGTCCCAGGCGACCGTGAGCGGCAGTTGGTAGGATTCGCTGTGGTTCGGCAGCACGACCTCCAGCTCGCCGAGGACGACGCCGTCGGCGAATGGGATTGGTGTCGCGGAGACCAGTCGGGCGGCCTGAAGCGGCTGGTCCTTTGCCCCGAACCATCGCCGCCTGGAGAGATAGGCGGGCAAGATTTCGCCGCTCAGGATGCGTGCATGGCCCGGTTCGTCCACGAGGTCGAGCAGGCTACGCCGGATGACCATCGTCAACAGATCAGGAAGCTGTTCGGGCGGGGCGGTGCGCCACGCCGGCGGGTCGGCATCAGCCGTCAGCTGGAACCAGAAGAAACCGTAGGGCGGCAGGGTCAAAAGATAGGTCAACTGGCCGATCGGCGGAAACGGCGACATGCCGGTCAGTTCAATGGGCACGCGCCCCTCGAAGCTCGACAAGTCGAGTTCGACGGCCTGGGGCAGGCGCGAGAGACTTGCAACACAAAGCAATACCTCGCCTTCATACTCCCTGAGATAGGCAAGGATCTTGCGATTTTCCGGTGAAAGAAACCGCAGCGTGCCACGTCCGAAGGCCGGATGCCTGCCGCGCAACGCCAACATTCTGCGCGTCCAATTGAGCAGCGAATGCGCGTCCGTGCTCTGCGCCTCGACGTTGACGGCCTCGAAACCGTAGAGCGGGTCAGCGACGGGCGGGAGGACGAGACGCGCCGGATCTGCCCTGGAGAAACCTCCATTGCGGTCCGGAGACCATTGCATCGGCGTCCTCACCCCATCCCGGTCGCCGAGATAGATATTGTCGCCCATGCCGATCTCGTCGCCATAATAGATCACTGGCGTTCCCGGCATCGACAGAAGAAGCGCGTTCATCAGCTCGATCCGCCGGCGGTCGCGCTCCATCAACGGCGCTAGGCGCCGCCTTATGCCGAGATTGATGCGGGCACGTTTGTCGGATGCATAGGTCTCCCAGAGATAATCCCGCTCGGCGTCGGTCACCATTTCAAGCGTCAGCTCGTCGTGGTTGCGAAGGAAGATCGCCCATTGGCAGTTGTCGGGAATCTCCGGCGTCTGGCGCAGGATATCGGTGATCGGAAACCGGTCCTCCTTGGCGATCGCCATATACATGCGCGGCATCAGCGGAAAGTGGAAGGCCATGTGGCATTCGTCGCCGTCTCCGAAATATTCGCGCGTGTCCTCCGGCCATTGATTGGCCTCGGCAAGCAGCATCACGCCGGGATGGGTGGCATCGAGCGCGGCGCGTATGCGTTTGAGGATCGCGTGGGTTTCCGGCAGATTTTCGTTGATCGTCCCCTCGCGCTCGACGAGGTAAGGTATAGCGTCGAGACGAAACCCGTCGATGCCGGTTTCCAGCCAGAAACGCATCACCCTCAGCAATTCCTCCATGACGAGAGGGCTGTCGAAATTGAGGTCGGGTTGATGGGAATAGAAGCGGTGCCAGTAGTAGGCGCCGGCGACCGCGTCCCATGTCCAGTTGGATTTTTCCGTATCGATGAAAATAATGCGCGTTTCCGGAAATTTCTGATCGGTATCGGACCAGACATAGAAGTCGCGCTCGGGCGAGCCTGCCGGCGCCTGGCGGGCGCGCTGGAACCAGGGATGCTGATCGGAAGTGTGGTTGATGACGAGCTCGATGATGACGCGGATATTGCGCTGGTGGGCGGCGTCGACGAAAGCCCGGAAATCCTCCACCGTCCCGTAATCGGGGCTGACGCTGCCATAGTCGGCGATGTCGTAGCCGTCGTCTCGACGCGGAGAGGGAAAGAAAGGCAAAAGCCAGATGGCATTGACGCCGAGGGCTGCGATGTGATCGAGCTTCTGGTGCAAGCCGGCAAAGTCGCCGACCCCGTCACCATTGGCGTCGTAGAACGACTTGATGTGCAGCTGGTAGATGATTGCATCCTTGTACCAGAGCGGCTGCGACGCGCTATCTGCATTCATCGTGTCCATTCATGCCTCCGTTGAGCGAATACGCCAGATCGCATAGGGCAGGACCTCAGGATTGAGACTGATGCTCTGCCATTTGCCGGTCCACTTGAAACGATGCCCGCCGATCAGATCTTCGACATCCAGCGTGCCGCCGTCGCCCAGCGACCACTGCCAGAGCGGCAGCTCGACGTCGCTCTGCTGGAAATTGTGGGGATCGAGGCTGATGGCGATCAGCAGGACATTGTCGCGGGCACGGCTCGCCTTCTCGAAAAACAGGATATTGTCATTTCGCGCATTCAGCAGCGTCAGCCCGAGATGCGAATGCAGCGCGGTGTTTTCGTTGCGGATGCGATTGAGCGTCCTGATTTCGGCGATGATATTGCCCGGCCGATCGTAGTCCCAGGCGCGGATTTCGTATTTCTCGCTGTCGGCATACTCCTTGCGCTTGGCATCGGGACGCCCCTCGCAAAGTTCGAAACCGTTATAAACGCCCCACAATCCCGACAGGGTAGCGGCAAGTGCTGCGCGGATCAGAAAGGCCGGGCGCGGCGCGTTCTGCAGGAAATCCGGATTGATATCATGCGTGTTGACGAAGAAATGCGGGCGGAAGAATTCCTTCGGCGCCGTCTCGGTCAGCTCCCGCATATATTGCTCGAGCTCCCACTTGGCATTGCGCCAGGTGAAGTAGGTATAGGATTGGGAGAAGCCGATCTTTGCCAGGCGGTACATCACCTTCGGCTTGGTGAAGGCTTCCGACAGGAAGACGACGTCGGGATGACGGCCCCTGATATCGCCGATCAGCCATTCCCAGAACGGAAATGGCTTTGTGTGCGGATTGTCGACGCGAAACAGCTTGACGCCCTGGTCCACCCAAAGCTGGACGACATCCCTGAGCTCCACCCATAATGAAGGCAGCGCGTCTTTCGTGTAGAAATCGACGTTGACGATGTCCTCGTATTTCTTGGGCGGGTTTTCAGCATATTTGATCGTGCCGTCGGGGCGCCAGTCGAACCAGCCGGGATGCTCCTTCAGCCAGGGGTGATCCGGCGACGCCTGGATCGCGAGGTCGAGAGCAATCTCCAGGCCATGCCGGCCGGCTTCCTCGACCAGCCGGCGGAAATCCTCGAACTCGCCGAGCTCGGGATGGATGGCGTCATGGCCGCCGTCCTCGGAGCCGATGGCATAGGGACTTCCGGGGTCGCCCGGCGCAGCTTTCAGGGTGTTGTTGCGACCTTTCCGGTTGGTCGAGCCGATCGGATGAATCGGTGGGAAATAAAGCACGTCGAAGCCCATGTCGCGGATGGCGGGCAGTCGCGGGATGACGTCGTCGAAGGTGCCGTGCCGGTCCGGATCGCCGCTTTGCGAGCGCGGGAAGATCTGGTACCAGCTGGCAAAGGCGGCCTCCTTGCGTTCGGCATCGACGGCGCTTGCCGTCGAGCGAAGCCGAAACGGCCTGTTGTCCGCCTTGTTCATCAATTCGGATGTTCCGGCATCGAGCAGTATCGCCGTGCGCTCGGTATCGGACGCCCCTTCGAGACTATCACCAAGGGCCTTCAACTCGGCATTGAGCGTTGCGCCGGCATGCACCTCAGCCGAGCGGATGAGGTTCAATCCCTCCTGGAGTTCGAGCTTCAGGTCCAGCCTGGCATCGTTCTTCTTTGTCAACTCGTAGCGAAAGATCGCAAACGGGTTCTTCCATGCCTCGACGGCAAACTCATAGCGTCCGATGCGCTCCAGCAGGAATTCGGCGCGCCAGCGGTCGTTTTCGACCAGCTGCATCTCCGTCTCGTTCCAGTCCGCCGCATCGAGCGGCCGCCAGAGCAGGACCACGGCGATCGGGTCGTGGCCGTCGGCGAATATGTCGGCCTCGACGGTGAGGATGTCGCCGACCACCCGTTTGACAGGAAAGCGCCCGTCGTCGACCCGCGGCAGGATATTTTCGATGGCGAGCCGGGGTGAAGCTATCGCCTGCGCGACGTCGAGGATTGGCCGCGATGTGATCGGCGCCGGCGCCTTGCCTTCGACGACAAGGGTCTCCCCTGCCCGCAGCCGCAGAACCGTGCCGTCGGCTGCGACGGGAAGGAAACCGGAGCCCGCTTCGCGCAGTGCTGTTACCGGAGCGGGCGCACTTTTGCGAAGGTCCCTGTTGAGCAGGATGAACCGCACATTTTCGGCGCTGCGAGGGTCTTCCGCCGCCGATTGCAGCAGCGCCGAGACCGGTCCGTTGGCGTTGCGGATGAGCCGAAGCGATGAGGCAAGTGCATGGGGTTCCTTGCTGATCTCGGTGTTCGCAAGGCGAATTTCGGAGGAGATATCGAAAGCCAGATCATGGCGCAGTCCCCGCAAACCCGTTCCATTCCCATGGGTCGGATCGAGCGGCGTGGCTGCGCCATATTCGAAGCCCATCGGAACCATCAGGCCGCCGCCGAGCGAGGCGGCAAGGCGTAGCGCCCTAACGGCGCGCCGTTCGAGGATTTCGCGGCTCTCGGTTCCGTGGGCGATACGCCTGCCGAAGGGCGGTTCCGGAAAAGCGATCTGCCAGCCGAGCGGCTTCTGGACCCGGTGTTCTTCGATGAACCATCTCTCGTCAAAATCCCACCAGGCCATCGATGAAAAACATCCATCGAAGCCTGTATTCTTGACCGCGTCCCTCACGCCGAAATCAGTGCCGGGCGTCCAGGCAAGGAATTGCGCGTCCGTCTTCTCGCGCACCGCCGAAATCAGCGATTTGAAAACCGCCGGCCCAATGCGATCGATCCCCAGGGCCCGATAGCCGGAGAGGCCAAGACCGGCCAGCCCCCGCAGCCGTTCTGTCCATTCTTCCAACAGCCGGGATTGAGACTCCGCCTCCATCGCAGTCATCGGCTCTGCCGGATCCAATGGCGAGCGTCTCGGATCGACAGGGTGAAAGCCCACCTTGAGATCCCGGGCCTTGCCGTCGAGCATCAGGTCCATCATCAAGGCGACGCCGCTCTTACGGGCGGCCTCCGCTAGGCGTCCCACCCCATTTTCGACCGCGCTTCCGAGCGACAGTTGCGGATCAAGGCGCTTCAGATCCTGGGAGGCAAAGATGCTGCGCTCCCCGCCCCGGTCGAAGAGAGGTGCCGTCAGTACGCGGTCAAAACCGGTATCCGCCGCATGGTCGAAAACCTCGCGCCATGCATCGATACCCTGAAGAAGGAGTGGATTGACATAATAGATCCGGGGTGGGGTGCTCAACACACCCTGGTTTGGAGAGAATGACATCGGCCGCCGCTCGAGTTTGCTTTGAAGGCAAACTTCTGTTGCCGGAGGTTGTTCCACCGAAAGTTCCAGTGACGATGCACCAGACATCGCCGGCTGCACTCGCGCAGGATCGATGGGACGCGCTCCATTCGCGCAACAAAGGCGCCGCTTCCGCAGATGGGCCTTGAAGTTTCGTGCCGTCTTTGGATAGTCTTCCGCTTCCCGGAAGGGTGAGCCATGGCGGCTCACGGCACACCATTGCTTCGATCGACACTCCTTAGCGCCGCCCTGTCGGCTTGCGCGCTGTGCCTCGCTTCCTGGAGCATCGAGACCGATCGCTCCACTGAGCACACCCATGGCCTGTTCGAAATCCGCGAGGAGGCCAAGCGCTTCATTGCGCACGAGAACGCCAAGGGGCATCCGCAATGGGACGTGCTGGAGCCGAACCTGAAGACGCTGGTTCCCCGACGTGCAGTCCCGCTCGAAACACGGTGGACGCCGAAGAGTAATGGCCGCTCGAAATTGAGCGTGATGGTCACATGCACTGCCGCGGTGCCGAACACCGTGATGAGACGTTGGAATGTCCATGTTCCGGTAGAGCGGAAGCCAATTCAGGCGGGAAGCTCGGCACCCTCTGAAAGAGCAGGCGCCCGAACGGGACTTGATGTATCCGAATGAAATCACTGCGATTGCAATAGAGGCGACCAGACATGAATCCATCGGTGGAGTTGTGTTCATATCCCGAACTCGATGATCGTATCGTGATCGTCAGGGCGGGGGACGAAGTTGATGCCGTGTTCGTCCGGACCGAGAGGTTCAATGTGCTGATCGATACGCTCGGAACGCCCGAACTCTGCATGGCGGCACTGAACCTGCTCGAGGCACAGACGAACGCTCGTCCGCTGATCGTCGTCAATTCGCACATGGATTGGGATCATTTCTGGGGAAATGCCGCCATTGCCGGGCGCGCGCCCATTATCGCGCATGCCGCCGCGCTCGACCGTTTGCGCGCCCCTTCCGCACGCGAGGTCCTGAGGGACAAGGCGAGCCAGGAGTCGAGGTTTCGGAACCTCGACCTTATCGGTCCCGATATCACCTTCTCCGCCTCTATGACCCTCAACGGCGGCGATCTGACGCTGGAGCTCATTCATACAGCGGGACACACGCCCGACCATATCGCCGTATGGATTCCGGAACTTCGCGTCTGCCTGGCCGTCGACGCAGTGGAATACCCGATCCCCGAAGTCTGGAGCAAAAATGCAGGCGACCTTCGCTTGATCCGTTCCTCGCTCGAGCGGATCCGTGACCTCAATGCAAGACTGGTCATCCCTGCGCACGGCCGGACGCACTCCCCTTCGGCGGTGGATGACAACCTCGCCTATTTCCAAGCCTTGGCCGATCGGGTCGGCAGTATGAGCGAGAGCCAGCTGGCGGACCCGCAACTCGGCAGTTCAAGCGGCCTGCGGTTGGAAGACTTCGTCCTCATCCCCGACGGAATGGCTTCCGACACGGCGGCATTCTATCGGCAGTGCCATGAGACAAACCTTGGCGCGACGGTTCAGGCCCATCTCGAAAAACTGAAATTCGCCTAGAGAGACTTCAGGAGACCAAAAATGGAACCATTGGAGGGCGGACGAGCCGGGCAGATCTGGCGTGACGACAACACCGTGATCAGGCCTTCCGGCGCATGGACGCCGACGGTGCACCGGTTTTTGCGCCATCTCAGGAGCAGAGGCTTTCTGGGAGCGCCGGATCCTGTGGAGATAGCCGGGAACCGGGAAGTCGTCAGTTTTGTCAGCGGGCGCGTCTGCGAAGATTTGGGCGACCGGTTTGTCGGATCGGAGCGCATGCTGCTTTCCGCAGCCAAGCTCCTGCGCGATTTTCATTCGGCATCTCAAGGGTTTCTCGAATCGGACCGCGAGATCCAGACATGGATGCTGCCGCCGCGGGAACCGTGCGAGATCGTATGCCATGGAGATTATGCGCCCTACAACATTGCTACGGCAGACGATGAGGCTGTCGGGATCATCGATTTCGATACAGCCCATCCGGCGCCGCGCTTATGGGATCTGGCCTATTCGGTTTACCGCTGGGCGCCGCTTTCCGATCCCGCCAATCCGCACGTGACCTTCGGCCTCGACGATCAGTTGCGCCGGGCGGAAATCTTCTGCACGGTATATGGGGCGACAGGGGAAGACCGGCTCCAGCTCCCCGAGATGATCTGCCGGCGGCTTCAGGCGCTCGTCGATTTCATGCTGGTAAATCCCGTGGCCGGAGATGAGACATTCGTGGAGGACGCGGCTGCAGGAGACGCCCGGCTGTATTTGAGCGATATCGACTATATCAGAAGGCATCGGGATCGACTGCTAAACGCCCTGTGCTGACGCGCCTTTGCCAAGCAGGATGTCACGTCTGCCGCATACCCGCCCCCTGCGTCACATATCTAGAGGATGTCGCGCAATGTGCGGCGGTTTTGCGATAACGACATGCGCAATAACAAAGACCTAAAGCGCGAAGAGCGAATATGAAAGGTCGCGACGCGCTTTAGAGCCACTTCTTCCGACGGAAGAAACCGAAGAGGCCCAGGCACAAGGTGACGATGACGCCGAGTACGACGAAATAGCCGTACTGGGTTTTCAGTTCCGGCATATCGCTGAAGTTCATCCCGTAGATACCGGCGATCGCGGTGGGAACGGCGAGGATTGCCGCCCAGGCGGCGAGCTTGCGGGCGATCGCCGTCTGCTCCGTCTGGCCGATCATCACGCTGGCCTCGAAGGCGAAGGCAAGGACCTCGCGCAACGCATCGATATCTTCCTGAACCCGGCGCACGTGATCGGTCACATCGCGAAACAGCGACTGCAGCGTCGGGTCCATGCCGGGTAGATCGATGTGCTCGTACCGCCGGCAGACGTCCACGAGCGGCACCACGGCATTGCGCAGCCGCAGCAGCTTGCGCCGCAGCAGGTAAAGCCGCTCGATGTCGGACTTTTCCAGCTGTTCGCGCAGCACCAGATCCTCGAGCTTCTCGACCTCCTCCTGCACAACCTCGATGACAGGCATGTAGTTGTCGACGATGAAATCGAGGATGGAATAGAGAATATAATTCTCGCCGTGGGCCAGTGCTGCCGGCGTGGCCTCGCACCGCTGCCGCACCGCCAGATAGGAAGACGAATCCCCGTGGCGAACGGAGACGACATAACCGCGACCGACAAACAAATGCGTTTCGCCGAAGATGATTTCGTCATCCTTCATATGGGCGGTCCGGGCGACGATGAACATCGCGTCCCCGTAAATCTCCAGCTTCGGGCGCTGGTGCGGCTGTGCCGCGTCCTCGATCGCCAAGGCATGGAGATTAAACTCGGCCTGGACCTGATGCAGCAGCACTTCATCCGGCTCGTGCAGGCCGATCCAGACGATGGCATTCTCCCGGCTTCGCCACTCGCCGGCCTCTTCTATCCTGATGTCGCGAATGCGTTGCCCATGCTGGTAAACGGCGGCAGCCACGACGCCGGGCCGTTCATACGGAGGCGATGTGGAACCGCCACCTTCTCGCGCGAGAGCACTATCCAGATCCTTCAGCCGTTCCAAATCCTGCCGTCCTCCATTCCGCGCGGATCACATATCCGCAGCCAGCCCCTCCGCCGGTCAGGCGCTCGACCGATCATAATGCTATTTCGTAAAACATGCATCACCGCGTCGGCGCGGGGGTCTAATCGGGTTAACATGCCGCGAGGCGGCATCACGTGTCTGTGGAAATATCGTCCCAATCCTGGTCCATGTAACCAATCAGCCAGTTGAGGGCGTAGTGGCGTTGCTGCCCTATCGTAGCGGTAAATGAGGTCGGCAGCGTCGAGCAGCTCTTTGTGCGGGCGCAGCTTGGCACGGCGCATCAGTCCGTCCGTCCCCAGTTCACGCAGCGTGTTCGCAATCGAAGGCGACAGCGGCTTTCCGGAAAACTGGTAAACGACGTTTTTACATACGGAACAAATCGTTAAATTTTTTTCGATACAAAAGTCCTTGGGCCAATCCGGTACGAAGCCGGACGTTCGATGGGGACTTTCAATGCGTCGTCCAAACATAAAATCGAGTTTGCTGTTGATTTTCACCGGCATAGCTCTTCTTTTCGGGCTTGTCGCCTATCTCGCAGTCGACGGTCTTCAAAAGACGAACGGCTCCACCGAAGAAATTGCGACCAACTGGCTACCGAGCGTGCAGGCGTCGCAGGCGATCAATCTCGCCATGACGAATTTGCGCCTCGCCTACCGCGATCACATCATCGCGCAGTCGGATGCAGAAAAGAAAACGCGCGAAGACGCCATCAAAGTCGCCGAAGATTCGGTTGGCAAATCGGTAGACGCCTATCTTTCGCTGGCGTCATCCGACCACGAGCGCGAATTGATCAAGACGATAAAGGAGAGCGTTGGTGGCTATATCACCAGCAGCTCGCAACTGCTCGTCCTTTCCCGGGCCAACAAGACCGAAGAAGCCGGGCAATATCTGGGGGGCGAGATGCGCTCCTATTCGGATAAGCTCAAGGAAGCCACGGCAGCCCTGGTCGAACTGAACGTCAGCGGCAGCAACAAGGCCGCCGAACTCAGCAAGGAGGCCTTCGCCTCGATAGAATTCGAACTGTTTGCCGCGATCGGCTTTGCCGGATTGCTCGTTCTCGGCGCCGTCGTCTTCGTGCTGGCCGGCATTGCCAATCCGGTTACCGGCATCACCGCCGCGATGCGGCGGCTGGCCGAGGGAGATACCGGATCGGTGATTCCGTATGCCGACCGCGCCGACGAAATCGGATCGATGGCGGGAGCAGTGGAAATCTTCCGCCAGGCCGCGATCACCAACAAGCGGATGGCAATCGAAGCCGACGAAAACCGCAACAGGGCGGAGGCCGATCGTCTTGCCGCCCAGCAGCAGGCGGAAGCTAACGCCTCGGAGCGGCTACGCATCGCTACCTCGGGTCTTGCCGCCGGTTTGAAACGGCTTGCAGGAGGCGATCTCGCCTTCCAGCTCAACGAGACCTTCGCGCCCGACTTCGAGGCGCTTCGCCATGATTTCAACCAGTCCGTCACCCAGCTCGGCGCGACTCTGAGAGCAATTTCCGACAGCATCGGCACGATCGACGCAGGCACGCGGGAAATTTCCTCCGGGGCAAGCGATCTTGCAAATCGCACGGAGCAACAGGCGGCTTCGCTCGAAGAAACGGCCGCCGCACTGGAGGAGATCACGGCGAACGTGTCAAACTCCAGCAAGCGAACCGAAGAGACGCGCACGGTGGCCACGGAGGCAAATCGCAGCGCCGGGGTCTCCGCGGAGGTCGTTTCCCACGCCGAAGAGGCGATGGAACGCATCGAAACCTCGTCACAGCAGATTTCCAACATCATCAGCGTCATCGACGAAATCGCGTTCCAGACCAACCTTCTTGCGTTGAATGCCGGCGTGGAAGCGGCAAGAGCCGGCGAGGCCGGCAAGGGCTTCGCCGTCGTCGCACAGGAAGTGCGCGAACTTGCCCAGCGTTCGGCAAGTGCTGCCAAGGAAATCAAGGGCCTGATCCAGAACTCCTCGAAGGAGGTGGAAGGCGGGGTCAAGCTGGTGCGCGATACCGGCCAGGCCTTGAAGACCATCGGCGGCTTCATCACCCAGATCAATCACCATATGGATTCGATCGCCACCTCTGCGAAAGAGCAGTCCATCGGACTCAGCGAAGTCAACGTCGCGGTCAACCGGATGGACCAGACCACGCAGCAGAACGCCACCATGGTGCAACAGTCGACTGCGGCATCCGATTCGCTCGCGCAGGAAGCCCAGAAGCTTCGCGAACTCATCGCCCAGTTCAGGCTCGACGATGCGGTCAGTCAGTCCTCGGCCCTTCGTTCGACGGCGAGAACGATGGCGCAGCCCGCGGCCCGTCCGGCCATGCATGCGGTTGCCGCTCGGCGCTGAAACAGGCCGCAGCAGGAAATCCGACATGAAAGGCGCCCGGCAATTGCCGGGCGCCTTTCATTCTGTCAGGACGCGAAGGCCGGATTACGCCGCGCGCCCATTCTCAACACGAAGTAGATCGCTCCGCCGATGGCGACGCCGAAGAACCAACCGTAGGTTCCCCACCAGTCCGGAAGGATGGTGGTGAAGGTCGGCAGGATCGAGGAGAACAGCACGCCCACCGCAAATGCGATGAAGGCATTGCCGTGCCATCCGCTCTGGAACCGGAACTCGCCATTCTCGTGATAGAGCGCCTCGACGTTCAGCTGGCTTCTCCGGATGAGATAGTAATCCACCATCATGATGCCGAAGATCGGCCCCATCGTCGATCCGATGAAATTGACGAAATGCGCAGCACCCGTCTCCCATGGAGCAAACGGGTACAACACGAGGGCGATCAGGGCGGCGATATATCCCCCGCGTTTGAAGTTGATCTGGCGTGGGAAGACATTGGAAAAGTCGAAGGCCGGCGACACGAAATTCGCCACGACGTTGATGCCGAGCGTTGCGATCGCGAATGTCAGCGCGGCCAGCAGCGCCAGGAACCAGCTGTCGAATTTCGCCGATATCTGTTCCGGATGCAGCAGCACCTCTCCGTAGACGGTGAAGGCGGCGGTGGTCGTCACGCCTGCGACGAGGCAGAACGCCAGGAGGTTGATCGGAAGCCCCCAAAGATTGCCCTTTTTGAGCGCCTTTTCGCTCGTTGCGTAGCGCGAAAAATCGCAGAAATTCAGGTAGAGCGCTGCGAAATAAGTGATCCAGGTGGCGGCTACGGCAGCAAGGGCTGCAATCGAACCAGGCTCGCCTGGCACGCCCGCATCCTTGGTCTTTTCGATCAGCACATCGCGCGGGATTTCGGACCCGAAGGAGAAAGTGCCTGACTTGACGACCAGATAGACCGCGAGCATCAACATCATGATCCAGACGGCCGGACCGGCCCAATCCTGGAACTTGCGAACCGTTTCCATCCCACGCTGAATGATCAGCAACTGAAGACTCCAGACGATGACGTAGCAAATGACCTCAAGCGTCGAGTGGCCGAGCAGGTGGCTGTTCTGGTGAAAGGCGAGCAGGCTCTCGTTACGGATCAGCAAGGCAACGATGGCGCCGGATGCGGCGGCAGTCTGCGCCCCATACCAGAAGCAGGCGACCACCGCCCGGACCAATGCCGGAACATTCGCCCCGAATGTGCCGAAGGAGGCGCGCGCCAGAACCGGAAAGGGGACGCCGGTGCGCACGCCGGCATTGCCGACCAGGCTCATCAGGCAGAAGATGACCAGAGATCCGAGACCGATGGCGATGACGAAATTGACGAAGCTGCCGCACAGCAGGAACAGGCTCGCCGCCAGATAGTAGCCCCATAGGCTATGGACGTCTGATGTCCAGACGTTAAAGATGCTGAATGCACCCCATTTACGCTCCTCGGCGGGTGCAAGATCCTCGTTGTATAACGAGGGAGACGGATTTCGTACGCTCATGAATGCCCTCCCATATCCTTGAGGCCAAATCGACCACAGGCGGAAGTCTGCTCTTCATTTGTGCAGCTGACAATTTAATAGTCACATTATGCACATCTCTTGACGATGCCTCAGGATTAGCCAGAGGCGCGGCTCTTACCTCGGTCTGTTCATTGCGAGCCGACGACACGTCCGGCCAGACGAAATGGACTTGCGACCGCGGCGCCGGCGGCATCGAAGACATAGGCGCCAACCTCGCCGGCGGTCGAACGCTTCCCACTTTCGAAGGAGGCAAGCTGCGCGCCGAACTTGGCGAGCGATGCGTAGCGGTCGTGCCCCATCCCGTCGGACGCCTGGATCGACGTGATGTCGATGACCCGAAGCCTTTCCTTCAAGGCAGCCTCCCTGATGACGCGATCGTCGATATTAAGGCGTCCGACCCGCGCCCGCTCTCCGGCTATGAAGCTCGAGGCCACCAGCGCCCTGTCGTCCTTCGAAACGAGAAGGGATATTGGGATCGGCATCCGCCCGATATCCTTCAACTGCGACCGGAAAACATCGACGTCGATGTCAGGGGCGGCGAGGATCACCGCCAGTTTACCGATGACGTCATCGCGATGCTGCAGTTTGAGCTCACGCACTGTCTCCATGACCAGGAATCCGCCCATGCTGTGTCCGAAAAGGATGATGCGTTTCACCTTTCCTGAAGCCGAGAGCGAGGTGATAAGCGAATCGAGGTCGCTACGCGAGGACAGCGCCGCATCGCGGTCGGCGACATAGCCGGCGACGGCAGCGGCCGAAGGCCACGAAAACAGAATCGGAGAGCCCGGAATATTGGCGTCCGCAGCGATCTGCGCGGTGCGAAACAGCGCCTCCTGATAGCTATAGTTATAGCCATGGACGAAGATGCCGACAGTGCCGTCGGACTGAACGGAGCCCAGCGCTGCCTGCACGAAGGCCGCCTTTGCAAGCTGCTTGCGCCCGATGACGGCAAATTGCCGTTCGGGATCCGGTCTCGCGGTCGGATATGTGATCGCGGTGTCCTTCCGGTTGGGAGGGACCGAAAACGCATATTGCTCGTAGGTGAGATTGTCAGCCCACGCGCTCCCGAACCCACCGCGCGCAGTGTCGGGGCTCCTGTTTGTCGCAGCGAGCACGTTTACGTGGTTCGCAGCGGCTTCATCGGAATGAAGCGATGCATTCAGATGACCTGGGAGATGAACCGGCAGACGGACCGGGTTCAACACATCAGGCGATGGTCTCGTGGCGCAACCAGCGAGCATCGCCAGGCCGATCGCGACCAGCATCGCCTTGGCTCCCATCGGAGACTCTTTCAAACGCTGTTCCGTCATCGAGTTCTCCCCTTGGAAGCCAGTACGTGCAGCGGCCGCCGACGCGGCCGCATGCGATGGACATCAAAGCCCATGCTCATGCCTTTGCCGCGGCTTCGGCCTGAACACGCTCATCCCTCGGGATCCGGAACCACGCGACGTAGAGCGCAGGCAGGAACAACAGGGTGAGCGCGGTTCCGACGACGATGCCGCCCATCATGGCGTAGGCCATCGGTCCCCAGAAGATCTCGCGCGAGATCGGGATCAGCGCCAGCGTGGCTGCAGCGGCCGTCAGCATGATCGGCCGCATGCGGTGTTCGGTGGCTTCGACAACCGCCTGCCAAGGCGCCATTCCTTCGCTGCGCAAATGCTCGATCTGGACGACCAGGATGACGGAGTTGCGGATCAGGATGCCGATGAGCGCGAGCACGCCCAGGATCGCGACGAAGCCCATGGGGGCGTTGCTGAGAAGCAGCGCCGCGACGACGCCGATCAGGGCGGTCGGCGCAACCGCGAACACGAGGAAAAGCCGGCTGAAGCTTTGCAGCTGGATCATCAGGATCGTCGCCATCGCAAACAGCATCAGCGGAGCCACAGCCGCGATCGGCCCCTGGGCATCGGCACTGGATTCGACCGCGCCGCCCACTTCCACCTTGTATCCCACCGGAAGGCCTTTCTGGAAGTCTTCGACCTTCGGTGTGAGCTGGTCGACGATCGTGGCCGGTTGCGTCGGACCGACGACGGCAGCCTTGACCGTTATTGTAGGTTGCCGGTCGCGACGCCAGATTGTCGGCTGCTCGAGCTCGTAGCGGAAATTGGCTACGGCGGAGAGCGGCACGACCTTGCCGTTGGAGGTGGAGAGCTGCAGGTTCTGCAGCGTCTGGATGGAATCGCGCTCGGATGCCCTGGCGCGACCGATAACGTTGACCAGGTAGATGCCGTCTCGAACCTGGGTGGCCGTCGAGCCTTCGACGATGCCGTTGAGGGCGGTAGCAATGTCTTCTGAGGATACGCCGAGCTGGCGCGCCTTGTCCTGGAGCACATCGATCTTCACCACGCGAGAGGGCTCGTTCCAGTCCAGCACCATGTTCGTCAGAAGCGGGTGTGATCCCATGACGCCGGCAAATTGCTGGGAGAGATCGCGGACCTTTTGAATATCGGGGCCGCTGATCCGGTACTGGACCGGCTTGCCGACCGGCGGACCGATGTCGAGAAGCTTCACGAAGGCGTCGGTGCCGGCGAAGGTTTTCGTCAGATAGCCCTGCAGTTCCGCCCGCACCTTGTCACGCACGTCGAGCCCCTTGGTGACGATGATCGTCTGCCCGAACGACACGTTGGGCGTCTGCACGTCGAAGGACAGGATGAAGCGCGGCGCCCCTTGGCCGACATAGGTCGTCCAATGATCGATATCCTTGTTGTCGGCCAGCATCTCTTTTTCGAATCTCGCCATCTGCCTGTTGGTTTCGGCGATCGAACTGTTGTGGGGGAGGTTCCAGTCGATGATGAGCTCCGGCCTGTCCGAATTGGGAAAGAACTGCTGCTGCACCAGCCCCATGCCGCCAATCGAAAGCCCGAAAACGCCGACCGTCAGAATGATGGTGACCCAGCGCCAGCGCATCGCAAGCCCCAGAAGCCAGGAGAAGATGGAGGCAAAGCGGCCCTTCTTCTCATAATGCGATTTCATGGTCTTCGGCAGGATCGTGACGCCGAGAAGCGGCGTAAACAGCACCGCCACTACCCAGGAAACGATCAGCGAAACCGCGATGACGACGAAAAGCGTGAAGGTGAATTCGCCCGCCGCGCTGTCGTTAAGACCGATCGGAATGAAGCCCGCCACGGTGACGAGCGTCCCCGTCAGCATCGGAAAGGCGGTCGACGTGTAAACATGGGTGGCCGCCCTCCTGATATCGTCGCCCGCCTCCAGGCGGGCCACCATCATCTCGACGGCGATCATGGCATCGTCGACAAGCAGGCCGAGCGCGATGATCAGCGCGCCGAGCGAGATGCGCTGAAGCGAAATGCCGGAATATTCCATCACCACGAAGGTGATCGCCAGGACGAGAGGAATTGAGATCGCCACCACCATGCCGGCGCGAAGACCGAGACTGATGAAGCTGATGATGAGGACGATGGCAATCGCTTCGAAGAGCGCGCGGGTAAATCCGGACACCGCTTCGTCGACGACGGCCGGCTGATCGGAGACACGGTGGACGTCCACGCCGATCGGGAGATCGGCGACGACGCGTTTCATCTGCGCGTCGAGCCCCTCGCCGAACTCCAGAAGATTGGCGCCCTGCTTCATGCCGATCGCAAGCCCGATCGCAGGCTCGCCGTTGAACCGGAACAGCGCCGACGGCGGATCCACGTAGCCGCGTTTGATCGTGGCGACGTCGGTCAGCGGAAAGAAGCGGTCGTTTATCCGAAGATTGATCGATCTCAGACTGGCCTCGGAGGTGAACTGTCCACTCACCCTCAATGCGATGCGCTCCGGCCCGGCGTCGACGAAGCCGGACTGCGTGACGGCATTCTGCGCCTGCAGGGTCTGGATGACCGCCTGCTGGTCGATCCCGAGAGCTGCGATCTGGCGTGTGGAGAATTCGAGATAGATCGCCTCATCCTGGGCACCGACCACATCGACCTTGCCGACGTTGGGCACGGTCAGGACCTCGGAGCGGGCGTTTTCCACGAGATCGCGAAGCTGCCGCTGGGTAAGGCCGTCGCTGGTGAAGGCGTAGATGTTTCCGAAGACGTCGCCGAAGCGATCGTTGAAGAAGGGACCGACGACGCCGGTCGGGAAATCGCCCTTGATGTCGGCGATCATGTTGCGGATGCGCAGCCAGGTGGGAGCGACATCCTTTGCCTTGGTCGTCGGCAGCAGCTCGACGAAGACGGTTGTCTGGCCGGCAACGGTCTCGCTCTTGGTGTAATCAAGCGATTCCAGTTCCTGGAGCTTCTTCTCGATCCTGTCGGTGACCTGCCGCGTCACCTCTTCGGCGGACGCGCCGGGCCACTGGGCGGTGATCACCATCGTCTTGATCGTGAAGTTCGGGTCTTCCTCACGGCCGAGCTTCACGTAGGAGAAGGCGCCTGCGAGAATGAAGACGATCATGAAGTACCAGACGAGCGAACGGTGTTCGAGCGCCCAGTCGGAAAGGTTGAAGGACTTCACTGGCTGATCTCCTGGTCGATCCGGATGGCCTGGCCATCTTCAAGTTTATGCACGCCTGCCACGATCACCCTTTCTCCGGGGGCGAGCCCCTCGGTGACGCGAACGCTGCCGCCGTCTTCGACGTCGCCGTCGATCTGCACGCGGCGAAGCGATACCTTGGCGGCCGGCGCATCGACGATCCAGACACTCGGGCCGTCGCTGCCGATAAGGATTGCCGAGGACGGCAGAACGATCTGCGGATCGGCGGCAATGGTTGCCGAGGCCGTGATGACCGAGCCGAGCCTGAAGGCTTCGGGCGGATCGCTCAGCTCGATCTTGGTCCGGCTGGTGCGGGTGGCGGTCTCTGCCTCCGGGGCGATCTCGCGCACGGTCCCCGACGTGCGGATGGTCGGGTCAAGCTGCAGCGTCACTTCGAAGGGTGCGCCGATCTTCAGTTTCTGGGCGGCGGCCTGGGGCACGTCAACCACGGCGTCGCGCTTGTCCGGCCGTGCGATGGTCACGACCGTCTGGCCGGCCGACACCACCTGTCCGACCTCAGCCGAGGTCGCCGTCACCACCCCGTCGAACTCCGCCCGAAGCTGCGCGTAACCGAGTTGCTCTTTGGCCTTGTCGAGATTGGCTTGCGCCTTGGCGACGGCGGCCGCCGCCGTCCGCCTTGCCTGCTCGGCCTCTTCGAGCGAGGCTTCGGTGCCGGAGCGCGACTCCAGCAGCGCGCGCTGGCGCTGCTCCGTGGTCACCGCGTTCCTGAGCTGGGCGTCGCTGTTCTCGACATCAGACTGCGCGTTGCGCACGGCAAGCTCCAACGCCAGCGGATCGATGGCGGCAACGACGTCATTCTTCTTGACGAGATCGCCGACATTGACGTTGCGGGCGATCATCCGCCCGAGAATCCGGAAGCCGAGTTCGGTCTCGATCGTCGGCTCGATCGTACCGGTCAGGCTCAAGCTCGAGGCCGACGTCGGCTTGACTGTCATCGACAGCACGGGACGGGGCGCTTCCTCCTTGTTTTCCTCCTGCGGCGCGCAGGAGGAGATCAGGGCCGTACCCATCATCAGAGCGACTATTTTGAGACGAATACTCACTTGGAAGCTTCCTTGACATAAGACACGATTTCACCCGGCCTGAGGAACTTGGTCCCGTCCGTCACCACGATGTCTCGTTCAGACACGCCTGACTTCACGATGAAGCTGCCGGTCTCATAGCCGGCGACATCCACCGCCCTTGCCGAAACCGCAGACGATGCGGGATCGACGATCCAGACGGCCGGATTGCCGCCCTTGGACGTCATGGCCGACCAGGGAAGCTGGATGACGTCCTGCGAGACGTAATTGAATCTTCCGACGACGGGTGCGCCGAGAGGGATCGGAGCGTCGCTCGATATCGCGACCTTGACCTTGATGGTTCCGGTGGAGGAATCGATCGTCGGCGAAATTTCGCGAACCTTCGCCGCGATCTTCTGCGTCGGGTCCGACAGAAGGGTCACGGTCCCGTCACCGTCGATCGGGCGCAGGAACGCGCTTTCGACCACCTCAAAGACGGCATCCCTGTCGCCGTCATGGGCAAGCGTGAAGACGACCTGGGCGGCCTGCGCCACCTGCCCGACCTCGGCATTGCGGGCAGTGATCACACCGTCGGCGTCCGCCTTCAGCTCCGTGTAAGACAAGGTGTCCTGAGCGGTTTCCAACAGCGCCTGCGCCGACTTCGTCGATGCCTGCGCGGTCAGAAGCGCCTCCTGCGCCTGGTCGAGTGCCGCACGCGTCGTTACCTGGGTTCGAAACAGGCTCTGCTGGCGATCGTAAGCGAGCTGCGCCTGGGTCTGCTGTGCCTCAGCCGACTGAAGATTGGCGGCCGCCACACCCAGGTCGGCCTTCTGCTCTTCCGGATCGATCCGCGCGAGGAGCTGCCCCGCCTTCACGGATTGTCCGACTTCCACCAGCCGCTCGATGATCTTGCCGCTGACGCGGAAGGACAGATCGGTCTGAACGCGCGCCCGCACTTCTCCGGTGATTGCGCCGCCCTGAACCAACGGCTCAGACTTGGCGACGACGGTGCCGACCTCCCGTGGGGTTGGCTCAGTCGGCCCGCCCGCATCGCTGCATGATCCGAGACCGATGGCGCATATGATCGCTGCGGCGACCAGAATGGTTCTCATAGTTGACCTCTTGCTCTCAACGGCAGCTGCTATATAATTGACTGACCGATTAGTCAATGAAACTTTGCGTCGCAGGGAGAGAGCGCACGCAACAGGTTGGAGGATCAGAAAATGACAGCCCAGAAGAAGCTCACACGCTCTGAACAAAAGGCGCTGCGGCCCATCCAGATTCTCGATGCCGCCTTCGAGGAATTCGTCAGATGCGGTTTCACAGGCACGAGAGTCGAAGACATCGCCGACAGGGTCGGCGTCACCAAGGGTACGGTGTATGTCTACTTCGAGACGAAGGAGAAGCTTTTCGAAGCCATGATCAACCACTTCTCCGTGCCGTTTCAGGAACTGCTGGGGATCACGGAGGGCCTCAGCGGCAGCGTCACCGACCGGCTGATTTCCATTCTCGGCCTGCTCTACGAACAAATCGCCGAGGATCGCACGACCCGCGAGTTAACGCGGCTGGTCATTGCCGAAGGACACCGGTTCCCCGACCTGATCGACCGCCACCACGATCAATTCATTGAGCCGATCATCGCCAAGGTCGACGCTCTCATTCTGGAGGGTGTGGCGTCGGGGGAGTTTCGCGAAATTCCGGTGGAATTCTCCGAAATCGTGGTCGCGCCCATCCTGACGACGACAGTTCTGCGGCTGATATTCGACGACCGCCGCGTGCCCACTCCCAACAAGGAGGCCTTCCTGCAGGCTTATTTCGACCTGCTGCTCAATGGCCTGCTGGCCAAACCTCACTGATCGCGGAATGGCGAAAAATACCGCGCCAGGCACGTAGCTTTTCTCAAGTTTTTATGTAAAAACATTGAGTTAGCTATGCCTTCGAAGGCACGCCCTCAATTCGCGACGGAAACAGTGGAACGCAAAGTCAATCTCAAGGATGTCGCGCGGGACGCGGACGTGTCGCTGAGCACGGCCTCGCACGCGCTCAACGGAACCGCGCCGCTGACGATCGAGGTGCGCGAAAGGGTTCTGGATTCGGCCAAACGCCTGGGCTACCTCGACCGCCGAAGGAAGAAGGCGACGATCGCGACCTTGCGCGTCCTGCTTCTCGCCATTCCCGACGATGCCGCGCCCGAGAGCGACCTCAATCTGGTGAGCTGGACGATCCTCAACGGTCTTCGCAGGGAGTGCGAACGCCGCGGCATCAGGATCGTACCCTTCGTCAGCACCGGCCGGCGCATTGACGGCGCTCAGGTCAGGCAGATCGCGCTCTTGGAACGTGCCGACGGCATCGTGGTTCTGAACGACGATCAGCCGGAACTGATTCGAAGCCTCGCCTCGCCTGATATGCCTGTTGTCATCGTCAACGGCGAAGACCCTGCCATGCTGGTCGATACGGTCACCCCGGAAAACCGCTTCGGGGCGCGGCTCGGCATCGAGCACCTGCTGGCGCTTGGGCATCGCCGTATCCTGCACCTGACATGGAAGGGCCGCACGACGATCCAGCGCCGATATGACGGCTTCTCCGATGCTTATTTCGCCGCGCAGCTTCCGGTGCCGGATGGCATGATCGTCGAGGCCGAGGGATATGAGCCGAGGCACGGCGAGGCAGCCATCAACGCGCTGCTCGACCGCGATCCCACGATGAAAGGCGCGACCGCCGTCTTCTGCGCGGCCGACAATCTGGCGCTCGGCTGCCTGAAGGCATTGGCCGATCGCGACATACGCGTGCCGGAAGCGATATCAGTGCTGGGGTTCGACGACATCGTCCCCGGCGAATTCAGCCGCCCGCCGCTTTCGACGGTCAGCGTTCCCACAGACAAGCTCGGCGCCGCCGCGCTCGCGCTCATTGAACAAAGGCTGATCGCCAACGATCCGCAGCGGCCGGCCCATCGCCTGGAACTCGGATGCCATCTCGTCCTGCGCGGCAGTATCGCGGCACCGCGCTCCTAGAGCATGATGTTGTCCGAAAACCGTTCGCACTTTTCGGCGTCCTTGCTCATCGCAAGCGCTCAGCCTGCAGGCGCGTATCGCGCGGGCTTTCTCCAAAGGCGCTGCGGTAGACGATCGAGAACCTGCCGGCATGAGAAAAACCCCACGTCGCGCAGATTTCGCGGACGGATCGCTGATTCATTGGATCCCGCAATTGGTCGCGGGCTGCTTGCAGCCTGATCGTGCGCAAGTAACCGCCCGGTGAAGTTCCCCGGAAGGCCCTGAAACCCGTTTGCAGCGCGCGAAGTGAAACACCGACACCATCGGCAACCATCGTCATGGTGAGGGGCTCTGCGATGTTGGCGTGCATATAGTCAATAGCACGCCGGACATGCCACGGCGCGATCAAACAAACTTTCTGTTTTTCCAAATGGTCGGAAAGACGGTGGCGGCCAAAACGGATCACGAGGTTAGCAAGCGTTTCGCTCATCGCCGCCAAGGCCAGAGGTGAAGACAGAAGTGGACCGCCATTGCGCATGCCCTGCACGATCGTCTGCACCAGGCTGCCGATAAGCTGGCCCGACGGCGTTGCGAGATCCACAACCGGCTCAAGGTCAAGCGAGTCGAGGATCGGCATTTCCACCAGTGAAACGAGCATTCGCCTCACAACTTTCCAGTCCAGAAAGAGGGCGTCCGAGCAGTGCGGGCCGCCTAGGATGAGACGATCGCCAGCCTCGTGGTTGTTGGCCATGAGGAGACGACCAGGCCCACTTTCAACCACGGTCTTTCCAATGGACAGCCGGAAGGATCCCGAGTGCGGAATGTAAAACGCAAGGTGTTGCGGCGTCTCATCGAGCGTCCGACTTGTCCAGGAACTCTGATAAACCGAATGAAGCACCGTAAATGCCTCACTTGTTCGCAAGTCCGCGGCCCAGGCAAAGGCCCGATCGTTGCTCAGCGGCTTGGCGCCAAACACCCCGTAGCCCGCCGAATAGGCTCGAACCATCGACTCGAAGTCAGTGCCTTCATGCGTTGGCGCAAACTCGGATGCCTCAGGCTCGGGCGCACGCGCCGTATTTTCGGATCTCCACGATATCATGCAACTTGGTTCTTTCCCTCTCCACACCCCGCCCCGCTAACCGCTGATCAGGCGCTCCATTTCGTTCGAGACCGCCGCAACGCCGATATCGTGGCCTTCCAAACGCTCGGACACGATCCCCTTTGAAAGGCCGTCGGCCTGACTGGCTTGGCCAATCTCGATGAGGTAAGCAGGGCCGGCAAAGCGGGGATCGAATTCCTTGTTTGACAGAAGCAGAATGCCCTCCCAATATGGTTCACACTCACAGTGTAAATCAAAATGAACCGAAAATGAAGTATGATCCGCTAGACCATGTTGCCGCGCATTTTTTGCGAGACACACAACCGATGCGCGTGGCTTCCCGCAACGAGCGCGACCTGTTGCGGCTGATCTGGAAGTCTCCGGGGATCGAACGCTCCGACCTGACAGAGCCGCTCGATCTCACCCAGCAATCGTTGCACAGGATCGTCGCGCGGCTTCATGAGCGAGGAATGCTCGTCTTTTCCCATTCGGAAACCCGGCGGCCGGGACCGCCCAGCCCGGAGCTGACCCTTCGCAAAGACTGGTGTTTAACCCTGGGCATCTCCGTGAATGTCGGTTCGATCGGCCTTTGCCTCATGGGTTTCGGCGAACCAATGGAAAACATGGAAATTCCACAGGCGGGCTCCTCGCTATCCGATGAAATGGAGCGGATCGAAGCGGCGGTCGAAGACATTCTTGCCCGCCGGGGCGCCAAACGGCGTGATGTCCTCGGCGTCGGTCTGGCCGTCGCCGGCCACCGCATGCTGGAGACGGCCTTCAATTGCCCCTTGCCGCTCGCTCATTGGTCGTTGATCGACCTGGCACCTTTGCTTGGAAAGCAACTTGGCCTGCCGGTCTGGGCAGACAATGTCGCCAGGACCGCAGCCTTGGCGGAAGCCATTTTCGGCGTTGGCCGCGATGTCGCAGATTTCGCCTACATCGCCCATCTTCATGGCTATGGCGGCGGCCTGGTTTCCGGAGGCATGCCGTTTCGCGGCAATTTCGGCAACGCCGGCGAATTTTCCGTTCTCTTCGGGCGTCAGGACTACGAGGAACGCCCTGCACTCGGCGTCCTGCTTGAACATCTTCGTGCCAAAGGGCGCATGAACTTGACCCTGAGGGACCTGAAGAACGAGGACCTGATGGACTGGGATGGCGTTGGCGAGTGGGTCGACCGCGTCACGCCGGCCCACAATCGAGCCATCAATGCGATCTGCGCAATATTCGACCCGGCATTGATCGTCCTCGGCGGCGAGCTTCCGCACTCACTCGCGAGAATGCTGATCGAACGGACCGAATTCAACAATCTGCCTCGGCATGGCGTTTTACGCGACGTCCCCAGGCTTGCCGTGGCGCAGATAATCGATGCCCCCGGCGCAATCGGCGCGGCCTTGATCCCGCTCTTCGAAACCGTTTTGTGACGTGTGCAGGACGCCGTCGCACTTTGAAATCGATGTCAGCATAGCCCAAAAACGGCGGCCTACCAGGTCGCCGGGGCGGCTGGCCTCGGTGGCAAGCGCTACGCTTGCCGCGGCGAACCTCCCTCAGTATGAGCAACGGCCTTGGGAGTCACGCACAAAGACAACGACCGAAACGCGCCGCATGAACCAGGTTCATTGCGACGCGCTTCAGCCGGGAGGTAGGCGTGGTATGGGTCGTTCGGCGATTGCGAGGAGATCTCTATCTCCACGCCTTGCCGTTCACTTCATGCCTGTTCCGGCGATGCCCGTGGTGATGTACTTCTGCAGGAACAGGAAAACGATGGTGACAGGCAGCAGGCTGAGGAACGTCATCGCCAGGATATAGTGCCACTGCACCGAGAACTCGCCCTGGAACGCATTCAGACCGACCTGCAGGGTGAAATTCTCGCGGCTGTTGAGGACGATGAGCGGCCAGAGGAAGTCGTTCCATCGCCAGAGCACGGAAAAT
Source organism: Rhizobium sp. WSM409 (assembly GCF_057653825.1). Lineage (NCBI taxonomy): Bacteria > Pseudomonadati > Pseudomonadota > Alphaproteobacteria > Hyphomicrobiales > Rhizobiaceae > Rhizobium > Rhizobium sp. WSM409. The sequence goes on along the minus strand of NZ_JBYGKP010000002.1, from coordinate 741,041 downwards.
ATCGCCAGCACCGCGAGAGCCGGCGCCGTCAGCGGCAGGATGATGCGCCAGAAGATGCAGAATTCGCTCGCCGCATCGACGCGCGCCGCCTCTATCAGCTCGTCGGGTATGGTCAGCATATATTGCCGCAGCAGGAAGACGGCGGTCGGAGAGGCGACCGTCGGCAGGATGACGCCCCAGAGGTTATCGGCAAGCCCGACCCCGACGATGACGAGATAGGCCGGCACCATGACGACGGCGAGCGGAATCATCAGCGTTGAAATGATGATGACGAAGACCGTCGTATCCCCTGCAAATTTGTATTTCGACAGGGCAAATGCCGCCATGGCGTTGACGATCAGCGTCAGCAGCGTTGCGACGAAGGTGACGAACACCGAATTCTTGAGGAAGGTCAGGAAGTTGAAGCGCGTCAGCGGATCGGTGTAATTCTGCGTGGCGATCGTCAGCTTCTGCACCGGCGTCAGCCCCTTGACGTCGACGCTGACGGGCTGTCCCGGATTTGCGGGATCAACCATCTGGGCCTTGAGGCCGATGCGGCGGACCATGGCCATTTCGCGCATCTGACCGTCGATGGTGACCTTCCAGAGGCTGAGCGGTTTGTCGAAGCCGGGTACGGTCTGCTCGACGGCGGCCCGAGGAAGCAGCGTTGGCGGAAATCGGGTGATCTCGGCGGCCGGCTTCAGCGAGGAGAGGCCGGCCCAGATGACGGGAACGAGCACGACGAAGGTTCCGCCGATCAGCCAGACCCACGACAATATGTCGGTGATATCGATGCGTCCGGCCCGGCGTGTGCGCTTGAAAAAGCTGATCGGGTTCATCTCAGGACTCCATTCGCTTGCCGATACGCAGCTGTATGAGGGTGAGAACCAGAAGCACCAGCCCCATGAGAACCGATGCGGCGGAAGCCAGTCCGAAGAGGCGAAGATCGCTGCCGAATGCCATCTGGTAGATATATTGGACGATGAAGCTGTTGGCCGTGCCCGGACCGCCGCCATTGGTCAGAACCCAGGCCTCGTCGAAGATCTGGACGGATTTGATCATCAGAAGAATGAACACGACTAAGAGGTTCGGGGCCAGCAGGGGCAGTGTGATCCTGAACAGCGTGCGGCGCGGCGAGGCGGCATCGATGGAGGCAGCCTCGTAGAGCTCCTTCGGGATGGCCTGGAGGCCGGCCAAGAGGATGAGCGTGTAAAAGCCCATGTGGAACCAGACCGACACCACGACGACGAAGAAGCGCGACCAGCCGACGTCGAGCAGGAAGATCTCAGGGGGAACGCCGATCATCTGGAAGAAGGCGTTCAGCAGCCCGTTGCGATCGAGGAACCATTTCCAGATCAGGCCGATGACGACGGGCGACAGCAAGACAGGATAGAAGAACATCGCCCTGAAGAAGCCGCGCGCCACGATCGCCCGATTGAGGATCAGCGCCGTGATCAGCGCCACGAGCAATGTGGCGACGACATTGAAGGCCACGAACCAGAGCGTATTCCACACAGCCGTCCAGAACAGCGATTCCTGGCAGGTTCCCGGCTGCAGATAATTGCCGCAGGAAAGCAGCGTGCGGAAATTGTCCAGGCCGACGAAAGGCCGCTCCGACACGAATAGATTGGTGCCGCCGGTGAAGGCGTAACCGACCGCGATCGCGATCGGAAGGAACGTGAAGATGGCGAACAGAACGAGGTTCGGCGCCAGGAACAGCCATGGCATACGCTTGCGGCCGAAGATGCGCTCGATCACATTTATCGGGGCTTCGACCACTCTCATCGCCGTTTCCCCTGCCTGGGACAGCAATGCACCTGCCTTGAGCGCCGCCATGTTCAGCGCCTCCCCTGTCCGGGCCGCCGGGCAAAAGCCAGGCCGCTTTCGGGATCGAACAGATGAACCCGCCCCGGGGCGGCATCGATCAGGATGCGATCACCAGGCGCCGGCGCGAAATGGCCGGCCTCGTGAATGATGATCTGCTCGTCATGGCCTGCAAGATTGCCATAGACATAGGTCTCCGTACCGAGGCCCTCGTGATACTGGACGATGAACGGCAGGCCCTGCTCGCTGGAGCGTGAAAAATGCGCGGGCCGGATGCCGGCGAGAACAGCCTGTCCGACCGCAATTCCGGCGGGATCGACATCGCTGACGACCTTGCCACCATTGCCGACATCGATGACGACGCCGCCTTCCTCGATGCCAGCGACCTTGCCCTTGATGATGTTCATGCGCGGCGAGCCGAGGAAGCCGGCGACGAAGAGATTGCGTGGGCTATCGAACAGGTCCAGCGGCGCGCCGACCTGCTCGACCCGCCCGGCGCGCAGCACGACGATCTTGTCGGCCATCGTCATCGCCTCGACCTGGTCATGCGTGACATAAATCATCGTCGTCTTGATCTCGCGGTGGAGCTTGGTGATCTCGGCGCGGGTCTGAACGCGCAGCGCCGCGTCGAGATTCGACAGCGGCTCGTCGAAGAGAAAAATGTCCGGTTCGCGCACGATAGCCCGGCCGATCGCCACGCGCTGGCGCTGGCCGCCCGAAAGCTGCTTCGGGCGTCGGTCCAGGTAGGGCTCGATCGCCAGCATCCTGGCGGCCTCGGCAATCCGCGCCTCGATCTCGGCACGCTTGAACTTCAGGTTCTCCAGGCCGAAAGCGAGGTTTTTGCGAACGCTCATATGCGGATAGAGCGCGTAGGACTGGAAGACCATTGCGATCTTGCGCTCGGCCGGCGAGAGCGCGCTGACATCGCGGCCCCCGATCGCGATTGCGCCCTCCGTCACCTCTTCGAGGCCGGCAATGACACGCAGCAGAGTTGACTTGCCACATCCCGACGGCCCGACGAAGACGACGAACTCGCCGTCCGTGATATCGAGTTCGACGTCATGCAGGACTTTGACCGAGCCATACGATTTGTTGACGTTGGAAAGTTTCAGTTCTGCCATGCCCCACTCCCATCAGGTGCCGCCGTTTCGAAGACGGCGTCGTTTTTGTTCCAGCCTTGCGGCAGCGGTGTCGGCCTTGTGATCCGCACCTCGTTCATCAAGATCCCGGTGACATCAGCCACGTAGACGGCCGGCATTCCTCCCGGATAGTGCTCAAGACCGATCACTCGCCCGTCCGACCCGCGGGTCCAGGCATTGGCGCGGCCGCCGGCATCGGCTTTCGGGGAGAGGTCGGCGTTCGTTGGACGCAGGTCGTAGGATCGCGCAGTGCCGAGCTGCCCCGGCTGCTGATCGATGGCGATGCGTGCCAGCGATGCGTTGCGGATGCCGGCCGGCGAGGTCGAAATGACGGTGATCGCCCCCTCCATCCGGCCGGTGATGTCCTCGACGATGAGATTTTCGATGGCGCCTGCCGCGCGTTCCGTAACACGGTCGACGACATTGACGGTCAGCGCCTCCCCCGAACCCCAGAAACCATCGGGCGTCTCGCGGCACTCCACCGCAATTCGTGAGAACCTCACGTTCGATATCCGGCCGCCGTCGCGGGAGAATACGCCGAGGGCCCTGTTGGAAGATGAGACGCTGCAATCCTCGAACACGACATTGGTGACATCGCCATGCGTTTCCGTGCCGATCTTCAGCGCGCAGCTAAGGCTCTGAACCGAGCATCTGCGGACGAGAATGTTTTCGCAACGCCCGATGGCGACACGGTCAGGACCGATGCTCGTCTTCAGGCATATGCCGTCGTCGGCCGTCGATATCCGGCAATCCTCGATAACGGCGCCGCGGCAGGCATCCAGCACGATCCCGTCCGTGTTGGGAAGGCGGCGGTCGTTGTCGATGATCACGTTCCTGACCGCAACATCGGTGCAGTTGACGAAGTGCAGCGTCCACATCGGCGAGCGGCAAATATGGACGGAGCTGATCTCGACCTCGTCGCAGCCCTCGAAGACGACGACGCGGGGACGAAATTCGGCCGGGATGAAGGTCCCCACCGTCTCGTCGTCTCCCACGATGAAGCTGTCACAACCGGCTTCGATGCGCCCCGCCCCCGTCAGGCTGATTCGCCGCGCATCCTTGGCGACGATCATGCCGCGGTCGGATTTTTCGGCGATCACCGAAACGGTCGTCTGCGCATAGGCCGCGTAATCCGGAACGGGACGCAGGATCGCACCGGCGGCCAGATGAAGGTCGACGCCGGATCTGAGCTGGAGCCCGCGGCAGACATGGATGCCGGCCATGAGCTCAACGCGTCCGCCACCTGAAGCCGACAGGCCGTCGATGGCCGCCTGCAGACGGACCGTATCGTCGCTCTGCGCCGGCTCGATCGCGACAAGAGACACGGGGCTCATTGGCGCTGGCCGTTCTCGAGAAAGACTTCCGTCAGCAGCAGCATGGTCAGCGCCTGGCCATAAGGCGTCGGCACGTTGGGGATGCGCCTGTAGAAATCGAGGTCATGACCCATCGGCGTGCCGTCCGAGACGCCGTGGACGACGCCTTCTTCATCGATCTGCGCCAGCACCGCCGCAAGCGCGCGCTCCGCATAGGCCCTGTCGTCCTTGTCGAGAATGCCGGCATCGATAGCGCGCAATATGCCGTAGGCAATGCCCGCCGTGGCCGAGGTTTCCAGCGGCGACGACGGATCGTCGAGAAGCGTCGTGAACATGCCGTCCGGCCGCTGGTATGCTTTCAAGGAGCGCACCTGGCTGACGAGGACGTTCGACAGAAAACGCCGGTCCTTCTCGCCGAGCGTCGGAACGAGGTCGAAGAGCTCGGGGATGGCGACGGTGATCCAGGCATTGCCGCGCGCCCAGAAGGCATTGGCAAAATTGTGCCGTCCGTTGAAGGTCCAGCCGTGATACCAGAGCCCGCTGACCGGATCGGAGAGATAGCGGGTGTGGATCACGAACTGATAGACGGCCTCGTCGATCCACTCGCTGCGCTCGCAGAGAACGCCGGCGCGGGCAAGAAACAGGCAGGCCATGAACAGCGTATCGTCCCACAATTCGCCGTCGTTGAGGCGCTCCTTGACGACGTGCTGAAAGCCGCCGTCCTCGGTCTTCGGCAGTTCCTTGACGAGCCATTCGGCCCAGTCCTCGACGAGCGCGCGAAAGTCGGGACGGTCGACATGCTGGACCAGGATCGCAAGCGGCAGCATCGGCGCCGTGCTGTTGATTTGGCGCGGCGGCAGGCCGCGTTCAATCTGGCCGGCATACCAGGCGACGAGTTCCTGCAGCGCTTTTTGATCATTGGTGGAAATGGCGCGGCGCAGGAAGCCGTAAAGACCGACGCCGACTTCCCAGTCCCACTCGTCGAACTGGATTCCGGAGGCCGAATTTCCCGTCACGAGACCTTCCTTGATGCCTCTGAGCCGGCTGAAAGCCGTTGCCACGCGATCAATCGTCGTCAGGAGGGCGGCGTTATCGACAGATGTTGTGTTCATGCTGGAGACCTATGTTTTCAGGAGTAGAACGGCCCGTCAGTGCCGGCGCCGGAGGCAGCACTGTCGTAGGTGAGGATCGGTTGCGGCTGATCGTGGGTGAAGGGCCTCGCCTCGCCGCCGATCGAAAGACCATCGGCGTAGGAGAGGTCGATCGCCGGGCCGCCCGGCGGCGTCAGAGAGAGACGCCGAAGCCCGGGATCGAAGGAAACCGTCGTCCGGCCCAGGCGTTCGACGAACGCCTTGAAGGCATCGTCGTTGCCGCATCCGACGATACCAGCCCAGCCGCAAAGCTGCCCGTAGGAGCGCGCCTCGCGGCCGGCGGTCGGGCCGTCGGTGATCAGCTCCAGGCCGTTCGACGCCCAGAGGGCGGAAAATCCCCGGCCCGATCGCGCGATGAGCCACTTGTCTTCGATGATGAGATCGTCCAGCCCGTCGCGGCCGATATAGGCGTGCGTCCATGCGTGGCGTGCGTCGCTTGTGTCCTCGATCAGGAGGGCAACGTCGCGATGCTGGGCAACGCGCGGCAGGATGCCGTTGCCGGCCCAATAGGACGGCCTTTGATTGCCCCAGGGGTCGTCCTCGCCGGGATGGTTGACCCACAGCCTCGCCATCGGATGGCCGGCCAGCCGGATGTCGAGCACATGCTGCTGGTGCCCCTTCTGGCCGGTCTTGTGATCGACGACCGTCGAAAGCTGCGCCGCCTCGTTCTTGAACAGCACGAGTTTTCCGCTCTCGAGGCCCTGGCTGTAGCGCGCCTCGACGCTTCTTGATCGGGTGAGCGGCGCAAGTTCGGCCAGATCGGCGGGCGGCTCATAGCTGCCGGCGCAGAACATGGTCAATGCCGCCACACCATTGTTCAGCCAGCCGGTTCCGAAGGCGACCTGGGCGAAGGGCGCAAGCTCGGTCAGCGGGCCGGCGCGCAACTCCTTGTCGTAGGCACGGCCCTGCGATCCGGCCGGAACGCCTGCGAGCGTGTGAAGGGCGATCATGCGGAAGATGAGATCGATCTGGGCGCGGGCGCGCTGGGCAACGGCCGCCTCAGCCCAGCGCTCCAGCGCCAGCAGGCCGATGAAATCGATCGGGTAATAGGCCGCCGAGTTCCACTCCGCCAACCCATGGGCTTCGACGCTGTCGAACCAGCGGCCGAGCCGCTCGCCGGCAAGTTCCGCCTGCTGCCGCCCCGTGCGGCCCGAGGCCGAAAACACCTCGTCGGGCAAAAGAAGTCCGGCCAGCAGCTGGCTGGTATGAAAGCAGAGCACATGGTTCTCGCTCCAGAACCACATCGCGTCGTTGCCCGGCTCGTCGACCCAGTAACGGTAGGAGCGGGCGGAATGCCGGATGCGAGCGATCACTGCATCGGGCATCCGGTCGGCATAGGCGCCGAGCAGCCACAAGAGCGGCACCATGATGAAATCCGAGCAATCCTCCCGCGCATCGATGGAGGCGAGCGTCGCCTCGATGATGCGGTCGAAGCTTTCCTGGTCGTGGTGACCGGTTTCCATCATCGCAATGAGGCGCCCGACGCGGTTCGCGCCGAAGCGGGCGCTGTATTCCAGCGCCTGCCGCTTGCGGGCGGCGAGCGACGCCTCGGCCGACAACGGCGAAATGCTGCTCATGAAAGCGGCATCGATGACGCGCGTGACCGAGCCCGTGCCGGAGCCGATCGTCATGTGGACGCCGTGATAACCGTCCGGAATGCCGCAGATATCGTCGGCCGTTAGGCTGCTCTGATGGGCCTTGAGCGTCAATCGGGAATGCGCGAGAACGGGCCGCTCGTGACCATGACCGACGACCTTGATCTCTACCGGCAGATCGCGTTCGGGCGCTGTGCCGAAGATGATCTCCAGCGGCTGATTGACGAAGACGTCGCGAGCCGGACGGACGCCGCGAGCAAGGGCTTCCAGCTCGCGGACCTCATCCTGATCCAGCGATACGGGCAGCAGCACGCAGAGCGGCTCCTCGTCCAGCATCTCGAGCTCGAAGAACCACGTCGTGTCACGCTCGGCCAAGTCTTCGGTATGGACGAGGATCTGGTTGTCGCCGGCGTCCAGCGCCAGCCTTATGTCGGTTGCGCTCTCGGTGTTGCGCTTGAAGGGTTCGAAGCGCACCGCCTCCTGTCCGTTGACCCATATGCGAACGCCGCCGCAGGTCTTCAGTCTGAGATTGAGCGTTCGCGCGGTCTCCGTTCTGAACGTGCCCTTCAGCCATCGCCTGAGATGCGTCGGTACGTGCCAGAAGCCGGTGAACTCGACGCGACGGTTCGAGCCGGGAAGATTGAGGCTTTCGGTCGGCCAGGCGGTGTCGGGCAATAGCGGCCGCCCGACCATGGTCGACCAAAAGGCCTTGCGGCAGGGCAGATCTCCGACATCGACGAAACCGTTGATGAAACGATAGTTTACGCGATCTTCGGCCGGCGCGGGCTCGCCGGGAAAATAGCTGGCGATCAGGCCGCAAACGGCCCATGCCGTGATCGTCTGGCCCGTGGCCACACTGTATGCTGGCGCCATCTCGCCCGGCTGCTTGATGCATTCCGTTTTCACAGACCGCCTCCTCCGCAATCCTATGAAAATATTTTCATTAGGTTATTTGTGCGCGCCATTCTTGAAAAATGCCCAAAAACATCGCTATTGCCGCAGAAAATAGCTTGACGCAACGAATGTCAAGTATATGAAATTGATTTATCGACGGCTGAGGCCGCGATTGATGAAAATGTTTTCATGGGAGGATGAAAATGAAAACCTATCTCTCAGGGGCCGTCGCACTGGCGTTGGCAACCGTTTCTTTCGCATGGGCCGGCGCGGCCATGGCGCAAACCAAGACAATCACCTTTCTGTTCACCGACGACGACCAGGCTTACGTCGAGCGCATGGAAGCGCTCAGCAAGGAATTCGAGACGGCGAATCCCGACGTCAAGGTCAACTTCGTCTCTTCGGGCTATGATGCGGTCGCCAAGCAGCTGCCGGTGCAGCTTGCCGTCGGCGAGGGCCCTGACATCGCCAAGATCACCGACTGGCAGCTTGCGCCCTATTACCTCGACATGCGTCCCTACATGAAGGACCCGGATGGCTTCGCCAAGCTGCACGGCGACAGCCTGAACACGCTTCGCTTCCCCGGCGTCAACGATCCGCAGTCGATCAACGGCTATATCGCCTCGCAGACCTTCAACCTGCCCTTCGTCAACAAGACGCTGTTCGAACAGGCCGGCGAACCGCTTCCCAAGCCCACCGCCACGCTGAAGGATATCGTCGAAGCCTCGGCGCGCGTCGCCAAGGCGACCGGCGCTCAGATCCCCTTCACGATGGACCGCTCGGGCCACCGCTTTTCCGGCGCGGCATTCTCCTACGGTTCGAACTACGTCAAGGACGGCAAGTTCTTCTTCCCCGACGATGCCGCCAAGCGCTACGTCACGGATCTCTACGGTTGGACGAAGGACGGCTCCTTCCCGAAGGAAATGTGGGGTGCTGCCGGGGGAACCCAGTACAAGAACATGGGTGACGAGTTCGTCAACGGCAACGTCGTGACCTATCTCGCCGGCAACTGGATGGTCAATCCGTTCCAGAAGAAGATCGGCGACGCCTTCGACTGGACGGCGATCAGCGCGCCCTGCGGCGATGCCGGCTGCTATGCGATGCCCGGTGGCACCGCGATCGTTGGCTTCAAGCGCACCAAGTCTCCCGAGGCCGTGGCCGCGTTCATCGAGTTCCTCGGCTCTGAAAAGGTCCAGCGTGAAATCGCTGAAAATTACGTCGTCCTGACGGGCGCCGACATCAAGGACCCGCAATACAAGCTTGAGAGCAAGAATGCCAAGGAGGCGATGGCCGTCTTTCTTGGAAGCCGCAATAGCGTGCCGCAGGCAGCCCGGGACCTGGAACGTCTCAAGGGATCCTCCGCCATCTATCAGCTCATCGTCCAGAGGATGAGCCAGCTGATCGTCGGCGAGCTTTCCCTCGACGAGACCTTCAAGGCGATGAATGCCGACGTCGACAAGGTCAACCAGGCGCTCGCCGCCAAGTAACCGGTCACGCGTTGTCCCGCAAAATGCGCGCACGCAGCAGCCACGGCCTCGCAACAGGGCCGTGGCTTTTTCGTTTTTTCTCGAACACTTCGATGCGTTTCGAATTGTCGATGGCCTGAACGACGTTACGTTTCCTACTGCATAATTCCTTCCGGAATTGGCTTAGCGATAAAATTATCGCGGCAATTCAAAATGTTACAGCGTCCTTTGAGCGTCTAAAATGACGCGCGGCGCTGTAATGGAAAGGCAGCGTCATGAATTCAATCGAACAAAACTCCAGGGCTTACGCACAGTTGAAGCCGGCCTCTCTCGCCATTCTCTGCCTCGGCGTGATCGTGGCGCAGGTCGATACATCGGTCGTTAATCTGGCGGTTCAGCCAATCGGACTCGATCTCAAAGCCTCCGTCACCGAGCTGCAATGGGTCGTCGACGCCTACAATCTCGTTTACGCAGCACTTCTCATCAGCGGCGGCTTGTTCGCCGATCTTTACGGCCGACGTCTGATGTTCGTGATCGGCTGCGCTGTCTTTGCGCTGGCGAGCCTTGGCTGCGCATTCGCCTCGACCATCGCGATCCTCATCGCCGCGAGAGCCTTGACCGGCTTCGGCTCCGCCCTCCTGCTGCCCGCTTCGCTTTCGCTGATCCGGGTCATCTACCGGGATGAGAAGGTCCGTGCCCGAGCGCTCGGGATCTGGGCCGGCTGCAATGGAATGTCGCTTGCGATCGGCCCAAGCCTCGGCGGCTTCCTCATCCGTGATTTCGGCTGGCGATCCGTCTTCTTCGTCGTCATCCCCATCGCGCTGATCGCGGCGGCGGCGGCACGGTTTTTCGTTCCGGAAAGCGCCGATCGGCAAGGCCGGTCCTTCGACATGCCGGGTCAGTTGCTGGGATAGCATCCCTCACCGTTCTTACCCTCACGGCGATCGAATCATTGCACCTGCCGCCTTTGTGGACGGCCCTCCTGGCCATCGCGGGCGCCCTGCTTCTGCTGCTCTTCATCATCGTCGAAAAGCGCCTGGAGCAGACGGCTCTGGTTCCGATCTCGATGTTTTCGGGCAGGCAGTTTCGCGGTGCGATGGCCGGAACGGCGGCAATGACGTTCGGCATGTATGGCACGCTCTTTCTCTTTCCACTCGCCTCCCTCAGCCTTCGACGCCTGGCCTCGGTGGAGGTCGGGCTGTCTCTGCTGCCAATGGCCATCAGCTTCATCGCGATCTCACCCTTCTCCGGTTCGATCTCGGAGCGCCTGGGGAAGAAACGCACCATATCGGCGGGACTGGCGCTGATGGGTTTGGGCAACCTCCTGCTCGGCTCATCCTTTCTGGCCGATTGGTTCATTGCCGAAGAGGTCGGATTGTTGCTGACCGGGGTCGGGATGGGCATGGCGACGGGGCCTCTGACGGCGGTCGCGGTTTCAACCGTGGCGGCCGATCGCGCCGGCACGGCGAGCGCCCTGATCAATGTTGCCCGCATGGTCGGGGCGACGATAGGCGTCGCCTTACTGGGAGCGATCTTCGCCTTTTTGGGAGAAGCAGAAACGGCCTTCATCGTCGCGATGTCGGTCGGCGGCAGCACGCAACTGCTTGGAAGCCTCGCTGCCTGGCGCTTGCTCTGAACGGTCAGGCTCGATCACGCATATGCGGCGGAACGGCGGCGATGTCCTTCGTCAGCGCAACGAAATTCCGCACGATGGAGAGTTTCAGATCACGCCGGTAAGCGATGCAGAGCGGCAAGGGTGAAAGTTGGCCGGGAGCGAGCGCGCGATAGGCAATGACCTCCGGATGGAGGACCTGCATGGAGGTTGGAACGATCGTGACGCCGCGACCGCCGGCAACGAGGTTGATCGCTGCGACGATGCGATAGACTTCGTCGACGATCGCAGGCGTCACGCCTGCACGATCGAGGGACTGCAAGATACGCTCGAATATGCCAGGGCCGTCGGGTCGCCGGTAAACGACCACGTCCTGCCCCTCCAGCATTTTCAGCGTGATCGGACCGAGGCGTTCATCCGCAAGGGGATGACCAAGAGGGATGGCGACGATCATGTCCTCTTCGGAAAGCACCGTGCTCGCCAGATCCGGAAATCGATTTGCGTCGATGTGCAGCAACGCTGCATCGATACGGCCCTCCTGCAAGGCGAGAATGAGTTCGTAGGTCTCGCTTTCTTCGACGGCGATTTTCACGAGCGGATAGGAAAGACGGAACTGCTGCAGCAGCTTCGGCGCCAGAACATGCAGCGACGCGGAACTCGTAAAGCCGACGGACAGCTGGCCGGCCTCGCCTTTGTCGTAGCGGCGGACATTTTCGACTGCCTGACCGGCGCGCTTCAGAATGTCGCGGGCGTCGGCAAGAAAAACCGCGCCGGCAGCGTTGAGCACGATCTTCTTCGGATGCCGATCAAAGAGGGAAAGGCCAAGCTCGTATTCAAGATCGCGGATCTGCTGACCAAGCGGCGGCTGCTGGATGTTGAGACGCGCGGCAGCTCGCGAGATGCTCCCCTCTTCTGCGACGGCCACGAAATAGCGGAGGTGTCTCAATTCCATCGGCTTCCAACATAAACTTAAAGGGTTTCATACATGAATTATATAAATATTTTACATACTATAGATGCCCCATTACGACTAGCGCCATCTTGATTGCCAAGGGAGGAAAATCGCATGGCTGGAAGTAAACCGAAAATCGCGATCGTTGGTGCCGGCATGGGTGGTCTCGCCGCCGCGGCGACCCTTCGCCAGGTCGGTATCGACGTGAATGTCTACGAGCAGGCACCGAAATTTGCCCGCATCGGCGCCGGCATCCAGATGCTGCCGAATTCGTCGCGCGTCCTGCGCGGTATCGGCGTTCTCGACAGGCTTCAAAAACTTGCGTTCGAGCCCTATTCTCATCTCAACCGCGTCTGGGATACCGGTGAGATCAAGCGCGAGCTTCCGATGCCGGAAAGCCTTTACGGCGCGCCCTTTCTCTGCATGCACCGGGCCGACCTGCATGAAGCGCTTTATTCCGTGCTGCCGCCGGAGATCGTTCACCTCGGCAAGAAGCTCGTCGGCCTGGATCAGACGAAGGGCGGCGTAACGCTCTCTTTCGCCGACGGCACGAAGGCGGATGCCGATGCGGTGATCGGCGCTGATGGCGTGCATTCGCTGGTTCGCGACATCGTCGTCGGCCCTGACAAACCGATCCACAAGGGCCGGATCGCCTACCGCGCGGTCTTCGACGCGAGCCTGATGAATGGCGGCGAGATCCAGGCGTCCAGAACGAAGTGGTGGGGTGTCGATCGCCACATCGTCATCTACTACACCGCCGCAGACCGCAGCTCGCTCTACTTCGTCACCAGCGTGCCTGAGCCCGCCGACTGGCTGACCTCGGAATCCTGGTCCGCCAAGGGCGACGTGAAGGAATTGCGCACCGCCTATGAAGGCTTTCATCCGGAAGTGCAGATGGTTCTCAATGCATGCCCGGACTGTCACAAGTGGGCAATCCTCGAACGTGAACCTCTGGCGCGCTGGAGCGACGGACGCGTGGTGCTTCTCGGCGACGCCTGCCACCCGATGACGCCCTATATGGCGCAAGGAGTGCGACCTCGATCGAGGACGCGGCAGTGCTGGCGCGGTGCCTTGCCGGCGTCGACAATGACGACATCGAAGGCGCGTTCCGCCGCTACGAGGCAAACCGCAAGCCGCGCACCTCACGCATCCAGGCGATTTCGAGCGCCAATACCTGGATGTCGGGGGGCAACGAAGACACGTCCTGGCTCTATGGCTACGATGCGTGGAACGTGCCGCTCGTGGGCGAAAACGATATGGCGCTTGCCGGATAAGGGAATGTCGATGTCCAACAGTGCAGCAAATGCGCGCGAGACGGCTTCCGGCGTCGCCTATGCGAGAACGTCCGATGGTATCGGCCTTGCTTATAGACGCAGTGGACGGCCGGGTGGGCCGCGCGTCGTTCTGATCCATTCACTGGCGCTCGACGCCAGTGTCTGGGATCGGGTTGTCGGGCGGCTGGAGGATGCGGATATCGTCACGATGGACTGCCGTGGCCATGGCAGGAGCGACAAGCCTGCCGGTCCCTACGATGTCGAGCGGTTCGGCGACGATATCGCCGACCTGATGGGAGAACTCGGGTGGAGTGACGCCGTCGTCGCGGGCTGCTCCATGGGCGGTTGCGTGGCGCAGACCTTCGCGGCGCGGCACCCCGAGCTGGTGCGCGCCATGCTGCTGATCGATACCACCGCCTGGTATGGTGCCAACGCGCCCACGGAATGGCGGGCCCGGGCGGCAAAGGCTCGCAGCGAAGGGCTGGCATCGATGGCCGAGTTTCAGGCAACGCGCTGGTTCGGCGATCGATTCCGGATGGATCATCCGGCGCAGGTTCAGCATGCCATGTCGGTCTTTACCGCCAACGATATCGATGCCTATGCCGCGACCTGCGCCATGCTCGGCGATGCCGATCTGCGCCGGCATCTGGGAGGTTTCCTGTTTCCTGTTTCGGTGGTCGTCGGCGAGGAGGATTACGCCACACCCGTCGAGACGGCCCGAGATCTCGCTGCGGCCATTCCGGGCGCATCCCTCACCGTCTTGCCCGCCGCGCGGCATCTGACGCCGATCGAATGCCCCGACCAGATCGCCGATGCGATCCGATCGCTGTTCAAGCGGACCAACGGCTAACGCCCAATGCCGGCGCTACGAAGGCGCCGGCCATCATCAAGGTGCTGAATCTGGGAGGATAGAATGCACGACAACACAATTACGCTGGCCGCATCCGCGACCGCAGATGGGCTTGAGGCCCGCGATCCGAGCCCGGCATCGGACAGCGGTCGCGCCGCAGCGCTGACTGCCCGTTTCGAAGCCATTCCCTTTACACCCTGGCACCGCCGGGCGCGGATCGTCATGGGGAGCGCCACGTTTCTCGATGCCTTCGATGCCCTTTCGCTGGCATTCGTCCTTCCGATCCTGATCAAGCTATGGGAGCTTTCTCCGGCCCAGATCGGCTGGATGATCGCCGCCAGCTACATCGGCCAATTGCTCGGCGCCCTGCTTTTCAGCCGTCTTGCCGAAAGTTTCGGCCGCGTCCCCATGGCGGCAGCGGCCACAGCGCTGATGTCGGTCATGGGCCTCGCCTGCGCGCTCACCGGCAATTTTCAGATGCTTTTCCTGTGCCGGCTGATCCAGGGTATTGGCGTCGGAGGAGAAATGCCGGTCGCCGCCACCTATATCAGCGAACTTTTGCGGGCGAAGGGACGCGGCCGCTATTTCATGCTGTATGAGATGATCTTTCCGGTCGGGCTGATGATCACCGGCCAGGTTGGGACCTTGCTCGTGCCGATCCTCGGATGGACATCGCTGTTCTTCATCGGCGGCATTCCCGGTCTCGTCATCGCCTATCTGCTTTATCGGCTGCCGGAATCGCCGCGCTGGTTGATCGGCCAGCAACGCCTGGACGAAGCGGAAGCGATCATCCTTCAGGCTGAGGCGAGCGCAAGAAAGGCAAACCTCGACTATCAACAGGAGCCGCAACCGGCGCCTGAAGCGCCGGCTGCAGCGCCCGCCCCCGCACAGGTCGCCCGGCAGCCGAGAAGCCGCTGGAGCGAGCTGCTGTCTCCACGCTTCCGCGCCAGGACGTTGATCGCCTGGGTCCTTTGGGCGAGTTCGTTCTTCGTCGCCAACAGCCTCAACAACTGGATGCCAACACTCTATCACACCGTCTAGAAGCTCGAGCTCGGAAGCGCTCTCCGGGCGGCGTCGATGACCAATGTCGCCCAGGTCGCCATCCTTCTGGTTTGCGCTTTCTGCATCGACCGCATCGGTCGAAGAACTTGGGCCATTGTATCCTTCCTGGTCGGCGCGGCACTGTTGACCGCCTTGGCTGCCGGTGGCGCAGGCCAGCTCTGGTCGTTGATCGTGCTGGCAACGCTTGCCTATGGCGTTGTCGGGTCGATCAATGCGGTTTTGTATCTGTACACGCCGGAGATCTATCCGACGCGGATGCGCGCCATCGGAACCGGTCTTGCGACATCATGGCTGCGCATAGCCTCGGCCGTCGGGCCGACCACGGTCGGTTATATGATGGGGACGCAGGGCATCAATTCGGTGTTCATGATGTTCGCGATCGTCGCCGCCATCGGCGCAGTCGCGGCGATCGGAATGATCGAGACCGGGGGACGTCGACTGGAAGAAACCTCATCGTAAGGTCAGCATCACCAGTTCAGCGGGTGACAATCGAGCAATAGGGCAACGATGTCGCGCACGCCGCCGACATCGTTGCCCTTTATGGTGACACGCGGTTCGGGAGAGGCTATAGGCGTTGTCAGCCTTCGCCGGCTCGCAGGCGCCATGGTCAACTCACACATGCCGGCAACCCGGTTCCATCCGGCGACCCAGCGACTGTCTACCGTATAGAGGTGCATTTCCATGCCGATGGGCTCCGAGCATCCGCTGCGAAGGGAACTTCACAACGAGCTCCACGCGCGGCCGTCGCTTTACTTCGATGGCGACACGGATGTGTGGCACGTCGCCATCGTCGGCGAGAATGCCCCTCCTCAGATACCAACTTCCCTGCCGGGACTGGAAGATGTCTCCACGACCCGCGAGGGCAACCACGGCATCGGCCGCATCGGCGACGGCCGGCTGAAGTGGGAGGCGCATACCGAGTTCCTCACCCTGACTTTCGTCGTTCCCGCATCGGCCGAACCCGGCAGCAATCCGCCGGAAGCCTTTCAGGCCTGCTGCCGTCAGATCGACGGGAAGATCATCGCAGCCGTCCGCGTGCTGGTGCGGGACGAAAAGGACGGGCAAGGTCCGGAAAAACCGAAGCTCGACTATGTCGCTTCACAAGTCGGCGGCGGCGACGCGGAAGTGCATTCGAACTTCCGGCTGACCGATAGCGGTTTCGTCGAATTCCTGTTCTTCAACCGCAATCTCAACGCCTATCGCACCGGCCGCATGGTCAGGCGTTTCCTGGAGATCGAGACGTACCGGATGATGGCGTTGCTGGCGTTGCCGATGGCACGCGAGACGGTGTCGAAGCTTTTCGTCTTCGACCGGCGCCTCGACCTGCTGATCTCGCATATGCAGAGTGCGGTCAAAGTCGACAAGGCCCTGCTTTCCGAGGTCACCAAGCTCTCGTCGGATGTGCTCAATTTCTCCGCTCTCGCTCGTCACCGCTTCGGCGCGACGAAAGCCTATGCCGAGATCGTCGCAAGCAGATCGTCGGAGCTGCGCGAGGAGCGCGTCGAGCAGCGCCAGCGGATCGGCACCTTCATCGACCGGCGCTTTCAGCCGGCCGTCCGTGCGGTTCACGCCGCCGAACGCCGCCTCGATGAACTGGCCGAACGTGTTAGCCTGGCCGGAGACCTGCTCAGAACCACCGTGCAGGTTCAGCTCGAAGATCAGAACGCCTCACTCCTGACATCAATGGAAGAGCGGGCGCGCATCCAGGTGCATATCCAGCAGGCGGTCGAAGGCTTCTCCGTCATCGCCATCACCTATTACACCGTTGGCCTCGCAAAGATCTGCCTGGAAAGCATCTCCGAACTGGGCGTCGATCCGCACATCGCAAAGCTCGCCGTTCTCGGCGCCATCCCGCTCGTGCTCTTCGCCGTGTGGACGGCAGTTCGCCATGTTCGCAAGAGCATTGCCGGCCACTCTCACGGTCCCGCATCAGAGAGCCATTGAGGCGACGCTGGCCGATGACCGCTCACCGCCGCCCTTTCGCGGCGGCGGCGTTTTCTTGCCTGCATCGGCAGGACGTCAGGATGCCATCGCGTAGTGGCGATGTTCCGATGCCCGGCCGCTACCCGTCCTGAACCGCCGCAGCAGTTCGGCAAGGCTTTCGGTTTCATGTGTCAGGCTCTGCGCGGCCGCCGTGGTCTCTTCGACCATCGCGGCGTTCTGCTGCGTCACCTTGTCCATCTGGTCGCCGGCAGCCGAGACCTCGCGCAGGCTTGTCGCCTGTTCGCGGGCGGCAACGGCGATCTCGGCCACGGTCGCATTCATGGCGGTGACCTGCTCGACGATCTGTTCGAGCGAAAGGCCGGATTCGCCCACCAGCTGGACGCCGGTCTTGACCTGCGCCGAGGATGTAGAGATCAGCTGTTTGATCTCCCTTGCCGCGTTGGCGGAGCGCTGGGCGAGCTCGCGGACTTCCTGGGCGACGACGGCAAAGCCCTTGCCTGCCTCGCCGGCGCGCGCCGCTTCCACGCCGGCATTCAGCGCCAGCAGGTTGGTCTGGAAGGCGATCTCGTCGATGACACTGATGATGTTGCCGATCTTGGACGACGAATTTTGAATTTCCGTCATCGCATCGATGGCGCGAGCAACGATCTCTCCGCCCTTTTCAGCATTGGTGCGGGCGGTTGCCACAACACCCTGGGCGCGGCTTGCGCCCTCCGCCGTTCCATTGACGCCGCGGGTCACTTCACCCAGCGCCGCGACGGTCTCCTCCAGCGAGGCTGCCTGCTGCTCGGTGCGGCGGGCGAGATCGTTGGAGGCGGTGGAGATTTCCGCAAGACCGGAGCGGATGGTGCCGACCGCGCGAATGACGGCGTCAACCGCCTCTTCGAGGCTTGCGACCGAATTGTTGAAATGATCCCGGATCCTGACATAGCGATGGTCGACTTCGCCGACGCGGACCGTGAGGTCGCCCTTCGAGAGTGCGTCCAGCCCGACAGAGATCTGGCGGAAGGCATGCTCCATCACCTGCGCGTCGCTGAGCCGCTCGGCCTCCTGGCGGAGCCGCTCTTCTTCGGCCGCCAGGCGGGCGCGGTCGGCATTGGCTTCCGCAATCAGCTTGGCGCGCCCCGTTTCCTGGAAAACCTTCAGCGAACGCGCCATGGCCCCCAGCTCGTGGCGATGTTCGACGCCCGTTATCACGATCCCTTCCTCGCCGCGGGCAAGCTGCTCCATGGACTGCGCCATGTTGCGCACCGCCGAGGAAATCAACCGGCCGACGAAATAGGAAAGGACGAGGCCGATGACGATCAGCAGCCCGCTGATAACAAGCGTCGTGCTGGTCGCGGAGGCAACCGTTGCGTCCACCGAACCATCAAGGGTCTTCTGCGCGCCCGTTACCGTCGCCTGCAGATCCTTGAAGCCGCCTGAGATTTTCGGCGCGAGCACGCTGAGCTGCGTCTGGCGGATGTTGCCCGAGGCCTGCAGCACGTCCTTCATGTCGCCGAGACGGGCGGTGTAATTCTGCATCAGCTGGCCGGCGCCCATCAGGCGCTTCTTCTGCAGCTCGTTCTTTGCGGCTTTCGCAGCCGCTTCGTTGAGCGCGACCGCTTCGGCCAGTGCTGCCTGCGCCGTGTCATAGGCTGCAAAATCATCGGAGTGCACGAAGCGTTCGGAGAAATAAAGGCTACGGTTCAAGGCCTCCAGTGTCGCCGCGGTCATCTGCAGCAGGGCCACATCGTTCTGGCGCCAGGCGCTGCGCACGACATCGTAGAGCGCAATACTGGTCCAGGGGCCGAATTCGGTGACCTTGGAGATCAAGGCATCACGCCTGGCCTGCAGCGCGACGATCTGTTCGAAAGCCTTGCCATAGGTGGCGATGTCCTGGCGGATCGCCGCAAGGCCGGACTGCAGGTCCTTGTTGCCGGCAAAACGCGGGTCGTCGGCGTCGAACGCTTTCACGCCGGCGCGGAAGCGATCGACGACATCCTGCGTCGGCGTGGAGCGGAAGGCTTCCGCCGACATCTGAATCTCGTTCAGCTGGTCGCTGTAGTCCGAGATGGCGAGACTTTGGCCGGCCGTGGCGCGATAGGAAGAGAAGATCGAGGCGAGCCCGTTCATGCCGGAGATCGCGCTGACCGTGAGCAGGCTCATCAACAGGATCAGCGGCACGAAGCCGGAGGTGATCTGTGCGCGAATGCCGAATTTATTCCAGAAATGCAACATCATAATCCTCTTATGCTCACTGGCTCTTCGGCAGATAGGTGGCAATGTTCTCAGGTGTGACGAGTTCGAAGGGAACGTTGTTTTCGCGCGGCACCTTCTCTTTGCGGATCAGCTTGACGGCAGCGTCGACAGCGGCAGCGCCCTGCCCGACGGCGCTCTGGAGAATGGTCACGTCGAGATCGCCGGCGACCATCGCTGCGAGCGCGTCGTCGGTCGCGTCGACGCCGGCGACGACGACATTTTTCATCGGTATGCCGGCCTTCTTCATGGCTCGGATCGCGCCGAGCGCCATCTCGTCATTGTTGGCGATGACCGCGTCGAACTTGACGCCGGCCGACAGCCATTCCTGCATCTGCTGGTCGGCATAATCGCTCGACCAATAGGCCGCCTGCCGCTCGACGATCTGAAGGCCCCTGCAATCCGGGGTGGCAATGACGTCTGATATATCCTGGGTGCGGGCACGCGCGGCCGCGTGGAATGGTTCGCCCATCAGCACGACGACGCGGCCTTTGCCTTTAAGGAGCGCGCAGACCTGCTTGGTCTCCAGCGTTCCGGATTCCTTCTCGTTGGAGGCGACCACCACCTGATTGTCAGGCAGGTCCAGCAGGTTGGAAGGAACGTTGTTGATGTACACCAGCGGAATGCCGGCATCTGCCGCCATCTTGGTCATTTGCGGCCCGAGGTCGCCATCGGAGACGGCAAGGATGATCGCGTCGACCTTGTCGGCAATGAGCTTCTGCACCTGCTGCTTCTGGAGCTCCTTGTCGCCATTGGCATTCTCGGTGACGAGTTTGAGGCCGGATATCGTCTGCCCATGCGAGACAACGCCGTTTAGAAGCGCCGTCCTGAATTTGTCGAGACCGGACATCGAAACCCCGATCGTCTGGGCATGGGCAGCAGAGATCGATATCGCCAAGGCGATGGATGCAAGCGTGGCCGTTTTCATGAATTCCCCTGCACAATTCGGATCTGAAAGGGTTATTTCAAATTTTGGTTAAATTTTACTTTTCGGCCGGAAGAAAAAGGTTAAGCGCCAGGATATGATTGCGGTGGCAATTCGACCAGAAGGTGGAAGGCGCCGAGCGTGATTTTGTCGGTTCCGACAACCCGCTGACCACCACTATCCTGACGGGACATCTGCTGCAGCTCGGCCACAGACGGATCGGCTTCATCTCCGGGCCGAGCGGCCTGCACACTGCCGACGAGCGTCTGAATGGTTTCATGAACACGATGGCCGGCGCCGGTGTGGACATCGATCCTTCGCTGGTCGTCGAAGGCGGCTACACCAGAACCGGCGGCCATGCGCAGGCGATGCGCCTCTTGATCCGCCGCGACCGACCGACCGCCATCATCGGCGCCAACAACATGACGGGCCTCGCAGCGCTGCAGGTGATGCAGGAGATGGGTTTCCGCTGCCCTGACGACGTGTCGCTGGCGATGGTCGACGACGTGCCCTGGAGCAATGTCATCACGCCTCGCATCACCATGGTGGTGCAGGATGCGCAGAAGCTCGGCGAGCTGGCGGCACAGCGTCTGCTGGCAAGAATAGCAAGCCCGGAGGGCGCCGCAGCACCGCCGCAAGACTTCATCCTGACGCCGAGGTTCGTCCGCGGGGAGTCGACCAGGCGGTTGTGAGTGCTTCTACCTGTCCTCACGCGTATGCCAAAGGCGCAAGACATAGATCATCGACTGCTGGATTTCATAGCGCAGCTCGTAACGGCCGACGAGAATACGGCGGACCTCTCGAGGATCGAACTCCTCGAGCCGCTCGCCGAGGCGCGGCTGCTCAAGCAGCCGTGCAGGCGCTGCCGTCAGTGCCCGCACGGTTCGGACCGCCGCTTGCCGGTCGACCGGAGTGAGAAAGTCGTACAAGCGGGAGACGTCCGAGACCGCTTTGCTCGTCCACTTGATCTCCATCACCGAGGCAAAGAGATCGGCTCGTCGCTATCGAGGCTATCGGCCCAGGCTTGAACAGACTGGTGCTCGATAACGTTACCATCATCGACGTCGGCCAACGCCTCGAGCGTCAAACGCCGGCGCTCCTCCTCCTGGTCGATCCATGCCATGAGAGCCTGCTTGACGATCCAGCCACGCGAACGTTCGAGCCGCGACGCGAGTTGATCGACCTTTTGCGCAAGCGGTAGCGGAACATGAGCAGTCAGAACCTTGGTCTCCATCGAAAACTCCTCGTCAATCATTTCTAATCGTAGCGATTAATTTTGATTATATCCAGTCGCATGTACATGGCGAAGTAAAGTCGCGGCATGGCAGTAAGCTAACGCAGCATCGAGAGTTTTGAGAGAAAGCGCAGTGCCGAATTTTCGTCGGATCGCAAAAACAGTCAAGGAACAAAGCGCAGGCGCCGCTCGTCCATTGAAAGACCATCAAATTTGTCATACATGTGTGATGAATCGCAAATTTCGGGTGCCGTGAGTTTGGTCGGCATTCGGATCAGAGCCGAGGCGGGGTCAGGCGTGGCTATGCAGATGAAGGATCGCAGCAAAGGCTCCGGGTCGCTGGTCACACAGGTCGGCGAAAGCCTCCGGCAAGCCATATTGAGCGGCCAGTATTCCGTCGGCGACAAGCTTCCGAGTGAACATGAGTTGACCGAAACACATGGCGTCAGCCGGACGGTCGTGCGCGAGGCCGTGGCCGCACTTCGCTCCGACGGGCTTGTCGAGGTGCGCCAGGGGGCTGGGATTTTCGTACTCGGTGCTGATCCGGCGCTCTCCGCGCGGAAAGTCGACAAAGCCCGCGTCGCCTCCGATCTTGAGGTACTTGAGATCAGAACACCTGTCGAAATCGAGGCGGCAGGCCTCGCAGCCCTACGCCGCTCGCCTGCGCAGGAGGAGGCGATATTCGAATGTCATCGGAAAATCCTCCAATGCATCGAGAGCGACCAATCCATTCGCGATGCGGATCTCGATCTCCATGCCGCAATCGCCGAAGCCACGAACAATCCGCTGTTCAGGCAGTTCCTGGAGTCCCAGGGTTCGGCGATCATCCCGCAGTCGAGACTCGTTCCGGAAACGAGGACGGCCGAACAGACGGCCTATCGAAAGCTGATCCACAGGGAGCACGAGGCAATCGTCGTCGCCATCTCGGACAGAGACGATGAGGCCGCCCGCAACGCCATGCGCGAGCATCTGGTCGGCAGCCAGGCCAGGTATCGCAACCTGCTGAGAGATCTGCGAAGCTTTACGAGCTGACATCTGATCCAAGAGCTCACACGTTCCAGCCGATCATCAGATGACCATGACGGCCGCGGACAAGCCGTCTCACGATTTTCATGTTGGAGCGGCTACCGAAAAGGCTGAACGCTGCCGATGGAAGGGACAGCGCATCCGGCTTAAGAAATGCAGGCGCGCTCATTGCTCCCGCGCTCTGCGACGGGTGGTGCATGGGCGGGATGGGACGGGCTGCCTGCCCGTCCGCGACTGAAAGCTAGTTGAAAGCTTCGACGTCATAGGAAGGAGCGGCATCGTGGAGGAGACACGGTCAAGGTGGCGAGACGACGATGCCAGCCAAACACAGGAGGAGATTTCCATGCGTTCTTCACGCAGCCTTTTTCACACCGTCGCTTTTTCGACGCTTCTCGCCGCAGCATCTTTCACGACCAGCGCCGCACATGCGGCCGACAAGATCACCATCATGGTCGGCGGTTATGAGAAGCAGATCTATCTGCCCGCCAAGCTTGCCGAATCGCTCGGATACTTCAAGGACGAGGGTCTCGACGTGGAGCTGCTGAACGAAGCTGCCGGCGTCGATGCCGAAAACCAGCTTCTGGCGGGCGCCGTCCAGGGTGTCGTCGGCTTCTACGACCATTGCGTGGATCTGCAGGCCAAAGGCAAATTCGTCGAATCCATCGTCCAGTTCAGCCAGGCGCCGGGCGAGGTCGAGATGGTCTCGAGCAAGTATCCTGACATCAAGTCGCCGGCCGATTTCAAGGGCAAGAGCCTCGGCGTCACCGGTCTCGGCTCGTCCACCAATTTCCTGACCCTCTTCATGGCCTCGAAGGCCGGCCTCAAGCCCGGTGATGTCGTGACAATTCCAGTCGGCGCCGGCGGCACCTTCATCGCCGCCATGCAACAGGATCAGATCCAGGCCGGCATGACGACCGAGCCGACGATTTCGCGCATGATCAAGACCGGCGAGGCGAGCGTGCTCGTCGATATGCGCACGGTCGAGGCGACCCGTCAGGCGCTCGGCGGCACCTATCCGGCCGCCTCGCTCTACCTGGAAACCTCCTGGGTCGACGCGCACAAGGAAGAGGCACAGAAGCTCGCCAACGCCTTCGTCAAGACGCTGCGCTACATCAACACGCATTCAGCCGCCGAGATCGCGGACAAGATGCCGAAGGACTTCTACGTCGGCGACAAGGACGGCTACATCAAGGCTCTCGACGAGGGCAAGGGCATGTTCACACCGGATGGCGTCATGCCGGAAGACGGTCCGAAAACCGTGCTTGCCGTGCTCTCTGAGTTCTCCAAGAACGTCAAGGGCAAGCAGATCGACCTTGCCAAGACCTACACGACGGAATTCGTCAAGAACGTCAAGTAAGGCGTCGCGTCGCTTCCGGTCCCAACCGGAAGCGACCCTCCCGATCGATCCATGGGCATTGCGTGCACGCGCCCAAAGCACGCCTCAGGTATCATCATGCAACATGACAAGAACGAGATCCCGGCGATCGAGCTGATCAACGTCAGCCGCCGCTTCGTCTCGCCGACCGGCAAGTCCCTGACGGCCTTGCGCGATTTCAACATGACGGTCGCCCGCGGAGAGTTCGTCGCCGTCGTCGGCCCCACCGGATGTGGTAAATCGACGACGCTCAATCTTGTGACGGGTCTCGCCCGCCCCAGCGCCGGTGAAGTCCGGCTGATGGGCGGCCCGATCACCGGCATTGACCCGCGTGTCGGCTTCGCATTCCAGACCGACGCGCTCTTTCCCTGGAAGAACGTCATCGACAACGTCATGGCCGGTCCGCTGTTTCGAGGCAAGTCGCGCGCCGAGGCAGAAAAGAGCGCACGCGACTGGCTCGCCCGTGTCGGCCTTTCGAAGTTTCTCCATCATTATCCCCACCAGCTGTCAGGCGGCATGCGCAAACGCGTCTCGCTGGCACAGACCTTCATCAACGAGCCGGAAATCCTGCTGATGGACGAGCCGTTTTCGGCTCTCGACGTGCAGACCCGCACCGTCATGCACGAAGAGCTCTTGAAACTGTGGGCCGAGCGCAAGGCCTCGGTGGTGTTCGTCACCCACGACCTCGAAGAAGCTGTCGCCCTTGCCGACAAGGTCTATGTCCTGACCGCCGGCCCCGCGACGGTCAAGTCGGTCTACACGATCGATCTCCCCCGTCCGCGCGTCGTGTCGGAAATCCGCTACGAGCAGGCCTTCATC
Organism: Rhizobium sp. WSM409; assembly: GCF_057653825.1. Taxonomy (NCBI): domain Bacteria; kingdom Pseudomonadati; phylum Pseudomonadota; class Alphaproteobacteria; order Hyphomicrobiales; family Rhizobiaceae; genus Rhizobium; species Rhizobium sp. WSM409. The sequence goes on along the minus strand of NZ_JBYGKP010000002.1, from coordinate 716,369 downwards.
GACTACTGCAAGACGATCTGGGAGGACCTCCGCGAAGAGGTCGAGACCAGCTACCGCCGCGCGAGCGAAGCGGCCTGAGGGAGGATATCATGGCACACACCACTCTTGAGGCCGGTTCGGCCACCATGTTTCGGCCCGGCACGTCGGACACGGAAATCGAGGCGTCGGCGCTGAAGGCGATGCGCCAGCGCAAGACGCTGGTGCGCTTCTGGCAGATCGCCATCCTGGTCTTCGTGATCGGCATGTGGGAACTGTCTTCCAACATGCAGTGGATCGATCCGTTCTTCTATTCGAGCCCGAGCGGCGTCGTTCAGCGCCTCTACGAATGGGCAACCGAAGGCACCACGGAAGGTTCGCTCTGGTATAATCTATGGGTGACGATGGAGGAGGCCTTGATCGGATTCTTCGCGGGTTCGATCACCGGCGTCGTCGTCGGCATCGGTCTTGGCCGCAACCGCTTCCTGTCGGACATTTTCTCCGTTTATATCAAGGCGATCAACTCGATACCGCGCGTCGTTCTCGCCCCCATCTTCATCATGATCATGGGTCTCGGCCTGCCCTCCAAGGTTGCTCTCGCCTTCATCATGGTATTCTTCGTGGTATTCGCAAACGCGTTCCAAGGCGTGCGCGAGGCCGACCGTAATATGATCGCCAATGCCCGCATCCTCGGCGCCTCGGACTGGCAGGTCACCCGCACGGTGATCATTCCCTCGGCGATGAGCTGGATCTTCGCCAGTCTGCATGTGTCCTTCGGTTTCGCGATCATCGGCGCAATCGTCGGCGAATTCGTCGGCGCCCGCTTCGGGATTGGTCAGCTCATCTCGATCGCCAAGGGTACGTTCGATGCCGCCGGCATGTTCGCGGCAATCCTCCTGGTCATGGTCGTCACGCTTTTTGCCGAATACATCATGACATTGATCGAGAACCGTCTGGCGAAATGGCGTCCGCAACAGCACCTCGATACCCAGTGATCAAATCGGCCTCCTCCCAAGGCAGATAGAGAAGAAGGCCGGGTGCCATGCCCGGCCTTCTTCATTAGACGCGCTCGAGTTTAAGCGAGCGGAAGCCGTACCGTCACGATGAGCCCGCCGCCGCCTTCCGCATCATCGAGCGAGACTGAACCTCCTGCACCTTCGACAACCTCCCGAACGATCGACAACCCCAGACCGCTCCCCTCAGCTTCGGTCCCCATGATCCGGTAGAACCGTTCGAAAACCTGCTCGCGCTCCCCGCTCGGAATACCCGGCCCGTTGTCCTCGACGGTCACGACGGCATTGCCGTCCGCCTGCCCGACGGCGACGGTCACCCGTCCATTCGGGCGGGTATAGCGGATCGCGTTGTCTATGAGGTTGACCAACATCTCGCGCAACATCGTCGCGTCGCCGTCGACAATGACCGGGCGGACCGCTTCCAGACCGACGTCGATGTTGCGCCTGAGCGCCTCTTCGGCATGCGCTTCCAGGATCTCGCGGGCAGCCTTGCTGAGGTCTGTCGCATCGCTGCGCGGGCGCCGGCTTCCGGGCTCGGCCCGCGACAAGGTAAGAAGCTGGCTGGCGAGACGCGAAATCTGCTTCGTGCTGGTGCGAAGGGCGACAAGCGCCTCGTCACGGCGAGCCGGATCAGCTTCCCGGGCCGCCACGCTCGCCTGCGTCGAAATCAGCGCGAGCGGCGTTCGGAGCTGATGCGCGGCATTCGATACGAACCGTCGCTGCGCGGCCATCTGGTTCTGGACGCGCTCCATATGGTCGTTCAGGGCATGGACGAGCGGCTGCAGTTCGCTCTGCACCATTTCCGGCGGCAGCGGATCAAGACGATGGCGGCCGCGCTGGCGCACGGCGTCCCGCAGTCTCAGAGCGGGCGCCAGACCCCGTTGAAGCCCGAGGATGGTCACCAGGCTCGCGACGAAGACGAGCACGAACTGCTTCGAAAAGTCCGAAAGCCACAATTGCCGTCGCATCGCATACTGGCTGTTATGCGTAACGGCGACGGTCACGGAGATCGTGCCGTCATCGGGCAGGCCGACGACAGGATGGTCGAGCATCATGACACGCACATCGGCACCATGGAACGCGCGATCGGCGCCTGCCCGCTGGACGGCCGGCAACGGCAAGTCGGGAAAGCCGCTGACCAGACTGCCCCACGCGGTGATCACCTGGTAAGATACCCGGTCGCCGAAGCCTGTATCAAACATCTCCAGCGCGGAAGGCGGCACGTCCACCTGGACATTGCCGCCCTCGTCGACGCGGACGGCCTCGGCAATGACGCGGGCCGAGGCCAGAAGTGTTCGATCCGTCACCAGCTTTGCCGTCGCATCCGCCGTCCAGAAGCTGTCGTAAAGATTGAAAGCGATCGCGCCGAACAGGGTCATCAGCACCCAGCAGAGCAATTGTACCCTCAAGCTGTGGCTGAGCCGCGCGATCGCCGCGCCGACCTTTGTAACTAGGCTACTGGACATGTCGGAGGAGATAACCGAGCCCGCGCAACGTCGCAATCTGAACCGAACTGCTCTCCAGTTTCTTTCGCAGCCTGTGGACGTAGATTTCGATGGCGCTCGCATCCGCCTCGTCGTCGAAACCGAAGACGCTTTCAGAAAGCGCGGCTTTCGAAACCGTGATGCCATGCTTCATGACGAGCTGCTCGAGAACGGCATATTCGCGCGGCGTCAATTGCAGCGGCTCGCCTGCGACGAAAAACTGCCGCGTCCCACCGGAAAAAAGCAGGTTGCCGACGGTGATTTCCGACGAAGCCCGATCCTGGCCGCGGCGGACCACCGCACGGATCCTCGCTTCGAGCTCGGCGATTTCGAAGGGCTTGGCGAGATAGTCGTCGGCGCCGCTGTCGAGCCCCGCCACACGGCCGTCCAGGCTGGCATTCGCGGTCAAGATAATGACCGGCAGCTTGCTCCCGGACTGCCGCAATCGCTTTAAAAGCGTTAACCCGTCAAGTTTGGGCAGAGCAAGATCGAGGATCATCGCCGAATACTCAGCCACCTTGAGCAAATGCTCGGCGTCCTCGCCGTCATGGGCAATGTCGATAGCATATTGCGCCTGTCGCAGGGCTTTGCCCAGCCAGGCCGCCAGATCCTTGTTGTCCTCCACCACAAGCAGTCTCATCCGACCTCCTTAGCATGTGCGGACGGTCTGGCGGAAGCGTGACCCGATTTCCTCCGCCGAGGCCTGGCATCCATGGCGCGAATTGTCCGTTATTTGTCCGGCGCGCGCATTTTCCTCTGCCTTCAAATCGCCGAATATGACTTCATGATCAACCTGGATGGAGCAAAAAATGTCCGGCCATGATACTGTCCTTCTCGTTATCGACGCCCAGGAGTCTTTCAGACACCGCGATTACTGGGATGAAAACCTCGCCTCCGCCTATATCGATCGTCAGCAGGCTCTGATCGACGGCGCGGAAGCCGATGGGATACCCATCATCCAAATCTTCCATGTCGATGAAAACGGGCCGTTTTCGGAAGCATCTGGGTTCGTCAGCACACTCGCCCCGCTCAGGATCGCCCCCAAGGCGACGTTCAGGAAGAGGCGCCATAGCGCCCTGGTCGGTTCCGGTCTCGACGTGTGGCTGACCGAGAACGGCGTCCGTCGTATCCTCGTCTCCGGCATCCGCACCGAACAGTGCTGCGAGACCACGACCCGTCATGCCTCCGATCTCGGCTATCAAGTCGACTATGTCGGCGAAGCGACGCTGACCTTCCCGATGACCGACGCCACAGGACGCACTTGGAGCGCGAAGGAAATCCGGGACCGGACCGAATTGGTCCTGTCGGGCCGGTTTGCTCGGATCGCGACCGTCGACCAGGCCCTGGCGGGGCGTGGAAAGTCACTCGCCGCATGACGGACGCCGCGCAGCCCTTCGATATTCCGGTCTTCGTCGTCGTGCCGCCGCGCGTGCTGCTGCTCGACGTCGCCGGCCCCATCGAAGTGCTGCGCAAGGCGAACCTCGAACAGTGCACAGCGCGCTTTACCGTCGCCTATATCGGCCCATCGGCGACGGTCGGCAGTTCGATCGGCCTTGCCGTTACGGGAGTCGCCGCATTGCCGGAGAGCTTGCCCGATACCGCGCTTGTCATCATTGCCGGCAGCGCCGATGCCCCGATGAAAAACAGCGCGCCAGGGAACGAACAGGAGCGCGCCGACCAGGCTGCCATCGTCGCATGGCTGAGGCACGCCATTCGCCCGGGAATTCGTCTGGTCTCGATCTGCTCGGGCGCATTGCTCGCTGCCGAGGCAGGCATGCTCGATGGCCGCGATTGCACCACCCATCATGGCTGCATAGAGGATCTGGCGAGGCTCGCTCCCACCGCGCGCGTCCGGGACAACCGGCTCTATGTCGAGGATGGAGATCGCCTCACCAGCGCCGGCATCACCGCCGGCATAGACCTCATGCTGCATATCGTTGCCGAAGCGGCCGGGCACGCGTGTGCGCTTGCGGTGGCACGATATCTTGTCGTCTATCTCAGGCGCGGCGGATCGGATCCGCAGCTTTCACCCTGGCTCGAAGGTCGCAACCATATCCACCCGGTCATTCACCGTGCACAGGATGCCGTGGCCGCCAACCCGTCTGAGGATTGGTCGGTGGTGTCGCTCGCCCGCCTCAGCGGCGCCAGCCCGCGCAACCTTTCACGGCTGTTCAACGAGCAGACGGGCATGAGCGTGACGGATTTCGTCAACCGTATGCGCGTGGCTCTTGCCCGCGAGATGCTCGCCGGTTCACGGCTGGACATGGAGGCTGTCGCGATGCGCGCCGGCTTCGGCTCGGCGCGGCAACTCCGCCGCGCCTGGAACCGTCTGAATGACGGCCCACCGAGTGCGGCACGGTCGAGGCTACCTACAGGCTCATAGCGCAAGAGGAAGGACGGACGGGCCGATGCCCTACACCTCGACTCCCCAGATTTCGATCTGGGTCAGCGCCGGATAGGGCGAGGCGTCTTCGGCCTTGATCAGACCGTGCAGTTCCACCCATTCGACGATGCAGGGTTCTATGGTAAAGCCCTGCGCAACACCCGATTTTGCCAGCGGAAAACAGGAGGTCTTGCCGTTCGAGAAGGTGACGCTGGCCTTTTCCCACCAGGAATCATGCGGAAAGTCGGCTCGGAGATAGAAAACGATCTCGTCGATCCTGACCGGCCTACCGAATTCCACCGTCAGTGCTGCTTGCGGATCGCGATTGATGCCCCAGCTCGTATAGGGCCAGAAGCCGTGATCATCGTTGGCCTTTTCGCCATCGATCGCGTTGCGCGCGGCAAAGACCGCTTCGCCGCGGGTCTCGACATTGGCGCGCGCATGCGGAAACAGAGCCCGATTGGCGTGATCGTCCCAGGGGTTCAGGGCGAGATTGCGCCGATGGACAATCTCGTCAGGACGCGTGCTTCGCGCTGAAAGCCGGTGGATATCGCCCCTGAAGGCATTCGGCGAATAGGGCTTGCGTTTGTCGCCGAAGGGCACGGCGAGTGAATAGACGCATTCCTTCATATAGACCAGGCCGGGTTGGATCGCGCCATCAAGGGAGAGGAAGACATGCCCGGGCCCGGAGACCTCCACGACCACGCGATCGCCTTCGCGATAGCTCTGGCGATAGACCAGGAACGTCTCGTCCCGGCCGATGGAACTCGCCAACACCGCCCCACCGGCATCCACGATCTTCAGCGTCAATTCCATGCTCGCCCTCCCCAGAGCATGATGCCGAAAAGCGTGAGCGATTTTCGGACGACATCATGCTCTAACTCTTTAATTTTAGAACAGGATTCAGATTTTTAAGCCGACCCGGCCTGAAATCATCCTGTTCTAGACGATCCGCAATCTCAGCAGCCTGCCGGCAAACGGCAGGCGCAACCGGTAGATTTTCTCGGGCCAGGCCGACCTCAGCCGGGCGTCCTCCACGACGATCTCGTCGATTTCGATCTCGCCGGCGCCCTCGACGAAAATGCTGCCGAGATCGGCGAGATCGATCCTGTCCGGGCCGACGGTCGGCGCCAGGCATGTCATCAGCGACAGGACCGCCGGCTTGCCGCCGTCATAGGTGTCGACGATCTCGACATGGCGGCCGCGCAGCAGGGAAACGACGCGCCGATAGCTGTGCAACTGCGCTTCGGGGGGATAGGCGTCTGAAATATCGAGCGCTATGCGCGCGCTCCCTTCGTCAAACCCGACCTCGACATCGCGCGCGCCAAAAGCTTCGCCGGCCGACTGCATGACGCCTGCAAATGTCGGCAGATTGTGGAACGCCGACTGCATCGTCCATATCTCGTAGCGCCGCGCCGAAAAGGTTTTTGCGGTATAGGTCTCGACGCCGACATCGATCAGGAACGGACGTCCCCTCTTGTAGAGCGTCACGCTCCCGACATCGTTGTGATTGTGGCCCTCGCCATTGTTACCGCCCTTGACGGCAAGCGAAAACTGCTCGTCGCGGGCGATGAACAGGCCGATGCCGGGATAGAAGATATCGCGCCGGGATGCAGGATGCGGCGGGGCGGCAGCGGGAAGCGTCGGGCCGGCCAGCAGTTCCTGCACGCGATACCAGAGGTTCCATTCCCCGGGCATATGCGAATTGTTGGAAGCGGCTCTGTCGGCTGCGGCGAACTCAGCCAGCATCTTAGAGCCGACCGCCTGTCCGAACAGGTATTCCCGCGCGCTGCAGGGTTCGACCACCGCGGAGGAATCCGCGAAATTGAAATAGTAGCGGCCGGCCACATGCATATGGGCAATATATTCGGCCATGTTGCGGATCTTCGGCTGCTGCCAGACCCCGGCGAACAGGCCGGCCGCCACGGCGTCCAGGATGGTCAACGCACCATGCAGGCAGAGCGCGGCGTGGCGGTAATAGAGCACGCCCTCCTCGCAGGCGCCGTCCTCGGCATAGTCCTTCAGGAAGGCGTCGAGGCTGCCGAGCGCGTTTTTGACGACGGCGTGACGCGTGGGCTGATCTGTTTTCAGGGAGAAAACCGTCAACAGGACGTTCTGGCTTATCCATGCCGTCCAGTTGTTCATCCGCTCTTCGCCGCGGCCCATCCACCAGAAATGCCGGCCGAGATAGGGCGAGAGGATGCGGATCTCGATCTCGCGCTCGACGCGTGCCGTAATCTCGGGGCTGATGGCGTCGAGCTCGTCGCGAAACAATGCGACGACGGTGGCAAGCAGGGCGGCTGTTTCGGCGGCGAAGAGATCGACGACAGGCTGCGAATTGTCGGGAAGCGGCAGGCGCGCGCCGCTTCGTTCATAGGCGTTATGCGCCGGCAGCTGCCAGCCGCTCTCCTCCACGATCAGGAAGATGCCGTCGACGATCTTCCGCAGGAAGCGCGCGCCGCCTTCGACGAGTTCGCCGAGCACCAGATTGTTGAGCATCCGGCGGCGTGTGAAATAAAGCTCCTCGAAGCGCGCGCGGTTGCCGGTTTCGGTGAACTCCCGGTAATCCGAGGCCGCAATCAGCGGCCAGGCGCGCGCAACCGTCTCTTCGGCCTCGCCAATGACCAGTTCCCGTAGCGCTTGCGGCACAGTGCTCCATCTGAGGCGATCGGAGCCGACCGCCCCGGGCGTAAAATCGCCCAGCACATCCGGCAGCTCCCCTGAAATCTCGCTGAACATGTCCCTCCCCGTACCGGAAAAGCATCGATGGTCGTTTGGTCTCTGCATGCTCACCTATCATATGTATTTCGCGCTTTCTATAACATTCGTATGATCTATCCAGAACTTGTTTGACCAATACCCGATATGTGCTATGTGGTTGCGGGAGGAAGAGGAGGCATCGGTGTCCCTATCGAATTCGGTCATCGCGACGGATGGCGCTCCGGCAATCCCAAGCCGAAAAGTCGCGGTCTTGTCCAAGCGGCAGCGCAGGATCCGCAGCGCGCTCGTCGCCTATTCCTTCATTGCGCCGAATTTCCTCGGCTTTGCCGTCTTCACGCTCGGCCCGATCCTGTTCGCCTTCGTGCTCGCCTTCATGCATTGGGACGGCTCGAATGCGATCACATTCGCCGGGCTGGATAATTTCTGGCGGCTCTTCGAGGACAAGGCCTTTATCGCGGCGTTCTGGAACACGGTGATCTATACGGTCGCTTCCGTGCCGGCGACGCTCATCTGCGCGCTCGGCCTCGCCGTTCTCCTCAATCAAAAGATCGCGGGGCGCGATTTCTTCCGTACGGCGATGTTCTTCCCCTATGTCGCCTCGCTGGTGGCCGTCGCGGTCGTCTGGAACATGATCTTCAATCCCGAGATGGGACCGGTGAACATGATCCTCTACACGCTCGGCCTCGATCCCAAGAACATGCCGGGATGGGCTGCCGATCGCCACTGGGCGATGGTGACGGTGATCCTCTTCGGCATCTGGAAGAACATGGGCTATTACATGGTCATCTATCTGGCCGGCCTGCAGGGTATTAATTCGGAGCTCTATGAGGCCGCCGATCTCGATGGCGCCAATTCCTGGCAGAAGTTCATCCATGTCACTGTGCCGCAGCTCGGGCCGACGACCTTCTTCGTCACAGTGATGCTGACGATCCAGTCCTTCAAGGTGTTCGACCAGATCTACATGATCACCCAGGGCGGGCCTGGCACCTCGACGCTCGTCCTCGTCTACCACATATACAACGAGGCCTTCATTTCCTGGGATCTCGGCTATTCCAGCATGGTTGCGCTCGTTCTGTTCTTCCTCGTGCTCGCGGTCACCGTCTTCCAGTTCCGGCGCCAGAGGGAGGATGGTGAATGAGGATCGCAGGACGCAAGGTGACCGTCAGATCGGTCGCGATCTACGCCATCGTCATCGCAGTCACGCTCATCATGCTGATGCCGTTTGCCTGGATGCTTTCGGCATCGCTGAAGCTCAGCCGCGACGTGTTCGCCTTCCCGATCGAGTGGATACCGTCCGAGCCGCAATGGCATAACTACGTCGATATCTGGACGAAGATCCCGCTCGCGCTCTTCATCTACAACACGTCGAAGCTGACGATCATCGTCACGCTGCTGCAGCTTTTGACCTCCAGCTTTGCGGCCTACGCGTTTGCCAAGCTGAATTTCCCCTACAAGAACACCCTGTTTCTCGGTTACATCGCCACCATCGCCATGCCCTGGCAGGTCTATATGGTGCCGCAATTCCTGCTGATGCGTGAATTCGGCCTCAACAACACCCATCTGGCGCTGATCTGTCTGCAGGCCTTCACCGCCTTCGGTGTCTTCCTGATGCGGCAGTTCTACATGTCGATCCCGACCGAGCTCTGCGAGGCGGCTCGCATCGACGGCATGAACGAGTACCAGATCTGGGCGCGTATCATGCTGCCGCTGTCGAAGCCCGCACTCTCGACGCTGACGATCTTCACTTTCGTCACCACCTGGAACGATTTTCTCGGGCCGATGATCTACCTGACCAAGACCGAGCTGAAGACCGTCCAGATCGGCCTGCGTATGTTCATCTCGCAATATTCGGCCGAATACGGGCTCATCATGGCTGCCTCCGTTGTCGCCCTCATTCCGGTTCTCGTCGTATTCCTCTCTCTCCAGCGTTTCTTCGTCGAGGGCATAGCCTCGACGGGACTGAAGGGTTAAATCCATGAACGCCGTCTCGTCCGTCGCCCCACAGCCGATCACCGATCCGGAGGTCAAAGCCGCGCTCGATCTTGCCGTCGAGCAGATCAGGCGCAACCTCCCCCAATTCACCCATGCCTCGCAGAACCATTCGAGCGTCGGAAATTTCTATCCCGCGGTGGCGAACGACCAATGGACAGCGGGCTTCTGGCCCGGCGAGCTGTGGCTCGCTTTCGAGCACAGCGGCGAGGCGGTTTTCCGCGATGCCGCGCAGGTCCAAGTCCAGTCATTCCTGCATCGGATCGTGAACCGCATCGAGACCGATCATCACGACATGGGCTTTCTCTATTCGCCCTCTTGCATCGCCGCCTGGAAGCTCGTCGGAGACGAGGATGGCCGCAGGGCCGCCATCCTGGCCGCCGACCAGCTGATCGAGCGCTTCCAGCCCGTCGGTCAGTTCATCCAGGCCTGGGGCCGCAAGGGCAAGGCGGAGGAATACCGCTACATCATCGACTGCCTCTTGAACCTGCCGCTTCTCTACTGGGCAAGCCGCGAGACCGGCAATCCGAAATACCGCGAGATCGCGCTCATTCACGCCCGCACAACGCTTGCCAACTCGGTTCGGCCGGATAATTCCACCTATCACACCTTCTATCTGGACCCGGTCACCGGGGCGCCGGTGCGCGGCGCCACCAAACAGGGTTACAAAGACGATAGCGCCTGGGCGCGCGGACAGGCCTGGGCAATCGCTGGCATGGCGCTCTCCTATCGCTATGAGCGGATCGAGGAATATCGCCAAACCTTCGACAGGTTGCTTGCCTTCTATCTCAACCGGCTGCCGGCCGACATGGTGCCCTATTGGGATCTCGTCTTTTCGGATGGCGATGGCGAGCCGCGCGACAGCTCGTCGGCCTCGATCGCCGCCTGCGGCCTTCTGGAGATGGCCGATCTCGTCGAACCGGAACCGGCCTCACGCTATCGCACGCTGGCGCGCCGCATGATGAAGAGCCTTGCGGATCATTATGCGGTCAAGGATCCCACCGTCTCCAACGGCCTGGTGCTGCACGCCACCTATTCGAAGAAATCGCCGTTCAACACCTGCCGCGGCGAGGGCGTCGATGAATGCGTCTCCTGGGGAGATTATTATTACATGGAAGCTTTGACGCGCCTTTCGCGCAACTGGTCTTCCTATTGGTGAATTCAGGAGAACCCGATGGCCAGCATTTCGCTTAAAGAGCTGAACAAGAGCTACGGTGCGCTCACCGTCGTCCACGACATCGACCTCGAGATCGCAGACAAGGAATTCATCATTCTGGTCGGCCCGTCGGGCTGCGGCAAATCGACGACGCTGCGGATGATCGCCGGCCTCGAGGAAATATCGGGAGGAGAGCTCAAGATCGGCGGCGACGTCATGAACGACGTCCCGTCCAAAGATCGGGATATCGCCATGGTGTTCCAGAACTATGCGCTCTATCCGCATATGACCGTCTACAAGAACATGGCTTTCGGCCTGCAGCTCAGGAAGGTGTCGCGCGACTTCATCGACGCGCAGGTGCAGGACGCCGCCAGGATCCTCGACATCTCTCATCTCCTCAACCGCAAGCCGAAGGCGCTTTCGGGCGGGCAGCGCCAGCGCGTCGCGCTCGGCCGCGCCATGGTGCGCAATCCGGCGGTCTTCCTTCTCGACGAGCCGCTTTCCAATCTCGACGCCAAGCTGCGCGGCACCATGCGCTCCGAAATCACCAAGCTGCACAAGCGCCTCAACGCCACCTTCATCTACGTCACCCATGACCAGGTCGAGGCCATGACCATGGCGGATCGGATCGTCGTCATGAAGGACGGGCACATCCAGCAGGTGGATACGCCGCAGAACCTCTATGACCGCCCCGTCAACATGTTCGTTGCCGGCTTCATCGGCGCACCGCAGATGAACATGCTGCCCTCGACCATTCTGCGCCGGGGCGACGGCTACGTCGCCGTCTTCGACGGCCCGGAACTGCCGCTGCCTGCCCATTTCGACAAAAGCAGGATCGCCCCCTACGAGGGTCGCGAACTGGTGCTTGGCATCCGTCCGGAGAATTTCCACGAGCTGCCGCCGGCCGACATCGCGCCCGAGAACCTGGCGCCTCTCAAGGCGATCGTCGAACTTGCCGAACCGATGGGATCGGAAGTGCACCTGAACATGGTAGCAGGCGGTCGCAATCTGATCGCCCGCGTCTCGCCGCGTTACCGGCCTGATATCGGCGAAGAGGCGACGCTGGTCGCCGATATGACCAATGCGCAGTTGTTCGACAATGAAACGGAACGCTCGATTCTATACTGAGACGCCTGCGGGAGACGGCTATGCAGTGGTTGCGGGACATGTGGACGAGGGAGGGACCGGGCATTCCGAAGGATGCGCCGAAGAGGACCGGCCTTGCCCTGTTCGCCGAGATCCTCGTCCGTGAATGGTGGGAGTTGGTCAAGCTGAACATCCTCTTCATCCTGGCTGGCCTCTTCGTCGTGACGCTGCCGGCAGCGCTCGCCGCCATGGCCCGGGTGTCGGTGGCCCTCGTGGAAGATAGCAACACCTATCTGCTGCGCGACTTCACGGAAGCCTTTCTGCGCTACTTCTGGCGCGCCACCGCCTGGGGCCTGGCGCTGGCGGGCGCTCTCGCAGTCTGCCTCTATGCGATCGCCACCTATGGCGCCGGCGCACGCGACAATCTGTTGCTGAGCGCACCGCTGACGATCGCGCTCGTCGCCACCGCCTTCGTTGCGGTCCTCGCCTGCCATCTCTTCGTTTTGATGGTGATGCGCGATCTGCCGGCTCTGAGGCTGCTGCGCCTCGCCGCCCTCGCCTCCATTGTCCGTCCGCTCCCGGCGCTCGCCGCACTCGCCTTTGCCGCCGGCCTCTGGCTGGCGCATGTCCTCTTCTATCCGGTTTCGGTGTTCATGCCGGCAACCTTCAATTTTTCACTCGGAATGTTCGCCGTCGCATTCGGCGTCCATCGGGCGGCGGTGACGGTTCTAGACCTGCCAAACGCAACACAGCCGCACAGCGAACCGCATAGACGAGACGCTTCATAAAATAACTGATCCAGAGATGATCCAGGGAAGGAGAACGGGAATGTATTTGGATAAATTCGGGGGGACGGTGAAACTTGCCGTGGCAGGATTCACCTTGGCGGCGATGACGGCCGGGGCAGCGTTTGCCCAGGACGCCGTGACGCTGAAATGGGCTTTGTGGGACTGGGACAAGACCGCCTATTACAAACCGCTGATCGAGGCCTATCAGGCCAAGCACCCCAACGTGAAGTTCGAGCCGATGGATCTCGGCTCGCAAGACTATCAGCAGATGATCTCAACGCAGTTGACCGGCGGCTCCAAGGACATCGACATCGTCACCGTCAAGGATGTGCCGGGCTACACCAATCTGGTGCGCGCCGGTAACATCGCCGATCTCAGCGGCTTCGTTAAGGATCAGAAGATCGACTCGGCTCCCTTTGGCGGCCTGATCGAGGAACTGACCATCGATGGCAAGATCTACTCCCTGCCGTTCCGCTCCGACTTCTGGGTCGTCTATTACAACAAGGATATATTCGACAAAGCAGGCGTCCCCTACCCCACCAATGACATGACCTGGGCGCAGTTCGACGAGACCGCCGAGAAGCTTTCGGGCGGCATGGGCACCAACAAGACCTATGGCGCGCTTCTGCATACCTGGCGGTCAACCGTTCAATTGCCTGCCATCCTCGACGGAAAACACACGCTTGTCGACGGCGACTATGGCTTCCTGAAGCCCTGGTACGAGAGGGCGCTGACCCTGCAGAAGGATGGCGCGATTCCCTCCTATGCCTTCCTGAAGACGTCGAACACACATTATTCGGCGCTCTTCTTCAATGGCACGATCGGCATGCTGCCGATGGGAACCTGGTTCGTCGGCACCCAGATCACCAAGGTGAAATCGGGTGAATCGAAGAGCAGGAACTGGGGCATCGTCAAGTTCCCGCATCCCGACGGTGTGGCAACCGGCACGACCGCTGCGCAGATTTCCGGCCTGGCGGTCAACGCCAATTCCGACCACAAGGATGCCGCGCTCGATTTCATCAAGTTTGTCACCGGTCCTGAGGGCGCAGCGGTTATCGCGTCGACGGGCACCTTCCCTGCGCTCAAGACGGATGATGTCAGCGCCAAGATCGCGGCAACACCCGGATTTCCTGAGGATGCGGCCAGCAAGGAGGCGCTGAAGCCGTCGAAAACCTATCTGGAGATGGCGGTCAACCCGAACGCCGCCAAGATCGAGGTCGTGCTCAACCGGGTGCATGACGCGATCATGACTGACAGCACCTCCGTCGATGACGGGCTGAAGGAAATGACCGAAGGCGTGAAGGCGATCAAGTAGGCGTCCAGAAATGTCGACGGCCGCAGGCAATATCTGCCCGCGGCCGATCCTGTTTTCATGAATTTCGAGCCTGACAATGATATATGATCCCGCCCGGGCCAATCCGCTTTTCGGCAATCCCCTGAAGACACGCGACGACCTCGCCAAGGCCGTCACCGATCTCTTCGAGCCGCTGCTGCCGTATTTTTCCGAAGGCGGCGCCCGTGTGCGCCTCGGCGCAGCCGGCGCGATCTTCGATCGGGCGGCGGCGGATCTGGAGGGATTTGCGCGGCCGCTCTGGGGGATCGTTCCGCTCGTTGCCGGCGGCGGCGCGTTCCCGCATTGGGATCTCTATCGCCGCGGGCTGGCAAACGGCACCAATCCTGCTCATCCCGAATATTGGGGCGATCTTGCCGATCGCAATCAGCGGTTGGTCGAGCTCGCCGCGGTCGGCTTCGCCCTGGCGCTCGTGCCCGAGCACATCTGGGAACCGCTCAACGACAGCGAGAAGAAGACGGTCGCTGCCTATCTTCTTCGAGCGCGCGAGTTGGAATTCATCGACAATAACTGGAAATTCTTCCGTGTGCTCATCGATCTCGGGTTGGAACGCGTGGGCGTGGCGTTCGATCACCGGAAAACCCTCGCCTATCTCGACGAACTGGAGGCCTTCGACCTCGGAGAAGGCTGGTATCGCGACGGGCCGGTTCGGCGGGTCGATCATTACATTCCCTTTGCCATGCATTTCTACGGAATGATCTATGCCGTCCTGGCCAAGGGCGACGAGGCGCGCAAGGATCGTTTCCGCGATCGCGCCGAGATCTTCGCCAGCGATATCCGCCACTGGTTCGGCCCGGATGGGGCAGCCCTTGCCTTCGGCCGCAGCCAGACCTACCGCTTCGCGGCGGGAGGTTTCTGGGGCGCGCTTGCCTTTGCCGGTGTCGAAGCCCTGCCCTGGGCCGAGATCAAGGGCTATTACATGCGCCATATCCGCTGGTGGGCGGCGATGCCGATTGCCGATCGCGACGGCGTTCTTTCGGTCGGCTATGGCTATCCGAACCTCTTCATGAGCGAGAGCTACAACTCTCCCGGCTCGCCCTATTGGGCGCTGAAATTCTTCCTGCCGCTCGCCCTTCCGGGGGATCATCCCTTCTGGGCGGCCGAGGAGGCGCCGCAGCCGGAATTTCCGGAGCCGGTTGCGTTGAAGCCGGCGGGAATGGTCGCCATGCACACGCCGGGAAACGTGGTCGTGCTCTCCTCAGGGCAGCAGCACGACAAGATGCTCGGCGCAAACGAGAAATATTCGAAATTCGTCTATTCCACCCGCTACGCCTTCAACGTCGAAGCCGACGATCGGAATTTCTCCGCCGCAAGCTTCGACGGCATGCTCGGCCTCTCCGACGACGGCGTCCATTTCCGCATGCGCGAAACCCTCGAAGAGGCGTTGATCGCAGGCGACCTGCTCTATTCGCGCTGGCGCCCCTGGAGCGATGTCACTATCGAAACCTGGCTGCTTCCTGAAAATCCGTGGCACATCCGCATTCACCGCATCGCCACGCCACGCACACTCAGCACCATCGAGGGCGGTTTTGCGATCGAGCGCGCGGATTTCAATGCCGACCGCTCCGATGTAGGCGATTTCCGGGCGGTCTGGTACGGGCAGACCGACGTCAGCGCCATCGTCGACCTATCGCCCAATCCAAGGGCCGGCCATGCGATGAGCCCGATCCCGAACACCAATCTCATCCACGCCAAGACCCTACTGCCGCAGCTGCGCGGCAACATCGGCGCAGGCACCATCGTGCTGGTGACCGCCGCGATGGCCCTGCCCAGCCGTGAGAACTGGGCAAAAGCGCTCGATAATCCGCCAGCCCGTCCCCGCCTCGACGAGGTAGAGCGGCTCTTCCGCGAGAAAGGCGTACAGGTGCCGGCATTCGCCCTCGGGATGTAGCTTGGAGGCACCGGCTTCCGGGTTTCGACCGCGGGCCAGACGGTTGATTATCGTGCGGTGAACTCGAACCGGTATGCTTCACCAATGCGCTGCGCCAGCTGGGCCATTTGATCGTCAGGGATCTGCAGAACCCCGTGCTCCGCCATCAGTGCATGGTATTGCTGCTTTTCAAGAGGCACACCTGAGGGCAAGGGAACGACATGAAAATGCAGGTGCTGTTGGCTTGTTGGCTGCCGAGCGAAAGCACATAAATTCGCTCGGCGTCGAACACACTTTTGAGGGCGCGCGACAAGACATGCACCTTCTCCTGAAGTCGAAGATATTCATCCGTCGACATGTCCCGCGCCAGATCCTCACGGTGCTCCTTCGGACAGACGAGGCAATAGCCCGGTAGAGTGGGATATTTGCTCAGGAAAATGATCGTCTCGTGGTCTTCAAAAACGCGATGATGATAGAAGGCCGGGTCGTTCCTGACCAAGCTGCAGATAAAGCATGGTGTTGTTCCGATGTCGTGCACATAGGCCTCGAGATCAAATGGTTGGCGTTCGATGATTCTGAACCTCTCCAATGGCGGTCGCAAACTTCCGGAATTTTGGCGCGGCAAACCGGCTGAAGAACATAATATTTTCGGATTACTCAATAGTTATATTTACATCTTCAACTAATGAATAAGAAAAACCCACTCTTCACAACATTGCTGTAATGAAATCCGGCAAAGCGCAGCAGCATACTCAGCTTTCAGTTTCCGAAATCTTGGGAGGAGGACGCAATGCCTACCATAATGATCTGTCACGACGTTAACGACACGAAACACTGGCTCGCTTCACCAATCCGCAAACAAGTATTGGAACCCAACGGCGTCACGAACATTCGCACGTTTACGGACCCTCAAAACTCCAACCGCGTCGGCTTGGTCATGGACGTTGCAGACATGGAAAAGTTGATGGCCTTCATGCAGACCAAGGCAGCGGCCGATGCGATGGCGAGTGATGGCGTCTTGCCCGAAACCATGATGTTCCTCGTTCAATCGTAACACACGTCTTAACGAGTCTTGGAAATGCAACGCGGGAGGATGACATGACGACATTATTCGTGCGGCACGAGGTCTCCGACTACGCCGCTTGGCGCAAGATATATGATACCTTTTCGCCGGTGCAGAAGGCCAATGGGGTGACGGCGCAGGCCGTTTATCGAGCAATCGACAACCCGAACGATATTACCGTCACCCACGAGTTCGCCACGCTTGAAGCGGCGCAAGCATTCAGCAAGCTGGACGAATTGAAGACGGCGATGCGCACGGGAGGCGTGCTCGGCGCGCCGACGGTGTGGTTTACCAACAAGGCGTGACCGCTCTCAGTGCATGACATGCAGGCGGGTAGTGCGCGCTCGGCCGATTGCCGACCTTGATGGCAATGGCTAGCGACTGCAAATTTGTCCGAGTTCCTATTATCCGCTCCTGATGTCGCGCAAGAGATCCAGGCCGCGCTGGTATTTTTCCGTTTTCTTGCCGCTCTGTTCGGCCTGCCGGAGATTGTCTTCAAGATCGGCCTGTTTGACGGACAGGGCCAGCGGGTTTGATGCCGCACGTCTGACGAAGTCGTCATCCGGCTCATCTGGCCGCCGTGTCAAAGCATTCACCGCGGAGATGATCGCCGGCGGAAAGCCTTCTTCTCTCAGCCTGTCGAGCGTCCACCCGCTGCCCTTCTCGACCACATCATGAATGTAGGCGACCGTTCGTGTCTCGTCGCCGGAAACCAGAAGCGCTACCCGCTGGCAGTGCTCGAAGAATGGCCGGCCGGTCTTGTCCGCCTGGCCTTTATGGGCCGTAAGAGCGATCTGGATGGCATGGTCGAGATGCTGCATGGCGATCACGGCCCTTCGGTCTTCTTCACTTTCCGCCGGAAAGGCTTTTCGCCCGTCGTCATCTCGACGTCAGGGACCGGAGCCACGGCTGTTTGGACCGGCCTCGCTCGTGGCCGATCGAAGTCGCCGCTCTCACCGGCGCCTTGAAGCAGCGCCGCATCGTCCCTGTCGTCTTCATCGAGCAGGTCCTGCAGCGTCTCATGCTCATCCTCGCCGGCCAGTTCGTCGCAGGCTTGCAGCCAATGGCGCTCGTCAGCGCCATCGGGGTGGCCCTCGGCCTCCCAGATTTCGTAGGCGCGCTGGCGTATCTGCTCGTGCTTGTCTATGGCCATGATCTCCTCCAAGCGCATTAGGATGAGCCCTCCGAAGAGCGGCCCGGCCGCCTTTCAGGGCGTGTTGATGGTTGGAAGAAAATCCTCCACCTGTTTGCGTTGATCCTTTGGAAGCGTCTCCACCCGTTCCTTCCAGAACCGTTCGGCCTCCGGCGGGTCCTCATCCCATTGGCGGACATCGGTGATATTGTCGTCGATCTTGGAGCGGCGGTGGCCGCCGAGGCTGAGATATTCCCTTGCAAGCTTCAGGCTTGGGGTTTCCGTGCCGCTATTGCGATCTAATGCCGTCCTCGCGTTGCGCCGGGCAGTTTCCAATGCCCTTTTGCGATCGGTCTCGGCCCGTTCTGTATCGGCGGACCGCGCGTCGTCTGTGCCGCTCTCAGGCGGCACGCTGGATTTGAAAGTCGTCATGGATCACCTTTCGATATTGTGATCCAATAACCTTCGCAGGCAGTGAGAGTTCCGCGTAAGTGGTGATTGATTTGAGCGGGCGATCCAGGCGGGGCCACGCCGCCGGCAGTCAATGGACAGCCATGCTCACCATCCGATAGGGGTGCACGGCTTCGAATTGCGAGATCATCGCCGCTGCCTGCTGCAATACCAACTCGGCATTCTCAGGATCGTCACGGGCGAGTTCATCGGCATTGACGCGGATCGCTTCAGCCATGTTGTTGGAGAGTGCCGCAAAATGCGTATTTCCTTCGACAAAGGCCTCGCGCGCCGTGTCCTCCAGCGTACGAGCGATATCGACGAGGATTTCCTCGCGTTCCTCGATACTGAGGTCTTTGATGATATTGGTCTTCTCTTCCATGTCACTCACTCCAAAAAGACGTGGGACGATGACCGAGCTTAAGAAAGCCTCGATCACCAAAGATTTGGGAATGCCGAAATCCGGATTCAAGCCTCAATCCTGCTCGAACTCGCCTCCGGCACCACGCCGTCGCCTTCATTATTCGAACGCGGGAGCCGATTTTCTGTTCCCTGCCGAGCGTTGGCACTCACCGGCAGAGAGTGCCAATTTTTCTTCCATCACCTCTTGAATTGTAGAATCATCGAACCAAATCATTCTCACAAGGCGCGCGCGCGAGCACCCGCCCGGATTGGTCAGTCGGTCCGGTTAGAACAGGATGACTTTAGGCCTGCTCGGCCTAAAATCTGAATCCTGTTCTAATCTAGAGTTAGAGCTTGATGTCGTCCGAAAACCGCGCACACTTTTCGGCATCATTCTCCAAGGGAACAACGTCATCACTGTTTGTCGATGGAGGAAAGACATGTCGTTCCGACCGCTTCATGACCGCATTCTCGTCCACCGGGTCGATTCAGAGGAAAAGACCAAGGGCGGCATCATCATTCCCGACACCGCCAAGGAAAAACCGCAGGAAGGCGAGGTCATCGCCGTTGGCCCTGGCGCGCGCAACGACGCCGGCCAGATCCAGGCGCTCGACGTCAAGCCCGGCGATCGCATCCTGTTCGGCAAATGGTCGGGCACCGAGATCAAGATCAATGGCGAAGACCTGCTGATCATGAAGGAAAGCGACGTGATGGGCATCATCGAACCGCAAGGTGAAAAGAAGCAGGCCGCCTGAGATCTGCGGACATCAGTCAAGGCCGGAGCGCTTCAGCTTTTCATGGAAACGCAGAACCGCTCCAACCTTTAATTTCTGACGCAATCCGAAAGGAATACGCGTCGTACTTTTCCTGGAATTACTCTGGCCGCCTATGAAGGAGTGAGGACATGGCTGCTAAAGAAATCAAATTCAGCACCGAAGCCCGCGAGAAGATGCTGCGTGGCGTCGACATCCTGGCCAACGCCGTGAAGGCGACCCTCGGCCCGAAAGGCCGCAACGTCGTGATCGAACGATCTTTCGGCGCCCCGCGCATCACCAAGGACGGCGTTTCGGTTGCCAAGGAAATCGAACTCGAAGACAAGTTCGAGAACATGGGCGCCCAGATGGTCCGCGAAGTCGCCTCGAAGACCAGCGACATCGCCGGCGACGGCACCACGACGGCAACGGTACTGGCCCAGGCGATCGTCAAGGAGGGCGCCAAGGCGGTTACCTCAGGCATGAACCCGATGGACCTGAAACGCGGCATCGATCTTGCGGTCGGCGCCATCGTTGCGGAACTGAAGGCCAATGCCCGAAAGATCTCCAACAATTCCGAAATCGCCCAGGTCGGCACGATCTCCGCCAATGGCGATGCCGAAATCGGCCGCTTTTTGGCGGAAGCCATGGAAAGGGTCGGCAATGATGGCGTCATCACCGTTGAAGAAGCCAAGACCGCCGAAACCGAACTCGAAGTCGTCGAAGGCATGCAGTTCGACCGCGGCTATCTCAGCCCCTACTTCGTCACCAATGCCGACAAGATGCGGGTCGAGTTTGAAGACCCTTATATCCTCATCCATGAGAAGAAGCTCTCGAACCTGCAGTCGATGCTGCCGGTTCTCGAAGCTGTCGTCCAATCCAGCAAGCCGCTGCTCATCATCGCTGAAGACGTCGAAGGCGAAGCCCTGGCAACGCTCGTCGTCAACAAGCTGCGCGGCGGCCTGAAGATCGCCGCCGTCAAGGCTCCTGGCTTCGGTGACCGCCGCAAGGCCATGCTCGAAGACATCGCCATCCTGACCGCCGGCACCGTCATCTCCGAAGATCTCGGCATCAAGCTCGAATCCGTCACGCTCGATATGCTCGGCCGGGCCAAGAAGGTTTCGATTGAAAAGGAAAACACCACGATCGTCGATGGGTCAGGCGCCAAGTCCGACATCGAAGGCCGCGTTGCCCAGATCAAGGCCCAGATCGAAGAAACCACGTCGGACTATGACCGCGAGAAGCTGCAGGAACGTCTTGCCAAGCTCGCCGGCGGCGTTGCCGTCATCCGTGTCGGCGGCTCGACGGAAGTCGAAGTGAAGGAAAAGAAGGACCGCGTCGACGACGCGCTTCATGCAACCCGCGCTGCCGTTCAGGAAGGCATTCTGCCTGGTGGCGGCGTGGCGCTGCTGCGCGCCGTCAAGGCGCTCGACAATGTCAAAACCGCCAATGGCGACCAGCGCGTCGGCGTCGACATCGTTCGCCGCGCGGTCGAGGCACCGGCTCGCCAGATCGCCGAAAACGCCGGAGCGGAAGGCACGGTCATCGTCGGTAAGCTGCGCGAGAAAAGCGAGTTCTCCTACGGCTGGAACGCTCAAACGGGCGAATATGGCGACCTCTATGCGCAGGGCGTCATCGATCCGGCCAAGGTGGTTCGCACCGCGCTGCAGGATGCGGCCTCCATCGCCGGTCTTCTCGTCACGACGGAAGCTATGATCGCCGAGAAACCCAAGAAGGACGCGCCACCGCCAATGCCCGCCGGCCCCGGTATGGACTTCTAAGGCGCTTGCAGGCCCGCCGGCCTCGCTGGGCGGGCCTTATCTGAGGGAATAGAGATGGTTCAAACGATCAAAACCCGATCGCAGGCACCGCTGGACTCCCGCGATCTCGAAATCTGCCAGCGGGTCTTCGACAAGATCCGATCCGAGTACCAGGTGGAAAAGGACAGCGACGAAGCCGAACGAACGGCGAGCATAATCATCGAGCTTTACCGGCAGGGCGTGCGTGACCCCGATCACCTGCAGTCGATGGTCGAGGCGGCCCGCGGCCTCTTCGAAACGAGCGAACGGTAGGAAATGCCGCGCCTGCGCGTAGTAAGCCGCGCGGAACAGAGATGTGATGGTGTTAGCGCGGATGCCCTCCGGAGGATTTACCCCGAAGAACGGTCATCTGCTCCTGCTGCACTTCATTTTCATCGTTCAAAATGGCTCGCCAAAGCCTGTTGCCGAGGCGAAGCGACACCCGTTTCGTCCCCTCGTGTTCAGCCGTGCCGATTTCCACGGAGCTAACGACGGAGCCATGGCGAATGTGGCGGCGAAGATCGGCGAGCGACAGCCCAAACCGCTGCGCCAGTTCGGATGATTCCAGGATGAAATCACCATTTGAATCGCGCTCGATCAGCACCGACTTTTTCTCCAGCTTCGTCCCACGCCGACCGCTCAGGCCACCGCCGGAATTGCATTGTCTTCCTTTGGCAGCAGCCGCGCTACTGCGCTCAGCAGATCCGTTTGCGATATCAGGCCGAGGATGCGAAAATCGTCGTCGACGATGATGACGGCATGCGTGCGGCCGTCCGTCAGAACGGGCAATAGCGACAGAGCGGCATCGGAAGGTCTGGCCACCGCCGGCCTCGAGATCGCATGCGCGATGGTCTCGGTGCTCATCGACAATTCCCGCAAGCCGACAGCGCCGACGAGGCGGCCTTCGGGGTCCTTAACCGGCAGCGTGCGGATATTATGCTTCAAGAGCAGATGCCGTGCGGCATCCGGTTCCGAAGCTTCGCCAATGGCGATCACGTCACGCGACATGATATCGGCACAGCTGATCTTGTCGGTTGAGCGGATCGCCGCTTGCAACTCAACCTGCTGCAGCAGCCGGCCGAGGTCTGCCCGGTCGATATCGAAGGTTTCGTCAAGCGCTTCGAGGGCCGCGTCGACATCCTCCTCGCGAAAACCCACCCGCACCGCCGATGGCAGGTCGATCGTCTGATGGGTGTTCTCCACGGGTTTCGGAACGACGTGCGGATAATTCCGCTTGGAAAGCTTGTGGAACAGCAGGCCAAGGCCGACGAGAATGCAGGAGTTCAAGGCGACGGGCACGAAGGGAAAGAGAAATCCCCAACCGGCAACGACAGGGCCGCCGAGCACGGCGGTCAGTGCGGCGGCTCCTCCTGGCGGATGAAGGCACCGCGTGAAGGACATCGCGCCGATGGCAAGCGAAACGCCGACACCGGTCGCGATGATCGGATCACGAATGAAATAGGCGGCAATGATCCCCATCAGAGCGGAAATCGTATTGCCGCCGATGATCGACCATGGCTGCGCCAGCGGGCTTGCAGGCACCGCGAAAAGAAGCACTGCGGACGCCCCCATCGGCGCGACGATCAAGGGAAGATGCGGCCCCTGCCCGAACAGATAGCCGCTGATGACGCCGGTGAAACCAATGGCCAGCAAAGCGCCGAGACATGCAATCAATCGCTCTCGTAGAGTCGCTCCCGCCAATATGGGTGAGAACAAACGGAAGCGGCGGAGGCGGCTCGATCCCACCTTCGGGGAAACGGGATACTGCATGACAAGACCAATTTTAAGCGAGGATTATCTGGCGGCGAAGGAGAGGGGCGTGCGAACTAGTTTGTTGTCAGCCTGACATCTCTGCCCTTTGTCGCGCTGAGAACTTCGTGGAACGCGTTGAACGCGCTGGGGCGATCATTCTTGCGATAGACGAGCAGCGTCTCGACAGCACCGAGCTGATGGGTCTGGACCGGTGTCGGCCAGTGCATGAGGTCAAGGACCGATCGGGGCATGACACCCGCCGTGTTCCCGGTCGCAACGCTCGCCAGGATCGCGTGGTAGGAACCGAGTTCGCTCGTCGGCAGCGCGCTCGATTTACGCGCCCAGTTTTCAGCGATCCTGCGATAGGTGCAGCCAGGCTCCAAAGCGGCGAGCGACCCGACACGCAGGTCGGCGGCGGATTTGATGGAGGGATGCCCGGATGGCAACACGATCAACAGGTCTTCGACGAAGGTCAGCTCCATTTCGAGCGCCTTGAGTTCGGCATCGAAGCTCGAGTCTTCCTCGCGCATCGTCTTCGGCAGGCGGGCAATCAGCGCACAATCCAGCGCATCAGAGAGAACATCGCGGGTCAGATCGCGGGACGCCCCCATCGTCAGCTGAAGCGACACATCGGGCCACATCTGATTGAATTGCATCAGCGCCGCCGGCAGCCTGCTTGCCGCCGTGCTCTCCATAGTGCCGACCCGCAACGTCCCCGATGGGGCGAGAGGCCGCACGGCCTGGCGCGCTTCGAGCGCAAGCGCCATAAGCCGGTTGGCATAGGCGAAAAACGTCTCCCCCTCCCGCGTCAACGTCATCTTCTTGCCATCACGGCTGAAGAGGGAAACGCCGAGGTCCTCCTCCAGTTGCTGGATGCGCGTCGTCACATTCGATGGCACCCGCCCTACGGCCTTGGCAGCCTTCGTCACGCTGCGGTCGCTGACAACGGCGAGGAATATCTCGATCGATGAAAGGTCCAATGAAAAGATCTCGTTTCCGGAATTAAGACGACAGATAATTCTCTATATAAAAATCATTGCTCCAGCTCAAGCCGGTTTCGGCATTGGACGAGAAACATGAGCCCAAGCAGACGAGCGATTGCCGAAAAAAGGGTCGCGACGCCGAGGAAATAGCCATGCAAGCCGCGACATTGCCTCTATCGGACGACGTTTTGAGGGTTTGAGGCTGGCATAAGGTTTGCATGCATAGGGCTATCTGCGGATCGATCGGCGACGTCCTATGTTGCAACTTGTCTTGACCTGTCTTCTTCTGAGCGTCGCTTCAGGCTTGAGCATGCGCCGTTTTTTAATGCCGTATTTCCCAGGCGGCGATCTCGCCCAGAAATCCGCCCCCGTGACCATCGTCGCCAACGCCGTCTTTCTGGCAGCAATCGCTTTCACCGTCTCCGATCAGGAGCTTTGGGCAAAATCCGTCATCCTGATGCTCGGCCTTGCGCTGGCGGCGATGTTCGACGATGCGAGACCCAGGCTGACAATCGCCCTCTCCGCCGTCAGTTTGGCGGCCTATCTCGGGCTACGTGCGATCACCTGAGGCATCCCGCTTTCACGGGATAATGCAGTCCTGTTGGCGGTACCGAAGCCCTTATCGAGACGCTGCATCCAGAGACGAAAGTCATTCGTCAGCAGCACCACATCGTACAGCCATTCCGTGCGCAAAAGCTCCCAACGACTTGCTTCCGCATTCTCGAGCAAGGCGTGAACTCTTTGCCGCAGTTTTTCGAAAGCTCATCACGAGGGAAGGGCGTGGGGCAGCGCGTTGCGGGATGAAGTCGGTTTTCCATAAAGCTCGCTCCTCGACAATCGGGCGATCTTGATAATATCGTATTACGACATATTATCAAGATAACCTGAGTGAGAGCGTCACGGCTTGGCGCAGAGAGAGCAATATTCCTGGATTTCCGCCACGGCGGCTGAAGCCCTCCCTCTGGCGAGAGAGATTTCAGGCCACGCGAAAAACAATCTCTATTGAAGAATAGTACCGCACTGTTATTCTCTAACGTTGAACACGGATTGAGGGGCGACGAACAGAAAAGAAACGCTCCATGAGTGACGATGCCATGAAAAACAATGCCGATGGCTTTTCCTCACCGGCCTGCTTCATGCATGAGGTTGATCCGGCTTACATGGGGCTCGAACCGGAGCCCGAAGTCGTCCGGGAGTGGCGGAAGGAACAACGCCGTCGCCTGATAGACTGCCGGACGCTGCTCGGCGCGAATGAGCGCGAGCAACGAACATCTCTTATCCGTCATCATCTGGATCGGCTGCTGCCGAAGATCGCCGGCCGCAGTGTAAGCCTCTACTGGCCGTTTCTGGGCGAGCCGGACCTCCGCGGCTGGATGCAGTCTGCGGCAGCTTGCGGCGCCACTTGCCTGTTGCCGGTGGTGACGGAAAAAAGGAAGCCCCTCAGCTTCCGCTCGTGGTGCGTCGGCGAAGAACTGACACGGGGCATCCTGAACATCCCGGTTCCGCTTCAAGGCGAAGAGCGCCGGCCCGATATCGTCATCGCCCCGGTCGTCGGATTCGATGCGCAATGTTACCGGCTCGGTTTCGGAGGCGGTTATTTCGATCGAACGCTGGCCGCTCTCCATCCCCGGCCTTTCGCGATCGGCGTTGGTTTCGACTTCCAGGAGATCGAGACCATCCGTCCTCAGGACCATGACATCCCGATGGATGCGATCGTAACCGACGTCGAAATCCGCTTTCGCAAAGGCAACGGCTCCGTTGCCGCGCGGATGTTCCAGGATTAGCCGATGATGAGGAGATGAGCGATGATCATGGACGGGAAACCGGCACGAAAGATCTGGTCGCAGTGGTATGCGTGGCATCCTGTCTTGCCGATCGATGACTCGGTGTTCTGGCTCGAGACAGTGTATCGGCGGGAAAGCCCGGAGGGTTTCTGGCAATACCGCTCGTTCCGGCCCGAACTCGAACGCCAGCAGGCTCTGACCTGCCTCCCCGTCTGTCCCGGCGCCTAATCCACGCGAAGGCCGGTTTGCGTCGGGCGCCCGTGCGGGTTTGCGTCAACCGAGTGCCTGGCTGACGAGTGCATAGGTCTTCGGCTCGGGCGCAATTGCGCGTCCGGCAACCGGAAGCCAAGCGCCACCGAGCGACATGGTCGTCACGATATCGTAGACAGGAAGACCGCAGCGGGAGAGGAAATCGGAAAAGGCTCCGCCCTGCTCGCGTGTATCGAGGCGCAGGAACGCACCTGCGCGTTCGGCCGCATGCGGGCGGACGACGGCGATCGCGTCGGCGTCACTGCGCCCCACAACAGGACCGATGACATGGCCACGCCCGAACCGCCGGCAAAGCGAGAAAGCCTCGATCCGGCCCGCGCGGGTCAACACGATGCCCTTGGAATTCGCCATGAGCCGGGCCAGCAGCAGTTTGCGATCCGTGCCGAAAGCCACACAATCCAATTCGGCGATCGCTTCCAGATCGCCAGCCTCCACTGCCCGTATTGCGGCACCGGACGGCAGCTCTACATCCGGCGGCGACATCGCTTCGCCTTGGCATTGAAAGACCAGCGCCTCCCGAACAAAGTTCAAGGACCGATAAAGGCGGCGCGCTGCGCGCGTCGCATTCAGCCCGAGGTTCCGCCCGGCGACCTGAGTAAGCGCGTGTCCCATCAGCCATTGCCCGGCGCCATTGGTTTGAAGACGCGGCGAGGTGATGACCATACCGACCGTGGCAAATTGCGCGTCATAGGGAAACCACATGGCAGAGCCCAGGATACGGCCGATTTCATCGATCGCCACGATGCCCTGGCCGAACTCCCGCAGGAACTGCCAATCCTCGCCGCGATGCGGCCAGGCGACGGTCATCGAAAGTGCGTGCAACTGGTCGAGAGCAACGCTGTCGATCCCGGCGATATGCGTCTCGAAACTATCGACGAACCTGGATTCGGATATCAGTTCACTCACTCCCGCCCTCCTGCCGCATTGGCCAAGTCTGCGCCCGGAAACTTCTCCGCCCAGACTAGAACAGATCGTTCGATACAATTCACTGGTGAAGCCTGCGCAAACACAACAATCGACCAAATCCCGATGCGCTTTCGGCAAGTAACGCCTGCGTCTCCCTCTAGACTCATTGACAGATCCAGCGGCCGGAGTCGCTGTTCACTGTGAGAGCCCGGAAATGTCACCCCCCTCAGTCCAGTTGCAAACACCTCTAATATCTCGCTGCGCCGAATTGTCGTTTCCGCCGGCGGCATGGCCGCCGTCTCGGCAAGCAGCATGTTTGTGAGGTCGCCGATGCAGGCCATTGAAATTCTCGAAAGGCTCGTTGGCTTCCCCTCCGTCGTCGGCACGCCGAACGGCGAGATCGTGGCGTGGATCCGGCACTACCTGCAAAGCCACGGCGCCGTCGTCACCGAGCTTCCCGGCCCGGAGGGCGACCGGTCGAACCTCTTCGCCACGATCGGCCCGAAGGAAACGCCGGGCTATATTCTCTCCGGCCATATGGACGTGGTTCCCCCCGCTGGAGGCGGCTGGACCAGCGATCCGTTCCGATTGCGGGCTGAAGCAGACATCCTCTACGGTCGCGGCGCTACCGACATGAAAGGCTTCCTGGCCGCCGTTCTCGCGGCCGTTCCGGCGCTGGTGGCCTCACCGCTTCGCCAGCCCGTCCACCTTGCCTTTTCCTATGACGAGGAGGCCGGCTGCCGCGGCGTGCCGCACATGATCGCGCGCCTGCCGGAGCTCTGTGCAACCCCGCTTGGCGCGATCATCGGCGAGCCGAGCGGCATGCGGGCAATCCGCGCCCACAAGGGCAAGGCCGCCGCCCGACTGACGGTCAGGGGCCGGTCCGGCCATTCCTCGCGTCCGGACCAGGGACTGAACGCAATCCATGCCATCACCGATATTCTGGCTTGCGCTCGCGCCGAAGCCGAACGGCTCACGCGCGGCCCGTATGAGCCTGTCTTCGAACCGCCCTACTCCTCGCTTCAGGTCGGCACGCTGAAGGGCGGCCAGGCGGTCAACATCATTCCCGACAGCTGCGAGGCCGAGTTCGAAGCGCGGGCTATTTCCGGCGTCGATCCGATCACGTTGCTGGCGCCACTGCGGGCATCGGCCGAGGGACTATCGCAGCTTGGCTTCCAGATAGACTGGCGCGAACTCAGCGCCTATCCGGCGCTTTCGCTTGCCGCCGATGCGCCGCTTGCGGTCCTGCTTAGCGAACTGACCGGCATCGAGCCGCTCGCCGCCGTCAGCTACGGCACCGAGGCCGGACTTTTCCAGCGCGCCGGCATCGATGCGATCATCTGCGGACCGGGCGACATCGGCCGCGCCCACAAGCCGGACGAATTCATCCTCACCGGCGAACTGCTCGCCTGCCAGGCGATGGTCGAGGCGCTTGGCCGCCGCTGCGCCTGATGACATCGGATCAAGGAGCCGACGCCATGACCTTCCTCTTCAATTCCGATGCGAAGCGCGGCGCGATATTCGCCGAAGCCTTCGCGCGCGAACTGCCCGACATTGCCTTCTCCATGGATCCCAAGTCGGTCAAACCCGACGCCGTACACTTCCTCATCACCTGGACCGTACCGGAGGATCTCGCCCGCTATCGCAATCTCGAAATCCTGTTTTCGATCGGCGCCGGCATCGACCAGTTCCATATCGATGCGGTGCCGGCGTCGGTGAAGGTGGTGCGCATGGTCGAAGACGGCATCGTCAGGATGATGCAGGAATATGTGACGCTGGCGGTGCTTGCGCTCCATCGCGACTTGCCGGCCTATCTCGACCAGCAGCGGCGCCGGACCTGGCAGACGATCGCTTCCAGGCAGGCCTCGGAACGCCGCATCGGCGTGCTTGGCCTCGGCATGCTTGGCAGCGCCGTGCTCGAACGGTTGCAGCCCTTCGGCTTTCCGCTTTCGGGATGGAGCCGCAGCCCCCGCGAGATCGACGGCATCCGATGCCTGAGCGGCCGCGACGGCCTCGATATTCTGCTTGCAACCACCGACATTCTCGTCTGCCTGCTGCCGCTGACGGATGAGACGCGGGGCTTCCTGAATGCCGAACTCTTCGCCGGACTGCCGGCCGGCGCCGCACTCGTCCATGTCGGCCGCGGCCCTCAGCTCGACCATCAGGCGCTCATTGACGCGCTCGATGCTGGGCATCTCTCCGGCGCCGTCGTCGACGTCACCGATCCGGAACCGCTTCCCGCGGATGACGCCTTCTGGAACCATCCGAAGATCCTGCTGACGCCGCACATTGCGAGCGTCACCCAGCCTGAAACCGCGGCAGTGGCCGTCATCGGCAACATCAAACGGCACCAAGCGGGCCTCGATCCGATCGGCCTGGTCGATCGCAACCGCGGCTACTGAGTTCTCAACCTGGGAAAGCAAAATCATGTTCCTCCTCAAGACGATCGACACCGACCCATCCTTCGCGCCGCGCGAATCCGGCCCCCTCCCCGAACGGCTGATCTCGGGCAGTCCTGCCTTCAAGACCTGGGCGCAGGACGCTGCCCGCGGCGAGACCGTTCATAGCGGCGTCTGGGAAGCGACACCCGGCGAGACGCGCTCGATCAAGGGCGAGACCTTCGAGTTCTGCCATATCCTTTCCGGCCTGGTCGAACTCACTCCGGAAGGCGGTGAACCGGTGGTCTACAAGGCCGGCGACAGCTTCGTCATGAAGCCGGGCTTTGTTGGCGTCTGGAAGACGATCGAGACGGTGCGCAAGATCTACGTCACCGTGTCGTGATGCCGACGCCGTAGATTTGACTGCCGCAGCGACGAAAACGCAATTTTTCGCCGCTGCGGCATCCCCGGTCGACGCATGCTGCTCGCCTTCGCCAGTTAGGCTTGTCTCAGCCCACCCCGAGGACATGCGATGACACTCAGCTTCGATCCGAACACGATTTCCCTGCCCGTCGGACATTTCATCGGCGGCCGGCTGGTTCCGGCCGAAGCCGTCATCGACATGCATCGTCCATCCGACGGCAAGGCCTATGCCGGCTGCCCGCTGGCCGACGAGGCCCTTGTCGATCAGGCTGTCGAGACCGCCAGGACCGCATTGAAGACGAGCAATTGGGGTGGCATACGGCCACGCGAGCGCACCGTGGCGCTGCAGCGCTGGGCGGACTTGATCGAAGCCGAGGCGGAGACCCTCGCCAGGCTCGAAGCGCTTTCCTCGACACGGCCAGTCGGCCATCTCGTCGCCGGCGATATCGCCGTCACCGCCGAACAGATCCGTTTCTTTGCTGAATTCGCCGACAAGGAAGGCGGCGACCTCGTCCCGACCGACGATGCGAACGTCGGCATGATCATGACGGAACCCTATGGCGTCGTCGGCGCCATCACACCCTGGAATTTTCCCTTGTCCATGGCCGGCTGGAAGCTCGGCCCGGCGCTGGCGGCGGGCAATGCGGTGGTGCTGAAACCATCGGAAATGACGCCGTTTTCGACGCTCTATCTCGCCGAACTTTCGGTGCGGGCCGGCCTGCCGGCCGGTCTCGTCAACATCGTGCTCGGCGACGGCCCGACCACCGGAAATGCGATCACCGGACATCCAGGCATCTCCAAGGTCAGTTTCACCGGTTCGACCGCGGCCGGCTCGGCGATCATGACCAATATCGCCCGCACCGGTGTCAAGCCGATGACGCTCGAACTCGGCGGCAAGAGCCCGCAGCTGGTTTTCGCCGATGCCGATCTCGAGCTTGCGGCGGGCGCAATCGCCGGCAGCATTCTCTCCAACGCCGGTCAGGCCTGCGTTTGCGGATCCCGCCTCATCGTCGAGGCGAAGGTGGCGGACGCGCTGGCAGCTGCGCTTATCGAGAGGCTGGCGGCCATCCGCCCCGGCCCCACCTGGGACGAGGCGACCGATTATTCGCCAGTCATCTCCGAACGACAGATCGCCCGCATGGACGGCATCATCCGTGCCGCTATCGACGACGGCGCCGAATGCCTCACCGGTGGCCGCCGGCTCGACCGCGAAGGTTATTTCTACGCACCGACCCTGATTTCGGGCGTGACCGCAACATCGCCGGCGGTTCTTGAGGAAATTTTTGGACCGGTGCTGACCATTCAGACCTTCGAGGACGAGGAGGAGGCGCTGAGGCTCGCCGACCATCCGGCCTATGGGCTTGCCGCCGGCCTCTTCACCCGCGATCTCTCGCGTGCCATCCGCGTGACCCGCCGCCTTCAGGCTGGCACCATCTGGGTCAATCGCTACGGCCGTTCACGCGACCATATCCTGCCGACCGGCGGCTATAAGCAGTCCGGCATCGGCAAGGATCTCGGCCGCGATGCCTATCTCGCCAACCGCAAGAGCAAGAGTGTGCTCATCAGCCTGTGAGGACCTGCGATGAAAACCTACAAGATCGCCCTTCTGCCCGGAGACGGCATCGGCCGCGACGTGACGGCAGCAGCCTGGGCCGTGCTTGAAAAAACAGCTCGCCTGAACGGATTTTCTCTTGATGCAACCAGCTATCCCTGGTCCTGCGACTACTATCTGGAGAACGGCAGCATGATGCCCGCCGATGGCATCGAGACGCTCCGGTCCTTCGATGCCATCCTGCTCGGCGCCGTCGGCTGGCCTCGTAAAGTGCCGGATTCGGTGTCGTTGCATGGGCTTCTGCTGCCGATCCGCAAGGCTTTCGTGCAGTATGCCAATATCCGCCCGCACCGGCTGCTGCCGGGTGTGCAGGGGCCGTTGCGGTCCGATGGTTTCGACATCCTCTGCATTCGTGAAAATACCGAAGGCGAATATTCCGGCGCCGGTGGCCGCGTCCACCAGGGCACCGACAATGAAGTGGCGGTCGAGACCTCGATCTTCACCCGCACGGGGGTCGAGCGCATCCTGCGTTTCGGCTTCGAGCAGGCGCGGACGCGACGCGGCAAGCTTGCCTCGGTGACGAAGTCCAACGCCCAGAAATATTCGATGGTCTTCTGGGACGAAATCACCCAGAAGCTTTCAGCGGAATATCCCGATATCGAGGTGACCAGCTACCATATCGACGCCATGGCTGCGCGTATGGTCATGGCGCCTGATAGTCTCGACGTCGTGGTCGCCTCCAACCTGTTCGGCGATATCCTGACCGACCTCGGCGCCGCCATCCAGGGCGGGCTTGGCTTTGCCGCCTCCGCCAACATCAATCCCGATCGCTCGGCGCCGTCGATGTTCGAACCCGTCCACGGCTCCGCACCCGATATCGCCGAACTCGGCATCGCCAATCCAATCGCCGCCATCTGGTCGGGCGCGATGATGCTGGAGCACTTGGGAGAAGCGGCTGCCGCAGCAAAGGTGATGGCCGCTATCGAGGCGACGACGGCACGCGGCATCGGCGCAATTCCCGGCAAGGACAAGACCGACGCGATCACGGCATCGGTGCTTTCGGCACTCGGCTGATCAATGGAGAACAGAATGAACGGATTAAGGGATAGCAACCTGCTTCGTGAGCTGGGGCTGATCGACGGAGAATGGCGCGGGGCTGAAGCTGGGCGCACGATCGAGGTGATCGATCCGGCGACGCAACATGTGCTGGGCACGGTGCCCGACATGGATGGAGCCGATACGAGGGCGGCAATCGCCGCGGCGGAGAGGGCTTTTGGTCCATGGCGAGCAAAGACCAATGCCGAGCGCGGCGCATTGCTGGAAGCCTGGCATGATCTGATGCTCGACAATATCGAGGATCTGGCGCTGATCCTCACCCGTGAGCAGGGCAAGCCCCTCACGGAAGCGCGTGGCGAAATCCGCTACGGCGCCTCGTTCATCAAATGGTTTTCCGAGGAGGCGCGCCGTATCGGCGGGACGACCATTCCCTCGCCAACGACGGACCGACGGATCGTCGTTCTGAAGGAGCCCGTCGGCGTATCGGCGATAATCACGCCGTGGAATTTTCCGAATGCGATGATCACCCGCAAGGTCGGGCCGGCGCTCGCAGCAGGCTGCACCGTCGTCGTCAAGCCATCGGACCTCACCCCTTATTCGGCGCTGGCGCTCGGCGTATTGGCGGAGCGCGCCGGCATCCCCAAGGGCGTGATCAATATCGTCACCGGCATGCCGGCCGGCATCGGCGACGAACTGATGGCGAACCAGACCGTTCGCAAGATCTCTTTCACCGGCTCAACCCGCGTCGGCTCGCTGCTGATGCGCGGCGCGGCCGACAACATCAAGCGGCTCAGCCTCGAACTCGGCGGCAACGCGCCCTTCATCGTCTTCGACGATGCCGATCTTGATCTGGCCGTGGAAGGCGCAGTTGCCTCGAAATTCCGCAATGGCGGGCAGACCTGCGTCTGCGCCAACCGGCTTCTCGTCCAGTCCGGCGTCTATGAGGCCTTTGCCGCCAAACTTTCCGCGCGCGTATCGGCCATGAAGGTCGGGGCCGGCACGGATGCAGGCACGGATATCGGGCCGATGATCAACAAGGCGGCGATCGACAAGATCAAGCGTCATGTCGACGATGCGGTGGAAAAGGGAGCAAGCATCCTCGCCACCGCAGATTCCGTGCCTGAAGGCGACCAATATGCGGTGCCGATGGTACTCGGCGGTGCGACGACCGAGATGCAGCTTGCCAGCGAAGAGACCTTCGGACCCGTTGCCCCGCTTTTCCGTTTCGACCACGAGGAAGAGGCGATCCGCATTGCCAACGCCACGCCCTTCGGGCTTGCGGCCTATTTCTACACCGGGAGCCTGAAACGCTCCTGGCGTGTCGCCGAAGCCCTCGAATTCGGGATGGTCGGCCTGAACACAGGGGCGATCTCGACCGAGGTGGCTCCCTTCGGCGGCGTCAAACAATCCGGTCTTGGCCGCGAGGGCGCGCAGTGCGGCATCGAGGAATATCTCGAAATGAAGAGCTTCCACATCGGCGGTCTCGCCTAACTACAGGAAAACAAAAGAGCGCCGGGACATCATCCCGGCGCTGGATGATCGGGAGCCACGGTCGATGCTCCCGCTGGAGCAACACCGACACATCGTTCTAAGTACTCCGCAGCCTTTGGCGGATGCCCGCAAAATTACGGTGCCCAAACAACATTTCTTTGACGCTGCTTTGACGGCAGGATGCTACGGCCGGTTTGCGAAGTTACGCAGAGGGATTTCAACCGGTTATGCTTCAGTTCGATCATCGCCATAGCATAGATTTACATTTCGCAATCCCGGTTTCCCTTCCCGGTTGCTTGCCAGGAGCCGAAGTTGTGGCAGACTGGCCCCTGGATGCCAGGTTTTCCGGCCGCCAAACGAGCGTATCGGAGGCAGCGGGGGCGGGGCCGGTGGATCGCATGAACAAGGAGCAATATCCGTTTCGGATGTTCCTGCTCGGGCCCTTTGCCCTTGTGGACGCCGGGGGGCGGTCGGTTGCTCCGAAATCCAAAAAGGCACAGGCTCTTTTGGCAATGCTTGCATTGTCCACCCGGGGCTCGCGCTCGAGAATCTGGCTTAGGGACAAGTTATGGAGCGATCGCTCCGACGACCAGGCGGCAGCCAGTCTACGCCAGGCGCTTTTGGACATTCATAAGAGTCTGGGGCCGGCACGTGATCTCTTGATTGCGGATAAGAATACCGTTTGGCTGGATATGGACCGACTGGCGCTCGATACCGACCTGGTGGTTCGGACGGAGCGGTCTGCGGATCAAGTCACCGACGAATTGCTCGAAGGTATCGACATCCGCGATCCTGAATTCGAGGACTGGTTGGCGCTGGAAAGGCAAAACTGGTATCGCCGTCTCGATGAAGGACAAGTCCACGACGTCTTCGAGCCGCGACAGCAGCCGAGCCGCGATATCGCCAAACATTCCGCCCTGCTGCCGTTAACTGGCGCCCCGGATACGTCGAGAACAGGCAAACCACCCGTGGATATCGCCAGCAGGGGTCCCTCTGGGCGGCGGGTTGGCGGTGACTGGCGATGGATGATGGCTCTTCTGTCCCCCATCGTGGTGGGTGCCGGCGAGGGCGGGCAAATTGCTGCGACACGGTTCCAAAACCTCATTGCAAAAGCCATCATCGATGGGCTGGGCTTTGGCGTCACCGACCTCTCGTTCACCTCGCCGCATATTGAAGAGAGTGAACAGCAAATCAGCCTTCCCCTATGCCTTCAGCTTCGCCTGACGTTTGATGGTGACATGGTGCTGATCGAACTGGTGATGAAGCACCTGATCAACAACCGCATTCATTGGCTGGGAAGTCAGGCAATCAACCGCACGCAGTTCGAGCGCGGCGAGTTCGGCATCGCCGCTGCGCTGATCAGCCAGGCAGTCGATCAACTGGCCTATTTCGAGGAGATCCAGGCAACCGACAGCAGATTGTCGCAAGACGGTCTCCTGATCGACGCCGTCAATGCGATCTTTCGGCTGTCGCGCGACGACCTCGACAACGCGGAACGGCGCCTGGAAGAACAGATCCAGTATCAGCCGCGATCATCGACTTTTGCCTGGCTGTCATTCATTCGGACTTTCCAGGTCGGCCAGCGTTTCAACGCGCTGGATGCCCATCTGATCGAGGAAGCCCAGGCCTATGCACGCAAGGCGCTGGAACTCGATCCGCAGAATTCCGTGTCGCTCGCGCTCGTCGGCCACGTCCATTCGTTCCTGTTCGGCGAATACGACTATGCGGCCAACCTGTTCGAAAAATCGATCCGCCTGAATCCGGCCCTGCCGCTCGGTTGGGACCTCTACGCGATGCTGCACTGCTATGCAGGCCAGCCCGACAAGGCGGTGGCGATGGCGCGTTGGGTACAAGAGCTCGGCGTCTACAGCCCGCATAAATATTACTTCGATACGACCAAATGCATTGCGGCAGCGCTTGCAGGCGATCATGCCGCAGCCATATCTGCAGGCGAAGAAGCCCTGCGGGCACGGCCGAACTTCAACAGCCTGCTGCGCTATCTTGCCT
This sequence comes from Rhizobium sp. WSM409, assembly GCF_057653825.1. Lineage (NCBI taxonomy): Bacteria > Pseudomonadati > Pseudomonadota > Alphaproteobacteria > Hyphomicrobiales > Rhizobiaceae > Rhizobium > Rhizobium sp. WSM409. The sequence continues at coordinate 680,352 of NZ_JBYGKP010000002.1, read as the reverse complement.
CCAGTCATGCCCATTCCAACGATCTCGGTGGCGCGCGGCATTACCTGCAGCGTCTTGAGGCAGTCGAGGGCGGTTTCTCCATCGACGCCTTCCGCGGCAGCGGCTATCCGCTGCTTGACACAGGCGGCGGGCAGATCCTGATCGACGGGCTGCTCAAGGCCGGCGCCAAGCTGCGCTGAACCCCGGACAATTCTTCACATCATCGCGCAAGGAGGCTGCCATGGAAGCGGACACTGCCCACGAATCGCAATCAAAATTAGTTTTATTTCTAAACAGTTATAAATTCAGGATTGAGCCGGATACGGTCCTTCCATGCGACCCCAGGGACGATACCGGTGCTGATCCTCTCGCCGGTGCGTCGCCGGCTGCACCGGATGCAGCCTCCGAACCTGCGCTGCTCCCCGGCACCGGTGAAGATGCAGCGCTTCTGGCCGGGCCGATGATGGCGACGATGGCCGTAGCCTCGGTTCTCAACAAGAGCGTGGCGAACAAGTCGGTGCTCAACAAGGCGTCGCTGAACAAAAACAAGAACAAAAATAAGAACAAGAACAAGAACAAGTCGACGATGGACGGCGGCAGCCTCGGCGTGTCGCAGCTTATCCCCTCCTTCGAGCTGCGCAGGCTGCACCAGCAGCCGTCACGCAACGCCTATACCGCGGCGCTGCGCTTCACCTGGGAAATGCTGGATATACTTCCGCCACCCGGCCCGGATTATACCCGCCTCGAAACGACGGTACTGCTCTCTATGCAACGCCGCGACCGCGAACGCATGCGGCGCCTGCCCGATATTCAAATCGAGTCGACCATCTCCGTGGGGGAATTCACCCGCGCATTGTATATCGAGGATCTCGGCGGTTTCGAGCAGACGGAGGGCCTTTTCCAGGCGATCCTGACGGCCTGCGAATATGTCGGACTGATCTACAAGAGCCAGTTCAACCGGCAGCGGCCAAACCAGTTCGAGCCCCTGCTGCGGCCGTTGCTGGCCGTGCCCGTCCACGAGTCCTATCCCAGCAACCATTCGTTCCAGTGCTTTTCGATCGCCTTCGCGTTCTCAACAATCCTGCCGGAACATCCGGCCACCGACGAGCTTGCCCGCATCGCCCAGAACGTCGCCGAAAATCGCGAATGGGCCGGCCTGCACTATCCGAGCGACACGCAGGCGGGGCGAGATCTCGCCCGACGCTTCGCTCCCTACCTCCACGACGCGTTCGGTCCTTTGTTCGCGGCCGTACACGACGAATGGGTCTGAATTCTCCAGCTGCTGCTCAACAGGGTGACAACCATGACGGATCAAACACAAATGCCTGAGCCCTCGCCGATCAACTACTATTACCTCTGGCACCTGACTGCTCTTGGCGTAGTCGACGCGGAATACGGATCGGCTCCACCGGCGCCTCCAGCGCCCGATGCGAGCTCCGCACGCGCGCTCTCCGATCCCCTCATCACCGGCACGGTCTGGGATGCCATCGCTTCCGCCGGCCCGCTGCGACCCGCGCGGGTCGCGCTGATCGATGTCGGCGTATCTCCGGATCATCCCAATCTGGCAACCCGGCTTGACCGGGAGGCGTCAATCGATTTGACGACCCATCGTTACGGCGCACGCGTGCTCGAAATTCTCGAGACGACCACATCCTTCGACCGCGAGGAAAGGCATGCCTTCTTTGCCGGGCTCGACATCGCTCCGCTCGGCAATATCGGCCTTTCGAACGACGACCGGGACTATCTCGGTGATCTGGTTGCCGAATACGCCGCGTCGGAGGGTGTTCTCCGGCGGCTCTACAATCCGGAATCGCTGTTTGCGTCGCATGGTACTTGTTGCGCTGGGCTGATCGTCGGCGAACCCGCCGTTGTTGCGGAAGAAGGCACGCCAAGCCTTCCGCCGGAAGGAGCCTTCTACGGGAATGGCGACGAGCTGCGCACGAGCGGCAATCGCAACGTCATCCCCTATTTCGGCGTTGATCCTTTCTCAAGGCTCATCTCGATCAGAACCTCCTTCGAAGACGATGTCAGGCAGTTCATTGCTGCCTTCCTTTATGCCTATCTTCAGAAAGCAGACGTGATCGTCTTGCCGCGCGGTCTGCCTGACCCGAAACACAGTATCGTTGACCCGAAGAACGAACTGAAGGCCGACCTGGAATTATGGAAAAACCAGGATGCCGCCAATCTGTTCACGCGCATTGCCGTTGCGGATCAGGGTGGGCCTGAACTGGAGCCGAAGGCAGCGCAGAAAGGCTCTAATCCGGATCGCCCATGGCATGTCCTCAAACAACTCATCCTCGCCATCAGCCGGCACATCCCGATCGTCTGCGCCGCAGGAAACAGTGGCGAGAGCCAGCTGATCTATCCGGCTAGTCTTGCCGCCGACAACAACGGCATCATTGCAGTTGGAGCCGTTACCGTCGAAGGTTTCCGTTCGGGCTACAGCAATTACGGCGAAGGATTGACGGTTGTCTCCCCCTCTGACGACGGGGAGGTCTTCAACAGGCATCAGTTGCGCCTCGACCGGCTTTCTCCATTTGCCGCGCAGCACGACTACAGCGCTTTTCGAACGCGGGAATACTACTATTCGCACTTCTCGCTGCTGACGACGGACCTGCCGGGGATTTTCGGTTATAATCATGGCTCCGATCCGTGGTCGGCCATCGTGCCGTTCGGTACCAATCCGGGCATCGGGGGCGGATACTACACCCCCTTCGGGGGCACATCAGGCGCGTCGGCGCAGGTGGGCGGGTTATGCGCTCTGATACAGCGGGCCCACAAAAGCCGCCACAATCCCGGTGACCGCCTCTCGGGGCCTCAAGTCAAGTCAATTCTGAAAGCCGCCTCTCGCCTGGACGCCATTGTCGCACCCGGAACGAGACAACTGACGGCAGATTGCATGAACGCCGAAAGCGAGGACGCTCTCGACGCGGTCTATTTCTTCGGGTCGGGCCTGCCGAATGCGCGGGCGGCGGTTGAGGCCGCTCTGGCGATCTGACTGCTGCGGCTGCGTTATCCAGAATTCTAAGCCTCCTCGATCTTGGAGGCTTTTTCTTTGTTTACGTCATTTTTACGGATTTTTAACGCCAAACTGGCGGGCCAATGACGCCCTTGGGGAATAGTGCCTCTCAACCGACGACGCGCAACGTTCCGATGCCGGGCAAAGCCGTCCCGAACTCCGGCATTTTTGCCCGAGATGCAACCTTGATCCGCCCGAAGACAAACTCTCGGAGGCTGCCGATGTCCGCGTCCCGCATACAACAGTTGGCAGATGAGGCGCGCCTCCTGCTCAAGCGCAATCCCCTGATGGCAAGTTCCGTCTCCCTCCAGCGCGTGGCAACACGCAACCTTTTGAAGCGACGCTTCCAATATGGCCGCACGCTTGCGGCGGCTTCGAAGCTCGCCGGTTGTTCGGCTGGGGTAGAGGCACTGTCAGGCTATTTCCCCGACCTTGCAGATGGCCGATACACTCGCCTGCCGGAGCTTCCGCCAGCGGTTGCCGGACCGGTCCGCGCCGACCCTTACCGTTCATCCGTACTTGCGGCCTGGATGGATGCGCTCGCGCGCAGTCTGGAATGGCAGGCAGCCCGCCCCGATGTGCAGGTTGTCGGCCGCTATCTGCAGCCGGATCTGATCGCATCGGATCTTGAACTCGAACGTCAGACAGCGTGCCGGCTCTCTTGCGGCATCGGCCTCATGCACATCGAAAGTCCGGCGCGTAGCCGTATCATGCAAGCCCTCCTGCGCCGATGCATGCCGGACTATCCCCGGCCCGGCTTTCCGATCTCCGACGATGCGCAATTGGATCGAATCGCCGACCATCTGGAGAAGGCCTTCGCATTGATCGCGGACTTGGACGAGTATGGCCATCAGCGTCTGATCGCCGGCCTGCACACGCTTTACGTTGGCGTGCGGCGCGAACCGCAGTGCTCCTTTTCGAGTTCGAACGAATTGCCGGGCAGCGCGCTCATCGTCCTTTCCAGCGAGAGATTACGCGCCGGCGATCATGCCGCGACAGCGGCCCAACTGCTTCATGAGGCGGGGAATATCCTGCTCGGGTTCTATACGACCTCGGCGGCGGCATCCCTGCCCGGCGAGTTCCAATATGTTTCCCCATACAAGAAGGACCTACAGACGCTCGAGAGCATCCTGCATACGGCCTACACCATTCCCTGGGAGTGCGCCTTGCGCATGGCATGCCTATCCACCGAGGCGGATCCTAAGCGCCGCTCCCGGAAAGCGGCATTCATAATCGCCTATGCCGCGCGGCAAGTCCCGCTTATCGACATCGCTCGGAAAGGGATCGAACGTCTCGGCGGCGATGTCCTCCTCGACCTCCCAGACATCGCCGCCATTCCTTCCTGGAGTAGTCGGATCTTGTTCCTCGTCAGCCAGTTGCTTGCCGAAGAACCCATTGCGCACCGGCAGGCGCATCTTGCCGAGCGCCAGCGAGTTCTCGATCGCCAAGCCTGGGATATCGGACAGATGCTGCTGCGCGGCAAGGAGCCGATCGATCCTCGGATGGGCCGGCGAGAGATCGATGACAGCGGCGACAATGTCAGCCTGTGGTACGACGGCAAATTCCACGTGATTGTGAAGACACCCGATTATGCGATGGGCGAGGATTACGGTCACTACGCCGCGACGATCCGCGGAGTTGCGCCCCGCGAGATGGAGGCGATGTGATGGTCAATTATCGGTCCAAACGATTATCGGCGGCTGCCAGCGTATCCGTCGACTTCCCGAAGCTTGTCACCCACAGCCTGGGGCGGGGCGGCCGGGGGGCTCTGTTCACCGGCAATAGTGCCGATTCTGTCGAGGAACAGAGCCCCCATGTTACCAGGCCTGCATTCGTCGTCTCGTTGGAGGCTCCAGATATGCCGGCGACGGACGAATATGATCCCGCCGCAGTCGATCATCACGACCCCTTCCTGGCGCCTCTTTGCCATCGGCAACGCGACATCGCACTGTTTGGCGACATCGACTTCGTCATCATCGGATGCGGCGGCTTGGGCTCGCAGATCGCCATCCAGCTCGCGGCCCTCGGCGCGCGTCGTTTCCTTCTCGTGGATGCGGATCGTATCGATGAGAACGACTTGAACCATCTCCCATGGGCATGCGAGGCTGATCTCGGCCGGCTGAAGACGGACAGGCTGGCGACCCATCTGGCCGCGGGTTTCTCGGCCACTGTCTTCGCCCTGCCGGAATTTGCGGAAGGCGCCTCGGCGCTGCGGTTAATCGCAAACTACGCCAATAACCCGTTCCTCATCCTCGCCGGCGGCGATTCTCGTCCAACCCAAGATCTCCTGTCAGCCTGCCTGGCATTGGAAGCCGGCCTGCCGCCTCATCTGCATCTGGGCCGCTCTGCAAACTATTGCATGGCAGGGCCTTTGGCCTTGGTGCATGAGGACGCATGTTCCGTCTGCCATTGCGCTACCCAAGTCACGGCCGACGACGGCTTACGCGCGCCGCAGGCTACCGTCGACAGCCCATTGGTCGCCGGCCTTGCCGTGTCGCAGATTGTCCAAAAATGCCTTTCGAGACACTCGCTCGCCCGGGGACGCCAATGGATATTGGACCTCAAAGGCGACCAGGCCAAGCTGCGCTCTCTCCAAAGAACCCGAATGTAAGGTATGTCCATGATCGCGCTATTTTCCTCGGAATATCATTGCTCCGTTGGGGCAACTGCCGGAAAGAACGATGAGCTGACGATAACCGAAGCTCTTGGTGATCCACTGATCGCCATGGTGATGCGCGCGGATGGCGTAACCTCCGAAGAATTCAAGCGACTTCTTGAGGCGGCAGCCCGCGAGCTAAAAGCCAAGCTTGCTTCCCACCAAAGGGAAGAAAGGCGACGTGATTGTCGAAACGACACCGAAGATGGTTGACGAGCATGTGTGGCCAATCCCGGTCCGAAACCATGGCCCGGCATTGGCACTGGCCGTCCCGCGGAGTTCAGGGGGCAATGAGATTCGATATGTTCAAAAGTTTCCCAACGATAATTCTGGTTTTTGCGGAAGGGAAAGATCGCAAGGTGATCCATACCGCTCGCGAGGCTGCCCAACTGTTGCTGAAGGAATGGCCCACCGACGACGGTGAGGAATTTCTCACGGCGGTGAGCATCTGTTTGGAGGTCCTTACCGGAGAGAGCGAGCCTGAGAAATTGCATGAGGCAATCGTCCGCGCCGCATATGAGGCGGGTATTGCAGCGATCACGACTGATAACCGCCTTGGGATTTTCAGGATTTATCCCGTCAGCGAGGCCAGGTAGTTAACCGCCGCGCGGGCGCTCATCGCAATCCTAGAACAGTGGCAATCGGACTGATCCGGCCCGTTACTGGAAGCGATCGAGCGTCTTGTAATAGAGCCCGACGAGCGGCAGGAACCACGGCTTGCCGAAATGGCCGGGGACGGCGGGCCAGTCGAGCCCCTTGATCGGATTAAGGTCGGCCTTGCCGAGGATGGCGTCGGCCATGATCATGCCGAGATGGGTGGAGAGCTGGGCGCCGTGGCCGGAATAGCCCATGGCATACCAGACACCGTCGACATAGCCGGCGCGCGGATAGCGGTCCTTCGTCATGTCGACGAGCCCGCCCCAGCAATAGTCGATTTCGACGCCGGCAAGCTGCGGGAAGATTTCAGCAAGGCTGGCGCGCAGAATATCGCCGCTCCTTGCGTCCGAGCGCTGATCCGACGTGGCGGAAAATCGCGCACGGCCGCCGAAGATCAGCCGTTTGTCCGGCGATAGCCGGAAATAATTACCGATGTTCATCGACGTCACGCAGGTCCGGTTGCCCGGCATCGTAGCGGCGATTTCGGCGTCGGTCAGCGGACGGGTGGCGATCAGAAAGCTGCCGACGGAAATAATCCGGCGGCGGAAATAATTAAAGAGCGACGGCGTATAGGCGCCTGTCGCGACCAGCACGTGGTCTGCGGTGACGGTACCGCGTGCCGTCGTCAGGCTGTGGCGGCCGTTGCCCTGCCGGTGGGCGGTCACGGCCGCCTTTTCGAAGATGGTCGCGCCGTGACGCGCGGCCGCCGTGGCGAGCCCCACGACATAGCAGCCCATATGCATCATCGCGCTTTTCTTCGAGAGCATGGCGCCATGGAAGGGCGACCCAACCTCGCTTTTCAGGTCACTCGCCGTCAGAAGTGCCGTGTCGGGATCGACTTCTCTGTGAACAGCCTCGAAATTGCGGGCAATGGCGTCGAAATGCTGCGGCTTGGAGGCAAGCTTCAGCTTGCCGGCGCGGCGGAAACTGCAGTCGATCTCCTCTTCGGCGATAATCGCCTCGATCGTGTCGATGGAATCGTCGAACGCCTTGTAGAGGGCGACGGCCCGCTCCACGCCGAGTGCTGATTTGGCAGACAGGAAACTGTGGGCGAGCCCGTTGTTGAGATGGCCGCCATTGCGCCCCGATGCCCCCCAGCCGACCCGTTCAGCCTCCAGCACGACGACCTTGACGCCGGCCTTTGCAAGCTGGCGCGCCGCGGCAAGCCCGGTGAAGCCGGCGCCGATGATGGCGACGTCATAATGTCCTTCGACGGGGCCCTGAGCGCCGCCGGCAAAGGCTGGTGCCGTGTCGTGCCAGTAGGATTCGAACCACATCCGCGTCTCTCCGTCAGAGCCCGACGACGCCAGGCAGGCCCGAGATATCGGGAATTTCGACATAGCCGTAATAGGGATTGGCCGGCTCGTGGCCACGATTGACCCAAACCTTGTTCTTGATGCCGAGGTCGTGGGCCGACATCAGGTCATAGCGGAAGGAGGACGAGCAATGCAGCACGTCTTCCGGCCCGCAGCCCAGCATATCGAGCATATATTCGAAGCCCTTGAAGCGTGGCTTGTAGGACTGCGCCTGCTCGGCGGTATAGACCGCGTGGAAGGGCGCGCCCAGTTTTTCAACGTTCGACATGATCTGCGAATTCATGGCGTTGGAGAGGATGACCAAGGGGATTTCCTTGGCGACCTTGGCGAGACCGGCCGGGACGTCTGAATGTGGCCCCCAGGTCGGAACCCGCTCATAGACCATCCAGGCGGCTTCGTCGCGAAATGTCACGCCGTTGCGCTTGCATGTCCGCTCGAGCGAATTGTGCACCACCTCGGCATAGGGTTTCCAGTCGCCCATGATCTCGTCGAGGCGATAGGCAGCGAAATTCTTGATGAACTCCGCCATGCGTGGCTCGTCGAGCTCTTCGCCGTAGAGATCGCGTGCCGCCTCCGCCATCTGAAAGTTGGTCAGCGTGCCGTAGCAGTCGAAGGTGATGTATTTCGGACGGAACGTCGTCATTTGAGTATCCTTGAGCGATCGGAACTGGGGACGTGTCACAATCATAGGGACCGCTTCACCCACAGCTCGCCTGAATTGCCGCCATCGGAAGCAGAATCTATCGTATCGAAAGCAGGGTTTGGCAGAAGGTTGTGCGCCTGCCCGCCGTCAACGGCCGGCGGAGTGACGCCTTCAATCGCCGTCGTGATCATCATCGTGATGCGACGGAAGGTCGAGGCCGAAGGTGTTGACGAGATCGGCCACCTGCGCCGGGCTGAGGAAACGCGGATTGAGGTTGCGCAACAGCAGATAGAGCTTCGCCGTTTCCTCCAGTTCCTCGGTCGCAAAGACCGCCGCTTCCAGGCTGTCGCCGGCAACAACAGGTCCGTGATTGGCCAGAAGCACTGACGAATACTTGCCCGCCAGTCCGCGGATCGCGTCGGCCACCGCCGGATCGCCGGGACGATAATAGGGCACCAGCGCGGTTTCGCCGGCGCGCATCAGATAATACGGCGTCATCGGCGGCAGGGCGGCGCGCGGATCGATCTCCGGCAGCATGGTCAGTGCCACCGCGTGGGTGGAGTGAAGATGGACGATGGCGCGGGCACTGCCGCGCGTATCATAGAGGGCAGTGTGTAGCGGGATCTCCTTGGTCGGCTTGTCGCCGGACAGGAGCCTGCCTTCGGCATCGAGCCTGGAGATCCGTGCCGGGTCGAGAAAGCCGAGCGAGGCGTTGGTCGGCGTGACCAGCCAGCCGCCATCCTCCAGCCGCAACGATATGTTGCCCGATGAACCAGGCGTCAGCCCGCGCTCGAACAGCGAGCGGCCGTATCGGCAGATTTCCTCACGCAGGCGCGCGTCGGACATGACAGTTCCTCCAATATTACGCGGTTGCCCCTTCGATCAGTTCAAAGCCGAGATCGACGGCCTGCGGCGGCGCATTCGTGACGACCAACTGCGCGGCCATCTGTCCGGTCGCGACACGCGGCGTTCGGATGGTCGATAAGGGTTGCGGTGTTGCCCGGCCGATATCGAGGCCGTTATAGCCGAAAATGGCGAGCTTCGAGGGGATCGCTATCCCCTCGGCCAGACAATGAAAATAGCCGCCCAGCGCCATGTCGTCGTTGGAGAAATAAACCGCATCGAGATCCCTCGTCCGGGCAAGCAGCCGCTCCAGCCCCAGCCTGCCGTTTTCCACGGATGAAGCGCCGGCGAGAATTTCACGGGCGACGAGCGGGGCGTCATGCGCGCCGAGCGTTTCGCAAAAGCTGGAAAAACGCTTGCCGGCACGGGTATCGCGGTTCAGGTCATGACCGACATAGCCGATCCGGCGATACCCCCGCTTGAGCAGGAAGGCAGCGCTCTCCCGCCCGGCCGCGCGGTTCGAGAAGCCGACGGCGATATCGAGAGCATCACCGTCCAGATCCAGCAGTTCGACGACCCGGCACCCGCTGGCGCGCAGCATCTTCACCGTGCCCTCGCTATGCTCGCACCCCGCCAGCATGACCGCCGCCGGCCGCCAGGCAAGCATCGCAGCGGCGAGCGCTTCTTCCTTGCCCGGATCATAGTCGGTCACCGAGAAAACCGCCTGATACCGGTTTTCCTCCAGAACGGCACTGGCACCGCGCAGCACATCGGGAAAGACGATGTTGGACAAAGAGGGAATGACGAAGGCGACAAGACGCGAACCGGTGGAGGCAAGCGTTCCCGCGATCCGGTTCGGCACATAGCCCAGCTGCTCGACGGCGGCCATCACCCGCTCGCGCGTCTTGTCGGAAAACGAACCATGGTTGCGCAGCACGCGCGACACCGTGCTCTCGCCGACACCGGCGGTTTCCGCGACTTCGGCAAGCGTTACCGTCGGCTGATGTTTGAATTCCATCACTACGTCTGACCCAGCTTGCGGCCTGGTTGCCCGGCCTGTCCGCCGATGGCCACTTCCCCATCACCTGTTTCATCGCTCCCGACAAGAAGCAAGACTTTTTTGGCAGCGCTACCATTTCGAGTTGGCAACGCTGCCAAAATGCTCTAATGAAATTGGCAGCGCTGCCAACGTGCGGCTGACGTACCTTCTGCCCTCCCAAACCTAACACCCGGAGGGCGCAGACCTTTCTCACAAGACTGGAGAACCTGCTCATGCCACCGCTTGCTGAAAACTCGGGCTCGGCCGTTGTCGCAGCCATCATTGGTCTTGGCTCCATGGGGCTTGGAATGGCCCGGTCGATGAAGCGCGCCGGTCTCGACGTCGTTGGATATGACATCACGCCGGCGGCAGTAGACCGCTTCATCGCCGATGGCGGACGTGGGGCGGCGACCCCTGCCGCTGCGGCAAAGGACGCCGACATTGTCGTCTCAGTGGTCGTCAACGGCGCGCAGACAGAGGCCGTGCTGTTCGGCCCTGCGGGCGTTGCAAGGTCAATGAAGCCCGGCGCCGTTTTCATCTCGTCGGCCACCATGGATCCCGCCGTCGCGCGCGATCTGGCGCAGCGGACGGAGGCTCTTGGCCGGCATTATCTTGACGCCCCGATTTCAGGCGGCACGGCCAAGGCGGCGCGGGGCGAACTGACCATCATGGCCTCCGGCTCCAGACAGGCCTTCGACACCGCGCGTCCGGGTCTCGACGCCATGGCCGCCAAGGTCTACGAGCTTGGCGACGAGGCCGGAAAAGGTGCTGCCTTCAAGATGATCAACCAGCTTCTCGCCGGCGTCCACATCGCGGCCGCCTGCGAGGCGATAACCTTTGCCGCCAAGCAGGGCCTCGACCTCGACAAGGTCTATGAGGTGATCACCGCGTCGGCCGGCAATTCCTGGATGTTCGAAAACCGCGTGCCGCATGTGCTGGCCGGAGACTATACTCCGCTCAGCAGCATCGAGATTTTCGTCAAGGATCTCGGTATCGTCCAAGACATGGCCCGCTCCGAGCGTTACCCGGTACCGCTCGCGGCGGCAGCCTTGCAGATGTATCTTGCCGCCTCCGGGGCGGGCATGGGCCGTGACGACGATTCCTCGCTCGCGCGGCTCTACGCCAAGCTTTCGGGCGCTGAATTGCCCGGTTCCACCAAAGAGCCGCAGAGCCTGTAAAAGGAACGCTCGACATGCCGGTTTTTGCCGCCAACCTGACGATGATGTTCAACGAATGGGCGTTCCTCGACCGCTTCGACGCCGCAGCCGATGCAGGCTTTGCCGCCGTCGAATACCTCTTTCCCTATGAAGCCACGCCGGAGGCGATCGCCGAACGGCTTGACCGCAACAATCTGCAGCAGGCCCTCTTCAATCTGCCGCCAGGCGACTGGGCATCCGGCGAGCGGGGCATCGCGGCCCTTCCCGGACGCTTCGATGCGCTGAAAGCCGATGTCGAGCGGGCATTGGACTATGCGGAGGCGACCGGGGTCAGACGGTTGCACCTGATGGCAGGCATCGCCGACCATCATGACGAAGGCGCCTCCTCCTGTTATCGGCGCTCCGTCACTTATGCTGCCGGGCGGCTTGCGGAAAAAGGCATCGATCTGCTGCTCGAGCCGATCAACGGGCGAAACATGCCTGGATATTTCCTCAACGACTTCGGCGCCGCCGAACGGCTGATTGCCGAATCCGGTCTGCCGAACCTGAAGCTGCAGTTCGACATCTATCACCGTCAGATCATCCATGGCGACGTCACCATGGCATTGCGACGCCTGCTGCCGATCACCGGCCATATCCAGATCGCCAGTGTGCCGTCACGCAATGAGCCGGATGGGGAGGAGTTGAACTATCCCTATCTGTTCGGCGAAATCGACCGCCTGGCTTACGACGGTTTCGTCGGCTGCGAATACATTCCGCGCGACCACACTCTCGACGGTCTTGGCTGGTTCAAACCTTTTGCACGGAGCTAGACGATGGCTATTTTCCTCGGATCAATCGCTGACGACTATACGGGCGCCTCCGACCTCGCCAACACCCTGACCAAGAACGGTCTGCGCACGGTACAGACGGTCGGCATTCCCGACCCGTCGCTGGCACTACCGGATGTCGACGCCGTGGTCGTTTCCCTGAAGATCCGCTCCGTCTCGGCCTCGGACGCCGTGACGGCTGCCATCAGCGCTGAGCGATGGCTGCGCCAGCGGGGTGCCGGCCATGTGCTCTACAAGATCTGCTCGACATTCGATTCCACCGATGCCGGCAATATCGGTCCGGTCACCGAAGCCTTGAGGGAGGCGGCGGGCGGCGGCGTCGTGCTGGTGACGCCCGCCTTTCCGGAAACGGGACGCACCGTCTATCTTGGCCATCTCTTCGTCGGCGGACAGCCGCTGAATGAAAGCCCGCTCAAGGATCACCCCCTCAATCCGATGCATGACGCCAATCTCGTTCGGGTGCTCACCCGACAATCGCGCAATGCTGTCGGGCTGGTCGATCTCACGACCATCGGCGCCGGACCCGGCGCCGTCAAAATGAGGCTCGATTCCTTTCGCACCGCAGGCGTCACCGCTGTTATCGCCGATGCGATTTTCGAACGCGATCTGGAAACGCTCGGCGAGATTGCGTTGGAAATGCCGGTGTCCACCGGTGCGTCCGGCCTCGGCCTCGGCCTTGCCCGCGCGCTCGTCCGCTCCGGTCGGATTTCCTCCGGCGGCGCAACGACGGAGGACGCCATTCGCCCGGTGGGCGGGCTTTCCGCGATCGTTGCCGGCAGCTGCTCGAAGGCGACGCTCCGCCAGCTCGACATCGCCGAACGATCGATGCCCGTCCTGCGGCTCGACCCGGAGCGGCTGCTTGCCGGTCCGGATGAGATCGCCGCGGCGATTACCTGGGCCGGAGACCGCATCTCCGCCGGCCCCGTCGTCATCGCCGCGAGTGCTGCGCCTGCAACCGTGTCTCGGCTGCAATCGCTCCATGGACGAGAGGCATCCGGCCACGCGATCGAGACCGCGACATCGATCATCACAGCCGAACTGGTGGAGAGAGGCGTGCGGCGCCTTGTGGTCGCCGGCGGCGAAACCTCGGGCGCGGCCGTCGACCGGCTCGCCATTCCGGCTTTTCTGATCGGCCCGGAGATTGCGCCCGGTGTTCCGGTGCTGCGCACAGTCGGCAATGCCCAGGGCGACATGCTGCTGGCGTTGAAATCAGGAAACTTCGGAGGCGAGGATTTCTTTACGGCAGCGCTGGCGATGATGCATTGACAGACCCGGGATCCGACGAATATCGGTCGGTTCTAGCATAAGATGCGGCCGCCGATGATAGCAAAGCCATAAGATACTGCTTGAACCACGGCCTTCAGACGATCTGCCCGCCGGCGCTCCGGCAGACTGGCGGGCACGACATGAAGGACGCCGCCATGCAAACAAGTCAGATCGAAATCGTCCCGTTCGGCCCCGACCATCTGGAAGCCGCCGTTGCGCTCTCAAGGCAGGCGGGCTGGCCGCATCGGACCGAAGACTGGCAGCTGGCGCTCGCCTTGAGCAACGGGATGGTTGCGGTCGAGGACGGCAAGGTCGTCGGCACCGTCCTCGTCACGCCTTACAAGAGAGATTGTGCGACGATCAACATGGTCATCGTCGACGAGACGATGCGCGGCAGGGGTCTCGGCCGCAAGCTCATGGACGCCGCATTGCTGGCCGCCGGAGACCGGCCGCTGAGGCTGGTGGCGACGACGGCAGGCCTGCCGCTCTACCAGAAGCTTGGTTTCCACGAGACGGGAACCGTGGCGCAACATCAGGGCCTTGCCGGAGACATCGCCGTGCCGGCGGAAACGCAAGCCGCCACCGACGCCGACCTCGCTGCTATCGCGGCACTCGATCGCCGTGCCTTCGGCGCCGATCGCGAAGGGCTGCTCTCTTATTTCGCCGGGATCGGCGCATTCGCCGTCATTCGCCGCGATGGCCGCGTTTCCGGCTTTGCGTGCCTGCGTCCCTTCGGCCGCGGCGAAGTGATCGGACCCGTCGTGGCCGCCAACCTCGGCGAGGCCCGAAAACTCATCGAACATTTCATCGCCAGACGGTCCGGACGGTTCCTCAGGGTCGACACCACTGATGAGACCGGGCTTTCTCCATGGCTCGCCGAACAGGGGCTCGCTCATGTCGGCGGCGGAATCACGATGGAAAAGCCGTTGGTTCGCCAAGCTGCCGACCCGGCCGTCACCACCTTTGCCCTCGCCAGCCAGGCGCTCGGCTGATCCGGAGATCTCCATGTACAGCAATTCCCTCATCGAACTCGATCGCGCTCACCTCATCCATCCGGTCGCCTCCTACCGCGGCCACGAAAAGCTCGGCGTGCGCGTGCTGGCCTCGGCCAAGGGCGCGACGGTCACCGACGCCTCTGGCAAGCAGCTGATCGACGGCTTCGCCGGCCTCTGGTGCGTCAATGCCGGTTACGGCCACGAGAGCATCGTCGAGGCAGCGGCCCGGCAGATGCGCGAGCTTCCCTATGCGACGGCCTATTTCGGCCTCGGCTCCGAGCCCGCGATCCGGCTTGCCGGCGAACTCGCCGACCGCGCGCCTGGCGATCTCAACCATGTCTATTTCACGCTCGGCGGCTCCGATGCGGTGGACAGCACGGTCCGCTTCATCCGCTACTATTGGCATGCCCGTGGACAGCCTCAGCGCGATCAGTTCATCTCCGTCGAACAGGGCTATCATGGTTCCTCGACGGTCGGCGCGGGTCTGACCGCGCTGCCTGCCTTCCATGCCGGCTTCGGCGTTCCATTCGATTGGCAGCATAAGATTCCGTCTCACTACGCCTATCGCAACCCGGTGGGCGACAATCCGCAGACGATCATCAACGCCTCGCTTGCTGCGCTGAAAAGCAAGGTCGAGGCGATCGGGCCGGAACGCGTTGCCGCCTTCTATGTCGAGCCGATCCAGGGCTCGGGCGGCGTTCTGGTGCCGCCGAAAGGCTGGATGAAAGCCATGCGCGAATTCTGCCGCGCGCACGACATCCTTTTCGTCGCGGACGAAGTGATCACCGGCTTTGGCCGCACCGGCCCGCTTTTTGCCTGCACCGAGGATGAGATCGTGCCCGATTTCATGACGACCGCCAAGGGCCTCACCTCCGGCTACGTCCCCATGGGCGCTGCCTTGATGGCCGATCACGTCTATCAAACGATTGCCGAGGGCGCCGGTGCTGCCGCCATCGGCCATGGCTACACCTATTCGGCCCATCCCGTCAGCGCCGCGGTCGGCCTCGAAGTCCTGAGGCTTTACGAAAATGGCCTTCTCGAAAATGGCGTCAGGGCCGGCGCGCGGCTGATGCGGGGACTGGAGTCGCTGAGGGATCATCCGCTCGTCGGCGATGTCCGCGGCCGCGGCATGCTCGCCGCCGTCGAACTCGTGGTCGACAAGGTGAACAAGACGCCGTTGCCGGCATCCGCCGAACCCGCCCGCCGCATCTTCGATCGCGCCTGGGAGAACGGCCTCGTCATCCGCGCCTTCGGCAATGGTGTGCTTGGCTATGCTCCGCCGCTCTGCTGCACCGAAACGGAGATAGACGCGATCGTCGAGCGCACCCGCATCACCCTGGACGAGACGCTGGAGGACCCGGACGTGCGGCGGGCGTTGCAGGCCTGAGAATATCGCGAAACGGTCAGATTCGGTATTTTGTGCCGCCTCATGATGCCTATTCGGCGAATCCGGCACGGTGCAGGTGACACACTGAAAACAACGAAAGGCCCCGGCAGATGCCAGCCTTCAAAAGAGCGGGACAAAGACCCCGCCAGCGGAACAGAATTTTCTTCTTCGAGAAGCCGCGCTCCGACAGGAGCCGAACACTGGGGAATTCACGTGAGCAAGAGCCTTTCGGAATTCAAATACATGACCTTCGACGTCGTCGGCACGCTGATCGACTTCGAAGGCGGCCTCAAGACCTGCCTCGCCGAGATCGCGGCCGAGGTCGGAAGCACAGTCGACGGCGAGCAGGCGCTTAGCCTTTACCGCGCAGCCCGCTACTCCAAGGATGCCGACCTTTTTCCCGACGACCTCGTGCGCGTCTACCTCTCGATCGCGCCGAAGCTCGGCCTGCCCACTGAGCAAAAATATGGCGAACGGCTGCGGGATTCGGCGATGAGCTGGAAGGGTTTTGCAGACAGCGCCGCGGCGCTGGCAAGTCTTGCTAGGGATTACCGCCTCGTTGCGATGACCAACGCCCGCCGCTGGGCATTCGATTTCTTCGAGAAGGAACTCGGCAATCCCTTTTATGCCGCCTTCACCGCGGATGATACCGGGACCGAGAAACCCGATCCCGCCTTCTTCGAGAAGGTATTCGACTACGTCGTCTCGCAAGGACATTCAAAGGAAGACATCCTGCATGTCGCCCAGAGCCAGTACCACGACATCGGGATTTCCCGGAAACTCGGGCTGACCAATTGCTGGATCGAGCGGCGACATGCTGAGAAGGGTTACGGCGGCACGATCGAACCGGCCGAGTTCACCAAACCCGATTACCATTTCACCTCCATGGCCGGCCTTGCCGATGCCGCGGCTGCCGCGCGCGCCTGACTTTGAAAGCAGATCGGGCCTGCCCGCAACGGGCAGCCCGCCACACAAGAAAAGGGGAATGAGATGAACGACAAGATCACCAATTGGACCAGATCCGACGACGCCAGGATCGAAAGCGCCATCCGCCGTGGCGCCACTCGTCGTGAGTTGCTGCATATGATGCTTGCGGGCGGCGTGGCCCTGTCTGCTGGCGGGCTCGTGCTTGGCCGCGCCGGCAAGGCGCTCGCCGCTACACCCGTTTCCGGCGGCTCGCTCAAGGCGGCCGGCTGGTCGTCCTCCACGGCCGATACACTCGACCCCGCCAAGGCGTCGCTCTCCACCGACTATGTCCGGTGCTGCTCCTTCTATAACCGCCTCACCTTCCTCGACAAATCAGGCACGCCGCAGATGGAGCTTGCCGACGCGATCGAGTCCAAGGATGCGAAGACCTGGACGGTCAAGCTGAAGAACGGCGTTACTTTCCATGACGGCAAGCCGCTGACCGCCGATGACGTGGTTTTCTCGCTGAAGCGCCATCTCGACCCATCCGTCGGCTCGAAGGTCGCCAAGATCGCCGCCCAGATGACCGGCTTCAAGGCGGTCGACAAACAAACCGTCGAGATCACGCTCGCCAGCCCGAATGCCGACCTGCCGACCATTCTGTCGATGCATCACTTCATGATCGTCGCCGACGGCACGACCGATTTCACCAAGGCCAACGGCACCGGCGCCTTCGTCAAGGAAGTCTTCGAGCCGGGCGTTCGCTCGGTCGGGATCAAGAACAAGAATTACTGGAAATCCGGCCCGAACGTCGATTCCTTCGAATATTTCGCCATCAGCGACGACAATGCCCGCGTTAACGCGCTGCTTTCGGGCGACATCCACCTCGCAGCCTCGATCAATCCGCGCTCGATGCGCCTCGTCGAGACCCAGGGCGACGGCTTCACCTTGTCGAAGACCACCTCCGGCAACTACACCAATCTCAACATGCGACTGGATATGGAGCCCGGCAACAAGCGGGATTTCGTCGAGGGCATGAAGTATCTCGTCAACCGCGAACAGATCGTCAAAGCGGCGCTGCGCGGTCTCGGCGAAGTTGGCAACGATCAACCCGTTTCGCCGGCGAACTTCTATCATGACACAGAGCTGAAAGCGCGAGCCTTCGATCCTGAGAAGGCGAAGTTCCACTTCGACAAGGCCGGCGTGCTTGGCCAATCCATTCCGATCATCGCTTCCGATGCGGCGAGCTCGTCGATCGACATGGCCATGATCATCCAGGCGGCCGGCGCCGAAATCGGCATGAAGCTCGATGTGCAGCGAGTGCCATCCGATGGTTATTGGGACAATTACTGGCTCAAGGCGCCGATCCACTTCGGCAATATCAACCCGCGGCCGACACCCGATATCCTCTTCTCCCTGCTCTACACCTCGGACGCTCCATGGAACGAAAGCCACTACAAGTCGGAGAAGTTCGACAAGATGCTGATCGAGGCGCGCGGCTCTCTCGATCAAGACAAGCGCAAGACGATCTACAACGAGATGCAGGGCATGGTCGCCCAGGAAGCTGGTACTATCATTCCCGCCTATATCTCGAACGTCGACGCCACGACCGCCAAGCTCAAGGGCCTGGAAGCCAACCCGCTCGGCGGCCAGATGGGATATGCTTTCGCGGAATATGTCTGGCTTGAAGCCTGATACGGCAAAGGAGACTGGGGCTGCAGCCGCGCCCCAGTTCCTCCATCTGCATTGATGGAACTTAACTCGAACGCAAAGGGAAGACGCCCGTGAACCGCCAGGTCTTATCCCTTGTACTGAGCAGATTGTTCGTCGCCGTGATCACCCTGGTGATCGTCTCCTTCGCCGTCTTCTTTGCGACAACGCTGTTGCCGGGAGATACGGCGACGATCCTGCTCGGCCAAGCCGCCACGCCGGAAGCCGTCGAAGGCCTGCGCAAGGCCATGCATCTCGACGAACCGGCGCTCTTTCGTTTCCTGCGCTGGATCGTCGGATTGCTGCAGGGCGATCTCGGCACGTCCTATGCCAACGAAATGCCGGTCGCCGCTCTCATTGCGGGCCGCTTCGTCAATACGCTAAAACTTGCCGGCGTCACCGCGCTGTTCTCCGTGCCGATTGCGCTGACGCTCGGGATCACCGCGGCGATGCTGCGCGGCACACTTTACGACCGGATCGTCACCGTGATCACCATCGGCGTCATCTCCGTGCCGGAGTTCATGGTCGCGACCTCCGCCGCGCTCATCTTCGCCGTCTATCTGAAATGGCTGCCGGCGCTGTCTTTCGCCAATGAGGTCCACAGTCTGACCGATCTGTTGCGCGTCTATGCCATGCCGGTGATCACCCTCACCTTCGTGGTCTCGGCCCAGATGATCCGCATGACGCGCGCAGCTGTCATCGAGACGCTCAACACACCCTATGTCGAGATGGCATTGCTCAAGGGCGCGTCCCGCCCGCGCATCGTTTTTCGCCATGCACTGCCGAATGCGCTCGGCCCGATCGTCAATGCCGTTGCGCTTTCGCTGTCCTATCTGCTTGGAGGCGTCATCATCGTCGAGACCATTTTCAACTATCCCGGTATCGCCAAGCTGATGCTGGATGCCGTCGCCACCCGCGACCTGCCGCTGATCCAGAGCTGCGCGATGATTTTCTGCCTGGGTTATCTGCTCCTGATCACCATCGCCGATATCATCGCCATCCTTTCCAATCCGAGGCTCCGATGACCATGACCAGTTCCGAAACCACCTCCGGCCGGCTGTCCGGAACCCGGTTTGGCTATCGCTTCAACATCGTCGGCGCGATTGGCTTCACTGTGATCCTCTCATGGGCGCTCGTTGCGATCTTCGCGCCATGGGTCATCCCCTACCCCGTCGGCGAGATTATCGATCTCGACTATTTCGGCCCGATGAGTCGGGAACTCTGGCTCGGCTCCGATTATCTCGGCCGCGACATGCTCTCGCGGATTCTGATGGGCGCCCGGTATACAGTCGGTATCTCGCTCGCTGCGGTCACGATCGCCTGCTTCAGCGGCGTCGTGCTCGGCATGATCGCAGCGGTCGCCGGCGGCTGGCTGGACACGATCCTCAGCCGCTTCCTCGACGCCCTCAACTCCATCCCGAGCAAGCTGTTCGGCCTGGTGGTCGTCGCTGCCGTCGGCTCCTCGGTCCCGGTGCTGATCATGACGCTGTCGGTGATCTATATCCCAGGCGCTTATCGCTTCGCCCGGGCGCTCGCCGTCAACATCAACGCGATGGATTTCATCACGGTTGCGCGCATCCGCGGTGAAAGCACTCTCTATCTCATTCGCTCGGAAATCCTGCCCAACATCGTCGGGCCGGTGCTTGCCGATCTCGGCATCCGCTTCGTCTTCATCGTTCTGCTGCTCTCCGGGCTTTCCTTCCTCGGTCTCGGCGTCCAGCCGCCCTATGCCGATTGGGGTGCGCTCGTACGTGAGAACATCGGCGGCCTGCCATTCGGTGCGCCGGCGGTGATGTTTCCCTCGCTTGCCATCGCCAGCCTGACGATCAGCGTCAACCTGCTGATCGACAACCTGCCGCAGAAAATTCGCGACCGGAGCACGTCATGAGCAATTTCATCGAAATCCGTGACCTGAAGGTCGAAGCCACCACCGATTCCGGCCGGCGTGTCGAAATCATCAAAGGTGTCAGCCTCGATGTTGCCGAGGGCGAGATCGTCGCGCTGATCGGCGAGAGCGGCTCGGGCAAGACTACCATCGCCCTGACCCTGATGGGCCACACCCGTGCGGGCTGTCGTATCTCCGGCGGCAGCGTTTCGGTCGGCGGCAAGGACATGGTCACGCTGAGCGAGAAGCAGCGCGCCAAGGTGCGTGGCACCGAAGTCGCCTATGTCCCGCAATCAGCGGCTGCCGCCTTCAACCCGGCCACATCGATCATGGACCAGGTGATCGAAGTCACGCGTATTCACCAGCTGATGTCGCCGGACGATGCGCGGGCCCGGGCCGTCGAGCTCTTCCGGGCGCTGTCCCTGCCGGAACCCGAGACGATCGGCAGCCGTTACCCGCACCAGGTTTCCGGCGGCCAGCTGCAACGTCTGGCGGCCGCCATGGCGCTGATCGGCGACCCGACCCTCGTCATCTTCGACGAGCCGACGACGGCGCTCGACGTCACGACCCAGATCGAAGTGCTGCGAGCTTTCAAATCGGTCATGAAAAAGGGCGGCATCGCTGGCGTTTATGTCTCGCACGACCTTGCCGTCGTCGCCCAGATCGCCGACCGCATCGTGGTCTTGAAAGGCGGAGAGACCCAGGAAACCGGCACCACCGACGAAATCCTCAACAATGCCAAGCATCCCTATACCAGGGAGCTGCTCGCGGCCTTCGAACCGAAACCGCGCGGCGCAATAGGCCCCGCCGAACCCGCGACGGCTCCCCTGCTGAGCATCGAAGGTCTTGTCGCGGGCTATGGGCAGCGCCAGGCGGATGGCCTGCCGCTCGTTCGCGCGGTCGAGCATGTGAGCCTGAAGGTGGAAAGAGGCCGCAATCTCGGCATTATCGGCGAATCCGGTTGCGGCAAGTCGACGCTCGCCCGCACAATCGCCGGCATCCTGCCGGCCGCCGTCGGCAAGATTGTCTTCGACGGCACGGAACTGCATCGCAACGCGCGCGAGCGCTCGCGTGATGAGTTGCGCGAGATGCAGATCGTCTTCCAATATGCCGATACCGCACTCAACCCGGCAAAATCGGTAGAGGACATCCTCGACAGACCTTTGGTCTTTTACCACCGCATGGATCGAAAGGCGCGGAACGCCCGGATCGATCAGCTGCTTGACATGGTACGTCTGCCCCGCAACCTGCGCCATCGCCGGCCGGGCGAACTCTCGGGCGGGCAGAAGCAGCGCGTCAACTTCGCCCGGGCACTCGCCGCCGATCCGAAGCTGATCCTCTGCGACGAGATCACCTCAGCGCTCGACACGGTGGTCGCCGCCGCGGTCATCGACCTGCTCAAAGAATTGCAGCGCGAACTCGGCCTTTCCTACATCTTCATCAGCCATGACCTCTCGGTGGTGGAGGCGATCTGCGACGAGATCGTCGTGATGTATGGCGGCCGCAAGGTCGAGGAAATCACATCCCTGACGGTGAAGGCGCCGCAACACCCCTATTCGCAACTGCTCTTCTCATCGGTGCCGACGCTCGATCCGGCCTGGCTCGACGGGCTCCAGCAGGATCCGGAACTGGTGCGGGCTTATTGCCGGCATTGAGCGCCGATTCCACTGCAAAATTTCTCGGGTCGGATTTGCTTCAAGAAATTGTGCGGCAAACTGCACTCCCCTCCTCGAACCAAGAGTTGGGCGCTTACTCGATCAAGCGCGCACCGGGTCAGGGTCGTGCTGGAAAGCCTCGACTCCACGGCAGGAGCCCGGCAAGTGGCAGCGAACATGGCTTTGGAAGGTAAGGCCGAAAATTTTGTCGCAAGTCCTTCCAACCAGTAGAAGCTGATAGTTATAGGGAGAACAACCTACGACAGAGAGAACCTGTATCCGCGCAGGACTGGTGAGAGACGCGAAAAAAATGCGCAGTTTTGCTGAAATAGCTCTAATGCGGAAATAGGGTGGTCAGCGGCATGTGGGCCTTGATAATCGGCGATTTCAGGACAACGAAGCTGAAATATTTGTCGATGCCGACGTCCAGGTCGGTCAGCCGCTCCATGATCGTCTGGTATTCGTCTATCCCGGCAGTGACGAATTTCAGCATATAATCGTAGCCGCCCGAAACCAGATGGCATTCGATCACCTGGTCGACCTTCTCGATCGCCGCCAGGAAGCGGGCGAAGTCGATCTGCCGGTGGTTTTTCAGGGTGATCTCGGTGAACACGGTCAGCGTCTGCCCCAGTTTGCTGACGTTGATCTGAGCCGAATAACCTTCGATATATCCCTCCGACTGCAGCTTCTTCACCCGCATCAGGCAGGGGCTTGGCGAAAGATTGACCAGTTCGGCGAGTTCCACATTGGTGACGCGGCCGTTCTTCTGCAGTTCGTAGAGAATTTTTACGTCGATCCGGTCGAGTTTCATCTCACACGCCCTCATTTGCTCGAGATCGCCAATCACGCAGCAGATTATGCTGCTGCTTGCCGGCACCAACCTTAACACATGACGTTGGCCTGTCGATCGCGTTGCAGGACAGGCCGAAGCACAAACGACTGCTGGCATGCTCCCGACACGGAATCTTCTGCTGCCACCAACCGATCTCCGGCAAAGCCGTGGCGTCGGATGCGCTACACTACGCTTAAAACGGAGACTCTCCCATGCCCGCACCGCTCAATCGCGTCGACACCACGCCGGAACTGCCTTCCACCGCTGATGTCGTGGTCATCGGCGGCGGCATCGTCGGCGTTTTCACGGCCTATTATCTCACCCGGCGCGGATTGAAGGTGGCCCTCGTCGAGAAGGGTCTGATCGGCGCCGAACAATCGAGCCGCAACTGGGGCTGGTGCCGCCAGCAGAACCGCGACGCCCGCGAACTGCCGATGTCGACGAAGAGCCTCGACCTGTGGGAGCGCTTCGCCACTGAGACCGGGGAGGACACCGGCTTCCATCGTTGCGGCCTCTTCTATCTCAGCAATAGCGACGAGGAACTGTCCGGTTGGGCCCGCTGGCGCGATTTCGCCCGCTCGGTCGGCGTCACGACGCATATGCTGAACAGCGCCGAGGCAACCGAACGCGGGCATGCCACCGGCACTTCATGGAAAGGCGGGGTGTTTTCGCCGACCGACGGCACCGCCGATCCGGCGAGCGCTGCGCCGGCCGTCGCGCGTGCGATCCTGAAACTCGGCGGCACGGTGCATCAGTCCTGCGCGGCCAGAGGCCTCGACGTCGAAGGCGGCAGGCTCTCGGGCGTCGTCACCGAGCATGGCACGATCCGGACAAAGATCGCCGTCCTCGCCGGTGGTGCCTGGGCCTCCTCCTTCTGTCGTCAGCTCGGCATTCGATTTCCGCAAGCCTCGATACGCTCCTCGATCCTCGCCGTATCTCCAGGCGCGAGCGGCCTGCCGGATGCGCTGCATACATCAGCCGTTTCGGTAACGCGGCGCCGCGATGGTGGTCACACGCTCGCGATCAGCGGCCGCGCCCGTGTCGATCCGACGCCACAGCAGTTCCGCTTCGCGCGGCAATTCCTGCCGATGTTCGCCCGGCGCTGGCGCAGTCTCGCACCAGGCGGGCTGGAGGGCTTTCGCTCCGGCCACGAATCTCTGGCCCGCTGGCGGCTCGACAGACCGACGCCAATGGAGCGCATGCGAATCCTCGACCCGACGGTCGACGAGGCCACCATCGCGCTTACGCGTGCGCGGGCGCTCGAGCTTCTCCCTGCCTTGAAGAAAACCGCCATCAGCGCGACTTGGGCCGGCTATGTCGACAGCACGCCCGACGGCGTACCAGGGATCGGCGAGATCGCCACCTTGCCCGGTTTCATCCTCGCTGCCGGCTTCAGCGGCCACGGCTTCGGCATCGGGCCTGGCGCCGGTCATCTGATTGCCGATATCGTCACCGGCGATGAGCCGATCGTTGATCCGAGACCCTACCACCCCGACCGCTTCGGTGGATCCGCCTGGGGCAAAGTGGCCGATTTTTAGGACACGGTCGGCCTTTGCGCGGCGTTCGACGACGCGGATCGGCACGACTTTGGTACCGGCCATAGGAGCCGATGCGTCGCGCTTCGATCGCCACGATCACGAAAAACCGGCGGTCAAGGGAAGGTGTGTCGCTTCGGTTCCTCACTGGCATTATTGGCAATCAAGGCGCGCAATGCTGCCGCCACAGGCGTGCCGAGGACAGCGAGATCGCGCACCGTGCTCATGTGATTGCCGTCTGCGACCTGCGATGCCCGCACGTCAAGCCCTTGGGCGGCAAGAATGCCCCTGAAGGCATTTGCCTGAATTTTGAACGGACCAGTTTCCTGTTCGCCGGTCATGATGGCGACACGCGTTGCAGGATCGTGCTCATGACGCATGGGCGTAAACCGTCGCACCTCCTCGTCGCTCAGGGCGATCTCGTCCCGCAGGAAAGACGTCTGCAGGGGTTCCAGATCGTATAGCCCGCCAAGCAGGAAAGCAGCGACGACCCCCGAAGGCGCTGAGCGATGAAAGAGAAAGGTTGCAAGATGTGCACCGGCGGAGTGGCCGCTGACGGAAAACCGCTTTGACGTGGCGCCAAAACGATCGGCATGCGCCAGCAGAAAAGCCTTGGCCTTCAGGACCTGACCAACCAGGGCGTCCATTCTCGCCGTGGGCATCAACGAATAATCGACGATGGCTGCGACCGCGCCGGCGCCGGTGATCGTTTCAGCGACGCAGGAATAGTCCTCCTTGGAAAACATCCGCCAATAGCCGCCATGGATGAACATGTGGATCGGCATGTCCGAGCCGGCGCTGTTTGGCAGGAAGATATCGAGCGTCTCGCCAGGCCTATCCCCGTAGGCGATGTTGGCCTCCATGGCGACAGTGCGCCGCGTTGCAAGGCTGCGAGCTCGGATATCGTCAACGATCGCGTCGAAATCTGCGACATGGTCACGAATGCGGAACGGATCGGCGGCCACAGGTTCCTCCCTCAGAAACTTGTCGCAATGTACTTGGCTTCCATGAACTCGGCGATACCGTGATGCTGCCCTCCTTCACGTCCAAGGCCGCTCTGTTTCACACCGCCAAAGGGGGCAGCGGGATCGGAGACCAGTCCACGATTGAGCGCGATCATGCCGGCCTCGATCTTGGAGGCGACGCGCATGCCGCGGCCAATGTCGCGGGTATAGATGTAGGCGGCGAGGCCATATTCCGTATCGTTGGCGGCAGCGATGACTTCTGCCTCGCTCTCGAAACGGTAGAGCGGCGCGACGGGACCGAAAATCTCCTCGCAGCCCATATCGGAGGCCGGGGAAACATCGACAAGCACCGTCGGCCGATAAAAAAAGCCGCGGCCTGCCAATGATCGTCCGCCGCAGAGGACACGCGCGCCGCGCGAAATGGCGTCCTCAACAAGGCGCTCGATCTTCTCCACCGCCTTGCGCGTGATCATCGGACCGCATTCCGTATCCGCATCCACACCCGAGCCTACGTTGAGGGCGGCCATGCGTTGGGTAAATTTTTCGGCGAAGGCATCGTGGATACCGGACTGGATATAAATGCGGTTTGCCGCCGTGCAGGCCTCACCCGCATTGCGCATTTTCGCGACCATCAGACCCTCGATCGCCGCGTCAATGTCCGCATCGTCGAAAACAACGAACGGGGCGTTGCCCCCGAGTTCCATGGAACAGGAGATGACATTTTTCGCCGCTTCCGCCAGAAGGGTACGGCCGACACCCGTCGAGCCTGTGAAGGAGAGTTTTCGCACCCGCGGGTCGGCCAGCATGGCGGCGATGACGGGGCCCGGCGTCGATGTTGTCATCACGTTCACGACGCCCGGCGGCACGCCAGCCTCCTCGTAGAGAGCCGCAAGTGCATAGGCCGTCAGCGGCGTCTCGCTCGCCGGCTTCAAGATGACGGTGCAGCCTGCCGCAAGGGCAGGCGCGATCTTGCGGGTCGCCATCGCGGCCGGGAAATTCCACGGTGTGATGAGAACGCAGATGCCGATAGGCTGGTAATCGACGACGATGCGGTTTCCGCCGGCCGGGGCAAGGCCGAACTCACCAGAGATCCGCACCGCCTCCTCGGCGTTCCAACGAAAGAACTCCGCCGCATAGGCCACCTCGCCGCGCGCGTCGCGCAACGCCTTCCCGTTCTCGAGCGAAATGAGCCGGGCAAGCGTTTCGGAGCGCTCCACCATAAGTTCGAAGCAGCGGCGCAGGATCTCGGAACGCTTTCTAGGCGGCGTCTCGCGCCAGCTTTCCGCGGCGCTTGCGGCGGCCTCCACGGCCGCTGCCGCATCCGCAAGGGTCGCATCCGGCACGGCGGCAATGACCGCCTCGGTCGAGGGGTCGATCACCTCGATCCGACCCTCGCCCGCCGCAGGCCGCCAGGCGCCGCCAATATAGAGGCCGCGGGAGAACGAGTGGAGCCCGAAGGGATCGTGGTCTGGATGCGAAGAATGCTGGTTGACGTTCATGATGGTTTCCCAGGTCAGAGGGCGGAAGCGGCCAGGTCGCCGTCATAGGCGGCGCGCACCAGGCCGCGCATGGCGGCCGCATCGAAGGAGCGGGGGTTATTCTTGATCAGCCGGCCGATGCCGAGCGCCTGCTCTGCGGCCCAGTCGATCCGGTCTTCCGGAAGGCCGAGCCCGGCAAGCGTCGGCGAGATGCCGATCGCGGCGAAGAGGCGGCTCACCTCGCCGATCGCGGCATCGGCAAGCGTCTCGTCGTCCTCCACTCCGGTCGGATCGAGGCCGAGCGCCCTACCGACAATGGCGATGTCCGCGCCCGCGACGCGGCGATTATATGTCATCACATAGGGCAGCATGGTCGCAACCCCGAGGCCGTGCGGCGTATGGGTCAAGGCACCGACCGGATATTGCACCGCATGGGCCGCAGCGGTACCCGCCGTTCCGAAGGCGCAGCCGGCTGCGAGCGCACCCATCATCACATCGGCGCGCGCATCGATGTCGGAGCCGTCGACGAAGGCCTTTTCCAGGCTCCGGCTGAGGAGCCGGATGGCATGCAGCGCGAACTGGTCGGAGAGATCGCTCTTGCCGATGAAGACATGCTGCTGCGCGAGTTCAGGATCGCCGGGGCGGCGCATGGCCGTGAAGGCTTCGATGGCATGCGTCAACGCATCCGCGCCGGCAATCGCCGTGAGCCCGGGCGGGCAGGACAAGGTCAGTTCCGGGTCGCAGATCGCCGCTGCGGCGATGAGATAAGGGCTGGAAATGCCAACCTTCAGGGTACGGTCAGGATCGGAAACAACCGCGACCGGCGTCGCCTCTGAGCCTGTGCCTGCCGTCGTCGGCACGGCGATGACCGGCAGGACGGGCGCCGGCACCTTGAACTCACCGTAATAATCGGCGAGCACGCCGCCGTGAGCGAGCAGGAGCGAAGCGCATTTCGCCATGTCGAGGCAGCTGCCGCCACCGATGCCGATCACCATATCGGGCTCAAAGCCGCGCGCGGCCTCAACGCAAACCGCGACAGTTTCTTGCGGCACGTCCGGCAGCGTCTGGTCATGAACCAGCACGACAATGCCGGCTGCTTCAAGCGCGGCGATCATTTCCGCGAAGACCGGTGTTGCGGAAAAACGCGCATCCGTGCAGACGAGTGCGCGCCGGCCGGTTCTGCTGGCGACGCTCGCGAGCGCATGGCGCTGGCCGACGCCAAACAGAATTTCCCGCGGCAGCCTCAAGGCGGCAAACAGGCTCATGATCCTTGTCCCTCGAAGGCCAGAATCCGGGGGCGCGAAAGCGCGTTGAGGTCTTCCCAGAGGCGCTGGTCGATCTCGAAACCGTTGCGGCTCGCCGCCACCTGCCGCCGGCGGGCACGGTCGCCCGGGACGAGAACCGGTTCGCCGGCGCCGGCGGGTGGTGAAGCGCGCACGGCATCGAGATAGGTCGACAGTCGCGCCGGCAGTCCCGGCGCCAGACTGGGCTCGATCAAGATGAAGACGTCGCCCTTGTTGCATGGCGACTGGCTGTCGAGCGTGCCGCGCGCATCCGGCGCGAGCGCCGAGCCGGCAAGAGCTGCCACCAGCAGCTCCATGGCGATGCCGAGCCCGTAACCCTTCGCGTCGCCGAAGGGCGCAATCGCGCCGGCCTTCGCACGCCCCGGATCGGTCGTCGGGTTACCGGCCGCATCGCGCGCCCATCCCTCGGGAATGGGCCTGCCGGTCGCCGCGTGATGATGGATGCTGCCCATCGGCACGAGGCTGGTGGCCAGGTCGAGCACGAGCGGTTCCTCGGCCGTCGGCACGGCGATAGCGATGGGATTGGTGCCGAGCATGGCCCGGGTACCGCCGAAGGGATGGACCAGCGCCTCGCTCGACGAGAGCGCGATGCCGACGAAACCCATTGCGGCGATGGCCTCCACATAATGCGCGAGCATGCCGAGATGGTTGGCGTTGCGCACGGCGACAAGGCCGATGCCAAGATCCGCAATGTGAGGCGATAGCCGCTCGATCGCGGCCATGGCGACGACGGGGCCAAGTCCCGACGCCCCCTCCACCTCCAGCACCGCGTCCGCGCGCCAGCGCTGTGTGCCTTTCGTCTGCGGGTCAATGACCCCGGCCTCGATCCGTTCGACCAGCCGCGGAAGCCGGTACAGGCCATGCGACGGGTGCCCCTTCATCTCCGCCGTCACCAGGACGCGAGCCTGCAGGGCCGCATGGTCACGCGGTGCGCCATGCTCTTCGAGCAGTCGGGTGGCAAGCGCAAGCGCTGCCGCTTCGGATAGACGCATGATTTTTCCTCCCTATATTAAATCGTATAGGATATAGGATTGTCTTGGCCGCAGCATCGTGCTAGCGATTGGACCTGTCAAGAGGCAAGGCAGCGGATGATTTCGACGAGACCGAAGGAACCCTCAACGGGCACAACCCAGATACCGCGCGCCAACAGCCTGGCGGGCGACGTCTACGAGGCAATTTTCAACCAGCTCATGTCGTTGAAGATTGCGCCGGGGACGCGCATCACGGTCGACAACCTGGTCAAGGAGTTCAACGTCTCCCATACGCCGATCCGTGAAGCCCTCGGGCGGCTTGAAGGCGAAGGCCTCGTCGTCAAGCAGCATCTCGTTGGCTATCGTGCCGCGCCGCAGATCACGCGCCACCGTTTCGACGAGCTCTATGAACTGCGTCTGCTGTTGGAACCTGCCGGCGCTGCGAAGGCAGCCGAGGCGATGAACGACGAAAAGCTGGCCATTCTCACCGAGGCCGCGGGCGTGATGACACGCAGCGACAACAGGGACGAACGAGCGAACTATTCGGCCTTCGCGCGCCAGGACGCCATCTTTCACGACCGGATCATGGAATTTGCCGGCAACGAGTTGATCCGCGAGATGCTGACATTCCAGCACACGCATTTCCACATCTTCCGCCTGATGTTTCATCGCCGCGTCACCGAGGAGGCGCTCGCCGAGCATCAGACGCTGCTCGATGCCTTTGCGGCGCGCGACCCGGGCGCGGCTGCGAACGCAATGCGCATTCATATCGAACATTCGCGCGACCGGCTGTTGCCGGCATTCGACGAAGTCTGAGCAACCGCGCCGGGCAAGGACGAGCCTGCCCGACCTGACAACGAGGAGGAGAACCCATGCCAGGCAAGAAAATCCTGATGCTCACCGGCGATTTCACCGAGGAGTACGAAATCTTCGTCTATCAGCAGGCGATGGAGGCGGTCGGCCACACGGTGCACGTCGTGTGCCCGGACAAGAAGGCCGGCGACATCCTCAGGACGTCGCTGCACGATTTCGAGGGAGACCAGACCTACACCGAAAAACTCGGGCACAACGTCACCATCAACAAGACGTTTTCCGAGGCCGAGAACCAGCTCGACCAGTATCATGCCGTCTACTGCGCCGGCGGGCGCGGACCGGAATATATCCGCACCGACAAGCGGGTGCAGGCAATGGTGCGTCATTTCCACGAGCAGAAGAAGCCGATCTTCACCATCTGCCACGGGGTTCAGATCCTGATCGCGGTCGACGGTGTCGTTCGCGGCAAGAAGGTGGGTGCACTTGGGGCCTGCGAACCCGAAGTCACCCTGGCGGGCGGGACCTATATCGACCTCTCGCCAACCGAAGCCTATGTCGATGGCACGATGGTTTCGGCCAAGGGCTGGACGGCGCTCGCCGCCTTTATCCGCGAATGCCTGAAGGTGCTGGGAACGGAGATTCACCACACCTGAGACGACGGACCAAATAACAGAAGGCCCGGCAGGTGACATCTGCCGGGCCTTGTTTGCGGTTGGGCCAGCATTCACGCTCCGCCGCGGTTCCAGCCGCGGCCACGCTCGCCGAACATTTCATAGCCGCCATCGGTGATGGCGAGCGTATCCTCCAACTTGATGAATCCGCGCTTTGGGTGAAGCATCGTCGTCTCGACCGAGATCACGCTCCCGGCTTCCAGCGGCTTGTCGGCATCGATGCCATCATAGGTGACGGGGTGGTTCGTCATGAGGAATGGCGCTTCGTGGGCGATGAGGCCCATGCCATGGCAGAAAAAGTCGGTGAAGGCCGCTGACGGCGAGGCCTTGAGCTCGGCCTCCGCTGCCACGATCATCTCCCTGCCCGCAGCCCCTGCCCTGACATTGGCGAAGGCCGCTTGCTGGATGCATTCGACTTCGGCCAGAAGATCCTCCAGCTCCGCATCCGGCTCGCCGAGCACACCCATGCGGCACAGGTCACCGATATATCCGTGATAGTTGCCGCCGGAATCGATCGACAGGATCTCACCCTCGACCCAAGCTTGCGGCGAGCCCGCGCGGTTGTGGCTGGAGCCGAGCGTCAGCAGGCAATATTCGAAGTGCAGGCCGCGGTTCGTTTCCTCCCGGCGCAGCTGCTCGATGATCTCCATCTTCGTCGAACCGGCGCGGGCCGCCGCGACCGTCGCCAGCATCGAGTCGGTGATCAGTTCGGAGGCGCGTCTCAGCTTTGCCAGTTCATCTGGCGTCTTGACCGCCCTTAACCGCTCCAACACATGCGTGGCATCGACAAATCGGGCGCCATCCAGCCGATCGGCAAGCAGGTCGCGGGCGTCGGATGGCAGGAAGGCTGGCTCGATGCCAATGCGCCCACCGGTCTTGCCGATTTTCTTCAGGTGCTCGACGGCGAGCCCGGCGGCATCCTGCGTGCCCCAGCTCGCCGTATGCACGGCAGGCGTCCAGAACGGATTATTCTGGTGTTCTGCGCCCTCCATGCGGTTGCCCACATAGGCGGAGTGATCGGGCGCGCCTTTCTCATAAATCACCATCGGCAGATACCGGCTATGCCCGATCGCATCCATGGCCGCGAAGAAGATGAACTTGTAGCCGCCCATGAGATATTGCGTGTTGTGTTTGGAGGTGGCGACGATGACGTCGATACCGGCTACCTCCATGAGACGGTCGAGCTTGGCCGTATCGAACGGCGTCACGGCGGCCTGCCTTGTTTGCCCTGCATTGTCGTTCATTGTCTTTCCTCCCAGAAAATGGATGCGACGCCTCAAAAGCCCGGCGGCAGCAGGCGGAAGTCCGGCAAGTCGCGAAGCGCAAGCTCCGGCCCCGCCGGTGAGTAGACCACGAAGAGGAGCATTGGCCCGCCGCCAGTGTTCTTCGTCGAATGGAAGCGACTTTCGGGAACATAGATCGTGCAGCCGCTGGCGACCGTCCGCGTGATCGGATTACCCGTCTCGTCCTCGACCATTTGCTCGCCCTCGCCGGAAATCACAAAAATGATTTCCTCCGCGCCAGGATGATTGTGGCGGGAATGGCCTTCGCCGCTTGGCAGTTCGACGACACCGCCCGAAAAGCGACTGGCGCCGTTGACCTCGGGCGCCACGGTCAGCGACAGCTTGCCCCAGTCGAAGCCGAAGGCGCTCACATCCTTAGGATAGATGAAGTACTTGTCCTTTACCATGAAACGGCTCCTCCACGTCCTTGCTCAGACGACCGCGCCGATGGCGAGCGCCTTGAAATCTTCCGTCTGCTTACGAATTGCCGCCTCTGCCGGCAGGCGCTCCATCGAGCTTGCGCCATAAAAGCCGTGGCAGCCAGGGCAACGCTCGAGAACGTAGCGCGCATCCTCCGGCATCGAGATCGGCCCGCCATGGCAGAGCACAATGACATCGTCGCGCACGGAACGCGCTGCCTTGGCGATCGCGGTGATCTCATCGATGCAGTCATCGAGCGACTTGCCGGAGGTGGCCCCGATCGTGCCGCCGGTTGTCACGCCCATATGCGCCACAATGATGTCGGCGCCGGCGACCGTCATGGCGACAGCCTCGCTCTCGTTGAAGACATAGGGTGTCGTCAGCAGGTCGAGCCCGTGGGCGGTGGCGATCATCTCGACCTCCAGATTGTAGCTCATGCCTGTCTCCTCGAAACTCTGCCGCATCCGGCCGTCGAAGAGACCGATTGTGGGGAAGTTCTGTACGCCGGAAAAGCCCATTGCCTTGAGGTCGGCGAGGAAGCGCGGCATCAGCACGAAGGGGTCCGTGCCATTGACGCCGGCGAGTACCGGGGTCTTTTTCACGACCGGCAACACTTCGAGCGCCATGTCCTTGACGATCTCGTTGGCATTGCCATAGGCGAGCAGTCCGGCGGCCGAACCGCGCCCCGCCATGCGGTAGCGCCCGGAATTGTAGATAATGATGAGATCGATGCCGCCTGCCTCCTCGGCCTTGGCGGAGATGCCCGTGCCGGCCCCGCCCCCGACGATCGGCACGCCGGCTGCGATCATGCCGTGAAATTTTTCGAGGATGGTGTTGCGCGGTATGACTGGCATCGATTTGTCTCTCAGGGGTTGGCGATGTCACGATAGGCCGCGACGGCGGCCTCGGCGAAATCTGGGTCGTTGATATGGAGCGGCAGGCGAATAATACGTCGCGACGCCGTCGGCTTCACCGTCGCCTCGAGCGCGGCGAAAAGCGCGGCGTCGGCTTGCGGATCGAAGAACGCACCGCCTTCGATGTCGAGGGCCGAAACACCCTTTTCGGGAATGAGGAAGCGTAGGGGGCCGTGGCAGAGATTGAGCTTGTCGCCGATCCAGCGACCAATCTGCGCGCATTCGGCCAGCGTCGTGCGCATCAAGGTGACGTTCGGGTTGTGCTGGTAAAACAGCCGACCGGAATAACGCTCCGGTACGGTCGCCGGCGCCCAGAAGTTCACCATGTCGAGCGCACCAACCGAACCGATATAGGGCAAGCCTTTGCGAGCAATGGCGCCGAAACGGTCCGAGGTGGCCGGCAGGACGCCGCCGAAAAGCAGGTCGCAGACCTCGGTCGTCGTGATGTCGAGCACGCCAGAGATGAGCTCGCTGTCGGCAAGCTTCTCCATCGCCCGCCCGCCCGTGCCTGTGGCGTGGAAGACCAGGCAATCATAATCTGCTCGGAGGCGCTCGACCATGGCGGATACGGCAGGTGTGGTAACGCCGAACATGGTAAGCCCGAGGGCCGGTTTGGATGCAGACACCTCAGCCGGGCGGCGGGCCATGGCGGTGATCGCCTGGGCGGCGTTGTGAAGGATGACGCGGCTCAGCCGGTTCAGGCCCGCCATGTCCGTGACCGAGGGCATCATCACGATGTCTGAAACATCGACAAAGGGAGCCACATCGCCGGATGCGAGCGTCGAGACCATGATCTTTGGCAGACCGAGCGGCAATTGGCGCATGCCTGCGGTAATGATCGAAGTGCCCCCGCCTCCACCTATACCGATGACGCCGGCGATATCCTGGCGCTCCACAAGGAAACGCGCGAAGGCAATGCCCATCGCCTCGACCGCCCTTCCGCGGTCCCCGCTGGCAAGAACGGCTTCCGCCCCGTCAGGATGGCACGCCGCCACTGCGTCGGCCTTCACATCGACGGCGGTCGCAGGCTCGCCTATGCCGACGTCAACGCGGACAACACCGCCGCCCGCCGCTTCGAT
Source organism: Rhizobium sp. WSM409 (assembly GCF_057653825.1). Lineage (NCBI taxonomy): Bacteria > Pseudomonadati > Pseudomonadota > Alphaproteobacteria > Hyphomicrobiales > Rhizobiaceae > Rhizobium > Rhizobium sp. WSM409. Next base: position 646,144 of record NZ_JBYGKP010000002.1, on the reverse strand, counting down.
GCAAGCGGCAAGATAGGCAAGCTCCTCGCCCTTCGTGTCGGCCGTGCCGACCACGTAGATCTGCTTCATTTCCCCTCCGAGACCGGGTGGATTTCCTCCCGGCATATCTCACGTTGGGACAAAGCGACGGGCCCTTGCAAATTTGTGAGACGTGCGTATCATAAAGACATGGATGTCTCACGTCAACAGAACGAAACAGCCAGGACCGAGCGAGGCCCGCGTGCCCGAACGCGAAAACTGATGCTTGAAACGGCTACGCGGCTCATGCAGTCCGGCATCACGCCGTCGGTAAGTGAAGTCGCCGAGGCAGCCGAAGTCTCGCGTGCGACGGCCTACCGTTACTTTCCGAGCCAGGCCGTGCTCGTGCATGCCGTGGTGGATGAGGCTCTGGGGCCGATACTCAGTTGGTCATCGGATAGTCCGGACGCACGCACTCGCGTTGCCGACCTCTTGGCGACTGCAATGCCGCGCATCGACGAGTTCGAGGCCACCTTCAAGGCGGCGCTGAAACTTTCGCTGGACCAGTGGGCGCAGCGCCAGGCGGGCACGCTCGGCAACGAGCCGCTGTTCAAGCGCGGCCACCGGGTCGACCTGCTGAAGAGCGTCACGGCCCCCCTGCAGGGCACTGTGCCGCCCGAATCCCGGGAACGCCTTGCACAGGCGCTTTCGCTTGTCTTCGGCGTCGAGGTGCTGATCGTATTGAAGGATATATGGGGCCTGACCTCGGAAGGCGCGCAGTCTGTTGCCGAGTGGGCCGCCAGGGCTCTTGTCGATACCGCATTACGGCAGGCAGAGAGCGGGGCATAACGTGGCGCGCCCAGACTTGGCGCACAACTGGTTAGACCAGTGGCAGTAATATGTTCTTGTATTGTGGTCCGGATCGGCGATGATGAATGTGAGGCGGCCCGCCACGACTGCGTCGGCAGGCCCGGAATTACAGGGGAATGACAGCGAAAGCCTGAAGACGAGCCTTTGACGAGAGGTCTCCCAGGTTGCGCTTGACGATAATGGCATTTGGTAATACCAGATCAAGTTAATGACATTCAGGCTTGAGATCTGAAACGAGCTAGGGGTCGAGGAGGACCCCCAGCACGAACACCACCCAGGAGGATCGGGAAGCCAGATCGGGAGGCCCGCGATGAAGCGGGAGGCGTGCATAAATGGGAGGAAACGTTATGCGCAAAACTATGACCGGTCTGTTGGCCGGTGTCGGATTGATGTGGGCGTGCGGAACATCCGCACAGGCCCAGGAACTGACCATCTTCTGGGCCGAGTGGGATCCGGCAAACTACCTTCAGGAACTCGTCAACGAATACGAGGCTCAAACCGGCGTCAAGGTCACGGTCGAGACCACGCCGTGGGCCGACTTCCAGACCAAGGCCTTCACCGAGTTCAACGCCAAGGGTTCAGCCTATGACATGGTCGTCGGCGACAGTCAGTGGATCGGGGCAGCGTCAGAAGCCGGCCATTACGTCGATCTGACCGACTTCTTCACCAAGCACAATCTGACCCAGGTGATGGCCCCGGCAACGGTGAAATACTACGCCGAATATCCGTCGAACTCGAAAAAGTACTGGTCGGTTCCGGCCGAAGGCGACGCCGTCGGCTGGTCCTACCGCAAGGACTGGTTCGAAGACCCCAAGGAGATGGAGGCGTTCAAGGCCAAATACGGCTACGATCTCGCACCGCCGAAGACATGGGCCGAGATGCGTGACATCGCCGAGTTCTTCCACCGTCCAGACCAGAAGCGATACGGAATCGCCATCTACACCGACAACTCTTATGACGGTCTCGTCATGGGTGTCGAGAACGCGATCTTCTCGTTTGGAGGCGAACTCGGCGACTACCAGAGCTACAAGGTCGACGGCATCATCAATTCCGAGAAGAACGTCAAGGCGCTCGAGCTTTATCGCGAGCTCTACGGCTTTACGCCACCGGGCTGGGCCAAGTCCTTCTTCGTCGAGAACAACCAGGCGATCACTGAGAACCTGGCGGCGATGAGCATGAACTACTTCGCCTTCTTCCCGGCCCTGGTGAACGAGGCGTCCAACCCGAACGCCAAGGTTACCGGCTTCTTTGCCAATCCGGCGGGCCCGAACGGCGAGCAATTCGCAGCGCTCGGCGGCCAAGGCATATCGGTCATCTCCTACTCAAAAAACCAGGAAGAGGCGATGAAATTCCTCGAATGGTTCATCAAGGACGAGACCCAGAAGCGCTGGGCCGAACTCGGCGGCTATACGGCAAGCGCCAAGGTGCTTGAATCGCCGGAGTTTCAGAACGCGACACCCTATAACAAGGCCTTCTACGAGACGATGTTCAAGGTGAAGGACTTCTGGGCAACGCCTGAATATGCCGAACTGCTGATCCAGATGAACCAGCGCATTTATCCCTTCGTCACTGCCGGCCAAGGCACGGCGAAGGAAGCGCTCGAATCCCTGGCAGCGGACTGGAACGCGACGTTCGCGAAATACGGACGCCACAAGTAGCAAGCGCGCTCAGCGGAGGGGCCGCGGCCCCTCCCATTTCATTCTGCATCTCCGCGTTGAAGGCCCGGCTCAAGAGGGCGCGGCGCCCGGAATTCACTTCGCGCATCGTGATGCCGTTCCGGCATCCGGCGCCGAACTCTCGGAGGAGGAGAGGATTGGCCACCGCAGTCATGACATCGCTGGACACGAAATCGCGTGCCGCATCCCGCGGCATGAGCGACATCCGGATTCGCAATCTCTTCATCATTCCGACGATCCTGTTCCTGATCGTCTTCAACATCTTTCCGCTGATCTATTCGCTCGGCTATTCCTTCACCGACTTTCGCGCTTCGTCGAACGCGCCGGCCAACTTCGTCGGCCTGCAGAACTACCGCGAGTTGCTGAACGATCCTTTCATCTGGTCGAATTTCGCCATCACCGCGAAATATGTGATCGTCTCTGTGACGGGGCAGGTGATCGTCGGCTTCGGCACCGCGATGCTGCTCAACCGCGATATCCCGCTGAAGGGTCTTTTGACGACGCTGCTGTTGCTGCCGATGATGCTCTCGATGGCAGTGGTCGGCCTCTTCTGGAAGCTGCTCTACGACCCGTCCTTCGGCATCATCAACTACGCACTCGGCCTCGGCTCCTTCGAGTGGCTGTCGAATCCGGACATGGCGCTCTATGCGGTCGCAATCACGGACATCTGGATGTGGTCGCCCTTCGTGATGCTGCTGTCGCTTGCCGGCCTTTCGGCCGTGCCAAAGCATCTCTACGAGGCAGCGGCGATCGACCGGGCGGGGCCGTTTTATACATTCTTCCGCATCACGCTGCCGCTGGTGGCGCCGATCCTGATGATCGCAATCATCTTCCGCACGATGGAGGCCTTCAAGACCTTCGACCTCGCGTACATCCTGACCAGCCAACCGACGACCGAGGTGATCTCCATCCGGCTCTACAAGATGGCCTTCCAGGAATGGCAGACTGGGCGCTCCTGCGCACTCGCCTACATCGTCCTGATCATGGTTCTCGCCATCACCAACATCTACGTCAAGTACCTCAACAAAGTGAAGGAGCGCTGAGATGGCTGCCGTCCAAACCCGCTCCGAACGCGCGCTGAACCGGGTGGCGATCGCCGCCGTACTGGTCATCACGCTGATCTTCCTGGCGCCGATCTATTGGATCACCTCGACGGCCTTCAAGCCGCGCAACCTTGCCACCACCATTCCGCCGACGGTGCTCTTCGAGCCGGAACTCTCGCCCTTCGTGAAGCTCTTCACCAAGCGCTCGCAACTGCGCGGGGCGCCGAGCCCTGAAGAATATGCCGCCGCCCCCTGGTGGGAGCGGATGGTGTTCGACGGCGGCGAGAAGATCGTTCGCTCCGGCCGCGGCGAGGTGCAGCCCTCCGGCTATCCGAACCGCTTCATGAACTCGCTGATCGTCGCCATCACGTCCACGGTGCTGGCCGTCGGCATGGGAACCTTCACAGCCTACGGCTTCTCGCGCTTCAAAGTGAAGGGGGAGGCAGACCTTCTCTTCTTCATCCTGTCGACGCGCATGCTGCCGCCCGTCGTCGTGGCAATCCCGATGTTCCTCATGTACCGCGTCGTCGGCCTCAACGACACGCATTGGGGCCTCATCATCCTCTACACCGCCTTCAACCTTTCCTTTTCCGTCTGGCTGATGAAGGGCTTCATCGACGAGATCCCGAAGGAATACGAGGAGGCCGCGCTCGTCGACGGCTACACGCGGATGGAGGCCTTTTTCAAGATCGTCATCCCGGAAGCAGCGACCGGAATCGCCGCGACCGCGGTCTTCTGCTTCATCACGGCCTGGAACGAATATGCATTTGCGCTAATTATGACCAACCGACGCGCGCAAACGGCTCCACCCTTCATCCCGAGCCAGGTCGGCTCAGGCCTGCCGGATTGGACGGTCATTGCGGCCGGCACGTTCCTGTTCCTGCTACCGGTCGCCATCTTCACCTTCCTGCTCAGGAACCATCTCCTGCGCGGCATGAGCTTCGGAGCGATCCGCAAATGACTTTCCGCGCCTTGAACCAGAAATATCTCGAACCCGCTTCACAGTATCTGATGATCCTCGGCATTATCGCGCTCTGCCAGCCCTGGAACCTGTTTCTGCATCGCTACGGCATGACGATGACGCTCGTCGGACTGATCGCCTTCATGGTGACGACCAAAATCCCGCGGGACGCGCAACCAGACGAAGGCAACCATTCATGACGCAGATCGAACTTCGCGGAATTCAGAAATATTTCGGTGCCGTCCAGGTCATCAAAGACCTTAATCTCGCCATCGCCGACAATGAATTCATCGTGCTCCTTGGACAATCGGGCTGCGGAAAGACGACGACATTGCGCGCCGTCGCGGGGCTGGAAACGATCGACGAAGGCGACATTCTGATCGACGGGCAGCCGGTGCAGCATATCAAGGCGTCCGGCAGGGACATCGCCATGGTGTTCCAATCCTTCTCGCTCTATCCGCACATGACGGTCTACGAGAACATCGCCTTCCCGCTCCGCGCTACCCGGATGAGCCGTGCCGATGTCGATGCGTCGGTCCGCGAGATCGCCGGTGTGCTGCGCATCGCCGGTCTGCTGGCCCGCAAGCCTTCGGCGCTGTCAGGCGGCGACATGCAGCGGGTCGCAATCGGCCGTGCGCTGGTGCGGCGGCCAAAGGCCATGCTGATGGACGAGCCGATCGGTGCGCTCGACGCGAAGCTGCGCGAGGAGATGCGGGCGGAAATCAAGCGTTTGCATATCAAGCAGGGTTCAACCACCATCTACGTGACGCATGACCAGGTGGAGGCCATGTCGCTCGCCGACCGCATCGTCATCATGCACGAGGGCATCCTTCAGCAGGTCGGCACGCCGGAAGAGGTTTACGCGCAACCCGCCAACACGTTCGTCGCCCAGTTCGTCGGAAGCCCGGTCATGAACATGGCGCCGGCGACTATAAGCGAAACGGGCAGCCATACCAGCGTGCAGATTGGCGACGGGACGACTGGCTTCGAGTTCCCCGCCGTGCTGGCCAACCGCCTCTCTGACGCAAGAGCCGAGAACGGCAAGCTGACACTCGGGGTCCGGCCCGAGGGCGTGCTTGTTTCACGGGAGGCCCGCGAGGGCTTCATGCCGGTCGAGGCGCATATCATCGAGCCTCTCGGCTCGCACGACATCGTGGACCTGAAGGTCGGTCGCCAGATGATCAGGGCACGCACCAAGAGCGGTTTCGTGCCTGGTCCCGGCGAAGCCGTCTGGGCGCGCATCGACCCCGCCCAGGCACATTTCTTCAACACCGCGACCGGCTCGTCGCTGGGGATCAGACTCTGATGGCGCATATCGAACTCAAGGGCATCACCAAGACCTTCGGCAACCACACGGCGCTGAAAAACCTGAACATCGACATTGCTGACGGCGAGTTCTTCGTGCTGCTCGGGCAGACCGGCGCCGGCAAGACGACGACGCTGCGCCTGATCGCCGGTCTCGAAAAGCCGACCGCAGGCCAGGTCTTCATCGACGGGCAGGACGTTGCCGACTGGGGTGCCGCGGAGCGCGATGTGGCCCTTGTGCTCCAGCAATATTCACTTTACCCGCGCTATACGGTACGGGAGAACCTGGAATTTCCATTGAAATCCCGTATCCGTCGCGTTGAGCCCGGAGAAATCAAGGAGCGCGTCGACCGCGTTGCAAAGACCCTGCGCATCGAGCATCTGCTCGACCGCAAGACGGACCGGCTGTCGGGAGGCGAGATGCAGCGCGTATCGATCGGCCGGGCCATCGTGCGCAAACCGCGGGTCTTCTTGATGGACGAACCGCTTTCGGCGCTCGACGCGAAGCTTCGCGAAGCACTTCGCACCGAGCTGAAAAACCTGCAGATGAACCTCGGCGCGACCTTCCTCTTCGTCACTCACGACCAGATAGAGGCCATGTCGATGGGCGACAAGATCGGCGTCCTGAACAATGGCCAACTGGTGCAGACGGGTACGCCGCAGGAGATCTACGGAAACCCGGTCAACACCTTCGTCGCGCGCGCGGTCGGCTCGCCGCCGATGAACCTGATCGCCGGCACGCTTGCCGGCGGCGAAGCAGTGGCGAGCGAGGGCTACCGGCTGCCCCTCGGGAAAGGACACGGGATCGCGACAGACGGTCGCCCGCTCACCTTCGGCATCCGTCCCGAGGACATTTTTCTCGACAGCGGCGCGCCCGGCGAAGCACGGGTCCACGACGTGGAAAATCACGGTGTCGAAAAGATCGTGACGCTGCGCACCGGCGAGAGGTTCATCCACGCGACCGTGCCGACACAGACGGCGCTTCGGATCGAGGATGAGGTTCGCTTTTCGTGGAATCCGGAAAAGGTCGTGCTGTTTGACGCCGGAAGCGGTGTAAGCCTGCGGCACGCGGGCTGACCTGATCGGTCCGAAGGATGCCAGCGGCCTCGGCGGCACGGCAGGGGCAGCGAGCGTTTCGAGTTGTCGCGACGAGGCGCTATGCGGGAAAGCGCCGGCGGTAGTGTTCTACCACTTCGGGATTGCACAAATTGACGGGCAAGTCGCCCTTGATGACGCGCAGGGCTTCGCTCGCCGCGCCTGTTCCCATGCGCATCATGCTCTCTTCCGTCAGACCAGCCAGATGCGGCGTGACGATGACGTTGTCAAAGCCGAAATAGGGATGGTCGAGCGGCAGCGGCTGCGTTGCGAAGACGTCGAGCGCGGCTCCGCCGACGCGACCATCGCGCAGCGCCTCGACCAACGCCGCATCATCGATCACCGGGCCGCGCGAGACGTTGACCAGAATGGCCGCGGGCTTCATGCGCCCGATGCGACCGGCGTTGAGCAAGCCGGTCGTCTCCGGCGTCAGCGGGCAGCAGAGCACCACGATGTCGGCCGTCGCTACAAGCTCATCGATCGTCAGGAAACGCACGCCGTCCGGCACGCTTTCCGGCGACCGGCTCGTGGCCACCACCTCCAAGCCGAAGCCGAACTTCGCGATCTTGAAGATCGCCTTGCCGACATTGCCCATGCCGACGATGCCGATGGTGCGGCCGGCGAGGTCGACGGCCGCGTCCGATCGGGCGCGGCCCGCCACCCAGCCGTTCTGACGCAGTTCGCGGTCCATCAGGCGGAAGCGCCGAAGCAGGGCCAGTGTCACAAGGAAGACGTGCTCGGCGACAGTCGAGGCATTGGCGCCCGGGACATTGGCGACAAGCACGCCGGCGCGGGTCGCTGCATCCATCGGCACCATGTCGAGCCCGGCACCATGGCGGATCGCCGCGCGAAGCGCCGGCGCATCCTCGAAGAAGGCCGGCGGGATCGGCGCTCGTATGACGAGGATGCCCGCGCCGCGGCCTTCTCGCAGCAATGTTTCGGGATCGGGCGCGGAAGCGACGCGCAGATCACCCGCAGCCTCGAGCATGGACCTGGCCGCAGGGTGCAGGGGATGTGTGGAAAAGATGAAGCTTATCGGCCCTCCCCGCCGGTTACGCCTATCAAGCTGCCGTCGCTGGACCGCCGATAAGGCCCTTCCAATAGCTTTCCGCACCTTGAAGATGCGCGCTCATCAGCGCCTGGGCGAGATTGCCGTCTCGGGCAAGCAGCGCCTCGTAGATGCGGATATGCTCCTCATGCGAGCGCCGGCTGCGGGCGGCGTCGGCAAAATAGATCGGCAGGCGGTGCTCGCCCATGACGTAATAGACGCTGCACACCCGATGGAAGACGCTATTTTTGGTGGCCCGGACGATCTCCAAATGAAAATCCCGGTCCTCGCGCGCCAGCCCCTCGCCGGCGGCCAGCTTCGCCTCCGACGCGGCGAGGATATCGCGCAAGTGCTGGTAATTCTCCTCCGTCGCCCGATTGCATGCGAGTTCCGCGGCCTTGATCTCATGGATCTTGCGAAGCTCCACGGTCTCGTAGATCAGGATAGGGTCAAGTGGCACGCCGGCGCGGGCAAAGAGTGCCATTGCCTCCACGCTCGCCTCCGTGGTCGTCAGATAAATACCCGACTTGGCCCGGCGCTCGACGATGCGCATTGCCTCAAGAATGGCCAGTGCCTCGCGAACCTGGCCCCGGCTGACGCCGAAATGCTCCGCAAGCTCTCGCTCCGAAGGCGTACGGCCGTTGCCGCTCGAGTTCGAGAACAGGTGGGCTGCGAGATCGGAGAGGAGGGAGTTTTCTTTCATCGTCACTGTCTTTGCGCGTGAGTCTCCAGGACCCGCTGATTGATCGTGAAGCCCAGGCCAGGCCTGTCCGGGATCTCTACCATACCGTCCTTCACCGACACAGTGTCCTCGACAAGATCGTGGATCATCGGATTGGCGCCGAGCGAATATTCGATGATGAAGCTTGCCGGGGAGGCCGCGCACAAGTGCAGGCCGGAGAAGAAGCAGGGCGCGCCGGCCCAAAGATGCGGCGCGAAACGGAGGTTGAAGGCGCTGGCGAGCGAACTGATGCGCATCGCCTCCGTAATGCCGCCGCAGAAGGCGGGATCCGGCTGGAATATGTCGGCGGCCCGAAGCATGGCAAGATCTCGGAAAGCGAAACGCGTCGCCTCGCTCTCGCCCGCAGCGATCGGCACGTTCCCAGCCGCGCGCACCTCCGCCATGCCCGGCTTGTCATCCGCTATCACCGGCTCCTCGAACCAGGCGAGGTCGCAATCGGCGACCATCTGGATGAAGCGCTTTGCCTCCGCAACAGTATAGGTGCCGTGCGCATCGACCATCAGGTCGACGTCGGGGCCGATTGCCTTGCGAGCCGCCCGCACGCGCGATGCCGAGACATGCAGCGCACGATCCATCGCACCGACACGCATCTTGACCGACTTGAAACCACCGGCCGCGACATAGGACCGGAGCTGTTCGCCGATCCGGTCCACGCTCTCCCAACCGCCCGAGGCATAGGCGGGCAACCTGTCCGCCTTGCGCCCACCCAGCAGCTTCCAGACGGGGACGCCGAGCGACTTGCCGAGAATGTCCCAGAGCGCTATGTCGACCGCGCTGATCGCCGCGACGGAAAGGCCGCGCCGCGCGATCTCGGGCATGGCGTGACCCGAACTCGCCGCCGTCTCGTGGCGTACGCCGTTATAGAGCATCTCCCAAATGGTGGAGATGTCGGCGGGATCGCGGTCGATGAGCTTCGGCCCAATCTCGTGATTGAGCATGTGGACCAGCGTGCCATAGGTGCCCGAACTGCCCGCGGCATTCTTGCCCTCTCCCCAGCCAACGATGCCGTCGTCCGTTTCGATCCGCAGGATCGCACTATCGAAGGTCGTCAGACGGCCGAAGTCGCTGCGGTGCTGACGGCTCGCCTCGATGGGAATTTTAATCCACCAGGCCTCTACGGTCTTGATGCGCATGTCTCGGATCCCCTGCCCCTCACGGCCCGCGAGCCGCAGGGCATTTGTCTTTCCGTTCGTTACTTGATCAGCGGCAGGATCGTCTCGGCGGTGATCCGCATCTGATCGTCGTAGAACTTCTCAGTGAGAAGACTCGAGCCGTGGTCCTGGATAAATTTCAGTTGCTCCGGGGGAATATCGACGGGGTTGCGCTCGACCATGTCCGGATATTTTGAGGCCGGCGTGCGGTCGACCGGAGCGACGAATTCGTTGGTGACGGCGCCGTCGTACCCGATCTCCTTCAGCGTGCCGATGATCTTCGGCCAGTCGAGCTGTCCGAGGCCGGCGGCAAAACGATTGTTATCGGCGACGTGGAAATCGAACAGGCGCTTTCCAGCGAGCCGGATCGCTTCATACATGTCTTCCTCCTCGATGTTCAGGTGGAAGGCATCAAGGCAAACCCCGCATTCGGGGCTGACGGCATCGGCGAGCGCCAGCGCTTGGGCGGCACGGTTGAAGAAATAGGTCTCGAAACGGTTGAGTGGCTCGACGGCAATGCGCACGCCCCTCTTCTGAGCATGGGCAAAACATTCCTTGGTAGCGTCCACCACCCATGTCCACTCTTCCTCCTCGGTGCCATCCGGCACCACCTTGCCGACGGTCGCCGGCACTAGGGTGACGATCTCGCCCTCGAGTTCGCTGACCATGGTGATGACGCTCTTGACATAGTCCACCGACCTGGCGCGCTGGCCTTCATCCCTGGCGGCAAGATTGCGCTCGCCGAGCGTCAGCGTAACGGCGCCCCAGCAGCGGATGCCATGCTCTTTCAGCAGCGCCCGCGTCTCGTTGACGTCGTACTGCGCCGGCTCGCCGGATATCTCGATGCTTTCGTAGCCATATTTCTTGATGCGCTTCAGCGTGACGGCGAGCGGCTCGGCCCGCATCCAGTTATGTGTCGAAAGATGCATGAGGTCCTCCCAGACAGTTGCAGCACGGTCCACCGCCAATCGGGCGGCAAAATGTTGTGTTATCGTTGGCCGCTCTCGCCATCCTCGGCAATCTGGTTTGGCCAATTCTCGTTATTTTAAAGCTCTAGCTCAATTCTTGAACCTCTGCAAGACGGAGCCAGAAGGTCGATATTTCTTTAGCCGGTCGGTATTTAATCTCGAATTTCTCGCTTACGTACAAATCCGGCACCCCAAGCGCGTAATAAACTGGCTTGACCAGATTCGAAGATTTGGTATGACCAGATCTGGAAAAGTGATAGGACGTTGAAAGCATCTCGGAGTGGCCGCAGGCCAAGTGGAGGGGAGATGAAGATCGGCATGTGCATGTTCCTCTGGACGACAAGTGTCGGCCGGAAACACGAGGCACTGTTACGCGATATCAAGGACACGGGGTTTGACGGTGTCGAGATCCCGATCTTTTCGGGCACACCCGACGACTACCATCGGCTGGCGGACATACTTGACCGGATCGGCCTGGAACGGACCGCCGTTTCCGCCATGGGCGATCCGCAGATGAACCTGATCGCCGCCGACAGCGCGACCCGCAGGCGCGGCATCGACTACATGAAATGGGCCATCGACTGCAGCGATGCGCTCGGCGCGACGATGCTGAGCGGCCCGCTACATTCGACGCTCGGCAAATTTTCGGGAAGCGGGCCGAGCGGGGCCGAACTCAAGCGCTCGGTTTCCTCGCAACGCGCGATCGGCGATCATGCGGCAAAGCATGGCATCACGATCGGGCTTGAGGCGCTGAACCGCTTCGAATGCTACCTGTTCAACACGATGGACGATCTTGCGGCCCATATCGACGCGGTCGGACATCCGCATATCCGCGCCATGTACGACACGTTCCACAGCAATATCGAAGAAGCCGATCCCATTAGCGCGTTCATGCGTAACAGTAACCGCATCGTGCATGTCCACATTTCGGAGAACGACCGCGGCGTACCCGGGCGCGGCAACATCCCCTGGGCGGAGACGTTCCAGGCGCTACGCGCGAGCGGCTATGATGGGTGGCTGACAATCGAGGCCTTCGGTCGGGCGCTCAAGGAACTCGCCGCCGCGACAAAGGTCTGGCGCGACTTTTCCGAGACACCGGAAGCGGTCTATCGCGAAGGCTACCGCCATATCCGCGATGGATGGCACGCGGCGGCATGAATACCAACCGATTCTCGCCGCGGTCGATCAGGGAACCATCGGGCTGAACGCTGCACTGGCAGGCCACGCCTTACGCCTGAGCAATCACCTTCTGCCTGCTCTCATCGAGCGCTCCGATTCCCTTGCACATCGAAGAGATTTCCGAAGGCGCCCGCTCAGGAGACATCCCGTCAGGAAACCAGGGACATCGGCGGGCGGGCGGCGGGCGATGCCTTGCGGATATCGGTGGTCTGAAAGTGGGAGATTCTTTCGTTCAACACTTCCACCTGATGCCGGAGCCGATGAATCTCCGCGGTGTTTTCCTCCACCATGGCGGCATTGTGCTGGGTGATGTGTTCGACATCACGAACGGCATTGTTGACCTCGTCGATCCCCTTGTATTGCATGGTCGTCGAAGACGAGATGACGTGCACCAGCCCATTGATCGAGGTGAAGTGTTCCATGATGGATGAAAGCGCCTGGCCGGTCTCCTCGACGAGCTGGACGCCTGTGCCGACCTGCGATGCGTCTTGTCACTCAGCTGATGGCTATAAGGCTTGCATTGCCGCGGGCAGCCACCATGTTGCTCGACGTCGACACCTCCTCCAGCAGCCAATTCAAGCAATAGGCTTCGGGATCGCCCGCCAATTCCTCGGACGTCGCGGTGTGGACCAGCAGAAGCGCTCTGGCAGGTGAGCGATGAAGCTCAAACCCCAACGCTCAGGATGTAAGCCCAGAGTCTCTAAGAGGTAGCCTGAGCCTCCTCGAAATCCCTGGTTTGAGCCAACGCCCTACATCCCAAGGCCCAAGGACTTGCCGCGCTTCAGCGACCGCTTCAACTCCATCTGCTGGGTGAGCTCCGCGCGATGACTGCGATCGGCAAGGCGGGCAACCTGGCGGATACGCTCGACGTCACCATCCCGATCCGGTCCCACTCGCTTCAGCTGATCCGCGAGATCTGCGGGATCGGCGCGACCGAAGCGCGTTTCGATCGCGCTGACGATGTCATTCGCCTCGGCAAGCGCTCGACGACCCTCCGGTGTTCCCGCCAATTGCTCGACGAACTTGGCCTTGTCGCTATAGGGAAGATCGTCGAGCTGGCGCAGCAGCGCCTCGCTCCGGCGGCTCGGCCCCAGAACCTCGACGACGTCCTGCTTTTCCCGCTTCCAGCGCTCCGAGCCGCATTCAGCCGCAAGGCGACGCTGCCAGCTGTTGGCGGATTGGCGAACATGTGAAGCCAGCGCATCGATCCGCAAAAGCGCGTGTTTGCGTTCAGCGTTGTCTCCGAACAGGCCCGTTTTGCCGGCGAGCGCACCGATCGTCTCGGGCGAAGTGCTGAGTTGACTGGCGAGCGCGACCGGATCTGCATTCTCATCCAGGATGCGGCCGCGCAACACGTCCATGGCCGCTGGCGCGTCTTTGAACACCTGCGGCGCAAGCTGCTTTGCCGCGGCCCAATCTCGTTCGAATGCCGGCATCGCCTTTGACCGTCCGACCGCTTCGACGCTCATCGCATAGGTCTTAACCGCCGCAACGAGCACGCGGCGTTCATCGCGACGTTCATCGACATTGGGGTCCTGGTGCGAAGAGCCGCCATCGGCGATGCTGCGGGCCGCGAGCGGTGTCGGCGGCCGTGGTTCTTGCATTGGCTTGGGAACCGTCGTGTCCGCGATGCGCTCCGCCTCCTTGGTGATTACCGCAGGTGCGACCTCACCTTCGCCCTGCCCCCGGCGATCCTCCATGCCGCGCCGATTGGCGAAGTCATGGGTATAGTCGAGCGTCGTCTCCTTGACGCCTGAGCGGCTCAGTGCCTCTGTCAGGGATCGCTCCGTCTTGAACGCATCCAGCCCCGCATAGAGCTGTACCGCCTCGCGATGACGGGTCATCGCCACGTAGGTCAGATGCCGGTCCATCGTCGTCGACGCGAGAACAAAACTCCGGTCGACGGTAGCGCCTTGCGTCTTGTGGATCGTCGTGGCGTAGCCGTGATCAAAGGCTTGGTAACGATTGACCGGTACGGTCACCTGGCGTTGCCCATCTTGCGTCTGCGCCTTGCCGTCAAGCCGAACCTGTATTGCGTCCGGTTGGACGGCGATCACCTCGCCCAGCATGCCATTCTTGACGCCGAGATCACGATCGTTCTCCAGGAAGACGATGCGGTCGCCGCGCGCAAAGGATCGCTTCCCATTGCTGGTCTGGTAGGTGAGTTCCTCACCTTTATCACCAGGCTGGTGGCTACCCTTTGCCAGCTCACCGCGCTCCTGCAACCGAGCACGAATGCCGGCATTGATGGCACGGACGTCGTCACGCCGATGGGCCATGGCAATGCGCGTGTCGTTGGGATTGGCCGATCGGTCAGCGACGTAATCGGCAATGATCGCCTTCAGCACGTCGTCGCGGTTTGCTTTCAGCTGGATGTTGCCATGTGCTTGGTAGGCAGCAAGCCCGTCGGCAGTCCGATGCGAGGCGAAGTCGATCGAGGCCTGCTTTTGCCAATCGGCTTTTTGCCGGCGCACTTCCGACAGTTGCGCGTGACCGACGGCTTCGGCAATCGCCCGGAACGGCGCGCCCGCTCCGATCGCCTGAAGCTGTTCATGATCGCCGACCAGGACGAGCTTGGCGCCGGCCCGTTTGACCTCGTCGACGAAGCGGGCGAGCTGCCGGCTGCCGACCATGCCGCCCTCGTCGATGACGAACACGTCACGAGCATTCAGCCGACCGCGATCGGCCTGCCAGCTGTATTCCCAGGACGCCAATGTGCGGCTCGATATGCCGGACGATTGCTCCAGGCCTTCCGCGGCCTTGCCGGCCAACGCCGCGCCATGAACGCGATAACCTTGCGCTTCCCAGGCCTGGCGGGCAGCCGCCAGCATCGTGCTCTTGCCGGCACCGGCAAAGCCGATCACCACGGCGATCTGACCGGGACCCGTGACATGCTCGATCGCCTGGCGCTGTTCCGCCGACAGCCCCTGCCCCGGTGAAGGATTTCCCGCCTGGATCGATCTGTCCTGATCGGCGATGGCCGCATCGACATTGCGCTTCGCCACACCGTGGTTTTGGCGCGTCTTCATCGCAACAGTGGCTGTTGCCATCGCACCCTCGATCGCCACCATCTCGACCGTCGAATAGCGTGCCTCTCCATCGCGGCCGCGAACACTCGAACTGTCGGGCCTCAGCTCGACGAGGGCTTTTGACGCCATCACCGATGCAAAGGCGTTCTGGAAGGTCTGCGGATCGTCATTGATAGTGCGATGCAGAGCCCTGGCAATGTCATAACGGTTAAAGACGCTTTTCTCGTTGGTAATCAGCTTCAATATCTCTTCGGGTCGCCGGCGAATGATCTCGGCATTGCGATCGGCCGATTGCGGTGAGATGCGGACGCGCGAGACTGCCCCACCCTGCCGATTGATCTCAGTGGCATGGACCCCGACATGTTCGCTCGGCTCGATCGTGATCCCGGCTTCCAGATGCGAACGGTTGTCGATACGGATATCGAGGCCGGCCCTCTCAAGGTGCGTGTTGGCCAGATGCTCCCACGCCTGTCTGAGATCCTTCAGCTGCAGTTGCGATGGCGGCAGGTGATTGGCGAGAAGCCATCTGTTTTCCCGCTCGAGCAGCGTCTTGTCGCCAAGACCGGTTTCCCTCACCTCACGCGTCGTCATCATCAGATGCGCATGGCTGTTGCGGATATCGCTTCCCTCACCCGGCCGATGGATCGCGAAGTCGACGGCAGCGCCATAGCGATTGGCCAGATCTTCGGCAAAGGCCCGCGTCAGCGCCAGTCGCTGGTCGGAACTCAATTCGTGTGGCAGGGCGACTTCGAATTCCCGGGCAATCCGGGCGTCACTTCGCTTCTCGGCACGCTCGGCGGCATTCCACAAGGCCGATCGCTTCATCGCCCAATAGGCAGAAGAGCGAACCGGCAAGACGATCTCGGCATGCTCGACACCTTTCCTGTTGCTAAAATCATGGGTTAGCCCATCACGCTCGTTGGTCAGCCGCTCAGCCGCACGATAGGCGGCGGACGCGACAGCGCTACGGCCAGCGCTGCGGGCGATCGGCTTCATGCTGAGATGATAGATCGCCATCGCCATCCCTTTGTTAGCGGGCTGCCGGCCCGCGCTTTGAGTTGCCCAGCAACTCGTAAGTGCGCCCTTGTGCCTTCGTCGCTTCGCGCCTTCGGGCACTGGTGGGAGCACGCGGCAATCGCCCGATGACCTCGTAAGCCGTTCAGCCGGTCGCTTCCACGCGCAGATTTGCGGGTAGCCGACATGCCACCCATCGTCGCAGCATCCGCGCATGCGATCGTGTGCGGTCATTGTCCTGATGCCGTTCGGCCGATCGCTGATTGTGGAACAGGGAGACAATGACAGTGGCACGCAAAACCATCGGCGAACGGCTGGCGCAGCTGGAAGCCCAGCGAAAGACATTGCAGATCCGTCTCGGCAAGCAGGAGCGCGCCATCGATACGCGCCGCAAGGTGTTGATCGGCGCACTTGTGCTGCATCGGCTGGAGAGTGATCGCGATGTGCAGATCGGCGGCGGACTGGCAGCCTGGCTCAGATCGGAACTGCCAAAGTTTCTCACCCGCGATGGCGACCGGGACCTGTTCGACGATCTGCTGAAGCCGCGGGCAAATATCGGCAGTGTCGGCAGCGGGAGTGCAGTATGATGATCCATGCCAACCAGATCAAGATTGCCTTCGCAAACATGATGCGCATGGCGGCCCGCGATCCGCTCTGGGCGATCGTCGCGTTCATCACCTTTCCGCTGCGATATGCCAAGTCGTTTGTCATGGGTGCATTTGGCTATTTGCTTGTCGTGTTCACCGTCTACTTCGGGATCGACTACCTCAGACGCGTGATGCTCGGCGGCCACAGGGGTGACGTCATCTGGCATGTCGGCGATTGGGTGGTGATGGCCTTTGCCATCGTGCTGCTCATTCGGCTGTTGTCGGTACCGTTGATCACGCATTTTGGATCGGCGGCGGACGACACGCACGGCACGGCTCGGTTCGCAGGTACACGAGAGATCGCGCCGCTGACAAAGGCGGAAGGCGGTTTGCTGATCGGCCGTGCGAACAATTCTGGCCGGCTTCTTCGCTACAGCGGACCGGCTCATCTGCTCACCATGGCGCCGACGCGCAGCGGCAAGGGTGTCGGCACCATCATCCCGAACCTTTTGACCGCCGACCGCTCGATCATCTGCATCGATCCGAAGGGCGAGAACGCGAAGATCGCCGGTGATGCACGGCAGAAGTTCGGGCCGGTTCATATCCTCGATCCGTTCGGCATCACCGGCAAACCAACGGCAGCCTTCAATCCGATGGACGGCGTTGATCCAAACAACGTCGATGTCGCCGAGGATGCAACGACACTTGCCGACGCACTGGTGTTCGACGAACCAGGCTTGTCAGGTGATGCGCATTGGAACGAGGAAGCAAAGGCACTGATCGCTGGATTGCTGCTTCACGTGATCGCCAGCCAGCCAGGCGACAGGCGCACGCTGACCACGCTCAGGCATTTGCTGACGTTGGCACCGGAAGCCTTCCGTGTCGTGCTGGGCGAGATGCAGAGAAGCGACGCGGTGAACGGACTGATCGCGCGGGCCGCCAATCGCCATCTCGGCAAGTCGGATCGCGAAGCCAGCGGCGTATTGTCGGCTGCGCAGCGACACACGCATTTCCTCGACAGTCCGCGCATGACCGGGGTGCTGTCACGATCGGATTTTCGGTTCGGTGACCTCAAGGCAAACAAGGCGACCGTGTTTCTGGTCTTGCCGCCAGACAGGCTTGCGGCCTATTCGCGTTGGCTGCGTTTGCTGGTGGCCCAGAGCCTGACCGAGATGGCACGAACGCCACCCTCGCCGCAACCATCTGCGCCACCGGTTCTCTATCTGCTCGACGAGTTCGCCGCCCTTGGTCATCTGGCGCCGATCGAACGGGCCATGGGATTGATGGCCGGTTACGGTGTGCAGCTCTGGCCGATCGTCCAGGACATTCATCAGCTGCGCGCCACCTATCGCCAGCGTGCCGGCACGTTTCTGTCCAACGCCGGCGTGCTGCAGGTGTTCGGCGTCAACGATCACGACAGCGCCCGTCTGGTCTCCGATCTGCTTGGCCAGGAGACCGTGGTGTTCAACACCGCGGCACGTGCACTCGATTCGGAAAAGACCGGCCTCTCCTTTGCCGAGCAGCATGTCGGCCGCCCGCTGCTGACGCCCGACGAAGTGCGCAACCTGCATGCCGGGACCGAGCTGCTCTTCATCGCCGGCCAGCGGCCGATCGTTGCGACCAAGTTGCGCTATTATGCCGATCCGGAATTTGCCGGATTGTTTGGCAAGCAGGACAGAGTAAGGCAGGAGAGATGAACCAGGCGGTTCACATCACTCCGATAAATCGATTGGGCCTCATCAATTCACAAATGTCGTTGGACGCAGTGAACCGTTCTTTGCAATTCTGCCCGCATGACAGTTCAGCCCTATCGTCTCTACATCGAACGCATCGATCCATCGAAGAACATGGCCCGCTTTTATGCGCTGTCGATCGAGCCGAACCTCTTCGGCGAGACCTCGCTGGTGCGCAGCTGGGGACGCATCGGCAGTCGCGGGCAGCAGAAGATCCATGTCTTCGACAGCGAGGCAAAAGCCGTCGATCTCCTGCTCAGCCTTTTGCGCAGGAAGCGGTCGAGAGGCTATCGGGTCCTGCGGTGATCGGCATCCGCGTCTCTCATGCCTGAGCGAAGGAAGAGACAGTTGAGTGAAGGAAGAGACGGCTCACGCCGCCTCCTCCTCATCGAGCTCCGGCTGCAAGGAATGCAGATAGTCGACGGCGCGCTGCGCATGTGCTGCCGCCGAGAAGATGGCGCGCTTGTCGTGGTCGAGAACCTTGAGCCAGCCATCGAGATAGCTGGCGTGGTCGGGGCGTGGTTCGAGCTCGGGAACGATGCCGAGATCGGCGCAGAGAAACGCGCTGCCGAGTTCGGCAATCAGCTCTTCGCGGGCGCGTTCGCTCCGGTCTTTCGCGTAGCGGCTGAGATCGCGATCAAGGCGTCGCGGTGCGGCGGTCCAGTGCGTGATCTCGTGGCTGAGGACGGCGACATAGGCGGCATCGTCCCTGAAGGCATCCAGGCATGGCATCTGGATGTAATCACGCTGAGCGGCATAATAGGCAGCCGATCCTCCGTGGCGGATCAGTGCGCCGGTATTGGCAAAGAAGCGGCCGGCATCGCCGATGCGGCTCATCGGATCCTGGTGAGGTGCGATGTCGTCAAAGCGGCCGTTAAGACCGGCGATCTGATCGGTGTTGAACACCGTGTAGGCCTTGAGGAATGGAACATCCTGTTCGATCTCGCTGCCCGTGTCTGTCGCCTCGGTGCGGATGAACGAACTGGCAAAGACCACGGTCGTGCCGGTTTCGCCCTTGCGCACCGCGCCACCGAGTTCGATGGCCTGGCGAAACGTCATCCAGCGTGATGAGGCAAAGCCACGGGCGATAGCTTCGGACCACAGCAGCAGGACGTTGATCCCGGAATAGGGCTGGCCGTTGTGGCGCAGTGGCCGGCCGACCTCACTTGCCGCATGTCCCGTCGTCCAGGGTTTGGTCCATGGCCGCACGCCGCCTTCGAGATCGGCGATGATCGTGTTGGTGATGCGGCTGTGGATATCGGTTCGTTGGTTGGATTGCTGCCTGCTCATGTCTAAACCTCCGTTTCGAGGTCGCGGCCATCGCGACCTGCTACGGCGGTCCGAAAGCCGGGCTGCAAGCGCTGCCTGCACCCCGCGGGGCCGCAACGCAGTGGAGGACGGCAAAGCCGTTGCCGGCGACGCGAGCCTGGCAGGACCCAAAGCCGGGGCAGGACGCGATGGCCGAAGTCTAGGTGGGAGGTTTTGACGCAGGCGGACGTAGCAAATCCGCGAGACGGCGTCACGCCGCTCACGTCACAGCTGACCGAAGCGCAGATCGTTTACCTGGCCGGCCGTGCCAGCGAGCGGGCGATATCGACGATGTCGTCGCGCGAGGCGGTTGGGTCGTCCTTGCTCCAGGCAACCCCAAGCCCGATCCGGAAGTCGATGCCCCTCACCGCTTTCAGCTCGAAGGCCCGGTTCGGCAGGCCCTCGGTCCATTCCGGCGCAAAGCCGATGCCAAGGCCGGCCGAGACCAACGACACCAGCGAATAGGTGTCGTCGCAGCTATAGGCGATGTTGCGGGTCAGATCGTATTCCTCGAACTTCTCGTTGAAGTACCGCTCGGTGTAGGAGAGGTTCTTGCGATTGAAGGCGATGATCTTCTCCCCGCGCAGATCGTCGATGCCAATCTCGGCCTGCTCCGCCAGTGGGTTGGTCCTGGCCACCGCCAGCAGATAACGTTCATGGGCGATCGAGGAGAAGCGCAAGGAGCCGATGTTTTCCACCGGCCGGATGAAGCCGAGATTGATCTGGCCGTTCTCCAGGCCGCGGATGATGTCGCCGGTATTGCCGCTTGAGATATGAATGCGGATATCCGGGTACTTGCGGGCGATCTTTGAAAGGAACGCCGGCAGCACGCCGGTGGTCGCCGGATAGACGGTGCCGATCCTGATCTGCCGGATCGTCTTGCCGGCCACCGCCCTGGTGATCTCGGCACTCAGATCGACCTCGCTGAGGATCCCGACGCAGCGCTCGTGGAAGATCTCCCCTGCCCTGGTCAATTCCACCCGTCTGGTCGAGCGGATGAACAGCGCGCAGCCGAGCTCCCGTTCAAGCGCCTGCACGTGGTTGGACAACGCAGGCTGGGCGATGCGCACCTTGGCGGCCGCCCGACCGAAATGCAGTTCCTCGGCCACGGCGACGAAGTAGGAGAGCTGGCGTAATTCCATGAGGGCCATCCGATTATCAGGCGCAAAGTCGGATGCCCCAGCATTATTCCGACCTAGATTCCTTTCATAGTTCTATAATACGTGGTTTCATAATTTGTCAAATGTTGTGTTTCCGGCGATGGACGCACGGCAGCGAGTAGCACTGAATTTGAGACGTTTGCGGGTTTCGAAGGGAATCTCGCAGGACGATCTCGCGCTCGCGGCAAACATAGAGCGCTCGTACGCCGGCCATCTGGAGCGCGGCGGAAAAAATCCGACCGTCACAACTCTCGAGAAGCTCGCGACGGCATTGGCCTGCGATGTTTCGGAGCTTTTGGCGCCGCTGCCCGATGGCATTTCAATTAAGCCACTTAAGAGCGGGCGACGTTCCCGGGCCTGAGCACATATGGCCGCCTTGAACCAACTCGAACCGCCGACTCGTCGCTTTCCGAGCATTAAGCCTTGATTTTTCAGCACGACTTAGCGACTACGGTTACACGGCTCGGACCCAGTGTGGTCTCGTTGGCCGCACTGTAGTTTGGGGTGAAGCCGGCAATTGTCTCAGACGTAGCCTGGCGCGTAGCCCGGAAACTTAGCTGCTGGGCAAGGTCTCTGGCCATTCCTGCGCACCATGAAGGACGCGCAGGACACGAACTGCTGTTTCGGTAACGGCATATGCAGCGATATATGGCGTTCCGTTGATCACCAGTTCGCGTGTCCCAGTAATTCTTCCAACGCGACCGCTTGCTGGAAAATCGACCAAGCGGCGCGTGGCGGCCATGATCCGTTCGTCGATCATGATAGCGGCTGAAGGATTGTCTGCCTCAATATAGGTGAATATGGCGTCGCGATCCGACAGCGCGAACGCAGACCATGTTAGCTTCACGACTTGGCGGCACCCGCTTTGACGCGCGCTGTCGCCCGGCGCTCCGCGAAGTGCGCCTCGACTTCATCATCAGACACGTCCGGCCGAGTGTCGTTTAGTGCTTCGAGCACCTTCGTACGAAACCAATCGTCGTGAGCCTCGCTTCCCGAAAAAAGTTCAAGTGGCAGCGCACCCTCATTAGCCGTCCGCGTGAGCAGGATGCGGACCGCGTCCGAGACCGTCAGGCCCATGTTCTCAAGGACGGCGGAAGCACGATCCCGAACTTCGGCATCGATACGTGTTTGGACAAGTGCGTTTGCAGCCATGGCTATCTCCAAGTTAGACGCAAGGTAATGCATTTGAATGACAAAATCCATAGCGAGTTTCAGGGTCGCGAAGGCCCCTATTCAGATCATCGACGCACGATTTTCCTCGTGCGGCATATCGTCGATTTATGGAACTCGTTGAGAGACGTGGGACATGACCGCATTCAACCTACCGGTGAACGGGTCTTCGAAGATGAGGTTCTTGCACGCCCGGACTTCGCGATCCTAGCTTGGCTGCGGTCGGTCTCGCTGCACCCCTGGTCGAGGAGACCTCACCTTCTAAACTCATGACGAAATCCTTACGACGGGCCCGCCGAGAACTCCATGAGCGGCAGGGTTTAGTCGAACATCTTTTTGATCGTCGCGATTGGGATGAACATCCGCATCGCATTTGTTGGCAGAGGCTGGAAGCCGTATTCCTTGTAAAGCTTTACTCGTCTCTCGGTCCGCTCTGCATCACCGCAATCCAGGACATCGAGCATGACGATTGCCGTACCTATGTCATCCGAGATACGCGCTATGCGCGTCAAGCAGTCGATCAGCAGGTCACCGCCGTATCCGCTGCCAGCGAATTTCAAGTCGCGACCGATCATTGAGATGTAGGCCGCGGGAATTGACCCATGTCCGGGCCGGTCGCGGGCGAACCTTTTCGGAAGCTCCGTATAATCAACAGCGTGGCTGTTGATGGCGTAGAAGCCCATCACCGGGCCTGCGTCCTGCGTCATCACGAAAACACGAACATTGTCGCTCTTCTGAAGCTTGTTTGCGGTCTTCTGAAAGAAATTGTCGACCTGCTCAATGCCGCACGAAAAAGCCGCCCGATCATGTTTTAGGGGATCGAGCGGCTCGATGATTAGCTTTGGCGCTTCGTTTTGCGGCATTATTTTGAAACGACAGTCTCGCTGTGACGCTTGAAAGCAGCCTTAAGTCTATCTGTCGGCTCCGGCGGGTTGTCCAGTGCAGCAAAAAACGCAGCATGATCGGCTGGCTGCAAAAAGGTCCGTTCATGGACGGCGATCGTCGTCATGGCGGCTTGATAAGCAGCGTTGATCGTGAAAGCGGAGTCGTCTACACCGGCCAGCGCAGCAGCGCGTTGAATTGCCGTCTTGATACGCGCCTTCGTACGGAAGCCCATACGTGCGTCGTTTGGTTCATTGATTTCGGCAGTCATGTCTTTGAAAGCAAGCATAGTCGCCTCCTCTTCGGGTGTAACTGTGTGGTTATGTGTACGTCAAAATGACGTACCCGTCAAGTTGATATACGAATCTTTGTACGTCGCGTGTGCGTACGTTCAGTGACGTCGCGCAACAGTTCCTGCGCTCGACTAGCGAAATCAGCGCCGTGCGTTCGATTGTCCACCATTCGAGTTCAGCGGAGGGGATGGCCTGCAATGTGCAATCTTTATCGCATGGAATTCAAGGACTGGGTCCTAAAATGGCCCCAGGACGCCGAAAGTCTGATCAACCTGATGCCGGCCTACCAGATGAACCCCGATCAGATGGCGCCGATCTTCCGCAACACCGCCGACGGAAAGAAGCAACTGGTCCATGCGCGCTGGGGACTGCCATCGCCGCGTTTCGCGCTTGAGAAGGCGGCCAAAGCCAAGGCCGAGAAACTTGCGGCCAAGGCAAGCCATTCGATCTGGAAGAACGATCCGCCTTGAGACGTGCCCCCTGCTCGTCCTGATGTTTTTTCAGACCGGCTGCGCTGTGGGCCGGAACAGGATTTCGTTAATATCGACGTCGTCCGGCTCGTTGACTGCAAAAGCAACAGTTCTGGCGAATGTGGCTGCCGGAACAGCAATTTGCGCGACGAAGGCCCTGGTCTCGTCATGGATGTCCTGCTCGCTGATATGGTCGTGAAGCTCAGTCTTGAGTGGTTCCGGGCGAAATGATGGTTGTCCGGATGTTGTAAGGCTTCACCTCTTTGCGCAGACCCTCCGACAGCGCCCGCACCGCGAATTTCGTGGCACAGTAGACGGCCGCGCCCGGATCCACGACGTGACCGTAGACGGAGGAGACGTTGATGATATGGCCCGACTGCGTCTTCATATGCGGCAGAGCTGCAGCGATGCCATATAGCACGCCCTTGATATTCACATCGATCATGCGGTCCCACTCATTGATGCGGAGACGTTCCAATGGTGACAGCGGCATGAGGCCGGCGTTGTTCAGCATGACGTCCAAGCGACTGAACTCGCGTACGGCTGTATCGACTAGATATTCGCCGGCCGCGGCACGCCAGACGCCGCCATGGCAAGCGGTTCACCCCGGATGTCAACATTCTCTACCGGCCAGACGCCGTCGCCGAGCGAAAACAGTTCGGGCACTGGGAGTGCGATCTCATCCAGTTTCGCAAGAAGTTCGGCAAGGCCAACGTGACGTCACTGGTCGAGCGGGTCAGTCGCTTTGCCATTTTCCTGCGCAACAATGACCGGCAATCGAGGCCGGTGATGGACGGCCTGATCCAGGTGCTACAATCCCTGCCCCACCTCGCCCGTCGCTCGATCACCTTCGATCGTGGCACGGAGTTCACCGACTGGCCTTACCTGCAGGCCAGCATCGGAGCGCAGACATGGTTTTGCGATCCGCAATCCCCGTGGCAGAAGGGCACTGTCGAGAACACCAATAGACCGGGCCAGGAAATGGCTTTCGAGAGAGGTCGATCCACTGTCTCTCGGCGACCGCGATCTCACCGAGATCTGCAACCGCCTGAACGCAACGCAAATGCCTCGGCTACAAAACGCCGGCAGAAGTCTTTCGCCAGAAACTTCTCGCCCAAATCAGGCGCACCGGTTAGCCTCTCAAAACCCGCAAGTCACGGTCCGCCATTAACTCACAACGGCAGAAAGTCGCGCTCGTCGAAGCTGTATGTCATGGCTCAAATTGGATTTGGCATCACGGACACGTCGCTGCCTATTTTGCGACACCGTCCTATCAAAGCATCAGCAGCGTCAGCTTGTCGATCTAGCGCACCAACTCAATCTACAGGCTCTTAAATCTGTGTGACTTAGGGCGCGGGCTAAAAGTCTTCGTTATCCACATGCTCGTAAGTTCTCGATCCCCTACCCCGACACAGCGATAATTCACTTCTATTGTGTTATCCATGTCCATTGATTTTCTACAAGGAATTCACTTGCGTGGCCATGCGTTCCTAGGTGAGGAACTAATCGATCCACCTAAAATGTTGGGATTGTCTAGCAAGACGGAGAACCCATCCGACTGCTTGGGCGGTTGATAAGGGAACATGACCATTAAGGCTTTACGAACCGCCAACTGCCGAATCTTGTTGCTAAACATTTACCGCCGTCTGACTAATACATAAAAAATTTCAATCTTACTAAGTAATTCGGCGGCAGCTAAAATACAAAATCAGACGCTAGTGCGGCAATCCAGAATATCAAAAAATATATTATCCTCATATATTGATCTGTGGCTAGCCGCCGTCTAGATCTGGTCAACACGCGGCGCGGGGGCCTACCCCGGTCAGCGAAGGGAGGCTTAGATGAACCGACGTGACAACATGCACACCGACAAAGCCAAATCGATCGGCCAGAGATGAAGGACGGCCTTCTCGTTGGAGAACGTGACCGCGACCTCTTGCCCGTGGCATACTCAGCGGCCAGAGAATACGATGAAAGCCAACTGGGGCTGTAATACAGGCCGCCCATTTTCGCTCGAGCCAAAATTCGTGCCGGCATAGGGGCCAAATAGTTCAGCCTTGAATTCGGAACGACGCCCGATATGAACGAATAAGCTCCTGTAGGGTCCTTAAAGGACATCGACAGAGGAAAACTATCAAATGCGGTGTTGCAAGAACGAGCCCCCACGTCGCGGGGTCGATTCAAATTTTGACATTGAACCAGAACCTGCAAAGGCCGATATTGCCTACGATGCTATTCGACGATTGCTCCACAGTTACGGTCGTGTGCCGGAGCAACATCTCAGGGAACAGGATCTGGCGTCTAAGCTCGATATTGGTCGAACCCCAGTTCGCGAAGCACTTCAACGGCTAGCAGCGGAAGGAAAGATCCAATACATCCCTCAAAGAGGTTTTTTCACGAGACCGATGTCAGAAAATACACTGTTGGATTTTTACGTTGTTGGACGCGAGACCCTCATTTCGGCCTTAAATCGAATGCGGCCGCAGGTACCAGAGAGCTGGAGCGTGTCGGACAAATTGTCCCCTGACGAACTCGCCTTAAGGGCAGAAGCGATCTTCTCTAAAATCGCCGAGGAAGCGGCCAATTGTGAGGCCTGCAAAATCGTCCACCGATTCTGTTTTTGTACTCACCCTCTACGAATGGAAATAACCGCGTCCGATCTTCGGCCCGCGTTTGTCAAAAGTCTCGGAAGACTAAGTGCCGCAATGTCTGAACTAGGCATGGCAACGGACCGGGCGCAGTCCGCGTTGATGAACCACCTTGATCTAGAACAGGGTGCCGTCTCAAGGATCGTACAAGAGGTGAACGAACGTGGACTAACAGGATTTTCTCGCCCCGCGTGAGTCTTGTGATCGCATACCGAAGCCCCAAGCCGAGAATTCAATCGACGCCGCTCTGTGGTTTCGAAAGCCCCTCGTAAAGACGATCTCGCAGTTGAGGCGTTTTTGGGTGATCGTACTCCGGCAAGCCGGAGGAGCGGGGAGAAAACCTCACTGCTGCAATGCTGCCAGAAGAGTAAAGCGGTCAGATCCTGCGACGGTTCGAGACATCTTGGCGGACCTTCACTGCCCCTGTGGTCCCCAATCTTACTCCCGTTCGATGCAGAGCTCCGCATAGCCTTCGACGATGACCTGTTCGCCTCACAACTAAGCTGCAGCCACGCCGATGCGGGTTTTCGTGGCCGCGGTCTTCACAAGATCAGCCATCATCTCCTCGCCGGGCTGAAGGCGAACATGATCACAGCCCCTCCCCGACGTTGAAGGTCACGCCCCTCGGCTTAAGCAAAGTCAAAGATGGCCCCGCATAGCCCCGTTGGCGACGGCTCGGCGGTGTACTTCGCGAATGTCCTCTTCCGCAAGCCACGAAATCATCTGGGCGCTCGACTGCGGCCTGCGGTTCCTGCGAAAAGTGTTGATCTGCATCTTCGTGTTTGTCGTTTCAGTGTAGCCATCAGACTGGCGTCCAAGCCCCTTCACGAATGAAACAACCTCGCACATAGTGGGAAAACGCTGGCCTAGTTTGACTTGGATCAAGAGGCCAGCACCGGCTTCATGACAGTCCTGGCGCAAGTACCAGAAAGCCGGCCGGAAAACGGCCGTCTGTGCACTGAGGACGATATCATGAATTACACAACGGAAACGATGGTGATCACGGTCGCGGCGTTTCTGGCGCTGCTAGGAGCTGCATTCGGGCATGACCACCTCTTTGCAGTCCACATGGGTATTCTTTGCTTCTGCCTGCTCGCGGGTGCTGCGCTGCTGATCAGCAAGGTTGATTTTTCACCTGCAGCCCACAGGCGGAAAGTCGATGTCTCGGGCTATTTCGACGAGGTGATCCGATACGGCTTGATCGCCACCGTGTTTTGGGGCGTGGTCGGCTTTCTGGTTGGCGTGATCATCGCGCTGCAATTGGCTTTCCCGGACCTCAATGTAGCGCCTTACCTTAATTTCGGCCGTCTTCGACCGGTGCACACCTCCGCCGTAATCTTCGCCTTCGGCGGCAATGCGCTCATCATGACCTCATTCTACGTGGTTCAGCGAACGTGCCATGCACGCCTTTTCGGAGGCAGCTTGGCCTGGTTCGTGTTCTGGGGCTACCAGCTCTTCATCGTGATGGCTGCGACCGGCTACGTGCTCGGCATCACCCAAGCCCGTGAGTACGCTGAACCTGAGTGGTACGTCGATCTGTGGCTGACGATCGTCTGGGTCGCCTACCTCGCCGTGTATCTTGGTACGATCCTGAAGCGCAAAGAGCCGCATATCTACGTAGCAAACTGGTTCTACCTCGCCTTCATCGTCACCATCGCGATGCTGCACGTAGTGAACAACCTTGCGGTTCCCGCCTCGTTCCTGGGGTCCAAGAGCTATTCTGCCTTCTCAGGCGTCCAAGACGCGCTGACCCAATGGTGGTACGGCCACAACGCCGTCGGCTTTTTCCTGACCGCCGGCTTCCTGGGCATGATGTACTACTTCGTGCCGAAGCAGGCCAACCGACCCGTTTATTCATACCGGCTCTCGATCATCCACTTCTGGGCGCTGATATTCATGTACATCTGGGCCGGCCCGCATCATCTGCATTACACGGCACTGCCCGACTGGGCCCAGACGCTTGGAATGGTTTTCTCGATCATGCTCTGGATGCCCTCCTGGGGCGGCATGATCAACGGTCTCATGACCCTTTCAGGTGCCTGGGACAAGATCCGCACCGATCCGATCATCCGTATGATGATCGTCGCCATCGCCTTTTACGGCATGTCAACCTTCGAAGGCCCGATGATGTCGGTGAAGACAGTCAATTCGCTCAGCCACTATACCGAATGGACGATCGGTCACGTGCATTCCGGCGCACTCGGCTGGGTTGGAATGATCACCTTCGGGGCGATCTACTTCCTGACGCCGAAGCTATGGGGACGCGAGCGTCTCTACAGCCTGCGGATGGTCAACTGGCACTTCTGGCTCGCAACTCTCGGGATCGTCGTCTACGCAGCCGTGCTTTGGGTTGCGGGGATCCAGCAGGGGCTGATGTGGCGCGAGTACAATTCCCAAGGCTTCCTCGTCTTTTCCTTCGCGGAGACGGTCGCGGCGATGATTCCCTATTACGTGCTGCGCGCTGTGGGCGGGACACTCTATCTGGCGGGCGGTCTCGTCATGGCCTGGAACGTGTTCATGACGATCCGCGGCCGCGTGCGCAACGAGGCTGCAATCCCAACCACTTTCGTGCCCCAAGCACAGCCCGCCGAGTGAGGTGAGACATGGCATCGATATTGGATAAACATAAGGTCCTGGAGAAGAACGCGACCCTTCTTCTCGTCGGCTCGCTGCTCGTCGCGAGCATCGGCGGCATCGTCGAAATCGCACCGCTGTTCTACCTGCAGAACACGATTGAAAAAGTGGAAGGCATGCGGCCGTATACGCCGCTCGAGCTGGCCGGACGAAACATATACATCCGCGAAGGCTGCTATCTCTGCCACAGCCAGATGATCAGGCCGTTCCGCGACGAGGTCGAACGTTACGGCCATTACTCGCTCGCCGCCGAGTCCATGTACGATCATCCTTTCCAGTGGGGATCCAAGCGAACCGGACCGGATCTGGCCCGTGTCGGCGCACGCTACTCCAACGAATGGCATGTCCAGCATCTCGCGGATCCACGGGCAGTCGTGCCGGAGTCGATCATGCCAAGTTACGCCTTCCTCAAAGAACAGAGGGTGACGGTCAAGGACGTGGGAATGGACCTGAAGGCCAACGAGGATGTGGGCGTGCCTTATAACGACGACATGCTGGCGAACGCAGAGGCCGACATTAAGGCCCAGGCCGATCCGAACGCAGATACGACGGCGCTGCTCGCCCGCTATCCGAAGGCGAAGACCGGCGATTTCGACGGCGATCCTGCTGCGCTGACCGAAATGGATGCCTTGGTGTCCTACCTGCAGATGCTCGGAACATTGGTCGATTTCTCGACCTACGACGATGCGACCGGCTACCGATGAGGTGATCCATGGAAACCTACACTGCAATGAGACACTTCGCCGACAGCTGGGGCCTCCTGGCAATGGCGGCATTCTTCGTCGGCGTCGTTGTGTTCACCCTTCGCCCAGGCAGCAAGCAGACGGCGAAAGAGGCCGCCGATATTCCCCTAAAGGAAGATTGAGATGTCGGAAAAACATATCGACGAATTTAGCGGCGTCGAAACGACCGGACATGAATGGGACGGCATCCGCGAACTCAACAATCCGATGCCCCGCTGGTGGGTATGGACCTTCTACGCCACAATTGTCTGGGCGTTGGGCTATGCAATCGCATATCCCGCGATCCCGATGATTACCGACGCCACGAAGGGCATGCTGGGCTTTTCCAGCCGCGCCGAGCTGCAGCAGAACCTGGATCAGGCCAAGGCATCGCAGACGACGCTTCATGATCTGATCGCCGCCAAGACGGTACACGAGATCGATTCCGATTCTGCCCTTCGCGAATTTGCGATCGCCGGCGGCGCATCTGCATTCAAGGTGAACTGCGCGACATGCCATGGCTCGGGAGCAAGCGGCGGCCCGGGATTTCCGAACCTCAACGACGACGACTGGCTATGGGGCGGAGACCTGGATGCC
Organism: Rhizobium sp. WSM409; assembly: GCF_057653825.1. NCBI lineage: Bacteria > Pseudomonadati > Pseudomonadota > Alphaproteobacteria > Hyphomicrobiales > Rhizobiaceae > Rhizobium > Rhizobium sp. WSM409. The sequence continues at coordinate 615,901 of NZ_JBYGKP010000002.1, read as the reverse complement.
ATCCAGGCGACGATCGCGCAGGGGATTCGTTTCGACGGGGATACGGACACTCATGCGTCCGAGATGCCGCCGTTTGCCGATGTTCTGGATCCCCTCCAAACAAGGCAGGTCGCGGCTTACGTCTGGGGACTGACCAATACACCGTCGGACCCCGGTCTCGCAGAGGCCGGAAAACAGGTCTTCGTCGATAACTGTGCCGCATGTCACGGTGACGACGCCAAAGGAAAAGCCGAAATGGGCGCGCCGGATCTCGCCGATGCGATCTGGCTGAAGGCACGCGGCGAGGATGCGATCATCCGTCAGGTGGCCGCTCCCAAGCATGGCGTCATGCCTGCCTGGGCAGGGCGTCTCGGCGATACGACGGTCAAGGAACTTACCATTTTCGTGCATTCGCTTGGCGGTGGGACGTGAGGAGAAAAGCCATGGCAGTTCACGGCCACAACCCGATCCTCGATCTCTATTGCACGCCGCGCGCCACCATACGATCGCGTGTGTCGGCGCATGCCAAGACGATGCCCCGTCACCCGAGCAGGACGATCCGACAAAGATCGGCAATTCGACGGTAAGTTTGACCTGTGTCAAGGACCACAAGCAGACGCGCCGTTAGTCCTTAGCTCGTCGAGGATGTCCCAACCGTGCCTCTCCTCGGCAGCTCCTGCAGGCCACGCCCTCTGTCCAGGGCGTGGCCTGTTCCTTTTTCAGGAAGATCACTTTCCCACGCCATCGCATTTGGGCATTTCTTGATCTGCATCAAGGAACTGATGTCCCGCAGGTGGGAAAAGGGGAGGTCAAAATCGGACAGAGCCATGAATCTCTCTAGTGCCCCATATCCCAACGACATAAAGCGCGTCGGCGTCGAGCCCGTCAATGCACGCCGTAACAGGCAGCCCCGCTATGCCCCCCGGAAGAAGATTTTTCCCAAGCGCGCCGAGGGGAGGTTTCGCCGGTTCAAGTGGATCGTCATGCTGATTACGCTCGGCATCTGCTATCTCGCTCCATGGGTTCGCTGGGATCGCGGTCCGTACGCGCCTGACCAGGCAATCCTCATCGACCTGTGTTCACGGCGCTTCTTCTTTTTCTTCATCGAAATCTGGCCCCAGGAATTTTATTATGTAGCGGGCCTCCTCGTCATGGCGGGGTTCGGCCTGTTTCTCGTCACTTCCGCGGTTGGCCGCGCATGGTGCGGCTACGCTTGTCCGCAAACCGTCTGGGTTGATCTTTTTCTCGTCGTCGAACGTGCGATCGAAGGCGATCGAAACGCGCGAATGAAGCTTGATGCTGGTCCCATGAGCTTTGCCAAGCTGAGGAAGCGTGTCGTCAAACACTCGATCTGGTTGCTGATCGGCGTCGTCACGGGCGGAGCGTGGATCTTTTATTTTGCCGACGCGCCGAGCCTGTTTGTTTCGCTGTTCACCGGCCGCGCTCCTGCAGCCGCCTACACCACCGTCGCCATCCTTACCGCGACGACCTATGTGCTCGGCGGTCTCATGCGAGAGCAGGTGTGCACCTATATGTGCCCATGGCCACGCATCCAGGGTGCGATGCTCGACGAAAATTCTCTCGTCGTCACATACAATGACTGGCGGGGCGAGCAGCGGTCGCGTCACGCCAAGAAGGCTTTGGTCAATGGCCTATCGGTCGGGGATTGCGTGGATTGCAATGCCTGCGTGGCGGTGTGTCCGATGGGAATCGACATTCGCGACGGACAGCAGATGGAGTGCATCACATGCGCGCTCTGCATCGACGCCTGCGACGGTGTCATGGACAAGCTCGGAAAGCCCCGCGGCCTGATCGCCTACGCCACGCTGAGCGAATACTCGAGCAACATGTCGGTTGCCACGGATGAAGGACGAACGGCCGTCCAGCCGTCCAGGGTTCGAAACGAGGATGGGACCTTCGTTCCGGCGATCCGGCACTTCGACTGGCGTATTATCTATCGTCCGAGAACCGTGTTTTACGCAGTCGCCTGGGCGTCGGTCGGCGTGGCCATGCTCGTCCATCTCACCTTTCGGGAGCGCCTTGAACTCAACGTCGTTCACGACCGAAACCCCCAATATGTTCTGGAAAGCGACGGCTCTCTCAGGAATGGCTACACGCTTCGTGTCCTGAACATGGTGCCGACGCCGAGGGATGTGAACATAAGCCTGGTCGGGCTGGAGGGGGCGACGATGCGCATCCCCGAGTTCGGCAAGGAAGACGCTCGCAGCTTTACAGTCCATGCCGAACCCGACGCGGCCACGACGCTCAAGGTCTTCGTTACACGCAAGCCTACCGGAGCCGCGATCAATGAATTTCTGTTCGTTATCGAAGATACCGATCATGCCGATCGGGCAACCTACCGCGCGGCGTTCAATGCACCGGGAGACATCAAATGAAGACCTCCGCTCAAGGTTTTACAGGCCTGCACATGCTGCTTGCGACCTCGGCATTCTTTGGCGTGGTGATCGCGGTGAACGTCACCATGGCCTTCTATGCCTCCTCCAGCTGGAGCGGTCTGGTCGTGGAAAACACCTATGTCGCCAGTCAGGAGTTCAACCGCAAAGCGGCGGCGATGAAGGCAATGGCCGCTTCCGGCATCGAGGGCAACCTCTCCATAAAGGGGCACGAGATCCGCTACGACATTCACGACAAGAGAGGATCGCCTGCGATCGTCGACGACGTCGTTCTGAATTTCAAACGGCCCGTCGGAGACCACGAGGACTTCCTCCTTACGCTCAAGAAGGCAGCCGCGGGGCGGTTCGAAGCGGAACATGATCTAGCCGAAGGTGACTGGATCGTCGAGGCCATCTCGCGCAACGGCGGCGTGGTCGTCATGCATGAGGCAAAACGCATCGATAGCGCGGAGTTGAACCAATGACCTGCTGTACCATGGACGCGGAAAGCGTGCTTGCCCTCAGCACGACATCATTCAGTGCCGAAGAGGTCCGTCTTGCCAGTCAGCCGCTCGGCGAGGGATTGCGTCAGCTGGACCTGAGTGTTCCCGACGTTCACTGCGGTGGCTGCATTTCGGCCATAGAAAGGGCGCTGCTGACACTTCCCTTCGTCAAGACGGCGCGCGTCAATCTCACAGCTCGAAGGGTGACCTGCGTCTACCAGGAGGAGATCGAGACGCATGCCGCCGATCCGTCCGAGATCCTCGCAGCGATCAACTCGGCCGGATATCGCGCGCATCTCTTCACGCCTTCAGCTCCCGAGAACGACAAGACCAGAAATCAGCTTCTCCTCGCGATCGGCGTTTCCGGTTTTGCGGCCGCCAACATCATGTTGCTCTCCGTATCGGTCTGGTCGGGTGCAGATGCCGCGACGCGCGATATGTTTCATTGGATCTCGGCGATGATAGCAGCGCCCGCGCTGGTTTATGCGGGGCGCTTCTTCTTCAAATCGGCCTGGAATGCGCTGCGGCACGGGCGCACCAACATGGACGTTCCGATCTCACTCGCCGTGTCGCTCTCCTATGCCGTTTCCTTGTGGGAGACCGTCCATCACGGCGAGCATGCGTGGTTCGACGCTTCGGTCTCGCTGCTCTTCTTCCTGCTGATCGGCAGAACCCTCGATCATATCATGCGGGAAAAGGCTCGGGCAGCGATCAACGGACTGGCACGGCTGGCCCCGCGCGGAGCATTGCTGATCAATCCGGACGGGGCGCGACGCTACATTGCGGTAGAAGAGATCGCGGCGGGGGATGAAATCTCGATAGCCGCAGGCGAACGGGTTCCCGTCGATGGCATAGTCGTCAGCGGAGAAAGCGACCTGGACCTCTCCATCGTCACCGGCGAGAGCAGCCCCGTCGCCGTCGCCAGCGACAGCGAAGTGAGTTCCGGGGCGATGAATTTGACCGGCTCGCTCGTGTTGCGGGCGACGAGAATTGCCAAGAATTCACTTCTCTCGGAGATCATCGGCCTCATGGAAGCCGCCGAGGGCGGAAGAGCTCGCTATCGCAGGATCGCCGATCGCGCTGCGACACTCTATTCGCCGGTCGTGCATCTGCTGGCGTTGGTCTCCTTCCTTGCCTGGGGCTTCCTGGGCGGAGACTGGAAACAGGCCATGCTGGTCGCCGTAGCGGTCCTGATCATCACCTGCCCATGCGCATTGGGTCTTGCCGTGCCCGTGGTCCAGGTCGTCGCCGCGGGGGAGCTTTTCCGGAAGGGCATCATGGTGAAGGACGGCTCAGCACTCGAAAGACTGGCTGAGACCGACACCGTGGCCTTTGACAAGACGGGCACTTTGACGATGGGCAGTTCGCGCCTTGTCAGAGTGGATGCCATGGACGAGAGCGCCACTGCAATCGCCGGTGGATTGGCAGCGCATTCACGGCATCCTCTTTCTCGGGCTCTGGTGCGGGACACCGAAACTGCCCCCATCTCCTTCGACAGGGTCACGGAAATCCCCGGCGGGGGACTGGAAGCCAGGAACGGAGCGGATATCTATCGCTTGGGCAACGCGGCGTTTGCCTGCGGAACCAGCTTCGTGCCCCGCACCGCCGACAGTCCGTTCTCGGAAGTGGTCCTGTCGAAGAATGGCGTCGATCTTGCCCGCTTCTTCTTCGATGACACGCTTCATCCGGGTGCGTGCGAGGCCATCGACCGGCTCGATGCAGCCGGCCTTGAAACGCTGATCTTGTCGGGCGACAGGCAGACCGTCGTCGACAATACGGCGCATGCCCTGGGTATCGACAGGGCTTTGGGCTCTCTGACGCCGAAACAGAAGGTCGAGGAATGCCAGAGGCTGAATGGCGAAGGTCGTCGCGTGCTCATGGTTGGCGACGGGATCAACGACGCCCCGGCGCTTGCTGCCGCGCATGTCTCGATGGCGCCCGCCACGGCCTCCGATATCGGCAGACTGGCGGCCGACCTCGTCTTCTTCAACGATCGCCTTGACGCTGTTCCGGAAGCGATCGCCGTTGCGCGACGATCCGCCAGCCTCATCCGGCAGAACTTCGCTCTCGCCATTGGTTACAACGTTCTGGCGGTGCCGATCGCCATCGCCGGATTGGCGACGCCGCTGATAGCGGCGGTGGCAATGTCGACATCTTCGATCATCGTCGTGACCAACGCACTGCGGCTGAACGCCCTCAGCAAGCGTCCGGGTATGCACACTCGAGGAGGGATCGGCAGGAGTGCGGAGGTCAAAGCCGCATGAACATGTTGATCTATCTCATACCGATCGCGCTACTGATGGGAGGAATAGGACTCCTGGCATTCCTTTGGTCGCTGAAGAGCGGCCAGTATGACGACCTTCAAGGCGCCGCCTGGCGAATCCTCGCCGAGGACGAAACCGATCAACGAGAACCCTGACCGCACACTGGGTCCAAACACGAAAGGAAGATGGATGCTTGCGAAAAATTCTGTACTTCTGCAGTCTGAACTGTTCGCTGGTTTGGATCAGGCGACTGCGGAGCAATTCACCGCAACGGCTGAGCTTCGAACCTTCGCCGCTGACGAGAAGATCATAACCGAGGGTCAGCAGGCATCGTTCGTCTACTGCGTCATGAACGGGTTTGTCCGACTTTCAAAATCGGAATCCGCCGGGCGCGAGGCGGATATCTGCGTGTGCGAGCCGGGCGACACCTTTGGGGAATATCTCCTCGTGGGGGGCGACTCCTATGCCTATAGCGCGCGGTCCGCCGACGGGGCCGAGGTCGCGCTGTTTGCGGTTACGGACTTGCAGGCGTTCGCCGCGCAATATCCGGTCGTACATCGGAACGTCATGCGCATCATGGTCAGGCACCTGCTCGGCGCGATGGATTGTATTGCGGGAGATCGGTTGTTGACGGCCGCGCAACGGGTGGCAAGCTATCTCATAAGCCGCTGCTCCGCATCGACGACCACCACACGGATCACGTTCCGTATTCCTTATCGGAAGAGAATCCTAGCCGGCAAACTGGGATTGGCACCGGAAGCCCTTTCCCGCGCATTTGCGGCGCTTGCGGCGTCGGGCGTCAAAGTCAGAGGCAAGGCCCTCCTAATCGACAGCGTCGATCTGCTTCGCAAGGCGTGCTAACCTTAACTAACCGGCACAAAATATCCGAGATGAGGCTCAAGCAGAAACGCCTCATGAAAATCGGAAGGCTGCTTGATTTCGATCGATCCCGCCTCTGATCTCAGCGATCATAGATCCAGCGTCCGATCACACCCATGCACCCCGCATGACACATTGCCGCCCTCGCAATATGATGCGGGCATTGGGTCTGTGAGGGGTGCCGACTATTGATGGTCACGCAATCCGTCCACTCAGCTGCCTGGAGACGGCTCTGTTTGTTTGTCACGATCAATTTCTCGCGCAGCTTTCCCCGCTAACCGTCGTCCCTGGAACTGGTTCCGTCTAACTGCCGTCGGAACAGAATGAGAGTCACTGGCGTTCGATTTTGTTGCTGATCTCATTTCGAGCCACCGAATTAACATTGGACGGAGGATTGCCAGGACGAGCCGTACCACAAGGGGTTTTGATTTCACCCGAAAGGTACTGGCCGCTATTGCATGGCAGCATGTCGACATCGAGAAAATCGCTCGACTTCAGGGAGTTCTGATACGCTATTACTTCTTTCATGGACAACGGCGTCGAAAAGATCGTCACTCCCTCAAAGCCCGGCAGTGCCTCTACTGGCTCGATCATGGGCGAGCTCTGCCCGGGCACCGCGGCCGCGCCAATAACCCATGGCCCAACCGAGCCGAAAGTGACGGATTTCGGCCGGCCGGTTGGCGTACCAGAGCTGTAGGCAGAATGCGGGAAACCGCTGTCGAGCCTCATCCCATTGGTAAGCTGTAAACACCAAAAGATAGGTATATGGCGCGAAACGGTCGATGCGAAGTTTGCCGTCTGGAGTGAAGGTGTAGTAAATCCACTCTGTGCCGGAGAATGCGCCTATTGGCCCCACAACGTTCATATCCCACGGCTTTTGCCACCACGCAGTATCCGCCCTTCCACTTTGAAGCAGGCTTTTTGCAAAAGACCACTTTTGACCATTGGCGTTAGGCGTGGCACCTAACGCGAAGGATAGGTAGGCGCCGTTCGAAGTTGAACTGAGTAGCGACAGCGCGCTACCGCCGTTAGGAACGGTATTATCTCGGGTTTTTTCCACCAAAAGGACTGTGAATCCTCGGTCCGGTCTGATCGATGCGGGTTGACTGGTCTCGACTGATCCGTGCGGTGGAAAGTTGAAAGAAGTCTTGTTGGTATAAAAGTCAAATGCCTGCCTCGTATTTTCAGGCACTGGATAATCCAATCCTGCCGCCGAGTCGTGTATGTACACCTTTGGATATTGCCCGAAAATCGGCACGACCTTCGGTGTGAGGGTCTGAGATACTTTGCCGGATGCGCTTCTAAGACAATTGGCTTCATCGATGCATGATGCTGATTGGCCCACGCCAGCAGCAAGACAACCCACCGCAGAAAACAGTAGGAAGATTCTTTTGCCATAATTCATAAAACAATCCTTTGTGGACGCGTTGGTCTCGCCTTAGCGGCTGAGTTTGGTTGTGTTGCGGCGCCCCATCTGGCGCAGCATGTCGCCGATTACGTCGGGTAAATCGGTGGTGATGAGATTCGTACGATTGACGATCGCCATCTCCGGATCACCTCGGTAATCGGGAACGATACCTCCTTGCGCGGTCGACCTAGGATCGGTGTTATGCTCGAAGCAGCATTTGCCAGCGCTGTTGGCAACGCCCTCTGGATAGTAGTTACGTTCATGATAGGTGGCGAAGCCCTGCTTCTGGTCGGTATAGTCGAAATACGCCTGAAGACCGTCGCCCTTGTAGAATTGGTTCATCTCGAATTGAATGAAAAACGGCGCCACATTCCATTGATCGTAGATTGAGTCCTCGTGCGGATCATAGTTGGAATCCTTCACGTTCTGGTCATCCGGGTTCTCGACAATAATCAGCCCACCAATGAGGTCGGGGTCGTAGGTCGTCCGATTCAAGACCGTGCCGACATCCACTGCATCCTTCGCTTTGAGTTTGAATACGACGGCTTTGCTGAGTTTCAGCGTTCGCCTTGGTCGCGAGAATTGTCAAGGCAATGTTGCATGAGCTCGATGGGATCGGTCGGGTCCTGATCATCGACCGCCGCCTTGACATCCACGATCATCACGTAACCACGACCATCGTCGGAAACATATTGGGCGAGTAGATCGAGCGCGGCAGAGAACGTCAGGAACTTAGCCTTGTGCCCCTGCGAATCCGTAAAAACGCGACCATGCCGGTCCCTTAGATCCGTCCGGCTCAATTGAGAAAAGTTTTGGTTATATAAAAAACCGCTTCCAGTTGACACGCGGTCAATCCTGTAGTCGTGAGATAGAACGACTTCTTTGTCCGCAGTGAAGCGGGCGTCGACTTCCACGCTCTCGATTTGCGAATTCCAGGCGTCTTGCAAGGCGTTGGCAGAATTCTCTGGATAGATCTCCCAGGATCCGCGGTGCGCCGATAAGATGACCAGGTCATCGTCGGGTTCCGGCACCTTAAACATGTTTCTCGTAATCGCACTTACAAGATATGGTGAAGGCTTTACCGGCAGCAGAGCCGCTGCTTCGGCACTAGATGAAACGCCGAAGGCAAAAAAAGAAGTCAATATGAGCGATGCTCGCAGACACGACCGGCCGCAGAGGTGGCCAAAACGCCAGGAGCTAGAATGAAGAGTCGCTGACGCTGCTACGTTGTTGCTGGATTGCATAAAGACTCAGAACCTTTCGATGATAATGTTCGTTAGCTCGCTACGTCGTACCTCTTACACCTGCGGCTTTTTTGCAGCACAAGCATCTCAGCAATGGCTAAGCTGGTGGGAACGGAAGCAGGGTGAATGCCATGGCAGCGACAAGGGACAGTGAGCCAGCGCCTCGGTCGCCGCTGGCGTTTATGGCTGCAACAGCAACATCAAGATGGTCCATAAAATTGGATCACACCAAAGGGGTCGCAATATCGCGTTCTCAACGCTGTGGCGTAGGGGTTTTTCAGTCAAGTGGACTCTCCGGCAGAACCTTCGTCATCAAATCTGCTGCGCCGAACGGTGTTTGGACGTAGTTAATTGCCTGCCAGCCACTCTTTTCGTAAAGAACGCGCGCGTCCTCTGTTACCAAGTAGAGGCTTTTGCAACCGAGACGCGATGCCTCCTGCTCCAGCCGCTTAATCAACAACGCGGCTATTCCTTTATTGCGGTGGAATGGATGGACATACAGCGACTTAAGCCATGGAGATAGATTGGATTTTCCGTCGAAGTCACGATCAGCTAACGTGATCATTCCTACGGGCACCGCGTTTTCAATGGCAATAAGTGTTAGCGGCATTGAACCGCTCGTTGCGGCTTCAAACTCACGTCGCGTTTGTTCATATGAGCCATACGATTGACAACCCCATTGTCCGAAGGCCCAGCTTGTGCAAACGGAAAGGAAATTCGGAAATCCTTCTAGGTAATCTATCGTCACCGGAGTTTCAGCTGTCATAGTGTCTCCATGTCTTTAGCGGTCCGAGCAAACAAGCGCGGATAGTCAAATGACGAGCCCGTGCACTACCCTAGTGCTATCGCACGCACCATGAATCTGGACAGTGATACCGGGGCTCAAACGGATCGCTTGCGCGCAATTGGTGATCACAAACGAGCCAAGATTTGTGGCAGTGCCGCCATGTCATTAAACAGCTTTATCGCACCTGCTTCTGCCAGTTTTTCTCCATGCCCAGGTAGGCAATGGGAGCCACCAACAAAGCCAATCACCGTCATCCCCGCAGCCACCGCCGCCTGGGTTCCCGCAACACTATCTTCAATAACAAGACAACTGCCAGCTGGTTTCTTCATATTCTGTGCAGCAAACAAAAAGAGATCCGGAGCCGGCTTCCCACGAGCAACTTGCGAAGCGCTGAAGACATGGGGCCAAAAAAACTTGTGTAGGTCTGTGACTATGAGTGCCAAGCAGAGCTTTGTAGTGTCACTGTTCGACGCGACGCACTTCTTCAAATTGATAGCTTGCAACGCTTGCCGAACGCCGCTGGTCGCGCGCAGATCACGCGCGTAACGATTTGCGATTTCGGCCATAACGCTTTCATGGTGATCCTCTGGTAGGCGGAGGCCCCGCTCGGATTCTATGACTGAATAACTCTGCTGGTCAGTCATTCCCACGAAACGATCATTATACTCTTCAGCGGATATGATATAGCCACACTTCGCCAACGCTTCGATGTGCACCGCGGTTGCGATAAGCTCGCTATCGACGAGGACCCCGTCGCAGTCGAAGATCAATAATTCCGGTTTTTTTGAGAAAGACATACAAGGGGCCTCGTCGTAGAAATGGCTTTGAGTTTTGTCCCAGTGCTGCTTAGATGTTTGCCCATTGAGCAGAGTGTGCTTAAAACCTGTGGGTTAGACTATTGCGGCCCGGGGAATTGTCGCGACGCGTGGTGCTCAGCTGGGAATTGCTCCAGCTGCGATCTCCGGCCCCTGCTTATGAAGAGCACTCCAAACCTTGTGAAAAGCATCTGCGTAAAGATGCATCAACTCGCCACCATTTGGCGGTGCGATCTCGGAGACGTAGAACATCGTATCCAATATTTTCACGGTGTGTGGAAAATCGGCGGCGTTCCACTTGTTGCGAATTTCCGGGAGATATTCAAAAACGGGCTTCGTGAGCCAAACGCAGATAGGCACACCTTCGGCCTGCAGCGATTTGACGACGAAATCCCTTGCAGCCGGACCTGGCGGAAAGCCAAGCACCTCAGGTTCAATCCGCAAAGGAAAGTTGAGCATCGAATGGTCGCGGTCTGACGGGTCGAAAAGCGGAAGTATACCCGCAAGGTCGCTGATCATCTCCCATAACAGATTGCTATTGTCTCTTCGAATTTCGAGTTGCGCATCCATCTCTGTGACCCGCAGCTTCGCAATAGATGAAGAGAATACGTTGGGCCGGTAATTGTACCCTTGGGAAAGAGGCGAAAATATTCGCGCTCCGCTGCGAGACGAGCTTGACAGCGATACGCGATCAACATGTGCAATTAGGTCGTCGTCCTCCGTTATCACAAATCCCAACTCGCCGGCCCCAAGGTGTTTAGCGCCGTTTCCGGAAAGAGCGAGTGCGTCTGCATCAAGATGAGAGCCGCCGACGATTGCTTTCGCGGCTGCGATCGACTGGCAGATGTCGTCGATTACCGCAATTCCTTGAGCACGCGCAGCATGCCTTCCATCGGGGACGAGAACATTGTTCCCGAAAAGGTGGGTGATCAGAACCGCAGCGACGTTGGGGTTGAACCTCTCAGCGGCCGCCCGCTGATCAATCCCGGCTACGCTCATGTCGACATCGACGAAGACGGGTTCAAGGCCATTGATTGTAATTGGTCCTACCGCTCCCGGCCAATTCAGTGCCGCGGTAACAACTTGCTCCCCGCGCTCCTTGAAGTAGTCGAGTTCAATGTGAATGGCCGCCGTTCCGCTGCCGACAGCCCGCACTTGCCACTTTCCAATCCACCTTGCAAGATTTTGCTCCAGATCGCTGACAATTGGATGATTGACGCGGTGATATTTCCCACTATCCACAACTCCGCGAAGCGCATCCAAGTGCTTTTTCTCTGCCGCGGGCCAAGGTATGACGCGTCCCAGAGGGATCACGGGCTTCCCGCCGAAAATGGCGAGCTTCTCGACTGCGCAAGCACCTTGCGCGTTGCGCGTTTTGCGCTCTGGTGCACCAAATCCGCTCATTGCATTGTCCAATCATCGTTCATTGAAATGCTGATCAGCCCTCGCAATCGCTATCACCGTTTTCGGAGATGCAAAAGTTAAAAGTGAGTATAAAATCAAGTATATATGAAGATATATGTGGGGGCATCAATATAGACAAGTACAGACTGCATCTCGTATATGGCTGCGTGGAATAATTGGCGCAGCCATTGGAGCCCCGCTCCGCTTCGGCTCGTCACTTCAATATTTCAATTGTTTTTTAACGATTACTCGGACATCTGAGGTCATTGAGGAAAGCCTTGTGAGGGGATCTTTCCGGGTTTTCCAGGCGGCACGTGCGGTCATAAGACGCGTTGAAGGAGCCCCAGATGGCCCTAAAAACACGATCCGGTCCGAACGGGGAGCTCCAGTTATCCGGCTGATAGTGCTCACCGCTTAGGCTCAGTTGGATTCGTAAAACAGGATCGGATGAAATGGACTCGTTGATAAGAAGACTTCAAGCTTTCCGGCTTGGAGAGAATGAGAGCAGCCCTGACGATAGCCAAAAAAGCGAAAGCGGTAAGGGCATTATGCTGGCTCAAAAACTAATCTCGACGGGAACTTTAGGGGCCGCAAATCGAGGACGATTGCTACAAGCCTTGTACGACATAGGAGCATCTAGCAGGGCGGATCTGGCCCGCGTTACCGGTGTGACTCGAGGAACTATCGGTGGGATAGTGCAGCCTTTACTCGATCAGGGGGTGCTCGCGGAAGGAGAGGTGATCCCTCCCAATGAAACAGGCGGCAAGCCGGCTACCAAATTGTGGTTTTCCAAGGACGCAAGGCCAATTTGCGCGGTGCTCCTGCTGCACGACCGAGTGAGTGCGTGTTTGGTCTCTTTGGAGGGCGAGGTCTATGCGCAAAATGTCGTCTACTTCCCGAAGAACGTAGCAAATGCGGCCGACGCATTCCGTATTATAAGCACCTGTATCGAAAAAGCGGTCGCATTTGGAAAGCCGATCTTGGGGATCGGTGTAGCCGTCGCAGGAATGATCAATACGGAGACTGGCACGATCGTGACCGTCGGCCTTGCGCCTTTCCTCGATGGATTTCCGCTCGAAACCGAATTGAACAAGCGTTTCGGAGTCACAGTCTGCGTCGATCAGGATACGAGGGCGCTGCTCGTTGGGGATCGCTGGTTTGGACAGGGCCGCGGTCGGAGAAACTTCGCCTCGGTCTATATCGGAGAGACTTTGGGCGGAGCGCTTTACCTTGATGGACATCTCTATCGCGGACCCGCAGGTGCAGGTGGTGAAATCGGTCATACGACCGTAGACATCAAAGGTCGGATGTGTCAGTGCGGCAGACGCGGATGCTGGGAAACGATCGCCAGCTCGAAGTGGCTAAGGACCGAAGCTAAGGTCAGGCGGTTGCCACGACCTCTCTCCCTGGATGTGAGCCGATTGTCGACGCTGGCCGACAAGGACGTGCCGGGCGCGAGAGATCTCATTCGCGACTACGCGTTCAATATCGCGGTTGGCCTGGCGAACCTCCAGCAGTTTATGGCGCCGAATTTCATTGTTATTCACGGGGACATTGTACGGGGGGGAGGCCCCATTCTTCGTCTGATTCAGGAAAGCTTCCACGATCTGGTATTCCATCGCCCAGGTGATGATATCGCCCTTGTTTTCGGAGATGGCGAATGCCTGGCTGCTCTACGCGGTGCCGCCAGTCTGCTTCTTTCTGAATTGCTGAATTTCGTCATCTAACTGCCTCCGCATGCGATCCTCGGGTATGTATTGTACGGCGCCAAATGGCGCTGCCGAGCTATCTCAATGTTCCGACTGGGTGCGCACCCTTTCCCAGCCTAAGTCGCGGTGGTGAAGACATCGACGCTGTACCGGCGTTGGTCTGATCGGTTCGCTGGTCGGAGATCCCATTGCCGATGTCAATCTGAAACCCGGCGACGATCGACCGCAGCCGCTTTGCCTCTGCGGCAAGTGCAGTACTTGCAGCCGTGGACTCCTCGGCCATGGCAGCATTTTGCTGCGTAACTTGATCCAGTTGATTGATAGTCCGATTGATCTCGGAAAGAGTTGCCGACTGCTCATTGGAAGCAACCGTGACTGCATCAAGCTGGGTGTTGATCAACACGATTTGTTCCTCGATTATCTTGAGCGTCTCACCGGTATCGCAAACCAGCGTGACGCCACTGCTGACCTCGTCAACGGAATTGAGGATCAGGTCCTTGATCTCCTTTGCTGCGTGCGCTGAGCGTTGAGCAAGCTCCCGCACCTCCTGTGCAACGACTGCAAAGCCCTTTCCGGCCTCGCCGGACCGTGCCGCTTCAACGCCTGCATTGAGGGCCAGGAGATTGGTCTGAAACGCGATTTCGTCGATCACGCCGACAATAGCCGATATCTGCGAGGAAGAATGTTCGATCCGCTGCATTGCTGCGACAGCGCTGGAAACAACTTTCCCGGAATGACGGGCGGATTTGTTCGCCTCGACCGCAACGTGTCGGGCTTCCGCCGTGCGCGTGCTAGAGCTGGCGATATTCTGGGTGATCTGATCGAGGGAGGCGGCAGTTTCCTCCAGAGAAGCGGCCTGATGCTCAGTCCGCCGGGACAGGTCCTGCGCGCTCAAAGCGATCTCCTGCGCGCCATCATTTATCGATCTGGTAGTGTGCGACACGGCTCTCAGGCTTTCAGCGAGTTGAACAACAGCGGCGTTGAAATTTGCGCGCAATGGTTCGAAATCCTCAGCGAAACTGACGTCGAGACTGAACACGAGGTTGCCGCCCGCAAGCTGCTTCAGGCCCTCAGCCAGCCCGGCCGTGGCCTCCGCCATATCACGTGCCCGCTGGCGCTCGGTGTCGGCGAGGCGGGTACGTTCGATCTCGCTTGCCCCACGACTGGCCTCTACATCCTTTTCGAGATCGCGTGTCCGTAACTCGTTGTCCTTAAAGATTTGCACTGCGCGGGCCATGGATCCGATCTCGTCACGGCGGATCGTTCCCTCAACAGACAACGTCAGATCGCCCTCGGCAATGACCTTCATCGTCGAAACCATCTGCTTGATGGGTTCGACCAACCAGGAGCGAATCGTGATGAAACCAAAGACTGAGACGGCGAGCAGTGCGGCAATCGCTGCTCCCAAACTCACTACTGACGTGTCACCGACAACGCGTAAAACATCAGCACGCTTTTGCTCCGCGTCTGAAGCGAGTTCTTCCGTCACGGACGTAAACCTCGGTGAAATGGCAGCGAAGGCGGGTTGACATAAAGTCAGATAGAGTTGCTGTACCATGGCAAGCTCGGCTTCACTGGTCGCGCCGCGGGCCACAGCGACCGCTGCACCACACGTGTCGGTCAGGACAGAGAATCCATCCGCCTTCAACTTCGGCAGTTCACCCTGCTCGGGAACTGCCTGGATGGCCAGATCCATGAACCTGACGAAGTTCTCTCGCGCGTCATTCAGACCTGCTTCTGCCCGCGCCTTCGCTTCTTTCGACCGCGTCATCACCATGTCGCTGATGCTGGCACGCGCCGTTTCGAGACTTCTGTTTGACTGTGTCAATCGAAGCGCTGCAGATGCATCCCGGTCGAGAAGCCCTTGGTAACCGTCGTTTACCGCAAGCATCTGGCGGCTCTGATAGAATGTCAGTCCCAGCGCCGTGACACCAAAAATCGCCATGATGACAAAGAACTTCCCGACAATGGAAACATGTTTCACAAGCCACTCCTCTAAGCTCTGTCACGGTGCATGAATGTTCAGGTTCTGCATTTCAAAATTCGGAATCCGAAGAAAAAAATGGCTGCCGCCGACCTCGTATTCGACGACAGCCAAGTTGCCTGGGAGGGCAGGAGAAAAGACTTGAATTCCTAGTGTGGCGATAATTTGCGGATGTCCTGTCAGTCTCGGATCGCAGTTCCGGTTACCGGATCGAACCAGTGCAATTTCTCCAGATCGACAGTGAGCGGCAAATGTTGGTTGGGACGCGGTGTGAGCGCCGGTGGGATCCGCGCGACAAGTCGGTTCTTACCTTTGTTTGGAAAGTCTTCGGTATCTTCGGCATCGTTTACGTTGACCGGCGGTGACGCGATGTCGAAAAAGACGAAGGTGTCGGCTCCCAGCGCTTCGGCAACCGGGACCTGCTCGTTGAAGAGGGCTTCAGACGCGGGGCAAACCAGAAACATCTCCGGGCGAATTCCAACGATGACCTGCCGGCCTATATATTCCGAAAGTGCCGGCTTGGCGGCGACGGAGAAGGATATCTGCGTTCCAGTTACCGCAGCTTTGAGTGACCCGGCTTCCGCAGTCAGCTCGACGCGCACAAAATTCATCGCGGGCGATCCGATGAAGCCCGCGACAAAGAGGTTGGCGGGCTTGTCGTAGAGCATTTGCGGGGTGTCGATCTGCTGAAGATTGCTCTCCTCTCCATTGAATACTGGCTTCAGCACAGCGACACGATCGCCCATGGTCATGGCTTCGACCTGGTCGTGGGTTACGTAGAGCGTCGTTACGCCGAGCCGCTGGTTGAGCAGCTTCAGTTCGCCGCGCATCTGTACGCGGAGCTTGGCATCAAGGTTTGAAAGCGGCTCGTCCATCAGGAAGGCCATGGGATGGCGAACGATCGCGCGACCCATTGCCACACGTTGGCGCTGACCACCGGACAACGCCCCTGGTTTGCGTTCGAGATAGCGGGTAAGGTCGAGCATTTCCGCCGCGTCACGCACCAGCTTATCGATCTTGTCCTTGGGCATTTTGCGCTGCTGCAGACCGAAGGCCATATTGTCGTAGACAGTCATATGGGGGTAAAGCGCGTAGTTCTGAAAAACCATCGCGATATCCCGGTCCTGGGGCTCAGTCTCGGTGACATCAGCGTCATCCATGAGCAACCGGCCGCTGTTGAGCGTTTCAAGACCCGCTGCTATCCGCAATAATGTCGACTTGCCACAACCGGACGGGCCGACCAACACGACGAATTCTCCGTTGGCCACCGAAAAACTTACATTCGCAACGGCAACGGTTCCGTCCGGAAAGGTCTTGCCGATCCCGTCGAAGGTCATGGACGCCATTTTTATTTACTCCCCGTATTTTCAAGCGAGGCAAGCCGCACTGTTCGTGCGGACATGCCCCGCGCTTTTGGTTCCGGCTCTAGCCGATGTTCACAGCCTTGCCGGTCGCGACGGATTCCTCGATGGCTGCCAGGGTCTTGGTGTTCGCCAGGCCGTCCTGTGCATCTGCCAGTAGCGGAGCGTCGCGCACGACGCTATCGACAAAACGAGCGATGGATTCCAGGACAAAGCCGCCGATGCGCGTCGCGCCGGTTGGTGTTATGCCGATATAGTCATTGTATTTTAGTCCGCCGTCGACGATCTTTCGCAGGCCGCCATTGTGGGTGGGGTCCGCCTGGACCTGGCCCTTTTCGCCGACAAACTCGATCTTGAAATCGACAAGCGAAGGATTGTCACGCGACAGGATCCAGCTGTTCTCCATGGTCACGACCGTGCCCTTGGAAAATTCAAGCACCGAGACATGGAAATCCTTTGTATCCACGCCGCCGGCCGACAGGGTCCCCGAGCGGGCGACGGAATAAACCCGTACGACCTCGTCCGCCAGGATGAAGCGCAGGACATCCACCAGATGACTGCCCAGGAACCAGAGTGCAGAAGACTTCGCGGCCCAGCTCAGCATTTCAAACGGAACGAATGTCGTATTCGAAAGACGCGCAGTACCGTGCTTTGCCAAGCCGATCTGACCGTCTTGAATCATGTCACGAACCTGGGCGAGGATTGGATTCACACGATTATGGAAATCAATCATCAGCTTGCCCTTGGACTTTGCGGCGGCCGCAGCAATTTCCTCGGCTTCGCGCACTGTCGTCGCAAGCGGTTTTTCGCTCAATACGTGTTTGTCGGCTTTCAGCGCGGCCAGAATGATCGGCGTGTGGGTAAAGTCAGGTGTCGCAACCGAGATGGCGTCGATCTGATCGCTTGAGATCAGCTTCTGATAGTCGGTAAAGGCCTGCGTTGCGCGGTAGGCTTCCTTCATCTTCAGCGCCCTGCCCTCATCGAGGTCACAGACGCCGACCAGTTCGGTCTCCGGCAAGACATTAAAGGTATGGGCATGATTGCCGCCCCAAAGACCGGCGCCGATGACGCCCATTCGCAGTTTGTTCATTGCATTACTCCATTCATAAGGGAAAGCTCAGCCCTTCACCGAACCGAAGGTGAGGCCTCGAACGACGTATCGATCGAAAACAAGGAAGATGATCATCGGCGGTATCATCGCGAGCACTGCGGCGGCGGCGATGTAGTTCCACGTCACGCCGCTGGTAGCGAAATATCCAAGTGTTCCGATCGGGAGGGTGGCGGTGGAGCGCGAACTCAGCACCAGCGGAAAAGCCGCGTTATTCCATGCGAACACGAAGGCAAACATCGAGGTTACGATGATGCCGGGACGAACGATCGGTAGCGTGATCCGCAACATAATCGTGTACCATCGCGCGCCGTCGACCCGGGCAGCCTCCTCCAGTTCCACCGGCACCTCGTCGATGAAACTCTTCATCAACCAGACGGAAAACGGGATCGTCAGCGTCTGCAGGACGAGGACCATCGAGAAGTAGGAACCCTGGAGACCGATGCGCGTGATGAGGATGAAATAAGGGATCAGGAACGCGACTGGCGGGGCCATCAACAGCCCGAGATACCACAACATGATGTTCTTCTTGCCTCGGAGCTTGAAACGGGACAACGCGTAGGCCGCAGGAACGGAAAAGGGCAGATTGAGCAACACGGCGCCGATAGCGACGATCAGGCTGTTGACCAGTTGCGGTGCATTGGTGCCGGGATCGACGAGGATGTGCCGGAATGCGTCGAGATTGGGCTCGAAGGTAATTTGCGGCGGCATGGTGAAGGCCGTCTCGGCCGGGCGTACGGCAAGAGCGATAAACCATAGGATCGGCCCAACGAAGATTGCCAGGAAGAGGAGGCCGGCGGCGTAGGTGAGTGCCGTGTTGAAGCTTGTGCGACGACGGGACATTTTACCACTCCTCGTTTCTGAACGCGAAGAAGACGTAGAGGGCAACGATGACATTGACGATCAGCACGGTGATCCAGGTCATTGCGCTGACAAGGCCAATGTTGAAGTTGACGAGGCCCTGCTCGTAGAGCGAGTATCCAAGGGTGCGCGTCGAGGTGCCCGGTCCTCCGCGGGTGAGCACAAGCACCGTGTCGAAGGTGTTGAAGATCTGCATGAAGCGAAGCATGACGATGATAATCGCGGTGCGCTTGATCAGCGGCAGCTTGATACGCATCAGGATCGTCCACGCGGATGCCCGATCCAGTCGTGCGGCCTCCAAGATTTCGTCAGGAACGGCTAAGAGGCTTGCGTAGAGGACGATTGCAAAGAACGGCGTCCATTGCCAAATGTCGACGAAGAGGATTGCCGCAAGTGCGGTTGAAGGCGAGCCAAGAATTCCCTCTGCCGGCACAGGTAGCCAAAGCGACTGCAACACCCAGCTCAACAGTCCACCGCCTGGATCATAGAGATAGCGGAACAAAAATCCGACGACGATAGGGGCAATCGTGGTGGGGAGGATCAGCAGGGCACGCACGACGTTCATGCCAGGCAGTGCCTTGAGCAGGATGAGGGCGATCGCAAGGCCACACGTGAACTCAAGTGTCGTGCCAAGGATCGACAGGATCAAGGTGTTGGTCAGTGCGGCGCGAAAGTCAAAGGCGTTAAAGGCCTGCACATAATTCTCGAAGCCAACGAACTGAAGCGGCTCCGGGCCGATTTGCAGGTTCCAGAAGTAGAAGCTCGATCGTAGGGCAAACAGTAAGGGGTAGGCGATCAGAGCGAGCAGCATCACGACCGAAGGCGCGATCAGCAAGTAAGGCAGGTTTCGTCGGATAAAGCTCTTCCAGGCAGGCCTGAAGGCTCGCGGTGAGCGAACAGTTGTCGTGTGCATTGGCAGATCCAGTTCTTCTTCAAGTAGCTGCCGGCGCGATCGCTGTCGCGCCGGCCCGAGGAGAACTCTATTACCTCTTGGCGATCTGGGCTTTGGCCCCGTCAAGAGTGTCTGCGTAGCTGGCTTTTTGATAAGGGATCATGAGATTACCCTTCAGGATGCTCTCGAACAGGCTGTTGGCACGTTCAAGGCCGGTCTTCGGCTCTTCGCTACCGGTCAAAAGCTGGTTCAATGTGAGGCCCAGCACGCTTTCAATGGCCGTGTAACCAGGTACAGGCGGGCGTGTGACCTTGCCGTTACCCTGCTTCATCATCGCATACTGCACATCGAGGTACGGGTAGAGCGCTTTGACTTCCTCGTCTTCGTAGAGTGAAACACGCGCAAAGTCGGAGAATTGGTAGTTAAGGTCCGGCCAAAGAGCCATTTTCTTCTGCGTGGTTTTCGAGGTCGCCCATTTGATGAAGGCGTAGCCTGCTTCTTGCCTTTCGGAACTGGATGGGATGCCAAGGCTCCATCCGCCGAGACTGACCGTCTGAGGCACGCCCTCAGCCTTTGGCAAGGCCGCCGTCGCGTACTTGTCCATCACGTCCGACTTCTTGCCGGTCATGTAGCCCGAGTTTTTGATCAGGTAGAAGTACGGCGTCCACCAGTAGAACATCCCGATGTCACCTTTGGCAAAACGGGTGCCGGCGTCGAACCAGACATAGTTGATCGCTTCAGGCGGAGACAGCTTGTAGAGCTGCCTATAGACTTCAACAGATTTGACCCAGGCGGGGCTTGTCAACTGCGGAGAGAAATCCCACGGGTCGGCAGGGAATGATTTGAACCAGTTGGCACCGTGGCTTGCCGACACCTGCGTAAACATGTGGACGATCGGCGACGGTTGGGAGCCGCAGACAACCGTGGGAAACAACGGCTTGCCGCCAAATGACTTGCCTTCCATCAACTTCAGTGTGTCGACATATTTGGTCCAGGTCCAGTCTTCCGAGGTCTTGGTCGGCGGCGCTTCAATGGCGAGTTTGTCAAACACGTCCTTGCGGTACATAACCCCTTGGGCATAGGCGGCGACCGGCAATGTCCCGATCTGGCCGCGCCACATGTTCGAGGAGTAAAGGACCTCCGGGATGAAGTCTGAGAGGTCGAATTCGCTGTCCTGGGCAATAAAATCGTTCAGCGAGATGATCCAGCCATTGTCGAGGTACTGCCCGAGCCACATCTGATCGACAACGATGACGTCGGCGTCTGAGGTCTTGGCGACAAAGGCAGACACGAGGCGCGATTGAAGGGCGTCATAGGAGAGACTCTCCAGTTCGACCTTGATACCGGTTTCTTTCTCGTATTCCGGCACCAACGCCTTCATTGAGAAGAAGAATGGGTCTTCAACGGACAGGACGCGAACCGTGTTCGCATCCTGCGCGGCTCCTCGCCGTGGAATGGCCAGTGATCCCGCGCCAGCCACAAGAGCTGCGACGGAAGCGCTTTTCAGCAGGTCACGTCGCGACATATTTCCGATATCGATTGTCATAAACAGCCTCCTCAGTTGCTTCGTATCCCAACCTCGGCCCTTCAGCGGAGCCACCGGGCTTCCGCTTGTCGATCTGAGATTGTTACCCCTAATTCGCCTTTTGTAAGCGGTTAGTTTGTACCTCGCACAAACTTATGTTAGTGTCAAGAAGTGGTCACCAAAATTTCCGCTGCACCGCGCTTGTCATCGACATCCTGCTTGCGCCACCGGATAGGGCCCTTTGCTGTATGGCCGTTCGATAATGTACGGGCTAAAAGGATCCGGTAGATTGGAGAAGAGAAGTGAAGTTTGAGAGCCAGCCGTCCTATTCGTTGGGCCAGCGCACCCCTGCCACCAGAGAAGTCGCCGCCGGCGAGAACAGCGGCAACGTTACGCTTGTCTCCCAATCGGCACTCGGCGCCATAAATCGCGGTCGCGTACTTCAAGCTTTGTATGATAACGGACCCAAAAGCCGGGCGGATCTCGCTCGACTTGCGGGCGTCAACCGGACCACGATCACCGGTATTGTGCAGCCGATGATCGAAGACCAGCTTCTTATCGAGGGAGATGCGTCGCCTTCCGACGTCAAAGGCGGCAAGCCGGCTCGTCCCCTTTATTTTAACCCCGATGCACCGATGCTTGGCGCAGTCCTCCTTCTGCCCGGCACGATACAATCATGCCTCGTGGCTCTAACCGGCGAGATCAAGGCCGTTACGAAAGCTGAGTTTGATCCGCATGGCGACACAGAAGCATTCATCGCTGTCATGACGAAGACGCTTACTGCCACACTGTCTCAGGCCCAGCGGGCACCGTTTGGCATTGGCGTGGCTTCTGCTGGAATGATCGACAGTGACAAAGGAACAATTCTTACCGTCAACCTTGCTCCCGTTCTAACGGGACTACCTCTTGTAGCGATACTACAAGAACGCTTCTCTCTTCCCGTTGTTATCGATCATCACCCTCGTGCCTTGCTTGTTGGGGACAGATGGTTCGGGCCCGGCCGCGGCCAACAAAATTTTGCCGCGGTCTATACCGGCGAGGTGCTTGGCGGCGCCTTCTTCATCGACGGCAAGGTTTATCGTGGACTCGCCGGATCCGGCGGTGAGCTCGGGCACAGCGTGGTTCAGATCGACGGTGCCCTTTGCAATTGTGGAAAGCACGGTTGCTGGGAGACGGTAGCTGCCCTTCCGTGGCTACGAAAAGAAGCCGTCCGAATGGGCTTACCACATCCCCGAAGCGTCACCTGTGCCAGACTTGTCAAGGAAACAGACGAAGGCTCGAATGCGGCAGAGGAACTTCTCGACCGTTATACACGCAACGTGGCTTTCGGCATCGTCAACCTGCAGCAAACACTGTCCCTCAACTCCTACGTCCTTCACGGAGACGTCGCCGGAGGCGGAATGAAGGCTGCGGAGCTGATCAGACGGCATGTCAAGCAGCTAGTGGTAAAGAGACCTGGTCAGGAGATATCAATCACAGTGAATGGTATCGGCGAAGGCCATACGGCTCTACGTGGCGCCGCGGGTCTGGTTTTATCCAGCCACCTAAAGCTAGTCATTTGAGGTTTTATAGGGAGCCGACCTGCAAGGAAGGGAGGTTCCCGTCTGGGTCTGCCCGGTAAACTCGCGAAGACACTCAGGCGCGCCGTTGAATTTATCTAGGGTCGGGATTTGGGCTTGGGACCGTTAAGGTAGGGACTGCCATCGTCTGCGACGGCGGCTGAAAAGAGAGAGGCAAAGAACGGAAGGTGATGGTTGGCGTCGTATTGGATCGCTCCACACCTGAGAGCTTTGGCGCATTTGAGGGCGCGTCATGGAGCTGAAGGAAGTGCTGGACTGCAGTCTGGTCCCCGGAGATTTCGATTACCTACTGAAAATCCGCGTCCGCGACATAGCCGATTTCAACAAGCTGCATGGCCAGAAGCTGATCGCCCTGCCTGGCGTGCGCCAGACGCGCACTTTTTTCGTGATGAAGGAAGCCAAGGAAAACGCCAGGCTGCCATTCTAGAGTCGTCGGCAGCCATCCGTCTGCCGCGCGTTTTGTGGCTGACCTGGATGCCTTCGGCCGCGAGCATTTCCTCCGCGACTCGGAGACCGGAGTCAGCGCTTCATATCGTGCAGCTGATTTGCTTCAGCCGTAGAGCGGTCGCGGATAAATTCGCGATGAGGATTGGAGCTAAAGCAACGAACGCAATATATACGATAATATATGCAGATTTATATTCTTATAGCCCACTGTTTTCCTACATTATAAACTATAATATTGGATGGCGCACGTTACAACGAAAAATATATCCAACAAGTGCGTTGCTTTATCTACCGCTTTCATCAAATGTCCTGCTACGGCTAACGATATCGCGACAGGGCAATCCTTTTACTATGAATGCTGATCCCTTGCAGGCGACATCATTGCCGGTAGGTTTACACAAGGAGCACGATGACATGGAGCGCAAAAAGAAATCAGACAAGTACCTTGCCGACCCGCGCCTGCGAGCAGCGACCGTCGATCACCGGCAAAAGGACTTTGTGTCGAAGAGGAAGACCATCTTTCAACAATTGCTCTTGGATTGGGCTTACGGTTGCGACCTATCTTATCCGATTCAGGGTCATGAACATTTCGCAAAGTATGAGGAGGACGACAAAGGCGCTAAAACCCGTAGGTGAGGTGTCGTCAAGGATCGGAGCAATGATTTCGCATAGGCTGCAGCCGGCAGCCCGGAAAATGAGGAGAAGAGGTACCGAAGATTGTAGAACCTCCGACCTGAAGTTCTTTTGATCGATTTTTGGAAAGCTTATGGGTTTCGCCTTCAAGAATGAGCTCTGGAACAATGTGTTTGTACGGCGTCAGTTCGAAAGGGGTGTTTTGTCACGTCTCTTCATTGGCGATTAGACCGAGCAGTACGATCACAAACTCATCAGATGTGCGTTTGCCTCTCAATGTAAGACCTCCTTTTTCTTCAGTTCCGCGCTGCAGTCGATCAAATCATCACGGCTCGGCGATACTCGAGATGAGGAGGAGTTCGTGACGGATGAAGGTACCGCTGACCTTGTCCTACGGGTCCGCTGGTGCGCGAGCGGGCGGCAGACCTTGGCTCGCCTGAATTATATTGGCAACTTCGAAGATCATGTCGCGCGTTCCTCGATAAAGGATTTTCAATTTATGCTGGCCTCCAATGCGGTCGAAAACAGGGAAACCGACTCGCATCAGTGGAACGCTGAGGCGTTCTGCGGCCTGTCGGCCATGGGAGTGCGTGACGAGCAGATCAGCATCCGCTGCGAGCTGTTCCAGGTCACCAAGATCACCCACCTGGACAGTATCCGCTGATACTGTCTGCAGCACCTTTGGGTGCCCGGTAGTGGTGACCGCGGCTGTAATGACCGCCCCCATGCCGATAAAGAATTGGGCGAACTGCAAGAGCTGGTCCGGCTCGCACGCAATGGCGACCTTCTTTCCTGCAAAATGAAAATGCCCGCTGAGCATCGCCTCCTGCAACTGCATGCGGCCACGACGGACAGCTGCCGGCGCGCTGTCCCGCGAAATCGCTGCAAGGAGCCAGGCGAAACGGTCGGCGTTAATCAGGCCCGTGAGTGATCTGAACATCACGTATGGCAATCCAGTCAGACCCTGCAAAGCTTCAGCCGGTCGGCGCATCTGTTCGCCGACCGCGATGCACTGTGTTGCCGCCCCGAGATCACGGATATGCTCCACCTTCGCGCCACCGCGTGAGATTTGAATCCATCGATCGCGGACAGCTTCGTCAGACCCGCCGGACACGTCAGGCAAAATGAGTGGTATTAAGCCGAAGCTCTCAACCATTTCCCGCAGATGCTCTACATCGGCAACTGTCATATTCGAGCCGGGCAGAATCACGACCCTCCCCGCATCGCGGTCCTGAGTCCCTGGCCGCGTGATTGCCTCGATAATAGCCGTAACAGCCTTCGACCATCCCTCCTCCACCGCGCCTGCGAAGTCGGGAGTGCGTGCGAGTACCACTACCGTATCAATGAGTTTTGTCGGGCGCGCGCCTTTGGCGTTGAAGATATCACCTGCGATATCTTCGTCGCGAGTTTCCGCCACCGCGGCGGTGCAGATCCCGATCAGCCGCGGCCACGTGCGAGCTTTTAGCTTTACGAGAGCTTTCTCGAGAAAATCCGCACCGCCCACCACCGTCGCGATCTGGTCCATTGCAGTAGTCTGCAACGGGACCATATGCTTGAAATGCCTCACGAGCAGCACCAGTGCGAAACTGCTACATCCTTGGCTGCCATGGAGTATTGGCAGCGCACCATCGACGCCCAGGAACGCCAAGGCAGCGCCCAATGGTTGAGACGACTTTAGAGGGTTGATCGCTGCCGTTTTTGTTTGGGTCAGGATGCGAGCCATAATTTTTACCTCAATGGAAACCACCTGTCGCCTCGTCGGCAGATCTCATATTATTGCTTGGTTCCGCCGATCTTAGGGTCGTAATGAACTGCTTCCAAGGCGCCGGTTCGCGCAACTGCGCCCAGACCGGGTTACGGATTGCCAAATCAATCTGGCGTGCTAGTTCCACCATGCCCTCATAGCCGGCGTAAGCATGCTGGCGTTCCTGGTTGACGTCGAGCCAAGGAATTTTCGCCTCAAGCGCGACGAACTGAGTGCGTCCGCCCGACAGCATGATATCAGGCTTGTGTTCACGTAACATTGCATAGAGCTCGCTCGCTGCCATCGATTGGTGAAGGTGGTTCTCGTCCTTCAGCATCTGCTTGATTCTCTCCTTATCCCTGGCAGTCGATTTCCTGACGGATGTACCGACAATCTCCATGCCGATTTCGATCAGTGCGTGTACGATGGACCAGGATTTCACCCCGCCGGTGTTCAGATGAACGCGCTTCCCCTCAAGCCGACGCCGATACACTTCCAGCTTCCTCCAGGCCCCCTCCTCCTCTTCTGCTAAGAGAGTCTCGACATGATGGAGCAAAGCGAAACCAGCGCCCTTCTTTACGAGCAGTTGGGCGATCCGCCGCAGGGATTCAGAAGTGCTGGAAATGCCGTAGAAGGAGCCTTCGAAAAATGGAATGTTCCAGCGTTCTTCCATCTTGCGAGCAACATTAATGAGAGCAGTGGAGCACACCATCATAGCTGCACGTGAGCGATGGGCAGAAGCCACCTGCGCGTAGCGCGCGTCGCCGGGAATGCAGGCGCGGACACGGATCCCAAGTCGGTCCAAAAGCGGCTTCACCAACCAGAATTCCCCTGAGAGGTTGAATTCGCCGAGTATATTGATGTCGTATAAACCTGGATCATCGGCCTCCACCGTGCCTATGACGTGCTCGAGCAGAGCCTCGCCTGCGAGCCGGTTACCGAGGTTCTTCGAACCGCCGAAGCCTGGCGACTTCACCGGCACCACTGGTATTGAGAACTTCTGCGCGGCGTGCCTGCAGACCGCATCGATGTCGTCACCGATCAGCTCCGTGACACAGGTTCCGTAGACGAAGATTGCGGCCGGCGCATACCCCTCCTTGATCTCCCGGATAGCCTTGAGAAGCTTTCGCTCACTATCTCCCGTCACTATGTCGAGTTCGGTAAGATCAGTGGTGAAACTTGTGCGCCAAAGAACTGGACCTGAAGACGCGGCGCCTCGGTTGTCCCAGGAATTGCCTTCGCACGCGAGCGGCGCGTGGACGAGATGCGCGACATCGGTGATTGGCTGCAGCACGACCTTAGCTCCGTCGAAGGCGCAGCCACCGCCCGCTGCTGATCCCTGTGACGCGTTGTGACATGTCTCCTTGGTTTCCGTGGTGCGGAATACCGCGCCGGAGGCATCTCGCATTTGTGTCTCGATCGATGACATCGCGCAACCTTCCAATGCAGTGGCGGGATGGCCGGCCGACGCCGGCCAAGCATTTAGCGCGTGAGGTCGTACGAAACGCCCTCCCACATGGTCTCCTGATCAAGCTCGTCGAAGATCTTGTCGAGAATGACCGTCAGAAGACGCAATCCGCCTTGGTAGCCCATGAGAGGAAAGCGATGATGATGATGGCGGTCGAAAATCGGAAACGTAAGCCGAACCAGTGGCGTGTCGGTGTCACGCTCGAGATACTTGCCGTAGGAATTGCCGATCAGCAGATCCACTGGTTCCGTCAAAAGAAGCGAGCGCATTGCCCACAGGTCTTTGCCAGCCCACACCTGCGCACCTCCTCCGAAGGGAGAGGACGCGAGCAATTCCTTCATCTCCGCTTCCCAGGCTGCGGTGCCGTTGGTGGCAAGGCAATGTGTAGGCTGACCACCGGTTTCCATGACAAAGCGCGCCATTGAGTATACGAAGTCCGGGTCGCCGTAGATTCCGTATTTCTTGCCATGCAACCAAGATTGACTGTCGGCCATGGCATCGATCAATCGACCTCGATCACGATCGATAGATTCGGGAATTTCCCTCTTGGAAAGCTCGGATATCTTCATCAGGAATTCGTCCGTGCCCGCAATGCCCAGCGGGTAGTGGAACGAGGCAGTCGTCTGACCAAGCTCGCGACAATAGTCCAACGTCTTGCGCGTATTGTAGTGCTGCAGCGATATTGTCGCCTCCGCATGTTTGGCTGCCTTCACGTCCTCGATCTTTGTCCCTCCGTCATACATGCGGTACTCGCCGTCGGAAGGTGTGTCGAACTGGTCCGAGGCGTCTTGAAGGAAAACGTAGGCGACTCCCATCGTGTCGAGCAGGCGCTTGATTTCTCGGTTGTTGCCGACGCAGAAGCCATCGAAGCCTGGAATAATGTTGACGAGTGCTGGCGTCGGCACACGTTCAGTGCTCTTCCAGAAATTTTCGAGAATGCCTTTGACCATGCTGTCGTAACCATCGACATGGCTGCCGACGAAGGCTGGGGTATGGGCGAAGGGCACGTCGAAATCGACCGGAACGGAGCCTTCATTTTTGGCGTTTTCAATGAAGCCGTGAAGATCATCCCCAATGACCTCGGCCATGCAAGTCGTCGAGACCGCAATCATCTTGGGATCGTAAAGCTTATAGGTGTTGGCGAGCCCGTCGATCATATTTTTCAAGCCGCCAAACACGGCCGCATCCTCTGTCATCGAAGATGAAACTGCCGACGAGGGTTCCTTGAAATGGCGTGACAGGTGCGAGCGGTAGTACGCGACGCAGCCTTGACTGCCGTGGACAAATGACATCGTCCGCTCGAAACCAGCCGCCGCGAAAACGGCGCCCAGCGGCTGGCAGGCCTTCGCCGGGTTTACGACAAGGGCCTCGCGGGCCAGGTTCTTTTCTCGATATTCCCATGTCTCGGTGAATTTGCTTTGAGCAGAGACGACCTTATCCGGATGCGGACATTCGAACGTCAACTTCTTACGGGCGAACATTTTCCTGTATTCCGGCTCGCAGAACAGAGGAGCATGATCGAGAACAGTCTCGGCCGATTGCGGCATAGTTTTCATCCTTTTTTGCCGCGAATGCGGCTGCGTGGCCCTTGGGAGACCTGTTACATCTTGTCGCTCGGCAGAGACTATTCGTCTTGTCCGCCGCAACTGCAGGCATGGCTGCAGTGCGCTTCTTTCCATGGCGCGTCGTAGAGGCCCCAGATCGGATTGTTGATGGCAAGATCCATGTCTCTGGCAAAGATGGCGAAGCCGTCATAACCATGATACGGACCCGAATAGTCCCAAGAATGCATCTGGCGAAACGGTATGCCCATTTTTTGAACCGGATATTTTTCCTTGATGCCCGAGCCTACTAGGTCCGGGCGAATGGCCTCGACGAAGTTCTCGAGCTCGTAGCCGGTCACATCATCGTAGATAAGCGTACCTTTTTTGACATAGTGGCTGGTGCGCTCGTAATCGTCGCCATGGCCAAATTCGTAGCCCGTGCCAACGATCTCCATTCCGAGATCCTCATAGGCGGTGATGACATGGCGGGGACGCAATCCGCCAACGTAGAGCATCACAGTTTTGCCATCGAGGCGCGGACGGTATTTCTCCGTCACCGCCTGGACGAGGGGTTGGTATCTGGTGATGAGTGCTTCGGCCCTATCTTGGGTCTCCGGCCCGAAAAACGCGGCGATATTGCGCAAAGAGGCTTCGATCTGAGAAGGACCAAAAAAGTTGTACTCCATCCAGGGAATGCCGTACTTTTCCTCCATATGCCGAGCGATGTAGTTCATGGACCGGTAGCAGTGAATAAGGTTGAGCGTCGCTTTTGGCGCACGCTCCACCTCCGCGAGTGTGGCATCTCCCGACCAGTTGCCGACCACCCGCAACCCCATGTCCTCCAGCAGAATGCGGGAAGCCCACGCATCGCCGCCGATATTGTAGTCACCTATTACGTTAACGTCGAAAAAGCTGGCCTCGTAGTGGGTGTCTTTCTTATCGAAAACCCAGTCGCGTATCGCGTCATTGGCGATATGATGGCCAAGCGATTGCGACACTCCACGAAACCCTTCGCATCGCACCGGCACGATCGTTTTGTTGTGCTCCTTGGCCTTCTTGCGCGCCACAGCTTCAATATCGTCGCCGATCAATCCGATTGGACACTCTGACTGCAAGCTGACACCGTTGTTCAGTGGAAACAGTTGCTCAACTTCATCGATGAGCTTCTCGAGCTTTTTGTCGCCACCAAAAACAATATCCTTTTCTTGAAAGTCAGACGTGAATTGCATGGTGACAAAGGCTTCGACACCCGTCAGACCGACGTAATAGTTGCGGCGTTGCGACCAGGAATAGTGCCCACAACCGACAGGCCCATGTGATATATGGACCATATCCTTGATCGGGCCCCACACGACACCCTTCGAGCCGGCATAAGCGCAGCCGCGAACAGTCATCACGCCCGGAATGGACTTGATGTTGGATTTCACCCCGGTCTCGCAAAGCGCATCGGAGCCCTGCTCGGCTGCCTCTCGGCCCTTCGCGACGCCAAGGTGCTTTTTGCGGCGCTTAGCCGTCTTGTCCGGATACTGGGAGAGTACCGCATCTATAAGCCTGGAGTTGAAATCACCGTCGTTCTCGTAGTCGAGGCTCATAGGGCCTTTCCTCTCTCGAAGGTTCGCATGGAGCCTCGGCGAGGAGGCATGGTTTGTCGATCAACGCGGTGCGTCATCCGTTCCGACTATCTCTAGGATGTCGCCTGCATCTCTTTCGTGAGAAGTTCTTCAAGCATCTGCTCGTCTGACTTCATGATGCCGAAGTCGAGCAGCATGTCCTCCAGCTCCTCCATTGTTATCGGAGTAGGGATAGTGCCCTTTCCCGAGTTGGAGTGGATCTTCTCGGCCAGCCATCGATATTCCGCCGCCTGTTTGGAGCGTGGCGCGTATTGGATCACGGTCATCTTTCTAAGCTCCGCGTGCTGGACAATGTTGTCGCGTGGCACGAAGTGAATGAGCTTGGAATTGAGCTTGGCGGCCAGCGCTTCCGCGAGGTCTAATTCTCGATCGGTCTGCCGCTCATTACAGATCAGACCGCCAAGCCGCACGCTTCCGGCGCTGGCATATTTGAGGATGCCCCTCGCAATGTTGTTTGCAGCATACAAGGCCATCATCTCACCGGACATGACGATGTAAATTTCCTGAGCCTTGTTCTCGCGAATGGGCATAGCAAAGCCCCCGCACACCACGTCTCCGAGCACGTCATAGGAGACGTAGTCGACGTCGTCGTAGGCGCCGTTTTCTTCCAGGAAGTTGATCGATGTGATGACGCCCCGTCCGGCGCAGCCGACGCCAGGTTCAGGGCCGCCCGACTCCACACACTTGATGCCGCCGTAGCCAGTTTTGAGCACGTCGCCGAGTTCCAGATCTTCGACTGAACCCTTCGTTGCGGCTAGATCCAGAACAGTGCCCTGCGCTTTGGAGTTCAGGATCAATCGCGTCGAATCAGCCTTTGGGTCGCAGCCGACGATGAGGATTTTCTGCCCAAGTTCGACAAGGGCAGCGAGCGTATTCTGGGATGTAGTGGATTTGCCAATGCCTCCCTTTCCGTAAAACGCGATCTGACGCAGAGCAGCCATTATTGCTTCCTTTTCGTGTTCCAACCGACCGAGGTGATGCCGCGACATCGGACGCGGCTGGTTCCGTCGCGGCCCGAGGACAATTTTCAAGCGTCGTGCCAGACTGGGTGGATTGATGTGGCAGAACGGAATTTGGTGCTGCCGCAAACACTTACAGGGTTAAAATACCAGACCGAAGAATCCTAAGACGTGTCACTATGTCGACAAAGGAGACGACAATGTCGCACACATGTCATGTTGCTCCTGAAGAGAAAGCAGTGGGTCGGCTTCAATGCGCTACAATTCTCGGTCGAATGAGCTGCGCTTGCTGTAAATGCTGGCAATGGAAGCGGCGCGGTGCTCTAGCGAAGTCGGTTGCGGTTAAAAATCTTGCCAAGCGCATGCAGCGACCTGTGTCGCAAACCTGACAAAGCTGTCGCATTGCGACTACCAGCCAAGCCGAATCCCCCCGAAATCCGCCAGCCAAACTCCGCGCAGTCGGCTTGGCACGACGAGTGCTAGGACCGACCGAGACACAAAAGCTACATTCGGTTGGAGCCAAAGACAGCATGAATATCGTGGTCTGCATAAAGCAAGTGCCTGACTCCGCACAGATCCGGGTTCATCCGGTTACGAACACGATCATGCGCCAAGGCGTGCCGACAATCATCAATCCTTACGATCTTTTCGCCTTGGAAGAAGCTCTTGAACTACGTGACCGGTATGGGGGTAAAGTCACTGTGCTTACCATGGGCCCGCCCATGGCAAAACAAGCGCTGGAGAAAGCTCTGGCATACGGGGCAGATGAAGCGATCCTCCTTAGCGACCGTCACTTCGCCGGGTCAGACACCCTGGCAACTTCATTTGCTATCTCCCGAGCTATTACGAACCTTGGTCTCCGCCACGCGCCTGAAATCGTGTTTACTGGCAAGCAGACGATCGACGGCGATACAGCGCAGGTGGGGCCGGGGATTGCCAGGCGTCTCGAACTGCAACAACTGACCTACGTAACGAAAATTGTTTCAGTCGATCTTCATGCCCGAGAGATCACGGTGGAGCGCCGTTCGGAAGGCGGCACACAAATGCTGAAGACCCGACTGCCGTGCTTGATCAGTGTCCTTGAAGGCGTCAACGCCATCCGTCGCGGCTCCGTCGCTGACGCATTGCGTGCCGCACGCGCGCAAATACCGACCTGGCGTGCCGCCGACGCCGGTATTGTGGAGATAGCTAACTGCGGCTTGAGAGGATCGCCGACTGTCGTCAAGCGCGTATTCGCCCCGACCCCACGAGCCGAGAAAGCAATCCAAATCGAGATAAACGATGACGAGTGCGGTGCGCTGTCTGACGAAATAATCGCATCGATCTTCGAGCACCAGCCAGCATTGGAAGCGAGCTTTCAACCGAATGGGCTCACGTGAGAAACAAGGAGCATAAATGGAAGCCCGCGAAGCTGAAAGTCAATCTCCAATCGTCAGTCGTGCCAGCGCGAAGAAGCAATTGCCCAGACACTTCCGCGACAATCGGCACGTCTGGGTTTTCGTCGAGCTGGAGCGAGGTCAAGTGCACCCCGTGTCTATTGAACTGCTTGGTGAAGGGCGCAAGCTTGCCGATAAGCTGAGCGTTCAACTGGCGGGAGTGGTCATTGGAACCGCGGAAGGCCTGGGGAATCGGTCTGCCATTGCAGAGGCGTTCGCTTACGGGGCCGATCTCACATATCTCGTCGAATCACCGCTGCTATCGGACTACCGAAACGAGCCCTTCACTAAAGCTCTCTCAGACCTGGTCATCCTTCATAAGCCGGAAATTCTGCTGCTCGGCGCCACCTCGCTTGGGCGAGACCTCGCCGGTTCTGTGGCAACTACCTTGGAAACAGGGCTTACGGCTGACTGCACCGAATTGGATGTCGATGCAGACGGCTCGCTCGCAGCCACCAGGCCCACATTTGGCGGTTCGCTGCTGTGCACGATCTACACTCTCAACTCTCGCCCGCAGATGGCGACAGTGCGGCCCCGGGTCATGGCGACTCCCAATCGCGTGACCAATGGGATTGGACCTATCATTCGACATGACCTGATGATGATTGAGGAAGAGATTGTCACAAAGGTTCTCGGCTTCCTTCCGGATGGGCGATCAGAAAAAATCAACCTCGCCTATGCCGACATCGTGGTCGCCGGTGGGCTTGGTATTGGCACGGCCGAGAATCTGGAGCGTGTAATGGTGCTAGCGAGGACGATTGGCGGTGAATACGGTTGCTCCCGACCTTTGGTTCAAAAAGGTTGGATGGAGGTTGATCGGCAGATTGGCCAAACGGGCCAGACGATCCGGCCCAAACTTTATCTTGCCGCTGGAATATCAGGGGCGATCCAACATCGGGTTGGCGTCGAAGGGGCTGATATGATCGTTGCTATCAACACCGACGGCAACGCCCCGATCTTCGATTTCGCCCATGTCGCGGTTGTGGCTGATGCGGTTGGGCTTCTGCCGGCACTGACCACGGCGTTCACCAGGCGACTAGCGCCGCATAACCAATCGATGCAAGTAAACTGAGGTGCCGCTGATGAAGAACGAGAAATTCGATGCGATCGTGGTCGGGGCGGGTATGTCAGGTAACGCGGCCGCTTATGCGATGGCCATGCGTGGTTTGAAAGTGCTGCAGTTGGAGCGGGGCGAATACCCCGGTTCGAAAAACGTTCAAGGAGCGATACTGTACGCAGACGCGCTGGAGAGAATCATTCCAGACTTCCGCGATGACGCGCCTCTTGAACGGCATCTGGTCGAGCAGCGCTTCTGGATCATGGACGGCACGTCGCACACCGGAATTCACTATCGGTCGGATGACTTCAACGAACGGCGGCCAAACCGATACACGATCATCCGTGCCCAATTCGATAGATGGTTCTCGGCCAAGGTGCGCGAGGCCGGATGCACCGTCCTCTGCGAGACATTGGCCACAAGACTTAACCAGGATTCGAGCGGCAACGTGACAGGCGTATACACCGACCGACCAGGCGAGGCAATTTTTGCCGACGTCGTGGTGCTTGCTGAGGGGGTGAACGGCTTCCTAGGAACACGAGGACGTTTGCGTGAAATTCCCAAACCGGACAGCGTGGCACTTGCCGTGAAAGAGATGCATTTCCTACCGGAGGACGTTATCGCGGAACGCTTCGCCCTGACTGCAGACGAAGGCTGTGTGATCGAGGCAGGCGGGACAATTTCACGGGGAGTGCCGGGGCTTGGCTTTCTATATACGAACAAGGAGTCCATCTCGATCGGAATAGGATGCCTCGTTTCCGGTTTGGTCGCGGCCATGGAAAGGCCATACGATATGCTTGAAGCCTTCAAGCACCATCCTTCGATCCGGCCATTGATCGCCGGTTCTGAGGTGAAAGAGTATGCTGCTCATCTCATTCCGGAAGGCGGTTATACGGCTATCCCACAGCTGTTCGGCGATGGGTGGGTCGCGGTTGGAGACGCTGCCCAGTTGAACAATACCGCACATCGCGAGGGCTCGAACCTTGCGATGACATCAGGTTACCTGGCGGGCAAAGCGATCGCAGAAATACAGGATCGTGGCGGCTCGATGGTGAAAAGCAACTTGGCTCTTTACAAGAGCATGCTCGACTCATCTTTTGTCATCAAAGATCTGATCAAGCATAAAGAGATGCCAAGGTTTCTCCACGCGAACAGCCAGAGTTTGTTTGTTTTATACCCAAAGTTAATATCTAAAGCTGCGCAAAGTTTCGTCCGCGTCGATGGAACTTCGAAAATCGACAAAGAAAAGGCCACGTCTGCCGCCTTTTCGAAAGCACGATCCCGGTGGGGATTAATTTCAGATGCAGTCCGGCTCGCCCGCGCGTGGCGCTAAAAGGAGATCCAGATGAAGGCCATCGTTAAACGGCGAGTCGAGGACAAGCTTTACCAGAACCGATATCTGGTTGACCCGGGCCGCCCACACATATCGGTCAGGAAGCACCTGTTTCCAACCCCAAACCTGATCGCCTTGACGCAAGTGTGTCCGGCGAAATGCTACCAGCTGAACGAGAGACGTCAGGTGATCATCGTTTCCGATGGCTGCTTGGAATGCGGGACATGCAACGTGTTATGCGGACCCGACGGCGACATTGAGTGGACGTATCCACGAGGTGGGTTCGGCGTTCTCTTCAAGTTTGGATGAACAGCTTCTTCTGTAGTCGATACAGCCATTCGGTGGCAAACGCAGGGTAAGCAAGCAATGACGAACCGGCTGGTGGAACGCCCTACCAATTTGTAATTTTTGTTGACCTTCGAAGTCCAATATGTAGCGCGGAGGACGTTCCATGTCCTGAGTGCCCAAAGCACTCTCAACCATGTGCTGAGTGGAGTAGTCCCGTGGCTGGATCAGATGATGAGACGATGCCCAAATCTGCAGTGCGGCCGGCTGAAATTGTGGGCGAGAGTGCCGCACTCAAGGAGGTTCTTGAAATCGCCCAGATTGTCGCAAGGAGCAACGCGCCTGTCCTGTTGCGAGGCGAGAGCGGCACGGGCAAGGAATTCTTTGCAAAGCTGATACACGATTCCTCGTCGCGCCGCGAAAAGCCCTTCGTAAAGTTGAATTGCGCTGCGCTGTCGGCAGGCGTTCTGGAATCGGAACTGTTCGGGCACGAGAAAGGCGCCTTCACCGGCGCTACCTCTCAGAAAGAAGGTCGGTTCGAGCTGGCGCACGGTGGAACTTTGCTGCTCGACGAAATAGGAGAAATCTCGGCCGAGTTTCAGGCCAAGTTGCTGCGCGTCTTGCAGGAAGGCGAACTCGAGCGTGTCGGTGGGACGAGAACATTGAAAGTAAATGTCAGATTGGTATGCGCGACCAATAAGAATCTTGAAACGGCCGTGGCGGCGGGAGAATTCAGAGCCGACCTATATTACCGGATCAATGTCGTACCGATCACTTTGCCACCACTCAGGCAGCGCGATGGTGACATCCCGCGTTTGGCCCAAAAATTCCTCCAGCGTTTCAACAGGGAGAACGGCCGTTCGTTAAGCTTCGCACCCTCGGCGCTTGATATACTGTCAAAATGCGAGTTCCCGGGCAATATTCGTGAGCTGCAAAACTGCACACAGAGGACCGCAACTCTCGCCCGTTCGGACGTCATCGTTCCTCAAGATCTCGCCTGTGAACAGGGTCGATGCTATTCCCCGCTCCTCAAAAAGGCCGTTGCCGAGCGAATTGGCAAGGGCGCAGTGCATGGGCACGCTCGAGATGAAACGGTGTCAATGGGACAGCCGGGTGGTGCCGCCTCCTTCGCGCCTGAAACCATAATGGGGCAGTCCGGCCTGATCGGCAAAGAGAGGTTGGAACACGCAATGGCGACGGCCGGATGGGTTCAGGCTAAAGCTGCGCGGCTCCTTGGCCGAACGCCGCGACAGGTCGGTTACTCTCTGCGCCGACACGGGATCGAACGAAAAGTCTTCTAACAACGGAGATCATTGGCGCAGACCTGGTTCGCCAGGTCGCGCCCAACAGACGCCTGGCGATTCTAGCTTCCCCCCCCCCACCAGACAAGGTCTGCCAAGTGGCCCTGTCGTGTCTCCAACGAAACCCTGTAGCAAAATGGTCTAAAGCGGACATCGAAGAGCGTATCGGCCTTGCAGGGTGACGTTTCTCAGACTGGCATCGCTCTTGCTCGCGGAATTGAGATTTCAAATGTCATTGGAGTTCCGGAATGTCCAGAGGGATGAGTAAGTGTAGGATCACCAACGCAGCACCTGCCGCACGCGTGTCGGAGGCAACAACGTTCGGTGACTATGCACCTTCGTCCCGTGGCAGTTCAGAGCCGGATGCTATGGATCCAGCGATCCGTGAAAAGATTAAAGACCACCCGTGCTTCTCGCGGGAAGCGCATCTTTATTTCGCACGGATGCACCTCGCGGTCGCACCAGCCTGCAACATTCAATGCAACTACTGCAATCGAAAATACGACTGCGCAAACGAAAGCAGACCAGGAGTAGCATCACATAGGCTGACTCCCGACCAGGCGCTGCGCAGGGCCATTGCGGTGGCAAACGAAGTGCCGCAGCTTTCAGTGGTCGGCATCGCCGGGCCAGGCGATGCCTGCTACGATTGGAGGAAGACAAAAGCGACGCTCATACCGATCGCCCGCGAAATCCCCGACGTCAAGCTTTGCATCTCGACCAATGGCCTCGCACTTCCTGAACATGTCGACGAGCTTGTCGACATGAATGTCGGGCACGTAACGATCACCATCAACATGGTAGATCCAAGGATCGGGACCAAGATCTACCCCTGGATATTCTATGATGGTCGCCGCTACAACGGCATCGACGCGTCCAGGATCCTTCATGAGAGGCAAATGTTGGGGCTCGAAATGCTGACAGGACGCGGAATTCTCGCCAAGGTCAATTCGGTGATGATTCCGGGCGTCAACGACGAGCATCTCATCGAGGTTAACAAGTGGGTCAAGGACAGGGGCGCGTTCATGCACAACGTGATGCCCCTGATCTCAGAGCGTTCACATGGTACTTTCTATGGTCTGAACGGTCAGCGTTGCCCTGCCCCTTCTGAACTAATCGCGCTTCGGGACCGGCTTGAAGGTAATACGAAGGTGATGCGCCATTGCCGCCAGTGCCGTGCCGATGCAGTCGGTCTGCTCAGTGATGATCGCGCACACGAATTCACACTGGGCCAGCTCCCAGCTGACGAGACCTACGACAGTGGCAAGCGAAATGCCTATCGCCAGTTGATCGAGCGCGAGCGACGCGGCCAAACATTGGAAGAAAGTGACGCGGCCACACCGGTCTCAGCTCCATCTGACGAACTTTTCCTTATAGCTGTAACCACCAAAGGTGGAGGCCGGGTCAATGAACATTTCGGTCATCCGCAGGAAATGCAGATTTTCTCAGTCTGTCAAAAAGGCATCGGATTGATAGGTCACCTAAAGATCGACCCGTACTGCCTTGGTGGATGGGGGGAGGAGGCTACCCTCAACAGTATCATCAATGCGCTCGAAGGCTTAGATTTGCTGATTTGTTCTGAGATCGGCAAGAGCCCCAAGAATAAGCTTGCGCGCCGAGGTGTTCGAGCAACGGGCGCTTATGACGGCTCTTATATCGAGCAGGCAATCGGCGCTCTTTATCGCGCGGTGCTTCACGACGACGCTTTAGCAGCCGCGATTTGACACACACTTTGACTAAACCAGAGGAGCTGAACCATGGCCTTCAAAATCATCGCCTCACAATGCACCCAATGCGGCGCATGCGAATTTGAGTGCCCCTCAGGCGCAATTAGTTACAAAACTGACAAATTCGTGGTCGATCCCAAAATATGCACGGAGTGCAGGATTGAGTTCGACGCGCCCAAATGCAGGGCCATTTGCCCGATGCCAAACACCTGCGTCCCCGCCTAAGCAGCCGCACTAAACGCGAGAAAAAGAGTGACAAAAAAGGCTCGCCTGCGGAAGCATTTTCACGCAGGCGGGCACCCTTCATCAGCAGTTCTCGCTAAGGGGAGGTGTTCGAGCGTGGCAGCATCGTCGGGTCGCGCGGGCGTGAAACAGAGCAAATCTCATGCGTGTAAAAGAGGTACAGCCCATGAAAGCAATGATCCGGAGGAATGGGGTCGGCTTGTCGATCTATATGTCCAAAAAGGATGTCGAGGAGCCGGTTGTTGC
Organism: Rhizobium sp. WSM409; assembly: GCF_057653825.1. NCBI lineage: Bacteria > Pseudomonadati > Pseudomonadota > Alphaproteobacteria > Hyphomicrobiales > Rhizobiaceae > Rhizobium > Rhizobium sp. WSM409. Next base: position 577,154 of record NZ_JBYGKP010000002.1, on the reverse strand, counting down.
GGTGGAGAATGAAGATTTGTGGGGCGGTTTTATATTGGTGAGGCATGGATGGCTCCTCGCCCTCCCTGACCTACCGCAGGGCACCCGGTTACCCATCACAGTGCGGGCAATGAAGCAACCCGATCAGGACTGACGCGAAACGCCCAACTTGCGGAATTCGCACGACTGACTTGGTGACGAATAGGCAACGTGGAAAAGTTTGCATCTCCGCCCCGGCCGGTCGCCGCTAACTCTGAAGTCAAATATTATGCAATCGCACGGACACTTATAAGCCTGCCTTTGCCACAGGGTTGTGTCCGCCCCCGATTGCAATATTGAGTACGACAGTAACCGCCCGATTGGCACCGCCTGCCGCCTAGCGCCCTGATGGCCTAAGACACGTGTTTAACGACGTCGTTAGCGACGTGTCTTAGGCGAGGATTGCGACGCGCGTTGAAATTCTTGGGCAGGAACGTCGTTGGCGGTGGCGCGAAGAAGACAAGCTTGCGATTGTCATGTCGGTTGGGGTTCCTGGAGCCACGATCACCGAGATTGCTCATCGTCATGATGTAACGCGGCAGCAGATATACCCCTGGCGTAGCGAGCTCAAGAAGAAGGGGCTGCTCCCGGTGTCTTCGAATGCATTGTTCATTCCCGTCGATCTAAATGCCGTGCAGAACGATACCCCTGAATTGAGGGAGAGCTGCTCCGGGATGATTGAGCTACGATTGATCTGCGGCCGCACGCTTCGTTTCGAGAGTTCTATGGCTCCCGATGCGCGCTGATCGTCAGCGCAATAGTCGGCGCCGCAGCAAGGCTGTCGATAAAAAGAATGGGATGACGATGTAGATGCAAAGTGTGCCGACGTGCAGGCAGACATCGACGACAGTGTGACCGAGCATGATCGGACGTATGAGGTCGATTGAATGCGACAGGGGCAGAAATCGCGCCGCGGTCTGGAAGACAATGGGCAGTTGGTCGACTGGAAAGACGGCACCCGAGAGAAATAATATGGGGGTGATAACCAACGTCTGATAGAAGATGAAATAATCATAGCTCGGAGCAAGGGCGGTGACGACCATCCCAAGGCTTGCAAAGGCCAATCCCGTCAGCGCGATGACCGGAAGCGCATACAGCAGCGACAGCCACTGCGTGTATCCTAGAGCGGCGGCGACCACGCCTATGCCGGCACCCGCCAAAGCGGCCTTCGTCGCCGCCCAAGCCATCTCACCGAGAACAATATCGCCTAGCCTCAGCTGTGTGTAGAGCATCGCTTCCCAAGTGCGCTGACCCTCCATCCGGCCGAAAGCTGCGTAAATCGTCTCAAACGTTGCAGCCGTCATCGCACTTGTCGCGACCATTCCAGCTGCCAGGAAAGCAGTATAGGAAACGCCCCCAACGCGGCCCACCATCACGCCCAAGCCAGCGCCAAGGCCAAAAAGGTAGATCAGAGGTTCGGCCAAATGCCCCAGAAGCGACGCCAGCGCCGCCTTTTTCCATGCAAGATAATTTCGGCGCCAGACAGCAATCCAGTTCAAGCTGCCGCCCGGCAAAGCCGTTACGGAATCTCCACTCATTGGTACTTCCCCATCTCGCGTCCGGTTAACCGCAGGAAGACGTCCTCTAGGTTTGGCGGCCGCTCCAGGAGGCGCAGACCCCAGTGTCCGCGCAGTTGCGCCCGAACTTGTTCTGGGTCGGGGGTGTAGCAGAACAGGGTCTCGCCGCTGATTTCGATGCGCCGTGCGTATGGCTTGATCAAGAGGCTAAGCTCCTGCGGATCCCCGCCATAGATCTCGATGACGGGGCAGCCGATCTGCTCCTTTATCAGGTCAAAGGGGCGGCCTTCGGCTATCTTAACTCCACCTTCGAGCACGCACAGCCGGTCACATAAGCGTTCTGCCTCTTCCATGATGTGGGTCGTCAACAGGATCGTCTTGCCTTGCGCCAAGAGCGATCGCAAACGCTCCCAGATCAGGTGGCGTGCGTGCGGGTCAAGGCCGGTGGTCGGTTCATCTAATATGAGGATTTGCGGGTCATTGATCAGGGCGCGCGCCAATGACAGGCGCCGCTTCATGCCTCCAGAAAGATCCGCCACCCTTGTATCTGCCTTGTTTTCAAGCCGCGCAAATTCCAGCAGCGAGGGCAAGATCGCTTCGATCTCCCTGGCTTTCATGCGGAAGTACCGGCCGTAGACAATCAGGTTTTCTCTAACCGTGAACTCCATGTCGAGATTGTCGAACTGAGAAACAACACCGATACGGGCGCGCGCCGAACGAGCCTGCCGGGGTACCTGCGCTCCGAGCACCGAAATAGTGCCCGCATCGGGCGACGTCATTCCTAGAATCATACGGCTGATCGTACTTTTTCCGGCGCCGTTTGGGCCTAAAAGGCCAAAGCACTCTCCCGACCCAATGTTGAAAGACATTCCGTCAACCACGGCCTTCCCACGATATGATTTGGTAACGCCGACGAGCTCGATCGCAATAGAAGATATCGCTCCTACTTGGGGAGCGATTGCTTCTGAAATCGAAATGCACGGTAGGTTGCTTTGGCGGCGGAGCGTCTCAGCCACAGCTGCCTGTAGATCCGATTGACCGTTCATGTGGTTCCTAAGGTTTACAAGATGCGGCGACACAGCGATTATTCGCCGCTGAAAGTAGCTTCGGGGGCCGCAAGCATTGGAGTTTCGGATGCCTTCTGCTTTCGAACGGCGCCTGAAGCGGTGACTCCGGAGCCGCGCGACAGCCAATCACTGTTGGACAACGTACAGAGCGCATAAGCCTTCACCGGAAGTAATAGAAAGACATTCACGAGCGTGTGCAGCGAGAAGCCAAGAAATCTAAGCTGCTTGGCACGATAAGCAGCCACGCCGCATCGTATCAGTGTCAATGATCCAATCGTTCCTATCGTCCACCAGGGCACTGAACCCGTCAGGGCGAACTGTGCAAGACCCGCCAGCACGGACAATGCGAGCAGAAGAGGGCCGGCATTCTGCCCGACGACGTCCAAAGTCAGATACCAGTTCATGCCGCGGAGGAGGTGAAGCCCAAGCATTGTATCTCGGAATGTACTCCGTGCCCAACGCAGTTGCTGGCGCAGATAGGCAGCCAAACCGTCAGGAACAACGGTTGCGGCGATGGCGCTTGGGACATATTCGGTGCGGAAGCCGGCGCTTAGCATTAGGATGGTCAGATGACGGTCCTCGCCAAAGTCACTCGGCTTTCCCCGATAGAGCTGTGTCTCGTATTGATCAAGAAGCAGGACGAAAGCGGACCGGCGGTACATGGCACAAGGTCCACAGCAACACATCACGGCACCGAAGCGGCCCTGCGCGGCGCGCTCCTCATTGCAGGCCAGCCAGTACTCCATGTCGATCAATCGGGTCAGCCACGAGTCGCTCTGATTGCTCGCTACAAGCTGCCCCATCACCGCACCGACCGCCGGATCGCGCATTTTCTGACTCAGTTTTGAAACGACGTCGGAGGCGAGAGTGGTGTCTGAATCCACGTTCAGGATCAGGTCCCCGGATGATCGGGAAATGGCAGCGATTTGCGCTTTGCGCTTTCCGACATTCCTGGGAAGCATGATGAATTCGAATCTCGCGTCGCCCGCATAGGCAAGCTGCTCGGCCACGACGGCGTCGCGATTTCTGGAACCGTCGTCAACCACATAAACGCGCAACACCCCCAGATAATCCTGGTTGGCAAGGGATGCCAGGCAATCTGACAGGACGCGTGGGCTCTCGTTAAACGAAGGAACAATAACGTCCACGCTAGGAAAAGGTCTCTCTTCAACCGTGATTTCAGCTGTTTCCGACGTGAGAGTTCGCCGAGCATGAAGGACCTGCACACTCCTATAGGCGGAGGAAAGCAGTCCATAAACCGAGACGGCGGCGATGCTGGTTGTTTCAAGCAAGGTCATGATTTCTCGTCGATTTGGTTTTATTGGGGAAGTGAACGAAGGGAGAATCCACGGCTATGCAGTGCCGGGATAATTGCCAAGAGCGCCGAAAGTGTTTGATCACGCAGTCCGGTAAGCTTGCAGTTCCCGACCTCATCGGGTGGGCAACCGTCGTGCAAAAGCACGATTGCACCTGGCCGAGCAGCAGCGAGTACCGCCTCCACGATAGTATTGGCTCCAGGACGGGACCAGTCTCTCGGGTCTATCGACCAGTGAACAGGTCGAAGTCCGGCGTTCATCGATCTTGAAAGGACATCCGCGTTCCAAGCGCCGTATGGCGCTCGTAAATGTTGAACCGCAGCTTGGGGACACGCCGAGACGATGGCTTTGTTTGCCTCATTTATCTCTCGTTCGATCGCCTCCGGGTCACAGGCCGTAAGATCGGGGTGGGTCATCGTGTGATTGGCAACCAAGTGACCTTCTGCCGCAACACGGCGGACAAGATCCGGATGGTCTTTGACATACGCGCCGAGGACGAAAAAGGTGGCTGGTACGCGGTGTTCGGCGAGCACATCCAGGATCTGGCCAGTACAGTGCGGATTGGGACCGTCGTCGAACGTCAAGTAGATGCTTCGATCGTCGCTCCACGGCACTTCGCTGATATAAGCGCGCCGCTTCATAGCTCGCAGCCGTTTCGTTCGATCAATGATCCGGAAGGCCACTCGCTCATCGGTCGCCCTATCGGAAATACCAGGACGAGCACGTCTTCGGTGCGCGTGGAGGGCATATCCGGCAGCGCATCTGGAAGGGTCGAGCGTACACGAACCCCCGTGACGATATTGGAGATACCGTCTCGGCAGAATCTCTCCACGTGGTTCCGCATGGCATGTCGGACGGTGCCGAAGGCGAACGGCACCGCCAGCTCCTGCAAAGCCGGTGCCAAAGCGCGGATCGAGTGAGGGATGCCAAGCCCCTCGAGATCCGGCCGCACACCATACAAGCCAAGTTCGGCGACCAGCAAATCGGTGTCACCAACTTTTATGAAACGACGCAGCAACCCCATGTGACTTGCTATGCCTTTTGAATCGTAAGCAATTGCCCGGCGTTCCGGCCTCGCACCTGCCCAACTGCGGCCAGTCTCAAAAGGTTTGGCATTGAATTCGCCAGTCGGACCATAGGTTGCTCGGAAAAATTCAGACAGTTCCGCATGATCCGACGGTTCGAGATCATTTTCCCAAGTTATTTTCCACCGCACTCCAGCAGACATGCAAAGCTCCAATTCGTTTCTCAGCCACAAGTCCAAAGCAGCAAAGATTGGTGCAAGCGCACACGCTGATGGGACAGATGGGACCGCTCGTCGTCAATTTGCGACAGATACGATCCGCCTCCGCTCGCTAGTTTGCTTTGGCGCCTTGATAAGTTCCGGCCTTTCTAATAAGCACTCCGAAAGATTGGTAAAATTGATTGTTTGGATCACAATCATCTACATCATGGATCGAATATGCGTTTTAAGGGCCTGGATCTAAACCTTCTCGTGGCGCTCGATGCTTTGATGACCGAGCGGAAGCTCACTGCGGCAGCGCGCAGCATCAATCTCAGTCAGCCAGCCATGAGCGCAGCCATCGGTAGGTTGCGCGCCTACTTCAATGACGAGCTGTTTGTGATGCAGCAGCGCAGACTTGTCCCGACACCGCGAGCCGAGGCGCTTGCCCCTGCCGTTCGCGAAGCTCTACTGCAGATTCAGCTCTCCGTGATTGCGTGGGATCCACTAGTCCCCGCGGAATCTGACCGGCGCTTCAGGATCGTACTGTCGGATTTCATGACGCTGGTATTCTTCGAAAAGGTCATAAAGCGCGTAGCGCGCGAGGCACCCGGCGTCAGTTTTGAATTGCTCCACGTCAACGATGATCCGGAGGAGCGCCTGCGGAGTGGAGACTTGGATTTTTTGATCCTTCCGGATCAGTTCATGTCAGCCACTCATCCGAGTGCCAAGCTGTTTGAAGACAAGCTCGTATGTGTCGGCTGCCCTAACAATCAGCAGCTGCGCGGGAAGCTTTCCCTCGAGCGATTCATGTCGCTGGGACACGTCGCGGCCATGTTTGGACGTACGTTGAAACCTTCCATTGAACAATGGCTATTGCTGGAGCACGGTTTTAAGCGGCGTATTGAAATAGTGGTCCCGGGTTTCAACTCGATCCCGATGTTACTACAGGGGACTAATCGGATAGCAACCCTTCCCTTGCTACTTGTCAGACATTTCGAACCGACGGTTCCCCTGCAGATCGTAGATCATCCCCTGCCTCCGCTTTCGTTCACAGAAGCACTACAGTGGCCCTTGCTTCACAATTCAGACCCCGGCAACATCTGGATGCGCAACATAATACTGGAGGAGGCTTCGCGCATTGAGTCATCCGCCGAAGGATGCTCCCAAGAGGCCAGAGCGACCTAATCCTCGTCGAGCTACCGTCGCTTAAAGTACTACAATTCAAACGGGACTCGCCTACCTCACGCGTTGACCAGCCGCACGGTTTCTAGGATCGCGATGGATTTGATGAGCAGGTGACGTCGCGAGAGCTGCCATCGGTCCATTTTGGCCGGCAGCCATGCTCGGCTCCATCAGCGTTTGTGCTATGTTGAAAGTCGCGACCCCACGCCAACCTCTCCTCGTCCTGGATCTCGCGCTTCATCTGAGCGCCACATGAACAACGGCAGAAGCGAATGATGCGCGTGGCTCATTGCATTATCCATACTGCGGATGCTTCCGATCCAATCAATCAATTTTACCGATCCTTCAGCATGCTCCATAGCACAGACCAGACGGGGGCCAACCCCTCCCGCAGGAGCATCGAACGCGCTCAAGCCTTGCTCTGCCCGGCTGTGCGCCGCGTTCAGGACTCGCTGGAATGATGGAAAGGAACACGATGGCCGATCAGCTCACAGTAGAAATTATTGCTGCAATCAAAAATCTCGCCCAATCAGAAAATGGCGGGAGGATTCCTGTAGCAATCGGAGAAATCACCGCTGATAGCGAATTGACCTCCCTTGGCATCGATTCACTGGCTTTGGCCGATGTGCTCTGGGACCTGGAGCAGGCCTACGGTATCAGGATCGAGATGAACACGGCCGATGCTTGGTCTAATCTGAAAAATATCGGCGATGTCGTCGAAGCCGTTCGCGGTTTGATCGCGAAGGAGGCGTGATGGACAGGCGCGTCGTAATCACGGGGATAGGCGGAATATGCGGATTAGGAACGAACGCTTCATCAATTTGGAAGGAAATGCGCGACGGCCGCTCTGCAATCAGCCCGATCATCACGACTGATCTTTATGATATGGAAGGCACGGTCGGTGCCGAGATCAAGGCGATTCCAACACACGACATCCCGCGCAAACAGCTTGTCTCTATGGACCGCTTCAGCCTGCTCGCAGTGATTGCTGCAACCGAAGCCATGCGACAGGCCGGGCTTTCCTCCAATGAACAGAATGCCCACCGCTACGGCGCCGCGATGGGCGTCGGCGGGCCTGGCTGGGGAACGATTGAAGAAACCTACCGCAGTATCCTTCTAGACGGAGTGACCCGCGCGCGCATTTTCACAGCACCGAAGGGAATGCCAAGCGCGGCTGCCGGTCAGGTCAGCATTTATCTCGGCCTGCGCGGCCCCGTCTTCGGCGTCACCTCCGCCTGCGCGGCGGGGAATCATGCCATCGCTTCCGCGGTAGATCAGATCAGGCTGGGCCGTGCAGACGTCATGCTTGCCGGGGGAAGCGATGCGCCGCTCACTTGGGGAGTCCTGAAATCATGGGAAGCACTGCGCGTGCTTGCCCCTGATACCTGTCGCCCGTTCTCCGCCGACAGAAAAGGTGTTGTCCTTGGCGAGGGTGCCGGAATGGCTGTCCTGGAAAGCTACGAGCACGCCGCTGCCCGCGGTGCGACTATGCTTGCCGAGGTTGCCGGAATAGGACTCTCCGGCGATGCCTACGACATCGTCATGCCGTCCATCGAGGGACCCGAGGCCGCAATGCGCAGCTGCCTCGCCGATGCCGAGCTGAACCCGGACGATGTAGACTACCTCAACGCGCACGGGACCGGCACCGTTGCGAATGACGAGATGGAGACGGCCGCGATCAAGCGCGTCTTCGGAGACCACGCTTTTCAGATGTCCGTCTCCTCCACCAAGTCCATGCACGCCCATTGCCTGGGTGCCGCCAGCGCACTTGAAATGATTGCCTGCGTCATGGCGATCCAAGAAGGTGTCATACCGCCCACCGCCAACTATCGTGAGCCTGACCCCCAGTGCGATCTCGACGTCACGCCCAATGTCCCTCGTGAGCGCAAGGTGCGTGTGGCGATGAGCAATGCGTTCGCCATGGGAGGCACCAACGCCGTCCTGGCATTCAGACAAGTGTGAAGAGGCGGACGGTGTGGCCGGAATGGTTCCAGGTGCAACCGCGAGGGTGGTGCCGCTGGAGAGAAGCTAACTGGCGTGCCGTTACTAATGTGGGTCAATTCGCACCAACGGTTAGCCCACAACCGCTCGCTGGGGATTGCTCGCAAGGCGGGGTGAGGAAAATATGGTTGCGTTCCGTAGTTATGATCATTGAAGCAACCGGCTGGAAAGAGCGCCCGCTCCGGGTTTGGCACTCGGAGCGGCTCTTCAACTCCACTTGCTATCGATTCCGCTTGCCGGCCGGGCTAGTCACTGCCACTTTCAATCCACTGCTGTCGAACGAGCCTCTGGACCACGCAAACGCTGCGTAGTCGAGCGTTTTCCCGCCGGGACTTCTCTTCTGCGCCATGCGATGTAGAGCGTCGAGAAGAGGAGCTATCTGAAACTCGTTCAAGCCGGGCGTCAGAGGACTAACAACTTCATCGATGAACGCGAACTGAGAACAGACAATGACACGCACTCAAAAAGAAAAGATGCTGGCGGGCGACATGTACAACCCGGCGGACGAGGAGATTCAGACGGACCTGTTGGCCACAGGAGCTTGGCTGAAGAGATACAATGATACTCTGGGAAGTACGGCCGAGCATTGGAACGCACTTCTTCTGGAGCGACTAGGAGAGGTCGGAACTGGAGCCGTCATCCGTCCGTCATTTCATTGCGACTACGGCTTCAACATCAGGCTTGGTGCCTACGTTTACATCAATTTCAACTGCGTAATCCTTGACGTAGCAGAAGTGACGATCGGTGCTGGGACAGCAATCGGACCCGCTGTGCAGATTTACACCGCCGACCATCCGCATGATCCCGAGCAGCGGCAGGCTGGTCTGCAGCTCGGTCGGCCTGTCCGGATTGGTAAAGACGTCTGGATTGGTGGTGGAGCAATTATCCTCCCAGGGGTGACGATCGGCGACAACGCCGTCATCGGCGCCGGAAGCGTAGTCACCCGCGATATACCCGCAGGGGAAAAGGCCATGGGAAATCCGGCTCGGTTGAAGCGCTGACGCAAGCCTGAGGACGCCATTTCCCAGGCTCTGCATGTCAACCCCACAGTCGGGCTCACATTTGTCACCAAGTCGATGCGCGGCTGGGGTTCGGTAGATTTCTGGTATTAACGTCAACGCGGCAACCTAAAAGTGTCCCGACGAATGCACAGGGTGTGGCCGTTGCACGTCTCGCCGGACCGGTGAAAGCTGGTCGGCTGAGAAGACGCAGGTCTCACCACCAATGAAGGGTTGGTGTGAGGACTCGTGATATTCCCGCGAATACAAATTGCCTAACGGCCTTACGGGCATCGCATCCATGGTTTGGATGACAGCGATCACAACAATCGATTTTAAATATCTCTGAGAATGAGATTAGAAGGTCCTCAAATGGGTCACGATGGAAAGCATCGTACCTGCGTCCTTTGGCACACCGAACGGAGACAAATCAATGTGTGGGATTGTGGGCATCGTCGGGCGGCACCCGGTGTCGCAGCGACTGCTCGACGCGCTAAAGCGTCTGGAGTACCGCGGATATGACTCCGCTGGCGTTGCCACGATCTCTGAGGGCAATTTGGAGCGCTGCCGTGCGCAGGGCAAGCTCGTCAATCTCGAAATGAGGCTGAAGCAACAGCCCCTAGACGGGATCATTGGCATCGGCCACACCCGCTGGGCTACTCATGGGGCGCCGACAGAACGAAACGCTCACCCCCATATTGTCGACGGTATTGCTGTTGTTCACAATGGTATCATCGAAAACTTCGCGGAGCTGAAGGCCGAACTGGAGGCGACTGGTGCGGATTTCGAGACGAGCACCGATAGCGAGGTCGTCGCGCATCTCCTCGCAAAATCCTGTCGCGAGGGTATGAGTAGCCAAGAGGCTATGCATGCGATGCTGAAGCGTCTGAAGGGGGCCTTCAGCCTTGCAATAATTTTCCAAGATGACCCATCCACTATCATGGCGGCGCGCAATGGACCTCCGCTGGTGATTGGTCATGGCGACGGGGAAATGTTTCTAGGCTCCGACCCTATCACGCTTGCTCCCTTGACCAACGAAGTTACCTACCTGGTCGACGGCGACTGGGCCGTGATCGAGAAAACAGACTTCAGGATCTTCGACAGTGAGGGCAAGGTCGTCACACGCGCTCGACACACCTCGATGGCTTCAGCCGACCGAGTGAGCAAGGGTGACTATGACCACTTCATGGAGAAGGAGATCTACGAACAGCCCGAGGTCATAGCCGGAGCTCTTGCCCGCTACATCGATATTGCCAGCCACCGGGCGGTCCAAGTATCAACGGAAGTGGATTTCGCAAACGTGAGTAGCCTTGTGATCTCCGCATGCGGCACTGCCTATTTGGCAGGCCTGATCGGCAAGTACTGGTTCGAACGCTACGCACGCCTTTCAGTGGAAATCGATGTCGCTTCAGAGTTCCGCTATCGCGATCTCCCCCTGTCGCCACATGCGGCGGCACTTTTCATCTCGCAGTCCGGTGAAACCGCCGACACGCTAGCATCAATGCGATATTGCAAGGCACACGGGCTGAAGGTCGGCGCCGTCGTCAATATAAGCGAGTCGACCATTGCCCGAGAAGCCGATGTCATCTTCCCGATCCTTGCAGGTCCTGAAATCGGGGTCGCCTCGACCAAGGCGTTCACTTGTCAGCTCGCAGTTCTTGCTGCTCTGGCGATCAGTGCAGGCAAGGCGCGCGGTACTATCACCGAGGACGAGGAGCGGCAACTGGTCATGAGCTTGATTGAAATGCCGCGCATCATGAGGCGGGTGCTGCGGAACGTTCGGCCAAAGATCGAACTCCTGTCGAAGGAACTTTCGGGATACACTCACGCGCTCTTTCTTGGCCGCGGCACCAGTTTCCCTTTGGCGATGGAAGGCGCGCTAAAGCTCAAGGAAATTTCTTATATCCACGCTGAAGGCTATGCCGCCGGCGAACTGAAGCACGGCCCGATCGCGCTTGTCGATAAGAACATGCCCGTCATCATTATCGCGCCACATGATCGATTCTTCGACAAGACCGTCTCCAACATGCAGGAGGTCGCCGCACGCGGCGGCCGCGTCATTTTTCTCACCGATGAGAGCGGAGCTGCGCGTTCGAAGCTCGATACCATTCACACACTCGTGCTGCCGGATGTCGAGGAAATAATCGCTCCCATCATCTTTTCTCTACCTCTACAGCTGCTTGCCTACTACGTGGCGGTCACCAAAGGAACCGATGTCGACCAGCCGCGCAATCTCGCAAAATCGGTCACTGTCGAATAATTGCGTAGCTCCTGGAGCTAGCACGATTTCGGGCAAATACCGAAACCTTTCCATTGAAATTTAGAATAAGTGAGGTCGTATGAATGAAATTTCGCTCGCGGATGTGTCTGGGCGAGTTGGCCAGGAAGTTGGAAGATCCGAGTGGATCATGATCGATCAATCAACAGTCGATCTCTTCGCGGATGCAACGCATGACCATCAGTTCATTCATGTGAACCCCGAACGCGCTGCGGCGGAAAGCCCGTTCGGCGGAACGATCGCTCATGGTTTCCTGACACTCTCACTGTTGTCGGTGATGAATTTCAGCGGAATGCCAAAAATTCGCGAGCAGTCAATGGGCCTCAACTACGGCTTCGACAACGTGCGCTTCATGTCGCCCGTTAAGACTGGCAGCCGCGTACGCGGCCGCTTCGTATTGTCTGACTGCCGTTTTCGGGGCTCAAGCATGCTGGTGACGACCTACGAGGTGACTGTCGAGATCGAAAACGAGAACCGGCCCGCACTCACTGCCAATTGGATCACGATTGTTCAGTTTGATCCAAAAGATCGGCCAAAGACGTCTCATAGTTGATCCAAGCTATAGGTACTACCCATTGATGTTGTTGACCAACGAGGGCAAACGATCTGACGGGGGATGCCAATGCCGCTCGGGTTTTTATCCGCAGGCGGCATTGGGGCGAAATCAGTCACCACGGCGCAAACGGCTCTCTCCCTCGACGACAGGCCATCTGGTCCTCCAGAAGCGGCAATTACACCGTCTTGGCTGCAGACGATTAAGCCGTCCACCGCCACACCTGAGCTCTGTTCTCAATACAACGCCGAAAGGTTGCGCGGCATCTGCCGGCTAATGACATCATGGGACCATCCAATGAACACTCATCCGGCCACCGGAACAACTTTGACCTGTTAAGGCTCTTTGCCGCCTGCCAAGTGATGTTCAGCCACGCGTGGAATTGGCTTCACCTGGGCGATCCTTTGAACGGCACAGCGGCCTTCAATCTGTTGTTTTCGACACCGGGTGTTGCGATCTTCTTTGTAATAAGCGGCTTTCTAGTAACAGATTCTTATATTCGCTCATCTTCTGCGGCCTCTTTTTTTGTTAAGCGGTCGCTCCGGATCTTTCCTGCACTGTTCGTCAACATCGCCCTGATGGAATTTGCCCTGCTGGTAACTGGGGGATTAAATGTCACTGGCACCTTGCAGTATCTGTCTTACTTCACGGTATACATCCTGACCGCTGCACGAATCTGGGCCGTCTACTTCACCTACGAGCCCTACACGATGAGCGGCTTTTACGGCGTCTCGGACCCAAGTGGGGTGCTGTGGACGCTGACGGTGGAACTGACATTCTACCTCACCCTGCCAACGCTGCTGGAATTTTGGCGGCAGTGGAAACGAGCAGGGGCGCTAGTCGTTGCCGTCGCCGCTCTCGGGTCTTGGGTCATGGCGCAGCACTTCAACATAACTGATAGGTACAATCCGTTCCTATCGGTGACAGTGGGCCCGACTTTCTGGATTTTTTCGATGGGAGTCCTTGCTCGGCTTTACTGGCATCGCGTAAGCAGGATCTTTGAGGGGAAGCTCTTGTGGTGGCTGGCAACTCATCTCGCAATCACGTGGTGGGTAGCAGGGACGTCCGCTGCATTCATCTCTATCAACAATGCGGCGCCTGTCGATGCATTCCGAATCGCTATTCTTGCCGGTCTAGTCCTGTCAGCAGCGTACTCAATTCCGCGCCCTAACCTTTTGCGCGGGCAGGATCTGTCTTACGGGATCTACCTCTACCATATGCTCGTCATGCACACGCTGATCGGCATCGGATGGGTCGGCCACTGGTGGCTTTGGATCGTCGAGCCGGTCGGGACCGTGGCATTAGCCGCTCTATCATGGGCGCTGATTGAAAAGCCGGCCATGAAGCTTCGCACATCGTTAGTCGCCAGAAGGCTTTCGGTCGCTTAAACGGAAAGCTCCTGTAAAAGATCGGAACTCAATCGAAGCTGCTACATTGGACGCGCCCAGATCGGGAAAATCGTCGTTCGTCCATGTGAATGGGTTTTTGACTGTCATTCGGCTGTTCCTTCGTACCTATTTCCGGGTCGGGCCTATTCCCGCTGAGTTGGCCATAAGGGAATATTGGCCCCTCCGTGAGGGCCGACCAATATAAGGAGGCCACTCAAGAGGCTGGTGGTCGTCTTGGACGTGTTTTTTGTTCCGCCCTCAACGAGGCAGATTGTGTACGCAACGACATCCATAAGACACAGTATACAAAATTGTCACGACATCCCGCGGCGTCAGCCACTTGGTTTCTTTTTTAGTCTCTTATTTTTTGGCGTCTAAGTAGATGAAATAGCAGCGTGTTGGACTTCGCAGCCATTTTTGGGCGACTTGGCACGACGATTGAGAATTCTTCTCACGCAAGGACGACAGCTCTTGTCGCTGGAGCATCAGTTCAGAAAAAGCTCAAACGGCTGAAGGAGGTACCATGGCAACGCTCAATGAGACCTGTTTACAGGAAAAGCATCCATGTCGCACCGTCGATCCCAACGTTTCCGAAACGACTCTCAAGAGCAACGCCATATCCGGCGTTGCCGGAGCAGAACTCACTGCATCGGAGAACACGATGGTGGTTTCATTCGTAAGCCGCGACGGGTCTAGGTGGTTACCCGAATATTTGAGCCGGATAAACGCAAGCTGCATTGGCTGCGGCCGCTGTTTCAAAGTCTGCTCGCGTGACGTCATGCACCTTGGCGGCATCACCGACTCCGGCGATATTGTAGACGCCGGGGATGGCGCAGACGATGAGGTGGAGCGTTTGCTGATGATTGTCGATCATCCGGGCCGTTGTATCGGCTGCGGCGCATGCGCCCGCGTCTGCCCCAAGAACTGTCAGAGCCATATCACGTCATCCGACTGAAGAACCTAAACAGCTTGTGTTTTGGCACCCGTTCGCTCGCGTTTTGAAAGCGCCTAGCGGGCAGTGAGGGGTTGCAGGCGGAGAAGACACAGCGCGAAGCTATTCCATTCCAGATCAGGTTCCCTCCGAGTTGCTGAGGAACCGCGATCTGTTCACAGCTTTCGGCAGGGTACCAACGGCGAACGGAGATACACACGCAACCGTTACTCGCGTCAATGGAGAGCCTGACATTGTTCAATCCTCCTGTAACACAGCAGCCGATTGGCATCCCGGCTGATTTCAGGCGCGCGTGCGACCGCCCCCGAGGCTGGTGACGGAACCGGAGCGGGCTGTCCGTGACTGGACGCTTCAGCGCTCAAACCGCTGCAGCATCCTCTTTAATTGTGTATTCTGTATCTGAAGCTTGCGCGCCAGCTGATCCCGGAGAAGCCGGATTTCTTCATCGAGATTGATTGCATCGTCAGAAGCGGCGGCGCCTCGAGACGGTGCAAGAACAACCGCGATCTCTTCCACTTTCGTGCGCCGCATGCTGCGCTTTAGCGTTTGACCCCCGCCAACTCGAAAGATCTTCGGTGCGGCACGCGCGGCTGTATTGGCCACATCGGGCAAAGCCGGATCAGCCGCTTCCGCCGACTTTGCGGCTTCGATATCTGCGTGATCGTCAACAGTGCTGCCCGCTTTGTCGGCATGATCCGGGTCGACTGACGCCGCCGTGGAACGACTGTCAAGGAGTGGCCTTTCGTCCGCTGGACGGTCTGTGGCGCCAAGCTCGTTTTTGGCTGCTGGTTCAATCGGCTGAGCGATGGCCATGACGTCAGGCTTCACTTCATCGGTCGAGCCGTATTCTTGCCTCTGCTTCCGTTTCGGGGACACCAGCCGGGCAAGAAGTTTCCATGGAGACGCCATTGTAGTCGACCTCGGATTCTACTGCGCATGCAAACAGCGAGCGAAACGCTGGAGGCAGAACGAACCGCCGCCAAAATCCACTTCAATAAGCATGAGAATGCGGCCAGCGCTTGACCGTCTGCTGCCGATCAACCGAGGTTGAGGCGCTTTCGCAGATCGGCATTTTCAGCGCGGAGCTTTTCCGCCAGCAGCTTTCGCAGTCTCTGGTTTTCCTCTTCGAGTTGCAGAAGATCCGCGATCTCATCAACTGCAGCCACCGCCGATGCAGCCGCTGCCTGCACCGCCCTCGGAGCACGATTGACAGGCGCACGTCTGGCGCTTGTCGCACCTTCGTCAGACTTTGCTTTGCGTCCTCTCTTCTGCTTGCCGGGGGTAGCATTCGAAGCCGCAGCCGGTTCCAGAGAAACGGCGGCTGAGGCGGTTTCAGGCACCACCTTCTTGGCGCGAGGTTTGCGGATTTTTTTCGGCACATCGGGCGCCGTGGCGGCCGGCGTGTCAGCATTGATCATCTCAGCGTTTTCGTCGGCCATTGTGGTCTCCTGTAAAGCCGATGCATTTGTCTCGTGCTCAATCGGCACTGTCAATAACGGCCGGGCCTGTTCTTCTCCAGATACAAGCATCTCGCTGCTTATTGCCTGAGGAGTTGATGACATAAACGGCATTGCCTCGTCCTCCAGATCTTGAGCAACGGATTTTAGATCCATGTTTCCCCAGATGGAGTTCGGCCTGGAATTGAGTTTTCGCCCACCTGATTTGTACTCGATGGCAAAGCTGCGCTGCACTTTTTTCACTATGAGAAGCCTTGTATCTGCGATGATGTCTCGGCGAGTTTTAGCCAATGCTGCTTACGTTTGCAAATACCGACTCCCGCGTCACCGGACTAGCCCCTTGGCAACGCTCACCCCAACGCACTCATCATCGAGACGCTGAACCTTGAGATGCAACAGGACGTCATTCACCGAATGTAGTTCTGAAACGGCCCGCTCGATGCGCTCGCGAACCACTGCACTGGTGATCTCATAATCCGCAAAATCGGTTTCGGTGGCGTAGATCGACGTCGGCAGCGTCAGGGCGTTGAAGAAACCGAACAGCGGGCGCAGCTGATGTTCAGTCATCAAACCGTGCAACGGAGTGCCGCCTGTGGCAGCGAGAATGACGCGCTTTCCGGTAAGCGCGCGGTGGTCGACAAGATCGAAAAGATGCTTGAGGGCGCCTGTATACGACGCCCGGTAGACCGGCGATCCGCAACCAGCACATCAGCCGCCTCGACCGCGTCGATGACCGCTCGCCCCTCCGCATCCAGGTGATCGGATCGAAGCGCCTTGAAGAGAATGGGGGCAGCGTCAACCAGTTCTATGGTGCGCCCGTCCAGACCCAGCTTTACTGCACTTATCATAACGACATGATGCCAATATTTCTTTCAATCGTGGAATCTGAAATGGCGCCAACTGGACGAATAAAAACTTCGGCATGCGTTCTATGTGGCGCAACAAGCTTAAGGCCATGTCGAGAGCGAAGAACTGTTAATGCCGAATGGGATGCGCTGGTGCTGGAGCGATAACGGAGCTCTCCCAATGATCGGGAGGCATATTTTCGTCCCGCCTCCCGCCCTTTGGACGGAATAATCCGAAAGTCAAAAAGGCCGAAATGCCATAGCAGTTACTTGGCGACCGGCCACCATTCCTAGACTAAAGAGGAGCATGCTCGATGGTATGCCCGAAATGCCTATCTATATGTAGCGCTATCCCGAATAAACGCATAAGCGACACAAGCAGCAAACAATCAGGTCAACCATGACACCTTACTTCACGAGACAGAAGCATGCTGAGGAAAGACTCCGTACAGCGCTTCAACAAATGAATGACGCAATCCGCGACGTACACAAATCCGGCATTGACGTCGATATCAGCACCCTCACCATGCACACGCGGCGTGGCCCGATGGTTCAAGTCGACCTCAAGACGTTCAGCACATATGGCGCGCCGCCAGTGTTGCGATTGGTGGAAAAATAATTTCGGTTAGATCGCTCATTGATCACCGTGCTGCGATGATCGCGTGGCTGGTTTCCACAATTGCGGTCGGCAAGCTGGCGCGCACGCGTCTCTTCAGAGCAAGAGTGGGACGAATGACTTCAGGCGCTAGCCAATTTATTCGCGCCACCCGAGTAGGCGGAAGCGTCCAACCCGGCTGAGTCTGAAGCTTGGATGGCCTATAAGCTATAGGAGCGTTCAAGGGTTTCCCATTAAGAGCGGCCGTACCCCGGCGAGCTACTGCAGGCACCCCTTATCGCAGTTGCGTAACGACTTCAGCGCGACGCGTGCTTCTAATCTTGTCTAAAACACCTAGAGCGGCTGCGGTCCTTCGGATCCTTGACGCGTCAAAATCCTCGTCGCTCTCAAGAGCTGTCACCTCGGCCACAGTCAGACCAGTGGTTTCTGCGAGGTCGTCCAAAGAATAGCCGCGAGCCTGACGAGCCTCTGCAAGCAGTGCACCAATGGATGGGAAAACAGGGGATTTCGCAATCTTCGAGGCCAAATTCATTTCTTTGAGGTTCCTTCTGGCGGCCGGAAAACAAACGGGTTTCTAGTTCCACCGCTACCGTCCGCCTCCGGTAGCGGACGATTTCTCCAATTTCCGCGGGCGCTCTTTCTAGCAGTTTGTGCGATGGAGTACAGGTCCTAGGTGGTGAAGGAGTGGACGACCCTTGCGTCCCTTCCCTGCGATCGCCATTGGCGTCCGCTAGCAAGTTGACGAGAGGGCCACCCAATTGAGAGCTAACAACTAACCCAGCATCCTGAGAGACATGCGCTCCGGGCGGTTGGGGGAAAAAGCCGGCGCAAGCCGGTTTTTTTATGTCTTAGGGGCAAGGAGTGCCAGCGTTCGAACACGCGTCTATATCGGCGGCTACAATCTCTACTATGGTTGCTTGCGCAAGACCGCCTTTAAATGGGACGTTCTCACCTTGTTCGAACACAAATTCTGCCGTCGATCCTTTACCGGCCAACGCCGGACGCCACGCCTGCAATGATGACGCTCCATCCGGACTGCGCGATCAAATATCTCACCACAAAGATCATCGAAAGTGCGGCGAAGGGTGAGGATTCCGTATCGTCGCAGGCCCAGATCACTATGCCTTGACGACGCATCGCGGCGGTCGGCTCTCTTTCGTGATGGGCCATTATTCGCTCTCCAAGGCCAACCAGCCCATCGTTCCCGCAGACGATCCGAGGCGCTGGCCGCGCGACTGCTACAAGATCCAGGTCTGGAAGCTCGAGGAAAAGCCGTCGGATGTGAATCTGGCGCTTGACCTCTACGACGACGCCTAAGCGGCGACGTCGACCAGGTGGTGCTCGTCACCAACGATACTGACCTTGTGCCGGCGCTGGAGATATTGCAGGCGCGTTCGTTTTGTTCGCTGAGATATTTGAATGGCGATGCTATAGTTCCGTCATAGGACCTGAAGGGCCTGACGCAGATCGCCGATCAGATCGCCAACATCCTCAAGGCCGACAGAGAGACGGAGGAGGTCTTCCCCGACCCCTTCGACCAAGTGTGCGTCTTTCCTGATCGACTGGCGCGCCCGGGATATGCTGGCTGGATGATAGATGAGACTGTCGGTGTCACCCAGGCTTACAGCGCTATCCTCAAGCAGCCTGAGCTCAAGGGTCCTTCATCTTTGAGGATTGTGGAACTTCGAGCGCCCGAACATAGGATGCGCGCAAAGCCCGCATCCTATGTGGCGTTCGCCCTCAGTTCTTGGTGACGAAGTCCTTGACGTTGGCAGGCGTCACGAGCTGGAAGGGAATGTAGACCTTCTTGTCGATCTTCTCGCCCTTGGCGAGCTTGAGCGCTGCATCGAGCGAGCCCTTGCCCTGACCGGCGGCATCCTGGAACACCGTGACGTCGAGATCGCCCGCCTGCATGGCGGCAAGCGCGTCCTGCGTGGCGTCGACACCGCCGACGACGACCTTGCTCATGTCCTTGCCGGCCGCCTTCAGCGCCTGGATGGCGCCGATCGCCATTTCGTCGTTGTTGGAGATGACGGCGTCGAACTCAATGCCGCTGGAGAGCCAGTTGGTCATCAGGTCGGCACCCTGGGTACGATCCCAGTTGGCCGTCTGCTCTTCGACGATCTCCAGGCCCTTGCATTCATCCGTCTTGATGACGTCATGGACGTCCTGGGTCCGCATGCGCGCAGCCTGGTTGGAGAGCTCGCCCATGATGACGACGGCCTTGCCCTTGCCGCCGAGAATGCGGCAGACTTCCTTGGTTTCCAGCGTGCCGGATTCCAGCTCGTTGGAAGCGACGAAGGCCTGCTTGTCCGGCAGCGTGTCGACGTTGACCGGCTGACGGTTGACGTAAACCAGCGGGATGCCGGCATCGGCCGCGAGCTTCGACATTGCCGTGGTCGCATCGGTGTCGACAGGGTTGACGATGATTGCATCGACCTTGGAGGCGATGAAATTCTGGATCTGGCTCTGCTGCTTGGAAACGTCGTTCTGTGCGTCTTCGACCTGCAGCGTCACACCGCTCAGTGTCTTTGCATAATCGGTCATGCCGTTGCGCAGAACCGTCAGGAAATTGTCGTCGAATTTCGCCATCGAGACGCCGACAGTTTCCGCGTGAGCCACCGTCGACATGACGAGCGCCATCGCAGTGCCCAGGATAAACTTTTTCATTTTACTTCCTCCACAAAGCGGTGCCCGGCTGCACCCTCCTCACGCCGGGTTTTCAGCACGCTGGCCGAAAACAATTACCAGGGCCGCCAGAAAAAGGCCGAACATCTCCATAAGATATCAAGACAATCTCGATGCTGACGACTAGCCTCTCCTTCGCCGCTACATAGACTCGCGCGAATCCCAAATTCTTTGGTGCCTGATTTGATGACTTAAGTGCCCAGTCTCCAACAGCGCCAATGTCGTGGGTCTTTCTTCGAGGACACCACAATGATGCAAACCCGACACATGCCATATTGTCCAATCTCTCCGTCAGTTTCGCGTGATCGCGAGTCAACGTGACGAAGTTTGGCAAGCTTCTATCTATTTCGTTTTGAGGTCCATTCATCGTTGTTTGTGAAGTCTCTCATTCCTGAAAGAATCGTCGCCGTGAATGAGAGAACCCCATCAGTCCCGCGATTTTCTGGAATATCGAATGCGATGGCAGGAGAGATTCACGAGCGGCGGTGCCGCAATGGAGCGGGCATTCGCTGAATTGGGCCGGTCGAGGCGGCAAGTCTACACTCTCGCAGAGCTCCTGGCTCCGGCGCAGACCTCTCTGGATATGTCATTGGCATTGTCATCTCCATTTGTCGATGCAATTTTCATGACCACGTCCAATCGCTGGCGATAGATTGTACAATTACACAAGGCGTAAAAATGATGGCCGTGCACCTGCCACGACGACTCTTTCAGCGTCAGCTTCGGACTTCTTGAACGACGGTTGAGTTCCGCGCGTTCCTCTCCACGGCCGCTTTAAGCTCCGAAAAGAAGTGATGCATTGAGACAGCAAACTCTACGAAGGCGATCGGCGACGACCGCATTCAAGCCGTCCCGGGCGTTGGTGCACGGATCTGGAATTGAACTGATGGGGGATCATTGAAACGGCTGATCATGCCGCGGTGCCTTGCGGCGGAGGGATTTTGGGCGTGCATAGTCAAGCATGCGATTGAGAACGGCAGCCGATGACGCCTTCAGTCTCCCGACCAGGCCGCGACTGCCCCGAATCGCCGCCCGATGATGGACTTTTATCGCCCGATTGCCTTTTCGATCAGCGAGCGTTTGCCGTAGCCGTTAGAGAGCTGCCATTTCATGCGACCGCCAAAGACATGGAGTGCGATATATATAGTAATATATACAATAATTTATTCTATAACTCACGGCTTCCGGCAGGTTAACGTACCACCGGCCAATCTTGAGACGATATACTTTAAAATATACCCGCCACACCTGTTGCGTTGTTTGTCGTTTTCATCAAGTGTCCTGTTGTGAGGAGTTACGATAGTGTAACAGGCAAGCTATTTTTTCATGAATGCTGAAATCTTGCCGGCGACGTCATCGTCGGGAGGCTTGCACAAGGAGCACGACGACATGGGTCACCAAAAGAAATCAGAGAAGCGTCTTGGCTACTCGCATCTGCGGTTGGCAACCATCGACGGCGTGTCGCTGCCTGGTCTACAATTGTCACTCGACCGGAAGGAGGGCTCTGCGTCGACAAAGAAAGCCTTTTTCCAACAATTGCTCCTCGATTTTGCTGTCGGTTGCGAGCTATTTTGTCCGCTCCAGCTATATGAACATTCCGCAATGAGGGAGGGGCGACAAAGGCGCTAAACCGTTAAGCGAGAGTTACGATATTTGATGAGGAGGTTTCGGAACGGCCGCCATGTTCCTCATTTGAAATCCACGTCTATCGGGTTTCCATATTCCAGGATGGAAGCGCCGGCTCAGTCGCCAACGGCTGCAAATTCCAACAACAGGTCGGCGAGCGGATGGAGGATATCATGGACGACCTTGATGCGACGCAAGCAAAGGACGGCTCGCGCACACAGGCTTCAACAGGTGTGAACCAGCACGGCAGGACATCGGAAGTTGGTAAGAAAGTCTATCGGGAACCCGACCGTTAAACGGTACCGCAAGGCGCAGTTCAAATCTTGCTGCTGGCATCAAATACGCTGACACCGCGCGCGCCTGCCAAAATCAAGGAAATTTGACGCGCAGAAGTCAAATTTACTGCAGAAAGGATTCGTTCTCCGTGTCATTTTGTTCTTCGAAACGCTTTCGCATCGCCGCACTTGCAGCGACTGCCATTGTGCTGGGCACCCAGATCGCAATTGCGAAAGAACCGTCTATAGGGTCTCAGTGGCTGAACTCGCCGACATCTCGAGTGGAAGCGCTTGCGGTCCTTCAGACCTTGAATGCCAATCTCCTGAGTAACGCCAGTGCTACGTTGACCCTTGATCGCTGGTGCGCCGCGCACAAGCTCGCACCGGAAGGTTCTAAGATTGTAGCTCAGCGTGTGGGCGGGCAAGACAAGCCGGCCGATGAGCACATCCGTGAACTTCTGACCGTCGGACCCGGTGAGCTGATCGCTTATCGCCGCGTCCGCCTGGTCTGCGGCGACCGCGTCTTGTCGGAAGCCGACAATTGGTATGTACCCGCAAAATTAACTGCAGAGATGAATCAGGCTTTGAAGACCAGCGATATCGCGTTTGGGAGAGCCGTTCAGGCTCTTAATTTCACTCGCACAAACCTGTCTGCCACGTTGCTCTGGTCCCCTCTATCCGAAGGCTGGGACATGGACGGCTTAACAGCTCATGAAACAAGTTCCCTTAGCCTGCCGCCGTTCCTGCTCGAACATCGTGCCGTACTGAAACTTCGAGACGGCACGCCGTTTAGCGCCTTGGTCGAACGCTACACGGACAAAGTATTAGACTTTCCAGTTCCTTCTCAATAGCGCTTCGGTATTTCGGTAAACTTGCTGAACTGCTCGGAATAAAAAATCGACAGCCACTGCATGCGACAGAGGCGTCTGTCATGCGGAAGAGTGTCGGTCGGGCGATTGCCCTTGTGGATTCGTTGAGCGCGGCGACCACGACGATAGGCTAAGTGTAACCCGGATCCCAAGCCGTGGCAGATTGTCGCTTGATAGTGGCGAGAATAGTGCGTCGGCGGCTCCTCTTCTCTCGTTCCGTCGCTCATCCCGGGCCACCTAGCCGCCATCGTTCCAATTCATATCTCTACACCACGCCGAAGCGCCTGCGCATTTCAGCGGTGCGTAACCACGTGTCACCGGGCAAGCGTTCGATGAATGCCGCAAAAACGCTAGTAAATTACTGGAGGGTCGTTTGGTCGGTCAGCGCTTCGGCCTGCTGTGTCGGAAGCAATGGCTGCATGTCGGCCAGAAAGCGCGGCCGGGCAAGCTTCGCGAACATCCGTTGCTCAGCCTGTGCCCGCGTGATGATCTGGCCCGAAAGTGCGACGTAGCGGCCAAAATAATCAGCCACTTTCTCCACATTCAGGCCCTCAAACGTCTCCAGGCCATGCGCCAGGTCATAGAGACCGCGACCCTTCTCCCGCTGCAGCAGCGCGCGCAACTTGGTGGCCAACATTTCCTCACGGGAGAATGTCGGGCCGGACGCATTCCCGGTGAACCATGGATTGGCCACGCCAAACGGCAAGTCGATCGGCGGATCATACGCTTCGATCTCGCTGATGTTGGTTTCGACCTTGAGGCGGATGGGGACGCCGCCGCCGTCCTCGGCCTCAATCCGGAATTTCAACTTCGGTGCGACCGGACTTGACTCGTACTGACCGTGTCCAAGCCACGGCTCGAGAACGACACGCAAGGCGTCCAGGACCGGACCGACCGGCCCGACCTCTGTGCGCATGAGATCAATGTCTTCCGAGTGGCGCAGCGGAGCCGGGAAGTGCAGTTTGTTGAGGGCTGTGCCGCCGCGAAACCTCAAGGCTTCGCGCAAGAAGGGGTCGGTGAATATCGCGACCACCGCCCGGCTGATAATCAGATCCTGTTCGATCTGACGTTGATCGGCCCAAGGCGCGACATTGCCCCACGCGACAAAATTCTGAGCTGGTATCATTCATCGGCCTCCGGATAGCGGCGGACGATGACCCGCCAACGCGGGTCGCGCTCGAGCACTTCAGTAGAAAAGTCGGGATCGCCGGCTTCTTTGCGGTCCAGCTCCGTCCAGGGCAGGTTGCCGCGGTCTTCCAAGGCGGTACGCATCGACGCCAGGCGTGGGCCGTGACCCAGCCTGTCGAGAAGGTAGCCGAGGCGCTGCACGACCGGCCGTTCGGTGACGCGCGACAGGTTGGTCAGGCTTTCGAAATCAATCTGCGGCGCGATATCCCTGAGGACAGTGAAGATGTTATCAAGACCGCCGGCGCCACGAGAATACCGCAGAATGTCGAGCGCTGTGAGAGCTGGTGACGACACTCTCATCGAACCCGTCTCGGTTTTCTTGTCAACAACGCCCGCGGCGACGGTCTCCATATCCTTTCGGTAGTAGAAGACGAAGCGGTTGCGACCGGCCTCGATCTTGGGGAGCCGTTTGGCCGCCACGACTTGAAACTCCATCACGGCCTGATGCGTGGCACCGTGCAGTTCGGCAGCCTTAAGCAGACCGACGTAATAGGAATTCCCCTCATGGCGCATCAGCGCGTCAATGTACCAGGTTGGTGGCGGAGCGCCCAATGACATGAATTGTGGAGGGACCACGATATAGAAGTCGTGGCGCGGGTTGAGGAGTAGTTTTCGACGCTGCAAACGCTCGGCTGAGTCCAGGAACGCGCCACGATTGATGCCCAGCGCTTCGATCGCCTCTCGGCCATCAAAAACCACCCTCCCCTGGGAGAGCAAGTTTGATGTATAGGCGGAAAGCACGGCCCGTTTATCGTAAATCATGTCCATTTATCCGCTCTATGTGCAGACATTGCAACACGCTTTGTCTTCTCCGGTAATTCATGTTTAAATATCCGCGGTAAATGCGGATTTTCCAACATATTTTTTCTCTACAGCTTGCAAATCCAGCCGTTGCGCGGACCTTCGCTTTGCGCGCCCGAAGGACTGCTCGCCAAAGCGGAGGGCGACGCTACGTCTTCACGGACGCGCGACGCGTTTTGCTTAGAAGACACGCGGCGATGCGACCTGCGGTAGCTCTGGAAGTCTGCGACATGCCCGCAGGGAAATCGTGATCCAAAAAGCCTGAGCGTGTTCTGAATCGGAGATATTAGTTATGGTAGCAGGCCCGGGTTCTATCAAGCTCCGATACTGAACGGACGACACCGGCGGCCGTTTTGGTGATCTACCTAAAGTGGAATACCTGGTTTTCATTTTGGCGGCGATCGAATTGACTTCGCAATGATCCCAGCTCTTTTCGACCAACAGACGAGGTCTTCATGGAAAGGGTGCAATGCATATCAGAATGTGTTCGGCGTAGGCGGATTTTCGCTGACGGTTCGCCAGAGACGTCGGTCACGTTTTCTTTTGCCGAATCGGATATTAGCAAAGGTTATGACGAGCGAACAACGACGCCTTGCCGCGCAAAAAGCCTTTGATCGTCTCCGTCGCGCGGGATTGCCGACGGAGGAGGATCCCCGTTTCCTCGTATGGATCGAACAATGGATCGCCGGCGAAATTGAAATGCAAGAGGTCCGGGAACGGTATCTTGGGTTCCTGCGAGAACAAGCTTCCGAACTCAAGCGGCGTGCGCTTGCCAGGGGCGCCAAGTTGCCCTCCGATCCCGGACCGCAGCCGATCGACGAAATTGAAATTTCCTAAGCGACTTCACCAAAGGTAGCAGCGTTATAATCCCTGAACGTACTTTGTGGGCGCAGCTGCTTGATTGTGGCCCGATGTCCTCGGACGTGAAGTGCGTCGGCTTAGACTTCGGCGACACAATCGTCCCGCCGCCGAACACCCTCCAGCTTATAGAAGCCGCGGCCATCGCCAATTTCGTAGCAGAGGTCGAGGTGCGGTATCGTCACGGTAACCGGGCATCGATTAAACGTGGGATCTGGCGGTATGACAAGCCTCGTCACCGCGACCCGTCGGCAGTTTGAACTCCCCATCACGATCCCCCAAGGTGGATAGGTCGCCTGACAGATCGAAGAGCTGTTGGCTATGATGTGCACGACCTCCCCTTCCCGTTGGATTCGGCCATTGATAGCCATCATGCTCGATACAAGTACAACACGCCGGCGTCGCTCGAAGAGCTTCGGCCAGGCGACGTTCGCCGGACCTGTCTCATCCTCGAACGTCAGAAACATCACGCCTTTTGCCGATCCGGGCATTTGACAGACCACAACAAGACCAGCTGTCATCAACCAACGGCCATCTCGAGCCGACATGGCTTCTCCGCAGGCGACGATGCTTCGATTTTCTCCGGAAGAAAAGGAAGGCCACCATAATGAGGAATACGAAGACGAGGTAACCGGAACTGTCTCCGCTATTGCTCCCGCTTCGGTTTGCGATGGGGATGGCGGAAGCCGGCGGCGACACTTGCGGCGAAAGGCTCACCGGCTCGGAAGAAAGGACCTCAGGCTTTGGATCGACAGAAGATACAATAGGTACCGCAACCAGATCCACCGGCAGCGCGGCGGGCTGCGCATCAGCATTCGAACTCGGAAACAGCGACTTCAGCGAATCCTGGGTCACGACGCCGGAAGGCGTGAGCCCATGGGCCCGCTGAAACCCCTTGAGTGCGGCGAAGATTTCGATCCCCAGATTCCGTCTGGCGTGCCCGCATCAAACCGCTGGTCGGCAAACGCGGCGCCGGCGGCAAAGGTCGATTTCTTGATGCTTCTCCTCGTAAATATGACGACCTCCTGTTGGTCGGTCCAGTCGGATGGGTTTCAGGCTATCCGCCTTCGCCGCGTGGCGGTCAGGTCGCGAGCCCGACCGTGTAGCTGGCCTGGAGAATACCGATGTCGAGCTTCTCGACATCGAAGATGAACCGCTCCACTTCGGCGGCAGCGAACGCCATGTCCCCATCGTTCATCGTGTCGCGCGGTGGTCTTCCGGCGTAGTCCGGATGGCGACCATAGATCAGGTCGTTAAGCGCATCGTCGTAGATCAATTGTGTGATCAGCAGCTCGCGACCGTTCGCCAGGATACGCAAGTGGACATGCGGTGTGCGTCCCCCATACCAACCGGGATAGATAGTGAGAAAATTCGCGACGCCATCGGCATCGGTGATCTGCCGTCCCCGAAGAAAGCCGGCATTCTGTGCTGGTCCATCGCCGGGATTGCACATGGCAGCGGCGCGTCCCGAATAGACGCCACGAATGTCCGCATGCCAGATTTCGACATCTGCGTCCTTGATCGGATTGCAGCTCGTGGCCTCAACGAGCCGCAGGCTGATCTGCATCGGCAATCCAGCGATGCCCTCTGTTATGTCGTGCCGGACCGGAACGTCGTTGGTGTGACAGGGGCCGAGTATCTTGTTGAGGGTCACGATGCATTGCGGTTCGGTGCGAAACGTCGGCGTTGGCAACTGTGCTGGCAAGCCGGCCGTTCCGCCGGAGCGAAGATTCGAAATTGGCCAGTCATAGGTAGGACCTTGGGTCGATTGTGCTGTTGCCCGGCGCACAAATGGGACCGTGCCTAGCGCGGCGACGGAAAGCAGCGCGCCTCCTTTGGCGATGACAGTTCTGCGTTTCATGGCGTGCTCCTTTCCTGTGTCGTGCATGGAGAGTGGATCGCTTGATTGGCGAGATTGCCAATCAGGGGAGCAGAGCTTTTGCGCCCGCGTTCGCAACTGCGCCATCATCCGTCGACGGTCCACCACTGGCGCCTATCGCGCCGATGATCCGGTTGTCGACGATCAGTGGGACACCGCCCTCAATAGGAAGGATGCCTGGCACCCCAAGAAGGTTGATGCGGTTCCCGTTCAGGATGGCATCTTCAACGCCTTTGGTGGGACTCTTGGTCCCGTTCGCGGTCCTGGCTTTGCCGATCGCTGCTTCGACGGTGCCGATGCCGGCCTGGTTGGCGCGTTCCAGATAGACAAGATTGCTGCCTGAATCCACGACGGCAATGGTCATGGCGAGGTTGCGGTGTCGCATCTCGGTTGCAGCGGCTTGCGCTGCCTGCCTCGCCTGTTCCACGGTGACGGGAGCGCCATATAGCGCATTTTCGGCAAAACCAGGTGTGGCCATGCCGGACAGCAGAACCGCCAGGCTTTGGGTTGCGAGCTTGAAGCATTTTACCGTCATGTTGTTTCCATCTCCTGTTTGAAGCAGAGTTCGACAAAGCCCAGGCACTGCTTGACTGCCTGGGCGGCGGGCTGGCTCGGGGCCGGTCAATCTGACGGCCAGAGCTTAGGGGTTGTCAAAAGCGCTGCGCCGGGCACGAGACGGCGGTCTCACCGACCCGGGAAAATAGTCCGGTCGGCGCGATGTCCGGCCCGGCGGCGCGACTTTCACTCCCTCCAGAGGCGCCATAGCACCAGCCGCAAAGAGGGTCGAAGAGGTGATGCGGATGGTGGCGACCATGTTCTCATTCCTTCTCCACCTCATATGACAGGCCGGCATCTATTGAGGAAGATCGATAAATAATACAGAATGTATGCGACTATCAGACAATCTTGATCTGAGGGCCTGGGCAACGATGAATCTCAATCGACTCTCTTATTTCGCCGCTGTGGTTGATACCGGATCGTTCACGCGAGCGGCAGAACGGCTTGGCATCACCAAAGCGGTGGTAAGCCACCATGTGGCGCAACTCGAACGGGATCTCGGGACCAGCCTGCTCATCCGCACCACGCGACGCGTTCATCCGACCGAGGCGGGCATAATGTTCCATGCCCGTTGTGGGTTGATTTTGCGCGAAGCTGAGGATGCATTCGGCGAGCTTGCCCAGGCGGCCGTCAAGCCAACAGGAACCCTTCGGATCACCGCACCCAATGACTATGGCGCCGCCGTTGTTGCTCCCGTCGTCGCAGCGTTCGCAGCGCGCTATCCGGCGTGCCATGTTGAGCTGACACTGAGCGATCTGATGATGAACCTCACATCCGGCAAGATCGACATGGCGGTGCGGGTCGGCTGGCTCCCCGATTCCAGCCTTCAGGCACGTAAGATCGGGTCTTTCCGGCAAATCCTCGTCGGCAGCCCCCGGTTCGCTGATCGCATCGCCTCGGCGCTCGAGCCAGACGATATTGCGGATCTGCCGTTCATCTCCAACACGGCGTTGCGCGATCCTTTGGTATGGGAGTTTTCGCGAGGGGATCCTGACCGGCGCGCAGTTCAGATGCAGGCGCGCGTCGCGGTGGATACGACACCGGGGGTGCTCGAGGTCGTTCGCGCCGGGGGCGGTTTGTCGGTCCTGCCGGAGTACCTGGTTGCAAACGAACTCGCATCCGGGCGACTGATCCAGGGCCTGCCGGACTGGTCGCTGCCGTCCGGCGGGATCTACACGGTCTATCCAGCAGCGCGGTTCCGTCCCCCTAAAGTGACTGCCTTCGCCGAAATGCTCATTGCCGCGGTGCTGCAGCAGAACTGAACGGTTGGGCTGTCATTCGGTCGGTACCGTATTACGTCGCTTCCGGCCACGGAAACGCGATCTACCGGCGTACGCACCGTGCGCTGTCTCATCGCGCCTACGAGATCACGGTGGGTTCAGTTCCATGGTGTGTACAAGAGGTCGATGGGAGGCGAGGCTTCCCCCTGACAGCTAGCCCCCGAGTGTTGCAGGTGGACGCCTTGAAAGGAAACGAACCTTCAACCCGTGTGCCTGTCGATTTTGCCGTAGCGCATAACGACGCAGTTCTTTGATCATCAGATTTCAGGAGGTTAGCGCATCTCTGCTTTCTTTCTAAGCATCACCCGCAGTCAAATCTTAGACCAACTCTCCGGCATGAGGCCGAGATCCGGATAGAGCCTGTCCACGGCAACAATGTCGTCATTGAGCTCTGCGATCATCCAGTCACGAACCTGTATGACGATGTCGCGCGCCGGCTTGTCCCGAAGACGGACGAGATGGCATTGGCGGCCTGTTGTCATCAGATGCTCGCGCGCCGGCACGAGTGTCTGGGTTCGCAGCCAATGCGCAACCACGTTCAGCCAGCCGAGTGCCACACCCTGCCCCAGAAGCGCTGCCTGCACCACAATGGCATAGTCGGAAAAGATCATCGAATTGACCACATCGCCCTCGTTTGCCGGAGAAAAGAGGGTGGACCAGTTCGGCTGGGCGTCGCTGAGATTGATCGTGGTGTCTGGGGTACGCTGGACCTCACCGTCATCTAGTCCATGACTTTCCCGATAGGACGGGCTGCAGATCGGGATGAGTATTTCCGGCATGATGAAGGCAGCCTCATGCCGCTCATCCGAGCCGCTCACAAAGCGCATCCCGAGATCGACATCGTTAACCGGCCCCGCGAGCGCTCCCATCACCAACTGGAAGCGCAAATCCACTGTCGGAAACTGCTTCTTGAATTCCGGCATGCGCGGCATCATCCAGTGCGTGGTAAAGCCGGTTGAAACCGAGAGGGAGACCGTCTGGATCCCGATGCGCCGGTCGTCAATCTCTCGCAGGGCATTTTCGATTCCCGAAAAGCCACGGGCAATCGCGTCGAACAACAGCCTGCCGGATTCCGTCAAGCCTACGCCCCCAGACTGCCGAACAAACAGCACCGTATCGAGATGCTCCTCCAGTCGTGCGATCATGCGGCTGACGGCAGCGGGCGTCACATTGAGTTCGTCTGCTGCCTTGGAAAAATTTCCGCAGCGTGCAGCAGCCTCGAACGTAAACAACCCATTCATCGATGGCAAAGAGCGGCGCAAATTGTTCATTACATGATGTAACAGGCTTCTGAACTTTTTTTCAATTGCGGGCTCGTCTTTTCTTTGGTCTGCTGCCAATCACAGAAGGCAAAAGACCTTCAACGAATACGGGGAACAGAACATTTAAAGCCTTAGGGCAAACGAAGCCCAAGCGCGACAGATATGTTCAGGTTTCTGCTCAACAGCAAATGCGGCGCCGGTTATCCGAACCTTTGCGCGCATTAATTTTGCAGTGGGATCAGATGGTTGTTTTGAAAAAATCAGAACGCGTGGGCGTTTCTATCCGCTCGGCACACAAGAGCTATGGGGCTTTTCAGGCCCTGGACGATGTTAGCTTGGAAGTCGCGGCGGGAGAATTCGTCTCCATTCTCGGCCCATCGGGTTCGGGCAAGACAACCTTCTTGGGAATCCTCGGCGGCTTCGTCCAACCGACGTCGGGCTCCATCTGGCTCGGCGAACGGGATATTACATTCGAGCCGCCACACAAACGCGATATCGGAATCGTCTTTCAGAACTACGCGCTCTTCCCGCATATGAGCGTCGCCGAGAACATCACATTTCCGCTGCGGGCGCGCCGCCTACCGAAATCGGGCTGGCCCGAAATGCTGCACGAAGCCCTGGATATGGTCGAGCTCGCCGGATACGAGCAGCGGCGCATCCACGAACTTTCCGGCGGACAGCGCCAGCGTGTTGCGCTTGCCCGTGCCATGATCTTCGAGCCGGGACTGATCCTGATGGACGAGCCGCTTTCGGCGCTCGATAAACAACTGCGTGAATCCATGCAGATAGAACTCAAGCGGCTTCACCGGAAGCTGGGCGCGACCATCATCTACGTTACCCATGACCAGCGAGAGGCTTTGACGATGAGCGACCGCGTCGCCATCATGAACAAAGGCCGCTTTGTCCAAGTCGATACGCCGGAGCAACTTCACGACCACCCCGCCGATTCCTTTGTTGCCCGTTTCATCGGCGAAGCAACACTGTTGTCGGTCGAGCGGGCCAGCGACGACACGGTCCGGCTCGGCGATGTCGTCCTGCGCACGTCGCACGCCGTCCCCCAGAACACCCGTCTGCATCTTGCGGTCCACTCCGAAAAGCTCGTCGTCGCCGATGGCAACGAAGTGGCCGGTGTCAATCGACTGACCGGAACCGTGACCGAGACACTCTACCAGGGCGAAAGCATCCGGGTTTTTCTGAAGCTCTCGTCCGGTGACGACCTCAGCCTCAGGCTTGCCAGCAACCATGCCGGCCGATTGCAACTTAAAAAGCCCGGCGAAGCCATAACCGTGGCGTTGCATCCCGAAGATACGATCGTGGTGCCGGAAGCGTCCTAAAACTTGCCGTTCCAACCTTACAGTCAACAAGGAAAGAAGACTATGAATCTCACCCACTTCAAGGTCATGACCTTCGATGTCGTCGGTACTTTGATCGATTTCGAAACCGGCGTGCTGAATGCGGTTCGGGCATTGGGCGGCGAAAAGGCCGCCCGCGCTTCTGACGATGCAATCTTCGAACCTTACAAGCGCGGCCGCGACAAGTTCTACGGTCGTTCCTCCTTCGCAATGAAGGATGTCTATCTGTCGCTGGCAACAGAACTCGACCTGACGCGCGATGATGCGACGGCGGAGGCCTTCCAACTCGCCGTCTTGCGCTGGCCGGCGTTTTCCGACTCGGTCGACGCCCTGGCCCGTCTGCGCAGGAATTTCCGGCTGGTTGCGATGACCAATGCAGACCGTACCGCCTTCTCGGCCTATTCCGCGACGCTTGGCAATCCCTTCCATGACAGCGTTACCTGCGATGAGGCCGGATGCGCTAAACCCAACCCGCAGTTCTTCGCTTTCAACAAGGGCCGCCAATCGGCCTCCGGCTTCAAACAGTCGGAAATCCTGCATGTTGCCCAGAGCCAGCATCACGATATCGGCGTTGCAAAAGAACTGGGCTACACGACCTGCTGGATCGAGCGGCGCCAAGGCCAGCAAGGCTTTGGCGGCACGCCGGAACCCAAGGTGCTGACCAAGCCGGACTTCCATTTTTCTTCGCTAAAGCAGCTTGCTGACGCGGTTGATGCCGAATTGGCCGCAGGCATCCATACCGCCAGCGCAGCCTGATCACGGAACCCAAAAATGATGACCGCCCGTCCTCCTTTCCCTGACATTGCCTCGCTCTGGCAGGCGACAGCTGCCGACCGCCCGGTCTTCGGTGCGCTGACGGGCGGTCGTCACTACGACATTGCCATCATCGGCGGCGGTTACACCGGCTTGTCGACGGCACGCTACCTTGCCCGCCGCGGCCTATCGGCCGTTGTGCTGGAAGCAAGCCGCATCGGCTGGGGCGCAAGCGGACGCAACGGCGGCGTGGTATCGGGCAAGTTCCGGCTTGCCTTTTCCGAGATTGCCCGCCGTTTCGGTATCGACACGGCCCGACGTATGCATGATCTCGGCATCGAGGCCATCGATCATGTCGGCGAGCTTGTCGAGGATTACGGCATTGCCGCGGCCGATTATCAGCCGACCGGGTCGTTACGCTGCGCGCACAATTTAGTATCGCTCACTTCGCTGAAGAAGGAATTCGAATGGCTGCATGAGGCGCTCGGTGATCGCGCCTGCTCCATTTTGTCGGCGGCTGAAATGGAGGCGGAGACCGGCTCGCGAGATTTCCTGGGCGGCATGCTCAACACCCATGGCGGCATCATCCATCCGCTCAATTTCGTGTTCGGCATCGCTGCCGGACTAAAAAAGTCTGGCCTCGATATCTTCGAAAACACCCCGGTGACGGGTCTTCGCCGCGAAGGATCCGGCGTAGTCCTGGAGACAGCGGGAGGCACAGTCACGGCCCGGCAGGTGGTGATTGCCACCAATTCATATTCGGACCTGACCCCCGCCACCTCAGCGGTACGCAAGGCCATCATCCCGTTCCGCTCGGCAATGATCGCCACAGCGCCGCTTTCCGGGCTGTCGGGCAGAAAGCTGCTGGCGTACGGCCGCAGCTACACCGAAACCCGACGGATGATGCGCTGGTTCCGCAAGGCAGGCGACCGCCTGCTCTACGGCGGTCGCGGAGCCTTCGGCAAGAACGATTCCGAGAGCGCCTTTGCGGCCTTGCATCGGGCGATGGTGCGCCAGTTTCCCGAGCTTGCAAGCGTTACAGTCACGCATCGCTGGTCCGGTCTCGTCGCCATGACGATGGACAGCATACCGCATGCCGGACGACTGGATGACCGCATCGTCTATGCGGTTGGTTACAATGGCACCGGCGTGGCACTGGCCTCAACCATGGGAAAGCACGTCGCGGCTATCGTCACTGGTGAAAGTCCCGATCTCGGGCTTCTGACTTCAGAACGGCTCAAACCCGTCCCTTTCTATCCCATCCGGGAACCCGCCGTCCGGCTTGTCGCCGGCTGGTACCAGTTCCTCGATGCAATTGGGCGCTAAGACCCGACATTCAACCATCAAAACGGGGTTCGAAGCCCCGCCACAAGAGGAGAACGGACATGATACTGAAATTTTCTACGCTCGTGCTTTCTGCTTCAGCCTTCGCTCTTTCTGCCGGTCTCGCGTCGGCTGAACAGGTAACTTTCATTTCGCAGGGTGGCGCCTACCAGGAGGCCCAGACCAAGGCCATTCTTGATCCGGTCGCCAAACTGCTCGGCATCACCGTTAATCAAGACAGCGCGCCCGACGCCTGGCCTGTCATCAAGACCCAGACCGCGACGGGAAAACCAATCTGGGATGTCATCGATACACCGACGCAAGACTGCATTCGCGGCGGCCAGCAGGGCATGATCGAGCCTCTTGATTTCTCAGAGATCCCCAATGCCGAGAAGATGCCTGCAGAGTATAAGAGCGCCTATTCGGTTGCATACGAGTTTTATTCCAGCGTGCTCGCCTACAACAAGGAGAAGTTCGGCGACAAGCCGCCGCAGACCTGGGCGGATTTTTGGGACGTGAAGAAGTTTCCGGGGACACGCGCCTTGCGCAATCACCCGCTGGCGACGCTCGAGGCAGCGCTTCTCGCCGATGGCGTCCCAGCCGACAAGCTCTATCCGCTGGATGTCGATCGTGCCTTCAAGAAGCTCGAGGAAATCAAACCCTATGTGACCGTCTGGTGGACATCTGGCGCCCAGTCGGCGCAGCTTCTGGCCGATGGTGAGGTCGATATGGAAATGGCCTGGAACGGTCGTGTGACCGCAGTGGCCAAGGAAGGCGCGCCGATCAGCTACACTTTCAACCAGGGCTTCCTGCAATATACGTCGCTCTGTATCCTCAAGGGCGCGCCCAATCTCGAAACGGCGGTAAAGTTCGTCAATGCGGCTATGACACCGGAGATCCAGGCAAACTTCCCTGCCTACATCGACTACGGTCCGGGCAACCCCGAAGCCTATAAGACTGGCAAGATCTCGGCTGAACGCGCAGCAGAAATGCCAAGCTCGCCCGAAAACGCCGCCAAGCAGGTGCTGGTGTCGGACGAATGGTGGACTTCGCCGGCTGGCGAGGAAGCACAGAAGCGCTGGGCATCCTTCATCCAGCAGTAACCACCGGCCAACCGAGGCCAGAATGAGGAGCGTCATTGATGACCACATCGACAATCAATCCATCGATGCAGCATGATCGCAGGGAGCAGAGGCTGATGCTGTTGCTTCTGGCGCCGGCGCTCCTCGTCATCGTCTCATTGCTGATCGTGCCGCTTGTCTGGCTCGCCTGGCAATCGATCTGGCAGGATGGCGGGTTTACGGTCATCAACTACCAAAGATTCCTGACCGATTCCGTCTACTGGATGACATTCCTGCAGACCTTCCGCATCGCAGTCGTCGTGACCCTGGTGACGCTGCTGCTCGGCTATCCCGTCGCCTATGTGGCGGCGGCTCTGCCCCAACGCTGGAGCGTGCTTGTTCTGGCAATGGTGCTGCTGCCCTTCTGGACCAGTGTGCTGGTGAGAGCCTATGCGTGGCTCATACTTTTGCAGCGAACCGGCATCGTCAATTCCGCCCTCAAGAAGGCCGGCCTGATCGATACGCCCCTGCTGCTGATCAACAATGAATTCGGTACCGTCATGGCGACGATCCATATCCTGCTGCCATTCATGGTGTTGCCGCTCTACGCCACAATGAAGAAGATTCCACCCGAACTGACCATGGCCGGTGCCAGCCTTGGCGGCTCGCCTTTGCATGTCTTCACCCGGATCTTCCTGCCGCTTTCCCTGCCCGGAGTGATCGCCGGTATGGTTCTGGTCTTCGTGCTGACCCTGGGCTTCTACATCACACCGGAACTTCTGGGCGGCGGACGGACCTATATGGTTTCCATGCTCGTTTCTCGCAACATCCAGGTCTACAACGAATGGGGTGCGGCGTCGTCGATCAGCGTCGTGCTGATGCTCTGTGTCTTCCTGATCTTCCGGCTGGCAAGCTTGCTTATTCCGTTTGAACGCATCATGGGAACGAGGTGACGCATGCGCATATCCAACATTCTGCTCTACGGCTTCGTTGCGCTCATTCTCGCCTGGCTGATCATTCCGATCATCATCATCGTGCCGATGTCGTTTTCGAGCGCCCGCTTCCTGACATTTCCGCCGCCGTCCTGGTCGTTGCGCTGGTATGAGGCCTATCTCGGCAACCCAGTTTGGATGCAAGCCACGCGGGTCAGTCTGATCGTCTCGGTTTCGAGTGCTATCCTGGCAACCATTTTCGGCACGGCGGCAGCCTATGCGCTGAACATGACATCCTCCCGGCTGGTGCGCAGCCTGCAGATGCTGTTGCTGCTGCCGCTCGTCGTGCCGATCGTCATTACCGCCGTCGGCGTCTTCCTCGTCTATGCCCAGGTCGGTCTGCTCGCCAGTATGACTGGGCTAATCTTGGCCAATACGATGCTCGGCCTTCCCTATGTGGTCATTTCCGTTCTGGTGGGCCTGAGAAAATTCGATCCGACGCAGGAAATGGTATCGCGCAGCCTCGGCATGAACCGGCTGCGCACCTTCTTCGTGGTCACCCTGCCGCAAATCCGCCCGAGCGTAGTTTCCGGGATGCTGTTCGCCTTCATCTCGGCCATTGACGAGACCGTCGTGTCGCTGTTCATTGCCGGCGGCGAATATCAGACGCTGACCAAGCGCATGTTTACGGCACTCCGCGACGAGATCGACCCGACGATCGCGGCAATCAGCTCATTGCTGACGGCGATTTCCTTCATCCTGGTAATGCTAGTGGCGCTCAATGCCCGTAGCGCCGATCGCAAGCAAGGCAAGGTGGCATGATCGCCGATCACCTGATCCTTGGCGGCGGCTCGGCAGGCTGCGTGCTCGCAGCACGGCTGTCGGAAGATCCGAACCGGACGGTTGTTCTGGTCGAGGCCGGACGCAATATCGCCGCAGGCGATATGCCCGACGCGGTGCGCAGCCGTTATCCCGGCCGTGCCTATCTCGACACCCGCAACATCTGGTCCTCGCTCACTTCGCTGATGGGCTATTCCAGGTCCAACAGCGCGCCACCGACACCGCGCCGCTACGAACAGGCGAAAATCCTCGGCGGCGGTTCGGCGATCAATGCGTTGATGGCCAATCGCGGCGCGCCCTCCGACTACGCGGAATGGCAGGCGCTGGGCGCCGAGGGCTGGGGTTGGGAAGACTGCTTGCCCTATTTCCGCAAGATCGAGACCGACCGCGATTTCAACGGCCCCCTGCACGGAATCGACGGACCGCTGACGATCCGTCGGATTACGAGCGAGAAGATATCGCCGTTCGTCGAACGCGTCATGCAGACACTTGAGACGCGCGGCCACCCGATCCGTCCCGACCAGAACGGTCCTTGGCAGGACGGCACCTTTCACGGCGCGATTGCCGTCAGTGATGCCGGCGAACGTCTGCCCACCTCAATCGCCTATCTAACGCCAGACGTCCGCCGTCGTCCGAATCTCAAGATCATCACCGACAGCACCGCCACCCGCATCCTGTTCGACGGCGTCAGGGCAGTTGGAGCCGAGATTGCCGGTAACATCTCACAGACGATCACGGCGAAGGAGGTCATCGTTGCGTCAGGCGCCATCCACTCGCCGGCTTTGCTGCTGCGCTCTGGCATTGGCCCCGGCGCCGATTTGGGGGCACTTGGCATTCCGGTCATTGCATCGCGTTCCGGCATCGGCCGGAACCTGATGGAGCACCCTTCCATCGCGGTCGCCGCCTACCTGCCGCCATCGATGCGGGTACGCGACCGGTCAGAACACCACGAACAGTCGATCTGGCGCTTTTCGTCCGGCCTACCGGATACGCCGCAGGGCGATATGCACGCCGCCATCCTGTCACGCTCCGGTTGGCATTCGGTCGGGCTTCGGTTGGGCAGCCTGTTCTTCTGGGTCAACAAGTCCTATTCGCGTGGGTTCCTCAAACTTGCCTCAACCGATCCGCTTGTCGAGCCCGAAGTCGATTTCCGGATGCTGAGCGACGAACGCGATCTGGAACGGCTGAAGCTGGCACTGCGTATGGGCGCGCAAACCCTGCGACACCCGCATATGAACGGCTATAGAGGGACGGTATTTCCCTCCAGCTACTCTCCCCGTGTCGCAAAAGTCGCCGGACCCGGCGCATGGAATGCGCTGCAGCGGGGCGCGCTGTCCGCAATGCTTGACCTCGCCGGGCCTCTGCGTGCAGCGCTGGTCCATTCCGCAGTCACGCTCGGCACCACCATCGACGGATTGCTCGATGACGATACAGCTTTAACCGAATTCGTCCGCCGGCATGTCGGCGGCACTTGGCACCCCTCCGGCACCTGCCGCATGGGCGCCCCCGCCGACCCGACGGCGGTGACCTCGCCATCCGGGCGTGTTTATGGCGTCGAGGGACTGCGGGTCTGCGATGCGTCCCTGATGCCGTCCATTCCCTGCGCCAACACCAACATACCGACAATCATGATCGCCGAGCGGATCGCCGATTTCATCCGCAACGGGCAGTAAGCGGCGATGGAGACAGCAATGAACAATGCACAGAAAATCTACATCGACGGCAAATGGGTCGAGCCGATCGGCCAGCAAAGGATAGACGTCATCGATCCGGCCACCGAACAGCCCTTCGCGGCGATCGCCATGGGCAGCGCCGCAGATGCGGAGAAGGCGATTGTCGCCGCCCGATCCGCTTTTGCCGGCTTTTCCGAAACCTCGAAAGCGACGCGCCTTGAACTGCTCAGGCGCATCCTCGTCATTCTTACACGCCGTAACGATGAGATCGGCGATATCATTTCCAAGGAGATGGGCGCGCCGCTTGCAATGGCCCGCAGCCAGCAGGCCGGCATCGGACTTGCGCATTTCTCCGAAACGATCAAGGCGATGGAAGCCTTTGATTTCGACTACATGCAGGGAACCACGCGGATCATTCACGAACCGGTCGGTGTCGTTAGCATGATCACGCCCTGGAACTGGCCGATCAACCAGATCGCCTGCAAGGTTGCCCCGGCGCTTGCCACCGGCTGCACCATGGTGCTGAAACCATCCGAAATCGCGCCGCTCAACGCCATCCTTTTCGCCGAGATCCTGCATGAGGCAGGTGTCCCCAAAGGCGTCTTCAATCTCGTCAACGGCGATGGCCCGACGGTCGGGGCCGTGCTCGCCAGCCATCCCGACATCGACATGGTCTCGTTCACCGGCTCCACCCGCGCCGGTATTTCCGTGGCGCAAGCCGCTGCGCCCACGGTCAAGCGGGTGCATCAGGAACTCGGCGGCAAATCCCCCAATATCGTGCTCCGCAGCGCCGATCTCGAGGCCGCCGTCAGTGCCGGCGTTCGCCGGTGCGTCGACAATTCCGGCCAGTCCTGCAATGCGCCGACGCGGCTGCTGGTACCGATGGAGCGCATGGAGGAGGCCGTTGCCATCGCCGCCCGGACGGCGGATGCCATCATCGTCGGTGCGCCATCCGATCCCGCCACCGATATCGGCCCGGTGGTCAGCCAGCTGCAGTTCGACAAGATACAAAGCCTGATCCACAAGGGAATCGCGGAAGGCGCCGAACTCGTTGCTGGCGGCCCAGATCGTCCGGCCCATCTGAATGCCGGCTATTATGTCCGCCCGACGGTCTTTGCACGCGTTACCAGCGATATGACCATTGCGCGCGAAGAGATCTTCGGGCCAGTGCTGGTCATTCTCGGCTACGAGAGCGAGGATGACGCCGTAACCATCGCCAACGACACGCCCTATGGCCTGGCGGCCTATATCCAGGGTGATCCGGCCGAGGCGCGCGCCTTATCGCGCAAGTTGCGCGCAGGCGTTGTGCGCCTTAACAGCTCCGCTTGGGACGGCGCCGCCCCCTTCGGCGGCTACAAGCAGTCCGGCAACGGCCGCGAATACGGCAAGTTCGGCCTGCACGAATTCACAGAAATCAAGGGCGTCGTCGGCTACGCCGACGATTGAGTAACTTCCAGACCCGAGCCGGAAAGACGGGGCGGCGGGCATACCGGCCCCCGCCCTGATCGACAGAAAGCTGGACCATTGAGGAAGACGAAATGCTGAATCTGAAAGATCCCACCCTGTTCGCCGACAAGGCCCTGATCGGTGGCGCCTGGCTATCGGCCGGCTCGGGCGCCACGGTAGCCGTCGACAATCCCGCCACCGGAAACGTCATTGGCCATATCCCCGATTGCGGTGCGCGCGACACGCAGTCAGCCATTGCGGCGGCCTCGGAGGCTTTGCGGACATGGCGTCTGACGTCGCCTGGAGAGCGATCCCGCCTTCTGGAACGCTGGCACGCTTTGATGCTGGAACATGTCGACGATCTGGGCGAGATCATGACGGCCGAGCAGGGCAAGCCGCTGGCGGAAGCGCGCGGCGAGGTTCTCTACGGCGCATCCTTCATCAAATGGTTCGCCGAGGAAGCGCGACGCACTTACGGCATGACATTGCCCGCCCCTTCTGCCGACCGGCGTATTCTCCTGACCAAGGAGCCGGTCGGCGTTGCCGCCATCATAACGCCCTGGAATTTTCCCAATGCGATGATCACCCGCAAATGCGGCCCGGCTTTGGCAGCCGGCTGCACGGTCGTCATAAAGCCTTCGGAATTCACTCCGTATTCCGCCCTGGCGCTCGGCGTACTGGCGGAGCGGGCCGGCATTCCGCCCGGCGTCATCAACATCGTCACTGGCCTGCCCAAGGCGATCGGCGCGACGCTGATGGCAAGCCCCGACGTTCGCAAGGTGTCCTTCACCGGCTCGACCGGCGTCGGCTCGATGCTGATGGCGCAGAGCGCGCCGACCGTTAAACGTCTCAGCCTGGAACTGGGCGGCAACGCGCCTTTTATCGTCTTTGATGATGCCGATCTCGACACGGCTGTCGAGGCCGCCATCGCCTCGAAATTCCGCAATGGTGGCCAGACCTGCGTCTGCGCCAACCGGCTGCTGGTGCAGGATGGCATTCACGATGCCTTCGCCGAAAGGCTGGCGGCGCGGGTCGGCGCAATGCAGGTCGGTCCCGGCACTACCATGGGAACCGATATCGGCCCGATGATCAACGATGCCGCTGTTGCCAAGATCCACGCCCATGTCGCCGATGCGCTGGCGCTGGGGGCCGAGAACATCACCCCACGAGACACCCTTCCTGAAGGCAGCCGCTATGTTGCGCCGATGGTGCTCAAAGGCGCCACAATCGCCATGCGCCTCGCCAGCGAGGAAACGTTTGGGCCGGTGGCGCCGCTATTTCGTTTCGCCGACGAGGCTGAGGCAATCGCCATCGCCAACGACACGCCATTCGGCCTGGCCGCCTATTTTTTCACCGAGAGTCTGCACCGCGCTTGGCGCGTCAGTGAAGCCTTGGAATTCGGCATGGTGGGGCTCAATACCGGCAGCGTGTCGATGGAGATCGCGCCCTTCGGCGGCATCAAGCAATCTGGCCTTGGCCGTGAAGGAGGGCCGACCGGCATCGATGAATATCTCGAAACCAAGGCCTTCCACATGGGCGGCCTGAAGACCAGAGCACTGTAAGACTGCGATTGCCGAGAAGGAGAGAACCATTGGCCGAGCGAACTTATGATATTGCCGTCATTGCCGGCGACGGCATCGGCAAGGAAGTGATGCCCGAAGGCATCCGCGTGCTGGAGGCGGCGGCCAGTCGCTACGGCTTTACGATCAAGCAGAAATGGCATGACTTCGGCAACTGCGACTACTACGCCCGGCATGGCCGGATGATGCCCGAAAACTGGAAGGAGGAGATCGGCAGGCCTTCTGCGATCTTCTTCGGCGCCGTTGGCTGGCCAGACATCGTGCCCGACCACATTTCACTCTGGGGCTCGCTGCTGCAGTTCCGTCGCGAATACGACCAATATGTCAACCTGCGGCCGGTGCGTCTTATGGAGGGCGTGCCCTGCCCGCTCGCCGGCCGCAAGCCCGGCGACATCGACTTCTGGGTGGTGCGTGAGAATACCGAGGGTGAATATTCGTCCGTCGGGGGACGCATGTTCGAGGGTACAGACCGCGAAATCGTGCTGCAGGAAACGATCATGACCCGCAAGGGCGTCGATCGCATCCTTAAATTCGCCTTCGATCTGGCGCAAAAGCGGCCGCGCAAGCTCCTCACCTCGGCCACCAAATCAAATGGTATCGCGATTACCATGCCTTACTGGGATGAACGCGTCGAAACAATCGCGAAAAACTATCCCGATGTCAGCTGGAACAAGTTTCACATCGATATCCTGACAGCCAACTTCGTGCTGAAACCCCAGATCTTCGACGTCGTCGTCGGGTCCAACCTGTTCGGAGACATACTTTCCGACCTTGGCCCCGCCTGCGCCGGCACGATCGGCATCGCCCCTTCGGGCAACATCAATCCGGGCGGCGAGCACCCCTCTCTGTTCGAACCGGTGCATGGTTCGGCGCCTGATATCGCCGGCAGGAATGTTGCCAACCCGATCGGCCAGATCTGGTCGGCAGCCATGATGCTCGAACATCTCGGCGAGACGGAAGCCGCAGCCGGCATCATGACGGCGGTCGAGACGGTGCTGAAGCAGCAGGCCCTCCGCACCGGCGATCTCGGCGGATCCGCCAGTACGCAGGCATGCGGAAAATCTATCGCGGACGCGCTTTCGTGACGCAAATTGGAGAGCAATAATATGTCGAACATGATCGTTTTCGATCTGCAGAATCCCGGCGTCGCGCGGGAAAGCCAAGCCCTTCCGGAACGCCTTGTCGAGGGTAGCCCGTCCTACAAGACCTGGGAACAGGACAATGTGGGGAATGGCCGAATTCGTTCCGGGATTTGGGAGGCGACACCGGGCGCTACCCGATCAATCAAGGGTGAGACTTGGGAATATTGCACCATCCTGTCAGGCGTCATCGAACTTGTCGAAGACGACAAGGAGCCGCGTCGCCTCACGGCCGGTGATACGTTCATCCTGCGTCCCGGCTTCAAAGGAACGTGGCGGACAATCGAAACAGTCCGCAAACTCTGGGTCATCGTGTCGCTGTAGTCCGCTGTGTTGCTGCAGAGCCTCACGGATGCGAACGAGCACCAAGAGCCCGCCCGTCGTCGACGAATTTACTGGTTACTGCTTCAGTGGCCAGCTTCGACGCGGCGGCTTTGTTCCTAGCAGGAATATGCTTGGATGGCTGGATAAGACCAAGCCGAAATGAACGTCGTGGAACCGATGACTTTGGTGCAAACCAAGGTCTTGATAGGATACGAACCTTCGACACTCACCAGCGCCGGGCTCGAGACCGTCATACGACCTCTTGATGCCCGAATTCGCTATTCCTAAATCACCCGCGCTTCAGCGACACAAAGGAGGGAAACGATGGCGTTCGAAACTTTCGCGCAGCCCATTTACGTTCCGGTCGGGGCGGCAGGTTGTCGTTGAGGTCGTCGATCGCTGGGGCTATCAAAGTGGTTTCGACCTCATAACCGGGGCGCGATAATAGCAATAGGCTCATCATCGCTCGGCCGGATGCGTCTCCAGGCCGACGCGCGGGAACTGAGCGCTTTCGGGGCGCTGCAAGAGAGACATATGCTCGGTATTGCCCAGGTTCCTACCTATAATTTCCGCTTTCGTCGCAGCGATGGCTACCGGCGCGATCGGCGGGCCTCTGGTTCAACTCGCAGCTTCCGTCGCTGGAGCGCACTGGAGCGCTTTCGCACTGTTGGAGCCAATGATCTGGTCTGCCGTGCTGGCTGCTCCGCTCTTGTTGCCGATCGGGCTGTCAGTTTCACGGCTCCTGGACCGGTTGAGCAGGAAAGCTCAATTCCGCGAGCGTCGGCGACCGGTGGAAGACTGTTGGCCAGTCGCATAAGCGCAGCGGCGAAGAAGTAATCTTGTCGTGTCTCGATCTGAATCACGTGAACGACGCCGCAAAAAATGCTCACACGCGGCGCGCGCGACCATCTTGAGGATATTCGACCAACCTTGTTCATTCGGACAAAGTTCAAAGCCGCAAACGATGTGCAGATCAGAGTTACCATCGACGAGATCGAGCCAGGCATCTGGCGCCATCTGGTCCTGCCAGTTCATTGGAACCTGGAGCATCTGCATCTCGGAATCCAGGCCGCGTTCAACTGGTGGAACTACCATCTCTATGAGTTCCGCATTGGTGGTCTGCGGTATGGAGACGTTGTACTCCTGCCGGAGGATGCGACCGATGACGACCCTCGGGTGTTCGACCAGAGGGAAGTTCGCTTGCTGGACTTCGAGCAAGGTGCCATCTTTAATTACCACTATGATTTCGGGGATGGCTGGCGCCACACCGTTGCGGTAGAGGAATTCCTGCCGCTCGCTTCTACGCCCAAACATGGGAGCTGCGTCGCGGGCGCGAGGGCGCGGCCGCCCGAAGATGTGGGTGGCGTGTCGGGATATGAGCGGTTCCTCGAGATCATCGCCGACCGCGAAGATCCGGAATACGCCGAAACCATTCGGTGGTGCGGTGGCTACGTTGATCCAGAATGGTTAGATCTTTCGACCTCGGACAAGGATCTCCGCAGTGCTTCAGGCCTCCTTGGGCTCCGGGATAAGGTCCCAAGCTTCTAGCGCAA
The DNA here is from genome assembly GCF_057653825.1 of Rhizobium sp. WSM409. Taxonomy (NCBI): domain Bacteria; kingdom Pseudomonadati; phylum Pseudomonadota; class Alphaproteobacteria; order Hyphomicrobiales; family Rhizobiaceae; genus Rhizobium; species Rhizobium sp. WSM409. Next base: position 532,481 of record NZ_JBYGKP010000002.1, on the reverse strand, counting down.
TGGAAAGAGATGACTGCGACGCTCCAGACGCAAATTGCTTGCCGGATCGCGCCAGCAGATTGTCGATCTCTGTACGAATTGTAATCTCGATCTGTGGTTTCCGCATCGGCATCTCCCGGCGTGACGATACAATAGATTAGCGCATACCCCCATCGCCGCAATGACTGCAATGGGCGGCGCAAAGCTGACGGTGCTGTCGCAAACCTCCTGATTTTGCAGCGCAGCAAAAGCCGGGTTAACATACCGAGCAAAATCCGGGAATTTTGAGAGCTAGGACATGGTAAGGGAAGGATCGGAAATGAGACAAGCTGGGATGACAGCGGACGAGTACAAAGCAGCACTTAAAAGCGTCTTGCAGGTTCACACAAACGCAGCCTTGGAACGTCTCAACACCATCAAGCAGTCCCTTCCGCCGAAAGCGCGACAGGTCATGGTGGGAATTCATCCGGGACAAAGCGAGGAAGGTTTCTTCGATATTGTCGTTCACCTAGACGGACCAGACCTTTATGTTCTTCAAAAGGCAATAGCGCCACATCGGTTCTTATTTGAAGTCAAGTGCATCGATGGTCAAATGCAGCCCGATGTTCCCATGTTTGATCCGGATGAAGCCGCCTTCGCCGTAAACGATGCTATCGTGGATACCTGCATGGAGTGGGTTGAAGGCCTTTGGCAACGCCTTGGCGGCGTAGCTCTACCGGCCTTCGTTTTTGGAGAGGAAGGATATGGAACTGTGGAGAGCAAACCGTTGCTTCCGTGAGATCCCATGAAGCGGTTGTCGCGCAAAAGTCTAACATTTGCGACAGATCGGCGGCCCCTGAATTTAAGGGAATTTCCTTCGCAAAAGTCGGTCGCAAAAGTCTGACTTTCACGACTGACTTTTGCGACAGTTTCGCGGCTTACCTCGATGCCACCAGCCGGCGGCCGCCTCAATCCGTTCACAAGCATCAATCGCCGCGCCCATCATTGCCCAAGTCCGGCCGGTGAGGAGCGACTGATAACGCCTCAAGCCTCGCGTGGCGTGCGTCGATGACTGCTTCAATGCGATTTTTGATTTCGGGATCCGAAGTGCGCGCGTGATCGACCAAAGCTCGAATAACCGTCGTCAACGCAAAGTTCTGTGCAGAGCGTGCCAGCAGTTGGCGTTCGCTTCTATCCTTTTCGGCATCCTCCGGACGGTCTTTCTTAACTCGGCGCGCCGGCGACCTGCCACTTTCCCTCTCCCAGTGACAGGCTACGCTGCGCGCTGCATACAAAATCTTCCATGCCGTTTCAGGATCACCTCCCCTGTTCGTTGTCGGGTCGGCTCCGCACAAACGAAAGAACAAGTAGCGCAGAACGCCGTCTGCAAAGTAATCCTGTGGCGAGGCACGTGAACCAACTGCCTGAAGTTCAGATCCAGCGGCCCTGACTGCGTTGTCGATCGCCTCATCGACAGCGGCCATCACGATCCTGTCTGCCTCCAGGATCGGGTCGGGTTCTTCTTGCATGCTATTCTCCAATGTCGGCCGTTTTGCTCACTTGCGAAGAACATCCCACCTTTCTGGATGTCGCTCAATCTGGGTGTTCTCCTGCGGACAAGCCACTCACCAAAATCGGTGTCGCGAAAGCAGACTAGGATTCCACGAACATGGGATCGTGGGAGAGATTATTTGTGCGTGGAAAAAAGCACGGGATCGCGGCTGGCCCGCACCGGTATCAACCCGGAGCAGCCGTGGCCGGGTCCCCAGGTCGGCAGCCTGAAGCTCGGCGACGCATTTGAAGCTGTGAGCCGGCACGACTCGATTGTCGGCGTCGGCAGTCGTTACCGGAATTGCCGGATACGGCTTGCCTGGCCTGACATTATGATAGGGCGAGTACGACAGCAGATTGCGGAAATCCTCCTCCCGCGCAGCATTACCATATTCGCCGAGCCATAAGGCGCCGCCGGTGAATTTGTCGACACGCAGCATGTCCATGACGCCGACGCTCGGCAGTGCCGCCGCAAACAGGTCGGGACGCTGGTTCACGACTGCGCCAACCATCAACCCGCCTGCAGAATCGCCGTAGATTGCAACGCCGTCGGGTGGCGCCACGCTGGGGACTGCCCTCGCCGCGCTTCGCGCTCGAGAAGTCGGCCAAAGCCAAGGCCGAGAAACTTGCGGCGAAAGGCAAGCCATTCGATCTCGAAGAGCTGATCCGGATGGAGGCCGACCGCGGCACGACCAACGTGCGCAAGCTGAATTTTCCGCACTGGACGCGATGATTCGGGGTCGAAAATAGATGTCTCGTTCCGGTTACCAGCTTCGCCGAGCCGGATCCGACCAGCCAGGAGGAAGGCGGCAAGGTACCGAATGCCTGGTTTGCGCGGGACGCCACGGAGCCACTGATGTTCTTTGCCGGCATCCATGTGCCGCAATGGCAGAGTGTCCGAAAGGTCAGGGACGGCCTGACTACCGATGATCTATACGGGTTCTTGACCACAGATCCCAACGACCTGGTGAAGCCGATCCATGAGAAGGCGATGCCGGTTCTGTTGCTAACGAAGGAAGAGACCGACACTTGGATGAGGGGGCCTTGGGATGAAGCCAAGGAGCTGGCCAGTCCGCTACCTAATGATGCGCTGAATGATGCGCTGATCATTTCGTCGCGCGAGCCATACGGATCCACCATCGTCTCGATCCGGAGAGCCGGTGGAACAGGGCAGTCTGCTTTAACGCCTGAACTCAGGGGCTTAAATATCTCGGAGAAACGAAAAGCCTGCCGCGGGAGGAGGTGCGGCAGGCTTTTCGAAAGAATTGAACAACAGCTGGGAGGAGGAGTGCCGCTGTTCCGTCAGGCTCCCCTCGGGAGGAGGAGTGGGTCGCCTGAAACACGAAGCTCTGCGGGAGGAGGTGCATTGCTTCGTTGACCTAAAGATATCAGAGGCTGCCTCGACGGCCAGCGCTCAGATCGCAGTGCAGCCATGCGCATGTTGCAACGCAGCATGAAAATCGCGCTTATGTTTCGGCCATTATGGTCGAAGTGCAGCCTTCTCTCTGCTGGGCTCGAAACCGAGAACGAATTCGATCACCTTGGTAGAGGACATTTCGCAGGGGTTCAGTGCTGACCCCCGCCCAGCCAATCGATAGAGGTTGAAGCTGACGATATCTGTTCCGCCAAGCTCCTCGCCATAGAGCCAGGTTCGTTTGCCATCCTCCGACCGCTTGACGGTCACGCCCCATGATCGATTACCAAAAATTCCGTCAACATAGCCTTCTGGCAATTTCGCAAGCGCGGATTCGAATGACGCAGGAACAGAAAGAGGTGCTTCTCGACTGGAAGTCACGGCGCCAGGCATTCGTCGCAGATCCCGCAGCCATCCTCGTCCATGCTGGATGCCGGGCGCAACTTTCGACAACACGGACAGGTGGTTGCATCCGAAGCGCACGGCTCCTCGCGGTCCGGCGGAAGAATTTCGATGCAGACTTTCGGCAGCAGATCGGCCGCGCTTTGATCCATGGCGATGCTCCTGTTTAGGGTCGTATCAGAGATAGTAAGCGTCAAAGGCTGCACAAGCCGGCAGATCGCTATCAATGAAGGCCAATGCGAATATGACTACAATCGAGCGGCCTTCTTGACGACCCTCCTCTGACCTTGTTCATTTGTGCCATGTTCAAACGCGCGAATGCTGTGCAGATCAGAGTTTCCATCGACGAGATCGACCCGGGCGTCTGGCGCCGGTTGGTCCTGCCTACCCATTGGAACCTGGAGCATCTGCATCTCGGAATTCAGGCAGCATTCAATTGGTGGAACTATCATCTCTATGAATTCCGCATTGGTGGTCTGCGGTATGGCGACGTCGAGACACTAATGGAGGATGCGGCCGATGACGATCCTCGTGTTTTCGATCAGGAAGAGGTTCGTTTACTGGACTTCGAACAATGTTCTGTTTTCAGCTACCATTATGATTTCGGGGACAACTGGCGGCACACCGTCGTGGTCGAGGAATTCCTGACGCTTTCTGCGACGCTTAAACATGGTACCTGCGTCGCCGGCGCGGGGGCGCGACCGCCCGAGGATGTTGGTGGCGTGTCCGGATATGAGCGGTTCCTGGAGATCATCGCCGATCGGGAAGATCCCGAATATGCCGAAACCATTCACCGGTGCGGTGGCTATTTTGATCCAGAATGGTTCGACCTGTCGGTGGTAGACAAGGATGTGCGCAACGCTCTGCGCTCAAACGTCAAACGGCGTCTCTATCAACCGAAACCGAAAACCGCCTCAAAGAAATGAGTTGGGTGAGGGTTCGAAGTGGAACGTCTCGAAAAAAAACCCGAGCCTACATCCATCCTGAACGGCTTCAAGCCGCGTTGGCTCCCGCTTGTCTTTCCCGCCACAGAGAAGGCGAAAGGCCGGTCGCCCGCTTGAAGGCATTGCTGAACGCTCCTTGCGAGGAATAGCCTATCAGGGCGGCAATCGATGCCACCGGCAAATCGTCGTCCCGCAGCGCCTTGCAAGCAATGTGAATACGCCAGCGAGCAAGATAGCCAAGCGGCCCGATACCTGCCGTCGCGGTAAAGCGCGCGGCGAAGCTCGATCGCGACATTGCACAGGCCCGCGCCAGTTCGTGTAGATGCCACGACCGCGCCGGTTCGTCATGCATGAGCTGCACGGCCGGCGCGAGGCGTGGATCGCCCAGTGCGCGCAACCAACTCGGCGGGATGCGGCCGTTGCCGTTCATCTGTGCCCGCAGGATCTGCACGAACAGCAACTGCGCCAGCTGCGAAGCGACAAGAGCGTTTCCCGGAAGGCGCTGCGTGCGCTCGGTCACCAGTTCATCGAGCAACCAGCGAAACCGCCCGGCCTGCTCGGTCGCGCCGTCGATGCGCAGCCACGGCGGCAGGGCTTCAGACAGAAGCGTTCAAGTGGTTGGATCGAGCAGGACATGCCCCCCACATAACTGCAATCCGTTCTTCGCCCAACGTGACGAATGAGCGACCACGACCGGAAAACAGCGCCATCGCGTCGAGCGGCGTCACCGACGGATCGCTCGATACTGTGTAGGGGCGGTGACGCGCTATGGCTCGTCGATGTAGCCAGGATTCTCAAGGAACGCCTCGGCGAGCAGGCGCGAAAGGTATCCACCAAAGAGGTGTCGGACGCAGACATGACGGCCGCAGCCGAGACCGATGCCAAGGTGAGAGCGCTTCTTCCGCTTCTTGGCATTGATCCGTCGGCCAGCGGCGCCAAGGCCAGGCGTGCCCGCCGAGGCGATCGAGGCGGCCGCGCGGAGCATGATCGAGGTCGGCATAATCAACGTGTGAGAGCGCCCCTATGGCCCGAGACGGGGGGACGGGATCGGACCCATCCTGCCGTCTCGCCAGCCTCGAGCGCTTATCGTCGCCAGGTCCTCCCAATTTCTGGAAAGACTGAATCAGAACTTCCCACCGACAGCAACGCCGACTTTTCAACGCAATCCGCCGGCGGGGGCTCTATCTGCTCGCCATAGCGAACGGTAGCTTAACGCCCCGTTCCGAGATGCCTGAACGATCGACATGACGGGCGCCAAGCCAACATTCAGCCAGCTGATCTTCATTTCCAATTTGGCGCTTGCGAAAGCGAGCCAGCCTTGCGCGCCTTGAGCGGGGTCGAACTTAAAACCCCGCGGTTGTTGCACGTCCATCTGATCTGAGGTGTTTGAGACGTCAGAGACCTAGACATCCCGGTTCTCGTCCTCGGTCGCCGCGACTTGGCCGGGCGCGTTGCATCAGCTTATCGGGGGTTGCCAAGGCATCATAGTGATGCGCATCTAGCCGCGTATTTTCCTTTCAATTGTGTCCGGCGGCCCTCATGTCCAAGCTCTTTTCACCGATCACCCTGCGTGGTGTCACGCTGCGCAACCGCACAGTCGTTTCTCCGATGTGCCAGTATTCGGCGCAGGACGGTTTTGCCAATGAATGGCACTATGTCCATTTGGGGCGCTTCGGAATGGGAGGCTTCGGGTTGGTTCTGGTTGAGGCGACCGGGGTCCTCCCCGAAGGGCGCATTTCATACGCCGACCTCGGTTTATGGAAAGACGAACACATTGCCCCGCTTGCCCGGATCGTGAATTTCCTGCACGGCCAGGGTGCCGCCGCGGGCATTCAACTTGGCCACGCAGGCCGTAAAGCCTCGACGCCGGTTTGGCGGGATAAGGCAGATCAGCCAGCAACAGAAGACCAGCGCCGCGCCGTTGGCTTCGAGCACTGGGTTCCCGTAGGGCCGAGCGCCCAATCGAACGACCCAGCCAACGCTGACTATCAGGTCCCCAAAGCACTCGACAGAGACGGCATCCGCCGTGCGGTCGACGGATTCGCGGCTGCGGCTACGCGCGCCAACCAGGCGGGCTTTGACACGGTTGAAATCCATGCCGCGCATGGTTACCTGCTCAATCAATTTCTGTCGCCGCTCGCAAACCATCGAACTGATGAGTATGGCGGTAGCCGCATAAATCGAATGCGGCTTGTTCTGGAAGTGACCGAGGCCGTCCGCAGCGTGTGGCCAGCCGAAAAGCCGCTCATCGTTCGCCTCTCGGTCAGTGACAACAATGCCGGCGGCTGGCAGGTGGACGACAGCGTTGCCCTGGCAACGGAACTCAAGGCACGTGGTGTTGATGCTATCGACTGCTCTAGCGGCGGTTTCGCTCAGGGCCGCATTAGGTCTGCTCCAGCCTATCAAGTCCCGTTCGCTAAGGCGGTAAAACAAGGAGCCGGTATCCCGACTATCGCAGTCGGACTATTGGGCGATGCCTTTGAAGCCGAAGCGTTTATTGAGAACGGCGATACAGATTTCATAGCTTTAGCGCGGGGCGCGCTCAACGATCCCAACTGGCCGCTACATGCCAATCGTGAACTCGGCGGCGACTACGCTCTTTGGCCGGTCCAGACCCGTCAAGTCGCTGAACGTGACCGCGTCCTTTCCTCTCCTCAGTGAAATTTCACCGTGATCGGTTCTAACGGTGGTAGGAAATTCGTTCGACTAGCTGGTCCTTACGCGCCTTGATAGGAATCGAACCGGCGACCCCTCAATTTCGATGTCTTGATACAGCGCCACTGTCGTGGCTATTTCCTCCAGCTTGCGGCAGTCCGTGTAGTAGCGGCTGATCTCCATCGATCATTCACGACATTCTTCGACAGCGTTGCGCCTGGGGCTTCGGCGCATCATCGGGCAGGGTCCAGTTCCCTTTTAGATCTGGTCAGATCAAACGGACAGCAATCCAACGATACACTCAGCAAGACCGAAAGGTCATGATTTTCCGCCTCATGTAGGAATGTCTCCGAGGAAAACCTCAACACGGAGATAGCCATGATCGAAAATTCTTTCCCTGACCATTTAAATCCAAAAGAACATCTTTTTGCAGTGCCGCTGCCGCTTCGCCGCAGCCTGCTGATCGCTGGTCTTTCGGCCCCGGTTCTAGCGGCAATGCCCGCCACTGCGGCAACCAAAACCACCTCCACCAAGGTCAGCAATACCGCCAAGGAAGGCCGCAATATGAATTATGTCACCACCCCCGACGGCGTCGAGATCTTCTACAAGGACTGGGGCCCCAAAGACGCCCAGTCGCTCGTTTTCCATCACGGATGGCCCCTTTCTGCTGACGACTGGGACGCCCAGATGCTGTTCTTCCTTGGCAAAGGATATCGCGTGATCGCGCATGACCGGCGCGGCCATGGACGTTCGGGCCAGGTTAGCGATGGCCACGACATGGATCACTATGCAGCAGATTTCGCGGCGGTTGCCAAACACCTCGATCTTCGCAACGCCATTCATATCGGTCACTCCACCGGCGGCGGCGAGGCAGCGCACTATGTTGCCAAGCACGGTCAGCCGAACGGGCGCGTGGCAAAGCTAGTGCTGATCGGCGCCGTGCCGCCGATCATGGTCAAGACGAAAGCCAACCCCGGCGGCCTGCCGATCGAGGTCTTCGACGGCCTCCGCGCACAGCTTGCCGCGAACCGCGGTCAATTCTACTACGACCTCGCAAGCGGCCCCTTCTACGGCTTCAATCGTGAAGGCGCCAAGACGATTGAGACCGTCGTCCAGAACTGGTGGCGCCAGTCGATGATGGGCGGCGCCAACGCGCAGTATCTCGGTATCAAGGCGTTCTCGGAAACCGACTTCACAGAGGACCTGATGGCGATCACCGTGCCTACTTTCGTCATGCACGGCGACGACGACCAGATCGTCCCGGTCGCCGACGCCGCGCCCCTTTCGGCAAAGCTCCTGAAGAACTCGACACTTAAAATCTACCCTGGCCTCCCGCACGGCATGTGCACGACGCATGCCGAGATCGTCAACGCCGACCTGCTCGCCTTCATCCAGAGCTAGTCGGGTGGGAAGCGGCGCCATCCGCCGCCGGCGCCGCTTCCCGTTTTATTCTGCCAGTGATAACTGCTACCAAATACTGTGTCGGGTACAGCTTCACTTAGGCGTGCGGTGCCTTTGCACAGGCTACCCCCTCGATCGGTTGAGCGGCCTTCGCGCTTGGTACCCTGTTCCTAAACTCCGGAACAGGTCGGGTTAGTCCGGTAGACGATATCGCTGATCCACAGAGAATTTTATCCTCCTTCCCCGTACTCGCCACCGAGCCCGTTGGAAGGAACCGCACATGGCTCTCTTTAGCATCAATGAGCAGCGCCTGGATGAGACAGGCGTCAAACCCCTGGAAACGACCGTGACGCCGGACCGGGAGATGCAGCGTGTGCTACGGACCGCGCCAGTGGAAACCTTCCGAATCGACGATCCCTTCGACACCCGGCTGGCCCGCTGGAAGCATAATCCATTCCACGAGGTCGTGCAGCCCATGACCGACAACGTGATCATGACCTATCTTGGTGCGATGCAGCGCCTGGAACGTCGGTCTGGAGGGGAATATTCGACGGGCATGGGACGGCGTGGCAGCATCACGTTCATCCCGGCCGGCTCCAGTTCACGCTGGGATATCCACGGTCCTATGGATATAGTGCAGCTTTATCTGTCGCCGCAACTTCTGGACCGTGTCGCACGAGAATCCGCAGGGGCAGTACGGCCGCTGAACGAAAGCACGGCGCGGCCGGACAACATCATGGCAACTTTGCTGGAGTTGATCCTCCAGTCATCCGGCGATCCGGTTCACCTGGAGGCGCTTTATCGCCAGCAACTGGCGAGCTTGATCGCCATCCATCTGGTAAAGACCCATAGCGGCTTAGTCGAAGCTGCCGATAAGGCCCTGGGTGGGCTTGCTCCGAGGGTTTTGCGCATGTCGCAGGAGCGACTTTCCTCGGAAAATGGCGGGGATTTTTCGCTGGGCGCGCTTGCCGAAGCCGCCAATCTTTCGCGCTTCCACTTCTGTCGCGCCTTCAAGAAAAGCACGGGGCTCACGCCACATGAATGGCTGCGCGAGAGGCGAATGGAACAGGCGATGGCAATGCTACGCGACCCGTTCCTGCAGATAACCGAAATTGCCGGAACGTTGGGATATGCAACGCTTACCGCCTTCGGCGTGGCATTCAAACGCTATACAGGCCTGACACCTGGCGAATGGCGGCGTACAGTCTTATGACGCGAAACATAGATCGGATTGCTACCGGGATGAAAAGCTACAGCCGACTCTTCGGGAGCCGGCTGCATGTTTTCGTGCAACGGGTGGGTGCAAGATGACCGATCGTTTAGTGCTCGCGCGGCGGAAGGAACCCTTTGACGGTAGCGAGCTCAGGCCAAGGCAGTACCGTCTCGCCCGAAACTCGCCACTCCCCATTCACCCGGCGCAGCCGCAGCTCGTAGAACGCCGGCGACGCGCTATCACTCATGCGTCGGTAAAGAACCGCGGTCGCCTCGTCGCCCTGCTCTTCGATGTGCAATATCCGCTTTTCGGTCGAAAGAGGCCTTTCACCGGCGTCGCGCCGGGCACGGAATTCCGCGAATATTTCCGCCTTGGAGAACCGCGCAATCGTGCCGTCTTCTGTCAAAGCAAGGAAGCCGAGATCCTCCGTATAAAGGTTCTCCATCTCCTCCATACGATAATTGCTGCCCGTTTCCGCCAAGCGATCGATGAATGCGACGATTTCGGGATTATGCTGTTCATTCATAACTGTACTCCTTCAAGCCAAGGTCATGCCGCCATCGACGTGCAGTTCGATACCGTTGACGAAGCTCCCTGCATCGGACGCAAGGAACAATGCGGCGCGGGCCAGTTCCTCCGGCCGTCCCATACGGCCTGCGGGAATAAGGGATGCCATGTGATCTTCGAACGCCGGGCGATCGGCCTCCGAAACACCGAGCTTGCCAAGGATTGCGGTTTCGACCGGTCCAGGGCTCAGGATGTTCACGCGAATCTTGCGTGGCTTGAACTCGATGGCCCAGTTCTTGGCAAAAGCAGCGACGGCAGCTTTCGAGCCTGCATAGACGGTGTGGTCCGGAAGAACCTTAGTTGCGGCGAGCGAACTCGTGACGATGATATTGCCGCCATCGCGGATCAGCGGGGCAATTTCCTGCACGCCGAAGAACACACCGCGGGTATTGGTGGCGAAGTGGCGATCGTAGTCGTCCGGCATCACGTCGCTGGAGGCGGTGAGGTTGATGACGCCGGCATTGGCCATGTAGACATCCAGACCGCCGAAGCGGGTTTTCACCAACTCCGCGAGCATTCTGTGATGTTCCAGATCGCCGACGTCGCCCACCAACCCGATGACGCCATGGCCGATCTCGCCGACCGTCTGGTCGACGACGTCCTGACGTCTGCCGGTGATGATCACTTGCGCTCCTTGTTGCGCGAAGAGAAGTGCAGTTGCTTTGCCGATGCCGCTGTTGCCGCCGGTGATGACGGCAACCTTGTCCTTGAGTTGTTGCATTTGACTATCTCCTGTTTCCATCGAGACAGAGGTAAACCCTTGCGTCAAATGCCATTAGATCGCGATCGGGCACATGATCTGTGCCCCGGAGATGCCAATGCCAAACCTATTGGATGAGACGCCTGGGATGACGGCTTTCGTGCGAACCGTGGAGGCCGGCTCGTTTACGGCAGCCGCACGCGACCTGAGCACAACGCCATCGGCGGTCTCTAAAAGCGTGGCGCGACTGGAGAGAAAAATCGGGACGCGGCTCTTCCTTCGTTCCACCCGAGCACTCACCCTGACACAGGACGGGCAGGTGTTTTTCGAGCGTGTCGCTCCGCTTCTGCGAGAACTCGATGCCAGCGACGACGCCATCCGTTCACAGGCGGGCCCGTCTGGCAGGCTGCGCATCAGTATGCCGAGCGAACTTGCTCCGCTATTGCTACCGCAGCTATTCGGCACTTTCGCGAAGAGTTATCCGGACCTCCAGCTCGATGTTGGGCTGACCGATCGCTTCGTCAACCTGGTCCGCGAGGACTATGACGTAGCTCTACGCGCTGGAACGCCTTTACAGGAAGACCTTATCGTGCGGCGTCTGGCTGACCTACCAATGGTCATTGTCGCCTCCCCTGCCTTTTTGGAAACACGGGGCTATCCGAAATCCATGGAAGATTTGGCCGGCTTGCCGTTTGTGCGTTACGCGATGGGCGGCGCGGTGCAGCCTGTCAGGCTTGCCGACGGTCCTGCGTTCACTCCCAAGGGGCGAGTCGATTGCGATACGGGGACTGCGATGATCCACGCCGCGCGCAGCGGTCTAGGGGTAGCCTATCTTCTGCGATGCCTGGTGATGGCGGAATTGGAGGCTGGCACGCTTGTCGATCTTGCTCCGGATATCGCGCTTCCAAAGCTTCCGCTCAGCGTCCTGCATGCCTTCGGGCGGACAGTCCCGATGCGGGTGAGACTATTCTGCGGCTTCATGGCCAGCGAAGCGAAAATCCTAGCCAACCTTTAGCATCGGCATCAATGACGCCCGATCTTGCTGCATCACTCATCGAAAGGAGCCGCGGCAACAAGATCGACCGAGGAAGGACCCTTGTAGCCAGGGACCAGCCGCTCGCCAAAATCCCGCACAAAATTGTCGTAGGTGGTTTCCGGCTGCGTCTTGGCAATGTGGCAAAAACATGCGGTCATTTTTTTCTTCATCCCAAGCCGGGGAAACGCGGTAATGATCGCTCGCACCTCGGACGAGGGGATGAGGCTGTATTTGAGGCCCACGACATCAAAGCAGATTCCGGTCGTGCAAAGTGCGATCTCTGCCTCCTTGTAGAGCCCGATCGAAGGCGTCGAGTTAAGAGCCACGCTGTCCCAGATCAGTTGCGCGCGCCGTCCATCGAGCCCGGCTTCAGTCGCAAAATTTCGAGCGAGATCGGCGGCTTCCACTTCGAAACGGCGAGGCCCCTCAAATCGGTCGTTGAGGGTGATGTCATGTAATAATGTGCCGGCTGCAAGCACTTCTGCGTCGTGCGCTAATTTCTGTATCTCGGCGATCTTCGCCGCAAAGAGCCAGGATCGCATCACGTGATTGAAAAGGTAGGGTTCACAAATATCCCGCGCATACTCAATCGCCCGGTCTACGAGCGGCGTACTGGGAACCAAGACATCAGCGATTATCCGTGTTTGCTTCGAAGTCATGACGTAACCTTCCCCTGGGATTTGTGGCGTGAAGAATTGAGGAAAACCTTGCGCATTGGCATCGTCCACGCTCTGCCGCGAGAGCCGCATGCGATCGACAGTGGGATCGCATGCAGTCGCGTGGATGGGACTTAGGCCATCGCGTGGTCAATAATCCCAGAAAACGGGGACCCAACGAAAGGCGTCTCCGTCGACCGCAACATGCCCGACCGACGGGAATGGCATATGCGTGGCCACCAGCAATTCCCCTGTTGCCGCCAGCTCCTTTAGGAGTCCGACCCGTACGCGAGCAGCCTCTTCGGGATCGTGCTCGAAGCCGTTGAACCAGTCGGGATGTTCGAAGCCAACCGCGAATACGGCGTCGCCGGCAAACATCAATCTGTCTTTTCCGGATGCGACGCGCACCACGCTGTGTCCTGGAGTATGGCCACCGGTGCGAGAGACGACAACACCGGGAGCCACCTGATGTTCCTCATCGAAGAGACGCAGCTGGTCATGGTATTCCTCGGCAAACCGTGCGGCAGTTGCGCGTAGTGCATCGGGAAAGCCGTTAGGCATTTTGACATGCGTGAAATCGGGTGCCTCCCAGAACTTGACCTCGGCGGCGGCCACATGAATGCGCAGGTCCGCGCGCAGCTTTTCCTTCACGCCATCGACGAGCAACCCGCCGACGTGGTCCATATGCATGTGGGTAAGGACGACGTCGGTCACGGAGCCGAGGTCGATGCCGGCGCTCTCCAGTCGCTGCACAAGCTGCCCAGCCCGCGGCAGGTTCAGTTCAGGATCGAGACCAAGACCTGCGTCGATGAGTATAACCTGTGCGCCGCTGCGCACCACCACTGCATTTAGCGCCCAGTCGAAGGCTTCCTGAGGCAGGAACATATTGTTCAGCCACGCTGCACGGTCTGCGGGGTCGGCGTTGTATCCCAACATATTGGTTGGGAGGGGTAGCACGCCGTCACTGATCACCAACACTTCGATATCGCCGACCTTCACCGCGTACCGAGACGGGACCAGTTCCTGGGTTGCCGGTCGGCCTGCACGTTGCGTGTTTTCCAGGCTCGTGTTTGTCCGCTGGTGACCCATTGTACCGGCGGTTGCTTCTGCTTGCGTCATGATGCGCTCCTGTTTTCGGGACTGGAACGTGCCGCGCACGAACCATGCAGCGAAGTGTATTGAGGAGCATTTGGACGGTCGATTGGGTCAAGGCAGAGGAGAGCCTACCGCAGAGGATAGGGTGGCCTTGTTTTTAGTTTACAAGCCCGAAGGTTAAGTAGAGGCCAAATCCATTTCCACCACCTGGCATTGCTCGCCAGGGCTCGTCTCTTGACGAGCTGAAATGACATTTGCCAATTGATCATTTGGATCAGCTTTGTCGGTCGCTCAGGGCATTGCGAACGGCCGCAACGAGGGCGTGCCCATCGAACGGCTTTCGTAGAAACCCGTCAATGCCCCGGGCGCGGTCCTGGTCCGCGATTTCATGGCGCCCGGTAATCAGGAAAACAGGCAGCTGCGGATCTGCTTGCCTGACGAGATCCCGAAGTTCGAAACCGTCGGCGCCAGGCATCCCTATATCGCTAATCAAGACTTCGACGCCTTCGAGGCCGTAAGCGAGCAGCGCCTCACCCGAGTGGAAGCTTCGCGTTCGGAATTCCGCCGATTCCAGGAGTTCAACCAGCGAAGCAAGTACCGTCGGGTCGTCGTCGACGATCGCTACTAGAGGTTTGTTCATACCGTCCTCCCTAAGGCCCAGTTACCTGGTCATGGCATCTTCGCCACGTCGAGCGGCAGTGTGAAAACGAGTATCGCGCCGAGCGGTTCATTCTTTTCTGCCCATAACTGGCCACCATGCGATTCGATGATCGAGCGCGATATAGCGAGGCCCATTCCCATCCCGTCGTCTTTTGTGGTGAAGAACGGCTCAAAAATCTTGTCCGGGAACTGGATGCCTCGCCCCCTGTCCTTGACCTCGATGCGAACCATATCCCCTGCCCGGAAGGCCCGGATATCGAGAACACGTTCGCCCGAAACGGAAGCCATCGCATCCATGCCGTTGCGCATGAGATTAACCAACACCTGCTGTATCTGCACCCGGTCGAACGGGACAAGCCGAAGACCGCTCTCGCCCTCGATATTCATGGTGATGCGCCGCCTCCCCGCCTCCTCTGCGAGCAGGTCACGTGCCTGTCTGACGACCGTGCCAAGCTCAGCGCTGTCGCGCTTGTCCGTCGATTGCTTGAAGAGGGCACGAATTCGGCTGACGACATCGGCTGCGGAATTGGCACTTTGAACCAGACGATCAAGCGCCTTCAGCGCGCGTTCGATATTGGGCGGGCCGGCGGTGAGCCATCGCTGGCATGCACTGGAATAATTCATGACGGCGGAAAGCGGCTGATTTACCTCATGCGCGATCGAGGCTGACAATTCTGCGAGGCTGGCGGCCTGGCTTGATCGCGTGAGATTTTCCTGGGCGCGGCTCAGCTCCTCTCGCGCGTTCACCTGATCCTCGATATCCAGACAGATACCGTTCCACTGAACGATCTCACCGTCTCCATTGTGCATCGCCGAAGCCCGGGTCTCTACCCAGCGGTACACCCCGTCAAAGCGACGCAGCCGGTGTCTTAACAAATCAGGCTCGCCAGTCGCTAGTGAATGAGCGTACCGCCGCTTGACCTCAACCAGATCGTCGGGATGGATCACAGCGTCGAGAGTGCCCTCCAGCCGGGTTTTACCCAGACCATCCGTTTCTTCGAGGTTGAGGCCGAGGTACTCGCGGAGACGCTTGCTGCGATAGATCGGCTTGCCGACGGCAAAGCGCAATAGATCAAAGCAGGCAGCGTTTCAACGAGCTGCTGAAGCTGTTGTTCGCTTTCCCGCAACGCGTCCTGAGTGGCTATGAGGTCATCGATGTCTGAGCTCACGCCATACCACTGGACGATCAGGCCTGCTTCATCCCGTAAGGGATGGGCTCGCGTCTCGGTCCAGTGATAGTTGCCATCGGCGCGATGCTGGCGATACCTCTGGATATAGGGCGTACCTGATGCCACGGAACGGAGGAAGGCCTCTCGCGCCGCCGCCCTGTCTTCGGCGTGAACGACGCCAAGCGACGCAGATCGATCCGGCGCGGTGATGTCCTCAAGCGTGGCCCCGGTGACCTCGGTGAAGGGCTTATTGACATAGGTCGGAGTTCCGTCGGCCATCGTGCTCCAGATCAGCGCCGGTACGGAGTCGATCAGTTGCTGCAGTTGGCGTTCTCGCTCGCGCAGCTCAACCTCGAGGGTCCGCGGCGGCGCGTCGATGTCTATGAACGTGCCGTACCAGCCAGCGATCGCACCGTCCGCGTCATATGTCGGCTGGCCGCTGCTGCGCACCTGGCCATAACCTCCGGTCGCACGCGGCATCCGATGCTCGACACTATAGTGCTCGCCCGTCTTTTAACACCGACGCCATGCCTCGGCGGCCGCGTCGTAATCGTCCGGGTGAATAATCCGCCTCCAGCCAGACGAATTGTTGTCCGGCGGCCAATTGAGGCTTTCCAGGCTGGCTTTCAAGGGAGCAAGCGCAGCCGGTGTCAAATAGATAAAATTGCCAATGGCATCGGTCGCCCAGGCATTGCCGGTGATCCGCTCGGCCAGCTTCGCGGCTTCTACTGCTTTGGTACGGGGCGGCTCTTGCGATCCACCGCGCCTATCCATTCCCGATATTCCCGCAAGCTTCGACATGCCTCACCCCGGATCCCATGACATTCGAGATCACCGTGGTGCGCCTGATTGCGTGACAGCACCACAGCCATCTGGGGAGAATGGTATATCGAAGCGTCTGGCAGAAACACCTGTGCCGAAGAATAGGGCGAGGTTGGCGAGGCAATACGAATCCGACGGTGGTCGAGTACTTACCAAACTCACGCAGCAACGAGACGCAATGCTCGCAAGGTGGGGATTAACGACCTATCATAGTCCCTCTGAGTGACTTGTCGGGAAGAAACGCGGGCGGTCATCAGGAGATGGCCAGGCCCTCGCTTTCCAACGCCGTCTGGACCGAAGGCCGCGCCAACAGGCGCTTATAGAGTCCATACAGTGGCGTCGGAATTGCGACACCAAACATACTGGCCCATCGCATCATCACGAACAGATAGAAGTCGGCTACGCTCGGCTGATCGCCGAACAGGTATTCTTCGCGCATCCGGTCGGCTAGATACCGGAGGCGATAAGTGATAGAGGCGCTAGCTCCGGATTGTTCTTTCGGATCTGCGCCCGAGAACAGAGATTCGAAGCGCTTGTGGACTTCCGTCGAGAGATACGCCAGGGCCTCGATAAGTCGGATACGGCCGAACTCACCGCTGACGCCAAGGGCAGGCAGTTCTCCGGCGAGATAGGACAGCACCGCAACGTTCTCAGTGACGACCTCGCCACTATCAAGCATCAGCGCCGGCACATATCCCTTGGCGGTCACCGCGCGGAAATCACCACCGGATGCGGTTATCTTCGTTTTCAGGTCGACACGTTCGGCTTCGAATTGCGCTTTGCCCTCGATCAGGCAGATGTGGCTCGCCAGGCTGCAGGCGCCAGGCGCGTAAAAGAGTTTCACGACCATTGTCTCGTTTTCCTTCGGCGTTTTCGGTGGATTTCGGCCTGTGGCCGACATTCAGGTGCTGAAGATCGTCCGGATCGATTTCAAGAAAGCGGAAGCACTCCGCTCGTGTTTGATCGCTACCGACGGCAGCTGGCCGACGTCGTCGGAACTTGCAGCCAGTATCGCCGAGACCTCTTCAGCTATTGCCGGCCGGTCGGCGATCAGGTGCGCAAAACTCTTCTGGTCGATCTCATAGGCGGTCACCCGCGTGAGCGCCTGCAGCGCGTAGGTTTCTTGCATTCCGGCGAAGAGGCCCGTCTCTCCGAAAAAGTCGCCCGAGGAAAGTCGCCGCTTTTCCTGCTGGTCGTGCTGCATCGATATCACCCCAGTGCGGACAATCATCATCGATGGCAGCGCCTGCCCCTGCGAGACAATGAGATCGCCTTTGCGGTATTCACGGTCTACGCCAGACTGAGCCAGTTTTTCTCTTTCGAGCCGGGTTAGGCTGGAAAAGATCGGATTTTCATCGAGCATCTCCTCCAGGATCTCTTCTCGCGGCCTGCTGATTTGATCCGACTGAACCCCGGCGGCGATGGCCGAAGACGGCATTGCGAGCTGCAGACCGATGGACCTGCAATGCCGGTAAAAGCGGTCGATCACCTCGTTTCGCGCCTTCATTCTCAGCATCGGATTGCTCACCCGGAAAAACAGGTGGATTTCCAACGCTGTCGCATCCACACCATTTAGCGAAACCAGTGGCGGCGGCTCGCGCATGATCGAATTGCACCCTGCCAGAACCGTCAGCATCGCCTCTTCGACGATCGAAGGAGCCTGCGTCGGGACCACCCGCACCATCATATTGAGCAGATGCGTTTCGTCGGGCCGGCTGACATTGGTCAGCTTCTGCTTCGCAAGAACACTGTTCGGTAGAACCACAATATTGTTGGCGCCCGTCAATATCTGGGTCGAGCGCCAGGTGCTCGCGATGACCCTTCCTTCAGTACCGTCCTCAAGGAGAATCCAGTCGCCCAGCGCGTAGGTATGCCCGAGATTGAGAGCGACACCGGAAAATACGTCGCCGAGCGTGTTCTGAAGAGCAAGGCCGAGCGCAATGGCGATGACGCCGGACGTCGCGATCAGCGTTCCGACCGGGGCGCCGAAAACGAAAGCCAGTGCGGCGAGCGTGGCACACAGGTAAACCGCGCCGACGACGATATCTTGAAGCAAACGGGCCTCGCGCGGCCGGCCTTCCAGAACAAGATAGATCCGCACAAACCCGATGACAGCCCATGAGAGATGAAGCCACCACAGCAACTGGGCGAAGACGATAAAAGCGGCTCGTTCGTCGCCTAAGCGCAAACGTTCCGATTGACCTAGCGGAATATCTCCAAGAACGAGGACAGACGTCATGGCGGTGAAAAAGATAATCTGCACCACCAGCCGCAGATTGGAACGTACCGAGCCGATTGCTTTCCACACGGCTATTCCGGTCAGGCCAAGAATGATGAGCCATGCCAACGGCGTCGCGGCGATTTCAACCAGATATGCATGGAGCATGGCGATCATCCCGATATTGGCTATCAGTAACCAATGCCGGCGATGTAGTTTGCCAGCATATGTTCCTGCAGCTGTTCCTATTCGAAGAGCACCTTCAGGGCATCACGGATATCCAGTACCCCCAGCGGTTTCGCGTCTGCGCCGAGAACCGGCATGTTCTGGATGCGGTGTTCAACCATGACCTGCCATGCGGCCTGCAATTCGTCGGCCGGGCTGCAGAAAATGATGTTGCGGCTCATTAGCGTCTCGATGCTGGCGTTCTGCTCAATATCCGTGAGATGGCGAATAAGGTCGGATTTGCTGAGTACGCCCGCCGCATTGCCACTTGTTTCGCTGACGACAGCCAATCCGATCCCCGGATTGGAAAGCGTCCGGGCAGCAGACTGCGGCGTGGTGGCGACATTGATCACCATCAGGCGAGCCGATGTCATGGGATAGAGTTTTTCGATGCGCATGGGCCCCTCCTGACGGCGCTGGCTGGCGCAGCCGGGTATGTCAGTATTGGTT
Source organism: Rhizobium sp. WSM409 (assembly GCF_057653825.1). Taxonomy (NCBI): domain Bacteria; kingdom Pseudomonadati; phylum Pseudomonadota; class Alphaproteobacteria; order Hyphomicrobiales; family Rhizobiaceae; genus Rhizobium; species Rhizobium sp. WSM409. The sequence continues at coordinate 513,345 of NZ_JBYGKP010000002.1, read as the reverse complement.
ATGGTTCGTTCTCGGGATGGCGGCCGCTATCGGTGCCACCTCGAGAACGATGCAAGTGCCTCGCCGGACTACTTTTCGTAGATCGTCAGGTTGGTTTCGTCGGTATCGACCACGAACACCGCAAGCAGGCGAGCGCGCTCCGTCTTGCTTGCATTTTCGCTGACGGCATGATGATCGCCGGGAAACTCGGAAAAGTTCTCGCCGGCGTGGTAGACCGTAACGGACCCGTTATTGACCTGGCTGGTTATCGCTCCCTCCAGTACAGTCGCATAGATAAATGCGGAATTCGGGTGGGTGTGGGCTGGCGAAGTGCCGCCTGGCGCGTATTCGACAAGCACGCCCTTCATGCTCTTGCCGGGTACGTTCGGCAGTGGCTGATCAAAGACCACCGTCACCTTTTCATCTCCCCCGTCGTCGTGGGCCAGGACCGCAGGGCTGGTGGCGAATACGAGAGCCGTCGCAAAGAGAAAAGTCCTGATCATTTTCTGTCTCCTTATTGAGCTGGCGTCTGCCGGCCCCTCGGGCCGGCGAGACTGAGAGGAATTTGCGAGCGCTTACTTCTTCTGTGCGGCGGGGGACTTCAGCCAGTCCTCGAAGCGGATGGCGCCGAGGCGAGCGCCGGCATCGGGAACCAGCGTCCGGGCATCGATCGCGACCTCGAAATACCGAGCGTCCGGGTCAGGCACGAGGGTGCGCGGGTCGTCGGTCGCCTTGAGGTAACGCGCGATGAACTCGTTCATCGGTGCCCGCTCCGGACCGGCGATCTCGATCACGCCGTTAACCGGCTCGGCCAGAGCGGTATCGGCCATGGCATCGGCGACGTTGTCCGCTGCAATTGGCTGGAAAGCGCCGGTCGGCGCGCGAACATTTGTCCCCTCGGTCGTCGACTGGGCAATGGCCCCAACGAACTCGAAGAACTGCGTCGCTTGGACGATCGTATAGGGAATTCCAGAACTCCGGATGTGTTCTTCCTGGCGCAGCTTGGCGCGGAAATATCCCATCGCCTGCATGCGGTCGGTGCCGACGACCGAGAGGGCGACGTGATGGCGAACGCCTGCGGCCTTTTCTGCGGCGAAGAGGTTGCGGCCGGCCGCTTCGAAGAATCCCATGGCGGCTTTTTCTTCGAAGGACGGCGAGTTTGCCAGGTCGACTACAACCTGCGCACCGGCCACAGCTTCGGCAAGGCCTTCTCCGGTGACGGTATTTACGCCGGAGCTCGGAGACGCGGCGAGTACTTCGTGCCCCTTCTTGCGCAGCCGTTCGACGGCCTTCGAACCAATGAGGCCTGTGCCTCCGATGACGACGATTTTCATGTTCAATCTCCTGGTTTCAAGTTTGAAATTGTGGTTGCAGGGTCGCGCGCCCGCACTACTGTGCGGAGGCTGCTTCCTCGATCAGCGAGGCAACTTCCTTTGGATGGGAGACCGGCAGGGCGTGCGATCCGCCCTCGATGACAACGGTCTTCAAGGCTCCTGCGCGCTTCGCCATAAACGCCATGACTGCCGGCGGGATGTTGCGGTCCGCGGAACCGTAAATCGCGTAAGATGGCAACGTCTTCCATGAAGCGACCCTCGATGGTTCGGCCAATGCGGTCTGCGCGATGGGACGCTGGGTGACCGCCATCAGCTGCGCTTCGCCTTCAGGCACATCGGCGGCGAATTGGTCGTGGAACCGGTCCGGCCGTATGTAGAGGTCCTGGCCCCCGCCTGGCAGCGAAGTGGTCGTCAACGCATCGGCCAAGGTGCTGCCGGGAAATTTTGCCGATAGGCTCACGCTGGATTCGCCGGTTTCAGGAGCAAAGGCCGCTACGTAGACCAAGGCCTTCACATTCGAATTTCCGTTGGCCGCTTCGGTGATGACAGGCCCACCATAGGAATGACCGACCAGCACGATCGGTCCCGGGATCGAGCGGAGCACGCTTGCAACAGCAGCAGCATCGCTTGCGACACTGCGAAGTGGATTGGCGGCGGCGATCGCCGTATAGCCGTCCTTGGAAAGGACGCCGATCACGCCGTTCCAGCTCGCCCCTTCGGCAAACGCGCCATGCACCAGGACGATCGTCGGCTTTGCTCGCGGTTCCGCGGCCTGTGTGACTGCGATCCCCGCCGTGCCCACCGCTGCGACAAGCACTAGAATTCTGAGAATACTGCGCATCTAATGTCTCCTGTTTGTGCCTTTCGACCGGTCAGGAGAATGCGCTACGGGAGGCCGCCAGCCTATCGAACACAGGCATCAGGCACCTAGTCCCAGAGTACAGGTATGATAGATCGGGTGATTAGACGCCGTGCCTGAACTCACCGCCGCGCAAATCACTTACGAGGGAGGGTTACGTACGGCAGCGATGATGGACGCATGAGTCGTAGAACGAGCTCGAAAGTCTCACGCGCTCTGCGAAGTGACGAAGAACAGCAAGCCCGGCGCTGTGCTTCGCGACTAGACCTTTGCGGAGAATGGACATGGACGTCAGGCACTCGACGGCAGGGGCCAAGTTCAGACTTGCTGTCTGTCACGCTAGCTGGAAGGCAGTGAATCCCAGGCACGGATCAGTTCGCCGACGGAAATAGTCCGCATCTTGCGCATCACATTGCTATGGTGGAGCTTCACGGTGATCTCGCTAATTCCGAGCTCAAACGCGATCTGCTTGTTGAGCCGCCCGCGCGCGACTTCGCCAAGGACCTGGCGTTCGCGTGGGGTTAGGGTCGCAAAGCGGGTGGAGTGCTGCTGGATGTTTTCCGCCTGCGCCCTTTGCTCCACGTCGCGCTGGATACCGGCAATAACGGCGTCCAGAAGGGTCTGATCCCGCACGGGTTTCGTCAGGAAATCGACGGCTCCAGCCTTCATGGCCTGGACAGTCATCGGGATGTCGCCGTATCCAGTGAGAAACACGATAGGTTTCGTGACCCCACGCGTCGACAGTTGGTGCTGTAGGTCGAGTCCGCTCGCGCCCGGCATGCGGACGTCCAGCACCAAGCAGCCCGGCCGATTGGGAAGGCCGGCGCTCATCAACTCGCGCGGTGAAGGAAAGCAGGCGACATCGAGGCCGACCGATTCCATCAGTTCCTGAAGGGAATTGCGCACATCTTCGTCATCATCGACGACCAGAACCAGCGGACTTTCCGCAGCGACAGCTTGTGTAGCATCTGATCAACTCCCAGCACGGCAGTTCATTGGCTCTACCACGCTCGTCGGCGAGTAAGAGACGTCGTGGCAGGCCATGTCGAAAATCTCCTGCATCACTTTAAATCCTCATTTGCGGTTGCGCCGGCGTCTCAGCGCCGCACGGTTGTATTCTTAGCCACCACACAGGACCTGCTCTTCCAGCTTCTCAGGACAACGCTCAATCCTCTGCTGCACCACCTCGGGTCCGTCCCTTCGTCCGGTCCGCGAACCAATCGCGAACGTCGTCGGAAAACTCAGGCGGCGCCTTTGGACCGAACTCGGCGGCGATATCGGCCAGCGTCTGGCTGGCGAGCGAATCCCGCATCGCTTTTTCCGCGCGCACGCAGCATCGCCGCGTGGATAGCGCACACGCCTTTCATCGCCCATGACGGCGGCCGCTCGCGATAGACCGCGCAGCGCCCTCGAATCTCCTGGCAATCGAACAGAGGTTTCCTGCCTTCGATCGCATCGACGACCTCCAGAACCGTGATGTCTCCGGGCGGCTTTGCGAGCAGGTACCCCCCTTTGATACCCTCGGAGGCGGATACGATCCCTGCCTTTTCGAGCTTCGGAAATACCTTCGCCAGAAAACTCGGAGAAATTCCCTGAAAATCTGCCAGGTCGCGACTGCTAAGCGGCGCCTCGGGCGAGCTCGCCAACCATAGGAGACAATGCAACCCGTATTCCACACCTGCCGTCATATGCGCCATAACGCATTATGCTAGGCAAGCATTTATTTGCGGCGTCGGGCGCACAGCAGCTGCCGCCGATCCAGCCGGACGTCTGGCGCCGATTGGTCCTGCCTGTGCATTGGAACCTAGAGCAACTTCATTTAGCCATTCAGGCCGCATTCAACTGGTGGAACTATCATCTCTATGAGTTCCGTGTTGGCGGCCTGCGGTACGGGGACGTCGAGATCCTGACAGAGGATGCGACCGACGACGATCCTAGGGTTTTCGATCAAAGAGAAGTTCGATTGCTGGACTTCAAGGAAGGTTCCGACTTCAGCTACCACTACGATTTCGGTGATGGCTGGCGGCACACCGTCATCATTGAGGAGTTCCTGACGCTTGCGACCTCACCCAGAAACGGGACCTGCGTCGATGGCAAGAGAGCGCGACCGCCCGAGGATGTCGGCGGTGTGTCGGGTTATGAGCGGTTTCTGGAGATTATTGCCGACCGGGAGGATCCTGAATACGCCGAAACCATTCGGTGGTGCGGTGGCCACTTTGATCCCGAATGGTTCGACCTTTCGATGACGGATAAAGATGTCCGCAATGCTCTACGGGCGAACGTCAAACGGCGGCTTTATCAACCGAAACCGAAAGCTATTCCGAAGAAATGAGTGAAGAAGGGTTCCGGGCTGATTAGAACCGATGCTCGCGATTATTTTGGTTCGAGAAATGTAAAGCTGACATTCAACGATGATGGCTTATTGGATGAGGCAGCTGGCGGACCCTCAGGTCCTCAATGCTTCGACGATAACTCTGAACGCTGGCGAATTCTGCCGGGGGCTCGGATAATACAAATAATAGCCCGGGAACATCGGCGACCAGTCGTCGAGAACCTGGACAAGCTCTCCGGAAGCAAATTCATCTCCGACGAGGCTCTCCGGCACATAAGCGATCCCGTACCCGCTGACGGCCGCGTCGATCATGGCATACGACGTATTGAACGTCAGTTGGCCATCGACCCGGACCCGGACCTCTCCACCGTCTTTCTCGAACTCCCACACATAGAGCCCGCCTGCCCGGGCCTGCCGGTGGTTGATGCAGTCGTGACCAACGAGGTCACGGGGCGTTTCTGGGGCGGCTCGCTTCTTAAGATAATCCGGAGAGGCGACCGCGACCAAGCGCCAGTCAGGACCGATGCGAACGGCAATCATATCCTTGTCCAGGCTCTCACCAAGGCGCACGCCGGCGTCGAACTTCTCCTCGACGACATTCCTGAAGCCGTTATCGCTGTTCAGTTCCACCTTGATGTCCGGATACTGCTTGAGCACAGGCCGAAGCTTCGGCCAGACGACGCTCTCCAGGGCGTGATCTGACAGGGTGATGCGAACTGAGCCGGTCGGCTTGTCCCTGATTTCCATCAGTTCGTCGATCTCGGTTTCGAGCTCTTCGATCCGTGGCGCCAGCGAGCGGATGAGCCGCTCTCCGGCCTCTGTTGGAACTACGCTGCGGGTAGTGCGTGTCAAAAGACGTAGTCCCATCCGGGCTTCAAGCTTCTTGATCGTGTGGCTGATTGTCGATTGCGATGTCCCGAGCTTGGCAGCCGCTTTCGTAAAGCTTCGCTCTTCCGCAACCGCGAGAAACCACAGCATGTCGTTGAGATCTTCGCGTTTCATCGCCGCCTCCTGCATCGTCCATTCATGTCATAGATCGATAAGTCCAAGCGAATTGCAATGACTAATCATCGAACTGCGCTCGGCATATATTGCCGCCATGACACAGCAAGCTCTCACACACACAGAATTTCTCGATGGCGAAGCCGGACCGAACGCGGTGGCGCCTGCCAACTCGGCTGTGCCGAAGGCCGCCTGGGGCGCTGTCGTTTCGATGGCCCTATGCGTCGCCGTGCTGATCGCATCGGAATTCATGCCGGTCAGCCTTCTGTCGCCAATCGCCTCTGAGCTGGGCGTTACCGAAGGTCATGCCGGCCAAGCGATTTCGATTTCGGGGATCTTTGCCGTCCTGACCAGTCTCTTCGTGGCCGGGCTGACGCGTCGATGGGACCGGCGAGTGGTTCTCGCGTCCTTCTCGCTGATCCTGGTGATCTCAGGAACCATCGTCACCTTTGCCCCGAACTATCTCGTGCTGATGATAGGACGTGCCATGCTGGGGGTTGCCATCGGCGGCTTCTGGTCGATGTCGACCTCGATCGTCATGCGGCTGGTCCCTGAGGAGTCTGTCCCCAAGGGACTGGCCATGCTGAACGCGGGCAATGCCATTGCCGCGACGATCTCCGCGCCGCTCGGAAGCCTGCTTGGCAGCTATATCGGTTGGCGGGGCGCCTTCTTCGCGGTCGTTCCGCTCGCCCTTGTTGCGCTCGTCTGGCAGTGGATCAGCCTGCCGTCGTTGCCACCGCAGCGCAACGAGGGATCCTCTAACGTCTTCCGGCTGATTGCCCGCCCACAGGTCGCGATCGGCATGGCCTCGGTCATGCTGCTGTTCATGGGCCAATTCGCGCTCTTCACTTACCTGCGGCCATTTCTGGAGACGGTAACGGCAGTGTCGATATCGACCCTCTCCTTTCTGTTGCTGTTGATGGGCTTGGCGGGTGTTGTCGGAACATATCTCATCAGCCATCTGCTTCAGAAGCGGCTGTTTCCCATTCTCGTGGCAATCCCGCTCATCATGGCGTTGATCGCCTTAGGCCTGATTGCCGGCGGATCATCCGCTACCTCCACAGCCGCCCTTCTAATTGGCTGGGGTTTGTTCGGCACAGCGGCCCCGGTCGGGTGGGGTACGTGGCTAAGCCGCACCATGCCTGACGACGCGGAGGCCGGCGGCGGATTGCAGGTCGCAACCATTCAGCTCGCCATCACCCTCGGGGCGTCTACGGGCGGAGTGCTGTTCGACGCCACTGGCTGGTGGTCAACCTTCCTGTTCGCCGCAGTCCTGCTTGCCGGATCATCCCTGTTGGCTGTCGCGGCCTGGCGGTCAACACGCCGCTGAGCCAGCGGTTATCCATCATTGCATTTCAATACGACACCACAACAGGAGATATCCAAATGACAAACAACAACGTTCCAGACGACGACACTCGAATCTCGAGCACCGGTATCGACCGCCGCAACCTGCTTAAGATGACTGGCGCAGGCGTGGCCGCGCTTGGCGCCATGTCGATGTTCGATATCATGGAAGCAAGAGCGCAGGACATGTCCAACGGCGCATCCAATTTTTACACTAGTGACAAGGTGACCCGGCACAAGGTCACGTTCAAAACCCAGTACCAGACGTCTGTCGCTGGCAATCTCTATCTCCCCAAGGATCTCGACCGGACGGCAAAAAGCCCTGCCATCATCGTCGGTCATCCCATGGGTGCGGTTAAAGAGCAGAGCGCAAATCTTTATGCCACTAAGATGGCCGAGCAGGGATTTGTCGCCATGTCGATCGACCTGCCCTTCTGGGGAGAAAGCGAAGGCCAGTCGCGCAATCTCGTTTCACCGGAAGCCTATGCCGAAGCATTCAGTGCCGGCGTCGACTTCCTCGGGTCGAGTGACTTCGTCGATCGAGAGAATATCGGCGCGATCGGCGTTTGCGGTAGCGGCAGCTTCGTCATCAGCGCCGCCAAGATCGACCCGCGGATCAAGGCGGTTGCCACCGTCAGCATGTATGACATGGGTGCAGCCTTCCGGGACGCGCTCAACAAGTCGCAGACGGTCGAGCAGCGCAAGCAGTTCATCGCGACCGCGGCTGAACAGCGTTGGGCTGAATCGGATGGTGCAAATATCCAGTACATCGGCGGCACCACGCTCGAACTGACGGCTGATACAGATCCAATCCAGCGCGAGTTCTACGACTTCTATCGCACGCAGCGTGGTGAATTCACGCCTGCTGGTGTGGCTCGCGAAACGACGACAAAGCCGACGCTGAGCAGCAGCGTCAAGTTCATGAACTTCTATCCGTTCAACGACATCGAGACGATCTCGCCGCGGCCGATGCTGTTCATCTCGGGCGACCAGGCCCACTCGAAGGAATTCAGCCAGGACGCCTATAACCGCGCGTCCGAGCCGAAGGAACTCGTCTGGGTCAAGGGGGCTGGTCACGTTGATCTCTATGACCGCGTCGATCTCATCCCCTTCGACAAGCTGAAGGGCTTCTTCGATCAGCACCTCGCATAGCAAACGAACCGACTGAGGTTTTGCTCGTTGCCCACGCGGACTTTGCAGTCTGCGTGGAGGCGTTCCAGATCCGCCGATTGTGAGCGACAGCCGGTGCGGCGTTTGTCTGCTTCCACCGCACGACTTGAAGGAAAAGATATGAAAGTGTTTCGCCGGTCCGCCTTGCTGGTTGCGCCGCTCGCCATTGTCCTCACTGGCTACTTCATTGTTGACACCGAGCTGTCGCTAACCCCAGCGTTTGCAGCGTCCAACTCCGTGACGTTTCCGCCGCTGGAACAGCTCGAGCACTACACGACGGTTCGGCGAGGGATCACCCGCGAGCATATGCTGACAAACCCGGCGGCACTTGCAGCACTTAAGGCCGGGCAACCCGTTCCAACCGGCACCCATATGGTTCTCGTCGATTATCAGAGCGATGTTCTGACCCGTTACCTCGTGGCCCAGAAGATCGGTGCCGGCGCGGATCAGTGGGAATACCAGTGGTTCTGGCCGGATCGCAGCGTTAAGGCCGACGAGAATGTCGCCCGATGCTACTCCTGTCATCGCTCGAAACAGTCCGAGCAGTTCATGTTCACGATGAGCGGCGCGATGTCAGACGATGATCCGCTGTGACGGAGGTGAGAGCTCCGATGTTGAGGTCAGCCAGAGATCGACTGCTTCTTCCTGCCGCCATGGCGGCCCTCCTGATATCGGCCCTCGCCTATTGGTGGCTCGACAACGGTCCTCATGAAATCTTCGGCACGTTGATATTCGGCCTGCTTGGGTGGCACCTGACCACGAACCGGCGCTGGTTCTTGATGCTCCGCAACGGCCGTTACGACGCGCGCCGATGGGTGGTCCTGGTGGCGCATATCTGGCTTGGGATAACTATGACGGTGCTGGTCGTCACCAGCGTGCTGATCTCACGGGCGGTTCTCAGCTTCGCGCAGTTCACCAATAACGTGAGCGTCATCGAACTTCACTGGTTCTCGGCATACTGGGTCGCCGTTATTGTTGCCGTTCATGCTGGAACCCATTGGACCCGAGTCATGACGGTGACAGGAAACGTCTTGAGGCTCTCTCCATCGCCGATCAGGTCTGGCATACTGCGGCTAGCGGCCCTGTTGCTTCTGTGTTTTGGCGCCTGGAGCTTTGTCGTGCTCGGCGTGTCGACCAAACTGACGTTTGGTTACAGCCTGGAGTTCTGGGACTTCACCAACGGGGTCTCGCCATTTTTCGCGCACTGGACAGTTGTGATGGCGGGTGTGGCCATGCTCTCCCACTACGCTATGGCCTGTCTAAGACTGCTCGATAAGACGCGTATTCGTAGAACGGAAGGTCAAACATGAAACCGATTTTTAGCGCAGGCTTTACCGCCGCCGCACTCACGCTCAACCTTGGAGGATCCGCCTTGGCACAGGAACGCATTCTGATTTCGTCCGACTGGGGCAATGTTTCAGCCGAACTGGCGGACAATGCCTCCGCTCGCGCGCTTGCCACGATGCTGCCGTTGACGATCGAGATGGACGATCATCTTCGTCAGGAAAAGACGGGTGACCTGCCGACCGCCTTGCCGGCTGCTCCCCGTCAGCGCGAATTTTCCACCGGTACTTTGGGTTTGTGGAGCTCTGGGGATTTCGTGATCTACTACCGCGACGGACGCGTGCCGCAGCCGGGCATCGTGATCCTGGGACAAGTCCAAGGCGACGTTTCGGTCTTCGATCGGCCCGGTAAGGTCACTGTCAAGATCGCAAAGGCTCAATGAGCTTTTGCTACCCGGAACGTGACGGGGTGGTCCGTTTTGAGATCGATAGCGCCTCAAAACGAACCCAATGCATCATCAAAGCCCGCCCAGGCTCAGATACTTGATGTTGAGATAGTCCTCGATGCCGTGGGAGGAGCCTTCTCGGCCAATCCCACTATCCTTGACCCCGCCGAACGGGGCTTCCGGCGTCGTGATTACCCCGGCGTTGATGCCGATCATGCCGCTCTCAATCGCGCGGGCAACGCGAAACGTGCGAGCCAAGTCACGCGTGAAGAAGTAGGCGGCAAGGCCAAACTCGGTAGCGTTAGCCGCGTCAATGCCCTCCTGTTCGTGCCTGAACCGGAACAGCGCTGCGACGGGGCCAAATGTCTCCTCGTGGGCAATGAGCATTTCGGAAGTGGCGTCGGCGATCACCGTCGGCTCGAAGAACGTCGCACCCAACGCGTGCCGCTGGCCGCCGATAAGAATACGTCCACCCCTGGCCTTGGCGTCCTCGACATGCGCTTCAACTTTTTTGACGGCCGCCTGGTTGATGAGTGGCCCCTGTTCAACGCCGGCTTCAAAACCGTTGCCGACTTTCATCTGCCTGACACGCTCGGTCAGTCTCCGGGCGAATTCGTCATAGATGCCGTCCTGCACATAGAAGCGGTTGGTGCAGACGCAGGTCTGGCCACTGTTGCGGAACTTGCCGGCGATAGCCTGTTCGACGGCGAGATCGAGATCCGCATCATCGAAGACGATGGTCGGCGCATTGCCGCCCAATTCCATGGACAACTTCTTCATGGTGTCTGCAGATTGCCTGTAAAGCAATTTGCCGACGCGCGTGGAGCCGGTGAAGGTGATCTTGCGAACCTTCACGTTGCTGGTGAGTTCCCCGCCGACTGCAGCGCCATCACCGGTCACAACATTGACCACACCTGCAGGCACACCGGCCTTTTCTGCCAGAATTCCATAGAGCAAGCCGCAGAACGGCGTGAACTCGGAGGGCTTGATGACGATGGTGCAGCCCGCAGCCAGCGCCGGCGCCACCTTGCGAGAAAGCATCGAGAAGGGGAAATTCCACGGCGAGATCGCACCGACGACACCGACCGGCTCGCGGGTCACCAAAATCTGGCGATCCTTCCAAGGGGACGGCACGATCTCGCCGTTGATGCGCCGCGCTTCTTCGGCAAACCACTGGATATAGTCCGCACCCAGCTTCATTTCTGCGCGGGCTTCGGCCAGCGGCTTGCCCTGCTCCAGAGTGAGCATGGTGGCGAACGTGTCTAGATTGTCGTAGACGATCTGCGCCATTTGGTGCAGCCGCGCGGCGCGCTCGGCCGCCGTTGTTCGCGACCAGCTGACGAACGCGGACTGCGCTGCGTCGATGGCTTTGCGGGTTTCGACCGCACCGACCCATGGGACATCGCCGATCCAGGCCTCGGTCGCCGGATTTTCCACCGCGTAAGTCCTGCCATCGTCGGCGCCGACCCATTCACCCCCGATGTAGTTGGCTTCCTTCATCCAGCCATCGGCTTTGAGTTGTTCGATTGACATTGTCATTGGTTTGCCTTTTCCCAGGTTTGATGGATTGATCGATCTCAAGTGTCACGCGAAGAAATCGCTTCATTGACGATCGCCCCTTGGGCGATCGTCACGCCAAGCTGTCAGTTCCAGGGCTCACCATTACCGAAGGACCAGTCGGAGCGATCGACGTAGAGCATGTTGATCATGATGTCGTCGGGACGGACGGAGAGCTCTTCCTTCAGTTCATCGGCGAGGAAGCGGAAGAATGCGAGTTTCGAAGGCTTGTCGTTGCCGACCGTGCTGGTCACCTGGATCAGCAGAAAGTCGGGCGAGCGCTCGAATCCGAGGAACTTCGGATCGTAGATGAGATTGTCGGCGGTATGCTCGCTAACAACGATGAATCGATCGCCGTCCGGCGCTTTCAGGACATCGACGATGCCGCGGTAGACGATGTCGGCAACGACAGCGCGGTATTCCGGGGTCTTTCCTTTGATCAGATCGATACGTGCGAAGGGCATGGTGGTCTCCTTTGATTGAGCTTGACGTGCAAGCTGCGAGATTGATGGCTTAAGGTTTTGGGGGGACGGCAGGTCACGGAGCTGCCGGTTGCGCCGACGATTAGCGTTCGTCGATTTCGGTTACGCCACTTTGGCGGTCGGCATAGGCGGACTGGAAGGATGGGCGCGCCTGCCAGCGCTTCCAATAGGCGTCGATATACTCGAAGCGTTCGTCGAGCGGCGTTGCGTTGATGGGAAATTTCGAGAAGGCGATGGCGACCGCCATGGTCATGTCCGAGAAGGTTGGAGCCTCGCCGCCGAGCATCCATTCACGGCCATCGGCCAGATGCTGATTAACCAGGCCGGCGTGGGCCAGGGCCTCCTTGCGGCAATGCTCGCCCCAGGCGTGATTGGTGGTCAGTTCGAGCTTGGGGCCAAGGCCCTGGTGCAGGACGTGAAAGGCGGTGACGATGCGGTAAAGGATGTGAACCCAGATGCGGTTGCCCCACATGGTGTCCAGCCCCTGCTCCCGTGCCGTTTCGCCCATGATCTTCCGGCCCGGCATGGACTGGTCGAGATAGCGCGCGATGGCGTCGGTTTCGGCAATGTAGGTGCCGTCGGAAAGCTTCAGGGTGGGCGTCTCGTCCCAAGGGTTCATCTTGACATGCTTCCATTGGCGCTGCTCGCCGGCTGGGCTCATGTTGTAGATCTGTTCCTCGAACCGGTCGGCAATGCCCTTCTCGTGCATGAACAGGCGCAGGCGCTGCGGGTTTGGGAAAGCGGAAGGCGATGTGAAGAGGTGAAGCTTGTCGGACATTGTGGAGTTCCCTTTGAGTTGACTGGTCGGGTTGGTCTCACTATCTATCTGTCGTCAGGTAGTCTGTGGAGCCATACCTATGCCTTGCAATTTTCCTTGTCAACGTCTATCTGTCGTCAGGTAGATAAAATATTTGGGCAACGAAAGCAGGAGACGACAATGACGGCGGATACCAAGGATAGGATCATGGAGGCGGCACGGCTGACCGTGCAGGATCTTGGCTATGGCGGCCTCAGCTTTCGTGAGCTCGCCAAGGATGTCGGTATCAAGAGCGCCAGCATTCACTATTACTTCGCGACCAAGGGCGAACTGGGTGCGGCTCTCGCCAACCGCTATACGGCGCATTACTGGGCTGTTCTCGAGGATATGCTGACGCAGGGGCTCGATGTCGAGACATGCATGGCGCGCTACACCGAGGTCTTCGCCGATACCCTGCGTGCCGACAACCGTCTGTGCCTTGCCGGAATGCTAGGCGCCGAGCGGAACCAGCTTCCGGAAGAAGTGCAAACTGAAGTGGTGAAATACGGCGAGATGAACGAACGCTGGCTTGAACGCGTGCTGGCCATGCGCGATCCGGATGAGACGGAGCAAAACCAGCGTCGGGCAAAGGCCATTTACGCCGCTGTCCAAGGCGCGCAGCTCATCGCGCATACCCGAAACAATGTCTCGCTGTATGAGGAGATCATTGCGACATATCGAGAGAACGGACTGCTGCCCTAGTGGCTCCACAGTCGTCACTGGAAAGTCTGGCACTTTATCGGTACCCTCAATTCACGGGTAGTTGACGCTGCGACGTGCCGCCCTACTGCTAATAATCAGAGCACGGCGTCGCCCCGCCGGTACTCCGCCGTTGCCTCTTCCAACTTGGCCTTGAGTGGGGTATCTGATTCAGGTTTCAGTCGAACGGAACATTGCCTTGTCAGCTTCGAAGACATTGTTCGCAAATGCCGCAACAGTCGTCGTTCATGACAGCCGCCCGCCCGCAACACAGGCATGACGGTCGCTCTTCGACGAAGCGGTCTTCCCGCTCCGGCGGGATGATTTCAACTATCGGGTCGGCAAACAATTCGGTGAGGATGTCGTCCATCTCGAGGCTCCATTTCGAGGTATGGATTCGAGATGGGGAGCGGCGGCATTTCCGCAAGCCCTCATTGACTCCGCCCGGTTTTCTGGCACCGTTGCAACGCCATCAGCGGGGGCAGCAAATGTCATCATCCCACTATACGCATGGGTCGAGCGAGGCGGAGCAACAGCGGTTGACAGCCCTGAATAAGCGGCTCAACGAACGTTGCATCGATGCCGCGCGGCTGGCCGCCGGTGAACGCGTCGTCGACTTCGGGGCGGGCCTTGGCCAGTATTCACGGATGATGGCGCAGGCCACCGGCGTCCCTGTGCTGGGGATCGAGCGAAGTCCAGAACAAATCGCCGAGGCGCTACGTCAGGCGGCGGCCGACGGCGAGACCGCGATGATCGAGATGAGAAAGGGTGACGTCCTCGATCCTCCTCTTCGCGAAGACGAGGTGGGGCAGTTCGACGTCGCGCACGCCCGCTTCGTCCTTGAGCACATACCGGACCCGCTGGCGGTCGTCCGCAACATGGCACGTGCGGTTCGACCAGGCGGGCGGGTCATCCTCTCCGACGACGACTACGACAGCCTCAGGCTGTGGCCGGAGCCGCCAGGGTTCTCGTCGGTATGGGCCGCCTATCAACGGACCTATGACAGACACGGCAACGATCCGGTCGTCGGGCGCCGCCTCGTGCAGTTGCTCCACCAGGCGGAACTCCTTCCCCGCCGCAACACGTTCGTCTTCTTCGGCGGGTGCGCGGGCGATCCGGATTTCGATGACGTGGTTCGCAACATCGCGAGTATCGTCGACGAAGCGATCGACGAGATCGTAGCGACTGGTCTTTCGCGAGATGCGGTCGCCGCAGCGCTCGACGCCTTGATCGCTTGGAGCAAGGCGCCGGATTCTGCTGTTTGGTTCGGGATGTCATGGGCTGAAGGACTTCGTCCGCTCTGACGGCGGCCTCGGAGGCTTTTTGGCTCAGGCGCCTGGGCGACCTCCGGCTGGCCGGCATTGTGGTCTTCGGCGGCCCGTAGATCGCCGAACAGCGATGATAGCCTCGAAAACCTGACTGCATTGGACCTCTCACGATCACGGGTTCCTCAAATTTGAGGCGAGCATTCCGGAAAGGTATGTATGACCTCTGCGCTTGACCGGGAAAGAGCCTCTTACGCGTTGAGAGGAAGCTGACCTGCGGAGCCGATTGGTCCGCAGGCTCGGGTCTAGTCGTCGGTCAGACCTGGGCCAGGCCCCCGTCAATGGGCAGGTCGATACCGGTGACGTAAGACGACTCGTCTGACGCCAGGAAGTAGGCGCCGGCTGCGAGTTCGTCTGGAAGGCCGAGCCGGCCAAGAGGTGTCATCGAGGCGAAGACACCTTTGGCGGCTTCCGATGCTTCATCACTGTCGAACTGACCACGAATGATCGGCGTATCCGTTGCGCCAGGGCTCAGGGTATTGACACGAATGCCCTTCTCCTTGAGCTCCTGGGCCCAAACCCGCACGAGACCACGGACGGCCGCCTTGGTGGCAGTATAGATGCCGTGCGCGGGAATGCCCTTCACGTTGACGATCGAGGAGATCACAACGATAGAACCTCCCCGGCTCATGAGCGGCAGAGCTTTCTGCACGGTGAAGACGACACCCTTGACGTTGATGTCCATGGTCTTGTCGTAATGGGCTTCCGAAAGGTCGAAGATCTTGGCGTGTTCGACAAATCCAGCGTTTGCGACCAAGATATCGACGACGCCCTTTTCGGCTTTGACCGTTTCATACAGCCGGTCGAGGTCGGCAAGGCTGCTGACGTCGCCCTGCACCGTCGATACATTGTTGCCGATCTCGGCTTTTGCCTTGGCAAGTTCGGACTCGCGGCGACCGGTGATGAACACGTATGCGCCTTCGCGAACAAAGCGCTTGGCGGTCGCCAGCCCGATACCGCTCGAACCACCGGTGATGACTGCGACCTTGCCTTCGAGACTAGACATAGCATGCTCCATGATGACCGCTGAAAGCGGATTGATTGAACTCATCGGGCGATTGAGGAAATCTCGTTGCAGCCGATGAAATGAATATTGCCATTCCTGAGGCCGGGCGTCAGACTGCTTGAGGAGATAATGGTTATTCTTGTGAGGAATGATGGATCGACTGCAGGCAATGACGACCTTTATTCGCGTGGTCGACACCGGCTCGTTTTCAGGGGCGGCCAGGCAACTGCGCGTTGGGCAGCCTGCAGTGTCTAAGACGGTTGCGCAGCTTGAGGATTGGCTGCAGGTGCGCCTATTAATACGGTCGACGCACTCGCTGGCGCCTACGGATGCCGGCTTACGTTTTTACGAGCGCGCCCGCATTGCTATCCAAGAAGTCGATGAAGCTGAGCTTGAGGCTCGTGGCGCTGGCGCGGGCCTGTCTGGCAGACTGCGGGTCTCGGCAGCAACCACCTTTGCTCGGTTGATGATCGTACCGAGAATGCCGGAGTTCCTGGCGCAGCACCCTTCACTCGATATTGACATACTGCTGGATGATCGCGTTATCGACGTCGTCGCCGAAGGGATCGACATAGCGCTTCGCATGGGTGGCCTGTCAGACTCCACAGCAGTCGCACGAAAGCTTGCGACTGGCACCCGGTCAGTAGTCGCTACTCCGGATTATCTAGAGCGGACGGGCATGCCCCAGATACCAGCGGACTTGGTCAATCATCACGCCTTGGTCTACAGCCAGCTCGACGACACCTGGGCATTTCGGCGAGGGGAAGAGGTTGCCTCCGTGACTGTCCGTGGCCGCGTTAGGCTTAGCGCCGCGGAAGGGATCCGAGCCGGCGTCCTTGCTGATATGGGCTTAGCGGTCACGTCCGATTGGATGTTTGCGCCGGAGCTGGCAACGGGTGCGGTGCAGCGTCTGCTGCCGGATTGGACGCTTCCACCGATCGATCTTTGGGCCGTCTACCCATCTGGCCGCTTGGCAAGTGCCAAAGCGCGCGCGTTTGTCAGTTTCGTCGAAAAAGTCGTGGCTAGGGCAGATCCTATTCAATCGGGATTATAGCTTGCGGCTTTAAGTCATTTGCGCATTCGGTGTGAAGCGGGGGGATCAAGGTGCCGACCGGATCCCATAGCGTCTCGATTTTCCTTTCTGCCCGAGCCCGCAATATGGCGCTAACCCACCATGTCCTCGAAGGACGGGCGGATCTGGGCGTTGGTCGCTTGCCGCTAGATGAAAACGTCTTCGACTGGCGCCCGGCGTCGTGGTCCGCCCCTTTGAACCGAGCGCCCTGTACCACTACGTTGTGTTTTGGTAAAAGGGCCGACATCTCGGCCCGATGGCACGGGAAGCCATTGATGTGCTGGTCGAGTGCGCGCAGGAGGAATCCGAACCTAGCAAGTAATGAGACTACCAGGGTCTTGGAGGTCTTGATTGAGATACGAGCCGGCTGTCAATGCCGCGTGAATTTTCCCCAATAGTGCCGAAGTAAAATTCCCCACTTATGCCGACGTGGATGCCAGGGAGAATTGAGGATTTTTCGGCGGCCGCCCGCGCGGCTTTTGAGGTGGAGCGAATGCGGGCGGAGCAATGAGAGCTTTGGAGCGAACATGCTCCGGCATCAGTTCGGCATGCTGGCGCAACCGGTAACTCGATCCCTCGATTTGCACGACGACGGCGTGATGAAGCAGTCTGTCGAGAAGCGCGGTGGCGACAACGGGATCGCCGAAGACATCGCCCCATTCAGCGAAGCCGCGGTTTGATGTCAGGATCATCGCACCTCGTTCATATCGGGCGTTCACGAGTTGGAAGAACAGATTGCCGCCACCCTGGACGACCGGCAAATATCCGATCTCGTCAACGATGAGCAGGCTTGGCCTGCAGAAGAAGCGAATGCGCTCCTGAAGCCGACCCTCCCGTTCGGAACGGGCCTGCGAACCGATGAGGTCGGCAAGGTTCGTGAAGTAGACGCTCTTTCCAGCTTTGACGGCTTCGACGCCGAGCGCCGTGGCAAGATGACTCTTGCCGGTTCCAGGTGGGCCGAGGAAATGCACGGCCTCGTGTCGATCGACGAAGCCAAGCTGCGCCAGAGTGAAGATGCGATCGCGATCGAGCGAAGGCTGGAAAGTGAAGTCGAAACCAGCGAGTGTCTTGATCGTCGCGAGCCTGCCCATCCGCAGCGCCGTCTTGATGCGGCTGTTCTCGCGTAGGGTCAGTTCCTCGGAAAGAAGGATATCGATCGCTTCGAGTGCAGACAGCTCGCCATGTTCGAGGCGTCGCACGACATGGTCGAGCGCTTCCAGTGCGCGCGGCATCTTCAGGCCCACGAGATCATGGCGAATACGGTCGATCATGGACGGTATTGCATCGAGGGTCGCACTCACGGGCGGTTCTCCTTTGCCAAGACCTTACCGACGGCGTCATAGAAGGCGAGAGACCGCTGCAGCACGGTGTCGCCGGCGGGCTTGACGACAATGGCCTCGCCTCGTGTTCGTGGCCACTGTTGCGGCGTGAGTGCTCGTCGGTGGTCAGGATGAACCCGGCGTTGTTTGCGGCCCTCGAGGACAGGATGCGCGGCGATCAGGGTGCCGTTCTCGAAGATGCGGACCTCGTCGGCAAGCGAATGGACCTCCACCGTTCGACTGCGGGTCGCATCCGGAACGCTGTAGGTGTTGCCGCCGACGCTGACCATGCCCTCCCGCGATACGCGGCGCTCCAGCTTCAGAACGGATTTGAAGGGTGCCAGCGGTAGCGGCCGCAGATACGGACGCTCCTCGGCGAAGGCCTCGTTGACGACACGCTGGGTCGTCGCGTGCTTCCTTGGATTGGCGACGGTGTCGAGCCAGTGCCGGAGCTGGGCGTTCATGTCGTCGAGATTGCGGAACGAACGAGCGAGGAAGAAGTCCTCGCGGATATACCGAAACGGCCGCTCGACCTTGCCTTTTGTCTTGGCTCGGTAGGCCTTGCACGCCTTAGGATGGAATCCATAATGGCGGGCCAGGTCGATGAGAGCACGGTTGTAGATGATGCCCTCCGTCTGACCTTCGCCGATAACAGCAGTCTTCATCCGGTCGTAGAGCACCTCCCGCGGCGCACCACCAATCGCCTCGAAAGCGGCGATGTGGCAACGCAGGACGGTCGGCAAGTTCTGATGCATGACGAAGCGGGCCCAGATGAGGCGGCTGTGACCCAACACCATCGAGAACAACCAAACGATCCTTGGCGTCATTGGCTCATCGGTGAAAACGACATGGAATTGGGCGAAATCGACTTGGGCCTGTTCGCCAGGCGGCGTCTCGAAACGAACTTCGAAACCTGGATTTGCCGGAGGTCGCACGTCACGAAGAAAGTCCGTGACGGCGGTGTAACCGCCGGCATAACCTCGATCCCGGAGTTCTCGGAGCAACCGACTGCCAGTGAGGCCGGGATAGGTCTTCACCCGCTCCCGCAGGTATGAAGCGAACGGATCGATCACCGTCGCGCGAGGCTTTCTCGGCCCATAAGCCGGAGCCTCGAGGCCTCGTTCAATGTATTTGCGCACCGTCTTGCGATCGATGCCTGTTTCTCTGGAAATAGCCGACACCGTCAGCCCCTGCTGATGCAGATCCAGGATCATGATCGTCTCCCTCAGCTTGATCACCAATGTCCCCCTTCCGACCATCGGAAGGAGTATCGGCGATGACGCGCCGCTGGTCTTCCGGGGCGCGCCCCGGAAGACCAGCGGCCGCAGCACCTGGGGAAGATTCAAACGGCACTAATGGGGAGTATTGCTCCGGTACTGACACCGGCGACCTGTCGTCGAATGAAATAGTCCTCCAAATATCTTATTCTTGGCTTTGTTGTGGTTATGAAAGCAAACCCCGACTACGGGCGTGAGATGCAGCAGCTGTCCGCGTTCTTGCATTGAGCTTGGCGAGGATCGAAGAAACGTGGTGATCCACCGTCTTGGCCGAGACGAACAGCAACGCAGCTATCTCACCGTTGGATTTACCCAGATCAATCCATCGCAACACATCCATCTCGCGCATCGTCAGGCCGGCCGGGTTGGCCTTCGTGCTGGCCCTTGGACCACGGGCGGCAACACGGCCAAGTCGGCCACGTATGATCGCGCGGACATGCTGGGCAACTGCCGAGGCTCCCATGCCTTCAAGCAGGTCTAGTGCGTGATAGACGGCATTATCGTCACCATCGAGGAGTGTCATGGCCTGCCAATATGGCGATCCCCTCTCGTTCCAGGTCTCCGCTGCGGCCGCCCAGTCACCAGCCAGCATCTGGCGAACGACCTCATCTCCGTCGAAGTCCGAGCAGAGCGAAACGTCTGCTCCAAGTTTTCGTTTCCAGACAAGCAGCAGCGAAACTGCGGCGTCATCCCTGGAAAGAGCAATGGCCTGATCGAGCAAACTCAAGGCTCGTCCGATGTCCTCCAAGCCCAACCAAGCCCGCTCCGCTACCAGCTCGGCATAGGGTGCCAGCCTCTGCAGCTCCCTGCCCGTCTCAAGAAAACGCGACAGTTCCTCCAGCAATGCGTCTGCCGGCTCACCACGTCGTGTCCTGAGAACGGCGAGCGCAAGAACATTTGGGTATCGTGATAAAGAAGCAGCATTGACATTGCCGACGACCAAGCTGGCCGCCCGCTCCGCCTCGTCCCAGCGCCCGAGATAAGTGAACAACTCCGCCTGTTCGCCACGCATGTAGTCACGCCACGTGTCGAGGTCGTGTTCGATACAGTAGCTAATTCCGCGCCCGAGAAAATCCTCCGCGTCTGCGACAGAATGCAAACGCAGCTCTATCCAGCCTCGATTGGTGAAACTACGAGCTGCGTGCTCCTCGAGCTGGTGAGCGAGCGCGATTTCCAGACTACGTCCAAGGAGCTGCCGGGCTTGATCGGGGTCACGCCACAAGACTGCGGTGCCAACATTATTCAGTGCATGACAGAGAATATCGGGTCTGCCGATAGCTTCGGATTGCGCCAGGCCGATCGCCCTCTCCCCATAGTGGCACGCTGTCTCCGTGTCGCCTGCGAGCATACTCAGTTGCGAGAGATTGGAATATGCCATGGCGAGCTCTGCTCCCTCAGTCTGCGCCTCCAAGAGATCCACGGCCTCCTTTCCATAGGCATCGCTATCCTTGCGGTTGCCTGCGAGGTAACTGAGTCGAGACAGCCAGCGCAGGCTTTCGCCCTCCCGCAGTGGCGCGCCGAGGCGGTGATGAATAGCGAGCGCTTTCTTCTGCGAAACTATGGCCCGCTCGACCTGGCCGACCAGGTGACATTCGAAGGCGTGGTGTTCATACAGGTCTGCCCGCTGCTTTTCATCAAAAGCAGAGGCGTGAGTCAATGCAAGTTCATAGTGCTTGATCGCCTCGCGATGGGCACCCAGCCTTGCCGCTTCTGCTGCCGCCTGCGGTGCCAGTTCACAGATGGCAGCGAGATCCTGCGCTTCATTCGCATGGTGTATCAACCGCACCCACGGCACATGTCCGGCATGACGGGAGGCTGCCAGGGCCGTTGCGTTCAACCCACGCCGGCGAATGGGCGACAAAGATTGCTCTATCACCTGGCGAGTGATCTCGTGACGAAACGAGTATGTTCCATCAACCCGACGCATCAGGCCGCAGTCGAGGCATGCCTGCAAGGATTTTTCGGCGCCATCGCCGCAAATCGCGTCGAGAGACTTGAGGTCGACTGCATCGGGAAAGATCGAGGCTGCGGCAAGAATATCCCTATCAGGAGCCGTTAGGCCCTCCGCACGCGCAAGAACGGCATCGCGAACGGTTCTCGGCATCACCTTCCAGTCGCCCGCCTCGATCAGCTCGGTAATGAAATAGGCATTGCCCCCGGTGACACGAAAAATCTCATCACCGTCAAAACCGCGTAGCATTGCAAGTTCACTTACGGCAGCCCTACTCAATGCAGGGACGTCTATTCGCCTCTGACTGGCGGCTGGGATATCGCCCAAGGCTTTCCGCAGACGTGATTGTAAACCAACATCATCGTCCCGTGCCGTCAATAGAATCAAGACATGCGCGTCGCGGATCCGTCGCCCCAGATATCGAATGAGGTTCAGTGTCGCATCATCGGCCCAGTGGATGTCCTCGATCACAATCAGGCTCGTGGGCGCTCCCACGCTCAACAGTCGAAAGACCTCGGAGAACAAGGCGATCCGACTTTCGGTGGACGAAAGCGTCTCCGACAAGGCCCACCCAGCTTCGCGAACGAGGTCGCGCAAGGGGCCGAGCGGTTCTGCCGTGCCGAAATTCTCGCATGCACCCCGCAAGACCCGTGTAGTCTTACCAACGAGATCGGTGAATATGTTGACGAGCGCGGATTTTCCCGCTCCGGCCTCGCCCACCAAAACGGCGACGTGGCCATTTCCCTCAGCAGCTTCGCTCAGAAGCGACTGCAGTTGTTCGAGTTGTTCGGCGCGCTCCAAGAGTTGCATGACGTATGCCCATCATCATCCAGCGGCGTTGAACGCAACTAAGCGGAAAAAATGGGGAATGCGCAAAGAGAAAATAGGGACATCCCCCGAAGCGGTCTCTCCTACCTCAGGGTATCAATCTCATGGTGAGGACCATGAAATCCATTGAGGAGACGTGAAAATGCCAAAATACCTGATCGAGAGGAACATCCCAGGAGCATCCAAGCTCAATGCCGAACAGCTTCAGGGCATCTCGGCTAAGTCAAACGATGTTGTTGCAGGCCTCGGCGTGCCCTATGAATGGGTGACGAGCTATGTCGCCGGCGACAAGATCTACTGCGTCCACGAGGCGGAAAGCGCCGAGATCATTTATAGGCACGCTCGCGAAGGTGGTTTCCCCGCTGATCTGGTGACCGAAATTGCGTCGCAGATCGGTCCGGCGACGGCGAATGGCAGAACATAGACGGCAATCGACGCGGCGTGTTCTGAAAGAAGCCGTCGCGTCCATTCATTTTGTGGCTCAACACCCCGCCTATGGCGCGGCTTCCATGCGACCACCATCAATGCCGTTGCACACAGCAAGTGCCTGAACTTCTCAGCTAGCTCCAGCCGACTTGCTATTCCGCTGGGACAGCGGACGCTCCTACGCCTTGAACCAGAATGAACCTTCGCCCCGTAGTCCGTTCAGCATTAGGCTGTTGATAAATAAGTCTTTTGGCGCCGATTTCGGTCAATTAAGCCCAGTGCACTCACGCTTCCAGCGACCTGGATAGGCAAGCCAAAAAACCACTCCACCAGCCAAGCGGAAATTTCAGTTGAAGTTTCGTGAAACTATGCAATCTCTGATCATCATTTTGAACTCGACCGATTCGTCTTAGTAGGTTTGCAGCTATCAGGACTCAGTTCGTTTCCGTGACTGCTTACCCTCAACCCCTCGCATTATTGGCTCCAGATGCCCGACAAGATTACGATAGATCTCGCCTCGATGTACGGCGAATTCAAGCTCGACAAAATAGTCCGCCGCGATGCCTTTAAACGCGTGATAGAAAAGCTCTATCGCCGACCGGAAGATGACGAACCTCTGGAGAGAAATTCGGGGTATCGCCCATCGTCTCTCAATGTAATGAAGTCCCGTCGCCATGAGACAGTCATGATCAGCGCGCGACGAGGTGATGGAAAAACGACATTCCTGACGGATGTTTTGCGGTTCATCGAGAAGAGGCAGGCCGGTGAGGCTCCCAATGAGCTGTTTGAAAACATGGAAATGGAGGGTGGTCCGGCATCACTCTATAGCCTTGGCATTGTCGATCCTACCCTGATCGAGACCAAACAGAATATCGTTGTAATGATCATTGAAAAGATCAAAGCAGCGGTAGACCAGGCGAAAAGAGCCGACAGGCCTGCGGCCGAAGACCACTATCGCGTATTCAAGCAGCGGTTGCGTGAACTCGCGGCCGGCTTGACGCTCCTCGACGGCATCGGTGATGAATCGCTTCACGGCAAGGAATGGGTCGATCCTGACTATGTGCTGGACAAAGGGCTGGATCGCGCTAGCGCAGCGGCGGCATTCGAACGCTCGTTTTATCGCTATGTCAGCGAGGCTTGTCGTTTCCTGACCGTAGATGCCTTTGTGCTGGCAGTGGATGACGTCGATACCTCGTTTGAGCGCGGCTGGCCGGTACTCGAGGCGATCCGAAAATATCTTGCGACACCCCGATTGAAGCTTTTGCTCGCTGGTGACATGAAACTCTACAATCTGCTTGTCCGACAGCAGCAATGGAAGCAGATGACTTCGGACTTCATCAATGCAGAGCGGCAGGTTCCACGAAATCAGTCCTACAGTGATCAGATTGCACCGATGATTGACGTGCTCCAGGATCAGTATCTTGTGAAAATTGTCCGCCCCGAAAACAGGATCGATCTGCAGCCTCTGACTTATTACGCCGAGCGCGCATCCATATCCTTCACAAATGGCAATACGAAAGCCATCACAGAGCGAATGGTGTCGCGGCGCTACGCGAAACGCCTGCTGGGGCTTGGCGCCCCGGAGGATGTCGCAACGATACGGTCGATCATGCTTCGCCTGCCCATGCGCAGTAGTCTCCAGCTGTATTCGTCAGTATGGCCTCTTTCGTCTAACGGGGGGCGCGGCGACCAATCGCAACAGTACGAGATAGCATTGGACACGCTTCGTCATGTCGCATCGACCGGTCTTATGGTACTTGATTTCGATGAAAACGAGTTGCGCAATCCCGAACCCGACCGGATTTTCGGAGTGTTTGCGGGCTGGATGACGAAAAAGGACCTTTGGCGCCCGATGGCGCGGTTCTATCCGGAAGGTCTCGAAGAGAGTAGTGATCTTGCCGCGATGTCGGTCGGCGCAACACTCGTGGACCTGTTTCGTCGGCAGCCAAGAGCGATTTTCGATTACTGGCTGAAGGTTTGTACAATCCGTGAAAAAATTGATCGCGGGGACATCACAACGCCTGAGCGGCTCAAAGAGCTTCTCGATCATCTCAACATCCGCAGCAAAGAGGAACCTCTGCAGACTGTTGGCCGCCTGGCTGCATGGGAGGCAGCTGAAGGACAACAAATCGCCCGGGGAATACGCATCAGCGGTGCCGCTGTGCCAGCCGGCCCACGCATTCGCGAAACCGGAGCTGCCTCTTCAGAACTCTATGGCAATTTCGATTTCGAGAGCTTCAGGCGAGAATTAGGGTCCAAGAACGAGAACTCTGTCAACCGTGCACTTCAGAAGTTACCAGCACCGCTTCGTGGCTTCCATTCGCGGTTGGCCCAGTCTGGTTGGGACTATTCCTACAATGGTAAAGGAGAAGCGGGTTTCGTTCCTGTATTCGGCAACACGCTGGAAAGCCTGCGAGCCGGATTAAGTGGCCAGGTCGCGTCGATTGCGATGATCCCGGCAAGCCGGATCACAAGCGGTCAGCAATCCGACAATGGCAGCTATTCCCTGCTCCGGATTCTGGGTTTCATCAGTGGTATACTCGGAGTGAACCGTGGCAACCTCACGCCCCGCACACTTCGCCGCCGCCTCGATCAGTTTTTAGTCACGGCTGGAATGCCGCGGAGCTATCCTACACCCGGTGGAGCGGCCACCAGCACGGCCGGGAGCAATGTAGATGAGGACGGTGAAATCTCATCTAATCTCCCGGGCGAACCGGAGGAACCGGGCGCAGATTCCTGGGCTTCGAACGACGAGGCGCTAGACGCATTGATCCGGTGGCTCGATGCGCTTGATGCCGCTTCGCTGTCTCTGGCGCCGATAACGCTGGCGCGCGTATGGACGCGGTTTTCCTATGCGTTCGACTCCATTCGTGACGAACTTCGTCATACCAAAACGCGTTATCTTGGCGTGTTGATGCATCGCTCAATTATCGCTTTTCTACACGCGCTGGCGGTCGAGACCTATCGCGCCGAAGGCAACACCATCGGCCCGAAGATGGCCGATAACCCGATCCGTTCAAACGAACCATTTCTGGCTATGCTTCAGGAGCTGGACATCAGAGAGGTGGACGCCAATACCGACGAAGACGAAGACGATGTTTCTGACGACGAGGTTCGTTTCTTTCGTTGGGTTTTTGCCTGCCCCCTTTGGGGCTACTTTCTCGCAAGACACGAGGCGGATCTCACAGGATCGAAAAGCCGCGACGCAGCGGCCGAGATTTTTGATCTCTACCGGCAACAATCACGCGCTTTCACAGGTATCGAACTCGACTACAGCGTGAGCTTTCGCCAGCCGAATGACGGTCGAACAGTGCAATTCGACGGTTTGTTTTTCCTCCTGAACAGCGTCTATTTGCAAGGCCATAAAGCTGCACGTGCAGCCGAGCCGAAGCCGGCTACACGTCGCCTGGTCGTTCGAGGCAGGCCTGTTCCGTCCGGCGGTGACAACGTGGATAAGTCCTGATGGCGGCCCTGATTGATCGGCGTGCCTTCAGCGACAGCCACGGATTGGCAGAACTTTGCCGTGGAGCTATTCCGTCAATCACCGAGACAAAACGCAGGATCTTCATTACGGAGCGTCGAACCAATTTCGGTTTTCCCGATCACTTCTATAAGGGCTATCTGGCCGATCGTATGAGTGACGTGGGTACGGTTAGCGAGCTGCCGTATCACACGCTCACCAGGCTTGCAGAGCGTTATCTGGAGCGCCGGGACGGAAAGATCGTCGTGCGCCTCGACCGGTTTGCCGAATGGCACGAGCTCCTGCCATTCATTTCACCGCTCGCCGTTCTTATCGCTTTTCTCGTGAACGAAGACCGGGCGACCAGCAATTCCACGCTTGATCCGCGCGTAGATCTCGAACGCGAGATTGGCGACACGGCTGTCCTGGGTCCGCATGACCTCGCGCTTGACGATCTTATCGAGCGAAAGGGTTTGAACGAACTGCATATGCATCTGAACGGCAGCACCGAACTGGATATCGTCTGGGCCGACGCCTGCACCGATCCTGACGGATTCTACGGAGAGCTTTTGGCAGCTTCCCGAAAGAGCAAGCTTCCAGTAGCAGAGCTTTATGAGCAACTGGAGTTTGGACTGACTCCTTATAAGCTCTACGAACGCATGCGTGCTTTAAGACGCGTACGTCACTACATGGCCGATATACTTGGTGCGGCACCAGACTATGGGTCGCGTTTGCGTGGTCTTTCCAAGTTGACTGAGGCGATGACAGCCGATCTCAGCGATGGAGAATGGAACTATGAGCGACAGTCATCGCTGTCCGAACATCCGAGTTCAAAGCTCTACGGTCGGCGTCGATACAGCCGGCTCATCAACGAAGCGGCATGGCTCTATCGTTGCCTGTCGCACCTTCGTCACAATCGATCAGACACGATCATCGGGACAGGTCTTTATTTCAACTTTTTGCTCCTCAATCAGGTAACGCGCCTGGCGGTCCAGCAGCCGGAAGAGTCCGGGTTCGACCAGTTCCAGAAATATACCCTGCTCGGAACACGCGAAAAACTTGAGCGGCATTACGAAGCACGCTTCCGTCAGCTCAACATCGCCTCACCTCACACTTTGCTGTCACATCTGGAGGGTCGGTTTGCCCCCAAAAGCAGCATTTCCGAAACCGAAAACCTCGTGCTTCAGATTACTGAAGACTATCTTGCGTTTCGCGGCTGCAGTCATCGTGGGCACTTGCGCAAGCTGCATGGCAAGGTGCCACCATGTCTTGTTTCACAGCCGTGTGACGGCGATCGGTGCGCAAGACGCGGTCGTCCCGACGCAGAACTTTCGCTGGTTGCGCATTTCATCAAGAAGCCGCCCAGTGGTCAGAAAGATAACTCCAGAGGATATTTGGACAGTGACCTGCGCGCAGATCTAGATAGACAAGCGCGTCATCTTCGTGAACTGATTGCACGAAGGGACTTAATCAGAACCGTTCTTGTCGGGATTGACGCAGCTTCGAACGAACTACACGCGCCGCCGGAACCGTTCGCCCCGGCTTTTCGAATCATGCGGCAGGCAGGCGTCGGCAGAGCAACTTTTCATGTAGGCGAAGATTTCCGCCATCTGGTTTCGGGGATCCGCTCTGTCGCGGAGGCCATAGCATATCTTGACCTGCGCGCGGGCGATCGCATCGGTCACGCGATCGCACTTGGCGTTGATCCCACCCTCTGGCGTGCGCGGACCCCCGACCGGATAATGCTCAATCGGCACGACCTTCTGGATGACGCTGTTTTCGCGCAGCAGAACCTGGTTCAGCTCGACGGCTTTGCAGAAGATGTCGGGAGATTGACGGATATGATCACGCGACTTTCGCACGATATCTACGGTCTGGACGTGAGCCCGGTCGTCCTGTCGCAAGCCTGGCAACTCAGAGATCTTGATATCCGCGAAATCAGGCGGATCGAGCACCGTCTTGCGCAGCGCTTGCTGCCTGTCACGCCGGCCAATGTTGTTAAAGAGGCCCGTGTGCTGGCACAGGAAGTAATGGACAAACTCCGTGCCCGGGAGCTCGATCTGGTTGCCGACCGGGTCGAACATGCCGCATCTGGATACGCTTTCTACAGAAAGCGGCATCTGCTTGACGAAACAAAGAGGCCACTTTGCGAAAGCGTGACCGACCTCGTGTCAATACCTGCGCTCTGTGCCCTTCAGGACATTGTTCTCTCTGAGATAACGCGACGAGGCATTGCGCTTGAGGCACTCCCGACAAGTAACATGAGGATAAGCATCTATCAAACGATGGCTGAACACCACATCTTCAGATGGCTGGGATTAACGGGACCGGTGCTGAAAAACAGACCGACCGTAGTGATCGGAAGTGACGATCCTGGAATTTTCTGCACAAACATCCGGAACGAATATGCGGTCATTTCGTCGGTTCTACGCTCGGACTTTGGCAAATCCGCCGCAGAAGCTGCAGAGATTTTAGAAACATTGAACGACAATGGGCGGATTCATCGCTTTCGGCCGAACTCGCCCGCCTTCAGTTAGATGTTGACACTGAACCATCGGGCAGAGACATTATGCTGACCTGCAGGTCGCGAATAGGATCGATACCGGCATAAATCGTGCCGACGCATCCGATCCGCTACGTTTGCAGATCTGCTGCACGCAAGAGAGTAGCACCTGCTCGCTTCGGATCGAGATCCGGCGCTTCGGCTTCTTGAAGCGAGGAAGCCTTACTTGCCGACGGCTGCGTCAGCGAAATGCCGCGTTAGTGGGTCTGCGCTCAACGACTTGTACTCGATGAAACCGCCTTCCCGCGATAAATATTGGTATAACAGTTGCAAAACGCAAAAAATGTGGCATCATTTCCCTTATCACGAAAGGGAATCGCATGATTGACGTCCGCCAGACCATCCTTGATGCGGTTCCGAAGGACCTTCTGCTCGACTTAGAAGATCGGCTTCGTGCAGAGGCGTTGAAGGCCAATGACGTCGTACAGCGCGAATTCTCGTTGAATCCAAAGCGTAGTCGCGAAGCCGAGGGGCAGATCCGCTTTCGTTTGCAAGAGCAGGGCTACGAGGAAGTCGTGCAGCTTCACGGCGGGCACCTTCTGACTGACGGTGTGATGGTCGGGACAGACCTCAAGGTGTTTCAGCCATTTGCCCGATTTGTTGGCCCCAAAAT
Source organism: Rhizobium sp. WSM409 (assembly GCF_057653825.1). Taxonomy (NCBI): domain Bacteria; kingdom Pseudomonadati; phylum Pseudomonadota; class Alphaproteobacteria; order Hyphomicrobiales; family Rhizobiaceae; genus Rhizobium; species Rhizobium sp. WSM409. The sequence continues at coordinate 484,219 of NZ_JBYGKP010000002.1, read as the reverse complement.
CGGCGTTATTCTCGGCTTCGCCTCCATGCCTGAACGCAAAAAAATCCCTCCGAAAAACATGTCCCGTGCGGCCGGCGTGACGTTGAACGTCAGCCTTCAACACACGCTATTCTCTGATGACCGCAGTCCGCAACCGACAGATATCTTCGCCTTGTTTCTGACGGCGAGAGACCGCGAGCGCGCCGGCATGATCGAAGAGATTGCGATCGGCGTTATTGGCTCGGACTACAAAGACTTTCTCTTGTACGAGTCCCTTGAGAACTTCCTGGGCGGATATGGTGCGCAGACGCCAGCGGCCGGCCCGCAGGATCTGCATGGCGGCGGTAGCGTAGTCAAACTTCGCCAGGCTCGAAAATTGTTTGTTCCTCCGGAAACACGGCAAGACAAAGAATCCGAAGACGGCACGGGTGAATAAAGTCGCTCGTTAGGTTAAACCCTGCAAAACGTTTGATGCTCCGTACCGTCAAGTACGGAGCTTGTTGGATTCAAAACTATGAGAATTGGCACTCCGGGGTTCATTCCCGCCCGTTTGACCGAGGCGCGTGACGCGAGGCGCGTGACGACAATGTCGGCACTTGCAAGACGCTTGGGCGTGAGCCCTACCTCTGTCTCCCGTTGGGAAGACGAAGGCGCCGATCAAAGTCCAGATTATGCGACTTTGATCCGTCTTGCGGATGAGCTTGAAGTTCGACCAGAATTCTTCCTACGCCCTCGTTTTGCAAGCGAAAAACCAACCTTCTTGCGATCGCTTGCAAGCACCCTGGTTCGAGATCTGAATTACCAAAAGGCGCAGATGCACTGGCTTCAAGAAGCCAGTTTCGTCCTTGGGCACTACGTTGATCTCCCTGAGGTCGATATCCCCGATGTGCTTTCTGGCGGTCGTTACAGCGAATTGCGCGACGACGACATCGAGCGGATCGCGTTGCAGCTTCGACGGCACTGGAATCTGGGTGAAGGTCCCTGTGGCGATGTTGTTGCCTTGATGGAGCGCATAGGCGTCGTTGTCGCAACCATTCCCATGAATACAACTAAGCTCGATGGACTGTGCAGTTGGTCACCGATCGACGAGCGTCCTCATGTTCTGCTCGCGACTGACAAGATGTCGTTTCCTCGCCGGCAGATGGATGCAGCGCATGAATTGGCCCATGCGGTACTGCATAAGAATGTTTCCGAGGCTGAGTTTGAAGAAAATCTTCGTATTATCGAGAAGCAGGCCTTCCGCCTCGCAAGCGCTCTACTCTTACCCTCAACGACCTATCCTCACGAAGTGAGGCACCCTTCACTTGCAATGCTAACGACGCTCAAGGAACGCTGGAGAGTTTCCATCAAAGCTCAGATCAAAAGGCTTTCCGATCTGGAAATCATACCGGAAGACTATTCTCGTCAACTTTATAAACTCTACTCCGCCAAGGGTTGGGCTAAAGGCGAGCCCCTTGATCAGCAGTGGCCAATTCCGGCTCCAAAGGCATTGCGTGACAGTCTGACGCTGATCGTTGAGAATGGTATTAGGGGGAAGGCCGACCTTTTGGCGACAGAGTTCACCATCTCAGCGGGAGACATCGAGGCTCTTTGCAGTCTACCGCAAGGTTGGTTCGAACGAGAGGTAGCTGAGGTAGTCACATTGCGGATTAGCGGTAATCACTCGTCACGGACCCCAAGCGGCACGGGTGAAGTAGTGCCCTTTCCATTCGGAAAGCGTTGAGGGGTTGAATCTTGCAGATGCCGCAAATGAGCGCCGCTAGGACAGCTAGTGGCCAAATGGATTTTTTCCTCATCCGATAGATCAGACGACGCAGGAAATGGCAGAATCGGTTACGAGCCAGGCAGGCTGCATTAAGTTTCTCTTTTCCAGTTAGCGACCGCTCGGATTGCCTTAATGTAGCTGAAGTCGTCCACCTCGCCGTGATTGTAACGCACGAAGAAGCTCTTTGTAGTCCGCTCGTACGCGCGATTTAGGTCTCGATAGAATTCGACCGGTTCCCCGGGCATGGTCCATTCTTCGGCAGCACAGTAATCACGAAAAAGCGCGTCGACAGCCTCGTGCTCGGCTCCAATCAGAGCAACACGCAAATCCCCAGTGTTGAGTATTGCCTGGTAGAAATTTTCGGCATCTCCCGCCTTGTCAAAATTCATACCGCTCCGCAACTTTACTGGCTTCGCTACGCCCATTTTTGAGATCCCAATCTTAAGTTACACTATGGTCAGCGTTTTATTTTGCCGCGTATATTTCGGACCGACTGTAAGCCCGCTGTCTTCCAGCTCTGGAGAAATCATTGACGTCGTGAAAATGATCTGATGTGGAAATTTTGCCTTGTCGGACTCTTTCACGATTAGCTTTTGATAGTTGTGGCTGCGCTCCTGCTCCATTCCTTTATCTTCGATGTTGTCCATCAGCAGAAATTTGGGGTGCCAGAACGCTGCGTCATAGGTGGCGGCCAGAAGCAACGAAAGTATCGCCGTATTTTTCAGAACGACATTGCTGCTTTCCGCGAAATTCATTTTCCCATCAACGAGCATAGCATCGTCGCCGAAGTTGACCGAAAATGTGGATGGATTTTCGAACGTATCCTCCCGTTGAAGGTCGCTCATCAGTAAACGCCGCCCAATCGAACCTACCGATTCCATCGCCTTTACTGTGCGAGCATTTGAGGAAGCCTCCAGGCGTCTCAAGCGAGCTTGAAGAATTTCGATGTCATCGTTCAGTTTCGCTCTTGCTTTTGACAACTCATCAAGCCTCTCGATTGAAGATCGCAGTTCTTCCAAATATGCCGCTTCCGACTCAAGACGACCAAGCTGCTTATTCCTTTCCGCCAAAAAGCTTTCGCGTGGCGAGTTACTGACGTCGTACCGGCTCGAAAATTCGGCGATCGCCGCGGCATATGATCTCCTTAATCCTCGACCATCGCTTTGGAGCGCCTCAAGGTCAGCGGCTTTTGATTTCAGAAGTTGCCGCGACTCTCTAATTTGCAGCTCGTTGTCTATTTTGATTTCAAAATACTTCGACCTGGCTTTGTCATCATCAACGACTTCGTGGCAAACGACACAATGCTGACCATCGACGTCAGAAAGAGGTTTCAAACAAGCGGGGCAAAACTGAAACTCGATGCTCCCCAATTTGTCGGCCAGTGTGCTCGCCGCATTCAACGTGGCCAACTGAGTCTCTAAATGGTCAATAAACTGCTCTATCTCTCCCTGTTCATCAGTAAGATCGAGTATCCGTTGCTCGTTTTCTTGTACGTCAAGCGCTAGCTTTCTCACGCGAGTCAGCATGGCTCGGCGCTCTGACACAAACTGTTGCGACTGCTCTTCTGCGACAAGCGAATCTACGTTTCTGACCTCAGCAAGTATTCTATCTCGGTTGGTCGCCAGCTCTCGCAACCTGATGTCCAAAGCGGAAATCGACGCCAGTCCCTCTGCGGACGGGAGAGCGAGAAGTGCTGCGCTGTAGAGCTTATCCTTTTCAGCGTACTCCGCCTTCAATTCGCGGAGCGCAATCTGTCCCTCATAAAGATCATAGCCATTTACTCCAATTATTAGCTGGCCAACTGCTTCGCGAATATCACGAGTGTCGAAGCTCTCAAATCTGAAGAGCTTCCCAGGCGGCGTTTGCTGATCCGCATAGAGCAATCGCAGAATCTGATGCATGGTAATGTTTGAATTGGCTGCATTGGGTGCCTCAGGAATACCCGATGCACGAAACAAAACCTGGGTAAATGACAGTTCCTTGCCACCAGCGGGCCTCCGAATAGGAACCTTCTGCCAATGATCTACCCCTTTACCCAAGGACTCTTCGAGCCCACCGTAGAAGACAAAGGTTGGTTCGAGCTTTGTACCAACGGACCGATGAACTGTCAAAATCGCCTGTTCACACTCAACTTCAATTCGGACTGCTGTGCAGTAGCGAGCGGCGTCCTTCCACCGATCAAACTCCCCGCCCAACCCGTAAAAAATGAAGTCGGAGATTGTCGATTTTCCAGAACTATTCTCGCCCCGAATGATGTTCACACCGCGGTGGAATGTCTGATCGTAAGCGACATGAGTACCTTGCGTGATCTGCAAGCGCTTCAGGGCGAAAAAAGAGACCACGATTTATGTTCCTGTCCTTCGGAGGCCTGTTACTGAGCGAAGTCCGCCTTTGCCATGACCAATTGTTGCAAACTCAATGGTAAGAAAATTCAGCACAGCCTCTTCGCCTGGCAAGACAAGTTGATCCCCGACTTCATCTGCAAACGTTGCACCGGCGGAGCTCAAAACACACTGGCCGCTGTCTATAGCAGCAATATCCAGAAGACCTTTACCAATAAGATTGTGCAGTGCTTGGACTTGGATCCCCGCCATCTTATTGTAGAGAAGCGCAGGCGACGGGTAATCTAAAAAGCAGTCTTCTGGCTTCAATACTTGCAAACTGTTGAACGCACGGCGAACATCGGCAGACATTTGCGTCTTATGTAAAAGGCTCGGATTGACGAGATAGAAGTCAGAAACGAACAGCCGGTCCCGCGTCAGCGTGTCGGCCTTCCACCTGCTCAAAATAGCGACGTACCGTCTTACGGTATCGTACACATCGAGTTGTGCATACCAAAGGCGGTACTTCATGCCCTGTCCCACCGAACATGACAGCGCTCCGTCAGGAAATAGAGGGCGTTCATCACTGTTTTCGAAGTAGCTCTCTGCTCAGCATACTTTTCTGCAAGAGGGTCAATTACATGCGTTTGCACTGCCATCGAAATCGTTGCGAGATCCGCGCCGGTGCATATCAGCGGATGATAAATGAGCGCGTTGAAGCGTTGCTCGATATCAGACAGAAGGTTCAAATGGTGCTCGTTTGTCGCTGTCCTAAGGCCAGACTGGACAAAGTTGCGTGCAAACCGGTTCTGGGAGTCATTCGCAAAAGCATATTCACCCTCCCGGCCTGCTGTGATCATTTTCGTTAGAAGGTCTCTGCGATCATGCTCGCTGACCTCATCCAGGCCATCATCATCGAACAATACCGAAGGTTCCGAAGTGCTGGCAGGCAATGGAGCTATCTTCTGTAAACGATGTCTGATACTCGCGTAAACGATGTCGAACCTGTCGATAGGCTTACAAATGCTTAGATGGTCCGCGTCGATAGCGACCGGCATTACAGCGTTTACACCTGGATCCGCGCTCTTTGGGTCGACCACAAGCGCAATCTTCGCGGTTTTGTGCATCTCATGGTAGACGGAGATCTGGATCGCTTGGCTCAGGCACAAAGACCGAAAGCTGGCATTGAGCTCATCAAGGTCAGAAGAGTCTTTCTGCAGTTTGTTGACGTGCGGCGATGCGAAGCATGCGGAAAACATTTTTAGCAAATCGGCAAGCGACGAGCCGCTGTGTGGTGTCGCAAGAAAGAAAATCCCTGCACAACTTTTAGCAACTTTCTTCCAATCATCATCTGAAGAGTCATTTGCCGTTCTCAAAATTTGTTTGACGAGGAGACCACCGAGGCTGTGGCAAATGAATACGATCGGCCTGCTTCCAAACCCGTATACAGTCAGAGTCTCGAGCGCGTTCTTTGCTCGGTCAAAAAGGTTCATTTCCTTCTTCGCCCACTGCGCAAATATGCTTGCTGGGTACCCGAGCGTGTAATAGTTTAGGTGTGGGAGGTCTGCCGAGAGCCAGTGCGGCCAGTACTCACCTTCAGGTTCGGTTGTGCCTTTGGACGACCAGGTCTCCTTGGGATCACCGGTCAGGCCATGAACAAACACCACATCGGCGCAACCACCGTTGGCAGAAACTTTTGCGAAGATTGGAACAGCTGACAAAATCAAACCCTGTAAGGCGAATGCAAATCATTGTCTACAACCGTAAATGTTCTACTCGCGAATACAAGATGACTTGAAAAGGCACCACCTTTCTCAACACAATTTCTCCAGCAGACATTGACCGCAGAGCATGGTCTTCGCGCCAAAGGCTATCCGGCGTGAGCCGTCAGTTGCAACCGAGCACAGCAACCGCCGAGCATTCGCGTGAATGCTCCATTCTTTCCCATCAACCGGAAAGTTGGTCGGACCTTTGCCTCAGACCAAACCCCACGCCCGAAACCTCCCCCTGCCCGTCATCTCCCTCAAGCCCAGTTCCAAAACAATCCGCCGCGCCGCCTGCGGCGTCACATCAAGCGTCTTCGCCACCATTTTTGCCGACACCAACGGTTTGGCCATCACCAACTCAACCAGCTCCGGCAGTTTTGAAGATGTCCGGCGCCCTTCCAGCTTTCGCTCCATCAGTGTTCGAGCCAGCGCCAGCCTGTCATGCTCCTTGAGCCCGATCTCCGCGGCCTCGATCAGTCCTTGGGCGATGGCCAGCATTCGGGTTTCCCGGTCGCGATGCCGACGACGATCGACTGGAATGGTTTTGAGGCCGAGATTGATGGCGGCGAGATGGGCACCGGTGGTAACGCCGGTCTGGCGCAATATCGACGCGGCCAGCAGCCGGCCGAGCCAGGGCGCATGCTGAAGGACGGACAGTTCGTTCCAGGCATCGAGGGCGATGATGGCCTGCAGCACCGCCGGCAAGTCTTGCGTTTGTTGCAACACGCTTCGCCACTCTTCCAGCCGGGCGTCCTCGTCCCAGTCGAGGTCATAGACCAACGGATCTTTTTCCGCCGCGCCGCCACGGCCAGGCCGTGTTACATTCTCGATCGCCGCCTCTGATCGGGCGAGCACCGCATCGATGGCGGCATAGTCGATGCCGGGGAGATTTTCGACGTCGTCACCTTCCTCCCCCTCCCCTTCCGCGTGGATCGCGGCCGCCGGCCAAATAACTTTGGCCGTCGTCGCCTCGTCCCCGCCGCCCGACCCGATCTCCGAGGTTTTCCGCAGCGAGCGGATGCCGTCGGTAGCGAGCGCCCAATCCGGTGATTGGCCGGCGATCCGCCGACGGGTTCGCAACACGTCGCGGGCGATTGTCAGTTCGTGGGTAGGTGTGCGAATATCCTTCGTGGCGTCGTGGAGGACGAGGTCTTCCAGATGGACGAGTTCGCCGTCGATCCACAGCGAAGCGCACGCGTCGGCAAAATGGGATCTTTCGATCCATCCCTGGCCGACCGGTGAACGGGCGGTACGCTCGTCCAAACGCGTCAGCGCGATACCGGCGTCGAACGCCGGGCGCATCAGGGCTGTCATGCTGATTTTCGCGAGATCGTAAACCATTGATTTTATGGTAAATGATTCGCTAAAGAAACTCTATATGGATATTACAGTTCCTCACATCGTATGATTGATAGTTGTCGAGCCAACCATCGATAAGTAGCTCTTATCGATGCGAGATTGATTTCAGTGCGCAAATCGGGGCCATGGGGACCGCCACGGCGCCCGTGGGCTCCCTCGCCTCACCTGCCCGGCCGCGCCAACGACCTCGCGATATCGACGATGTCATCGCGCGAGGCGGTTGGGTCGTCCTTGCTCCAGGCGACACCGAGGCCGATCCTGAAGTCGATGCCTCTGACCGCCTTCAGCTCGAAGGCCCGGTTCGGCAGGCCCTCGGTCCATTCCGGCGCAAAGCCGATGCCAAGCCCGGCCGAGACCAGCGACACCAGCGAATAGGTGTCGTCGCAGCTATAGGCGATGTTGCGGGTCAGATCGTATTCCTCGAACTTCTCGTTGAAGTACCGCTCGGTGTAGGAGAGGTTCTTGCGATTGAAGGCGATGATCTTCTCCCCGCGCAGATCGTCGATACCAATCTCCGCCCGCTCCGCCAGTGGGTTCGTCCTCGCCACCGCCAAGAGATAGCGCTCATGGGCGATCGAGGAGAAGCGCAACGAGCCGATGTTTTCCACCGGTCTGATGAAGCCGAGATTGATCTGGCCGTTTTCCAGGCCGCGGATGATGTCGCCGGTATTGCCACTTGATATATGAATGCGGATATCCGGGTACTTGCGGGCGATCTTTCCAAGGAACGCCGGCAGCACGCCGGTGGTGGCGGGATAGACGGTGCCGATCCTGATCTGCCGGATCGTCTTGCCGGCCACCGCCCTGGTGATCTCGGCGGACAGATCGACCTCGCTGAGGATCCCGACGCAGCGCTCGTGGAAGATCTCCCCTGCCCGCGTCAGTTCCACCCGCCGGGTCGAGCGGATGAACAGCGCGCAGCCGAGCTCCCGCTCCAGTGCCTGCACATGGTTGGACAACGCCGGCTGGGCGATGCGCACCTTGGCGGCTGCCCGGCCGAAATGCAGTTCCTCGGCCACGGCGACGAAGTAGGAGAGCTGGCGTAGTTCCATGAATCCGACCTTTCAATTTCCAAAACTACAGTTTGTAGTTATAACACTCCATATCGTTCGTGGCCAGATCGTTATCAATGGGGAACAAATCGTTCCCATGGAGATTCTTTCAAAGCGGCTTCGGGAAAGAGCTGAACAGCTAGGCATATCGAACGCCGAGGCCGCAAGGCGGGTAGGCCTCGATGAGCGCCGATATGCGCACTATGTGGCCGGCCGAAGAGAACCCGACCTAGCGATACTGGTAAGAATAGCGTTGTCGCTGGGCACAACACCAAATTGGCTGCTGGGCGTCGTAGGACACGCCGACGCAATTGCTGAAACGACAGATCTCCTGGAACGCTTTGCAAATGCCGCGAACGGCATGACGCTCGAAGAACTACAGCTATGTATCATACTGGCGGAAGCGATCGTCGCAGCCAAAGGACGGCGCTAATATCTCAGATGGACATGCCCTTGCTCGTCGGCGAAACCCATCTTTGTCGCCTTGAAGGGAAGCGAGGAACCAGCGTAATAGCCGTAGGCAGTCAATCCCGACTGCACCTGGATGACGATCCGCCTGACCTTGTTCGAGTTTCCGGGAAGTGGCTTCGCGGGTGCAATCTGCTGCGGGGCGGCCGGCGCAGGAGCGGGCGTCGGTGCAATCAGAGAGCCGCCGGTGGGGACCGGGCCGCCCCTGTGGACATCTCGCTCCCGCTCGTTTTGGCAAGCCCGGCATCGATCTGTAAGATCAGTCGCCGGAATTCTGACGGACGGCTTGGCCGTTCTTGCGTCGACGCCACGGCAAGGGTCCCCTCCAAACAATGAGCATACCAGGCGAAGGCGCGCCCGCGCCGGCGCCCGTTCGCGCACGGCTTGACCGGTTAAAAGGGCAGCCGCAGGAGGGTTAGCGGAGCGCCGCTCGGGAACGAGCGGAACCCGGGACCGACTGCCCCCGGCAAGCCGTTCCGCTTTTGGTGTACCCGTGGTGCCCCTCGCCTCGCCTGCCCGGCCGCGCCAACGACCTCGCGATATCGACGATGTCGTCACGCGAGGCAGTCATGGGCGATCGAGGAGAAGCGCAAGGAGCCGATGTTTTCCACCGGTCTAATGAAGCCGAGATTGATCTGGCCGTTTTCCAGGCCGCGGATGATGTCGCCAGTGTTGCCGCTTGATATATGGATGCGGATATCCGGATACTTGCGGGCGATCTTTGCCAGAAACGCCGGCAGCACGCCGGTGGTGGCCGGATAAACGGTGCCGATCCTGATCTGCCGGATCGTCTTGCCGGCCACCGCCCTGGTGATCTCGGCACTCAGATCGACCTCGCTCAGGATCCCGACGCAGCGCTCGTGGAAGATCTCCCCTGCCCTGGTCAGTTCCACCCGTCTGGTCGAGCGGATGAACAGCGGACAGCTGAGTTCCCGCTCCAGCGCCTGCACATGGTTGGAGAGCGCCGGCTGGGCGATGCGCACCTTGGCTGCCGCCCGGCCGAAGTGCAGTTCCTCGGCCACCGCGACGAAGTAGGAGAGCTGGCGTAGTTCCATCAGTCACCGCACGTACCGTTCTCACTAGGCACCACGTATCGTACATAGAGACCCGTGTGGTTTGTCATGAACAAAATGTGGTCATGGAGCCATTCTCTTCAAATCTCAAACGACGCGCTGAACAATTTGGCATTTCGAACGCGGAGGTAACTCGTCGCGCTGGCCTTAGCGACCGCCGCTACGGAAACTACATTACCGGCCGTCGTGAACCGGACTTGGCAACCCTGGTCCGCATCGCTTCGGTATTGAACGTGAGCATCGACGAGTTGCTTGGTAACAATGCTGAGGAGAACGTCAGAACGACGGATGAGCTGTTCCATGAAAGATTAGCCGTGGCGCTCAAGGCACTTCAAAGCGATGACCTTCGAAGACTGGTCGTGATGATCGAGGCGCTGGCCACCCAAAAATAATGGATAGATTACTTTGGGCAGCCTTTTCCCGCCTATGAGTTGGCTGCGGCGCTCGTTGGGAAGGGTCCGCCTGGGCTGCGGTGGTTATCTCTCCGAGGCGGCCAACCGCGGTATTCCCCTCCCCGAGGCAATGGAAAAGTTACGCCATCGCTCGGTTCAGCAGGCATCTAGTTATTTTATCAACGCGACGCGGCGAAGCGGGCGGGCCGCCCGGATGCTGTAGTGCTGATTTCGATAACAAACAAGCATCAATGTGGGCTGCGTCAATCGACGGTTGCCAATCAGAGTTTTGAACCGTGCCGAGATCGTTTAGCAATGCTGGACAGATCGACTTTCTTGCCCGCGACATCCGCAACGATCCTCAATGTGCCACCGAGTGACTCAACGTATTCGCGAAGTGTGGAAAGCTTCATATCCGCACGTTTTTCTAGCCTCGAGACGTTCGTCTGCTTAAATCCGGTCCCGGCAGACACCTGTTCTTGCGTCCGTCCGGCGAGCGCCCGCAGTTCTCGCAAATTGTGCGCCGTGACAAGTTCCTCAGCACGCTTTGCAACAGCGTGCTGTTCGGCTTCGGGAAGCGTCTGTATCAGATTGTCGAGGTCATCCATGTTTCTTCTCCAACTCGCGTAAGTGCTCGTCGTATCGTTTGTCCGCCAGATCAATCAGTCTTTGTAGAAGAGTTTCTGGCTCATGCCGCTCTCCGCTCCGCCGCAAAGGACGATGGCTTTTCGCTCGGGATCAAAAGCAAAGGCGAACCGCCATTGAACCTTCAATACCTTGATACGTAGTTCCTTCATGTTCACGTGTTTGGAACCTCCGAGCGTGTCAACCTCAGGACGGCCTAGTCGTAAGCCTTTCTGGCGCGGGAGTACCAAATACGCCAGCAACTCCACCCGAACATCGGCAGGCAGGTCGGTCACCTCACTCTTGAAGCGACCATGAAAATCGACCGTCCATTCCGTCCTTTCATATCCTGAATGATATAGATCCTCTCGGATATATAGAGCATGCTCTCACTATGGGCAATAGAGGGTTTTTGCCGCCTCCTGCTAGTCGCAGCGTCACCTGCAGAAAAATCATCTGGCGTTCTCGAGTCACCCGCAGGCGCTGAGGTTCGTGGTCTTGCACCCCACACTCGTAGCCCGCGCCTGCGAGCACGCCGGCATGATCTACGAGTTGGAATAAGCGTCAAACCCCTATTCCGGTATCATGAGGCGAGCCCTGCGCTACCAATGCTCCTGAAATCGGTCGCGACATCGACGAATGACGTAAGTTTGAGCATTCCAGAATGCACGCCATCGCTGCCGCGGCATTTCGAGGACCCATGGCTTCGCAAGCTTCCTCATCGGCTGAGGGGCTTACGCCCAGCATTGAGCGGACCACCAGGGCAGCTGTCATCAGCTCGCGCCAATGCGATATGCCGCCGTTTGGCCCCTAGTCCAAAATTTGTGGGCGGGCTCGAAGAACTATGCCCAACGGAAACGAGTTAATCGGTTCAACAACCGGCTTTGGCCCTTCACGCTTCATACTCTGTGTCTGCGGCTCGTCCCGCAAGCTTTCGCCCTGCTCTTTTTCAGAGCTTGGTTCAAGTTCATTGATAGATTCGGGTTTTGAATTCTGTATGTGACGGCCACTTTGGATGGCATTGCCATGCATATTCTCGGTATTATCTGGATTTCCAGAGCGTTAAGTACCTCTTCGCGAAGAAGCTCCTTTTCATCGAGCGTCGTTTCGACCTGTGCTCTGTCTGGATAACGCGGAAGCCGTCCGAGGATACCAGGCGTGGCCGTCAAATGACGGACGCGGCTCAGCAGGAGGGGCCGGGGGATCAGTCTATCCGACGGCCTTCGGCGGAGAAGAGGTGGACTTTCTCGGATTTGGGCGCGAGGTGGATTTGCTGGTCAGGTTTTAAATCCACCCGCCGGTGCAGCACGATGGTTGCCGTCTCCGTGCCGACACGCACCGAAAGATGGGTCTCCGCACCGGTGGGCTCGACAGTCAGCACGGTGGCCGGAATGCCCGTCTCCGCAATTTCGAGGTCCTCAGGGCGAATGCCGTAGGTGCGCGCCGCGCTTTGGCTCAATCGCGGCGGAAGCGGCAGGGAAACGCCACCTCCGATACGGAAGCCGCCGTCGCTGATGCCGCCCTCGAAGAGGTTCATCGACGGCGAGCCGATGAAGGCGGCGACGAAGGTGTTATCCGGGCGGTCGTAGAGATCGAGCGGCTTGCCGATCTGCTCGATGCGGCCGGCGCGCATGACGACGATCTTGTCGGCCATGGTCATCGCCTCGATCTGGTCGTGGGTCACGTAGACGATAGTCGTGCCAAGGCGCTGATGCAGCTCCTTGATCTCGCTGCGCATAGTCACCCGCAGCTTGGCGTCGAGGTTGGACAGCGGCTCGTCGAAGAGGAACACTTTCGGATGGCGTACAATGGCGCGGCCCATGGCGACGCGCTGGCGCTGGCCGCCGGAAAGCTGTTTCGGCAGGCGCTCCAGCAGGGGTTCAAGTGCGAGAATGCCGGCGGCCTCGCTCACCAGCTTGTTGATTGTCGCCTTATCGCGCCCCTGCAGCTTCAGGGCAAAGCCCATATTTTCGCGCACCGTCATGTGCGGATAGAGCGCGTAGGACTGGAACACCATGGCGATATCGCGCTCCTTCGGCGCGACGTCGTTCATGACGCGGCCATCGATGCGGATTTCACCGCCGCTGATATCCTCTAGCCCCGCCAGCATGCGCAGAAGCGTGGACTTGCCGCAGCCGGACGGCCCGACGAGCGTGACGAACTCACCGTCCTCGATATCTGCGGAAACCCCGTGGATAACGGAGGCCGCGCCGTATTGCTTCTGAACCCGGTCGATTGCTACCGATGCCATTGTCTGTCCTCCCTCACAGTTTCAATTGCCAGACGCCGGCCCCGGCGACGGCGCCGGCGAGCGTTGCCGAACGTGCGGCGGCAAAGCTCGGAATGCGTTTGGACCCCGTCCAGCGACCGTTGTCAGCGAAGACCTCGATGGAGCCGGCATCGAGGAAGATGCGCAGGCTCGACGGTTTCGCGCCGGCGGCGACGTAACGCGGCGGCCTCATACCGGTGCGGGCATCGAAGACAATCGCCAGACCATCGGCGTCGAGTTTCACGCCGAGATCGACATCCGGATGATCGAAGGTGAGATCGAAGGCGGCGCCCGGCGCGGTGAGATCAAGCACGATCTCGACGGCGCCGGTGCCGAGCGGCACGGTCTTGCCGGCGGCAAGCGCGGTGTCGTCCAGCAACCGATGGCGTAGGCTTTCGACGGCTGCGACCGGCGGAGTCAGCACGGTGTCGCCGTCGAGAAACATGCGGCGCGGCAGGGTCATGGCCGTCGGGAAATCGTCCTTCTTGGAAAAATCCGTCCAGTTGGCGAGCCAGGCGATGCCGACCGGCTCGTCGCCATCAACGAAGGCCTGGAAAGCATAGGCATCCGAACCGAAATCCAACTCCTGCACGAATTCCGCGACGAAGGTGCGGCCATCGAAACCACCGACGGTGACGGAGGTGAGGTTGCGGCGGCCGGTGGCCGGGTCGCGGCTGGTGAGCAGACCGAAGATCAGCGCCCAGCGGGTTTCTGCGTTTTTGCCGGAAAGCGGCACCATGCAGGGGCATTCCGCCGCCGTCATGCCGAAACCGTCCTCGCGATGGAGGATGCCGAGGAAGGTCCAGCCATCGGCGCCTTGCGCGTCTGCGGTTTCATAGAGCAGTACGACGCCGCCCTGCCTGTCGCGGCTGCCGAGCAGCATCTTCCAGCGCCCGTCCGGGCCTTTGAAGACATAGGGGTCGCGGAAATCGGTGGTGAGGTTCAAGCCTTCCGGGCGCAGCGGCATCACGATTTCCGACGGGCCGGCGACGATGCCGTCGCGGCTGACGGCGGAAAGCTGGATTTGCTCTTCCGGTAGACGGTCACGCACATGCTCGGTGTAGAAGACGCGGATCTCCTCGCCTTCCGGGCCGGTGCCGGGGATCGCCGAGCCGGAGAAGGCGCCGCCGCGGCCATCGTCCTTTTCCGATAGATGCGCCGCCGGGAAGAGGAACATGGGCAAATGCGTCCAGCGGACGAAATCCTTCGAGACGGCATGGCCCCAGTGCATAGTGTTCCACCGCGGCTCATGAGGATAGTGCTGGTAGAAGAGGTGAGCGTTTCCGCCGAACCGTCCAAAACCGTTCGGATCGTTCATCCAGCCGAAGGGCGGGCGGAAATGGTAGCTGTCGGGTACGTCGGGGGCGGAGGTGCGGGCATCGCTGTGCAGGACGCGGATGCCCGCCTTCATCACGGTTTCCGGCCGGAAGGCGTAAGCGACGGAGAGCGCTGTGGTTGTCGCATCATAAGACAGCGTGGCACGACCGCCTTTCGCGAGCGTCACAGCGAAGAACTCAAATTCCCCTGCGCGGTGGGTCGAGGGCTCGCCGATGTCGTTGCCATCAACGGCGACGAAGAGCTTCGCCTCGCCGCCGGCATGGCGCGCCTTCAGCCAGAGATGCAGCACCGTACCTTCGGGCAGTTCCGCTTCAATGGTTTCAGGTGCTGACGTTTCGGATTTTGCCTGCAGAGACATGATCAACCTTTCACGGCGGAGCCGACGAATGAACTGACGAACCAGCGCTGGAAAGCCAGATAGAGAATGAGGACCGGGATCATCATCAGCACCGAGGCGGCCATGGCGCGGTCCCAGTAGATGCTGTCCTGTCCGAAGAAGGTGGCGATGGCGACGGCAATCGGCCGTGCATAGTCGGTCTGGGTGACCAGCGTCGGCCAGAGATACTGGTTCCAGCTTTCGATGCCCATGAGGATTGAGACCGTGGCGAGCGCCGGCAGGCTGAGCGGCATATAGATCGACCGGTAGATGCGGAAGGTCGACGCGCCATCCATTTCCGCCGCTTCATAGAGTTCTTTCGGCAGTTGCGCGAAGAACTGGTAAAAGAGGAAGACATAGAGCGGGCTTGCCACCCAGGGCAGGATCTGCACCGCGAAGGTATCCGTCAGCCCCGCCCGCGACATCATGACGACGAGCGGCATGATGATGCTTTCCTGCGGGATGACATAGAGCGCGACGACCAGCGCCAAGAGCGCCGCCTTGCCGCGCAGCGAGCCCCAGGCGAGAACGAAGCCCGCCATGGAATTGACGACCAGTCCTGAGACGACAGTGGCGACGAGGATCACCAACGAATTGAAGAGATATCGGCCATAGGCCAGTTCGCCGGAGAAATGGGCGACCTCCTTGTAGTTCGACAGCGTCGGGTCGCTGACCCAGAAGGCGCGGAAGCTGCCCATGTCAGCGAGGATGCGGAAGCGGTCGTCCTTCAGGCTGGCGATCAGCAGCATGAACAGCGGCGAGATCATCACCAGCGCGATGACCAGGATGCAGAGGCTCTGCACGATGCGCAGGCTTCTCTTGCCGTCGCCCCTTGCGATTGCCAGCGGGACGGGCTGGGTCAAAGCGAGATCAGACATCGAAGCGCCTCAGGAGTTTGCGTTGCAGGAGCGCGATTAGAAGAACGATGACGAAGAGGATGACGGACACTGCCGATGCGTAGCCGAGTTTCTGCTCCTCGAAGCCGGCGCGCACCATGTAGTGGACAACGGTTTCGGTGCTTTCGTTCGGGCCGCCCTGGGTGAGGATTGCCACCTGCGTATAGAGCTTGAAGGCCTGGATCGTGGTGATGACCAGCACGAAGACATGGGTCGGGCGAAGACCGGGCATAGTGACGTGCCAGAAGCGGCGCAGCGCGCTTGCCCCATCGATGCGGGCGGCATCGTATAGTTCTTCGGGAATGCCCTGCAGGCCGGCGAGATAGATGATCATCTGAAAGCCATAGGCCTGCCAGGCTGAAAGCAACACGATGGAGAACATCGCCCAGTTGGGGTCGCCGAGCCAGTCGATTGGCTGAATCGTGCCGCCGGAAAGGAAACCGACGATCTGGTTGAGCGGGCCGCTCGGGTACTGGAAAAGCGTGCCCCAGATGACGCAGACCACCACCATGGAGGTGATCGCCGGCAGGAAGAACAGGCCGCGCAGCAGGTTTTGCATTGGCAGCTTCCGATGCAAGAGGAGCGCGGTCAGGAAGGCGAGGCCGCACTGCAGCGGCAGCACCCATACGGTGAAGCGCGTGACGTTCCACAGCGAGGTCCAGAACAGCGGATCGGTGAAGACGCGCTCGAAATTCAGGAGGCCGACGAAGCGCACCGGCGTCGGGCGCGGCACGAGCGGCTGGTTGGTCATCGCCGTCCAGAAGGACAAGAGGAACGGCGTGATCAGGAATATCGCCATAAGCAGAAAGGCAGGCGCGATCATCGCCATTTCCTGCCAGAGCCGCTTGTTGTCGCGGCGTTTGGCCGGACGTCGCAAAGCGGGGGTGGAGGTCTGTTGCAAAGTCATTGTTTCCTCCTCATCGGTCATCCTCCCGAGATAGTCCAGGGCCGGCAGGACGAGCCGGCCCCGTCAAAACCCCTTACTTCTGCTCGTCGAAGGGCGGGTAACCGGCGTTGTCCTCGATATCCTCGTCGATCTTCTCGGCAGCGGCCGTCAGCGCTTCCTGCGCGTCACCACCGTTGAAGATCTTGTCGACGGCCTGCATGAAGGCCGAGGTGATCGTCGGATAGGCCGGGTGCGGCGGACGGGCGACCGCGGTCTTGGAAGCCTGCTCAAAGGCGACGGCGAGCGGACCGCCTTCCGCATAGAGCGGGGATTCGGCGGCGAAGCTTTTCAAGCCCGGATAGGCGGACTGGGTCTTGGCGTACTCCCGGTACTCCTTGTCCTTCAAAAGGAAGCTCAGGAACTTGCCGGCGATCTCAGGGTTTTTCGAGGTCGCGGAAATACCCCAGATCCAGGTTCCGTTCGGGCTCACGCCCTTGTCGCCGATCTTCGGCAGCGGCATGACGACGATATTGTCCTTCATCGCTGCCGACGCCTCCGCGTAGAACCAGTGACCGCCCATGGCGAGCGCGGCCGGCTGTCCCTCGGCGTAGAACTGGTTGGTGCCTGACGAAGTCGGTACGACCCAGCCTTTCTTCACCCAGTCCTGCATCATCGTCAGCGCCTTGACGCAGGCCTCGCCATCGAGCGTGCCGCTGGCCTTCCAAGTCTTGCGGTCGATCAGGTCGCAGCCGGCGCTTTCGAGCAGGGGGCCGTAGGCATAAGTGATCCATTCGGTCTTGATGCCGTAACCTCGGAAGGTGTCGATCGGCCACTTCACGCCTTCGAGCTTGGAAAGCTTTTCGAGATAGCCTTCGAATTCCTCGCGGGTCCAGGCATCATCGACCGATTTCGGAATGCGGGCGCCAATGGCTTCAAGATATTTCCTGTTGCCGTAGAGCACGACCGAGGAGTCGGTGAGCCCGATCGCATAGAGGTCCTTGTCGATCGGATAGGTGCCCTGGGCGATATTCGAATCCGTCATGTCATCGAGCAGGTCCTTGTCAATCAGCGGCTTGACGGCCTGTAGATAGCCGGACCAGACATAATTGGCGAGGAACGGAGCATCGAGTTCCATGATATCGGGCAGCTGCTTGGCCATGACGGCGGCGCTGAACTTTTCGTTATAGGCATCGTGCGGCGCGTAGATCATCTCGATGTCGACATCGGGATTGACGGCCTCGAAGCGGGTGGCAACGTCGCCATAGGCCTTTACCCAGCCGGGATCACCCTGGTGCATGACGTGGATGACGGTCTTCGCCTCGGCGAAAACGGCGGTCGCGACCAGGGTAGCGGACGCTAGGAGTGCGGAAAGTAAACGATTACCCATCAAAATCCTCATTTCGTATTCTCCTCCTGTTTGGCACTATTCGATGTTCAGACGGATGCCCGTTCGACCAGATGGAACGGCAGTTTCCGCAGATGCGGCGGTTCGGGCTGCTCGGCCAGGAGGATCTCCATGGCAAGGCGGCCCATGGCGCGGTGCGGCAGGGCCATCGTCGTCAATGGCGGGTCCAGCCGCGAGGCCAGCTCGACCTGGTTGTCGAAGCTTGCCACCGCGATATCATCCGGAATGCGAAGGCCGGCACGGGCAAGCGCCGCATAGACTTCCATCGCCACGCGGTCATTGCCGCACAAGATGGCGTCAGGCCGTTGACCGGATTTCAGAAGCGCCTCCACATGAGAGGCAACAAGGCTTGGCGCGCGGTCGCTGTAGACGCTGCGGCGCACCGCCGGCAACACGCCGACGGGGTCAATGCCCCCCTCCTCAAGCGCCGCACGAAACCCCATCTCGCGTAGCGTACCGGCGAGAATGCCCGGCAGGTTGATAAAGGCGATGCGACGGCGGCCGGCGACGAGGAGATAACGCACGATCTCCCGCGCGCCGCCCTCCTCGTCCGGCACCAGCGCGGTGACGCGGCCGGTAGCCTCGCGGCAGTTGATCATGACGCCGACGGCGCCCGCCAACCTGTCCGGCAGGGCGACATCCTTGTGGTACATGGCGGCATAAGCAACCGCGCGCGGCCGGAACTGCTGCACCTCGTCGAGCACCGAGCCGATAGACTGGCCGCTGCGGTGGTTGACCGCAAAGACCGCCATGCCGGCGCTGCGGGCCGCCCCGTCGAGGCCACGCACGATCTCGGTGGCGAAGGGCGACGTGATGAGGCCGTCAGAGACGACTCCGACCAGCGGTAGCCAGCCCTGACGCACGCCACGCGCCGCAAGGTTGGTCACGTAGCCGAGTTCTTCCGCAATGGCCTTGACCTTCTGACGCGTATCGTCCGACATGCGGGCGGAGCCGCCGTGCAATGCGCCGGAAACCGTCTTCACCGAGACTCCCGCACGTTCCGCGATGTCAGAAAGAGATACTGCCACGATCCTCGCCATCCTCCTTGGGTTATCGATTACCCAATACTCGCGGCGGACGTGTTTTGTCAAGCGGCTTTTACGCGCACTGCTCGGCGTTTCGAACATCTATCTGTCAATCGGCGAACAAAACCATGCGAGCACAGTTTCGGCTTTCCGATCCGGTCCCTGGCGAGTTAAAAGTGGAAGCAGTGCATGATGCGTCGCGCCGCAATCATCGATAAGGCACGTTCATTTGCGATTTTAAACGCAGAAAAGACGACCGCATTTCGCCGACCGGGAACCGGCGACCGCCAATGCCTGGCTGCTCCAGCAGCCCCAGCTCGGAATCGTCGCACGAGACGGCGGTCGTGATATGCCCGGACAACCGCACAAGCCCTGCCACACGCAGATCAGGTTGCCGACCGCTCGCATTTGATGGAGAACGCCGACCACGCCTTTCTTGACGCGGTGCGCAAGTCGATGCGGCAGGTCGCTGCCCGCCTCGGGTAATCGATAGGCTAACTGGGGTTCTCCAAGCGGTTTGCTCCGCGCCACTCGTCGTACTCTCCGCGGGCATCATCATGCAGCGGATAGTAGCGCTGCAACGACCCGCCCTCCATAAGCTTCTCTCGCGAAAACTCCTCCCAATCGTGGTGCTTTTGCGACTCTTCGATTACCTTCGAGGCCATTGCGACTGGAAGCACCACCACCCCATCATCGTCGGCGACGATGATGTCGCCGGGGATGACCGTGACACCGCCGCAGGCAATCGGAACGTTGACCGCATTGGGATAGATGCTGGTCTGCACATGGTAGTTGGGAGTCCAGCCACGCAGCCATAGGGGGAGATCTAGCTTCTCGACATTGGGCCGATCGCGCATGCATCCGTCGATTACAATGCCAGCGCCGCCTCTGCCTTTGAAATAGGTCGACATCATATCGCCAAAGACACCCGAACTCATATCGCCGCGCGCGTCGACCACGACCACATCGCCCTCCTGCGCGTGATAGAGCACGTGCCGGTGCAACTGCGTCTCCGGATCGGCATATTCCCCCTCGGTGAAGAGGTCTGGCCGCTGCGGCATGAACTGGAGCGTCAGCGCCGGCCCAACGATCGACTTCCCGCGGTTCTGCGGTACGGGACCGACCATGTGCGGATTGCGGAAGCCCATGTGGCCAAGCGTGCCGGAAACCGTCGCGGCGCCGATTTCCCTCAGTGCGTCGATCATATCTTTGGGAGGTCGCGTAATGTCGGAAGTATGCGTCATTTTAGACTCCGGTGGTGAACTACCAGTTCGTAACAGAACCGTCGCGGCGCTTCAGGTGAGGTGCTTCCCAGAACCGAAAGCTCTCCGCCTTGACCGCCTCTTCGTTGACCTCGACGCCGAGCCCCGGCAGATCGCTGACCGGATAGTCGGGGCCGTCAAGCCGCGGTTGCACGGGGAAAAACTCGGAATTGTCGAAGCCGAGCTTTGCTTCGGGCGCCCTGGTCTCGAGCCAAGCGAAATTCGCCACCGCGGCGGCGAGATGGATGGTCGCGGCCGTGCAGACTGGGCCGAGGGGATTGTGCGGCATCAGGTCCACATAGTGCGCCTCGCTCCAACCAGCGACCTTCATCGCTTCGGTGAGCCCACCCACATTGCAAATATCAAGCCGGTTGAACTGATGGATGCCACGCTCGATGTAGGGCAGGAACTGCCACTTGCTGGCAAATTCCTCGCCGATGGCGAACGGGATGTCGGTCATCGTGCGCAGGGATTCGTAGGCCTCCGGTGTCTCGTCTCGTATCGGCTCTTCGAGGAAATCAATCACGCCACGGCCGAGCTTGTTACAGAAGCTCGCCGCCTCTGCCACCGATAGCCGATGATGATAGTCGATGCCGAGGACGACGTCGTCGCCCAGCGCCTCGCGCGCCTTGTTTAGCATCGTTGCGGTCGCGCCGATCGACTCCCGCGGCTCAAAGAAGTCCTTGCTGTTTTGCCCGATGGGGAAGAAGCGGATCGCCTGCCATCCCTGTGCGCGTAGTTCGCGGGCTCGTTCGATGGCAACATCGCCCTCGGCCTCGTCACCGGTCGAGGCGAAGGTAGGAATGCGGTCGCGCTGCTTGCCGCCCAGCAAGTCGTAGGCCGGCACCCCCAGCGCCTTGCCCTTGATGTCGTGAAGGGCAATGTCGATGGCCGAAATCGCCGCCTGCAGAACGCGTCCGCCTTCGAAATATTGGCTACGATAGACTTCTTGCCAGATCCGACCAATCTGCATTGCGTCGCGGCCGATGAGAAACTCGCGATAGTGCTCGATCGCGCCGGCCACGGCCTTCTCGCGACCGCTCAAGCCGCTCTCGCCCCAGCCGAAGATGCCGTTGTCAGTCTCGACCTTGACCAGCATCTGGTTGCGCGTTCCTACCCATACTGGATAGGGCTTGATCGCCGTGATTTTAAGCTTCGTAGTCATCCACGCCCTCGTTTCACACGCATCCGCTTGGTCTCAGTTGGCCTTGAGGGCCATTTCTGTTTCGCCGTCGAACAGATGCATCCGCTCCTGGTCGAACTCGAGCCAAATCTGCTCGTCGGGCGCAACGGTAATGGTCGGCGGCACGCTGACGTTGACGATGGCGCCAGACAGCAACGCCTGTACGAAGGTGACGTCTCCGGTCGGCTCCACCGTATAGGCCTTGGCAGGGATGCTTCCTGGTACCGCACTCTTGTGCAGCTTGATCGCCGAGTGACGTGCGCCGAGCACGACTTTCTTGGTTGTTGCCCTTGAGACCTTCTGGGCGTTGTGTGGCGAGAGCTCGAAGTGCCAGCCCTCCGCGCTGGTCAACACAGTGTTGCCGCTTGCCGTTGATGCCTCCAGCGGAACAAGGCTCATCGCCGGGCTGCCGACGAAGCTGGCGACGAACATGTTCACCGGATGGGCGAAGACCTGCGCCGGTGAATCGTATTGCTGCAGGTAGCCGCCGTTCATCACCGCCATCCTGTCGGCCATGGTTACCGCTTCGAGCTGGTCGTGCGTCACGTAGATGATCGTCGCCTTGAGGTCCTGGTGGAAACGCTTGATCTCTGAGCGCATCTGCACGCGCAGCTTTGCGTCGAGGTTGGAGAGGGGTTCATCCATCAGAAATACCGCCGGATCGCGAACGAGGGCACGGCCGAGCGCCACGCGCTGCTGTTGCCCGCCCGAAAGTTCGCGTGGCTTGCGCTCGAGCAGCTGCGTCATGTCGAGCACGCGCGCTGCTTCCTTGACCTTCCTGTCGATCTCGTCCCTTGGCAGTTTGCGCATCTGCAGCGGGAAGGCCAGGTTCTTGTAGACCGATTTCTGCGGATAGAGCGCGTAGTTCTGGAACACCATTGCGATGTCCCGGTCCTTGGGGTCGAGGTCGTTGACCACCCGGTCGCCGATGACGATGTCGCCAGATGTAATGGGGATGAGCCCCGCCACAAGATTGAGCGTGGTTGTCTTGCCGCAGCCTGAAGGGCCGACGAGCGCAACGAATTCGCCGTCGTTGACCGTCAGCGAAACGTTGTTGACAGCTTTGAAGCTGCCATAGGTCTTGACCAGATCGTTAAGGACCACGTGGGCCACCGGCAACTCCTCTAGTGCTTGACTGCGCCTTCCGTGAGGGCGCGTACGAAGTATCGTTGCAGGACGAGGAACAGGACCACGACGGGCACGCTCATCATAAAGCTGGCCGCCATCAGGCCCGGAAAGTCCGTCGTATTTTCCGAAAAGAAGCGCTGGATGCCGACCGGCAGCGTCAACTGCTCGTTCTTGGAGAGGAAGGTGTATGCGTAGATGTATTCGTTCCACGCGCCGATAAAGGAATAGATCGCCGTGGCGATGATTCCTGGCGTCGAGAGCGGCATCACGATCAGGACAAAGGCCTGGAACCGCGTCGCGCCGTCGATGCGCGCCGCCTGCTCGAGCTGCACCGGAATGTTGTCGTAGAAGCCCTTGAGGAGCCAGATTGCCAGCGGAAGGCCAAATGTGAGGTAGGTGAGGACGAGCGACGCATGCGTGTTCACCAGCCCGATCGCGCGCATCAGGATGAAGAGCGGCACGAGAAAGATCACCGCCGGGAACATGTTGCGAAGCAAGACGGCGAAGAACAGAAAGTTTCGGCCCGGGAAGGTGAAGCGCGAAAACGCGTAGGCCGCAGGTACTGCCACGATGACCGAAAGGATGGTCGTGGCGGTGGAGACGAAAAGGCTGTTCCAGAAGAAGCGGAGGAAGTCCTGGCCGACGCTGTTTTGCGGATCGAGCAGCTTCTCATAGCTGGCAAGGGTGGGTTGGTCAGGCCACCATTGCGGCGGGAATTGCATGGCCGCGAAGCCTGACTTGATCGAGGTGATCAGCATCCAGATCATCGGCAACGCCGTGTAAAGCATCATGAAAACGAGGAAGATGCGTCCGCCCCACCGCCATCCGTCGATGCGCATGCGGCGACGGGCTTTGACCCGAGGAGCAGTCTCGGCAATCGTGCTCATGCGCTCCCATCCTTCCGCTCGTTACCGCTCAGAGCACGGACGTAAAAGTAGCCGAACGACATCAGGATCAGGAACAGCAGCACCGAATAGGCCGATGCCACCCCCCAGCGCTGGCGGCCGAAGGCGAGCTCATAAATGTGGGTGATCCAGATATGCGATGCGTTCGACGGCCCGCCGCCGGTCATGATCCAGGGGATGATGAATGAATTGAAGTTGGCCACGGCCAGCAGAAGGATCGTTACCGTCGAAACGTTTCTCAAATGCGGGAAAGTGACGTGCCAGAACCGCTGCCATGCATTGGCTCCGTCAACCTTTGCGGCGCGCAGCAGCTGATCGGGAACCGTCTGCAGGCCAGCCATCATCATGATCATGGCAAACGGAAACTCCCGCCAGATATTGACGACGATCAGGGAGGGCAGCACTGTGCTGACGCTGTCGATGAAATTCGGCGGCCTGTCGGCCAATCCGAGGCCGACCAGCACCGCCCCAATAATTCCAAAGTCCGAATGGTAGATCCACTTCCAGATATAGGACGCGGCGACCGCGCTGATGACCCAGGGAATAATCAGGATGGCCCGCAGGATGCCGCGACCGACAAAGTCGCGATGAAGCGCCAGGGCGCAGGCAAACCCCAGGACAAATGAGATCAAAGTGGATCCTAACGTCCAGATCAGAGTGTTCGAGGTGACTGTCCAGAACACCGGACTTGTGAGGATGGCGGTGTAGTTGTCGAAGCCGATAAAAATCTTGTCGCGGAGCTGCAGGCCAGGCGGCGTGTTGAAGAACGACAGCTCGATCGTATAGTAGATCGGATAGGCTATGACGATGAGCATCACGGCGATTGCGGGAAGCACGTACGCGTAGTCAGCGCGATGCTCCCAAATCTTTCGCAGCACGCCGTGCCCGTCAGGTTGCAGTCTTCGGCGCGCCTCGGCCTTGCTAGTCAAGATCGTCACTGTGCCCTGCCCTTGTTCTTCGGAAGAAACCGGCTGCGATCGAGGCGCAGCCGGTCAGATCGGCAGGCGCGGACTAGAGTCCGCCATCCGTTAGGTCTTTGACCTTCTTGGCTGCGTCGTCCGCTGCCTGGTCGACAGTCATGGCTCCGGTGAGGGCGTTCTGCAGCATGTCCGGGACGATGATGTTCATGATCTCGGGGGACTGTGGCAGCGCCGGAAACGGGATGCCGTATGGAAGCATCGACGTCGTGACATCAAGGAACTTGATACTGTCCAGGCGTTCCTTCATCCATTTGGTCTTGAAGCCGTTAAGGTTTCCCGGGTTCGAGCCGGCATAAGCCATTTTCAGCGACCATTCGGGGCTTGCCCACATGCAGCTGATAGCCTTTGCAGCCGGCTCGTCGACCTTGCCGCCCTCGACATATTCGGGCTTCAGGATGTGAATGTTCGAGCCCCCAAACACGACGGCACGCTTGCCGTCGGGGCCAGTCGGAATCAGGCCGTAGCGCATATTGTCGATGACGGTCTGCGCTTTGTCCTTGTCGCTGCCCGTCGTCTTTTTCTGCAGGTCGAGCATGACGTTGTAGTCGGAGGGGTGCGAGACCATCATGCCGAGCTGGCCAGCGAGGAAGAGGGGCTGGTTATCCGCCTGCTGATTGGTGAGCGCCGAAACCGGAACCGATTTGTCGCGGACATACATATCGTAGGAGGCTTGCAATGCCGCTTTGCTCTGCGGGCTGTCGAGCTGGACCTGCTTGTAGGTCGGATTGGCGGTGGCTTCGTCGAAAACGCCGCCGCCATAGGCCCACAGCTGCGGCATGAAGCGATACGGCGTATTGCCGGCGTTCTTGCGCGCCACGAGGCCGTAACCGGCAATGCCGAGCTTGTCGTGGATCTGCTTGGAATATTTGACGACGTCGTCCCAGGTTGCCGGAGCCTTTTCCGGATCGAGGCCTGCACGCTTGAAGACGTCGGCGTTCCAGATGAACGCCATCGTCTCGTTGTTGGTCGGGATGCCGTAGGTCACCCCCTCCCAGGTTACGGCCTTCATTGCACCGGGCCAGAAGTCGTCGGTCGAATATCCTACGTCCTCGGGTTTGAGGGGTTCCAGATAGCCCTTCGAGGCGAACTCGGTGCCGCCCAGGATTTGCAGACGCACCGCCATTGGCGCTGCATTGCCAAGGAGCGCGGTGCGGAACTTGTCCAGCAGGTCGTTATAGGTGAGGGCTTGTTCCTCAAGCTGGATGTTTGGATAGGTCTTGCGGAAGGTCTCGAAGAACTCCTTGTAATACTGGCGCAGGAGGTCGGGGTCACCCTCGAACACGCCCTGATACCAGAAAGTCAGTCGCCCCTTGTAGTCGAGGGGGGTGACCTTGGCGCAATCGCCCGCCGTGTCAAAGTCCTGTGTGCCGGCAATGGAGCGCACATATTCCGGCGACCACTTGCTCAGGTCGACCGGCGCGCCCAGTGCAGACGCGGACATCAACGATAGCATCAAAGCAGTGGATACAGTTGCGCGCACGGCGGCACCGCCGAGTGAAATCCTCGTCATAGGTATCCTCCAGGTTCTCCCAAGCCGCTTTGCGTCGAGGCAAGCGGTCTTTGCTCCCGGCCGCGGGACTTCCACCCAATGTATCCCTTCGACCAGATCATACGTTTTCAGATTGTAGATTGCCTGTCAATTGAAGAAATCGTACATTGTTTCGAGAAGCCTTGCGTGATATCGGACCAATATGTGTATTGATTGGGGACCGTCTTGGCCGAAACAAGCGATTTCAAAGCAAAGCCCCCCGAAGGGATCGACCCCATCGGGGCCTCCAGCGAGGGCGCCTCGCTTTATCAACTGATCAGGGAAGACATCATCGAAGGGCGGCTCGCTGCCAACCAGCGGCTTGTGGTCACCGATCTCGCCCGGCGCCACGGTACCTCAACCAACCCCGTGCGCGAGGCTCTGCAACTGTTGCGTGGCGAGGGCTTTGTCACTCTCGTTCCCAACCGCGGAGCACGCGTGCGGCCCATAGACCAGGATTTTGTTCGGGACATCTACGAGATCGGGGTCTTGATCGAGCCGGCCCTGACGCGATGGTTCGTGAATATGGCCACCGTCGAAGACATTGCTGAGCTCGAACGAATCCAGGGCCTGATTGAAGAAAACGACTTCGCCGACACGTTCAGGCACAGCGAGCTGGACACCGCCTTTCACACCGTCATGTACCAAAAGCACTACAACCGCCATGCCGCCGAGCTTTGGTGGAAGCATCGCGAAGTGCTTCGAGCCGTGAGCCGGCGTTTCAACTTCACGCTCGCCCGGCGTGCCGCGATCCTTAGCGAGCATCGCGAGCTTATCGCGCATGTAAAAGCGGGAAATGCGAGCGAGGCAGCCGAACTCATTGCACGCCATGTCGAGGGCTCCGGCCGGCACATCCTCGAACACATGCGTGCGCGTAACGCCGCTCGGGCAGGATAGAATACATAGCCTGGGATATCGTTATCCCGACCACTTAAGCAAAGGCAGTCGAGATGAAAATCACCAGCGTTCGGCCGTGGCTAATCAGATCCGATGCTTCTTATTGGGGAGAGTTTCTGTTCGTCGAGGTGACGACCGACGAGGCGGTGAGCGGCTGGGGAGAGATCACCACCACGACAAGGCTCGCCAATCGCGCCCTCTGCACGATCCTGCGCCAGATCGGTGCCGCTCTGACAGGCGAGGACCCGGCGCGTATCGAGTATCTGTGGCACAAGATTTTCCGCAGCTTCACCTACATGGGCAGTCGCGGCGCCGCAGTCGAATGCGTCAGCGCCATCGACATAGCCCTTTGGGACATCCAAGGCAAAGTCTTGGGCAAGCCGATTTACGAGCTGTTGGGTGGACCGGTACGCGATGAAATCGCGCTCTACACCCATCCCAACCAGGCCAAGTTCACCAGCAAAGAGGCTGTGGTCCGGGAAATTCGAGACATCGTCGAGTCCGGCCACACTGCGCTCAAGTTCGATCCTTTCCCATACCAGGGCCGCAGCGGCGATGGACAGGCGCGCGAACAGCGGGACGGCTACCTCGACGGCAGCATGACCCGCAAGGATGAGCGCGAAGCCGCCGAACTCACGGCTTTGATCCGTGAAACGGCGGGCCCTTATGTCGACATTCTCATCGATGCGCATGGCCGGTTCGACGTTCCCACCGCCATTCGCCTTTGTCGGAGCCTCGAGGAAGCTGGTCAGATCGACTGGTTCGAGGAGCCCTGTCCACCGGAGAGCCTCAACGCTCTCAGACAGGTCCGTGAGAAGGTCAGCGCACCTATCTCGTGGGGCGAGCGCGGCCATACGAAGTGGGATTTCGTGCCGGTGCTCGAAAACAGGCTCGCCGACTACATCATGCCTGATGTCACCTGGACCGGCGGCATTACCGAACTCAAGAAGATTTCTGCCCTATGCGAAGCCTACTACATCCCGGTCTCGCCGCATGACGCCGCAGGACCGATCAACGTGGTTGCGGGAGCGCAGGTGATGATGACCGTTCCCAACTTCTATAAACTCGAAACGTCGGAGTGGAACCTCGGCAAATACGATCATCTTATCGACAGACCACTCGATGTTTCGAACGGCAGCCTCAAGCTTACGCCCAAGCCTGGTCTCGGCATTGAAATCAACCGCGACTACCTTCAAAATCACGAGATAGAGCTGGATTAGCAAGTCTCGATTAGCAAGTCTCTATGCCGCCGCAGCCGTGCGCGCACGAACCCCGCCGACAGAACGAGGATAGATCATGCCAGAGGCAGATGGAGCCGACGAGGCGCTTAATCGGGTGAATACGCATTCCAAGCCGTCCGACCTTCGCATTACCGACATGCGGGTAGCGGAAATTGTCGGCGCGCCGTTCACTTCAGTGCTGCTCAAGATTTACACGAACCAGGGCATCGTCGGGCTTGGCGAGGTGCGCGACGGTGCCAGCGCCACCTACGCGCTGATGCTGAAGAGCCGGTTGCTTGGCGAGAACCCTTGCGACATCGACCGCCTGTTTCGCCGGATCAAGCAGTTCGGCGGGCACGGCCGGCAAGGCGGCGGCGTATCGGCGGTCGAAATCGCGTTGTGGGATCTTGCCGGCAAAGCCTATGGCGTCCCCATCTACCAGATGCTCGGGGGCCGGTTTCGGGACAAAGTGCGCGTGTACTGCGACACCGATGCCACCGTGCCCAGCGGCACCGAGACCGGCAGGCGCCTCAAGCAGCGCATGGAGCTCGGCTTCACCTTCCTCAAGATGGATCTGGGGCTGATGCAGATCGCAGATGTGCCCGGTGCGGTCGTGTCTCCTGCCGGTTCCCTTGAAGGGTACCGCAGCCACCCCGGCCGCGGCCCGCTGAAGACCATTGAAGAGCGGCGCGTGCGTAACGCTACGTATGATTTGCATAACGTCCCGCACCCGTTTACCGGCCTCCACTTTTCCGACAAGGGCCTCGACTTCCTTGAGCAATACATTGCCGAGGTTCGTGAGGTCATCGGCATGGATATTCCGCTCGCCATCGACCATATCGGCCACATCTCGGTGCAGAACGGCATTCGTCTTGCCAGGCGAATTGAAAAATACGTGCCAGCCTGGCTCGAGGATGTGATCCCATGGCAGTATACCGAGCAGTACCGACAACTGCAGGACTCAACCACAGTGCCGATCTGCACTGGCGAGGACATTTACCTCAAGGAGGGCTTCGAGCCTCTGCTCAAGAGCGGCGGTATCTCCGTTATCCATCCCGACCTGCTCACCAGTGGGGGCATCCTCGAGACCAAGAAGATCGGCGACATGGCGCAGGACCATGGTGTCGCCATGGCCATCCACATGGCAGAAAGTCCAATCGCTGCGATGGCCGCCGCACACGTGGCGACGGCGACTGAAAATTTCATGGCGCTCGAATACCATTCCGCCGATGTCGACTGGTGGGACGATATCGTCACCGGCCTTCCCAAGCCGCTGGTGAAGGACGGGTTTATCACTGTTCCGGATAAGCCGGGCCTGGGGATTGACGACGTCGTCGACGAAATGATCTCGCAACATCTGCAGCCGGGCGTCACCGGCATCTGGCAGCCCACGGATCGCTGGGACGACGAATATTCCTGGGATCGCACCTGGAGCTGAGGCGAAAAGGAACGAAGATGAAGATCACCGATCTGCGCTGCGCCGTTATCGGCAAACATCCGATCGTCCGCATCGTCACGGACGAGGGCCTCTATGGCTTGGGCGAAGTCGAGTTCACCAAGTCCTACCTCAAGCCCTTTGTGCTGCATTTCCGCGAAGCGCTGATCGGCGAGGACCCGACCGACGTCGAGAGAGTGATGCTGAAGATCCGCCAACGCGGCTCTTTCAAGCCCTACGGCGCGGCGGTGAGCGCGATCGAGCATGCGCTGTGGGATATTGCCGGTAAGGCGGCGGGCGTGCCCGCCTATAAACTGCTCGGCGGCAAGGTGCGCGACAAGGTGCGCGTCTACAACGGCTCGATCCGCCAGAAACGCACCGGCGACCGGCCGGAGGATTACGCCGCTGACGTCAAATGGATGATGGAGCAGCCGCAGAACTTCTTCATGGTCAAACAAGGGATCTCGTTCCACTCCAACATGAAGGACACCATCGAGGATTTCCACTACGGCGTGACGCAGAAGAAGGCCGGCTATCACGGTGCCATGGATCAGGGCATGATCAGCGAGCGCGGCTTCAATCATATGCTCGACTGCGTGATCGCGATGAAGGAAGTGCTGGGCGACAAAGTCAGCCTGGCGCTCGACTGCGGTCCGGGCTGGATGCTGCCCGATGCGATCAAGTTCGCGCGCGCGGTCGAGAAGTACAATTTGATGTGGCTCGAGGACATGCTGACCGGCGACTATGTGCCGTGGGTCAATCCGCAGGCCTATCGGGAACTGACAATTTCCACCTCGACGCCGATCCACACTGGTGAGCAGATCTACCTGCGGCACAATTTCAAGGAACTGATCGAGACGCAGGCGGTACGCGTCATCGGCCCCGATCCAGCCGATATTGGCGGTATTGCCGAGCTCAAATGGGTCGCCGAGCACGCCTACATGCACTCGATCCTGATGGCACCGCACGGCACAGCTAACGGCCTGCTGGGGCTCGGCGCATTGATCAATGTCTGCGCCACCTTGCCGGCAAATTATATCGCCTTCGAATATCCGAGCGCCTCCGACCCCTGGTGGGAGGATCTGGTCATCGGCTTGCCGGCGCAGATCGTGAAGGACAGCATGGTGGACCTACTGGAAGCGCCGGGGCTCGGCCTCGATATCGACGCCGAGGCGGCCAGGCGATATCTCAGGGAAGAGGATGCTGGCTTCTTCGACTGAACCTCTCTCCACCTGCATGACGTGAATCGTCTACGCATATTACTGGAATGACACGCTTCCGGTCATGTAGCGCTCAGTAGGGCCCGCCGGTATGGGAAGAGGCCCTCTTTTCCGCCTGGAGTTTCGAGGGCGCATTTTCTGCGCCCTCCTGTTCTACTCAGCCGATGGCCATAAGGCTTGCATTGCCGCCGGCAGCCGCGGTGTTGATCGAGGTCGACACCTCCTCGAGCAGCCAATTCAGGCAATAGGCTTCGGGATCGCTCGCCAATTCCTCGCTCGTCGCGGCCTGGACCAGCAGCAGCGGACCGGGCAGGTGAGCGATCTTCTGATTGACGGCGAGAACCCTGTCGCGATCCCCTTCGACGAGGGCACCTGAGAACGGCCCGTCCTTTTCCCAATCCGAGGTCCAGGAAATTCGGCTGGCGACAGCCGATGGAAGATCCGCCAGCACTGATTTCGATAGGGAACCGGCGTCCACGACGATGTGGTTGCCGGTCGAAAGGGCTGCGGCGATCTGGCGATGAAGCCCGCCTTCGGTCTGCGGCACGAGGAGAATACGACCGCGGGGATGGAGCGCGTAGAGATTGAGCTCGCCTACCGGACCGGTGAGTTCGCGTTCGAGCCCGAGCGCCGAGCGGCTCGCATATCCACGCGCCACTTCCCCCTCGCCCGACAGGCCCTTCTTGTCGAGCCAGCCGATGTAGTCACGAAGGGCGAGGTCCGTATGAACGGAATCCTGCTGCGGCGGCACGGGCGCACGCTGCACGAGCCGGCCGATATAGAGCGGACCGCCGGCCTTCGGACCCGTTCCCGACAGGCCGCGGCCGCCGAACGGCTGCACGCCGACGACGGCGCCGATGATGTTGCGATTGACGTAGAGGTTTCCAGCCTTGATGCGGCTGGTCACATGCGCGATCGTTTCATCAAGCCGGGTGTGAAGCCCGAATGTGAGACCATAACCCGATGCGTTGATGTCGTCGATCAGACGGTCGAGCCCGTTTCGCTTGAAGCGGATGACGTGCAGAACCGGTCCGAAGATCTCCTTCGTCAGGTCTGCCAGGGACTTGATTTCTATGATTGTGGGTGGAACGAAGGTTCCCGCCGCAGCACTTTCGGGCAGCGGCAGCTGATCCACCTTGCGGCCCAAGCCGCGCATATGCTCGATATGCTGGTCGATCTCCGTCTTTGCGCTGTCGTTGATGACTGGGCCGACATCGATGCTCAGCCGATCGGTACGGCCGATCGTCAGTTCGCGGAAGGCGCCCTTCAGCATATTGAGGGTCCTGTCGGCGACATCGTCCTGAAGGCAGAGAACCCTGAGCGCCGAGCAGCGCTGACCGGCGCTGTCGAAGGCAGACGCAATGACGTCGGCCACCACCTGCTCGGCCAAAGCCGAGGAGTCGACGATCATGCCGTTCTGGCCGCCAGTTTCGGCAATCAGCGGAATCGGTTTGCCGCCTGCCGACAGCCGTTCGGCCAGTTGCGCCTGGATCATGCGGGCAACTTCGGTCGACCCGGTAAACATGACGCCTGCCGTCTCCTCCGCCCCGACCATGCCGGCGCCGAGACGGCCGCTGCCGGGCACGAACTGCAAGGCACCGACGGGCACGCCCGCCTCGTGGAGGATCTTCACGCTTTCCGAAGCGATGATCGGCGTGACGCCGGCCGGTTTTGCAAGCACGGGATTGCCTGCCACCAAGGCTGCGGCGACCTGCCCGGTGAAAATCGCCAGCGGGAAATTCCACGGGCTGATGCAGACGATCGGGCCGAGAGGCGCATGCGAGGGGCCGAGCGTCTTGCGCGCCTGCTCGGCGTAGTAGCGCAGGAAGTCGATGGCCTCACGCACTTCGCCGACGGCATTGGCCGCCGATTTACCGGCCTCGCGCATGACGATGCCCATCAGCACCTTGATGCGGGCCTGCATGATGTCGGCGGCCCGCTCCAGGCAGGCGGCACGCTCGGCCGGCGGCACGGCGGCCCATTGCGGCGCATGCTCGGCCGCCATGCGAACGATGCGCGCAGCCTCTTCGACCTTCACCTCGGTCACCGTGCCGACGACATCACGGTGATCGGCAGGATTGAGAACATCACGCGTCACCCCATCCGTAGAGCCGTCGGCAAGGAGCGGAAACGCATGCCAGGGGGCAGCAGCCGTGGAGACGAGCGCCTCAGCCAAATCCGAAAGGGTGGCCTCGTTCGAGAGATCGAGACCATCGGAATTGGTCCGGGCGTTGCCGTAAAGAGCCTTTGGCGAGGCGATCTGCGCGTGGGGGGCACCCATAACGGGCATGGCTGCAACGATTTCGGCGGGATCGGCGATCAGCGCCTCGACCGAGACATTCGGATCGGAGATGCGGTGCACGAAGGAGGAATTGGCGCCATTTTCGAGAAGACGCCGAACCAGATAGGCGAGCAGCGTCTCATGCGTTCCCACAGGCGCATAGATGCGGCAGGGCCGGTCGAGTTTTTCCTTTCCGACGACCTCGTCGTAGAGCGGTTCGCCCATGCCGTGCAGGCATTGGAACTCGTATTTGCCGACGGTGAAATCAGGACCCGCCAGACGATAGATCGTGGCGAGCGTCTGCGCATTATGGGTGGCAAATTGCGGAAAGACCGCATCCGGAGCATCGAGCAGCTTGCGCGCGCAGGCGACATAGGCGACATCGGTGTAGATCTTGCGGGTATAGACCGGATAGTCGTCGAGACCGTCAAGCTGGGCGCGCTTGATCTCCGCATCCCAGTAAGCGCCCTTGACGAGACGGACCATGACCCGGCGCTCGGAGCGGCGGGCGAGATCGATGATATGGTCGAGGACGAAGGGGCAGCGCTTGCCATAGGCCTGCACGACGAAGCCCAGCCCGTTCCATCCGGCAAGATCAGGGGCAAAGCAAAGCTCCTCGAGGAGATCGAGTGAAAGCTCCAGCCGATCGGCCTCCTCGGCGTCGATATTGAGGCCGATATCATAGGTCTTGGCGAGAACGGCCAGCGCCTTGACCTTCGGCAGCAGCTCGCTCATCACCCGGCCGGCCTGCGACCTCACGTAGCGCGGATGCAGGGCCGAAAGTTTGATCGAAATGCCCGGGCCGTCATAGATGCCGCGCCCGTCCGACGCCTTGCCGATGGCGTGGATCGCCTTTTCGTAATCTCGGTAATAACGCTCGGCATCGGCGCCCGTCGTCGCGGCCTCGCCCAGCATGTCGTAGGAATAACGGAAGCCGCGCGCTTCCAGCGGCCGGGCGCGCTTCAGCGCCTCTGCGATCGTTTCACCGGTGACGAACTGCTCGCCCATCATGCGCATCGCCATATCGACGCCGCGACGGATGACCGGTTCGCCGGCGCGCGCGATCAGCCGCGTCAGCGCTGCCGACAGGCTTCGGTCGTTGACCGTCGAGGTGAGTTTGCCGGTAACGACGAGCCCCCAGGTTGCGGCATTGACGAACATGGATTTACCGCCGCCGATGTGGGAGGTCCAGTTGCCCTCGGCGATCTTGTCGCGGATCAGCGCGTCCCGGGTTTCGGTATCGGGAATGCGCAGCAGCGCTTCGGCGAGGCACATGAGCGCCACGCCTTCCTGGCTGGAGAGCGAATATTCCTGCACCAGCCCTTCGACACCGGTCCCTTTATGCTTGGCGCGCAATGCTTCGATCAGGCTGCGAGCCGTGCTGCGAATGTCATAGCGTTTGGCCTCGGAGACGCGCGCTGCCGCAACGAGCGGCGGCAGGCATTCGGTTTCCGGCCGGCGATAGGCAGCCGTAATGGCCTGGCGAAGTTCGGATTGCGGTCGGATCGGTGGGGCAAAGCCGGAAAACGGCGCGCCGTCGGTCGGATTATTGCAGGGGGCGGGGTCGATCGCTGCGTTCACCATGAAAGTACCTATCAATCGATATCTGGTTTAACGGATGAACGAGATGCCGGGCTCGTCGTCCCACTGATCATCGTCCGTGCAGGCGGGGCCGGAATATTCCGTCTCTCGCAACGGGCGGGCATCCGGTCTGTCGCGCTTGAGGGTGAGCGCCGCGGCCACGGCCCTGATCGCAAGCGGCCGGTAGTGAGCGAGCAGGTCCGGCGCCCGATCGTCATCCGCTTCTTTGTTGTGCATGAATGATCCCCGTTTTGAGCGCGGCGCCGATACCGATTTCAGCACTCTTCTGCCCGGCCCACAATCTACCACAGCCTCAAATCGCGATCTCACTTGATTTCAGCCATTTACAGGCTGTATGAACTTATTAATTCACTCTTGAGAGGTCAAATGGCCGCTGAAACCGACATCTTTAGTGAATTGGACCAGTTCGACAGAAAGATCCTCGCTGCACTCGCCGAGGACGGAAGGCTGTCGATCACCGATCTGGCCGCGCGTGTCGGATTGTCGAAGACACCGTGCCAGATCCGCTTCAAAAGGTTGATCAGCGACGGATATATCGAAGGCTTCAAGGCCATCCTCAATCCGTCGAAAATGCAGCTCGACCATATTGCTTTCGTCGAGGTGAAGCTTTCCGATACCCGCGAGGACGCGCTGAAGAGCTTCAACGATGCCATCAAGAAGATCAGCGAAGTCGAAGAGTGCCATATGATCGCCGGCAGGTTCGACTATCTGCTGAAGATCCGCACCCGCGATATCGGCCGCTACCGCCGCGTCCTCGGCGAGCGCATCTCGACGCTGCCTCACGTTGCCAGCACATCGACGAATGTCGCAATGGAAACGATCAAGGAAGGCTGGGACAAGTCCGGTTCGAGTTTTTCGTGAATGTGATCATTCCGATCGTTCCGAGCATTCGCATGAAGCACTGGCTAAAGCGGTTGCGGCAAGGATAGCAATCGACCCACAGGCAGTTCAGCCATCTCTGGCTTTCCGACCGCGTGTGCTCGGTTTCACCGGCACACTCCTGCCGTACTCATTCCACCATGCCGTCAAGGCTTCCATGGTGGGACCGAGGCCCCGCGCTTTTTGCGTGATCTCATATTCGACGCGCGGAGGAACCTCCGCAAAGATGGTGCGGGACACGAGGCCGTCTGCTTCGAGCTCGCGGAGCTGCGCCGTCAGCATGTGTTGGGTGATGCCGGGAATAGCCTTTCTCAGTTCGCCAAACCGGTGGACCCGCTGATGGAGCAGCCACATGATTTCCAGCTTCCATTTGCCGGAGAGCAGCGCGAATGCGCGACGCATCTCCTCATGCATATTGATTTCGCCATCGGCCATAGTCTGGTTTTCCATACTAGCTGCAAGTAATTCATCCTACTTGCAAAGATAGACCTTAGACGACATTTTCCATCCGTGCATCAGGGGGGCGCAGTAAAAGGAGCGCCTCTCACATAGAAACCGACAGACTCGACGAGAGGAATGTTGCTGCGTGGGCAGCGACAGGGATGAGCTTATGCTTGAATTTTACGGATACTGGATCAGCACGCCACTTCTATCCGCGCTCTACCTCGCTTCAGCCTACATGTACGCCACAAGGAAACAGTGGGTTCGCGAGGCGCTGACGGAACTCGGATACAGCGCGAACAACCTCGTTCCGTTCATGATCATTGTTAAGGTCGTCGGCCCGATCGCGATCCTTTCGCGCGTCAGCGTGCCGCTCAGCGATCTCGCCTATGCCGGCATCTTCTTTCACCTGCTGCTGTCGGGCCTCGCGCATATCGGCGTTCGAAAACCTGTCGGTGCTCTGCCAGCGGCGATCGGCCTGGCGCTGCTGATCACCTCGTTCATGACGCAGAACGACGCTCGCAACGTCCCTTCGCCTTACGTCCAGGCCGCTGCCCTCTGACGCCTCGACGATTCCCAAGCCTTATCAAATGGAGATACACATGGGTCGACTCAATGGAAAAGTTGCCGTTATCACTGGCGCAAGCCGCGGCATTGGCCGCGCCACCGCAAAGCTGTTTGCGGCCGAAGGCGCGAAGGTCGCAATTCTTTCGCGGACATCCGAAGGCGTCGAACGCGTTGTCGATGATATCGCCGAAGCGGGCGGCACCGCCCTCGGCGTCGTCTGCGACGTCGGTGAAGCCGATCAGATCACGGCCGCGGTGGACAAGGTTGTCGCAACATATGGCCGCATCGACATTCTGGTGAACAATGCTTTCGATGGTTCTGCGGTCTCGTCGTCGGTCATCGACCTTTCGGTCGAGCAACTGCAACGGAACTTCGACACCGGGCCGATCGCATATCTACGCTTCATGCAGGCTTGCTATCCTCACCTGAGAGAAGGCGGAGACGGGCGGATCATCAATTTCGGTTCGATGGCCGGCACCGTGGGGTTGGCTGGTTACGGTCCGTACAACATGGCCAAGGAGGCGGTACGTGCGCTGACTCGCACGGCGGCACGCGAATGGGGTGCCGACAACATCACCGTGAACAACGTTCTGCCGATCGCGGACACCTGGGGCGCCGAGAAAAAGGATATCCCTCCCCCGACGAATGCGCTCGCTCGTTTCGGCTCGCCGGAAGACGACATTGCCCCGGTGGTGCTGTTCCTGGCCAGCAAGGATTCCCAATTCATTACGGGATACAGCCTTACCCCCGACGGCGGCGCAATCATCGACAGCGCCCGGTAACAGCCCTCGGCAACCTTCGATAAGCAAGGGGCGCAGCGTGCTGCGCCCCGTTGTCCGGCAGAGCTTCCCGACATGAGTGTTGGTTACCGATGCCGGTAGCGAAAAGCTTCGACGAAGGCGGAGAAAGCAGGGGATGGATGGCGCCGGCTGGGGTAATAGAGATGATATCCTTGGAATGTTGGCGCCCAATCCGCGAGCACTTCGTTCAGTTGACCGCTGTCACAATATTGCCGGACGAGGTCTCTCGGCACATAAGACAGCCCGGCGCCATCGAGAGCGGCATTGATCGCCGGCCCTATGTTGCTCATCACGAGCTGGCCTTCCACACGTACGCTGAACTCGCGGCCATCCTTTTCAAACTCCCAGGCATAGAGAGCGCCTGACGTCGGGAGACGCAGGTTGACGCAATTGTGGTCCGTCAAGTCATGCGGGGTCGAAGGCACGGTGCGGGCCGCAAAATATCCGGGTGATCCGACCACGGCGTAAGAGATATCGGGTCCAATGCGAACGGCCACCATGTCGCGCGCAATCGCTTCGCCGAGCCGCACGCCGGCATCGAATTGGCGCTCGACGATATTTGTGAAACCGTTGTCGACGATGAGTTCCACGGTGATATCGGGGCATTCCCGTAAAAATGCCGGCAGCCTCGAACGGAAGACCAGCTCCACGGCGTCATCGGGACATACGAGGCGGACTGTGCCCGAAGGCTTGTCGCGCAGCGCCCTGAGGGCACCGATCCCGGCGGCGATACTCTCGAAATGCGGCTGAATACTTTCCATGAGACGCGCACCGGCCGCCGTGGGAGCCACGTCACGCGTCGTGCGGGAGAGAAGCCGGACGCCGAGCCGCGCCTCGAGCGCGCTGATCGTATGGCTCAACGCCGAGCGAGTCACTCCCAACTTTGACGCAGCGCGCGTGAAACTCCGCTCTTGAGCCACCTCCAGAAACGCACGCATTTCCGTGAACTCGTCGCGCCGCATTGTTGAATCTCCTTCACTACGATGTTCAGATTATAGCTTCTAGTCGCGCAAAACCAGTCCGGCTATCTATCTGGCAACGGACAGGAGAACATGAATGACCGTCGAGTTGACATTGAATGAGACCTCACTGACGGACGACACGGCGACCTCGTGGTCTGCTGTGACCTGTCTCTCGCTTCTCACTTTCCTTCTGGTGGGGTTGGAGTTTCTCCCTGTGAGCCTTCTGACCCCGATCGCCAGGGACCTCTCGGTGTCAGAGGGGCAGGCCGGATTGGCGATCACCGTGTCGGGGGTCTTCGCGGTTGTCACCAGCCTTTTCGGCAACGCCTTCCTGGCGAAGATCGACCGGAAGTCTGTCGTCTTGCTTTATACCGCGGTTCTTGTTGTATCGAGCTTGGCGGTTGCCCTCGCACCCAACTTCCTTGTCTTTCTCGTCGGGCGGTCCCTGGTCGGCGTGTCGATCGGCGGCTTCTGGTCGCTGTCGACGGCTATTCTGGCACGCCTGACGTCAGACCGTGACCTGCCCAAGGCCATTGCGCTTCTTCAAGGTGGCACCGCATTCGCCCTCGTCCTTGCCGCGCCGCTCGGCAGTTTTCTTGGCGGGTTGATCGGATGGCGCGGAACCTTCTTCATCACGGTACCGATTGGATTTGCCGCGCTCGTCTGGCAACTGGTCGTCCTGCCGAGGATGCCGGCGACATCAACCGTCTCGGTGGCCAGAATATTCGGGCTGCTGCGCAATCGCACATTCGCGATTGGAATGGCGGCGACCGCTCTCGCCTTCATCGGCCAGAACGCGCTGTCTATTTATCTTCGTCCGTTCCTCGAAGGCGTCACAGGACTGGAATTGAATGTTCTGTCCATGGTGCTTCTCGGCCTCGGCGTCGGCGGACTGGCTGGAACCTCCGTCATTGGCTTCGTCGCCCGGCGCCACCTCCTCCTCGTTCTCGTAGGCTTGCCGGCTACTCTTGCGGTCCTTGCCCTGCTGCTGATCGCTCTCGGGCCGTTCGCGGCGGTTACCGCATCCCTGCTCGTCATGTGGGGATTTTTCTCGACGCCGATTCCGGTCGCCTGGAACACCTGGATGGCCGCTATCGTCCCCGGTGAGTTGGAAGCGGCAGGTGGGCTGCAGGTGGCGCTGATCCAACTTGCCATTGCCGGCGGCGCTTTCGCTGGCGGCATGCTGTTCGACACCGTGGGATGGTGGAGCACCTTCCTTCTGGCTGCCTGCCTTCTTGCCGGTTCGGCAGTCCTTGCCGCGCTCGCCGGTCGCCGTTCCTGAACCTTCAGAAACCTCATAACAGGCGATCATCATGTCCCAAGGAATCGAAAACAAAGTGGTCGTCATTACCGGGGCAAGCAGCGGACTTGGCGAAGCCACCGCCCGTCACCTTGCCGAACGCGGCGCGTCCGTCGTCCTCGGCGCGCGACGTAGCGACCGCATCGCCAAGCTGGCTGAGGAGCTGTCCGCCAAAGGCTATAGAGCCAAGGCAGTCCAAACCGACGTCACGGACCAACTTCAGGTCAAGACGCTTGTCGACACCGCCGTCAACACGTTCGGCCGCATCGACGTGATGCTGAACAATGCCGGCCTGATGCCACTTGCGCCGCTCGAACGGCTCAAAGTTGATGAGTGGGATCGCATGATCGACGTAAACATCAAAGGGGTGCTCTACGGCATAGCAGCAGCGCTTCCGCACGTGAAGGCGCAGAAGTCTGGGCACATCATCAACGTATCCTCCGTCTACGGTCACGTGGTCGATCCGGGTGCCGCCGTCTACTGCGCGACGAAATTTGCCGTGCGCGCCCTCTCGGAAGGGCTGCGGAAGGAAGTGAAGCCATACAATATCCGCACCACGATCATTTCACCCGGCGCAGTGAGCACAGAACTCCTGGAACATATCAGCGAAAAGGACATCCAGGCGGGCGCCAAGGTGTTCGTCAGCAAGATCGCCATCAGCGCGGACACGTTCGCCCGAACGGTCGCCTTCGCGGTGAACGAACCAGACGATGTCGACATCAACGAAATCCTGTTTCGGCCGACGGCTCAACCTGTCTGACGCGAGGCGCGCAATGTCGACGACATCCAAAGTCATGAGCCGTCGCGCGGTGCTGGGTGGAACCTTGGCGGCCGCCGCTCTCCCTCTCGTGGCGCAAGGGCAGAACGACCGCGGCCCGGGGGATCCCGAGGCGACAGACGTCAGGATCAGGATAGGCTTCAACAAGCTAAGCCTGACCGCGACACTCTTCGACAATCCGACTGCGCGCGATCTCGTTTCCATGCTGCCCTTGAACCTCACGATCGAGGACTACAGCAGGAACGAAAAGATCGTCCATTTGCCGCGCAAGCTGACCGAAGAAGGCAGCGGTGCTTTCGGAAACGAGCAGCCGGGCGACCTTTGCTACTTCAAACCGTGGGGTAACCTGGCCCTGTTCTACGCAGATTACCGCTGGGACGGGCTGATCCGGCTCGGCCGCTTCGACAATGGCTTCGAGCCGTTGCTGGTGCGCGGCGAGTATCCGGTCCGCATAGAACGCATCTTACGGCCGGAGATATCACATCGACTTCCTCCCAAGCATGAAAGAACCCATAGACGATAAATTTCCCAGAACCAGAAAGCCGCGGCCGGCTTAAGCCGGCAGTGGCGACGCGGCGCCTCCGTCTATTTGATGATCTCGACGCAGAAATCTATAAGGGCCCTGACCTTAGCCGGAATATGCTGACGCGAGGGATAGAAGGCGTAGAGCGGGAATGTCTCGTCCGACCAGTCGGGAAAGAGGTTCACGAGCTGCCCATTGCTCAGATAATCCGCCATCCCGAGTGAGAAGACTTGCGCGATGCCTATCCCCGCAAGGCAGGTCGCCAAGGTCGTGCCGGCATCGTTGACTAAAATGCGGCTGCGGGTCTCGATCGAGACGACCTCTTCACCCCACCGAAGCTCCCATTCGAAAGGCCTTGCAGTCAGCGGGTCCTGGAACTGGATACAGGTATGCTCGCTCAAATCCTGTGGACGGCTCGGCCGACCATATCGCTCGATATAAGCGGGAGCCGCAATCGTGATCACGCGCGTCTGCATCAACAGGCGCGAAATAAGCGACCTCTGTGCAGGCTCGCCAAAGCGCACCGCGACGTCCATGCCATCAGCAACAAGATCGCCGATCTCGTTGCGGGTGATGATCTCGATCTGGATATCCGGGTAACGATCGAGGAAGGCGCCGAGCCGGGGGCCGAGCACAAGGCGTGAGAAATATGGATCGACATTGACTCGCAGTCGGCCACGCACCGCCTGTCTGGCGCCAACAGCTGTCTGCGCAGCCTCTTCGATACCGCTCAAGAGTGGGGCCACCTGTTCGTAGAACCGCGCGCCGTCATCGGTCAGCCGCATCGTGCGTGTTGTCCGGTCGAGCAGCCGCAGACCGATCCGCCCCTCCAGTCGGGAAATGGCGCGGCTGACACCCGACGCCGATAGTCCCATTGACTCCGCCGCCCGCGCGAAACTTCCGCTCTGGATAACGGCGGCCAGTACGCTCACGCCATTCAATAATCGTCCGTCAAACATCGGGCATCCGTGATTTTTAGTCACCAATCATGTGACAGAAGCGCGCTTCAGTCAAATGCCGCCAAAGGACATGATTAGCGTAACACACCGCCAACCTGCTGGCGGTGAAGGCAGCAAAGGAGTCCAACCATGTTTGTGATCACCGGAGTAACAGGCCAAGTCGGAGGCATTGTCGCCGCGCGTCTGCTGAATGCGGGGGTGCCGATACGCGCCGTCGCGCGCAATGCGGAGAAAGCAGCGGAATGGAAGGACAAAGGCGCGGAACTGGCCTTGGCCGAGATGACCGACGCCGATGCGCTCACCAAGGCTTTCGCCGGCGCCGACGGCGTCTTTCTGCTGATCCCGCCGACCTTCGATCCGACCCCTGGCTTGATGGAAGTGCGCGCTGTCATTGCCGCCCTGAAGACCGCGCTTCATTCGTCTCGTCCTGCCAAGGTCGTTTGCCTCTCCACCATCGGCGCACAGGCCAGGGAACCTAACCTCTTGAGTCAGCTCGGTCTCGTCGAACAGAAGTTATCTGCCTTGCCAATGCCGATCGCCTTTCTGCGTGCCGGCTGGTTCATGGAGAACACGGCCTGGGATATCGCGCCGGCGCGCGAGACCTGTGTCCTCTCGAGCTTCCTGCAGCCGCTCGATCAGCCCTATCCGATGGTTTCTGTCTTCGACGTCGGAGCCAAGGCGGCAGAACTGCTGCAGCAGGAGTGGGTGGGCAAGCAGGTCGTCGAATTGATGGGGCCAGAGGGCGTCACGCCCAACGATATCGCCGCTGTCTTATCGTCCGTCCTCGGCAAACCCGTCCGGGCGGAGCCGGTCGCCCGCGACACCTGGGAGCAGATTTTCACCGATCAGGGCATGCAGAACCCCCTCCCGCGGATGCGTATGATCGATGGCTTCAACGAAGGCTGGATCCGGTTCGAGGGCGAGCCGGTGAAGGGCACGACCACACTGGACACAGCCATGGGCCGTCTGATTTGCCCCGGCCGATAAACAACTCGAAGGCCGTGGCTGAGAGCAGCCACGCCCTTTCTCATGCAGCCTCTGATAGGGTCGCCCCGGGTTTGAACTAAATGACTGCCCGAAGACTACCGGATTGGACGGCAGACATGCGGCCTAATGCGGTCTTTGAATTTCACAGTAGACAATACTGCGGTTTGAGCCGGGCCAAACAGACACCTTCACATCCGTCCCGGTCACGCTTTCACTGGCGATCAAGCCCATCTCTCGTTCTGACCGCAACAGCAGCGCCCAGTTCATGAAGGTCTCCATATAGCCATCGACGTCCGTCTCCGGGGAGAAGTTGGCAAATAGGAATGTGCCGCCAGGCTTCAGCATGCTGACGCACTTCTTGGTCAGCCTTACGGCTACTGCGTCTGGCAAATAGTCATAGAGACCCGCGGCATAAACGAAATCGAACATTCCAAGCGCATGCCTCCCACCGAGCAGGGATTTGACCGACCCGTTCACCGCCTCGACGGACGTGCCGGCGAAATCGCGGGCGACGGTTCCAACGCTCATCGGGTCTTGATCCAACGCCACCCAGCGTCTGATCGCGCCGGCGCTGAGCGCGCACGACAAAGGCCCCTCACGGAGATGCCCGGCGGCGATGGCGAGGACTTCGGTGGAACCAGGCCGGGCCGAAGCGATTTCGTCAACGCGGCGAGCCAGAATGTCTCGACGCTCCCTCACCGCGACGGACGACGAAGCATTTCGAGTGTAGGCGTAGATCGAGCGTCCCAAGTTGCTCGATGATAAGACTGCGTCCTCAATCTCAGGTCGGCCGTAGATGAAGTCGAGAAGGCGTGCGTCACCAGAATAGCCGCGCGGTTTTTCGAACGACCAGCGCGTTAATGGATCTTGATGAAGATAGTGAGCAACCGGATGAGATTGTGCGATCGGAACGATGACGTCCCACACCTCCGGATGAAAGCGCCGCCGTATCTGATGCAAGGCTTCGGCAAGACGCTCGATGATCGCATGGGGGGGGACGCCGGA
Source organism: Rhizobium sp. WSM409 (assembly GCF_057653825.1). Classification (NCBI taxonomy): domain Bacteria; kingdom Pseudomonadati; phylum Pseudomonadota; class Alphaproteobacteria; order Hyphomicrobiales; family Rhizobiaceae; genus Rhizobium; species Rhizobium sp. WSM409. Next base: position 440,383 of record NZ_JBYGKP010000002.1, on the reverse strand, counting down.
TTTGAACTGACGGGTCGACACGTCAAGGCTGAGGGCAAGCTCGGCTCTGGCAACGATCAGTTGGCCGGGATCTGGGGCAGCAACCCTCCTTGCGATCCGACGAATTTCGCCGGGCGCAACAAGACTTTCACCGTCCAAGACCAGGCTTTGTGCCATTTCGAGACCCCCTTGATATAGCGTTAAGCATAATCAACCTCGAAATAGGATGCGACTAGAATCCACACGGGATAAGGGTAATTCTACTCTTGCGGGTCAGATGCTACCCCTCTAACAAAGCTAAGCAATAAGACAAACCGGTTGCAGATTGCCGAACGCGATTTTGGAGGGCGCCGAAGTATGGCTTACTTTTCAACATACTTTAGATGGTTGTCAGGCCGGTGTTATTGCATGACCGCGCCTTACGCTAATGTCCAGCACGACGAATCCACCGCCAGTTTTTCATTCGCTGAGGCCCTCAAGTCTCTGAAAACTGAAAATGATGCTGTCCGAAGGCGGAGCTCACGACATGGTCTTTGGATCGCGGTTGCCGTTTATGTGGCCTTCGCACTTCCCGACCGATGGCTGATCCCCGATGTCGCGCCTGTGACGATCGCCGCGCGATTCGTCGTTGCAACGATCGCGCTGCTGGTTTTCGAGACCCTGCGCCTGGCAAACGCGAAAACCGTCTGGCTTGACATCACATGTGCCACTGCACTTCTTGTGGGCTATGTGGGCTGGCTTTACCCGGCGATTGCCACACGCGACGTCACCGCCATGTCATACTACATGATATTCGGCGCCATCTTCATGATGGGCGCCAACCTGTTTTTCAGTTTCCCGTTTCGGCTTTCGGTGATCACCTCGGGCCTCGTTCTATGCGCATTTTTCATTACGATCGTGGAATTTTTTCCTTCAAGCGAGACCTACAAGCTTGCCTTCGGCATGTTCTACATTTCGTGCTTTGCCTTCACGTCGTTCGTCAATTGGCGATTGAACGTGGAGCGTCGAAATGTGTTGCTGAACGCGGCGGAAGCTCGCCACCAGCATTGGGAAGCGTCCGAGCGCGGAAGGTCACTGCTCGAGCTTTCACATACTGACTACCTGACAGGCATAGGCAACAGACGCGCGCTGGATCGGCGGCTCGACGAATGCTGGGCCGCCTGGAAAGACGAACGCCGCGACTTCTCCGTGTTCCTCATCGACGTCGACTTTTTCAAACGCTTCAATGATCGCTACGGACATCAGGAAGGAGACCGATGCCTGACTGTCATCGCCAATGCGCTGAAGGCGGTTGTCGGGTCGTCGGATGGCATGATCGGCAGGTATGGTGGCGAGGAGTTTATCGTGGTCATGCCGGCTGCCCTTCCCAAGGTTGCGATGACTCTCGCCGAGAAGATCAGAATGGAAGTCGAGTCTTTGGCGATTGCTCACGACGAGCGACCAGATGATATGTCGACCGTAACCGTCAGCATCGGCGTCGCCTTCACCCGCGAGAAAGTTGGAGAGAAAGTTGAACGAATAGTCCGTGAAGCCGACCTTGCTCTCTACAATGCCAAAGCAAGTGGCCGAAACTGCATTCGCAGTTTTGATCCGTTTTTGCCTCGCCCCGACGACCATGCTGGCAAACTCGTCCCGCTGCTGGCGGCCGCCATCGATCGCAAACTGGTCTCGCTCGTGTACCAACCGATCTTCGACGTGACGAACGGGAAAGCAAGGGCTGTCGAGGCTTTGATGCGCCTCAGGATGCCGGACGGCACCGCGATTTCGCCGAAGACATTCATCCCGGTTGCCGAACGAAGTGGTGCTATCCTCGAACTGGGCAGGTGGGCGATCGAGACGGCATGCCGGGATATACTGATGACCGATCGCATGGCGACCGTCAGCGTCAACGTGTCGCCGATACAACTGCGTTCCCCCGGCTTTGCTGCCAGTGTCGCTGATATCCTTGATCGGTGCGGGGTTTGCGGGTCGCGACTAGCCTTGGAAGTCACCGAGGGCCTGGACATGGATATGCAGTCGGAGGTGCTTAAATGCATTGCCGATCTGCGGGCACTCGGCGTCGAGATCTGGCTTGACGACTTCGGCTGCGGTTTCGCGGGCCTCTCTTGGCTGAGGGCAATCGAGTTTCAGACGGTCAAAGTCGACAGAACCTTCCTGCACGACTGCTCGAACCCACGCGGTCTGACGATGCTTCAGGACATGATTGCTCTCATCCGCAATCGTGGGAATACGATCCTGGTGGAAGGCGTCGAAACTGCAGCACAATTTTCCCTTCTCAAGGATCTTCGCATCGACCGCGTCCAGGGCTTTCATATGGGAATGCCGGTTAGCGCTGAACTTCTGAACGCGGCTTAACTCGACTTCACGGTTTCCAGATGGCTCAGCGCGTTGCCGATGATCGGTGCGTGGCGCATGACGCCTCTGCAAATCGCGAATTCGGCCGCCCACACGGCAAACCGCTATGAGCGCTTGTGATCGCATCGGTCGCCGGGAGGCCGGACCCCATTTCAACGAGGGCTGCGCCGCCATTGTCGGAAGTCTTGATTTTCGACGGATCAGGCCGTCTGATGCAGCGAGGCAATGGATCGCTGAGTCAGACGAATATTCTGCGGTTGAACCCGGGAATGAGGAGCAGAATGGATCACGTCAATAGCCCGCAATCGTCAGTGAGCGAAGAGAAGGAAGCGCGCAGGCTTCAATACCTGACCTGGGAACACATTGCGTCTGACCTCCGTCATCCCACTCACCTCGCCCGCAAGGCGGAACTCAGGCGATCATGCAGTGCGGAACTGGCCGAGACGTCCTACATTGCCGAGCATGCCGCAATCTTCACCGAAAGCCTGACGATGGGCGAGCGGTCCTGGATCGCCGGGCACGCGCTCGTTCGCGGCCATGTGATCCTCGGCGACGATTGCACCATCAATCCCTATGCCTGTGTTTCCGGAACGGTGACGTGCGGTCATGGCGTTCGGATTGCTTCGCATGCATCGATCGTCGGCTTCAATCATGGCTTCGACGATCCGACCATTCCTATACACCGCCAGGGCGTCGTCAGCATCGGCATCGTGATCGGCGACGATGTCTGGATCGGCGCAAATTGCGTGATCCTCGATGGCGCCACGATTGGAAACGGCGCGGTGATCGCCGCCGGAGCGGTGGTCGCTGGAGACATTCCCGCCATGGCAATTGCCGGTGGCGTGCCCGCCCGGGTGCTGCGAAGCCGAGGCTCGGCGCCGACGAAAACCGGCACCGGCGACATCGAAGATCAATTGGTGAGGCTCGGCCAGAAAGCGAAAGACCAGTGGCCGGACATCCTTGCACGCTGGAAAACGCGAGGGTCCTATGAATTGCTGGAAGCGGACGGCATCCGCAGACCGGCGATCCGGCATCTCTGCGATGCAATCGAGATCGCTGCCGGCTTCGGCCACCTGCCGCCCGATCTCGATGCGGCGGAGACCGTCGAGCGTCTCCAAGGTCTTCAAGACCGAGAGACCGGCCTTTTCCCGGAAGAGCATGCGCGCATGCATGGCAAGACCCCTAGGGATGATCCAAAGGCGCTCTATAACGTCCTTGCGGTTGGCTATGCACTTGAACTGCTTGGTTCAGGTCCGCGCCAGCCGGTCCACGCAGTCGAGCTCGAGGCCGGGGAACTGGATGAATGGCTGAGCGCCCTGCCCTGGTCGACCCGGGCATGGCACGCCGGAAGCGTGGCCGATGCGATCGGAACTGCCATGTACTTCAATGCGAAGTCTTTCGGCATCAGGCATTCACGGCAGGCGCTCTTCGAATGGCTAAGCCGCAATGCCAACAGCGTTTCGGGGTTGTGGGGTGAACCGACCGCGGCGGAAGGATGGCTTCAACCGGTGAACGGCTTTTATCGCCTGACGCGCGGCACCTACGCCCAGTTCGGCGTGGCACTTCCCCACCCGCACGCCTCACTCGAAACGGTTCATCTCAACTATCGCAACCACAAGGGCTTCGTTGCTGCAAAATACAATGCGTGCAACCTGCTCGATACGATTCATCCTCTGCTGCTGATTGCCCGGCAGACCGACTACAGACGGGCCGACGGCGAGGCGATCGCCCGCAAGGTCATCTCAAGGGCGCTGGATAGATGGCGGGATGGCGAGGGATTCCCGTTTGCCGATGGTGGTGAACCGAGCTTGCAGGGAACGGAAATGTGGCTTTCCGTCATTCACCTGGCGGCCGATTTCCTGGGACTGGCAGATCGCTTCGCCTTCGTCCCGAAAGGCGTTCACCGAACCGCAGCCGTGGGACTGGGCTTGTAAAATGGCTTGATCACCCGTGCAGTGATGCAGTCAGCCAGGCGGCGGCAAGGTCGCGTGCGTTGCTTCGCTTGGCTTTGATAGGCACGATCACGTTGTAACGATCCTCCGCGGCAAGCTCGCCGCCGTCGACCTGCACCAGGGTTCCATCCTCCAGAAAGGTGCCCACCAGCATACGCCATCCCAAGGCAATCCCTTGGCCTGCGCGCGCGGCTGCGATGGTTTCGGTATAGTGGTTGAACCGAAGCGACGGCTTTACCTCGAGATTGGCGCCGGTGAGCGAAAACCACTGCGCCCAGCTATACCAGGAACGATCGAGAACGTCCGTTTCGATGAATTCGTCGGCGGAGCCGAGCGGACCATTTCCGCGACGCTTGAGATGGTCGGGAGAGCAGACGGGGCAGATGACGTCGCCATGCGAGGCGATGACGGTGCTATCGGTGAAGGGAGGCACACCATATCGAATTGCCACGTCGACTTCTCCGTCATCGAGAGCGATCGGGCTGTCCTGGGATATCACCCGCACCAGGATGCCGGGGTTCGCACGGCGAAACTCGGCCAGCCGCGGCAGCAGCCAGAAAGAAGAGAATGCAACGGTCGCCCCTATGGTCAACACGTCCTGGCTGCGCGACTGGAGCGCTTCCACGCTTTCGGCAATATCGGCAAAGCTCTTGGCAAGCGTGGCTCCGAGGTTGATGCATGCCGCCGTCGGCTCGATCGCTCGATGCTTGCGCACGAATAGGGGCTGGCCGAATTCCTCCTCCAGCAATGCAATCTGCCTGCTGACCGCCGCCTGGGTGACACCCAATTCGGTCGCGGCCGTGGTGAAGCTCTTCTTTCTGAGCACCGCCTCCAGGGTCACCAGTGCCGTCAGTGACGGGATCCGTCTTCTAAAGTGCATCACAGAACCCCTCATCGCATGACAAAAACTTATGCGAACCTAATTTTTTATGCCGTTGAAACATCGGCACTGCAAGGGCAATCTGGGGAAACTCTCGCATAAGAGGTTCTGATGCTAAACAAGCTCCCATCGTCCATTTCTGCCCTTCTCGACGCTCGTGCCAACGGTCACTCCCTGCCGGCCGGCCTTTACGTCAGAGAAGACGTGTTTGAAGCAGACATCGACGTCTTCTTCCACAATCACTGGATCTGTGTCGGTCTCGATTGCGATGTCCCCGAACCCGGTGACGCCACGGTGATCGATATCGGCAAGACGAGCCTGATCCTTCTGCGTGACGACGACGGAGAAATTCGCGTCCTGCACAATGTCTGTCGCCATCGCGGCTCCCGCCTTCTCGATCCGGGCAAGTCGATCGTCTCGAAGCTCGTCTGTCCCTATCACACCTGGACATACGAACTGACGGGTGAGCTCAGCTACGCGCCTCACATGGGCAAGGACTTCGACAAGGAGTGTCGGAGCCTCAAGCCCGTCACTTTCAAGTCGATCGGCGGGCTGATTTATGTCTGTCTCTCCGACAATCCGCCCGAGGACATTGCTCTCCTCGAACAGGCCATGACCGAGCGCCTCGCCCCCTACGACATCCGGAACGCAAAGGTTGCCTTCCAAACGGATGTCATCGAGGATGGCAACTGGAAGCTGACGATGGAAAACAATCGCGAATGCTACCATTGCTCCGCGAACCATCCGGAGCTTTGCGTCTCCTTCGTCGATCTCGACTTCGGCTTCGACCCCGAGACGCTGAGCCCGGAGGATCGCGAACAGGCCGAGGAGCATTTCAGGCTGTATGAAGAGCGCACAAACGCGTGGGAGTCCGACGGCTTTCCCTCGGCGGCCGTCGAGCAGCTCGCCGACTGCGCCACCAACTTCCGCACCCAGCGGCTGATCATCGCAGGCGCCGGCGAATCCCAAACCCACGACGCCACCGCCGCGTCCTCCAAGCTTCTTGGGCATATGACCCGCAAGGATCTCGGCGACACGCATCTTTGGGGCCACAACAGCTGGAACCACTTCATGGGCGACCATGCCGTGGTGGCAACCGTCATCCCGCTCTCGGCGGGCAAGACGCTGGTCAGAACCAAGTGGCTGGTCCACAAGGACGCCGTCGAAGGCGTGGACTACGATCTCGACAAGCTGACGGATGTCTGGGTCGCGACGACGGACCAGGACGCCGATCTCGTCGCGCGCTCCCATGCAGGCACTCTCGACCCGGCCTATCAGCCTGGCCCCTACTCCCGCTTTTCCGAGACGAACCTCGACAAGTTCGCCAGCTGGTACATCGATCGGATGCGCGCCCATGGATACTAGGAGCCCGCAGATGCCCGTAGCCAGGGCCGCCCTTCACGACGTCTGGAACCCGGAGGAAGACGACGCGCTCATCTGCCTCGACGTCCAGCAGGAAACCCACGACGTCAAGACATTCACCTTCGCATCGCGCGAAGGCAAGCGGTTCGCGTTCAAGGCCGGGCAGTATTTTCTGTTCGACCTGGAACATAGTGGAGACGCTGAAAACAGGTGCTACAGCATCTCCTCCTCGCCGCATCGGACAAACGCCTTCTCCGTGACGGTGAAGCGCGTTCCCGGCGGAAAGATCTCCAACTGGCTTCATGACACCCTGGTTCCCGGCGCGACCGTCAAGGCGAACGGGCCGCTCGGCCACTTTGTCAGGCCCGAGACGTCGGGACGCAAGCTTCTGCTTTTGTCCGGCGGCTCCGGCATTACCCCCGTCATGTCCATTCTGCGGGAGATCGCCGACAGTTGCGAACCCGCCGACGTCGTCTTCATGCACGCCGGCCGGACGCCACAGGATCTGATCTTTCGCGACGAACTGGCCTGCATCGCCCGCAGGCTGAAAGGCCTTCGCCTCCAGTTCCTCCCGGAGACCGTGGCCGGCGAGCCGTCCTGGCCCGGTCTGACCGGTCGCATTTCGAAAGATTATATGCGGTTGGCAGTTCCCGATATCGCCGAGCGAACCGTGATGTGCTGCGGCCCCGCCCCGTTCATGGCCGCCGCGCGCGGCATTGCCGCCGAGCTCGGCGTCGCCGCCTCAAACTACCTGGAGGAAAGCTTCGACGCGGCGGTCATCGACGAAGCCGAGATCCCCGCGGTTCAGGAGGCAGCTACGAGGGTCTTTCAGGTCACCTTCTCGAAACAGGCCCGCAGCATCGAGGTAACAGGCGACCAGAGCGTGCTCTCTTGTGCCAAGAAGTCAGGCGTCAGGATCCCGTCGTCCTGTGCGAATGGCGTCTGCGGCACCTGCAAGTCGAAGCTTACGTCAGGCACGGTCGACATGAACCACAATGGCGGAATTCGTCAGAGGGAAATCGACGCCGGCTTCTTTCTGCCCTGCTGCTCCAAGCCGCTCAGCGATCTCGTCATCGAGCGCTGAGCGCTGAGCGCTGAGCGCTGAGCGCCCGGTACGCCGCGTCATTCACCGACAACAGGGGCTCACTGAAATGTTGCGAGAGGAAAGCGATTCCGCCGAGTTGGCCGGCCCGGCAGTCTTCAAGGATGAGCGAAAGCAGGCATATCTCAATCCTGAGGGAGCGGATCGGCCTCTTATCAGTCCTTTGCCGGCCACGACACTCGATCGGGCTCGCCGCTATCGTCTGGGACGCCTGCGCACGAAGATGCGCGAATGGGATTGCGGCGCCCTGCTTCTCTACGATCCCGTCAACATCCGATATGCCTTCGATTCATCGAATATGAGCATCTGGACGATGCACAACGCCTCGCGCTACGCTCTGATCCTGGCCGATGGTCCGGCGATACTTTTCGAATTCGAAGGCGCCGAACACGTCAATGTCGGGCTTCCCGGCATCGACGAGATCCGGCCGGCGAAATCCTGGATATTCTTCACATCAGGCAACCTTATAGAACCCCGCCTGAAAGCCTGGACGGACGAGGTCGCGGACCTCGTGAGCCGCAATGGCGGCAACAAGCGCGTGGCCGTGGACAGGCTCGAACCCGCCGGGGCGTTCGAATTGCGGGAACGCGGCTTCACGCTCTTAGACGGTCAGGAACTGGCCGAGCGGGCGCGATCCATCAAGAGCACTGAGGAAATCGAGCTGATGAGATGGACGATCCGTGTCTGCGAAGCGGGCATGGCGCGGATGTACGAGGTGTCCGAGCCCGGCCGCACCGAAAGAGAGATCTGGGCCGAGCTTCACTTCGAAAACGCGCGCAGTGGCGGCGAGTGGCTCGAGACCAAGCTCTTGACCGCGGGCCCGAGAACAAACCCCTGGCATCAGGAATGTTCGGACTACGTGGTCAAACGCGGGGAGATGATATCCTTCGACACCGATATGATCGGACCATACGGCTATTGCGCCGATCTCTCGCGATCGTGGACAGCGGGACACGTCGCGATGAACGCCAGGCAGAAGGAACTCTACGCCGCTGCCAGGGATCAGATCGAGCACAATCTCGCAATCCTGAAACCCGGCATGACCTTTGCGGAGTTCAACGCGCTGTCGTGGCGGATTCCGGAGAAATACCAGCCTTATCGATACACGCTTGCTCTGCACGGAACCGGAATGGCGGACGAATGGCCGGGGATCCTTCTGCATCCGGATTTCGACCCGGATTTCAGCGGCATCATCGAGGAGGGCATGGTGCTTAACGTCGAAAGCCTGATTGCCGAAGCCGGATCCGAGAGCATCAAGCTGGAAACTCAGGCTCTGATCACGGCAAGGGGAGCGGAGCGGCTGGACACATTTCCGTGGGAAGAGATCTGAATAGGCCTAGAGCATGATGCCGAAAAGTGTGAGCGGTTTTCGGACGACATCATGCTCTAACTATTTAATGTAGAACAGGATTCAGCTTTTAGGCCGACCCCGCCTAAAATCATCCTGTTCTAGTGCGCTCTCGAAGCGGCTGCGCGATGCTGCGACGGCGTTTGCCCGAATGTGCGCTTGAAGGTTCTGGTGAACTGCGAGGCGTTTTCAAAGCCGACATCCAGCGCGATCTCGATCATTGGCGCCTTCGACTGGGCAAGGATCGATTTTGCCCGCTCCATGCGAACACGATTATAGGCCTTGGCGGGAGACATTCCCGTCTTGTCGATGAAGATCCTCTCCAGTTGGCGCCGTGACAGGCCAACCGTGGCGGCAAGCTTCTGTATAGACATGCTGCCATCGACGAACTGTTCCATCGTAATCATTGCCGCCTTGACGCGGGCGTCGTCATAGTCGTCGTAGAGCGGACGCCGGGGCTGTATATCCGCTGAAGTTCGGGCCTTTTCGATCTGAAGGACCTCCAACGCGTTTCGTTCGGCGTCGCGGCTGATGCATTTCCTGACCAGCAATGCCGCCATGTCGGCCGAACTGCTGCCGCCTGCGCAGGATCCGCGCTGGCGATCGAGATTGAAGAGCCGATCGGAACGAACGCTGAGGTCGGGAAACCGCTCCCGAAACTCCTTGTAGTGCAGCCAGCTCACACAGCATTCGTGCCGTTTCATCAGGCCTGCCGCAGCAAGAATGAACGACCCCGTACACACGCCGATCAGCGGCACCTTCTTGGCGTCCGCCTGCTTGAGAAAAGCGATGGTCTCCTGGTCGACAGGGTTTTCCACCGTCAGAAGGCCGCCGACGACCACGATGTAATCGAACTTCGACGGATCGACGAAATCGGACGTCGGAGCGACCTGGACACCGCAGCTCGCGGTGATCAGGTGCCGCGTGCTGCCGATCACCTGCCAGTCGGCAAGGACCCTTCCGGAACGATCCTGCTCGTCGCTGGCAAGCCGTAGCGTGTCCACGAAGAGCGCGAAAGCGGACAGCGTGAAGGATCGCGCAAGAACGACGCCGACCTTGAGCCGGCCAGCCGACTTCGCGGCGTCGTCTGCCTGTCGATGCTGCTCGGGTCGCATAGTCATCTCCTCGCCGCTCTTACCGCACCGCCCGTCTTTTCAGACGAAAACGCGCTCATCGGATCTGAAAGCCATGCGCTAGCGGATCCCTATCGTCAACGAAAATGGTGTTGTGGCCGATGACGCGTGCCCAGCCTCCAATGCTTGGAAGAATACCGCTATAGGGCCCAATGCGTGCCTCGGCTTCGACCCGGCCCTCGAAGACGGTTCCGATCAGGCTTTCATGCCGGTATCTCGACCCGACGGTAAGCCGTCCCTTCCCATAGAGCTGGGCCATGCGGGCGGAAGTGCCGGTGCCGCCCGGCGAGCGATCGATGGCCTTCTCGCCATAGAAGACCGCGCAACGTCCATCCGAAGTGTCGTTGACGGGGCGATCACACCAGATGGCATGATGCACGCCGCGGATCCTGGCGTCGTCGGGATGAATGGGATCGCAGATATCGGCAAGTGCTGACCTGAGCTTCTGGCTGCAACCGACAATGTCGGATGCGGTCATGCCGTCGAGCCCGCTCCAATTGTCTTGCGGTTCGATGACCGCATAATAGTTGCCGCCATAGGAGATGTCGACGCGCAGACGGCCCATTCCCGGCACGTCGACGTCGACATCAGCCTCATGAAGATAGCTCGCAACGTTGTGGAGACGAACGGATTCGACATATCCGCCCTTCTCCTCATAAGTGACGTCGACCCTTCCTGCAGGCGTCTCGATGGCAACCCGGCCGGGCTCCCGCGGCTTGACGATCCCCTCCTCGATCGCGGCGGTCACGGTGCCGATGGTGCCGGCGCCGCACATCGGCAGACAGCCGCTCACCTCGATGAAAAGAACGGCGAAATCGCAATCCTCCCGATAGGCCGGATAGATGATCGCGCCTGACATGATGTCGTGCCCCCTTGGCTCGAACATCAGCGCCTGGCGCACCCAGTCATGGTCCCGGACAAAAATCTCCCGACGCTCACCGATCGGCGCATGCGGAAGCAGCGGACCGCCTCCAGCGACGAGGCGGACGGGATTGCCGCAGGTATGCGCATCGATACAGAAGAAGCTGTTTCTCACCTTTTCATGTCCTTGCTCATCCTGCCTTCCGTGGCCTGTCACGGTCGAGCAGGCCGCGGGACAGTCGGTCGAGCAGAAGGGCGACAGCAACGATCGCCAGGCCCGCCCGCAGGCCAAGCCCCATCTCCATGCGCGTCAGGCCGCGCGTTACCTCGGCGCCGAGACCGCCGGCGCCGACGAGCCCGGCCAATACGACCATCGCCAGCGACAGAAGGATGCATTGGTTGAGCCCAACCAGGAGCGTCTGCCTGGCCAAGGGGATCTCGATCTTCCAAAGCACCGAGCTGGGAGGCGCGCCGATGGCGCTGCCGAGTTCCACGAATTCTCTCGGCACCTGGTTGAACGCCAGCGTGGTCAGGCGGAGCATCGGCGGAATGCCATAAACGATGGTGGCGATGATTGCCGGCACCCGTCCAAGGCTGAAGATCATCACCGCAGGAATGAGATAGACCCACGGCGGCACGGTCTGCATCACGTCGAGAACCGGGCGAACCATTGCCTCCAATGTCTTGTGGCGCGAGCACAGGACGCCGACCGGGAAGGCGATAAGCACGGAGATCAGAACCGCGACAGTGACCAGGGAGAGGGTCTGCATCGATGCCGTCCACAGTCCCATGAGGAGACAGAACCCCAGGCAAAGCCCCGCGAGGATCGCGGCGCGCAGACCGACGGCGACGAATGCCAGGACGACGACGATCGCGATAAGCCCATAGGGCGGCACGAAGAGGAGGAGCGCCTCGAATCCGGAAAGAACCGCTTCGATCAGATAGCTGATCGCCGCAAACAGCGGATGCAGGTTGGTGTTGAGCCAATCGACTGACGGCGCCAGGAAAGCGCCGGGCGAAAACTGCAGGATGGATGGGTTCATGACTTCCTCCCCGTTCCAAAGCGAGCCGCGCTCTGGGTTATCCGGTCAAGCACCATGGTCAGTACCACGATGGCGATCGCTCCATTGATAGAGGTCGCGATGTCGAGCGTTCTGATCGCGCCATAGATCGTCTCGCCAAGCCCGCCGGAGCCGACGATGCCGGCGATGACGACCATGCCGAAGGCCATCATCAGGCTCTGGTTTATGCCTGCCATGATGCTCGGCAGCGCAAAGGGAAGGCGGATCTTGAAAAACATCTTCGCCGGCGTCATCCCGAGCGCCTCTCCAAGTTCGCTGAACTCCTTGGGCGTCATCCGGATACCGAGAGACGTCAGGCGGATCGCCGGCGGCACGGCGACGATCACCGTCGCGATCAGTGCCGTCGCCGGTCCGTAGCCGAGCAGGGCGATCGCCGGCAGCAGATAGATGTATGGCGGAAGCGTCTGGATAAGATCCAGGCCGGGCTCCATGAATCGATCGAGGGCGGGGAAAAATCCGGCGGCAATACCGATTGGGATCCCGATCGCCAGGGCGAGTGCGGTTGCGGTCAATACCAGCGCCAGCGTGCTCATCGTCTCTGGCCAGAGGCCCATGGAAAAACAAAGCGCCAGTGCAGCGCCGCTCAGCAGAGCGAACCAGACATTGACCAACCGCCAGCCGATGAGCGCCACGATCAGCGCGATCAGGTAGAAAGGCGGAAGCTGCAGGAGCCAGAGGATCCCGTCATAGAGTCCTTCGAGAAGCTGTCTGATAGAATCGAAAAGGAATTCGCCATTGTCGCTCACCCACTCGAGCGCGGCGTCCGTCCATTCGTCAAAAAGATCGGTGAAGCCTGAACTATCCATGTCAATCAGCTCCAGTTGTGGGACGCCGGCGTGAGATCGTGGGTGGAGGTTCCCTTGACGCCCATCAGCAGGCTGCGTGGCGTCACCACGCCGACGATCTGATCATTGTCGACGACCGCGATGGCATCGCGCTCCGACTGCATCGTCAATGTGATGAGTTCGTCGATATCAGCGTCCGGCGTCGTGCGCGCCAGCGACGCGATGTCGGAATGCGGCGCGCTCTGCTGGAATTCTGCGACGCTGCGCATGACGGAATGCGCCTTGATCAGATGAAGGCGGGATATGCCGGCGACGAATTCGGCGACATAGGCATCCGCCGGGTTGAGGATGATTTCCTCGGCCGTGCCGGTCTGGATGATGACGCCGTCCTTCATGATCGCAATGCGATCGCCGATCCGGATCGCCTCGTCGAGATCATGGGTGATGAACACCGCGGATTTGCCCAAGGCTTTCGTCAGCTGCCGGAATTCGTCCTGAAGTTGACGCCGTATGAGTGGATCAAGAGCGCTGAACGGCTCATCCATCAGGATGATCTCGGGGTCGGAAGCAAGCGCGCGGGCCAGCCCGACGCGTTGCTGCATGCCGCCGGAAAGCTCGTTCGGATATCGGCTCACCCAGTCGGCGAGGCCGACCTTCTCGAGCGCTGCAACGGCGGTCTTGTTTCGCTCCGGCTTGGCAATTCCCTGAACCTCGAGGCCGAAGGCCGCATTTTCGAGGACCGTCCGATGCGGCAACAGAGCGACGCTTTGAAACACCATGCCGATGTTCCTGGCGCGCATCTGCCGGAGATCGACCGGCGACAGGGCGGCGAGGTCGCGTCCCTTGACGAGGACCTTGCCCGAGCTCGGCGTGATCAGCTTGTTGAGAAGGCGGATGAGTGTCGATTTTCCGCTTCCCGACAAGCCCATGATGCAGAAGATTTCGCCGCGCCGGACCTCAATGCTCGCGTCGGACACGCCGACGACGCAGTTGAACTCCTTCAGGACCTCTTTTTTGCCGAGGCCGCGCTCCTTGATCGACTTCATTGCCGCAGCGGACTTGTCACCGAAGACTTTCCAAAGGGATCGGCAGTCGATCAGGACGTCATTGATATCGGCATTTACGGTTTTCATAGCGATCCCCATCGAGCCATTCAGCGCTGGCTTCTTCATTAGGTTTCAGGGTGGCCGCCCGACGGATCGGACGGCCACGACGCGTTTAGTTCTTCTTGATGTTTTCCCAGCGCTTGATCAGGTCGGCATGCGCGCCGATCCAATCCTGCACGGCCTGGTCCATGGTCTTGCCTTCATTGACTGCGCCGTTGATGGCGGTGATGTCGGCAATCGGCACGTAGACACTGGCCATCACTTCACGCGCATGCGGGTTCTCTGCGGAGAAGCCCTTATGGCCGATCCAGTAATAGCTCTGCGGCGGCGGGAATACGCCCTTCGGATCCTTGAGGTACTTGACCTCGTACTTCTGGACCATCCATGACGGCTCCCAGATCGTCACCGCAATCCACTCCTTGCGATCATAGGCGGACTTCAGCGCCGCCGTCATCGCGGCGGTGCTGCCCTCGACGAGCTGGAGCTTGAGGCCATAATCCTTGACCGCGTTCGAAGTATCGCGCATCAGGCCGGCGCCCGGTTCGATACCGATGATCTTGCCGCTGAACTTGTCGGCGTTTTCGTTGAGCTGTTCCAGCGAGTCGATCGGGACATATTTAGGAACCGCGACGCCCTGATAGAGGCCGTGCGAAACGGGTGAGATCTTCTCGAGCCGGTTCTTGTTCTTGTCCCAGTAGTCTTGCGCAACATAGTCCGTCTGCGAGGTGAGGACCTGGATGTCACCCTTGGCGAGAGCGGCATAGGCGATGCCCCATTCGGAGAACTCGGTCACCTTGACCGTATAGCCGGCGTCTTCGAGAACTTTCTTGGTGATACCGGTGATGGGCGTCAGGTCCTCCCACGACATCGTGCCCATGGTGATCGTCTTTTCTTCCGCGCGAGCAGGAAGGATGCTGACCCCGATCATCGCAGCGGCGCAGAGCGCCTTCCACAAAGTCTTCATTGTTCTTACTCCTGTTTTTCGTTCCCATTGTCATTGAAGTCTGCGAGCGGGCAGTCTTCATATTGCGCGGCGAGGGATCATCCCTCGCGGCCTGCACGCAATTCCTGAAAGCGGATAACCGAATTGACCCCCAGCCACGCAAAGGGCTCGGGAGGTAATTTGCTCGGTTCCGGCTGGTTCCTGTATCGGTCGAGTTCGGGGCTACCCGCGCCGGCAGCCAGATCGGCCGCCATCATCCCTGCGAGCGTGCTCTTGACAGTGCCGAGACCATTCTCGCAGCAGGCGGAAAAAAGCCCCTCTTCGACCTCGCCGAATGCTGGCACATGGTTTCTGCTGAGGCAGAGAGCACCAGCCCAGCTATATTCCATCGGCAGGCTTTCCAGTCCGGGAAAGCGCGCGTCGAATGACCGGCGCTGCTCGGCCGCCACGCCGGCGACCCGCTTCTCCGACACCTGGAGGCTCGGGTCATAGGTGAACCTGGTCCTGATGACGATTCTCGAACGGCCATCGGTGGTGATCTTTCTGACCGTCGCTCCCATCGGGTCGGCCGGCAGCAGCGCCCAACGATCTGCGCCGGTGACATCGCCGCCGAACTCGTTCTGGGAAAAGGCTGATGTCATCGACGCGTAGGTGAAGATGTGCATCAGCCGTCCGCGAAAATGGCCGAAGCTTTGAATATGGCCGTTCACGCCGAGAATGACCTTCGGCGCGGAAACAGATCCGCGGCCGGATTTCGCCTTCCAGGACCTGCCCTCGCGCGAAAGCTCCAGCACCGGCGAGTGCTCGTGGATGACGACCTTCGAGCTAAGTCCGCGCGCCAGGCCGCGGATATAGTCGGCCGGCTGGATCATCACGGCGCCTGGCGTAAAGAGCCCTCCGCGATAATAGCGCGAGCCGGTCATCTCCCGCATCTGATCGGCATCGAGAACGCGATGCTCCTCGCCAATCTTTTCGAGCGACTTCCTGTAGTTGTCGTTAAGCCCGAGCCCCCGCTCGGAGGCGGCCGCATTCACCTTGCCCGACGGATCGAAGGTTTCCCTGGACAAGCCGTATTCCGCCGCGACATCGGCTGCGAAGGAAATCGCCAGACGGTTCTGCCTGATCTCGTCCTTGGTCGCCTCTTCGTCGGCCACCGAATATTCGCCTGAGGACAGATTGTGCGGCACGTCGATCATGAAGCCGGAATTCCTCCCGGCCGGTCCCTTGGCGACTTCGCGAGCCTCGAGGACAACGATCTTGTCCTCAGGGCGCAGTTGCGAAAGGCGGCGCGCCGCCGACAAGCCGGCAAACCCCCCGCCGACGATTAGCCAGTCCGCGGTCATGTCGTGCTCAAGCGCTGTTGCGGGAAAGGCGCGTTCGCTGATCGCCTCCCATCCCGAAACGCCGGTGTCGATCGGCAAGCGCTTGATCACATGGCGGGTCATCGGATGGTCTCGTCGACAGAGCGTTCCGAGACATCGATCCAGATGGTCTTCAGTTCGCAGTAGTTGTCATGGGCAAAGACCGACTTGTCGCGGCCGCCGAAGCCGGACTCCTTGTAGCCGCCAAACGGCGTACTGGCGTCGCCTTCTCCGAAGCAGTTGACGGTGACGACGCCGGCGCGAATCTCGCGCGCGAGCTTGATGGCGTTCCTCAGGCTGCCGGTATAGACGGACGCCGTCAGACCGTAATTCGTGTCATTGGCTAGAGCGATTGCTTCGGCAAGCGAATTGAAGGTGGTGACCGAAAGCACCGGCCCGAAGATCTCTTCCTGGAAAAGACGGCTGGCAGGCGTCACACCCTCGACCACTGTCGGTTCGATAAAGATGCCGCCATGCGTTTCACCACCGTGGGTGACCGTCAGCTTCTCCTTCCTGGCGTCGTCGAGGAAGGATTTCACCTTCTCGAAATGGGCCTTGCTGACAAGCGCGCCTATGCGGTTTGCAGGGTCGAGCGGATCGCCCGTCTTCCATTCGCGCATATAGGCGCCGATGCGCTTCAGCAGCTCGTCCTTGACCTTGGAATGAACAATGAGACGCGACGTGGCCGAGCAGTTCTCGCCCATGTTCCAGAAGGCGCCGTTGACGACCTGCTCGGCAACGAGGTCCAGGTCTTCGGCATCGTCGAGAACGACGGCGGGGTTCTTGCCGCCGCATTCGAGCACGACGCGCTTGAGGTTCGAGTCCGCTGCATAGCGCAGGAAGCGGCGCCCGGTGGGCGTCGATCCGGTGAAGGCCACCATATCGACATCCATGTGCATGCCGATCGGCTCGCCGACCTCTTTGCCGCCGCCGGTCACGACATTGAACACGCCGGCTGGAATGCCCGCTTCATGGGCAAGCTCGGCAACGCGCAGCGTGGTGAGCGTCGTCTCCTGTGCAGGCTTGACGATCACCGAGCAGCCGGCAGCAAGCGCCGGGCCGATCTTCCAGGCCAGCATCAAAAGCGGAAAATTCCACGGAAGCACGCATCCGACGACGCCGACCGGCTCACGCACGATCATCGTCAGTGCGTTGGCGCCGACAGGCGCGGTGTTGTCATAAAGCTTGTCGATCAGTTCGGCGTGCCAACGGATCGTGTGAATGGTATCGGGAACATCGACCGCCTGGCATTCGCCGACCGGCTTGCCGCTATCGAGGCTCTCCATGACGGCGAGTTCGTGACGATTGTCCTCCAGCAGCCTGGCGAGCTTGAGGAGCACCGCCTTGCGTTCACCTGGCGAACGCAGCCGCCAGCGGCCGTCGTCGAAGGCTTGCTTTGCCTTGGCGACGGCGGCGTCGACATCGGTGGCGTCGCATGCGGCGATCTCGGCGAGAACCTCGCCCGTCGCGGGATTCGTCGAGGTGAATGTCTGCCCGGAATTGGCCGGACGAAATGCGCCGTCGATGAAGGCATTCGCTGGAAACTGAAGGCCGGCGGCGATCGCCTTGTATTCGGAGGCGGTCAAGGGTTCATGCATGATTTGCTCCCGAGGTGATCTGGGCGACCGTGCGCTTCAACGTGGCGACGACGGTCTGAAGGGTTCGCTTTTCTTCGGAGTTGAGCGGACGCAGCGGCGCGCGGACCGATCCGACATTCAGCCCGATCAATTCGCATCCGTGCTTGATCGATTGAACGAACTTCCCGCATTCCAGGAAATCCATGAGCGGCAGCATCGCCATCATGATCGCGCGACCCTTGTCGAAATTCTTTTCGAGCACGCAGGCCTCATAGAGGGCGACATGTTCGCGCGGGAGGAAATTGGAGCCGGCGCAGACCCAGCTCTTCGCGCCCCAGGCGAAGAATTCGAGCGCCTGGTCGTCCCAGCCGCAGGACAGCGCAATATGCGGAAATTTCCGGGCAAGCAGGTGCAGATTGCCCATGTCGCCGGAGCTTTCCTTGATGGCGATCACGTTCTTCGACTTGCCGAGGCGGGAGAAATACTCCTCGCCCATCATCACGCCCATGCGGGCCGGATAGTTGTAGAGCATGATCGGCAGGTTCGCCGCGCGGTCGACGGTCAGGGCGTGGACCGCATTCTCGCGTTCGGTCGGCAGCGCGTATGGCGGTGAGGACACCAAGATCGCGTCCGCGCCGATTTCCTTGGCCGCCTTTGCGTATTCGACCGAATCTTCGGTCCGCGTGGCGCCGGTTCCGATAATGAGCGGCAGCCGCGTGCCGATGACGTCCCTCGCATAGGCGGCGAGCTCGAAACGCTCCTGGCTGCTCTGGGCGTAGTACTCGCCCGTCGAGCCGCCGACGATGATGCCGTGGACGCCCGCCTCGATCAGCGATTCGAGCACGGCGGCAAATCCAGCCCTGTCGATCTGACCATTTTGGTCGAGCGGCGTCACCGCCGGCGTATAGATCCCCTCAAACTTCACGACGATTTCTCCAATAATTGCGTGGCGGGGCCGCCGAGGAAGGCGTCCGCCTTGAGGCCTTGCGGGGCGATGAACATTTCCATGTTCTCGCGGGACAATTCCCAGTGTTCGAAGACGAGGTCGACGACGGCGTTTTCGTCGTGAGCGCCGAGCGCGTCGATGAAGCTGTCATGATGGCCGACGGCCACTTGAAGCCGCCGCTTCATGTCCTCGTTCCTCGGCCGGAAGAAGGTGTGGCCGATGCGCGCGTGGTCGATGAGCAGCCGGCCGAGACTCGGCTGCAGATAGACGTTGCCCGACATTTCGCCGAAGATTTCGTGAAAGCGATTGTTCTCGAGGA
Organism: Rhizobium sp. WSM409; assembly: GCF_057653825.1. Classification (NCBI taxonomy): domain Bacteria; kingdom Pseudomonadati; phylum Pseudomonadota; class Alphaproteobacteria; order Hyphomicrobiales; family Rhizobiaceae; genus Rhizobium; species Rhizobium sp. WSM409. Next base: position 421,292 of record NZ_JBYGKP010000002.1, on the reverse strand, counting down.
CCATCGCCAGAGCGTCCATGTTCTCGCTCGCGGCGCGGAACCGCTCCTGGGTCTGCTTCAGGTCTGAAAGCTGAGTAGGCTTGAAGTTCTGCACTGCGAGGCGGCCGATCGCCGCGTAGATCATCGGCGCAACAAGAAAGAAATTTCGCAGGGTGGAGTGGTTCATCGGGATGACCCGCGCGCCCCTGTTCTCGCGGATGTCGATATAGCCCTCACCGGCAAGGCGACGGAATATGTCGCGGACCGGCGTCCGCGAGAGGCCGTATTTTTCGCTCAAACTGGCCTCGTCCAGATCGGCATCCGGATCCAGCTCCATCGTCAGAATCTGCCGTTTCAGATCTTCGTAGAGATTGCTCTTCGGTGTCTTCGCCATCGTCGCTCTCCGGCCGCTGGTTGCTCTACGCCGTGAAGATGGCACGCCTCCCGCGGCGAGTCAACAATTGTGTACTCTGCGTACACAATGAGTATTTCTTAAATACACAATGATGCCGAGCAAAGCGTCCCGGGCGCGCGTCAGGCGTCATTTCAAAGCGCTGTTTCAAGGATCGCCGTTGCGCGGCGGCGGCCAACGCGAAGTTTCCCAAGCGGATTATGGTGGCAGGTCTGCGAGGATTTCTATGCAGTCGAGGCTGATGCGGTTTTTATGCGCATCAACCTTGATCATCAGGCGTCGGAAGCCTGGCCGCCGGCAGGCCGGCGCGCGGCATCACGGAGTATCTCGATATCCGGATAGCGGCGGTTTTGTCGGGGAGCGCCGGCTTGGCGTTCCCCGAGCATTTCCGCTTTCTCTCAAGTCACGGAAATGCTCTCTTTTGTTTTTACGCAATCCCGGACGCAAAACCGCGGCGCACTTTTGCTGGGTATTGCTTTAGCCAATCACGCAGCCAGGACGCCGCTCTTCTTGGCCATCCAGGTTGCGATGTAGTCCATCAGGCCAGGGTTTAGGCAATCGTAAGGCTCGAGGCCGGACGTCCTCAACTGCGCCCTGACGGCGTCCATCTTCGCGGGGTCGAAGCCGCTTTCGATGATCGACGACACGAAGGCCGCAAAGCCCGGTTTCGCCCAGCCGCTTTCCTGAAAGCGTTCCGGATGGACGAACGACAATCCCTGGAACGGATGTTCGCGCACGACCGGCCCATACATATGCACGCCGCATTCCTTGCAGGCGTGGCGCTGGATCAAGGCGGTGGAATCGACGACGGCGAGCTTGTCGCCATTCTCTTGAACTTCGACGCTTTCGGTCGGCGCAACTGCCACCACTGAAAAGACGAAACCCTCGGGCTTCCAGCATTTCGTGCAGCCGCAGGCGTGATTATGGGCGATGTCGCTCTTGATCCTGACCTTCACGGGGTTGCTGGCGCACTTGCAGACGAGCGTCCCGCCTGCGAAAGCTGCGTCAGTCGCACGAAAGCCTGAATCCACTGCCGGATGTATGGCTATGCTGGTCATGGGTTTCTCCTCCCCTTCTGGGCCGTTTGCGATATGCCCGGCCAAGCTCTGCAATCAGTCTCCCAATCTCCGCGCGTGCCAGCGCAGATGGTCTTCCATGAATGTCGAAATGAAGAAGTAGGAGTGGCCGTAGCCTTCCTGCATGCGAAGCCGCAGGCTGATGCCAGCCGTCTCGCACGCTTGCCTGAGCTCTTCGGGGCGCAATCCATCCTCCAGGAAGCTATCCGCCGTGCCCTGGTCGACGAGGAATTCCGGGAACCGGTGCCCGTCTTCGATCAGCGAGCAGGCATCATATGCCCGCCAGGCCGTCTCATCCGATCCGAGGTATTTCTGGAATGCCGGCTTTGACCAGCCGGAGACCGAGGGATGGCTGATCGGCGCAAAAGCCGAGCAACTGCCGAAGCGTCCGGGGTTCTTGAGCGCAATCGTCATCGCGCCGTGTCCGCCCATCGAGTGACCGAAGATGCCCTGTCGGTCCATGTCGACCGGAAACTCGGCCGCGATAAGCTTGGGCAATTCATCGACGACGTAGCTGTACATCCGATAGTTCTGTGCGAATGGCGGCTCGGTGGCGTCGAGATAGAAGCCGGCACCCTTGCCGAACTGCCAATTGCCAGGTTCGTCCGGGACGGCATCGCCCCGCGGACTGGTATCGGGGCAGACGATGATCATGCCGAGTTCTGCGGCAAGACGCCGATACTCTCCCTTTTCCATGACGTTCGCATGGGTGCAGGTCAGACCGGAAAGGTACCATAGAACCGGCAGCTTGCGTGCTTTGGCCTGCGGCGGCAGGAATACCGCAAAGGTCATGTCGCATTGGCAGACATCCGAGCGATTGACGTAAACGCCCTGGGTGCCGCCATGACAATTTTCGGTCGAGATCGTCTTCATGGCTCAGTACACGACCACGCCGCGGATGCTTTCGCCCTTGTGCATCAGCTCGAAACCCTTGTTGATGTCTTCGAGCGGCATGGTGTGGGTGATCATCGGATCGATCTGGATCTTGCCCTGCATGTACCAGTCGACGATCTTCGGCACATCGGTGCGCCCGCGCGCGCCGCCGAAGGCGGTGCCCATCCAGTTGCGGCCGGTGACCAGCTGGAACGGACGGGTGGAGATTTCCTGGCCGGCGCCGGCAACGCCGATGATAATCGACTTGCCCCAGCCGCGGTGCGAGGCTTCCAGCGCCTGGCGCATCACCTTGGTGTTGCCGGTGCAGTCGAACGTGTAGTCGGCCCCGCCGATCAGATCGCCGTGGCGCTTCGTCAGGTTGACGAGATAGGGCACGATGTCGTCGCCGACCTCCTTCGGATTGACGAAGTGGGTCATGCCGAACTTTTCGCCCCAGGCTTTGCGGTCAGGGTTGATATCGACGCCGATGATCATGTCAGCACCGGCAAGACGCAGACCCTGCAGCACGTTGAGGCCAATGCCGCCGAGGCCGAAGACGATCGCCGTCGCGCCCATCTCCACCTTGGCGGTGTTGATGACCGCGCCGATGCCGGTGGTGACACCGCAGCCGATGTAGCAGATCTTGTCGAACGGCGCGTCGGGATTGACCTTGGCAAGGGCGATCTCCGGCAGCACGGTGAAGTTCGAAAAGGTCGAGCAGCCCATATAGTGATGGATCTTGTCCTTGCCGATCGAGAAGCGGCTGGTTCCGTCCGGCATCACGCCCTGGCCCTGGGTCGCGCGGATCGAGGTGCAGAGATTGGTCTTGCGCGAGGTGCAGGAATAGCACTCGCGGCATTCCGGGGTGTAGAGCGGAATGACGTGGTCGCCCTTCTTTACCGAGGTGACGCCTGGACCGACATCGACGACGATGCCGGCGCCTTCATGGCCGAGGATCGCCGGGAAGAGGCCTTCCGGATCGGCGCCCGACAAAGTGAAATCATCGGTGTGGCAGATGCCGGTCGCCTTGACCTCCACCAGCACTTCGCCGGCCCGCGGCCCTTCCAGTCGCACGGTCATCACTTCGAGCGGTTTTCCTGCCTGAACGGCAACGGCGGCGCGAACGTCCATTTTGATATCCTTCCTCTTAAATTGAATTCTGATGCTTACATATTCGAAGGGGCCGGCTTCTCACCGATTTGCTGCTGCGTCACAGCCGAGATATCATGCTCTCGCCTTCGCGCTTTTCATTCATCTCAGGCTCATTGTCGCCAAGGGCCTATCACCTCTCCCGCTCAACCTGGCACCAGACCGCCAGCAGCGGCCGGGCTGTGCATCTTATCGCGAAGGATTCGCCGGCGTCATTCGCAAAGACCGTACCGATATCGGCGGAGAACCAATGGGAATCGCCAAGGCGGATTTCACCCGGCGAAAGCAGAATGAAGGCGCGGGGCTGCGTCTGAACATGATCGGGAAATCTTGTATAGCGATCCATATAGATCACGCCGACCCTGAGATCGGCGCGTTCCTCCATGCCGCCGGGACCGACCAAGACTGCGTGGGAGTGCGTATTGCCAAAATTCAGGCTTGCGAACGGACCGGAGCGGCCGCGTCTCCAGAGCAGCTTATCGGCGAGACTCTGGAACTGGCCGGCGATCGCCTCGTATTTCCGTCCCGATTTTGCAAGATGGCCGATGGCGTCATCAAGCCCTTCCGGCGCGCCGGGAAGAGGCCCGCCCTCCGGACGCACCTTGCCGGTCTTGAGCAGTTTCTGGAGGACCTTGCCCGCGACGAAACTGGCGACGGCAGGAGCCTCGGCCGACAACATCAGCCCGCCGACATCATTGAGGAATTCCTGCAGCGGCCGAGAGCGCCTCTCCCTCCCGATGTCGTGCAGCCGTATGTATGCCGGCTTTTCGTCATCGTTCAGAAGAAGGTCGGCACCAGGTTTGATTGGACGTCCCACGACGCGCGCCACGTTCGGTCTCCCCCGCTAGAGCGCCTTTTGCAATTCCGGCAAGACATCGAAGAGATCGGCGACCAATCCGTAGTCGGCGACCTGGAAGATCGGCGCCTCCTCGTCCTTGTTGATGGCGACGATGACCTTCGAATCCTTCATGCCGGCCAGATGCTGGATGGCGCCTGAAATGCCGCAGGCGATATAGAGCTGCGGCGCCACCACCTTGCCGGTCTGACCGACCTGCCAGTCGTTCGGCGCATAACCGGCATCGACGGCCGCACGGCTTGCACCGACGGCAGCACCGAGCTTGTCGGCAAGCGGCAGGATGACCTCCCTGAACTTTTCCGCCGAGCCGAGCGCCCGGCCGCCGGAAATGATGATCTTCGCCGAGGTCAGTTCCGGACGGTCGGAGGCCGACAGCGCGTCCCTGACGAAGGTCGACAGTCCCGGATCGGAAACCGCCGGGATCGCCTCGATCGTTGCCGAGCCGCCTTCCGGTGCGGAGGCGAAGGATGCGGTGCGCACGGTGATCACCTTCTTGGCATCGCTCGCCTGCACCGTCTGGATGGCATTGCCGGCATAGATCGGCCGCTTGAAGGTATCTGACGAGATCACCTCGATGATCTCGGAGACCTGGGCGACATCGAGAAGAGCGGCGACCCGCGGCAGCACGTTCTTGCCGACCGAGGTGGCGGCAGACAGGATCGTGTCGTAGCTGCCAGCCAGCGAGACGATCAGGTCGGCCAGCGGTTCGGCCAGATTGTTGGCGAGTTCATCGCTTTCGGCCAGCAGCACCTTGGAGACGCCGGCAAGCTTGGCGGCGGCATCGGCGGCAGGCTTGGCAGCTTTGCCGGCGACGAGGATGTGAATATCGCTTGCCTGTTCCTTGGCGATCTTGGATGCTGCCGTCAGCGCCTTGGCGGTCTGATCGGACAGGCTGGCATTGTCGTGGTCAGCCAGAAGAAGAATGGTCATGATGATGGCTCCTGTTCCAAGCTGATTACAGCACGCCGGCTTCGTTTTTAAGCTTGTCGATCAGTTCGGCGACCGACTTGACCTTGACGCCGGCCTTGCGGCCCGATGGCTCCTCGGTCTTCAAGACCTTGAGGCGCGGCGTGGTGTCGACACCGAAATCATCAGGGCTCTTCTTGTCGAGCGGCTTCTTCTTCGCCTTCATGATATTAGGCAACGAGGCATAACGCGGTTCGTTCAAGCGCAGATCTGATGTGATCACCGCCGGCAGCTTGATCTCGATCGTCTGCAGGCCGCCATCGACTTCACGGGTCACCTGAGCCTTGCCGTCCCCGATCTCGATCTTCGAGGCGAAGGTCGCTTGGGCGGTTCCCATCAGCGCCGCCAGCATCTGGCCGGTCTGGTTGCTGTCGTCGTCGATCGCCTGCTTGCCGACGATGATCAGCCCCGGCTGTTCGGCATCGGCGACAGCCTTCAAGATCTTGGCGACAGTGAGCGGCTCGATCTGATCGTCGGTCTCGACCAGGATCGCCCGGTCGGCGCCCATGGCAAGTGCGGTGCGCAGCGTCTCCTCGGCCTTGGCAGGCCCGATCGAAACGACCACCACTTCCTCGGCCTTGCCGGCTTCCTTCAGCCGCAGCGCTTCTTCCACCGAGATCTCGTCGAACGGGTTCATCGACATCTTCACATTGGCAAGCTCGACACCCGTGCCATCCGGCTTCACCCGGATCTTCACGTTGTAGTCGACAACCCGTTTGACTGGCACGAGAATTTTCATGGGCAACCCCCCTTTATTTCTAAACTGCTGGCCGTTCGGCAAGTAATGCCCAGAAGGCGAAGAGCGGCGTGTCGAGCGACCTCATGGCATGCTTGATGTCAGGGACATTGTAGAAGGATCCGCCGATACCAGGCGAAAACCAGTTCCCTTCCCCCTGCTGGAACTCTCCCTCGGAAAGCACGAGATAGACTTCCTCGGGCGCATGATCATGATCCGGATAGCGCACGTGAGGCGCCATCAACGTCACACCGATCCACAGGTCGCTCCGCTCCTCCAATCCTCCCGGGCCGATAATCATCGCATTGGCATGCCCATCGACAAAATTGTCGCTGGCCGTGTGGTCATACTTGGTGCGCTGACGCCATTCAAGCTTTGGCTCGATGCCTTTGAACCCGTCGATCAATCGCGTCAGCGAAGGATAGGCCGTATCGATCGAGAGCGCCACATCAAGCTGAGCGCAAACCGGCAATCGGCTTCCCTCCCCCACGCGCGCAGCCCCCGGGCGCTCCAGCGCCGCAAAAATCTGACGGATCGAGCGGCGGGCTTCCGGGGCCTTGGCGAACTCGTCGAAAGCCACGAAAGCCGCATCGAGGAAAATCTGGAGGCTTTCCTTGCGTGAACTCATGTCATCACCTCTGGAGACGATCGGCCGGCAAGCGGCCCGCGCTTGCGATCAGATATCTTTTGCGATGCGCAACCCGTCATAGACGGCGGCATGGGTGTTGCGTGCGGCGACCGCATCGCCGATCCGGAACAACTGGAACTTGCCATCAGGATTGCGAATGACGGACTGAGGTTCTCCGGAAAGAAGCTGATCATGCGACATTTCGCCGAGATTGCTCGAGCTGGGTTTCAGCTCGAAATAGAGATCATCGAGCGGAATGGTCCCATGATTGACGACGATCTGGTCGAAGCTCTGCTGCCTGGCGATCCCGCCGTAATCGCTGCCGACATGGGCGACGAGCTGGTTGCCGCTCTTCTCCACGGCTTCGAGACGGTAGGTGACGGTGAAGGTCACGTCATGCTTCTGCAGAGAGCGCATATAGGGCACCAGGTTCATGGCCATGACCTCGGGCGCGAAGGACCGGTCCGGCGTCATGATCTCGACCTTTGCGCCTGCCTTGGCAAGAAACTCTGCCGCCTGCAGGCCGGCATGGTCGCCGGCGTCGTCGAAGATCAGCACATTGGTTCCAGGCTTCACGTCGCCGGAGATGATGTCCCATGACGAGACCACCAGGTCGTTGCCGCTGGCGAGAACCTCGGTATGCGGCAAGCCGCCTGTCGCGATGATGACGACATCGGCATTCTCGGCCTCGATGGTATCGGCTTCCGCCCAGGTGTTGAAGTGGAAGGTGACGTCGTATTTCTCGCACTGGCTCATGCGCCAGTCGATGATGCTGATCATCTCCCTGCGGCGCTCGCTCTGGGCGGTGAGGCGGATCTGACCGCCGGGATTGTTGGCCGCTTCGAAAACCACGACCTGGTGGCCGCGTTCTCCAGCGACGCGCGCCGCTTCCAGACCGGCCGGGCCGGCACCGACGATGACGACCTTTTTCTTGGCGTCGGCCTTCGCCACGATATGCGGCATGGTCAGTTCGCGGCCGGTGGCGGCATTGTGGATACAGAAGGCGGCCCCGCCCTGGTAGATGCGATCGAGACAGTAATTGGCGCCGACGCAGGGACGAATATCGTCTTCCCGCTTTTCGATGATCTTGCGGACGATATGCGGGTCGGTCATGTGGGCGCGGGTCATGCCGATCATGTCGACCTTGCCGGAGGCGATCGCATGGCGCGCGGTGGCAACGTCAGGGATTTTCGCCGCGTGGAAGGTCGGAAAGTTGGTCGCGGCGCGAATTTCGCCGGCGAAATCGAGATGCGGTGAATTCGCCATGCCCTGGATCGGAATCACGTCGGTGAGACCCGCATCGGTATCGATGTGGCCGCGGATCACATTGAGGTAATCGATGAGGCCGCTTGCCTTCAGGCGCTTGGAGATTTCGATGCCGTCGCCCTTGCCGGTGCCGCCTGGAAGACATTCATCGGCGGTATAGCGCACTCCGAGAATGAAGTCGTTCCCCACCCTTTGCCGGATCGCCTTGAAGACGTCGAGGCAGAAGCGCAAACGGTTATCGAGCGATCCGCCATAGGGTCCTTCGAGCTCGTTGGTGAGCGGCGACGTGAACTGGTCGATCAGATGGCCGTAGGCCTCCAGTTCGACACCGTCCATGCCGCCCGCCTTCATGCGTTCCGCAGCATCGGCAAAATCCTTGATGATGCGCTCGATGTCCCAATCTTCCATCTTTTTCGGAAAGGCGCGGTGGGACGCCTCGCGCTGATGCGATGGCGCCACGACCGGCAGCCAGTCGCCCTTGTCCCAGCGCGTGCGCCGGCCGAGATGGGTGAGCTGGATCATGATCGCCGCCCCCTCTTCATGCACGGCGTCGGTCATTTCCCTGATCCAGGGTACGATCTCGTCCTTATAGGCAAGCAGATTGTTGAAGACCGGCGGGCTGTCTCTGGACACCGCGGCCGAGCCGGCCGTCATCGTCAAGGCCACGCCCCCCTTTGCCCGCTCCACCGTATAGGCGCGATACCTTTCCTTCGGCATGCCGTCTTCCGGATAGGCCGGCTCGTGGGAGGTCACGATGATACGGTTGCGCAGCGTCAGATGCTTGAGCTGGTAGGGCTGAAGAAGGGGATCGTTCGACATGGGCCGTGGTTCCGGATTAAAACATCGGAGGGGACGCTAAGCATAATGTACATATGTGTCAATAATGAAAACAACTGGGTCGTTACTTTAGACACAGATGTACATTTTTCTTGTGCGCCGCCTCGCAATTTGATAGGAGATCATCCATGGATCAGGCTTTGAATGACACTGGCTGGCGCGGATCGCAGGAGGGATGGCTGGAAGCAGCTTACCACTCGCTGCTGGATTCCGGCGTGGATTCGGTGAAAATTCTGCCGCTGGCGAAGAAACTCAACCTTTCGCGCACGAGCTTCTACTGGTTCTTCAAGGACCGGGAGGAACTGCTGGCCGGGCTCGTGGCGCGGTGGCGCGATAAAAACACCGGCAACATCATCAAGCAGTCCGAAGCCTACGCGGAATCGCTTGCCGAGGCGATGCTCAACGTCTTCGACTGCTGGCTCAACAATGAGCTGTTCGACGCCAGGTTCGAATTCGCCGTGCGCAGCTGGGCGCTGCAGTCCGACGAGATTCTCGCCGAGGTCCGGCAAGCCGACCAGCTTCGACTGGAAGCCCTCAAGCTGATGTTTATCCGGTTCGGGCTACCAGAAGCGACATCGGATGTCCGAGCGCGAACAACTTACCTCGTGCAGATCGGATATATCTCCATGCAAGCCAGGGAGGAACTCGCCGTCCGCATGAAACGGATACCCGAATATATCGCGATCTACACCGGCGAAGTGCCGCAGCAGAGGGAGCTCGATCGCTTCTTCTCGCGGCATGGCTACAGGCCGGGTTAGGGAAGGGCGGGATGAGCGTTTCCTTGAGGATCGGTATCATTGGCGGCGGCGGTTGGCTTGGCGGAGCAATCGCCGGCTCGATCCTTGATGGCGGCCTGGTCGAACCTCGAAATCTCTCCCTCTCCTATCGCAGTGAGCAGCCGCGCCGTTTCCCGAATTCTTTCCTGACCACCGACAGTCAGGCGCTTGCCGACCGCTCGGACGTGATCGTTCTTTCCGTCCGTCCTGATGACTGGCGTGCTCTTGATGTCGATGCCGGCGGCAAGCTGGTCATCTCGGTCATGGCGGGCATCCGCCTGGACGCACTTTCCGAGTGCCACAACACCGGTCGCGTCGTCCGCGCTCTGCCGAATGCCGCTGCCGAAGTCGCCAAGTCCTATACGCCGTGGATTGGCGCGAGCGATGTCACCGAAGACGACCGAGCGCTTGTCCGCGCGATTTTTCAGGCATGCGGATCTGAGGACGAGGTCGCAAGGGAAAGCGACATCGATTACCTCACCGGCCTTTCCGGGTCTGGACCGGCATTCCCGGCGCTGCTCGCCGCCGCCATGATGCGCGACGCCGTCGCCAATGGCCTGCCGGCGGAGATTGCGCGCCGCGCCGTCAACACCGTGATCACGGGCGCCGGCCGCCTGTTGGAGCGCCAAGACGATTCTCCTGACGATGTCGTTCAAACCTTTGTTGGCTATCGCGGCACCACCGGGGCGGCCATCGAAGGCATGCGCGCTGCCGGGTTCGACGCTTCGGTTGCGGAGGGACTATCGGCAGCATTCAAGAAATCGGTGAGTATGGGAGACGCTTCCTGACAACCGTTGGAGTGGGTCCTGCGGCGCCCCGCTCAGCAAAACCGGCCGCTAAACAGAGGGAACGAGAATGAAAAAACTACTCGCATCGACATGTCTGACGTTCGGCCTGATTGGCGGGGCGTCTTTCGCCAGCGCCGCCGAATGCGGCACGGTGACCATCGCCAGCATGAACTGGCAGAGTGCAGAGGTTCTCTCCAACCTCGACAAGTTCATCCTGAACGAAGGTTATGGCTGTGATGCCGAAATCACCGTCGGCGATACCGTCCCGACGATTACCTCGATGGCCGAAAAGGGCCAGCCTGACATCGCGCCGGAAGCCTGGATCGACCTGCTGCCCGATGTCGTCAAGAAGGGAACGGATGAAGGCCGTATCGTCCAGGTCGGCTCTCCCTTGCCCGATGGCGGCGTCCAGGGCTGGTGGATTCCCAAATATCTGGCCGACGCTCATCCCGATATCAAGACCATCGGCGACGTGCTGAAGCATCCGGAACTCTTCCCCGCTCCTGAGGATGCGAAGAAGGGCGCCATCTATAACGGCCCGCAGGGCTGGGGCGGCACCGTGGTGACCACGCAGCTCTACAAGGCCTTCGAAGCCGATAAGGCCGGCTTCACCCTCGTCGATACCGGTTCTGCTGCCGGCCTCGATGGTTCGATCTCCAAGGCTTACGAACGCAAGGAAGGCTGGGCCGGCTATTACTGGGCGCCGACCGCGCTGCTCGGCAAGTATGAAATGGTCAAGCTCGAAGCCGGCGTGCCGAATGACGCCGCCGAATGGAAGCGCTGCAACACCGTCGCCGATTGCCCCGATCCGAAGCCGAACGCATGGCCGGTCGACAAGATCGTCACCCTCGTTGCAAAGCCTTTTTCGGAAAAGGCCGGGCCGGAGGTCATGGACTACCTGACGAAGCGCTCCTGGAGCAATGACACGGTCAACAAGCTGATGGCGTGGATGACCGACAACCAGGCGACCGGCGAGGACGGTGCCAAGCACTTCCTCAAAGAAAACAAGGACCTCTGGACCAAGTGGGTCTCGCCTGAGGCAGCCACGAAGATCGAAGCTGCTCTTTAACGCCGACTACTGCGGTGCGCTTGATGCGCACCGCCTCTCGCTGCCGATAAAATCAAAAAGACTGCCACGGCTCTTTGAAGAAAAAGGGGAACCGAATGGAATGGTTTTATAAATTCCCGCATATGGATGACGATGCCCTTCGCAATCTGAAGAAGGCGATCGATGACGGTTTTCGCGCATTTACCCGCAGCTATGGCGACGCGATCGAAAGCCTTTTCTCCCCGCTGCAGCATTTCCTGATCGCCGCCGACCGCTTCATGACGCAGACGCCGTGGCCGATCATTACGGCAATCATCCTTGTCATCGCATGGTTTGGAAGCCGCAGCCTGAAGATCGTCCTCGGCTGTCTCGTCACACTGCTGTTGATCGGCTATTTCGACATGTGGGACGATACGATGCGGACGGTCTCGATGATCTTCGTCTGTACCGTGCTCTCCATCGCCATCGGCATTCCGATGGGGATATTGATGGCGCGTTCCGACCGGCTGCAGCGCGTTATCAATCCGATCCTCGACGTCATGCAGACGATGCCGAGCTTCGTCTACCTGATCCCTGTCGTCATGCTGCTCGGCATCGGCAAGGTGCCGGGACTGATCGCCGTCGTCATCTACGCCATCCCGCCGATGATAAGGCTGACCGACCTCGGTATCCGCCTGGTCGACAAGGACGTGCTCGAGGCAGCCGATGCGTTCGGAACGTCGAGCTCGCAGAAGCTGTTCAAGGTCCAGCTGCCGCTGGCGCTTCCCACCATCATGGCCGGCATCAACCAGACCATCATGATGGCGCTCGCCATGGTCGTCGTCGCTTCGATGATCGGCGTCCAGGGCCTTGGCCAGCCGGTTCTGAAGGCAATCGCCAACCAGTACTTCACCCTGGGTATTTTCAACGGCCTTGCCATCGTCGGTATCGCCATCATTTTCGACCGGGTCAGCCAGGCCTATGGCAAGCGGCTCCAGAAGCATCGGGAGATCGTCCATGGCTGATCATCGTTTCGGCGGCATCAAGATCCGCCATCTCTACAAGATCTTCGGTCCCAATCCCGGCGCTCATGTCGATGCCGTCAAGAAGGGATTGTCGAAGACCGAGCTCAATGAAAAGCACGGCCACGTGCTGGGCCTGAAAGATATCAATGTCGAGATACCCTCGGGCCGCATCCAGGTCATCATGGGCCTTTCGGGTTCGGGCAAATCGACGCTCATCCGCCACATCAACCGTCTGATCGATCCAACCGCCGGCGAAGTGCTTGTCGACGGCGTCGATGTGGTGAAAATGAACGAGACCGAATTGCGGACGTTTCGGCGCCACCAGACGGCAATGGTGTTTCAGAAGTTCGCGCTTCTGCCGCACCGGAATGTCCTCGACAACACTATCTTCGGCCGCGAAGTGCAGGGCATGGAGCGCTCGAAAGCCGTTGACGTCGCCATGGGCTGGCTGGAGCGGGTCGGCCTGAAGGGCTTCGAGAGCAAATATCCCAACCAGCTGTCGGGCGGCATGCAGCAGCGCGTCGGGCTGGCACGCGCCCTCTCGAACGATGCGCCGGTTCTGCTGATGGACGAGGCCTATTCGGCGCTCGACCCTTTGATCCGCACCGATATGCAGTCGGTCCTTCTCGACATTCAGAAGGAGATCAAGAAGACCATCGTCTTCATCACCCATGATCTCGATGAGGCCCTTCGGCTGGGCGACCAGATTGCGATCCTGCGCGATGGCGAAGTCATCCAGCAGGGCACCAGCCAGGACATCGTTCTGCGTCCGGCAGACGCCTACATCGCCAACTTCGTCAAGGAGGTCAATCGAGGCCGGGTCATCCAGGTCGATGCCATCATGACATCCCTGCATTCCGGCGCGGTCCCAGGTGGATTGACGATCGCATCAGGCACGACCGTCGAAGACGCCGTCCGGATTCTAGCATCGGAGGCGCACGACGATGCCAGGGTGGTTTCACCATCCGGGGAAGCATTGGGGCTTGTTACCTTCCGCCAGCTCGCGGGCGCGATGGTGAACTCGCACGAGGTGGCTCCCCGACGCGACAGTGCCCTCTCGGTCGCACTTTGAAGCTCCAAATGCGGCCGTCTTTCTGGTTCGTTGGCGACGCCGATATCGGGCGCGTCGCCATCGCAGGAGCCTGGAAGTCAGCCGCCTGACGCTTGGGAATCACCATGTCGAAGCTCTTCCCGCGTCTGTTTTCGCCGATCGGCCTGCGCGGACAAACCTTGCGCAACAGGATCGTCTTCGGAGCGCATACGGCAAACATGGCGAGCGACGGTGTACCCGGCGAACGCCACGTCGCCTATTATGCCGAGCGCGCGATCGGTGGCGCCGCGATGATCGTGGTCGAACCGATGCCGGTGCATCCCGCGGCCGTGCTGACGCGCGGAAATTTTCTTCCCGGCGACGACAGCGTGATCCCTCACTTCAGCAAGGTCACGACCGCGATCAAGGAAAACGGCGCGGTCGCGATCCAGCAGCTCTACCATGTCGGCGCGCATGGGGATTCCGACAATTCATACCACCCGCATTGGTCTCCTTCCGGCTTGCCCAGTTACCACGACAGCGATGGCTCGCATTCCATGAGCGAGGCTGAGATTTGGGAAACCATCGACGGTTTCGCGCAGGCGGCGCGGCGCTGTCGCGAGGCCGGTTTCGATGGCGTCGAAGTCTGGGCGGCCTATCTCGGCCTGATCGAGCAGTTCTGGACGCCTTGGTCGAACCGGCGAGAGGATCAATGGGGTGGTTCGCTGGAGAACCGGACCCGCTTCTCGCGGGAAATCATGAGCCGCATCCGGGCAGTGTGCGGTCAGGATTTCATCATCGGGCTTGCGATCAGCGATGAGCCCGATCATAGCGTTGCGCTGACGCGGGACGAGCTTGCCGAGATCGTCGCTCTCCATGACGATCTCGGCCTCGTCGACTATGTGACTTGCGGTTCGGGCGGCTATCTCGACTTCCACAAGCTGATGCCGACATTTCTCTACCAGGAGAAGCTCGGCGCCGATCTTGCCGCAACGATCAGGCGATCGGTCAAACATGCGCTCGTCATTGCCGAAAGCCATATCAGAACGCCGGAGAACGGCGAAACCGTTCTTGGAGAAGGAGCGGCGGACCTCGTCTCGATCGTGCGCGGCCAGATTGCCGATCCGCATCTGGCTCGAAAAGCCGGCGAGGACCGCCCCGACGATGTTCGTGGCTGCATTTCGTGCAACCAGATGTGCTGGGGCCGGCGTTCGCGCGATTATTGGATAAGCTGTCTCATCAACCCATCGGCCGGACGGAATACCAATGGGGCGGCGACCGCTTCGCACCGGCCGGCCAGCCGAGGACGGTGCTGGTGGTCGGCGCCGGGCCTGCTGGCCTGGAAGCCGCCCGCGCCGCCGCTGAAAGGGGCCACCGGGTCATCCTCGCCGAAGCATCCAGCCGGCTCGGCGGCAATTTCCTGCTCGCCGGCATGCAGCCTCGCCGGGCGCAAATCCTCGACCTCATCGGCTGGTACGAGCGGCAGCTGACGAAGCTCGGCGTCGATATCCGGCTCAACTCTTATGTCGAGGCATCGGATGTCGAGGCCATCGGCGCAGACGCCGTCATCCTGGCAACGGGTTCCTATTCACCCGAAACCGGCTTCCAGAAGGCTCTGCCCTCAGTTGCGACGCTGCCCGGTATCGAAAAAGGAAACGTCTTCACCGTCGAGGCCGTCATGGCGCGGCAGTCAAGGCCGGGGAAGAGAGTTCTGCTGCTGGACGAGGGCGGCGGCTGGCGCGGCTGCGGAACCGCCTGGAAGCTCGCCGAAGATGGGCACCTGGTCACGATGCTCTCGCCCGACCCGTTCATCGGCAAAGAGCTTCAGCGCACCACCGCCGACGTCCCGCTGCGCCGGACGTTGAAGACGCTGGGCGTCAAATGGCTTCTGGAGGTCAGCGTGCTGGAATGGCACGGTAAGGGCGTCACCCTGCTGGATCACAATACCGGCGAGCGTTTCTTCGAGGAAGGCGACAGCCTGGTGCTCGCCACCACCAATGCGGCAGCAAATTGGTTGGGCGATGAACTGCGTTCAAACGATCGTCAGGTGGTGGAGATCGGGGACTGCGCTGCGCCGCGCCAGGCGCCTTATGCCTTCTATGAGGGCAGACGAGCGGCATTGGCGCTGTGATGGCCGGGCAGAAGATGAGAATGCCGATCGACGAGCTCCGGCAACTGGCGCTCGAAGCCTGTCTCGCCTGCGGCGGCAGCCCGGCCATGGCGAAGGCGCTTGTCGATGCAACGCTGTCGGCCGCCTGCTTCGGGCGCACTGAGCTCGGTTTTCCGCATTTCGTCGATTATCTCACCAGCCTGCGCGACGGGCGGATCAATGGCGACGCCAAGCCCCGCTTCAACCATGTGCTGCCAGCCCTGATCCAGGCCGATGCGGACGGCGGCATAGCGCAGCTCGGGTTTGATCTCATTTACGACGACTTCGTAAAGTGCGTGAAAACCTTCGGCATCTCAGTCCTTACGCAAAGAAACAGCTATACCGCCGGGGAATTGGGATACTACGTCCGGCGCCTCGCTCAGGACGGGTTGATATCCATCGCCGCTGCCAACGGACCGGCCTTGATGGCCGCCGCCGAGGGCGGCGAGCGCGTCTACTGCACCAATCCGCTCGCCTTCGGCGTGCCCATGCCGGAACCCTTGCCGCCTGTCGTCATCGACCAGGCGACGAGTGCGACGGCGTTCATAACGCTTGCCGAGGCGGCAAAGGCGCAATTGCCGATCGCTCACGGCATGGCCATCGACGAAACCGGCGCCATCACCACCGATCCTGTTAAGGCGATGCTCGGTGCTCTCCTGCCCTTCGGCGGTTACAAGGGCGGCAATATCGCCCTTATCGTCGAGATGCTTTCGGCGGGTCTTTCCGGGGCCGCGTGGTCGCTCGATGCCGGCCACTTTCTCTCGGGCGAGCACCCGGTGAATGCGGGAATGACGGTGATCGCGCTCTTTCCCGCGGCCGCGGATTCGGATTTCCCGGAGCGCGCCAAGGCTCAATTGGAACGGCTGCGTTCCAGGGGAGTCCGTATCCCCGGAGACAGGACGATGCCCGCGAGCGTCGCGGAAACCGATCGTCTTGACGTCGACATAGGCGTGCTGGAAACGATCCGTCGCTTATGCCTTCAGTGAGAAAATCATTGCTCAACGGAAAGAACCGAATGCATCGCGCCCGGCGGCATCATGCCGGCGTTCATTGCGCGCAACAGGCGGCTTCAGCGGGACCGGTTCATGTACATTTTGCGCAAGATCAGTCCAGACTGCGTCACGAAAAGCCGGTTGGCCGACAATATCGGGGCCAGACAATTGCTCCATAGCTAAGGAACAGTAAGATGAAACCCGACCAAGGCCATGATGGTTTGCGGTCTAAAAGCCAAGCCCATCCATCCCATGACCCCCCAAAGGATGGAAGGGATCTTACATACGCACTCCATCCCGTGCGTATGCCTGCATGCCTGTCTGCCTGCCGAAGGCCATCTTTAAGCGGTCCACTAAGAACCTTCGGCAGGCGACTGCGCGGCTCTCGAATGGGGCGTTCTCTATAAGTTTCAGATGATGCGTATCTCGGCCAGATCGCCGCGGTCACCCTGCGGCGCGGCGGATACAGCTGTAGAATCGCTCCATCAGCGGGATCGTTTGCCAGCGGGTTGTCGTTATGACCGGCAGCGTGAAGTCTTGCCAATGGCCGCGGGTTCTGTCAGTTCCTGATCTGGATGGGAACTAATGTATTCAACGGGTTGGTCTTTTGACGTTTACCGTGCCCGGATTCGGCCTGCATCGTCTAGCGCAAGCCGCTGACCTCGATGCCGATCGCACGCGGAGATCCACCTGCTCTGCTGCAAGCTGCTGCACTTTATCCAATAATCGCCTAATATACATCCAAGCCCCGCTCATCCGTTCCATCTGCGGACTCAGATGCAGCGCCGCGGCGGGGGACGACCATCCATGACGACCGGCAAGGCTGGCAGAGGTACGCGCACAAATCCGAGATTCGGGTCGGCCGCGCGTCGCGCTGGCACCTGCGAGCCTTGGAAAAGAGCATGCCGAAACAGCCGGGCCGAACAATGGGAGCAGCATGACTGAAAATAGCCCTCCCCCATTTTCATTTCGATTTAGTGGTTCGTCCTTCGACAACATGGTCGAAACGCTGGGCGGCGCTTTTGGCGCATTTGATGCCGAGCCCGTCGGCCGCGCCCAGGACTTCCATTGGGGATTGGATTTCTCGGTCTGTGAAAAAGCAGTCCTGCTCACCGGTTATCATGAGGCGGAGTTTCAGTTCAATATCGAGCCGACCGCCGATACGGCGGAGTATCTGTCGATCGTCGTGCCGCGCAGCGGCGGCATGGGGGTAACCTACGGATCGTCCCGCATCGCCGAGGCCGGGCAAGGAAAATTGCTTCTCTATAACAATTTCGAGCCCAACAGCGTCATCATGCATGGGCAATCGAACGTCATCGACGAGTTGCTGATCAACTGGCCTGTCATCCTGCAGACGATCGGCCAGACGTTCGAGATGCCGTTCAGCGGCTCCCTCGACCTGCTGCCCGAACTGGATCTGTCCAAGCCTGAAGGCCGGTTGATCGGCAATCTCACGGAGACGATCATCTCAGGCATGCGCGACGATGGCCCCTTGCTGCAGTCGCCGATCGCCATGGCGCATATGACGCAGGCGCTCGCCGATCTGGTCGTGCGCCTGGTGCCGCACCGGCTGTCGCATTTCCTGGAGAATCGCCCCGCCCTGATCGCCCCCCGGCATGTCCGCAGGGCGATCGAATTCATGCACGCCAATATCGATCAGCCGATCACCATGCCGAAGGTGGCCGAAGCCGCCGGCGTATCCAGCCGGGCGCTCGAGACCGGTTTTCGTGCGTTCAGGGGAACCTCTCCCGCCGTCTATCTGCTGACGCTTCGGCTGCGTGCCGCGCGCCAGGAGCTGCTCGATCCCGAGAGCAAGGAGACCATGAAGGCCATCTGCCTCAAATGGGGCTTCTTTCATTTCGGCCGGTTTTCGGCAGTCTATAAAACCACATACGGAGAATACCCTTCCGACACCAGGAAGCGCGTGATCCGTCGATAGCGGCCGCTTGCGGCGCAGGGGCGTTTACGCCTCATCCGGCGGCGGCGGCAATGTGTAGTGCACTCTCATCGTCCTTAGATCCCGCTTCACGATCTGCAGCACCCCTTCGCGTTCCGCGAGCGCGTTGAGTTCCCTGAGCACGAGAGAATGCGCGATCCCCAGCAGGCGCGCAAAGGCGCGGCTGTCATGCGCAATCCCCAATTCCGCGGCGACAAGGAGACCGGCCTGTACGGATGTCAGCTCGATATCCCTGCCTTGCGCCGCAGCGACGAGAGCAAGAAAGCGATCGACCTCCGAGGCCTCTTGGCTCACGCGGCTTGTCGCCGGCGAAAGGACACCATGATGGATTTCGAGGTGGGCGTATCGCTTTCCACGCCCGCGCTGCCAAGCGGCACGAGCACGTTCAGCTCGGGATAATAACCCGCGATGCTTCCTCGCGGAATGTCATAGGGCACAAACCGGAAATTCTCGGCGATGCGCTCGATACCGTCATCATGCTCGCCGACCACGTCGATCCGATCACCGGCCTCGGCATTCATCGCCTTGAGGTCGGCTGGATGAATGAAGATGACCTGCCGCTCCCCGTAGACGCCGCGATATCGGTCATCGAGACCGTAGACCGTCGTATTGTATTGATCGTGCGACCGGAACGTCTGCAGGGCGAAACGCCCCTCACCCTTTCGCGCCCGCTGATGCACCGTCTCCTTCGGAAGCGCTTCGCAAGAAAATGATGCCTTGCCGGCCGGCGTATCCCACTCCCGATGGGCTGCCGTATTGCGCAGGTGGAAACCGCGCGGCTTGCGCAGGCGCGCATTGTAATTTTCGAAGCCTGGAATGGTCGCCTCGATATGATCGCGGATACGGTCGTGGTCGTCGGCAAGCTCTGCCCAGTCGACCACGGCGGAGCCGACCGTCGCCTGTGCAATGCCGGCAATGATGGCGACTTCCGAGAGGAGATGCGGCGAGGCCGGACGATTGATGCCGGCAGACCCATGCACCATGCTCATCGAATCCTCGACGCTTATAAGCTGGGAGTTGCCCGCCGCGTTCAGATCCATCTCGGTGCGTCCGAGGCACGGCAGGATGAAGGCCACCTCGCCGGGCATGAGATGCGAATGGTTGGGCTTGGTGGCGATGTGCACCGTCAGCTTCAGCCGCCGCAACGCCTTTTCAACGAGCGCGCTGTCGGGCGTGGCGCGGGCAAAATTGCCGCCAAGCCCGATGAAGGCCTCGGCCGAGCCATCGAGCATCGCGCCGATCGCGGCAAGGACATTGTGACCATGTTCGCGAGGAACGGTGAAGCGGAAATGCTTCTCCAGCGCATCGAGGAAATCGTCCGCCGGCTTTTCGTTGATACCGACGGTGCGGTCGCCCTGCACGTTGGAATGGCCGCGAACCGGGCAAAGGCCTGCCCCCGGCCGGCCGATATTGCCGCGCAGGAACATGAAGTTGGCGATCTCGCGGATCGTCGCCACGGAATGCAGATGCTGGGTCACGCCCATCGCCCAGGTGCAGATGACCCGCTCGGCGCTGATATAGACATCGGCTGCCCGTTCGATCTCCTGCCGGCTCAGTCCCGACTGGTCCTCGATGTCAGCCCAGCTCGTCGCCTCGACCGCCGCCCGGTATTCGACAAAACCCGCGCAGTGTTCGACAAGAAATGCGTGGTCGAGAACGGAGGGCAGACCGGCGGCGACGGCTGCGTCTTCCGCGGCCAGCACGGCCTTCGCCATCCCACGCACCGCGGCCATGTCGCCGCCGAGCTGCGGCTGCAGATAAAGGCTGGCGATATCGGTCGAGCCGCCGCGCAGCATCTCGACCTTGTCCTGCGGGTCGGAGAAGCGCTCCAGGCCGCGTTCGCGGATGGGATTGAAGACGACGACGCGCGCGCCGCGGATGGCCGCCCGGCGCAAATCGCCGAGCATCCTCGGATGGTTGGTGCCCGGGTTCTGCCCGATCACGAAGATCGCGTCGGCCTCTTCGAAATCCTCCAGCAGCACGGTACCCTTGCCGACACCGACCGCCTGGCGCATGGCGATGCCGCTCGCCTCGTGGCACATGTTGGAGCAGTCGGGAAAATTGTTGGTGCCGTAGACGCGCACGAACAGCTGGTACAGGAAGGCGGCCTCGTTGCTCGCCCGGCCCGACGTGTAGAATTCCGCCCGGTTGGGGCTATCGAACCCCCTCAGGATGCTGCCGATCTCGGCAAAGGCATCCGCCCACGCGACCGGCAGGTAACGGTCGCTCGCCGCATCGTAGCGCATCGGATGCGTGAGGCGGCCATTGAGTTCCAGTTCATAGTCCGTCAACTGGCGAAGCTGCGATACAGTCCTTTCCGCGAAGAAGGCGGGCGTTGCCCGCTTTTCCGTCGCCTCCCAGGCGACGGCCTTTACGCCGTTCTCGCAGAATTCGAACGACGATCCGTGCTCCGGATCGCCCCAGGCGCAGCCCGGGCAATCGAATCCATCCGGCTGGTTCGCCTTCAGCATCGTCCGCGCCCCTGAAATCGGCATGCCGCTTTGCAGCAAGCGCTTGCCGCAGCTCTTCAAAGCGCCCCAGCCCCCGGCTGCTGCCGACTTCTTACCAATGAATTTTGTGTCCATGGCGCCCTGTATTGTCGAAGCGGGGAAAACATCAAGGGCGCACGCGCGATGGCTCGATAGGAAAAACCTATCAAGGATTCGACTAGCCGACGTCCTTGATGGCGTGCCGCTCCTCGGGCGAATGTGCCAGGATGCGATTGCGGCCTTGGGTCTTGGCGTCGTAGAGCGCGGCATCGGCCTCGCTCAGGAGGCGGTTCGGGTTGATCCTCAAGGTGGCTCCCGTCGCACAGGATATGCCGATGCTGGCGGTCACCCGGCCGAATTCACTGCCGGTATGAACGATATTTTCCTGGCTTAGGAGACGCGCGAACTGTTCGGCAACGATCATCGCCCCCCTCGCACTGGTCGCAGGCAGCAGAACCACGAATTCCTCTCCGCCGTAGCGTGCGACGATGTCGGCCGGGCGGCTTACGGACTGGCGAAGACACCTGCTGACGACACGCAGGCACTGGTCTCCGGCGGGATGACCATAGGTGTCGTTATAGGCCTTGAAGCGGTCGATATCGACCATCAGAAGGCTGAACGGCGTGTTTTTCCTGGCGCTGCCTGCGGTCTCGCGGGCGAAAGCCTCGTCGAAGGCCCGGCGGTTGACCATGCCAGTAAGTCCATCGGTCTCGGCGAGGGACTTCAGCTGCTCCGCCGACAGCCGGAGGGCGATTTCCGCCTGCTTGGTCGCCGTGATGTCGGAGACAACGGCCATCGCCGTGCCGTCTTCCGCTAACCTTGTCCGGATGCTGCGCCAGTCGCCGTTGTGAAGCTGAACCTCTTCGTCCTTGTTGCTGTGCAACGTCGCACTGACGGACCTGATCCACTCTTCGCGGTCAGCGTCCGGGATACCGGTGCGCTCGCCGGTTTCGGCAACGCGGCGAAGGATGTCGCTGATATGGGCGCCAACCACGCGGGCGTCTCCGGATAGCGGGAAGGCGGCGCGATACTGGTCGTTGCAAAAAACCAGAAAACCCTTGCTGTCGTACATGGCGATGCCATCGGACATGCCGGCCATCGCATGTGACAGCATGTTCTTGCTCCTGCGCAATTCCCGCTCCAGAGCAGTCCGCTCCGTCACGTCACGCGTGACGCCAGCCAGGCCGATCACCCGTCCCTGCCTATCCTTCAGCGGTACCTTGGAGGCGAGCAGGTATCTGTCTTCGATACGCTCGACGGAGTCGATCAGGGGCACCCCGGTGTCCATGACCTGCTGTTCGAGATAATAGAATTCTTCGGCGCGCGGCCGCGAGATAAGATTGAAATCCGACAATCCGGTCATCTCCGCCGTGGTTCTGAAACGAAAAAGGCGGATCATATTTTCATTGACGGTGATGAACCGGCTGTTTCGGTCCTTCACGTAGAGATAATCGGGCGACTGCGAAAATGCGGTCACCAGGATGCTTCGCTCCAGCTCCCATTGTTGCGTCTTCAACAGAACGAAACCACACAGCACCGTCGCCAGGCAGTTCAATACCGTCATCGGCAGACCGATGATGGCCAATACGCGGGCGTGGACCAGGGTGGGAAGCACCGCCATCAAAACAATAAGTGCGCCGCCGAGCGCGAGGCTCAGCAGCGCAACGTCTTTGAGCTCGGGAGATCTCTTGCGGATCCAGACGTTGGCAGCCAGGCCGATACCGGTCGCGACAGCAATTGCGATCAGACCGTCGATCATTGCCGCGCCGCCGACCCAGAAGCGGAAGACTATCGCCAGCGACGCCGCAAAGGCGGCCGCGATCGGTCCGCCAAACATGCCCGCCAAAGCAAGCGGCGAAAAGCGGATGTCGATATAAATGCCGGGATTGACTTCGACGGCCAGCAATATGGAGCCGATGGAGGCGCCGCCGGCTATGATTCCGAAGGCGATTTTTTCCTGTGTGACCGAACGACGCTGAAATTGGATCGAGAAATGCGCCCAGAGCGAAATCGCCAGGCACACGAATGACAGGTTGCCACCGAATTGCGTCCAGATGCCATTCACTGCGTTGGATCCACCTTCCAATACATGTATCGAACCAATCATAGGGCAACACTGGTTTGAGCTTCGTTAAATCAAAGACCTATCAAGCCATATTCCTTCGCAGACGCGTCTCCCGGCCGGTCGGCAGCAATGCGATGACAGGAAAGCAGGCGTCCGCCCCGACGATTAGGTATGGGCAGAGAGGCCCGCTGCCAGATTTGGCAACATCTATGGAAAGGTCATGCTCCAGCACGGCAAGAGACATCATGTCCGCAACGCCCTGCGGTTCAACGCCTAGCAGCCGCTGCATAAGGTATATTTAACAACAGCATCCTCTGCGTCGGGATACATATCCCAATGACACAATATACCGTTATCCGGATAAGCCTGCGCAATCGGGCCGTTGCAAGCAGCCATCCCATGCCGCCAGCAGCCGCGGCTGCCGACGGCATCGTCCAACGCTTCTTCGACTACTTGCAGATCGCCGCCGCCAAGAAGCCACGCATCGCATCGCCATAGGGCGGCCGCATCATGTATTCCGCTTGCACCATCCTGCTCTGGTGATAGACGGCGCGCGGATGCGAGAAGGCGAGGAAGCCGAATTTGCCGTGATAGGAACCCATGCCCGAATGGCCGACGCCGCCGAAGGGCAGGCCTTCCGCCGTGACGTGGCTCATGCAGTCGTTGACCGTCACCCCGCCGGAAGTCGTATTGTCGAGCACGCGGGCCTCCTCCTGCTGATCCTGGCTGAAGTAATAGAGAGCGAGCGGGCGCGGCCTGGCATTGATACGATCGATGACGTCGGCGATATCGCGATAGGGAAGGACCGGCAGCACCGGTCCGAAGATTTCTTCCTGCAGCACGCGCATCTCTTCCGTGGGATCGAGTATTAAGGTCGGAGGCATGCGGTGGGCCGATTGCTGGGAGAAATTCTCTGCCGCCGGGTTGATCTCGACGATCCTCGCGCCCTTGGCCCTGGCATCGTCGATCAGGCCCTGGATGCGGGCGTGGTGGCGAGCATTGACGATCGAGGTGTAGTCAGGATTTTCCTTCAGCGCCGGATACATCGCGCCGACCGCCGCGACCGCGTGGCCGGCAAAGGCTTCGACGCTTTCCTCGGGCACATAGACATGATCAGGTGCAAGGCAGATCTGGCCGGCGTTCAGCGTCTTGACGGTCATGACCCGGCGCGCCGCGTCTGCGAGGTCGCCCGAGCGGCCGACGATGACGGGCGACTTTCCGCCGAGCTCCAGCGTCAGCGGCGTCAGGTTTTCCGCCGCCGCGCGCATGACATGATGGGCGACCGCGGTTCCGCCGGTGAAGATCAGGTGGTCGAAGGCAAGGGATGTAAAGGCCGTGCCCGTCGCCGGTCCGCCCTGAACGACTGATATTTCCGTTTCGTCGAAGGCCCCGGCAATGAGTTCCGCCATCAATTCGGCCGAGGCCGGCGTCACCTCCGACGGCTTGATCATGGCGCGGTTGCCGGCGGCGAGAATGCCGGCAAGCGGCGCAAGGGCGAGCTGATAGGGGAAATTCCACGGGCTCAGGATCCCGACAATCCCCTTCGGCTGATAGACCACTTCGGCCACGGCGTCCGGGAACAATGCCTCGTGCTGCTCGGGCTTCAGCCATTCGACAAGATGGGCCTTGGCGTATTTGAGCGAACCGACACAGGTGAAGACATCGAGAAGCAGGCTCGCCTCGACGCTGCGGCTGCCGAAATCCTCCGACAGGGCAGCGGCGATTGCATCCTTATGATCGACAAGAAGGGCGATGACGCGGTCGATGCGATCGATGCGGGTGTCGATGCCCGGCGGGCCATCCCTCAGGAACGACGCCCTTTGCCGGCCAAGCAGCGCCTTCATGACATCGGGGCTGGTATCGGTGGCGATTGGGGTGACGGTGTTCATTGTTTCCTCCCTTGAACGATGTCAGACGGCCGGCTGACGCACGACCGGTTTCAGCACGATGCCCTTTTCCGAATCCTCCACCGCCTGGTTGATGTCGGCGAAATCATAGAAGGTGATGAGCCTGTCGAACGGGAAGCGGCCCTGCCGATGCAGGTCGATCAACAACGGGATCAGCACGTCGGGATTGGAATCGCCCTCGACGATGCCGCGGACCCGGCGCCCGCCCGACAGGATATGGGTGAGGTCGAGCGTCAGCGTTGCGCCATGGGGCGAGGCCCCGACGATGCCGCAGGTGCCGCGCGGCGCCAGCACCCGCACGCACTGGTCGATGACGGCGGGCACGCCGGAGGCATCGATCGAATAATCGACGCCAGCGCCGGTCAGCGCCATGATCGCGGCAACCGCGTCGCTCGCCTTGCCGTTGATGATGTCGGTCGCGCCGAGTTCCGCCGCAAGCGCCAGCCGCGTCTCGTTGACATCGACGGCGATGATCCGTGACGCGCCGACGATCCGCGCCGCCATCACGGCGGCAAGCCCGACGGAGCCCATGCCGAAAACCGCGAGCACTTTTCCTGGTTCGATCTTCAGCGCGTTCATGACCGCACCGGCGCCGGTCTGGATGCCGCAGGCGAGCGGCCCGAGCAGCGCTAGGTTCGCTTCCTTCGGCACTTTCACGATATTGCGCTCATGGCAGAGCGCATGGCTGGCAAAGGAGGATTGCCCGAAAATATTACCGTGAACCCGCTCTTCCTCGCATGAGAGCCCGCTCGAACCATCGGCGCGCGCACCGAAGAAGTTGCGCGGGAAGAATTCGTGGCAATAGCTCTCCTCGTGATCGTTGCAGCTCGGGCAATGACCGCAGGAATTGAAGGTCATGACCACGTGATCCCCGGGCTTGACCTTGGCAACGCCCGGCCCGACACGCTCGACGATGCCGGCGCCCTCATGACCGAGCACGACCGGCTGCGGCACCGGCAGGTGCTGGTCGCGCATGACGATATCGGTGTGGCAAACCCCTGTTGCCACGACGCGAACCAGGATCTCACCCTCGCGCGGCTCCTCCAGATCGAGCCTTTCCAGCGAAAACGGCGTATGGGGCGCACGCGCCACCGCGGCATGGATCTTCATTGCTTTCCTCCTCCAGATGATCGGCTCGCAAACGGCCCGGCATGTCGGGCCTGTCCTCAGCGGCCGCGCTTGTAGGCGCCGAGCCCCGGCTGATAGGTCTTGTCGTCGAGGAACTGCTTCAGCCCCTCATCACGCCCCTTGGTCTTGTCGAGAAACAGCATCTGCTCCAGCTTGGCGTAGATGTAATCGTCGGCGAGATCCCAGGGCAGGTTGCGCACGCGCTTGTAGGTGTCCTTAGCGGCCTTCAGCGTCACCGGGTTCTTTTCGAGCAGGCTGGCGCAGATCTTGCGGACCCGGGTTTCAAGCTCCGCCAGCGGCACGGCCTCGTTGACGAGACCCATTTCCGCGGCCTTGCGCCCGCCGAACAGTTCGCCGGTCATGATGTAATAGAGAGCGTCGCGATGGCGCATCACTTCGGCGACCGCGCGGGTGACGTTGCCGCCCGGCAGAATGCCCCAGTTGATCTCGGAGAGGCCGAAATTCGCCTCCTCGGCGGCGATGGCGAGATCGCAGGAAACGAGCGGGGTGAAGGCGCCGCCGAAGCACCAGCCGTTGACCATGGCGATCGTCGGCTTTTCGAAATACATCAGCCGGCCCCACCAGTTGCCGGACTGGCGCCGCGCCTTCAGCGTGACGTCACGCGGCTTGTCGTCATTGTCGCGGAAATATTCCTTCAGATCCATGCCGGCGGACCAGGATTCGCCGGCGCCGCGCAGGACGAGAACGCCGCAGCGCTCGTCGCCCTCGAGCTCGTCGAGCACCTCGAGCATCCGGGCATTCAGAGCCGGGTTCATCGCATTGCGCTTTTCCGGACGGTTGAGGGTCACGAAGGCGATGCCGTTGTCGAATTCGACCAGAACCGGCGATTGCCTATCATTCATGTTCTCTTCAGTCATGAGGTTACTCCATGTGTTTCGGCGTCAATGCCGGGGGCCGCTTCACAGGGCCTGTCGTTGAGGGGTTTCGTCGGAATGGAACTGGCGCAGGACATGTTTCTGCACCTTGCCGGAGGCGGTGCGGGGAATGGCCTCGACGAAGAGGATGCGCGCCGGGCGCTTGAAGGCGGCGAGCCTTGCCGCGCAATGGCCGGCGATCTCATCGCCCGTTGCCACGGCACCCGGCCGCAGCACGACATAGGCGAGGCCACATTCGCCCCACCTGATATCGGGAATGCCGACGACAGCGGCATCGAGAACATCGGGATGACTTGCGAGCGCTGCTTCGACCTCGGCGGGATAAACATTCTCGCCGCCGCTGATGTACATGTCCTTCAGTCGGTCGACGATGCGATAGAAGCCGTTCGCTTCGCGTCGGCCGAGATCGCCGGTGCGGTACCAGCCGTCGGTGAAGGCAGCAGCGGTTTCCTGAGGCTTGTTCCAGTAGCCAGGCGTCACCGCCGGCCCGCGCAGCCAGAGTTCGCCGATCTCGCCTTCATCAACCTCGCGGCCGTCCTGGCCGACGATGCGAATGTCGAGCAAGGGTGCCGGAAGACCGACGCTGCCGGGATTGTCCTGCACGGCGCGCCGATCGATCGGCACGTGCAGCGCCGTTCCGGCCTCGCTCATGCCATAACCGTTGACCAGCGCAACGCCGTCATCGAGATAGCTTTCGATCAGCGCCTGCGTCAGCGGCGCGCCGCCGACAAAGAGCGCATGCAGGCCGGCGAGCGCCGCGGCGCTGTAGGCGGGATCGTTGCGCAAGGCGAGCGCGATCTGCGGCACGGCAAAATAATGGGTGATGGCACGCTGCCGGTCGGCAAGGGCTGCGAGTGTGCGCGCCGGCGTGAAGCGATCGGAGACGACGAGCGTGCCGCCCAGCATCAATGTGGTTCGCGCCACCGCGATCAGGCCGATCGTGTGGAAGAACGGCAGATCGCACAGGGCGACGGATCTCGGCCCGATCTCTCCGACGACGGAAAAATTGATCGCGGCGAAGAAGGCGTTGCGGCGGGTGATGACGACACCTTTCGGCTGTCCCGTCGTGCCCGAGGTGTAGAGAAGGACGCAGGGGCCGTCGGCATCGGCGGACAAGGGGGCGGCTGGAAGGCTTGCCTCGATCCGCGCGGCGAGCCCGGCCGGGCCGTCGGCCGTCGATATCACCGCCATCTCGGGATCGACGCTCGCAAGGCTGGCGACGGTTGCCGCGAACTCCTCGTCGTGAACGAGCAGAACCGGCGCGCAATCGGCAAGGATCGGCCGAAGCTCGGCGGCGTTGAGGCGCCAGTTGAGCGGCACGTAGATGGCGCCGGCACGCTGGCAGGCAAAGGCAAGCACGATCGAATCCATCGAGTTGCGCGCCAGCATGGCGACACGCGCGCCATCGCGGCGCGCTCCGAGCACATCGCTGAGGAAGCCGGTGCAGCGGGCGATCCGCTTATCGAGCTCGGCATAGGTGAGCTGCCGGTCGGTGGCGATCTCGAACAGAGCGGGACGGTCCGGTGCGACGCGGGCGCGGTAAAGGATCGGATCATCCGTCACCAGTCCGCAATCCGCCGACGAAGCCATCCCGGAAAAGGAATGCGCCATTTTCTCCTCCCATGCCCACCGCTCCCCGCGGCCGGCATCAAATTTGTATGCAACACATACTAATATCTTTTTCCTGTGATGCAAGAGGCTGTTTAAAGCAAATCCGATCGCGCGAATGGCGCGAGGAAATCCACACTCCGGATATTGACTAACCCGCTGATTTTGATGGTTATGGCGCCTGGACGAGGCGAGAACGAACGATGGCGACAAAATCACCGCAGGACGATTTCGACGGCGAAGATGCGCCCGCGACACCGGGCCTCGACGTCGGCCGGCTAGGCGATCTGCTGGGATTTCATCTGCGCATGGCCCATGTCGCGGTCTATCGCGATTTCGCCGAAACCATGGAGGAGCTGGCGCTGACGCAGAAGCAGCTGGCGGTGATGGAACTCGTCGCCGGCAATCCGGGCGCATCGCAGATCGACCTTGCCAATACGCTCGGCACCGACCGGGCGACGATGATGGCCCTCGTCAACCGGCTGGCAGCCCGCGACCTGATCGAGCGCCGCCCCTCCGCGGCCGACCGCCGCCGCCAGGAACTTCATCTGACGAAGGCGGGACACGGAATGCTCGCCCGGGCGCGTGAGCTGATCGATAGGCACGAGCAGCGTTTCATCGAGCTGTTTTCGCGCGACGAATTGGATGCGCTGCTGACGGCGCTGAAGCGGATATACAAGGGGAAGTGAAACCCGCCTTCGCTTGGGAAGCAAGCAGCATCCAAGCCTTTAGATTTCTATTGGGTAACCCCCGTGTTATGATCCCCATCCTGGCGTCGTCCGCCGTGGGTTCTGCACACGGAGACTTGTCTCATGAGCGAAGTGGACGTACTTTTTGCCTCCCTGCGACAGGCGGCTGACCCGCAGACGGTCGAGTGCATCGAAAACGTCGTCACGCATGGCTCGGATCGCGAGCTCAATCGCATCAATGCGCTCGCTTTCGCCGATAAGCATGATCTCGACCAAGAGAAAACCATCGCCGCGTTTCTCCATGCAGCCCGCATAGGCGCATTCGAGATGACGTGGAATGTCCTTTGCCCGGGATGCGGCGGCGTCCTCGACAGCGGCGCAACCCTCAAAACCGTCGTCCACGAGACGTACCATTGCGCGCTCTGCGCCGCCGGATACGAGCCGACCCTCGACGAGATGGTCGAGGTCACGTTCACGGTCAGCCCGCGCGTGCGCAGGATTGCCGGTCACGATCCCGATCGGTTACCGCCGCTCGAGTACTACCGGCAGATCTTCTTCAGTTCCGGCGTCGACCTGCCTGACGATCTCGAAGCGAGGTTTTCACGCATCCAGCTGGAGATGATTGAGTTGGCTCCGGGCGAAAAGGCCTTCGTCTCCCTGCAACTGCCGGCGCAGTTCGTCATCATTTTCGATGCGGTGACACACTCGGCGCAGTTCATCGACGTGCAGGGTGAGCCGACCGACGAACGTCAAACCCTCTCTATGATCATCAGCCGAACGCATGCGCTGAACGAAACGCTGACCCTGCGCCCCGGCTCACTGCGGCTCACCCTCGAGAACCACACCGATCGCAGAGTGGTGCCGAACGTCTGCATCGCGGGAGACGAACTGCACGACCTCTTGGGCCGCAGGCGGCCTTTCCTGACAGCCAAGCGTCTGCTGACGAACCAGAGCTTCCGCGACATCTATCGGACCGACACACTCGACGTCGACCAGCGCCTCAAGATCACCAGCCTGACCTTCCTCTTCACCGACTTGAGGGGCTCCACCGCGCTTTACGAACGCGTCGGAGATCTTGCCGCTTTCGATCTGGTGCGAGCGCATTTCCGGGTTCTTCACGAGATCGTCGCCACCGAGGCCGGAGCAGTCGTCAAGACCATAGGCGATGCCGTGATGGCCACCTTTCCGAGCCCGGACCGCGCGGTGGCGGCGGCACTCAAGATGCGCGAGGCGATGCTTCGGTTAAATGCCGAACACGGCAGCGACGACCTTCTCCTGAAGATCGGCATTCATGAGGGACCATGCCTCGCAGTCAACCTCAACGACCGGCAGGACTACTTCGGCCAGACCGTCAATATCGCCTCCCGCGTCCAGGGCCTTGCCGATCCCAATGTGATCATGACCACGGAGGCAATCGTCGAGGATGCCCAGGTTTCAGAAATCCTCCGCGACAGCGGCATCACATCGGCCTCCCGAATGGCGGAGCTCCAGGGAATCGGGCGCGAGGTGAGGATTTTTGCGCTGTCGTGAGCTTGCTCTTCTCTTCAGCCTCGAGCCACCTTCAGCGGTTTCCGCTAAGGGGCCAAAGCGGGCAAAACGGTAGGTCGGGAGGGAGCGCCCACCATCACCTAAAAAGCCTTAAAAACCGTCTGGGATGGTTAAGGGGACACGATGTCTCCCTTTAGTGTCTCCGCATTGCATAGGCTCATTGAGCAGGCAACAGCTATACGCACACCTAACCGCGCTGCGGACATCAGGTAGGCAGCGCCTAGAGGCGAAGACGAACGGTCAACGGCTTTGGATGGAGATGCACGCCAAGCATTATGGGGGCAATTGACAGAATCCGGCCCGCTGTACGCGTAGTATCCTGCGGATGAGATGGAGCCTCTAATTCCCTATCCTTGATATCGCAGCCTTTAGTTGCAAAGGTTTACGCCATCCTTGACGATCACTGCCCATTTAGGACCGAGTACTTCGCGAGCGGACACTGCTTGATTGCTGCCCGGCTCGCCGTCCTTGAACATCACCACGCCAATAGACTGGTCGTGTGAGCCGCCATAGATGATCGGGCCCGGCGTGTAAGTTGTCGTCGCATTGACCGTGCCATAGCCACCATAGGAGTTTATTGTGCCGTAGGTGTTGTAATGTCCTGGCATCTGAGTTGCCGTTACGTTGCTTGCTGCCGCCGCAGACGTGATGATGTAACGATCATAGCCCGCCTTGATGGTCTCGACGGCAGCCTGCTTCTGTGCAGCCTTCGCCGCCCCCACGCTGCCGCACATCGGCTCTGCGCTGGTCTGAATTATCATTTGGTTCTTGGACACGCGCATAGTGCTAGACTGAACGCAGGAACTCAACAGCACGGCGAAAGCCGAGACCGCAACAGTTGTTCTAAACATAAATTTCCCCCAACCTAAACGCGTGCACAATGCCCGGATACATCAACAAGTCAACGGGTTGGTCCGACTAACTGTCCACACTACCTAGCGTTGACATCTGAAAGTATTCGAAAAATTATGGGCGATGAGAGATCGTCCACCATCCGCTGATTGTTTGAGCGTCCGCTTTTGGCGGATACCGTTGAAAAACTCACCTAGACGTCATTGGGCCAGTAAGCCTTGAAAAGCGGATGGGACGCGAAGATGGTTTCATAGTCGGGATAAGCCATGCCCAAAACCGTCAAGTTGATCTCTCCGCAAGTTTCGTTGAAGTCCTCAAGGGTAACACCCTGGCATTCTAGCATGCCGTATTGGTCCGAGCGTGCTGAAAGGTCGCGGCGAGCGTCGAGATCGCTATAGTCTCCGTCAATTACATATGCATGGAGGCGTGCTTCATACTCTGAGCCGGGCACAAAACGTCCTCCAGCAACACCCATTGGCGGATCAATCGGTTCAAGGTCAGCATGTCCGATGATGGTTTCCTGGCAAAGAATATTGACTCTCATGGCTTCATCTCGATGGTTGCCGCTTTGCTCAAAGCCCTGGCGTTAAAAGCAAGTATTGCGATTGCTACCATAAGATGCTCGTGATTCAATCGTCGCATTGATTTGCGGAGGATTGAGCGATGATGGGATGTCAGGCGGCTCCGGCCCAGCTATTCTACGATTTCTGCATTGATGATCATGTCCCCGCCGACCACATGCTGCGCGGGATCGACCGCCATCTCGAACTCGACAGCGTTCGAGCGCAGTTGAAGCCTTTCTACAGCACGACGGGCCGCCCCTCGATTGATCCCGAGCTGATGATGCGGATGCTGATCATCGGCTATTCCATGGGCATTCGCTCGGAGCGGCGGCTTTGCGAAGTGGTTCACCTCAATCTCGCCTATCGTTGGTTCTGCCGCCTCGGTTTGGATGGAAAGGTCCCGGATCACTCAACCTTCTCGAAGAACCGCCACGGCCGGTTCCGGGAGAGTGACATCCTTCGACATATGTTCGAGACTGTGGTGGAGCGCTGCCTTGCGCAAGGACTGGTCGGCGCGGAGGGATTTGCAGTCGATGCCAGCCTGATTGCAGCGGATGCCAACAAGCAGCGTTCTGTACCGGGAACGGAGTGGGAGGCCAAAGGAGACGCTGGCCGCTCGGTACAGGAATATCTGGCTGTTCTCGATGATGCCGCTTTCGGAGCTGCCTCGCCGGTCACGCCGAAGTTTATCTCCCCGTCCGATCCGGCCGCCCCATGGACCGGTGCCCACAAAGGCCATGCCTTCTTCGCCTACGCGGCCAATTACCTGATCGATACAGACCACGGCGTCATTCTGGATGTAGAGGCGACACGGGCAATCCGCCAGGCGGAGGTCGGAGCATCCCGCACGATGCTCGACAGGACGGAGAACCGCTTCGGCCTGCGGCCTGACTACCTCGCTGCCGACAGTGCCTACGGTTCCGCAGACAATCTCGCCTGGCTGGTCAAAGAGAGAAAGATCGCGCCGCACATTCCGGTCTTCGATAAATCGAACAGGACGGACGGCACCTTCTCCCGTTCCGACTTCACATGGGAAGCCGAGAATGATCGTTACATCTGCCCCGCGGGCAAAGAGCTGAAGCAGTTCCATCGAACCTATGCGACACCCAGGTCGGGGATCACGGCCGAGGGAACGCGACTTTATCGTGCCAGCAAAAAGGACTGTGATCGCTGCGAACTGAAGCCTCGCTGCTGTCCAAATATGCCGATGCGTAAGGTTCCGCGTGATCTCAACGAAGATGCCCGTGATGTTGCCCGAGCTATTGCCGTGACGCCGGAATACGAACAGTCCCGCCATCGGCGAAAGAAGGTCGAGATGCTCTTCGCACACCTCAAGCGCATCCTCCGGATGGCACGTTTAAGACTGCGAGGACCGTGCGGTGCGAGAGACGAATTCTTGCTTGCAGCAACCGCCCAAAACCTAAGGAGGCTGGCAAAGCTAAGGCCGCTACATAGCATCATTGCCGCTTGAGAGCGGCAATGATCGATACCTGCCCCGAGGCGCGGGGTTCAATGGCAGGTCTATCCCGCTCAGAGGTCAGGAATGAGCGGGTCAGCAACCAGTCCAACGAGTTTTTCAACGATATCGGCGCATCGCAATCCTACGCCGGCTTGGGATTCCAAGTCAGCATGATTTGCGATCCAGAACCGACAAATTCCAACTTTGCCCAATGTGCTCCAAGCCTAAGGCCAGTCGGCGTAGCCTGAAGACAGCATGCTGTTTCCCGAGCCGGCCGAAGCGCGGGCGATTTCGCGGTAGCTGGCGGGTGAAAGGCCGGTCTTGCGTTTGAAGAAATGGCTGAAATAGGTCGGGTCGCGAAAGCCGAGGCTGTCGGAGATTTCCTGGATATTGCGGGCTGATCGCTCCAATCTGAGCTTTGCCTCCTGCACCACGCGCTCATGCAGGAGCTGGATCGGCGAGCGGCCGAGCGCCCTTTGGCAGGTGGAATGCAGCCGGTCGGCCGTGACGCCCAGCTCCGCGGCATAATCGCTGATCGGCCGGTGCTGGCGGAAGCCGGCCTCGACGAGTTGCCGATATCGCTGCAGGATCGATCCCACTTCGCCCTGCCCGCGCTGCTCGTTTCTTTCGCTATCGGAACCGCGCCAAAGCGCCATCAGGATGAGCCTGATATAGGCGGATGCGACCATCCAGGAGGAGCGGGAGGGATCGCCGAGTTCCCGCACGAAGCCGGAGATCAGCGGACTGATTTCGGTAACCGTCAAGGGATCCAGTGCCTCGACCAGCTTGCTCTGTTCGGTGAAGATGCGCAGCGAATAGGATTCCACCTTGTCGCCGATCGCATCGACCATGATCTGCGGCGAAGCGCCGACCAGATGAGCCGCGGTTCCGGCTGATATCGACAGGTCGCATCGCGCCTGTGGCGGCAGGAAGGCGAGCAGCGGTCCGTGCAGCGGCCGATGTTCGCCATTCTCGAAGTGAAGTTCCCCGCTCCCCTCGCCGAGCAGAAGGAAATGATGGAAATCGGCATACAGCCCTTTTTGAAAACGGATGCGCCGGTGCGACAGCGACGGAGCGTGCCACTCGCCCCTGGCATAGTGATGAATCCCTCCGTCCGTCGCCAACGCTTCTCCTCCACTCCCAAGTCAAACAATGCTGATATCACCGGATAATTACAATATTAACCCAATAAATCGCATTCCATCCGTGCCAGATCGGCGTAACCTTTTCTCCATCAGCCTTTGGGAGGAGGCACTTCAACAGATGCAGGAACGGTCAGGCGGCCCTCGTGGCGCCGCGTCCGCTCGTTTTCTCCCATGGCAACAATGCGAGCGTCATCACGTGGAACCAACGCGTGGGGAATGGTGGAACGGTGTTTTCGGCAAAGCTGATGATCAACAACGAGGCGATGGATGCTTCCGAAGGGGCCACCTTCGAACGCAGCGATCCGTTGACCGGCGATGTCGCAACGATCGCCTCGGCAGGATCCGTTGCTGACATGACGAGGGCAGCCAATGCGGCAGCAGCGGCCTTTCCGAACTGGTCGCAGACCGGCCCGGGCGAACGACGCAGGCTCCTGAATGCCGCCGCCGACATCCTGGAGGCCCGCACCCCCGAACTCGTTGCCGCCATGACCGGTGAAACCGGCGCCACCGCGCAATGGGCGGCGATCAATTGCGGGCTCGGCGCGGATATTCTTCGCGAGGCTGCGGCGATGACCACGCAAATATCCGGCGAGATCATTCCCTCCGCCATTCCGGGAAGCCTTGCCATGGCGGTCCGCCAGCCGGCAGGCGTCTGCGTCGGCATTGCCCCCTGGAATGCGCCAATTATCCTAGGCACCCGCGCCGTCGCCATGCCGCTTGCCTGCGGCAACACCGTCGTCCTCAAGGCGTCAGAACTTTGCCCGAAGACCCATGGCCTGATCGGCGACATCCTGTGTGACGCCGGCTTTCCGCGCGGCGTCGTCAATGTCGTTTCCAATGCGCCGAGCGATGCCGCCGCCGTCGTCGATGCGCTGATTGCCCATCCGGCCGTGCGCCGCATCAACTTCACTGGCTCCACCCGCGTCGGCAGGATCATTGCCGAGTCCGCGGCAAGGCATCTCAAGCGCTGCCTGCTCGAACTCGGCGGCAAGGCGCCGTTCATCGTCCTTGCCGATGCCGATATCGATGAGGCGGTGCGTGCGGCCGCCTTCGGCGCCTTCATGAACCAGGGCCAGATCTGCATGTCCACCGAGCGGATCATCCTGATGGACGAGATCGCCGACGGCTTCGTCGGCAAATTCCGCACCAAAGCCGCAACCCTCGTCGCCGGCAATCCCAAGGACGGCAACACGCCGCTCGGCACGCTGATCAACACTGAGGCCGTCCGCCGCGTCCGGTCGCTCGTCGAGGATGCCCTGCAAAAGGGCGCGGTTCTCGTCTGCGGTGGCCAGGCCAACGGCACGCTGATGGACGCGACCGTCATCGATCACGTGACGCCTGCCATGCGCATCTATCGCGAAGAGAGTTTTGGACCGGTCGCGGCGATCGTCCGGGTCGGCAGCGTCGACGAGGCCGTGACGGTCGCCAACGACAACGAATACGGGCTGTCGGCCGCCGTTTTCAGCGCCGACGTCAATGCAGCGCTTGCCGTTGCCATGCGGCTCGAATCCGGCATCTGCCACATCAACGAGGCGACAGTTTCCGACGAGCCGCAAATGCCCTTCGGCGGCGTCAAATCAAGCGGCTACGGCCGCTTCGGCGGCAAGGCGGCGATCGATGAATTCACCGAGCTCAGATGGATCACCATGGCCTCGGCAAAACGTCACTACCCGATCTGAATCGATCGGCCGACATGAACACTGGGAACGGGCTGGGAGGCCCGATCAAGAGGGAGGAATGATTTCATGAACGGCATTTTCCGCAGCGGAAAAATCAACGCGGCATCGCTGAGCCGCCGCTCTTTCATCGCATCGACCGTGGCGGGTGGTGCAGCGCTGGCGCTTTCCGGCCGCACGGCCTTTGCTCAGAGCGGTGATACGCTGAAGGTCGGCTTCATCAGCCCGCGCACCGGCCCTCTCGGCGGCTTCGGCGAGACGGACGGCTATGTGCTGGAACTGGCGCGCAAGGCGCTGGCGAACGGCCTGCAGGCAGGCGGCAAGACCTGGAAGGTTGAGATCGTCGACCAGGACACCCAGTCCGATCCCTCGCGTGCCGGCCAACTGGCGAAGGACCTGATCAACAACCAGGCGATCGATCTGATGCTTGCCGTCTCGACGCCCGAAACCATCAATCCGGTGGCCGATGCCTGTGAAGCGGCCGGCATTCCCTGCCTCTCGACGGTCATGCCCTGGGAAGCGTGGTATTTCGGCCGCGGCGCCAAGCCGGGCGCACCCTCGCCGTTCAAGTGGACTTATCATTTCGGCTTCGGCGTCGAAGAGTTCCACAAGGCCTATGTCTCGCAGTGGAACCTGATCGAGACCAACAAGAAGGTCGGCGTCATGTATCCGAACGACGCCGACGGCAATGCGATCCGCACCCATCTGGCGCCGGCACTCGCCAAGGAGGGCTTCACCATCGTCGATCCCGGCGCCTATGAAACCGGAACCACCGACTTTACCGCGCAGATCGCTCTCTTCAGGCAGGAGGGCGTGGAGATCTTCAATTCGTTCCCGATACCGCCTGATTTTGCCGCCTTCTGGCGTCAGGCCGCACAGCAGGGCCTCACCCAGCAGATCAAGATCTGCCAGATCGCCAAGACCGGCCTGTTTCCCTCCGACATCGAGGCACTCGGCGATCTCGGCCTGAACATCGGCAGCGCCGCCTACTGGCACAAGGCCTTCCCCTACAAATCCACGCTCACGGGTGTCTCCGGAACCGAACTCGCCGACGGCTATGAAACCGCAAGCGGCAAGCAGTGGACGCAACAGCTCGGCGCCAGCCTTGCGCTTCTCGACGCCGGCTTCGATGCGCTGAAGGCGAGCACCGACGTCAAGAGCAAGGAGGCCGTCGCCAAGGCGATCAGCACGCTGAAGACCACGACCATCGCCGGCAAGGTCGATTTCACCAGCGGCCCCGTCGCCAACGTCTCTCCCGGACCGATCATCGGCACGCAATGGGTGAAAGCGCCGGAGGGCTCGAAATTCGCGCTAGACTATGTTGTCACCGAAAACGCCACCGACCCCAATGTCCCGGTCGGCGCCAAGCTCACCGCCTATAACGGGTAACGCACAGTGCTGCAGCGGGAAGCTCAAAGACGGCCGGGAGGAGCCTTTCTCTCGGCCAAGGGGATCCACAAGCGGTTCGGCGCGCTGGTGGTGCTGGAGAATCTGGATTTTTCCATGGGCGATGGCGAGGCGATCGGCATTGTCGGGCCGAACGGCGCTGGCAAGACGACCCTGCTCAGCGTGCTCGCCGGCGCCTTCCCGCCGAATGAGGGAAGCATCACCTTCGACGGCGTCGACGTCACGCGCCGGACGGCGGCGGAGCGCTGCCGCTCCGGGCTCGTTCGGACCCATCAGATTCCCAAACCCTTCGGCGGCATGACGACTTTTGAGAATGTCTTCGTCGCCGCATCGCACGGCAATGTTGCAAGCCGCGACGAGGCCTATGAGCGCGTGGTGGATTCGCTTTCGCTCTGCGGCATGCTTGGCGTCGCCAACCGCCCTGCCGACACGCTCGGCCTGCTCGATCGCAAACGCCTGGAGCTTGCCCGTGCGCTTGCCACGCAGCCAAGGTTGATGCTGCTCGACGAGATCGGCGGCGGCCTGACCGATGGCGAGGCGAGCGAACTCGTCGAAACCATCCTCGAATTGCGCCGCCGCGGCATCGGCATCGTCTGGATCGAGCATATCGTTCATATCCTCCTGCAGGTGGCGGAGCGGCTGATCTGCATGGACGCCGGCAGGATCATCGCCGATGGCGAACCGAAAACGGTCATGAGCGATGCGGAGGTCGTGAAGGCCTATCTCGGAGGGACACCTGCATGAGCCTTCTCTCCATCCGCGACCTCGACGTCCGCCACGGCCTGCTTCAGGCGGTGCGCGGCGTCAGCTTCGATCTTGCCAGGGGCGAGGTGCTGGCGCTGGTCGGCGCAAATGGCGCCGGCAAGACGACGCTGCTCAGATCGATCGCCGGCGCCCATCTGCCATCCTCCGGCCGCGTCCTCCTCAACGACGAAGATCTGGCCGCCGTCCCGTCCCACAAACGGATCGCCAAGGGCATTGCCCTGGTGCCGGAAGGCCGGCGCCTGTTTTCACAGATGACGGTGGAAGAGAACCTGCTTCTCGGAAAGAGTTCCGGCCGTAAGGGCGAGTGGAACATCGAGCGCGTCCTCGACGCTTTTCCAAACCTGAAACCGCGCCGTCACGCCAAGACAGGACACCTCTCGGGCGGGGAACAGCAGGCGACCGCCATCGGCCGGGCGCTGATGAGCAATCCCGATATTCTTCTCCTGGACGAGGTCTCGCTCGGACTTTCGCCTCTGGTCGTCGATCGCGTCTATGCCCAGCTGCAGGCGCTGCTCACGTCGGGAACGACCATCGTGCTCGTCGAGCAGGATCTCGCTCGCGCCATGAGCGTGGCAAGCCGTGTCATCTGCATGCTGGAAGGACGCATCGTCCTCGACCGGCCGGCCGCCGCCGTCACGCGCGAACATGTCACTCAAGCCTATTTCGGATTGCACCGGACATCAGGCGAAAGGAGCGCATCGTGATCAACACCCTGCTCCAGGGCATTCTGCTCGGCGGCTACTACGCCGTTATCGCCTGCGGACTGTCCTTCATGTTCTCGGTCATGCGGATCATCAATCTCGCGCATGGCAGCCTGGCGGTCGCAGCCGCTTATGGGCTGTGGCTGCTGGCCGCCAAAGCCGGCATTCCACCCTTCGCCGGCCTGCTGATCGTGCTGCCGGTCATGGCGGCGGCGGGATGGCTGCTGCAGCGTTTCATTCTGGAACGCAGCGCCCGCGGCGGCACGCTCCTGCCGATTCTCACGACCTTCGGCCTGTCGATCGTCATCGACAACCTGCTGTTCGAGCAGTTCGGCGCCGACACCCGGTCGCTCGCACCGTTCATCGGCAACCTGTCCTATGCATCCTGGCAGCTGCCGGGCCACATCTACGTCGGCAAGCTTGCCGTCCTGATGATGGTGACGGCAGTCCTCGTTCTCGGCGGGCTGCAGTTCTTCCTCAGCCGCTTTGCGCTTGGCCGCGCGATCCGCGCCACGGCGGAAGATCCCGATACGGCGGGGCTGGTCGGCATCGACGCCCGCAGGGTCAACGCCGTCGCCACCGCGATCACCATGGTCACGGTCGGGATCGCCGGTGCTTTTCTCGGGATGCGGGCAACCTTCAGCCCCTACTCCGGCGGCCCACAACTTCTCTTCGCCTTCGAGGCGGCCGTCATCGGCGGCGCGGGATCGCTATGGGGCACGCTTGCCGGCGGCATCGTTCTCGGTCTTGCCCAATCGCTCGGCGCGCAGTTGCATCCGCAAGGCTTCCTGATCGGCGGCCATGCCGTGTTCCTGCTGGTGCTTTTCGTCAGGCTATCCCGGTTCGGCATGCCGTCTCTCGACAAACTTGGCGCCTTTCTCAAACTGCGCACCCGTCTCCGGAGCCCGACATGAGCCCAAACGCGACCCTTGCCTCCAACGGAATATCGATAGAACGCTGGACGAAGACGTCGCGGGTGGCGCTCGGCTGCATGGCCGCGGTGCTTGTCCTGCTGATGTTTGCCCCCGTTGTCCTCGGCGCCGGCGCGATCGACCGGATGACGGCCCTGTTCATCTACGTGATCCTTGCCGCCATGTGGAATGCGCTTGCCGGTTTCGGCGGGCTGGTCTCGGTCGGCCAGCAGGTGTTCTTCGGCCTCGGCGCCTATTTCACCATCCGCCTGGCGGATGCGGGACTCAATCCCTTCGTCTCGCTGTTTGCCGCCGCGGTCGTGACCGGCGCGCTGTCGATACCGCTTTCGCTGTTCATGCTGCGCCTGAAGGGCGGCGAGTTCGCAATCGGCATGTGGGTGATAGCGGAACTCGCCCACCTGCTCGTCAACCTCGACCGGCTAATCCAGGGGGAAACCGGCACCTCGCTGATCTCGCTCAACGTCTATGATGGCGCGACGCGGCGGGCAACGATCTACTGGCTCGCCTTGATAGCCATGGCCGCCCTGCTCGGTGCTCTCTTCATGCTGATGCGCAGCCGCGCCGGTGCGGCCATGCAGGCGATCCGCGACAATGAGGA
Organism: Rhizobium sp. WSM409; assembly: GCF_057653825.1. Taxonomy (NCBI): domain Bacteria; kingdom Pseudomonadati; phylum Pseudomonadota; class Alphaproteobacteria; order Hyphomicrobiales; family Rhizobiaceae; genus Rhizobium; species Rhizobium sp. WSM409. Next base: position 380,342 of record NZ_JBYGKP010000002.1, on the reverse strand, counting down.
GGCGGCAACCTCGGTCGGCGTGCGGGTGATCGCGACCAAGAGGCTGCTCTTCGTGCTCGCCGCCTTCGGCATCGCGGTCGCTGGAGGCCTGTGGCTGGCGACCGCCACGACCTTCCAGCCGAAGACCTATTTCAGCGTCCAATGGACGGCCTACATGATCTTCATGGTGCTGGTCGGCGGGATCGGCAAGTTCGAAGGCGCGATCCTCGGCGCCATCCTGTTCTTCGTGATCGAGACCGTCTTCGGTTCAGCCGGCGTCTGGTACCTGATCGGCCTCGGCGCCACCGCCCTGATTTTCTCGCTCTACCTGCCGCGCGGCCTTTGGGGCGAAATCGAGCGCCGCTTCGATTTTCAACTTCTGCCGGTCGGCTACCGGCTGAAATTGCCGGGTCCGCATAAAATCAAATGGGAAGAATGAGCCGGCTTGTTTCCGGATTCTCTTGCGAAAGGTGACGTTCATGCTTTTTGGTAAAACGATCGTGGTGACCGGCGTGGCTTCCGGCATCGGCGCCCGCACGGCGGAATTGGCCGGTCAGATGGGTGCCGAGGTCATCGGCGTCGATGTGCGCGAGCCGGCGGGTGGAAGTGCCGCCTTCATCAAGGGCGATCTGTCCACGGCATCAGGCGTTGCCGAGATCGTCGCGCAGCTTCCGGTGCGCCTCGACGCGCTCGCCAATGTCGCCGGCCTTTCCGGCAACACGGGTGTCGTCTCGACGCTCGCCGTCAATTTCTATGGCCTTCGCGCCCTGTCGGAAGCCGTGGCGCCCCGCCTGCGCGAAGGTGGGGCCATCGTCAACGTCGCCTCGATCGCCGGCTACGGCTGGCGCGCCAACCTCGAGCGGGCAAAGTCGCTGACATCAATCGAAGGCTTTCCCGAAGTGGCGGCGGTCGTCGCCGAACACGGTCTCAAGGATGAGGAAGGCTACCCGCTCTCCAAGGAGCTGCTGCTGCTCTGGACCATGCGCGCGAGCCACCAGCCGCTGTTCAAAAACCGCGGCGTCCGGGTCAATGCGGTCAGCCCCGGACCGGTGGAAACGCCGATCCTCAAGCAGTTCCGCGCCGTGCTCGGCGATGCCAGGGTCGATAGCGACATCACCCGCGTCGGCCGCGCCGGCACCTCCGCCGATGTTGCGCCGCCGGTGCTCTTCCTCTGCTCGGATGGCGCACGCTGGATCAACGGCGCCAATCTTGCCGTCGACGGCGGCCTCGAAGCTTCCATCAACGCCGAAGTCCTCGGCTTCTAGTTTTTGACCCAAGGAGACCTCCGATGAATATTTCCCTCCTCATAAATGGCGCCGACCGCGCAGCCTCCAGCGGCCGGACCTTTGATCGTATCGATCCCTTCACCGAAAAGCTCGCAAGCCGCGCCGCAGCGGCAGACCTGGACGACGTTGCCGCAGCCGTTAGTGCCGCCGCCGCTGCCTTCGGCGCCTGGTCGAAGACCGGCCCCGGCCAGCGCCGCGCGATCCTGATGAAGGCTGCCGATATCATGGATTCCAAAGTCGGCGAGTTTACCACTCTGATGATCGAGGAGACGGGCGCAACCGCACCCTGGGCCGGTTTCAATGTCATGCTCGCCGCCAATATCCTGCGCGAGGCCGGCGCCATGACGACGCAGATATCAGGCGAAATCATCCCTTCCGACAAACCCGGCACGCTCGCCATGGGTGTTCGCCAGGCCGCCGGCGTCTGCCTGGCGATCGCTCCCTGGAACGCGCCCGTCATCCTCGCCACCCGCGCCATCGCCATGCCGATCGCCTGCGGCAATACCGTCGTGCTCAAGGCATCCGAACAATGCCCCGGCACACACCGGCTGATTGCCACCGTGCTGACCGAAGCCGGCCTGCCGGCCGGCGTCATCAACGTCCTCACCAACGCGCCGGAGGACGCGCCTGAGATCGTCACCGCGCTGATTGCCCATCCAGCCGTCAAGCGCGTGAACTTCACCGGATCGACCAAGGTCGGCAAGATCATCGCCGAGACCTGCGGCAGGTATCTCAAACCCGCCCTTCTTGAACTCGGGGGCAAGGCGCCGCTTGTTATCCTCGACGACGCCGATATCGACGGTGCCGTCAACGCCGCCATTTTCGGCGCCTTCATGCATCAGGGCCAGATCTGCATGTCGACCGAGCGGATCATCGTCGACGAGACGATCGCCGATCAGTTCGTCGCCAAACTGGCCGCCCGCGCCAGCCAGCTGCCGGCCGGCGACCCACGTGGCCACGTCGTTCTCGGCTCGCTGATCAGCCTCGATTCTGCGAAGAAAATGGAAGAGCTGATTGCCGATGCGACGGCCAAGGGTGCAAAACTCGTGGCCGGCGGCAAGCGCTCCGGCACCGTGGTCGAGGCGACGCTGCTTGATCATGTCACGCCCGAGATGCGCGTCTATGCAGAAGAATCCTTCGGCCCGGTCAAGCCGATCATTCGCGTTACCAGTGAGGAAGAGGCAATCCGCATCGCCAACGACACCGAATACGGCCTGTCATCCGCCGTCTTCAGCCGCAATGTCCAGCGGGCCATGGCGGTTGCGGCGCGGATCGAATCCGGTATCTGCCACATCAATGGCCCGACGGTAAACGACGAGGCGCAAATGCCCTTCGGCGGCGTCAAAGGCAGCGGCTACGGCCGCTTCGGCGGCAAGGCGGCGATCGCTGAATTCACCGACCTGCGCTGGATCACGGTCGAGGATTCCGCCCAGCACTATCCTTTCTGACGTCGACAGCGGCGAAGGGCAGATCGCGCCAATGCAAGCGATAGAGCGTCCTGTCGGACACGCGGCGCTCTATCGCAGTTGTCCCGGTCATTGCGGCCATCACCGGCCTGGACAAACATCCTCTTACTCATCGCGCTTCAGATCTTTGGGAACGATATATTTCGCTCCGTCGTAACGCAGCCGGTGTTTGCCAATCGTCGTTTTATCTTCGCTCTGGCAATCACCATCCTTTCCGACAGTGGCAACGGAAGTGGTCGTTTTTTCGGCTACGACTATATCGGCAAACACGCCTTTTGCTGGTGAACCCATTGAAAGCGTGCGCGTGGTTTCATTAAACTCACCGGCACAGGCGGTATCCCATTCTCCGTGGTTCTCGCTGACGACAATATTGTCGAGAACCGGCTTCAGCCCATCAGGGTCGACTGAGAAGAGCCATAAGGTCGTTTCGCCGAATGGATTGGCGCGCGAACTGCCTTCCAGCGTAACACGCAATCCAAAAGCCGTTTTCCGAGGAGCGAGTTGATAACGTGCGGTATCGAAGGCGACGCTTTCTACATGAATGGCATCGTCGGACATAAGTCCCTGAAGACGCAGGCGCTGCTTTACACGAAGATTGGTGCTGTCGACCACGAGCAGTTCGATGTCCCCCTCGTTTTCCGAATCCGACTGCTCTGTCATCAAGGGGACAGCAACAAGCGTCAGTTGCGGTTGAGCTGGCCAGATCCGGCAAATCACCCGACGCGGATCGCTGTCGACATTGTCGTCTGTTGGCAATGTGATGGTTGCGCCCCCAAACAGAAAAGCGTCGTCGGCGTTGTTGGCACCCGGATAGGCAAGACGGATGATTTCTGAGGCGCGGCCGGCGCATTGGTTCTGGCCCGCCGATGCCGCTGGAGCGCTGACAGCAACGCCGAGTCCGATCAGAACGATCAGTTCGAAGATTGAAGCGCGGGCGTTCGAAAGCTGCGTCAATGCAAATCCCTCCGCAAAGCCACAGGCATATTCGAAACGTGACATTTGGCAATATTGGGAGAATCGAAAATATCAGCGGCCAAGGACCGAAGAGCATCAGTTGGCCGCGACAATGCTACAGCAATCGGAGGCGTTCATCTGTGGCCGACCGACAACCTATATTCCTAAGTTGAGTGCGATGGCTGCCTGTGCACGCACCCGATCGAGCTGCGGGCTCGAGCCTGGAACCAAAACCCCGTCACGCGTATTCGTCTAGATTGGTTTTCGAACTTATGTCGGGTGGACAAATGTCCTTGCACCTCAAACGAATCTACGAGCAGAAAGACGACAAGGACGGCACGCGCATCCTGATCGACCGGCTATGGCCGCGTGGGTTGAGCAAGAAGGATGCAGCAGTCGATATCTGGTCGAAGGATATCGCACCAAGCCCGGCGCTGCGCCGATGGTTTGGCCATGATCCCGCCAAATGGACCGAGTTCCAGCGCCGGTATCAAAACGAGCTGGAGAAAAATCCATCCTCCGTCGAGGAGTTGAAACGCCAGATTCGACAAGAGGACGTGACGCTTCTCTACGCTGCAAAAGACATGGCCCACAATCATGCCATCGTGCTTCAGCGCTTCCTCGGCAAAGACTGACGCGTCGGTGACAAGCTGTTTCTCTGGGTCCCGAAATTTCCGGGAACCTTTTCGCTCGATCTGCATCCAATGTTCGCTTCCCAAGGCGCATCACCGTTGCTGCCGGAAGACATTCGGCCACGACACAAGGGAGACAGATCATGTTGAAACGAATTCTCGGCGCCACCCTGATGGCGGCCTCACTCGGCACCGCTTCGATCGCCGCCGATGCCAAGCCGACCGATCCTCAGATCGCCCACATCGCCTATACGGCGGGGCAGATCGATGTCACCGCGGCAGAGCAGGCTTTGAAGAAGAGCAAGAATGCCGACGTCATAGCATTCGCCAAAACCATGGAGCGCGACCACAAGGCCGTCAATGATAAGGCGCTCGCCCTCGTCAAGAAGCTGAAGGTGACGCCCGAAGACAACGCCGTCAGCCAGTCCCTGTCGACACAGGCAGCGAAGGAACTGACGACGCTGGAGGCGCTCGACGGCGCGGCGTTTGACAAGGCCTATGTCGAAAACGAAGTCGCCTATCACAAGTCGGTCAACGACGCGCTTGCCAACACCTTGATCCCGTCGGCTGAGAATAAAGAGCTCAAGTCGCTGCTGGAAACGGGCCTGACGCTATTCAAGGAGCACCAGATGCATGCCGAGCATCTGGCTTCCATGATCAAATAGGCTTGAGGAATGGGCTCGCTGATGAAATCGCTGCGGCTCCCGCTGCTGTCTGCACTGCTTTGGGCGGGCAACGGGGTTGCCTCGGCGGCCGACTATCAAATCACCATCACCGGCATGAAATTCGGCTCGCCGCCTGCCGAGCTGCGTGTCGGCGATGTGATCGTCTGGCGAAACGATGATATATTCCGGCACACGGCAACCGCTCGCGACAAGAGCTTCGATATCGACCTGCCACCGAAATCGGAAGCCCGCATGACGGTCGCCCAGGCGGGAGCGGTCGATTTCTATTGTCGCTTTCATCCCGCCATGACGGGCAAGCTGGACGTCCGGCCATAGGCCGGGCTCCAATCGAAAGACAGGCGAGCGGGGCGGAGGACTCCCTATGACAGCCATTCCGGTTACGGCCGAGCGACACCGGCAGCAGATGTCGATACTGTCCGACACCGATCTCGTGCTCTTGGCAAAAGCAGGCGACGAGCCCGCCATCCGCGCCATCGTTCAACGTCACAATCAGCGCCTGTTCCGGACGGCGCGCGCCGTCATCCGCAATGATGCGGAGGCGGAAGACGTCGTCCAGGCCGCCTACATCAAGGCATTCACCAGTCTGGCGACATTCCGGGGCGAGGCACAGCTTTCGACATGGCTGACCCGCATTACGCTTAACGAGGCGCTCAGCCGTGTGCGGGCCCGAAAGAACACCACCGGGCTTGAGGAAATCGACATGCAGACGACGGCGCCGGGTGGCGAAGTGTTACAGTTTCCGTCCTCCCTGTCCGCAACCGATCCGGAAACCGAGCTGTCCAGGAGCCAGGCGCGGCATCTCCTTGAAAACGCGGTCGACGAACTCCCAGACGATTTTCGTGCCGTGTTCGTGCTGCGGGATATCGAGGGCATGAGCACGGAGGAGGCCGCCTCCTATCTTGGCATAAGACCGGAAACGGCCAAGACCCGGCTGCATCGGGCGCGCAAGATGATGCGCCAGTCGATCGAAAAACAGCTCTCCGGCGCATTCTCGGCCCTTTTCCCGTTCGACGGCGTCCGTTGCGCTTTCATGGCCGACCGCGTCATCGCCGCCCTTGGCAACGAGATGTCATGATGTCTCGCACTATTGACGGGAGAAATCCTCCGGCCTTGAGTGTCTCGAGCTCGGTCAGGTCTCCGGCGCAAGAGCAGTGGAAATTAGAAGAACATGCTGCCGAACGTGCGGATCTCCGCTTGGACAGCTAAGGCTGTTGAACGATGACGCTGGAGAGGTCGCGGATGAGGGCCGGGCGTGTGCCCACTTCCGGCCGCACGTATGCGATCCGCTCAGCGTGAAAGGCCATGCGATGTCGTTCCGCGCCTATCCATAATTCGCAGACATATACAATTTGCGCAGGAAATAGCGCGGCGGCGGCCATTTTGTGGCGAAAAACACAGTAATTAACAGAGACTTAAGCAATCCGGATACTTCTTGCATATTAGTATGACTTATTTGACGGTGGTCTTTTTGCGCTCGGGTCTTTCATATTCACTTGCTCGGGTCTTCCAAACCCTTCGTGGTCTCGGTAGGGATAGGGGCGGCAATGTCGCGATCGTCGTTGCCCTCACCCTGGTGCCGATGATCGTCGCAGTCGGCGCGAGCTTTGACTACATCAGGACCTACAATGTCCGCCAGAGGATGCAGAGCGACCTGGACACGGCGCTGATCGCCGCAGTCAAAGAGATCGATACCGACGACGCCGTCGCCCTCAAGCAAAAGGTTTCCGACTGGTTCCACGCGCAGGTGGAAAACAGCTATACGCTTGGCGACATCAACATTGACACATCAAACCATAAGATCACGGCGACAGCCAGCGGCACGGTTCCGACGACGCTGATGAAGATCGCCAACATCGACACCGTTGACGTCAGCGTGGCAAGCGCCGTCAAAGGGCCGGCCACCTCCTATCTTAACGTCTATATCGTCATCGACACATCCCCGTCGATGCTTCTGGCGGCAACAACGGCCGGCCAGGCGACCATGTATTCCGGCATCGGCTGCCAGTTCGCCTGCCACACGGGCGACGCGCACAAAATCGGCAACAAGACATACAACAACAATTACGAATACAGCACTGCCAAGAACATAAAGCTGCGCGCCGATGTCGCCGGTGACGCCGTCAAGGACGTGCTTGCGCTGATCGACACCTCAGACAGCAATCATCAACGCATCAAGGTCGGATTATATAGCCTCGGCGATACCCTTACGGAAGTTCTGGCCCCGACGCTCAGCACGGACACGGCGCGCAATCGCCTCGCGGACGCAAGCTACGGCCTCACCAGCGCGACCTCGAAGGCAGCCACCTATTTCGACGTCTCCCTGACAACGCTCAAGCAGAAAGTCGGCACGGGCGGGGACGGGACGGCCTCGAACTCGCCGCTCAAGCTGGTTCTCCTGCTGACGGACGGCGTCCAATCGCAGCGCGAATGGGTGACCGACAAGGTCACATGGTCGAACAACAAGGCAATTTCCGGGACATACTGGAACAAGGTGGCGCCGCTCAATCCAGCTTGGTGCGCCTACCTCAAAAACCAGTCCGCCACCATGGGGGTTCTCTATACCGAATACCTGCCGCTCACATCGGATTGGGGCTACAACGCAACTGTCGGTTCGACCATGGCCAGCGCCAACTGGAAAGGCACCTATGGTGGCATCATGCAAACTGGCGTGTCGACCAGCATCACGAGACGGGATTACATCCCCTATGCGCTTTCCGACTGCGCATCGTCCAAGAGCCTGTTCCTATCAGCGTCATCGTCGACCGAGATCACCGCAGGCCTGTCGGCGCTTTTCACCCAATACCTCGCATCCGTCCGGTTGACCCAATGAGGCGAGGGAAACGCTTCGCATCGTTGCGCCGCCTGTTCGGCGATCGCAAAGGGGTCGCTGCGATCGAATTTGCGATCCTGGCTCTGCCGCTCTTCATCATGATATTCGGCATTATCGAAGTGTCGCTGATGTTCTTCGTCAACTCGGCGCTGGACGCCTCCGTGCACAAGATCTCCCGAATGATCCGCACCGGCGAGGTTGCATCCTCCAAGATCACGCTGGCCGATTTCAAGACCAGAATCTGCAACGACATGCTTCTGTCGTTCAGCTGCTCCAGCGGTCTGCTGGTCAAGGTGATCGTGCTTTCCGACCTCTCGTCCGCCGCCAGCACCGACCCCATCGACGACAGCGGCAATCTCACCGTCACCGAGACCTATGACATCGGCAAAGGCAGCGATTACATCCTGGTTCAGACGTTCCTGCCATGGACAGCCGTCGTCAATTTCTTCAGCCTTTCGAGCGCCAAGCTTTCCGACGGCCGCTACCTGCTCGGATCTTCCGTTCTGTTCCGCAACGAGCCTTTCTGACATGATCATAAAACGGAGCCTGTCCTTCTTCCGCTTCGCCCGATCCCGCACCCGTCATCTCGTGCGCGACCGGTCAGCGGCTTCGGGTGTGGAATTCGCGCTGGTGTTGCCGATCCTGGTGATGCTCCTGTTCGGCACCGTCGATCTCGGCCATGCGCTCACAGTCAGCCGAAAGATAGACGAGATTGCCTCCTCCACAGGCGACATGATTTCACAGCAGGGCTCCTGGACGAAGTCCGACGTCGCCAAGCTTCTCTCTGGCGCCAGCTTCATCCTGCAGCCCTATGAGACGACAGGGCTGACGATCACCGTCGCGGTGGACGATATCACCAAGAGTGGCAGCGCGACGGTCAACTGGTCTGCAGCACTCAACACCTCCGCCCTTAACTCCGGCGCGGCGAGCGCAATCGAGGTCCCCTCGGAAATCCAGGATGATGGCGTGCAGGTGGTGCTGACCAGGGTGCAGTACACATTGACGACGCCGGTCTCGGCGTTCTTTTCAAACTTCACCGGGCAGAATGGCTACAGCTTCGATCGCCATTACTTCAATCGCCCGAGGGTCGGCGACAAGATCACTTACAAATAAGCTCCAGGCTTGTCGCAATCGCCTGGAGGCCCCACAGCTGCGACTATCATTATAGTCCTCCACGATTGATCGTCTCCAGGTCCGGCATATCGCCACCGCGTTCGACCGGCCCTTTCCAACCACGGCTTCCGCTCATCCGGCCGCAGAACCGCATGACCCCGGATGTGACGTAGACGGCATTGACCCGGTCCCTGTCGGGTGCATAGTCGCGGGGTACTGGCTTGGAGGTGGCAACGGTCGCCTTTGTCGTGTTGTAGGCGATGTGGCTTGGCCTATGTCGCGTTAGGCCCGCTGCGGGCTGCGGAGTAATCAAATGAAAATCGACAGTATCGGCTTCGTCGGAACCGGCGCAATTACCGAGGCCATGGTTCGCGGCCTTCTGACTGAGCCGGCCTATGCCTCCGAAATTCACGTTTCTCCACGAAGCGCTCACATCGCCGCGACGCTGGCAGAAGAATTCGCCGCCGTCAGAATTGCCAAGGACAATCAGGACGTCGTCGAACGCAGCGACATGGTGTTCCTGGCGATACGGCCGCAGGTCGCCGAGGAGGTCGCGCGCGCGCTTTCGTTCAGGGATGGCCAAATGGTCGTCAGCCTCGTTGCGGCGACGGAGCGCCAGGCCCTATCCGAGTGGATCGGCGCCGACGTGCATCTGGTGCAGGCGATCCCCCTGCCCTTCGTCGCAGGCCGGCAAGGCGTCACCGCCATCTATCCGCCCGATACCGCCGTCGCAGCGCTTTTCGACACGCTCGGAACGGCCGTCCAATGCCAGTCCAGAAAGGAATATGATCTTCTCGCGGCAGCGAGCGCAATGATGTCGACCTATTTCGGCATCATGGAGCAAGTTGCCGTCTGGCTGGAAAGAAGCGGCCTCGAAAAGGCGAAGGGACAGGCCTACATTGCGCCGCTCTTTGCAAGCCTCGCGCAGAAAGCGAACAGCCCCGGCAACGAACCGTTCAGCGCACTGAGCCGCGAATTCGCGACCAAGGGAGGACTGAACGAGCAGGTTCTTTCAGACTTCGAGAAGAAGGGCGGCGTTGCCGCGCTGACCGCTGCACTCGATGGCGTGCTTGCCCGCATCGAGGGCAAGAACTAGAACGTCGGCGGCGTGCAGGCGCTGATGACCTCGCAGGGCACCGGTCCGACGCAGCGGAAGCGGTGCGGGCGCCGGCTTTCGAAATAGTAGGCGTCACCCGCTCCAAGGATACGCCGCTCGTCATCGACCGTCACCTCGAGCCTTCCAGAGAGCACGATCCCGCCCTCCTCCCCCTCGTGAACAAGCGGAACCTTTCCGGTATCGGCGCCCGGCTGGTAACATTCCTTGAGTATTTGCAGGCTGCGCCCGAACAGGTTTTCTCCAACCTGCCTGTAGGAAATGGCGCCCTTGCCGATCTCCACCAACTCCTCGGCCGCATAGAAGGCCTTCCTTGGACGCTCGGGCTCGAAGGCGAAGAATTCCGCCAGGCCGATGGGGATACCGTCCAGAATTCGCTTCAAAGCCCCGACCGACGGGTTGGAGGCGTTCGATTCGATCAGCGAGATCGTCGAGTTCGGCACGCCGGTGCGCTTGGCGAGCTCACGCTGGGAAAGCTTATGGGCGATGCGGAGATAGCGAAGGCGGTTGCCGATATCGACTGACATGATGCTACCCGTTTGTGTTGTCCAGAATATCCAAATTAATATCCTTCCAACCATTGAATTTCAATAGCTTGCACCGACAAAGAAAAGGACTTGTTTGAAAGGAAGAAATTGCCATTCTCGGCGCCATCCCAAAGGAGGCCAGGATGGACCAGCTCAGCAAAACGAACGCGCCCGTACTCGAAAATTTCTGGATGCCGTTCACCGCGAACCGGCAATTCAAGGCCACGCCGCGGCTACTCGCAGCCGCAGAGGGCATGTACTACACCGACATCGATGGACATCAGGTGCTTGACGGCACGGCCGGGCTCTGGTGCTGCAACGCCGGCCACGGCCGCAAGAAGATCGCCCAAGCCGTCGAGCGACAGCTTGCAACCCTCGACTACGCGCCGACTTTTCAGATGGGGCATCCGATCGCCTTCGACTTCGCTGCGAAATTGGCTGCGAACGCGCCGGGCGGTCCTGACGCCAAGCTCGACAGGATCTTCTTCACCGGCTCGGGCTCGGAATCGGTCGATACGGCGCTCAAGATCGCCATCGCCTATCAGCGGGCGATCGGCCAGGGCACCCGCACACGGATCATCGGGCGCGAGAAGGGATATCATGGCGTCGGGTTCGGCGGCATTTCTGTCGGCGGTCTCGTCAACAACCGGCGGGTCTTCCCGCAAATACCGGCCGACCATATGCGCCACACGCTCGACATCGGGCGCAATGCGTTTTCAAAGGGCCTCCCCGCCCACGGCGTCGAACTGGCGGACGATCTCGAGCGCCTGGTGCAGTTGCACGGCGCCGAGACCATCGCGGCTGTCATCGTCGAGCCGATGTCGGGATCAGCAGGCGTCGTCCTGCCTGCGAAGGGCTATCTGGAGAAGCTGCGCGCAACCGCCGACAAGCACGGCATCCTGCTGATCTTCGACGAGGTCATCACCGGCTTCGGGCGTCTCGGCACCCCTTTTGCGACCGACTACTTCGGCGTCGTGCCCGACCTGATCACCACGGCAAAAGGCATCACCAACGGCACGATCCCGATGGGCGCGGTCTTTGCCAGCCGCAGGGTCTATGACGGCCTGATGGTCGGACCTGATAACGCGATCGAACTCTTCCATGGCTATACCTATTCCGGCCATCCGGTCGCCTGCGCAGCCGGGCTCGCTACGCTCGAGATCTACGAGGAGGAAGGCCTGCTGACGCGCGCATCCGAGCTCGCCGAATACTGGCAGGAGGCCCTTCATTCGCTGAATGGCCTGCCTCAGGTCGTCGACATCCGCAATCTCGGACTGGTCGGCGCGGTCGAACTGGCTCCTCGTGACGGGGCGCCGGGCACCCGCGCTTACGACATCTTCGTCGACTGCTTCGAAAAGGGCCTGCTGATCCGGGTGACCGGCGACATCATCGCGCTTTCTCCGCCTCTCATCATCGAGAAAGACCAGATCGACACGATCGTCGCGATACTCGGCGATGCGCTGAAGCGCGCGGCGTAATCCCGCCATCGGCAACTGATGCGGTGGCAAACCGGTTACCGCATCGTCTTACTCGACCGGCACGCCAAGCCCGACTTTGACCCGATCCATCGCGACGAAAGTCCGGAAGCGCTTGACGTTGTTGTTGCCGAAAAAGAGCCTGCGCGTCAGAGCCTCGTAGTCGGCCATCGACGACACGACGACAACAAGAATGAAATCCGCTTCGCCGGTGACGTAATAACATTGCTGAATCTCGGCTGTGGCTGCGAACTCTTTCTTCGCATGCTCGATCTGCTTGGCGGTTTCGCTGATGACCTCCACCTCGACGAAGATCGTGATGGCCTGGCCGACGGCGTGCGGCTCGATGACCGAGACATCCGCCAGGATGATCCTCTCCTCCCTCATTCGCTTGATCCGGCGCTGAACGCCGAAAGGTTCACCGCCTCGCCGATCGTTCGCTGCGGAGTTGTGTTGTCCCGCTGGAGAATGGCGAGGATCTTGCGGTCGAAGGCATCGAGACGGGAAGTCTGAACGCGCTTGCTCAAATGGATGCTCCACGAAACAAAATTGCAAATAGGCGGCCGAATATCAGCGCCTTCTTCGCGGGCCTTGCAATAGAGTTCAGCGAAATCACCAAATCGAGGTTCGCCATGTTTCTTCTGAACACCACGGCAGACTATCGTCTGTCGCTTGATCCGAGAGACGAGAAAGCGCTCGGCATCGTTGCCGCCGAGGAGGTGGAGCGCTACCTCGCCTTTCGCGACGAGCATGTGGTTACACCACTTGTGGCACTGCCAGGACTGGCGCGCGAAATCGGCGTCGGCGCGATCCACGTCAAGGACGAAGGCCATCGCCTCGGCCTCGGAAGCTTCAAGGCACTCGGCGGAGCCTATGCGGTGATCCGTCTCGTTCTCGAACAGGCGCAGCAGAAGCTCGGCCGCGCCATCGATATGGCCGAGCTGCATTCACCTGATGTCCGCGCCGTTGCACAAGGGATGACTGTCGCCTGCGCCACCGACGGTAACCATGGCCGCTCGGTTGCCCAGGGCGCGCAGCTCACCGGCGCGCGTGCCGCCATCTTCGTACACTCAGGCGTCAGCAACGAGCGCGTCAGCGCCATCGCCCGCTTTGGCGCTGAGATGATCCGCGTTGAGGGAACCTATAACGAATCCGTACGGGAGGCGGCCCGCATAGCCGAGGCAAAGGGTTGGATCATCGTTTCGGACACGTCCTGGCCGGGCTACGAACGGATCCCCGGTCTGGTGATGCAAGGTTATACCGCCCTCGTCCGGGAGGCGCTCAGGCAGATGCCGGAGCCGCCGACCCATGTGTTCATCCAGTCCGGCGTCGGCGGCGTTGCCGCGGCGGTCGCCGGCCACCTGGCAATCGCGCTCGGCGACCGACGTCCCGTCTTCACGGTCGTCGATCCAGCCCGCGCGGCATGCCTCTTCGAGACGGCGCGCGCCGGGCGGCCTGTTGCGATCGCCCACGGCGAACCAACTGTCATGGCAATGCTGGAATGCTATGAACCTTCTCTTGTCGCGTGGCGGATTCTTTCCCGTGCCGCCGACGCCTTCATGACGGTGGACGAAGGGGACGCGATCGAGATCATGAACCGCCTTGCCCGTCCAATCTCCGGCGATCCGGCGATCGTCGCTGGAGAAAGCGGCGGCGTCGGCCTCGCAGCCGCCATCAAAGCCGCTGCCGACCCGGCGATCAAGACGGCGCTTTCGATCGACCAACGCTCCCGCATCTTCGTCGTCAACACGGAAGGCGCGACCGATCCGGGCAAATATGAAGAAATCACAGGACTGCTGCCGGCTGTCGTCGCCGCGAAGATCCAGGAGGGAGCCTTGATATGACCGCGCGATCCATCGATGCGGCGCGTCTGCTTTGGCGCATCAGGACGCTCGGTGAAATCGGCCGGGATAGCGACGGCCGGCTCGTGCGGCTGGCAGCTTCTGATGCCGAAAAACTCGGCCGCGACCAATTCGTCGTATGGATCGAGGACGCAGGGCTCGCCGTCGCCGTCGATCGCATCGGCAACATCTTCGGCATCTGGAAACCGGACGGCGTCGCCGACGAAGCGCCCCTGCTGCTCGGCTCGCATATCGACACCGTCATCGGCGCCGGTATCTATGACGGCTGCTACGGCGCGCTATCCGGACTGGAAGTCATCGAGACGCTGAAGGCCGAAGGCCTGGCGCCATCCCGGCCGATCGTCGTGGCGGCCTTCACCAATGAGGAAGGTGCGCGCTACGCGCCCGATATGATGGGGTCGCTGGTCTATGCCGGCGGTCTCGATGTCGACGCGGCTCTTGCCACCATTGGCACCGACGGGACGATACTTGGCCAGGAGCTCGAGCGGATCGGCTATGCCGGCGAACATGAGCCCGGCTTCCTCCTGCCGCACGCCTATATCGAGCTGCATATCGAGCAAGGCCCGGTCCTCGAACGCGAAGGCATTCCGGTCGGCGCCGTGGAAGACCTTCAAGGCATCTCCTGGCAGAGGGTGACCATCACCGGCGATGCCAATCACGCCGGAACAACGCCGATCTCCATGCGCCGAGACGCCGGGCATGCCGCCGCGCGAGTCGTCATCTTCCTGCGCGAGCGGGCGAAGGCTTCGAACACGCCGACGGTCGCGACAGTCGGCTGCATGCGCTTCGAACCTGATGTCATCAACGTGATCCCGTCGCGGGCAACCTTCACCGTCGACCTTCGCGATCCGGACGAGGATCGCCTCAGAGAAGAGGAGACCGCGCTCACCAACTTCCTGGAGATTCTATCAACCGAGGAGCAGGTCGGCATATCGGTGGAAAGGCTTGCCCGGTTCGAGCCTGTGAAGTTCGACCAAGGGATCGTCGGCCTCATCGAAAAGGCTGCGCGGGACCGGGGTCTCGCCTGCCGGCGGATGACCTCCGGCGCCGGCCACGACGCGCAGATGATCGCCAGGATCGCCCCGTCGGCGATGATCTTCGTCCCGAGCATCGGCGGGATCAGCCATAACCCGAGGGAATACACGGCCGACGAAGATCTCGTTGCCGGAGCGAACATCCTGCTGGATGTCGTTCGCCAGCTCGCCAAGGAAGGACTGCCGGCATGACAATCGACAAGGATGCGCTGCATGCGGAAATGACAGCGTGGAGACGCGATCTCCACGCTCATCCCGAATTTGGCTTCGAGGAGCGGCGGACATCCGCCTTCGTTGCGGCCAAGCTGCGGGAATTCGGCTTCGACGAGGTCACCGAGGGCATCGGCGGCACCGGCGTCGTCGGAACGCTGAAACGCGGCAACGGCAATCGCGCCATTGCCCTGCGTGCCGATATGGATGCGCTCAGGATCAACGAACAGGCGGAGCTCTCGCACCGGTCCCAAAACCCGGGAATCATGCATGCTTGCGGTCACGACGGCCACACCGCCATGCTGCTCGGCGCAGCAAAGGTCCTGGCCGGGGAAGGCGGTTTCGACGGCACGGTACGCTTCATCTTCCAGCCTGCAGAAGAATGGGGCAAAGGCGCGCTGGCAATGATCGCCGATGGGCTCTTCGAAAGATTCCCCTTCGACGAGATCTACGGCATCCACAACATGCCGGGGATCGACATTGGCCGCTTCCATACGCGTCCTGAAGCGATCATGTCCGCCGAGGACAATTTCGAGATTACGCTGACCGGCGTCGGCGGCCACGCCGCCCGGCCTCACTGGGGCAATGAAGTGCTCGTCGCGGCCTGCGCGCTCGTGACCAATCTGCAGACCATCGTCTCGCGGCGACTGGATCCGGCCGACATCGCCGTCGTCTCCGTCACTGAGCTGATCACCGACGGCACGAGGAATGCGCTTCCCGGCTTCGCCCGCGTTCTGGGCGACGCCCGCAGCTTTCGCTCGGAGATCAGCGAGACGATCGAGAAGCAGATGCGCGTGATCGCCGAGGGTACCGCCATGACGCACAACATCAAGGCTGACGTCGTCTACACCAGGGAATTCATCCCCCTCATGAACGATCCGTCGTTGACGGAGGAGGCCTTGAGCGTCGCACGCGATCTGTACGACGCTTCAAATGTCGCCATCGCGAGCAAGCCCATGACCGGATCCGAAGACTTCGCGCAGTTCCTTACGCGGGTTCCGGGCTGTTTCGTGTTCCTTGGCAACGGCGAGCATTCGCCGCCACTTCATAACCCGACCTATGACTTCAACGATGCCGGCCTCCTGCATGGGGCAAACTTCCACGCAGGGATTGTGCGTCGACGGCTTCAGGCAAGCTGATGCGCAAGACGGGGTAAATCGACGAAGGTCGAGGCATCGTCCGTCCCTCGGCTGCAAGCGCAAGATGAGGAGTTCAGCGCTTCAAGGTCTGTGACGGCAGTTGGCCGAAACGCTTCCTGTATTCGGCTGCAAATCGCCCCAGATGCGAAAACCCCCATCTGAGCGCGACATCGGCAATGACCTGCTTCCCGTCGGATTCCAGCAAATCTCGATGGGCGGCGGCCATCCGAAGGTCATGCAGGTAGGACATCGGGGTCGTATCCCTGAATTGCCGGAAACCCTGTTGCAAAGTCCGAACGCTGACCTTGGCTGCCATCGCGATATCGTTGAGCGAAATCGGCTCGGCGACGTGTTCCTGCATGAAGTCGATGGCCCATTTCACATGGCGCGGGGCCGGCGCCGGAGCAGGCAGCGCAAGCTCGTTCGAATAACGATTGGGGCAGGTCTCCAGAAGCAGATAGATCGCCGCGTCGCAGAGCGAACCGGCGGCCAGCGGCGACCGTTGCAGCGGTCCGTTCCGGCTGAGGCCGCGATGGAGGCTCGAGACAAGTTGCTGCAATACAAACCCCGGGCCGGTCGTCAGATCGATGTGCGGATGAAAATCGACGTCGCCGCTGATCGTTCTCTCGAACATATGCGTGAGGTGGCTGGTGATCTTGGCCTGATCGACGAACAGGCAGAAATGACGGCGGGGGCCGAATAGGCGAGCACCCGCGGCACGACCTGCCTCAAGGATCGTGCCACGGGCGGGAACAGAATATATTTGCTCCCGCATGCCTTCGAAGGATGCGTTCCCTGCCATCGGTAGAAAAACGATCATCCTGTCGCTGGGCGCTTCCCGCCTGATCAGGATTGTGCCTTCGTAGGTACAGTCGGCGACGGTTACCTCTTCTCCGACGGAGACGAAATTGCAGTGGTATGCAATCGGCATATTGCCTTCCGCCACAACCTTGATCGGGGAGTTTGGCGTCGACAATACTACCGAGAGCTCATCCGGGTCCGTTCCACTATGCGCCGTTTCCCGAAACAACATGCTCTGCACAGCCAGCTGTTGGGCGAGGCTGCCATCGTTATGTATATGAGAATTAACGGACATTCGTGACCCCGAAAGACGATGTACACAAGTGATAAAGGATTTTCGCAATCATGTTCGTCTCTTTTTTGCGTTGCCGGGCGGTGTCAACCGTAGCGGCTGATTGCGAGATCTCTCACGTCGATTTCCGGCTGGCCGCCGCTAACGAGATCGCCGATGAGCCGGGCCGAACCGGTACTCATGGTCCAGCCGAGCGTGCCGTGACCGGTATTGAGGAAGAGGCCGGCGACCTTGGTCGCGCCGATGACCGGCGTGCCATCAGGCGTCATCGGGCGCAGGCCGGACCAGAAGGAGGCCTTGGAAACATCGCCGCCGGGGAAGAGATCGGTGACAGAATGTTCCAGCGTGCTGCGGCGAGCCAAGCCGAGATCGTTGGTATAGCCCGATATTTCGGCCATGCCGCCGACCCGGATGCGGTCGCCGAGCCGGGTGATCGCAATCTTGTAGGTCTCATCCATGACGGTCGATTCCGGCGCGCGTGACGCCTCGGTGATCGGGATGGTGAGCGAATAGCCCTTGACGGGATAGACTGGCAGCCTGATGCCGAGCGGATTGAGCAGCAGCGGCGAATAGCTGCCGAGCGCAACCACCACCGCCTCCGCGCTCATCCGCTCACGATCGGTGATGACCCCGCGCACCCGGCCGGCTTCGACATCCAGCGCCTTGATCGTCGTTCCGTAAACGAAGCGGACACCGAGCGCCTCGGCCTTGGCGGCCAGCGCGTTGGTGAACTTGAAGCAGTCACCGGTTTCGTCCTTCGGCGTCAGCAGACCGCCGACAATCTTGTCGCGCACATGTTTCAGGGCCGGTTCGAAGCGGATGCAGCCGTCCCGGTCCAGCACCTCATAGGGAATGCCGTCGGCAGCCAGCGCCTTGACATCCTTTGCCGAGGCCTCCAGTTGCTGCTGGGTGCGGAACAGCTGCAGGGTTCCCTGCATGCGTTCGTCGTAGGCGATGCCGGTCTCGGCGCGAAGATCGGCCAGCGCGATGCGGCTGTAATCGGCAAGGCGCAGCATGCGGCTCTTGTTGATCGCGTAGCGCTCGGAGGTGCAGTTCGACAGCATCCTGGCCATCCAGGAGAGCATGGCCATATCGAGTTTCGGTCGCAGGACGAGCGGCGCATGTTTCATGAACAGCCACTTCATGGCCTTCATGGGAATGCCGGGCGCCGCCCATGGCGAGCAATAGCCGAAGGAGACTTCGCCGGCATTGGCAAAGCTCGTCTCCAGCGCCGGACCAGGCTGCCGGTCGACGACCGTGACCTCATGGCCGGCCTTGGCCAGCTGATAAGCGGATGTGACGCCGACGATGCCGGCTCCTAGAACGATGACCTTCATGATGTTCCCAATGTTGGAGCCGCCGGCTCTCAGCGATATTGCCTGTCGTAACGATCACCGAGGCCGGTTAGGATTTCGTAAGAAATGGTGCCGGCGTCGCAGGCGATGTCCTCGAGTGTCTGATGGCGGCCGAGCACTTCGACAAGACTACCGAAGGTCAGCGCCCCTTCGGGCAGTGCTGATATGTCGACGGTCGCACTGTCCATCGACACGCGGCCGACGATCGGCAGGCGGATTCCCTTGAAATAGACGGCGCCGCGGTCGCCGAGGCATCGCGGCAGACCATCGGCATAGCCGGCTGCAATGGTGGCGAGACGCGTTTCCCGTTGCGTCACATGCGCGCCGCCATAGCCGACCTTTGCACCCGCCGGAACGGTGCGCGTCTGCACGACGGCGACATTGAGGCTGACGACCGGCTCCATCGGGTTCTTCTCGCCGGCGTTCGGAGCGCCGCCATAAAGCGCGATGCCGGGGCGGGCGAGTACGCCGTGATAGGGGTCGCCCAGGAAAACGCCGCCGGAATTGGCGAAGGAAATGTCGAAGCCGGGAAACTCGTCGGCGATGCGGGACATCTCGGCAATCTGCTCGCCGTTCTGATCGCTATCCATGTCATCGGCCGAAGCCAGATGGCTCATGATGAACAGGATTTCGACATTGGTGCTGCCGCTAAGGGCTGCCGCCAGCTCCGCCCTTTCCTCCTCGGGAAAACCGAGCCGCGACATGCCGGTGTCGAACTGCAGGACGGCTGGCAGGCAGCGCTTCAGAATGCGCGCAGCCGTCGACCATTGCCGCCACTGCGCCAGTGAATTGAGAACCGGAACGACGCCCATCTCGGCGCAGGCGATCTCGTTACCCGGCTGCAAGCCGTTCAGCACGAAAATCTGGGCATCGTGCGCAAGGGCCGGCCGGAGCCTCAAGGCCTCGACAAACTGGGCGACGAAGAAGTGCCTGCAACCTTCACTGTAAAGCGTTCTTCCGACCCGCTCGGCGCCAAGGCCATAGGCGTCGGCCTTGACGACGGCGCCGGCGCGGACCGACGCCAGCATCGATACGAGCTTGCGATAGTTACGACCAAGGGCGGCAAGATCGATCGTCAGATAGCCCGTGGCTCCCTGCGTGGTCGTCGCAATGCGTGTGCGGGAAACCAAAATATCGCTATCCATGTCCACCCCTTTTCGATCTCAGGAGTTTATGAAAGAATGAGCGAAATTGCCGGCCATTCAGCAATCGATTATTGCATGATTTGCTAAATATTCGCATAATCAATCACAATTTGGAATGATCCACCATGGCTGCCCTCGACGCGATCGATCGCAATATTCTGAGACTGCTGCGTCTTGATGCCCGCATGAGCAATGCCAAGCTCGCCGCCGAAATCGGTCTCTCTCCCTCGGCCTGCCTCAGGCGCATCAAGATCATGGAAAAATCAGGCGTGATCCGCGGCTATACGGTGCTGGTAGACACCGGCAATGCGGATGAGATGATCGCCGTGATCATCAACATCACTCTCGAACGACAAACAGAAGACTATCTCGACCGCCTCGAGGCGGCAGTCCGGCGGCATCCCGAGATCCGGGAATGTTTTCTGATGACGGGCGGTTCGGACTATCTGCTGCGCGTGGAGGTTGCCAATGCCGGCGAGTTCGAGCGGATCCACAAGGAGATCCTGTCGACCTTGCCCGGTGTCCTCAGGATTCATTCCAGCTTCTCGATCCGCAATGTCCTGGCGACGCGCACGAGGGGCCGGGGCTGAACCGCGATACCACCCGCACACCCAGCCGGATCGCGCGCATGACCAGCCTCGCTGTATCGTCAACTTCGGCGCTGGCGCAGACTGGAGACCCCTCGTCACTCGGATCCTGCGCTCCACTCGCGATAGGCGAGGTGGATCTTTGCTCCGATCGTCGTGAACGGCTGCGGCGGCAATGCCGTCGGGGCAGCCAGGCGCGCGTAGACGCGGCCGAGTTCGGAATCATGTCCGAGCGCCAGCTCCGCAGCCGCGATCCCTGATGCTGTCGAGTTCGACGCTCCAAGGCCGTTGCAGCCGCATGCCGCGAATACGCCACGCTCGATCTCGCCGAATGCCGGAACATGATTGCGTGTGAGCGCCATCGCGCCGGCCCAGCGATACTGCATCCCGACGCCGCCAAGGGTGGGAAAGCGTTTTGAAAACTTGCCGTCGTGGAGGCGGCCGGCCCGCTGGATCGCGGCGTCGCTGACTGCGATGCTCGGATTATAGCTGTAGCGCGAGCGCACCAGGATCCGGTCGCCGGCGCCGGTGCTGATGCGGCGGACGGTCGTTCCCATCGGCAGGGCGGGAGTGGCGGCCCACTTCCGCTCTCCACCGAGGCGCGAGGGGTCGAACGCCTCGGTGAGGGAGGCGTAGGTGAAGACGTGGAGCAGGCGTTGCGGGAAGAAGCCGAAGCTCTCCACATGTCCATTGTTTGCCATGATGATCTTTGCCGCCTGCACGGAACCCTGCGGCGTCTTGACGAGCCATCCCGTACCGGAGCGCTCGAACGAGAGCGCCGGCGTCCGCTCGTAAAGGGTGACAGGCTCCTTCAGGCAGTCGGCGACCGCGCGAATGTAGGCGGCGGGCTGCACGATGATCGTGCCGGGCATGAACAGACCGGAGGTGTAAACCGGCGATCCCGTTACTGCCTCGATCTCCCCGGCGCTCAGGAGCCGATGGTCTTCGCCCATGTTCGTGAGCTGCTGCGCATAGTCATCGAGGTGCTTGTCGCCTTCCGCGCTAATGGCGACGCTGTATCGGCCACAGGGATCGAACACCTCCTTGCCCCAGCCATCTTCCGTCGCCATCTCGGTCGCCAGAGCGATGGCCGAGCGCTGAATGAGCACGGATTGCCTGAACCTGGCCTCCGACTCTCCGCTGAAATCGTCGGACGAGACCTCGTGCGGCAGGTCGATGATGAAGCCCGAATTCGCGCCCGCTGGCCCCTCGCCGACAATGCCCGCTTCAAGGACGGCGACCCGCGCGGCCGGGTCCAAACGTGAGATGCGCCGGGCCGCGGAAAGGCCGGCGAAACCACCGCCGATGATCGCGACGTCGGCAATGACCGGTCCGGTCAGCGCCGGCCGTGGCGTGCGGGGCGCAAGCATGGCCACCCAGCCCGAAACGCCTGCGCGTTTCGGCAGCCTGGAAGCGACGAAGACATTCCTTGCGGCCTGGGTCACGTCAGATCGCTTCCCGCTCCATGAGCGTTTCGAGGGAGCGGCGAATGGCCGGAAGCTTTTCTGGGGCAAGACCGCGCAGCGGTTTTCGCGGAACGCCGGCCCCGTAGCCCACCAGATCCGCCGCCGCATAGACGGACTGCACGTAATCGCCTTCCCAGATCAGCCCCATAGACGGCTCCAAGATTTTCCAGAGCGCGCGAACCTCGTCCCACTTGTGCTCGGCGGCGGCCTCGACGAGGGCGACGCAGGTTTTCGGAGCGAAGTTCGCCCCACCCCAGATCAGGCCGTCGCATCCGGCATAGAGCGCATAGGGAACGAGAGGGTCAGCGCCGTTCATGACGAAACGGCCGGTGCGGATAAGTGCTGCCTGCTTTCCAAGATCGCCGCTGCTGTCCTTGACGGCACAAAAGCCGGGGATTTCGCTCAGCTTGTCGAGAAGTTCGGGCGTGACGGCGACGCCGACCGCCTGGGGAACGTTGTAGCCAATCACCGGAAGACCGGCCTTCGCAACCTCGCTGTAGAAATCGACGATGCCTAGGTCGTCGGTCGGCCCTTCGAAGAAGGGCGGTAGAACCATCACGCCTTCGGCGCCGGCGTCGCGCGCGCGGATCGTGCGTTCGACGACGTCTTCCACCAGAAGCGCGGAAGTCTGCGCAATCACCTTCGCCCGGCCATTGACGATCCGCGCTCCGCGCCGGATCAGCTCCTCGGATTCCTCCTTGGAAAGATAGACGTGCATGCCGGTGCCGGAGCTGAACAGGAAGCTCCTGACGCCTGCTGAGAGATAGCGCTCGACATTGTATTCGAGCCTGCCGTAGTCGATGCGTCCGGCATCGTCGAACGGCGTGGTAATGGCAAGATTCAGGCCTGGAAACTGGAAGTCAGACATTCGTTTGGTGTCCTGCGTTAGGCTGTCGAAGGGTCGAGCCAAAGGTCCTAGAGGGTCGGCGTCTCCAGCCCCTCCGGGGCCGCGTACATGGCCATGTTTCGTCGTGAAAGCTCGAGGTGAAGCCGCGCCAGTTCTCCGGCTGCGTCGGGATTGCGTTTCCCGATGGCTTCGATCATCTCATCATGTTGTTGCGTGGCGAGCTCGAGTTCTTCCTGCATGCGAGGCGTGTTCGGATGCTTGTAGAAAACCTTGCCGATGCGGGCATGGTCGATCTGCAGTCGCCGCAGGCTCGGAACAAGATAGACGTTGTGCGCCATCTCACCGATCTGCCGGTGGAACTGGTCGTTGTAGAAGACGCGCCCTTCGACGTCGCAATTGTCGACGGCCTTTCGAAATGATTGCTGAACCTGCTTCAGCACGTCGAGCTGCCCGCGAGTTCCGTTCTCGGCCGCCAGCTTGCTGGCGGTGATGTAGATCATCGGCGCAAGAAGGAAGAAGTCATGCAGCGACTGGTAGCTCATCGAACTGACCCGCGCAGCACGGTTGGCTTCCAGCTCGATATAGCCTTCGCCAGCCATCTGTCGCATCAGCTCGCGAACCGGCGGTCGGGACAACCCAAACTCCTCGCTCAGCGCCACTTCGTCCAGTACCGCACCCGGCGGCATTTCCATCGTCAGGATGCGTCTGCGAAGCGTCAGGCTTAGATTCGTTTTACGGTCGGGGTTGCCGACCTCGGAGATAATTTCATCGTCCATCTCATAATCCTTTTGGAATACATTATGTAGACATAAGGTAGACGTCAAAAATTTCTTGGGACTTCGAAATCGGTTCCTCTCGCCGACTGAGCGATAGAGCAGTTTCAGGGAGTGAGGTTACTGCTTCACGGCGAAGCGAATGCTGCGTCGGCCGGGCGGATTCGATTGTTCATCGCCTCGCCGCGCAGGTGTCACTTCCGCAACGCGCTCTAAAAGGTGAGCTGCACCTTGCAGGCGGCTGCGCGATCGCCGGCGAGCGTGAAGGCAGCGGTGGCTTGTTCGAGCGGCAGGCTGTGGCTGATGATCGGCCGCACATCGATCTTGCGGCTGGAGATCAGCTCGACGGCAGTACCGAATTCCTCGTGGAAGCGCTGCGTTCCGTGGAGTTGAAGCTCCTTGCCGACGATGGCGTTGAGAGGGATCGGGACGTCTCCCGTGACGCCGACCTGCACGATCGTTCCGCGTGGTCTGATGGCGGCGATCGCGCCGCGGATGGCCGGGGCGGCGGCCGAGCATTCGAAGACGAGATCGAAATAGCCCTTTCCCGCCTCGAATTCCGCAAGCGCCTGGGCATTCTTGGAAACATTGATCGTGCGGCTGGCGCCCATCGCTTTGGCCCGGTCCAGCGCCGCATCCGCGAGATCGGTCACCACGATCTCGCTTGCGCCATGATAGGAGGCGACGGCAACCATCAGAGCGCCGATCGGGCCGGCGCCGGTGACTAGCACGCGTTTGCCTGTGATATCTCCTGCGCGCGATGCCGCGTGCAGGCAGACGGAGAGCGGCTCGCTACAGGCCGCTTCCGCAGCGGTTGTCGCTGCTCCGACCGCGAAGCACTGCTTGGCCGGCACCACCAGCCATTCCCGCAACATGCCCTGCTCATGCGGCAGGCGCATCGCACTACCCATGAAGCGCATTTCCAAGCAATGGATTGGCATGTTTTTCTCGCAATATTCGCAATGCCAGCAGGGTTGGCTGGGATTGACCGCCACCAGCGTCCCGGCGTTTAGGTCGACGCCTTCGCCCGCTTGGCTCACCGTCCCCGAGGCCTCGTGGCCGGGTATGATCGGCTCGCGAACCCGGACTGGGCCGAAACCGCCGTCCTGATAATAATGCAGGTCGGAGCCGCAAATCCCTGCGGCCGCCATTTTGAGAAGCACCTCGCCGGGACCAGGGGCCGCAACCGTATCGGTCTCGATCCTCAGATCGCCCTTTTGGTAAAGCCGTGCCACACGTGTCCGCATCTTCCGCTCCTATCTCAGCAGCCCGAGTTGCTGCGGCAGCCACAGCGATATGGCGGGCACGAAGGTGATCAGGATCAGCGCCAGGAAGAGCGGCACCAGCCAGGGCAGGATCGCCATGGTCGTACGTTCGACGGAGAGTTTCGCGACCCTCGACAGCACGAAAAGCACCATGCCGAGCGGCGGGTGTAACAGGCCGATCATCAGGTTCAGCGTCATGATGAGACCGAACTGGACCGGATCGATCCCGAATTTCAGAACGATCGGCAGAAGGATCGGCACCAGGATGGTAATGGCCGCGATCGTATCCAGGAAGCAGCCGACGAAGAGCATCAGCAGGTTCACGAGGATCAGGAAAACCCATTTATTGTCGGTGATCGACAGGATCGCATCGGAGAGCAACTGCGCCGCCTGGCTCACCGTCAGCAACCATGCGAAGACCGATGCCGCAGTGACGATGAAGAGAACGGATGCCGTCGTCTCGATCGTATCGAAGCTCGCCTTGGCAAGCGTCGAGGGCGTCATCGTCCGGTAACGCACCAGACCGAGAAACAGAGACCAGAGGACAGCCGCAACCGCTGCCTCCGTCGGCGTGAACCAGCCCATCGTCATGCCGCCGATCAGGATGACGGGCGTCATCAGCGCCATGACGGCGGAAAAGCGGAAATACCAGTCGAGGGCAAGAAGCAGGGCAAGGGCAATGCCCGCCGCAACATTCATCGATACGCCCGCCTGCATCAGCAGATAGATGGCCAGCGGCACCGCCAGGACGACGACGATTTCCATCCCCGCCGACAGCAGCTGTCTGACATCAAATGGCGCGTCGGAGCCCCAGCGCTTCCAATAGGCAAAGGCGGCGACGGTGATCATCATCAGGAGCGTCATGACAATGCCGGGCAGGATGCCCGCCATGAAAAGAGCGCCGATCGAGACGTTTGCCATCATGCCGTAAATCACGAAAGGCAGCGACGGCGGGAAGATCGGGCCAAGCGTTGCCGAAGCAGCAGTCACGCCGACCGCGGCCTCGACCGGATAGCCATGATCCTTCATTGCCTTGATCTCGATCGTGCCGATACCGGCCGCATCGGCAAGCGCCGTGCCAGACATGCCCGAGAAGATCACGGAACCGATGATGTTAACCTGCGCCAAACCGCCCTTCATCCAGCCGACGAGAGCGACGGCAAAGGAATAGATGCGGCCGGTGACGCCGGCCGAGTTCATCAGATTGCCCGCCAGGATGAAGAAGGGCACGGCGAGCAGCGGGAAGCTTTCGACGCCGGCGATCATGCGCTGGGCGACGATGATATCGGGCGCCACGTCGTAAAGGACGATGTAGAGCACGGATGCGACGGCCATCGAGATGGCAACGGGCACCCCGACCAGCATCAGCACCAGAAACGAGCCAAGAAGCAGTAGCATCAGATCAATCCTCGACGGTCTGGAATTCTTCGGGGCGCTCCAAAACGGAGTAGCCGCGGCGCATATTGGCGATGAAGACGACGATCGCGCGGATCAGCATCAGCACGAAGGCGATGAGAACGCTGTAGAAAACGACGTTGCGCGGCAGATCGACGGTGACCATCTGCTCGTCCGCGACGATATCGACGTAACGCCACATCAGGTGGCAGCCATAGGCGAAGAAGCCAATGCGAACGATATCGACGAAAGTGGCGAGCACGCGTGCCAGACCTGCCGGCATATAGTGATAGAACACATCCACCTGGATATGCCGCGAGGTGCGCACGCACATGACGGAACCGAGAAAGACGACGCCGATCAGGCAGTTGATCGCAATCTCCTCGGTCCAGGCGTAGCTGTCGTTCAGCACATAGCGCGTGAAGAACTGCAGGAAGACGCATCCCGCCATCAGCCAGAAGACGATCAGCGTGATCCAGTCTTCAATGGCGTAGTCCGAGACGTTTGCGGTCGGCGCGTGCCCTTCGAACTCGTGACCGATTTCTTCGGCGGTGATTTGCGTATGAATTTCTTGCGACATGATCGGCCCTGTTCCAGTTCGGAATGAAGGAGCGCGGCGCCTGCAGCAACCAACGTGTTACTGCATCCTTGCGCGTCTGAAAGACGCGCGGCGCTGTAAGGCGCCGCGCCGCGTAGGTTTACTGGATCGCGCGGATTGCTTCCCAATCGGCCTTCTCGTAGCCGAAATCCTCGAACTTGACCTTTTCCATCACGGTCTTTTCGAAATCGGCCTTGTCGACCTCGGCGACATTCAACCCTTTTTCCTTGAAGGTCGCGATGAGGCTGTTTTCCTTGCCGGCGATTGTCTTGCTCGTACGCTCGGCGGCCTCCTGCATGACCTCACCGAAGATCTTCTTGTCCTCGTCGGAAAGGCTCGCCCACCGCGTCTTCGAGACTACGGTGTTGAGGTGATCGACGATGTGGCCGGTGAGGATGATGTTCTTCTGGACTTCGTAGAACTTCTTCGCCTCGATCGTCGTCAGCGGATTTTCCTGCGCCTCGACCGTACCGTTCTGCAAAGCGAGATAGACCTCGGCAAAGGCGATCGGCGTGGTGTTGGCGCCACAGGCGCGCGGCATGGCGAGATAGGCCGGAACGTCAGGCACGCGGATTTTCAAGCCCTGCATATCGGCGCATTTGGTGATCGGCTTGTTTGATGTCGTATGGCGCGTGCCGTAATAGCTGACGGCCGCGATGTGGTTGCCGGTCTTGTCTTCATAGCCTTTGGCAAGACGCTTGAAGACATCGCTCTTGGTATAGGCGATCAGGTGATCGGGACCGCGGAAAATGTAGGGGAAGTAAGTCACGCCGATCGGCTTGTAGTCTCGCGCCGCGAAGCTCGATCCCGAGATGATGATGTCGACGGTCCCTAGCTTGAGGCCCTGGTTGATGTCGGCTTCCTTGCCCAGCTGCGACGCCGGATAGACCTCGATCTTATAGCGCCCGTCTGTGCGCTTGTTGATCTCTTCTGCGGCCCATACGGAATCCGTGTGGAAGGGCTCTGACGTTTCATAGACATGAGCCCATTTCAGCACTGTCTGAGCCTGTGCGATCGCGCTGCTCGCCATGATTACGGCTGCAGTGCAAAGTATCGTTGCCAGTCTGCTTTTCATTGCTCTCTCCTCCCGAGCTTGGGTTAAGTCTTGGCAGTTCCTTTCGACGGCCGCTTGTTGCGTCCGCGCTCCTCTTCCCCCGAGAACTCCTCCCCGAAGCTTTCGGAAAACCTCTTCTGCGACATGGTCAGATGGGCGCGCATGGCAGCCTTGGCGCCGGCGGCATCGCCGGCGGCGATCGCGTCGCGAATGGCCCGGTGCTCATCCAGAGCGCTGCGCCATGTCGTCGGCCCCTCGAAGTGGCTAGCGAGCCTTGCGAAATAAGGCGTCATGCGCATGTCGAACATCTCCCCCGTCACGCGAATCAATGTCGCATTCCCAATGATGGCGGCAATGCCGGTGTGGAAGGCGCGATCGGCATCGAGCACTGCGATTGCATCGTTGACCACACCACCCATGCGCGTCAGAGCTTCATCGAGCAGAGCGATATCGTCCGGCTTGGCGCGACCGGCCGCTTCTTCGGCGATGGCGCATTCGATGAGGGCCCGCGCCTGGAGCAGTTCGAAAGGCCCCTCCACCGGCTCGCGCTCGGCCCCAGCGACGGTCGCAGCATGCTGGCGCACCACATAAATGCCGGATCCCATGCGGATATTGACGAGGCCTTCGACCTCCAGGACGATCAGCGCCTCGCGGACGGTCGGGCGCGAAACCGACAGTTGCTCCGCCAGATCGCGCTCGGCCGGCAGCCGCTGGCCGACGGCAAGCTCGCCGCTGGCGATCATCATACGAATCTGATCCGCGACCTGCCGATACAGGCGCCGTGATTCAACAGGCGAAAACATCGTGGCCTCCCTGGGCGGCTTCTCCTTAAGCGCGCAGCTGGTCAATTGGCCTGACCAATTAAGTTATAGGTAGCATCCCTTGGGTTGTGCGTCAATCCGCCGCATAACTGGAAAAAGATTGTTTATCCAAAGGCAGAGCACGACTTGTTCTCGCCGACGAGGGGCAAGCCCCGATCGCTACTGGTGCAAAGCCTGAGGACGGCGGCAAATATACGACCAATCGACGAACGACAGGTCGGTTAGCTAGAAATCCAAGGGCGCCAGCCTCCATACGACGTCGGTGGCCGCCGAGTATGGCTCGAGAATGCTGTCCAGAAAAAGAAAGCTCCGGATCCGCCAGCTGCGATAGATTTTTCGCTTTTGAACGGTCGTATCGCTCTGCTCGCGTCGTTTGGCGAGAGCATGCCGTCTCCCAGCCGCGAGCGCCATGAAGTCTGCTCGGCGATGCCGAAATTTTGAACCCCGGGGTGGCCGATTGCAAGGCATTTGACCCACCGTGCCTCTTTAGCACGCGGTTCGCCGACCGGGTTTTGTACGCAATCGCACGCGTCGAGAAATTCCTTTAGCAGATGCTAAAGTCTCACCTACGGTAATCCAGCTGGGGGTCACTGGTATGGATCAATATTCCTTCCCGAGCGACGAGGATGAAATCCATCGCCACATCGTCGAGAGCGCGCTCGACTATGCGATCTTTGCCATGGATCTCGATGGCACTGTGGCGACGTGGAGTGCCGGTGCGGAAAACCTCTTCGGCTATTCGGCATCCGAGATGATCGGACAGAATGGGGTCATCATCTTTTCATTCGAGGATCAACTCGCCGGAGCGCCGCTCAAAGAGAAGCGGCTTGCGCTGAC
Organism: Rhizobium sp. WSM409; assembly: GCF_057653825.1. NCBI lineage: Bacteria > Pseudomonadati > Pseudomonadota > Alphaproteobacteria > Hyphomicrobiales > Rhizobiaceae > Rhizobium > Rhizobium sp. WSM409. The sequence goes on along the minus strand of NZ_JBYGKP010000002.1, from coordinate 350,799 downwards.
CACCGGCCGCGCCGACGACAATCGGTGGCACGTCAGAAAAGACGGCAGCATGTTCTGGGCGTCAGGGCTGATGATGCCGCTTCGCAACGACGTGGGTGGGATCTACGGCCTGGCGAAAATCGTCCGGGACCGGACCCTGACGCTTCAGCAGGACGAAGCGTTGCGCGCCAGCGAGGAACGCCTCCAGCTTATTCTTAAAAGCGCGATCGATTACGCGATCTTTTCCTTTGATCAAGATGGGCGGATCATCAGTTGGAACACCGGGGCTTGCCGCATCTTTGGATATCTGGAAGATGAGATTCTCGGTCAAGACGCACGCATTCTCTTCGTACCGGAAGACCGCACCGAGGGCCATGTGGCGCTTGACCGCGAGATGGAGACGGCGCTTGAGCGCGGCCGGGCTGAAAACGAACGATTTCATTTGCGTAAGGATGGATCCACGTTCTGGGGCAGCGGATTGACCATGCCGCTGCGCGCCCATCATCAAAGAGCCGGCTATCTCAAGGTACTTCGGGATGACACCGAGCGTCACTTTGCAGATGAGCACCAGCAAATCATGCTGCGCGAGATGAGCCATCGTGTCAAAAACAGCCTGACGCTGGTCACCGCCATGCTTTCGATGCAGGCCCGCTCGGCTGAACAGCAGGAGGTGGGAGAGGCTTTGCGCGATGCCGAAGCGCGCGTCGGCACCATTGCCGAGGTACACGATCAATTGTGGCGCCAACCGAACATCGAAACGGTGGAACTGGCGGATTTTCTGTCAAGCCTGTGTCTGCGCCTGCAGCAGGCGGCATCAAAGCACACGGTTTCGGTCGACGCGGATGCGTGCGTTATCGATGCAGACCGGGCAATCCAGCTTGCCCTTCTCGTCAACGAACTGGTGACGAACGCCTTCAAGCACGCTTATTCCGATATTTCAGGCACTGTCACCGTCAGTGCGCGCGCCACCGCCGACGAAATCCGCCTTGAAATCGCCGATGATGGAAAAGGTTTCCCGGACGGATTTTCCGTCTCTAAAAATGACGGCAAGAGCTTGGGCATGAAGGTCGTGCGCGTTCTGGTGCAGCAGTTGAGGGCCGAGCTTCACATCGAGAATCGGCGGCCCGGCGCGAGTTTTCTGATCCGTCTGCCCCGAAATCCCTGACAGATTTCCCGAGCAGCCCGCAAGTTTTGTCAAAACCGCACAAAGCGTCTTCCAAATATGGATATGGCTGCTGTTTTGACGCATAAGCTGGTCATTACCGCGATCTCATAGCTGCCGGTATGAGCGCGGGCTCCCTCCCGCTGGAGAGGGGTCATGCCCGCACTGGATCAGCGTATTGTTCATAACTTGCTGTTGAAGGCTTTGCCTGCGGAGGCCTTTGACCTGCTGGCCGCCGATGCCCAACGCGTCGAGCTGCCGTTGAGACATGTGCTGGTCGAGTCAGACCAGCCGAACGAACATGTCTGTTTCGTCGAAAGTGGTCTGGCATCGATGGTGGCGACGAACGCCGAAGACGAAGCCGTCGAGGTCGGACATATCGGATATGAGGGCATGGCAGGACTGCATGTTGTTCTGAAGACGAATACGACACCCAATCGGACCTTCATGCAGGCCGCGGGATCCGGCCTGCTGGTCTCCGTCGAGACCTTCGGGCGGGTGCTCGCGGCGTTTCCTGCCGTCAACGATCTGTTCCTCCAATATATGCATTGCTGTGATATACAACTGGCTCAGTCGGCTCTCGCCAACGGGCGCTACAACATGCATGAGCGGCTCGCCCGCTGGCTGTTGATGTGTCACGATCGGCTGAATGGCAACGACCTGCCGCTCACGCATGAATTTCTGGCGCTGATGCTCGGCGTACGCCGCTCGGGCGTGACGAACGAACTGCATGTCATCGAAGGAATGAGAGCCATTAGGTCGACCCGCGCCAACGTCAAGGTTCTCGACCGAGAAAGGCTGGAGGAGATCGCTGCCGGAAGCTACGGCATTCCGGAACGGGAATACGAGCGCTTGATCGGACTGCCGATCCGGCGTTCCGCCAGAGCATGAAGCCGAAAAGTGTGGGCGGTTTTCGGACGACATCAATTTAGAACAGGATGTCTTAGTCGGAGCTCCTGATCGTCTCTGACGAAAAGCACAGTGAGAAAAACGGTTCCCTGTTCGTCACAGATGTGTATCTTTCTCGCCGACATGTCTTTTCCCGCAAGCACTGCTGGCTCATCAGCGCTCTCGCATCTTGCACGGCTTGTTGCCTTGCGTCCTCGATCGTCGCCAGTTCGGTGCCTTCCCAGTCGGCAGGCGTCGAAGTTCCTGAAACGATGACTTTGGTCTGCTCCTTAGAAAAGGACCAGTTCGCCACTCAACGGCACCAATAGTTGTCCTCTCGCCCCCTTTTGGCCGGCGCCGGATGAATTGGGGGGTCTGGCGGCGCATTTTTAATAACCGGTGTTGGGCCTTGCATGGACGGCATCGCCGGAGTTTTTCAAGTCCAAATGCATACGATATCGGACAAACACGTCGCTTTCATCCGATCCGGCACGTTTCGCGTTGGTGAATCATGCCATCGAGAAAAGAAGGCTAGCGGCCTGAAGCCGTCGTGCCGGCAGCGGCCCTGCCCGACGGACGTGCTTTGCTGAAGTTCGCCCACGCAAAACCCCCGAGGTTGGATGTCCAACTTTCGGGGGTCAGGTCACGATGGGAATTTTCGTGAGGAAGCCGATCAATTGTTGTGAGCCGCGCAGGCTTCATCCATCGGGGTGGCGTTGCTCGTACCGCCCTGTGTCTGAAGATTGGCAGAGTTATTGACCGGATTGGGGCACTTGGTCTTATCCATCTTCATCGTGCCGCTGGTCGTGGAATTCGTCGTGGTGGAATCCGTTGCCATCGGCTTTTTAGTCTTCGTGTCGCTAGTGGCGCCGCCGCCCTGATCGGCGTGATTCTTGTCGATCGTTGCGCCGGCCGGCGCTGGGTTGGACTGGGCGAAAGCGGATGTGGCCATCCCGATAGCGAAGAGGGAAGCTGCTACAAGTTTCATGCGCATTGTGATGTCCTCCTTGGGGATCTTTGCGTGCTTGACCCATTCACAACCTCGTTCTTTGATCATTGTTCCGCTGCGGCCGATAAATGCACTGCCGCGTCCGACAGCCGCGACGCGGTCAACAATCGAGGTCTTTAAGCAGGAGGATTGCTCATAAGGTAATTGGCGATTATTTCGCGTAAAGCGCCCGCGACCGCTCAAGATGCTTGAGCAGCGCCGTTTCCGAGCCATCCACATCGTTTGCTTCAAGGCGGTCGACGATCTCGTCGTGTTCGGCGAGCGTGAATTTTTCCTTGCCGGTCCAGATCAGCATCTCGGTATGATATTCCTTCAGCCAGGCAAGCATTGCTTCGCTGACGGCAATGTAGATCGGGTTGCCTGATATCTGCGCGATGCGGGTGTGAAACTCCATGTCGGCGTCGATGAACTCTTCGGCCCGGCCAAGTGACATTCGCTGGCGTTCGATGATGTTCCTGAGGTCGGCGATATCGCTTGCCGAGGACCGCTGCGCGGCCTCGCGCGCCATGCCCCGCTCGAAGAAGATGCGCGCGCTCTTCAAATATTCCAGCGAGTCCGACGATTGCGACAGCATGATCTTGGCGGTGAGATCGACCTGGCGGAATATCGATTTTGCCGTCAGCCGGAGAACCTTGGCCCGCTCGCCATGTGAAATGCTGACAAGCCCTTTGTTGGCAAGGGACTGCATGGCCTCCCTAATCGCCGGCCGGCCGACGCCGAAGCGTTCCATCAGCACCCGCTCGGAGGGCATTTCGTCGCCGGGCTGGAGCTCGCCCGAGGTAATCATTCGCTCAAGTCGATCAAACACTTCGTCAGAGAGTTTCCGGCGGACGATTTGTTCGAGGGGCTGGGTCATCATATCTCGCTGGCTCAAATGTTTCCTCCTAACAGTTTCCGGGTCGAGAACAAAGCTGTCGGCGAAAAATTGGGGATCCGAAGATTTTACTTTTCATGAGTTGGAATACTCATTATACCAGATCACAAGTTGACGCCATGGTAATCTGCGTGACGAGAGGAGCAACCGTCCGTTTCATGATAATTACCCTGACCTACCGTATCGAAACGCCCGGCAGCGTCGAGGCGATGGCGGAAAAGATCGCGAGCGACCAGTCGACCGGTACCTTCGTGCCTGTTCCCGGTGAAACCGAAGAGCTGAAATCGCGCGTCGCCGCCCGCGTCCTGGCGATCCGTCCGCTCGAAGATGCGCGTCATCCGACCTGGCCCGAGATCGCCCCCGGCACGTTGCTTCATCGCGCCGATGTCGACATCGCCTTTCCACTGGATGCGATCGGCACCGACCTTTCGGCATTGATGACCATTGCGATCAGCGGCGTCTACTCCATCAAGGGCATGACCGGCATCCGCATCGTCGACATGACGCTGCCCGAAGCCTTCAAAAGCGCGCATCCCGGACCGCAGTTCGGCATTCCTGGAAGCCGCCGCCTCACCGCCGTCGAAGGCCGACCCATCATCGGAACGATCGTCAAGCCGGCGCTCGGTCTCAGGCCGCACGAAACGGCGGAACTGGTCGGCGAGTTGATCTCATCCGGCGTCGACTTCATCAAGGATGACGAAAAACTGATGAGCCCGGCCTATTCGCCGCTCAAGGACCGCGTTGCGGCGATCATGCCGCGCATTCTCGATCACGAGCAGAAGACCGGCAAGAAGGTCATGTATGCCTTCGGCATCTCGCATGCCGACCCCGACGAGATGATGCGCAACCACGACATCGTCGCCAAGGCCGCCGGCAACTGCGCCGTCGTCAACATCAACTCGATCGGCTTCGGCGGCATGAGTTTTCTGCGCAAGCGCTCCAGTCTGGTGCTGCACGCACATCGAAACGGTTGGGACGTGCTGACGCGCGACCCGGGCGCCGGCATGGATTTCAAGGTCTACCAGCAATTCTGGCGGCTGCTGGGCGTCGATCAGTTTCAGATCAACGGCATCAGGGTCAAATATTGGGAGCCGGACGACAGCTTCGTTTCGTCCTTCCAGGCCGTCAGCACGCCGCTGTTTGATGCCTCCGATTGCCCGCTTCCGGTTGCCGGTTCGGGTCAGTGGGGAGGACAGGCGCCTGAGACCTATCAGCGGACCGGCCGCACCGTCGATCTTCTCTATCTCTGCGGCGGCGGCATCGTCAGCCATCCCGGCGGACCGGCGGCCGGCGTTCGGGCCGTGCAGCAGGCTTGGCAGGCAGCGGTCGCGGACATCCCGTTGGAGACCTACGCGAAAGATCATCCGGAGCTCGCCGCCTCGATTGCCAAATTCAGCGACGGCAAGGGCGCGTGACCACGATGGTTGGACCTCTCGTCAGCTATTACGGGGATGACTTCACCGGCTCCACCGATGTCATGGAGGCATTGGCATCGAACGGCGTGTCGACCGTGCTCTTCCTCGACGTTCCCAAGCCGGAACTGTTCGCGCGCTTCAGGGATTGCCGGGCAATCGGCATTGCCGGGACAAGCCGAAGCGAGACCCCCGCCTGGATGCAAGAGCACCTTGCGCGCGCTTTCGAGTGGCTGAATTCCCTCGGCGCCGACATCTGCCACTACAAGGTCTGCTCGACCTTCGATTCCAGCCCCGAAATCGGCAATATCGGCAAGGCGATCGAAATCGGCCGATCGGTATTCGGGCAATCCGTGGTGCCGGTCATCGTCGGCGCGCCGCAACTGAAGCGCTACACGGCATTCGGCAATCTCTTTGCCGCTTACCAGGGCCGGATCTTTCGCATCGACCGCCATCCCGTCATGAGCCGCCATCCGGTGACCCCGATGGACGAGGCGGACCTTGCGGTGCACCTGTCGAAGCAGACCCGCCTTCCCGTCCTGCTCGCCGATCTCGTCGCCATCACCGCGCCGGACGCCGATGCGCGGATCGACGAACTGGCGTCGGCTTCAGAAGGGATCCTGCTCATCGATGTCGACTCCGAGGCGACGCAGGAGGCCGCGGGTCGACAGTTGCTTCGTGCCACCGGCCGTTCGGGAAGCTTTGTCGCCGGCTCCTCGGGGGTCGAATATGCCCTGCTCAACGCGTGGCGGCGGAGCGGCTTCATCGGCAACAGCGGCGCCGAGTTTCCCGATATCGGCCCGGTTGATCGCCTCGCCGTCGTCTCGGGCAGCGTATCGCCAACGACCGAGCGCCAGATCCGGACGGCTGTCGACAACGGCTTCGAGAGTATCGCGCTCGATCCGCTTGCACTGGTCTCGGAGCATGGCGAAGGCGCGGTGGATGCAGCGGTCGAGGCCGGCATCCAGATGCTCCGGCAAGGCAAGAGCGTCATCCTTTATACCGCGCTTGGCCCGTGCGCAGACCGCGGCGCCGACATCGACAGGGTTCCGGGCGCGCGTCATCGGCTCGGCAGCGCGCTCGGCACGATCTTGCGCCGCCTGATCGAGAGCGAAGGACTTTCACGTGCGGTCGTCGCCGGCGGCGACACGTCCAGTCACGCCCTCAGGCAGTTGAAGATCGACGCCCTGACGACGCTTCTTCCGCTGCCCCAGACGCCGGGTTCTCCGCTTTGCCTTGCGCATGGCGACTATCAGCCGACCAACGGCCTGCAGATCGCGCTTAAAGGCGGCCAGGTCGGGACGGACGAGTATTTCGTCCAGATCCGCGACGGAAGGAAGCACTGATGGTTTCCCGAGGTTTCATCGATCAAACGCGCGATCGACCGGCTTCACGCAAAAAAGCGTGGATCCTAGCACATTTAGTAATGATATGGTGATTGACTCATCATACCAGTTTGTGATCCTATTGAGAACGGAAAAGGTGAGGAAAACATGACTAAGATTGCCCTCTTCGGCGCAGGCGGGAAAATGGGATACCGGCTTGCCAAAAATCTCAAAGGCTCGCGTTTCGAGGTCCGCCATGTCGAGGTGAGCGACGCAGGCAAGACCCGTTTGAAGAACGATCTCGGTGTCGATTGCGTGCCCGTCGATATCGGGCTCGACGGCGCTGAGGTGGTGATCCTTGCCGTGCCGGACACGGCAATCGGCAAAGTCGCGGCAGGCATCGTCGACAAGCTCACTTCAGGTACCATGGTGATCGCGCTGGACGCTGCGGCTCCCTTTGCCGGCCACCTGCCGAAGCGCGACGATCTTACCTATTTCGTCACCCATCCCTGCCATCCGCCGATCTTCAATGACGAGACGGACATGCAGGCGAAGAAGGACCACTTCGGCGGCCTCTTCGCCAAGCAGCATATCGTCTCGGCGCTGATGCAGGGTCCGGAAAGCGCCTACGCGCTCGGCGAGGAAATCGCCAAGCTGATCTGGGCCCCGGTCATGCGCTCGCACCGAGTCACGGTCGATCAGCTTGCCATGCTCGAACCGGGCTTGTCGGAAACCGTCTGCGCATCGCTGCTCGTCGTCATGCGGCAGGCCATGGACGAATGCGTGGCACGCGGCGTGCCGGAACAGGCCGCCCGCGACTTCCTGCTCGGCCATATGAACGTGCTCGGCGCGGTCATCTTCAAGGAAGTCGACGGCGTGTTCTCGGATGCCTGCAACAAGGCGATCGAGTTCGGCATCCCGGCGCTGATGCGCGACGACTGGAAAAAGGTATTCGAACCACAGGAGATCGCCGAAAGCATCCGGCGCATCACGTGAACCGGCTTGGGGAGGCAAGCCCTCCCCTCAACCGCCCCAGGGAGAAGGGGCTTCATTCACAACAGGGAGGAAAATATGAAACTGACGCGCAGACTGACACTTGCAGCTTTTGCCGGCGCACTAGCGCTTGGAACGGCTCTTCCGGCCTTTTCGGCCGATCTCATCGCCATCATCACGCCGGCGCATGACAATCCCTTCTTCAAGGCCGAAGCCGTCGGCGCCGAAGCCAAGGCGAAGGAGCTCGGCTACGAGACGCTGCTCATGACGCATGACGACGACGCCAACAAGCAGTCCGAAATGATCGACACGGCGATCGGCCGCGGCGCCAAGGCGATCATCCTCGACAATGCCGGAGCCGACGCCTCGGTCGCGGCCGTCAAAAAGGCGAAGGATGCAGGCATCCCCTCCTTCCTGATCGACCGCGAAATCAACGCGACCGGCGTTGCCGTCGCCCAGATCGTCTCGAACAACTATCAGGGCGCCCAGCTCGGGGCGCAGGAATTCGTCAAGCTGATGGGCGAGAAAGGCAATTACGTCGAGCTGGTGGGCAAGGAGTCCGACACCAATGCCGGCATCCGCTCGCAAGGCTATCACGACGTCATCGACGACTATCCGGACCTGAAGTCCGTCGCCAAGCAGTCGGCCAACTGGAGCCAGACGGAAGCCTATTCAAAGATGGAAACCATCCTCCAGGCAAATCCCGACATCAAGGGCGTCATTTCAGGCAATGACACCATGGCCATGGGCGCCATCGCCGCGCTGCAGGCGGCCGGCCGCAAGGACGTGATCGTCGTCGGCTTCGACGGTTCCAACGACGTGCGCGACTCCATCAAGTCGGGCGGCATCAAGGCAACGGTCCTGCAGCCCGCCTATGCGCAGGCTCAGCTGGCGGTGGAACAGGCAGATGCATACATAAAGAACAAGACGACGCCAAAGGAAGAGAAGCAGTTGATGGATTGCGTTCTCATCAACGCCGACAATGCCGGCAAGCTCGAAACCTTCGCCCTGATGAACTGATCAGCCGCGAATTGCGGAGGGCGCAGCGCTGCGCCCTCCGCAATGCATTTTTGCAAGACGTCGAGGTTTAAAGCATGTTGAGAATGAAGGGCGCCCTGCTCGCTGCCGTCGTGGCGGCCGCCTTGCCAGGTTGCAAGATCATCAAGACGCCGACGGCTGAGGAAAAGGCTGCGGCAGCGGCCAAGACCGCCTTCGATCCGAATGCAAAGGTCGAGGCGATCTGGCAGTCCGAGGCAGTGCCCTATTTCGAAAAGCGCGCCGGCGACCTCAAGGACGTCATGCAACTGGCCACCTCCAGCCCCGACGCCGCCGGCGAGAAATACGGCAATCCCCGCAAGCAGAGCAGCTCGCCATGGACCTATGCGGTGAAGATCACCGGCAAGGTTGTCGCGGCCGATACGGCCTCGCGCGCGGCAACACTCGATGTCGACGCAGATGGCGACGGCAAGGCCGACGCCAAGGTGCAAATCGGGCCAGCGCTGCGCGGCACGGCGCTGCGCGACACGCTGGAGTTCGTCAATTTCAACGAATTCAAGAACCAGATCGAGTGGGCGCAGTTCGGCAAAGCCTTCAACGAGAAGGCCAATACGGCCTTTCTGTCAGCCGTTCCGCGCGAAGGCCTCGCCGGCAAGACGGTGACCGCGATCGGCGCGTTTCCGCTGCCGAAGAGCGGCGAGCTGCCGCTCATAACACCTTCGGAACTGAAGGTCGGCCCATGACCACAGGAGAGGCAGAAAAGGACGACATCATCCTGCGCCTCGACGACGTGTCGAAGGTCTATTCTGGCATCGTCGCCGTCAAGCGCGCCAATCTCGAGCTGCGCCGCGGTGCAGTGAACGTCCTCGTCGGCGAAAACGGTGCAGGCAAGTCGACGTTGATGAAGATCATCGCCGGTGTCGAGCGTCCGACGCTCGGCCGCATCATCCTCGATGGCAAGCCCGTATCCTTCGACAGCCCGGCGCACGCGCAGGCAAATGGCATCGGCATGATCTTCCAGGAACTCAATCTCTTCGCCAACATGTCGGTCGCCGAGAATATCTTCACCACGCGTGAGATCACCCGCGGCATCCTCGGCATCGATCACAAGGCGCAGGTGCAAAAGGCCAATGCATTTTTGAAGCGCCTGGATGCCGGAATCGAGGCGGATGCGATGGTCGAGGATTTGCCGATCGGCCAGCAGCAGCTCGTCGAGATCGCCAAGGCGATGTCGTTGAATGCCCGTATCCTGATCATGGACGAGCCGACGTCGGCGCTTTCGGCAGCCGAGGTCGAGATCCTGTTCAAGGTGATCGCGGAACTCAAGGTCCAGGGTGTGGCGATCGTCTATATCTCGCACCGGCTCGAGGAGTTGATGCGGATCGGCGACTACATCACGGTGCTGCGTGACGGCCAGGTCACCGGCGAAGCGATGGTCCGCGATATCGACACGCGCTGGATCGTGCGTTCCATGATCGGCTCGGATGCCAAGGATTTTGCAAAGTCCGTGGACCACGCCGTCGGAGCCGAGGTCTTTCGCGCCGAAAACATTAGCCTGCCGCGGCCGACGGGTGGGCTTTCGGTCAACAATGTCTCCCTGTCGGTCAAGGCGGGCGAAATCCTCGGCATCTACGGCCTGATGGGTGCTGGGCGCAGCGAATTCTTCGAATGCGTGATCGGCCGTCACACACACTCGACCGGCAAGATCTTCATCGACGGCAAGCAGGTTCGTGCCCGCGACACCACGCGGCGCATCCGCCGCGGCCTTGCGCTCATTCCGGAAGACCGGCAGCGGGAAGGTCTGGTCCAGGTGCTCTCGATCGCCTCCAATCTGACGCTGGCGAGCCTCGGCCGCTTCACCCGGCTCTTCCATATCGACAGGGGGGCGGAGAAAAATGCGGTTCGCGATGCAATCCGCGATCTCTCGATCAAGGCGCCGAATCCGGATTTCGAGGTGACCTCGATGTCCGGCGGCAATCAGCAGAAGGTCGTCATCGGTAAGGCGTTGATGACCAATCCGAAAGTGCTTCTGATGGACGAGCCGAGCCGAGGCATCGATGTCGGCGCCAAGGCCGATGTCTTCCGCACCATGCGGCGGCTGGCGGCCAACGGGCTCGCCATTCTGTTTTCGACTTCCGACCTCGAGGAGGTCATGGCGCTTTCCGATCGCATCGCGGTCTTGAGCAACGGCCAGCTGGCCGCCGTCTTCGACCGCAACGAGGCGACGGAAGAAGCCATTATCGCGGCTTCGGCCAAGGGACACGGACATCAAGGGAAACTCGCGTCATGATGGCGGCAACATCAACCACTCTTGCGCCGAAGGGCGCCAACGGCTCGGCGCTTCTGACGCTGATGAAGCTCAGGACGTTCATCGCGTTATTCGCCGTCATCATCTTCTTTGCGATCTTCGCCCCGAACTTCACCTCGACGGCGAACATGATCCTGATGTCGAAGCATGTGGCGCTGAACGCCTTCCTGGCGATGGGCATGACCTTCGTCATCATCACCGGCGGCATCGATCTCTCGGTCGGATCGATCGTCGGGCTTTGCGGCATGGTCGCCGGCGGCCTGATCCTTTACGGCATCGAATTGCCGATCGGCTACACCATCTTTTTCAACCTCTTCGAGATCGTGCTGATCACCTTGTCGATCGGCCTGCTCATCGGGTTGATCAACGGCCTGCTGATCACCAAGCTCAACGTTGCGCCCTTCATCGCCACGCTCGGCACGCTCTATATCGCCCGCGGTCTCGCTTTGCTGTCGTCGGACGGCCAGACGTTTCCGAACCTTGTCGGCCGGCCTGAATATGCCACCACCGGCTTCGATTTCTTCGGCGCCGGACGCATTCTCGGTCTGCCGGTATCGATCTGGATTCTGATCGTGCTTGCCCTGCTGGCCGCCTATGTCGCCCGCTCGACGCCGATCGGCCGCCATATCTTCGCCGTCGGCGGCAATGAGCGGGCCGCGCGCATGTCGGGTATCCGAGTCGATGTCGTCAAGATCTTCGTCTACATGTTCTCCGGACTGTGCGCGGCAATCGTCGGCGTCGTCATCTCGTCGGAACTGATGGCAGCCCATCCGGCAACCGGCGAAAGCTTCGAACTCAATGCGATTGCGGCAGCCGTGCTCGGCGGCACCTCGATGTCGGGCGGTCGCGGCACGATCGGCGGCACGATCATCGGCGCCTTCGTCATCGGCATCCTCTCCGACGGATTGGTGATGATGGGCGTCTCCTCCTTCTGGCAGATGGTCATCAAGGGCCTGGTCATCATCATCGCCGTCGTGGTCGATCAGGCGCAGCGCCGCCTGCAGCAGCGCGTCACCCTCATGCAGATGGCAAAGGCAGGTTGAGATGACGGAATTGAAAGGGGCTTTGATCGGTTGCGGTTTCTTTGCGGTCAACCAGCTGCATGCCTGGAACGACGTTCGAGGTGCCGGCATCGTCGCGATCTGCGACCGCGACCCGGAACGGCTGAAGATCGTCGGCGATCAGTTCGGCATCGATCGCCGCTATGGCGATTCCGAAGCGTTGTTTGCCGATGGCGGTTTTGATTTCGTCGACATTGCCACGACCGTCGAAAGCCATCGTTTTCTCGTCGAAATGGCGGCTCGGAACAAGGTGCCGGCCATCTGCCAGAAGCCGTTCGCCAAGACCTTGTCGGATGCGAGTTCGATGGTCGAGGCGTGCCGCAATGCCGGCATACCGCTGATGGTGCACGAGAACTTTCGCTGGCAGACGCCGATCCAGGCTGTACGAAAAGCCCTCGATTCGAATGCCATCGGCACGCCCTTCTGGGGCCGTTTCTCCTTCCGTTCGGCTTACGACGTCTTCTCCGGCCAACCCTATCTAGCCGAGGGCGAACGGTTCATCATCGAAGACCTCGGCATCCATACCCTCGACATCGCCCGCTATATCCTTGGCGACGTTCGCTCGCTCACGGCCCGCACCAAGCGGGTCAATCCGAGAATCAAGGGCGAGGATGTCGCGACCATTCTGCTCGATCACGAAAACGGCGCCACGTCGGTCGTCGACGTCAGCTACGCCACCAGGCTTTCCAGGGAGCCGTTCCCCGAGACCTTGATCGAGCTCGACGGTTCTGAAGGCACGATCCGCCTGACCCAGGGTTACGGCCTCGAAATCACCAACGCCAGGGGCACCACCACCACTGACGTATCGCCGAAGTTGTTGTCATGGGCCTCGCGGCCCTGGCACAACATCCAGGAGAGCGTCCACGCGATCCAGCAGCATTGGGTCGATCAGCTGGAGCGCGGCGCGGAACATTCGACGTCAGGGGCCGACAATCTGAAAACTTTTGCGCTCGTCGAGGCCGCCTATGACAGTGCGGCCAGGGGACAGACGATCGATGTCGGAGCGATGCTGCGATGAAAGTCGATGCGTTCCAGCTCTACGGCACCCGCCTCGTTGAAACGCCGCCGGTTCGGCTGAGAGCAGGAAAACTGGAAGCCGATCTCGCCAATGGCAACCTCCGCACCATCCGCTACGATGGGACCGAGGTGCTGCGAGCGATCTCCTACCTCGTTCGCGACCCGGACTGGGGCACCCACAGCCCTGTAATTGTTGATCTCCGCATCGAGCAGAGTGACAATCGTTTCACGGTCGCCTATCGAGCCCGCTGCGAGGGACCTGATGACACGAGGCTTGTCATTGACGTTCGCATCACCGGAAGCGCGGACCGGCTCGACTTCGAGGCCGAAGCCATCACAGAGACCGGCTTCGAGACCAATCGCTGCGGCTTCTGCATCCTGCATCCGATCGTCGGCGTAGCGGGTTCACCGGCGACGGTCGAACATGTCGACGGCCGGATCGTGGTAACCCGGTTTCCCGATGTCATCGAGCCCTGGCAGCCTTTCAAGGACATGCGCGCCATCACTCATGCGATCATGCCTGACGTTCAGGCGGAATGCCGGATGGAGGGCGACACCTTTGAAATGGAAGACCAAAGGAACTGGTCGGACGCATCCTATAAGACATATGTCAGGCCGCTCGCCCTGCCCTGGCCATACCAGATTGCCGCCAATCAGCCCGTTCGGCAAAAGACGTCGCTTGTTCTCAGGGATATCGGCGGTTCGACACGGCATCCTCCAGCTGCGGCGTCAGGCGGCGCCATAAAACTCGAACTCGGGGCGCGAACCGGCGCCATGCCTGATATCGGCGTGATCGTTACGCCCGAGGAAGCCGATGCGACACTGTCGGCAAAGTCCGTGCTGTCGGAAATCGCTCCCCAGGAACTGCTCTTCCATTTCGACCCCGGTGCCGGACACGGCGTCGACGCGCTCAGGCGGTTTGCCGCCATCGCCGCGGTCCATCGCGGCCGCTCGACGCTGGAGATCGCCCTTCCCTGCACATCGTCGCCGTCAAGCGAGGTGGCCGAAATCGCCCGCCAGATGCGGCTGGCGGAATTCAGGCCCGATGCGATCATGATCTCGCCTTCGGTTGACCGGCAGTCGACGCCGCCCGGCAGCACATGGCCGGAATGCCCGCCTTTGGATGAAGTCTATACCGCCGCTCGCGCCGCCTTTCCCGGCATTCGCATCGGCGGGGGTATGCTGAGCTATTTCACCGAGCTCAACCGGAAGCGCGTCCCGGATGGACAGCTCGACTTCGTCAGCCACTGCACCAATCCGATCGTGCATGCCGCCGACGATCTTAGCGTCATGCAGACATTGGAAGCGCTGCCCTTCATCACACGGTCGGTGCGTGCGATCTACGGTGACAGACCCTACCGGATCGGCCCGTCGACGATCCCGATGCGACAGAACCCCTATGGCAGCCGCACGATGGATAATCCGTCGGGCGCACGCGTTCCCATGGCCAACCGCGACCCGCGTCACAATGGACGCTTCGCGGAGGCCTTCGCGCTCGGCTACGCGATACGGGTACTGGATGCCGGTCTGGAATGCCTGACGCTCTCGGCCTTGTCAGGCCCGTTCGGTCTGATCGCCGGTCCAGCCGAACCGACCGAGCAAGGCGGGCGGCGCCCGCTGTTCAACACAGTGCGGACATTGTCTCGATTGGCTGGCGCATCCTGGCAGGCATGCGTCTCCTCCTCGCCCTCCGAGGTGCTGTCTTTCGTTGCACGCGATGCTGCAGGCGCCAGGCTTCACGTCGTCAATCTGACGGGCGAAGAACGAAAGGTCGATTGCGGCGCATGCCGGCCGGCAGATTCGGGCAAAGAGTTGCTGCTCGCGCCGTTTGCGACCGTCGTCCTGCAACTGGCGGATTGACCTCCGGCGCTGCAGCCGCATTTATGCAGGCGGAGCTCGCACTGGGAGGACAGCGTGAAGACGAAGAAGCTTATCAATGCCGGCGCAGATGCCGTCGATGAAATGCTGCAAGGGGTGTTGGCGGCGCATCCGCGCCACCTCTACGCAGTGGGGGACATGCCCCGGGCGATCATTGCCAGAAACGGGCCACGCAAGGGCAAGGTCGGCTTGGTCATCGGCGGCGGATCCGGGCACGAACCGACATTTCTGGGGTTTGTCGGCAAGGGGCTGGCGGACGCGGCCGCGATCGGCAACGTCTTCGCCTCGCCGCCGCCAGATCCGATCATCGCCTGCGCCAAGGCGGTCGATGGCGGCGCCGGCGTCCTATTCATGTATGGCAATTATGCCGGCGACGTGATGAACTTCGACATGGCAGCCGAGATGCTGGCGCTTGACGAGATCGAGGTCCGCACCGTGCTTACCACGGATGACGTGGCGTCCGCGCCTGCCGATCAAAAGGACAGGCGGCGGGGCGTGGCGGGCAACGTATTCATCTTCAAGGCCGCCGGCGCAGCCTGCGACCTTCTCTACTCGTTTGACGATGTCGAGCGCGCCGCCCGCCATGCCAATGCGCGAACCTATACGATGGGCGTCGCGCTTTCCCCCTGTTCGCTGCCCCAGACCCTCCGGCCGAACTTCCTGATCGGCGAAGGGGAGATGGAGATCGGAATGGGCATTCATGGAGAGCCTGGCGTGGCGCGTGAGCCGCTGAGGCCGGCCGACGCGGTGAGCGACGAACTCATGGACAGCATTCTTCGCGAAATGAAAGCAGACCGGGGCGATCGTGTCGCCGTGCTCGTCAATTCGCTGGGTTCGACGCCGATGATGGAACTCTACATCATGATGCGGCGCGTGAAGTCCCGGCTCGACGATGCCGGGCTCGTCATCCATACGTCGCTCGTCGGAAACTACTGCACCTCTCTCGAAATGGCCGGCGCGTCGATCACGGTCATGCATCTCGACGACGAGCTTCGGCGATTGATCGACCACCCCTGTGATTGCGCGATGTTTGTGAGGTAATCGATGACGTTTACGACCGAAGACCTGCAGCGCATGTTTGCCGGGATTGCCGAGGATATTGCGGCAGAGAGCGACCATCTCTGCGCGTTGGACGGCGCCATCGGCGATGGGGATCACGGCCTTGCCATGGATGCAGGCTGCCAGGCCGCGGCGAAAGCGGTCGGCGAGCTCGACGCCGGGATCGCCCCAACAACCGCATTCAACGTCGCGGCTAAGGCATTCCTGAATGCGGTCGGCGCTTCGTCCGGCCCGCTCTACGCCACGGCCTTCATGCGCGCCGGAGCAGCCGCCAAAGACAAGCAGACATTGAGCGACGACGACTTTCTGCGTGTCTTCGCCGCAATGGCGCAGGGAATCCAGGAACGCGGAAAGGCCGAACCCGGTGAAAAGACGATGGTTGACGCCTGGAGGCCTGCGGCCGACGCAGCACTCGATGCCTGGCAGTCGGGAAAGCCCCTGCCCCAATGCTTCGAGGCGGCAGAGCGGGCAGCGCGCGCAGGCTGCGAAGCGACCGGCAACATGACGGCGACCAAGGGACGGGCTTCACGATTGGGGGACCGTGTGATCGGGCACATCGATCCCGGCGCCGCGTCCGCCGTCATCGTTATCGCCGCGATGGCCAAATTTGCTCAGCATCACGGTGGTGATGCTCATCATACCAGTTGACATGTCAATGACTATCTGCAACAAGGGGCCCGGCTTTACAAGAGGAGGACGGTAATGCTGACCCTTTCTGCGAAATTGAAGACTGCGAGCATCGTTGCGATCGCCGTGGCGTCGCTATCGGCCACGCCGGTTCTTGCGGAAGACATCACGCTTTGGACCCTCAACTTCGACAACAATGCTGCCAACACGGCTCTGAAGAAGGTGGCGACGGACTTCGAAGCGGCAAACCCCGGGACGCATGTCGAGATCGTTCAGCGCGCCGTCGACGAGCACAAGACCGCCTTGCGTGTCGCTGCTGGCTCCGACAAGGGACCTGATATTTATTTCAGCTGGGCGGGCCTCGGCCTCGGCGGCGAGTATGTGAAGGCCGGTCTGTCCCTGCCCCTCGACAAATACTATGCCGAGTATAAGTGGAGCGACGAATTGCTGCCCTCGGCAGCGGCTTTTGCCGACCTCTATCCCGGCGGCAAGCACGGCGTCCCCTTCACCTTCAAGGGTGAGGCCGTCTATTACAACAAGAAGCTTTTCGAACAGGCCGGCATCAAGGAAGAGCCGAAGACCTACGAGGAATTCCTTGCCGCGGCCGATAAGCTGAAGGCTGCCGGCATTCCCGCCTTCACCTTCGGCGGCACGGTCAACTGGCACGTCATGCGTCTCATGGACGTCATCCTTGAAACGAAGTGCGGTGCTGAAAAGCACGATGCGCTGAAGGCGATGACGCTGGACTGGACCAAGGAACCCTGCGCGACGGATTCATTCGCGGAGTTTGCGAAGTGGACGAAGGACTATACGCTGCAGCCGTTCATGGGCATCGACAACAAACAGTCCTACAGCCTCTTCACCGCGGGTCGTGCAGCGATGATGCTCGAAGGCGACTGGCTGGTCAGCCAGCTTAACGGCTCCGGCGCCAATCTCGACGACTACGGGATTTTCCCCTTCCCGACCAACACCGATCGTCTCTACGGTTTCGCCGAGTACAACTACATCAGCACCAAGAGCAAGAGCCCTGATGTAGCGGCGAAGTTCCTCGACTACTTCCTCTCGACGAAGGTCCAGCAGGACCTGCTCGGCCAGCTGAGTTCAACCTCCGTCAACAAGAACGTCCAATATGCCAACCAGAAGCCGCTCGAGGCGGAATGGCTGGGGATCTTCCAGAAATACGGCAAGGTCTACATGAACGGCGACCAGGCGTTCCCGCTCGACGTCACGACGGAGTACTTCCGGGTCATCAACGATGTTGCTTCCGGCAACACCGAGCCGGCCGATGCGGCCAAGCAGTTGCAGAGCTTTATCGCAAGCCGAACCTGATTCCTCCCGAGGTGCCAGTCGATCGACCAGTTGTCGATCGACCGGCACATTCTTTCATCAGCTGGCAGCCGCTTCACTGCCAGGAGGAAAGCATGTCACTTCGACAATCGACACATGATCCGCGCGTCCAAGCGCTCATCCTGCTCGTGCCAGCCCTGGCGATCTATGCCGTCTTTGCCCTCTATCCGATGCTCAATGTCGTCATCCTGAGCTTCCAGAAATGGAACGGGCTGGACCCGCAGCGGCAATTTGTAGGGCTTGCAAACTACTCGGCGATTTTCACGAAGGATCCGGTCTTCTGGGTTGCGTTCCGCAATACCGTGATCTGGACCTTGATGAGCCTGATCTTCCCGCCGATGATCGGACTGCTGCTGGCGCTGAGCCTCAATCAGAAGATATTCGGCCGAAATGGCCTCAGGGCCATCTTCTATCTGCCTGTTATCATCGCGCCGATTGCCGTCGCGACCATGTGGAAGTGGATGTACGATCCGTTCTTCGGCCTTTTCAGCCAGTTGCTCACCTCGTGGGGCATGCAGGGCTGGATCAATGACTGGCTGGGCAACAGGGATATCGCCCTTTATTCGGTCTTCGTCGCCTATCTCTGGCAGACGGTCGGCTTCTCGATGGTCCTGTTTCTGGCGGGCCTGCAGAATGTCTCTCAGACGCTTGTCGAGGCAGCGCGCATCGATGGCGCCGGCCGCTGGAAGGTGTTCAAGCATGTGACATTGCCGGCCTTGCGCCCGACGATCACGATCGTTCTCGTTCTTTCCGTCATCTCCTCCCTGAAGGCTTTCGACATCGTCTACGGCCTGACGGGTGGCGGACCGGCGCAGTCTACCCAGATGCTGGCGCTCTGGGCGTTCACGCAGGCGATGCAGATCTTCGATTTCGGACGAGGTGCGGCGATTTCGGTCGTGCTGCTGCTGATCACCATGGCCGTCGTCATTCCCTATCTGAAATGGACCCAGAAGCACGAGGAGGTTGAGTCGTGACAGCAGTACCGACCGACCAGACCGCAGTGCATTTGCAGGTCGAACCATCATCGATGAAGCGGGATCCCATTCTGATCGGTCTCTGGATCACGCTTGTTATCGTGGCGCTCGTCTGGGTCGCGCCATTCGTCTTCATCGTCTTCACCTCCTTGAAGACGCCGGCGGCGGTGACCGGCACGGGCGCCTTCGTGCCGCCAACCGAGCTGGCTTTCGAAAACTACAGCGCTGCATGGAGCCGCGGCAACTTCGCAAACTCCTTCTTCAACAGCGTCATCATAACGGTCATCAAGGTGCCGCTCGGGCTGTTCCTTTCGGCGATGGCAGCCTATGCCCTTGCCAAGATCAAGCTGAAGATCACCAAGGCCCTGCTGCTGCTTGTCGTGTTCGGCACGATGATCCCCTTCCAGGTGATGCTTGCGCCGCTCTTTACCCTGGTGAATTCACTCGGCCTGATCGACACCTACCCCGGCGTCATCCTTCCCTACATCGCCTTCGGCGTTCCCTATCAGGTTTTCATCCTGCACGGTTTCTTCAAGAGCATTCCCAAGGAGCTGTCGGAAGCAGCACTGATCGACGGTGCAAGCCACTTCATCATCTTCAGACGGATCTTTCTGCCGGTGTGCCTGCCCGTGCTCGCCGCACTGCTCATCCTCGACTTCGTCTCCACCTGGAACGAATTCGCCATGGCGCTGGTGCTGCTCCAGGACCAGCACATGTGGACCTTACCGCTCGGCCTGATGTCGTTTCAGGGGCAGTTCTCGAGCAATTACGGCCAGCTCAATGCCGCCATTGTGATGACCGTCCTGCCGGCGACGATCGTCTATCTCATCTTCCAGCGTTACTTCGTCTCTGGCCTGACCTCCGGCGCCGTCAAAGGCTAGGGCCACGAAAAGCATTCCACGAGGAGAATATTCTATGTCTGATGCAACGGTCGAAAAATGGGGCGTGTTCGAGGCCTCCTTTGATGGACCCTCCAGTGGCAATCCCTATCTCGACGTGGCATTCGATGCCGTGTTCACCCATAAGAGCCGCGCAGTCCGCGTGCCGGGCTTCTATGACGGCAACGGAACTTACCGCATCCGCTTCATGCCGGACATCGAAGGCGAATGGTCGTTTCTGACCCGTTCCAGGACTGCTGCACTCGACGGCAAGACCGGCGCATTGACTGCGACCGAGCCTTCGGCCGGCAATCACGGCCCGGTTCGCGTGCGCAACAAATTCCACTTCGCCTATGCCGACGGCACCCCGTTCCTGTCCTTCGGGACGACCTGCTACGCCTGGACGCACCAGCCGCTCGACATGCAGAAGCAGACCCTCGAAACCCTCAAGAAGGCCCGCTTCAACAAGATGCGGATGGGCGTGTTTCCGAAGGATTATCCCTACAACGTCAACGAGCCGCTGCACGCCTGCTTCGAACGCGGAGCGGACGGAAAGGAAGACTTCGATCGTCCGAACCCCGCCTCGTTCCGGCACTTCGAGAAGCAGGTCGCAGCGCTCTGCCAGCTGGGGATCGAAGCCGATATCATCATTTTCCACCCCTACGACCGGTGGGGCTATGCCGACATGTCGGCGAAGCAGGATTTTCGCTATGTCGAGTATCTGGCCGCTCGTCTCGCTGCCTACCGGAATGTCTGGTGGTCGCTTGCCAATGAATATGATTTCCTCATCGATACGAAGCCGATGGAGCAGTGGGATCGCTACTTCCACATCCTGGAGGAAAACGACCCCTACCAGCACCTGCGCTCCATCCATAACGGCGACGTGACGGCGAATTTCGATCATCGCAAGCCATGGGTCACGCACACCTGCATTCAAAACCCTGACGTCAAGCGGACCCAGGAATGGCGCGATGCCTACGGCAAGCCTGTCGTCAACGACGAGCCGGAATATGAGGGCGACATCCTGCAGTCATGGGGCAACCTCAATGCGCAGGAACTCGTGCATCGCTTCTGGATCACCATGGCGCGTGGCGGCTATGCCGGTCATGGGGAAACCTATTCTCATCCCGAGGACCTGATCTGGTGGGCCAAGGGCGGGGAACTGCGCGGCGAAGCGTGGAAGCGCATCGCCTTCCTCCGCGACCTCCTGGAAGCCGATGTCAAACACGGCCTCGAGCCGCTCGGCATCATCGGTGAGTGGCCCTGGTCCCGCGTCTCGGGCGCCCGCGACGGCGACGGCGATTTCCGTTTGATCTATTTCGGCGAGCATCAGCCGGTGATCTGGTCGACGGGCCTGCCGGTCGATAGCGATGACTACGATGTCGATCTCATCGACACCTGGGAGATGACGATCACGCCGGTCGAAAAGGTGGCGGCTCCCGTTCCGCATCCGACGCGCCATGGCTCGGTCGTGCGCGGCGGCAAGCCGGACGCGGCCTTCGGCGTGAAAATTCCGCGCAAGCCATTCCAGGCGCTGCGTGTGCGCAGGAAACGTTGAAGGATAGATCCATGTCTGGCTTGAGCATCAGAAACGTCAAGAAATCCTTCGGCACGGTCGACATCATTCATGGTGTCGACGTCGAGATCGCCGACGGTGAATTTACCATTCTCGTCGGCCCCTCCGGCTGCGGCAAGTCGACATTGCTGCGCATGATTGCCGGGCTCGAGGATATCACCGCCGGCCAGATCAGCATCGATGGTCGGGTCGTGAACAATCTGCAGCCGAAGGATCGCGATATCGCGATGGTCTTCCAGAACTATGCATTGTACCCGCAGATGACGGTCTCCCAGAACATGGGATTTGCGCTCGAGCTCGCCGGGGTCAAGCGGCCGGAAATCGAACAGAAGGTCGGTGAGGCTGCAGCAATTCTCGGATTGCAGCCGCTTCTCGATCGAAAGCCGGCGCAGCTGTCGGGCGGACAGCGGCAGCGCGTCGCCATGGGCCGCGCCATTGTTCGAGATCCGAAAGTCTTTCTCTTCGACGAGCCGCTTTCCAATCTGGATGCGAAACTGCGGGTGAAGATGAGGGCGGAGATCAAGGCTCTGCACCAACGCCTGAAGACCACGATCGTTTACGTCACCCACGACCAGATCGAAGCCATGACCATGGCTGACAAGATCGTCGTGCTCCACGGCGGTCGCGTCGAACAGATCGGTAGCCCGCTCGAGCTCTATGACCGACCACGCAATATCTTTGTCGCCGGCTTCCTCGGCTCCCCCGCGATGAACTTTCTCGAGGGAACCCTTGAGGGCGCAGGCAACCCGGTATTGTCGCTGCCGGGTGGGTCGCGCGTAACGCTTTCGCGGGCTCCAGCCAATTCCGCCAACAGACCGCTGACGCTGGGCATTCGCCCCGAAGACATCACCTTCGGTGGCGAAAACGGTGTGGATGCCGTGGTCAAGGTGGTCGAACCCACGGGATCGGAAACCCATGTCGCGGTGGAGCTCGAAGGCAGGGAGCTGACATGGGTCGTTCGTGAACGTGTCGAGCTGGTGCCGGAACAGCCGGTGAAGCTTTCTTTCGAAACGGCCAAGGTTCACTTCTTCGACCGGCAGACGCAGCAGCGCCTGAACGCCTGAAGACGAAAGGCCTGGAGCAAGTCCGTCGAACGCGGAACCGGAATGTGACGGCATGCGGAGTTCTTGATCACTCCTCGCCTTCGCAGCGAATTGGCGACTTGTAATCTCTGATCTCGCCGATAGGCTGTACCTCCAAAACGAGGTAGCCAAGGCATGCACATTCGAAGAGCCGTCTCCGCCGACGCGGAGGAGCTGAGCAGTCTCTTGAACGAAATCATTCTTGCCGGCGGAACAACCGCACTCGAGACGCCGCTTTCGGCTGCCGAGTTCGCGGACTGGTTCATCGACGGCGAGTTTCCTCTGACCTGCCATGTTGCCGAGCGCGATCAGTCGCTTGTCGGCTTTCAGTCGCTGAGCTTATACGGCGATCCGCCGAAAGGCTTCGCCGACATCGCAACCTTTGCCCGCTTGAACCCAAGAACCCCCGGCGTTGGCAGCGCTCTCTTCCCCGCAACCCGAGCCGCAGCGGAAGAATTCGGGCTCGAATTCATCAATGCCACCATTCGCGCCGACAATTTCAGCGGCCTTGGCTATTACGCAAAAATGGGCTTCGAGACATATGACCGGTTGGTCCAGGTTCCGCTTCAGGACGGGACGTCGGTCGATAGGATCAAGAAGCGTTTCAGAGTAGGCGCCAGACACCACACGATACCCGACGCCTGAAACGTGTTCGACTGCGCTGAGGCCACACTTTAATGTACGGCGATACAGTTAAATTTTGCGGCTACCGGAATGTTAACGATATGAAGTAAAAACTTAATTTTTACTAATGGAACAGAATTGCCATTTAACTTCCGTCATGAGTTCTCGTCCCTATTGGTCAAGCAGTCGGGATAGAGATGGATTTGGAGCCGAAAGGACGTAAAAGAGGAGCAGATCAAAGCCATACCCGGAGATTTGCCGATGCCGACTGCGCTGTTCACGGCCGACGAACTGGCGGTGATCCGCCGCGCTTACGCCCATCAGGTAGTGGCAACTGCCGCAACGACGAACCCGCGGATCGAAGCTGCCTTTGCCACCGTCCCGCGCGAGAACTTCCTCGGTGCGCCTCCATGGCAGATCGCCAATCTGGGCGGCGGATATCGCCCCCTCCCCTCCTCCGACTTGGTTCTGGCCTATCAGGACGTACTGTTCGCCCTGCAGTCCGAAAAGGGCGTCAACAATGGAAGCCCGTCACTGCATGCCCGACTCTTGGCGGAACTGGACGTGCAGATCGGCGGCGATCGCATCGTCAATGTCGGTGCCGGCACCGGCTATTACAGCGCCATTCTGGCAGAGTTGGTCGGCACTTCCGGTCATGTCCATGCCGTCGAGATGGATCCTGATCTGGCTGCCCACGCACAAGCAGCGCTTGCTGATCGGGCCAATGTTAGCGTCGTTAACGCCGACGGCAGTCAATGGCCACAGCACGCGGTGGATGCGATCTATGTGAATCTCGCCGTCGCGCGGCCCGCGGAACCCTGGATCGAAAGGCTGCGGCCCGGAGGGCGCCTGGTGTTGCCACTTGGCGTACCGCGCCAGGACCGACCGCCGAAAAGCGGCCGTCATGCGTCCCATGGCGCTGCTCTTCGTATCGAGCGCGGCGATTGTGGATTTGCGGCGCGTTGGATCGGCACAGCTTATTTCGTCTGCGCCAACGGTGGATTGACAACCGACGATAACGAGATCGACGCGCTGACCGCCGCCTTCGAGCGCGGCGGCATCGAGTTCGTCAAAAGCCTGCTCTGGAAGACGGAGCCGCGGATAGGGCGTTGCTGGCATATCGGCGACCAATGGGCGCTCTGCTATGACGACGTCTGTACCATCACGGCCAAGTCCGCAAGACCGCCCGCCCCATCTCCGCAGGGAACCAGAGCGACGTAGCGCGCCGCGGCGGCGCGATCCGCTGGCCGCACTTCTGACCGACGAGGTCGCAACGCCAAACATCCGGAGCAAAGGGCTTGGGCGGCAACACGCCCAGGGCGCCGAGCTCGGATCTGGTTATCTCGAGCTTAGTGCAGCCTCGCCGCCGGTATCCTTCCCCTGCCCCGCACGAAAAGCCTATTGTCGAAATTTGCCGCCTGCCATCTGTGAGATCGGATCAAGCGCGCCAGGACCCGAGCGGCTGCCCATGCCGGCCGAGATCCAGACGAAATTGATGGCCGCGGCATGCTGAAATGCAGTGGCCAGCGCGCGCCGAATACGGCGCGTAGACAGCCGACGTGATTGACGCTAATACGCTGGCGCAACCTAGCCGAGGCATCCGGCGCCTTCTCTTGGATGGCGACGCTCAGACTGACGGTGAAGATCAGCAAGTGGCGGCGATTGAGCCGGTCGGGTTGTGACGTATGACTTGCTTACCCACGATCTCAGGAGACAGCCCCTCGTGGCTCCCTTGTTGGAGGCAATACTGCGGGCCCGACGCAAATCGGTGAAGCGGATAACCCCCCGCCTCCCTGATCGCGGCACGTCTCACCAGGACCAGATCGACACCCATGGAAAGTGAGGATGCGCTGTCTGTCCGGCGGCGGATTGCCAGAACGACAAAAGCCCGGCGCGGGAGAGGTGCGCCGGGCTTCGATAGTGACCGACAGCCTGGGAGGAGGAGTGCTGTCCGTCGGACCGAAGCGGCTCGGAGGGGTTAAGCGCTTCAGTCCATCACGAGGTAGTGCCGCAATGCGGCAAATTCAAGCCTGGCGGCCACGCGGATATCGCAGACGAATCGGTTAGGCATTATAACCTTCCCTCGCAGGCGATAGGGCCAGGCGAGGGGTTGTCCGCGGACAACTTGCTGAGCAGCAACCCGGGCGAAGGGAGCTCTCCCGCTTTCAGCAAAGAGAAACTCCCGCACGAAGTAGTAGTTGATGAGGGCAGCGGGGATCGTACCGCGCGTACGCCGGCAGGCGGACATGCGAGGGAAAACCCCTCACAAAAAGCCCTGGGCTTGCCGTGCCCGGCGCCTTTCACCGATCAAGAGCGTGGCGCTTATCTCCAGCTGACCGTCAGCCGAACTGCGCGAGATATCGATCAAGCCGGCCGCCCGCATTGCCGTCGCCGTCATCAATCCCCGCCTGGTGCGCGACTTCGCCAGGGCCAGCCGTCGCTTGGCCAAAACTGTCCAGGAATTCGCCCGCGTCATCCTCCACTTCGCCAGAGCGATGCGGCCGGCACAGATCCCCCACTTCGACGACTGCGACTTGCTGCGCGTGTCACCCGCCGCCGCCAGCTCATCGACATGGCGGTCGCCCAGAAGAGCCGCCTGGAACATCCGCCTGAGGCCGTCGCAGTGCTGATGGCGAGACCTTCGCCGCCCACAAGGCCGAGCTCGCCCGAGTCCATGCCGCCACCGCTGGGCATCGAGGCCGAGGCCGACATGGCCGAACGCCGTAATCTGCTGTTGTCCGTGCCGGCCATTGGCGAGGTCAGTGCCGCTGTGCTCATCGCCGAACTGCCCATACTCGGCGCAATCGACGACAAGCAGCTCGCCGCCCTCGTCGGCGTTGCAACGATGGCTCACGACAGCGGCACCTGGACAACGCTATTTCGCTGGCGGCCGCGCCACTGTCCGATGCGCCCTCTATATGGCAACGCACTCGGCCAACCGTTGCAACCCGGCCATCAAGACGTTCCACAACAGGCTGCGCGACGCGGGCAAACCGCCCAAGGTCGCCATGCGAAAGCTCATCATCATGATCAACACCATTCTTAGAAGGAAGACGAACCCCATCGAACCAGCCCCAACAACACGGTTGCTGAGGCGCACCGCAGAGGCCCCGAAGGACGGGGCTGGCCGCCGCCGCGCCAACACGATCCACCCAGGGATTGCGACCGAAGCCCAGCCTTTGCCAAAAACTTCACCGAGCGACGGGCGAGCTCAATTACTGTCGCGTCAATAAGACACAATAGCAGCAAGGATGACGCCGCCACGGCCGCCTGCCATCCTTGCTGCGGATCCCTTCCGGTGAGCGCAGCTGCTGCGCCAGCAATCCGCGGTCTCGTTTCATGGGCGGGGCTCTGCTCCTCCTTAGACAGCGAGCGGCCTCTTGGTATTGCGGACCTGTCGGCACACCCACGAAGCTCTTCAGAACTCTTGGAGCCGAATATGCCCACGCCTGCCCGGTAAGGCGTATGAGCCCGTTGCTCCAATGCCCGACAGAGCCATCGGGGCAGCCATAATGCCACAAGCGCATCCACCAGCAGGGCGGCATCAGAGATATTTTCGACCGCTCAAATTCAGTTACTACGGAGATTGGTCCATGTGCAAACGACTTGACGGCTACCATGCTGATCATCCTGTTGTCCGCGGACAACGGCACGATAGGCAACACCCAACCGACAGCTATCGTTCACGGATTCGCTTGGGCCGCGGGGTCGGCTGCCCATCGAAGGCTCGCTGTGATCCGCGGTCGGCTCTTCATGCAATCGAGCAGAGAGTATTATACGGTAGGGGAGGGGCCTCCGATCATGCGGGATCCGAAGCCCAGGCCGAAGCCTTCGAGCGATCAGCCCATTGCGAACGGGTAATTGCTTGTCGACCGGCCGTCCGTCGGCGCGGGCGACACAGCGGCGACTGCAGTCGGACTGTTAGCGCCGTAAAGCGAGTAAATGTAGGAACGCTAGCGTCCGGGCCGTTCCGTCCTGGAATAGACAACCGCGGCGCCCGTCGTCGATGCCCGTTATCTGATGACGTGCAGCCCCTCGCTCTCAGCAATGCGGAAGACCTGCGTTAGTTCTGACCGATATGTCAGGAGCCGATCCTGCGCATTTGAGTGGGACGCTGGAGATGCCCAGCGATCAACTGCCGGAGGAAGCGCCTTCAGTGGCGGCGGGGGGAGGGGCCGCCGGTGGCACATAGCGCCAGGGTGCGGCTGGCCGACGTCTGGAGCAGCGCGCATGATGCCTCCGCCCCCTTGACGGGCAGTTGCTTTCGCGTGCCAACTTGGTCGACTGCGACGCGCGTTCTGCCGGTTGCTGAGACGCCATCAAGCAACCACCATCGAGATCGCGTCCGCAGGCGGGCAGTACCTCGGTCTCGCGACGCATTATGAGGCGCGCCCAGAGAAGGCAACGGTTTGCAGGGCGGACCCAGTATTTGTCCGTTGATAACGCAAACGGCTATTGCAGGCGATTGTCACCAGCGCTATTGTTTTATCGGGCTTGCTGCACAACGCATCGGCTGCACGGTCCGGTCGCTGACAGGCGCCGGCATCAGATAGCAATAGGTGCAATTGAGGTCCAAGTCGCACTCCTTGTACGAGCTGCGCACCAATTTGCCGCCTCGCGGCCGCCAAGCCGGCCTATCGGTAAACGCGTTGAAGCGACTCCCTACCATGCGGTAACGAAACTAAAGTCCAGCATCGCTTCCATATCAGGGAGCAGCCTCAGCAATATCAACGACTTATACTTTTTGAAACTACTTCGGATTTGTGGCTTTCGGCGATACCGAGCTCGGCCGTGGTGGAGTTTGACGAGCTTTCAACCGCTTCCAACTCCCAGCTGCCTGACCCGCGTGTGAAACGGACTGACCTCGGCGCCGGCCTAAATGTCCGCAAGAAAGCAACGGCTTGCATCCTTTAGCGGCACCCGGCGTTATCTCCGCACCAGACCGGAGATCATCCTCATGCCTGATGTGTTTCACCCCAAGAGATTCTCCATCGCGGCGGCATTGATGGCCGCAGCGATTGGTGCACTTGTCTTGATGCAGGCACCCGAGCGCAGGGCGGTCGCCCCGCCTGAGCATACCAACCGCGCAGGTGACGATCGTGGCCGTAGCGCCAGCACGCCCGAGGCTATCCCCTTCAGCGGCCTTCGCGACGTGTTCTGGCGCGTCTTCCACGAGGTCCTCGCCGACCGGGTCACGCTGATTGCCGCGGGCGTGACTTTCTATCTGCTGCTGGCGCTCTTCCCAGCCATGGCGGCTTTGGTATCACTCTACGGGCTGGTTGCAGATCCGACCACCATATCCGAACATCTTCGCGAATTGGCCGGCCTCATGCCATCAGGCGCGTTCGATCTTATTGCCAACCAAATCAAAGAGCTCGTCGGCCGGCGTGATGCTACGCTCGGCGTGACCTTCTTCGTCGGTCTCGGCATCGCTCTTTGGAGCACGCATAGCGGCACGCTGGCGATCTTTGACGCGATGAACGTCGCCTATGAGGAAGAGGAGAAGCGGGGTCTTATCCGGTTGAACCTGATAGGCCTCTGCTTCACCTTGTGCGCGATGCTTTTGACGGTTGTCATGGTGGTGCTTGTCGGCGTCATGCCTGTTATCCTCTCCTATCTCTGGCTCGATCAATTCAAGGAGCACATGGCCCTTCTCATGCGATGGCCGCTGCTTCTGCTGGTCGTCGCGGCGGCCGTTACATCGGTCTACCGTTTCGGTCCCAGCCGCGAGCCTGCCAAGCTCCGCTGGATGACGTGGGGCGCGGTTCTGACCACGATCGCCTGGGCCGCCATGTCCCTCGGCTTTTCCTTCTATCTGGATCATTTCGCCAACTACAATGCGACATACGGCACGCTCGGCGCGCTGATCGGCTTTCTCATCTGGATCTGGCTTTCCGTGGTCATTCTAATCGTCGGAGGAGAACTGAACGCCGAACTGGAGCATCAGACTGCGAAGGACACGACGACGGGAGCGCCGCTGCCGATGGGAGCACGCGGCGCCTATGTCGCTGATACTCTCGGCGAGACCAGGAGTTGACCGCGATGATTGCTCCTCTCGTATGGTTTTGATGTATTCTGACATTTCTGCAGTCCCGACACAGGAGACGATGATGACCGCGCCGCATCCTTCCAAAACCCATATCGGCAATCATGCCCTGCATCCCGAAACACAGATGCTGAACTACGGCTACGATCCGGAACTCTCGGAAGGGGCGGTAAAGCCGCCGGTGTTCCTCACATCCACCTTCGTGTTCAAGACGGCCGAGGATGGCCGCGACTTCTTCGATTACGTGTCGGGCCGCCGCGAGCCGCCAGAGGGGAAGGGGGCGGGCCTCGTCTACTCGCGCTTCAACCATCCAAACAGCGAGATCGTCGAGGACAGGCTCGCCGTCTACGAACGAACGGAAAGCGGCGTGCTGTTTTCATCGGGCATGGCGGCGATCGCCACCACTCTGCTCGCCTTCGTCCGGCCGGGGGATGCGATCCTGCATTCGCAGCCGCTCTACGGGGGAACGGAAACTTTACTGGCGAAGACTTTTCTGAACCTCGGCGCCGCCGCCGTTGGATTTGCCGACGGCGTCAGCGAAGGATCGGTGCAGAAGGCGGCGGAGGAGGCGATGGCCAAGGGCCGCGTCTCCGTCATTCTGATCGAAACGCCTGCCAATCCGACCAACGGCCTGGTCGATGTCGCGATGATCCGGCGCGTGGCCGACCTGGTTGGTGCAAGACAGGGCCATATGCCGATCATCGTCTGCGACAACACCCTGCTCGGACCGGTCTTTCAGCGGCCGATCGAGCACGGCGCCGATATCTCGCTCTATTCGCTGACGAAATATGTCGGTGGTCATTCCGATCTGATCGCCGGCGCCGTTCTTGGTCGCAAGGCGGTGATCAAGCAGATCAAGGCCCTTCGCGGCGCGATCGGCACGCAGCTCGATCCGCATTCCTGCTGGATGCTCGGTCGTTCGCTGGAAACGCTGCAGCTGCGCATGGAGCGGGCAAACAGCAACGCGCGTACCGTGGCCGATTATCTGCGCGATCACCCGAAGGTCGAGAAGGTTCACTACCTGCCTTACCACGATCCGGACTCGCCGGCCGGCCGGACCTTCATCGCGCAATGCACCGGCGCGGGTTCCACCTTCTCTTTCGATATCCGCGGCGGTCAGCCCGCCTCGTTCAAATTCCTGAATGCGCTGCAGATCTTCAAGCTCGCGGTCAGCCTCGGCGGCACGGAATCGCTTGCGAGCCATCCGGCTGCCATGACGCATTCCGGCGTGCCCGCCGATGTCCGCCAGCGCATCGGCGTTCTGGAATCGACGATCCGCCTTTCGATCGGTATCGAGCATCCGGACGATCTGATCGCCGACCTGGAACTGGCGCTGCAGGCGGCCTGAGACACGCCGGGGAAATCGATGCCCGGCGACGCCGGGCATCGGGCATGGGGTCACTTGTCGTCGATCGTCAGTTCCGTCTCGTCGGTATCCAGCACGAACACCGCAAGCAGGCGCGCCGGCTTTGTCTTGCTGGCGTTTTTGCTGACGCTGTGATGATCGCCGGGAAATTCGGGAAAGCTTTCGCCGGCCTTGTAAACCTTCTCTGGGCCGTCATTCACCTTGCTGGTGATCGCACCTTCGAGAACGGTGGCATAGATGAAGGCCGATGCCGGGTGCGTATGGCCGGGCGAGGAACCGCCCGGCGCATATTCGACGAGCACCCCCCGCATGCTCTTGCCGGGAACATTCGGAAGCTTCTGGTCGAAAACGACGCTTACCTTCGCGTCGCCGCCTGCGGCGTGAGCCTGAGTGCCGGCGGCAAGGACAATGGCGAGCGCCGCCGCCGAGATCATTTTTCTGAGCATGTCTGGTCTCCTGCGTTGATGGGAATGGGTCGGGCGCCCGGTATCAGGCGCTCTTTTTCTGGGGCGGCTGCCGGCTCAGCCAATCGTCGAAGCGGATCTGGCCAAGCCGCGCCTTGGCCCCGGTCACGAGCGAATTATCCTCGAGTTCCACGCCGAAGTAGCGGGCGTGCGGATCCGCCACCACTTGCCGCGGATCGTTCGTCGCCTTGAAGAGACGCGTGACGATTTCGGTGAGTCGGACTTTCTCCGGCCCGCCGATCTCGATCGTACCGTTCACAGGCGTGCCGAGCGCCACCTCGGCCATGACGTCGGCGACGTCGTCCGAGGCGATCGGCTGCACATAGGCAGGCGACAGATGCACGGTCTGGCCGACGGTACCCGACTGGGCGATGCCAGCCATGAATTCATGGAACTGGGTGGAGTGCACGATGGTATAGGGTATGCTGGAGCTCTTGATCAGCTCTTCCTGGGCCATCTTGGCGCGCATGTAGCCGCTGCCCTGCAGCCGCTCCATGCCGACAATCGACAATGCGATATGATGCTTCACGCCGGCGGCAGCCCCTGCCTTGAGCAGATTGCGGCCCGACGTCTTGAAGAATTCCAGGACGGCCTTGTCCTCGAACGAGGGCGAGTTTGCGAGATCGAGCACCACCTGTGCCCCGGCGAGTGCTTCCGCCACGCCTTTGCCGGTGATCGTGTCCACACCCGAGTTCGGCGAAGCCGCCAACAACTCGTGCCCCTTGTTGCGCAATCTTTCCACGGTCTTTGAGCCGATGAGGCCAGTGCCGCCGATAACGACGATTTTCATGGTTAGTCTCCTTGTCCTTTACGAGAAATGTCCTCTGGTGACCTGAAGGTGAGCAGGCAACTGCTCGGCATGCCCCCGCGCCCTCGATGAGCGAAGCGACTTCATCGGGACCGTCGCCGGTGCGGCCGGTTGAAACCGATGGGCAGGAGAATGCGCCGGATCGCGGCCCCAAACTATTCTTCCTCAGTCGCTGTCACCCTATGCGAACGCAGTAGGGAAGCTGGCTCTGCGGTCGAGGAATCCGGCCAAAATGGAGGAACATCACGTCGACAGGCATCGGCCTGACCTACCCTTGGGGCAGATGGCCGACCCGGAAAGCAAGGCGTATTCACTGGCCTGCAAGCCGAGGCTTGCGTCATCAATCCTCTCACAATGGAGATAAGAATGATCAAGCGTTTGAACTTCATGGCCCATAGAAGCAGCGGCATCGACGGCCTCGTGGCCGTTGAAGGCTGGATTGCGAAAAGCTTCGATCCGAAATTGCTCGAACTCGTCAAAGTCCGCGTTTCCCAGATGAATGGATGCGCTCACTGCCTGCACATGCACCGCCACGACGCGCTGAAGCTCGGGGAAACGGATGATCGGCTGCTGCTTTTGAACGCGTGGCCGGAGTCGCAGCTCTTCACCACTCGGGAGCGGGCCGCGCTTGCCTGGGCTGAGGCTCTCACTCAGATCGCGAAAAGCCATGCGCCGGATGATGTTTATGAAGAGGCGCACGCCAACTTCTCGGATGACGAGTTCGTGGCCCTTTCGATCGGTGTTGCGATGATCAACGCCTGGAACAGGCTGGCGATCGCCTTTCGGCTTCAGCATCCGGCCGATCACAAACGCGCCGCCGCCTGACGGTCTGCGCCTTCGCCGGGTCAGGAAAGCTGAGTAGCCTCGAACATGGCGGTCAGCCCGATACCTCCGCCGATGCCGATCATGGCCAAGGCAGTGGCGCCGGGCGCCCCGACTTCCCCGGTGTTGCGGATCAGCTGGCTGTACAGCCTGGTAACAAGGATTGCGCCGGAGGCCCCGAACGGATGGCCCAAGGCAATTGCTCCGCCGTTCCTGTTGATCGTGTCGGCCGGAATATCGAGCTGATCCAGCGATGCCAGAACCTGGGCCGCGAAGGCCTCGTTGAATTCGATGGCATCGATGTCGGAGAGCGAAAGCCCGGGCTGACGCTTCAATAGCTTCCTGGTCGAAGCGACCGGCCCGATGCCGAGCAGATTCGGATCCACACCGGCAGCAGCGCTGTCGATGAAGGCGAGGCCCTTTTCGACGCCCATGCTCCTTGCCATCCCGCGGCTCATGACCAGCACCAGGCAGGCGCCGTCGTTCAGCGGGCAGGCATTGCCTGCTGTGACCGATCCATCGGCCAGGAAGACCGGCCGGAGGTTTGCGAGCGCCTCAAGAGAGGTGGAGGCGCGTGGGCATTCGTCCCGTTCGATCGGCCCGTGGCCGGTGGAAATCTCGACGATCTCGGGGCGAAAGATGCCTGCCTCGGCCGCCGCTACGGCGAGCCTATGGCTGCGCAGGGCGAATTCATCCTGTCTCTGGCGCGATATGCCGAACTGACGCGCGACGTTCTCGGCGGCAATTCCCATTTCCGGATCGCCGATCGTTTCAGGCGAAAACCGGGCGCGCCCGTAAAATCGCGGCGGCATCCCGTTCGCCTTTGGTCTTTCGACGCGCCATGGCGCGGTGCTGACGCTCTCGACGCCGCCAGCGAGAAAACACGCGCCGGCTTTCGCCTGGATCAAGCGGGCCGCCATGATGATCGCTTCCAGGCCCGAGCCGCATTGCCGGTCGATCGCAACACCCGGAACCGACATGGGCAGACCTGCTGTGAGCGCTGCCAGCCGCGCGATGTTTCCACCGCCGCCGGCGGCATTGCCCACCAGAACGTCGTCTATCGTGTCGGGTGCAATTCCCGTTTCCAAAAGGATCCGATGCATGATCGGCGCAAGCAAGTCTTCCGCCGCGACAGTCGCAAGCGATCCGAAAGCCCTACCGATCGGCGACCGGTAGGCGGCAACCACGACTGGCTGCCAATCCTCGTCAGGCTGAAAGGCGTAGGACAAGATTGTCTCCAGAAACCACGGCCCGCTCCACTTGCCCCCTCGAGATCTTCCCGCTGCTCGTCATCGGCCAGGACCTTATATGGTAGAATTGCTTGGGGATCTTGTACTTCCCGAGTATCTGCGCGCAATGATCGGCCAGGATTTTCGGGTCTATCGTCTCTCCCGAGACGACGGCGACGATCCGCTGGCCGAAATAGGCGTCCGGCAGCCCGAAGACAACGGCATCCTCTACGCCGGGGCAGGCTTTGAGCGCGCTCTCGACTTCGGCGGGATAAACGTTGTTGCCGCCTGATATCATCATGCCGCCGGCCCTGCCGATCACCCGCAGCATGCCATCGGCATCGAGTTCGCCGAGATCTCCGACCGTCGCTCCGGCTTCTGTGACCCGGAAAGCCTGACCGTCGTCGCCCCAAAGATATCCATCCGCGATCAGGTCGCTGTCAACGAATATGGTTCCCGCCACATCGGTCCCAACGTCGTTTTCATCGGGGTCGCGAATGGAAATTCCCACGCCGGGATAGGCTTGTCCGACCCGGTCGATCGGAAAATCGATCTCGCTCCCGACAAGGGTCGAGACGGTCATGAATCCAATCTCGGATGCCCCGTAATATTCCCGGATACGGGCCTTCGGAAACAGTCGGCGCATGGACTCGACCCCGTTCCTGTCAAGCTTTGCGCCGGCGGTCAGGACGTCGCGCAAGGAGGTCAGAGCGGGTTTGCCCGTCCATGCCCTTGCAATGCCGGCTATATGTGTCGGCACGGCGACCAGCCGTTCGACGTGCCAGAAGGAGAGGGTGCGTGCGACCGCGACAGGGTCCCATTTCCGGACTGAATGGAAGGTTGCCCCGGCATCAAGAGCTTCGACCAGCGCATAAAGCGCCAGGCCATGAGCCAAGGCTCCCGGGCACATTGTCGACGGCGCATCTTCGAGCTCGAAAACGACGCGTCCCCGATCGAGGCTCCGGCGCCACTGCTCGCGTGAGCGATAATAGGCCTTCGGCTCAGCGGTGGTCCCTGACGTGAAGCCGATCAGAAAGATCTTGTCAGTATCGGCCGGCAGCTCGGCTTCACCTTCCGCCGCGGCGAACTCGAAAGCCTGCGCTCCGGCAGCCACCACAGGAATGCCGAGTCTTCGGGCAATTTCAGCACTCGGCCCGACATCGTCGTCGACAAACAGAACGTCAGGCGCCAGCCGCTCGATAATGCGTCCGATCCTTTCCGCCGGCATCATCGGGTCGATGACCGCGCAGGCATTCGGGAAAGCGGTGGCCGCCGCAAAATATCCGGCAAAGCCGATATGGTTGCCAAGGCTGAGAGCGGCAAGCTTCTCCACACCGGGCAGATCGAGCATGCGGCGGTTCGAGCGAGGGAGATCCTGGAGAAACCGATAAATTGCCTTGGCGCGCATATAGAGCTCGCCATAGCTGAGCGAATGCCCGTCGATCACCAGCGCCGGCTTGTCCGGTGTCTCCGTTGCATGTCGAAGAAGCTGCGCATGGATCGGCATGGACACCCGCGGGTTTGAACGATCGGCAATCAGCCGGGAGACAGAGCGGCTCTGGTCGCATCGGGAATCGGCGTCGGGCGGCTGTCGGAAAGGCCGACGCAGACCCAGACGAATTGCGCCGATGCGCAATGGGCGCCATCGCGCTGGCGAAAGAGTTCTATGGCAAAGGACAGGCTCGTGCGCCCGATCTTCTCCACGTCCACCTTTGCCTCGACGACATCGTCGAGATCAATCGGGCTGTGAAAGGTGATCTCCGCCTTCTTCACGTGATAGGCAACGCCCGAGGAGGTGTGACGAAAATGGCTGAGAATTTGCCGTTGCCGCAGAAACTCGACGACCGCATCCTCGCAATAATCGAGATAACGGGAGTTGTGGACATGACCATAGATGTCGATGTCTCGCATCGAGACCCGGAACGATGCTAAAGGCCTGTCGTCAACGCTCATTCGATCACCGAAATTCGACGGGCTGATCTAACCGCAGTGTGTGGGGGATGCAATGCAATATCAGGCGGTCGTGCGAAAATTCGGCCCGGCTCAGGATGTCGTCGAGCTCGAGCAGGCTGCGCTGCCGCCGCTGGCGCGCGACCAGGTGAGGGTGCGCCTGCTGGCGCGGGCGATCAATCCGTCCGATATCATCACCATCTCGGGAGCCTATAGCGGACGCACGACATTGCCTTTCGTTCCCGGCTTCGAAGCGTTCGGCGTGGTCGAACAATGCGGTGAAGAGGTTCATGGGCTTTCGCCGGGAACACGCGTGCTGCCGGTGCGTAGCGCCGGCGGCTGGCAGGAATTCAAGGATACCGATCCCGGCTGGTGCCTGCGTGTTCCTGACGAGCTCACCGACTTCGAAGCTGCGACGAGCTACGTCAATCCGATGACGGCCTGGTTGATGCTGCATGCCAAGATCGGGCTGAGGCCGGGCATGCGCATCGCTATCAATGCCGCCGCCTCTTCGATCGGAGCGATATTGATCGGTCTCGCCAACGCCGCAGGCGTGGAGCCGGTCGCCATCGTCCGTAGCGAGGGATCGCTTGAGCGCCTGCGCGGCCGGGTCGAGGCTATCATCATCGATAGAGAGGAAAACGATCTGGTTGCCGGGCTTGCCGGCCGACACGGGCTAGACGCGGTGCTCGATTGCGTCGGAGGAGCGCGCGCCACAATCCTCGCCGATGCGCTGCGGGCGGGCGGACGCTTCTTGCACTACGGTCTGCTCTCTGGGCAGAGCATCCCGAACTCATTCTGGGCGACCCATCCCGATATTTCCTTTTCCTATGTTCACCTCCGGGAATGGGTTCATTCCGAAGCTATGGACGACGTGCAGCACGCCTATTCCAAGGTCGCGGCGCACATCGTTTCGAAGGTCATCGAGACCGAGATCCGGGAGGTGTTTCCTTTGGAAAGTGTCCGGCAAGCCCTGCAGTCCGCTCTTCCCTTCCGAACGGGCGGCAAGGTTCTGCTCGCCTGACGAACGCGGTCATTAGGCGTTATCGTGTCGTTGCCGCGCGCTAGTGATTGCCGGGTGGTTCTGCTCGGCCCATCCGATCAGGGTTTTCATGGGGATGAGGAAGGATTGCCCGAGTTCCGTCAGCTCATATTCCACGCGAGGCGGGACCTGCGGATAGACGGTGCGCCGCACGAAGCCGTCCTGCTCCAGATGCCTCAACGTCTTGGAGAGCATCTGCTTCGAGATGTCTCCGATTTCGCGCAGCAACTCGTTGAAGCGTTTCTTTCCGTCTTCCAGTGCCTCGAGGGTCAGCAGGCTCCATTGATCGCCGATACGATCGAGCACACCTCTGATCGGGCATCCTGCCACGGGCTGTTGTTTCGGCTCGTCCGTTTCCTTGAGCATGCTTACCTCGGTCATCGTCGGCTGACCTCGCCACCAAAATCTGCCTTCTTGCTCGGCATGTCGAGGTTTCATAAACCAGCTCTCATAGTCTGCTTTCTAGACTAGATCGCGACCATACCAAGGAGCTTGATGCATGACATTCGGGAAATCGCTTTTTGCACTCGTCATTTTGGCAGGCGTCGCCGCGCCGGCCGGCGCTTTTGCTGAATCGGCCTCGCGGGATTTGAAGGTCGAGGAAGCCAACCGGAAGCTGGTGGTGGAGTTCTACGACCGGTTCTTCAACAAGCACGATATCGCGGCTGCCGCCGTCGTCGCCGACGACTACCGGCAGCACAATCCTCATGTTCCCGACGGAAAGAAGCCTTTGATTTCCTTCTTCAGCGGCTTCTTCAAGGACAATGCCCAGTCGCGGGCCGAGATCGTCCGCAGCGCCGCCGATGGCGATCTGGTCTGGTTGCATGTGCGCGCGACCAACGGCGCAGACGATCCTGGCCAGGCGATCGTCGATATTTTCCGCGTCAAGGACGGCAAGATCGTCGAGCACTGGGACGTGATCCAGGCCGTTCCGAATGAGGCGGCAAACAAGAATACGATGTTCTGAGTTGGGTGGTGCCGGCTTCCGAGCTGGCCCGATTATCGGCGCTGCACGCTCGGTTCCCCGTCTTTCTCGTTGCGGCGTCCAGAACGGGCATCATCAGATCGAGAAGAACGAGATCGACAGGATGTTCGCGAAAGAGCCGCAAGGCCTCGCGCGGCTCGGTGGTGCTGATCAGCGCCGTAAAACCTTCGCGTTTGAGAATGCGCTCCAGCAGCGAGACATTGGGGGGCTCGTCGTCGACGATCAGGATCGTCGATCGGCGCACGATATCGGTGGAATCTGTCATGGACCCGATATTTCGTTGAAGCGATGCCGAACTGATATCAAGCCGCGCGGCCAAATCAAAGGCGATGCCTACGGCGGGCTTCCATCGCAACCGG
Organism: Rhizobium sp. WSM409; assembly: GCF_057653825.1. NCBI lineage: Bacteria > Pseudomonadati > Pseudomonadota > Alphaproteobacteria > Hyphomicrobiales > Rhizobiaceae > Rhizobium > Rhizobium sp. WSM409. The sequence goes on along the minus strand of NZ_JBYGKP010000002.1, from coordinate 312,659 downwards.
TCTTGCCTCCACCACTGCAGGCGCGCGCAAGATCGACGTGGAAAGTGGCGCCGCCTTCCCCGTTGCTGAAGCCGAGCGTTCCGCCCATGGCGTCGATCAGATGTTTCGACAGCCCGAGCCCGAGACCGGTTCGATCCTGGCTGATCCGTTCCGCTCCCAGCCGATCGAACGGGGTGAAAAGCCGGGCGACGCGTTTGGCCGGAATCCGGGACCGGTATCGCTGACCTCGATACGGATACGGCCGCCATCCATCGCGCGGTGGCTGACGGTTACCCTTCCCTGGGGGCGATTGCTTGGCGCTGCGGTCACTTTCTTGCCGAACAGCAGCAGGACGGGCTCGAATATGACGAAAGAGAGGGCATGCACGGCACACCCTCTCCCTGTTCTGCGCAAGCCCTGAGTAGTCCGCGCCGGAAGCTTTGACGGCCGAGCGGGATCGGGAGTAGCATCCATACGACAGCGGCAAGGTGGTCAAGCGGCCGGTCCCGTGGAGATGCAATGATGAAGCACAAACCTTTCCTCTTGACGTTCGCGGCGCTGGCAATTGGTGTCGCGTGTCCAATTTGTGACGCCGTCGCTGCAGCTCAGCCTATTTTCTGGAACGCTTTACGGCCGGCCGATCAGCCCAAGGAGACAGTTCCGCTGTCGGGCAAGGCGGTGAGCAGCCCACAGGGCGAAACACTCGCCTGGCATGAAGAGGAGCATCCGATCGAATTGACGGGCTTCGTTCTGCCGATCGACCAGGATGGCGATCTTGTTTACGAATTCATGCTGGTGCCTTGGTCCGGAGCCTGCAGTCACATGCCGTCCCCTCCGCCCAACCAACTGGTTCGTGTCGTTCCCGAAGAGCCTTTGCATCTGGCAAGAATGTACGAGACCGTCACCGTGACGGCTAACCTGCGGCCCGGCCTGGATCAGGCGCAATTCTTCATGATCGACGGTGACCGCGTCCTCACCTACGGCTACAGCATAAGCCATGCCCAGGTAGCGACGGCAACGGCGACGACTGATCCCGATCTGCTGTCACTTTCGCCTTTCGGCATTCTGCCTCGCTAAAAGCCCAGAGACGGTGTCGCGATCGGGGCACACTCCTCATTCCCTTCCTCGGGTCAAGCCCTGGGCTTGCCCCGAGGGACTTCACGGGAATCCAGCCACCGCGCGTCTGCGCGGTGAATGAACCTTATCAAAGCAAGAAGTCTCCCGCGCCCAATGACTTGGACGCGCTGGATCCCTGTGACATCACTCGGGCAAAGCACTGAGGGCACAGGGATGACGGAGGAGGGGTAGTCGCCGCCCAATCGAGCATCAGGCGTGCCGAGAACTGGACGGTCGGGCGGTAGGTCCGGTCTCCGATGAAAAAATGCCCGGGCGCAGCCGAAACTTGCCCGGGCGAAATGCCGTCGATCAGACGAGATCGAAACGATCGGCGTTCATGACTTTGGTCCAGGCCGCGACGAAGTCCCTCACGAACTTCTCCTTGGTATCGGCCTGGCCGTAGACTTCGGCAAAGGCGCGAAGCTGCGAGTGCGAGCCGAAGATCAGGTCGACGCGGGTGCCGGTCCACTTGGCGGCGCCAGTCTTGCGGTCGCGGCCTTCATAGACGCCTTCCTTGCCGGCGAGGGGAACCCACTGCGTGCCCATGTCGAGCAGGTTGACGAAGAAGTCGTTCGTCAACGTCTCGGGACGCGAAGTGAAGACGCCTTGCGCGGGCGCGCCGGCCTTCAGCACACGCAGGCCGCCGACGAGAACGGTCATTTCAGGTCCGGTCAGCGTCAGCAACTGGGCGCGGTCGACGAGCGCTTCTTCCGGCTTCATGAACTGATGGCGCTTGCCATTCACGTAGTTGCGGAAGCCGTCGATTCGCGGCTCGAGCGCTGCGAAGGATTGCGCGTCCGTCTGTGCGTCGGAGGCATCCGTGCGGCCCGGCGTGAAGGGCACGCTGACAGCGTTGCCGCCCGCTGCCGCCGCCTTTTCGACGCCGGCTGCACCGGCGAGAACGATCAGGTCGGCGAGCGAGATCTTCTTGGCCCCGGTCTGAACTGCGTTGAAGTCCCTCTGGATGCCTTCGAGAACGCCGATGACTTTGGCGAGCTGGGCTGGCTGGTTGGCGTCCCAGTCTTTCTGCGGGGCAAGGCGGATGCGCGCGCCGTTGGCGCCGCCACGCTTGTCGGAGCCGCGGAAGGTCGAGGCCGACGCCCAGGCGGTCGAGACGAGTTCCTGCACCGTGAGGCCGGTGGCGAGAACCTTTTCCTTCAGGTCGGCAATGTCCTTGTCGTCGACAAGCGGGTGGTCGACGGCCGGGATCACATCCTGCCAGATCAGGTCTTCGGCCGGAACTTCCGGGCCGAGGTAGCGCACCTTCGGTCCCATGTCGCGGTGGGTCAGCTTGAACCAGGCGCGGGCGAAAGCGTCGGCGAACTGGTCGGGATTTTCGAGGAAGCGGCGCGAAATCTTCTCGTAAACAGGATCGAAACGCAGCGCGAGGTCGCTGGTCAGCATGGTCGGCAGGTGCCTCTTCGAGGCGTCGTAGGCATCCGGAATGGAGGCTTCAGCGTTCTTGGCCTGCCACTGATGCGCGCCGCCCGGGCTCTTGGTCAGCTCCCATTCGAAAGCGAACAGGTTTTCGAAGAAGTAGTTGCTCCACTGGGTCGGCGTCTGGGTCCAGGTCACTTCGAGGCCGCTGCCGATGGCATCGCGACCGACGCCGGTGTTAAACTTGCTGGTCCAGCCCAGACCCTGAGCTTCGAGCTCGCCGCCTTCCGGGTCGACACCGACAAACGACGGATCGCCAGCGCCATGGGTCTTGCCGAAGGTATGCCCGCCGGCGATCAGCGCCACGGTTTCTTCGTCGTTCATCGCCATACGGGCGAAGGTTTCGCGGATGTCGCGGGCGGATGCCAGCGGATCCGGGGTGCCGTTCGGGCCTTCCGGGTTGACATAGATAAGGCCCATCTGCACGGCGCCAAGCGGCTCTGCCAGTTCGCGTTCGCCACTGTAGCGTTCGTCACCCAGCCAGGTTCCCTCAGGACCCCAGTAAAGTTCTTCCGGCTCCCAGACGTCGGCGCGGCCGCCGGCGAAACCGAAGGTCTTGAAACCCATGGATTCGAGCGCGACGTTGCCGGTGAGGATCAACAGGTCAGCCCAGGAGATGCGGTTGCCGTATTTCTGCTTGATAGGCCACAGCAGGCGGCGAGCCTTGTCGAGGTTCACGTTGTCCGGCCAGCTGTTGAGTGGCGCAAAACGCTGCTGGCCAGCCCCGGCGCCGCCGCGGCCATCGGTGATGCGGTATGTGCCGGCGCTGTGCCAGGCCATGCGGATGAACAGGCCGCCATAGTGACCGAAATCGGCCGGCCACCAATCCTGCGAATCCGTCATCAACGCGTGAAGATCCTTCTTCAGGCCGTCGAGATCGAGCTTCTTGAACTCCTCCGCATAGTCGAAGGCTTGGCCGAGCGGGTCGGCGCGGCCGGAATTGTGGTGAAGAATCTGCACGTTCAACTGGTCTGGCCACCAGTCGCGGTTGGATCGGCTGCTGCGAGGCGTATTGCCGTGTGGCACAGGACATTTGCCTGCGCTGTCAGTGGGGTTGTCCATGATCGTCTCCTTCATTGCTTGATCTCTCTGCGCGTAAAAAAGATGAGCCGAGCTGGCGCCCCACTCTCCCCTTGCAGTCTTCATATCGGAAGCATGTAATAAATTTAAGTTGGATTTACTGATCGTTGCGATAAGTTGAACTTATGAAGAACCTTACCCTGAAACAGCTACGTTATTTTGAAGCACTGGCTAGAGATGGCCGCTTCCGACGTGCCGCCGACGCCTGTGCGATCTCCCAGCCGGCATTGTCAATGCAGATCAAAGAACTTGAGCAAGAGTTGGGCGGTGAGCTTTTTGAGCGCAACGCGCGTGAGGTGAAGCTGACCGCCTTCGGCCAAAGCGTCGCACTCAGGATCCGCGATATCCTGCGTGGCGTCGACGAACTGGCGGATCTGGCGCGTGCCGCGCGCGATCCTTTCCTGACGCGGCTGCGCATCGGCATCATCCCGACGATTGCGCCCTATCTGCTGCCAGCGATCATCAACGATCTGAACAGGAGCTTTGCCGGCATCCAGATCGAGGTGCGCGAGACGCAGACGTCGAAGCTGGTTCACGAGCTGGCGCAAGGCCAGCTGGACACGGCAATCGTTGCCTTGCCGGTATCCGAGCCCTCGCTGACCGAGCTCGAGCTCTTCCAGGAAGAATTCGTGCTGGTCCGGCGGCCCGAAGACGAGGGCAAGCCGGTGCCCGAACGCGAGGCGCTGCGCGAAATGCGGTTGCTGCTGCTTGAGGAAGGCCATTGCTTTCGCGATCAGGCCTTGTCGTTCTGCAAGATAGGGCCGGCCCGCCCCCGGGAGGTCATGGAAGGCAGCTCTTTATCCACCCTGGTTCAGATGGTCAGCGCCGGTATCGGCATCACCTTGATTCCCGAGATGGCCGTTCCCCTCGAAACGCGCTCGGCGCACGTCTCGATCTCCCGTTTTCAGTCTCCGCAGCCGTCGCGAACGATCGGCATGATCTGGCGCAATTCGACACCGATGGCCAATCAGCTCCAGCAGGTTTCCGAGGCGGTGCGCCGGTCGGCCGACAGCATGCGCGAACAGTATATCGCGCGGTGATGGAGCTCACATCGCCTCGTCTCAGGATCGCCGTTTGAACGTATGCTCCGCTGCCGGAAACTGTCGCGACCGGACCTCTTCGGCATAAGCGGCGGCGGCGGCCGAAATCCTCTTGCCGAGTTCGTCGTAGCGCTTGACGAAGCGCGGGGTGAAATCGTTGAAGAGACCCAGAATGTCGTCGGAAACCAGAACCTGACCGTCGCAGGCGGAAGAAGCGCCGATACCGATGGTCGGGACGTGCATGGCGGCCGTCACCTCGCGGGCGAGCGGCTCCACCGTGCCCTCGATGACGACGGCAAAGGCGCCCGAGCCGCCGATGGCGTGGGCGTCACGGCGGATCTTCGACGTCTCGTGTTCGGAATGGCCGACGGACCGATAACCGCCTGCAGTCTGAACCTGCTGCGGCATCAGGCCTATATGGCCCATGACCGGGATCCCCCGCTTGGTCAGAAAGGCGATGGTCTCGGCCATCTCCTCGCCCCCTTCCAGCTTGACCGCATCGCAGCCGGTTTCCCGCAGGATGCGCACTGCGTTGCGGAAGGCGATCTCCTTCGATTCCTGATAACTGCCGAACGGCATGTCGACGACGACGCAGGCCTTGCCGACGCCGCGCATCACCGCCTTGCCGTGTGCGATCATCATATTGAGCGTGACGCCGATGGTGCTTTCCATGCCGTAGAGCACCATGCCGAGCGAATCCCCGACCAGCAGCAGGTCGCAATGCTCATCGAGCAGCCGCGCCATGGGCGTCGTATAGGCGGTCAGGCAGACGATCGGCTTGCCGCCCTTCATAGCTGAGATGCGCACTGGTGTAAGGCGCTTCTGAATTCCGGCCGCGCTCATCGGGTCACTCCCTTTCCCGGCAAGCTCCGCCCGCCGACAACCCTGTTGCTCCCGATCACTCGGTTGTCGCCAACAACTCGGTTGTCACTGACGACCCTGTTGTCGAGAAGCCGTGTCGAGCCGACCCGAACGAAAAGCGCCACGACGACACGCTCTGCGATCGACGCGACCGGCTGTAGCGTCGAGGCATCCCTGACGGCGACGACCTCGGGCCTTGCCAGAGGCTCGCGGCTAAGAAACGCCGTGAGCTTTGCCTCGAGTTCCACCGGATCGGTCAAGCCGTCGGCGACCAGGCGCTCGGCCTCGTCAAGGGTCTGAGGGACGATCACCGCGGCACGCCGCTCCGCCTCGCTGAGATAGACGTTGCGCGACGACCATGCGAGGCCGTCGCTATCCCTGACCGTCGGCACCGATATCACGCGCACCGGCAAGGCCAGATCGTCCACCATGCGCTTGATGATGACGACCTGCTGGTAATCCTTCTCTCCGAAATAGGCGGTCTGCGGCTGCACAATGTTGAAAAGCTTGCAGACGACTGTGGCGACGCCGGCAAAATGCCCCGGCCGCAGCGCTCCTTCGAGTTCGCGCCCGAGATCGGGAACGTCGACGACAGCAAGCATCGGGCGGGGATACATGTCCTCGACGCCAGGTGAAAAAAGGAAATTGACGCCGGCTTGCCTCAGCATGGCGGCGTCGCGTTCCAGATCGCGTGGATATTTGCTGAGATCTTCCGCCGGGCCGAACTGCAGCGGATTGACGAAAATCGAGACGACGACGATGTCGTTCTCGGCGCGAGCGCGCGAGACCAGCTCCATATGACCGGCATGGAGAAAGCCCATCGTCGGAACAAGGCCGACGGTCCGCCCCTGCCGCTTCAGCGCATCGAGCGTGTGGCGCAGCTCGTCAATGCTCGAGAAAACCCGCATATATCCTCCCTGGGCCGGTCACTCCATCTTGGGCGCGGATAAGAAGTGTAATCGATGCGGCAGGTCAATGCATATTCCGTGATAAAAACGATTAGATGAAACGCCAACCGATGACACCGGACCATATCGGCCCCGGGGGAGCGGCTTTTTGCCACCAGGCTCCTGTTCCGCGTCTCACCTGCTTGCAGTGGAACCGACGATGTGCGACTTCCGTTGCTCGCCCCTGTCCGTCAAGATACCATCACAGTCGGTCGCTATGGACGTAACATGGAGGACGCATGGACAAGCCCTGGAAGATCAGCCGCGGACCGATTGCGGCAACCGAGCTCGACGTGGAGAAGGCAAACGCGATCAACACGCTGTTGATCCGGCCGGTTGGCGTCCTTCCTGCCAAGGCGGGAGATCCGGTCCTGCCTTTTGCCGTCGGCCTTTTCAACGAACTCCGCCCGCTCCTGAAGCCCGATGCCGGCGTCACGACGCTCAGGCGGGCGACCGCGGCCTACGTCCACGGCCGGCGCTACTATTTCGCCAGCGCCCAGCCGGATTCCATGCGCCATGACCTTGACGGTGAACCCGTCGAACCACTGTCGCCCGAAGACCGGCTGGTCGCGCAAAACCGCTTCCTGAGCCTCAAGCAGGCTACCGGCAAAGCCGACGCGCCCGAGCAGACAGCACCGGTTCCCGCTCCGCTGTTGAGCAAAAGCGAACAGATCCGCGCAGCCCTCCTCGGCAAAAGGAACGCCGTCAGCTAGAGCCGGCTGACGGCTTTCTCATAGCAGTGTTCTATAGCGTTTCCATTTGGGGTCGGGGGCGCGGAAAACGCGCCCCCGGCTGGCGCCGGCCGAAGGGGAGGGGCAATCGGCCGGGTCAGTTCAACGGGGCTTCGCCTGATGTGATCCGCTGCTCGTTTCCGGCAAACAGGTGAACCGCATCATGGATTGGTGCAATCCTCAGCACCTCGCCGGGGGCGGCCCTGATCCGTTCCCTGAAGACACAGGTCAGCGTCTGCGTCCCCAGCCGGACGATGACGAGCGTTTCCGAACCCGTGGGCTCGACGACCACCGTCGTTACCTCGATGCCGCCTGGGTCCAACCGGATATGTTCGGGGCGAATGCCGTAGATCGCGGCATCTGCCGGACGGCGCTCACTCGGCAGGAGTAGGCCGTCGGCGGTTCGAAACCCATCTTCCGTCATGTTGCCGCTGATGAAATTCATCGCCGGGGAGCCGATGAAGCCGGCGACGAAAAGGTTGTTCGGACGATCGTACAATTCCAACGGAGAACCCGACTGCTCGATCAGCCCGTCCTTCATGACGACGATCTTGTCGGCCATGGTCATGGCTTCGATCTGGTCGTGGGTGACATAGATGGTGGTCGTCTGCAGCCGTTGATGCAATTCCTTGATCTCCGAGCGCATCTGCACCCTGAGCTTGGCGTCGAGGTTCGACAGGGGTTCATCGAAGAGGAAGACGGCCGGGTCGCGCACGATTGCCCGCCCCATCGCCACACGCTGTCTCTGGCCGCCCGACAGTTGCTTGGGGTATCTCTCCAATAGACTTTCGAGACCGAGGATCTTCGCGGCGTTGCCGACCCGCTGATCGATCTCCGTGCGCGGCATTCGTTTCAGCCGCAACGAAAACCCCATGTTCTTGGCAACGGTCATGTGCGGATAGAGCGCATAATTCTGGAACACCATCGCGATGTCCCGATCCTTGGGGGCAAGCTCGTTGACGATATGCTTGCCGATCTGGATCTGCCCCGAGGTGATACCCTCGAGGCCCGCGATCATTCTCAGAAGCGTGGATTTGCCACAGCCGGAGGGACCGACCAGAACGACGAACTCGCCGTCGCCGATATCGACCGAGACGCCTTTTATGGCTTTGAACGCGCCGTAATCCTTGCGCGCATTGTTGACCGAAACATGGGCCATTGCCGTCCTCCCGAAATCGCTGTCAAAGTCCGCTCAGGACATTTCTCAAATAATCAAGACCGAGGCGCTCGCCGTCTTTGCGGGCGGCTAAGTCCCTGCCCGGCCAGCCATAGGCGGCATCCTCGTGTTCGATCGACAACGTGCCGTCGAAACCACCCCCGCGGGCCTGGCGCAGGAACCTCGGCCAATCGATGAGGCCGAGCCCTGGCAGCTTGTATTGCCACCAGCCCTTGCCGTGATAGCCGACAGCCTGCAGGCTCTCCTTATCGATTGCCGTGTCCTTGGCATGAAGAATGGCGATGCGATCTTTCACGGCCTCCATCGCCTGATAGGGATCGACGCCAATGCGAATGAGGTGCGAGGGATCGAATTCCAGGCCGAAGCGCGGGTCCCTGATCCGCTGAAAAAGCTCCTGCCATCCTTTGGGTGTCGTTCCGATGAAATTATCCTTCGGACCCGGCCAGTTCTCGATTGCGAAGGTGAGGCCATAGGACTGTGTCTTGGCGATCAGCCCGTTGGCGAAATCGGCGAAGTCATCATAATTGGCTTCGTCGCTTGCCGTGTCGTCCCGGCCCGGGAAGATCACGAAGATCGGGACGCCCGCTTCACCGATCGCGCCGGCAAATTCGGCAGTCCTTTCGCGAAGTGCCTCGCGTTTTACGCGGTCAGCATCGAGCTGATTGCCGAAATAGGTGATCGACGACACGAAGAGGTTGCGGCTGCGTGCGAGCGCGACGGCGGCCTCCACGCGATCCGGCGTCTTGATATGGCCGCCGACATCGATTTCGATGGCGTCGAAACCGGCCGATGCGGCGAAATCCACCACTTCCTCGAAGGGGCGATCGTTGAATGTCGAAGTGTAAAAGCCGATCTTCACCAAAATCCTCCCATCTTCACCAAAATCTTCACTATAATCCGTAGGCCTTGCCGGCCGTTTCAACTGTTCAGGCGATCCATGTTCTTGAGTGGCGAACGTGTGCGTTGCGCAGCGTCCGCCGATGCGAGCATGAGGGCTGCTGCCATCGGCATGACCGCCGCCCCCATGGCCGAGGCATCCTCTCCGAGCGAGGCGCGATGAAGCGAGGGCAGGTTGGTGTCCTCGGCATCGAGATGCTCGTGCACATAGCGCAGCAATTCGTCGACGATGCGGATCGGCAATCGGCCGCCGACCAGGACGGCGTCGGGGTCGACGACCATGCCGATATGCTTGACGGCGACAGCCAGATGCGCGCTCATTTCCTTCAGCCACTGCGACACGAGGCGCTTGCCGTGCGCATCCAGCGTCAGGAGATCGTGGGGAACACTCACCTCGACGCCGTGTTTCGCAAGGAAATCATAGAGGAAGAACAGCGAGAATATCTCGCCGAGAAGCTGGACCTTATGGGCCTTCCCGTCCCCGCCATCGGCAATCGGCAGCCAGCCAATTTCGCCGCTGAGGCCCATGGCGCCACGATGACCGTTGCCGTCGAGCACGAGCCCGCCACCCGGGCATGGATTGATGGCGATGTAGAAGAAGCTGCTGCTTTCAGCACCCAGTCCATAATCGAGTTCGGCAAGGGCTGCGGCATTCGCTTCGTTTTCGATGAAGACGGGATGCTGCGTCAGGTTCTCAAGCGCGGCGCGCACGTCGAATGCTGTCCATTCCTGATAGGCCTTGGGCTTGCCGAGAAGCGAAATCTCGCCAAGCCAATCCGGCATCGCCAGACCGATGCCGGCGAGGCGCGCGTCGTCGATGAGCCGGCTGCGCTGGAAATGCGAAATCGCATCGGCCGTGAGCTGCAGGAATTCCGCCGGCAGAATGAAGCGTTTCTCGTGATGCACGCGGGCGCGGACGTTGCCGACGGCATCGACGGCCAGGATCGTCAGATGGTCGCGATCGATGTTGATGCCGATGGCAAAGCAGGCATCCGGATTGATTTCGAGTTCAATCGCCGGCTGACCTCTCAGCCCATGCCGCCGGCGGGCCTCCATGATCAGGCCCTCATCGAGGAGACGATCGACGATCCGGGCGATCGCCGGTTTGGTAAAACCCGTCCGCCTGGCGATTTCGGCGCGCGAAATCGGCGCCTGGCGATGAATACAGCGCAGAACGATAGCCCTGTTGTGCTCACCTGCATCTTCGACATTGGCGCCGGTCAGATCCGGGGACAGCCTGGCGCCGAGTGTCTGGTTCATGCCCGAAATCCTTCCTTGCGCATAGCCTGAACCGCTCGTCATCCCTTGACCGCGCCGCTGGTCATCGCACCGAGGATCAGCCGCTGGAGCGACAGGAAGGCGACGATCGCCGGAACGACCGCGATCAGGCAGGCGGCGGCAAGCAGTTGGATGGACGAGTCGGTTTGCATGCCGCGGAAGTTAAAGATCCCGACGCCGATCGGCATCAGATCATTTTTCGTGAGCAACAGAAAAGGCACCAGAAATTGCGACCAACCGGCAATCACAGTGATGATGAAGACAGAGGCGATGCCCGGCGCCGACAGTGGCAGAATGATGCGCCAGAAGACCGAAAATCGATTGCAGCCATCGATCATCGCCGCTTCGTCGAGGCTGCGCGGGATGCCGTCGACCGAACTTTTCAGAAGCCAGGTCGCCAGCGGAACGCCAAGCGCGATATAGACCATGACGACGGCAAAATGCGTATCCAGCAGGCCGAGGCGGTTCATGTAGCGGTAGAGCGGCACCATGATGACAAGCGGCGAGATCATCTGGAAAAGCAGCAGCCCCATCATCGACAGGCCCTTGCCCCGGAAATGAAAGCGGGAAAAAGCGTAAGCCGCGGGCAGTGCGACGATCAGGACGCCCAGTCCGCTAAGGGCGGCAAGCTTGAGGCCGTTCCAGAGATAGATCGGAAAGTAGCTGTTGTTCAAAACGGTGATGAAATTGTCGATGGTGGGATTGTTTGGAATATATCGCGCCGCGCCGCGATAGATCTCGCGCTTGTCACGCATCGCCATCGACAGGAGATAGGTGAGGGGGCCAGCGAAGAACACGAACATTACCAGCATGAACAGATAACTCATGGCATCGCCGAGCCGCGTTCCGGTCCGTCCGTTCATTGCTCTTCCTCCTTCGGCAGGAACGACGCATAGATAAAGGCGAGCCCGAGGCTGATGATCAGCATGAGCACGGAGAGCACGCTGCCGCCGGACAGGTCGTAGTTTCTAAAGACGATATTGAAGACGTAGAGTGAGATGACCTCGGTCGCGCGCCCCGGACCGCCGCCTGTCAGCGTGATGATCGCATCGAAGGTATTCACCGTCTGGATCGTAATGAGGATCATGTTGACGAGGATTGCCGCGCGCAGTTGCGGAAGCGTGACGAAGAAAAACTGCTGCGATGCCGTTGCGCCGTCGACCTCCGCCGCTTCATAGAGCGAGGGATCGATCGACTTCAGCGCCGCATACATGACGACCATCGAAAATGCTGTGCCGCGCCATATGTTGGAGATGAGGGTGGACCACGGTGCGATTGCGGGGTCCGAGAGCCAGGCGACAACAGGCATGTGCATCAACCTGAGAATGCTGTTCAGCGCGCCATAAGGCGCTTCGGAAAAGAGCATCTGCCAGATGATGCCGCCGGCAATTCCGGGAACAACCCAGGCAACAAGCGCCGTCGTCCTCAAAATGGTGGTGCCGAACAGGCCGCGTTTTTCACCGCGGATGACCACGACGGCGACCGCAAGACCTAAAATCTGCTGGCCGATGACGCTGCCGCCGACGAAGATCAGGGTCGCCCATAAAATGTCGGGCAGCTGCGGCGAGCTCAACGCATTGGTGATCGACCCCAGCGTATAATCCTGATTGTCGCCGATCAGCGTCGCATTGGTGAATGAAAGCCTGAATACATCGATGACGGGATAAAGATAGAAGATGCCGATGACGATGATCACGGGCATGATCCAGGGCAGGGGCGCACCGGCGAAACGGCGCATGAACGATCTGCTTTGAGGCGGGCTGTCAACCTCGATGGCGATGGGGCTCATTGGGCCTCTCTGTCCGGGGTTTCGCAATGTGACGGCGCCCGGGGGCAGGCGCCGTCACGCTCAGAAGCACTAGAGTCGCTTGTAAGCCTCCAGCGCCGCGTTGTAGGCGGCATTCAACGCGTCTTCCGGCTTTTTGGTCCCCGAGAGCACGTCGCCCATCATGATCTGGATCTGGTTGGAGATTTCGGGATAGATCGGCACACCCGGGCGTGCCTGTCCGTCGACCAGAGCCTTGGCGAAGGTCTTGTTGGCTTCGGTAGAGAAGACCTCATATTTGTCGAACAGCGACTTCCTGGTCGGCAACTGCTGCTGCAGCGCGTTTGCCGGCCCCATATAAACCTCGCGGGCGAGGTTGGCGCACATCTCGACCTTATCCTTGTCCTTACTGAAGGAGGCGATCGTCCAACCGCCGGTGCCGGTCGAACGCTGATCGGCGCTGGGGCCGGGGATCGGCGAGAATGTCCAGTTGTTGAACTCGTCCTCGTCGAGCGTGGCCTTCAACTGCGCATATTGCCAGTTGCCGCCGATGAAGAGAGCCGTCGTCGCCGCGGCGGCCGCAGCATTCAAATCGTCATAATTCGCGATCGTGCTGACGCGCTTGGGCGCGGCACCCGAATCGACGAGATCCTTGAAATAATTCAGGGCCTTCAGGAATTTCTCCTTGTTCTCGCCTTCGCCGAATACCGGCTTGCCTGAATCGTCGACAAGCTTGCCGCCCAGCGCCCAATAATTCGCGAGCCAGTCGAACGTCGTGCCTTCCCAGCGCCCGCCATTGAAGAGGACACCTTCCATGCCTTCCTTGGTGGAGGCGAGCGCGGCCTTTTTCAGGTCGTCCCATGTCTGCGGCGCGTCCGCAACGATCGACTTGTTGCGGTAGAGCACACGAAGATCGGTATCCCACCACCAAGCGCGGACCGTCTGGTCCTTATCGGTGATGCCGCTGCGGATGAAGGGGAACAGGTCATCCACTTCCTCCTTCGAAAAATACGGCGTGAAGTCCGCAAGAACTTTATTGACCATGAACTGCGAGAGGACGAAGGAGTCGACAGCGGCGCAGTCAGGCGCGTTGCCGGCCTTGGCCTGCTCCAGCATCTTGGCCTGTTCGGTGCCGATGTCCGAGGACATGAATTGCATCTGCAATTTCCAGTCCGGATGCTTCTTGATGAAATCGACGAAGAGCTTCTGATAGCCCTCGGCGATCGCCGGATCCGAATTGTTGGGGCTGTCGTTCGTCAAACGGACGACGAGGGATTTGGGCGCATCGGCAAGGCCGATCCTGTCCTTCGTGGCAAGTTCCTGGGCAAATGACGTAGATGCTGAAAATAACATGGTGCTCAGCGCAAATGCGCTGACGGTGGCGCTCTTCATGATGGGTCTCCTCCCCATTTTGAACGGATACAGCCTGGCGGTCAGTTGACCTCTCCTCATTTCCGTGCTGCATTAATTAGATTAAGTTACTTTGATTTGATGTCAAGCCACAGCTTGTAAGGCCAGACCTGGGAGGTTGAGATGCTGGCGACAATCAACAGCAGCTAGCGCACCGTTCCGGAAAATCGAGATCGATTTCCGGAAAAGGATATGCGCCGTGAAAGTGATGGAGCGTCCCGCCGCACGCGCGGCGCATCCACCGCAATTTTCCTGAAGAAGAGCACGAGGCAATCGCGGATGGCTGCGATGGCGCGAGTGCGGTTTTGCCCGGCTGAACTGCCGCGGGAAGTTAATTCCATGGAGGATAAGATGCGTCTACTCATTCTCGGTACCGGCGGCATGGCCAACCAGCATGCCGCCAACTTCAAGGCGATTGAAGGTGTCAGCGTCGTGGGCGGCGTCGATGTCGTCCCGGAAAGGCTCGCGGCCTTTTGCACCGAACATGGCATCGCCAACCATTTCACGACCCTTGAGGAAGCTCTCGCCTGGGGCGAGTTCGACGCTGTCGCAAATGTCACGCCGGACCGCATTCACCACCCGACGACGCTACAGGCGATCGCAGCCGGCAAGCACGTCTTCTGTGAGAAACCGCTCGCCACCGATGCGATCAAGGCCATGGAGATGACCGAGGCCATCGAGCGATCGGGCAAGGTCGGCATGGTCAATTTCACCTATCGCAATTCGCCCGCCCTTCAGAAGGGCCGGCAGATGGTGCTCGCCGGCGAAATCGGGCAAGTGCGCCATGTCGAGGCGTCGCATCTGCAAAGCTGGCTGGTCGGTCGGCATTGGGGCGACTGGAAGAGCGAAAGCAAATGGCTGTGGCGGCTGAGCAAGAAGCATGGATCCAACGGCGCGCTCGGTGATATCGGAATTCACATCGTCGATTTCGCATCATACGGTTCAGGGCTTGACGTTGCTCATGTCTTCGCGCGGCTGAAGACCTTCGACAAGGCGCCAGGACACAAGATCGGCGAATATGATCTCGATGCGAATGACAGTTTTACGATGAATGTCGATTTCACCGGCGGGGCGATCGGGACGATCCAGGCGACGCGCACGGCGGCCGGACAGATGGATCAGTTGCGCCTCAGGGTCTATGGCGAAACCGGCTCGATCGAGATGATCTACGATACCGGAAAATCGACGCTACGCGCCTGTCTTGGAGAAGACGTGCACACGGCGACCTGGCGTGACGTCCCCTTCGATCCGGTCGAGACGAACTACCAACGTTTCGTCCAGGCCGTACGGGCGGGCAGGACCCAGGAACCTTCGTTCCGGCGGGCCGCCAATATCCAGAAAATCCTGGACAAGGCGCTGGCCTCCGATCTCAGCCACGCCGATGAAGCGCTCGCCTGAGGCAACATGCGTCAAGCCGAGGCAGGCGGCAGCAGCAAAGTGTTGAGGAAGGGCAGGAGGGCGGCACCGAGCGCGACGCCGCCGCCGCTGAAGCTCGCGGGTTTCATCGGCGAAATCCAGGGCGTCAGCAACGGCCTCGTCGAGGTGTCGCGCCGCTCGATGGAAAGCTGATGGATCAGCGCTTCGATCACGCCCTGCGGCAGATCGCTGCCGATCATGACGACGCTCGGGGCGAGAAAACCGGCCATGGCGATGATCGGGTCGAGCAGATGGCCAGCGGCTTCCCGTATCCATTGCGACAGTAGTGGCGAGGAGATTTCCTCGCCCTTCAGCAGGCGGGTGAATGCCTGACCGCCGATCCGTGATCGCAGGGATTCGAAACCGACGACGGTGTTCAATTGAACATTGTCCGGGCCTGTCAACATTTCGCCGATGCTGCCGGCCCGGCCATGCACGCCGGAATAGGGAATACCGCGAATGAGAAAGCCGGCCTGAACGTCGTCGTCGATGATGATCATCGCAAGTCCGCCTTCCCTGCCGGAGCTCCCGATCGTGCGTTCGGCGAGAAGGCTCGCCGTGCACTCGTTCTCGACATAGGGACGCGCGATCGTCGACATCGCGGCGATCTGATCGCTTTGATCCTCCGTCCAGTCGTTGGCGGCGATGCCAAGCCCGATGATCGGCAATGCGGCGTGGCGATCGACCATATTCCTGACGGCCGCATGCACCAGGCCGACTTTGTCAGCTGGGTCCAGCTCGATATGGACCCGGTCATGGACCTGACCACTCAGATCGATGAGCACGGCCTCGCCACGCCTTTGGCGAAGCTTGACGCCGATCGAAAAAGCACCTTCCGGACGCAAGGCAAACTCGGTGGCGGTGGCCCCTCCGCCAAGGCCATTGCGGCGGTTGGAGGTGATAAGCTTTTCCTCGGCCAATCGGCGGAGAATATTGGTGATGCCGGGGCCGGTCAGCCCGCTATGACGCCCAAGCTCCATCCGGGTCAGCGGGCCATGACGGCGGATCGCCTCCAGAATGACGCGAATATTCCGGTCGGCGATTTCACCAGACCGCAAACCGACCATTTTGGTGCGCGGGGCGCCCATGTCCGGGGTTTGAAGCCGACGCGGCCCTGACCGAAGATACCGCATGACTGTCTTTCCTAGAGCACCACCTCGGTTGTGTACTTCATCCGCGGGCTATGGGAAAGCCGGGCTTGGCAGCCGCCTTATGCAGCGACAGACCGGAAACTACACGGCAATCGGAGCTTCACTCTGTCGGTCGTTAATAGCTGCAAGGATGATCGTTGCCAAACCCATCGCGGCAGGCAGGTCTGAGCGAATAGTCGGCGCCGGTATATCCAACCGAGCCGGTCTGCATCGAGGCATTTGACCTCGTCGTGCAGGATGACGACGATAGGGCAACCACGATGACGGCTGTCGCGGTTATCAGCAATTTTTTGCGGACTTGAAGCATCCCACCCTCCCCAGCGCTGCCTGAAATCTGCCATATCAGTGCAATTCTCGGTCAAATAGGGCCGACCGGGGTTTCGATAACTGTTGTTGTCGATCAAGATCTCGTTATTCCGTGAAGGCCCAAGCGTTTCATTCAATAGCTCATCTTGCGGCAGCACAGCAGCGTTTCGCATCCCTTTCCAGCACCCGCGTTGAAGCGGACGATGAGATTTCCAGGGAATCGGGGTTGATATTCGCGTAGCCACGACGGCTTCCACAAACAGTTCCGCCATCGGCGAAAATCTCGACGATTCCGCAATCATGAAACAGACGAAGGTCCTTTCCGTCGGCAAGCTCCGCCACGTATTGGATCGAGCCGTCGTCCTGGGCGAGCCGGATCGAGAGAATACCGCCAGCGACGCCCACCTCGAAGGCAAGTTCGCCGCCCTGCGTCGCAACGATCTTGCTGCCTTCCAGGGCTCCGGAAAGGCGAATTTCAACGGGAGCCATTGATAGCGAGAATTTGCCGCTTTGTTCCTCGACGATAGGGTCAGCGGCAAAGTGATCGTCGACTTCGATCGTCGGCAGCATGCGCAGCCTCTTCCTGTCTTCACTCAAACTTAGAACACGTGGTAGGGACATCTCTCCGGAATAGGCTGAGCCCTCGGGCTTGCGATATTCCCAATTGAAAAGCCAGGCAAAGGCGATCTGGCGCCCTCCCGCTTCGAAACTCTGCATCGCATAATAATCGGTGCCGAAATCCAGCAATTGCAGTTCCGGCATGTCGGGTATGAAGCAGTCGTCGATAAACTCGCCGATCAGGGCATAAAGGAGATTGTGGCGTCGTGTTCGTGGCTCGACATGGCCAACAAAACCCATCACCAGAACCCACTTTTCCTCCAGCCGAAAGAAATCCGGGCATTCCACCGCACGCGCGCCTTCCTGGCGGAAATTAGCCGGCGCACGGTAGAGCGGCCTGAGATATTGCCAATCGAGGCCATCGCCCGAGCCGAACAACAACACCGCGGGATCGCCTTCGATCGATGCGCCGAGTATCATGCGATAGGCGCTGGCTGCGTCATCCCACCAAACCTTTGGATCGCGGAAATCGTGCTCGACCCCATCGGGACGCTCTTCCAACACCGTCACAATGCCTTCCGCCTTGATCATCAGCCGATCCGGGCGCGCTATTTTCTGAATTTCCCGATAGCCCTTGAAAAGGTCATAGGCAGGCAGGCGCTCGGTGTAAAAGAACATCAAACTTCCATCTCGATCCCGAAAAGCATTGCCCGAGAATGCGCCCCCTGTGGCGCCGAGGCGCCACAGGTTCTGTTCGGGATGCAGAAATACCGGCATGTGAAGCCAATTGACCAGATCGCGGCTGGTCGCATGTCCCCAGTGCATCGGTCCCCAATCACTGCCGCTCGGATGGAATTGATAAAAAAGGTGCCACAGCTCGTCGATCTTGCAGAGGCCTACGGGGTCGTTCATCCAATGCCGGATTGGCGAGAAATGAAACGCAGGACGATCCGGATCGGACCGAAGCCAATCTTCAATTTCCGCGCCGGTGCGCTGAAGTATCCCTTTTTGCGAGAATTCAAACACCGTTATACCGGTCTCGTTCACGGTTTGAGGCTGATATCCATAGGCCCACAGAACAGCGTCCGGCGCATTGGTGACAATGGTGACCTCGCAAGCTTCCCTGTGGTGATATTTGAAAAATTCCGGATCGATGGCAAATGACCGAACCTGCCAAACCGTTTTCCCGTCAATTTCGATACGAAAAAAGCCGTCGCCCGCGGCCCAAAATTCCAAGCGGTACCCCGAGGGTAGGAACAGGTTTTGCTTCATCAACGGGCCATCTTTCCGGTCCATTTGGTTCGCCATGAACACAACTCCGAATAGTCACTGGATTTTCGACCGACGGTCTAGCTATGTTCGGTCTAGTGAAACTCTGCCGACGATTGCCCGGGAACTGGAGTGCCCCTGAAAGCATTCACTGTTCTGTCCATCTCGACCTGTTCGACACGGCCTGAATCCAGAACTGTATTCCGCACCGAACCCCGTTGCACCAGGACTGCCGTTACCTCGAGTGCCTTCAAATTGTCAGTTGAAAGCAACGCGCCCACTTGCGTTGAAAAACACGCGCTGTTTGGTGCGTCGTTGATTTGCGACATTTCGGTTGTGGCCACGATGTGATTATTGGCGATGTAGTTGCCGCTGCCGGAAACGACATTGATGATCACAGGCCTTGCGGCGAGAGGCTTGATATATTGAGTATCGATCGTTTCTGAAATGTGGTTGGCGATGACCGAATTATTGCTGCCCTCAATGCGCAAAAGTCCGAACAGGTCATCCAGGCCGTTATCGTACTTCTGCATGGGCGCCCACGGCTCGCGATCCCGCAGGAAGTGATTTGAGGACACCAGGTTTTCGCAGCAATTCGCAGCAAAAACCAGCATTCCGGGATAGAAGGAATGGAACCTGTTTCCTGTGATCGAGGAACGCACCACGCCGGAAAAATAGACGCTGCTCGCGCCTCGGGGGAAGACGTTGTTTGAAGAGACCAGGATGCCGCCGTAATTTTCAGCGTAGACGGAATGTCCCCTATATCCGGCTCCGACAAAATTATTCGCTATCCTCGAGGCCTGCCCCATACCTTTCAATTCGATACAGTTGCCGCACTCTGCAATGAAATTATTGTCTATCGCCAGCGCATCCGCGTCATGAACAGTCACTCCATGTTCCAGATAGATAAGGCCCATCCCCGTTATTCGGAATGAGTCATTGGCGCTGCCCACATAGATTCCCGTTTTGCCATTCCTGTAGGTATTTTCCGCATCATTCTGCCCCGAACCGTCGTCCATGAAGTGCAGGCCATCAATGCAAAAATCGGCAAACTCCACAGAGCTTATGCGAGGATTGCCGGTACGCTTGACGTAGAACGCGGCTCCGGCCGCCTCGCTGTCGGCGGCGTCCGGAGACATGTCCACACATATGCGACTTCCGCCCGGCCACACTTCGCGCCACTGTGCCAGTTCGTCTGCAGGTGTGTTGAAACGGATGCTCGAAGACGTAAAGCCATGTCCCGAGCCGACAATCTTCAGATAGCTGAGGTCTATCATGACCTGGGTGACAAGACGATAATCGCCTGGCGGAATATAGATCACCGCTCCAGGCTTTCCGCCGTCATTCTGGTCGGGAACCGCTTGCCTGCTTTTAATATCCGCAATGATGCTATTGATAACCGATCCGATATCCTCATAGGGGTTGCCTACGGGATATTGTGTTACGTCGTAAAAGTTGTCACTTGCCATGGTTCATGTCTCCTCGGCCATTTCCTACGCCACAGCGAGAGTGGACCGCTGTTCTTGATTGGCTTGTCGTGCGAAAGCCGCCTGGGGAAATGCGTTCAACCGGCTCTCTTGTTCGAGTTTGGAGCAGGATCCTGCGCACCATCACCAGATGCTGGTGCGGCTGTCCGGTTCAAAGAAATGGAGTTCGTCGGCATCGACAGCGATGCGCGCGATGTCACCTGAGCGGACTGTGCTCTTCGGAGAAAAACGGGCTACAGCAGCCTTTTCGTTGCCGATGTCGGCGACGGCGTCCGGGTCGCCGGCATCCACACGGGTGGCGTCGATATTCAGATGCACCATGGATTCAGAACCTAGCGCCTCGACAAGGGTAACCGGAGCCGAGATCTCAGCCGAAGAGGGCCGGATTGCGGCGTCGTTCATATGCTCGGGCCGGATACCGACAATGACCTGCCGGTTGGACGCACCGTTGAGCGAAGGGCGGTCTTCGAAAACCCGGTCGGGCATTTCCAGGCTGTTGCTCCCAAGGGTCAGCGTCCTTCCATTCAGAACGGCCTCGTACAAATTCATCGAAGGCGATCCGATAAAGGCGGCGACGAAGACATTGTCAGGACGATTGTACAGGTTTTGCGGTGTGTCGACTTGCTGCAGCACACCGCCTTTCATGACAGCGACGCGGTCACCCATCGTCATCGCCTCGACCTGGTCGTGGGTCACGTAAATCGTCGTGACATTCAGTTTTCTCTGGAGACTGGCGATCTCGGCGCGCATCTGCACGCGCAGCTTGGCATCGAGGTTCGACAACGGTTCATCCATCAGGAAGGCCGCTGGTTTGCGGACGATCGCCCGTCCCATGGCGACACGCTGACGCTGGCCTCCTGAAAGGAGTGCCGGCCTGCGGTCGAGCAAAGTCGTGAGTTCGAGGATGCGGGCTGCTTCGTCTACGCGGCTGGCAATCTCGGTCTTCGGCAGGCCTGCCATCAGCAAGGGGAAGGCAATGTTCTCCCGCACGGTCTTGTGCGGGTAGAGCGCATAGGACTGAAAGACCATGGCGATGTCGCGATCCTTGGGATCGACATCGTTGACCAACCTGTCACCGATTTTGAGTTCACCGCTCGTAATGCTCTCCAGGCCGGCAATCATCCTGAGCGCCGTCGATTTCCCACATCCGGACGGGCCGACGAAAACCATGAACTCGCCATCCCTGATGTCGAAGCTCAGATCGTGCAGAGCGTGAAACCTGTTTCCATAGACCTTGTTGATATTGCGTAGTTCTATGCCGGCCATGCCTTTGCCTCCCTCATCCCTTTACAGCGCCGAAAGTCAGGCCGCCGACGATTTGTTTTTGCAGTGCGAGCGTCACGATGATGACCGGCAGCGAGTAGAGGACGGCCGCAGCTGTCATCGCCCCCCAGGCAAGCCCATAGACCGAATTGTACTCGGCGATGACGATCGGCGCCGTTTTAGTCGCCTCCGATGTCAACAGCAGCGCGTAGAGGAACTCGTTCCAGCTTGTGATGAAGGTAAAGAGCGATGTGACCGCTATCCCCCCTGTCATGACCGGAAGCACGATCTTTCGAAACGCCTGGAATCGTGTGCAGCCATCCATGCGCGCTGCTTCTTCGAGCTCCTTCGGTATGCCCTCGAAGAACGCGGACATGAGCAGCAGTGCCAGTGGTACCGCGGCCGACGTGTGGGCGAGCACCAGGCCTGGAATGGTATCGAGCAGACCCAGCGACTTCAAAAGTTGGAACAGCGGCACTCCGAGCGCCACCGACGGCACCATGCGCGTCACCAGGGCGAAAAGCAGGAAAATGGTGGTAATCCGGCGCCGGTACTGCGTGGCGACGTAAGCGGCAGGCACGGCCACCGAAAGCGAGAGAGCCGTCGTCAGCACCGCGACCGTGAGGGAATTGACGAAGGCTCTCGGCAAAGTGGAGGATCGCAGCACTTCGCGGAAATTCTCGAACGAGACAACGGCCGGAAAGAAGCTTGGCGGGATCTGTTGGACATCAGCCGCGGGCTTGATGGAGGTCATAAGGAGATAGATGTAAGGCAGCGCGTAGGATAACACCAACACGAGCGCTGCCGCGTTGATCAGGATTCCGCTGAGATTGAGGCGGGGATCTCTACGCATGGACCGGCCTCCATATTTTCCAATAAGCGACTGCCGCCAAGAGCATCATGACGATGAGGAACAATGTTCCGGACGCGGAAGCCTCGCCAAGATCGCCGAACCGAACCATGCGCTGGTAGATGTTCATCGAGAACACTTCAGAAGCGTGACTGGGACCACCCTGCGTCTGTATCCAGATCAGGTCGAATGTCTTTGCAGCATCCACGCCCCGCACGATCACGACGACGGCGATCACCGGCCGCATGAGGGGAAGGGTGACATGCCAGAAGCGCTTGAGCGCATTCGCCCGGTCGATCCGCGCTGCCTCCAGCAGGTCTTTCGGGATGTTCGTCAGCCCGGCATAGGACACAAGGGCGACAAAGGAAGTCGTCAGCCAGATGTCGGCAAAGGAAACAGAATAGATGACGATATCTTCGCTGGACAACCATGCGATCGCCTCTGGATCGCTAATCAGACCCAAACGGACGAGCCCGTAGTTCAGGATGCCGATATTGCCGACAAGCAGAAATCGCCAAAGTAGACCCGCGACGATGGGCGGAACCATCAGCGGCAGAGCGAAGATCGTGCGATGCCACCGCGATTGACCGGCAAGCGCCGAAAAAATCAGCGCCGCACAGAAGCCGAACGTGAACTCGAAAAACAGCGCGAAAAGCGAATACTGAACGGTCCGCAGAGCGCTTTCCATGACACGTTTCGACGTCAAGGCATCAACATAGTTCTGCAACCCGACCCATTCGCGGATATGAGGCGTGATCGTATCGACCTTGAAAAAGGAATCGAAGACCAGGAGCCCCACCGGGTAAGCGACCAGCACGCCGAGGATGGCGACAGCAGGCGCGAGCATGCAAAGTACAAATCGGTCTTCGCCCGACATGTCCGTCTCCGAAAGCTAAGGGTGGGGCACATTTTGCCCCACGATGTGGAGGAATGTACGAGGCTAGTTGAGAATGTCCTCGATCGTTTCCTTGGCTTCCGTCAGGACCTCGCCGACATCCGCCTTGCAGGTCAGCGCCTGCTGGATAGCCGGCAGCACAGCTTCATCGACGATTTCCTGATATTTTTCATTGATCGGCCGGCCCTGGGTGGCAGGCGCGCTCAGCGTCTCGAGAAGTGGGGGGAAATGCTCGTAGCCGGCCTTGCCTGAATAGCTGCGATAGGCGGAATTCGTCGCGGCAAGACCGAGGGGAGCTTCGATACCCAGGGCATTGTTGGCGATAGCAAACGAGATGAATTTTTTCGCTGCATCCTTGTGCTCGGATGTCGAGGGAACGACGTTGTACCAAGGGCCGGGAACAGCTGCGATCCCGGCGTCACCGGCCAGCATCGGCACCACGCCGACCTTGCCACTGACCTTTGAATCCTGAGGCGTCATCTTGTAGGCGTGCGCCCAGAACTTCATCATGGCTGTTTTGCCCTGGTAGAACAGGTTCTGCGCCTCGCCCCAGCCGATTTCGTTCACGTTTTCAGGAACGGAATGATCAATGCAGTGTGGCGCGATGTAGAATTCCAGTGCCTTTTTGTGCGCCTCGTTGTCGATGATGACCTGCCCGTCCTTATCGAGGATCACCCCTGGCGAACCCGCTTGCAGCACATGCGCCATCCATTCCTCTGAAAACGTGCCGATGGTGTCGGTGCCCCAGAAGTCGGTCTTTCCATCGCCGTCAGTGTCACGCGTGAAGAATTTCGCAATGTCGCGCCACTGCTGCCAGGTTTTGGGCGGCGCGAGAGGATAGCCATACTTGGCCTGAAAAGCCTCCTTTTCCTCAGCCTTATCAAACAGGTCCTTGCGATAGAACACGATCTCGGCATTGGCCCAGGCAGGCATGCCGATCAGTTTGTCACCAACCTTCGCGTCGGCAAGCAAGACAGGCGGCAGATCCGCGCGAACCGCATCGGTGAAAAGAGCCGAGAGATCCTCGACGTGGCTTGCAAACTTCGCATTCCACACGACGTCGATCGTCACGACATCGAACGCGGAAGAGCCTGAGGCGATTTCGGCTGAGAACTTGTCAAAGACACCCTGATAGGGAACGGTCGTGAAGTTCACTTTGATGCCTGTTTCGGCAGTAAACTTCTCGGCGACCGCCTTCTGCAACATTTCGCCGCCGCCCTCCACCAGAATGTTGATGGTTTCGGCATTGGCAGTGGCGGTTATGAAAACAAGCGCAAGTGCGCTGGCACCAAGCAAATTCTTCATCGATTCCTCCCATGTGGCCCGCTGCACTTGCACTGAGCCCTCCTTCTTGCTGCGAAAGTAGTCTTCGTATGACGACGTTGTCAATACAGAATGACGACGTTGTCATAAAAATATGTCGACGTTGTCATGCGTCTGGTTTAAAACGAATCCGGCAAGGAGATTGGCGTACATGGTCAGCATAATCAGCGTCGCGAAAGTGGCGGGAGTTTCCAACAAAACTGTGTCTCGCGTCATTAACGGCGAACCATATGTGACCGAGGAAACTAGGGAGAGGGTCGAAAGGGCAATTCGAGACCTCGGATATGTGCCCAATATGGCCGCGCGCCAAATACGCTCAAGTCGCTCCAACACATTTGGTATCATCGCTGACTACGTGTCGACGACGCCTTATTCCGTGGATATCGTTCGCGGGATCCAGGATTGGGCCAATGCCAACGGCAAGACCATTCTGATGGCAAACACCGGCGGTGCGTCCGAACAGGAAACTAAAATTTGGAAAATGTTCCAATCGCACCGCATTGACGGTGTTCTCTACGTAACGATGTACCACCGCATCGTTGACCCCGAAATCGGCGACGTCGGCATCCCCACAGTCATGATCAACTGCCGACCAAAAACGAGCGAGCTGTTGCCGTCGATCGAACCCGATGACTATCAGGGTGCGCGAGATCTTACCCGCTATCTGCTTGAGCGGGGTCATCGAAAGATCGGCTATATCCGGCTCAATCCCATTTTATTGGGGGCGGAACTGCGCCTCGATGCTTTCCGCAAGACCACCGGAGACTTTGGCCTTTCGGAGAGTGACCTAAGTATCCGTCTAGGCATGGAAGGACCGGTAGGAGCAGAGAAGAATTACGTTTTTGCTGCCGCCACCGAGATGCTTCAACAAAGGAATCGACCGACCGCAATCATGAGCGGCAACGACGAAATGGCGATCCAAATCTACATCGCGGCCATGGCATTGGGTCTTCGGATTCCCGAGGACGTCAGTATTGTCGGCTTTGACGATTTCCGGACGGTTTCCCTGGCGCTGAGGCCGGAGCTGACCACTGCCGCTTTGCCATACTATGATCTCGGTCTGCAAGGGGCGGAATTGTTGAATAGCGTGGTGGCGGGAAGCGAAGCTTGCCCGAGCAGTCGAGTTATGTCCTGCAATTTGGTGGAGCGACTTTCGGTGTCCTCCCTGTAATCTGACCTCATGCACGAGAGCGTCTGGTCGAGCAAGCAAGCTTTTGCAAAGACATGGCGTGACGGTGACAACCGTAAACCGGGTGCGGTTTGCTTCTTCCGGGCTTGACGCCAAATCAAAGTTACTTAATCTAAGACTCTGCAAGCCTGCTTGGAGGAGGGGCCGGGCAATCGCGATGTCGGTCGCGCCATCTTCATCTCCCCCATAACCATGACCACGACCCCAAAAGCATGACGATAAGATTGTCAGCCGTCGATTTTCAACAGGATAAGCCATGCCTCTGACCATTGCCCAGCGCCTCGATCGTCTTAAAGTTCGCATTGCCGAATTGGCTCATTGGCGGGATCGACAAAGTGCTGCGATCGACGGCTGGACTTTCGAGGGCGAGCCGATCGAACATCACCAGGATTGGCCGCACCGCCAGGGGGTGGTGCATTTTGCCGTGATCGCTGAAGCGCCGGAGGCGTGGCCTCTCGAGGATATTCGCCTGCAACTCGATCTTGGTGGCGAGAGCCTGATTACGCTGAGCTACCCCGACGGCGAGACCGAAACATTCGGTCTCGATCCTTATCATCAGGAATTCCCGGTAAAGGGCCGCCGCTTTTCGATCGCAACCGAAACCGTCGCCCGGTTTCCATTCGGCGAGCCCAATCGCGCTCCACGGCTCAACACGGCCCGATTTATCTGGCTCGATGGTCCCGCTCATCGCATGCATCTTCTGCTGAAGCAGGTTGCCGAGGCAATCGAGGTGCTCGGCGAGCATGAAGTCGTGCCGCATCTGATGGATGCCGCCGAGCATGCGTTGCGCAGCCTCGACTGGCCGTCGGATACGGCGGCCTATATATCCCGCACATCCGGCGCCGTCATGCAGCAGAAGATCTGGGAGCTGCCGGAGCTTGAGGTTAATCCGGCAGGCCTCACGGACGAGCAGAGCGGCTCGGCAGCCACGGCCTTCGAGGCTCTGACGGCGCGGTTGAAGGAGTTGCAGAAGCGTTTCCCGCCGAACGGAGAACTGTTGCTGACGGGCCATGCGCATATCGATCTCGCCTGGCTTTGGCCTTATCGCGAGACGCGGCGGAAAATGCGGCGCACCTTCAATACGGCGCTGTCGCTGATGGAGCGCTCCGACGATTTCCGCTTCAATCAATCGACCGCCCATTATTACGCGCAGATGGAAGAGGAAGACCCGGAGCTCCTCGATCGCATCAAGCAGAAGGTCGCGGAAGGAAAGTGGGAAACCGTCGGCGGCATGTGGGTCGAGCCCGACACGAACATGCCGACCGGCGAAAGCCTCGCCCGTCAGGTTCTCTATGGCCAGCGTTATTTCGAAAAGACCTTCGGCACGCGCCATACGGTCTGCTGGCTGCCCGATTGCTTCGGCTTTTCAGGCGCGCTGCCGCAAATCTTGAGGCAGGGCGGCATCGACAGCTTCTTCACGATCAAGGTCAATTGGAGCGAGACCAACCATATTCCATCCGATCTCTTCTGGTGGAAGGGTCTCGACGGCAGCCAGGTGCTGACCCATACGTTCGACAATCCCATGCAGGGTTATAACGGCTTCGTGCAAGCCGATTGCTACGTGCCGACATGGAAGAATTTCCGCGGCAAGACACAGCACGATACCTCGCTTCTGGCCGTCGGTTATGGCGACGGCGGCGGCGGCGTCACGCCCGAGATGGTCGAGCGCGAGGTGCAGCTACGCGATTTCCCGGCTATCCCGCAGGCACGCTGGGGCACCGTCAAAAGCTATTACGAACAGGCGCACCGCACCGCAGGCGAAAAGAACCTTCCGGTATGGGATGGCGAAATCTATCTCGAACTGCACCGCGCCACGCTGACATCGCAAAGCGGCGTCAAGCGCAAGCATCGCCAGGCCGAACGGGCGCTGATCACCGCCGAAACCATCGCTTCGCTGGCGCATATGCTCGGAGCAGACAGGCCGAAAAGCCTCGAAGCGGATTGGCGCGTGGTGCTGAAGAACGAATTTCACGACATTCTGCCGGGCTCGAGCATCCGTGAAGTTTATCAGGATGCCGAGCAGGAACTGGGCGGCGTCATCGAACGTGCTGGAACCGAACAGGCAAATGCCTTGCAAGCGCTGTCGGCCAAGCTGCCGATGGGCGGGATCGGCGATGCCCTCGTCGTCGTCAATCCGTCGCTTTCGCCGAGGCCGTTCAGCGCGACACTCTCCGACGGCACGGTCGTCGCGGCCGCCGATCTCGTCGCGCCCTTGTCCGTCGCGGTCTTTGACAAGGGCTCGCTCAAACCGGCGGGTGGGCTGAAGGCAGGCCCCGACCGTCTCGAAAACGACTACCTCGTCGTTGGCATCGGCAAGGACGGGGCGGTTTCGAGCCTCCTTCACAAGGCCACGGGCCGGGAAGCGGTCGACGGCTCGGCAAACCAGCTCTGGGTCTATCCGGCCGACAAGCCGCGCAACTGGGACGCCTGGGACATCGATGCGGATTATGCCGAAAAGGCCGTCCGCCTCGATGCGCCTGACAGTATCACCCTCGTGGAAGAAGGGCCGCACCGCGCGGCGATCCGCGTCGTTTACCGCTACCGGAATTCGAGCGTCACGCAGACCTATGTGCTGACGGCCAACGCCAGGCGGCTCGACATCGAAACGACGATCGACTGGCATGACCGCCGCACCCTGCTGCGAACCCTGAACCCGGTCGCTGCGCAGGCCCGCAAGGCGACCTTCGAATGCGCCTTCGGCATCGTCGAGAGGGCAACGCACACGAATACGTCCTGGGAGCAGGCGATGTTCGAGGCCGTCGCGCATCGCTTCGCCGATATCAGCGAGCCGGACTTCGGGGTCGCGCTGCTCAACAATGCCAAATACGGCCATAGCGCCCGCGGCAACGTGATCGGCATGAGCCTCGTGCGCGGGCCGATCTATCCGGATCCGCTGGCCGACGAAGGCGAGCAGAGCTTCACCTATGCGCTGATGCCGCATGAGGGCGCCTGGCATGAAGGCGGCGTCCTCGACGAGGCGATCGATCTCAACCAACCGCTCGTCGCGGCTGAAGCGAGCGGCCTCTCCGCCGGCACTTTCGCGCCGCTTGCGATCACCGGCATCCCCGTCGCTTTCTCAGGCCTGAAGCCGGCGGAAGAGGGCGATGGGCTTATCCTACGCCTTTACGAACCGGCCGGCCGGCGCGGCAGCCTCGCCCTCGACCTGCCTTCCGGATGGAAGGCATCGCAGCCGCTGAACATTCTCGAAGAGCCGATGGAGCGGAAGGGACCTGCCGACATCATGCCGTTCGAAGTCAGGACCTGGAAGCTGCAGAATGGCTGATGTTCCTTTCCCGGGAGATCCCGCCTCGCCGCTTCGATGCCGGGAGGCGTTGCGGGTCTCACCATAGAGCAAAACCCACTTGGTGGGACAATCTGGACAAATGGGTCATTTGAGACTATATCAGCTCCTGTAAGAACGGAGATAGTTTAATGGCTGGTTCCCATGTGCAGCTGGATCGTGCTCGTCAGGCGCAGGTCGCCGATCGTGTTGCCGCCAAAGTCGCCGATGTGCTGAAAGCCGACGCTACATTCGAGTCCGGCTCGGTTGCCCTGTCCGCCAGAATTGCGGGAGCGGCGGCGGCGGCCATTGTCGATCTTCCCATTAGCGTACGACGCGAACTCAGCAAGCGACAGGGCGAACTTGCCCGCCGCATTCGTGGTCTGGTGGAGACCTTCAGCGATGCACCTGATGGCGGCAAGATCGCGCTTGAAATTCCGAAGGCCGTGGAACCCTCCAGGGGCGAAGGGCTTGGGAAGATCGCCACGGCGGAGGAAGGCGAGCGACTGCTGGGCGAGCTTGCGGTTGCCCGCAAGCTCGAGGATTGGGCGGGGCCGGTTGCCGGCGCAAACGAACTCCAGCGCGAATTCGGAATTGCGCGCTCCACCCTCAATCGCTGGCAGCATGCCGGCGAGGTTATCGCGCTGCTGAAAGGAACGAGGAAGCACGTCTATCCGATCGAACAATTCATCGACGGGCGTCCGGCGAAGGGCATAGGAACGATTGCCGCTCTCGTTTCCAATCAGCGGGTGGCATGGCTGTGGCTCAGCCAGCCGAATCCCATGCTGGGCGGGCGCCGGCCCGTAAACCTCTTGAAACAGGATCATGCGGATGAGGTCGTCGATGCGGCCCAGACCTATTTCGCCGCGCAATGACGCTCGACAAGGCCGTCCTGCAGCGCCTCGCCGTTCGCGCCGACGTCACCGACTATGTCAGAATCATCTCGCGCGCTCACGCCGCGACGCCTCTCGGTATGGGCTTCGGCAAGACGCGGTTTTCGAGCCCGAGGGATAAGTTCCGGTTGCTCTATCTCGCTCAGGATCCCGCGACGGCGATCGCGGAGACGATCGTTCGTGACCGGTTTCAAGGCAAGGCCGAGCGATTGATACTGCGGGAAGAGTTCGACCGCTATTCGATCGCCGTTATTCGAAACCCCAAGCCGCTTTTCCTGCTCGACCTGCGCTACGAAGGCGCAAACCTGCTCGGGGTCTCGACAGATGCCGTTCGAGCCAGGGCACAGGCCAGCGGACGCCGGCTCAGTCAGGAAATCTACGATCGCACCAATGTCGACGGCATTCTCTACATGTCCCGGATCACCAACAAGCAGTGCGTTGCCGTCTATGAGATCGCGCTACGGCCAGCATTGAGGCCGACAGCCCCGCATGGGATCTCATCCGCTTGTCCGCGCTCGGCCCCATACTCAATGCCTTGCACCTCACGGTCATAGATAGGGGAATGATATCCAATCGGTGAGAAAAGACGTGCGGCGCTGTCGTGCCTCGGCGTTCGGCCGATTTCGATCATCGCTACAAACTTGACGCCGGTCGAAAAGCGTCGGGTCGGGCGGCAAAGTTCGCAACTACAAAGTCCACGAAAGCCCGGACTTTTGGTGAAAGCTGACGATTGGAGGGCCAGACGAGCGAGCGCGAGCCGTACGGCACCATGAAGGAGGTCAGGACGGGGACCAAACTCCCGGTTCGCATATGGGGCTCTGCGACGTAGACAGGCAGATGCGCGAGGCCCAAACCGTCCCGTGCTGCCCGCAGACCTGCATCCGTGTTGTTCAATGTAAGGCCTCTCGGCAAAGGCAACCGCTCACATGGCCGGCGGAATGCCCACGGCGCGACACGACCGCTGGATGGGTATTTGAAGTGAATGCAAGCATGCTGGGAGAGGTCATCCGGGGTCTCCGGTCGCCCATGGCGCTTGAGATAATCGGGACTTCCACAAACGACGAAATGCTGATCGCCGAGATGGCGGGCAATCAATCGTGCATCGGCAAGCTCACCGCTCCGCACGACAACATCCAGGCCCTCTGCGACCAGGTCGATGACCTTGTCTTCGAAATCGATGTCCAGTTCGATCTCCGGAAACTGCTCGGCAAAAACGGGCAGGATCGGCATGAGAAGGTGATGCCCGACAATATGCGGTACGCTGACGCGAAGGCGCCCCCTTGGGCGCTCCCGGCTTCGTGAGATTGTGGCCTCTGCGTCGTCCATGTCATCGATGATGCGTTTGTAGCGCTCGTAGAGGACCGCTCCTTCCTCGGTCAGGCTGATACTGCGCGTCGTCCGGTTGAAGAGCCGCACGCCCAGCCGGCTTTCGAGCCGCGCCACAGCCTTTCCGATCGCGGAAGGCGAAACTCCGCCAACCCTGGCGGCTGCGACATAGCTCTGCTGTTCGACGGCGTGGACGAAGGCGATAACGCTTGCGAGACTGTCCACATCAACACCCGATTGAAGATATTTTGTCCTTTATGTGCATCCATGAGCCGTCATTGAGCAATATTGCGTAGGAAATATCCTTTGTCTCGATGCGCGGCCAGCCAATATCAAAGGAGTGAGCGGTATGCGGGACTATGCAAAAGAACGACCCGAGCACACGGAAAAATACGTCGGAGAGAATGACCTATTTCTGGAAATATTTCATGGGCACAGCGATCCAGGGCAGTCCGCTCGGCCGCCGTTGCTCTTTGTTCACGGCGCCTTTACCGGGAGCTGGATGTGGAGCAAATACATTTCTCATTTCACATCGGCTGGATGGAATTCTTATTGCGTCAACCTGCGAGGCCACTACAAAAGCAGGTCGATGGATTTCACAAAAATCCTGTTTGAAGATTACCTGGAAGACATCCGGCTGGTGATCTCCGAAATCGTCGAAGAATGTGGAACTCCTCCCATCGTGATCGCTTTCAGCATGGGAGGAATCCTGAGCCAGAAACTGGCGGAAAGCGTGAAGATAGCCGGGCTGGTGCTGATCGATACCAGCATTTGCAGGCAAGTGCATGCGGAGGCGCCCTATCGCGATCTCGCGTTGCGAATGCCCGGCCTCGTCGTGCCTGCTCCCGTGCGTGACGAGCAAATCAGTACCGATGAAACATTCGAGGATATTGAATTCCAGCGGAAGTACCTGTCCATGGAATCTGCAAAGGCATTCAGCGCATTCTCCTTTCATTTCGGGGCGGAGGGGATTTCCATCGAAGGTGAGAAGATCACCTGTCCCAGCCTCGTCATTTGCGCCGTCAACGACGAATCCGATGATCATCGAGGCCTGGCGACAGCACGCCACATCGGTAGCGAGTATCTAGGTGTCCAGGGTACCACACATACGGGTCTGCTTGTCGGGCAGAGGTATTACGAAGCTGTAAGCCGCATTATGGTCTGGTTGGCACGCTTTGATGGAATGCAGTAAGCCAAGGCTCAGTCCTCTAACCCAAGGCTCGCCAACAGGCGGCTGATATAGGCTTCCAGTCCGCCGACCATATCGAAGCGTGTGGGATCGCGCAGCCAGAGCATCTGAAGGCCGTCCATCACCGCGATCAGCTCGGCCGCCATTGCCCTGCCATCGATCTTGCCGTTTATCGAGCCATCGGCGACGGCCCGTTCGAAGGTCGCAGCGATGTCGTCCTGTAGCTCCGTGACGCGATTGAGAAACCATGCCTTGGCCGGGTGATCCTTCATCAGGCTCTCGGCATTCAGGATGGCGAAGGTCCTGATGACCTCGATCATTTCGGCGTTGCGGCGGAAGACCCCGACCATGCCCTTGAGCAGGCCGCGGAGATCGGAGCGATAGGGGCCGATGAAGCTTTCGCTTTCGAGATCGCGCTTGTCCAGAATGGCAAGCAGGAGATCAACCTTGGTCGGAAAATGGTGCAGCAGGCCGGGCAGCGACAGGCCGACGTCGCGGGCGACATCGCCGATGGCGGCATTCTGGTAGCCGTCTTCGGCAAAGCGTCGCATCGCAGCCGACAAGATCTCCGCGCGGCGCGCTTCGCCCTTGCGGGATCGGCGCCGTCGCTTTTCGTCCTGTCCGGCCTTCGATTCGGAAACCTCTGCCATCGTCTTTTCCGTCTGCCTCTTTTCCCCGCCCTCCATCCATACATTACGGCTCGGCAGTTGACATCTTAAAAATACCGAGTAATCGGTAGGTTTAAGAACTGCCTGGTGCGTGGAGAAGTCGGCGTCGCCGCCGGATGAATTGGCACCGGGCATGCTTAGTCAGCACGTCGCAATGCCCGAATTCCATTGAAGGGGAGGTTTGCATGATCGATTCCATTCTCGACAAGATGACGCTCGAGGAGCAGGTTTCGCTGCTGTCTGGCGCCGATTTCTGGACGACTGTTCCCGTCGAGCGCCTTGATGTGCCGAAGATCAAGGTGACGGACGGGCCGAATGGGGCTCGCGGCGCGGGCTCGCTGGTCGGCGGCGTCAAGGCGACCTGCTTTCCTGTCGCCATCGCGCTCGGCGCCACCTGGAATCCCGATCTCGTCGAGCGCATGGGCGTGGCGCTTGCCCACCAGGCGAAGAGCAAGGGTGCCGCCGTGTTGCTCGCACCCACGGTGAATATCCATCGTTCCGGCCTGAACGGGCGAAATTTCGAATGTTATTCCGAGGATCCGATGCTGACCGCGGAACTGGCCGTTGCCTATATCAAGGGCGTGCAGAGCCAGGGGATCGCGGCGACGATCAAGCACTTCGCTGGCAACGAATCCGAGATCGAGCGGCAGACCATGTCTTCCAATATCGACGAGCGGACGATGCGCGAAATCTACTTTCCGCCCTTCGAACAGGCTGTCAGGCGCGCCGGCGTAATGGCCGTCATGTCTTCCTATAACCGCCTCAACGGCACCTATACCAGCGAGCATGCGTGGCTGCTGACCAAGGTGCTGCGGGAGGAATGGGGATTCGACGGGATCGTCATGTCCGACTGGTTCGGTTCGCATTCGACGGCCGAGACGATCAATGCCGGTCTTGATCTCGAAATGCCCGGTCCGGCGCGCGATCGTGGCGAGAGGCTGGTTGCCGCCGTGCGCGAAGCCAGGGTTGAAGCGGCGACCGTGCGGGCGGCGGCGCGACGGATCCTGCTTCTGCTCGAGCGGGTCGGCGCGTTCGAGAAGACGCCCGATCTCACGGAGCAGGCGGTCGACCTGCCGGAAGACCGGGTGCTGATCCGGCGTCTCGGCGCGGAAGGCGCAGTCCTGCTGAAAAACGACGGCATCCTGCCGCTTGCCAAGACATCGCTCGACCGGATCGCCGTCATCGGACCCAACGCTGCGAGCGCGCGTGTCATGGGCGGCG
Organism: Rhizobium sp. WSM409; assembly: GCF_057653825.1. NCBI lineage: Bacteria > Pseudomonadati > Pseudomonadota > Alphaproteobacteria > Hyphomicrobiales > Rhizobiaceae > Rhizobium > Rhizobium sp. WSM409. The sequence goes on along the minus strand of NZ_JBYGKP010000002.1, from coordinate 278,657 downwards.
GCAGTGCGCAGATCGCGGCGCATTATACGGTCAGCCCGCTCGAAGGGATTCGAGCCGCCCTTTCCAATGCCAACAGCGTCAGCCACGCCGTCGGCTGCCGCCACAATCGTTTGATCGAGGTGGCAAAGGGAAAGATCACGGTCGAATATTTCAAGGGGCGCGGCTGCCGGGGCAATCCGCTTCACGTCGAGACCGTCGACAAGGGCGAGTTCTTCTGGTTCGAGCTGCCGTCTGACGAACTCGACCCCACCGATTTCTCGGCGCGGATGACGATGCAATTCGCGCCGGAAGAGAGCGGCGATCATGTCTTCGGCATGACCAATGCCGGACTGGCGCGGCTCTTCGTCGATGGCAGGCTCACGGTCGACGGCCATGACGGCTGGACGCGCGGCGAGAACTATTTCGGCACGGCCAATGACGAACAGCGCGGCACGATGGCGCTCGATGCGGGCAAGGCCCATACCGTCACCGTCGAATATGACACGCCGGTGGCGACCGGGGAGGGGATCAACCTCACGGCCATTCGCTTCGGCGTCGAAAAGCCTTTGGGCGAGGCCGATATGCAGGAAGCCGTTGAGACGGCGCTGAATGCCGATGTGGCGCTTCTCTTCGTCGGCCGCGACGGCGAATGGGATACCGAGGGCTTGGACCTGCCCGACATGCGGCTTCCAGGCCGGCAGGAAGAGCTGATCGAACGGGTCGCGGCCGTCAACGCCAACACCGTGGTCGTGCTGCAGACCGGCGGCCCGGTGGAAATGCCATGGCTCGGCAAGGTTCGCGCCGTGCTGCAGATCTGGTATCCCGGGCAGGAGCTGGGCAACGCCGTCGCCGATGTCCTCTTCGGCGAAGTCGAGCCCGGCGGACGCCTGCCGCAGACATTCCCGAAGGCGCTTGCCGACAATTCCGCCATGACGGGCGATCCAGCTGTCTATCCGGGTAAGGATGGGCATGTGCGTTATGCCGAAGGCGTCTTCGTCGGCTACCGTCACCACGATACACGCGCTGTCGAGCCGCTCTTCCCCTTCGGTTTCGGCCTTGGCTATACACGCTTCAGCTGGGGCGAGCCGCGCCTGTCGGCCAGCGATATGGGTGCCGAAGGCCTGACCGTCAGCGTCGATCTGACCAATATCGGCGACCGGGCCGGGTCGGAACTGGTCCAGCTCTATGTGCGTTCGCCAAAGTCCAAGGTGGAGCGTCCGGACAAGGAATTGCGCGCCTTCGCAAAGCTGTCGCTCCTGCCCGGTGAAACAGGGACAGCCGAAATGAAGATCCTGCCGCGCGACCTCGCTTATTATGACGTCGAGGCCGGTGCCTTTCGCGCCGAACCGGGCGCCTATCAGTTGGTCGTGGCGGCGAATGCCGCGGATATCAGGTTCGTCATCGATCTGCCGTCACCACTCGATTATGTCCTGCCAGCTTCGTATTAAACGCAGGCTGGGCCCAGCCGATAGCGGCTGGCGCGTCTGCGCCAAGCGTTGTGTGGTTCGAGCTGGATCAGGCCGCGTCAGGCTGGGTGCGGAGATTGGTAACGACGCGCCTGTTCTGGACCTTGCAAGAGCGCTCCGTGCAGTCGCGGACTTCGCGGTCGTTGCCGTAGCCCTTGGCCCACATGCGCCTGGCGTCCACGCCCTTCGAGACGAGATAGGCCATCGCCGCATCGGCGCGCTTCTGTGACAGCGTCTCCATTTTGGCTGCGGAGCCGGAATCATCGGCAAATCCCTGCAGCTTGAGCAGCCAGGACGGGTTCCTGTTGAGCCAGGCGGCTTGGTTATCCAGGGTTGCCATGGCGACGGGATCGAGTGTTGCGGAATCCTGCTTGAAGTAGATCCGGCGGCCGACATTAAGGATGAAATCCTCTTCGCTGCCCATCGCAACGTTCTCGAAACCGGGTGCTGGATCGTTGGTTTGGCCGGTCATCGGCGCCGCAGCAGGTTCTTCCACGGAGGCGATATCGGTGGTGCTGCAGGCGGCGAGCGCCAAGAGCATGGCTGCGGCGGCAAGGCGCCTCACAAATCCGGTCGGAGCAGACATCAGGGTGATATTCCTCATTCGACCGGAGTTGTTTGGCTGACCTGCGCTGCACTTTCAGCCTGGTCGGCAATATGCGGCAGAACCTGCACCGCGGTGCCGATCGGGCAACGCTGGTAAAGATCGATGGCGTCTTCGTTGAACATGCGAATACAGCCGCTCGACGCATCCTTGCCGATGCTCCACGGCTCCAGCGTGCCGTGGAAGCGATAGCCGGTGTCGACGCCGTCGCGATGCAGGTACATGGCGCGGGGACCGAGTGGATTTTTCGGTGAGCCTCCCGCCACGAATTCGGGCAGTTCGGGATGGCGCTTGCGCATCTCCGGCGGCGGCGTCCAGCGCGGCCACAGCGATTTGCTGTCGATCGTGGCGCGGCCAAACCATTTGAAGCCCTCGCGGCCGACGCCGACGCCGTAGCGGATGGCCGTCTTGTTCTCCATGATCACGTAGAGGAAATGGTGCCTCGTATCGACGACGACGGTGCCGATCGGCTCGCTGCTGAAATATTTGACGACCTGGCGGTGCCACTTCTTGTCGATCTTGGCGAAGTTGGTTCTTCGGAACGTCACGCCATTGTCGACGATGGTGCCGTCGAAAAAGGAAGACGCCGCGGCGAATGCCGGTTTCCGGACTGCACCGGCGCCAAGTAACGCCAATCCACCAAGCACAATATTTCTGCGTGTCCACGGCATCGGCAATATCCCCCTTAAAGCCAAGCAGCGAAGCGTCAGTAAATCAGATTTTTCATTTGCGACAACAGAAAATTCTTCCGCTCCTTAAAGAACGAGATCGGGTTGCCGGTCTTCCGGATAGTTTTGCTCCGATCGTTGCTCTGAAAAAATGGCGCCGCACCTGCAAACCCGCGGGCCAATTGCGCGACAGATCGCTGTCAGCGGTCCTGTCGTTTGAGATCATTCATCATTGAGATGGCAAGCCGACAGGTGCCCCGGTGCAATTTCCTTTTTCACCGGTACTTCCATACGACAGCGGTCCATCGCGAACAGGCATCTCGGATGGAAGTGACAGCCTTTCGGCGGGTTTATCGGGCTGGGGAGTTCGCCATCGACGGGCCTGAACTGCCGCTTGCCGGATTCGATGCGCGGCACCTCGGCCAGGAGCGCTTTCGTGTAAGGATGATTGGGCCGCCTGAAAACCTCCTCGACGGGCGCTTCTTCGACGATGCGGCCGAGATACATGATCGCAACGCGATCGGAAATATGTTCCACGACGCCGAGATCATGGCTGACGAACAAATAGGTCAGGTCGAGTTTGTCACGAAGTTCCATAAACAGGTTGATGACCTGGGCCTGGATGGAAACGTCGAGTGCTGCGACACTTTCGTCACAGACGAGGAATTTCGGCTGCACGGCGAGCGCGCGGGCAATATTGACGCGTTGCCGCTGGCCACCGGAAAACTGGTGCGGGTATCGCTTTTTCATCGCCGGGTCGAAACCGGCCAGCATCAAATATCTGTCGACATAGGCGTCGCGTTCCGTCGAGCGGGCAAGTCCATGTGTTCGAGGCGCCTCCCAGATAAGCTCCTCGACGGTCATGCGCGGATTGAGAGCCGCCATCGGGTTCTGGAAAATCATCTGGCTGGCGAGACCGAACTGATGCTGCTCGCCTTTCGACATGGCGCTTCTGTCCATCCCCTTCCAGAGAATTTGGCCCTGGCTTGGCGAGGTGATCCCTGCAATGGCGCGGCCGAGCGTCGACTTCCCGCAGCCACTTTCGCCGACAAGGCCGACAACCTCTCCGGGCCGGATGCTGAGGCTGACATCATCAAGCGCATGAACGATAGGCGCCGGTTTGGCGAGCTTGAGCTTGAGCGCGATCTTGGCGGCCAGGTCGGGCTTGGCTCCGAAGCGCTGCGACACGTTCCTCGCTTCGATAAGGGGCGCGGCGGTCGCCGTCATCATGCTACCTCTTTCGTTACGGGATGAATGCAGCGGAAGGAGCGATCGCCTTCCGGCATGAGTGCCGGCATGACCAGACAGCCGTCGGTTGCCCGATCACAGCGCGTACGAAAACTGCATCCCTGTGGGAGCCGGTCGATCGCCGGCGTCATGCCGCGGATCTGGTGAAGCGGCTCTCCGCGTCTGTTTTGCGAAGGAACGGACGCGATCAGACCGGCCGTGTAGGGATGGTGAGGATCGGTCAGAACCTTGCCCACTGGTCCGGTCTCCACGAGGCGGCCGGCATACATGACGGCGATCTCGTCGGCCAATCTTGAAACGATCGCCAGATCGTGGGTGATCCAGATCACCGCCGTATTTCCCTGTTCGGTGAGCTTCTGGAATTCGGAAATGATCTGGCTCTGGATCGTCACATCAAGCGCTGTTGTCGGTTCATCGGCGATGATGAGGTCCGGCTTGTGAAGAAGCGCGATGGCAATCGCCACACGCTGGCGCATTCCGCCGGAAAACTGATGCGGATAGGCGGCAAGCCTTTCTTCAGGGCTTGGTATTCCGACCAGCGCCAAAGCATCCCGCGCCCGCTGCTGGGCGGCATCCTTCGAGACCCGCTCGTGTGCCCGGACGGCTTCCACCATCTGCGTTCCGACCGTCAGGACCGGATTGAGCGTCATCATCGGATCCTGGAATACCATGGCGATCCGCTTGCCGCGCAGTTGCCGCATCTCTTCGTCTGAATATTTCGCGATGTCGGCGCCGTCGAAGATGACCCTGCCGCCGACAACCCGGCCGGGCTTATCGAGGAGCCGCATGATCGAGAAGCCGGTCACCGACTTTCCGGATCCGGATTCTCCCACAAGACCAAGGACCTTGCCGCGCTCCACGGTGAACGACACATCGTTGACGGCGCAAAGGCTGGGGCGTCCCCTGCCGCCGCCGAATTCGGTGACGAGATTGCTCACTTGCAGCAATGGGGTCATGACATGTTCCTCGGGTTGAGGACATCGCGCAGCCGGTCGCCGACGAGATTGATCGCCGCGATCGTGACCAGAAGGGCAATGCCGGGAAAGAAGCTGATCCAGTAAAGGCCCGTCAGAAGATACTGGTAGCCCGTCGAGATCAGCATGCCGAGCGAGGGTTCAGTCACGGATGCACCGAGACCGAGGAAGGACAAGGTTGCTTCGAGGCCGATTGCCCGGGCGATCTGCATCGTGGCGATGACGATGACCGGCGCAAGACAGTTCGGCAGCAGGTGCCTGAAGAGGATGCGCCATCCGGGCAGGCGCAGCATCCGGGCAGCCTCGATATATTCCTTCTCGCGCTCGACCAGAGCGGTGCCGCGGACCGTTCGGGCATAGGTCGCCCACTCGGCGATGATCAGTGCGATCACGACGTTGGGTACGCCCTTGCCGAGCACGGCGAGCATCATGAGCGCCATCAATATGGTGGGAAACGAGAGCTGCAGATCGACGAGCCGCATCATCGCGGTTTCGGTGCGCCCTCCCATGTAAGCGGCGAACAATCCGGCTGAGGTTCCGATGATGGCAGCGGCGAAAGCCGACAGAACGCCCACCAGTAGTGAGGTGCGCAGGCCATAGAGGATGCCGGACAGGATATCGCGGCCCTGGCTGTCGGTACCGAGGTGATAGACAAGCCCGGTCATGGATTCGGACCCCGGCGGCAGCCGTCCATCCATGATGTCGAGCTGCATCAAATCATAGGGATTTTGCGGAGAGATCCATGGCGCAAACAGCGCCAGGCAACAGATGATCACCAGCGTGAGGAAGGCGATCGTGGCTGCCGGAGAGCTGAAGAAATTCGCGATCCCTTTCGATAGACGACTGGGTTCGGGCGTTGGAGCGCTGGTGTCTTGCGTTTGTGGTTCGGCCATGGGGTCAAGCCTTTCCTTCCAGCCGGACCCGCGGATCCAGAAGGGTATAACAGATATCGATGATGAAATTGAGGACGACGAAGAGCAGCACCATCATCATCAGGTAGGCGACGATGACGGGGCGATCGAGAAGGTTGATCGAGTCGATGATGAGCTTGCCCATGCCCGGCCACGCAAAGATGCTTTCGGTCACGACCGAAAAGGCGATGAGTGAGCCGAACTCGAGACCGATGATGGTCACCACCGGGATCATCAGGTTCTTGAGAACGTGCACGGAAATGATCCGCCCCTCTCGTAATCCCTTGGCGCGGGCAAACTTCACATAGTCCTGGGGAAGGACCTCCTGCACGCCGGCACGGGTCAGCCGAAGAATGAGCGACGTCTTGAACAGGGCCAGGTTGAAGGCGGGCAATAGAAGGTGCCGGATGCCGTCTGCGGTCAGAAACGACCATTGTACGCCGAGCAGTTCTTGCGTCGGGCCACGGCCATTCGTCGGCAACCAGCCGAGCTCGACGGAAAAGACCATGATCAGCATGAGGCCGACCCAGAAGGTCGGAAGCGAGAAGCCCAGGATCGAGCCGCTCATGATCAGCTTGGAGGAAATCCGATTGGGGTAGAGCCCTGCGTACAGCCCAAGCGGCAGGCCGAACAGCAGCGCGATGCCGAGAGCCGTGATCGCCAGTTCGAGCGTTGCCGGGAGACGTTCGAGGATCAGATCCAGCGCCGGCCGCCCATAAACGAAGCTGTTGCCGAAGTCCCCGTGCAGAAGCCCTTGGAGAAACAGCAGATACTGTTTCCACAGCGGCTGATCCAGGCCGTAATGCGCGATGACGAGTGCCCGCTCCGCCTGATTGGCGTCCGGGTTGATGAGGATGTCGACCGGATTGCCGATCACATTGACGCCGATGAAGACGATGATCGTCATCGCGACAACGACGAACAACGCCTGTATCAATCGCCTGATGATGGATGTGACCATTGAACCTCTCCCTACAGCGCCGCGCGTCTTTTCGAGAGCCGCAAAGGACGCTGTAATTTTGAATCTAGGCGACGGAGATCGCCATCCCGTCACGCTGCGGATCGGCCGCGCCTTTCGAGATGCCGCCGTCAATCTTGATCGCGTGGACTGCGGCGAACGCGTATGTCTGCGGCGACCGCGCCACTTGGTAACCCTGCGCCCGCAACTCGTCTTCGACAGAGTGTCGAATGCGATTGCAGATGTCGATCGTGTTTGACACCCCTACGATCCTCGGCGCCGAGACCGCTTCGAGCACGGACATGTCGAAATCGATCATGTTCATCAGGCATTGCGCAACGGCGGGCGCGATATAGCTGCCGCCTGGCGCTCCGATGACGATGCTGGGCTCGCCGTCCTTGAAGACGATCGTCGGTGCCGCCGAGCTGGGACGCCGCTTGCCGGGCGCGATGGAGCCGGGCTTGCCGGGAAGCGGATTAAAGCGGCTCATCGTGCCATTGTACATGAAGCCGAGGCCGTCGGTGATCGCGCCCGAGGGACTGCCGAGGGTGTGGGTCATCGCGACGGCATTGCCGTCCTTGTCGATTACCGAGATGTGGGTGGTGTCGCGCTGCGACCCATCAAGGCGCGATACGCTGGCGATCTCGCCCGCCTTGATCGCGCCGGCATGCGCCTTTGCATGCTCTTTCGACAGCAGCTTTGCATAGGGCACGTCGACATAGGCGGGATCGCCCATATGCGCGTCCTTGTCGATCGTCATCCGCTTCATCGCTTCGAACAGGATGCGGACATGATCGGCGCTGCCATGCTGCAGCGAGCCGACGTCGAACTGCTCCATGATATGCAGGAGTTCCAGCATCGGGAAGCCTGAGCCTGGTGGAGGCGAGGTGGCGATGCGGTGGTCGTGATAGTCGCCCCAAACCGGCTCTACCTTCGACAATTCGTAACGCGCCAGGTCCTGCCGATCGATCAAGCCGCCATTTGCCTTGAAATCGCCGGCGATCTGTTCGGCCAGTTCGCCGTGATAGAAGATGTCCGAGCCGCCGCTTCGCGCGATGCGTTCGAGGGTCTCTCCCATGTCCTTGTTGACGAGCAGGTCGCCGACATTCTTGAGCGTGCCGTCGTCGTGGAAATAGACTTTCCGACCCGTTTCAGAAAAGCGCAGCTTGTCGAGCGTGTTGGCAAAACCGTCGTTCGACTGGTCCTTGGCCCAATACCACTGCATGTGGTTTCGGATCATGAAACCGTTGCAGGCAAGGCGGATGGCCGGCTTGATGAGATCGGCCCAATCGAAGGTGCCGTAGTCGCGCAACGCGGTCTCATAACCCTTGAGCGAGCCGGGGGTGCAGACGGCAAGGTAGCCGATATCGGAAATATTGCCTTCAAGCACATAGCCGAAGCCGTCGCGGCTCTGGTGCTTGATCTTGTCGAGCCACATGTCCGGCGCAGCCTTCAACGGCGCGCGCGCATAAAATTCGAGGATCTCGTGCACCCCCTTTTTCGGCATGTAGACATGCATGGAGCCGAAGCCGCCGATGCCGGCCATCTGCGGGTCGACCACGCCCTGGACAAAAGCACAGGCAAGTGCTGCGTCGATGGCATTGCCGCCGCGCTCGAGAACTTCCGCGCCGGCTTCAACGGCCTCCGGCTGAGGCGCCACGATCGTTGCATTTCTCATTTTGCGTGACGGCCCTCCAGCACCTTTGCCAGGAAGGCCTTGACGTTGCCCAGAACTTTCATCCGGTCGTGAGAGACGCCCGGAACACGATCGAACGTCACATCGACACCCGCTTTGCGGAATGAGCTCGCCAAGGCGGCAAGGCGTTCGGGCCGCGTTTTGCCGGCGTCGTTTGCGCCATCCATATAATATTTTCCACCCGGCTTGTGGGTGATTTCCCAGGTCTCCAGATCGGCGTCGCCGACGATCATATGCACCGGCACCTTGGCGAGATCTTCGGGCCGGAAGGCCTTGCCGAAGCGCGCCTCCAGATCCCGAATGCCGACCCACCAGTCACGCGTCGGATCCAGAAGGGTGACGGAACCAGGTGCGCCGATGGATGCCGCCCAGAGCTTTTCCGGATGCAGGATGGTGAAACGGTGCACGAAATGCCCGCCGCCGGAGAAGCCGAACATGGCGAATTTTGACCAGTCCTGGCGGTATTTGTCGGCCATCTCCGCGACCATGGCCAGGACGACCTGATCGTAGCGGATGTCGCCTTCCTCAAGAAACTTGTAGCCGGAACGCGCACCATCGCCGAGAACGCCAACCGGGAAGATCGGGCAAAGGATGGCGCAGTCGTTGTAGAGCCCGAATTCGGCAAAACCGTCGCGGAAGTCGATGGCCGATGTGCGCCCGGTGCCGTGGACCGCGACCAGGAGGTCGAGCTTGCGGCCATCTGCCGCCGTCGGCGGCACATAAAGCACCATATGAAGGCGAGGATCGGCCTGAGAGGCGAAGATGGCCGTCTGGCCATAGTCATAGATGGCCTTTGCCCGGGCGACGGCTTCGCCCGTTCCAAGTTCCTGCATGAGTGTCTCCTGGGAGATGAAGAAAGGGACGGCCCTGGTGCGGCCCCATGCTGCTGTTTTAAACCGCGCCGCATCGATTGGATTGATGCGGCGCACTTCAAATCTTTATTTGTCCCAAAACCGCTGCACGCTTTTGGACGACATGCATTAGTCCGCCGGCTTCACGTCATAAGCGAGCGTATATTTGTCGCCGCGCGGGGTGTAGGACACGGTTTTCTTTGCACCCAGCACGACGTTTTCGTAATGCATTGGGAGCAGCCAAAGGTTGTTGAACGTCTCGGTCGACAGCTCCTCGAGAAGGGGCGCGCGTGCAGCTTCATCGAGTGTCGAACTCGCCTTGGCCAGTACCTCGTCGATCTTCGGATCGGACACGCCGCCGCCGTTATATCTGCCGGTCCCCTTTTTCTCGTCGCGCGTCGCGACGAGCGCGACAGTCGGATTGGTGGTTTCGCCGGTGTTCACACCCCAGGAGCCGAAATAGGTGCTGTACGTGCCCTTTGAATAGGCTTCCGAATACATCGACCAGGGCAGGACCTCGACTTTCGATTTGATGCCGATGCGCGTGAACATCTGGCCGACCGCCTGCAGAACTTCGGCATCCTTGACATAACGGCCAGAGGGACCATGCAGGGTCAGGCTGAAGCCATCGGGATAACCGGCCTCGGCCAGAAGCGCCTTGGCGGCGGCCGGATCATAGCCCACCTTCTCGACTTTTTCGGAATAGCCCGCATAGCCTTGGGTGACGAATTGGTCGGCCACCGTGCCGTTCTTCTGCATGACGCGGTCGACGATTGCCGGCCGGTTGATCGACATCAGCATTGCGCGACGCACCCGTTCATCCTTGAGCGGGTTCTTGTCGAGATCGGAACCATCCGCAGCCTTCACGAAAGGCGAAACATCGCGGCTGACATCGAGGCCAAGATAGACGAAGCGGGAAGACAGGCCGTTGATGACTTGCAGATTATCGCTCGCTTCCACGCGTGCCATTCCATCGGCAGGAAGGGTTTCGACAATGTCGATCTCGTTGGAAAGAAGCGATGCCAGGCGGGCGCCGTCATCGGGCAGGAAGCGCAGCGTGACGTTCGACCAGTGCGAGGGGCCAGCGAAATAGCTGTCATTGCGCTTCAAGGTCAGGTTGCTGCCTGGCGAATAGGAGACGAAGGAATAGGCCCCGGTTCCGATTGCGCACTTGCCGTTGTCGAAATCCTGGACCGGCGCCTCCTTGCAATCGGCGCTGATAATGCGAATTCGGCTGACGGAATTCAGCAGGATCGGATCTGGAACCTTCGTCTCGACGACGATGGTATAGGGATCCGTGGCCGTGACATTGACAATATTGCGGGTGTAGGAAGCAAAGCTCTGGCTGGGCTTGTCGCGGGCACGCAGTAGCGAAGCGATGACGTCATCGGCGTTGAACTCGCTGCCGTCATGGAATTTCACGCCCTTCCGCAGCTTGAATTCCCAGTGGGTCGGGTCGACGACCTTCCATTCGGTGGCGAGTTCCGGCGCGTTTGCCGACGTTCCGGTGAGGTTTATGAGGCTGTCCCAGATATGGCGCGAGGTCGCATTGTTTGGCGCCGAACTGTCTTCATGGGGATCCAGCGTCGTCGGCGTCGTCGACATCCCGATCGTCAGCGGGGTTTCCTGTGCGGCGACCATTGCAGGAATAGCAATCGTTCCGAGCAGCCCGATCGCTGCCCGCGTCAATATTTTTGCGGCCATTTCTTCCATCCCGGTTTAGCGTTTTTGGGCCGACCTTGCTTGGCCGGTACGAGCAGGTTCCCGTCCACTCTTGACACAAATTGGTAAGGGGGCCTCAAGGGGGCTGTCAAACGGAAATCAAGCGCGTTACGATAGGCGTAACTTGAAATAATGCCAATCCTTCAGCCTTTGTCGCGGAGAAAATTCTGGTCCCATGGACAAAAGACAGCCATCAAAAAGCGATATCGTGCAATCTGTTGATGTCTGTATCGAGGTATTGCTTAATGTCGCCAAAAACCCGGATATCAGACTGACCGAGGTGGCGCAGAACCTCGGGGAAACCAAGCCGAGAATTTTGCGTATGTTACGCACACTGGAACGGCGCGGCCTGGTGCGGAAGAGCGATACGGGCACTTACCGGCTGGGGACGACTGCGATCATTCTCGGGACCGCTGCCTCGACACAGGTTGATCTGGTGCGCATAGCCAATCCTATTCTTGAAGAAGTCGGCCAGAAGGCGAACGAAACGACCCAGCTCAGGATCATCGACAATGGGGAATCCCTGTGTATTGCAAAGTTTGAACCGATGCGCGACTTGCGGGTGCAGGCGATGATCGGTCGAAGACGGCCGCTCACGGCCGGCTCGTACAAGGTGCTTCTCGCCTATCTCCACCCCCAGGTGCAGCTGCAAATGATCCCCGAGACTTTGCCGCGGCTGACCAAGCGCACGATCACGGATCGTGGCAAGCTGGTTGCTGAATTGGATAAAATCCGCCGCCAGGGATTTTGTGTGAGTTACGGTGAAGTCAGCGATCAACTCGTCTCCGTCTCGGTGCCGGTTCTGGCATTCGACGGATCCGTGATCGCCGCGGTGAATGTCGGCGCCCCGGCCTTTCGCACGCAAAAAAGCGATGTCGACCGCTTCATCGTTCTGCTGAAGGAGGCCTCCAGCAAGATATCGGCCCGGCTGGGATGGTAGAGCTTTTCGTTCTCAGCCATATCGGACCTTGTCTCTTCGGTTCGACGCCCATCAGGGCGAGCCAACGCAGCTTGTTTCGTGCCATGCCCGTTCTTTGAGCAAACTCAGTGGAAAAGATCGGGGAGTTCGGAGCGTGCGATGCGTCGCAACCTGACCGCTTCTGCCATGTCTATCGAGCGATAGGGAAACCGCAAACGGGTGCCCACGGGTCCCCAATTGCCGATCGCACTCAAAAGTTTGTCGAGAGCGGCGTTCGAATAGCCAAATTCCTGGCGAAACGGGACAATATGCGCGTCCATAAATGCGCCGATGCGTCCCTCCAGATCGAGTGCGGGGTCGATCTCGTTTCGCATGGAGACCGTCCAGGCCTGAGCGCCGCGGGGACTAAGGCAGGCCACATTGGAAAAGGAGCCTGCTGCCACACCTTCCTTGGTGCCGGTTGCCAGATGATGGCCGGGGACGAAGAGTGACAGCCCGGACAGATGCCGGCGTGCCTCGGCATACCAGGAGGCGTCGCCATCGGCGAGCTTGATGCCGATCACCTCCGGCACTGCCGCGCAGACCATGCCGAGCTCCCTTGGCGCCAGCACGCGTTTTGCATGCGGCGGATTGTAGAGGATGAGCGGAATTCTGTCGGCAGCCTCGGCCGTTCGTTTCAGGAAGTCGACCGCTTCGGCATCGGTGAGCGGCCACCAGTCCGGCAATATGACCTGAATGGCGCGCGGATCTAGCGCGGCGGCGCGACGGACGCGATTGAGCATGATCAGCGGGTCGGGCTGGCAGGCGCCGATGACGAATGGCGTTGAAGATGCCTTGCAGCGCTCGGCCAGCATTGCCTGGATGCTGTCGAACTCCGCTTCCGTCTGATTGTGGAATTCGCCGGCAGTGCCGTTCGAATAGATACCGTCGACGCCGGCATCGATGAGGATGTCGATCTCTTCGCCGAGCTTGTCGAATTCAATGCTGTCATCGGCCGCGATCGGCAGAAGCAGGCTCGCCCAGTTTCCGCTGATGGCGGGACGCGGCGTCTTCGCATTCATCTCTTGTTTCTCCGAGGGATGACGGATCAATTGAGGTCGTCGCGGATGCAGGCCTTGAAGTGGCCGGGCGCGATTTCCCGCAATTGCGGAACGGCGCCGGCGCAGGCATCGAGCGCGCTCGGACAGCGCGTGCGAAAAACACATCCGCTCGGCGGATTGGCCGGACTTGGAATATCGCCTTTCAGGATCTGCCTGTTGCGGCGGGCATCCGGATCGGGCGACGGAATCGCCGACAGAAGCGCACGCGTATAGGGATGCTGCGGTCTCGCATAGAGATCGGCACTCGGCGCGATTTCCATGATGCGGCCGAGATAGAGCACGATCACCCGGTCGCAGATATATTCGACGACGGCAAGGTCATGCGAGATGAACAGCATGGTCAGGCCAAGCTGCTGCTGCAGGTCGCGCAGCAGGTTGATCACTTGCGCCTGGATCGACACGTCGAGCGCCGAAACCGGCTCGTCGGCGACGATGAATTCCGGCGACAAGGTCAACGCACGGGCAATCCCGACGCGCTGGCGCTGGCCACCGGAAAATTCATGGGCATATCGATTGATAGCATCGGCGGGCAGGTCGACCTTTACCAAAGCCGACTGCGCCCGTTCGAGCCTGCCGCGGGCGGTGCCGATCCCCTGGATCTTCAGGCCTTCCGTCAGGATCTCGCCGATCGTCATGCGCGGCGACAGGCTGGCGAAGGGATCCTGGAAAATATACTGCATGCGCGGCCGCTGCCGCCTTAGCGCGGAGGCGGAAAGTGCCGTGAGTTCCGTCCCGTCGAAACGGACGCTGCCGGACGACGGTTCGACGAGGCGAAGGACGGAACGCCCGATCGTGGTCTTTCCGCTGCCGGATTCGCCGACAAGCCCGACGACTTCACCCTTGCCGATATCGAAGGAAATGCCCTGAAGAATGTTCAGCCGCGTGCCGCGGGAGGTATAATGTTTCGAAAGGTCGCGGACGGAAAGCAGCGGTTCGCTCATCTAGATCTCCTGCCATCTGATGCAGCGGCTTCGGTGCTGCGGATTGATCTGTTCGAGCGCGGGAACCGCCACGCGACAGGCATCGATCGCGAATTTGCAGCGCGGGGAAAAGGCGCAGCCGCTCGGCATGTTCATCAGGCTCGGGACCATGCCGGGAATGGCGGCGAGCTTTTCGCCGGCCTGTTTCATCCGTGCGGCATCGCCAAGGCGCGGCATGGAGGCGAGAAGGCCCATCGTGTAGGGATGCTTGGGATTGCGGAAGACCTCGCCGACCGGCCCTTCTTCGACGATCCGGCCGGCATACATCACCGCCACGCGATGGGCGATTTCGGCGACGACGCCGAGATTGTGGGTGACGAACAGCATGGCCATGCCGCGCTCGCGCTGCAGCTTGAGGAGCAGGTCGAGAATCTGCGCCTGGATCGTCACGTCGAGCGCCGTGGTCGGCTCATCGGCGATCAGCAGCGCCGGATCGCAGGCGAGCGCCATGGCGATCGTCGCGCGCTGCCGCATGCCGCCTGACAGTTCGTGCGGATATTGGCCGGCGCGGCGCCGGGCGTCCGGTATGCCGACGCTTTCAAGCAGCGTGACGGCTGCGTTCATCGCCGCCTTGCGGTCGCTACCGCGATGGATGCGGATCGGCTCGGCGATCTGGTCGCCGATGGTGAAGACGGGATTGAGGCTCGACATCGGCTCCTGGAACACCATGCCGATGTCGTCGCCCCTGATCCTGCGCATGCTCTCTTCGTCGAGGGAGACGAGATCGCGGACCACGCCGTTCCCCGTCGCAAGGCGGATGCTGCCTGCGGCGATCACGCCGATGTTGCGGGTGAGCAGCCGCATGACCGACAGGCTGGTGACCGACTTGCCGGAGCCGGATTCGCCGACGAGCGCAAGCGTCTCGCCAGCGGCAACGGTCAGGTCGATATTGTTGACCGCCGTGATCTCGCCACCGCGGATGCGGAAGATCGTTCGCAATCCCCTGATGTCGAGTACGGGTTCGGCGGTCTGTTCCATCAACTGGCTCAGTTCAGCAGGCCGGTTGCACGCAGGATCTCGTCGATCCGCGCCGTTTCGGCTTCGTTAAGAGAGGCACGCGGACGGGGCATGACAGCGGAATCGATGATGCCGAGGCTGCGCATGGCGGTCTTGAAGGCGCCGATGCCGGCTGCGCCGCCGCTGACACGACCCTGCGCGACCCAGACGATTTCGAACAAGCGGCAGAGACGCTGCTGTTCCTTCTTCGCGGCGATCCAGTCGCCACGTTGGGCAGCATCCCAAAGCCGGACATAGCCGTGCGGATCGACATTGGCGATGCCAGGAACGACGCCATGGGCGCCCATCAGCAGGGCGGTGTCGACGACGATCTCGGAGCCGGTCATCAGGAAGACGTCTTTTTGTTCGGCAAGGTCGAGGAGCGCATAGCGGAAGTTGCCATCGTCGCCGCTGGAATCCTTGAGGCCGATAATGGCGCCTTCCCTGGCGAGCGTGACCACGGTCTGGCGCTGCAGCTTGACGTGAACGCAGACCGGAATGTCGTAGGCGATCAGCGGAATGTCCACCGCGTCGCGGATATAACGGAAGTGGTCGAGGATCTCGGACTGGCTGGTGACCGTATAGAATGGCGCCGTCACCACGACTGCATCGGCGCCGGCCGCCTTTGCGACCTTCGCATGGGCGATGACGCGATCCGTGGTCGGATCGATGACGCCGACGATCAGCGGCACCCGGCCGTTCACCACCTTGGCCGAATGCTCGATGATTTCCCGCCGGGTCCTTTCGTCATGGAAGATCACCTCGCTCGTCGAGCCGAGCACGAATACGCCATGGCAGCCGGCGTCGATCAGATGCTCGAGCACGCGTGAATAGGATGGGTAGTCGATGGTGAGATCCGGATTGAGCGGTGTTACGACGGGAGGGACGACACCCTTGAATTTGGTCATTTTCGCTTCTTTCGATTGTCAGTTCAGTTCGGCACGCGGATCGAAGGCATCTCTGAGGCCATCGCCAATGAAGTTGATCGCCAGGACGGCAAGGATCAGCGCGGCGCCGGGGAAGAGCCATTGCCACGGATATTGTTCGAGCACGGCGGTCGAGCGGGCCGCGTTCAGCATGTTGCCCCAGCTTGCCGCCGGCGGGGCGATGCCGAGACCGAGGAAGGACAGTCCCGCCTCGAGCAGAATGGCATTGGCGATCTGTAGCGTTGCATAGACCACGAGGATATCGATCGAGTTCGGCAGGCCGTGGCGGAAGAGCAGATGGCCGATGCCGGCGCCCATGCCGCGGGCGGCCATGACGAAGTCGCGTTCACGCAATTCCAGCAGCCGCGAGCGGATCATGCGCGCAAGCAGCGGCCAGGAGAGCAGCGAGATGACCAGCACAGTCGGCCAGATGCCGGTGCCGGCAATCGACGCGAGCACAAGCAGGAAGATGACGGGTGGCAGGGTCATCACCAGATCGACGAAGCGCATCGAGACGGCGTCCGTCCAGCGTCCGGCAAGCGCCGAGGTTGCCCCAAAAAGAAACCCGATGACGGCAGAAAGCGCGGTCGATGCGACGGCGACCAGCAGCGAAATCCGGCCGCCTTCGAGCACGCGGGCGAAGACGTCGCGGCCGACGCCGTCGGCTCCGAACCAGTGCGTTGCCGTCGGCCCGCTATTCATGGCCAGAAGATCGATGTCGTTCGGCCGGAAAGCCCACCATAGGGGATAGGAGAGGATCAGCAGCAGCATTGGCGTGGCAATGCAGACGCCGGCAACAGCTGCGCGGTTGAGCAGAAACCGACTGAAGGCGCGGGAAAATGGTCCGGGGCTCCGGCGTTCGGACGAGCGTGCCAGCATGGTCAGCCCACCTTGATGCGCGGGTCGACGACCGCATAGGTGATATCAGTCAGAAGATTGACGACGATAACGCAGGCGCCGATGACGAGTGTCGCCCCCATGATGACGGGGTAGTCGCGGGTCTGCACGGCATCGACGAGCAACAGACCCATACCCGGCCAGTTGAAGACGCTCTCGATGAAGATGGCGCCGCCGATTGCAAGCCCGATGGTGGAACCGATCAGCGTCACGATCGGAAGAAGCGCATTGCGCAAGGCATGCTTGCTGATGATCCAGAACTCGCGAACGCCCTTGGCGCGGGCCGTGCGCACGTAATCCTGGGTCAGAACTTCGAGCAGCGAGGCGCGCATATAACGCATGATCAATGCGGCTTGCGCGACAGACAGAAGTGCCGCGGGCAGGATCAGATGGTGGAGGAGATCGCCCACCGAGAATTCCTCGCCCGGCGTCAGCATGCCGCCTGATGGCATCCAGTGCAGGCGGACGGAGAAAATATAAAGGCCGATCAGCGCGCTGAGGAAGGCCGGGCTGGAAATGCCGGCAAGCGCAACCACCGACAAGGACAGATCGGCAAGCGAATTGCGGCGGACGGCGCCGATCACCCCGAAAGTGATGCCTGCGACGATGGCAAAGGCAAGTGCGGTGCCCATCAACAGAACTGTCGGGCCGATCCGTGACAGCACCAGCCCCAGAACCGGCTGATCGAGACGCTTGATCGAATAGCCGAGGTTGCCCGTCACCGCCTGCTGCAACCAGCCAAGATACTGCACTGGCAAGGGCTGATCGAGGCCGAGGCTTCGGCGCAGATCGGCAAGGTCTGACGGCGACATCGGCAGGTTAGGATCGATATAGGCATCGATCGGATCGCCGGGTGTCAGGCGCAGCAGCAGGAAGATCAGCATGCTCAGGGCGACGAGCATGCCTATTCCTATGATCAGGCGTCTGAGACTGTATTGGAGCATCGGTAATCCGTCTTATCGGGCCGTCTTGTCAGGGTGGCCGAAGCCACCCTCAAGGCTTTCCCGGAAAGCGCCTATTCGGCGATCGACCATTTCTGCGGATTGGCCTGGTAGGGGCCGCCGCCCGGCGCTGGCGTCCAGACGAAATCCTTCACCTTTGTCGAGACGATGCCATAGCGGTTTGCCACCCAGAGCGTCGCCCAGGGCAGGTTGGTGTTCATCACCTTGCAGACGTCCTGGTAGGCGGCATCCCGCTTGGTGCTATCAGGCTCGGCCAAGGCGCTATCGAGCGCCTTGGTGAGGTCAGGCATGCGAACCCTGGCGACATTCGGCCCGGCCGGAGGGATCTGCTTCTCGTTGAGGCCGACATTGATGCTTCCGGCATCCGGCCCGTTCTGCAGCCCGGCATAAACCAACTGGAACTGGGCGATATCCGGCGTCGCATTGAGCACGATGCTGTTATAGGTCGGCGCATCGACGGCGCGCGGGACGATGTTGATGCCGACCTGGGCAAGCATCGCCTGGACTGCGGCAAGCACGTTGGTCGCCAGCGGCGTGGTGTAATAGGTCAGAAGGGTGATCTGCTTGCCGCCGTTGATCTGGTCCCAGCCGGCTTCCGTCAACAACTGCTTGGCCTTCTCGGGATCATAGGCATAGCTGTCGATATCAGGGGGTATCAGCTGTTCGGCGACATAGGCGCAGTTGGCAGGCTTGGCCGCACCGCCATAAAGGCTCTGGATGATGGCATCGCGATTGATCGCGTACATCACCGCCTGGCGGACGCGCACGTCCTTCCAGAGCGGGGATTCGTGGTTGAAGCCCAGGTAGTTGACGACGAAAGAGTTGCCTTCTATGACCTGGAAGTCCTTGTTGTCCTTGAAGGTCGGCACGTCGTTGGAATCGACATAGGTGAACTGGATTTCGCCGGATCTCAGCGCAGCGATTGCTGCGGCCGGGTTGGCGAAATAGCGATTGATGACGCGTTCCAGTGCGGGTTTGCCACCGCGATAATCGGTGTTTGCGGCAAGTTCGACATATTGATCCGAGACGTATTTGGTGAATTTGAACGGACCGGTGCCGATCGGAGCTGTGGACCACCAGGTGTTCTTCGTCAGCTGGTCGGCCGGGATCGAGGAGAGCGCATGCTCGGGCAGCATCATCACTTTGGTCATCGTGTCGGGAAAACTGCTGCTGGGGGCGCTGAGCTTGATGACAACAGTGTGCTCATCCGGCGTCTCGACGGACGATATGCCCTTCAGCCGGGCGGCGAGCACCGAGCCGGTTTTCGCGTCCATCGCAAGGGCCATGGTGAACTTTGCGTCCTTGGCAGTGAACGGTTTGCCGTCATGCCATTTGGCGTCCACCAGCTTGAACGTGTAGGTCATCTGGTCGGAGCTGACCTCGTAGGAGCTTGCCAGCGCGCCGACGACCTTCTGCAGCTTCTCGTCATAAGTGATCAGCGGTTCGTAATAGATGCTGAGCCAGGTGAAGCCGGCGGTCGCGGCGAGCGGATTGAAGTTGCCCTGGAAACCTCCGGGACCGACATCGAAGCCGCCCGATAGCGTGGCTGCCTGGGCCTCTATTGCAACGCCCGAAACGACAAGAGCTGGAACGGCAGCCGTCGACAGCAGGGCGCCAAGCGCAATCACGGATAATCTAGACAGTCTTTTCATGTGTTCCTCCCACGTTTGAACTTGTCTTGTTGTTGGCAATCACCCGGGCAATGCCTTCGTAGTGACGATCCAGGCGTCTGCGCGCCTCCTCCAGATCTTTTGCCTCGATCGCATCGACGATTGCGGCATGGTCGCGCCACGTTGCCATCGGATCGGCATTTTCAAGGTTGACGAAATCCGACGCCTTGTAGAAGGCGAGCCAGAAGACATCGATCAGCCGCACCAGCGTTTCATTGTCCTGGCAGCGAAACAGCAGTCGGTGGAACAGCTGGTCGTCTTCCGCAAAGGTTTCACCGCGCTCGGCCTGGGCGCGCATCCGATTGACGGTGGCGCGCAATTCGGCGATGTCCTCTTCGCCGATCACGTCGATCGTTTTGCCGATCAATCCCACTTCCAGCGTACGGCGGATTTCGAGGACCTCCTCGATCTGCCGCAGGGCGCCGCCGAGGCCGTAAGCGAGGTTGTCGAGAAGCGGCCCGAAGGAAAATGCCTTCACGAAGATACCCACGCCGCGCCGCGTATCCAGCACGCCGAGCGATTCCAACGCCTTGATGCCTTCCCTCAGCGAATTGCGGCTGACACCGAGCTGGGTGGCGAGCTCTCCCTCGGCCGGAAGCAGGGTTCCGGGCGCCAGGCCATTGTCGTCGATATAGGCGCGCAGACTTTCCTGCACGGAGACATGCAGCAGTGGCGCGCGCGTCAGCGGCTTCATCGATTTCAATGTCATGCCGGTCACTTTCCCGCATCGCCGATAAGATCGATGTTACATATCGACTTGTAGGATATCTGTCAAATGGTCAAGCTGACAGGGCTGACACCGGACCCAGATTGCGGCCTTTTAAGGCAGTCGTTTTGGAGACCACGATAGCCAAACGGCTTAGTCTGAGGCTTGGTCGACCTTTGCGGCATGGACCACCACACGGTTGCGGCCAGTCTTTTTGGCAAGGTAGAGCGCCGCATCCGCTTGGCGTTGCATGTGCTCTGCTGACACAAGCTCACTGTCTTGCATCATCGTGGCCACTCCAATGCTGACAGTGACATAAGCAACGACGCGGGAGGTCGGGTTTGGAAGAGACGCAGCTTCCACTCGGCTGCGTATCCGCTCAGCGACGACCTTGGCTTCTTGCTCATCTGAGCCTGGGAGAAAGACGAGAAATTCTTCGCCTCCGTAACGGGCGACCTGGTCCCGCTCGTCTCTCATGCTGCTCTGAATGATGCCGGCAACCTTCACCAGGCAGCGGTCGCCTTCGGCATGTCCGAGATTATCGTTGAGATGCTTGAAGTCGTCGATATCGCACATCAGCATCGCCGCGCCGCTCGTTCGTTTAAGATCCTCGCTCCAGAAATAATGGAGCGTTTCCATCATCGAGCGCCGGTTGGCGACACCCGTCAACGGATCTGTCCGTGCCAGCAATTCCAGCTGGGAATTGGCGTCGGTAAGCTCCGCGAGGCGACTTCGATCTCGTAACTCCAGCAAGAAAGTCTTCTGAGCGAAGATGGTTGCGGTACGTCGGGCAACGACGGTTGCAGCCACACCGCTTGCGAAAAACAGCGTCCCGGCCAGAGCACTGCCCACTTCGATGGCTGGATTGCGCAGTTGAAACACAAGGTAGATACCGAGGGCAGAAGCACCGATCGCCATCGCCCAACCGAGTGGAATGGGAAATATGATAATGGCAGTGACGGCCACAAAAAGCATGATGGTCAAATGCCGCTCATAAAACTCGCCACCGGTGTTAACGCCCACCATGGCGACCGACAGGAGGATGAGAAAAACAGCCGAGAGGAGGAAAACTCCCTGCACCCACAAAGCATGCGGCCGCAGGAAGGCCACCGCGGCGACAAGAGCCGCGGGGGGAAGGATAGACGCTGGCCAAAGCATCGACATGACGGTTTCAGTCGGAAGCAAGATCGCGTTGAGGCCCAACGTCAGGACGTCGAGCACGATAACCCAGACCATCCACGCGCGAATGATCTTGGCAGTCCGCGGCCAGGAGCGTTCGCCAAAAAGCCGAGCCAGTTCCCCATTGAAGCGGATATCACGCGTGCGTCCACCGAGCAGGCGCTCGACTTGCTCGACAATGGCCGGGCTCAACCTCTGCAGAGGTTTCCGCGAAGACGCCCTTACCGATCTGATAGGAGCTGTGGTTCGCTCGGTATCCATGTGTCGGATCTAGGGAGCAGACGACCGGAGGCAAGGCGGGCCGCGAATTCCGCCCCAAAAGACGATCTGCTTGCCCTAATGATTTTGTACCAGCGGACGACAGTATGTCGTAAACGTATCATATCGGGCCAAAGTCTCACTCATGCCAGACCGAATTCACGGTTCGATTCCTGTCAAGGCGGTCACTTGCCTTAGACGGCCCAGTACGGAACGTATCTCGCGTTTCTCCTGCCCTGGTCCGGATCTGCCGGTGCGATGCGGCCGAGTTTGATCGATTCCGCGATAATTGCGGAAACTGCCTGATACTCTTCGGCCGGAAGCGAGAACCGTTCCCGGAGAGTTGCGTTGCTCATGTAATCGTGAGTTAGCCAGCGCAGAATACAATGAAAGAAGCACGCCCGCATTTTCTCTGCCTTCGACATCTGGTTGAAGCCTTTTGGCGCGAACAGCACGACACGCATTGAGTTTTCGGATGAGATGAAATCGGGGGCCGGGAGATGCTCTGCCTCGATCTCAATTAGCGTCTTGTCGAGACCGCCACCGCGTTCCTCACAGAGGCCGAATGAACGCATAGTCGCTGCCAGTTTTTCGTTTCGGGAGCGTCGTTCGTCGAGGATTCGGTCGGTGCTGATCAGAGAGTTACCCGGATTGCTGACCTCGATCCGGTTATCATAGATCTCAACCACAGGACCGACGCCGGTCGCCATGAAATCCTGGTGGATGAGTGCGTTGGCAATCACTTCCCGGATAGCTGTTTCCGGGAAGTGCGGAACCATGCGTCGAACCCCGTCGATATATCGTTCGTCCTTGGGCAGGCGTTCCATCAGGAATTTCATCATGCTGGTGAAACCGACGGCGTAGCCCTTCTTGCCTTCCTGTTCGAAGTCGGATCGAGATTTATCGCGGCCGGTATATTTGACGATGCGAACGGCTTTCCCGGCGATGGAGGGAAAAGCCGTGACGTCGCGGGCCAGCATGATGGCGCCGAGGTTGGTAATGTCGAACCGGCCCTCAAGATTATCCAGAACAACCCCTCGATCCGCCATCTTGCGGGTCACCTCTTCTTGGTTCTTGGGCCTTGGCTCGCCGGTTAAATCGAACATAGGATCCGGATCCAGGAGCGCGAAAACATCTTCCGTGGTCACGTTGGATGCAGCCACGGCTGTCTCGAAGCGGCGCCTTCCGGTCGCTATCCACAGCGCCCGCTCATGCTCCGGAAACTCGGCGAGCTTTTTCTTGTTCTCCCCAATCCGGATGAATTCCACACCGCTGAACTTTACGGGCCGTTCATAGGACGGTTCGATGGCAATCACGGAATAGGCAAGGCCATCGCACGAGAAATCCAGAACCTCGATGAGGACACGCGGCTCGATCATCCGGCTCAGCCAATTTGTAAAATCCTCGTTTCCCTGCTTTAGTTTTTGCAAACGGAGTTCGGTCCCCACCCGTTCTTTCGAGCGGTCCTCCACGCCGAAGACAAGGAAAGCACGATCCCTGCCAGCCAGCATGGCTGAATTCGCGAGGCTGGAAACATACTCACCAATCTCGCGCGGATCCTTGTTATTGACCTTGAATTCCAGCCACCCAGTTTCGTTCGGCTCTTGAAGCAACCGGTTGAGCAAAGCGCATGGATCATGGATAGGCATTTCGTTTCCTCGTTTTATCCCCCTTATATCAGATTCGCCCCTATCGTCACGGTCCACTCAGGTGAGAGGGGTGAGTTTTTTCAGCAAAAACAATGCGATGGTAATAAGAAGTGAGCGACGCGTTTTATCCGCGTTTTGAATGCGGCGAGGGAGAAGCAGGTCGCCCCGATGACCTAGATACGGCGCCCGGTCTTTATCCCCCTTTTGTCGGGATCGCGATTGCTCACGCATCTAGACACGAAATAAATAGAATAAAAACAAGGTGATGATGGCTGTAATGGGGCTTGACTACTATCGCCGTTATGTCGGAAAAGCGCTGCGTATAGAGCGGCAGGGCATTCCAATCGCTATCGTGCTGCAATCCCGAATGCGTTCAAGACCTCTGTCGTTACCGTACCGGTTACCTTGAGCTTGTTGTCCTTCTGCATCTGGCTCAGCGCCGCGCGCGTGTCCTCGTCGACGACACCAGTCAGGGAGCCAGCGTAATAACCGTAGGCAGGCAATCCCGACTGCACCTGGATAACGATCCGCCTGAATTTGTTCGAGTTTCCGGGCAGTGTTTTCTCGGGTGCCATCTGCCGCGGAGCGGCGGGCGCAGGAGCGGGCGCCGGTGCAATCAGAGCTGCCGGTGGGGAATAGGTTGGCGCGGTGTAGCGAGGTGAGGTGTGCGATTAGAAGCCGAGCCTACGCAGATCCTCCGCGACGAACATCTGGCCGCTGCGATTCTTGACGCTCGGCAGCTCGGAGACTTTTGTGCGCCAGGTCTTCAGCGCGGAATGATCTTCAGGGATGGCAATGCCGGCGGCGTCCGCGAACATCAGCCCGGCATACACTGTCGGCCATCGAGAATGCATCGCCGGCGACGAACGAACGGTCCTGCAGCACCATGTCGAAATACCTCATGCCGCCTAGCGCCTTATCGCGCTGGCGGTTGCCCAGGAAAGCCGGGGCGATCGAAGATTTTCATCAGGAATGCCTTTATCTGTCTATCGATAGATAGATTGCGATTCACAGATATCTCTTCCCTTTTTGGCCGTCAACAACTATCTATCGAGTGATAGGTACGGAACGACAATGGCAAAAACCAAGACGGATATGCGCGAGGCGGTCATGGCCGCCGCAAAAGCCACGGTGCAGTCGCATGGCTACAATGCGCTGAGCTTTCGTGAACTCGCCAAAGAGGTCGGGATCAAAAGCGCCAGCGTGCACTATCATTTTCCGACCAAGGGCGATCTCGGCGCCGCGTTGGCGCGTCGCTATACGGAGGAGGGCGCAGCCTACCTGGCGGAGCTGCTGGCCACTTCCAACGATGCGAGTTGGTGCATGGGCAGATACGCGGCGATCTTTCGCGCTGCCCTGGCCAACGATAATCGCATGTGCCTGTGCGGCATTATGAGCGCGGAACTAGACGACCTCCCTGCGGAGGTTAGAACCGAGGTCGATCGATTCGCGCAGATGAACGTCGGATGGCTCACCCAGATCCTCTCACGCGCAAGGCCCTCGTCGGGCGAGCAGGACCTGCGGGAGCATGCGATGGCAATCTTCGCAGCCATCGAGGGGGCCCAACTGGTCGCGCGCGGTTGCCGGGACATCGGCATCTATGACCGGACGATCCGGGCCTATCGGACCACGGGCCTCATCCCATAATTGGCCAGCGGCTCTAATGGGAGTGGCAGTTGCTCAACTGCGCGCGATGGAGTTTTGCGCAACTCCGCCAGCCGATCTAGCCGGCGAGCCACTTCAGCGGCACCTGCGGTCGAAATGCCCTCCTACTTAGTCAGTTGATACTACTGACCGCAGTCGGGTGGCAAAGGTTGCGCATGGATGGTGGATGAGGATTGCAATTTGTCGCAATTCAAAAAGCGTCCTTCCAAAACAACTAGAGGAGTTGTCAGCTGATATCACCTTCCATATATTGATAGCATGATCATCAGTGTTAAGGGGGTGCAAGCGATGGCAGCAGTTACAATACGCAATTTGTCTGAGGAGACACATCGTGCCTTGAGAGTGAGGGCAGCTCATCACGGCCGCAGTACCGAAGCAGAAATCCGTGACATCCTAGAAACAGCGGTACGGCCAGCTGAGCGCGTCATGTTGGGCTCGTTGCTAGCATCGATCGGGCGCGAAGCAGGGCTTTCCAACAACGACGTGGATAATCTGCAGCTCGTCCGAGACAAAGCGCCTGCGGAACCTATGAGTTTCGAATGATCCTGATCGATACCAACGTCATCTCGGAGCCATGGAAGCCCACACCCGATAGTCAGGTGCTGGCGTGGATCGATGCTCAAGCAGTGGAAACACTGTTCGTCTCGGCGATTACAGTAGCTGAGTTACGGTTCGGCATCGCCGCGATGCCTAGCGGAAGACGAAAGACCGTCCTCTACGATCGACTAGAAGAGGAAGTTCTACCTCTATTTTCTGGACGCGTTCTATCGTTCGACATGGCTGTGTCAAAGAGCTATTCGGAATTAATGGCGCGAGCACGCGTAGCAGGTCGGGCAATCGGTAAAGCAGATGCCTATATCGCCGCAACTGCCGCGGCGAACGGATTTATTGTCGCTACCCGCGACACTAGTCCCTTCGAAGCCGCAGGACTTAACGTTATCAACCCGTGGTACGCACCGACATAGCAGCGACAAGCGGCTGACGATTGCCGAGCCATCCCGCAATCTCGACCCATCAAGACCGGCAGGTTGGCAATTTATCTGCACGGGACGTCATGGCCCCAATTCTACGTGCAACCTATTCGGGTGACTCGAAAGCGTGGATTCTTGCAGATTAATAGATGATTTAAATAATCATCTTATGTTGACAGGGCCAATTTCGCTCCATAGGTTCCGCCCGCATCGGTGGTGTCGGGACCAAGCAATGGCGCGTGTTTTTTTGAATGTTTCTAATAATGTATCGCGAATTTATAACGATAGCCTATTTGTCGCGACAGCGATCCTCCTGATCGGCGTTGCAGCATCGCCGGCTTTAGCTCAGAGCGCATCGACAGATGGCAGCGCGACGACGCTGGAGCCGATCGTCATTCAAGGTGCATCCTCTGATAGCAAGTCCGACCGGACGTCCGTTGCTGCCAAGAACAGTTCGGCCGCGACCAAGATCAACACGCCGCTCGTCGAGACGCCGCGTTCGGTCTCGGTGACCACGGAGAGGGAAATCGAGCAGCGTGGCGCCCAGAGCATCATCGAGGCAGTGCGCTATTCGGCCGGCGTGACAACCGGACCGAACGGGTTCGATCCGCGCTTCGACCAGATCTTCATTCGCGGCTTCAACGTTACGACGGTTGGCGACTACCGTGACAGCTTGCGTCAACCCTATATCAATTACGGCATGTTCCGCACCGATCCCTATCAGTTGCAGCGCGTCGAGGTGATCAAGGGACCAGTATCCGTTCTCTACGGCTCCGGATCGCCGGGCGGCCTCGTCAACAAGATATCGAAGCTTCCGACCGAAGAGCCGATCCACGAAGTCGGTATCTCCTACAGCACCAAGGATCGGGCTCAGGCGATGTTCGATTTCGGCGGGCCGATCAGCGAAGGAAATGACGATTTTCTCTATCGCATCGTCGGCCTTGCCCGTCACGGCGACACCAATTTCGATATTGCCGACGACCGCTATTTCCTGGCACCGTCCTTTACCTGGAAACCTGACGAGGGCACGACCTTCACGCTGTACGGTCTGGTGCAGGCCGACGAGACCGACTCCAATGTCGGCGCGATCACGACACTGGACGGCCGAATACTCGACATTAGGCAGAGCGATCCCGATTACGACTACCAGAAGGTCAAGCAGCAGCAGGTCGGCTATCAGTTCGAGCATGAATTCGACAACGGCCTGACGTTCCGGCATAACCTGCGTTACTCGCATCTCGATCTTCGCGCTCGCTACCTCGGCGTTTCCAGCTGGACCGGGACCGTCGCGCATCGCAACGCCAGCTCGATCCGGGACGAGATGAACGTCTTCCAGGTCGACAACCAGCTCGAGGCGAAGTTCGATACAGGCCCGATTGCCCACACGATGCTCTTCGGGCTCGACTACACCAATCTCCAGTCGAACTGGGGCTACGGCATCGGCGCCGTCAACCCGGCATTCGATTTCGATATCGCCAATCCGACCTATGGCGTGTCAGGCGCCACGCCGGCCTATAACTTCATCGTAGCCGATGCCGACATGCGGCAGGTCGGTGTTTACGCCATGGACCAGATCGAGGCCGGCAACTGGCGCTTCAATCTCGGCGGCCGCCAGACCTGGGTGAACCAGACGCGTGACACGACCTATACCTCTTTGGGGTTGAACGCCTCCGAAGACGTCAGCAAGAATGCCCTCTCCTGGCAGACCGGCGCGCTTTACCGCTTCGACAACGGCATCGCGCCATTCGTTTCCTATGCGACCTCTTTCGATCCCGTGACCAACCGGTCGGCATCCGGCAAGATCCTGGAGCCGACGGAGGGCGAACAATACGAACTTGGCGTGAAGTACCAGCCGCCCGGCACCGATATCCTGTTATCGGCGGTCGCCTATCACATCGTCGAAAAGAACAAGCCGGTGTTGGCCAATCCCCTGACCCTTGCCTATAACTCGCTCGGCGAGGTGACGGGAACGGGCATCGAGCTTGAAGCCCGCGCGGCAGTCGCCGATGGCCTGGATCTCATCGCAGCCTACACCTACAACCATTCCGAGGTGACCGGAGGTGGTGAAAACGAGGGCAACACGCCGGCTGTGACCCCATCGCATGTCGCAAGTCTCTGGGCCAACTATACGTTCCAGGAAATGAATCCGTTCAACGGGCTGTCGGTCGGCGCGGGTGTCCGTTACGTCAGCGAGAACTGGACGGATACCGCCAATACTTCGAAAAACCCTTCGGGTTTCTACGTCGATGCGTCCGCCGCTTATGATTTCGGCGCGGTCGACAAGAAATATGAGGGCCTGACGGCCGCCTTCAATATCCGCAACATTGCCGACGAACGCGACACTGTCTGCAATGAGGGCTTCTGCTATCTCGGCCAGGGCCGTAACATTACCGGCACCCTGAAATACCGGTGGTAAGGCACGGCAATGGAGACAAACGGGGCGCTCCAGCGCCCGACCTTGATCGCTGACCATCCTGTCGCCCACCAGACCGTCAACCTCGACGGACTGGTGGGCGACGGACCGTTCTCTTATTGCCGCGGCAAGCTGCTCGATTCCCCGCCGCAGACGGGTATCGTCGTTTCCTGCAGAGATCTTTGCGACCGGGCGATCTTCGACGAGATCATTGGCCGGTATGCGCAAAAATTTCCCCGCAGCGACCGTCGTGCGATCGTCTCGATGTGGACGCTCTACTACTTCAGCATGCTGACCATCGCCCCCAGCGTCCATTTGTTCGTGCACCACATCGGGCTGCCGCTAGAAATCGACCGCCTATCGCTCGTCTGTACCGACCAGACAGGCGAACCGGAAGCATTCTTGATGTCCGGCAGGCCCGAGGTGACGACTGACCCGGCCGGCGAGCTTCACCGGCTGATGCTCGGTCACGCCGAGCCCGTCATCGCGGCGATCGCCGCCAATGCCGGCGTCGCGCCGAAGCTTCTCTGGAACAATGTCGCGGCCTATCTCTCCTGGATTCTGAAGGAGATCGCTCATCGCCATGAGCCCCTCCTCGTCGAAGGTGGCCTGGCGCTGCTGGAAGAAGCTCAATGGCCGGGCGTCGGGCGCAACCCGATGTTCGGCATGATCCGCATTGCGCGCCAGCAATGCGGGCTCGAATTCGTGCGCCGGAAAGTCTGCTGCCTGCGCTATAACCTGCCGGGCGTCGGCGGCTGCGGCGAAGCCTGCCCGCTGCCGGAGGGGCGCCACTAGCTCCTATCGTCCACCGCGCGCAGAGACGGGTGCCTTGCGCGCCAGTTATTGCAAATGCGCGCCAAGCAGAAAATCCCGTCGTCTCAAAGCGTAGCCTCACCTACCTGGACACCAGCGAGCGGCTTGACCATGAACAGGCATGGATGGTCCTCGTGCCAGAGGTTTGCAAAGACCTCAGCCCGCACGAAGCCGTTCCGGTCATAGAAGCGCCGCGTCGCCTCGAACTGCGGTTCGTCGCGGCCGCGCGGGGCGAGCGTCTTGACCGTCAGCAGCCGCGCACCCGATTCGTGACCGAAACGTTCTGCCGCATCGACGAGATGGCGTCCGGCGCCGCGACCGTGATATTCGGGTCGCGTCGCAATCAGCGCGATCTCGACGGCGCCCGGCGGGTGCGGCTTCAAGGCCATCAACGCGGTCACGACATCGGCTTCGACATAGGCGAACACCGGCAGGTCTTCGATCGCCGGGGCGCCCGCTACGATAACCTCAGGTTCTGAAAGCCATCTGGCAAAGCCCCACGATCGATCGGCAGAGCTCCGCCTTGCCCGTCAGGATCTCCCGTCGCGGACGGCAGGACGGCTGCGTGAGCGGATCGACGTTTCTTGCCCTGACGGCGATTGATGTCCAAAGCCGGGTCAATGGAGATCGATTCATTCTTGGTATCGAGACCTGATGGAGCTGCCATTTTCGCTCGCCATGGCTGCTATTTCCTTGGATTTCCAGGAACTTTAAGTCGCATGTCGTTTAATTAATCGCGGAAGTATGGATCTGCTCAGAAGATTTCAGGAAAAAGAGCGGGATCATTGTTTAGTTAATACTAAATTATTGAATCTGGCGCGAGATCTTGCATCAGCCGGCATGCCGGTCGTTCCAGACCTCCGAGGAGACCCGCATGAAGCGCCCGAGCATCAAACAAGCCCTGATCTTAAAGCTGTCGATCATCAGTCTGTTCATGGTTGGCCTGTCCTATATCTCGCTGAGCACGATTTCGACACTTCGTGCCAATACCGAGCAGATCGGGACCTTCTGGATGCAGCGGCTTGTGACGGCCCGGGAGATCAAGGATGACTTCCTCGACCTGAAATTGGTCTATGCCCAGTATCTCCTGGAGGATACAGCGGAGGAGCGGAATGTCGGACAGCAAAAAATCGATGCAGCCGGCGCCGCGCTCGACACAGTTGTTGGCGAATACGAAAAAGGCGTCCGCACCGAGCGGGGGCGCGAACTGATCAATCAGATCAAGCCGGAACTCGCCAAATATCGCGCGCTTGCAGAGCAAATGATCGCGTCTGAAAATGACGGGAAGACGCCTGAAGCAATCCGTCTCCTCAAGGAAAATATGGAGCCACAAGCCGAGCTAATGAACAAGGCGGTTGCAGATCTGGTCGCCTTCATTCTCGGCCAGGCCGAAGGTTTCGTGGCCGCGAGCGGTGCTTCCGCACAATCCGCTTTCATGCTGACGGCCACGATCGCAACGCTGGCCGTGCTTCTTGCCGTTGCCGGCATATTCTTTGCGATATCGGGCATTGCTAACCCAATCCGAAGCATCGCTTCGGCCATGAGGCGCTTGTCGGATGGCGATCTCGACAGTGATATTCCCTATGCCGGTCGCACCGACGAAGTCGGCGAAATGGCCGGCGCGGTTGAAATCTTCCGTCAGAATGCCCTAAACGTCGTCAGGCTGGAGAAGGAAGCCGCCGAATCCCGCAGCGAGAGCGAAGCAGCGCGCGCCGCAGCCCAACAGCGCGCCGAACGCGAGGCAGAACAGTTGCGCTTCGCGACCACGACATTGGGCGGAGGCCTCCGGCGGCTTGCAGCAGGCGACATTTCCTTCCAGCTTTCGGAGCAATTTGCGGCCGAATACGAAGCCTTGCGCGAAGACTTCAACGCTTCGCTCCGGCAATTGGGTGCGACCATCGGCGCCGTGCTCGAGACGGTACACAGCATCGACAATGGTACCGGTGAAATTGCATCTGCCGCGCAGGATCTTTCCAAACGCACTGAACAACAAGCTGCCTCTCTCGAGGAGACGGCTGCAGCCTTGGACGAGATCACCTCGAATGTGACGATGTCGACCAAACGCACCGACGAGGCACGCAACGTGGCCAAAGAAGCCGATATCAGTGCCCAGCGGTCGGCAACGGTCGTCTCTGAGGCGGAACAGGCCATGCGCCGCATCGAAGACAGTTCACAGCAGATTTCGAACATCATTGGTGCAATCGATGAAATCGCCTTCCAGACGAACCTCCTGGCGCTGAATGCTGGCGTTGAGGCTGCCCGTGCGGGTGAGGCGGGCAAGGGTTTTGCCGTTGTCGCCCAGGAAGTCCGTGAGCTCGCCCAGCGCGCCGCTCAAGCGGCCAAGGAGATCAAGGGCTTTATTCAAAAGTCGTCAACCGATGTGGAAAATGGCGTGAAATTGGTTCTCGAAACCGGAACGTCGCTCAAGTCGATCGGTGAATACGTCATACAGATTAACCAACTCATGGATGCGATTGCCACATCGGCGCGCGAGCAATCGATTGGACTTGCCGAGATCAACACGGCCGTCAATCAGATGGACCAAGCGACCCAGCAAAATGCAGCGATGGTCGAACAATCGACAGCTGCCGTTGCCTCATTGTCCTCCGAGGCAGGCCGGCTGCGGGATCTGGTCAATCAGTTTCAATTGGACGGCGACAGAGGCGCGGCGGACGGGCAGCGCAGCGGACGAGCCTTTGAAGGCAACAGCCCCATCCACTTGGTCGCCTCGCGGCGCGTGATACAAAGATGAAGCGCGGCGGACATCAGACTAAGTACCGTGGATATTGAACTGGCGCCTGGACGATCCTCGGCCCCTCCGCGGCGGGTTGTCCCACATCATTCCTCGCAACTTATCATGAGCGGCAGCGATATTCTCATATCCCGCCGCATCCTGTAGGGTCGCGGGATCTACGGACCTATAGGAATTCTAGAGCGATCGATGAAGAAGATCTTCAATCCGGCCTCGGTGCGCCGGCCTTTTGGGAATTACAATCACGGCCTGCTGGTGCCGCCCGGCGCAGCGCTGCTCGTCACCTCGGGCCAGCTGGGTATCGGTCTCGACGATACTGTTCCGAGCGACATCACGGCTCAGGCGGAACTCTGCTTCGAGGCGATCAAGGCGATCCTCGAAGAGGCGGAGATGAGTTTTGCCGACGTCATCCGCATTTCGGGCTTCGTCATCCGCCGGGAGGATTTCCCGGCCTATATGGCCGTGCGGGATCGCTATACGCTCGATCCGAAGCCGGTTTCCACCTTGCTCGTTATCGGCGGCTTTACCCGCTCGGAATTCCTCGTCGAGGTCGAAGTGACGGCTGCGAAAATTTTCTAGAATCGCTCCATCGCGCCTCCGACGCGGGCCAGGAATTTTGACCGCGTCTCCGGCGTGCAATTGTTCATGTCGTAATGGGCGAGGAACGTCACCGGCCTCACCGGATTGATCTGCGCCCTCAGCACGCGCTTGACGATTTTCTTTGGCGGGTTGCCGGCTGCAAAGGCCCGGAAGGGCGTTGCGCCATAAGTCAGGACGGCTGCGAGCTTGCGGATGTGGCGCAGCCGCGATTCCACCTTGCCGTTGACGAGTTCGAAGGAGACGCCCGGCAGCCAGACGCGGTCGAAATATCCCTTCAGGATTGCCGGAAAGCCGAAGTTCCAGATCGGGGTGCAGATCACCAGCCCCTCGGCCGCCCTCAACCTTTCAACATGCGATTCCACCAGCTTCAGGTTTTCCGGATAGTCGTGATAGACGAGCCGGTCGTGGCGCGAGAGCACCGGATCGAACTGCTCTTCATAGAGGTCGCAGGCGTCCACAATATGCCCGGCCTTCTCAAGGCTCTCGACCGTTTGCCGGTAAAGCGCCTTGCCGTAACTTTCCTCGACCGGGTGAGAGTGGAGGACGAGAACCCTCATGAAGCCTCCATGACGGCTGCCAGGCCCGGGAAGAGATAATTCTTGCCGGCGTTGAAATCGAAATCGGGATTGTCCCACGCAATCATCTTGCCGGGATTGAGCAGGCCCTTCGGATCGGTTTCCTGCTTGAAGGCAAGTTGCACCGCGTCGGTGCGCTTCATGCCGCCTTCCTCGAGCGTATAGCGGTGCGGGTTGAAGATCGGGCAACCATTGTCCTGATGGATCTTGATGATCTCCTCCAGCCGCTCTTCGGTGGTATAGCGCACCAGCGGCAGCCCGGAGCACTGGATCTGGCCGTCGAATTTGATGAATTCGAGATGACCCGGTACTTCGTCACCGAAGATTTCGACCATCTTGCGGACTTTGGCGACATGATCCGGTCCCGGATATTGCACCTGCAGATAGGTGAAGCTCGGATCGACCTTCAGCGCACGCAATGTCGTGTGGTTCCAGGCAAGCTCGTAGGCGTGCGGAATGCCGCGCATGCTTTCCACCTTGTCGGAGCGGAACATGATCTCGCCCTTCTGCGCCGCCGTGAAGGCGAGAAAAGCATCCATGGAGTGCGGCGCGATCATCAGCACGACGATCGACTGGCCCTGACGGATGTAGGGCTTGTGGCGGGTGAAATAGTCGTAAGGAATGGGAGCGGCGATCGGCGCGATCTCCTTGACCAGGATGCCGTTGCATTTCGCCAGCGCATCGGAGAAGCGCACCGCTTCCATGAAGTCGTCATAACCGACGAGCACATCGACCCAGTCATAGGCGGGCGCAAGCGGCATCTCGATCTCGGTGATGATGCCGTTGGTGCCGTAGGCGTGGCTCACCTTCTGCAGATCCCAGCCGGTGAGATCGAGCACGCGCGGCTCGGCCTCCATGGTGACGACGCGCAGGCGCAGGATGTTGCCGAGGTCGCGCAAGCCGCCCCAGGTGATCGACCCGACGCCGCCGGAACCGCCGGCGATGAAGCCGCCGACCGTCGCCGTCTGGGCGGTGGAGGGGTGGAAGCGCAGCTCCTGGCCGGAATGGGCCTTGGTCTGCTTGTCGAGTTGGGCAAGCACGATGCCGGGCTCACAGACGACACGGCCGGGATGGATCTCCTTGATCTTGTCCATGGCGGCAAGATTGAGAACGATGCCACCGGAAAGCGGCATGGCCTGGCCGTAATTGCCGGTGCCGGCGCCACGCGGCGTGACCGGTACGCCATGGGCATAGGCGACCTTCAGCGTCCGGATGACCTCTTCCTCGGTCTTCGGCGTAACGACGAGATCGGCCGTCACATTGTCGAGCTGAGCTTTGAGTACAGGCGAATACCAGTAGAAATCCCGGCTCTTCTGGCGAACCAGCGCCGGATTATCCTCGACGGCGATGCCTTCGAGTTCCTTTTTGATCTTTTGATAATCGGCCATGTCAGGCTCCAACGACGTTATCGAGTTCACGGTAGTCCGGCAGGCTGCGGTCGATCACCTTGCCGCGGCGAAGCACGACGCGGTCAGACTGCGGACGGGACAGGAATTCACTCCAGCGCCGCGCGCTGAAGAGCACGAGATCGGCAGGATCGCCGGCGGCGATACGGCCCTTGTCCGGTCGCCCGACGATGGCGGCGGGCGAGGTGGTGACGACACGGGCGGCGGTATCGAGCGGGTGATCGAGATGCAGAATCCGCACGGCCTCACGGAAAACCTCCACCGGATCGAGATCACCATAGGCATAGAAGGGGTCACGGGTATTGTCGGATGCGACCGCGGTCGCGACACCGGCGGCGGCCAGCTCCTGGAACAGCGTGACGCCGCGCCAGCGCGGGGTGCGGCCGGGATAGCGATCCTGCAGATACATGTTGCACATCGGTAGCGCGATGACCGCGATACCTGCCTTGGCGACCAATTCGACGGTGCGCGCGGCGGTGTCTTCGTCCTGGCGGGCGAGCGAGCAACAATGGCCGGCGGTGACCTTGCCCTCGAACCCGTTGCGCAGCACGGCCTCGGCGATTGCCTTCAGCGTCTCGGCGCCGCGATCATCCGTCTCGTCGACATGCAGATCGATATCCAGGCCATGCTCCCAGGCGGTCCTGAAGAGCGTGTCAAGCTGCCAGACAAGCTCCGGCCCCATCCTGGTGACGCCGCCAAGCAGGCCGCCGTTCTGCCGGATTGTTGTGACGAGATCGGCAAAGAAGGCGCTGTCTGCCATGGCATCCAGCGGGAAGAGGGCGACCGCCTGCAATGCAATCCTGTCCTTCCAGGTATCCCGGATTTCGGCAAAAACCTCGAATGAGATGCGATGCTGTGGCGCAAGCGAGTCCAGGTGCGTACGGATCAGGCTGGTGCCATGGGCATAGGCGGAGCGGAGCGAGAATTCCATCCGCCGTTTGACGTCTGCGGCCGACCAGTTTGCTTCCCGGTCGGCCCTGACGGCATCGAGCGCGCCCATGAAGCTGCCGTCGGGATTGGCCTGGCGCGGCCAGATATGGCCTTTGTCGAGATGAGTATGGATATCGGCAAAGCACGGCCAGACCATGCCGTCCTTGAGATCGATCCTGGCATAATCGGCGGGTGCGGCGCCGGCCGGCCGAATGGCGGCAACCATGCCGTCGCTGATGACGATATCGACCGTGGCCAGCCCTTCGGTGACCGGCACGTCGACATGCTCGACGGTGACGGCGGGCACTGTCGCGTTGCTCAACACGAAGCGGGCCGCATTCGGCGGGGATATGAAGGAATAGGTCATTAGTTTTCCCGTTTGATGCTGCTTTCATGCCAGCGATGAAGGCTCAGCCAGGCAATGAGGGTGGTGAGGCCGAAGATCGCTACGCCAAGCATGGAGAGCATCAAGAGGGCGGCGAAGAGCCGCGGGATGTTCATCCGGTACTGCGCTTCGAGCAGGCGGAAGGCGAGGCCGGAGCCGGCACCGGCGGATCCTGCGGCAAATTCGGCGACGACGGCGGCGATCAGTGCGAGGCCGCCGCCGATGCGAAGACCGGTCATGAAATAGGGCTGGGCGGCAGGCAGTTTGAGAAAGAGCAGCGTCTGCCAGCGCGAGGCGCCGTAAAGCTCAAAGAGGTTGATCAGATTATGGTCGACGCTCTTCAGGCCCTGCACCATGTTCGACAGGATCGGGAAGAACGCGACGAGGAAGGCGCATATGAGAAGCGCGACCTGCGTGGAGGGAGCGTAGATCAGGATCAGCGGCGAGATCGCCACGATCGGCGTCACCTGCAGGATAACGGCGAGCGGATAGAAGGCGATCTCGATCCAGCGCGATTGCACCAGGAAGATTGCAAACCCCACGCCGCCAATCAGCGCCAGCATCAGCGAGATGAAGGTGATCTTGGTCGTGACCCAGAGGGCCGGCGCCAGCGTGCCCCAATCATTGATGAAGGCCGCAGCCACCGCGCCGGGACCGGGCAGGATGTATGGCGGAACGTCCGAGAGCACCACGTAAAGCTCCCAGGCGATGATGAGCACGGTGATGACGAGGAAAGGCACGGCAATGCGCAGGGCTAACTCACGCCGCCGGGCGTTCGCCGGTCGGGAGCCGGGCGGAGATGCGGCTTCTGCGGTTTCGATGCTTTCGACGCTCATCAGTGATCCTCCGATCCGCCCATCGCCTCGATCAGCGAACGAGACGCTTTTTCGCAGGCCTGCCGATATTGTTCCGAGGTTCGATAATGCGAATCCCGCTCAAGGCTGGTGGTCAGCGGAAAATCGGCATGCACGCGGCCGGGCCTCGCCTTCATCACCACGATGCGGTTCGAGAGATAAGCGGATTCAAATACCGAATGCGTCACGAAGATCACCGTAATGCCGGTCGCCTTCCACAGCCGCAGCACGTCGTCGTTGAGTTTCTGGCGGGTGATCTCGTCGAGTGCGGCGAAAGGCTCGTCCATCAGCAGCAGCTTCGGCTTGGTCACCAGCGCGCGGGCGATCGACACGCGCATCTTCATGCCGCCGGAGAGTTCGCGCGGATAGGCATCGGCGAAATCCTGGAGGCTGACGGTCGCCAGCGCTTCGGTGATTCGGCCGCGGGCTTCCGCCTTGGAGATCCCGCGCAGTTTCAGCGGCAGGTAGACGTTGCCGAAAACGGTCTTCCACGGCATCAGCGTCGGCTCTTGAAAGACGAAGCCGATATCACCTTCAGGCAGGCCCTTGGAATTGATCCGTGAACTCGGCCAGTCGATCTTGCCCGCGGTGATGTCGCCAAGGCCGGCGATGATGCGCAGCGCCGTGGACTTGCCGCAGCCCGAGGGGCCAAGCAGGCTGATGAATTCGCCACTTTCGACGGTCAACGACATGCCCGAGAGCGCTGTCGTGCCGCTGGAAAAGACCTTCGACACCGACTGCATGACGACCAGTGGCCGCTTTCTCGCCTCCTTGGAAGGCGCCGCCTTGGTTTCGGCTAGGGACATTT
The DNA here is from genome assembly GCF_057653825.1 of Rhizobium sp. WSM409. NCBI lineage: Bacteria > Pseudomonadati > Pseudomonadota > Alphaproteobacteria > Hyphomicrobiales > Rhizobiaceae > Rhizobium > Rhizobium sp. WSM409. The sequence continues at coordinate 241,166 of NZ_JBYGKP010000002.1, read as the reverse complement.
TCTCGCTCATTTATCGAAGGAGTGCGGTCCGCCGCCAGACGAGCGGCGGACCTGGCCTGGGAGGCTTATTTCTTCAGCGCTATTCCGGCGCCCTTGCAGACGAACTTCGTCGTGAAGGCCTTGGTATAGTCGGTGTCGGTCTTGAAGACCTTGATAGCAGTCATCTCGTCGAAGAACTTCTTGTAATGGGCGTCGGTGATGCAGCCGATGCCCTTGTCCAGGCTGTCGCCGGATTCGATGATGCCGTATTCCTTCATCTTGGTGACCGAATAGGCGATCTGGCCGTCCGTTATTTCAGGATTGTCCTTCTTGATCAGCGCGTTCGCCTTGGTGTTGTCGCCGTAGAGGTAATTGTACCAGCCCTCGATCGAGGCATCGACGAAGCGCTGCACGACGTCGGGCTTGCCATCGATCGTCGCCTGCGTGGTCGTGATCATCGTCGAATAGGGTGAGTAGCCGTTGTCGGCGAGCAGGAAGACCTTTGGCTCGAAGCCTGCCTGCTTCTGGATCTCGTAGGGTTCGGAGGTCAGGTACCCCTGCTGGGCAGACTCCTTGTCTGCGAGGAAGGGGGCGGGACTGAAGTTATAGGGCTTGTACTGCTCGTCCTTGAAGCCTTTGAAGTTGGCCTTCATCCACTCGAAATAGGTGAGATAGCCGTCCTTGCTGAGGAACAGCGTTTTCAGCTTGGCGAGGTCCTCGAACTTGTCGACGCCGTTGTCCGGATGGGCGATCAGTACCTGCGGATCCTTTTGGAAGATCGCGGCGACATCGACCAGCGGAATGCCCTGTTCGACGGCGGATATCTCTCCCTGAGGGCCGCCCATGTAGAAATCGAGCTTGCCGGAGATCAGCAGGGCGCTGTTTGCAGCATTCGGGCCGCCCTGGACGATGGTGACGTCGAGGCCGTATTTTGCATAGGTGCCGTCGGCGACGGCTTGGTAGAAGCCGCCATGCTCCGCCTGGGCAAGCCAGTTCGTCCCGTAGCTCACCTTGTCGAGGGCAAGCGCCGGTGAGGCAGCCGCAAGCATCGAGGCGAGGCCGAGGCAGCCCAGGAATTGCATCTTCGTCTGTGCTTTCAACATGGTCGGCAGTTCCCCTTTTTGTGGCCGAGGGAGACCTTACTGGCTCCCTTTTGAGGGAATTTGAGCCATTGCCATGCGCTTTGAAAAGCATCAAAATTCGTGCGCATTGATGCCTTTTCGGCATCTGTCGGAAAGCTGAAAATAATTTGTGCGCCCTGCGCAAAATTTATGCATCGGAGAGACCATGCTGCACTCCAGACGCCTTCTTTACATCAACGAGATCGCCCGTTGCGGTTCGATCCGCAAGGCGGCCGCGCGCCTCAACGTGGCGTCATCGGCGGTTAACAGGCAGATTCTGGCGCTGGAGGAGGAGATCGGGGCGCCGCTTTTCGAGCGGTTGCCGCGTGGCCTGCGGCTGACGGCTGCCGGCGAACTCTGCATCGAACATATCCGGGACGTGCTGAAGAATTACGAGCGCCTGGAGGGGCGCATCCGCAGCCTCAAGATGCAGCAGGCCGGCAAGGTGCGCATGGTGACGACCGTTGGGCTTGCCGCCGGGCCGCTGCCCGAAATCATCGCGCGCTTTCTTTCAGAGCATCCGCGCGTCTTCGTCCAGCTGCGCAACGATACCGGCGGCACGACGGCCAGCCCCGTTGTATCAGGCGAGGTGGATATCGGTCTCGGCTTCAACATCCCCGCCACTCCGGGCATCCGCACGCTTGGAAATTTCGATATCCCGATCGGTGTCGTGCTGCCGCCAGGGCATCACCTGATCGGTCCCGGGCCGATCAACCTTGCCGATGTCACCCAGGAAAAACTGGTTCTGGCGCAGCCGGGGACCAGCCTGCGCGAGGTGATCAACCTTGCTTTTGCGCGCCTGCCGATCTCGGTCGAGCCGGTGCTGGAAACCAATGCATCGGAGATGCTGAAGCAGCTCGTCAAATGCGGCACCGGGCTGACGCTGCTCAATCCGCTCGACGTCATCACCGAATGCCGGCGCGGTGAACTCGTCTTCCGGCCGATCGCCGAGCCCCATGCGCGTTACCAGCAGATGAAGCTGTTTGCCCGCGCCCGCGCGCCCCTTGACGCGGCCACCAGCCTTTTCGTCGAATATCTGCTCGCCGAACTGCTCGGCCTGGTGCAGGAATTGCAGGCCAAGGGTCATATCCCACCGGATGTGAAACCGGCGGCTGAACCTATTTCACATAGAGATTCGAAAGCGGATAGGCCTTGAGATCCCGGAGCAGCTCGACAAACCCCTTGACCTGATGGCGGCAGATCGCCTCGCCCTTTTCAGCCGTGGCGATCGAGGCATCGCCGACAACGCCGAGGGGATTGAGGTCATGCGCGATCCAGGCCAGCGAATGCGGCGGCAGAGGCTGAAGAAATTTGGATTGCTGCCGCATCCCTTCGGCCTTGGAGGCAAAGTTCTGCGCCTTGTCCATGCGCACCAGCTCGGGGCGGAAGTGCAGCATCAACGATGTTTCGACATCGCCGCCGTGGATGCCGTATTTGCTCTCGTGATCGCTCACCATGCCTTCCGGATGACCGAAGCGGCCCCATTGCGTGGAGACCACCGCCATTTGCTGGCGCACGCGCAGTTCGCGCGCGACGATGCTCATGATGTCGACATTGCCGCCGTGGGAATTGACGATCACCATCTTCCGCAGCCCGGCTTCGGCAACTTTTGCGCCAATCGCCGTCCAGACGGGGATGAGCAGCTCAGCACTGAGCGACAGCGTGCCGGGGCCGTAGATGTGTTCGTTGGCCTTGCCGATCTCCTGTGTCGGAAGGACCAGGATGTCCAGATCCTCCGACCGCTGCCGCTTCAGCTCCGCCAGCATGCCGGTCGCGATGGCGACATCCGTTGCGATCGGCAGATGCGGGCCGTGCTGTTCCGTCGAGGCGATGGGCAGAACGGCAATCGTGGTCTCGGGAGAGAGGCCGGCAAAATCATATGTATTGAGCTCGTTCCAGTAAAACGGCGTGGGCATCCGGTCATCCCTTTTCGTCACCTGCTTCGATAGGGAGTAGGGAATAATGATGAGCCCGAAAAGCATCATTTTTTGCGCATGGCGCTGCTTTTTTTCGCGCGCATCGACGGGCGTTACTCCGCCGGCGCTTCCACATTCAAGCCAACTTCATTGAAGATGTGGTTCGCGGCATCTTATGACCGCGGCCCGGGGAATTCATGAGCCAGATCGATAACCGTATGCAACGGAAGGGACCTAATCAGACGGCGGAGATGCACTACCTCAGCAGACGGCGTTGACGCGCCCATGTCCAACGAGCAAGGTGGAACAGTTCATGCCAAGCCAGACACAACTGGAACTTTCCCGTCGAGATCTACTTATCTCGTCGGCCGCAGCGATTGCGGTCACCGGAGCCGTCGCGCCCGCGGCGGCGCAGCCCCCAGGAAATGACATGGCCTATACATCGAAAGTTTCCTTCACGGTTAACGGTCAGAACCGCGATCTCGAGGTCGACAACAGAACGTCGCTGCTCGACGCGTTGCGCGAGAACCTGCATCTCACAGGCACGAAAAAGGGATGCGACCACGGCCAGTGCGGTGCATGCACCGTCATGGTCGACGGCCACCGCATCAACTCCTGCCTGACGCTGGCGGTCATGCACGAAGGCGATCAGATCACCACGATCGAGGGCCTCGGCCAGCCTGGAAACCTTCATCCGATGCAGACGGCCTTCGTCAAGCATGACGGCTTCCAGTGCGGCTACTGCACGCCGGGACAGATCTGTTCCTCCGTGGCGGTGCTGGAAGAGATCAAGGCGAACATACCGAGCCACGTCACCAGCGATCTTACGGCTGAGGCGGCGGTCACTCCGGCCGAGATCCGCGAGCGCATGAGCGGCAATATCTGTCGATGCGGCGCCTATTCCAACATTATCGATGCCATTTCGGAAGTCGCGGGGATAAAAGCATGAGAGCCTTCACCTACGAACGTGCCTCATCCGTCGAGACCGCTGCCAAGGCGGCAGCCTCCAATCCTGAAGCCAAATTCATCGCCGGCGGCACCAACCTCCTCGACCTGATGAAGCTCGAGATCGAAACGCCGACGCATCTGATCGACGTCAACGGTCTCGGCCTCGACAAGATCGAGCCCACGCCGGGGGGCGGGCTGCGCATCGGCGCCTTGGTCCGCAACACCGATCTTGCAGCGCACGAGACTGTTCGCCGCGACTATGGTCTGTTGTCCCGCGCCTTGGTCGCGGGTGCCTCCGGGCAACTGCGCAACAAGGCGACGACGGCCGGCAACCTCCTGCAGCGCACGCGCTGTCCCTATTTCTATGACCCGAACCAGCCGTGCAACAAGCGGCAGCCGGGCAGCGGCTGTTCGGCCATCGGCGGCTTTAGCCGCCAGCATGCCGTCGTCGGCACCAGCGAAGCTTGCATCGCCACGCATCCGAGTGACATGGCGATCGCCATGCGGGCGCTCGATGCTGTCGTGGAAACGGTCAAGGCCGACGGCAGTCGTCGCGCAATTGCGATCGCCGACTTTCATCGATTGCCCGGCGACACGCCTGATATCGAAACCGTTCTCGAGCGCGGCGAGTTTATCACGGCGGTCCTGCTGCCGCCCCCGTTCGGCGGCAAGCACATCTATCGCAAGGTGCGAGACCGTGCCTCCTATGCCTTCGCACTCGTCTCGGTCGGAGCCGTGATCCAGCCGGATGGTACAGGGCGGGTCGCCGTCGGCGGCATCGCCCATAAGCCATGGCGCATCGAGGCAGCCGAAGCCGAGCTGCCGAAAGGTGCGCGCGCGGCGGCAGACGTCCTTCTTGCCGGCGCCCGTCCTACCGAACAGAACCGTTTCAAGGTCCGTCTGGTCGAGCGCACGCTCGGCGCGGTCATCGCCGAAGCAAGGGGTTGAGCCATGCAGTTCGATACGCCAGCGACAACCAACCCGATCGATAATCTGAAGGTGGTCGGTCAGCCGATCCATCGGATCGACGGCCAGCTCAAGACGACCGGCCGCGCGATGTACGCCTATGAGTGGCACGATCCGAATATGTCCTACGCCTACGGCTATCCCATCGGTGCGGCCATCGCCAAGGGCCGCATCACGTCCATGGACGTGTCCGCCGCCAAGAGGGCTCCGGGTGTGCTTGCCGTCGTGACGACGCTCGACATCGGCGAGCGGAAGAAGGGCAAGTTCAACACCGCCAAGCTTTTTGGCGGCGACGAGATTCAGCACTATCACCAGGCAATTGCGGTCATCGTCGCCGAGACCTTCGAGCAGGCACGCGCCGCAGCCTCCCTGGTCAAGGTCGACTATGCCGAGGAGAAGGGTGTGTTCGATCTCGGCATGGCAAAGGATTCAGCCGTCAAGCCGGATGAATCGCAGCAGCCCGATACAGCGGTCGGCGACTTCGAGGCGGCCTTCAGGTCAGCTCCCGTCACTGTTGACGCATCTTACACGACGCCCGACCAGTCACATGCGATGATGGAGCCGCACGCATCGATCGCAGCCTGGAACGGCGAAGAGGTGACCGTCTGGACCTCCAGCCAGATGATCGACTGGTGGCGCTCCGACCTTGCGACGACGCTCGACATCGACAAGGAGAAGATCCGCCTCATGTCGCCCTTCATCGGCGGCGGCTTCGGCGGCAAGCTGTTCCTGCGGGCGGATGCCGTGCTGGCCGTTGTCGGCGCGCGTGCGGCAAAGCGGCCCGTCAAGGTCGCCTTGCCCCGGCCCTTTCTCATGAACAACACCACCCACCGGCCGGCGACGATCCAGCGGATCCGCATTGGAACCGAGCGTGACGGCAAGATCACCGCCATAGCGCACGAAAGCTGGTCGGGCGACCAACCCGGCGGCCAGCTTGAGACCGCTGTCAATCAGACCCGTCTTCTCTATGCAGGGGCGAACCGGATGACCGCGATGCGGCTGGCGACACTCGACCTCCCGGAGGGCAACGCCATGCGCGCTCCGGGCGAAGCCCCCGGATTGATGGCGCTCGAAATCGCCATCGACGAGATTGCCGAAAAAGTTGGGATCGATCCTGTGCAGTTTCGGATCGTCAACGACACGCAGGTCGATCCGGAAAAGCCGCAGCGGCCTTTTTCCCAGCGCAATCTCATCGGCTGCCTCACGCTCGGTGCGGAGCGGTTTGGCTGGAGTAACCGGGGGAAGCCCGGTTCCAGGCGTGACGGCAACTGGCTGGTCGGCATGGGCGTTGCCGCCGCCTTCCGCAACAACCTCGTCCTTCCTTCAGGAGCAAGGGTAAAGCTTGACCGGGAAGGCGTCGTGACTGTCGAAACCGACATGACCGACATCGGGACCGGCAGCTACACGATCATCGCCCAGACTGCCGCCGAGATGATGGGGGTTGCGATCGACAAGGTCGCCGTCCAACTTGGCGACTCGCGTTTTCCGGTTTCTGCTGGTTCCGGCGGACAGTTCGGTGCGAATTCCTCCACGTCCGGCGTCTACGCAGCCTGTGTCAAGCTGCGTGAGGCAATCGCCAAGAAGCTCGGCTTCAACTCCGAAGACGTCATCTTCGAGAATGGCGCGGTCCGCTCGGGCAATCGTTCGGTGCCTCTTGCCGAAGCCGCCGGTCCGGAGGGTCTTGTCGGCGAGGACACCATCAAGTGGGGAGAGCTTACCGAGACGCATCAGCAATCGACATTCGGCGCACACTTCGTGGAGGTTGGCGTCGACATTGCTACGGGAGAAAGCCGTATTCGCAGGATGCTCGCAGTCTGCGCGGCGGGCCGCATCCTCAACCCGATCACCGCCCGCAGCCAGGTCATCGGCGCGATGACGATGGGGGCCGGCGGCGCACTGTCCGAGGAATTGGCGGTCGACACCCGCCGCGGCTTCTTCGTCAACCACGATCTCGCCAGCTACGAAGTGGCGGTGCATGCCGACATTCCGCACCAGGAGGTAATCTTCATGGACGAGACCGATCCGATGTCCTCGCCGATGAAGGCCAAGGGCGTCGGCGAGCTTGGCCTTTGCGGCGTCGCGGCAGCAATCGCCAACGCCGTCTATAACGCGACCGGCGTCAGGGTTCGGCACTATCCGCTGACGCTTGACAAGCTTATCGGCGGCTTGCCGGACGTGGCCTGATTATTTCGGCGGCGGTCTCGAAAGCGGACCGCCGCCAATTCCTGTAGGATTTCCGATGGATCAGACACTTGCGCCCATCACGGCGCCAATTCCCGTCAGGGCCTCGTCCACCGACGATCCGTCGGACCTGCTTCGCTTCGCGATAGACGCCCATGGTCTTGGCGTGGCGGCGCTCGCCACTCTCGTTGACATCCGGGGCGGGGCCGCGCGGGCGCTCGGCGCTCATATGGCGGTTGCCGCAGACGGGCGGTTCTGCGGCTATGTCTCCGGCGGATGTGTCGAAGCCGCCGTCGCTTCCGAAGCGCTTCTGGCAATGGCGGAAGGACGGGACCGCACGGTCAAATTCGGCGACGGCTCTCCCTTCTTCGACATTGTCCTTCCCTGCGGCGGCGGGATCACCGTCGCAATCCATGTCCTCAAAGATGTCAGCGCTTTGCGGGAGGTTCTCGATCGTCTCGAACGGCGGCAGGCAGCCGGTCTTGCCTATTCGCCAGAACGTCAGACGCTCGAAGCGGTAGACCCACTGTCACGGGCGTGCTGGCTCGAGCGAGATTTCCTGAGCGTCTACCGTCCCCGCACCCGCGTCGTCCTTTCCGGGCAGACGATCGAAGCGCAGGCCGTCGCACGACTGGCCGAGGCTTCCGGCTACGACGTGATCGTCAGAGGACAGGGCGAGGGGGGCAGGGTCGCGGCCGACATCATCGACCCCTTCACGGCCGTTGTGCTCCTGCATCATGACCTCGACGCCGAAGCCGCCATTCTCGAGACCGCGCTTCACTCGCCCGCCTTTTATATCGGCGCGCTCGGCAGTAGCCGCACGCATCATCGGCGTGTCGTGGGGTTGACAACCATGGCTTTCGGAAAGGATGACATCGGTCGCATCAAAGCGCCCATCGGGATGTTCGGCCCGACGCGAGATGCAACCTCGCTCGCCCTGTCGGTTCTGGCTGACATCGCTGCGGCAAGACTGGTGGCTTATGCGTAAGGCGTCAGTCGCGATCGTCATTCTTGCTGCCGGCAAGGCAAGCCGGATGGGTGAGGGCGGGAAGCACAAGCTGCTGGCCGAGTTCGATGGCGTGCCGCTCGTGCGGCGGTCAACATTGACCGCGCTCGGTACGGATGCAGCCTCCGTTATCGTCGTCACAGGTCATTGCCGGAGCGAGATCGAGGCCGCGCTCGATGGGCTCGCTCTGACTTTCGTCGATAATCCCGATTACGCCAGCGGCATGGCGAGCTCGCTCATGGCAGGATTCTCATCGAGGGGCGCTGACAGCGCCGACGGCATTCTCGTCATGCTCGCCGATATGCCCGGCATTTCCACGACGCATCTCGATGCCCTTATTTCCGCCTTTCGCAATGTGGGCGGCGACGCCGTCGTGCGCGCGGTCTCGCGAGGGAAACCGGGCAACCCCGTTATCCTGCCACGTTCTCTCAATCAGGCAGTCCTGAGACTTGAAGGCGATGTCGGCGCGCGCGATATCATCGCCACATCAGGATTCCCTGTGCTTGATGTCGATGTTGGCGACGCAGCCTTGCTCGATGTCGATACGCCGGACGAGGTATTGGCAGCGGGCGGCGCATTGAACTGACCCGCGGAAAATACAATGGGATGAGGATGATTTGATGAAACGGTTCGAGCTCGATTCTCCGCGGCTTTGAATTCGCCACTCTCAGCCGCGGATATGCCAAGCCGTCATTCTGCAGCCGATGGATCAGCGCACCGGTCTGAATGCCTCTCGCAGTTCCTCAGCGAAAAGCTGGGGCTGTTCCCAAGCGGCGAAGTGACCGCCCATATCGACACGGTGGTAGTAATGCAGCGTGGGATAGGCCTGCTTGCTCCAACTCTCCGGCGCCTGGTAGATCTCCTTTGGGAATACGCTGATTGCCACCGGGATCTTGATCTCTTTGGTCTTCTGGGCGTCTGAGCTGAAGTTGTTGTTGTTGTTTTCCCAATAGAACCGCGACGAGGATGCCCCAGTGTTGGTCAGCCAGTACAATGTGATGTCATTCAGCATTTCGTCCTTGGAAAAAACACGCTCGGGAATGCCCTCGCTATCGCTCCACTGCGCAAATTTTTCGTAGATCCAGGCAGCCAGGCCCGACGGCGAGTCGGAAAGCGAGTAGCCGATCGTCTGCGGACGCGTCACCATCACGGCCCCATAGGCGGCATTCCGGCCAAAAAAGGTGCTCAGGGATTCATAGGCATCCCGCTCGGGCGCCGACAGCCCTGCGGGAGCCGGGTCTCCACTGTTGATCGCCTTGGTGAGATTGCCCGGAACGGTCGCCGGCATGTTGAGATGGATACCAAGCAAACCCTTCGGTGCCTGGCGCGCCAGCGCGTCGGAGATAACGGAACCATGGTCGCCACCCTGGGAAACGTAGTGCGCGTAGCCGAGCCGCTTCATCAGGATGTCCCATGCCCGCGCAACGCGGTCGGGGCCCCAGCCAAGCTCCGTCGGCTTACCCGAAAAGCCGTAGCCGGGGATCGAAGGGATGACGACATCAAATGCGTCCTCCTCTTTACCGCCATAGGCAGTCGGATCGGTAAGAGGGCCGATCGCCTTGATGAACTCGAAGGTCGAACCCGGCCAACCATGGGTCAAAATGACCGGAAGGGCGTTGGGATGACGCGATCGCACATGGATGAACTGGATATCGACGCCGTCGATCGTCGTGATGAATTCCGGAAGTGCATTGAGCTCCGCCTCGGCTTTGCGCCAATCGTAATCAGTGCCCCAGTAACGGACCAGATCCTGGACGCGCGAAAGCTGGATGCCTTGCGAGGTGTCGCTCACGGTCTCCTTGTCTGGCCAACGCGTTTCGGCAACGCGCTTGCGCAGATCGTCAAGCTGTGACTGCGGAACGTGGATCTGGAACGGGCGGATCGTTTCGTCGGCCTCGATCGGCGTCGCCGGCCCGTCCGATGTGACGTCGGCGGCACTCGCCGGCACAAGGTAACCGGCTGGGAACAGCAACATCGGTCCAACCGCCATCACCATTGCTCCGCGGGCAAGCCGGCGCCAGGCGAAAATATTGTCAAACTTCTTCATGTGGCACTCCATGTTCTTGTCGCCCAGGGCGACATTTCGTGACGGAGTGATGTCTGACGGGTCTGGGTATCTGGCATGTTTCAGGAAATGCCAAAAACGTATCAGAGTGTGGAGCGGTGGCTACACAGCGGCAGGAACGCGATCGTCAAGGGAACGACCCAGGCCCGATGGCGCCTGAATAGAAAATCAAACACCTCCTTGCTGCCTGCGGAGGCTCCCCAACATAGCCTTGAATCCCGCGACCGCCCGCTTCGAAACCGCCTCCGGATTCTCCGCATTGGCGATCCACAGCGCCATATGGCTGCTAGCGCCATTGATGAGGCGAGCGGCGGTTTCGGTGTCGATATCGATGATCTCGCCATCGGCCTTGAGACGGTCGAGGCTGCGGGAGAGGGCGGCGATGCAGCCGGGGGTGTTCTGCCATTGCGAGATATCGCCGAGCACAGCCGGGCCATCGCGAAACATGATACGCTGGATTTCAGGCTCAAGCGCCATTTCGATATAGGCGGAGCACTCGTCGACAAATCCCTGCCAGCGCGTGGGAGCGGCGGCCGAGACCTCGTTCAGCCGGTCCGTCATTTCTGCATCGATTTCGATGATGACGGCCTGGAGCAGGCCCGTCTTGTCACCGAAGTGGTGATAGAGGGCGCCGCGCGTCAGTCCCGCTTCGCCGGTGAAATCGTCCATCGAGGCTTCCGCGTAGCCGATCGTGCCAAAGGCACGCCGCCCGGCTGCGATCAGTTTGCCGCGGGTCTCTGCGATCATCTCCTGGCGCGGTTTGCGCATCTCTTCTCCATTGGCATACGCCGCGTATCTTTTTCATTGACATACGGAACGTATGCATTATCTAGAACACATACGCTCCGTATATAAGCGTTCTATCCGATATCTGGAAGGATCGTCCCATGTCAAATCCGTATAAACAAATATTCGCGGCACCTGGGGCCAAGGGCTTCTCCGCAGCCGGCTTTTTCGCACGCCTTCCTATCGCCATGGCGCCGATTGGCATCGTCGCCATGCTTTCCCAGGCACGTGGCGAATATTGGCTGGCAGGCGCCGTGTCGGCGACCTATGCGCTCACCAATGCTGTGATTTCACCGCAGATTTCGCGAGCGGTCGACCGACTGGGCCAGACGGCAGTCGTCGTTCCAACAACCATGGTATCGGTGATGGCGTTCATCGCGCTGATCACCGCGGCCAATCAGAACTGGCCGGTGTGGACGCTATTTGCCTCTGCCTTCCTCGCGGCGGCCATGCCAAGCATTCCGGCGCTGATGCGGGCGCGCTGGACGGAACTCTTTCGCAACCGGCCCGAACTCAACACCGCCTTCGCGTTCGAAAGTGCCGCGGACGAACTGGTCTACATCGCCGGCGCCTCGCTGTCGGTCGGGCTGGCCGTCGCCCTATTCCCGGAGGCCGGCATGATAGTGAGCACAGCTTTTCTGGCGCTCGGAACGGCCGCCTTCATCGTGCAGCGCGGCACCGAGCCGAAGGTGCGTCATGTCGCCGGCGCGGCTTCGGTTGGCTCTGCGATCCGCCAGCGCCCGGTGCAGATCATCACACTCGCGCTGATCTTCGTCGGCGCGATCTTCGCAACCGCTGAAGTGAGTGTTGTCGCCATCACCAAGGAGCTTGGTCAGCCGAATGCCGCAAGCCTGGTCATCGGTGTCTATGCCCTCGGTTCCTTCCTAGTGGGTTTGACCCTCGGCGCGCTAAATATCCGCATCCCCTTGCACCGTCAGTTGTTGATCGCTGTTGCGATCCTCGCCCTGACCTCGCTGCCGCTGCTCGTCGCCGGCAGTTCGGTAACCCTGCTTGCTGTGGCCGTCTTCGTCAGTGGCATCGCAATCTCGCCGACCTTTATTACGGCCTTCGGACTGATTGAGCGTCGCGTGCCGGAATCGGTGCTGACGGAAGGCGTCACCTGGGTAATGACCGGCATCGGCATCGGCATGGCGCTCGGCGCTTTCGTCTCCGGCTGGGTCGTCGACAGCTACGGTCCCCAGAGCGGATTCTGGGTGTCTGCAGCCGCCGGGGCCGCAACCGTCCTTATCATTGCGCTCGGTCAGCGCACCCTCTCGGGAGAGTGCAACGGCGGGGAAGATTGCGCGATGCTGGAACCGGCGCAGTAGTAGGCGGGCGGTAGGCAGGAGCGACGCAGGAGGGTTCACCGCCAACGGTTCTAAACCGTTCAAGGTGAAGGCAGTGGGTCAACCCACTTTTCGGGAGAACTCACGAGCTAAGTCGAGGAATGCTCGGACGCCAGCCGATAGATTTCGGCGTCCAGGATAGTATAGACATAGCCCTGGATACGGCGGCGTCCAATCTTTCAAAACGCGCACAACGCGCCCCGCCTCTATGTCCGAGAGAATGTCCTGTTCAAAGAGATAGCCCACGCCGGCGCTTTCGATCACAGCAGTCCGCGTAAGACTGGTCTCGTCGAGTGCGATTGGCCCCCGCACGTCGATCTGCAACGACTCGCCGTCCTTTTCGAACCGCCATCGAAACAAGGAGCCGTCTGGCAGGCGAACACGAATGCACCTGTGACTGAGAAGATCCGGAGGCACCGTGGGCTTACCATGTTTCTCGAAATACTCGGGCGACCCAACCACTGCGTGTCGCTGAGGCCGGCCGAGCGAAACGGCAATCATGTCGCTGGGAACGAGGCCTTCTACCCTGACGCCCAGATCGAACCCGTCCTTGACGATATCGACCATTTTACCCTCGGTAACGATATCAACATTCATGTCGGGATAGCGGCGCAGGAACTCCAGCACGAGCGGTGAGACGATGGCGCGCGCCGCAAATGGCGCTGCGTTGATCCGTATCGTACCGGAAGGAGTCTCGCGGTGGGAGCGTACCAGATCCAGAGCAGCATGGAGATCCTGAAGCGTGGGCCCAACCTGCTGCACAAACAACCGGCCGGCATCCGTCAGCGACACACTGCGGGTGGTGCGGTTAAACAACCGCACGCCAAGTCCCGCCTCGAGCCTGCTTATCGTATGGCTCAACGCGGTCGTGGACATACCGAGATCAATGGCCGCTGCTCGAAAAGTCCCGCGCCTGGCAATTGCAATGGCCGCTTCAAGTTCCTTCAGGCTGGATAGCTCCATCGTCCCGATCTGTTCATCATCGCATGCCGGTTTATCCCACTTATTTACGCAATGGTCGAGGGATAAGTATCGGTTAGATTATGAGGAGAACACAATGGACATGCCCGGTATCATAAACACGTACTTTGAAGCAGACCGTCGCAATGACGCGGATGCGCTGCTGGACACCTTTGCGATCGAAGCCGTCGTCGAAGACGAAGGAGCGCACCATCAAGGCGTCGCCGCAATCCGCGAGTGGTGGGTGGCGGCGAAGAAGGCCACCCAATACCGTGCAGAACCCGTGGAATCCGCGATTGACGGCAACAAAGCAATCGTCCGAGCAAGGGTGAGCGGCCAGTTTCCCGGTAGCCCGGTGATGCTCACCCACGGCTTCACCCTCAAGGACGACAGGATCGTCTGGCTGGAGATCCGGTCATGACCGACTTTCTCAACCTGAGGGGCAAACGCGCACTCATTACCGCTGGAACAAAAGGTACCGGCGCTGCAACCGTCAGCCTGTTTCGGGAGCTAGGCGCAAAGGTGCTGACGACAGCGCGGGGCCGTCCGGAAAGCCTGTCGGAAGAAATGTTCGTCGAGGCGGACCTGACCACGGAAGAGGGATGTGCAATCGTCGCAGAGGCCACGCGGCGGCGCCTTGGCGGCGTCGACGTCATCGTCCATATGCTCGGTGGCTCTTCAGCGGCCGGAGGTGGATTTTCTGCACTGTCGGAAGACGACTGGCATAAGGAGCTGTCGCTCAACCTTTTTCCAGCCGTTCGCCTGGATCGGCAACTGGTTCCGGGCATGGTCGCTCAAGGAAACGGTGTGGTGGTGCATGTGACATCCATCCAGAGAGTCCTGCCGCTTCCAGAATCGACGACCGCCTATGCTGCAGCCAAGGCAGCACTTTCCACTTACAGCAAGGCGATGTCGAAGGAAGTTTCGCCCAAAGGTGTTCGTGTCGTTCGGGTGTCGCCGGGCTGGATCGAAACGGAAGCTTCGGTCCACCTTGCAGAGCGCCTGGCGAAGCAGGCCGGAACTGACCTTGAGGGGGGCAAAAAGATCATCATGGACGGGCTGGGCGGCATTCCGCTGGGGCGTCCGGCAAAGCCGGAAGAGGTCGCAAACCTGATTGCCTTCCTCGCTTCGGACCGGGCTGCATCAATCACTGGTACCGAATATACGATCGATGGAGGGACAGTGCCAACAGCCTAGGCGCCGACAGAGGGGCATCGATCGCTGAACTGCGGATCCGAGATGGCAAGCGGGAATCCGTGTTCGGATCCTATGTCCGTCCGCTCATGTCGCGGCCGAACCTGACGGTGCTGACCGATGCCCTGGTCACGCGTCTCTGGCAAGCGGGTGATTGGTGTCGAGGTTCTTGTCGATGGTCAGCGACGTCAGTTCACGGCGCGTTGCGAGACGGTGCTGTCGCTTGGCGCGATCAACACGCCGAAAGTCTTGATGCAGTCGGGTATAGGCCCGGAAGATGAGTTACAAGCTCATGGCATTCCTGTCGTTCAGCACTTACCTGGTGTTGGTCGCAATCATCAGGATCACCTCGCATTCGGCTGCACCTGGGCATATCGAAAGCCTGAAACCATCGGTGGTAGCGGCTGCGAAGCAAAACTATATTGGAAAAGCGACTCGCGTCTTGCCCAGCCGGACATTCTTCAGTGCCAGTTGGAGTTCGCCGTGCCTTCGCCGATCGAGACGGGTCTCCAAACGCCCGAACATGGCTGGACAATGTTTAGCGGTCTCGCCCAACCGCAAAGCCGTGGTCGACTACGGCTCTCCGGCCCGGATACAAATGACCCCATCCTAATCGAACCCAACTCTTTGAGTGAACCAGAAGACATGGCTGCTGCCCTGGTCGCGGTGGAGCTATGCCGGGAACTGGGAAACAGCGAAGCGTTTACGCCGCTGGTGACGGGAGAGACAGCGCCAGGCGCGCGCGATCGATCGGGAATGATTGACTTCATCCGCAGATCGGCCGTCACCTACTGGCATCAATCCTGCACAGCCAAGATGGGACGCGACAGCATGTCGGTGGTCGATAACGAGCTCAAAGTGTACGGTATTGATGGCCTTCGCATCGCAGACTCCTCGATCATGCCTCGCATCACCACCGGCAACACGATGGCGCCTTGTGTTGTCATCGGAGAGCGGGCGGCCGATCTGATCCGGGAAATGCATGGCCTTACGAGCGGAGGGTTCAATCAGCCCATATGATGAAGAGATTTATGTGCACTCGGCGGCCAGCATACGGGGCGGGCCGCCGAGCTTTTTGTAGCAACGGTTTGTATTGCGACCTCACGGCACCTGAGCCCCACTCACCGCCACATAAACCGAATAAACCGACCGCGTCGCCGCAATAAACAAACGGTTGCGTTGAGGCCCGCCGAAGGTGAGGTTGGCGACGGTCTGCGGTACCCGGATCTTGCCGATCAGTGTACCCGCCGGGTCGAAGCAGTGCACGCCATCGGCCGCACTCGACCAAAGGTTCCCGTTCACGTCCGTGCGGATGCCGTCAGGAATGCCGTTGTCGATCAGGCAGAAGACGCGGCCGTTTGCCAGCCTGATGCCGTCGATCACGTCGAAAGCGCGGATGTGGCGCGGCAGGCTTTCGTCATGGCTGGCGGCCGAATCCGCCACATAGAGGATTGTCTCGTCGGGCGAGAAGGCGAGGCCGTTCGGCTGAATGAAATCCGTGACGACTGCGGAAAGCGCCCCGGTCGTCGGATCGAGCCGGTAGACGTTGCGGGTAGCTTGCTCCGGCTTGGCGCGATAACCTTCATAGTCCGACATGATACCGTAGGTTGGGTCGGTGAACCAGATCGAGCCGTCTGATTTCACCACCACATCGTTCGGCGAATTGAGCCGGGCGCCCTCGAAACGGTCGGCAAGGACGGTGATCGAGCCGTCGATCTCGGTGCGGGTGACACGGCGCGCGCCATGTTCGCAGGAGATCAACCGTCCCAGCCTGTCGCGCGTATGGCCGTTGGTGAAGTTGGAGGGTTGGCGATAGACGGAGACGCCGCTCTCGGGCGTCCAACGCAGCATGCGCTGGTTGGGAATGTCGCTCCACAGCAGCTGGTTCGCATCGTTGAACCAGACGGGACCCTCCGCCCAGCGGCAGCCGGAATAGAGTTCGTCCAGACCGGCACTGGTCACGATCATCTGCCGGAAGCGCGGGTCGTGGATTTCGTAAATGCTGGCCTCGGCCATGGCGGTTTTCCCGTTTATCGCATGCCGGCCCGGCGACCGCCGGCGAGCATGATGACGCTGATGATGATAAGGCCGGTCATGATCAGGCGGATGCCCGCGCCGAACCCATAAGTATTGAGCATGGAGACGACCAGGAACATGAAGAGCGATGCGCCCCAGATGCCCGGTACGTTGGAATCGCCGCCGGCAACCGCCGTGCCGCCGATCACGACGACGGCGATCGACATCAGCAGATATTCCGTGCCCATGTTGAGCGCCGCGCCGCCGGAGAAACAGGCGAGCAGATAGCCTGCGACCGATGCGAGAACCGCACAGAAAAGGTAGGTGACGAAACGCGTGCCATCGACCGGTATGCCGGCCATGCGCGCTGCCGGCATGCTCTGCCCGATCGCCGAGATCCAGCGTCCGTAGATCGTCTTCTCGAGCAGGAACCAGGCCAGCAGCGAGATCAGGAATGCGACGATCGCCACATTCGGCACGCCGAGCGTGTTCGACGTGGTGAACTCCGCCAGCACGCTCGGCGGCTTGATGCGCAATCCGCGGTTCGTCCAGATCGCTGCGGACTGGACGATGAAGCTCATGGAAAGCGTGGCGATGATCGGCGGAATGCGCAGCGCCTTGATGAGCGCATAATTGCCGAGGCCGACGACAAGGCCGATGACGATGGCGACGAGAAGCCCGGGCAGGATCATGCCGTTTTCGACATTCATCAGCTTCAGCGCAACCGTGCCGGCAAGCGTCATGGTGGCGGGAACCGAGAGATCGATGTTGCCGGGGCCGAGCGTGATGACGAACATCTGGCCGATGCCGACGATGACCGAGAAAGCCGCGAAGGTGAGTGCTGCCTGCGACAGGCCAAGCGTGCTGGCGCCGAACGTCACCATGATCGTCAGGAACCAGACGACAAAGGCGGCAAGCCACGACCAGATCCAGGGTTTGCGGAACAGGCGCAGGAGCGGGGTCATCGGCGTTTCTCCCGCTTCTCCAGGCGGTTCAGCATCAGCCGAAGTGCCAGCACGATGATCAGGATCGCGCCCTGAGCCCCGATCTGCCAGTCCGGCGAAATGCGCAGGAAGGACAGGAACGAGCCGGCAAGAGTCAGTGTCAGCGCGCCGATGACGGCGCCGATCGGGGAAACGCGGCCGCCGATGAACTCGCCGCCGCCGAGGATCACGCCGGCGATCGAAAGCAGCGTGTAGCGCAACGCGATATTGGCATCAGCCGAGGTGGTCAGGCCGACGAGGGCGATGCCGGCGAGCACCGCAAAGAGGCCGGCAAGACCATAGGCGGCAGCGCGCGCCCCGACAATCGACCAGCCGGCGCGCTCGACCGAACGCTGGTTACCGCCAATGCCGCGCATCAGCACGCCGAGCGACGACCGCATGACGAGAAGGTGGGCGACCAAGGCGATGACGATGCTGGCGACGATCGCCATCGGCGCCAGCGGCGGCTTGACGGTCATCAGCCAGCGCACCCAGTCCGGCGCCTGCCCGCCCGGTGCCGGCAGCAGCAGGACGGCAAGGCCACCCCAGACGAAGCTCATGCCAAGGGTCACGACAATGGACGGCAGGTTGCGTAGATAGATGACGACGCCGAGGCCCGCATAGGTTGCGATCGCGCCGGCCAGGATCAGCACGCCGATCACCGGGGCATCCCGCAGAAAGGTCGCGGTGACGCAGGCGACGAAGCTGACGAAGGCGCCCATCGAGAGATCGAGATCGTTGACCGCCATCACGATCATCTGGGCGATCGTCGCAAGCGCGATCGGCACAGCCAGGTTGAACAGCAGGTTGAGCCCGACATAGCTCATGGCGCGCGGCTGCAGCCAGAAGACGGCGGCGAGCAGCAGCGTCAGCGATAGGGCGGGAATGGCTAGACGCAGGGCGTCGGACGACAGCCGGAACGTCATGCGGCGACCCCTTCGAAGGAGGCGGCGATGATATTCGTCTCGTTGACGGCGTCACCGGCGAGTTCGGCCGTGATGCGGCCTTCGCGGAAGACGTAGACGCGGTCGCAAAGGCGGACCTCGTCCATTTCGGTCGAGTACCAGATGAAGGTGCGGCCATGCGCCGCTTCCTCGCGGATGATCGCGTAGACCTCCTGCTTGGTGCCGACATCGACGCCGCGCATCGGGTCGTCCATCAGCACAACTGGTGCGCGCGTCGCCAGCGCGCGGGCAAAGAGCACCTTCTGCTGGTTGCCGCCCGAAAGCGACAGGATGCGGTTGTCCATATGGCGCGTGCGGATCTCGATCCGCCGCTTCCAGTCGGCGCCCTTCGCCTCTTCTTCGCCCGCGAGGATGAGGCCGCGCCGGGAGAGGTCACCGAGCGAGGCGATGGAGAAGTTGCGCAGGATGCTCCAGAGTTCGAAGACGCCGTTTAGGCGGCGGTCGCCGGCAACGAAGGTGACGAGCGGATCGCGCTGGGGCAGCCAGTTGCTCGACTGGGCGGCATGCAGGGCAAGCAGGAGCTCGGTCTGCCCATGGCCGGCCAGACCCGCCAGTCCGATGATCTCGCCCTTGCGGGCCGCAAAGGGAAGACCCTTCGCCTGATGGGACAGAATGAGCGGAGCGATGGATTGTTCGCGGGCCGAGCGCTTGGTTTCCTCCTTCGCAACAGTGCCCATTGCTTCGACGAGGCCGTGATGGTCGAAGCCCTGCGCCGGGCGCTCGGCGACGACGCGGCCGTCCTTCATGACGACGATGCGGTCGGAGGTTTCGAGGATCTCGTGCAGGATATGAGAGATGAAGATGACGGACCCGCCCGTGGCGATGAAGCGGCGGACATGGTCGAGCATCTGCCGGGCAAGGCTTGCATCGAGCGACGAGGTCGGTTCGTCGAGGATCACCAGACGCGGCGCAATGCCGGCGTCGGAAAAGGCCATTGATATCTCGACCATCTGCCGCTCGGCGATCGAAAGATCCCCCACGGCCCGGCTGCTGTCGATGCCATGGCCGGGAAAGACGGCGTCGAGGCTCGTTTCGATGATTTGTGCGGCGCGCCTTCGCCAGCCGAAGCCTCCGAGATGGCGATGCATGATGCGCGTGTTCTCGACGATCGAAAGGTTGGGGCAGAGCGAAAGCTCCTGGAAGACGCAGCGCACACCGCGGGCACGCGCAGCGTTGATGCCATAACGCTCCAGCCGTTCGCCGTCGCTTGCCACACCTCCTTCGTGCGGTGTGAGACCGCCGTTGATGACGCTGACGATGGTGGACTTGCCGGCGCCATTGTGTCCGACAAGCCCGACGCATTCGCCCGGCATGACGCGAAGGGTCACGCCATCGAGTGCCCTGACTGCGCCGAAACTCACCTTGGCGCCATCGACGGCGATCACCGCCTTCAAAACGTCATCCATGCTGCCCGCCATGCCTGCTTGAAAAAAAATGCCGCGCGACCTTCTGCGGATGCGCGGCAGTCGCCGGGAGAATTACTTTGCGGACTCGATGACCTTGATTGCGTCTGCCTGCGTGTATTCCACGTTGGCGACGCCGCCGGCCTGGGTATTGGCGAGGTTGGTTTCGAGATTGTCCTGGTCGATGCGCAGGAAGGGCACGACGAGGTCCTTCTTGACTTCCTTACCGTCGAGGATCTGCTGGGCCACCCAGAAAGCGAGTGTGGAGACGCCTGGCGCGATGGATACGGACATGGTCTCGTAACTCTTCGCGTCCTTCTGCTCCTTCCACCACTTCAGTTCGTCCTCGCGGTTGCCCATGATAATGATTGGCATCTTCCGGTCGGTTGCGGCAATCGCCTGTGCGGCGCCATAGCCGTCACCGCCCTGCGTTACGACGCCGGCGATGTCGGGCAGGCTCGGCAGGATGCCGGCAACAGCCTTCTGCGCCACGTCTTGTGCCCAGTCGCCGTGAACGGAGCCAACAATCTTGAACTGCGGGAACTGCTTGACACCGTCGTGGATGCCCGCCGAGATTTCGTCGTCGACGAAGACACCGGCAAGGCCGCGGATCTCGAGCAGGTTGCCGCCGTCCGGAAGTTTCTTCGATAAGTACTCGACCTCACTGCGGCCCATTTCCTTGAAGTTGACGGCGATACGCCAGGCGCAGGGTTCGGTGACGATACCATCGAAGGACACGACGGTGATCCCGGCGTCGCAGGCTTCCTTGACCGCACCGTTCAGCGCCGTCGGCGAGGCGGCGTTCAGCACGATGGCGTCATAACCCTGCAGGATCATGTTCTGGATCTGCGCGGCCTGTTCCGTCGCCTGGTTCTCGGCGGTGGTGAAAGGGTCGGCTGCGGCAACGGTGCCGGCCTTCACGGCTTCGCCCGTCACCTTGCCCCAACTCGTCAGCATGGCCTGGCGCCACGAATTGCCGGCATAGTTGTTGGAAAGGGCGATTTTCTTGGCCGATGTCTCGGCAAAGGCGGAAACGGGCATCGCGGCGCAAGCAATAGCGGCCGATGCCAGAAGCATCTTACGGATTGTCATGTCTTCCTCCCTGATGATCGCGCTGGTCGGCGGATCGCTTCACTCCTGCCGGCCCAATTGGGTCCGAGTGAAAATTGTTCTTGCACTGAGCTTCCTCCTCTCAGTAAGGGCAGGATGCGGGAGATCGACCGGCCTGTACAGGGGCAAGGCGGCAATCCGTTTGCGGGATTTGCGCAACAAGCTGCGGGTTTACGCAAGACGGCGGCGCTTCCGCGGGCGCTTACTGCGAAGGGTCGCGGCGGGTTGAGGAGCCTGCTGCCGCCTCGGGGAGGAACTGACGATGCTGCATCTCGTACCCGCAGCCATGTTCGACCATTATCTCGGCATTTCCCGGCTGCTCGCGGGCCAGCTCGACTTCCGCTCGGCTATCCGTTCCGTCGCGGCCGAGGTCGCCCATATCATCCCGCACGACCACCTCGATGTCTGCGTGCTGCTTGAGGGCGGCAACTACCACACGGCCTATGAGACGGGCATCGAGACCGCCTGGGGCGGGCTTGCCGGTGCGCCTGTTGTCAACAGCCCCATCCGCGCGCTGCTCTGGGGCGAGGTGGATTTTCTGCTGGCGGACGACGCCATGACCGACCCTCGTTTCCACTTCGAGGGCGCGTTCAAGCGGCCGATCGTCGAACAGTCGCTGAGAAGCCGCTTGCATGTGCCGATGAAGGTGCAGGGCACGATCATCGCGGCGCTTTCCTGCTCGTCGCACCGGGCGGGCGTCTATACGATGGAGGATATCGAACGCGCCCGCATCATCGCCGACCTGCTGACGCCCTATTTCTTCGCGCTGCAGGCGGCCGAGCAGGCGCAACGCTCGGCCATTGTCGAGGCAGAGGCCCGCGCCCGCGAGGAGGGCTTGCGGCAAGGTGCACTGAAATTGACCGAAGCCCTGGAGCAGGAACGCCAGCGCATCGGCATGGACCTGCACGACCAGACGCTCGCCGACCTGACGCGGCTCGCCCGCCGGATCGATCGACTGTCGCGCCACGGCGAGGTGGCGCCCGAGACGCTGGAGCCGATCTCCCGTTCCCTGCAGCATTGCATGCAGGATCTGCGGCAGATCATCGAGCAGGCAAAACCCTCCGTGCTCCAGCTCTTCGGCCTCGCCCAAGCGATCGAACATCATCTGGACCGATCGACCCGCGACAGCGGATCGGGGATCGAATGGGGCCTTGTCGACGAGACGCACGGCGCACTGGAGCGACTGGAACCGACCGTCAGCGTCGCCCTGTTTCGGATTGCCCAGGAAGCGATCAACAATGCGGTGCGCCATGCCGCGCCGCTGGCCGTTATGGTGCGGCTTGAGGCCGACGAGGAGCGGCTGTCGATCGAAATCTCCGACGACGGGACCGGGCTCACCAAGGCGCGAGGACGGATCGGCGGCGGCATCGACAATATGAAGACCCGTGCGCGGCTGATTTCGGCGCGGTTCACGACCGGCCCCGGCCACAACAATCGCGGCACTGTGGTGCGCGTCGTGCTACCGCTCGTACCGAACCACCCGGCAATCGGGCCAAACTGAGGAGAAGGGCGCAATGAAGGTTCTGATCGTCGAGGACGACCCGCTGCACCGGTCCTATCTGCACGAGGCGGTCAACGCGGCTCTGCCGGAATGCGATACGGTGATCGAGGCGGAGAATGGAACCGTCGGCGAGAAGCTCGCCCGCGACCACAAGTCGGCGCATATCGTCATGGACCTGCAGATGGCGAACCGCAACGGCATCGAGGCGGCGCGCACCATCTGGAAGGAGCGGCCGGAGACCCGCATCCTGTTCTGGTCGAATTACTCGGACGAGGCCTACGTACGGGGCGTCTCGCGCATCGTGCCGGATGGCGCCGCCTATGGCTATGTGCTGAAATCCGCCTCCGACGAGCGGCTGAAGCTTGCGCTGCGCTCGATCTTCATCGAGAGCCAGTGCGTCATCGACCGCGAGGTGCGGGGCCTGCAGCAAAAGAGCCTCGGCCAGACGAACGGCTTTACCGATTCCGAATACGAGATCCTTGTCGATATCGCGCTCGGCCTCACAGACCGGGCCATCGCCAAACGTCGGGGCCTTTCCCTGCGCAGCGTGCAGAACCGCCTGCAGCAGCTCTACGACAAGCTCGACGTCTACCAGAGCGCCGGCGACGACCACGAGGACGGCCGCTTCAATTTGCGCGCCCGCGCCGTCACCGTCGCTTTCCTGCGCAAACTCCTGAACTACAGCGCTCTGGAGCGGGCTGAGGCAGAACTGCAGGAATGGCTTGAGGGAAAGTAGTTCCGGACTTGCGCGGAATGAACGGGGATCAGAGACCTGGTGCGGCCCAGCCGTTCACGGCGCATGAGCCAGCGCGATCGCATCGGCGGCTTCCTCGCAGCGATCGCTGAGCGTGCTGGTCGCCACGCGAATATGACTGCTTGGCAGGACGGAGAATTTGCTGCCCGGGTTGACGGCGATATTGCGTGCGGCAAGCGTCACCATCGCGAATGGTTCGGAGACGACGGGCACCCAGAGGCACAGGCCCTGGCTTGGTGGTATCGGTATTCCCCGTTCGCTGAGCGCATCGGCAAGAGCGTCGCGCCTCTGCCGATAGATCTCGCGCGCCTCGGCGATAAGCTGCCAGGTTGCCGGATCGCGCAATAGCCAGGCGGCGGCACCTTGCAGGATACGGCTGGTCCAGCCGGCGCTGAAGGAACGGTAAGACTGGATCTGGTCGACGATCGGCGCGGAACTCGACAGAACTGCGAGACGCAGATCCGGGCCGAGGCTTTTCGAGAGTGAGAGGATATGGATCGTCCGCTCCGCAAATCGGTCGCCGAGCGACTGCGGAGGTGCCGCCGACACGTCGCCGACGCCGTCATCCTCGATGATAAGCGTATCGCTGTCTTCCAGCACATCGCCGAGCTGATCGAGGCGGGATGAACTGACCGTAACGCCGGTCACCGAATGCAACCGCGGCTGGAACAGGAAAGCCGCCGGACGTTGCTGCAATGCTTCGCGCAGCGAATCCGGCAGCGGGCCTTCGCCGTCGCAGGCGACAGGGATGATTTTTACGCCGAGATCTTCCAGAATATCGAGCAGCCGCATCCCGGTCGGATGTTCGATCGCGACCGACGAACCCGAGGAAACCAGTGCATGCAATATCGTATAGACGGCGTTGTAACCGCCATTGGTCGCCAGAAAGGCTTCCGCCTCATAGGGCCATCGCTCTGAAACGGCGTCCTTCAACTCAGGGACGATCCGGCTGCGCTCATAGCTGTTGAGGTCATCGACGGACGCGCCATAGGCCATCGCTTCGGCGAGCCGCGGAAGAAGTGCTGCATCCGGCCCGGCTAAGGTGAGGTCGAGCACACCTGCCGCATAATTTCCCGAGCTGGCGAGGCGTTCCGGCTTGGCGACAAAGCGGTCACCGCTGACCCAGGTGCCGTTGCGCCCCCGGCCGCTGATGATCTTCTGCCGCCGCAATTCGCTCCAGGCTTCGGAGATCGTCGCCGGGCTGACATGCAATTCGTAAGCGATATCGCGGATCGCCGGCAGGCGCGTCCCAATGGGCAGGACACCGGCACGGATCAGCGCGCTCGTTTCGAGAGCGATCCCCCTGATACTGCGGTCGGCTATTTTTTCGGCAAACCAGGAGGCTTCGACCGTATCGCCCATTTTTCTCTCACTTTAAATGTTCAATAACGTAATAACATTTGTACTATGCATTTTGAACATTTAATTTGCCGCTCGTCGAGCAATTTTGTGAGTTTTTGCATGCCTGTGACGCTTCGCATCGCCCTCCGGGACTGGGATTACATGACACCGCTCGTCCTCGGAGATGTCAGTTCTTCCCGCCTCGATATCAAAGTGGATCGCGTCGGCACGCTGGTCTCCAGCCTCGCCGATGATGCGGCGCATGACGCCGCGGAAATGTCCTTCAGCCGCTATTCGCAGATGCGTCATGATGGCGATGATCGGGTTCTGGGCATGCCGAACTTCATCATGCGCGGCTTCCGCCATCGCTGCATCATCACCACCAAGGATAGTCCGATCCGCAAGCTCTCCGATCTGGCCGGCAAGAACATCGGCGTGACCGGCTGGCGCGATTCCGGAAACACCTGGACCCGTGCCGCTTTGCGCCGGGAAGGCGTCGGCGTCGAGGATGCCATGTGGTATGCCGGGCGCCTGACGGAAGCTCATCCGATCGCCGACCGGCTCGATGGTTTTGGACGGCCCGGCCGTATCGAGGCTGCTCCCGGCGAGCGTCCGATGGTCGATCTGCTGCTGGATGGCGGGCTCGATGCCGTGTTCACGCCTTTCATGCCGAAGGGTTTCTTCGATCAGGAATCGCCGCTCCGCCAGGTGCTGGATGATTTCCGCGCCGCTGAGGTCACCTACTTCCACGAGGTTGGCTATATCCCGGGCATGCATCTGATCGGCTTCAAGGCTGATATCGTCAGGGAGAATCCCTGGATCATGGATGAACTCAGCGAGCTGATCGACGAGTCCCAGCGTCTGTGGCTGGAAAAGCGTGAGAAATACGCCGACACCACGCCCTGGATGATCGACGAACTGCGCCGCTGCGCGGCCGACCTGCCGCCGAACTGGAACATCAGCGGGCTTGCCGAGAACGAGGCAATGATCGCCGATTTTGCCGAAGAACTTTACGAACAGAAAGTCATGCCGCGCCTTTTGACGCCCGCCGAGTTGTTTCCGTGGCACGCCAAGGCGCGATGAACAAGGCCTGGGGAAACTCTTCGCAGGCCTCATCGTTGAATCACGATTTTCGCAAACCAAAAAAGGGGAATGACATGCACTCGAAACTGATCGCTTCCGCCGCCCTGCTGGGTCTGATGATGACGACTTCGGTCTTCGCTGAGGAAACGGCCGTACCAAAACAGACCGTCAACGACGCGCTTCGCGCCCGCCTGCCGGAGAAGATCCGCACGGACGGCAAGATGATCTCCGTCAACAACGGTTCTTTTCCGCCCTATGAAATCGTCACCGGCACGAAATTGACCGGCGCCAGCGCCGACCTGACCGATGCGATCGGCCAGATGCTCGGCGTCGAGATCGAGCACGAAACCGTCAGTGGACTGACCGCATTGCTCGCCGGCATCAATTCCGGCCGATACCAGTTCGCCTTCGGCCCGATCGGTGACTTCAAAACCCGTGAAGAGGCCAATGATTTCGTCGACTGGGTTCAGGAATACGTGGTCTTCTCCGTCCAGAAGGGCAATCCGAAGGCCATCGGTTCGCTCGACAGCGCCTGCGGCAATCGCATTGCTGTCATGGCCGGCGGCTCCGCCGAAAAGGTGATCCAGGCCCAGGTCGAAAAGTGCAAGACGGACGGCAAGCCTGCGGTCGAAGTGCAGTCCTATACCGACCAGCCGAGCTCTATCCTGGCGGTCCGCTCCAAACGCGCCGACGCCTTCTTCTCCTCGCAGGCACCCTTGACCTATTTCGTGTCTCAGGCAAACGGCCAGTTGGAATTGAGCGGCGTCGGCCAGAAGAATGGCTTCGACGACCTCTATCAGGGCGCCGTGGTGCCGAAGGGCTCGCCGCTCGGCCCCGTTCTGCTCGACTCGATCAAGGCGTTGATGGATAACGGCGCCTATGCCGCCATCATGAAAAAGTGGGGTCTTGAGAACAACATGATCAAGCAGCCCGGTCTCAATCTTGGTGGAGCCCTGCCGAAATGAGCAATGACCGCACGACTGCCGCATCGCCGTCTGGCGGTGCGGACTTCCGGGATGTTGCCCATGCCCACAAGCCCTTTCCAACGGGCCGGCTCCTCTTGTGGGTGGCAGTGCTCCTGATTGCCGCAAACTTCCTGTGGATCGTCGCCCACAACGAGAATTTCGGCTGGCCTGTCGTCGCGGCTTATTTCTTCGATCCGACTGTTATCAACGGCCTTTACGTCAGCCTGGGCCTGACGGTGGTCGCGATGGCCATCGGCATCGTGCTCGGCCTCGGACTGGCGATCGCCCGGCTGTCGAATGACCGGCTCGCTCGGTCGCTGGCATCGCTGTTCATCTGGTTCTTTCGCGGCACGCCGCTCCTGGTGCAACTGATCTTCTGGTACAACCTCTCGACCCTCTTTCCCGAACTTTCGATCACCATTCCGTTCGGCCCGACGCTCGCCAGCTGGGAGACCAATTCGGTGATTACGCCGATGACGGCGGCGATCGTCGGCCTGGCCTTGAACGAAGCGGCCTACATGGCGGAGATCATTCGTGGCGGCCTGCTCTCGGTCGATCGTGGCCAGTTCGAGACGGCGGAAGCCTTCGGCATGACCAAGGCGAGGGCGCTGTGGCGGATTATCATTCCTCAGGCGATGCGCTCGATCGTGCCGCCGACGGGCAACCAGCTGATCAGCATGATCAAGGCAACCTCGCTCGTCAGCGTCATCGCCATGGCCGATCTGCTCTATTCCGTCCAGTCGATCTATAATCGCACCTTCGAGATCGTCCCGATGCTGCTGGTCGCGGTCCTCTGGTACTTGCTTATCACCTCCATCCTCAATCTCGGCCAGAGCTATATCGAGGCCTATTACGGCCGCAGCGAACGGCGCAACAACACCGCTGCCGCCAAATCCGAGACCCTTACCGAGGAGGCAAGCCATTGACCGGTGCCGAAATTGCAAAGCCCCTCGTCAGAGCCCGCAACGTCCACAAGTCCTTCGACCAGCTCGAAGTGCTGAAGGGGATCGACCTCGACGTCATGCCGGGTGAAGTCGTCGTCGTGCTCGGCCCGTCCGGGTCGGGAAAATCGACCTTCCTGCGCTGCATCAACCATCTCGAAGCGATCAATAAGGGGTTTATCGAAGTCGATGGCGAGCAGATCGGCTACCGTCTCCGCAAGGACCGGCTGGAAAAGCTGTCGAGCAACGGGATCGCCAGCCAGCGGCGCAAGATTGGCATGGTGTTCCAGCAATTCAATCTCTATCCGCATATGACGGTGCTGCAGAACATCGTCGAGGCGCCGATCGGCGTGCACGGAGAAAGTCGTAAGGCCGCGACCGAGAACGCCATGCGGCTTTTGGAGCGGGTCGGCCTATCGGAAAAGGCGGGTAGCTATCCCCGCCAGCTCTCCGGCGGCCAGCAGCAGCGCGTCGCCATCGCCCGCGCCCTGGCGATCAAGCCGAAGCTGATGCTGTTCGATGAGCCTACTTCGGCGCTCGACCCAGAACTCGTCGGCGAAGTGCTGGCCACCATGCGCGATCTCGCCAAACAGGGCCTGACGATGATCGTCGTGACCCACGAGATCGGTTTCGCCCGTGAGGCGGCCGATCGGGTGGTGTTCATGGACGGCGGCAATGTCGTCGAAATGGGCAAGCCCGAGGATGTCATCGGCAATCCACAACATCCCCGGACCCAGGCTTTTCTCGCCCGTTTTCTCTGACCGGTGTCAGCTCGCTGCTTCGACCCTCGGGCCGGAGCAATCGTCCTTTTCGACCAATACTGGATGTTTTCATGCCCACGCTCGACAATGCCTATGCCCGCCTTTCCGATTTCGAAGCCATGGAGGCGGAGCTGAAGGCGACCCGCCAGCACCTGCATGCCCATCCGGAACTCTCCTTCGAGGAAGCGGAAACAGCGCGTTTTGTCGCGGAAAAGCTGGAAGGCTGGGGTTATGACGTGACCCGCAGTGTCGGCGGTCACGGCGTTGTCGCCCGCCTCAGCGCCGGCAAGGGCTGCAAGGGCATCGCCATCCGCGCCGATATGGATGCGCTGCCGATCGTCGAGGCAACCGGACTTGCCTATGCCAGCGGCACCCCCGGCAAGATGCACGCCTGCGGCCATGACGGCCACACGACCGTGCTGCTCGGCGCCGCCGAATATCTGGCCCGTACCCGCCGCTTCAGCGGCACGGTGACGTTGATCTTCCAACCTGCTGAAGAGGCGAGCAAGAATAGCGGCGCTCAGGCAATGATCGCCGACGGCCTGTTCGAACGGTTCCCGTTCGACGCCATCTTCGGCCTCCACAACCATCCCGGCGCTCCGGAAGGCACCATCCTGCTGCGATCCGGCCCAATGATGGCGGCGTCGGACACCGTCGAGATTACCATCAAGGGCAAAGGCGGCCATGCCTCGCGGCCGCACCTGACCATCGATCCCGTGGTCGTGGCGTGCAACCTCGTCGTCTCGCTGCAGACGATCATCTCGCGCAACCTCGACCCGACCCAGACGGCGGTCATCACTGTCGGCACGATCCATGCCGGCGATGCCGTCAATGTCATTCCTGAGTATGCCAAGCTCGCATTGAGCGTGCGCTCCTTCGAGCCTGGCATTCGCGACCTCCTGCAGGAACGCATCACCAAGCTCGCCCGTTCGGTATCGGACGGTCATGGTGCTTCGATCGAGATCAACTACGATCGCGGCAATCCTGTCGTCGTCAATTCGCCCGATGAGACAGATTTTGCCCGGATCGTCGCGGCGGAACTGGTCGGCGAAGACAAGGTCGCGACCTGCCCGCTCATTCCCGGCAGCGAGGATTTCTCGCACTTTCTCGAGCACAAGCCGGGCAGCTTCCTGCGTCTCGGCAACGGCATGAATTCCGCCATCCTGCATAGTCCCAAATATGATTTCGCCGATGCCAGCCTCACGGTTGGCGCAGCCATGTGGGCAAGGCTCGCGGAACGCTACCTCCAGGATGACGCCTGAAGTCCCGGTCGCCAGCTTGACCGCGTCGCATTTGGAGCTTGCGCTTTCTGTAGCGCAAAAGGATTTTGTAGCGAGAACATCAGTTCAACATCTCTCGCCGCAATCCAGGATGCGCAGCATGATTGCCAACTACAACGACGCCGGACTCGACCTGTCTTACGATCTCGAATTTTACGCATTGATGGCGGAAAGCTTCGAACGAAGCGTGGGACGCCGCCTGACGCCGGAAGGCCAGGGTGCCGAATGGCTGTATGACCACTCGCCGGCGGTGGTCCTTGCTCACAATACCGACGCCGATCCGCGCTTTATCTACGCAAACCGCGCCGCCCAGGCCTGTTTTGAATATTCATGGGACGAGTTCATCACTTTGCCATCGCGCCTTTCGGCGGAGGCACCCGATCGCGCGGAACGTGACAGGCTGTTGGATACCGTGGCGGCCAACGGCTTTATCGCCGACTACCGCGGACTTCGCATTGCCAAGTCAGGGCGGCGTTTCTATATCGAGAACGCCATCGTCTGGGATCTCGTCGACCGCATCGGATGCCGTCGCGGTCAAGCTGCGACATTCGATTCCTGGAAAGACGTGCAGGCGGATTGAGCGTCGGCTACGGAGACGCCGACCACGCGCGGATATGTTTCCGCCACCTTGCAAACCATGTCGTTTGCCATTTGGTTGCCAAAAAACCATGATTGCGTCACATAGATCGCACATCGACACTCGGCATCAAGAATTGGATCAACGCTGAATGCGCATAGCCTACGTTTTCCTTGGTGCATTTCTTGCAATTGCACAGTCCGCATATGCTGAAGTCGCATCACCGCCTGTTTTGGCGCCGCTAAAGCGACAAGCGCAGGCCGCTGAGTTGAGCGCACAATTTCTTTCGCGGTATAGCTACAAGCCCGTTCCACTCGACGACGCCTTGTCGGCCAGGATCATGGATCAGTTCATCAAGTCACTTGATCCGGACCGCATGCTCTTCCTGCAAGCGGACATCGACAAGTTCATGTCCGATCGCAGCGAGATCGACGATGCGATAGAACGGAAGGACTTGAAGATCCCGTTTGCGATTTTCAACGCCTATGAACAGCGCGTTGTCGACCGCATGAACTATGCGCGCAGCCTGCTGAAGCAGGACTTCGATTTCAGTACGCAGGAAAATTATTCGGTGCTGCGCGATAAAGCGCCGTGGTCGCAGTCGAAAGCCGAGAGCAATGAGCTTTGGCGCAAGCGCGTCAAGAGCGATTGGTTGCGGTTGAAACTCGGCGGCAAAAACGACGCGGCGATTCGCGAAACGCTCGACAAACGTTATGAGAACATACTCGAGCGCGCTTACAAGTTTAAAAGCGACGACGTTTTCCAGTCGTTCATGGATGCCTATTCAACGTCGATCGATCCGCACACGGACTATTTCGGCGCGGCCGCTTCAGCCGACTTCAATGTCTCGATGAAGCTTTCGCTGTTTGGTATCGGTGCCGTGCTGCAGGAACGCGACGACTACACGACGATCCGTGAGCTCGTGCCTGGCGGGCCGGCGCAGCTTTCCGGCAAGCTCGCGGTCGGAGACCGCATTACGGGCGTTGGTCAAGGTAAGGATGGGGCGATCAAAGAAGTGGTGGGCACGCGCCTTGATGAAGTCGTGCAGATGATACGCGGAAAAAAAGACTCCGTCGTGCGGCTGGATATCCTGCCGGCAGATGCAGGAGCAGATGGCACGCATCGCGTCATCAGCCTGGTGCGCGATAAAATCAGTCTCGACAAGCAGGCTGCCAGGAAGACTGTGCTGTCCGTGAAGGCGGGCGACGCCACGCGTAAAATCGGGATCATCACGCTGCCGGTATTCTATGAGGATTTTGAAGCCAAGCGCAAAGGTGACCAGGATTACAAAAGCGCAAGCCGCGATGTCGCCAAGCTTCTCGACGAACTGAAGGAAGAAAAGGTCGACAGCGTTCTCATTGACCTGCGCAACAATGGCGGCGGTTCATTGGACGAGGCGATTGATTTGACCGGCCTCTTCATCGGCAATGGACCGGTCGTTCAGCAACGCGGCAGCGACGGCAAGATCGAGGTCAAAAGCGCTGAGCTTGCAGCGCCTGTCTGGGCAGGCCCGATGGGTGTCCTGATCAATCGCGGCTCGGCGTCGGCTTCAGAGATTTTTGCCGCGGCCATCCAGGATTATGGTCGAGGCGTGATCGTCGGCGAACCCAGTTTCGGGAAGGGCACCGTTCAGACCGTCGTCGACCTTGACCAGATCGTCCGCAACAGCAAGCCTGAGTTCGGGGAGCTGAAAGTGACGATTGCCCAGTTTTTCCGGGTCAACGGCGGTACGACGCAGCTGCGCGGCGTGACGCCTGATATCAGCTTACCGGGACTTTCCGATCCCACGAGCTTCGGCGAGACCAGTTATGACAATGCGCTGCCGTGGGCGCAGGTCAAGCCCGCGAATTACACGCCCTCCGACACTGTCTCGACGTTGCTGCCGACATTGCAAAGCCGCCATGATGCGCGGGCTGGAAGCGATCCGGATTTCCAACGCTTGTTAAAAGACCTTGCCGACCTCAAGGCACAGCGCGAGAAAGGGGTTATCTCCCTCAATGAAGCGGAACGTCGCAAAGAAGCGACGGCTCGAGAGAAACGGTTCAAGGATCGAGCGCAAGTGAGCGATGGCGAGGATCCGGGTGGAGATGATGGTCTGGAGGCAGGCGAGCGCAGCCTGAGCGCTGATATTGCCATCGAGAATGCTCGCAAGAACGCAAAGGACGTCCTGCTCGATGAAGCCGCCGCCATTCTTGCCGACGAGGCGGATTTGCAGCAAGGCGGGCTAAAGGCAGCCACAAAACAAACGGGAAACACGAACGGAAAATAATCGTCGCTGACCGGCGCAACGGTTGCGCAGCTTTGCGATCACCTTGGCATAATGGGCCTGGCTTCAGTTCCCTTCAAGGCGAGGGACCCATGCAGTGTCCAATTCAGGCGCTGTGTTGGCGATTTCCGGATCGGCGTGATGACAGGCGGTCAGAAAACCTGGGGCCGCCGTTCGCCTGGTCAGGGCAGGCTCTTGTTCTGCACAGATCGACGTCGCTTTCCAGCAACGCGTTCGAAAACGGCATCCGCTGGGCGGATTTGCGGGGCTCGGCAGATCTCCATGCAGAACGATACGCTTGCGCTGCGCACGACGCCTCGGATCCGGTGTCGGGACCGCCGACATCAGTGCCTGCGTGTAGGGATGGGCCGCAGCGCTGAAGATCGATTGCTTTGGCCCCGTTTCGATGATCTTGCCGAGATACATGACCATCACACGGTCCGAGACATGCCGCACAACGGCGAGATCATGCGCGACAAACAGCATCGCCAGATTGCGCTCGCGCCTCAATCCGGCCAGCAGGTTGATCACTTGCGCCTGCACCGAGACGTCGAGGGCCGAGACAGGCTCGTCGCAGACAAGAAGTGTCGGATTGAGCGCGAGAGCGCGGGCAATGCCAAGGCGCTGCCGCTGGCCGCCTGAGAATTCCGCGGGATAACGCTCCGCATGCTCGGCGCGCAGCCCGACGGATTCGAGCAGCTTGACCGTCTCTTCACGCCAGTTGCTCTTGGGCACGACCCCGGGGTGCAACGCCCACGGTTCGGAAATCAGCCGGTCGACCCGCATGCGGGGATTGAGCGACTGGTAGGGGTCCTGGAAAACGACCTGCATCTTGCGGCGCAATTCATGCAGCCGCCGGCCACTGGCTGTCGTAATGTCCACACCGTCAAGCAAAGCGCTGCCGCTTGTTGCCGGCCCAAGCTTCAAGAGCGTCCGAACCAGCGAGGTTTTGCCGCAACCGCTTTCGCCGACGAGGCCGAGCGTCTCTCCACTGGCAATCTCGAAGCTGACATCGTCGACGGCACGCACCGGTGCAGAGGAGCTACCGAAGTGCCGGGAGAGGTTTTGGACCTTGAGCAGCGGTTCGATCATACTGGTGATACCGGGAAGTGGCAGGCGGCCTGGCGGCCCGGCCCTACGGTTTCAAGAGAGGGGACGACCTCGGCACAGAGCCCTTCGG
Organism: Rhizobium sp. WSM409; assembly: GCF_057653825.1. Taxonomy (NCBI): domain Bacteria; kingdom Pseudomonadati; phylum Pseudomonadota; class Alphaproteobacteria; order Hyphomicrobiales; family Rhizobiaceae; genus Rhizobium; species Rhizobium sp. WSM409. The sequence goes on along the minus strand of NZ_JBYGKP010000002.1, from coordinate 207,572 downwards.
CGCGTGGACAGCGCGTTCTGAATGCGCAGCCGGAAGGCAGGGCGACAGGATTGGGCGCGGAGCCGGGGATCGGCACCAATTCGTCTTCATCCGTGTCCATGCGCGGCTGCGAGGCAAGCAATCCGACGCTGTAGGGATGGCGGGCCTCTTCGAACAATTCGAAGACGCTTGCGGTTTCGACGACGCGGCCGGCATACATGACGGCAACGCGATCGGCGAGTTCGGCGACGACGCCGAGATCATGGGTAATGAAGATCATGCCGGCATCGCTGCGTTTGCGGATAGTCTCCAGAAGATCAACCACCTGCGCCTGGATCGTCACGTCGAGCGCCGTCGTCGGCTCGTCTGCGATGATGACATCCGGTTCCAGTGCCACGGCCATGGCGATCATGATGCGTTGGCGCATGCCGCCCGAAAATTCATGCGGATATTGCCTGGCACGGCTTTCAGGGTCGGGAATGCCGATGGCCGTCAGAAGGTCGATCACGGCCTTTTCGACACCGCCTTCCGGAGTGCGGCCGTGGATGCGGAACATTTCAGCGATCTGCCAACCCACGGAATAGACCGGGTTGAGCGCTGCGAGCGCATCCTGAAAGATCAGGGCGATCCGATCGCCGCAGAGATCGCGCCGCTCGTTTCGCGAGAGCTGCAACAGCTCGACACCGTCGAAACGGATCGATCCTTGATTGATTTCGCCAGGAGGGTTGGGAACGAGATCCATGATGGCCGATGCGGTCACCGACTTGCCGGAGCCGCTTTCGCCGAGCAGCGCCAGAACCTCTCCACGCTCGAGCGAAAAGGAGACGCCGTTGAGCGCCAGGATGCGGCCGGCTGCCGTATCGAAACTGACCTGCAAGTCCTTGACTTCGAGAAGAGCCATCAGCGCCTCCGGCTGACAAGACGCCAGTGCTGCGACGGGTCATTGATGATCCGGAACCAGTTGGCGAGGAGATTGAAGGACATGGTCGTGAGCATCACAGCCAGGCCGGGGAAAAAACCCAGCCACCAGGCGGATGACAGATATCCCTGGCCCTGCGCCACCATCAGGCCCCAGCTCACCGCAGGTGGCTGGATGCCGAGGCCGAGATAGCTCAGCCCGGATTCGAACAGCATGACCATGGCGAGATTGACCGAGGCGAGCGTCAGCATCGTGGGCGCGACGCTTGGGAGAATGTGATTGCGCAATATCCAGACAGGCCCGCCGCCAAAGACGCGCGCCGCATCAACGAAAAGCCTCTCCCGGACTTCGAGAGTTTCGGCTCTTGCGACGCGGATATAGGCCGGCATGCGGGTAACGGCGAGCACGATGATGAGGTTACCGACGCTCGGGCCGATCAGGTAGAGCCCGAAGAGCGCCACCAGCAGTGTCGGGAAACCCAGAATGATGTCGCAGATCCGCATGACAAGGTTGCTGATGATGCCACCGAAGTAACCGGCGATCACGCCGAGCAGCGTTCCGCCGATCAGGCTCGTCAGAACGGTCACCAGCGCTATGCCGATCGTCGTCGATGCCGCCTGAATGAGGCGAACGAGGAGCGGACGCCCGAGAGCGTCGGCGCCCAGCCACAACGTCCAGGACTGGCCGAAGTCGAAGGGCGGCAGGTTGCGCGCCTTTAGCGAAATGCGGTTTTCGCCCAGCAGCGACGATGCATCCGCAAGAATGGCAAGGACGACGATCAGCAGCCAAATTGTCGCTGCGACCGCCATAGGGTCACCCGCGAGCGCACGCATGAACCACAAGATGCGGCGGCTTCGGCGCTCGCGGGCAGGGAGGACGTCGGCGGAGGTGCTGGTCATTCGACCCTCACACGCGGATCGATCGATGCATAGAGCATATCGACCAGGATATTGATGACGAAGATAACGACGGCGACCGCGAAGATCGATGCCTGGACGATCGCGAAATCGCGCTTCAGGATGCCGTCGATCAGCAGCTTGCCGATGCCGGGAAACCCGAAAACAACCTCGACGACGCCACCGCCGCCGGCGAACTGGGCGGCGAGGTCACCGGTCACGGTCACCGCGGGCAGGAGGGCATTGCGCAGCGCATGCACGAAGGTAACCCGGCCGCCGCGCGCGCCCTTGGCCCGCGCAGTCCGGACAAATGTCGCGTTCAGTGCTTCGATCATCGAGCCGCGGACGATCTGCACCAGCGTCCCGAACGGTCTGGCAAAAAGACAGGCAACCGGCAGGATCCAATAGATCGGACCGCCGAAACCCGATGTCGGCAGAATGCGCAAGGTGACGGCAAATAGCAGAACGCCCATCAGCCCGAGCCAGAAATCCGGCACGCTGGCCGCTGCCTGCGACAGCACGTTGATGGCCCGGTCGATCCAACCGCCGGCATTGACAGCGGCAATCGATCCGATGATGACGGCGGCGATGAAGGCCAGGGTCAAGGCAATGGCACCGAGCGCCAGCGTGTTCGGCAGCGCCTCCAGGACAACGTCCATGGCCGGGCGGTTGTGCCAAAGCGACGTGCCGAAATCGAGGCTCAGCATATCCCCGGCCCAATCGAGGAATTGCCACGGGAGGGAACGATCGAGGCCGAGACGGACGCGCATGGCTTCGCGGGCGGCATCCGAGGCATCGACGGGCAGGTATAGATTGACGGGATCGCCCGTCAACCGCACGAGGAAGAAGGCGGACGTCATCAATGCTGCAAGGGCGAGTGCCGCAAAGGCCGCACGTTTCAGGAAGTAGGTGAAGGACATCCGCTCTCCTCAAGGGACGTTCGGCAACCAGTCTGCGCCGTCAGCGGTAGCTGATCGATTTAAGCTTGATCTCGTTGCCGGCCTGCACATCGGGCGTGTAGGTGACGTTCTCGGCGACGCGGGCAATCGTGACCATGTGGAACAGCGGCACGATATTGACCGCATCGACGGCGATGTAGCTGAAGGCCTCCTCGAACAGTTTCTTGCGTTCGTCGCCGGTTGCCTTCGACGCGTCGGCAATCAATGTGTCGAGTTTGGCATCGGCGATGGTCGACTGGTTGCCGTCGGTGGTAAAACGGTTCGGCAGCGTGAATACGGCGTCGCCTTCGGTGTTGTCGATCTGCGTCTGCAGGATCGACGGCTGACGTTCCTTGTCCCAGGGCTTAAGAAGCTTCTTCAGCCACGGGCTTGTTTCAAGCATTTCGAGCCGGGCATTGAAACCTGCATCCGCGAGCATCGCCTGAATGGCTTCCAGGCTTTCGGACGAATTGGGATAGATGCCGATGCGGCCGTAGATGACGATTTCCTTGTCAACCGGCACGCCATCGGCTTTCGCCGCGGCGAGCAGGGACTTCGCTTTTTCGAGATCATACGTCCAGACGGGGATGTCGGGATTGAAGCCGAAGACGGACGGCGGCACCGCCTGCATCGCCTTTTGGGCATCCTGGTGGAAGATGGTGCCGACAAGTCCGTCCCGGTCGATCGCAAGATTAAGGGCTTCGCGCACGCGTTTGTCGTTGAGTGGCGCAATTTCTGCGTCGATCCTCAGCAGCGAGGTTTCGGCGTTCGGGAAGGCATGATCCTGTTCCGTCGTGCCGTCCTGGGGTGCTATTTCATAGGCGATCTGCGCTTCACCGGTGGCGACCATTGCCGCGCGAACAGCGGATTCGGCGCGCCAGATGATGGTCGCGTTCTTGATCGCCGGCTTGTCGCCCCAATAGCCGTCATAGGCCACGAGGTCGACCGATTGCCCGGGCGTCCACGCTGCAAGCTTGTAAGGTCCGGTTCCGGCCGGGGAGCGCGACTTGCCGTCGTTCGGGGTCGCCGGCGAACCGATGTCCACGGCGGACATCTTGTTCGGCAGGATCGGCTCGACGATATCCGTTTTGATGAGGAGGGTGGTGGGGTTCACCGCTTCTGCATTGAACTTGACGCCCTTCAGCGTCGCAAGTCCGACTTCGCAGGCCAGTGCCGGATCCTGCGCCCGCTTGAGAGCGGCAACGACTGCACTGGCATCAAACGCCTTGCCGTCGTGGAAGGTGACGTCGTCGCGGAGCTTGAATTCCCAGGTCAGCTCGTCCACTTGCCGCCAGCTGGCGGCAAGGCTCGGGACGACCGATCCGTCGGCCGGGCTCAGATTGACCAGCGCTTCGGTGATGTTGTTGTGCAGAATGCGAGAATTGCCCGAAAGGTCGGTGTCACAGGGATCGAGCGACTTCGGTTCGTCGGTCACCACGACCGTCAGCTTATCCGAGGCAGCGTCGGCGCGAATTGCGCTGCCCGGACCCAGCAGAAATGCCAGTCCGATGCTCAGCGCACCAATTGCCTTCATCTTCTTCATGAAATCCCTCCTCCAGACCAAACGAGCGGCATCCTGTCCATCGCAGTGCCGTCTTGTGAAAACCACCCGGTTGAGCACCGCCGCAGCGGTTATCCAAATGGCTTTACTTCCTCCGCCAAGCGCGTAGTGTCAAATGTGACACTTACGCCGCCAAGCATGCTCGCTCGGTCCGGAGAAGTCAATATTATAATTCTCATATGGAATTCTAAGTTCATGATTGAACCAAAGCATGGCTCACCCATCGTCGAAAAGACCGCCCACCTGCTCGAGGCAGTCGCCGATGCGAGGACGGGAATTTCCCTGGCCGCGCTGGTTGATCAGCTTGGAGTTCCGCGTTCGACCGTCTACCGGATCCTCAATTCATTGGCCGCGCATGGGCTTGTGGCGCGGGTGAATGGTGGAGCGTCCTACGAGCTGGGGCCAAAATTCGTCGAGCTTGCGCGCCGCATCTCGCCTGGCGCCGACAGGGCAACGGTGATCGAGGCGGCAAGGCCGATCCTGACGGCTGCGGCTGACCGCATTTTCGAATCCTTCAGGCTGGCCGCCCCCGAAGGCAACGAGATGATGACGATATTTGCAGCCTCCAGTCCCGGCGATTATTCGCTCTTCATTAAGGTCGGCAGTCGCTCGCCTAAACATGTCGGCGCCGCCGGCAAGCTCGCGCTTGCCTATTCAGACTACGGTGACATCGAGGCCTATTGCAGCGTCGGACTGGAGGGAAAGACGCCATATACGATTACCGATCCGGAGGCGCTAAAGGAAGCACTCGTTGAAATTCGGCGCAATGGATGCGCTGAGGACAACCAGGAATCCAACCTTGGCCTCCGGGCCTTTGCCGCGCCTGTCTTCGATTCCGAGGGTCGACTTGTGGCAACGATCAGCGTCCCGTTTATCGGTGAAGCCACCCCAGACAGGGCGCGCGCAATCAAGCGCGAGGTTGTGGAGGGTGCCGCCATCTTGACAAAGGCGATTAATGGCAAACAGCCTTTATCCAAATAAGAAACATAAAATTCTCTATTGAACTCTCTATTCCTTGTGCTAGAGCTTCCACCGGACAATGGAGGATCTCATGACGGTTTTGGACCCATCAGTTTACGCAAAGCTTTTGCGGACGAATTCTGCAAGTCTCAGCACCCTGTTGCTGAAGCGTGGTTTGAAGAACACCGCGGTTCGCGGCGTGCGGCCGCTGGCGAGCGCCGGCAGGCCGATGATCGGCCCAGCCGTCACCGTACGCTACATCCCCGCGCGCGAAGATATCGACGGTTCGACTTACAGTTCGGATCCATCCAATCAACAGCGCAAGGCCATCGATACGATCCCCGACGGCCATGTTCTCGTCTTGGATTGCCGCTCCTTGGCGGAAGTCGCCGGCATTGGCGCCGTGCTCGCCCGTCGTCTCGTCTATCGTGGCGCCGTCGGTCTTGTGCTCGACGGCGGCGTCCGCGATACGGCCGATATCGCGCAGTTGGGCCTCCCGACCTACTGCATGGGACCGGCAGCGCCGGCGAACCTGGTTGCCCACCACGCCTCGGACATGAACCAGCCAATCGCCTGCGGCGGCGTTGCCGTTTACCCCGATGACATCATCTTCGGCGACAGCGAAGCGGTGATCGTTATTCCGCGGGAATATGTCGACGACATTGCCGAAGAAGCCGTCGCGATGGAGGAGCAGGAAGAGTTTCTCAAGCTGGAAATCGAATCAGGCAAATCGACCTTGGGCGTATACCCGCCCAACAAGGAGACCCTGGAGCGTTATCAGGCCTGGCGCCAAGCGCGTCATATGACCGCATGACACCATTGCTTCAAAGCATTGTCTAAGGCTGCGTCTGCTCGCAGACTAACCCCTGCGTTGCTTCTTGTGAAACGCTCGACGTTGCTGCCGACATTGCAAAGCCGCCACGTGAATATTAGGGGACGAGCGCCGTCCACTGGGGTTGATGCTTGACGCTCCACTCACGCGACTTCACACTTGCAGCGTCGAAGGTGAGTCGGACAGACTGTACCGTTTTTCGCATCCGTTGCTCATCTCAGGGGGAGTCGTCAGCAGAGCTGATTGGTCAACGCGCCGACCGACACCGGTTGGTCGCAAATAGGATCAAGAGTGATTGAGCTCGAACTCACAGCCGCTCCTGTTTGCTTGTGAGGTCGCGCCGTGGATAAAGTGCCATCAGCAGTCGATCCTCCTCGAGACAGCCCGCCTTGGCACCGGAATTTCCCAATGCCGAGGAACCGCTGGTCCCTGCTTTGGCCAGGGCTTTTGATATTAATTTTGCTTCTTGCAGGCACCGTCGTTTTTTACCGTGAAATCCATCACCTCGAAGATCCGGTCGGCCCCTTCGAAAATCGAACTGTCAATAAGGCTGCCCGATCATCTCGCATCGCCGCCCGCCCTGATCCAGCGGCTCCTTCTCCCCTCCCGTCGACGCCGATACCGCTGCAGCTGATCGAGGTCCCGAAGCTGGAGTTGGCAAGTCAGTTTCTGCGGATGTGGCGCGTCTCGGGGTCGAACTTTTGCGCTGCTCTTCGAGAAGCCGGCGTCGATATGAGCGAATGGAAAGCCGCATCGATGCGCAATCGCAGCTTTGAGTGTTATTTTCAGCGGATCTACGAACGCGACGAGGTGCGTCCACTCAGCTCGACCTTCGTTAAGGTTCGTGGAGATGAAATGGGCGATATTCTTGAGATCCGCGCCAAGATCATCGGGCCGACGACCGACGCCCAGGGACGTCTCTCCCCGGCCATCCTTCACATTTTCGAGATCATCGTGAAGCAGGCGTGCTGGCGTGATTTCGAGGATACTCTTGCCTCGATCCGAAACCTCCAAAACGTTGAATCCGAACGATTCGGCTCCTATCTCAGCTTCACGCGCGAGGCCGGCGGCGCAAATATCTTCAATTTTGTTCTTGGTCTTAAGGCGACTTCAAATTCGCAGGTGAAGACCAAGTCGTATTTTTCGACTGAGCGCTGGCTCCAAATGCCCGCAGTGCTCCGGCGAGCTTCCTCGTCAGGGAGCGCTCGGGAACGTCCATATCAGCCAGCGCTCGATGACGGCTCAAGCACCCGTCACGGTCAGAGGTCAAGCTGGAACTGCGGCTGAAGCCGCCGAACGCATGGACAGCCCCGGAAAAGAACATATCTTCGAAGGACCTTCCTTTCTGGAAGTCTCAAACCAAACAGCACGGGCACACATCCATGACCAAAGGCTCCGATCTTCTAGTGGCAGCGCTTGAAAACGAAGGTGTCGACCGCATTTTCGGCATTCCCGGCGAAGAGAACCTCGACGTCGTCGAATCCATCCGCAAGTCGTCGATTGAGCTCGTGCTCACCCGGCATGAACAGGCGGCGGCATTCATGGCCGCGACCTATGGCCGCCTGACTGGAAAGCCCGGCGTCTGCCTGACGACGCTCGGGCCGGGTGCCCTCAACCTCTCGACGGGTGCCGCATATGCCTTGCTCGGTGCGATGCCGATGGTGATGATCACCGGTCAGAAGGGGATCCTCTCGTCCCGCCAGGCACGTTTCCAGGTGGTCGACGTCGTCGCGTCGATGAAGCCGCTGACCAAGCTCGCAAGGCAGATCGTGTCGCCGCAGATGATCCCGACGACGGTCAGGGAGGCGTTCCGCATAGCCCAGGAGGAAAGGCCGGGTCCGGTCCATCTCGAGCTTCCGGAAGATATCGCGGCCGAGGAATGCCAGGAGGTGGCGCTGATTGCGCCGCATCAGCTCGAATTGCCGACGGCAAGCGACGCGGCTCTCGACCGCGCCGCTGCACTCATTGCCGCAGCCAAACGTCCGCTTCTGATGTTCGGGGCCGCCGCCTCTCGTCCACGCTCGACATCGGATATTGCGCAGTTTGTGATCCGTACGCGCATTCCGTTCTTTACCACCCAGATGGGGAAGGGAACGGTTCCCGGCGGAACCGAGCTTTACATGGGCACCGCCGCGCTGTCGGAGCGGGATTATGTCCATGAGGCCATCGAACAGGCCGACCTGATCATCACGATCGGCCATGATACCATCGAGAAGCCGCCGTTCATCATGGGCAAGAGCGGCCCGAAGGTCGTCCATATCGGATATCAGCCGGCGACCGTCGAGCAGGTCTATTTCCCGCAATCCGAAGTCATCGGCGACATCGGCCCCTCTCTGAAGGCGCTGGCCGATCGCCTCGAGGGCAAGCTACCAAACGCGCAAGCGCTTCTTCATCTGCGCGAGCGCATTCTCGAGCGTATCGCCGCGCGGGCGACGGAGGATCGCTTCACGCCACAGCGGCTGGTTCACGATATAAGAGAGGTGATGCCGCATGACGGCATCCTGGCGCTCGACAACGGCATGTACAAGATTTGGTTCGCGCGAAACTACCGGACGCGGATGGCGAACACGCTGCTGCTCGACAACGCTCTTGCGACGATGGGAGCCGGGCTGCCGTCTGCGATGGTTGCCTCGATGCTCTACCCGGAGCGGCGCGTCATGGCGATCTGCGGTGACGGCGGCTTCATGATGAATTCCCAGGAACTCGAAACCGCCGTCCGGCTGAAACTCAATCTCGTTGTCCTCGTGATCGAGGACAATGCCTATGGCATGATCCGCTGGAAGCAGGCGGTGGACGAGTTCCCGGATTTCGGGATGACTTTCGGCAATCCCGACTTCGTGAAATATGCCGAATCCTACGGCGCCAAGGGAACCAGGGTCGACGATATCGGCCAGTTCAAACAGGTTCTCGAAGAGGCGTTCGCCGGAGGCGGCGTCCATCTGGTGAACGTTCCTGTCGACTATTCGGAGAACGAACGCGTGCTGGTGAAGGAGCTTCGTGAACGGCTCCCCCAGATATTGGAGGCCTGAGATGCCGCTTGCCATGAAGGTCTACCAGGCGTTCGACCGCGAACCGATTGCAGAGCTGCCGGCCGATGACGCGGCCGCACTCGAACGCAAGCTTCAGATCGCCGCCAACGCCTTCGCCGATCGCGACGGCTGGCTGCCCGCGCATCAGCGGATGGCCATCCTCAGAAAGGCGTCGGCGCTTTTGCAGGAGAACCGCGATCGTTTTGCGATGATGATCGCCCGTGAAGGCGGCAAGCCGCTGACGGATGCGATCATCGAGGTGACGCGCGGGATCGACGGCCTCCTCAATGCGGCGGACGAGCTGCGCAATTTCGGCGGCAAGGAAATCCCCATGGGGCTGACTGCGGCCAGCGCCAACAGATGGGCTTTCACCACCAAGGAGCCGATCGGCGTCGTGGCGGCGATCTCGGCCTTCAACCATCCGCTCAATCTCATCATCCACCAGATCGCGCCGGCGATCGCGGTCGGCTGCCCGGTTATCGTGAAGCCGGCGGCAACGACGCCGATTTCCTGCATCGAGATCGTCAAGCTGTTCTGGGAGGCAGGTCTCGATGAGCGCTGGTGCCAGACCCTCATCACCGAGGACAACGCGCTTGCCGAAGCCTTTGCAACCGATCGCCGCGTCGCGTTTTTGAGCTTCATCGGTTCCGCCAAGGTCGGCTGGTACCTCAAGGGCAAGCTGCCGCCGGGGACCCGATGCGCGCTTGAGCACGGTGGAGCGGCACCCGTCATCGTCGACCGCAGCGCCAATGTCGATGCGATCGTCGGCACCATTGTCAAAGGTGGCTATTATCACGCCGGGCAAGTCTGCGTGTCGGCCCAGCGTCTCTTCGTGCATGAAGATATTCTGGCTTCCTTCACCGAGGCTCTCGCTGCCAGGGTGGCAGCTCTGCATGTCGGCGATCCCACGCTTACGCAAACCGAGGTAGGGCCGCTCATCCTGCCACGCGAGGCAGACCGCGTCGCCGCCTGGATCAAGGAGGCGACGGACGCCGGAACCAGGCAGATCGGCGGCGGTCGGATGTCCGAGACGACACTTCTGCCTTCGGTTTTGCTGGACCCGCCTACTGAAGCGAAAGTATCCATGCTCGAGGTCTTTGGACCGCTGACCTGCGTCTACGGCTACCGCGACCTCGACGAAGCGATCGGCATTGCCAACTCGCTGCCCTATGCCTTCCAGGCGAGCGTCTTTTCCGCCGACATAGCGATTGCTCTCAGGGCGGCAAAACATTTGGATGCATCGGCCGTTCTCGTCAACGACCACACCGCGTTCCGCACCGATTGGATGCCTTTCGCCGGACGCAGACAGTCAGGATACGGCGTCGGCGGCATTCCCTGGACGATGGAAGAAATGGCCGACGACAAGATGGTGGTATTCAACCAGGTGACTTAGGGGCGGCGATCATGGGATCAACCGTTCGATTTCCATCGGCAGGTAAAACCCTTGGATAATAGACGATGCCTTCGCCGCGTGGCGGGTCACCGCGTCTGCCTAATTCTTGTAGGGCTACGGGATGGGTGTCGTGCACCGCCCAAAATTAGACAAACATTGGATAACTGCTTGCTCGGCCAGGATGGACTTGCCTCGCCCATAGCCGGGAGGCATGGTCTGCCTCGGAACAACGGAATCATGAAACTGTGGACGAGAGGTCCTTGGCCATGCTCGAAAGCTCGCGGCGCATCGCAAACATGGCTGATTAATGTTTTCCTTCCTGCACAGTTCGGACCTTCATATTGGCAAGCGATTTGGCAATCTTCCGGAGGATTTGAGAGGGCGCCTGCGCGAGGCGCGGCATGGTGTCATCGCCAGGCTTGCCAGCGCGGCACGAGAGCATGGGACGGATGTCATCCTGCTCGCCGGCGACACCTTCGATACCGAGACGCCGACGCCGGCCGTGCTTCGGCAAGCGCTTGGTGAGATGGCCCGGAATGCTTCGCTGCGCTGGGTGCTGCTTCCGGGCAATCACGATTCGCTGCTGGCGGACCAACTCTGGAGTGCGGCGCGCGGCGTGGTGCCCGACAATGTCATCCTGGCGACGGAGGCGGCGCCCCTTCCGCTTGAACCTGGTGTCATCCTGCTGCCGGCGCCTTGCACGACCAGGAGGCCGGGCCGCGACCTGACCGAATGGATGACGGGTGCTGCCACACCTGATGGCTCTATCCGCATCGGCCTCGCCCATGGCCCAATCCAGGAATTCTCGGAGGATGCCACGGCCACCAACGTGATTGCGCCGAACCGCGCGGCGCTGGCCGGCCTCGATTATATGGCTCTCGGCGATTGGCACGGATCGGTAGCGGTGGACGCCAGAACATATTACAGCGGCGCTCCCGAGCCCGACCGTTTCAAGCATGACCGGCCGGGGCAGGCGATGGTCGTTTCCATTGCCGGGCAGGGAGCGATGCCGACGACGACAGCGGTGACGACCGCCAGCTTTTCCTGGCAGACGTTACAGCTTCCGCTGCTGGCATCGGAAGACGGTGTTGAAGCGCTGAAGGCCGCGCTGCCGGAACCGTTCGCGCGGCGACAAACCCTGTTGCGCGTCGCGCTGTCCGGCCGTGCCCGGTTGAACGGGCGGACGGCAATGATCAGCCTGTTGGAGCAGGTCGCGCCGGAATTTGCGCATCTGGAGATCGATACCGACCTTCTGGGGACCGACTGTGAGAGCGATGATCTCGAGACCATCGACCGAGCCGGCGCGTTGCGCGATGCTGCGGAATTGCTGCTTTCCGAAAGCCTCGACCAATCCCGCTCCGGCGATGACAGGGGCGTGGCGCGCGAGGCATTGATCCGCCTGTTTTCCTATTGCGAGGCGATTGATCGATGAAACTTAACGCTCTTCGCCTTCACAATGTCAAACGCTTCGCCGGCCGCGGCATATCCGTCGAAGGAATCGCCGACGGCGTCAATGTGCTGAGCGCCGCCAACGAACATGGCAAATCGACCTGTTTTGAGGCGCTGCATGCTCTGTTCTTCCAGCCGCACAGCGGTAATCCAAAGAGCGTGCAGATGCTGCGCCCCTATAGCGGCGGCAATCCGATCGTCGAGGCCGACATCACGATCGAAGCCGGCCGCTACCGCCTGACCAAGCAGTTCCATAGCGGACGGCGCGCCAGCGTCACCGATCTCGGCAGCGGCCGGATCGTCGCCCAGGCAGACGAGGCCGAGGCTTTCATCGGCGATCTCATTTCCGGCGGAACTGCCGGCCCGGCAGGCCTGCTCTGGGTGCGCCAGGGCATCACCGGCATCGAAAATCGTAGCAAGAGCGAGGAAGAGAACGACAAGCGGGTGCGAGAAAGCCTGCTGACTTCGGTGCAGGGAGAGGTGGAGGCGCTGACGGGCGGACGGCGCATGTCGGCGGTGCTCGAAGCCTGCGAGGATGAACTCAATCGCCTGGTCACCGCGACGCTCCGGCCAAAGACCGGAGGCCGCTTTGCCGCCGCGCTCGAGGAGCGTGACCGGCTGCAGGCGGAGGAGGCGCGGCTGGCCAAGGAGGTGGAGATGCTGCACGGCGCGCTCGATCGCCGCCGCTCAGTGCAGGCGAGACTCAGCGAACTGGAAAACTCTGATGAGGAGGCCGGCCGGAAGACCGCGATTGCCAATGCCGAGTCGGCGCTCGGAGCTGCTAAACTGCATGACAGGGAACTCAAAGCGCTCGATGCCGAGGCTGCCTTGGCCGCCAGCCGCCGCGACGACGCGCAGCAGGCATTCGACCGCTTCCACGCAGCATTGAACCGCAGCGGCGAACTCGCGCGGCGTTTCGCCTTGGCGGAAAAGGACCTTTCAAATGCAGCCGAGCGACGCACGGCATCGCTTGTTGAAAGCGAGGCTGCAACGGCGGAGGTTCAGGCGGCCGAAGAGGAGGAGCGGGTAAACCGCGAACTTCTCGCGCGGATCGAGGCAGCGCTACGTTCACGCCACGCCGCAGAGCGCTTGGCCGAGGTCCGCCTGCGTCTCGAACAGGCGGAAGCCGCGCGCCAGCAGATCGAGGATGGGGATGCGGCGCATGCATTGCTCGCCATTCCAGCCGATGCCATCGAACGGCTTGAAGCGCTGGACATCAAGATCGTCGGCTTGCGCTCAGCCGCCGAAGTCGGCCTTCCCACGCTCCGGATCGATTACCTGAAGGACGTCTCCGGATTGGTGAGCATGGACCGCCAGCCTTTGATTGGGGGCGAGGATAAGAGCTTTGCCGGGATGGCGAGGCTCGACATAGCAGGCGTCGGCACCCTGACCATCCATTCCAACCGGCAGGCCGATCACAATGGGGCGCTGGAGACCGCGGAAGCCATGCGCCAAACATTGCTTGCCAAGCTCGGTATCGACAGTCTGCGGGCGGCGCGGCAGCGCGAAATTGCCGCGCGGAACAAGCAGGAGGAACTGGTGCGGGCGCGCCAGCGGCTCGCCGATCTCGCCCCGAATGGCATTGACGCACTTCACCTCGACGCCGCACGCTTTGCCGAACTCAGCCAGGGTGCGGTCGAACTCGACGCCAACCCGGAAGAGGTGCGTGCCGGTCTCGCGGATGCGACACGGCGCATCGAACTGGCGCGCAACCGGGCGCGGGAGGCGTCAATGATGCGCACGGAAGCCGGCGAGGCCATATTGCGCGCGCAGACCGAGCACGCCAGGCTTGGCCAGGAACTCGAGGCCATCGAAGCGGTCATCGGCCCCGAGTCCGGCCGAACTGAATTGCAGCAGGACCTCGCCATAAAACTTTCCAGCGCCAGAGAGCAGGTCGATGCTGTCGAACTTCGGGCCGCGCCTTTGCGCAGGACAGGGCGGGACCTCGCAGGCGCAGATGCCGCCCTTGCCAGGGCGCGCTCGGTCGCCGACGCCGCAGGCCGCGAAATTGCCAGGCTCCGCGAAGAGCTTGCTGATCTCGGCGGTCAGATCCGCACCCGTTCGGACAGTGCGCTGGAAGAAAACTGGTCGGAAACGCGCGATTCTCTGGCAGCGGCGCGCGAACAGGTGAAGCGTTTCGAGACGGAGGTCGGCGTGCTCGATCGCTTGCGCAAGGCGCTGACGGCGACGCGCGCGGCGGCGCGTGACCTCTATCTCAAGCCGGTCATGAGCGAACTAGCCCCGCTGCTCGGCCTGCTGTTCGACGACATCTCGATCACCTTCGACGGCGACACCTTGCTGCCGCAGATCGTGCGCCGCAACGGTCTGGACGAAGATGTCGACCGGCTGAGCGGCGGCATGCGGGAGCAGCTCTCGGTGCTGACCCGCCTCGCATTCGCCCGGCTGCTTGCCCGCGATGGCCGGCCGGCGCCTGTCATCCTCGACGATGCGCTTGTTTATTCCGACGACGACCGAATCGAGCGGATGTTCGATGCGCTGCACCGCCAATCGCGCGACCAGCAGATCCTCGTCTTCTCCTGCCGCCAGCGCGCCTTCGCCAAGCTGGGCGGCAATGTGCTCACCATGCAGCCGTGGCAGCCGGATTAGGGAGAGGTCCTGAGCCGCTGAAACTTCAATCGCAGTTGGATGAAGGTTCGGGTGCAAGCTTTCGAGGTCGTCGCTCGCCTTGGGCGCAAATGACGTTGTAGTTCATGCCCTGCGCTATTTCTTGGCGTGAGCGGCCATACGGGCATCGAGCCGCCGGCCGACGTCCTCGGCAGAAAGGCCGCGCTCGGGGTGGGCTTTCGTCTCGTCATAGGTAGGCACGACCTCGTCTCGCAGCCATTTCTCAACGGCGGCGTCGCGGGCGGCCAAGGTGCGCAGGCCGTCGCGGATGACTTCGCTCTCGGTCGCATATTCGCCGGAGCTGACTTTGGCCTTCACCATCTGCGCCATTTCCAATGGAAGGGTGATGGTGAGGGGTTGGGTTGTACGCATAGTGTGTGTCCTCGGTTATCTCCTTATAACAAAGTGTATGATTAAATCATACACTTTACATTTAGGCGACCTGGAGGGGTTAAGCCAATCGTAGAAACGGCTTAGTTGGGCGCGGCTCTACGCTCAGGCGAGGACGACGCCTCGCTCAAGCCATAGATAGGCGGCAGCCGTCCAGGAAAAGCCGAGGCCACCGCAGCCCTGGCCGGTGACCGGGTCGAAATATTCGGCGAAACCTTCCGTTTCGATCGCTGCGATGGTGGATTGCCGCAGCTCTTCGGCGACATCCGCGTAGCGATTGCGCTTAAGGCCGTCGATCAGCAGCCAATTGATGATCGCCCAGGCGGGGCCGCGCCAGTAGCGCTTCGGCTCCCAACTGGCGATGCCGGGTTTGGTCGTGGGGAAGGCAACCTTGAGATCCTTGGACCAGGCCTTCATTTCGGAGACCAGGGCGTCCGCAACCTGCTTGTCGAGGTCCAGCGAGAGGAGGGGGATGAAGCCGGCTTGCGTGGCGGCTTCGACATCTTCGCCGGAGATCAGGTCGCGCGAGACGAAGCGGACAAGCTCCGGCCGCCACTGGGCCATTATCGCCTTGCGGCTGCGGTCGTTGAAGGCAGCGATCTCGATCGCGTCATCGGTCCGCCCAAACAGGCGGGCAAGGTGTTCCAGATCTTCGCCCGCCTTGAGCAGGATTGCGGTCGTCTGGATCTCGGCGACCTTGAACGCCGCCTTTTCCCATTGCCGCGCCGGATCCCAGCCGCAGGCGGCATAGGTATCGACGAGATGGATGAAGCGGCGGTAATCCTCGTCGCGCGGGCGCATATCGGCATCGACATGACCGGTATCCTTGCGCACCACAGGCGTATCGGTATTGGTCGGCACTCGGGCGAGCGCGATGTCCCAGGCGGGAGAATTGTCGCTGCCGCTTTCCCAGGGATGCAGGAGTGCTATGAGCCCCGTGCCTTCAGGGTCGCGCGCCGAATACCACCAGCGATGCCATTTCAGCGCCGCCACGTAGAGGGGCGGGGTGCGCGCTTCGCCATCCTTGCCGGCGGCTTCATGCAGCTTGCGCAGCGCAATCGCAAAGACCGGCGGCTGGGTTATGCCGGAGGTCGGGATAGCGTGTCTCGTGCGCCAGACGTTCGGTCCCGGGAAGTAAGTATCGCTTGGCGCATGGAAGACGATATGCGGGATCATTCCATCAGCCCACTGGCCCTCGACCAGCCGCTCCAGCTCGCGATAGGCGCGGTCGGTATCGTAGAGCGCAAAGCCCATGGCAACGAAGGCCGAATCCCAGTTCCACTGGAACGGGTAGAGCCGGTCGGTCGGCACGGTATAGCCGCCGCGATCGTTGGCGGCGAGGATGCGCTTCGCCTGGTCGGTATGCATGTTCATGTCGGATGCTCCGGTATTCTTAGGCCAAGAGGGCCGGAAAGGACTTGCCGCTTTCGGGTGAAAGCCAGGTGATGCGCTTCTGGTCGAGCTTCAGACCGATCGTGTCGCCGCTCTTTACGGTCTCCGAGGCCGGCAGGATGACGCGCACCGGCTGGTCGTGGATCGAGCCGGTCAGAAGCAGGTGCGAGCCCATCGGTTCGGCAACGCGCACCCGCATTTCGAGACCCTGCGGCAGCGGCGCGAGTTCGACGGCTTCGCCGCGCAGGCCAAGGATCACTTCATTGCCGGACCCCCGCGGCGCGACAAGCTGTACGGCGCCTGCCGCCACCTGGCTGTTTGTCACCGGCACCTTGATGAAATTCATCGGCGGGTTGCCGATGAAGCCGCCGACGAAACGTGTCGCCGGGTGGTTGTAGATCTCGACCGGATGGCCGACCTGTTCGACCACGCCGCCATGCATGACGGCAATGCGGTCGGAAAGGCCCATGGCTTCGGTCTGGTCGTGGGTGACGTAGATCGTCGTGGTGCCGGCCGATTGCAGCACCGTCTTGAGTTCGGTGCGCATTTCGAGGCGGAGCAGCGCGTCGAGGTTCGAAAGCGGCTCGTCCATCAGCAGAACCTTCGGTTCGACGGCAAGGGCGCGAGCGACCGCGACGCGCTGGCGCTGGCCGCCGGAAAGCTTGTTCGGGTAGCGGTCGAGATATTGCTCGATATGCAGGAGGCCGGCGGCCTTCTCGACCTGCGCCTTCACCCTGGCGTCGTCGGCCTTCTGCATCCGCAGTCCGAAGGCGACGTTCTCATAGACCGTCATGTGCGGAAAGACGGCGTAGTTCTGGAAGACCATCGCAAGGCCGCGATCCTTGGGAGGCAAGCCGATCACCGACTTGTCGCCGATGCGGATATCTCCCGATGTTGCGGTCTCGAGGCCGGCGATGATGCGCAGCAGCGTGGTCTTGCCGCAGCCGGACGGACCGAGCAGCGAGACGAATTCGCCGTCGTTGATCGTCAGCGAGACCTCTTTCAGCGCCTGGAAGGCTCCGAAGCTCTTGCGGATGCGGTCGATGACAATGTTGGCCATATCTCTGGTCCCGTTATTTGGAGGAAATGCCCCAGATCGCGAAGAGGTAGCGCCTGACCGCGAAGATGAAGACAACCGATGGAAGGATGAGCATCAGGCCCCCGGCAAAGCGGTAATGCATCGGGCTTTCCGAAAGCACGGTCAGCAGGTAGGCGGTCAGCGTGCGGTTGCGCACCGTCAGTACCGAGGCGGCAAAAACCTCGTTCCACGAGATGACGAAGGCAAAGACGGCGGTCGCGACGATGCCCGGCAGGGCCAAGGGTGCCACCACCTTGAAGAAGGCCTGAATGCGGGTGCAGCCGAACACCCAGGCGGCTTCCTCCAACTCCTTGGGTACCCCGAGGAAAATGCCCTGGGTGACGAGTGCGGCAAAAGGCAGCGCCAGAACCGTATGGATAAGGCCGACGCCGAGGATCGTATCGTAGAGGCCGAGCCGGATGAAGGAGACCGTCAGCGGCAAGGCCAGGATCGCCAGCGGAAAGGCGCGGGTCAGCAGCACCAGAAGGCGGTAGCTGTCCTTGCCGCGGAAATCGTAGCGGGCGAGCGCGTAACCTGCCGGCGCGCCGAGTAGGATCGAAAGCGCCACCGTGATGGCGGCTGCCCCCAGCGAATTGAGGAAGGACTGGACGACGCCTTCGGTCTTCAGAAAGAGAAAAAAGGGCTCGAGCGATATGCCGGCGGGAAGACCGGTCTTCGGCCAGACATAGACGCCCTGGCGACCACCGAGCGCCCCGAGCGCCACCAGATAGATCGGCACCAGCACCCAGGCGCATAGGGCGGCGATGCCGCTCCACAAAAGCCAGCGCCGTGAGGAGACGAAGCTGGCGGCTTTAGGGGTGTCTGTGGTCGTGCTGATGGTATCCGTGGTCATGGCAGGCGCTCCGGATCGACCTTCAGGGCTTTGAGATAGATAAGCGTGGCGGCAAGCGAGATGATCATGATCAGCACCGCGTAGGCAGCAGCGACGCTGTAATTCTGGTTCTGGTTTTGCCAGTTGTAGGCCTCGCCGACGAGGACCGGAAAATTGCGCCCGCCGAGCGCATAGACCACCGCGAAGACCTCGAAGGCGAGCACGGTGCGCAGGATCAGCGCCGATTGCAGCGCGGGGCGGATCAGCGGCAGGGTGATGCGCCAGAAACGCGTCCACGGACCCGCGCCGAAGATTTCGGCGGCTTCCTTGAACTCCTTCGGCACCTGGTTGAGGCCGGCAACGATGATGACCATGACGATTGCCGTGCCGCGCCAGATTTCGGCAACTGCAATCGCGATGAAGAGCGCGACCGGCGTCTGGTAGGAGAGCCAGCTTGCCTGCCGGCTGATGATGCCGAGGCCGAAGAGCAGCGAATTCAGATAGCCGGTATTTTGCAGGATCGACAGCCAGACGAGACCGGCGGCGAGATCGGAAATGCCGAGCGGGATCGTCCAGATCCACAGGATCGTCTCGCGCCCGCGGCCGACCTTGGCGACCATGGTGCCCATGGCCAGCGCAAGGGCGATCTGCACCGGCACGACCGCGATCGTCAGCAGGAAGGTATTTTTCACCGAGCGGGTGAAGTTGATGTCGGTGACCATGCGCTCGGCATTTGCAAGCGACGGCGCGCCATTATCCGACACCGCCAGCCAGATCGTCTGCACCAGCGGCACGACAAACAGCAGTGCCAGGAAGGCGACGGATGGCAGGATCAGCAGATAGGGGATCCAGGGTCGGCTATTGGTCATCGGCTCCCGCCTCGACGAGCAGAGGGGTGAAAGAGCGTCCGGGCATTTCGCCCGGACGCTTGCGAAGTGGGTTTATTGAACCGGGCAGGGGCCGTCGCTCTTGGCGTCAGGCGCCCAGCAGGCAGCCTTGGTGTCGGTCATCAGCTTGGCCATCGTCGCGCCCTGGGCCTTCAGCACGTCTGCAATGGGCTCGTTCTGCAGCACGATGCGCTGGAAACTGTCCATGTAGACCTTGTTGAACTCGCCGCCCTTGTCGCCGAGGCCGACCGGGAGCAGCGAGATGACCGCGTCCTTGGAGGCCTGGGTGGCGGTGACGGCACCGGCGAGCAGGGCGACGCCGGCATCGAGATCCGGCGGCAGCTTGACGTTGAGGGTCGGGAAGAAGCCGACCTTGGAGGCGGTCAGGAGCTGCGTGTCCGGCATGGACAGGTGCTCGATGATTTTTTCTGCGCCGGCCTTGTCAGGCGCGCCCTTCGGAATGGCGAGACCGGCGACGACTGGCATGTAGCCGCGGCCCTTCGGACCGGCGGGAGCGGGGAAGACCACATAATCATCCGGTGCGGCGGAAATGGCATTCTTCAGCCGGGCGATGTGGTCCCAGGCAACCATGACTTCGCCGGCCGCGAGCGGCTCCTGCATGAAGTCGTAGCTGGTCGAGTTCGGTGTCACATAGGCCCACAGCACCTTCAGCTTCTCCCAGCCGGCGGCCGCATCGGCACTCTGGAAAGTACGCACGACGCCGCCTGTGAAGGAGGGATAGAAATAGCCCTGGAAATAACGCGCCATCAGGCCTTTCGGGCCGGCGGGAAAGCCGATCTGCGGCTGGCCGGTTGCGTCCTGCATATTCTTGCCCCACTCGATCAGCTGATCGTAGTTCAGCGCGTTCACGTCGGCGCCGGCAGGCAGGTATTGCAGCGCTTCCTTCTTGGCGGCCATCACATAGGTCGCCTGCATCCACGGGATGTACTGCTGGGTCGACTTGCCGAGCTTGCCGAGATCGAGCAGCGACTGCGGCATGCCGCTCGCTGCCAACTTCTTGGCGAGATCGTCAAGCGGCTCGAGCGTGTCCTTGTCGGCGAGCGGCGAGAGCTCGCCATGCAGTGCACCGACGAGGCTGACGGTGTGCTTGCCGGCCTGACGCTCGGCTTCCATGCGCACCGCAAACTGCGGCGGCTCCTCGACCACGTAGTCAACCGAGCCGACGTCCTTCAGGAGTTCCTCGCGAACGACGGTCGCCTCCTCGATCGGACGAAGCTGGGTGGATACGAAAACGGTCTGGGCCAGCACCGGCGAGGCGAAGGCCAGCACCGTGGAAGCCAGAATTCCAAATGACATGATATGTTTCATCTTCTCCTCCTTCATTGTTCTTTGTTTGAGATGCACGGCTGTCTATGCCGCCTTGGCGGGACGGCGATGGCTGTCGCGATCGACGAATTCGATCGCGTGAAGCTCCTGGAGTTCTTCGGCAGGTTCGCCGGCGATGGCGCGCAGCAGCAGCGAGGCGAAGTTCGCGCCGAGGTTTTCGCCGGTCATGCGCATGGTCGACAGCGGCGGGCTTGTGAAGGCGCCCATTGCCAGGTCGTCATGGCCGACAATGCTGATCTGGTTGCCGCCATCGACCTCGCGTAGCGCCCGGAGCGCTCCGATCGCCATTTCGTCGGTGGCGCAAACGAGTGCGGTCGGACGCGAGGGTTGGCGCAGAAGTTCGAGTGCGGCGAGATAACCGCCCTGTTCCAACGGCGCGCCTTCGGCGCAGAGGTCGGTGGCAAGGCCGCATTCCTCCATCGCCGCCCGCCAGCCACGGCAGCGGTCATGTGCGAAGTAATATTCCTGCGGGCCGGCGATGTGGCCGATACGGCGGTGGCCGGCAGCATGGAAGCGCAGCGTCGCGGCTCGAAAGCCGGCAAAACCGTCGCCGTCGATATAGGGATGGGACAGCAGGCTTTCCGTGCGACCGTTGGTGACGAAGGGAATGCCGCGCGACTGCAGAAATTCGACGCGCTCGTCCTTGCGTTTGGTGCGGACGAGAAGCATGGCGTCGACGCGGCGGCCATCGACGAAGCGGCGGCAGATGTCGAGTTCGCTCTCGCCGCGCGGCACCGGCGCAATCACCAGATTGAGGCCGGCAGCGGCAAGGTGTTCGGCACAGCCGGACAACATATCGAGGAAATGCGGAGGACCGATATGGCCAGGATCGCTCGGCAGCGTGACCGCAACCAGTTCGGCGCGCTGCCTGCGGAGGCGCCTCGCCGAAGCATTCGGCCGGTAGCCGACCTTGTCGGCAGCCTCTCGAACCCGTTCGCGCGTGGCGGCCGACACATCGGCATAACCATCGAGCGCCCGCGATACCGTGGTGATCGACAGTCCCAGCGATTGCGCGAGCTGTTTGAGATTGGCCAAGATCTTCCTCCCGAATTGAGAAAAAGATTCTCCAAAACGTTTTGGGAGTCAAGCCAAAACGTTTTGGCTCCATGAGAGGCGCCGGAATCCATGATTATCTTTGGATTAGCGGAAGGGCGCAAGACTCGGAAAGCGGCCAAGGATTCTCAACGCAGATTGGGAGGGACCACTATCTTGTGTATCTGGATACGCTCCGGAAGTTCGCACAGCAGTTCTGCATCTCGCGCCAGATGATGAACCTGCTCCGGATCACCTTTCGTAAACGCCGTCATCGATTGCATGTCGGCCCAGTAGGAGATCGTCGTGAACCATGTTTCATCCTTTCGATCTTCGCGTAGCAATTGGACGCCGAGCGCCGTCTTAAGCAGTGGCGGAATTCCCTCAGCGCGATTGTAAGCCTCGTATTCATCGGCAAATTCCGGCTTGGTGCGGCCACGCCAGATACGGGCTATGGTTGGAACATTCGTCATGTTTTGCTCCCAGTGACATCTGAACGAAGCAAGCCGACGGCGAGGAACAATCCCGCACGAGCGGCAGGCCATCTGGAAAATGTGTCGCTCCAACCCAATGAAAAGTGCTCCCGACACGGCGGGATAACCCAAGGCTTGCTTTGGGCAGGGAGGTGGCTTCTCTCGCTCAATCGGCAAGCTTGAGTGTTGCCGTAAACTGCGTCCCTTCCAGGCGACTATATCTCGCCTCGCCATGCAGTTGATTGACGAAGGCTTTAATCAGCCGCGTCCCCATCCCGGCGCTGTCCGATCGACCATCGAATCCAATCCCGTCGTCAGCGACGGTAAGTTGGGATTCCTCTCCTTCGGTCACGTGCAGCATGACGCGAATGTTTCCGGATGCTCGGCCGTCGAACGCGTATTTCATGCTGTTGGCAATCAACTCGTTGAGCAAGAGGGCAAACGGCGTTGCCTTGTCGGCTGCAATCACGATGTCGTCGATTTCAAAGTCGACGGAAACGGCGCGGCCATGGACGTCGACGAGCGTCCTAACGAATGATGGAATGAACTCTCGAGCAGATATTCCGCTAAACTGGTCGAAGCCGTACATCTGCTCGTGAACGGCAGACATCGCAGAAATGCGCTCATTTAATTTTTGAACAGCCTCCGGTTCAAAACCCTGCAAGCGCAGCAGGGCCATCACCGTCTGCAGGTTGTTCTTCACTCGATGGTGTATCTCGCGCATGAGCGTTTTATTTGACCGCAACGCATCCGCAAGCTGCTTGGTGTGCAATGTGTCTACCTTGATCAGGTTCTGAATCCACAATGCAGCGGCCAAAGCGCCGACGAGGGCGAAAGCGACCAACAAAGCCGCGATTTTTGCATCCTCCCAAAAGGGCTGCATGATCACATGGATATCTGCCGAAGCAATGGCCACGAAAGGGGTGCGTTCGAGGATTCGGTATCCAACCAGGCGATCGTCATCATCGACTGGCGACACGGAGCGATATGTGCCTGATGTCGCCTTCCTCATATAGTCGGTAAACAGCTTGTGGTTTCGCATATCGACTGGTCCGGCAGGTTCCGGGTATCGGGCGATAAGTTGCCCGTCGCGTCTTATGAGGCTGACAATCGAGTTCTCGCCTATCGCCACCGCGTCCCATATTGGCCTTAGGATGCTCGCGTCGAAGGCAATCACGGCGACGCCGGCGAACTCGCCATTTCGTTCCAGCCTGCGGCTGAAGACGAATATCTGCCGCTGGGAAAGGCGGCTGATGATCAGCGGCGATGTATATTCGTCAGCACCGTTTCTCAGCCGAACGAAGTAGTCGCGATCCGTAACGTTGACCGGCCGGATATCGCGATCATTTGAGTAGAGC
The DNA here is from genome assembly GCF_057653825.1 of Rhizobium sp. WSM409. Lineage (NCBI taxonomy): Bacteria > Pseudomonadati > Pseudomonadota > Alphaproteobacteria > Hyphomicrobiales > Rhizobiaceae > Rhizobium > Rhizobium sp. WSM409. The sequence continues at coordinate 184,202 of NZ_JBYGKP010000002.1, read as the reverse complement.
GTTTCTCCAACGGCTCCGATGACATAGGCAGTCGCCTGAGGAGGAAGGTCGTAGACGGCAGCGTCGAGATCGCGCACGCGATCCGGCCCGGGCAAAGACATACTCGGCCCCAGAGCATCATCAATCCGGTGCAGGGTCTCCCGGGCAAGGGAATTCAACCAGTTCGCGTTCGCTGCAACGATTTTGGAAGCCGCGCTGACACGCTCATCGCCCCGGCGAACAGCTGTCTCGTAACTGGAAATGAGCCAGAGCGACAAAAGGGTGGTCAGTGACAGAAACATCAGCGCGATGATCGCGAGCGATGCTTTTCCTACGGAGCCAACGTATTTATCGCCACCGATCATCTTTTAGGCCAATTTCCATTTGTGCGGCGACAGCCAGATGGTGACATTGCAACGCATTTAGAACCATATCCGATAAGCTGATTTCTGACTCTCGAAAATTATGCCGTGCTCCCGACTCGGCGCCCTCAAGAGCGCGACTGAGGATTGCATTTCATAACCGTCTTTAGAGAACGATCGTGACATCGGTCAATCTCACTCCGAGAAGGAGGTCAGAATGCTGGAGAGCTTTCGCACGCGAAGCTCGGCACGACAGGTCCCGAACCGATCATTCGGCGTTTATTCGATCAAAATCTAATCAACGGCGTAACCTGATTTGAAAGTCGGTTTGGTAGGCAGGGTCTCCTTCCGGGAAGTAACGTCATGATCCTTGAGTTGCAGAATGCCATTCTGGAAATGATTGCCAAAGGGGAACCGCTGGCAGCAACGATTGAGCAACTTTGCCTTAAGGTCGAGGCCGCCGTTCCTGGGATCATCGCTTCGGTGCTGACGTTCGACGGGAGCCGTCTCCACACACTTGCCGGACCTTCCCTGCCGCCTGACTACTCAGCGGCTGTCGACAATCTTCAAGCCGGTCCTCTTGCGGGCTCCTGTGGCGCTGCTGCCTATTTCGGAGAAGCGGTCGTTGTCACCGATATTGAGACCGATCCTCGTTGGCAGGATTTCAAGTCTCTGGTGCTTCCGCTGGGGTTGCGGGCTTGCTGGTCCAGCCCAATCAAGAGCGGCGGCCGGGTGATCGGCACCTTCGCCTTCTACTATCGAGACCGCCGCGGTCCGAAGGTCGTCGAACGGGACCTCGTCGAGGCTTGTGCCCATCTCTGCACGATCGCCATCGATCGCGAAGAGCGGGTGATGGAACGTCAGCGGCTGACATACAGCGACGCTTTGACGGGCCTGTCGAATCGCGCTCGTTTCAACCAGCTTCTCGCCGAAGAGCTGCCTCGATCCCGGCGCGCCTGGGGCATCTTGCTTGTTGACATCGACAACTTGAAACTCGTGAACGACACGTTCGGGCACGCAGCCGGCGACGCATTGATTCAAGTGGTCGCAGACCGGGTCGCCACGACAGCAGGCACCAAAAACACCTTTAGGCTCGGTGGAGATGAGTTTGCTGTCATTGTGTCGGGCGACAAAAACCTTGATCTGAAGGCGAGCGCGACCGACATCCTCACAGCACTGTCTTCTCCTTCAACCTGCGACGGTCATGTCGTCTTTCCCGCCGCGACGATTGGCGGCGCGTTGGCAGAGACGGAAACAAACCCTGACCAGACCCGCCAGAACGCCGATGTGGCGCTCTATCATGCAAAAGAACACAATCGCGGCCGGTACGTGCAACACTATCCCGGCCTGGGCACCGCCCTGACCAGACGCTTCAGGGCGGTTCGGGACGTGGGCGTCGCCCTGAAAGACGATCGGATCGATGCGCATTACCAGCCGATCTTGCGCCTGGATACGCGCGAAATTGTCGGTTTCGAAGCCTTGTGTCGAATGACCACGCCTTCCGGCGAAATCATAGCCGCAGCGCATTTCCATGAGGCGACGAAAGACGCGCATATTGCTGCTGAGCTGACCGAACGGATGTTGCTGAGGGTTGCGAAAGACATCCGCAGCTGGCTCGCCCGAGGCCTTCCTCTCCAGCATGTAGGCATCAACCTGTCCGCGGCAGATTTTCGTGGCGGTAATCTGCAAGACAGGCTGTGCCGAATTTTCGGGGAAGCGGAGGTTCCCCTCAAGCACATCATCCTCGAAGTGACGGAATCGGTTTATCTCGGACAACGGGACTATGTCGTCGCGGACGAGATAAAGGCTCTTCGGTCCAAGGGCTTGCGGGTTGCCCTCGACGACTTTGGCACGGGTTACGCGTCTTTGACCCACCTGCTGACGGTGCCGGTCGACATCATCAAGATCGACAAGTCCTTCATCGACCGCATGGTGCCGGGCGATGCTGGGACCTTCATCGTTGAGGGCTTGATCGGAATAGCTCACAAGCTGGGAATCCGGGTCGTCGCAGAGGGGATTGAAACAGAACCCCAAGCTGCTCAATTGAGCCAGCTCGGCTGCAAGCTCGGGCAGGGCTATCTATTTTCGAAAGCCGTCGATCGAACGGTTGCCGCGGCCTTTTTAGAGCAGCATGGACAACGGCTCAACCAAGACAAGACCCGTGCCGGAGCCCTATAGCCTGAGCGAGGTTTTCGCGCTCGGGCCGGCCCCGGATACCTGAGACAACGCTTGAATACCAAGATCACTTTGAACGGATCAGAGATGCGAAAACGGATACATGTCAGCCAATTGCGGGTCGGAATGTATGTTGAGGACGTCGAAATTGAGGGAGAAGACAGGACACGCCGGTTCAAGCCGTTCCTGATATCGGCCACTGGTCAGGTCGAGAGTTTGATGGCAAGCCGCCTGATGACTGTTGTTATCGACGTCGGAAAGGGTGCGGATGTCGATCCGGGCGGGGCACAGGACATCGACCGGGCTGCGTTTGACGCCCAGCTTCGTGCCGTGTTTTCGGCGAAGGATATCAAGCAGGCGAGGGAATGCGTCGAGGATACGAGACCGCGGATCCGTCATATGCTTGCCCATGCCAGGATCAAAGCCTCTTTCGCCAGTGATGCGGCAAGCGCAGCTGTGGAGCGGATCATGTCGGCAGCCTTCGACAATGCTGGTGCGCTGATCGCAGTCGCCAAGCTGAAGGAAAAAGATGAGCTGACGTTCCTCCACTCGCTGGCGGTTAGCGCATTGATGATCACCCTGGGGCGCAGCCTCGGTCATGGAGAAGAGGATGTGCGGGTATTGGGATTGGGTGGACTGGTTCACGATCTTGGAAAAATGGCGCTTCCGGACGACATCTTGACGAAACCCGGTAAGCTGACGGCCGAGGAAATGGATCTTGTGCGCGGGCACCCTCAGCGGGGATATGAGTTGGTTTCCCATGTCGCCCATGTCCCGAAGCCGGTGCTCGACATCTGTCGCTACCACCACGAAAAGTTCGATGGCTCCGGCTATCCTGGTCGCCTCGCCGGAAAGAAGATCCCTTACGTCGCCCGGCTTGCGGCGATTTGTGACGTTTACGAAGCGCTGACCACCATCAGGCCGTATAAGCGCGCCTTCTCACAAGCAGAGGCGATCAACATGATGATGAATTCGCCGGGCCATTTCGATAGCCAGCTTCTTTCCGCATTCGTGTCAAAAATGGTGATCAGCGGCACGCTGCAATAGAGCCGTCATTTGCCATACGGCGCGTCGCACCGGCCAAACGTCAATTGCAACTCCGCTAGGGCCGGGGTCACAAGAAAGATCTCCATCTCGTCGGTTTGATTCCCATCAAAGCGAACATTGATGGCCATATCTTATTCGGAGAGCGACGTTCGAAACTACGAGAAGTTCTCCAGGACAGCCAGGAACGTATGCCGATCACCGTGTCCTTCGGTGAGCCGCACTCGGCCCTCGATATCGGCCAGGTGATGGTCCATTAGTTGCTGAGCCTTCGCCAGGTCCTTGGCCTTCAGCGCAGCCACGATCATTCGGTGGTGGTCTGCGCCGCAATCGTCCTTACGCTCTTCTTCGTACAGGGACATGACGAGGGACAGGCGAGCGACGATCTTCGACAGCATTTCCGTCAAGACAGGATTTCCGGCGGTTTCGGCGAGTACGATATGAAATTTGCCAGACAGAACCGTCTTGGATTTCTCATCACCATGATGATGGATGTGCTCTTCTTCGTCGGTCAGTTTTTGCAGGGCATCGAGTTGTTCGGCCGTTGCCCGTGCAATAACGAGCTCCAGCAGAAGTCCTTCAAGTTTTCGGCGGGCTTCGAACAGGTTCTTGGCCTGGGCAATGCTGGGTTCGGCAACAAAAGTGCCGCGGTTTCTCTTTCGCTCCAGGAGGTGATCACTTTCGAGAACACCGAGCGCGCCGCGTACGACCGTGCGGCTAACGCCAAAATGCTCCGCTATCGCCTCCTCCAGGATTTTCGTGCCCGGCTTTAAGGCGCCTTCACCGATAGCTGCCGCCAGCGTGGCGCGAATGCGCTCGGAGACGTCGTCGTTGTTGTCGGCGCTATCGACCGCCCCACTGGACGCGGGTGGCGCCTTGACGCTTTGACGGCGCGTCTTCCTTATTGCCTTCACCACTTCAAGCCTCGGTAATGTTTTGCGTCCAGTTACTCGTGCACCGAATATCCGTTCGTCGTAATTATTTCTATAAGAATGTTTCTGCGCAACCACTGCATTTTGATAGAAATCCCAATTGAAGGCGCCGACAAAAATATCCGCCCGCGCTATCTTCAAAGGCTAGGCTGCCTTTTGTTCTTTTGCCGGCGGGGACAAGGTAATACCCTTTTCGGCGCAAATAGCCTCGATGTGGCGGGCCGACTGCTTGATGAAACCAATCGCCTCGTCGAAACCGTAGGATTGCACCTCATAGGTCGGGTAGCCGTAGCGGCTGCTCTCGTAGGCTTCCCAGTCGAGAACCGCTCCGGAGGCGACCCGCTTTTCATAGGCATCCACCATCGCCATGTAGGCCGCAAGCTCATCCGCCGTCAGGTCCGGGTGGCCAGCTCGCCAGACCGGATCGTCGATCTCGATGCACTGGCGTGGATTAGCCTTGCGAGGCTTGTCGGCGACAGACTGGGCAACCTCCAGCGACAGGTTCAGCGCGGCGTTGGCGTCGCTGAGAATGGGAAGGATCGCGGCGAAATCGACAATGCCGCCGCCAACGGGTCTGGTCTGGAAATCGAGACCACCCGGAGCGCGGCCGACATAGGCATCCTTGATATGGGTCTGTCGGATATGAGGAGCCAGGCGCTTGGCGGCGAAGACCGGATGCTCGCCCCGCTGCAGTCCGTTTGCCGTGTCGAAGACGACGCCGACGCAATCGGCGCCGACCTTCTCGATCAATCGCAGGATCTCGAAGGACGTGATCTCGTCATGGGTTTCGATGTTCATGTGCGCGCCATTAGCACGTGCGACGGGCGCCAGCTTGCGGAGGACCTTTTCAATTCCGAGCAACTGCTCTTCCCAGGTCACGTCGGTGCGGAAGCGGTCATTGGCCAGCCGGCCGCGATATTCGCCCTTGAAATTGCCCGGTGCAACCCAAAGCTCATGGCAGCCGATCGCGGCACTTGCCTCGATCATGCGCGTGAAACCGGCAATGATATCGCCGCCGCCGGCGGCCCGGAGTACCGGTTCCTCGGCGCTGCAATAGGGATTGATCTTGCCGATGCCGCTTTCGAGATAGAGGCCAAGGTCGTCGGCCTTCGCCCTGATGTCGCGCAGCAGGCCGCTGTCGAGGTCGGGGCTCATGTCCAGCGCCGTACTGAAGAAGATGCCTGCGAGCCCAAGTTCCTTGACGTGATCAAGGCTTGCCAGCGGCCCCCGCTTCTTCGCCTCAGGCAGCTTTATGCTGTCGATTCCCAATTTCATGTCATGCTCCTCTGCTGTTTCCTGACGGGGCGCGCTGCACTGGCGACCCCTTCGTTGTTGATCTCAATTCACGACGATCGATCCGCGATCACGCCCCTCCGGGAGCGAGGCTTCTCTGCTGTCCGGCCTGTCGGAACGAGACGCTTTTCGAGATAGTGCTGGCCTATGGATGCCACGCTCGTGATGGCGAGGTACCAGATCGAGGCGACGAACAGCAGTTCGATGACCAGGAAGTTCCGGGCGTAGATCGCCTGGGCCTGCGTCAGCAGATCCTGCATGCCGATGACCGAGACGATGGCACTGGCCTTCAGCATGCCGATGGCCTGGTTCCCGGTCGGCGGCACGATGATACGCGTGGCCTGGGGCATGATGACGGTGAGAAAAGTCTGTGTCTTTTTCAGCCCGAGCGCCGTGGCCGCTTCGCGCTGGCCGCGATCGACCGCGACCAGGCCACCGCGGATGATCTCCGACATGTTCGCGGCTTCGTGCAGTCCGAGTGCGAGGAAGCCGGCCAGGGCCGGTGTCACCAGATCGTTGATCGAAATGGTGAAGCTTCCCATCCCGACCTGCGGGATGAAGAGGGCGATATTGAACCAGAAGAAGATCTGGACAATCAGCGGCACGCCGCGAAACCACCAGACGAAGCCGGCGGCGATCACCTTGAGAACCGGGCTCTGGCTCGTCGCCATCAGCGCCAGCAGGCATCCGAGCACGATGCCGAACACCATGGCGCCAGCCGTCAGTTCAAGCGTCAGCAGCACGCCGCGCAGGATCGAAGGATCCACCAGATAGCGGGGGATCTCGGACCACTGGATGCTCTGGCTCTGCCCGACGACGAGCGCAAAGAAGGCCAGCGCTGAAATCGCGATGGCACCGGTTGCGATCTGCCCCCAACGCATCGGTCTTCCGACCGATGGCGCAAGGGAGAGCGATATGGGTGACGCTTGAAACAGGGCCATCAGCGTCAATCCGCAGGCATGTTGGCAGCGTCGTTGACCTTGACGGTCTTCACGGCCAGCGGTCCGAGGCTCCACTTCTTCATGATGGTCTCGTAGGCGCCGGAATCCACCATCTGCTGCAAGGCGGCAACGACGCTGTCGCGCAGCTGCGGATTGTCCTTGGCCGTCAGCATGCCGAGATAACCGACGGCAAGGCGGATATCCGGCAGCGCCTGCAGGCCCTTGCCGTTTCCGGTCTGGTGCTCGGTCGTGTAGACGCTGGTGGCGTAGCCGTTGACCGTTGCGTCAGCTCTCCCCGTGCGGACGGCCTGCAGCACATCCGGCATTTTCGGGATCGACATGATGTTGACCGGGGTCGCGCATATGGCGGATGCCGCCTCGACCATTTTCGCCTGGAAGGTACCGACGGGAACGGCGACCTTCTTGCCGCACAGATCCTCCATGCCCTTGATGGCGAGAGGATTGTCCTTGATCGTCATGATCGTCGTAGCGTCATACATATAGTCGATGACGTCGACCTGCTTTTCCAGCTCCGGATCGTCGTTGATGCCCGAGATCGAGAGGTCGAAGCGCTTCGCCAATATGGAGGGCACGATTACGGCACCTGCGCCGACATCGGTCATCTCAACATCGAGGCCCAGGATGACGCCGAGTGCGGCAGCAATATCGGCATCGATGCCGATCAGCTTGCCGTCTTCGCCATGAAAGCTGATCGGCGGCGTCAGGTCGGTCGCGACCTTCAGCACGCCCGATGACTTGATGGAGGGCGGCAGCCCGTCGGCCAGTTTCTGCGTCAGGACGACGCCGGGGAGCTTGGCGACATCGGCATCAGGCGTCATCTTCTCAGCGGCACCTCCGGCGGCATAAGCAGAGGCCGCGATCAAAGAGACCATCGCTCCGGCAACCCCGGCCTTCAAGATTTTATGAATGCGCATCATGTGATCCCCTTTCATTTTTGTACCGGTGAATTCTCGGGATCATCCATGCAATCGCCGTGCCACCTGCAGTGGCGCGTCAATAATTATCTGATATCAATAGGATTTTTGTTGATGACGACATTTTCTGATAGAGTTTCGCAATATATTTCGCATGAAGTTTCGAACATATGATGCACAATTTTTACGCTTGCCGGCCCTGCCGCATCACTTTTGACCGCCGCATTCGCTCACAAGACCCAAAAACACCTCTTCAGATGCCAAACCCCGCGCTTTTCGGCGCTTGATCGCCCGTTCAGGGGCCGTGGCTGTTTCTATCTGATGCCCATTTAATATACGACGCTGGCGAAAATTTATACAAAAAGTAAATGCGAATTTTAAATGGAATAATTATTATTACAAACTTTCGAAAGTTTGTAAGTCACAAATATCTATTTACTTTCATAGACTTGGTATCGCCGTCAGCGGCGAAAGACAAAACTGGCACGCCGCTTGCAATTCGCTTCTCATGAACAAGCTCGACGCAAAATTTCTCGCCGGACCGCATCTCCGTCTTGTCCCGGAGACAGCGCAGCAATCCGTGACCTCGACCCAGAACCAGGGAGGCCCTATGCCAGGCATACCGAATATGGCTGAACGCAAACGGCTCAGCGTTCAGGGCCTCACACACAGCTATGGTGGCCAGAATGCCATCAGCGACGTGGCCTTCGATATCGAGGCCGGCGAGATCGTTGCCCTGCTCGGGCCGAGCGGCTGCGGCAAGTCGACCGTGCTGCGCGCCATTGCCGGGCTGATCCAGCCGAAGGCGGGCAAGATTGTGCTCGGAGAGAGAGATTTGGCCGATGTCTCGGCCCGCTCACGCGGCGTCGGCATGGTCTTTCAGAACTATGCTTTGTTTCCGCATTTGACGGTCGCAGAAAACATCGCCTATCCGCTGGCCTGCCAGAAGCTTCCTCGCGCTCAGCGCAAGGCGCGCGTCGAGGAGATGCTGTCTCTCGTCAGGCTCAAGGATTATGGCAACCGCCTGCCGCGCGAACTCTCCGGCGGGCAGCAGCAGCGCGTCGCCGTTGCGCGTGCCATCGCCGGGCGCCCGTCCCTTCTGCTGCTCGACGAACCCTTCGGCGCGCTCGACCGGGCCTTGCGTTTCGATCTGCAGGTGGAGCTGCTGCACCTGCAGAAGACGCTCGGCATCACGACACTGATCGTCACGCACGACCAGGAGGAAGCCCAGAGCCTCGCAAACCGCCTGGTGCTGATGAACAAGGGCAATGTCGAGCAGATCGACACGCCGATGACCGTCTATGACCGCCCGAAGACGCTCTTCGTCAACACCTTCATCGGCCAGGCAAACCTGCTCAACGGAACGGTGCTGCGGCTCGATGCCGAGAGCACGCTGATCGGCCTTGCGAATGACCGGACCCTGCTCCTGCCGCGCCGGCTGAACTTCACCCTCGGCTCGAAGGTCACGATCACCTTCCGGCCGGAAGAGGTTCGCCTGTCGACGCAGCCGAGCGAGAGCACCCTGCCGGTTCGCATGACGGTTTCCGTGCCCCTCGGCCCTTCCCTCGTCCATGACCTTGCCCTCGAAGACGGTACGGGCCTGCGCGCCTCCGAGGTCAGAGGCCCCACCACATTCATTCCCGAACCGGGAACGCAGCTATTTGCCGAGATCGACACCGCACGGTGTCACGCCTTTCCGGCCGAACCGGAAATCATGAGTGAAGAAACAATTCAACAGAGGTGAACGTGATGAAGGACTTTCAGATTACCCGTCGTGGGTTCGGTTTCCTGGCGGCCGGTGTCGCCGCATCGGCCATGCTTCCGCTTTCCGCCCGCGCTGCCGGCGGAGGAGCCGTTGCCGCCACTTTCCCAGGCAGTTGGGAGGATGCCTACCGCACAGTGCTGACGCCGATGGTCAAGGATGCAGGCTACGACCTGACGATTGCGCCGGCGATGGCGCAGGACCAGCTTGCCAAGATCATGGCGAGCCCCGGCAACCCGCCCTATGACACGCTGCTGATGTCGCCTGGCCAGATGGCCGTCGCCATCGAGAAGGATCTCATCCAGAAGATCGATCCGAGCAAGCTCAAGAACTGGGGCATGCTCGATCCGTCCTTCCAGGGCGAATACGGCCCGACCGTGACCATCGAAGTCAACGGCATCGCCTACAATCCCGATCTCGTTCCGAAGCCGAAGGGCTATCGCGATCTCTTCGAAAACCCGGCCTATAGCGGCAAGGTTTCCTGGACCGGCTTTGCCTCGAACACCGCCGTCATGGCCTATACCGAGATCGCCAAGATCTTCGGCTCCGGCCCGAACGACATGGACGCCGTCTTCAAGCTGTTCAAGGATCATCCGGAGCACCTGAAGGGCGTGGTCGACAGCACCAACCACCAGATGACGCTGTTCCAGCAGGGTGAAATCGCCGTCTTCATGTGCTCGACCGGCAACGTCGCCCGTCTGAAGAGCCTCGGCCTCAACGCCGAATTCGTCCATCCCGAAACCGGCTCGCCGGCGGCCCCCGTCAACATCCACCTGACCAAGGGCTCGGCCAATCTCGACGCGGCCTATGCCTATATGGATGCCGCGATCTCCAAGGCCGCCCAGGACCTGCTCAAGGAGCCGCCGACCGAGATGTTCCCGACCAACAAGGACGTGGCGCTGACGCCGGGCATCGAAGCCTATGTCACCCGCGACCAGATCAAGACCATGGTCTATCCGGACTGGGTCGCGATCAACAAGAACCGCGACGACTGGATTCGCCAGTTCGACGCCCTCGTTGCCGGTTGAGGTGATGTGATGAAGGCGAGCGGCTTCCCATACGTCCTACCGATGCTGTTGCTTTCCGTGGCGTTCTTCGCAACGCCGCTCGCCGTCCTCGTCGGTTTCAGCTTCGCCGGTCCCGGCGGAGCGACTCTCGACCATTATGCCCGCTTCTTCGGCGACGCGTTCAATTTCCGTGTCCTCGTCAATACCGCAAGGCTCGGGCTCGAAACCGTCATCGGCACGACCTTGCTCGGCGTGCCGATCGCACTCCTCTACTGGCACGGCGGCCGAAACCTGCGGCAGGTGCTGATCTTCCTGACGCTTATTCCGATGCTGACCAGCAACGTTGTGCGCACCTTCGCCTGGATCGTCATCCTCGGACGCCAGGGGCCGATCAGCGAAGCGCTCGCTGCGCTCGGCCTGACGGGAATGCCGACCAGCCTGCTGTTTACCGAACTCGGCCTGGTCATGGCCATGTGCCAGATCGACCTCCCGCTGATCATCCTGCCGCTGATCGCCATCCTGTCACGCACGCCCGTCCAGCTGACGGAAGCCGCCCAGGTTTCCGGCGCCGGTCCCTGGCGCATCCTTGTGACCGTGCTTCTGCCGCTGATGCTGCCGGGCCTGCTGGCGGGCTGGATCCTCGTCTTTGCCAGCACCAGCAGCTCCTTCGTTACTCAGGCCGTCATCGGCGGCGCGCGCAACGTCTATGTTCCGCAGTTGATCTACCGCGAAGTCGGTACGCTGTTCGACTGGCCGCTGGCCTCGGCCATCGCCGTCGTCCTGCTGCTGTCCACCGGCTGCCTGCTGGTCGCCCTTACCACGATGTCCCGTCACAGGAGGTTGGTCGGTCATGGCTGATCGTCGCGAAAATCCCATTCCCGTCATGCTCTACAAGGCATTCGTCTACGGATTTGGCGGGCTCTGCGTCATCTATCTCGTCGCACCGATCGTGATCGCGCTGACGATGTCGTTTACCTCGGGGCAGACGTTGAAATATCCGCCGCAGGGCTTTTCGCTCAGGTGGTACGCGGCGCTGCTCGATCCCGTTCGCTCGGCAACCGAACATATCGCCGCCTGGAACTCGCTGAAGATTGCCGGCCTTGCCGTCCTCGGATCGCTGATCTTTGCGGTTCCGGCCACCATCGGCATGACGCGCATGAAGCGCAGCACCGCCGGCACCATCGAGCCGCTGCTGCTCGCCCCGCTCGTCCTGCCGAGCCTGGTCTACGGCCTCGCCGCCTTAATCGTCGCCAATTTCATCGGCTTCAAGCCGTCGCTCTGGCTGACCGTAGCAGGCCATGTCGTGGTCTTCGGGCCGCTGATGTACCGCGCCGCCTCAGTCGTCGCCCAGGGTCTCAATCCCTCGCTTGCCGAGGCATCGACGACGATGGGCGCGAGCTGGTTCAGGACACTGCGGCGCGTCACCCTGCCGCTGCTGATGCCCGGCATTCTGGCCGGGGCATTCCTCGTCTTCATCCAGTCGCTCGACAATGTGTCGGTATCGCTTTTCCTCGCCGATGCCCGAACGACCGTCTTGCCGCTGCGCATGTTCGCTTTGATCGAGGAGTCCCTCGATGTGCGCGTCGCGGCAATCTCCGGAATTCTGATCGCCGTGACGCTGGTCGGACTGCTGGTTGCCCGGCGCGTTCTCGCGCCGCCGCGGCCGGCCTGAACGATCCGCCATTGACCTATGCCTGAACTTGGAAGGAACACACTGATGAACATGCGCGCAACAAACGCAGGCGGCTATCGGATGGGATCGCTGCTGGCCGATTTCCAGCCGGATTTCGATTTCTCCGCGCCGCTGCCGCTTGCTGTCGAAGAGTTCGAGGACCGCCTTCGCCGAATTCGCCGTCAGGCGATCGAAGCCGGTCATGACGCGCTGATCGTCCATGCCGGCAGCGTCGGCTGGTTCCACGCTTCGAACGCCTATCTGCGTTACATCTGCGACTGGATGCGCGAAGGCGTGCTGATCATCCCGACCGACGCCGACAAGGCGATGGTGCTTCTCTCCTTCTTCACGCAGTCCGTCCTGCTCCCGCCGGGCGGCGAGCCCGTTCTTGTCGACGAAATCTGGCAGATCGGTCCGATCGGCCGCGAATATGCCGACCGCCCCGGCGATTCCGTCATCAAGACTGCCGAAAAATGCGCCGAGGTTCTCTCCAGTCTCGGTCTCACCAAGGCCCAGATCGGCAGGATCGGCGACCGCACGTCGCTGACCTTCTGGTCTGCACTCGAGGAATTGATGCCGAAGAGCAAGTTCGTCGCCGACAACGCCATCCTCGACCGCATGCAGAAGGTCCGCTCGACGCGCGAGATCGAGATCTTCCGCGCCGCCGCCCAGCTGATCAGCATCGGCACGCAGGCTGCCTATCATGTGGCAAAATCAGGCGTGACCGACCATGAAATCCTCGCCGCCTTCACCTATGCGCAGATGGCACTCGGCGGCGAAACCGGCGACGGCTACCAGATCGGCATCAACGAATTCGGCACCCATTGCGGCAAGCCCTATGGCCACATCGTCCGCTCAGGCGACCTCATCAACCTCTACATCTCCAACGTCACCTATCGCGGCTATACCGCCCAGACCGCCCGCATGATCGCGATTGGTGACATCACCAGCCGTCAGGAGGAGGTGCTTGCCGCCTGCACCGAGGGCGTCAAGCGGGCCGAAAAGCTCATCAAGCCCGGCGCATTGATGCGCGACGTCAACAATGCTGCCTTCGAACCGATGATCGAGCGCGGCATGCTGACCTCACCCGAGGCGCGCACCATGCCCTATAACTGGTCGCCGATGGAAGACGGCGGGGCCCGCCTGATCCCCAATCAGTATGTGAAGGACATAGACTGGGAGGCGCAGGGCCGCAAACTCATGCACGTCTATCCGGCAACGCACGGACCGCACAATCCGAACCTCGGCCATTCGGTCGGCATGGCAGGCGGCCAGAACAGCTTCAACATCTCCTCACATAACTACGACAGGATGGAGGAGGGCATGGTCTTCGTGCTGCACACGCAGTGGCTGGAACCGCTGTCGGCCGGCTGCAATATCGGCGACATGTATGTCGTGACCAAGGACGGCTTTGAGAACCTCAGCCGCCATACCCCGCTTGAAACCCACCGCGTCGCTGCCGAGGCCTGAGATGACCCATCATAAACAACACACGCATTTCGATTTCGCCAAACTGACCGAGCGCGAGCGTTACAAGATCCTCATCGGCACGGTCATTCCCCGCCCGATCGCGCTGGTGACGACGGTGAGCAAGGATGGCAAGCCGAATGCCGGCCCGTTCAGCTTCTTCAACGTTCTGACCCATGATCCCGCGATTGTCGCCATCGGCGTCGAAAACTATTCCGACATGCGCTTCAAGGATACGGCCCGCAACATCCGCGAAACCGGCGAGTTTACGGTCCATATCTGCGATGACGCCCTTGTCGACCAGATGGAGGTCTGCGCCATCAAGTTCGGGCCCGAGGTCGACGAACTCTCCGAAGCCGGACTGGTAACGGTACCGGGACAGATGGTCAGAAGCCCTCGCATCCTGGCAGCGCCCGCAGCACTCGAATGCCGCCGCCACACGACCCTGCAGGTCGGCCCCGCCCGCGAAATCATCCTCGGCGAAGTGCTCGGTGTCCATGTCAGAAGCGATGCGGTCAATCCGGCGAACCTGCACATCGACCAGCAGCGAATGGATGCCGTCGGCAGAATGGGCGGCCACACCTATGCCAGGACGCGCGACCAGTTCGACATCAAGACTCTGACGAAGGAGGAGTGGGCTTTGCGCCAACAGCTTTCGAATGCGGCCACCGCTTGAGCTTGCCACCAATCCGAGATTTTCTTCACGGACCGCCTCCGATCCTAACGCCGGAATATCCAGCATCAACTCGTTCTTGTCGATCCCGCGAGCAATTTGGAGGTCGACAGTTCATATCGCATCAAGGCGCCGGAGTGGTCCTGGAGTTCACCGCTTCCCGGAAATGACGGGGTGTCGTACCCGTTCGCTCCTTGAAAATCTCGTAAAAGCGACTGCTGGAACCAAACCCGCAGTCAAAGCCGATCTGGAGGACGGGATCCTCCGTGTCCGTCAGCAGCTGCATCGCCCGGGCAATCCGGTGTCGGGTCAGGTATTCGTTGACTGATATTCCCAAAACCTTTCGGAAAGCGCTGTTGGCGGTGCTTGGATGCATTTCCGCAAGCTTGGCGAGATCGGGTACGCTAATCGGATCTGCATATCGGATATTGATGAGGTCGATCAGTAGCTCGACGTGTCGCACTGCCTGGCCGGCCAACGATGTCGGAGAGACATTGGTTGGCGAATTGTCGATTTCGGCATTGTCCAGGATCAGACGCCGTATTCGCAGTCGTACTTCCTCGACGATCAATTTCCGTCTTGCCGCACTGCCGAATTGCCATTCCTTTTCCCATCGCGGGAGTGTCAACGCATCCATCGTTTCCTGATTTGCCTGCGCCAGAAACCTCCCCTGCATGATCGACTGCCTGGCCTTTCTGTCCACCGGCAGACCCAGGAAATCGATAAGGGGAAGATAGAGACACACCAGCGGTGCGTTTTCGGCAACAGCGATCGTCTGATGCGGAATTGCGCCCCAGAATAAAACCAGGCGGCCGGCCTCAACCTGTTCCTGCCTTCCATTAAAAAGGTAGGTCATCCGGCCCGCCATCAGCAGGTTTAATTCAACGTGGTCGTGCCAGTGCGGTGCGGCCATCGCATCAGCGATGTGACGCTCGATCAGGAACTGCCCTCGGGATCCAATCCATTCGCCGCGGCTTTGGGTATGTTTCATGTGTCTGAGACTCGAATCCCGGAATTAATAGGCCTATGTCAGGAAGAAATTTCGATCTAGAAGGAGCAATAAGCAATCACAACCCTTGGGGAGATTGCAATGCCGAAGATTTGCCTGGTAGGCGCTGGTAGCACCGTTTTTGCACAGAACATTCTGGGAGACGTCCTGTCCTCGCAGAGAGGCGGCGACTACGTCATCGGCCTCTTCGATATCGATCCAGAGCGGCTGAAGACCTCAGAGATCGTCGCTCGCCGGATGTGCGAGTCGCTTAAGCTTTCAAACGTCAGGATCGACGCCACGCTCGACCGGCGGGAAGCGCTGCGCGGTTCCGATTTCGTCATCCTCATGATGCAGGTCGGTGGCTACAAACCGGCGACCGTCACGGACTTCGACATTCCAAAAAAATATGGCTTGCGTCAGACGATCGCCGACACCCTTGGCATTGGCGGCATTTTCCGCGGTTTGCGGACGATACCAGTCCTTGAGGCGATCTGCCGAGACATGCAGGAGGTTTGCCCGCAGGCTCTTCTGATGCAGTACGTCAACCCAATGGCCATCAACTGCTGGGCGATCAAGGATCTGGCCCCGGAAATCCGCACCGTCGGCTTGTGTCATAGCGTGCAGCACACAGCCGGGCATCTCGCGCAATGCCTCGGCGAGGACATTGCCGACGTGAACTATATTTCGGCCGGGATCAATCACGTCGGCTTCTTCCTGAAATATGAGAAAGTTCACAGCGACGGACGGCGGGAAGATCTTTATCCGAGACTGAACGCGCTCGCCGCCGATGGCCGCGTCCCGTCGGACGATCGGGTGCGGTTCGATGTGCTCAAACGGCTCGGCCACTTCGTCACCGAATCCAGCGAACATTTCTCCGAGTATACCTCCTGGTACATCAAGGAGGGACGAGGGGATCTGATCGATCAGCTCAATATTCCGTTGGACGAATACATCCGGCGCTGCGAGGTGCAGATCAATGAATGGCATGCCCTGCGCAAGGAACTGGAAGGCGACAAGCCGATCGAGGTGTGCCGCAGCAATGAGTATGCCGCCGGCATCATTCATGCCGCGGTAACCGGCAACCCGGCGCTGATATACGGCAATGTCCCAAACAACGGCCTGATCGAGAATCTGCCCGATGAATGCATCGTGGAAGTGCCTTGCCATGTCGACAGAAACGGAATTCAGCCGGTCCGGGTCGGTCGGATCCCCTCTCAGCTTGCCGCCGTCATGAACTTGAGCGTTTCCGTTCAGCAGTTGACGGTCGAGGCGGCTCTTACAAAAAACCGCGAGCGCATCTACCAGGCCGCTCTGCTCGATCCGCATACGTCTGCGGAATTGTCGCCAGACCAAATCTGGAACCTTGTCGACGACCTGATCGTCGCACACGGCGATTTGTTGCCGAGATATCAGTGAGATCCCGCGGATAAGCCAGCCACAAGCGCATGGCAGTTCATTCGTTTAAACGCGTCGTGAATTCACGGCGCGTTTTTTTCATTCCAGCGCCCTCCAATAAATCAAAAAACGTCAGGAAATTGATTGACATTGATCATTTGAAATGAAAGCATGATTGAAATTGGGATCGGCCGTGAGGGAGGTTTTCGTTGAGCCAGGCAGTTGGAGTGAAGGTCGATCGACTGGATGCCATTCGCAGCCACCTCTACGCGAACGGCTTTTCGACCATTCAGGCGCTTGCCGATGCGATCGGAGCATCGCTTGCCACCGTTCGTAGAGACCTGCAGATCCTTGAGCAGGAGGGCGCCATTGATCGCGTGCATGGTGGAGCGCGCATTGCCGAAGGATCGTCGGTTGAGGTTGCATTTCAGGAGCGGGAAAAGCGCCATTTATCGGCGAAGCGGGCGATTGCCACCGCCGCCTACGACTTGCTTCATCCGCGTACGGCGATCTTTCTCGACGCGGGAACCACCGTCCTGCAGCTTGCGCGCCTCGTTCGCATCAACCCCATGCCGCTCAGGATATTCACCAACGGCCTGACGGTAGCGCAGGAATTCCTGAATATTCCGAATTTGGAAGTGGTGCTTCTCGGCGGTCAGTTGCGCAGCGAGAATGCGTCGCTTGTCGGACCTCAGGCGGAGGCAATGCTGGAAACTTTATGGTTCGACCAGCTCTTTCTTGGCGCCAGCGCCATTAGTTCCGACGGCTCGATCTACAGCGTGGACAGTGCGGAAGCGAGCCTCAACCGGCGCATGCTGGCTCGGTCGGCCAATCGTTTCGTCCTGGCCGATTCCTCGAAATTCGGAACCACGGCGACCTACAAGGTCGCGCCGCTGGACACCGCGAAAGTCATTACCGATTCCGGGCTTTCGCGGCATTGGCGTGACGAGCTTGTCAACTTCGGCGTCGACGCAACGATCGCCGATCTGAGGGCGAAAGAGTGAGCAACGAGCTGATCCTCGGCATCGACGGTGGCGGAAGCAAGGTGCTGGTTGCCCTCGCGGACAAGCGTGGCCGGATATTGCGGCGTTCCCGTGGCCATGGCGTCAATCCCATGGACAATCCGAATTGGCTCCAGGAGCTGGAGCAGCATCTCCTTCCCTTTCTCGATGAAGGAAATCTGGCGGCCGTCGCCGCGGCGCTGCCGGCCTACGGCGAGGTTGAGCGCTTGTCGGCTCTACAGCGCGATGCGATCGAGCGCCTGTTCCTAAACGTCCACCGCCGCGTCCTCAACGATGTCGACGCGGCGCACCTTGGTGCTTTTGCCGGCGAGCCGGGTATCCTCCTTCTTTCCGGCACGGGTTCAATGGCATGGGCGCGTAATTCCAAAGGCCAGTCGGCGCGCACCGGCGGCTGGGGAGACCTCATCGGTGACGAGGGCAGCAGCCATTGGATCGGGCAGAGGGCGCTCAATCTCGTCAGCCAAAGCCTGGACGGGCGTGCCCCGACAACGGCTCTCGCAAAGGCCTTGTTTGACCATCTTCGCATCGACTTGAGCAATCCGATGAATGGGCTCGGCGATTGGGCCAGCTCCCTGGCGAACCCACGAGCGGATATTGCAGCAATTTCGGCCCTCGTCGATCAGGTCGCACTTGGCGGCGATAAAGGGGCGGTCGGCTTGATCGAGCAGGCCGCCGATGAACTGGCGAAGCATCATGCGGCAATTGCCGGCCATTGTGATCCGAATGCCGACTGGACCTATGCCGGCGGTACTTTTTCGAGCCGGCTTCTTTTGCAGGCGCTTGAACGGCGAATTGGCAGGCCTCCGGCTTTGCCGAAACTTCCCCCGATTGGCGGCGCGCTCCTGGCTGCCGCCCAACTTCTCGACTGGCCGTTAGACGACGGCTGGTTCGGGCAAATCGTGGCCACGGCCGAAGGCGGTGACTGCGCATCCCAGTAATTGAGCTCAAGAATAATGAAGGATGGGAACATGCATAAATTGATCTTGCCTCTACTTGCATCGGCGGCCTTGGCAATCGCCGCACCCGCTCTGGGCCAGGACGCCAAGCCGCTTGCCGGTCAGTCGATCACGGTGCTCATGCCATCGCCGCAGGGACCGAACATCGCCTCTGACTTCGAGGCCGAAACCGGCATTCACGTCGACCTGCAGACCCTGTCGTGGGACGACATCCGCCCGAAGCTGGTGACAGCCTTGGTTGCCGGTACAGCGCCAGCGGATGTGACCGAATTCGATTGGTCCTGGACCGGTCAGTTCAGCGCGGCCGGTTGGTATATGCCGCTCAACGACGTGATCGACGCCGATACGGTGAAAGATATCGGCGTTGCCAAGATCTTCACGGTTGACGGCAAATTATTGGGAATTCCCTACACCAACGACTTCCGGGTGATGCTCGTCAACAAGAAGCATTTCGCGGATGCAGGCATCACCGAGATGCCGAAAACATTGGACGCCCTGGTCGCTGCAGCTAAGAAGATCAAGGAAAAGGGTATTGTCGAGTATCCGGTCGGCCTGCCGGTTTCAGCGACCGAAGGCGCGTCAACGAGCTGGTACCTGCTGACCAAGGCCTTCGGTGGCGAACTCTTCGACAAGGACTTCAATCCGCTCTTCACCTCGCCGGATTCGGCTGGTTACAAGGCGCTTGCTTTCGAATTGATGCTCCTCAAGGAAGGCCTGGTCGATCCGGCGTCTACCGGCCTGAAGGACAGCCAAATCAATGAGAGCATGTTCGCGCAGGGCATCACCAGCATCATGATCTCCGGCGAGCCTGGTCGTCTTGGCCAGATGAACGATCCCAAGCAGTCGAAAGTCGCCGGCCAGGTAGAGGCGATCCTCGTGCCGACGGCAAGCGGCGAAACGCGCAGTTTCGGCCTTCCGGAAGCGCTGGCTATTCCAAACGTCTCTCCCAACAAGGAGGCGGCGATTGCCTTCGTCAAATGGTTTACCAGCAAGGACTTCCAGAAGAAGAATGCCGTGAACGGCTTCCTGCCGACACGCACGTCGGCGCTTTCCGAACTCAACGAGTCCGGAAAGCTGAACAGCGGCGACGCTCTGGTGGCGCAATCGAAGACGGTTGAGCCGCTGTTCCCGCAAGGCACGCCGCCTTGGTACCCGCAATTTTCCAGCGGCGTGAACACAGCGATCAATAGCGCTGCCAAGGGACAGATGAGCGTCGACCAGGCGATGGAGGCCATCGCTTCCGCCGCCAAGCAGGCAATGGCGCAATGACAGCTTTGGCGTCCGAAGAGGCCACGAGCAAACGTGGGGTCGGCTTCAACGCCGACACCACACTCGGCTTGCTGCTGGTGTCGCCCATCGTTCTCACGATGGCAGCTTTGGTCTTCTACCCGATGGGAAGAACCGTCTGGGACAGCCTGCACAGGGTCAACCCCATGCAGGCCGGCACGCCATTCATCGGCCTGGAAAACTACAGCCGAATGCTGTCGGATGGCCAACTCGCGACGACCTGGAGCAACACGCTCATGTACGTTGTTCTGGCCGTCACCGCCGAAACCGTGTTCGGCGTTCTTGCCGCCGCTCTCATCAATCAGATCAAGGTCGGGCGGCAGTGGGTTCTCGCAGCGGTGATCTTGCCCTGGGCGCTGCCCGGCGTTGTGAATTCGGTCATTTGGCTTTGGATTTATCAACCGGGTGCGGGTCTGTTGAACGGTATTCTTTCGGCGCTCGGGCTCCCCTTCGAAAATCATGTCTGGTTCAACGATCGCACCAGCGCCATCGTCGCCGTAACGGTCGTCCATGTCTGGCGCATGATGCCTTTGACGATCGTCATCGTTCTTGCCGCGATGCAGAGCATACCTGCCCATCTCTACGAGGCTGCGCGGATCGATGGGGCCACGCGCGTTCAGATGTTTGGATGGGTAACCCTTCCGCTGGTTCGCAGTGCGATCGCTGTCGCCATGACCAACGCAACCGTGAACGCTTTCAATCTCTTCGACGAGGCCTGGGTTCTGGCGGGTGCCAGCCTCGAGACCCGGCCGGTGCTCGTCCAAATCTACCTCGAAACCTTCCAGAATCTCCGCTTCTCGTATGGCATGGCGCTATCGGTCGTGATCACTCTCGTATCTCTGCTGATTTCGCTGGTCTACGTCCTTCGTGTCTATCGCAACACACGGTTCGACTGATGAGATCCACTATTGCCTATCGAATGATGATTTGGACCGGTGTCGTCGTCCTGTTGATCTGGTCTCTGGGGCCGATCTACTGGACCATCGCGAGTTCGGTTACGCCCAGCGAAGACTTTTCGACCCGACCGATCAACTTCTTTCCGCAGCACTTTACGCTCGATCACTACTCGCGGCTGCTCGGCATCAATATCGCCCGGATCGGGGGTGTGGAGGTGTTCAAACAGTTCCGTGCCGCATTGCTCAATAGCGTGGTGACATCGATCGCCGCTACGCTGCTTTGCGTCGCGATATCCTCACTTGGGGCTTACGCGTTCACCAGGCTGCAGTTTCCCGGCCGCAAAGCGCTTTTTGTCGCGGTCGTCGCGACCCTCGCCATTCCTGCCTACGCCGTCTTGATCCCGCTCTATCAGATCATGATCAAGCTGCATCTCGTCGATACCTATCTGGGCGTCTCGCTGATCTATGTCTCGGCCTTCCTGCCCCTGTCGTTATGGCTGCTGCGGAGCGTGTTCGAAGCTCTTCCGATCTCACTGGAAGAGGCGGCACAACTCGACGGAGCCGGCCGGCTCTACATCTTCTTCAATATCGTCCTGCCGTTGGCCGGACCGGGTCTGACGGCAGCGGCAATCCTTACGTTTCTGGGTGCCTGGGGACAGTATCTCGTACCGCTCATTTTTTCGCCGCAGGCGACGAAGCCGCTAACGGTTCTGATTCCGGAATTCGTAACGAAGAACTTCATCGACTACGGCCTGATCACAGCGAGCGGCTCGATCGCCATCGTCATCCCCGCCCTCGTCGTCATCTTCCTCAACCGTTACCTCGTCAGCGGCCTGTTGGCTGGTTCAGTCAAATAATCGGAGACTTCATGAACACGACCGAAAAAGTCATTTTCGAGCAATTTCCCTACTGGGAGAAGGCGATCGGCTCGAATTCAGCTATCGAGAGCGCGGAGCTGCTCGTCTTCGTCGGCTGCGGCACGTCTTTCAATCTTGCACTTTCGCTGGCAGCCTATGCCAATATGGCCGGACGAAGGGCAATCGCGGTGCCCGGCGCCGAATGGCAAAACCGGCCGTCGGCTTTCTGGCCGGAGTGGCGCAACACGCACGTCGTCGCGCTTTCCCGCAGCGGCGAGACGACAGAAACGGTCGCCGCGGCAAAGGCAAGCCGCGCCGCCGGCGCCTTCGTGACGGCGATAACCGTCGAACCGAAAAGCTCTCTGGCAAAAAATTGCGATCGGATGATCGCGGCCGAAACCCATCCGGACGAAGGGATCGTCATGACGGTATCGGCGAGCCTCATGGTCCTTCTCGGTTTGCAGATGATCGGGCAGAAGGTTCCTGCCTCCGTCGTGAATTCGGCCCGCCAGCTCGCAAGCGCTCTCGATGCCGCACTTCCTGGAATTATCGCCGACCGGTCGCACTTCGTCTTTCTCGGTGGCGGGCCGCTCTTCGGCGTCGCCCTGGAGGGAGCGCTCAAGCTCATGGAAATGAGCCAGATCATGACCCAGGCCTTCCACCCGCTGGAATACCGGCATGGGCCGATCAGCCTCGTTGACGGGAAGACGGTTGCGGTCATGCTGTACAGCTCCGACCAGAGGGAGGCGGAGACGAAACTGGTGGGAGAACTGAGAGAAAAAGGCGCAGTCGTCATCGGTGTGGGTGGTCCAGGCGATCTGGAACTCGCCGTCGGTGTCGATCTGTCGCTTGCGGGTCTCGTTGTCCTTCCGGCGCTGCAGGTCCTCGGCGAACGGGCCGCGCAGGCTCGGCAAATCGACACGGTCTCTCCCCGTCACCTGACGAAGGTCGTGACGCTCGCATGACGTCGATCGAAGAGAACCGGCAGATCGCGTTGCGAAAGCTTTTCGGTGCCCGGAACCTGCCTTTTCCCCATGGCGTCACTTCGGTCTGCTCGGCGCATCCGCTGGTCATTGAGGCAGCCCTTCGGCGGGCCGGCATGGAGCACCGGGCTGTCCTCATCGAAGCCACCTGCAATCAGGTCAATCAGGAGGGCGGCTATACGGCGATGACGCCTGTGGACTTTCGCCGGTTCATCGAGGACATCGCCGCAGCGACTGATTTTCCGGCCGAACGCATCATCCTGGGAGGCGATCACCTCGGTCCCAACCCATGGAGAAAGTTGGCGGCCGAGGAGGCAATGCTGCGCGCTACCGCTATGGTGACGGCCTATGTCGAGGCAGGGTTTGAAAAGATTCACCTGGACACGTCGATGGGCTGTGCCGGTGAACCAACGGCGCTCGATGACGAATTGACCGCGGCGCGAGCCGCTCGATTGGCAAAGGCCGCTGAGGAGGCCGCTCTTCGTTCAGGCCGCCGTCCGCCGGTCTATATCATCGGAACCGAGGTGCCGCCTCCGGGTGGTGCAACGCACGCACTCGAAGACATCGAAATTACGCGGGCCGATGCGGCGATGAAAACGCTGGCAGTTCATCGGGCGTCGTTTGCCGAAGTAGGTTTGGCGTCGGCAATGGAGCGGGTCATTGGGATCGTGGTTCAGCCGGGCGTGGAATTTGGCAACACGGACGTGGCGCTCTACAAGCCTGAACGGGCCAAGAGCCTCATTGGTTCGCTGGACGACATGCCCGGCTTGGTTTTCGAAGCACATTCCACCGACTACCAACCGGCCGAAGCCTTGTCTGCTCTCGTTGACGGCGGCTTTGCAATCCTCAAGGTCGGGCCGGGGCTGACTTTCGCGCTGCGCGAAGCGCTATACGGTCTCGATGCGATCGCTGATGTGCTTGCCGGGAAGACGCCACGAACCGGACTGGGGACGACCATGGAAAAAATCATGGTCGAGCAGCCGGCAAGCTGGACGGGCCATTATGGCGGCAGTCCCGATGAGGAGCGACTGCAACGGCATTTCAGCTATAGTGATCGAATTCGCTATTACTGGCCGGATCCTCGCGCATCCGCCGCGGTCGGCGAATTGTTCAGCCGGCTCCCCGACGAAATTCCCGAAACTCTGATCAGCCAATATCTCGGTCGACTCTATTCCGACGTGGTGTCAAAGCGGGTCGCTCCGAAGGCCCGCGAACTCTGCCTTGCTGCGGTCGACACGGTATTGGCACCTTATTCAGCCGCCACGGCAAGCCGATGAGCAATCGACAGCCGTGTCAGACAAGCGGCTGCGTCCCGAAGATATCAACATTCAGCCGGAGAAAGTTATGGCGTCAGTAAGTGTGGCGAATGCCCGCAAGAGCTACGGTCACTTCGAGGTTCTGCATGGGGTGGACATCGATATCCAAGACGGCGAATTCGTGATCCTGGTCGGTCCGTCCGGGTGCGGGAAGTCGACATTGTTGCGGATGATCGCCGGCCTCGAAGAGATTTCAGCTGGCCGGATATCGATCGGCAGCAAGGTCGTGAACAATGTCGCACCAAAAGAACGCGATATCGCGATGGTTTTCCAGTCCTATGCGCTCTACCCCCATCTGACAGTCGAGGCGAATATGGGTTTTTCGCTGAAGCTGGCGAAAGCACCCAAGGAACAGACCAGGCAACGTGTTCGAGCAGCCGCTGAAATTCTTGGGCTCGAACATCTGCTCGACAGATATCCGAGAAATCTGTCGGGTGGCCAACGCCAACGTGTGGCGATGGGCCGTGCCATCGTTAGAAATCCGCAAGTCTTCCTGTTTGACGAACCGTTGTCGAACCTGGACGCGAAGCTGCGGGTGCAGATGCGCTCGGAAATCAAGCAACTGCATCAGCGACTGAAGACAACGACCATTTACGTCACTCACGATCAGATCGAGGCCATGACAATGGCCGATCGGATTGTTGTGATGCGGGACGGCTTCGTCGAGCAGATAGGCTCGCCACTGGATCTGTACGACCGGCCGGCAAACCTTTTCGTGGCGGGCTTCATCGGTTCGCCGGCGATGAACCTTATTCGAGGCCAGGTCAGCACGTCAGGGCCGCTGGAGTTGATCACGGACGGCGGAGCTAGGCTGCCGCTGCCCGAAGCAGCGCCATTGGAACGCGGCGCGCAGCTTATCTACGGCATTCGCCCTGAGCACCTTACAATCGGACAGGGTCCTGTTGCCGCTGAGGTCGTCCTCGTCGAACCCACCGGTGCCGAGATCCAGGTAACCACGAAGTTTGGTGCGGATCACCTCGTTGCGACGGTAAGAGAGCGCCTTGATCTCCACGCCGGCAACCAGATCGTCATTACCCCGGACCTTAGCAAACTGCATCTGTTCGACGCGAAAACCGAAAAGCGGTTGAGGTCCGTCTAACCTGATGATTTTTGCGGACTGGCGGAACGTGACATGGAGCTCAAGCTGATGACAGGTCGGAGACGAGTTCGCCAACACTGGCGGACGGGTTCGCTGCAGTCAGCGTCCAAGGCTGTCAGCGGCGGCGATGATCTCCGCCGCGGTCGGGAAGATGGAGAGGCTGTTCGGTCCGTCGAGCGCCTCGATTTGTGTCCAGCCGATGGTGCCGTTCGCATTGACCAGGAAGTGCCCGACGAGCTGAGTAGCATGGTTCGCGAAGATCGCATTATCGGCCTCGTCAAGCTGGAAGCCGTCCTTGGCGTTGAGCGCCGTGTTGGCTTCCATCGGGTGCAGCGGTTCCGGTAGCTCACCCGTGGGGTTGATGCGTGCCGCCTGGAATTGCGCCATCGTTGCGCCATAGGGCCATTCGGGCTGCTCGCAGCTCCCTTCGGGCAGGAACTCGCCATGCGGCACGCCGTAGGCCCGATGCGTGCGGCAGTCCGGATCACATAGAAGTGTTATTGGCGTCGGCCGGTGGCGGAAATACAGGCGGGCACGTTCTACCGGCGTGTTGATAACGGCCACGGTCTCCACCCCGGCGGCGCGCAGGGTCGGCTGTACGCCGGCAAGCTGTTCTAGCTGGCGCCGGCAGAACGGGCAGTGCAACCCGCGAAAGAACCCGATCACGAACGGGCGACCGCTCAAGTCGGCGAAAGAGACGGTTCCGTCGAAGTTGGCCGTGGCGAGTGCGAAGGCGGGGGCAGTTTCTCCTGGTTGCAGCGGGCGTTTCTGGTCTCCCATGGAATAATTCCTTTATCGTATCGTCCAGGTGGACAACCGAAATTTAACTATATCACTTGTCGCAAGAAGGCCCAGCGCTCGAATGTGGGTTCGGCATGCCATTTGGCCCTCCGACCGGCGTCGAGAGCTTGCCGGTATCGATTGCCGCTCCTATCTTATTTAGAACAGACTAATGGAGCGACGAGATGGCGGAGCTTGTGGCCGACACTCTAATCGACACGACGATCGAGATCATTCCACCGGAAGACACAAAGGAACAACCGGATAGTCGTGCTTGCCTTTGCTGCAAGCGCCGGCGTCGGTGGATGGACGAGGACGGCTGCGGCATCTGTGAGGAATGCCTGGCCTCGTGATCGACGCAAGAAGGGCACAAAACGATGGTCATCCGTAGCGCCGGACTTCTGCTATACCGACGTGTTTCCAGGGACATCGAAGTGCTTCTCGTCCATCCGGGCGGTCCTTTCTGGGCTAAGAAAGACGAGGCTGCGTGGTCGATCCCGAAGGGGTTGATCGAACCTGGAGAAGATGAGCTCGCGGCGGCAATAAGGGAAACTGCCGAAGAGCTGGGGGTAGCAGTCGATGGCAGGTTCACACCGTTGGGCGAATACCGACAACCTGGCGGAAAGATGGTTGTCGCGTGGTCGATCGAAGCCGATCCGGTACTGGACGTGAACGCGATACAGAGTTCCGAGTTTGAAATGGAATGGCCACCACGGTCAGGCCGGGTAAAGAGCTTTCCGGAGGTCGATCGCGCGGGATGGTTTTCCCCGCCCTACGCAGCCATAAAGCTGTTGAAAGGGCAGCGACCGATGCTTGCCGACCTCCTGACCCATCTGGAATGATCGGCCCGAAATTATTGATTGAGCCGTCCGATCTCGCTTCACTCATGCGTGAGGTGCGCGGCAGCCATGAGTTGCTTCTGAAAACAACCATCCTATCTGACAGTCACCGCCACGTCACTGAAATCGAGAAAACGGAGCTGCGATCCGCCTTGAGCACACGCGAGGAGACAATCATGAACGGCATTTCCAAAACCCTGAACGACATGACGCTCGTCGAACGCTCGAGCCTGCTCGACACCGTCGCCGACGCCTTGGAAGCAACGGCCGAGGAGGCGGAAGGGGAGGGCGACGCCCGCTTCGTCGCCAACTCCATCTGCGTCGCCAATACGATTCGCGGTCTATCCGGCGATCTCACGCCGCGCGATCTGCAGGCCGCCGAGTTACTCCTTGAGCAGGGCATCATGCTCGTCCACCAGTTCTCGAACCGGGCGAAAACGAACGGAGTGATCCACTAGCGGGGGCGAGGGCGGCCCCGTCAGCAGTGCGCTCTGTCAGTGTGGACGGCGGCCGATGGATTGAGATAAAGCCGTTAATCCGCGCCGGAGATAATGGATGCTGCCGGCCCCTGGCAAGAATGAGCGGTCTCAGCCGCGGCAAACCGTTGGGAGACCGGAGATTAGCAGACACGCCAGGAAGGCTTTATTTCCAATGGATTGCCGGTTCAACGCGCAGCTGTATCGAATGGCCCATATAGCAGGGTTCACCCTTGTTCGATCAGGAGAAGCGTGATGCAGCCTGGTCGCACGGGCCTTGCCGTCTGCTTGATGGTGGCCGCCGCTTTTTTAAATAGTTTCGACGCAGTCATTGTGCGTTTGCTGGCCGGCGAGGTGCATCCATTGATGATCGGCTTTTTCCGGTCGTTTTTCGGGCTTCTTGTCGTCACGCCCTGGATCGTGTCGCGGGTCGACCTGAAATCCTCTCCCTATCGTGTTCTGCATGTCGTGCGTGCGGGTCTGAAGCTTGCCTCACTGGTTGCTTTGTTCGTCGCCTTTGCCCACGCGCCACTCGCCGATGCCACGGCGATCAATTTCACCATGCCCATGTTTCTCGTTCTCGGTGCGTGGCTGGTGCTCAAGGAACATGTCGGCATCTCCAGCGTGGCCGGCATTGTCGCAGGTTTTATCGGCGTCATGATCATCATTCGCCCTGGAGCGTCCGGTTTCGACCAATGGCTGCTTTTTGCGCTGGCAGGAGCGGTCTTGACGGCGGCCAGCCAATTGATGCTC
This sequence comes from Rhizobium sp. WSM409, assembly GCF_057653825.1. Taxonomy (NCBI): domain Bacteria; kingdom Pseudomonadati; phylum Pseudomonadota; class Alphaproteobacteria; order Hyphomicrobiales; family Rhizobiaceae; genus Rhizobium; species Rhizobium sp. WSM409. Next base: position 156,310 of record NZ_JBYGKP010000002.1, on the reverse strand, counting down.
CGGCGGATGGCATTGAGGGATAGTGCCGACCGGCTGGTTGCATGGAATCTGATAGCGACGGTACCGCTTGGCCTGATCGTTATGCTGCCGGTCTGGTCGATGCCGACCTGGAGCCAACTCGGACTGCTTGCCCTCCAAGGGGCACTCGGCGCACTCAACATGACGCTGATCACGCGCGCCTTCAGTATGGCGACCGCAAGCGTTCTGGCACCGCTCGACTTTCTCCGACTGCCCGTCGTCGCCCTTATGGCCTTCTCATTTTTCGCGGAAGTTCCAGCCGTACAGACGTGGATCGGCGCGGCTGTGATCTTCGGCGCGGCCATTATTGGAACCCGCGGCATGACATGGCGACGCAAGCCGCCGCGATAAGCCCCGATCATTTTTGGGGTTCACAAAAATTCTAGATGCACTAATATTTCAGTTACAGGGACTGGTCGTCGAGCCGTGCCTGTTGCCGGAGGGGTATCACAGGCAGCACAAACGAAGACGAAAAACCGGACATCACGACCCCATGGGGTTCACTCGGGAGGAGTGGCATGAAGAGTTTCATCGGCAAACGCGCGATCGCCAGTGGCGTATCGCTCGTGGTGCTTATCGTCATCGTGTTCTTCCTGTCCCGGCTGACGGGCGATCCGACCGACCTCTATCTGCCGATCGATGCGACCACCGAAATGCGCCAGCAATTCCGTGAGATGAACGGTTTCAACGATCCGTTGATCATCCAGTTCGGCCGTTATGTCTCGGATCTTGCCCAGGGCAATTTCGGTCAGTCACTGCGGCAGGCCCGTCCGGCCATGGATGTCGTGCTGGAGGCCTTCGTCTGGACCTTCTGGCTGGCTGCCATCACCATGGTGCTGGTCACGATCGCCGCGATCGTCATCGGTTCGCTTGCGGCGTTTCGCGTCGGCGGCGTCTTCGACCGTCTTGCCACTTTCTTCTCGCTGATCGGCGCTGCGGCGCCGGATTTCTGGCTGGCCATCGTGGCAATCGTCATTTTCGCCGTTAAACTGCATGTCCTGCCGACATCGGGAACGGGAACTTTCTGGCACTGGGTCCTGCCGGTCAGCGTGCTGTTCATCCGGCCTTTCGGCCTGATCCTGCAGGTGGTCCGAGGCTCGATGATCAGTGTTCTGTCTTCCGCCTATGTGAAGACGGCCCGCGCCAAGGGGGTCCGCTCGAACTCAATCATCTTCATTCACGGACTGCGCAACGCCATGCTGCCGGTGATCACAGTCATCGGCGACCAGGCGGCCGCCATCTTGAACGGTGCCGTCGTCGTCGAGACGGTGTTTGGCTTTCCTGGAATCGGCAAGCTAATGATCGATTCCATCCTGCTTCGCGATTTCGCCGTCGTGCTGGCCGTCATCATGGTCTCGGCACTGGCGATCTTCATCATGAACCTGTTGATCGACATCGCCTATGCGCTGCTCGATCCGCGCATCCGGTATTGAGCGATGACGATGGCCGACACACAAATCCTCGCCGAGAAAAAACCAAGCGGCCCGATCGGGCGCTGGCTGACGATGCTGTGGGCGGACAAGCTCGCTTTCTTCGCGGCTCTGTTCCTCTTGATCGTTCTGCTCTGTGCGCTGTTTGGCCCGCTCCTGCTGGAAGCCATCGCCACCAAGCAGAACCTGCGGGGCCGGAACGCGCCGCCGTTCGATATCACCCGCGGAATGCTTTATGTCCTCGGCGCCGATGCGCTGGGCAGGCCGCTTCTTGCCCGCGTTATCGTGGCGGCGCAAAACACCATCCTGGTTGCCGCGGCAGCCGTGCTTGCATCATCCGTCGTCGGGACGGCGCTCGGTCTGGTCGCAGGTTACAGCCGCTCTTCTGCTGCTCAATGGATCATGCGCCTCGGCGACGTCATCATGTCCTTTCCGTCGCTGCTTCTGGCGGTGATCGTGCTCTACATGCTCGAGCCCTCGGTCACCAATATCGTCCTCGTCCTGGCGATCACCCGCATCCCCATCTATCTGCGCACCACGCGCGCCGAAGTGCTGGAAGTGCGCGAGCGGATGTTCGTGCAGGCGGCGAAGGTGATGGGAGCATCGTATTGGCGGATTGTCTTCCATCACATCCTGCCGGTGATCTTCCCCACGCTGGTGACCATCGCGACGCTCGATTTCGCCTTCGTCATGCTGGCCGAATCCTCCCTGTCATTCCTTGGAATCGGCATTCAGGCGCCGGAGATCACCTGGGGTCTCATGGTTGCGCAAGGACGACCCTATCTCACCAATGCCTGGTGGCTTTCCTTCTGGCCGGGCCTTGCAATCATTCTGACGACGCTGTCGCTGAACCTTCTGTCGAATTGGCTGCGCATCGCGCTCGATCCGACACAACGCTGGCGCCTTGAAATGAGGGGCAGGAAAAATGGCTGAACATCTTTTGGAAGTGCGTGACCTCTCGGTCGAGTTCCACACCGCCAGCGGGACCGTCAAGGCGGTGCAGGATGTCAGTTGGCATCTCGATCGCGGCGAGACGCTGGCGATCCTCGGGGAAAGCGGTTCGGGCAAATCCGTGTCGGCCTCGGCGATCATGAACCTGATCGACATGCCACCCGGCAAGATCACCAGCGGCACAATCCTCCTCAATGGGCGCGACATGCTGAAAATGACGCCCGAGGAGCGGCGCTCGATCAACGGTGCCAAGATCGCCATGATCTTTCAAGACCCGCTCGCCCACCTCAATCCGGTCTATCCGGTCGGCTGGCAAATCACCGAGATGATGACGACGCATGGCCAGTCGGCGGAGCGCGCCGGCGCGAGGGCGCTCGAATTGATCGGGCGCGTCGGCATAACCGATCCGCAGGCGGCAATGCGAAAGTATCCATTCCAGTTCTCCGGCGGCCAGCGGCAACGCCTGATGATCGCCATGGCGATCGCCTGCAAGCCCGATATCCTGATCGCGGATGAACCCACCACCGCGCTTGATGTGACGGTGCAGGCGCAGGTGCTCGAACTTCTGCAGGAGTTGCAGCAGGAAACCGGCATGGGCCTGTTGCTGATCACCCACGATTTGGGCGTCGTTGCCGAGATCGCCGACCGGGTGGTGGTGATGAATTCCGGCTGCGTGGTCGAAACCGGCAATGCGGCCGAAGTCTATCGCAACCCGCAGAACGCCTATACGAAGAAGCTGATAGCTGCCGCGCCGGGGAAGGGTGCGATGGCGCAAGAGCGTGACCGGCAGGGCGAGCCGTTGTTGCGCGCCATCGGCTTGAAAAAGAGTTTCGGCGCATTCCAGGCGCTGAAGGGCGTGGATTTCGTCATCATGCCCGGCGAGACGGTTGCCGTTGTCGGCGAGAGCGGTTCCGGCAAGTCGACCCTTGCCCGGGCAATCGTTCGCCTCGATGATCCGCAGGAGGGCCAGGTTCTCTATCGCGGCAACGATCTGCTTGCGATGACCCCCAGAGAAATATTCGGGCTGCGTCGCGATTTGCAGATGGTCTTTCAGGATCCGACCCAGTCACTGAACCCGCGGATGAGCGTGTTCCGGTTGATTTCAGAGGCCTGGGTCATTCACCCGGATATCCTGCCGAAAGCGAGATGGAAGGAGAGAGTGGCCGAACTGCTGGTCAAGGTTGGCCTGAAACCGGATATGGCCGACCGGTATCCACATCAGTTTTCCGGCGGCCAGCGCCAGCGCATCGCGATTGCCCGGGCGCTGGCGATGGAGCCGAAACTGATCATCTGCGACGAGGCGGTTTCGGCGCTCGACGTGTCGATCCAGGCGCAGGTAATCGCCTTGCTTGAGGGCCTGCGTCGCGAATTCGGCCTGTCCTACCTCTTCATTGCGCACGACCTGCCGGTGGTTCGCGATTTCGCCGATCGTGTCATCGTCATGAAGGCCGGCGAGATTGTCGAGGAGGGGCCGGTCGAACAGATCTTCACCGCGCCCTCCCACCCCTACACGCAGGCACTTCTTGCCGCGAGCCTCGACCCCGATCCGGAGATCCAGGCCACCCGACGCGCCGCCCGCCAACGACAGGAAGGACTCGTTTCCGCATGAAGCCCGATGTCATCGTCGCCTATCCGCTCCGGCCCCATCAGATGGCGATCCTGGAGGAGACCTACACGCTGCACCGGCTGGATCTTGTCAAAGGCGAAGAGCGCGATGCTCTCTTGCGGGAAGCCGGCCCGATCGCTTCCGCCCTGGTCTGCAACGGCCATGTGACGATCGACGAAGCCTTGCTTTCGAAATTGCCGGCATTAAAGCTCGCCGCCTGTTCCTCGGCTGGCTACGACCAGATGGACGTCGAGGCGATGACACGGCGCGGCATCAAGCTCACCAACACGTCCGAGGTGCTGTGCGACGACGTTGCTGACATGGCACTGCTTCTGATGCTGGCGGCACGCCGGCGCCTGCCGGAAGGCGATCGCTATGTGCGCTCCGGCGATTGGGGGCAGAAGGGCATGATGCCGCTGACGACATCGACGTGGGGCAAGAAGGCCGGGATCGTCGGCCTCGGCCGCATCGGGATGGCGATTGCCAAGCGATGCGAAGCTGTCGGGCTGACGGTCGGCTATTATGGAAGGACGAAGAAAGCCGGCAACGATTTTGCCTATTTCGACACGCCGGTCAAACTTGCGGACTGGGCCGATATCCTGATCGTCGCGACGCCTGGCGGGGCCTCGACCGAAGGATTGATTTCGGCGGACGTGCTGAATTCGCTCGGACCGACGGGCAGCTTCATCAACATTGCCCGGGGCACCGTGGTCGACGAGCCGGCCTTGATCAAGGCCTTGCAGGAAAAGCGGATCGCCTCGGCCGGCATCGATGTCTACCTCAACGAACCCAATCCCGATCCGCGCTTTGCAGCGCTCGACAACGTTGTGCTCTATCCCCATCATGCCAGCGGTACCGAGGAAACGCGCGACAGGATGGCGCAATTGACGGTCGACAACCTTGCCGCCTTCTTCGCAGGCAGGCCGCTGCTGACGCCGGTCAATTGATCCGGCAAACCCGCGGCGCGGCAGATCAGACGAAGTAGTCCGGGAACTCCTTCCTGAGGTCTTCCACTTTTGCGACGGTTTGGCTGAGATGTTCACGGATTGCATCGACCGCACCCTGTTCGTTGCGCGCGGCAATCGCATCGATGATGGCGTGGTGCCCATCGAGAATGCTGACGATCTTGCCCTTCTCGGGCAGATGCAGGCGACGAATGCGCTCGAGATGGCCGGACCGCTCGCGTATCAACTGGTGGAGGCTGCTGCGCTTTGCGCCTGCGAACAATGTCTGGTGAAAGAGCTCGTCGAGTTCCTGGAAGATCGCGACCTGATCGACGTCGTCGGCGACTGCCGCCTGCATCTTGATGATCGACCGGGCGCGGGTAACGACGCTCGGATCCGGATCCGGATCGGTTGCGAGGCGGCGGCAAACTTCCGTTTCCAGCGCCACGCGAAGGAAATGTGCCTCGTAAATCTGCAGGACGTCGATCCTGGTCACCACAGTGCGGGACTGCGGATAAATGCGAACCAGACCCTCCTGTTTGAGGAGCTGCAATGCGTCGCGGATGGGCGTCTGGCTGACTTCATAAGTCTCGGTGAGCTCAGTGCGCGACAGTGTGGTGTCCGGCGGCAGCTGAATAGTAATGATACGCTTTCGCAGGTCATCATAGACCCGCTGGACGGTACTGCCGGCAACGACTGGAAAGCCGGGCGCGGTCAGGCCGAATGTAGAGGCGAACTGGGAATTCATCTGAGGCGTCCTATTCGAGTCCATTCATAGCTTTGCATGACCTAATGCACAAGAACGCAAACTTGCCATTGATATATATGTCAAACTAAAATATCAGTTGGTGCAAACGCTGAAGTAAGCAAGCGAAAAGGTGGGAGAAAGCCGTGACCGCGAGGAAAACCTACGAGCAATTGCGGTCCGCCCGATGGATGCTGCCGGATGATCAACGCTCGTTCGGCCACCGGTCGCGGACCATGCAGATGGGTTACGCGCCGGAGGATTGGCAGGGAAAGCCGATCATTGCCGTGATCAACACCTGGTCCGATGCGCAGCCGTGCCACATGCATTTCCGTGAACGCGCCGAATGGGTGAAGCGGGGAATTCTTCAGTCGGGTGGGTTCCCCATGGAACTGCCCGCTCTTTCCCTTTCCGAAAACTTCGTCAAGCCGACCACGATGCTCTATCGCAATATGCTGGCGATGGAGACTGAGGAACTGCTGCGGAGCCATCCTGTCGATGGCGCCGTTCTGATGGGTGGCTGCGACAAGACCACACCAGGCCTTGTCATGGGCGCAGTCAGCATGGGCATTCCCTTCATTTATCTGCCGGCCGGCCCGATGCTTCGCGGCAACTATGCCGGCAAGACGCTGGGTTCTGGTACCGACGGCTTCAAATATTGGGACGAGCGCCGCGCCGGCACGATCACCCAGGAGGAGTGGCAGGGCATCGAAGGCGGGATCGCCCGCAGTTACGGCCATTGCATGACCATGGGCACGGCGTCGACGATGACGGCGATCGCCGAGGCTATGGGGTTGACGCTGCCGGGCGCATCCTCGATCCCGGCTGCCGACGCCAACCACCAGCGCATGTCTGCGGCCTGTGGCCGGCGCATCGTCGATATGGTGTGGGAGGATCTGACACCGGACCAGATCATCACTCCGGCGGCTGTCGACAACGCGGTCACGGTCGCCATGGCGACCGGCTGCTCCACCAATGCCATCATACACCTGATCGCCATGGCGCGACGCGCCGGCGTCCCGCTGGAGCTCGATGATCTCGATCGCATCGGTCGTACGACGCCGGTTCTCGCCAACATCCGGCCTTCCGGTTCGACCTATCTGATGGAGGATTTCTTTTATGCCGGCGGCTTGCGCGCCCTGATGAAGCAGCTCGGCGACAAGCTGGATCCCAGCGCGATTACCGTTATGGGAAAACCCTTGGTGGATGGTCTCGACCAGGTGAAGATCTACAATGACGACGTTATCCGGCCATTGTCGAACCCGGTCTATCACGAAGGTTCGCTGGCCGTGCTCAAGGGAAACCTGTGTCCCGACGGCGCGGTCATCAAACCGGCGGCCTGCGACCCAAAATTCCATCGTCATTGTGGCCCGGCGCTGGTCGCCGACAGCTATGCGGAGATGAAGAAGATCATCGACGATCCCGACTATCCGCTGACGCCGGACACGGTTCTCGTTCTCCGCAATGCCGGCCCACAGGGCGGACCAGGCATGCCGGAATGGGGCATGATCCCGATGCCAAAGGCGCTGTTGAAACTCGGCCTGCGCGACATGGTACGCATCTCGGACGCCCGCATGTCCGGAACCAGTTTCGGCGCCTGCGTGCTGCATGTCGCACCGGAATCTTATGTTGGCGGGCCTCTGGCGCTGCTGAGGACGGGGGACATGGTCGAGCTTGATATTCCGGCACGCAGCCTCAATATGCTGGTTTCCGAAGAAGAGATCACAGCGCGGCGGGCCGCCTGGGTGGCGCCGACGCGGCATTATGAACGCGGTTACGGCTTTATGTTCTCCGGGCATATCGAGCAGGCCGACAAAGGCTGCGACTTTGATTTCCTGACAACCGAATTCGGTGGCAAGACGCCGGAACCGGCCATCAACTGAGGCACCACGATGTTTGATCCCAATCAACGCACGATCCCCGCACAGCCGCCCAAGGCTGGCTTCGCTGCCGGTCCGTCCAAACTGGACGCCATCCGATCGGTCACCCTGTCGCTCGCTTACCTGCCTTTGGCGCGGCCGATCAGCGATGCCAAGGTGTTGACCGGCCGGCAGAAGCCGCTGACCCAGGTGGCCTTTCTATTTTGCGAGATCGTCTCCGAGGCTGGCCATAGTGGGCTTGGTTTCAGTTACTCGAAGCGGGCAGGCGGACCTGCGCTTTATGCACATGCCTGCGAGCTTGCCGACAACCTGATCGGCGAAGACCCCAACGATACCGCGCGCATCTGGGACAAGCTCTGCTGGGCCGGGGCCTCGGTCGGCCGCTCCGGCATTGCAACGCAGGCAATCGCCGCCATCGACATCTGCCTCTGGGACCTCAAGGCGAAACGCGCCGGCCTGCCGCTTGCAAAACTGCTTGGCGCGCATCGCGACAGTGTCGCCTGCTACAACACCTCCGGCGGCTTCCTGTCATCGAGCGTCGAGGAAATCCGCGATGCCATCGACCACTCGATCGCTTCCGGTATAGGCGGCATCAAGATCAAGGTCGGACAGCCGGACCCGATGATCGACCTTCGCCGGCTTGATGCGGTGACCAGCCATATCGATGGCCGTGTCCCGTTGATGGTCGATGCAAACCAGCAATGGGACCGCACGACGGCCTTGCGTTTCGGCCGGCTGGTCGAACCGCTCAACCTCGAATGGATCGAAGAGCCGCTCGATGCCTACGACGCCGAGGGCCATGCGGCACTGGCACGCGAACTCGCCACGCCGATCGCCACCGGCGAAATGCTGGCAAGCGCCGACGAACACATGGCGCTGATCCGGGCCGATGCGGTCGACTTCATTCAGCCGGATGCGCCGCGGGTCGGCGGCATCACGCCCTTTCTGCGCATCTGCACACACGCCGAGGCGAAACGTATGCGCCTGGCCCCGCATTTCGCCATGGAAATCCATCTGCACCTGGCCGCCGCTTATGCGCATGAGCCGTGGGTAGAGCATTTCGATTGGCTGGCGCCACTGTTTAACGAACAACTCGAGATCAAGGACGGCCGGATGATCGTGCCGGCCCGTCCGGGGCTCGGCTGCAGCCTGACGGGCAAAGCCCGCGACTGGACCGTGGAAACGCGCAGTTTCGGCGCCTGAATGAGAACGAGGAGAAGCAAATGAACCCCGCAACCCGTGATAAACTGATGGGTGTCTCTGTCGCAACGCTCTGTTCGGCACTGTTCAAGCGCGGTCTGAGAAACCAGACGATCCAGGATGTTCGGCCGGTGCAGCCAAAGGGCCGCAATATGGTCGGACCAGCCTTTACGCTGCGTTACATGCCGGCGCGCGAAGACCGTAACGCAATGAATGTCTTTCGCAACCCGAAACATCCGCAACGGCTCGCCATCGAGACGTGCCCGGAAGGCTTTGTTCTGGTGATGGACAGCCGCAAGGATCCGCGCGCAGCCTCTGCCGGCGACATCCTGATTACCCGCCTGATGATGCGCGGCGGCGGCGGCGTCGTCACCGATGGCGGCTTCCGGGACGCCATGACCATCGGCGGTCTTGATATCCCCGCCTATCACAATCGTCCCTCCAGCCCGACGAACCTGACGCTGCACGAGGCAATCGACATCAATGTGCCGATAGGCTGTGGCGATGTGGCGGTCTTCCCCGGCGACATCATGGTTGGCGACGACGACAGCGTGATCGTCATCCCTGCTGAGATCGCCGACGAGATCGCTGATGAAGCGGTCGAGATGACCGCTTACGAAGATTTCGTCACCGAGCGCGTCAAGCAAGGTCATACGATCATCGGCCTCTACCCGGCCACCGACGAAAGCAATCTGACGCTCTTTGCCGAATGGCGGAAGGCGAATGGCCGCTAGAGCATGATGCCGAAAAGTGTGAGCGGTTTTCGGACGACATCATGCTCTACCTATTTAATTTAGAACAGGATTCAGATTTTAGGCCGACTTGGCCTAAAATCATCCTGTTCTAAGGCGACCCAAACTTGGACAACACTTCACGCATCAGGACGGAGCGAGGCTCCGCCGAGGAGAAGAACAATGAGCTGGACCCCTTCAGGCAGGCATTTCATCGCCGGCGAGTGGATTGCCGGAACGACGACATTTCGGTCAGAGCCGGCGCATGGGCAGGCACATGACTTTGCTGTCGGCACAACGGAACTGGTCGACCGCGCCTGCCGCGCCGCCGAAGCTGCTTTTGCAGTGTTTTCGGCAACGACACGCGAGGAGCGCGGCATTTTCCTCGAGGCAATCGCCGAGGAGATCGACAAGCGCGGCGAGGCCGTCACCCTCATCGGAACGCAGGAAACCGGGCTTCCGGAGGGCCGGCTCAACGGCGAACGCGCCCGCACCACCGGCCAACTCAAACTGTTTGCCGACCATATCCGCAAGGGCGCGCATCTCGACGCACGCGTCGACGCAGCCCAACCCGATCGGCAGCCGGCGCCGCGGCCCGAGATCCGTCTGGTGCAACGGCCGATCGGCCCGGTCGCCGTCTTCGGCGCTTCGAATTTTCCGCTGGCATTCTCGACGGCCGGCGGCGATACGGCAGCCGCGCTTGCCGCGGGCTGCCCGGTCGTGGTGAAGGGACATTCGGCCCATCCCGGCACAGGTGAGATCATTGCCGAGGCGATTGCAGCCGCTATCGAGCGCACTGGAATGCCGGCCGGCGTCTTCAGCCTGATCCAGGGCGGCCGTCGTGATGTCGGAACGGCGCTGGTGACGCACCCGGCCATCAAAGCCGTTGGCTTTACCGGTTCACTTGCCGGCGGAAGGGCGCTCTTTGACCTTTGCGCCCAGCGCCCTGAGCCGATCCCCTTTTTCGGGGAACTCGGCAGCGTTAATCCGATGTTCCTGCTGCCGGCCGCTACCGCTGCCCGGGCCGAGGCAATCGGTTCAGGCTGGGCCGGTTCACTGACGCTTGGTGCCGGCCAGTTCTGCACCAAACCCGGCATCGCCGTCGTCGTCGATGGGCCGGAAGCGGACAAGTTCACCAGTGCCGCCAAGGCGGCTCTTGAAAAGGTGGCGCCGCAGACGATGCTGACCAAAGGCATCGCCTCGGCCTATCACGAAGGTGTCGAGCGCATGCGGACAAGCAATGCTGTCGCGCCGGTTCTGGCGGCACAGAGTGCTGGCCGCGAAGCAACGCCGAACCTGTTCGAGACCAACGGCTCGGCCTGGCTTGCCGATCACTCGCTCAGCGAAGAAGTATTCGGTCCTCTCGGCCTCGTCGTGCGCGTCGGCTCGCCTGAAAAGTTGCTCACCCTTGCCGAAAGCTTTCAGGGACAGCTGACCGCGACGATCCATATGGACGACGCCGATCTGGGCCTTGCCCGCGACCTGCTGCCAATCCTCGAACGGAAGGCCGGCAGGGTGCTGGTCAACGGCTTTCCAACCGGCGTCGAGGTTGTCGATTCCATGGTGCATGGCGGACCCTACCCGGCCTCGACCAACTTCGGCGCGACCAGCGTCGGAACCATGTCGATCCGCAGGTTTTTGCGCCCCGTCGCCTATCAGAATTTCCCCGCCGACCTGTTGCCGCAAGACCTGCGCAACTGAAACCGAGGAGTACCAAATTGATCGCCCCGACGGAACTTCGCGAGATCATTCGCAACGGCCTGCTGTCTTTTCCCGTCACTCCTTTCGATGCCGAGGACCGGTTTGCCGCCAAGCCGTTTTCAGCGCATCTGGAATGGCTGTCGTCCTATCCCGTTGCCGGCCTGATCGTTGCCGGCGGCACCGGTGAGCTGTTCTCGCTGACGCCGGGCGAGGTGGTCGAGGTGGTAAAGGCCGCCCGCGCCGTATCCGGTGACGCGCCGGTTATTGCCGGATGCGGCTACGGCACGCGGATTGCCTGTGACATGGCGCGCGAGATCGAGGCGGCCGGTGGCGACGGCATTCTTCTGCTGCCGCATTACCTGACCGAGGCGCCGGCAGATGGCATCGCCGCGCGTGTACGGGCCGTCTGCAAGGCCACCAATATGGGCGTTATCGTTTATAATCGTGGCCAGGCGCGGGTTTCGGCCGAGCAGCTTGCTCAGCTTGCCGACGAATGCCCGAATCTGATCGGCTTCAAGGATGGAACCGGTGACATCGATACAGTGCGCCGTGTCACGATCGCGCTCGGCGACCGCCTTTCCTATATCGGCGGCATGCCGACACACGAACTGTTTGCCCAGGCCTATCGCGGAGCCGGCATGCCGACCTATTCCTCCGCGGTCTTCAATTTCGTGCCTGAAACGGCATTGAAATTCCACAAGGCATTCCTTGCCGGTGACGACGCTGCCTGTGAACAGATGCTGCGCGATTTCTACTATCCCTTTGCCCGTATTCGCGATCGCAAAGCCGGTTATGCGGTATCCGCGGTCAAGGCAGGCGTGCGATTGCGCGGCTTTGAGGCGGGACCGGTGCGGGCGCCGCTGACGGATCTCACCGACGAGGAAGTCGAGATGATGCGCCAACTGATTGCTTCGGCCCAGTAAAAATGAAGGGTTCCAGACACGGTTGAGGGCTCCGTGCTTCGGAGCGCCAGGGTTGAAGGCCGTCGCTAACTAGTATATTAGTGCACTTGTGCTTTGTAGAACTATGAGGAGATAGATGCCGGAGCACCGGAAACGGGACGCAGATTCACTGTGAGGAGCGCCAAAGGCGCATGGGAGGAGAACGAAATGAAACTGCATTTGTTAGCTGCCTGCTTTTCAACAACGGTGCTCGCGTTGAGCGGCGGTACGGCACACGCTCAGGATGCCAAGAGCAACGTCACTGTTGTGCTTGCCGAAACCGTCGATGTCGTCGAACCCTGTATGGCAGCGCGCCAGGACGTCGGCCGGGTCATTTCTGAAAACGTCAACGAGATGCTGGTGGAGTTCGACTACGTCAATGGCGGCCTCAAACCTCGCCTGGCGACGGAATGGTCGAAGATCGATGACGACACCTGGGAGTTCAAGCTGCGCCCGAATGTCAAATGGCACGATGGCAAGCCGTTCACCGCCAAGGATGTCCAATTCACCATCGAGCGCAACAAGAATAAGAAGCTCAGCTGTGAGACCGGCGGCAAATATTTCGGCGGCACGGAGTTCAGCTTCGAAACGCCCGATGCCAACACGATCCGCATTACAACAAAACCGGCGCAGCCGATTCTTCCGCTTCTGATGACGGTGATGGCTGTGGAATCGGCCGAGGCGACACCAGCCGACGAATTCACCCGCAAGCCGATTGGCACTGGCCCTTATACGTTCGACAAATGGGAAATCGGCCAGTCAATCGTGCTGAAACGCAATCCGGAATATTGGGGGGAGAAACCCCAGGTGGAACAGGCGACATATCTGTTCCGCTCAGACAGCGCCGTTGCAGCCGCCATGGTCGATGCTGGCGAAGCCGATATCGTTCCGGCCGTATCCGTACAGGATGCCACCAACAAGGAAACCGATTTCGCCTACCCGAATTCGGAAACGACATCGCTGCGCATCGATACGCGCGCAGCACCCCTTAACGACCGGCGCATCCGCGAAGCGATGAACCTCGCCATCGATCGTCAGGCGATGCTCGGAACGCTGTTCCCCGAACAGGCAAAGATCGCGACACAGCTCGTTGTGCCGACCACGATCGGTTACAATGCCGATATCCCCGCTTGGCCCTATGATCCCGAAAAAGCAAAGGAACTGGTCGCAGCAGCGAAAGCGGACGGCGTCCCGGTCGATCGTGAGATCCGTATCATCGGTCGCAATGGACAATATCCAAACGCAACCGAAGCGATGGAAGCGATGATGGCGATGCTTCAGGAAGTCGGCTTGAACGTAAAGCTCGACATGTATGACGTGTCCGTGTGGAACGGCTACTTCGTTGCACCCTTTGTCGCCGATTCCGGTCCGACGCTGACCCAGTCGCAGCACGACAATGCGACCGGCGACCCCGTCTTCACCGCATTCGTGAAATACGCGACCGACGGTTCCCACTCCATGGTTCGCGATCCGGCCGTTGACGCGCTGATCGCCAAGGCGACGTCTGCCACCGGCGACGAGCGCACAAAACTCTGGAAGGAGCTTTTCGCCAAGGTGAACACCGAAATCATCGCCGACATCCCGATGTTTCACATGGTCGGTTTCACCCGCGTCTCGCCGCGTCTCGACTTCAAGCCGACGATCGCGACGAATTCCGAACTGCAGCTGTCGCAGATCCGCTTCAAGTAAGCCGGTATGCCGCACTTAACCACGGGCCGCCGCAAACAGCGGCCCGTGCTTTCCATGACGTGAGGGAGAAACGCCGATGCCGCTGATTGACCGCATTGCCCTGACTCAATTCGCAAAGCAGATATTGACCCGCGCCGGCATGGAGGCCGACAAGGCCGAAACGACTGCCGCCATCCTGGTGGAAGGCGACATGATCGGCCACGAAACCCATGGCGTCAGTCTTTTGAGCTGGTATGTCGAGGCGTTGGAAGACGGCTCGCTGGCAAAGTCCGGCAGCTATGAGATCGTCAATGACCGCGGCGCAGCCTTTGTTTGGGACGGCAAATCCCTGCCGGGCGCATGGCTGCTGACGAAGGCGATCGAGCAGGCCTGCGAACGGGTCGGCGATCATGGCGTCGTCACCGCCGCGATCCGCAACTGCCACCATACCTGCGCGCTTTCAGCCTTCATGCGGCAGGTAACCGAACGGGGCCTCATCGTACAGCTGTCGGTCTCGCATCCCGCGGCGAGCCGCGTTGCGCCCTATGGCGGCACGAAGCCGCTTCTGACGCCCAACCCTATGGCGGCCGGCTTCCCGACATCTGCGGATCCGATCCTGATCGACGTCTCGGCCTCGATCACCACCACGACCATGACGCAAAACCTGGCGAAGGCCGGCAAGAAATTTCCTGAGGCCTGGGCTTTCACTGTCGCAGGCGAGCCGACCGATGATCCGCGCGAGGTGACGGAACGGGGCGGGACGATGATGCCTCTCGGCGGCCAGTTGAAGGGGCACAAGGGTTTTGGGCTCGGACTGATCGTCGAGTTGCTGGGGCAGGGGCTTTCCGGCAAGGGACGGGCGAACACGCCATCCGGTGTCTTTTCGCAAAGCGCCTTCCTTCAGGTCATCGATCCGGCTTTTTTTGCCGGGCTCGATGCCTTTACAGCGCAGTCTGACTTTCTCGCCTCTGCCTGCCGCAGCAATCCTCCGGCGCCCTGGAACAATGGCCCCGTTCGCATGCCGGGCGACAGCGCAGCGCAAAAGCGCCGCTCGGCGTTAGAAGAGGGCGTGCCGGTCGGCGATGCAGCTTGGCAAAAGCTTTGCAAACATGCCGAGATCCTAGGCTTGCCTATTCCCGACGTCACCGCGTGAGGAACACAACTCTGCTTCGAAATTTCTTATCGGTCACCGCAACATCCGGTGTCAGGTGCAATCAGATCGGCCAGACCAATAACAGGATCGGCACGCTGACGAGCACCACAATGAGCGACAGCGGCAGACCCAGTCGGGCGTAGTCACCAAAACGATATCCGCCCGGTCCCATCACCAGCGTGTTGCACTGGTGTCCGATGGGCGTGAGGAAGTCGCTGCCGGCTCCAATTGCCACCGCCATCAGAAAGGCATCGGGCCTGAAGCCCAGCTTCTCGGCAAAGGTCGCGGCGATCGGGGCCATGACCAGAACCGTCGCTGCGTTGTTCAAAAACGGGGTTACGGCCATGGCCGCAACCAGGATCAGAGCCAAAGCACCGAAGGGCGGGAGCATTTCGGCGGTTCGCGAGAGGAGGTCCGCGATGATGTCGGTGGTTCCTGTGGTCCTGAGCGCGTCGCTGATCGGAATGAGAGCGGCCAGCATGATCAGAATGGGCGCATCGAGATGCTGATAAACTTCCCGCAAAGGAACGCATCCGGTGACCACCATCAGAAAAGCGGCGGCGAAAAACGCTGTCGCAACGGGAATGCCCCCGAAGGCTGTTGCTCCCATCGTTGCCATCAGGATAATGACGGGGATCATGCCATTGCGGGCGTTGCCGAGCTTCATATCTCGTTCGACCAGCGGCAAACATCCCCATTCGCGTAGAAGATCCGGTAGTTTCTGCAAGTCGCCCTGCAAGACCACGACGTCGCCATTGCGAATCTTGATCTCGCCCAGGCGCTCGGTGAAGCGCCTGTCGCGGCGGCTGACGGCAAGAAGGTTGAGGCCGGTATTGTGAAAGAGAGAAACGTCTTTTGCGCTGACGCCGATCAAGCGGGAATGTTCGCCAACGATAGCTTCGACTGAACTGATGTCTTGGCGCGTCTCAGGCTCGTGTTTACGGTCGGACAGTTGAAGCTTGGCTTCACTGACGATCTTGTCGAGGGCGCTCTGCTCCCCCTCGATAATAAGAAGGTCGCCATCCTTAAGCACCGTGTCGGGAAGGGGCGTTCGTCTTTGGCCGTTGCCACCGATAATCGCAGTCACCATCGCATCGCCGCCCGCCGGCTTCTGCAGCCAGCTGACGGACCGCCCGATCGCCCCTGATGGCGTGGTGACCTTGGCCTCGGTCGTGTAGTTTTTGATCGCCACCGCCTCATCCATCGACGTTTCGACCCGTGATCTTTCAGGCAGCAGCTTGTAGAACAGCGCCAGAAAGACAACGCCGGCGACCGAGAGCGCCAGGCCGACAGGCGTATAGTCAAACATCATGAACGGCTGCCCGGTGATCTCCTCGCGCACCCGGGAAACGATGATGTTCGGCGACGTGCCGATCTGCGTCATAAGCCCTCCGAGCAGAGAGGCGAAAGACATCGGCATCAGGAACATCGACGGTGATACGCGTGATTTCCGGGCCATCTGCACAGCGACCGGGATCATGATCGCCAGCGCACCAATGTTTTTGATGAAAGCCGACAGGGCTGCGACAATGGCAACCAGAATGATCAGCTGCATCCGTGGTCCGCGTCGTTCGGGAGAAAATCGGCGCAAGGCGACATCCATGATCCCCGATCTGGAGATCGCCGCACTGACGACGAGCGCGCTGCCAACGATGATGACAATGTCATCGGAAAAGCCGGAAAAAGCATTCTTGGCGGGAACGATGCCGACAATGATTGCAGCGAGAAGAGAGCTCACGGCGACTATATCGTATCGATAACGACCCCACAGGAACGCGCCCATCATCAGCGCGATGATGAGAAGAGATAGCCATTGATCAGCGCGCATGTTTGCATCCCGGTGGTAGCAATTAACGTTTCAAGCAAGAGAACGATGCGGCGAGGCCGAGAAATTTTTTCTCGTCTATCCCAGCCGTTTCATCCGCTGACGGCTGGAGGAGCACCCTGATGGAACTTCCAGCCGCCAGGCGGCATTTCGCTGTCGGGGCTGCTTTCGGGAACGACCATGGCCAGTGACAAACTATCGACCTATCGGTCGAAGCGCGACTTTAAAAAAACGGATGAGCCGAGCGGTGAAAAACGCCTCGCGCGCAGCAATCGCCGTCGCTTCGTCATCCAGAAACATGATGCCACCCGGCTGCACTACGACCTGCGGCTCGAGCTGGATGGCGTCTTCAAATCCTGGGCGGTCACCAAAGGCCCGTCTCTCGACCCGCACGACAAGCGGCTGGCAGTTGAGGTCGAGGATCATCCGCTCGACTATGGCGACTTCGAAGGCACCATTCCGAAGGGCCAGTATGGCGGTGGGACGGTCATGCTCTGGGACCGGGGCTATTGGGAACCGGAAGGAAAGAAGAGCCCCGAGCAGGCCCTCGCCAAGGGTGACTTCAAGTTCACCTTGGAAGGCAAACGCCTGCACGGTAGCTTCGTGCTGGTGCGCATGCGCAATGATCGCAACGGCGGCAACCGGACAAATTGGCTGCTCATCAAACACCATGATGAGTTCTCCGTCGAAAACAAAGGCGAAGCGGTCCTCGAGGAGAACGACACCTCTGTCGCCTCCGGCCGAACCATGGAGATGATTGCCGGCGGCAAGGGACGAAAGCCCAGGCCTTTCATGATCGAGGGTGGCGACGTTCAGGCTGATGCCGTTTGGGACAGCAATCACGGACTGGCTGCCGAAGAGCGAAAAGACGACACCGGAGGCGGTCGGAAATCGAAACCGGCCACAAAGGTCGATCTGCCGGATTTCATTGCGCCGCAGCTCTGCCGGACACTGGAACGCCCTCCGGCAGGCACTGGCTGGGTTCACGAGATCAAATTCGACGGTTACCGGATCCAGATGCGAGTGCTGGATGGCGAGGCGACGCTGAAGACCAGGAAAGGGCTCGACTGGACGGCAAAATATCCCGAGATCGCCGAGGCGGCATCGACACTGCCCGATGCGATCATCGACGGCGAGATCTGCGCCCTCGACGATCATGGCGCTCCTGATTTCGCGGCCCTGCAGGCGGCCCTTTCGGAAGGCAAGACCGGCGAGCTCGTCTATTTCGCCTTCGATCTTCTCTATGAGGGTGGCGAGGATGTGCGATCGCTGCCGCTCATCGAGCGCAAGGCGCGGCTTCAAAGCCTTCTGTCCGACGCCGGCGATGATCCGCGCGTCCGTTTCGTCGAGCATTTCGACACCGGCGGTGATGCAGTTCTCCAGTCTGCCTGCAAGCTTTCACTGGAAGGCATCGTCTCGAAAGAGGCGGATGCACCCTATCAATCCGGCCGCACCGAAAGCTGGGCGAAGTCGAAATGCCGCTCCGGCCACGAGGTGGTGATCGGCGCCTATGCCCAGACCAACGGGAAATTCCGATCCCTGCTGGTCGGCGTCTACCACGGCGACCACTTCGTCTATGTCGGCCGCGTCGGCACGGGATATGGCGCGAAGAAAGTGGAAACGCTGCTTCCGAAGTTGAAAGCGCTCGAGACGGCGAAATCGCCGTTCACCGGCATCGGCGCGCCGAAGAAGGAGGCCGAGGTCATCTGGCTAAAACCCGAGCTAGTGGCGGAAATCGAATTCGCAGGCTGGACCGCAGACGGCATTGTCCGGCAGGCGGCCTTCAAGGGACTGCGGGAAGACAAGCCGGCCAAAGAGGTCAAGGCCGAACGGCCGGCAAAGCCCGCGCAAACTGACGTGCCACAGCCGACGGTGGAGGCGAAAACCAGACCCGTCCGCAAAAAAGGCGCCAAGGCCGAGGTCATGGGGGTGCTGATCTCCAACCCGGACAAGCCGCTGTGGCCGGATGCCAATGACGGCAAAACCGTTACCAAGGAGGACCTGGCCTGCTACTACGAAGCCGTCGGTTCGTGGCTGATCGAGCACATCAAGGGACGTCCGTGTTCGATCATCCGTACACCCGACGGGATCGGCGGCGAGCAGTTTTTTCAGCGTCATGCGATGCCCGGCACCTCGAATCTTGTCGAATTGGTCAAGGTTTTCGGCGACAAAAAACCATACCTGCAGATCGACCGTATCGAAGGCCTTGCTGCCGTCGCGCAGATCGGCGCCGTCGAGCTGCATCCCTGGAATTGCGAACCGCGTCAGCCTGAGGTGCCCGGCCGGCTCGTCTTCGACCTTGATCCAGGTCCGGATGTGCCCTTCTCCGCGGTCGTTTCGGC
Source organism: Rhizobium sp. WSM409 (assembly GCF_057653825.1). Lineage (NCBI taxonomy): Bacteria > Pseudomonadati > Pseudomonadota > Alphaproteobacteria > Hyphomicrobiales > Rhizobiaceae > Rhizobium > Rhizobium sp. WSM409. The sequence continues at coordinate 137,175 of NZ_JBYGKP010000002.1, read as the reverse complement.
GGCCCGCGAAATGCGGGACCGTCTCGACGCGCTGGGAATGATCAGCTTTTGCAAGACCACTGGGGGCAAGGGTCTGCACGTCGTCACTCCGCTTGCGATCAACAAACGCAAGCCGCTTTCGTGGGCCGAAGCGAAGGGATTTGCCCACGACGTCTGCCAGCAGATGGCACGCGACAATCCCGAACTCTATCTGATCAAGATGACGAAGAGCCTGAGGGATGGCCGGATCTTCCTGGACTATCTGCGCAACGATCGGATGGCGACGGCGGTTGCACCTTTGTCGCCGCGCGCCCGGCCGGGTGCCACCGTCTCGATGCCGCTGACCTGGACCCAGGTCAAATCTGATCTTGACCCGAAGCGCTTCACCATTCGCACCGTCCCGACGCTGCTGTCGAAGTCCTCTGCCTGGGAGGATTACGGCGATGGCAAGCGTCCGCTGGAACAGGCGATCAAGCGGCTCGGCAAAGTCTCCAAAGTGGCTTGAGCGTTATCGGACTATGGACCGTCCGGCACTGTGATCAGCCGGCTTTCTCGGCGTGAATTTTCTCGGCGCGCTGATATTGCCATTCAAAAAACTGCTCCAAATATCGGTGGGTAAATCGCAGCCATCATGCGTTGACAATCCTCTTTCGCTCAGGTCTACTGGTCCACTTACCGGACCAGTGGACCTGAGCGGGGAGGGGAAAAGCAATGGACGTTCGAGCGATGCTCGAAGACGTTGCGGCGCTCGGTGGAGCGCCGAAGAAGTCGATGAAAGACTTCGTTGTCCAGAAGATTGCGACCTTCATTGCCACCGGCATTCTCAAGGTAGGCGATCCGTTGCCAAGCGAACGTGAACTCGCCTCCGCACTCTCGGTCAGCCGCGAGACCGTCCGTGGGGCGATCCTTATCCTTTCCACCCATGGGATTCTCTCGGTTGTGCACGGAACGCGCACGGTAGTGGCATCGGAGGACGTCGGCGAATTGGCCGTCCAGGCTGCGCGCTATCGCGACATCGCGGCCTACAGTCTCGACAATGTTCATGAGGCCCGGCTTCTTATTGAAGCGCAGGTCGTCAGGGCTGCCGCGCTCAAGATGGAGCCTTCAACTTTTGATTATCTCCGCAAGTCGATCACAGCGCAGGAGGCCGCCTGTGACGATCCTGTGCGTTTTTTGATATGTGACCGGGAATTTCACACCGTTATCTACCGTTCCAGCGGCAACGCGGTGCTGGCTGATATGGCCGCCGACCTCTATTCCTATCTTCTGAGCCACCGAAGGCGCGTCGTATCGCAGCCCGGAACGATCACCACGAGCATCGCCGATCACCGGTTGATCCTCGCTGGTTTGGAGACGCGGGACCCGGATGCCGCATGCACGGCCTTCGCAATCCACGAAACCCGTATTTATACGACGACCAAGTTACTCTTCTCGTAGTTCGCAAGGAGGCGAAACACGATGCATATTCTCATTATCGGGGCGGGAGGAATGATCGGCCGGAAGCTCGCAGCCACGCTGGGGCGCAGCGGGTCACTCGGCGGCGATACAATCACGCGCATGACGCTCGTGGATATCGCGCCTCCGCCGATACCCGCCGGTGTCGTTGCGCCGGTGGAAGCGCTGGCTGCCGATATTTCCGAAAGCGGCGCAGCGGAAGCCCTGGCGGCTCGCCGGGCCGATGTGATCTTCCATCTCGCCGCGATCGTTTCCGGCGAAGCCGAGCGCAATTTCGACCTCGGCTACAAGGTCAATCTCGACGGCACGCGATTGCTGTTGGAAGCGATCCGCCGGGAAGGAAGCCGCCAAGCCTATGTTCCCCGGTTCGTATTCTCCTCGTCGATCGCGGTCTATGGCTCGCCGTTTCCCGATCCCATTCCCGATGATTACGTGCTCGCACCTCTGACCAGCTACGGAGTCCAGAAGGCGATTTCCGAGCTTCTGCTTGCCGACTATTCGCGGCGCGGCTTTATCGACGGCGTCGGAATCCGGCTGCCGACCATCGTGATCCGGCCGGGTGCGCCGAATGCCGCCGCATCGGGCTTCTTTTCCGGAATCCTGCGTGAACCGCTTGCAGGCCAGCGGGCTGTTCTTCCGGTCGAGGAAACGGTCAAGCACTGGCTGGCAAGCCCGCGTTCCGCCATCAAGTTCCTGATCCATGCGGCGACGCTCGACACCGCGGCGCTGGGTGTCCGGCGCACGCTCACCATGCCGGGCGTCGCCGCCACCGTTGCCGACCAGATTGCCGCCTTACGCCGTGCTGCCGGTCCCGAGGCGGCGGAGTTGATCGATCGTCGCCGCGACGAGGTCATTGAAGGGATCGTCGCCGGATGGCCGAAGTCCTTTACGCCCGAACGGGCGACGCAACTGGGTTTCGTCGCCGAAACCACGGTGGACGAGCTGATCGAGGTCTACCTCGCCGAAGACGCTCCGGGTGCGTCCAAATGAGGTTGAGCCGCCCCATAGGAGGAGAGTGCCGCCAGGGCACACCCGCATATTCGGGATTGCCCTGGCAAAGGACTTGAGAACATAAGGCCGCCGGCAAGAGATACGAAAATACGAATACATAGCATGTAGCGCTCGATTTCTGGGAGGAGTGGGTATGGCAGGCGTTCAATTCGCGGATGTGCGGAAATCATTCGGGACATTTCCGGTCATCAAAGGCGTGGATATCGACATTGCCGACGGGGAGTTCGTGATCCTGGTCGGCCCGTCGGGTTGTGGAAAATCCACTCTTCTGCGGATGCTGGCGGGACTTGAGAATATTTCCGGCGGCGAGATCAAGATCGGCGGGCGCGTGGTCAACACGCTGCCGCCCAAGGACCGTGACATCGCCATGGTGTTCCAGAACTATGCGCTCTATCCGCATATGACGGTACAGGAGAACATGGGTTTCTCGCTGATGCTGAACAAGGCACCGAAGGCGGAAGCCGAGAAGCGGGTGAAATATGCCGCCGGCATCCTCGGTCTCGACAAATTGCTCGACCGTTATCCGCGCCAGCTTTCCGGCGGTCAGCGCCAGCGTGTCGCCATGGGGCGGGCGATCGTCCGCGATCCGGAAGTCTTTCTGTTCGACGAACCGCTATCCAACCTCGATGCGAAGCTGCGCGTCGCCATGCGCGCCGAAATCAAGGAACTGCACCAGCGGCTGAAAACGACGACGGTCTATGTCACCCACGACCAGATCGAGGCCATGACCATGGCCGACAAGATCGTCGTCATGCATGACGGCGTCGTCGAGCAGATCGGCACACCGCTCGAGCTCTACGACAAGCCGGCCAATCTCTTCGTTGGCGGGTTTATCGGCTCGCCGGCGATGAACATGATCAAGGGCAGGCTCGAACCCGAAAACCCGACAAGTTTCAGGGCATCCGACGGCACTGCGCTCCCGGTCGCCAATCCGCCAGCCGACGCCATCGGCCGCGACCTCGTCTACGGGCTGCGCCCGGAATACATTTTACTCGATGCCAACGGGTTGCCCGGCGAAATCGTGGTGATCGAGCCGACCGGCTACGAGACGCATCTTATCCTCAGGCTCGGCGGCAGCGACCTCAGCTGCGTCTTCCGCGAACGCGTCAGCGCGCGGCCGGGCGAAACCCTGCGCGTTTCTATCGACGCCGCGCATGTTCATCTCTTCGACACCGAAACCGGGCGGAGATTGACAGACTGAGGCCGGCCGGCGGCGGCGCGGGGCGGAGGAGCCCTCTCGTCACCCGCAGACAGGCACGCATCCCCTGTCAGGGATGCAAGGACCGTCGTTCACCAAGCGGGAAGTGAACGACGGGGAGTTCGCACCCGCTTTTTAATGAGGAGGAATCTCATGAGGATCAGAAGACGTGACTTTCTTGCCGCCTCGGCTGCCGTCGCCGGCGCCGCCGGCCTCGGCATCCGGCCGACCTTCGCGCAGGCTGAACCGACCTACACGCCGGAAAGCGGCGCCAGCCTGCGGCTGCTGCGCTGGACACCCTTCGTCAAGGGCGACGAGGAGGCCTGGATTGCAAACACCAAGAAGTTCACCGAAGCGACCGGCGTCGAGGTGCGCATCGACAAGGAAAGCTGGGAAGATATACGCCCGAAGGCTGCCGTCGCGGCCAATGTCGGCTCCGGCCCGGACCTCATCATGTGCTGGTTCGACGACGCTCACCAGTATCCCGACAAGCTGGTCGACCTGACCGAACTCGCCAACTATCTCGGCAACAAATATGGCGGCTGGTACGACGGTGTGAAGGGCTATGCCGCGCGCGGCGATACCTTCATCGCCATGCCGCTGGCGGCAATCGGCAATGCGGTGGTCTATCGCGACACTCACGTGAAAGCAGCTGGCTTCAGCGAGTTCCCGAAGGACACGGCAGGCTTCCTCGAGCTTTGCAAGGCGATGAAAGCCAAGGGCACGCCGGCCGGCTTCCCGCACGGCAAGGCCGTCGGCGACGGCAACAACTACGCCCACTGGCTGCTTTGGAGCCATGGCGGCAAGATGGTCGACGAAGGCGGCAAGGTGACGATCAACAGCCCGGAAACGCTGGCGTCGATCAACTATGCCAAGGAACTCTATGCGACCTTCATTCCGGGCACGGAAAGCTGGCAGGACGTCAACAACAACCGCGCCTTCCTCGCCGGCCAGGTGTCGCTGATCGCCAACGGCGTCTCGGTCTATTACACGGCCAAGAACGACCCGAAGCTCGCCGAGATCGCCAAGGACATCCGCACGACGAATTTCCCGATCGGCCCGGTTGGCCAGAGCGTCGAGCTTTTCCAGACGAGCTCGCTGCTTCTCTTCAAGCATACGAAATATCCGGAAGCGGCGAAGGCCTACATCAAGTTCATGATGGAAGCCGACCAGATGAATGCCTGGATCCAGGGCTCAAGCGCCTATTGCTGCCAGCCGCTCAAGGCTTTCGCCAAGAACCCGATCTGGACATCCGATCCGATCCACGCGCCTTATGCACGTGCCTCGGAAAAGCTGCGTCCGAACGGCTATGCCGGCCCACTCGGTTATGCCTCGGCAGCGACCATGGCCGATTACGTTCTGGTCGACATGTATGCCGCCGCCGTCACCGGCCAGATGTCGCCCGAGGATGCGATGAAGGAAGCTGAACGGCGGGCCAACCGCTACTACCGCGTCTGAGCCGCGCTTCAAAGCAAGCGGCATGCCGGCTGCGGCATGCCGCAACGTCCTCTGAGAGTTCAAGTGCAATCTGGGAGATAAGCAATGTCGATGGTGAATCCGGAGGATAGACGCGGGCCGATCTCCTCGCTCCTGCAGAACAACAATGTTCTCGGCTTCCTGTTCATGCTGCCAGCGGCAGTGTTCCTCGTCTGCTTTCTGACCTATCCGCTGGGGCTCGGTGTCTGGCTCGGCTTCACCGATACGAGGATCGGCCGCGACGGCGTCTTCATCGGCCTGGAGAACTACCAGTTCCTGATGGACGACAGCGTCTTCTGGCTGTCGGTCTTCAACACCATTCTCTATACCTCCGTTGCCTCGGTGCTGAAATTCGCGCTCGGCCTCTGGCTGGCGATGCTGCTCAATCAGCACCTACCGTTCAAGTCCTTCTTCCGGGCGATCGTGCTGCTTCCCTGGGTCGTGCCGACGGTGCTTTCGGCGCTGGCCTTCTGGTGGATCTACGATTCCCAGTTTTCGATCATCTCCTGGTCGCTGATGCAGCTGGGGTTGATCAACGGACCGATCAATTTTCTCGGCGACCCCATCAATGCGCGCATATCCGTCATCGTCGCCAATGTCTGGCGCGGCATTCCCTTCGTGGCGATCTCGCTGCTTGCGGGGCTGCAGACGATTCCGGCGTCGCTGCAGGAGGCCGCCTCTCTCGACGGCGCCACGAGCTGGCAACGGTTCCGCTATGTGACGCTGCCGATGTTGACGCCGATCATTGCCGTTGTGATGACCTTCTCGGTTCTCTTCACCTTTACGGATTTCCAGCTCATCTACGTGCTGACCAAGGGGGGACCGGTCAACGCGACGCATCTGATGGCGACGCTATCGTTCCAGCGCGGCATTCCGGGCGGTCAGCTCGGAGAAGGTGCGGCCATCGCAGTCGCCATGGTGCCCTTCCTGCTCGGCGCCATCATGTTTAGCTTCTTCGGCTTGCAACGGCGCAAATGGCAACAGGGCGGCCAGGATTAGGGGAGAGTGACGATGTCGATAAATTCAAACGCCGCCGATCAGGTCGTGACCGACAATGCCGAAGGCATGAGCTATCTGAACCGCCTGCCGCGGCGGATCGTGATGCTCTACCTGCCGATGGCCGTCTTCGTCGTCGTGCTGCTCTTCCCGTTCTACTGGATGGCGATCACCGCGGTGAAGCCGAACGACCAGCTGACCGACTACAGCAACTACAGCCCCTTCTGGGTGGTAGGCGCGACGCTCGATCACGTCAAATACCTGTTCTTTGAGACATCCTATCCGGGCTGGCTGTGGAACACGATGCTGGTCGCGGTCTGCTCCACCTTCCTCTCGCTGGTAGCCTCAGTCTTCGGCGCCTATGCGATCGAGCGCGTCCGCTTTACAGGCTCCCGTTCGGTTGGCCTCGTCATCTTCCTCGCCTATCTCGTGCCGCCGTCGATCCTCTTCATCCCGCTTGCCTTCATCGTCTTCAAGCTCGGGATCTATGACTCGCGGCTGGCGCTGATCTTCACCTATCCGACCTTCCTCATTCCCTTCTGCACCTGGCTGCTGATGGGCTATTTCCGCTCGATCCCATTCGAGCTGGAGGAAAGCGCGCTGGTGGACGGCGCCAACAGATGGCAGATTCTCACCAAGATCATCCTGCCGCTCGCCGTACCCGGACTGATTTCGGCTGGCATCTTCGCCTTCACGCTGTCCTGGAACGAATTCATCTATGCGCTAACCTTCATCCAGTCGTCGGAAAACAAAACCATCCCGGTCGGCGTGCTGACCGAACTGGTGCGCGGCGACGTCTTCGAATGGGGGGCACTGATGGCGGGCGCATTGTTCGGCTCGCTCCCGGTGGTCATCCTCTACTCGTTCTTCGTGGACTACTACGTCTCATCGATGACCGGGGCAGTGAAGGAGTGACATGTACCGCGGACACGCCTTGCTTCCTCCAGCATGCGACTGCTTGTTATCGCAGGAGGCGTGTCCGCCAATGGGATCAGTTGCCTGCCCGTTATGTATCGAAACCTCGTCTTGGCGAGATCGAATAGTTGTAAATCGCCGCGTAGCTCGTCGATACGAGCAGCGGAAGTGCGATGGTCTTGAGTATTTCCGGTGTACCGGTCGCCGCATGGATTGCCACGAGAATGCTGGCGGAGCCGAGACAAGCAATGAGAGGCGGCGCCCAAAATCGCGCAGATCCGACGAAGCGCTTCGAAAGCCAGTCGATCACAGATTTCAGGAACAGCGTCAGGCAGGCGGATATCGTCCCCTGCACAAGGCCGGCATAGAGCGGCAATGGCATGGCGTGCGCGAGATTGGCGAAAACCGCCCAGCTGCCCATTGCCAAAAAGGCGAAGAGAACATGGACAACGCCACTGCGGAGAAGCCGGTGCAGCGCATTCGGCATCACAGCGACCACCCGTGGCGGACAAGATGGCGCAACAGGGTCAGAGCCTGTTCTTCATCGCGGCGCGCAATGTATCGTTGATCCGATCCTGCCAACCGGGGCCATCTTCCTGGAAAAGGGCAAGCACATCACTGTCGATCTTGAGCGAAACGAGCTCCTTGATATTCGGCAGCGCTGGCCGCTCAACAGCTTGTTCGGGCTTCTTCTTCGCGGGTTTGAACAACGCTTCGGCAGCATCCATTGGATTGACAGGTCTGCGGGGCGTGTTTGCCATCGTTGTGACTTTCTATTGCCTGTCGGATCGACATATGAGCGGCATACGGGATCTCGGCTGCTTCGTCGACTATTTAGCTTGTTTTATCAGGACGATTTAGCCGACCTGCTCGACCGCCGGTCTGCTAGAGCCTTTCCGGCAGGTTCTGGATGCCAGACCTGCCGAGAATCTGACCATCAATCAGCCTTTTTGCGATACAGCAACTCATGAGCGCAGGAGATGCCTTCGTCCGCTCGGTGTTTACGTGAGCGTCGATATATTCCAATGGACGGCACATTTTTGGGCTTCTTCTGAAGGGCCTCTGATCGACGTTTTGACCTGCTGCAAGCGCTCAAATCTAGAGCATGAAGCCGAAAAGTATGAGCGGTTAGGTCATATCGAAGACTGCGGCATTATCCTGGACCTCGCGCAGCCCCTTGTACGAAGCATGGCGGAGATTGCCGTCATCCGTCCAGCCGCGAAACTCGATCTCAGCGATCAGCGTCGGCTGGACGAGGACGAGGCGCTTGCCATTCAGCGGAACGACCGGCCGGTTGGTCTTTAACCGGTCCAGCGTCTTTTTCAGGTATTCAGCATCCCTGGCACCGAAACCAGTTCCGACGGAGCCAACGTAAATCCAGTCGAGCCCTCGTCTGCCGGCCAGCAGTAGCCTGCCGATGCCGCCGCGGGCGGATGCGGACTGCTCATAACCGACGATCATGAAGCTCTCGCTCTGGACGCATTTGATCTTCAGCCAGTCGCCCGTACGGCCACTGCCGTAGGGCCGGTCGCGATGCTTGGCGATGATACCTTCCAGATGACGATGGCAGGCGTGCTCGAGGAGTTCTTCGGCCGGCAGCTCTATCTGCTCGGAGAGGCGGATCGTCTGATCGTCGCCGCCCGGTATCAGGTCTTCGAGCAGGTGTCGGCGTACGTCAAGCTCGGTGCCGGTCAGATCGTGTCCATCGAGATAGAGAAGGTCGAAGGCGACGAGGATCGACTCGGTCGATACTCGCTTGCCTCCCCGCCCGCCGAGCGAACGCTGCAGGGCACCAAAATCCGATCGGCCGTTATCATCGAGTACAACGGCCTCGCCGTCGAGAATGGCGGTCGTTACGCCAAGCTCTTTCGCTGCCGCGGCGATGGTGGGGAAGCGATGGGTCCAGTCATGGCCGCCACGGGTGATGACCCGCACGCCCTTCGGCTCAACGTGGATTGCCAATCGATAGCCATCCAGCTTCACCTCATAGAGCCAATCCGGCCCAATGGGCACAGTCGGCTTCAGCAGCGCGAGGCAGGGCTCGACGCGCGATGGCATTGGATCGAAGGGCAGGCTGGGCTGGTCAGGATCGCGTCTGCGGATCGGACGAGAATGCAGCGTTGAGTGAGACTCGTCGAGCAAGGGCAGTGGGCGGCGCGTGCGCTTCATGATTAAGTCTGACGCCTCCCCGAGCGGTTTTCCACTTCGACCGGCTTGCGCCGAGCACTCATGATTCTGATGACATTGCCCGGTGCCGGCCCTTGCTTTTCCCCAGCCTTGGACTTTGTCCTGCTCGGCTTTTTCATCTGCTTCTTCTTCGCTTCGATGGCAACAACGCGACTCAACCGAATCACACGGCGGATTGTTCCGAGTCGAAACGAATCTCAATTCAACGACTTAACGCGGAGATGCCTCCCGTATTCCGCGTCCCGAATTCGCTGCCGGATCTGGATCGGGTCGAGCAGTCCTCGGGTGCGGCCTCAGTGACATCGAACACACCCCTGCCCGGCATCGTCATTCTTCAGCGGGCGCTGTATTTCGCGTCGAGATCATCCATGGCCTTGACGTTACCGGCAGAGCGGCCGTTCTCGTCGAAGGTCTGGGCAAGAAACGCGTCAGCGATCGACTTTGCAAGCTCCGTGCCGATGACGCGGGCTCCCATGGTGATGATCTGCGCATTGTTGGAAAGCGCGGCACGCTCGGCAGAATAGGTGTCGTGCGTCAGGGCGGCGCGGATGCCCGGAACCTTGTTGGCCGAGATGCAGACGCCGATGCCGGTGCCGCAAACGAGGATCGCCTTGTCGTAGGTGCCGTCGATGACGCCTGAGGCAACGCGGTCCGAGAGGTTGGCGTAGAAAGGATCGGCACCGGCGCTCGTGCGCGAGACTTCGTAGACGTCGAAGCGCTCTTTCAGATGGTCAGCCAGAATCTTGGCGAGGCCTTCGCCGGCGCTGTCTCCTGCAATGGCAAGTTTCATTGTCTTTCTCCTCAGAGTTTGGCGGCGCATTTGGCCAGGATGTCGAGGTAACCTTCGACATTCCAGGCCGAACGGCCGATGAAGAGCCCGTCGATATGCGGGCTCGAAATCAGTTCTTCGCAGTTCTGCGGGTTGACCGACCCACCATAAAGGCAGGGGATCTTCCGGCCCAGCACCGTTTCGGCAACGGCGATGATTTCAGACTGGCGGGCATCGGCATAATCCGCAGTCGCCGGAATGCCCTTCTCGCCGATCGCCCAGACCGGCTCGTAGGCGAGCAGGATTTCGGCGCTTTTCTGGGCGCCCGAAAGTTTCGAAAGCGCGCCGCGCACCTGGGTCGCGAGGATGTCGGCAGCCTTTCCGCTTTCGCGGTCGGAAAGCGTCTCGCCAATGCAGATCAGCGGAACGAGACCGTGGCGAACGGCCGCTTCAGTCTTCAGACCCACAGTCTCGTCGGTCTCACCAAAATGTTCGCGCCGTTCCGAATGACCGAGCTCGACGAGATCGAGATTGCAGTCCTTCAGCATTACCGGCGAGACTTCGCCGGTCCAGGCACCCTGGTCGGCCCAATGCATGTTCTGGGCGCCGACCTTCACCGAAGTTTTGGCAAGCATCGCCTTGACCTCGCGCACGGCGATGAAAGACGGAATGACGAAGCGCTGGATACGCGGGTCGCGTGCGGCGTCGGCAGCTTCGAGACCGCGGGCGAAGTGTTCGGCTTCAGCAAGCGTCTTGTTCATCTTCCAGCTGGTGCCAATCCAGAAGCGCGGCTTTTCGGTCATGTCGGATCCTGCGTTGATGCGATGGTGAGCGTAATGCCCGCCTGCTCGAATTCTTCCAGGACAGCAGCATCCGGTGCGCTGTCGGTAATAATCGCGTCGAAGTCGGCCAGGTCCGCCATGACATGCAGGGCGGTGTGGCCGATGCGCTGATGGTTGACCAGAAGGCAGGTCCTGGTCGACGACGCGATCATCGCCCGTTTGGCGCGCACGACGTTATCGTCCATGTGATAGGCGCGCCCGCCGCTGACGGCGGGCGTTGAAATGAAGGCGATGTCGGCCCTCAGCCGCGACAGTGCCTCCTCGGTGACGACGCCGAGATAGGCGTTGAATTTCGCCGAATAGATACCGCCAAGCGCGATCAGCGCGATGCCGGCTTCGCCTTTCAACCGCTCCATGATCGCCGCGTTGTTGGTGATCAAGGTCAGCGGCCGCTTCTGCAGCAGCATTTCGCCGAGCACGGCCGCCATCGAGCCGTCATTTACCATCACCGTCATCCCCGGTTCGACCAGTTCCAGCGCGGTCTGAGCCATAGCCAGCTTGGCTTCGTTGCCCTGGCGTTCGCGAATGCGGAAGTCGCTTTCGAACTGCGTTCCGGCGTCAATGGTCGCGCCGCCGCGAACCTTGCGCAGGACGCCGGCCTGCTCGAGATCGTCGAGATCGCGATGGATCGTCATCTTTGACACAGTGAAGCGATCGGCAAGGTCGTCGAGATCGACGGTCTTGTTTTCGACGAGCAGGTTGACGATCAACTGCTGCCGCTCTTCCCGCCTCATCCCGGTCTCCACCCTCGCTTAATGTTAAGATAACGGAGTTTGCGTGATAATCAACATTTATTCTGTGATTTTGCGATCAAAATATTGTTGTGTTTCCGTAGCTACCTCAGCAGCGCCTGCGCGGTTCGTTCGTCGGTGATCAGCCCGAAAAGACGGCGGCTATTCAAAATTGCCCGGATGGCCGGCACCTTCGACTGTCCGCCCGCCAGCGCCACGAGCCGCTCTTTCTTGGTCTTGGGAAAAGACGCAGAGAGCGTGCGTGCCGTCAGCGCGGTGTCGAGGATGTGGCCGTCGGCGTCGAAAAAATGTCCGAGGATCTCGCCGACGCCGCCGGCAGTGGCAATGTCGTCGATTTCACCGGGTTCGACCATCCCGGACAAAACCAGCTGCGCCTCGGCATCGACAGTGCCCAGGCCGACGAGCTTCAGGTCGGCATTATTGGCAAGGTCGAAGACCTCCTTGACGGCCCGCTGCGCCTTCAGCACTTCGCGGTCCTCGCCGGTATTGGCGAAAAAGGGAACCGGCATGACATAGGCATGGGCGCCGGTCTTTTCGGCGATGCGATGCATCACGTCATAGGGATTGGCGCCGTAATTTCGTGTCAGCCCGCCAAGCAATGAGACGAAACGCAGGTTCTTCGCGCTCACCCTCGGCATATATTGGACGGCGGCGGAAAGCGTGCGGCCATGACCAAGGCCGATGACCGTATTGTCGCCGCGCTCGATCTCGCGCTTGAGATAGCCGGCGCCGGCATGGCCGAGTGCGCGCAGTGGCAAGCCTTCCTCGCCGAGATCGGGTGCGACCTCGCAATATTGAAGCCCGAACCGTTCCGATAGCCGCATCTCCAGCTCGACACACTCGACGATATCCCCGTCGATGGTGACTTTGACGACGCCATCGGCGACCGCTCTGGCGATGAGGCGATGGGCCTTTACCGACGGCACGCCGAGGCGGCGAGCAACATCGGACTGCGTCAGACCACCGGCATAGTGAAGCCAGGCAGCACGCACGGCAAGCGTATCATCGGCGTCCGTCATCACGGCTCCTTTTCGAAGGTCATGCGGCGATTCCGCCGTATCGCAGTGCTGCCTTTTAAAGATCTCCGCCTCAGATGTTCAAGTCAGCGACGCCGGTGTCGATATGCGGCGCCCAGAAGGCGACGCTTTCGGCAATCTGCGGGATGACCTGGCGATCGTTCGGCTCGCGTTCCTTGAAGGAAAGTTCCAGGCAGATTTCATTGTCCTTCGCCCCACCTTCGGCCAGCGCCTGGAGCAGAGCTGCCGGCTGTATGCGGCCCTTGGCGTTGAATTCGGCGATAAAGGGCCGGTGCCCGCCCTTGTCCATCAAGCTCTGTTTAATGTGGATGATCGGAGATACCGGCGGGACGGCGCGTGCCCAGGCATAGGGGTCGTAGTCGTCGGGATTGGCGGAGGTGATGTCGCCATGATCGATATCCGCCATCATCCACATCGGGATAGCCATCCCGGCGCCTGTTAGACGCTCCTGCAGCGACAGGCAAGCGCCGATCGTCTCGCCGAACTCGCGGCCGATGCTCATCGGCTCCCAGAACAAGTAGGAGAGGCCTGCGGCGCGCGCATGATCGGCGACATCGGCCCAACAATCGATGGCGATCTTGATCAGTTCCTCGCGTCTGGCCGGATCGTCGAAGTCCTTATAGGTGAAGATCGCAAATTGCGTGCCGACCGAATGGCCGCCGAGATCGGCGGTGATGTCGGCAAAGGTCTTGAACCAGTCGACGTAGTAGCGGCGCACATCGGCATCCGGATGTCCGAAATGGTTGAGGCGCCCATAGGGGCCCGTCATGCCCGAGGTGACCCGCACGCCGGTGCGATTCAGTGCAGCGCTCATCGTGCGCGTCAGGCGGCTGATCACGGGCGCCTGCCAGCTCGGATTGATGAACTCGTGGGTCAGTTGAAGGTCGCGGATCCGCAGGTCACGCGCAACCGTATCGATCAGATCGTCTGGGTCGGCGAAGCGGTTCACCAGCGGATTGGTATTGAGCGAAAGGGTCAGCGGCATGGCGGCATCCTTCAGGCGGCGGCAAGGCGGGTTGAAGCAAACCACTCGCCAAAGGCCGCGCGCTCCGCTTCGTTCAGATGGAGGTAGTGTTTGGTGCGGCGATAGAGGATGTCGTCCGCCGTTTCGGCCCATTCCGTGGCGACGAGATAGCGGGCCTCGGCCTCATAGAGCTGTCCGCCGAAATGCCGTCCGAGCCCTTCTATGCCCGTCGCACCGGCAACCACATTCCTGGCGCGGGCGCCATAGAGACGGCCGTAGTGATGCACGAGCTTGCGCGGCATCCAGGGATAAATATCGCGCAGGCTGTTGGCGAAGCTCTCGTAATCGGCATTCGGAATCTCGCCGCCCGGCAGCGGCGCTTTCTCAGTCCAGTCGCCTCCCATATTCGGGAAAATATGCTTGAGACGCTGCATGCCGCGTTCGGCAAGCTCGCGGAATGTGGTGATCTTGCCGCCGAAGACGTTGAGCAGCGGAGCGCCGCCTGTCTCGTCGAGATCGAAGACATAGTCGCGGGTAACGGCGGACGGGTTGCCCTTGCCATCGTCAAACAGCGGGCGCACGCCGGAGAAGCTGTGCAGCACGTCGTGGCGACGCAGCTTTTCCTTGAAGTAGCGATTGACCGCCTTGAGCAGATACTCGATCTCCGTCTCGTCGGCGGCGACATCCTCGGCCCGGCCTTCGTAGGCGATGTCGGTCGTCCCGATCAGCGCCTTGTCGCCCTCGTAGGGATTGATGAAAATGACGCGTTTGTCGTGGTTCTGCACCAGATAGGCATTGGCGCCTGCCCAGAACTTCGGCACGATGATGTGGCTGCCCTTGACGAGGCGGACATTGCGGCCGGAGTTCGAACCGGCGACGCGATTGATGATGTCCATCACCCAGGGGCCGGCGCAGTTCACCAGACATTTGGCACGGAAGGTTCGCATCTCGCCCGTGGCGTTGCTTTTCGTGACCACGGTCCAACCGCCATTCTCGCGACGGGCCGACACGGCCGGCGAGCGGGTGAGAACCAGAGCGCCGTTTTCCGCTGCGCTGACCGCGTTCAAGGTCACGAGGCGGGCGTCGTCGACCCAGCAATCGGAATATTCAAAGCCGCGTGTGTATTGATCGAGGATCGGCGTGCCTTCCGGGTCGCGGAGCAGGTTGAGCGTGCGGGTCCCGGGCAGCTTCTTGCGGCCGCCGAGATGATCATAGAGGAAGAGGCCGAGCCGCACGAGCCATGCTGGGCGATCCTCCGGGCTGTGCGGCAGGACGAAGCGCATCGGCCAGATGATATGCGGCGCGGCGTTGAGCAGCACTTCACGCTCGATCAGCGCCTCACGCACCAGGCGGAATTCGTAATATTCGAGGTAACGCAGGCCGCCATGCACCAGCTTGCCCGAGCGCGACGAGGTTCCCTGGGCTAGATCGTCCTTTTCGCACAGCACGACCTTCAGGCCGCGGCCGGCAGCATCGCGTGCTATCCCCGCGCCGTTGATGCCTCCGCCGATGACGAAGAGATCCAGGAGTTCGGGTTCGGTCATGTCATGCTCCTTCGATGCCTGCTGCATCAGAATTGCGCGCCCACCGGCGACGTCGTTGCGGCTGCGGCAAGCTTGTCCCAGGCGGGCGCCATTGCCTGGCGCACATCGGTATAGGCAGAAAAGAGCCGGTCGAACCGGTGGGCCTCGCTGGCATCCGGTGTCTCCGGATCGCCGAGCAGCGGCGTCACCCAGTCGGCAATGCAATCGTCCATGCTGGAATAGACGCCGACAGCCACCGCGGCCATCATCGCCACGCCGGCCGCCCCCGTCTCCTCGCGGCGCGACTGGCGGATCGGTGCGTTAACGGCGGCCGAGAGTGAACGGCGAAGGGCGACGGAGCGTGTTGCCCCGCCTGTGACCCGCAGTTCTTCGGGCATCGCACCCATCGCCGCGTAGCAGTCGCGGGTGGCAAGACCCAACCCTTCGACCACGCTGCGCAGCAGGTCAGGGAAGCCGTGACGCATCGAAAGCCCAGTGAAGCCCGCGCGCGCATTGGCGTTGACGAAAGGCCCACGTTCGCCCGCCTCGGAAATGTAGGGGTGGTAAAGTACCGACCCCGGTCGGCTTTCTGCAAACCAGCCGTCAATGCGTGCAATGAGGTCTGCATGCAAAGCAGGCTTGCCTGCCTCGGCCATCAGATAGGCGGCGACATTAAGGATCCAGTCGATGTTGATCGTGGCGCCCATATTGGTCTGGACCTGAGTGACGATGCCGGGGATAGGCAGGGCGATCACATAGCCGGTGCCCTCGCGATTGAGCTGAACGTCGGCAACGGACTTGGCGCGCAAATGCACGCCGGTGGAGCCGATCGTCGAGCAGGCAGCGTTGCGAGCGCCGCTGCGCACACCTGCACCAAGCGCCGTCATCACCATGTCGACATAGCCGAGGCAGACCGGCGTTCCGGCAAGAAGCCCGCAGGCCTTCGCCGCCTCCGATGTCAGCGGGTGACTGATCTCGCTGCCGTCGATGATTTCGGGCAGGAGCCCGCGCCTGTGGTCAAGGCCGAGCGCGTCGATGACGACGGCATCATACTGGCGCGTCCTGAAATTGCCAAAGGTGAAACTTGCCTCCGATGGATCGGTTGCCCGCACGCCTGTTAGGTTGAGATAGAGCCAGTCCTTGCAGTGCAGTGCCGTCTCCGCCCGATCGAGAAGATCCGGCGTGAAGCGGTCCATATGGGCGAGTTGCGCACCCTGCTGGCAAGTGTTGAGGCCGGTGCCGGTCGCCTCGAAGCGGGCACGATTCTGCGTTCCGCCGGCGAGTGCCGTAACCGTCGTTGCGGCGCGCGCGTCGAGCCATAGCCAGGCATCGGCAACGGGCCTATTGGCGCGGCCGACGAGCCAGGTGCCGTCGCCCTGTCCGGTGACGGCGATGGCTGCGGTGCGTGACGCAAGATCGGCGACTTTTTCGCCGAGACCAAGCAACGCGCTGGCGCAATCGAGCCAGGTCTGATCCAGCGACTGCGTTGCCGACCCATCGTCTCCGGTGGCGTATCGGTTGCGAACGGAGGCCGTGGCGATCTGGCGGCCGGACAGATCGAAGGCGACGGCCTTGATGACCGAGGTGCCGGCATCTATGCCAATGATGATCTTCTGGGTCGATGTCATCGCAGGCCTATCTCGCCACCACAGCAAGCGCCGCGGCGGGCAATACGCGCATCAAATTCATCTGAAGTCCTCCCGATCCCTAAACTCTCTGGGATGATGCATCCGGCTGCCAACGTCGGCTCGTCCATGGGCAACGGCAAGCGCGCCGCTTTTGACAAATTCCAGACGGCGCGCAGCTGAAACCTCCCTGAGCTCGCTCGAAAAGATAACATAAAGATACCACAATGCCAGTAAAATTTTTCTAGCGATGTAATTTTTTTCATCTAAAATAGAAGAGCAAGGAGTTTGCTTGCGCGCCGTCGCGCCAGCGGGGGGCGGCATCAAAAGCGGCAGTGCACGCAATGTTTCATCTGTCGTATATTGCATTAAAAACATATGGATGGCGCCACTTTACGGCTGAGTGACAAATGTCAAAATGTCTGCATTTTCCGTCGCTTTTTGCTGCGCTGCAGCGTGATTAACAAGATGTGAGGTCGTGCATTCCAGTCGAGTTGCCGCGAAAGTGCCGTTGACAGCTGATAAAATATATAACATGATTTACGGCATAACTAACATACTTCTATCACGGAAGTGCGCTTCCTGATGGAGAATTTGCAGGCCCAGGCGGTTGGAGGAGACAGCCGCCGGTCTTGTTGAGGAGGCTTCCAATGCGAATATTCGTCCAGAGTTGCGCTCTTGCGGGTGGCCCGCCGGTTTGTGATCCGGTGCGGCGCAATGCTCCAGGCCGCCTGCGATCATCATCTCGCTAGCCCTCTCCATCTTGCCATTCCAAGCCAAAGGCCGTCCGGACATGAGTACCTCGCCCGATCATGCAGCATCAAAGCCGAGCAGCGGCAATCGCGGGCTCCTTGTCAGCGCGGCGTTGGCGGTCATCGTCGTTGCAGCGATCGCCTTCGACACGACGGTGGTCAAGATCGGCTCCGAAAACGATGTGCGCCAGCAGGCATTCTCTCCGGAAACCTTCGGCGCCGAGCAATTCCCGAAGATCAAGGCAAATGTCGAGGAGCGGGCGATTGCAGCCGCCGATCTCGCGGCCGCCATTGCCGCCGACAAGAAGGCGGCGGCCGAGAAATACGGCACTGCGACGAGCACCGGACCGGTCATTCCCGTCACGCTGACCGGCGTTTTCGGCGCCCGCAAGTCGAACACCAACGAAATGAAGATCGATGGGTTGCCTCCCGAGACGGTGGTCCGTGTCCAGACCGGCCCTGCGGTCAACGGCACGGACCTCCGCGATGCAACCGGCACCATCGAATTCGGCCAGTTTACCAACCAGATCCAGTATCAGGATGCCGGCTCGGCCATCAATAACGAGATGAAGAAGGCGGTTTTTGCGGGCCTGGATGCTGACGCCCTGGACGGAAAGCAGGCGACCGTGGTCGGCGTCTTCAAGCTCATCAACCCGAAGAACTGGCTGGTCACGCCGGTGAAGGTTGAGCTCAAATGAGCCAGCCGCAACGCAACAACGGGCCGAAAGGCGAGGTCGTCCTCGCCGCCCGCCATATCGCAAAATCCTACGGCAGCGTTCACGCCCTCAAGGGAGTGAACTTCGACATCCATCGCGGCCAGGTCACAACGCTGTTCGGAGAGAACGGCGCCGGCAAGTCAACCTTGATGAAGATCCTTTCGGGTGTGGCGCAGCCAAGCTCCGGCGAGATCATTCTCGACGGCTCACCGATCAGCTTTAGCTCATCGACCCATGCGCGCGAGTGCGGGATCTCGATCATTCACCAGGAGCTCAGCCTGGCCCCCAATCTGAGTGTCCGCGACAATATTTTCATGGGCCGGGAGATCATCAAGGGCGGTGTCGTCGACTTCGCTGAAGAGGAGCGTCAGACCTGGGCGCTGATGGAAGAGCTCGAGGAAGACATCGATCCGCTGACGCGCGTCGAGGATCTTCGCCTCGGCCAGCAGCAGATCGTCGAGATTGCACGGGCACTCTCCGTCAATTCGCGCATCCTGATCATGGACGAGCCGACCTCGGCGCTGAGCGCGACGGAGGTGGAAGTGCTCTTCAAGGTCATCCACGACCTGACGAGCCGCGGCGTGTCGATCGTCTACATATCGCATCATCTGGAAGAGGCGCTGCAGATCACCAATCACGCCGTCGTTCTGCGCGACGGAAACATGACGGCCTATGCCGAGCGCAAGGATATCGATCTCGAATGGATCGTCCGCAACATGGTCGGCGAGAATTTCGACCTTGGCAGCCCACCGGAGGATCACCCGTTCGGAAACGTCTCGCTTTCCATCGAAAACCTCAGTGTCCCCGGTCCCTCCGGCGCTGCTTATAATGCAGTCGATCGTCTGTCTCTCAAGGTGCGTGCCGGCGAAATCGTCTGCATCTACGGGCTGATGGGGGCGGGGCGCACGGAACTGCTCGAGTGCATTGCCGGACGTCTGCGCGCAAGTGGCGGACAGGTTCTGCTCGAAGGACAGGACGTCAGTGCGCTCAGCATCGCCAGGCGCATTGCCAGCGGTCTCGTGCTCGTGCCCGAAGATCGCCAGCGCGACGGCCTCGTCCAGACGATGACGGTCGGCTCCAATCTGTCGCTTGCGAGTATCCGCGCCTTCACCAAAGGGCTTTTCACCTCCGGCCATCGGGAGCGCGATCTCGTCAATGACGCGATCCGGCGGGTGCATGTGAAAACCGATGGCGGTGCGGCTTCGATCGGCTCGCTCTCCGGCGGCAACCAGCAGAAGGTCGTCATCGGCAAGATGCTGGCAACCCAGCCGAAGGTCATCCTGCTTGATGAGCCAAGCCGCGGCATCGACATCGGCGCCAAGGCGGAAGTTTTCAAATTGCTCGCGGAGCGCGCCAAGCAGGGATTGGCGGTCATCTATTCGACGTCCGAAGTCAATGAATGCCTGAGTATCGCACACCGCATCATCGTCATGCACCGCGGCAGGATATCGGCCGAGTTCGGCTCGGATGTCACCAAGGAAAAGATCATGGCCGCCTCCGGCGAAGCCGTGATCGCGCACTAGCCTGGATTATGGAGCACTGATTATGTCAGTCACGAACGTCACCGAAAAGAAATCAGTTTCCAGCGGGCCGAAGCGCAACACCAATATCGTGCGTCTCATCCTGGAGGGCCGGGCCTTCTTCGCGCTGATCGTCATCATCGCGGTCTTCTCGTTCCTGTCGCCCTATTACTTCACGCTGAACAACTTCCTGATCATGGCGTCGCACGTCGCGATCTTCGGCATTCTGGCGATCGGCATGCTGCTCGTTATCCTCAATGGCGGCATCGATCTGTCGGTCGGCTCGACACTGGGGCTTGCGGGTTGCATTGCCGGTTTCCTGATGCACGGCGTCACGCTCACCTATTTCGGCGTCATCCTCTACCCGCCGGTCTGGGCCGTCGTCGTCATCACATGTGCGCTCGGCGCGCTGGTCGGTGCGGTCAACGGCGTGCTGATCGCCTATCTCAAGGTGCCGGCCTTCGTCGCCTCGCTCGGCGTGCTCTACGTCGCCCGCGGTATCGCGCTCTTGATGACAAACGGCCTGACCTACAACAATCTCGGTGGCCGTCCGGAACTCGGCAATACCGGCTTCGACTGGCTCGGCTTCAACCGCCTCGCAGGCATTCCGATCGGCGTCATCGTGCTTGCGGTTCTCGCCATCATTTGCGGCATCGTGCTGAGCCGCACCGCCTTCGGCCGCTGGCTCTACGCCTCAGGTGGGAACGAGCGTGCTGCCGATCTCTCCGGCGTTCCGGTGAAGCGCGTGAAGATCATCGTCTATGTGCTTTCGGGCGTCTGTGCCGCAATCGCCGGCCTGGTCCTCTCCTCGCAGCTGACCTCCGCCGGCCCGACGGCAGGCACAACCTACGAGCTGACGGCGATCGCAGCCGTGGTCATCGGCGGCGCGGCGCTGACCGGCGGCCGCGGTACGGTTCGCGGCACGATGCTCGGCGCCTTCGTCATCGGTTTCCTTTCGGACGGCCTCGTGATCATCGGTGTCTCGGCCTACTGGCAGACAGTATTTACCGGCGCTGTGATCGTTCTCGCCGTCCTCATGAACAGCATCCAATACGGCCGCCGGGTCAAATCGTCCTGACGGCTGAGACCGAAACTTATCCACGACGGCAGCCTGGAGTCCAGAAAGCCGATTGGGGAAAGCAACGCCGGATCACCGGCAATAACTGAGCTCACGAATGGGAGAGAGACTATGTTTAAGAAAGGCATGCGCATACTTCTAACCGCCGCGGCCGTAGCACCGCTTCTGGCAAGCTCGGCTTGGGCAGCGGGCATGATGACGATCATCGTCAACGATCCGTCGAATCCCTATTGGCTGACGGAAGGCAATGTCGCCAAGGCAACCGCCGAGAAGCTCGGCTATACGGCCTCGGTCAACGCCCACAAGGGTGACACCAATACCGAAAGCAACCTGATCGATACGGCGATCACCAACAAGTCGGTGGCGATTATCCTCGACCCGGCAAACGCCGACGGTTCCGTCGGTGCGGTCAAGAAGGCCGTTGCTGCCGGCATCCCGGTCATCCTCGTCAACGCCGAAATCAACCAGGAAGGCCTGGCCAAGGCGCAGCTTGTTTCCAACAACGCACAGGGCGCCGCCCTCGGCGCACAGCAATGGGTCGAAGCAATCGGCGACAAGGGCAACTATGCCGAACTCTTCGGCGCTCCGTCCGACAACAACGCGGCAACGCGGTCGAATGGCTACGAGACTGTCCTTTCGCAGTATCCGGATCTGAAGAAGGTCGCCAAGGAAGTTGCCAACTGGGACCGCACCCAGGGCCACAACAAGATGCAGTCCATGCTGCAGGCCAACCCGGATATCGTCGGCGTCATCTCGGGCAATGACGAAATGGCGCTTGGTGCGATTGCCGCACTCAAGGAAGCCGGCAAGCTCGCCAATGTGAAGGTCGGCGGCTTCGACGGTTCACCGGATGCCGTTGCTGCCATCAAGGCGGGCGAACTCCAATACACCGTCCTCCAACCGGTTGCCGTCTTTTCCGAAGAAGCGGTCAAGCAGGCCGACAATCTGATCAAGACGGGTAACACGGGTGCCAAGAGCGAGAAGCAGCTCTTCGATTGCCTGTTGATCACCAAGGACAACATCGACAAATACACTGGCCCGTTCGTCCTGTCGCAGTAAAACGGTAAAGGGCGCTCGCAAGAGCGCCCTCATTTTCATGCTCGAAGCTACGGCCGGCGGTCCAACCGCCAGTTGTGTTTCGCCTTTTTGCCTTGGCGCGGCAATCGCTGTACGAAGCTGGGATCCATTATTCAGCGACAGGGGTGACCCGTGACACAGAAGACCAGCCGGGACGACGATCTGTTGGACCAGCTCACCAGCGACAGCCGGCAGACGCGCCAGATTGCGCGCCGCCGCATGATTGCAGAAGCCGTGATGGGTGAAGGCTCGATGCGGATTGAAGACCTGACCGACCGCTTTGGGATCAGCCTGATGACGGCTCACCGCGATGTCGATGAACTCGTCAGCCGCGGCCTCTTCAGGAAGACACGCGGCATCGTCACTGCGGCTGCGACCAATCTCATCGAATCCAGCGACGTCTACCGCTCCAACCGCCAGTCGGCGGAAAAGAAGCTGATCGCCGAGGCGGCAATGCAATTCGTCGAACCGGGACAGGCGATCTTTTTCGATGACTCGACCACGGTACTTCAGATGGCGGCGCATTTGCCTTCGAAGGTACCGGTCACCGCAATTACCAATTCCCTGACCCTGATGAATGCGCTGACGGGCCTGCACGACGTGACGCTGCTCGCCCTCGGCGGCCAATATTACAATTGGTGCAATGCCTTCATGGGTCGCATGACCATCAACGAGATCAAGGCTCTCAGGGCAGATGTCGCATTCATCTCGATGTCGGCGATCAGCGATGGCACGGTGCTGCACCAGTCTCCCGAGACAGTCGATACCAAGCGCGCCATGTTCGACTGCTCCGTAAAGCGCATCCTGCTTGCCGATCATACCAAGTTCGAACGGCGTGCGCTCCACAGTTTCGCAGCACTGGATGAGTTCGACGTCGTTATCGTCGACGACAAGACCCAGCCGGTGCACATCGACCGCATGCGGTCCAGAGATATCAACGTGGTCATCGCCAAGGGCGCCGGAGGGCGCTCCTGACGGCGCCGGCCCGTTGCTCCTCGTGAGGTAAATTTAAATGCCGACACTGCTCGGGATCGATAGTGGTTTGACAGTCACCAAGGCGGTCATCTTCGATATCGACGGCACGCCGCTTGCAGCCGCCCGGCGCCGCGTCACGCAGTTCATTCCGAAGGCCCGCCATATCGAGCGTGACATGGATGAATTGTGGAACGCGACGGCCGATGCCATCCGCGAAGCGATTTCGCTCAGCGGGCGACCGGCAAGCGACATAGAGGGCATTGCCGCTACCGCACATGGAGACGGCATCTACCTGCTCGATCACGCCCAAAAGCCGCTCGGCCGGGCCATTCTTTCGCTGGACAGCCGGGCAGGGGCGATCGTCGACCGGTGGACGCAGAGCGATGTCGCCGACCTGGCGATCGAGCTGACCGGGCAGATCCCGCATGTCTCCGCTCCATCGGCCTTGCTTGCCTGGATCCGCGACATGGAGCCTGAGCGCTACAAGCGCATTGGCCATTTCTGCAGCTGCAAGGACTGGCTGCGGTTCTGCCTGACCGGGATCATCGGTACGGACCGCACCGAAGCCAGCACCTCCTTCACCAATGTCAAAACGCAGAACTACAGTGAGGACGCCCTGCGGCTGTTTGGATTGCAGGATCTCGTCCACGCCCTGCCACCAGCCTCGCGCTCCGACCAGATGGTCGGACGCGTGACCCGTGAAGCCGCGCAGCTGACGGGCCTTGCCGAAGGGACGCCTGTCGTTGCCGGTCTGCACGATGTCACCGCCTCGGCGCTCGGGGCAGGGGGCTATGCCAAGGGCGTTGTCGCGGTCATTGCCGGGACCTATTCGATCAACGAGACGCTTTCGTCGGAACCGCGTGTCGATCGGCGCTGGTTCTGCCGCAACGGGATTGCGCCCGGGATCTGGAACAGCATGTCGATCTCCCCGGCATCGACAGCCAATTACGACTGGTTTCTGGATACGCTCTGCGCTGCCGAGCGAACGAATGGCGAGGTCCAAGGCAACTCGATCCACGCCCTGCTGGCGCCCGAGATCGACGCCGCCTTCGAGCGCCCCTCGACGGCGCTCTTCCATCCCTATCTGTTCGGCTCGCCTTATGGCGCAGCCGCCAGCGCCGGTTTCTTCGGGCTCGGTGGATGGCACGACCGCGGCGACATGCTGCGCGCCGTGCTTGAAGGCATCGCTTTCAATCATCGCATCCATGTCGATGCGCTTCGCGACGGCTTTGCCTTCGATCAGGTGCGGCTCGCCGGGGGCGTCTCGCGCAATCCTGCCGTCGTGCAGATGTTTGCCGATGTGCTTGGCATGCCAGTGACGGTAACCGAGACGGATGAGGCGGCCGCCTGGGGTGCTGCGCTTTGTGCCGGCTCGGGCGTGGGTATCTTTGCCGATCCGCAGAGCGATCCGCGCGACACCGCCTCCATCGCGAAGACTTGCCGGCCGGATGCAGTGCGCAGCGCGGATTATGAAAAGCGTTATCAGGTGTTCCGCGACATTGCCGACGCGATGGTCCCCCTTTGGCCTAGGATTGCCGCGCTTGCGCCGGAGCAATCGGCAAACTGAAAAGATAGATGCCTGCTGCGGCGGGCGATTTAGGACGATGAGCATGACCTCCGATTTGCAGCAGCGCTTCTCGAATCTCGGCGAGAACGATATCGACGTTTTGATCATCGGGGCGGGCATCAACGGTGCCGGCCTGTTCCGCGACCTCTCACTACAGGGTGTCAATTGCCTGATCGTCGACAAGGCCGACTTTGGCTCCGGCACGAGCGCCGCACCATCGCGGCTTATTCACGGCGGCCTGAAATATCTGGAAACGGGTGAGTTCGGACTGGTTGCGCAGTCGACGCTTGAGCGCAACCTCCTGCTCAAGAACGCGCCGCATTGCGTCGAGCCGCTGCCGACCTTCATTCCGGTCTTTTCCTGGACCCGCGGCATCTGGGCAGCGATCCGGACGCTCTTTGGGTCGAAGACGGCGCCACGCAGCCGTGGTGCGGTTCTCATCAAGATCGGGCTTCGGCTCTACGACTTCTTCGGTTCGCGCGATCAGGTCATGCCGCGCCACCGGCTGATCCTGAAGAAACAGGCGCGCAGAGAAATGCCGCATATTACCCCCGCCATCGTCGCCGGCGGCATCTATTACGACGCCAAGATCAGCAGGCCGGAGCGGCTCGTCTATGAGCTCGTGCGTGATGGTCTCGACGCGAACGCGAGAAGCCTCACGGCAAATTTCGCGACACTGGCTGCCGTTTCAGAAGGGCGTTTGACCTTCCGTCAGCCCGATGGCCGCGAGTTCAGCGTCGCTCCCAAGCTGGTCGTCAATGCGGCAGGTCCCTGGATCGATCAGGTCAACACTTTGCTCGGCGCTCCATCGCGGCTGATCGGCGGCACCAAGGGTTCCCATATCCTGCTTAACCATCCCGAATTGGTGCGAAGCCTCAACGGCCATATGATCTATTTCGAGGCCGACGACGGCCGCATTTGCCTGGTCTACGACTATCTCGGGCTGGCCCTGGTCGGGTCGACCGACATTCCGGCCGGTGATCCGGACAATGTCTCCTGCGAGGAGCCGGAAACGGAGTATTTCCTCGAAAGCATCCGCTCGCTGCTGCCGACGCTTCGCTTCGATCGCGATCAGATCGTTTACAGCTATAGCGGCATCCGCCCGCTGCCGGCATCGGATGCGACAGCACCGGGGCTGATCAGCCGCGATCACTCCGCGCCGGTAAAGGAGCCAGAAAGCGGCAGACCGTTTCCGATCGTTTCACTGGTCGGCGGCAAGTGGACGACGTTCCGCGGATTTGCGGAAGAGGTCGCCGACACCGTTCTCTCCCGGCTACAGCGCAGCCGCAGCCATTCGACACGCTATCTGGCGATCGGCGGCGGTAAGGCCTTTCCGGCGGATGCTGAGCAGCGTCACGCCTGGATCAGCGATGCCGCGGCGCGCGGCGCTGTTGTTGCCGAGCGAGCCGACGAACTGCTCGGCCGCTACGGCACGACGGCAACGGCCCTGCTTTCTTCCCCTTCAAGCTATTCCGACGAACAGCGCCTGACGGGTGCGCCGCATTACAGCCTCCGCGAGATCGACTGGATCGCCCGGAATGAACTCGTTATCCACCTGTCGGACATCGTGATGCGCCGCACGACGCTTGCGATCCAGGGTCGGTTGACGCTGGAAGGCTTGCGGGAAATCGCCGGCGTTGCCGAGGCAGCGCTGGGCTGGGACGGCGAACGCACGGCAAGCGAAATCCAAGAGCTTGTCAGCCAGCTGAGCCGTTTCCACGGCCAAACGCTGACGGGCAAGCCTGCGGCCGCCGAGCCGGAAAAGGCACCCCGCCCGGCCTCAGGCTAACCCAGTTTCAAGAGAAAGCCGGATCGAGGGAACCGGATTTATAACGCTTCGCCATTTCCGAAACGGCAAGCGGCGTGATGCGGCCCGCCATGCCGGCAGTGCCGAACTGTTCGAACCGCTCCTTGCAGAGCTTGGTCAGCGCCGTCATTGCCGGCTTCAGATATTTGCGCGGGTCGAACTCGCTTGGGTCTTCCTGCAGCACGCGGCGGATCTGACCGGTCATCGCCATTCTGCCATCGGTGTCGATATTGACCTTGCGCACGCCATTCTTGATGCCGCGCTGGATTTCCTCGACCGGCACTCCCCATGTCGGCTTCATCTGGCCGCCATACTTGTTGATGATCTCCTGCAGCTCGATCGGGACCGAGGACGAGCCATGCATGACAAGATGCGTGTTCGGGAGCTTACGGTGAATTTCTTCGATGACGTTCATCGCCAGCACCGAACCGTCCGGCTTGCGGGTGAACTTGTAGGCGCCATGCGATGTGCCCATCGCGATGGCAAGCGCATCAACCTTGGTTTCACGCACGAACTTCACGGCTTCGTCTGGATCGGTCAGCAGCTGGTCGTGCGAAAGCTTGCCCTCGGCGCCGTGGCCGTCCTCGGCCTCGCCCATGCCGGTCTCGAGAGAACCGAGAACGCCGAGTTCGCCTTCCACCGAGATGCCGCCGAAATGCGCCATATCGGTCACCATCTTGGTGACGCCGACATTATAGGCCCAGTCGGCGGGCGTCTTGGCGTCGGCCTTCAGCGAACCATCCATCATCACCGAGGTGAAGCCCGCCTGGATCGCCGTCATGCAGTTGGAGGGATCATTGCCGTGATCGAGATGCACGCAGACCGGAATATGCGGATAGATTTCAACGACAGCATCCATCATATGCTTCAGCATGATGTCATGGGCGTAGGCGCGGGCTCCGCGCGACGCCTGCATGATAACCGGCGCATGACACGCGTCGGCGGCTTCCATGATGGCGAGCGCCTGCTCCATGTTGTTGATGTTGAAAGCGGGAACGCCGTAGCCTTCCTCCGCAGCATGGTCGAGCAGTTGCCTCAGCGTAATGCGTGCCATCCAAGATTCCCCCATATCGATGGTCGATCGAAACGCCGCCATCTCTTCGAAACTAGAGCCCGGGCGTGAGCCGTTCAAGCCTCTTATTTTAATAGGCAAAATGGCATAGGAGAAAGAATGTAACAAGCAATAATAACAATATCACAAACAGTATGATATTTCTTGACAGTCATTTCGCCTGCCCGAGGCCAAGTGATATTCAGGGGATGTGCTGAAGAGGCGGGCCGCCGACACGGTCCTCTGCCAGCGATGGCGAGATCTCTTCAGTCAACACCCCATGTGGACGCTACGGTTGCGGCTTGTGACCAATGGCAGACGGCCAGCATCAGCCTCGATCTAAAGCTGATGCAACCGAATGGGCGACATCCGGCAACTGGGGTCAGATAAGACCATATTGTTCCGCCTTGTTGCGCAGGAATGGCAGGCCCTTGTCCATGACCTCTTCCATATCGCGTGCGACGGGGCGCCAGACGGCCAGGCCATAGGCGACCTCGGGCGGCATATTGATGAAGCTCTCCATCGCAAGTCCGCCCTTGAAGCCGATCGCAGCGAGCGCGGCGTAGATCGCATCCCAAGGAATATTGCCGTAGCCCGGCGTGCCTCGGTCGCTTTCGGAAAGATGGATATACTTGAGGTGGTCGCGGGCGATCAGGATGCCGTTTGCCGCACCCTTCTCCTCGATATTCATGTGGTAGGTGTCGAGGTGAACGAAGACGTTGTCCGCGCCGACACGCTCCACCATATCGACGGCCTGCTGCGCCGAGTTGATCAGGTGGTTCTCATAGCGGTTCACGGCCTCGACGCCGAGCTGGACGCCGTACTTCCTCGCGTGTTTTGCTGCTGCGTCGAGCACCTTGGCGATGTTGTCGTATTCGCCTTGCGTCGGTGGCAGGCCGGTGCGCTCGCCGATGCCGCCGAAGATGACGCCGGAGAGCGCCTCGGCGTTCATTTCCGCAGTCTTTTCGATAGCAACCTTCAGGTGCTCGATCGCCGCATCCGGGCGGACGGAGGCCCAGGCGTGCTCCGGCAGGCCGAGCGAGCAGACGGCGCGCAGCTCGTTCTTTTCAAGCAGGTCGCGGGTGTGTTTGGCATCGACGGCCGGCGCGTTGAGCAGCGCGATCTCGATGAAGTCCATCTTGTAGTGCACGGCTCCGGCGATTGCCTTTTCGGCGCCTGCGCGATCCCAGTTCATGGTCCACATGCTGGTGTGAACGCCGAAACCTTCCATGGTCGTATCTCCTATTTGACGATTTTGATGAACTTGGCCGAGAGCCAGCGCAGCACCATCACGACGATGAGCAGGATGCCCCAGACGGCAGTGGTGAGGTGCTGGTTGGCGCCGAGCAGGTTGAGCCCCGAAGAGAGGAGCTGCAGCACGATGAGCGCCACGAAGACGGGCAGGACGCGGCCGAAGCCGCCGAAGGGATTGATGCCGCCGAGAAAGCAGGCGAGCACGGTGATCAGCAGATAGGATTCGCCGTGGCCGACACGCACCGAATTGAACCGCGCAAGCATAATAATGCCGGCAACCGCAGCCATCACGCCGGAAAGCATATAGACCAGCACCAGGACCTTGCGGGTGTTGATGCCAGAATAGCGGGCAGACTCGATATTGGAGCCGATCATATAGGTGGAAAAGCCGAGCTTGGAGCGCGAGAGCAGGATGTGGCTGGCGATCACACAGGCGATCAGGATCAACAACGGGACGGGGATGCCGAGGATGCTGCCGTGGCCGATCGGAGCGACGAAGGTGGGAAAGCCCGAGATATCGCCGCCGCGCGTCAGAAACTCGCCGAGGCCGCGCAGGAAGATCATCATCGACAGCGAAACGAGGATCGGATGGGCGCGGGTAAAGGCGATGACGAGGCCCATGACCAGGCCGCTTGCCGCGCCGATGGCGAGTGCCAGAGCCGAACCGAGCAGAAAGGCGCCCGGGCCTGCATCGATGCCGCCATTGGCCTGCAGCGTCCAGGCGAGCGTCAGGCCGGCGATGTTGGCGGTGAAGGTGATCGCAAGGTTGAGGCCACCGGTGAGGATCGGCATCAGCATGGCGAGCGTCAGGACGCCAAGCTCGGGAAGCTGAAAGGCGACCGATCCGAAGGTCGCGGCCGTCAGGAAATGCGGCGAGGCGAAGCCGAAGACGACAAGCACCGCCGCCAGCGCGGCGAGGGGGCCGGCCATGTCGGCCCCGAAGACGGCGTTGAAGCGGGCGGCGAGCGCGTCCATCAGCTCTCTCCTCTGTCTACAGTCCTGTCACCGGTCGATTTGCGGGTCGCAAACACCGGCACCAGATTGCCGATGCGGGCGCTCGACAAGGTGATCGCAACGAGGATGATCGCGCCGACGATCATCTTGAAGGCGAAGGGCGAGACGCCCATTAGGTTAAGGCCGTTCTGGGTGATCGAGACGAGCAGCACGCCCAGCACGCAACCGAGCACCGAGCCCTTGCCGCCGCCCAGCCGCGCCCCACCGAGCACCACTGCGGCCAGGACATCGAGCTCGCGGCCATAAAGTGCGTTCGGCACGACCTCCTGCGCATAATGCGCCTGCATGAGACCGGCGATGCCTGCCATCAATCCAAGCCAGCCGAAGGCGATGAACTGCATGGCGCCGATATTGATGCCGAAGCGGCGCGCGCCTTCCGGATTGTCGCCGAAGGCATAGAGCTGCCGTCCGGTCGTCGTGCGGGTAATGAAGAACCAGGTGGCGAGCGTGCAGACGGCCATGACGACAACCGGCAAGGTGATCTCAGCCCAGCTCCCATCGGCCATTTCGCGCTCGTAGATAATGACGCGGCTCGTCAGCCAGTCGGGCAGATTGTAGATCGACACGCCCTTGGTGAAGAACATCAGCAGGCCGAAATAGACGTTGAAGGTGGCAATCGTCGCGACGATCGAGATGATGCGGAAGCGATGAATCAGGAAGGCGTTGATCATGCCGAGCACGATGCCGATGCCGGCCGCCATCAGGAAGCCGGATAGCCATCCACCGCCGCCGATCCTCTCGAGCGCAAGTGCGGTGACATATTGTACGATCGAGGCGGCGACGGCGAAGGAGATGTCGATCCCGCCTGATATCAGCACCACGAGCAGGCCGACGGCAAAGATGATGTTGACCGCGCTGATATTAAGCAGGTCGAACCCATTCCCGAGCGTGAAGAAGCGGTCGGTCGTAAAAGCGAGGACAACACTCATCGCGATGATGACGGCAAACAGCACGAATTCGGTCGTATAGGCCAGAAACAGCTTACGCATAGACCGCCGCCTCCAGGTCCTTCAGTGTGGTCGTGCGGGGATCGTGCCAGCCGGCGATCCGGCCCTTTTCCATATGGACGATCCGATCGGCGTTGAAATAGACCTCCGGCACCTCGTCCGAGATGAGGATGATCGCAAGCCCCGCCTCGGCCAGACGCGCAACGATTTCGAAGATGCCGGCGCGCGCGCCGACATCGACGCCGACGGTGGGCGCATCGAGGATCAACACTTTTGGATCGGTGGCGAGCCATTTGGCGATCGCGACGCGCTGCTGGTTGCCGCCCGAAAGCGTCGAGATCGCATCGTCCTGCTTGCCGATCCTGATGCCGAGATCGGCGATCCAGCGCGCGACGAGCGCGCGCTTCTTTTCCGGCGAAATGAGCCGGCCGCCCAGGATACGGTTGAGCGAGGCCATGACCAGATTGTCGGCGATGGATTGCGGCTGGTTGAGACCAAGCGAAAGGCGGTCTTCGGAGAGATAGGCGACACCTGATGTGATCGCCTCGCGGTTGGAGGCAAAGCGCATCGGCTTTCCCTCCAGCACGATCGTTCCGGCGGCGGGACGGCGCATGCCGAAGAGCGTCAGCGCAAGTTCGGTGCGCCCTGCGCCGAGCAGGCCGGTGATCCCGAGCGTTTCGCCACGGCGCAGATCGAAGGAAATGTCCTCGAACTCGCCAGCCCGGGAAAGCTTGCTGACGGAGAGCAGGACCGGGTTCTGCGATCGGTCGCGGGCGCGAACGTTCTGGTCGAAGGTGCGCCCGGTCATTAGCTCGGTGACCTTAGACTGGGTCATGCCCTCCACCGGATAGACCCCGACCAGCGCGCCATCGCGCAGCACCGTAATGCGCGAGGAGATTTCCAGCACTTCCGCAAGACGATGGCTGACGAAGACCACGGCAACGCCCGAAGCCGACAGCGTGCGCACGATCGCCAGCAGATGATCGGTCTCGGACTGGGTGAGCGAGGCGGTCGGCTCGTCCATGAAGACGATGCGGGCCTCTCCGACCAGCGCGCGGGCGATTGCGACGATCTGGCGCTGGGCGATGGCGAAGTCCTTGAGGGGTCTGTCGACGTCGAGGGTGATGCCGAGCCGGGCGAGCGCGTCCTCGGCTATCCTGCGGATCGCGGCATAATTGACGAAGCGCGGGCGCGAACCGGAAAGGGTCTGGAAGGCGATATTCTCAGCCACGCTCATCTCCGGAAAGAGCGCGAGGTCCTGCCAGATGATCTGGATGCCGCGGGACTGAGCCATGCCTGGCGTCATGTGGGATATCGTCTCGCCATCGAAGACGATCTCGGCGCCGTCAGCAGGCCGATAGACGCCGGAGATCACCTTGATCAGCGTGCTCTTGCCGGAGCCATTTTCACCGGCGAGGCAATGCACTTCGCCGGGCAAGACTTCGAAGGAGACGTTTTTCAGCGCTTTCACACCGCCGAATGTCATGTTGATGCCGCGAAGCGAAAGAAGCGGCTGGGCCTTCACACCATCATCCGTTGCCGTGCTCATGCCGGTTGCCTGTCCAGTCGAATGCCATGAAAGATCAATGGTCCGGCCATGGCCGAATACCGCTCTCTTTTCCCGAACGCCGGGCCGGTCGACATGGACCGGCCCGACACCCGGGGAGGGGGCCTCTTCAGAGGCCCATAGCGGCCAGGTCGTCGACCGTATCCTTGTTGATCGGCAGCAGCTGATCGACGATGATGTCGTTACCAACAGGCTTGATCACGCCGAGACCCGGAATGTCATCACCTTCCTTGACGCTCTCGCCCTTGATCAGGCGATCGGCGAGCGTGACGAAGACTTCGCCGGCCTGTTTCGGATTCCACATGAAGCCGCCCGATATCGCACCTGATTTGATCAGCTTCAGGCCTTGGCCTGGCGAGAACGGGCCGAGCACGAAGATCTTGCCGGTCTTGCGGCGTTCCTCGATAGCGCGCCCGGCGCCGATCGGACCCTGGCTACCGAAGGCGAGGAAGCCGGTCAGATCCGGATGCGCAGCGATGAGATCGAGCGCCGTCGAGCGGCTCTTGTCGACGTCTTCCGCCACGCCGTAGCGCTCGCCGACGAGTTTCATGTCTGGGTAGTTTGCCTTGATATAGGCGATTGCGGCGTCCGCCCAGGCATTGTGGAGCGGCACGGTCAGCGAACCGACGAAGACGGCATATTCGCCTTTGCCGCCCATTTTCTCAGCGAGCAGCTTGCCATGCGCTTCACCAAAACCGGTGGCCGATGCGAGTTCGAAATTCCAGTCGGCGCCCTTCTGCGAGGGCGATTCATGCGTAATGACCTTGATGCCGGCGGCTTGCGCCTTGGTGAGTACGGGCTCGAGCACCTTGGCATCGTTCGGGACCACGCCGATAACCTTGACGCCCTGGGCGATCAGGTCTTCGATGGCGCGCACCTGCAGCGCCGGGTCGGCGCTGGTCGGGCCAATCATGAAGGCATCGACGCCCAGTTTCTTACCCTGTTCCTTGATGCCGGCTTCCATCGCGTTGAACCAGGGAATGCCGCCGATCTTGACGACAACGCCGACTTTCGGCGCGTCCTGCGCAAACGCGACCACCGCCCCGGCAAGCGACAGCGATGCGGCAAATGCCGCTACGATAAGGCTCCTCATCCTCACTCCTCCTCAAAGGTCGCTCATACGAACGACGACCACCGGCCGGTTCGCGGCAGGTTTTTCCTGGTTGCTTCTTGGCGAGGGAATACCCTTGCCTCCCATCCCGCCTCCTCCGGCGAACCATCTTTTGCACAATCGATCTTTCTTTTTTGCACAATCGATGGTGCAATGACTATCGATCAAGGTAGAGCTTTCGTCAAGAGGGGTTTGTTTCTAAGGGAAGCGACAAAGGAAAGGCGAGATATGACCGACATCGGCAAGAAGAAGGCGACGATCTACGATCTCTCGATGCTATCGGGTGCGTCGCCTTCGACCGTGAGCGCCGTGCTGAACGGGAGCTGGCGGAAGAGGCGTATCAAGGAGGCGACGGCGCAGCTCATTCAGAACCTGGCGAACGAGCACGGCTATACGGCAAACCTGCAGGCCCGTGGCCTGCGTTCGTCCCGCTCCGGTCTCGTCGGTCTTCTGCTGCCGGTGCACGACAACCGCTATTTCTCCTCCATGGCGCAGTCTTTCGAGGCGCAGGTCAGAAGCCGTGGCCAGTGCCCCCTCGTCGTCAGTGCCTGTCGCGATCCGGAGGAGGAACGCAAGGTCGTCGAGACGCTGATCTCCTATTCGATCGATGAGCTTTTCATCGCCGGCGCAACCGATCCGGATGGCGTGCACAAGGTTTGCGAAAAGGCTGGGCTGAAGCACGTCAACATCGATCTGCCGGGCACGCTGGCGCCGTCGATCATCAGCGACAATCATGAAGGTGCGCGCATGCTGACACAGGCGATCATCGAGCGCTCGCAAGAGGATGGCCCGCTTTCACCCGACGATCTGTACCTGTTCGGCGGCCGCAACGACCATGCCAGCCATGAGCGAATTCGCGGTTTCCGGGACGTAAAGCGCGCATTGCTGGGCGCGGATCCCGACGTCTGCATCCAGCCGACCGGCTATTCACCCGCCATGACGGCCCGCGCCTTCGAAGCCTTCTACGAAGGCCACGGAAAGCTGCCGCGCGCATTCTTCGTCAATTCCTCGATCAATCTCGAAGGGCTGATGCGCTTCCTCGCGCTGCACCCGCACGAGACCTTCGCCGATATCGTCGTCGGCTGCTATGACTACGATCCCTTCGGCTCCTTCCTGCCTTTCCCCGTCTTCATGATCCGGCAGGACAGCGAGGCAATGATCACCAAGGGGTTTGCGATCCTCGATGCGGGCCGCGGGCCGCCAATCACGCATCTGGTGCGGCCGACGCTCGTCCCACCCCGCACGGCGCTGACCGGCCCGCTCGATGCGCTGAAAGATATTGAGTAATGCGTCCTGCCGCGTTTCGCTACGATCAACGATGGGGGAGGATGCTGGGCGTGCAGCTTGCACCACATAGGCGCGCCTGATGACCCTAGTGCCGCGCGCCGATACACCCCTTCAAGAGCACTAAAACGGGCGGGGCCTCGGCTGAGTGGTACCGATTTACAACGAGTGCTTCGAGTCTTTCTCGCAACACCTGACCAGGAACTGAAATCTTGGACGGATTTGGCTGGATTAGAGCGATTCAGTTACGGTATCCGTAGAACTGCGAGCGATTTGCGCGAGCGGGACAGCTAGAGACAGCATGTCCGCATCTCCTAAAGCAGGACCTTGATGAACGCGGATATGATAGCCGCCTGGGCGGTGGAAAATGGATTCCATGCGATGGATTCCGGGAATTATTGTCGCCATGACAATGCAGGCGTGATCACGATCGAGCTAAAGAGGATGTCATTCCTCCTCATCGATGAGAGGCAAGGATTGCGACCGCGTCTCATATCGCGGCTGTTCAAGGACATATCCCTCACTAGCGGGAGCAGCCGCTTGCAGGGTCTTCTTCTTGACCGCAATCCCAATCATTGAGCGCTCACGCCATCCTCCAGCCCAGCCAATTCAGGTAGCGGATTGTGGCTGACGCCGATGAGCACCGTCGCAAACGTTCAACACTTTCAATATTTCTTCTTGCGAACGATTTTGTTGCCGCGGGGTCCGCTCACGACCGGTGTTCGGTCGCTGTTTTCGGCAAGCAGGCTCCGCCAGCGTTCGAGGCGATCGACGCCCAGGGCACCGCTTGCGACAGCTGCCTGGACCGCGCACCCAGGTTCATGGGCATGGGTGCAATCGCGAAAGCGGCACAGCGGCGCCAGTTCAGTTATTTCAGCAAAGAGGGTGTCTATACCGTCGGCAACATCACTCACGTAAAGCGTTCTTATTCCCGGCGTATCGATGACCCAGCCGCCCCCTGAAATTGCATGCAGGGATCGCGCCGTGGTGGTGTGTCGGCCCTGCGCGTCATATTCGCGGATGGTGCCTGTCTTTTGCTTTGTGTCAGATTCAGGCCCGGTCATGGTGTTCACCAGCGTTGATTTTCCGACACCAGAAGATCCCACTAGCGCAACCGTCTGGCCAACGCCGCACCAGGGCCTTAACAGGGAAACGGCGTCCGCGGAGCGCCCATTCAAGGCAATGACAGGCACATCGCGTTGCAAGGCCTCGGCTTGGGCCTGGAACAGGCCGGCATCCTCCGCGGTGTCAGCCTTTGTCAGCACAATCACCGGATTGCTCCCGGCCTGGTTGGCCATGGCCAGGTAACGTTCCAGCCGAGCAAGATTAAAATCGGCATTGCACGAGGTCACGATCAACAGGGTGTCGATGTTGGCGGCAACAAGTTGCTGGCCACGCCCGCCTTCCAAGCGTCGTTGAAAGACGCTTTTTCGATCGAGACGTCTGACAAGCATGTCAGTCAATGCATCGGCAAGAACCCAGTCGCCCACGGCGTAGTCACCAGTACTGGTATTGGATGGAAATTCCAGTCCGACCGGCCCGGTGACATCGATTGCCTCGATGCGTGCCCGGTGAACTGAAGCGATGCGTCGGGGGATCAAGTCCGCTTCGCTGGGCTGGACCTGGTCCGCGAAGAATTCAGACCACCCAAGCAGTTCTAGCGGTGAAGAAAGTTGGGAGCTGGTCAAATCTTGTTCCACTTTCGGTAAGGCTGCCATAAAGGGTTTTCAATGATCTTCCGCGGCTTTTTGCCTAGCTGCGTGGATGATCCCGTTTTGGCAACGAGGTTGCGTAAGCAGCAGCTTCGCCGGGGTAGGGGAAATCGTCCCCGAGTTGACGGTCGCCATCGTAGACTTTGAAGGCAGGCCCCTCAACTTCAACGATCTTATAGCCGTTCACGTATTCGATCTTCGGTGTTTTCCAGCCCATCAAAAGCTCTCCTGTCCGGTCCGAGGGTTGTCTCTGAAGATGGTGCCAATACCTCATACTCAGCGGTCTATGACGTATCAGGTGCTTCACGATTAGCCAACGCCAGTTCGATACCGTCCAGACCACCGTTCGTCTGCAAATTCGACAAAGAGCCACCGCCAGGCTGTATTACCGGTGATCAATGGGCACGATGGCGAGGGCGATCGCCCAATCGACGTGGTCGAGCCCGCCGGCTCAGATACCCTTGCCGTCAACAAACTCGGCGGCAAGCAAGTGGCCTCGCGCCTGCGCCCGCATTTCCCTCGACCAGACGCGCGACTCGCAAGGCGATCTACTTCGACCAGCAGAGCCAGCCGTATTGCTTAGGGAGAGCACCGAGCACGCCGCAACGACGTCCTCGGGTTTTCGCCGAACCAATCGCGCGGCCAAAACCGGTAGCCCAGGCCGTTACCCGTTGACGCTCCGAGCAGTCGCAGCGCTACCGCCGCCGGCAGCCCGGCGCGTAGCAAGCGCCTTGGCCGAAAAGAGCGCGTAAATGATAAGGGGAAGGCAAACGAGATAGGATGTCCGTATGCCAGCATGTTCGGCAATGAAACCGAGCAGCGGCGGCGCCAGGAAAAAGACGACAAAGCTCATTTGGCCGAGGGCGGCGACGTTGAGATACGCCGCGCGATCGGTGCGTTGGGCCGCCGCCGAGACAGCGAGAGGATAGACCGCGCTGCAGCCGGCGCCCATCAAGGCAAAGCCCGCCAGCGCGACATAGGGATGCGGCGCCCCCGACACGGCGCAGATGCCGATGGCCGAAAGAACAAGCAACATCGTGGCGACGGCCCGCGCGCCAAACCGATCGACCAGCGGATCGACGAACAGGCGCGCCAGCGCCATGCAGAAGGTAAAGAGCGTCAATCCCAGTCCGCCAATGAAGGGCTCGACCGAAAACACATCGCGCATATAGATCGCCGACCAGTCGATCCCGGCGCCTTCGACGAGAAAGGCCGCGATGCCGATCACGCACAGCGGCATGAGGCCCCAGGTGGGAAGCGCTACCAGCGGTGCCTTGCCTTCATGCAACGCGATCCGCGCCGGCGCATTCCGCATGCCGGAAATCGCCCAGATGCCGATGACAACAACCGCGACAAAGGTCACGGCGAGATGGAGTTCCATCGAAATCCCGGCTTGGCGAACGACCGAGGAGACAAGTGCTGTGACGAAGAAGCCGAGGCTCCAGAAACCATGCGCCCTGTTCATCACACCGCGTCCTAGCTGCGCTTCGATACGGTCGATCTCAACATTGAGATTGATCTCCAGCGCCCCGGCGAGCAGCCCCTCGACGAAAAGCACACAGAACACGACCGGCGCCGCACCAATCCACGGCACCAGAGATAGCAGCGCAGACGTGCCGAGAACAGTAATGAATGCCGTCGTACGCGCGCCGAGCCGGGCGATCAAGGGCGAAGACAAAGTCAACGAAATCAAGGCGCCGATCGCAGCCCCTATCAGGGTCAACCCAAGCTCGGACTTATTGACGCCAAGTGCAACCTGCAAATCCGGCATCCTCGACAGCAGCGCCCCCAGCGACACAGCGAAGAGAAAGAAGCAGACATAGATCCGCTGCTGCGGGGCGATTTTCATGATGCAACTCCGGGGATTGACGCGTCGACGCAAAACACGCGCGTATGGACCTGGGATGTCTATCTCACAGAGCCCAAGATCGAAACTGGTTTCTGAGGGAATGCGTCGGAGAATGTGATATTGGGGACCGGCGCGATTTGCCGAGCCGCGGCAACGTGCGCGTGCCGCTTGATCAAGGTTGCAAGCTTGCCGCCGCGATTCCGAATGCGAGCTTCGTACCGCTTGAGAGCAAGAACCATGTGCTCGTGCCGGACGAGGCCTGCGTGCAACGTGTTTTCAAGCCGAACTTGCTGCCTTCCTCGGGCAGGATCGGTTGCAACCCCGCGCGGTTCGTGGGGCTATCTCACATCAAGCCTCCCAACGATCTCCTTTGGTCCAAACCAGGTGCGTCGCTTTTCGCCTATATAGAGAATGAGGAGCCAGTTTGACAAACTTTGCCAATTTCACTTAACCTATGCGCAGTATGGAGGCTTGAATGGCTACTATGAACGTATCTTTACCAGATCCAATGAAAGATTGGGTCGAGGCGCAAGCGAGGACCGGGCGATATTCCAATGCCAGTGACTATGTGCGCGACTTGATTCGCAGGGACCAAGCACGCAGTGATAAGATTGCTGCCATGCAACGCTTTGTCGACGAAGGTGTCAAAAGTGGTGTTGGCTGTCGCTCGAAGGACGAACTCTTTGCAGCGGCAGTCGCGCGCGCGGAAACGACCTGCGGCAGCAGATAATGCGTTTTAGCCTTTCTGTCGAAGCGGAAGAGGACATCATTGCAATCGCCGAGCAAAGTGTCCGCATTTTCGGATCTGCACAGGCTAGAAGGTATCATGACGAGCTGTTCGCGGTGCTTGACCTGATTGCCGCGAATCCGCAAATGGCGCGTGAACGAGAAGAGATTTGGCCGCACGTTAGGATCCATCCGTTCAAAGCGCATCTCGTTGTCTACCGGATCGAAGAGAACGGAGCCATTTTCGTGATCCGAATACGCCATGGACATGAAGACTGGGCCGGCGATCCTGGTTAGGCCTCGCCGATTGAGCGCATAAGCACAGTTGCATCGGGTTCATGTAGCCAGGAATGTAACGCCTCTCAAATGAGCTGGCATCCATAAATCATTGTTATCCCACGTGACTAGGACAACGGGTCCGCGCTCGCTTTCCTTCAATGCGAGGGCCTATCCGCTTTCAAACCGATAGTGGCGAGTAGGGCGGCCGCGGGTGGTGACGCACAGGAACCCACCAATGAATGCGCCAGTGGCCTTCATCGGACTAATCTTCAGATCAAGCGTAAAGCACGAACCTGCGCTTGAGCGTACCGACTGTGGCGACGGCCATCTACCCATCGCTCCCGTTTTTCATACCCGGCCCGGGCAACAACACAGCCAGGCGGCGGCGCAACTCATTTCTGAAAATTGCGCGTGCCTGCCCGATCTCGTGGAAGCCGATATGCGCAACAAAGCGCATGACCGTAGAGACGGAGACGCCGCAGTCGTTCGCGATTGAGGTCGTGCTAGCAAAGGCCATGAGTTCCGGTTTGGCCAGGACCCTCTTCGCGACATTCTCGACACGAAGAGGGAAGGTGACCTGGCGGCAGGCGATAGCGCACTTCAGCTCTTCGAAACTAGCCGGCGGGCTGCTCAGACTGCGGATATGCTGCGGCATTTCGTGGCACACTCCGTCTTTTGCGATCCGGCCTAGAGACCGGAAAGCTGGATCGTCCTGCGCTCGGTAACCGACGTGATGCAGGC
Source organism: Rhizobium sp. WSM409 (assembly GCF_057653825.1). Lineage (NCBI taxonomy): Bacteria > Pseudomonadati > Pseudomonadota > Alphaproteobacteria > Hyphomicrobiales > Rhizobiaceae > Rhizobium > Rhizobium sp. WSM409. Next base: position 97,419 of record NZ_JBYGKP010000002.1, on the reverse strand, counting down.
AAGCGCGATGGCAAGCGCATTGCGGGCATCTTCACCGGTCGGGCCAGTGACGGTGCCTGTCCTTATGGCCTCGACGAAGGAGGCGAGCTGGGCGGTGTAGCCGTGGACAAAGTGATCCGTGTCACGCCGCCAGGTATCGTTCAAAACTCCGTTCTTGTCGTAGAGCGTCATCGAGGAACGGCGTACATCGCCCATCGTCACCATGCCGCCGGAGCCAAAGACCTCGCCGCGGATGTCGTAGCCGTACATGGCGCAGAAATTCGCCTCCGCCACGGCGATCGAACCGTTGTCGAAGCGGATGGTGACGACGGCGGTGTCGTGAAAACCCTTTCTGGCAAAGTCCGGTACCACGAGCGCATCGGCAATCGCCGTCACCTCGATCGGGGTTGCTTTCGGGTTCAGCCACAGCAGCGTGTCGAAGTCATGGATCAGTGTCTCATAGAAGATCGTCCATAGCGGCGTCTTTTCCGGGTTGCCGTCGTAGGGACCCGGGTCTCGCGTCAACGAGCGAAGAAGTTGGACGGAACCAACTTTGCCAGCGTCGATCGCTGCGCGGCCCTCGTAAAAAGCCTGGTCCCAACGTCGATTGAAGCCAACCTGGAGTGGCACCTTCGCAGCCTTTGTGACAGCGATAGCCTCGTCTGCTTCCCCGAGCGTCAGCGCCATCGGCTTTTCGCAGAAGACCGCTTTTCCGGCCCGCGCGGCTTCCACGACGACGCTCGTGTGGAAACGCGCCGGCGTGGCGATGATGACGCCATCGATCTCCGGATTGGCGAGAAGCTCCGACACGCTGGTATAGGCTTTGGGTGCATCGAGCGCTGCCGCCAGTTTTTCGGCAGCGCTCGGCGCCGGATCGGCGACGGCGAGCAAATTGGCATCAACCAGGCGCCGGGCGACGCTTTCGGCGTGGAACGAACCGATGCGGCCGGCACCGATGAGAGCGAGATTGACGGGACGGTGGGCGGGCATGGAAAGCTCCTGAAAATGCTGCTGTCGGATCAAAGGGAAAACGCGTCGCGGAAGCGGGAAAGAGCAAGTTCGTCATCGCCGGATGGCCAGGCTTCCATGCCGATCGTGCCCCGGTAGCCCATCTCGTTCAGGGCGCGTGCGATCGCCGGATAGTTGATTTCACCAGTGCCCGGCTCCTTGCGGCCGGGAACGTCGGCGACCTGAATTTCACCGATATGTGGAAGAGCGGTGCGGCAAAGCTCGATCAAGTTCCCTTCACCGATCTGCGCATGGTAGAGATCCAGGTTGAGCTTCAGCGACGGCCGGTTGACGGCCGCGACCAATGCAAGCGTGTCGGCGGCCTTGGCAAACGGCGTCTTTGGATGGTCAACAGCCTCGTTCAGGTTTTCGAGGACGAAGGTAACGCCTTCCTCCTCGCCGAGATCAGCGATGCGGTTTAGCGTATCGGCGGCCTTCAGCCACATGGCGCCGGTGACGACCTCGGACTTGACGACGGGCAGGCCCTGTCCGTCGAGCCCCGTGCCATGCAAGTTGAGGCGCGGGCAATTGAGTTCCTTGGCGATCGGGATCGACTGGCGCGCAGTGCGCAGCAGCTCATCGGCTCCGGCGTCATCTGCCAGCGTGCCGGTCACGTATCCTGTCATTGACGAGAAAGTGGCACCAGACTTTGCGATCGCCTCGATATCGTGTTTCGTCCAATCCCAGATTTCCGCCTGGAAGCCGAGTTCGGTGATGCGCTTCAACCGATCGAGGAGGGGCAGGGAGCGAAACACCATTTCGGCGCAGACCGCTAGCGTGAAAGGTGATGTTTTTGTAGTCGTTTTCATGATTGTTCCTCATGCAATATGTCAGATCGTGCCGCCGAGTTCGGCGGAGAGCACCTGCAGTTCCTTGCCGCCAGCCATGAGGTTCTGCAGTTCCTCAAGCGAAATCTCGCTCTTGTCGAAAGTGCCGAGCGTCTTTCCGCGATTGAGAACCGTGAAACGATTGCCGACAGCAAAGGCATGGCGAACATTGTGGGTGATGAAGATCACAGCGAGGCCCTTCTGCTGAACCTGATGGATGTACTTCAGCACCATCGAGGTTTGGGCAACGCCCAATGCGGACGTCGGCTCATCGAGGATGAGCACCTTGGCTCCGAAATAAACGGCCCGCGCGATCGCCACACATTGCCGCTCGCCGCCGGAAAGGGTGCCGACCGCCTGGTTCGGGTCGCGGATATCGATGCCGATCTTGTGCATCTCCTCGCGAGTCACCTCGCTGCAATACTTGAAATCGACATGGCGAAACGGCGGAATGCCTTTCACGGGTTCGCGTCCCATGAAGAAGTTTCGAGTGATCGACATCAAAGGGATCATCGCCAGATCCTGATAGACGGTCGCGATGCCGGCATCGAGTGCATCGCGCGGACTGGTGAATGCGACCGGCTTGCCCTCGACCAGGAAATCGCCGCCCGAGGGACGGACCACACCCGACAGCGTCTTGATGAGTGTGGATTTCCCAGCTCCATTGTCTCCAAGCAGGCAGAGCACTTCGCCCTGTGATACCTTCATCGAAACGCCCGAGAGCGCGATGACGGAGCCGTAGTGCTTGACGATATTTTTGACCTCAATGACCGGCGGAGCGGTTTCTGATTGGTTATCAGTCATGATCAGCGCTCCCCTGTCACTTTGCGGCGAATGAAATTGTTGAAGAGAACGGCCAGCAGCAGCATGGAGCCGAGGAAGACTTGGAACCAGTCCGAGTCGAACTTCGTGTAGGTCAGGCCGATCGAGACGAGACCGAAGATGATGGCGCCGAAGAAGGCGCCGATCGCCGATCCATAACCGCCGGTCAGCAGACATCCGCCAATCACGGCAGCGATGATCGCCTCGAACTCCTTCTGGAAACCGCGGCGCGCGTCCGTCGAGCCGGCATCCAGCACGGTGATAATTGCCACAAGCGCCGCGGCGCAGGCTGTGAGCGCGAAGAGCCCCGTCTTCACGCGATCGACCGGGACCCCGGAGTTTCTTGCCGCATTGGGATCGCCGCCGGCGGCAAAAACCCAGTTTCCGATCCGGGTGCGCAGAAGAACCCAGGTGGCGAGCCCGGCAATGGCGATGAACCAGACCACGGACACCGGCACGCCCGTGACTTTCGGAACGCCGTTGTCGAACTTCTCGATCAGGCCATGGGCTGCAAGCCAGCTGAAAAGATCCTGGAAGGCGACGCCTGAGAACAGGCGCTTCAAGGGACCGTCGCCGACGACCTCACCTATCCCGCGAAGCTGAGTTGAGCCGCCTGTCGCCCATTTCAGGCCAACAAGGGTTAGACCCCGCAAAATAAAGAGGAAGGCAAGCGTGACGATGAACGACGGCAGCCGTGTCCTGATCACAATCTGTCCGTTCACCGCGCCCATGGCGGCTGCAAGCAGCATCGTGATGATAATGGAAATCCAGAGCGGTTGACCGAAATTGGTCAGGGCCGCGCCGAAGATCAATCCGGCGAAGGCCACCATCGAGCCGATCGAAAGATCGAACTCGCCACCAATCATCAGCAGAGCTGCCGCAATGGCGAGAATTCCCAGCTGTGAGGCTGGGGCCAGGATCGTCATCACACCTGAAAGCGAAAACATCGAACGGTCTGCGGTAAGAAAGAAGAACGTCACCACCAGGACGAGGCCAGCAACCGCGCCGAGCTCGGGCCGACGCATCATATGTGTGAGAAAGCCCACCTGTTTGATGCGCTCGTCGGAGTTTGACGCATCTCCTATTTTTTGCTCGATCGGAGCCATGATACCTACCTCCCAATGGATGCAATTCGCCGAAGCGCCGAGGGCATTCCTCACGGCGCACGTCGTCTGTCGAACACCCTCTTCGAAAGCGGGGAGGGTGTTCGACAATCACGCCTTTCGGCAGTCGTGGATTAGCGGATGCCCTTTGCCGATAGTTCGACGACCTGGGCGGCCTTTTCCTTGGTGATCAGGTTCGGACCGGAAGGCACGTTGCCGCCGGGGATCAGGCCGTACTTGGCATAGTTTGCGAGGAAGACCACGGGCAGATAGCCCTGGAGGAACTGCTGCTGATCGATGGCGAAAGCGGCATCGCCAGCAGCGACAGCCTTCAGGAAGTCTGCAGAAAGGTCGAAAGTGGCGACTTTGATCTTGCCAGTCATGCCTGCATCGGCGACGGCAGCCAGAGACGGTTCGCCGGCAGTGCTTGCGCCGAGTGCCATGATCGTGTCGATTGCGGCGTTCGAGCTCAGTGCAGCCTTCACCTTGGCCCGAACGTCCGCCGGATCGTTGGAGACGGGCAGGACCGTAACGCTGCCTGCAAAGCCGTCGGAGAAGCCCTGGCAACGCTGATCGAGGGAGACGTTGCCGACCTCCTGGTTGACACAGATGGCAACCTTGCCGCCCATCTCCTTGAGCTTTTCACCTGCTGCCTTGCCGGCGCTGTATTCGTCCTGGCCGACATGGAGAAGCGCTCCCAGTGACTTCGAAACGTCGGAGCCGGAATTGATGGAAATGACCGGAATGCCGGCGGCGACCGCCTTCTGGATCGACGGGCCTAATGCGGACGAATCCGGGATCGAGACGATCAAGCCGGCTGGTTTCTGGTTGACGGCGGCGTCGATCAGCTGGCTCATGGCCACCATGTCGAAGGTTTCCGGCGCACGATAGTCGATGCTGACACCGGCATCCTTGGCGCCGGCGCTTACCCCGTTCTTAACAACCGACCAGAAGGGGTCGTTGGCCTGGCCGTGCGTTACGGCGATGATGTTGATATCCTGTGCGATGGCAACGCCAGATGCAGCGCCAAGTGCGCTAACCACGGCAACGCCCAGCACAATTTTACGAAGAAACGATTTCATAAAAACTCCTCCCAAAGGGTGTCCCGCGCCTCCTAGCGCGAGAACCACCAAAAACGCCTCAGACGGCGCGTCCTCCAATTTGCTACCGGGTGCACATTTTATGCTACCGGTAGCAAACGTGCATAGCTATAAGATTCTTGCTAAAAGAAATCAACCATTCATTTCGCGTTCCGGCAGAAATGGAATAAACGTTTCGAAACGGAGAGGTTCGACTATGAAGCGAGCGACGGCGCAGAACGTGGCGATGGAGGCCGGCGTTTCAAAGTGGACGGTCATCCGCGCATTTACGCCGGGTGCCTCGATCACGGAAGCAAGCAAAGCCAAAGTGCTGGAGGCGGCAGAGCGGCTCAATTATCGGCCTAACCTGTTGGCCAGGAGCCTTGCCACCAATTCTACACATCAGGTCGCGGTTCTCGTTGATGACTTCGCAAACCCGCACAAGCTTCCGTTTCTTGAAAAGCTAACCGCCAGCCTGCAGGCGGAGGGGCTCGTGACCATGTTGATCAATATCAATCAGCACTACAGCCACGTGCATGCCATATTGAATGCCGACCAGCGGCAGGTTGATGCGATCGTGCTATTTGGCACAGCGTTTCGCGACGAGATGTTGACGGATCATAAGCTGGGACGCGGCGGGCCTCCGATGTTTGTTCTTGCTCGAGATAGCCAGATCGAAGGTGTTCCCGCCATCTCCTGCGATGCCGTCGTGGCGATTGCCGAGATCGGCGAGCACCTATTAAAACGGGGATATCGGAGACCGGGATTTATGGCCGGGGCGCTTACATTGTCTACAGCGCTTGGCAGGCGGAGAAACTTCAAGGCGTTCTGGCGAACCGCTCTCGGCGTCGAACTCGTAGAAATGTCTGCCGAGCGCTACAGCGCAGAAGCAGGCGCGCAAGCCGCCCGGGACTATTTGTCTAACGTTGCGCCGGAAGACCGGATCGATGTCCTCATGTGCGAAAACGATGCTCTCGCGTTCGGAGCGATCGATGTTGCCCGAAGCGAGTTCGGCTTACGTGTGCCGGATGATCTCGCCATTGTGGGCTTCGACAACGCTGCCCCTGCGGCATCCCCCGCATACAGCCTTACAACCTACGAGCAACCCACCGACCAGATGGTCAAAGCGGCAATAGACATGATTCTGGAAAGAGCGCCGAGGGAGACAGTTAATTTCCAAGGCAAGCTTGTGGTGAGAGATTCAGCCTGATTGATCAAGCAATAGAATAGGCCAAAACGTATTTGGGCAAAATCCTCCACGCGGAAAACCACATCGTTCAAACAAATATCTCGAGCAAGTGAGCGCTTTAACGCGTAAGCTTGCTAAACCAGAGACACTGGGCATCTGATGAGTGGTGTCGTTGGTTAATTTCCTTACGCCGGGGCATTGTTCTCCCGATTGGAGGCGATGACATCGGCGTGCTTTGGGTTGGGGCCGAGTGCCGCGAATTGTTCGGGCAATTTATCCCGCGTTGCAGCGGCCTTTCCCTTCACGGCCTGAGCAAGGGCCTTGCGCGTCTCCTCGACGTTCCAGTCGCAGCAATAGACGGGCGTCGACGGCTGCTGGCGCCAGGAGTCGTCGAGAGACCCTGAATCGATGGGATCAAAACCGACCTCGTCCACGATGCCCATGACGATTCTTTTCTGAGCCTCGTCGTCGCCCGCAACGGCCGCTGCAATGCGATCGGGTGCACCAACCGGACGCCCGCCATCGGCAAGGGTCGCAGCCAGAATGTTGTTGAAGGCTTTGATAACGCGGCGGCTAATCTGGTTCGAAACCCAGACGCTTTCCGGCAATCCGTCGTCAATCTCGGCAATGTGCGGATCGCGCATGCCAGGATAGTAGTTGCCCGTATCGACGACCGGGACGTTGGCGGCAAGATTTGCGAATAGATCCTGCGGAAGCTCTGCAACGGCCGGGAATGGGATCGACAAGATGATCATATCAGCGCCATCCACCACACCCTGTGCATCAACCGGGGTCGCGCCGATGTCAGCAGCGAATGCGTTGAGCTTTTCGGAGGGTTTTGAATTGGTGATCCGGACATCATGCCCTGCGGCGGCAAGCTTGCGTGCGAGGGTACCGCCGATATTGCCGGTGCCAAAGATGCCGATTTTCATAAGCTATTCCTTCCGCATTTCTGTACTAATGAAAATAGGAGTAGATAGCTAAGCAGGCAAGAACCCACCTTTTGGTGTGTTACCGCCGATTGAGGTATGTATGCGGACTGAGCACGACTGGAACTGCCAGAATCCCGAGCAGCGGAAGGTATGGGCTGCGGCGACCAGTGAGGCGCTGCGGGTTCTCGAGGGCAAGTGGAAGACTGTCATCATCTGCCAGCTCTTTGCAGCGCATGGTCCCCTCCGCTTTTCTGAGTTGGAACGGCGTGTCGACGGCGTGAACCAGAAAATGCTCATCCAACAACTGAAAGAGCTGGAGAAGGACGGAATAATCGTACGAACCGTTTATCCGGAGGTGCCCCCACGGGTAGAGTACAACTTAAGCAAACTTGGTGTTGCACTGGGTCCGGCGATGGAAGCGTTGATCGACTGGGCACTACTGCGACGCGCTGGCATGAATGGTGACTGAAGCGGCGAAGGATTGAAGTCCGCGGATCCATTTATCGAGTGGCTCGGCCAGTAGGTCCTCGTCAATCGTTCTCACGGTTCCGGCGAGTACGGGAAGAAGCACGCACCTTTGCCCCTGGCTTGCAAAATAGAATGCCAAATCAAATTCAATTGCCCCCTATGAGGGGCCACGGGTCGCAAGTAAAGACTGTTCATACTGGCGTTCGCTTCGATGCACTTTCGACCGTCATCCAGAATTTCTCTGCCAACTCCGTCATCCGGGTCCTCGATCGGATCAGTACGATCTTGACCGGCACCATCCACCGTTCGTCGCCGGCGACTGCCAGGTTCCCTTCTGGTTCCAGCTCAGAGCTGGCAAGGCTGCGCGGTATCCAGGCCACGCCTTTTCCCTCAAGTGCCAGCGCTTTCAAGACCATTGCCAAATGCGATGTGAAGACGCGCACCAGATGCAATTCGCTCTCGACCGGCGAAAGGTTGGCCGCCAGTATTCGGCCCATTCCCGATTTCTCGTCAAACGATATATGAGGGACGGGAATCTCCGGTGTACCGGGCAACTTATGGATTGGCGCGCCCTCCTTGCCTCTTCGAGCAACGGGGACAAGAACGTCGCTGGCAAGTTCCATGTACTTGAAGTCGGCTTCATGCAAACGAATTTCGCTGTCTGGATGGAAGTGGCACAGGAGAAACTGCGCCCTGCCTTCCGCCATCATCTTTTCGCACTCATTCATGTTGTCGGAAAGAAGCCGGATTGGCACTGTCGCTACCGACGAGCCCAGACTTTGCACCCAACCCGGAAAAAAGGTGAAGGATAAAGCGTGCGTCGCCGCAAACGTCAGGGTCGCAGTGGCGGATCGTTCCTGGTTCAAGTCGTGGGTAGCCCTTTCGATCCTTTGAAGAATGTCATTTGCGGCATCAAGCATAATTTCGCCAGCAGGCGTAATCCTGATGCGGTGCGTTGATCGGTCGACCAGAACGGATCCGCTCCAATCTTCAAAGGCCTTTATCCGGCGACCAAAGGCGGGCTGCGTAATATTGCGCAACTCCGCCGCCCTCGAAAAATTGAGGGTGTCGGCGAGAGCTCGCAAATCCAAAAGCCAGGCAGTATCCATCTCATCCTCTCACTTACGGCATCAATTGAAGCCGAAACGGCATTGGACGGTCAATCGCTTGTTCGCGAATGTTGCGTTGAGGAACGCCGTTGTTGGAGACGCGACGGCAATGGGAGGAAGAAATGAAGTCACCATCGATCTCGGTCACCTCGCAGGCTTCGTTACCCTTGCTGCCACGCTGCCCAGCTTTCATGCCATTCCCATCGCAGGTCTCATCCTCCTGCTCGGCGTCGATCGCTTCATGAACCTCATCGACAACGGGGTTGCAACAATAGCCATCGCCAAGTGGGAAGGGGCTTTTGACCGGGCCACCGTCGACGCCGAACACGCGGGGACGTTCCCCGCCGGATCACTGTTGTCGCTGACGAAGCCCAGCACTAGCCAGACATCCAAATGTTCAGAAACCGGAGATCAAAATGCGTATCGTAAACGTCTGCGAAGTTACCAAGCCCATCGCGTCGCCCATCCGCAACGCCTATATCGACTTTTCGAAGATGACGGCCAGTCTCGTTGCCGTCGTGACCGATGTCGTCAGGGACGGCCGCCGCGTCGTTGGCTATGGCTTCAACTCGAACGGCCGTTATGGCCAGGGCGGCCTGATCCGCGAACGGTTCAAGGACCGCATCCTGCAGGCAGACCCGGACAGCCTGATCAACGACGCCGGCACCAACCTCGATCCGCACAAGATCTGGTCGACCATGATGATGAATGAAAAGCCCGGCGGTCACGGCGAGCGCTCCGTGGCTGTCGGTACCATCGACATGGCCATCTGGGATGCGGTTGCGAAGATCGAAAGTAAACCTCTCTTCCGCATGCTGGCCGACAAGAAGGGCCGCGAGGCGGACCCCAGGGTCTTCGTTTACGCCGCCGGCGGCTACTACTATCCCGGCAAGGACAACAGTGCGCTTCGCAAGGAGATGCGCGGCTATCTCGACCGCGGGTACAATGTCGTGAAGATGAAGATCGGTGGCGCCTCGATCGACGAGGACCGAGGCCGCATCGAATCCGTGCTGGAAGAGATCGGTTCCGAGGCGAAACTCGCGGTCGATGCGAACGGCCGCTTCGATTTGGAGACTGGCATCGCCTACGCGAAGATGCTGCGTGACTACCCGCTTTTCTGGTACGAGGAAATCGGCGATCCGCTCGACTACGCCTTGCAGGCGGCCATCTCCGAATTCTACGACGCTCCCATGGCAACCGGCGAGAACCTCTTCTCCCACCAGGATGCCCGCAACCTGCTTCGTTACGGCGGCATGCGCGCCGACCGCGACTTCCTGCAGTTCGACTGCGCCCTGTCCTACGGTCTCGTCGAATACCTCCGGACCCTCGACGTCCTGCGCCAGTTCGGTTGGTCGCCGTCCCGCTGCATCCCGCATGGCGGTCACCAGATGTCGCTCAACATCGCGGCCGGCCTCGGCCTCGGTGGCAATGAGAGCTATCCAGATCTCTTCCAGCCATACGGGGGCTTCCCGGACGGCGTAAAGGTCATCGACGGGCATATCACGATGCCTGAGCTGCCGGGCATCGGCTTCGAAGGCAAGTCCGACCTTATCAAGGTCATGCGCGAACTCGCCGAATAGTCGCGTGTTCCGGGGGACCAGGACGGTCGCGCGATCGCGATGAAGAGCATAGTCTAACGAACTTCGGTTCGCTGATCACGCGTACGCCAGTGCAATCACTTTGTTCCATAAGCTATCTTATGCGATACAGTTGTTGTAGCCGCAAAGTTAAAGTGTCCTGTTTCTGCAAAGTTGGAATGTCACTCTCCCCTTGTTTGATGACCTGGGAGATTGCGGATGGGACTGATTGCGATGAGCGAGCGTGATCTGCAGCGGATCGAGATTCTATCGAAAGTGATCGCCGGCCGGATGACGATGGCGTCGGCGGCACATGTGCTTGATCTGAGTACGCGCCAGGTGCGTCGTCTGCTGGAGCGGATCAACACGGGTGGTGCGGCGTCGATCCGGCACAAGGCGATCGGCCGACCGTCGAACAACCGGATCAGCGACGGTGTTCGGGATTACGCCGTGACGTTGGTTCGCGAACGCTATGCAGACTTCGGACCAACCTTGGCGGCCGAGAAGCTTGCCGAGCGCGATGGGTTGCGGGTGTCGCGTGAGACGTTGCGCAGCTGGATGGTGGATGCGGGCCTGTGGCTCTCGCGCAAGCAGCGGCGGACGTTTCATCAGCCGCGCTTGCGGCGTGAAGCCTATGGCGAGTTGGTGCAGATTGACGGGTCCGAGCATCGCTGGTTCGAGGACCGCGGTGATCCATGCTCGCTGCTGGTGTTCGTCGACGATGCGACGGGCAAGCTGATGCAGTTGCGGTTCGTGCGCTCGGAAAGCGCCTTCAGCTATTTCGAGGCGCTGGCGCTTTACCTGCGCGATCACGGCGCGCCTGTGGCTTTCTACTCCGACAAGCATTCGGTGTTCCGGGTGGCGAAGAAGGAGGCCAAGGGTGGCCAGGGCATGACCCAGTTCGGGCGGGCGCTTTGTGAGCTAAACATCGAGATTCTTTGCGCAAATTCGAGCCATGCGAAGGGTCGTGTCGAGCGGATGAACCGGACGTTGCAGGATCGACTGGTCAAGGAACTGCGGCTGGCGGGGATTTCCGGCATGGACGACGGCAACGCTTTCCTGTCCGGTTTCATGGAGGACTACAATGCCCGGTTTGCGATTGTCCCTGCCCGGTCCGATAATCTGCACCGGCCGATGAATCTGGCGCCGGATCGGCTCAGCGAGATTCTGTGCAAGCGCGAGCAGCGCTATGTCGGATCGCAGTTGACGTTTTCGTTTGAGCGCCAGCGGATCATGCTGGAGGAGAGCGAGGTGACGCGCGGTTTGGCGGGTCGCTATGTCGAGACCTACGCCTATGCCGATGGCCGGCTGGACGTGCGCTGGAAAGGTCATTCCCTGCCCTACAAGACGTTCGACAAGGACCAGCGGGTGACGCATGCGGCGATCACCGAGAACAAGCGGCTCGGCGATGTCCTGGCCTATATCAAGGAGCGTCAGGAGCAACTGCCGGCGCCCAAGGTCAGGACCAACAGCGAGAAGAATGGCTACACGCCGCGGGGCCGCAAGCCGGGTCGGAAGACGGATTTCATGAACGATCCCGCCGTCATTGCCCGACGGCGACAAGCACTCTCTGACCTCGATGCGGCGGAATGACTGGCTGCTCCAACTGTCAAAGCTAAAGCCGATGGGGAGCATCTCACCCGCCCCCTCCCTTCCCTTGCAACCGGGTCCAGCCGGTCCGGTCGGGGGCTTGCCTCAGCGCAAGTGGACATGCCGAGTGACGCATTTGCAAATGGCTGAAGACGCGCCCAAAGTGACACTTCTACTTTGCACACAAACGGACATTCCAACTTCCCCGCCACAGTTGTGTAAGGGCTTTTAGTAATGCGACAGTTGGGCCAGTTAGAGATGCGACAGTCTCGCCTCGACGCGCTGGTCAATGCCAACCTTGGGAGCAAGGATGACGACCTCCAGTCTGGTCGAGACATGCTTTCCATCGTCGCCGAGCTGCAGGCTGGGCGGGAACAGCAGCGCAGCAAGAGCGGCCCTCGCCGCGCCGGCCAGACGGATCATATGTTCGGCATTCCCGATGGCAGCCAGGGCAATGGTTATCACAAGCGCGGCCGCAAGCCTGGTCGGCGGACGGACTTCATGAATGATCCGGAGGTGATTCCCAAAAGGCAGAAGGCGTTGATGAGGCAGCCAACGGAATGAAGTTCGTCAGTGCACGCCGATGTCGCTTTGCGTATCCGATTCCAACTGCAGGCAGGCTGCCCAAAGTGGCGTCTTGTGGAAGGATCCGTCCTGGAGAAGAGTGAGCCCCTCTCGTGCCTCATAGAGCAAGCCGAGCCAGCATAAGCGTCGAAAGACGCCGTGCTGGAGATCGGATTTCAACTTCCAGGCTTCCAGGGTTATTTCGGTGTCCGACAGAGGCGCCAGGTCTGGATAGAGGATCTCCACAACCTCCATTGACGTGCAACCTTCTCTGGCCGCGATATTGAGAAGATTGAGGAATAGGCGCCACCAGCGTAACCGCGCCCGCACCTCCTCTTCACGATCGGTTTCGTGGACATACGAGTAGAGATAATCCGTGGCGATCAGATCGAAGAAGGCTTGCGGTTTTGCCAAAAACTCCCGGCCTCGTCTAGTTGGCAGCAGCACATCCTTTTTCCGGCGAAGAAGCTTCAGGTGGCGGGTCATGTCGCGCACGACCCAAAGCGGCGGCATGTCGCTTTCATTGAGCACCTTGTTCATGCTGTAGAGGTCTTCGGCTGTGAAGCTTGGCCAGAGGAAGTGCACAGCGGCCCAATGCACGAACTTGCGGTTCATGGCGCCGGTCGCAGTCAATCCTATGCCACCCTCACCGTCAGCATAGGCAACCGAAAGGATCATCCCGCGAAGAAGTGGTGACAGCGCGGCGACGTCGATGTCACCCTGCAGCTTGATTTCTGGAAGCATCGTGCGGCTTTGATCCCTACCCTGCAACAGACAGCTGCCAATAGTACAACCGGCGACGGAACAATTGCCACTGAGAAAGCTAAAGCCGATGGGGAGCATCTCACCCGCCCCCTCCCTTCCCTTGCAACCCGGTCCAGCCGGTCCGGTCGGGGGCTTGCCTCAGCGCAAGTGGACATGCCGAGTGACGCATTTGCAAATGGCTGAAGAAGCGCCCAAAGTGACACTTCTACTTTGCACACAAACGGACATTCCAACCCTGCCGCCACACGGTCTGTAGGGGGTACATTCTATTTCCAAGTGCGACATCGCCGCTGAAACTGGGGCTGCGTCGCTCGACGATTAAAAGAAGATAGCCGCGCATGGCGCGATATACCTTCTCTTATCCGACGATGACATGCGGTACGAAACGCGACAAGTTGGCGGTTATGCGCGAGCGATCCTCGCGGACGGCAAGACCGCAGGCGCGATCACCGACGATCCAGCTGCCGAGCACGGCGAAGCCACCATCGCTTTCGAAAAGCGGAGCATAGGCCTGGACGATAAAGCCTTCGTCGCCATAATCGCCGGGGGCGGAAATCAATTCCCGGCCATCTCGGAATATCGTGACGTTCTCGCCTTCTCGCGACAGCAGTGGTTTGCGCACATAATCGCTCAAACTGGACGCCGCCGGGTCGTCTGCGAAATAGCTAGCGAGCAGGTTGGGATGATTGGGGTGGCGCTGCCAGAGCAGAGGCAGAAGCCCTTTGTTGGAAAGCACGGCCTTCCAGGCGGGCTCGACGAAAACATCACCCGAGCGCACGAGGTCGCGGGCGAACGGCTCGCGCAGCATGAATTCCCACGGATACAGCTTGAAGCAGCGGTCGATCACCCGATCCTTGAGATCGGTGTAACGGCCCTGTGCATCGATGCCGATTTCGCGGATGTCCAGAAGCTCGACGCGATGGCCGGCCTGCACTGCACAGTCCATCAGATAGACCGTCGTGCCGCGATCCTCCTCATTGTCGGTCATCGCCGCGAAGTGGAAGATCGGCTCCTTGGAAAATTGCTCGAACGCCTCGACGAGGCTTTCCTGCAAGGAATTGTACTGGTCCGCATCCTTGGGCAGGATACCCAAAGCCACCTGGTCGGTCAGCCAGTTGAACTGGAAATAGGCTGTCTCAAACACCGAAGTGGGAGTATCAGCGTTATATTCGAGCAACTTAACCGGGCCAGTGCCGTCATAAGCAAGATCGAACCGGCCGTAGAGGTGCCGGTCGCGACGCTGCCAGGAGCGCTGCACCACATCGCGCAGGTCCTCCGGAATAGCCAGCTTGTCGAGCGACTCTTCGCTTCTGACGATATCATCGACCAGATCCATGCACATGTCGTGCAGTTCCTGGCTCGGTTCTTCAATCCGTGTCTCGATCTCATCGAGCGTGAATGTATAGGCGGCATCGTCGAGCCAGTAAGGCTCGCCGTACATGACGTGAAACCCGAAGCCGACGGCGCGCGCCTTGTCAAGCCAATCAGGACGCGCCGGAAGGGTGATGCGCTTCATGTCAGCCGCCGAAACTGAACGACGAACGGCCCCCGAAGCCTTGACGGGCGACGGTGCGGGTGTTGACGTTGACCGGCTTGACACTCTGACGTGAGGGCGCAGTCACGGTGTCGTTGCGACCGCCCGAGCGAACAGTCGTTGTCACCGTTTGCCCCGAGCGATTGCGATAAATCGGCGTCGAGCCGTAGGAGCCACTCTCCTCCTGGCGCCGGCGATAATCGTAATAGCCGCCGATGTTGTTCAGTGCGGAAGACAGCATGTAGCCCGTCAGGAACGGTACGAAAAAGCTGCCGCCTCCGCCGGTATTGTTGGGGACGGCACTGGCCGACTGTTCCGTGCACTGGCCTGAGCCGTATTCGGCCTCGCAGGCGGCCATGCCGTTGAAGCGCGGCGCGGCGGCGAGATGGGCCCGCATGGCATCCTGATAGCCGGCCTGGCAGACCTGCCGGTCCATGCCGGAAGTCACGCATTGGTCGACGGAGGTGAACATTGTCTCCGAGGGAGTCTGATCGCCGCAACCGGACAGGGCCAGGGTCGAGGCAGCGATGGTGCCGAGGGCCAGGAAAGGTCGTTTGTGCCCGCTCTTACGTCTGCGCATCGTTCCCTCCCCTCAATAGGTCATGCAGGCGGCGTTGAGAATACCGATGACCAGCGCGATGCCGCCGCCCCATATGCCCGCGGCGATATCGCCGGCAGTGATCTTTTCATGCAGATCCGTCATGGTGAAATTCGCAATATAGTAAGCCAGGATCTGCGCCAGAATGCCGACCACCGCCCATATGATGTAATCGACTATGCTGACCGAATTGGCTGCGGCCGAAGCCAGCGGCAGGCTGAAACCAACAAGCGCGCCCAAGAATGCCGTGACGGCGGCAAGATTGCCTGCGCGAATGAGTTGGACTTCCTTCTGCGGCGTCAGGAATGTGTAGATCACCGCGAAAACGCCGTAAGCGGCAAGACCAACGGCGAAATAGCCGAGGAAGGCAGGCAGACCCGCCACGTAATCGAGCATTGAAAAAGTCCTCCGTTGAAATTGATAGGATCCCCTCAGACGCGGCGAACATCGGCCGGAGCGAGTCCATAGCCGATCAGAAATTCCACCGAGCTGCCTGCCTGGCTCTGTCCGAGATCGAGGTCGCGCTCGACATTGATCAAAAGCATCTCGCGCGTCGAGCCAAGCGGGCGATAATATAGCATGCAGGTCTGGTGAATGGAGCGCTGCGCCTCACCGTCGTCGACCTTCTCGACAAACTCCGCCAATGGGGTGCGTTCCGTGCCCTCGCCCCAGAAGCGGCTATAGAGGATGCCATCGGCATCGTAGCTTGGCTGACCGATCAGGCCGTCCGGCCCGGTCCAGCGGTTCCATTCGCCCTGCCCGGCAGGCACGACGCTGTCCCAGGGCTGATAAAAGCTGATGTCGTCGACATCACCCGGCTGGCCCGACGTCGACATCACCTGAATCATCCGATGGTCTTCATCGTAATAGCGCGACAGAACCGTCGCGGCATCGAGCGAAACCTCACCGTAGGCGGCAATGATGAACGGGCCGCTCCGTGGCAGCGGCATGGCCGGCTGGCCGGCCAAAGCATCGGCTTCGAGGGAGAGGAAATCGATCTCCAACGCCCCGCCGATGGCGGCGCTCAACGGGCCAAGTTCTTTGGGTAAGGGCCTTTCGTTCTTGTCTCTGCCGAACCAGCCGATCATGATACCTCTCCCATTCGAGCCCAAGCGATGGCAGCGGGATCTAGCCGCATTCCGCTGATGTAGTAAAGGGTCTCGCCGCCCCGCATCAGCGTCTCGTCCTGGCAATTGAGGTCGGTCATGCCCTGGCTCAGCATGCCCACCAGCGTCACATTATGCTGACGCTTGAGCCTTAAAAACACGTCCCCATAGAGTAGCGGCGTTTGCAAAGGCGGCACCGGCAGGGAAAACGCCGTGTCGGTGGAAGCGGCCGACAGCAGCCGTGCGGCGATTTCCGAAGAGCCCGGATCACGTGCGGAACGCGACAGCAGCTCCTCGGCGAGCGAGCCCACCGCCTCGACGCGCGGCCGGCGTTGTTTGACCATCTGTGCCGTGCGGTCGTCGGCGAAATAGGCCACGATATGGGCATTGGGCGCGTGGTCTTCGGCAATCAGCACGGCGGCCAGCGTCTCGTCGTCATTTGCACCGCGCGCGATGATCGCGCGCGCCTGGGCCACTCCGGCCCGCACCAGAGCATCGGCATCGGCAAGCCGCTCGGTTCTGATATAGTCGGCGTAATTGCTGGCGGGATTTTCCGGCAGGTCCTTGGCAACCAGAACACTCATCGGCTCGTTGGCCTGCCGTTCGGCATGCAGCAGCCGCAGCGTCTGGTATGTCTGCCCCTCTTGCCAGCCCAGGACGATGATATGGCCGGCGCGTTCGCTGTAATCACCCAATCCGCGCATGCGATTCCTCCAGATCGTACCGATATTTGTCAACAACTTGCCAAGAACAGCGGTGAAGATGGCAATGCCGCCGGGAAGAACGAACAGGACGGCAATTAATCGGCCGGCCCCCGATTTTGGAGAAAGATCGCCATAGCCGACAGTCGTTGCCGTCACCATATAGTAATAAAGAAAGTCGACCGGATTGCCGACGAGATCGGCTTCGCCGGCAAGCATGAAGAGCAGGTAAGAAGCGACCAGGTGGATCACGAGGATAACAAAAAGGGCTGACCAGGCCAATTCGCTGAGCGAGAGATATACACGCCGCATCAATGAAGCGATAAATGGCAAGCGATTCGCCCCCGTTCCCAACGCGTACCCTAGCGAAATTTATTTAGCGCACCAGATCTTTAAGTTGCAAACCGATTACCCAAATATTTTGACGTTCCAACCGATGGAGGACTTTTTGGAGACCTGGAACCTCACCACTTTAACGCGCCTGTTCGCCGCCGATCCCGACGCACTGGGCGATGTGGATGTAGCCGTACCCGAACAGGGCGACGTCATATGCGTGACTCTTAAGGAAAAGGGCGATCTCGACGTCTTCGTCGCGGTGAGCGGGGAGCGCGACATCCTCGTCAGCGCTGTTCTGGTGCCGTGCAAGGACGTGTCCAATCGAGAAGCCTTCGAACGGATGGTGCTGAAGACCCATAAGTTCGTGCCGCTCTCCAGCTTCGGCATCACCACAATCGACGGTGAGGAATGGTATGAATTGTTCGGCTCGCTGTCAGCCCGCTCGCCGGCCGAGACGGTGGTCGAGGAAGTCGCGATTCTGGCTGCCAATGCCGTCGATGCGGCACACATGATTGAAGAGTGGAAAAGCGGGGAGATTGCAGCGTGAGCACTTGGGGCAAGATTTTCACCGCCATTCGCGGCGGCATTAACGAGGCAGCGGAAGCGGCCGCCGACAGCCAGTCCATGCGCGTCCTTGATCAAGAAATCCGCGACGCTGAACAGTCGCTGCGCAGTGCGCGATCCGATCTTGCCGGCATCATGGCGTCCAACAAGAGCGTCATGCGCCGACTTGACGAAAACCGCGCCAAGGAGACCAAGGATACCGACAGCGCTCGCGCTGCGATCTCCGCGGGCCGCACGGATCTCGCTCAAGGTCTGGCTCAGCGCATTGCTAGTATCCGTGCCGAAGTGCAGCGCGACCAGGAAGAGCTCGACCGGCTGCTGCCTCGCCAGCAGCAGATGCTGCGCACGATCCAGGAGACCGAAGCGCGCATTGCTCAGATGAAGCGCGAGGTGGGGAATGTCAAAGCCAATGAGTCGCTGCTGCGCGCTCAATCGGCGATCGCCCATAGCCAGTCGGGCATCAATACCCGCCTCGGTAGCGCCGTCGAAAGTCTCGAACGCATCAAGAAACGCCAGGAAATCACTGCCGGCCGCATCGAAGCCGGTGCTGAACTGGCCGCGCTGGAAAACGGCAGCGACCTCGATCGTCAACTGCGCGAGGCCGGCATTGGCAGTTCGAGCCACTCGGCCGATGACATTCTTGCACAGCTGATGGCACCGAAACATTCGGTAGAGCCCATCTTGCTGCCAGCGCCGACCAGCAAAAAAGACTGATAATCCCGGGAGCGGCAGCCCTGCCTGCCATTGCCGCGCGCGCTTACGGAATTGGAGCGCCGCGACCCAGCCTCTGTGGGGATCGCGGCATTTCAATCCGCTGCAAGCTGCCCTTGGCAGGCGGTGCCATGTACGCCTGCCCGCTTGTTTGGCGCCGGCAGCGAGAAAGGCACGGTTCCGCGGCCGATACGCCGGATACGCCCGTCAGATCTTGAAATTTGTCGCGACACATGACATATAAAAAGCGACAGATGACGCAGGAGAAAGATCATGGCCGTCGCAGCAAAAGCACCCTCTTCAGCGGCAGGCGGTGGAGAACTGCAAAAAATCGAAGCATTGCTCGGCGGTTCGCGCATTCTGTCGCGTAGCCTGACCAATGCCCTCGACGCCCATGAGCTGCTCCTGCACGGCCTGCCTGCAACAGCACTGGATCATCTTGTCGGCACTCTCGTCGTCCTCGGCAAGAACGAGTCCCTCGAAAAGGCGGTGGGCATGAGCTTGCGCACCTGGCAGCGGCGGAAGGACACGCCTTCCAAGCCGCTCAGCCAGGAACAGAGCGGCCGCGCGTGGAAATTCGCCGAGATCCTCGCAAAGGCAACGGATATCTTCGGATCGCAAGCAGAAGCCGAACAATGGCTGGAGCGTCCGGCAGTCGGACTTGAGCAGCGCCGCCCGATCGATCTTCTCGGGACGCCCGCTGGTGTCGAGCTTGTCGAGGATCATCTCGATCGCCTGGAATACGGCGTCTATGCATGACCCTTTTGCCGATCGCGCTCGGCGGGACCGAGCTGGTCGCGTGGCGGCTCGATCAGGCTGTCCATGCGCCGACTTGGGATAGCGGAGAAGGCGCCTATCGGGTTGGCGGCCGCTGGAACAGCAAGGGGGTTCGCGCGGTCTACTGCTCGCTCGATCCCGCGACGGCGATCCTTGAAGTCGCGGTCCACAACGGGTTCCGGGCGCTCGACACCGTGGCGCACAGGATGACGGCAGCTGTCATTGCCGATGCTGGCGATATCCATGTTGTCGATCCGGGAAACGTGCCCAATCCCAACTGGTTGCGCCCGGGCATTCCCAGCGCCGGACAGCAGATCTTCGGAGACGATTTGCTTCGACAACATCGTTTCGTTGCGATCCCGAGCGCGGTCTCGCGGCATAGCTGGAACCTGATTTTTCTGGCAGGCGGTGCGACGGGCGCCTATGCGCTGAAGTTCCAGGAGTCATTTGCCCTCGATACGCGGCTGCATCCGCCCACGTCATGAACGTCTTGGAGCCACGGGGCTATTTGGAAGGGACCGAATTCAATGTCAAATATTGACATCGCGACCCGGATGCAGAACAATTTCAGGAATTTGATAAGGAGGGTGCTTCATGACCAGCAGCCTGCATGTAAGTTTGCCCGATGAAATGCGCGCCTTCGTCGATATGCGCGCCAACGGGAAGAGCCAGTACACGACGCCGAGCGAATATGTACGCGCCCTTATTCGCGAAGATATGGCACGCGAAGAAGATCGCCGCTATGCCATCCGCTCGCTGCTGCGGGCGGAAGAGGAATTCCGGCGCGGAGAGATGCTGCCCCTTTCCGCTCTGGATGCTATCGACGCGGAGCTGGATGAAGAACTGCGCTAGTGGCTCCTCGCGTTCTCATCCTGCCGACCGCCCTTGATAACTACCGTCTGGCAGTCCGCGAAACGGCGCGAAAATGGTCCACCGAACAGGCCAAAGCATATGGCCGCTTGCTGCGGGCGGGATTTGAAGGCATCCCCGAAGCCTACGCCCGCGTAAGGATAAAGAAAGACGAGCGCGCCGGGAATTCGCTCTTCCGGCTCCACAAGATAGAGCACCATTACGCCGTATACATCGTCGTTGACGACTCAACCTTCGTCATTGCCGCGGTCTTGCATGAGCGGATGGATATTCCCGCACAGCTGAGGACAATCGAACGATTGACCGACAGAGAGTATGAAGCGTTGATGGGACATCCTCGGCCGAA
The DNA here is from genome assembly GCF_057653825.1 of Rhizobium sp. WSM409. Lineage (NCBI taxonomy): Bacteria > Pseudomonadati > Pseudomonadota > Alphaproteobacteria > Hyphomicrobiales > Rhizobiaceae > Rhizobium > Rhizobium sp. WSM409. The sequence goes on along the minus strand of NZ_JBYGKP010000002.1, from coordinate 76,864 downwards.
GTCCTGAGGACGGTCGGCCGCGATCACCGGCGGCGCGGCAGCAGATCCAGCAGCAAGCCGCGTTAGATAGGCGAGAGGCGCCCCGCTTACCGAGACCAAGCGGATAGTCGACGCGCAAACGCAGCACGCCATAAAAATGCTCGATCCGCCAAGTCGGCTATTCTCACTGCCTCCTAAAGCGTGTCGCGATCTTTCAGATTCGCTTGTCGCGCTTTAGCTCTTTGTTTTTACGCATGTCGTTGTCGCAAAACCGCTGCGCACTTTTGCGCGACATGCTTTAGTTGACCCCGAGAAATTGCTTCAACTCCGCTGTCTGCGGATTGGCAAAGACTTCCTCCGGCGGGCCTGCTTCATGGACTCGGCCCTGGTGCATGAAGACGACGCGGTTGCAGACGTCGCGGGCGAACTTCATCTCGTGCGTCACCATCAGGAGGGTCATTCCCTCGGCGGCGAGTTCGCGCACGACGGCCAGAACTTCGGCGACCAGTTCCGGATCGAGCGCGGAGGTGATTTCGTCGCAGAGAAGTGCTGTCGGCTGCATGGCGAGCGCGCGGGCGATGGCGACACGCTGCTGCTGGCCGCCCGAGAGCTCGTCCGGATAGGCGTCGAACCTGTGACCCAGCCCTACCCGCTCCAGCATCTTGCGGGCGGTCGCCTCGGCTTCGGCTTTCGGCGTCTTCTTTACCACGGTCTGCGACAGCATGACGTTGCCGCCGACGGTCAGGTGCGGGAAGAGGTTGAACTGCTGAAAGATCATGCCGACCTTGAGGCGCAGTGCCTTCAGATGCACTTCATCATCGAGGAGCTGCGCGCCGGCCACGGAGATGGAGCCGTCAGTGATGGTCTCCAGGCCGTTGATGCAGCGAAGCAGGGTCGATTTGCCCGAACCGCTCTTGCCGATAATGGCGATGACTTCGCCAGCCTCCACATCGAGATTGATGCCTTTCAGCACCTCGGTGGTGCCAAAGCTCTTGCGGACTTCAGTGATTTCGATGAGCGACATTGAGCTTCCTTTCCAGGATCTGGCTGCTTTTTGACAAAGGCCAGCAAAGGGCGAAGTAGATGAGAGCGACGAGCCCGTAGACGGTGAAGGGCTGGAAAGTGGCATTGGTGACGACCGTGCCGGCTTTCGACAATTCGACGAAACCGATGATCGAGGTCAGCGCCGTTCCCTTGACGATTTGAACGGAGAAACCGACCGTCGGCGGTATGGCGACCCTCAGCGCCTGCGGGAGGATGACATAACGCATCTGCTGCAACCGGCCCATGCCGAGGCTGGCGGAGGCTTCCCACTGACCCTTCACGACCGCTTCGACGCAGCCTCGCCAGATTTCGGCGAGGAAGGCAGCGCTCCACAAGATCAGCGCGAAACCCGCAGCAAGCCAGGCCGGCACGTCTATCCCGAAGAGGCCGAGACCGAAAAAGGCGATGAAGAGCTGCATCAGCAACGGCGTGCCCTGGAAGAGCTCGATATAATATTTCGCGACTGTCCTGAATGCCTTGCGCTTGCTGATGCGCAGGAACAGCAGCCCCAGCCCGACCACGCCGCCGCCGATGAACGAGACCAGCGAAAGCAGGATCGTCCAGCGGGTGGCGAGCAGCAGGTTGCGCAGGATGTCCCAGAGTGTGAACTCGATCATCGTGCTGCTCTCCTCGGGAAAATGAACCCGCCGACCACCGCCAGCAGCTGCCGAAGCAGGATCGCCAGCACAAGATAGATGGCTGTCGAGACGATGTAGGCCTCGAAGGCGCGGAAGGTTCGCGATTGTATGAAGTTCGCGGCAAAGGTCAGATCCTCGGCGGCGATCTGCGAGACGACTGATGAGCCGAGCATGACGATGACCACTTGCGACGACAGTGCCGGCCAGATGCGCTGCAGGGATGGCACGAGAACGACATGCCGGAAGGTTTCGAAGCGCGTCATGGCAAGGCTCTCGCCTGCCTCGAACTGGCCCTTCGGGGTTGCCTGGATGCCCGCGCGGATAATTTCGCAGCTATAGGCGCCGAGATTGACGACCATCGCGAGGTTGGCGGCCGTCAGTTCGGAAAGCTTGAAGCCGAGCGACGGAAGGCCGAAGAAGATGAAAAAGAGCTGGATCAGGAACGGCGTGTTGCGGATCAGTTCGACATAGGTCGCAACGACAGGCTTCAGCCAGGCCGGGCCGAGTGCACGCACCCAGGCACAGAAGATGCCGAGCGATATGCCGAGCACTCCGCCGATCGCGATAAGCTCCAGCGTGATCAGTATGCCCTTGATGATCTCAGGATAATATTCAAGCAGCCAGCCGAATTCGAAATGGTAACTCAAGGAATTGTCCCCTCTTGTGGCGACGGAGCGTCATGTCATCCCGCGCGGGCGCGGGATGACATCCGTGAGACCGGCCCTTAGAGATCCGACGGGAGATCGGCGCCGAGCCACTTCTGCGATATGGCGTTCAGCGCGCCATCGGTTTTTGCGGCGGCGATAATGCCGTTCACCTTCTCCAGAAGAGCTGCCTGTTCCTTGTTGAGACCGATGTAGCAGGGCGAGTTCTTGATGAGGAACTTCATCTCAGGGCGCTTGGGAGGATTTTTGGCGAGGATCGCAGCGGCCACGACGTTGCCGGTCGCGATGGTGTCGACCTGGCCGGACAGGAAGGCCGAGATGGTGCCGTTGTTGTCCTCGTAGCGCTTGATCGTCGCGTCGGCCGGCGCGATCTTCGTCAGCTCGAGATCTTCGACAGCGCCGCGCGTGACGCCGATGCTCTTGCCGGCGAGATCTTCCACCTTGGCGATCGAAACATCGGCCGGTGCGAACACGCCGTTGAAGAAGGGTGCGTAGGCCGTGGTGAAATCGATCACCTTTTCGCGCTCCGCATTCTTGCCGAGGCTTGATATGACCAGATCGACTTTGTTCGTCTGCAGATAGGGAACGCGGTTGGCGCTGGTGACCGGCACGAGCTCGGTCTTGACGCCGAGCTTTTCGGCAATGAGATTGGCCACATCGATATCGTAGCCCATCGGCGCCATATCGGTGCCGACACTACCGAAGGGCGGAAAATCCTGCGGGACGGCGACACGCAGCGTACCGCGCGCCGTGATGTCGGCAAGAGCATCGGCGTAAGACGCGGAGCCGAAGCCGAAGGTTGCAGCCAGGGTCGCGATTGCGAAGAAGACTCGTCTTGTCAGCATGTTTTAATTGCTCCTTTGAAGTTGTGGTTTTTTGGGTCTGACAGTTGGGAGACCGAGGGCACGGTCTTGCGAGGAAGTGACAGGGAACTGCGCAGTTCCGAGAGCGGATCGGGCCGTGTGGTGAGGTCGAGGCCCATTTCCACTTCGTCCAGATGTTCGATAGAGAGCTCGGCAGCTCTGACGAAATAGCCCGCTTGCATGGCCTCGAAGATGCGGCAGTGTCCGTCATGGGACTGTGCTGCATGAAATTCAGACTGATAGAGCATCGAAATGAGGATCGTCCTCGCGGTGAGATCACGGAGGATATCGACGATGATGGCGTTCCCGCTCAATTCTGCGATGCGGATGTGGAAATCGCCCATCAAATAGGTCAGGCGCTGGCGGTCGCCCGCAGCCATTGCGCTTTTTTCCTCGTTCAAATGCGCGTCGAGAGCTTCGCGTCCCTCGTTCGTCAATACGCGCATGCTGCGCAACAATCCCGCCTCGATGACGCGCCGTGCCTCATAGACCGCGATCGCCTCTTCAGCGGACGGCTCGACAACAAACCAGCCTCGTCTCGGACTGACATGCACGATACCGCGTGTTTCCAAGCGCATCATGGCTTCACGGACGCGGGTTCGAGACACGCTGAAGAGCGTTGCCAGCTGGTTTTCACTGAGACGCGTCCCAGGCCGAATCTTGGCTGAAAGAATCCCGGAGACGATCGTCTCCTCGATGGTCTTCTGCGTGGTCTCAGATGTCTGGCTATCTTGCATACAAGACAGGAAAGCAAAGCTCGTGCCAAAATTCGGCGTTCAGGACTTCCAAGATGTCTCGGATCCCTCCCCTGGAATTTGCACGCTGGGAATGCAGACTGGGCGTAATTTGAGCGCATGCCCGCAATTCCTTGCAAGCCCCAATCAGCGCCGGCCGCGCGAAACCGACGAAGCCCCTTCCCTATCGGAAGAGTTGCTTGCGGCAAGACCGGCTCGACCTATATAGTCATGTTAGTCACTATAGTCAGGATATAGCGAATGCAGCCATCACGACCAGAGGATAAAAGTTGGACCGTCGCCAGTGCGAAGGCCAAACTGTCTGAGGTTATCCAACGCGCGCAAGCAACGCCGCAAACGATCATGCGCAATGGTAAACCAAGCGTCGTCGTCGTTTCAGCCGAGGAATGGCAGCGGAAGACCGCGCGCAAGGGCACCCTCGCAGAGTTTCTGATGCAATCGCCGCTGCGGGGCGCTGATCTCGATCTCGAGCGTGAACGCGACGAACCGCGTGATCTCCAGCTGTGAGAGTTCTGCTCGACACCAATGTGCTTTCCGAGGTGACAAGGCCGCGTCCCGATGCACATGTCTTACAATGGCTGGACAGTCTCGACGAGGATCGCTCATTCATCAGCACCGTATCGATCGCGGAGATCCGGCGTGGTGTCGCATTGATGGAAAGCGGGCGAAAGCGCGACGCGCTGGCTGAATGGCTTGCCCAGGATCTGCCGCAGCGCTTCGAGCAGCGCGTCATCCCTGTGCACCAGCCGGTTGCGATAGCCTGGGGCGACCTGATGGGGCTCGCAAAGCGAAGCGGACGCGGCTTATCGTCAATGGACGGCTTAATTGGCGCCACCGCGATTGCTCACGATCTCACCCTCGCCACGCGCAATATAAAGGATTTCGAGGGCCTTGGGATCGAGCTTGTCCACCCTTGGACCGAGCGCCCGTGACGATCCACAGAGCGGACCGCCACGGGATCTTTTCGTCTAGTTGAAACTCGAGGTTTTGAGGAATTCCGCCAGCCGTTCGGTCTTCGGATGCACGAACATGTCCTTCGGATCGCCCTCCTCGCAGATGACGCCCTGGTTCATGAAGATGACGCGTGACGAAACGTCGTAGGCAAAGCGCATCTCGTGGGTGACGAGCAGCATGGTCATGCCGTCGGCGGCAAGCCCCTTGATGACCTGGAGCACTTCGCCAACCAGTTCCGGGTCGAGCGCCGAGGTCACTTCGTCGAACAGCATCAGCCTCGGCGACATGGCGATGGCACGGGCGATCGCGACGCGCTGTTGCTGGCCGCCTGAAAGCTGGCCGGGATAATGGCTCGAGCGGGCGGAAAGGCCGACACGATCGAGCCATTTTTCCGCGATGGCGCGGGCATCCGGCTTCGTCATCTTCTTCACCTTGACGAGGCCGAGCATGACATTTTCAGCGGCACTCATATGCGGGAAGAGATTGAACTGCTGAAACGCCATGCCGGTCAGCGCGCGCTGGCGTGCAATCTCCTTCTCGCTCTTGCGGCGCCGCGTTGCGCCTTCGGCGCGGTAGCCGATCTCCTCGCCGTCGAGGCTGATCGTGCCACCCTGGAATTCCTCAAGCATGTTGATGCAGCGCAGCAAGGTGGTCTTTCCGGAGCCGGACGAGCCGATGATGGAAATGACTTCGCCCTCCTCAACGGCGCAATCGACGCCCTTGAGGACTTCGTGGATGCCGTAAGTCTTACGCAGACCCTGGATGTCGAGAATGGTCTTGGCCATCGGGGGAACTCCTCAGGACGGCAGGGCGGTCTTGCGCTCGACGTATTTGCCGAAGTGCTCGATGCCGTAGTTGATGATGAAATAGAGACCACCGGCCAGGAAGTAGAACTGGAGGCTCATGAAATTGCGGGAGATGATCTCCTGCGTGCGTAGGAGAAGCTCCGCAACGCCGATGACGGAGAGCAGCGTCGAGGCTTTCACCATCTCGGCCGCCGTATTCACCCAGGCCGGCAGGCATTGGCGCATGGCCTGCGGCCACAGCACAGAGGTGAAAGTCTGGGTAAAGGTCAGGCCGATCGCCTTGGCGGCTTCGGTCTGGCCCTTCGGGATTGCCTGAAGCGCTCCGCGCACGATTTCGCCGACATGGGAGGAGCAGAAGATGGCAAGGGCGAGCACCCCGGCCGAGAACGGCCCGAGATCGAGGCCGACGGCGGCGGAGACGTAGTAGCTCGCCAGCACCAGTACGAGCACCGGCGTGCCACGGATGATATCCGTATAGGCACGCACGGCCAGCCGCAAAACAACGCCGCCATAGACGAGCGCCAAACCGACGAAAACGCCAAGTATGGAACCCGCAAGGATGGCCAGCAGGGAGATCGACACGGTCACGCCGATGCCGTTCATGATGACGTATCGGGCGATCCAGAGTTGTTCGAGAAAAGTGTGGGACATCAGGTCTATCTCGGCAGGGCCAGACTGCGCTCGACGAAGCGCATCACGGCGGCGATGAGGAAACAGGCCGCGACATAGAGCGCTGACGTCACCATCCAGGTCTCTATGACGCGGAAGCTCTCGACATTGATCTTGCGGGCAGCAAACGTCAGTTCGGGCACGGCGATGGCGGCGGCGAGCGAGGTGTCCTTGAAGAGCGAGATGATCGTCGAGGACAGTGATGGCAGCACGTTGCGCAGCATCAGCGGAGCGATGATGGAGCTGCGGATCTGCATCCCCGTCAGGCCGATGGCAAGCCCCGCTTCCGTCAACCCTCTTGGAATAGACAGCAGCCCGGCGCGGAACACTTCTGCCAGATAGGCGCCGGAATAAAGCGACAGAACCAGGACGAAGCTTTTTATCTTGTCGAGGCGCAAACCCATTTGCGGCAGCGCGAAAAAGACGAAAAGCACCAGGACGAGAATCGGCAGGTTGCGAATGACAGTGACATAAACTCGCGCCGGCACCACCGCAAAGCGGCTTTTGGAGGTCAGCGCGAAGGCCACCACAAGGCCGATCGCGGCCCCGATCAGGATCGAGATCACCGCAAGGCCGAGACTGAGCGCGAGCCCGCTCAAAAGATAATCGAAGTTGCGCCAGACGGCAGCGAAATTCAACGTGTAACCCATACGGGCCGCCCTTTCAGACCAGAGCAGGATGCCGAAAAATATGAGCGGTTTTCGGACGGCGTCATGCTTTCACTCTTTAAATGCGGAGCGGGAAACATGTCCCGCTCCGCATGGCTGTTACTTGAATTCGACCGGGAAGCCGATCTGCGGCGGCGTCAGATCTTTGCCAAACCAGGTCTTGAAGGACTTGGCGTAAAAGTCGAATTCAACGCCGGTCATGGCTTCGTGCAGGGCGGTGTTGACGAAGTTCAGCCAATCCTGATCGCCGCGCTTGACGGCGCAGGCGTAGGTCTGCGGATTCCAGCCATAGCCGGCATCTTTGTAGCGGCCCGGATTCTGCGTCATGTACCAGGCGAGCGACGACTGGTCGGTGGCGACTGCATCGGCGCGTCCCGCTTCCAGCGCCTGATAGATCAGGTCGACGGAATCGTACTGATCGACGGTCGCCTCCGGCAACGCCGCATGCACCATCGCCTCGGCATAGACGTTCTGGAGAACCGAGATGGTGACGGAGGAACCGGCCGCCTTGAGGGCTGCGTAGTCGGCATATTTTCCGTCCGCCTTGAGCATCAGTCCGACACCCTCGCGATAATAGGGAATGGTGAAGGCAACCTGCTGGGCGCGCTCGCCGGTAACGGTCATGAACTGGCAGGTAATGTCGACTTTGTCGGTGGTGATGTTCGGGATGCGGGCGTCGGAGGACTGGTTCACATATTCGATCTTCTCAGGATCGCCGAAGAGCGCCTTGGCGATGATATGGCCCATGTCGACGTCAAAGCCCTGAAGCTTGTCGTCGGCGCTTTTGAAGTGCCACGGCGCATTGGTGCTGCCGGTGCCGAGGACGAGATGGCCGCGGGCCAGCACTTCATCGAGTTTGCTGCCGTCGGCCAGCGCAGGGGTGGACAACAGAGCGGCGACGGCCAGCGACATCACGCCGGTGCGAAAGGAAATAGTCATGGCGTTCCCCTTATCATGGTTTCTATTGTTCCAGTATAATGGACGCATGTCTGTTTTACTGGAACAACGTTATCAAGTGCCATCAAGGGTGAATTGTCAATGGGCCATGCTGAAAAAACGCGCAGTGGCGCGCGTGGCGATTTTTTCGGCAGTGCAGCATTGTTCTGTTGTTTAGAGGCTCAACATCATGCCCTTCCCGCTCAGCGACCTCAGGCCATGCCGAGGGCGCAAGATGTGCTCTTTACGGCGAGCGCCTCAGGATCCGGCGCCTTACCGGTTTGCGATTGCAGCGCGGATCAGTGAACCCGCCGCCTCGCCGGCGGCTTCCATGTAGGTCGGGTCGCGATGCAACAGAACGACGGCGAACGAGCCATCGAGCAGCAGGACGATCTGCCGGGCGAGCTGCGGCGCTTCCGTCTTGATCCCGGCCGCCTCGAATGTGACCCGCAACCACGTCTCGACCCTCTTCTTGTGTTCAATCCCGACTTTCATGGCTGGATGGCCGGGCATATTGACGAGTTCCGCAGAGGTGCGCAGGAAGCCGCAGCCCTTCCATTTCGGATGGCGGGCCGCGCGGGCGAGATTGCGAAAAATGCCTTGGACCTTATCCGCCGGTTCGCCCGCCGTTTCCGCGTACCAGCGCTTGAATAGAGAGAGGTTGGGCTGATCGCGCGCCTCCAGATATGCCCCGATGAGATCGTCCTTGCTGGCGAAATGGTAGTAAAGGGTGCGTTTGGTGACGCCGGCCTCTTCAGCCACCGCATCGACGCTGACGCTTCTGATGCCCTCGTTGTAAAACAGCTTGGCGGCGGCCGAGATGATGCGTTCGCGCGTTGGAACTGCAGGTGAGATCATGCCGCTATGTATACCGACTAGTGAGTATACACAAGCATCGGGCGGCGGCATACTCTCCTGACGCAGCATACCGGAAAGGAAAACCGAATGGCCGACACTGTTTTGATCGACAGCCGCGACGGAATCGCCATGCTCACTCTCAATCGCCCGGAAAAACTCAATGCGCTAAATTACGCCTTGATAGACCGCTTGCTCGCGATCCTCGACGCCATCGAAACCGACAGATCAATCCGGGTGGTCATCCTCACCGGCTCCGGCGAGCGGGCATTCTCGGCGGGCGGCGATATCTACGAATTCTCAGAAAGCGTGGCGCAGGGCGCCGATGTCGCCATGCGCGATTTCGTCGCGCGCGGGCAGCGATTGACAGCGCGGTTGGAAGCCTACCACAAACCCGTCATCGCCGCCGTCAACGGCCTTGCCTTTGGCGGAGGCTGCGAGATCACCGAGGCAGTGCCGCTCGCCATCGCCAGCGAACGCGCCCTGTTCGCCAAGCCTGAGATCAATCTCGCAATGCCGCCGACCTTTGGCGGAACGCAGCGTTTGCCAAGGCTGGCCGGGCGTAAGCGCGCGCTCGAATTGCTGTTGACGGGCGATGCATTCTCCCCGCAGCGCGCCCTCGAACTCGGCCTTGTCAACCAGCTTGTCCCGCATGACGCTCTCATGCCGGCAGCCCACGATCTCGCGCGGCGCATTCTGCGTCATTCACCGCTGGCGGCGGCGAGCATTTTGACGGCGGTGACGCGCGGCATCAACCAGAGCATTGCCGAGGGGCTGCTGATCGAAGGCGAACAATTCGCCCGCATGGCGCCAACCGCCGATCTGCGCGAAGGGCTCGACGCGTGGATCGAGCGCCGCAAGCCGAACTATCCCGGCTCGTGGTCGCTCGATTGATTGATTGTCGCCAATACTGCTGAGAATGGCTCAGCCAGCGTAATCAGAACTCTTCCCAGTCGGACTTCAGCGCGACGGAGGCCGACCCGCGCTGGATGGACGCGAGGGGCGAAGTACGAACGACTTTCAAAGGCGTCGGTGCGGCAGGGTGACGATCCGCCGGCGCAAACGAAGACCTGGATCTCGGCGCATCGTTGAAACGGAACTGTTCAAGAAGCTCGAAGAGCGCGGCAGCCTCTCGTGCGAGACCATGGCTTGCAGCCGTCTGCTCTTCGACCATTGCGGCATTCTGCTGCGTTCCCTGGTCGACGGTGTTGATGGACTGGCTGATCCCACCGAGCGCAGTCGATTGCTCGCGCGCCGCCTCCACGATCGCCGTGACGTTGGTATTGATTTCGTGAACCTGAGTGGCGATTTCCTGGAGCGCGGATCCGGCATTCGTGACAAGGGCGACGCCGTTTGCGACATGGGAACCGGACGCTGTGATCAGGCTCTTTATCTCCTTGGCAGCTTTCGCCGACCGCTGCGCCAGCTCACGAACCTCCTGGGCAACGACCGCAAACCCCTTGCCGGCCTCCCCAGCTCGTGCCGCCTCGACGCCGGCATTGAGCGCCAAAAGGTTCGTCTGGAAGGCAATCTCGTCGATGACTCCGATGATATTGGAAATTTCCCGTGACGAGTTTTCAATCTGGTCCATCGCTCCGATGGCGTCACGCACCACCTGGCCGGAATGCTCGGCGTGATTTCTGGCGCGCCCCACGAGTTGACCGGCTTCCTCGGCGCGGCGGCTCGAATCCTTGACCGTCGTCGTGATTTCCTCAAGGGCGGCGGCCGTCTCCTCGACGGATGCCGCTTGCTGCTCGGTACGCTTTGCCAGGTCGTCGGCGGCTGTGCGGATTTCGTTGGAACCGGCTGAGATCGCCTTGGCATTTTCGGCAACCGTTGCCATTGCACCCTTCAACTTCTCCGAGGCGCTGTTGAAGTCGGCACGCAGCCTTTCCAGCGAAGGAATGAAAGGCTTCTGGATCATCTGCGACAGGTCACCGTCCGCAAGATTCGTCAGGCAACGGGCAAGTTGTTCGACATTTTCGACGCGCGCCGTGACATCGGTTGCGAACTTCACGACTTTGAACACTTTGCCGTTCAGGTCGAAAATCGGATTGTAGGAAGCCTGGATGTAGACCTTCCGTCCGCCCTTGCCCACACGCATGAATTCGTCGGCGACCAGCTGGCCGCTCGCAAGTCTCCGCCAGAATTCCTTATAAGCCTCCGACCTCGAGTAGTCGGCTTCACAGAACATCGAATGATGTTTGCCCTGGATTTCGGCAAGCGAATAACCTAGCGCGGACAGGAAGTTGTCGTTCGCGGTCAGGATTTCGCCGACCGGCGTGAATTCGATGATCGCCTGAGCCCGGGACAATGCGTCGATCTTGCCCGAATCCTCGGCAGACTTCAGCTTCTGCGCAGTGATGTCAGTTGCAATCTTGATAACCTTGACCGGCTTCCCGCGTCGGAACACGGGATTGTAGGATGCCTCGATCCAGACCTCGCGCCCGCCTTTTCCGACCCGCTTATATTGTTGTTGATCGAATTTCCCCGCTGACAGCTTTGTCCAGAAAGCCTTGTATTCCGCCGAGGATGCGTAGGCAGGTTCGACAAACATGCTGTGATGTTTTCCGACGATCTCCCTCAACTCGTAGCCGAGCGCCCGGCAGAAGTTTTCATTCGCGGTGAGGATCTTGCCCGATAAGTCAAACTCGATCATGGCCTGCGAATTTGATAAAGCGGCAAGAGCCGCCACAGCATTTGCACCACGACCAAGAATACTCACGCGCAATCCCCCTAGATTTCATTGCTGTTGGGCCAGCCATGTCGCAAATATTCGCTTATGCTTATTAACGGGGATTTAATTATGAATATAACGCGCAGGATATTTTCTTTTCAACCAGCGCTGCGTTGATCAGGCACATCCTGGCAAAGGCAGCCGGCCCCCTGCCCTGCCGTGGATGGCAATGCACCTCTGTCAGGCTCCCCGAGGAAGGGGCTTGCCGCTCAACCGCTTTTCAATTGCGCCATAGCAAGCAGCGTATCGGCGCTTATCGTCGCCGAGCCGGTCAGGATCGAAAGGGCTGACGACGTGGTGCCCGTGCCGTTGGCCATGTCATACATGGCGGTGAAGCGTTTGATCAGATCGTCGACTTTGTCAGGATCCGACAGATCCTTCATGTCGATGAAATTGTCGACCATCTCGGCTTGCTTGTCGACGTCCATGTTCGAGACGTAACTGGACAGGTTGAAGGTCGTCGTAAAGAACTCGAAGAGCGCGCTGTCGCCTAGAATGTTATAGGCGCTCGATATCTCCGGCGCCTTGCGCTGGAAGTAAAGGGCAAGGCGCACGCCGGTGTTGCTATCGCCTTGGTCGTCTTCGAGCGTCAGCCTGACATAGGCGTCGATCGTCTCCAGCACATCGCCGCGCTGCTGCACAGTCCCGGTCGGATCGGCGGAAATATTGCCGTCCTGATCGAAATTGAACGCGCCGACGAGTTCGGCGAAACGATTGTCGTCCAGCTTGTTGACATAACTGTCTTCGTCGTCGAGGTCGGAAGAAAACATCTTCTCCAACTCGTCCGACGTGACATCATCAGGGTCGAGCCCCTTCGCCTCAAGCGCAAAGCTAACCAAACGATCGTCGGCCAGAAATTCGCTGGCCGTCGTGATCGTCGCCATCTGCTCGCGAAAATAGGTGATCTCGTCATTCGCTGCATCGGTCGCCTCGGTCAGTTCGTCGCGTTCGAGGTAGCGGATTTTGTTCTGCTTATAATAGGCGGCATAGTCGTCGACGACGGACTCCGACATGGCCTGCAAGGGAACGGTGACATCACCATTGTCGTCGAAGTTGAAGGCTTGGCGAAAGGCTACGAACCGGTCGTCGTCGAGGCTGTTGACATAACTTTTCGAGTCCGCGGGATCGCTTTCGAGAATTTTCCGAACTTCGCTTCTCGAAACGCTGTCCGGGTCTATGTCATAGGCGCGCAACGCCATTTCCCACAGTTCCGGAAGATCGTCGTTGTCGTCGTCATCATCGTCATCGTTCGATACCAGGAAATCATCGATCGAGGTGACGCTGGCGATGCGTGTCGTATAGTTGTCGGTGGCATCTTCCGTGCTGGCGTTGGCGACCAGCACCTGATAATTTTCGTCGAAGGCTGCCGTGGTCGTGGCGGTCTGGTCTGAAGTCTGGGCGGTGTCGCCATCGGCAAGATCGCCGTCCTCATCGAAATTGAAGGCGTCGTGCAGGTCGGACAAGCCGATCGCGTCGGCGACGTCGGCGCTTTTCAGCGCCGCGGAAATGAAGTTGTCGGTCTCGCTATCGGTAAGCCCGTAGGCAGTTCTCAGATAGGAAACCAGTTTGTCGTCGCTCATCAACTCATCGACGGAGGTGATGTTGCCGATTTGCGCCGCGAAGTAGGTGTCATAGGCCTCCCCGGTTTCCGAGGAAGCGATCGTCGCCGAGGCCACCGCATAAGCGCTCGTGACCAGCGAGATCTGATCTTCCGACATCACGTCGCCGTCGGTCGAGCCGTCCTCGTTGAAGTTGAAGGCCTTCGCCAGGTTGACATAGACCGCGTCGTCGAGCTGGTTGACGAAACTATCGGCGTCTTCGAGATCGCTCGTCAAAACACTCTTCAGGAAGCTGGTCGAAGTATATTCGGTGCTGAGCCCGAAAGCCGTCAGCACATAGTTCTTCAGCTTAGAACTCGACAGGAGATCGTCGACCGAGGTGATCGACGAGATATTCTCTTCGAAATAGTCCGTCGCGTCCGCGATGTCGTCCGCCTCGGTGTCGAAGGACTCCTCATAAGCATCGAGCAGATTGTCCCGCTGCACGTCCGATTGCGCCGTCTTCGTCTCGCCGGCGAATTTGAAGGCGGCGGCAAACTCGGCATAGCGGGTGTCGCTCAAGCTGTTGGCGAAGCTCGATGAATCGCTGAGGTCACTCTCCAGCACCTTCGTCATGAAGGCCTTGGCATATGTCATGTCTTCAAGGCCGTAGGCCTTCATGGCATAGGAATAGAGCTTGTAATCGCTCATGAACTCGTCGACGGTCGTGACCTTGTCGATGTTTTCCTTGTAATAGGCACTGTCGCGGGAAACCGTTGCCTGCGAAGCCACACTCGAGAGACTGGCGTTCAGATTTCTGGCGACCGAGAGGTAGCTCACATAGGTGGAAACCATCGTCTGTCCCTTTGCATGAGCGCGCGCGCGAAAGCCTGCCGGCAGTCACGGTTGAAACTTTTCATGTTTGCTGAGATGTTTGCCGCCGCTCATGGCGCATACGGACCGCATTTCATGCGGCCGAATCAATTTAATAGAACCGCATGGTACTATAATTATTCGAAAATGCAATAGGAGGTCGAAAGCCGAGGGATCGCGGCTCCATCGCGTTAAGCGGCCCCGACGCCCGCCGCAAAGATTGCAATGCAACGCCTGAGATGGGCAAGGAGCACCGCCCGATCAGGCCAGGCCTGAGCGCGCCCTTCCGGCGGACCCATGCCGCCGAAAATCATATCCATCAGCATCCGGGCTCCGCTGGCCGGATCATCAAGCGACAACTTGCCTTCCGCCCTACGGTGGCTCAGCCAGTCGGTGAGGTCCTGCCGGCTGGCAAGCATGCCTTCGCGCTGCAGAATATCGACGAGCTCGGGAAACTGCCCCGCCTCGCGAAAGACGAGTTGCAGGAAACCGGCACGATCCGCGTCCTTGTCCTCATCCATATCGATCATGAAGATGCGTTCGAGGCTCTCGGCGATCGAGATATCTTCAGCAGGCCGCGGCAGGTCGAGCATCAGGCGCCGATGCGCGCCGACCACAGCGGCAAACAGCTCTTCCTTGCTCTGAAACAGCTTGTAAAGCGTCTGTTTTGAAACACCCGCCTCGCTGGCGACGACTGCGGTCGTACTTCCGGCATAGCCGCATTTTACAAAAACGCGGCGGGCAATTTCGACGATATGCGCCCGCTTGTCCTCGTCGCTGGAGACTTTCGGCCGGCCTCGCTTGCGCGGCTCATCTACGGGCTCGTCGGCAACATCCATGATGATCTAGACCGCCTCAACGAAGCGCAAGCCGACGCCCGCAGAAAGGAGACTACGATTTCTGAGGGACGATTTTTTCGGTTGTGGCATTAGTAATTTCGATTTAGAGAACTCATCAGTTCTGTAATGCGTTGCATCCCCACCCTCTATCGATGGAGCGCTTATGACGACCATTTCTGCCGCAACGTCGATCTCTTCCTATTCGTACCGCAAGAGTTCGACGTCAGCATCCCAGGACATCCTATCCTGTAATACGGTTTCGGCAAAAAAATCAACCGCAAGCCAGCAGCTCAGCGAAGACGCGACCAACAGCGCTGAGAAACTCATGTCGCAGTTGATGTCGTTGACGATGAACGGCCTCGCCGGTCAGTCCGCTTCCAGCGAGCAGCAGGACGGCAGCGCAGACATGGACGTTGCGCAGCTGGACAGCGATGGCGACGGGTACGTGAGCAAGGCCGAGTTCGTCACAGCCCGGCCGTCCGATGTGTCGGAGGATGAAGCCGGCACGCTGTTCGACAGCTTCGACAGCGAAGGTTCCGGCTCGCTGTCGGTCGATGCGCTGACCGAGGCCATGTCCGCTCAGCAGTCGGAACGTGCCGAGGGGCCGCCACCCCCGCCACCTTCCGACGATGACGATCTTACATCCATGCTCTCCGATCTCGATACCGACGGCGACGGGCAGCTGAGCAAAGCCGAGTTCGTTGCAGGTCGGCCGTCCGATGTGAGCGAGGAGCAGGCCGGCACGCTGTTCGACAGCTTCGACAGCGAAAGTTCCGGCTCGCTATCGGTTGATACGCTGACCGAGGCCATGTCCGCTCAGCGGTCGGAACGTCCCGAAGGACCGCCGCCGTCCGCTGACGATGACGATGACCAGTTTGCATCCCTGCTCTCCGATCTCGATACGGACGGAGACGGGCTTGTGACATTGGACGAGTTTATGGCGGGTGAGTCGGACGACGTCACCGAAAGCCAGGCGAGCCAGCTCTTTAGTCTGCTCGACGCGTCAGGCACCGGTTTATTGTCTGCACAGTCCACGAGCTGACGGTCGTTAAGCCGTCGCCATTGCGGGCGCTGGAGGATCCGCACTGAGACGGTTTTAAAGCGAACCGGCAGTCGAGCCGGCAGAGCCTTCAGTCGGGTCGCTTGCGAAATATGGAAACGTTCGAATGGTGCGCCGTCACAGGCGCACGGATAACCAGCGCGCGGATGAGCCGAAGCGCCTATCGCCATCACGGGGTCAGTCCAGACAATCAGATCATCGACCGGTGTCGGCCTTGCCCGGCGCCAGCGATGTCGTGCGCCCGCAATCCCGGCGCCCTGGAAGCCCCTCGTCACATGGCATGTTCCCAGACCATAAAGGAATCGAGCCATGAGCATTTTTGGAAGCATGAAAACCGCCGTCTCCGGCATGAGCGCCCAGGCAAACCGGCTGAGCACGGTCTCCGACAATATCGCCAATGCGAACACCACCGGCTACAAAGCCGTTTCCACGTCCTTTTCGTCACTGGTTCTGCCGTCTTCCTCGGGCAATTATAATTCAGGCGGCGTTCAGACATCCGTGCGCCAGGCGATTTCTCAGCAGGGCGACATTTCCTATACGACCTCGGCCTACGACCTGGCGATCTCGGGAGACGGGTTCTTCATCGTGGAAAGCGCCGACGGCACGCCTGTGCTTACCCGGGCCGGCGACTTCTCGGTCGACAGCGACGGCAATCTCGTCAACGGCGCCGGTTTCACGCTGATGGGATATTCCTATGACTCCGGCGTGCCGGCGGTGGTCGTCAACGGCTTCGACGGCCTGGTGCCGGTCAACGTATCCCAATCGGGCTTGAGCGCCGTCGCTTCGAGCAGCGCTTACTTCAGCGGCAACCTGAACTCCGAAGCGACCGTCGTCACGGATACGACGACGCTGCCGAGCGCCAACACGGCAAGCGTCACCGACGACACGCAGAAGATGTCGCTGGTTGCCTATGACAGCCTCGGCGGCACCGTCCAGTACGACTATTACTTCACCAAGACCGGCGTCACGACGGACGCGAGCGGCGCGGTCACCGGCAGCACTTGGGAGGTTGCCGTTTACCGCAATGCCGATGCATCCACCGGCAGCACGACGTCCTTTCCCTACTCTTCCGATGCCGTGAGCGTTGCCACGCTCTCCTTCGACGCCGATGGCCAGCTGACCTCGGCAACCGACACCGACATCGTCGATCCGGTGACGGCCAAGACGATCACCATGGATTATTCCGACTTCACCCAGCTTTCCTCCGACTTCTCGGCAACGGGCTCAGCAGACGGCCAGGCCGCAAGTGCCGTGAGTTCGGTGTCTATCGGTACGGACGGCGTGGTGTCGGTCTCCTATGCGAACGGCGCGACAAAGGCTCTCTATCAGATCCCTCTCGCGACGGTTGCCAGCCCCGACAATCTGACGCTGCTCAGCGGCAACGTCTACAGTGCCAACGGATTGTCCGGCGTCACGGTCACCGGCTTCCCGCAGACGAACGGGCTCGGCTCCATCCAGTCCGGCGCTCTCGAAAGCTCGAACGTCGATCTCGCCGGCGAACTGACGGAGATGATCGAGGCGCAGCGAAGCTATACCGCCAATTCCAAGGTGTTTCAGACCGGCTCCGATATCATGGATGTCCTCGTCAATCTGAAACGATAGGGAGGGCGCCGGCATGTCGCTCACCTCCGCCTTGAACAGCGTGCAAAGTATTTTCAACACCACGGGCCAGCAAAGCAGCGTCATCTCGACGAATATCGCCAATGTCGGAAATTCCGACTATGTGAGACGGGAGGCGTCGGTTACGACGTCTCTTTCCGGCGCCCAGGTCGTCAGCATCAGCCGGGCGCAGGAAACTGCGCTGCTTGCCCAGTATCTGCAAACGAATGCCAAGGACAGCGCCCAGCAGACGCTGGTGACCGGTCTCGAAAGCCTGAAGTCGCTGGTGGGCGGCAATGACTACGAGACCTCGCCGAGTACCTATCTCACGGCATTCCAGCAGGCGCTCCAGACATTCGGCACGTCGCCGAGCAGCACGACCGCCGCGCAATCGGCCGTGACCGCCGCGCAGGATCTCGCCAATTCGCTAAATACCGCAAGCGACGGCGTCCAGTCGATCAGAGCCGAGGCGGATGCGGAGATCGCCACACAGGTCTCCACCTTGAATACGCTGCTGTCGCAGTTCGAGGCGGCCAACAATGCGGTCAAGCTGGCGACAGCGACCGGCACCGATACATCCTCGGCACTCGACGAGCGTGAAAAGCTGCTGAAGCAGATCTCCTCGCTCGTCGGCGTCACCTCAACCGTGCGCGACGATAACGATATGGCGCTCTATACCTCTGATGGCACCGTGCTGTTCGAGACCATTCCCCGCACCGTCACGTTCGTATCGACGGCAACCTACGTTGCCGGAACCGAAGGCAATTCCATCTATATCGACGGTGTTGCGCTCGACGCCGGCGAGGGATCGACGACGAGTGCCTCGGGCAGCCTGCAGGCGCTGCTGCAGCTTCGCGACGAGATCGCCCCGACATTCCAGGCCCAACTCGACGAGATCGCCAAATCGCTCGTCCAGATCTTCTCGGAAACCGACGGCAGCACGAGCGCGCCGGGACTTTTCGTGTGGACGACGGCGCCGGGCGCAACCGGGGCAACACCTGCTGCTTCCGACGATACGACAGGGATCGCCTCCACCATCGCGGTCAATCTAGCCGTCGTCACGAGCGAGGGTGGTGATGCGACAAAGCTGCGCGATGGCTCCATCAGCGGCATCACCGATCTCAACACCGCGGGAAACAGCGGCTTCTCGGACAATCTCGACGCCCTGTATCAGGCGCTGACGGAACAGCGCTCGTTCTCTTCCGACGCCGGTCTCTCCACGTCACAAAGCCTGACGGACTACGCCAGCGCCTCCATCGGCTGGCTCGAACAATATCGAAGCGATGCCACGTCGGCCTCCGAAACAACGGCTGCGGCCTTGTCACGCTCCGACGAGGCCTATTCCAACGAAACCGGCGTCAACCTCGACGAGGAACTGACGCTGCTTCTCGACATCGAACAATCCTACAAAGCGGCGACGAAGATCCTGAACGTCATCGACGAGATGTTCCAGTCGCTCCTCGACATAGCGAGCTAGTCATGAAAGCATCTTTTGTCTCATCATCGGCGATGCAGAATGTTTTGCGGCTCACCATCAGCCAGTCCCAAAACAAGCTGCAGCAGGCCTCGACGGAAGCAACGACGGGAACCTACGCCGATATCGGCGTATCCCTCGGCAACGGCGCTGCAAAGTCGATCAATCTCACCAGCGCTATCGCCCAGGCTGCCTCGTTCAAGACGAGCAATGCCGTCGTCGAGTTGCGGATGGACGCATCGCAAACCGCCCTTTCGAGCCTCAAGGATGCCGGCGACAGCCTGGTCTCAAACCTGACGGCGCTCCAGGCGAGCCAGGATACGACAAGCATCGCCGTTGCCCTGCAGACGGCGGGCGCCACGATTTCGCAGTTGGTCTCGACGGCAAACACGTCGGTCAATGGCGAATTCCTGTTCGGCGGGACGAACCTCGACAGCCAGCCTCTGAGCGATCAATCCTCGGCGGTCTCGGATGCGATCGTTTCGGCGCTGAACGATTATGCAACCGGTCTCGGAAAAGACGTCAACGAGTTGACAGGCGAGGAAATTGGCAGCTTCATCACGGACACGGTCGAGCCGATGTTCTCCGAGAGCGCCTGGACGGACACTTCCGACGGCTGGTCGACCGCTTCCAGCACCGACATGACGAGCCGGATTAGCGGATCGGAAACCATCACCTCGTCGACCAACGCCAATTCCGAAGGCATGCGCTATCTCGCGCTGGCATCCGTCGTCGTCTCCGCCCTCTTCGGCCAGGATCTCAGCTCCGACGCACAGAGCACCGTCGCATCCAAGGCGATCGCCTATGCGGCGCAGGCGACCTCCGGGATCGTGACGCAGCAAAGCGAACTCGGCCTCGCGCAAGAGCGGCTCGAAAAGGCAAATGACGCCCTCGACGCTCAATCCACTCTGCTTCAGGGAAACCTCGTCGATCTCCAGGGTGTGGATACCTATGAGGCTTCGACGCTCGTCAACCAGCTGCAGACGCAATTGGAAACGGCCTACACGCTCGTCTCGAAACTCCAGAGCCTGAGCCTGGTCAACTATCTCTGACGGATTGAAAAATGCGGGAATTCAAGCGGATGCAAATACCGGCCTTAGCGAGGGAGCCCAACACGACGTGTTCCGAAATCGTGGCGGAAGCGGCCTTCGCGCTCGCTTCCGGCATTATCGATACGATCCCCTTCGTCGGCAGCAAACTCGACGAGCAACAGACGCGGGCATGGCCGCGATCGGGTGTCTTCACGGATGACGGCGTCGAGATGACCGGTACGCCCCCTGAAATATTTGAGCTTTGCGCGCTGCTGGCAGCCCACATCGAGAAAGGCACGTCCTTCGACGTTTTTGAGGTTTTCCACAAGATTGCGCGCATCGACCGGCTGATCGACTGGCGCCATGGCGCAGTGCTGTCACCCGAACCGCATCCGGTAACGCATTGACAGAAGGCGCAAAATATCTTCCGAATAGCGGCGCGATCACGGCCGCGCCACCAGGAAGCATGGCATAAGCCGGTCTTGCATATGGCTCGTCCGTTGCGGCAGTCTGGACTTTCCCATAGGGGAGACTGAAGACGATTGTCGAAGGTCTGCCGGCAATGGTCTTTCAGAGACCGAGTGTGTTGTTAATGTCGAAGCCGCGCGCAAAGCTTCCGTTCTCCGAAGAGACCTTGCAGGCCATGCTGATCCGCGTGCTTCGCCCGCTGGTCAAGCTCGCACTCGCCTCCGGCTTCAACTTCATCTCGTTTTCGACCGTTCTTCGCCGCCTCTATATCGAGGTCGCGGAGAAGGAATTTGCGCTGCCGAACAAGAACCAGACGGATAGCCGCATCTCGCTTCTGACCGGCATTCACCGCAAGGACGTCAACCGGCTGCGCGGACAGGTGCTTGCGGCATCCTTCCTGACCACCGGCGTTTCGCAGACGAGCCGCATTCTCGCCAGATGGCTTGCCGATCCGTTTTATTGCGATGCGGAGGATCGGCCGAGCGCCCTGCCCCGGACCTCCACCGACGGCGGTCCGTCATTCGAGAGCCTGGTGAGCGACATCACCAAGGACGTCCACCCCCGCTCCATCCTGGACGACTGGCTGGATAAAGGCATCGTCGTTGTCGATCAGAACGGCTGGATCCAGCTCGACCTTTCATCGATCGTCCCCAATGCCGGTGACGAAGCCCGCCGGCATTATTTTACGCGCAACCTCCGTGACCATGTGCAGGCGTCGGTCATGAACCTGATGAACGAGCCTCCTCCCTACTTCGAACGTGCGGTTCACTACGACGGGATGTCCCCCGAGCTGGCGGCCCGGCTCGACGAGATTGCGCGGCAGGAGGGGATGGCGCTGCTCCTGAAACTCAACAAGATCGCCCATCAGGCCATCAAGGACGACCCCGGCGGCAGCAGCCGCTGGATCACCGGGCTCTATGTCATGACCGAGGAGGGCGAGGCCGATCTTCAGCCAGACGCCGCATCGAAGACGGAGACGGGCGAATGACCCCGTCGGCGATCTCGAGAAGGCAATTTCTGCTGGCCGGAATAGCGCTTCAGGTCCTGGGGCCGAAGATTGCCGCCGCGCAGCCGACGGGCACCAGCGATCATGGCATCGGCGGATCCGGACTTTCCATCCAGGGCGGCGGGGAGAACGAAGATCACGGCATCGGTGGAACGGGCATCGTCGGAACCATCCAGGGCTTTGGAAGCATCATCGTCAACAACATCCACATACCGTTCAGTGCGACGACACCGATCGAAATCGACGGCCGGCGCGTTCGCGCGAGCGCGATGAAGGTCGGTCATGTCGCCCGGGTGCTGCTGACGGGCAAGCTTGCCGCCCGCATCACCATCGCCAGCGAAGTCCAGGGCCGCATCGACCGGATAGACAAGACCGGCATTACCATACTGGGGCAGACGATCGACACGACGGGTGTCGCGACGAAGGGCCTGCGCAAGGGCAAGCGGGTCGCCGTGTTCGGCATCCGCAAACCTGACGGTACGATCATTGCCCGGCGCATCGAGCCCCGCTCCGTTTCCGAAGGCGCCCATGTTCGCGGCATCCCCGTCAAGAGCAGCAATCGCGTCCTGCTCGGCGGCCTTTCGCTTGGAAGCACGCATGGATACCTGGCCGGCAAGCAAACGCTCGTGCGTCTCAAGGCCGTCGCCGATCGATTAATCATCACGCGCATTCAGGCTGAACCCCTGGTGCCGGGCTTGAAACAAGGCATCGTCAACGTCGAGACCTTCCAGCCGACGGATAAGGACAGGCCGGGCGCGGGACCCAGAGGCTCCGCGCCTTTCGGTACGACGCCGCCATCTCCTGATGGTCATGGCTTCGTCGATGTCGGCGTGCGGGACTCAAGCAGAATGACCGGCTTTCCCGACGGGCGCATTCCGCACGACTTCGGTTCGCGACGTCCAGGTGGCCCTTCGGATCGACCGCCTCCCGATCGTTCGCCCTTCGGCAGAGGCGGGCCGGACCGAGATTTTCCTGCTCCGGATAGAGGCGGGGCGCCACCGCAGGACGGCCCGCCTCCTGGGCCGCCGCCCCCGGGGCCGGGTCCGCACTGAAAACGCTGTCATCGGCATTGACAAATGGGAAATTTTCCCATTTATTGTTCATGCGAATTCTACTCCGGGTGATTCCAGGAAGGGTTTGCCGATTGGCTAACGTGTCCGCCCCACACCCGCTAGCCAATCGTTTGATTTTCAATCGTTCCGAGACTGTCAAACCATGTTCTTGAGTCATCGCAGGAATGGCCCATCCTGTAGGCTGGATGGCGCCATCAGAACCAAACCGTCATCGCCCAAGAGGAATCAGGAATTGTTTTTGCTGGAACGCGAACCAGACATGTCGGTGGAGATGGACGAACCGACCATCGTTGCAACCTGGGAAAACCGCGCTCAAATCATCGAAATTATGAGCAGCGCACGCACCATGAGCCAGGAATTTCAAGATCTTTGGAACAGCAGCGGCGGAACGGGCCGGCTCAGCCAGGAAAACACGGACAGATTGGTCGAGCTTCTGCGCGAGATCGGCAGCCTGAACGAAAAGCTCATGCGCTTGGCTTGAAAGGCCTCTCAGCTACGAACGCCAAGCATGTTTCGGGAATTCAAAATGCCATGGTGAGATCAACTCAAGACCTGTGGTCGCAAAGTCCCCCAGGTTTCACGTCGCAAGCCGACCGCCTCTAACCCGCGCAATCGCGGCTATCATGCCATCTGGAGCCGACATTCCACGCCCTCGACGAGCAGCAAGAGGTTCAGCCAAGTTGGTGTCCCTTCACCTGTGTGCGCAGCATTAACCTGTCAGCCATCAAGGATGACAAATGATGGCTTGATACCACAAGTATTCATGGCTCTTATTCCGCCTAGATCTCCAAAATAATTAACCATATTTCAGTGTTCTCACGACATAATACTGCACCAGGGATCAGGCGTCTCGAACCGGAGAAGCCATATTATTCGGGAGACAGTCCTTGGCATTCACTATTGCCCGTAGTTTGGTTGCGTTTGGTGTCGCCGTTTCAGCAGGCCTTTTCATGTCGATTGGATTGCAGCAGTCGGCGCTCGAAAGGCTGAAAGTCAACGGGCCGGTGTACGAACAGGTCGTCTACGGCAAGGATTTGATCGCCGATATTCTGCCGCCGCCACTGTTTGTGGTGGAATCCTACATGCTGTCCTTCGAGGCGAGCAAATTTCCAGAGCTCACAGAAACCAATCTTGCCAAGATCGCAAATCTCAAAGCCGCTTACGACGACCGCCGTGCCTATTGGAAAACCACCCGGCTGCCGCAGGCTTTGAAGGACGAGCTTGAAAACGATGTCATCGCCAAGGGCGATGCATTCTGGGGAGTGATGAACCGTGAGATCATCCCGGCCCTGAACGCCAAGGACGAAGACAAGGCGCATGGTGCGATCGAGCAGCTGCGCGTCGCCTTTCATTCGCACCAGGACGCGGTCGAGAAACTCGTTGCCAATTCCGACGCCTTCCTGAAGGGCGAGGAGCGCAATGCCGCCTCGGAGATCGTCACCTGGACGATCTATGCGGGTGCTGCAGGCTTCGGATCGTTCGGGCTTTTGCTGGTGGGGCTTTATCTCCTGCGTCGACGGGCGATCGTGCCGCTCGATGGCATGAAGGCCTATATGGGCAACCTTGCCGAAGGCGACTTTTCGACCGATGTTCCCTATGCCAAGCGGTCCGACGAGATCGGAGCCATGTCCAAGGCCGTGGCGGTATTCCGCCGCAACGCGCTCGAACGGCAGGAGGCGCAGAAGCGCGAGACCGCACTTCGCGACGCGGAATTTGAGCGCGAACGCAGCCAACTGGCCGAAAGAGCCGCCGAGGAGCAGATCCGCGAAACGGTGATCGATCGGTTGACATACGGCCTGGAACAGCTGTCGACCGGCAATCTCGATTGCCGGATCACGACGCCGTTCGCCGCCGCCTACGAGACTTTGCGCGCCAAGTTCAACGACAGTATGGACGCGCTTTGCGCTTCGATGGCGGAGATCGCCCAGACCTCCAAGCAAGTGGGCAGTTCCTCGGCCGGCATCACCGATGCGGCCGACAGTCTTGCGTCGCGCACGGAACAGCAAGCCGCAATGCTCGAGGAGGCCACAGCCGCGCTCGATGAGATGAATACCAAGGCGAAAGACGCCTCCGCTCATGCCGGCAAGGCAACCGGTATGATGGCCGAGACCCGCACCAGCGCCGAACATTCGGCAGCCGTCGTTCGCGAAGCAATCGCCGCCATGGAAAGGATCGAAGGCTCGTCCTCCCAGATCGGCGATATCGTCAATGTCATCGATGAAATCGCCTTCCAGACCAATCTTCTGGCACTCAATGCCGGGGTTGAAGCCGCCCGTGCGGGCGAGGCGGGCAAGGGTTTTGCCGTGGTGGCGCAGGAAGTGCGCGAACTCGCTTTGCGCTCGGCCAACGCCGCCAAGGAGATCAGAGGACTGATTTCCACTTCCTCGTCTCAGGTCTCCAGCGGGGTGCAGCTTGTCAACCGCACCGGAAAAGCGCTGCTGGAAATCGAGGGGCAGGTCGAGCAGGTCGCCGGGTTGATCGCCCGCATCGTTTCCGTGTCCGCCGAGCAGGCGGTGGCGATCGGCGAGATCAACGCCTCCGTCAACGCTCTCGATCAGGTAACGCAACGCAACGCAGCCATGGCCGTCGAAACCGCCTCGGCCTGCCGGGCGCTTGGCAGCCAAACGCAGACGTTGGAAGGGGTGGTAAACCGCTTTCAGATCGACGCGGCCGCCGGCGGGTCAAGACCGCAGAAAGCGGCTTGACGTGTGATCGTCGATCTACCTTAGTCGTCGACGATCGCCACGACGGCAACACAGTCACCAGCCTTGACCAGCCCCGGGAAATGCCGGGCACAGAGAATACCGTTCATGCCGGCGCGGATCTCGCGCGGCGCCACCCCGGTCCGCCCGGTCGGATAGATGCGCGCGATCACCGCATCGTCAGTGACGGCTTCACCGAGATCGATGACAGGTTCGATCAGACCTCCCTCTTCCGCGAAGGAGAAGCAGCGGCCGTCCGGCATGTTGAGCCAAGTCGTCGGACCGGGATCGACGGCGCCGGCGACAATCCCTGCATGGCGTAGCACGTTCATGGTGCCGCGCTTGGCAATCGCCGCACTTTTGGCCGTGGCGGTGCCGCCGCCGCCGAGTTCCGTGGTGATGAAGATCTTGCCCATCTCCTCGGCCGCGGTGTCGTACATGCCGACCGCATCGATCTCCAGCATCTTCATCGAATAGGGTGCCGCAAACGCTCTCACGAATTCGAAAGCTCTTTCCTGCTGCTGCTTGTTCGGCAGGATGTGGGCTGCGCAGAACGGCAGAAAATCGAGCGTCTTGCCGCCGGAATGGAAGTCGAGGACGAGATCCGCCATCGGCAGAAGCACACGGCTGAAATAGTCGGCGATCTTCTCGGTCACCGTGCCGTCCGGCCGGCCCGGGAAGCTGCGGTTCATGTTGCCCCTGTCGATCGGCGAGGTTCTGGTTCCCGCTTGGAATGCCGGATAATTCATGGCCGGCACGATGATGACTGCGCCCCTCACCTCTTCGGCCTTCAGCGTGCGGGCAAGATCGAAGAGCGCGATCGGTCCTTCATACTCGTCGCCGTGGTTGCCGCCGGTCAGAAGGGCCGTGGGGCCCGTGCCGTTCCGGACGACCGTTATCGGCACCATCACCGATCCCCAGGCGGAATCGTCGCGGCTGTAAGGCAGACGCAGGAAGCCGTGCTGGATGCCCTCGGCGGCGAAATTGACCGTCGCGCTGATCGGCGACGGCCGCAAGCCAATCTCTGTCATGACAGCCTCAATCCTTGACCATCAGCCTGCGCGGCACTTTGGCGAAGCACTCGACGCCGCTGTCGGTGATGAGGATGCTCTCGGTCGTTTCGAAACCCATGTCGTCGAGCCAGAGACCGGTCATGAAATGGAAGGTCATGCCGGGCTTCAGCTCCGTCCGATCGCCCGGTCGCAGGCTCATAGTGCGCTCGCCCCAGTCCGGCGGATAGGAAAGGCCGATCGGATAACCGGTGCGGTTATCCTTGACGATCCCGTATTTCTTCAGCACCGCGAAGAAGGCGTTGGCAATATCCTCGCAGGTATTGCCGGGTCTGGCGACTGCAAGACCGGCTTCCATGCCTTCCAGCGTCGCCTTTTCGGCATCAAGAAAGGCCTGCGTCGGCTTGCCGAGGAAGACGGTGCGCGACAGCGGCAGGTGATAGCGGTTGTAGCAGCCGGCGATCTCGAAGAAGGTGCCCTCGCCCTTCTTCAGCGGCCGGTCGTCCCAGGTCAGGTGCGGTGCCGATGCCTCGACGCCGGACGGCAGCAGCGGCACGATCGCCGGATAATCACCGCCGATGCCGTCGACGCCGCGGGTGCCGGCATCATAGATTTCCGCGACCAGATCGCACTTGCGCATGCCGACTTCGATCTTGTCGAAGATGCGGGCGTGCATCGCCTCGACGATTCGGGCGGCATTGCGCATATAGCCGATCTCGGTGTCGCTCTTGACGGCTCGCTGCCAGTTGACGAGGGCGGTCGCGTCGACAAAGCGCGCGTTCGGCAAATGTTTTTGCAGCGCCGCAAAGGCCGCCGCCGAAAACCAGTAATTGTCCATCTCGACACCGATCGTCAGCTTGCCGAAGCCGCGCTCGGTCAGGATGCCCGAGAGGTAGTCCATCGGGTGGCGCTCGGTCGACTGCACGTAGTGATCGGGATAACCGACGATGTTGTCGTGCTTCAGATAGGCAGTGAATTTGGCGCCGTTGGCATCCTGGCCGCGGCCGAACCAGATCGGCTCGCCCTGCGGCGGCACGATCACCGCCTGGTGCACGTAGAAGGACCAGCCGTCATAGCCGGTCAGCCAGGCCATGTTCGACGGATCGCTGACGATCAGCAGGTCGACACCCTTCGCCTCCATGGCACGCCGTGTCTTTTCCAGCCGCGCGGCATATTCGCCGAGCGAGAATTTGAGTTTGGGCTTTGTCATGTTTCTTCCCTTCTCTTCCGGCGCCGCGCCGGTCAGCTTTCGAATGTGGTCCCGGCGTTGGCCGCGCCGGCGCGGGCAAAGGCGAGCGTGGCGATGGCGGTGTCCTGGATGCCGGTTCCGGTCAGGTCCGCAATGGTGATCTGGTCGTTGCGCGTCCGTCCCCGCGTCCGGCCGGCAACGATCTGGCCGAGCTCGGCAAAGATCGCGTCATCTGCGACTAGGCCGCCATCGATTGCGTGATGCAACTCGCCGAGACGGCGCGTCTGCTTCAGGCTGTCGGCGACGTAGAGGTCAGCAACCGCAATGGCGGCCGGATCGATCTCGTTCTTGTGTTCGGCATCCGAGCCCATGGCCGTCAGATGCTGTCCGGGTTCCAGCCAGCCGGCGTCGATGATCGGGGTTTCGGAAGGCGTGGTGGTAACGATGAGATCGGCGCCGGTCACTGCGCCTCTGGCGTCCGGTGTGGCGGTGACGGAAAAGCCGAGCTTTGCGGCCAGTTCCGCTGCCACGCTTTGCGCCTTGGCAGAATCGCGCGCCCATATCCTCGCTTCGCGGATCGGCCGGACCAGCGTCAGTGCCTCGAGCTGCAGCCGCGCCTGCATGCCGGCGCCGAAGATCGCGGCCACGGACGCATTTTCCCGCGACAGATGTTTTGCCGCGACGGCGCCGGCCGCTGCGGTGCGCACGTCGGTGAGATAGCCGTTGTCCAAGAGCAGCGCCTGCACCAGTCCGGTTCGGCTTGACAGCAGCACCATCATGCCGTTGGTGCTCGGCAGGCCGATCTTGGGGTTGTCGAAGAAGCCGGGGCTGATCTTGATTGCGAAGCCCTCGATGCCGGGCACATAGGCGGTCTTTACGTCGACTTCGCCCCGATATTCCGGAATGTCGAGCCGCAGGATTGGTGGCATGGCGACAGCCTTGGTCGCAAGCGCTGCGAAAGCGGCCTCGACGCAATCAACCGCATCGCGATCAAGCGCGATGACTTTCCGCAGTTCCGCTTCCGTCAGAATGATCATCGGCTCATGGTCCCTCCTCCCCACAGAGTGCCGCCTTGCCATTGATCACCCGCCGGTGCTGTTCCATGTCGACATTCTGCCCGGACAGGATCGCGACGATGGGACCGTTCCCCACAATTTTCCCGGCAAGAAGCGCTGCAATGCCGACCGCGCCCGCGCCTTCGACGATCTGCCGTTCGCAGGCATAGGCATGGCGCATGCCGGCGGCGATTTCCGCTTCCGTCAGCAGGATGACCTCGTCGAGAAGGTCTCGGCACATGGCAAAGGTCACGCGATTGTCGAGGCCGATGCCGCCGCCGAGCGAGTCGGCAAGGCTCGACAATTCCTCGACCTGCACCGGCCGTCTAGCATCGAGACTTGCCTTCATCGCGGCACCCTTCTCCATCGTCAGGCCGATCACTTTGGTCTTCGAGCTGATGCCTTTGACCGCGGCGGCAACGCCGGCCGCCAGGCCGCCGCCCGAGAGCGGCACCAGCACGATTGCCGCCTCCGGCAAGGTGTCGATGATTTCAAGCCCCAGTGTCCCCTGCCCGGCCACGACATCAGGATCATCGAAGGGCGGGACCATCACCAGCCCCTCCTCGCGCACCAGCCGGTCGACCTCCTGCTGCGCTTCGTCTTGCGACCTTCCGATGATACGGACATCGGCACCGAGGCGGCGGATTTCCGAAACCTTGTTCTCCGGCACCAGCCGCGACATGCAGATGGTCGCGACGGCACCTTCCGCCTTTGCCGCATAGGCAAGTGCACGGCCGTGATTTCCGGTCGAGGCCGCGACGAAGCCGCGCGAGCGCTCCGCCGGCGACAAAGAAAGCACCGCGTTGGTCGCTCCGCGCAGCTTGAAACTGCCGGTCGTCTGATGATGTTCGAGCTTGAGATGGACAGGCGCGCCGGCCAATTGGCCAAGTGAAGCGGACTGCACCATCGACGTACAGAGCACGCGGCCGGCAATCCGGCGGGCCGCGGCGCGGATATCCTCCAGCGAAACGGGCAAGGTGCTCACCATGATCTCAGCCTTCCCGATAGGGCTTGGTCATCAATTGACCGAGTTCGGGCCGCGCCCGATCATCGCCGCAAAGCCGCAGGCAAGCCCAGGCGGTCGCGAGATTGCTAGTGACCACCGGCTTGCCGACTTCAGCCTCGATCCGGGCCGCGACCTCTGCTGCCCGCACGGCCGTACAGGAAATAAACAGCGCGTCCGACTGCGGCGCCAGCGCGTGGCGTGCGAAGGCAAGGATCTCGTCCGGCGCGATCCGCGCCATCTCGCGATCATCGGTCAGGCCGAGACAGGTGAAGCGGTCGATAGCAAAGCCAAGCTCCGCGAAATAATCCGCCATCGGCCGGCTGGTCTCGATCGTATAGGGCGTCAGCACCGAAATCCGCCTGGCGCCCAGCGCCTTCAGGCCGGTTACGGCGGCAGCCGTCGGCGTCACGACGGGAACGCCGGGTTTGCCCGCATGGATCGCCGCCTCGATGTTCCGGTCGCCGATCACCACCGAGGCGGAGGTGCAGGAATAGACGATGGCATCGAGCGCCTCGCCCGGCAGGATCAGTGCCGCGCCTTCCGTCAGCGACGGCTGCATATTCAAGAGGTTTTCCGGCGTGACCGGATTGGCATAGTGGATGCGGCTGACATAGACGCCGAGGCGATCGCTGGCGACCATACGCTGGAAGTCGACTTCCGTTGTATGGTCCGTCGCGAGGATGACCAGGCCGATGCGCTTTTCCAGCGGCCGGTCCTCCAGCCGCGGCAGCCGGCCGGCCGGGATGATCTCGATCTCTGCGGTCATGGTCAGTCATCCATCCTGGCGTAGCGTTCTTCGAGCCAGCGTAATCCCACGACCGAGATCAGGCTGATGACGAGGAAGAAGACACCGACCAGCGTCATCGGCTCGATGTAGCGGTAGTTGCTGTTGGCGATGCTCTTTGCCTGGTTCATGAGTTCGAGCACGGTGATCGCCGAAAGCAGCGGCGTTTCCTTGAACATGGCGATGAAATAATTGGCGAGCGCCGGGATCATCGGCGGGATCGCCTGCGGCAGGATCACGTGGATCCAGGCCTGGCGCGTCGTCAAATTGGTGGCCTTGGCCGCCTCCCATTGGCCGCGCGGCACGTTCTCGATGCCGGCGCGATAGACCTCGGCGGTATAGGTCGCATAGTGAATGCCCATGCCGATGACGCCGGCGACCAGCGGCGCCAGCCGAATGCCGATATCCGGCAGTACGTAGAAGATGAAGTAGAGCTGCACCAGCAATGGCGTGCCGCGGATGAATTCCGAGACGAAAGCGACCGTCCTGGAAATGCCGGCGACCGGTGAGCGTCGCGCAATGGCGAGCCCCAGGCCGACGATCATGGCGACGGCAGCGCCGAGGATGGTCGCGAGAAGAGTGATCTTGAACCCTTCGAGAAGGGTCGGCATGATCTGCCAGACGAAGTCCCAATCCCATTCCATCTGATCAGGTCCTTATGCCGTCGAGGCTGCGCGCCATCCGTCGCTCCAGCCAGCGCATCGTCGCGGAGATCGCCGAGGCCATGAGAAAATAGAGGATGAGGATCGTCGCGAAGGGCACCAGCGTGTTGCCGGTTTGGGCCCGCACTACCTGCGCCTGGAAGGTCATATCGGTCAGCGAGATCAGCGACACGACGGCCGTGCCCTTCAAGAGTTCGATCGCATTGTTGCAGAAGGTCGGCAGCATCAGCGGCAGCGCCTGCGGCAGGATGACGTGGCGCATGCGCTGGTATCGCGAAAGGTTGAGCGCGATGCAGGCTTCCGACTGTTCGCGCCCGACGGCCTTGACGGCGCCGCGCACCACTTCCGCCGCATAGGCGCCAACATTCAGCCCGAGCGCCAACACGCCCGCCTGCAGCGGCGTCAGGGTCAAGCCCGCGAAAGGCAGTACGAAATAGACCCAGAAGAGCTGGACGAAGATCGAGGTGCCGCGGAAGAACTCGATATAGGCCGTCGCCAACGCGCGTACGGCGAAGAAGCGCGACAACCGGCCGAGGCCCGCCAGGAAGGCCATCACCAGCGCCAGCGCAGATCCCATGATCGTCAGTTCGAGCGTCACCAGGGCGCCCTCAAGGATCAGTGTCAGATAGCCGGACCATACCGACATCGGCAACTCACTTCTTCGAGCATGTCGCGCAAAACTGTGCAGCGCTTTTGCGAGAACGACATGCGTAAAAACAAGGACCTAAAGCGCGAGGTGCCAATCTGAAAGATCGCGACGCGCTTTGGAAGATCGTTCGGGGACAATCCGGCCATGTCCATGACATGGCCGGCTGCTAACCCCTTGTTACTTCGCCACGGCGCAGAGCTTTTCGCGGCTCGTCGACATCGCCGCCTTGGCCGAGAAACCGTAGGGCTCGATGATCTTGGCGAATTCGCCGGATTCCTTCAGCTTCTTCAGCTCGACATCGAAGGCGTCGCGGAGCGCAACGTCCTGCTTGCGGAAGGCCGCGCCATCGCAATAGACCGGCGCATTGACGACGGGTGCGACGGTCTCGAGGTTCGGATCGTTCGCCTTGGCCATCAGATCGTGGATCGACAGAACCGGCAGCGAGTAGACGTCGATGCGGCCGTCCTGCAGCATCTTGATGCCGCTCTGGCCATCCGGAACGACGATGACGCGATCGCGCGGCACGCCGGCCTCGAGCGCCAGCTTCTCCTCGGTACCGCCGCCCGGCGCGCCGATCTTGGCGTCCGGATTGTCGGCGATGTCCTTGTAGCTCGTCAGCTTCAGCGGGTTGCCCTTCTTGAGCGCGAAAGCTTCGGCGTCGCAAAGGATCGGTTCGGAATAGGCGACTGCGTTGCAGCGCTCGGGCTTCATGAAGAGGCCTGCGGTGATCGCGTCGTGGCGGCCGGCCTGCAGGCCGGGGATCATTGCGCCATATTCCGAGATCGAGGCGACCACTTCCTTGACGCCCAGCTTTTCGAATATTGCGCGCGCCACATCGGGGGCCGCGCCGGAAACCTTGCCGTCGGCGCCGACGGCGGTGAACGGCGGCTCGTTGGCGATGGCGATACGCGCAAAGCCTTGCTCCTTCAACTGCTCGAGCTTGTCATCGGCGGCGGAGGCAGGCGAAGCCGCCGTGATCAGAAGCACTGACAGGCTGGCGGCGCTCAAAAGATATCGTGTTTTCATCGTTCCCAACTCCTCTGATTTTCCTTGAGTTTGTTCTTGCGGGCAATGTCTGAGGTCAGACGCGGTGCCCCGCCGCAATGATCTTGCGCAGGAAGGTCTGCGTTCTCTCCTGTTTCGGATTGCGAAAGATGTCGCCCGGCTTGCCTTCCTCGACGATTTTGCCGCGATCGAAGAACAGCACACGGTCGGCGAAATCATGGGCGAAGCCCATTTCATGCGTGACGAGAAGCATGGTCATGTCGGTCTCGGACGCCAGCCGCCGCATGACGTTCAGCACCTCCTCGACCAGTTCCGGGTCAAGCGCCGAGGTCACCTCGTCGAACAGCATGATCTTCGGCGATAGCGCCAGCGCCCTAGCAATGGCGACGCGCTGCTTTTGCCCGCCGGAAAGCTGCGCCGGGACACTTTTAGCCTTGTCGGCCAAGCCGACCATGTCGAGAAGCTCCATCGCCCGTTTTTCCGCCACGGGCCGCTTGATGCCCTTGGTCAGCATCGGCGCCAGCGTCACGTTGTCGAGCACGCATTTGTGCGGGAACAGATTGAAATGCTGAAAGACCATGCCGATCTTTTCGCGCATCCGATGCAGGTGCCGTTCGTCGGCCGGCACCAGCCCACTGCTACCAGGCATATGGTAGAGCTGTTCGCCGTCGACTTCGATATGGCCGCCGCTGATCGTCTCCAACGTCATCAGAATACGCAGGATCGTCGTCTTGCCGGAGCCGGATGGCCCGATCAGCGCCAGCTTCTCGCCCGGCATGACATTCATCGACAGGCCGTCGAGCACGGTCAGCGGGCCGTATTTCTTGACGATGTTGTCAATGCGGATGATGGGCGGAAGCATTCATGTCTCTCCCTGTTGAGACAAGCAATGTCCTAACGATGACGGCCCATCAAAATCATGTCAATTCGTAAAATAATATCATGACAATTATTCTGCATATGCTCAAACGCAAGGCATTTGCATCAGATCGCGAGCAGCAGCTCTTGCGGATTTCCCTGCGCCAATGAGGCGACGATGCCGAGCCCGGTCCGCAGCTCGCTTTCGGTCGTCGAACCGAGCGAGATGCGCACGGCCGGCGTCCAGCCCTGATCGGTGGTGTGGAACGATTTGCCGGGCGCGATCGCCACGCCGCGCAGCCTTGCCTGCGATACGAACCCGTCTTCGGTATGGTTGCCGGAGAGCGGCAGCCAGACGTGCAGGCTTTGCGGATGCGCCCGGTATGGCATGCCGGCCAGCATCTCCGCCGCGATCGCATGCCGGCTCAAAAGGGCGCGGCGCTGCCAGTTGACCAGTTCCATCGCCGTGCCGTCGCTGACCCAGCGGGTGGCGATCTCGGCCATGGCAGGCGTCGCCATCCAGTTGGAGACGAGATGCCGGTTGGCGACGGCGGCGACATAGCGGTCAGGCGCGGTGAGATAGCCGATCCGCAGGCCCGGAACGGTAATTTTCGTGAAGCTCGTAACGTAGAGTGTCCGCTCCGGCGCAAACGCGGCCATCGGCGGCGCACGATTCTCGACCATCGGGCCGAGAATATCGTTTTCGATGATCGCGATATCATGTTTGGCGGCGACAGTGGCGAGCGCCTGTCTGCGTTCCGCGCTCATCAGCGCCGCCATCGGATTGATCACCGAGGGCTGCAGGAAAATGGCCCGGATCGGTCCCTTCCGGCAGGCTTCGTCCAGCGCCTCGGGGATCATGCCCTCCTCGTCGATCGCCAACCCTTCCAGGTGCAGACCGAGATAGGTCGAGAGCGGAACGAGCGTATGATGGCTGATGGCTTCGGTCGCAACCGTCGAGCCGGGCGGGGCAACGCTCATCAACGCCACGGTCATGCCCGATGTCGCACCGTTCGTCACGCTGATGTTCAGCGGCGATATCTCCAGCCCGCAGCGCGCCAGCCATTCCGTGGCGACGGCGCGGTGGCGCGGAAACACCATGTTCGGCCTGAACGACAGCGCCGAGCTGGAAGGTAGGTTTTCCGAAAGCCAGCCGAAGGCCTGCCGCAGCCTTTCCAAATGGATCTGCTCGCAGACCGGTTTCAGGATCGACAGATCGATCACCTCGCCCAGCCGTTCCGGCAGATAGGGCGGCTCCGGTTCACGCGGCCTGGTCTGAACGAAGCTGCCGCGTCCGATCTCGCCGGAGATCAGCCCCCGACGGATCAGCTCGTCATAGGCGCGGCTGACCGTCTGCACGGAAAGATGCAGGTCGTCCGCCAGCTTGCGATGCGGCGGCAATTGTGTGCCGTCGGTGAGCTTGCCGTCGGTGATCGCGTTTGCGATCTGTTCGGCAAGCGAAAGATAGGCCGGCCGGCGAAGTTGCGAAGGATCGGGGCGCCACTTTGTCATGATTTCAACACTGCTGAAAATCAGTTCAATTGACAATGCAAAAATGCGCTCCCATTGTCTTTTCCCTGCGTTTGAAATGATTTCTTCTTAAGAAGGCACCATGAAGCTCGACGCCATCGACCTGCGCATTCTCGACGCCGTCCAGCGCGACGGCCGCATCACCAAACTGGCACTGGCCGAAAAGGCCGGACTGTCGCCGACGCCGTGCTGGATGCGGCTGCGCAAGCTCGAAAAGGCCGGGATCATCACCGGCTATCACGCGCGCGTCGCGCCACGGCGCATCGCGCCGGTCGCCAGCGTGATGATGGAAGTGACGCTCGCCAACCATCGCCAGGCGGATTTCGAGCGCTTCGAGCGCGCCATCGGCGCAATCCCGGAGATTGTCGCCTGCTGGTCGGTCGGCGGCGGCGTCGATTACATCCTGAAAATCATCGCGCCCGATATCGATGCCTATCAGCGGCTGGTCGACGGGCTTCTCGACCGCGAACTCGGCATCGACCGCTACTTCACCTACATCGTCACCAAGACGGTCAAGGAGGACACAGTCCTTCCGGTCTCGTCCTTCACTGCCACCGGCGAGGAACAGGCCGCGTCGTAGACAATCTCTCTGTCAGGCCGCCATCCTTTAGACCATCTCTCTCTTTTTGCATCAGCCAACAGACAATCTCTCGCCCGCTCCCGTGGAAGACTTGCGTCAACCGCCACGAGGAGAATGGACATGACCGCCGTTTTTGCCCGCCCCGCCTATCATGACGCGCTGTCGCGGCTCGCCGACCGTCATCTCCTGCGCGATCTAGCCTATGTCGGCGGCCGGTGGATCGCCGGCAAATCAGGGAAAAGTTTCGAGGTCACCGATCCCGCCTCTTCGGCGACGCTGGCCTGGGTTGCTAGCCTTGACGCCGATGAGACGGCGGTGGCGATCGATGCTGCGTCGGAGGCTTTTGCCGGCTGGCGCGCAATGCTGCCGCAGAGCCGCGCGGCGATCCTGCGCAAATGGTTTGAGCTGATGCTGGCGGCCAAGGAGGATCTGGCGCTGATCATGACGCTCGAACAGGGCAAGCCGCTTGCGGAATCGCGCGGCGAGATCGATTACGCCGCCTCCTTCGTCGAATGGTATGCCGAGGAAGGCAAACGGCTGAACGCCGAAAGCGTCACCAGCCATCTGCCCGGCGCGGAAATGATCGTCCGGCGCGAGGCGCTCGGCGTCGTCGGCATCGTCACGCCCTGGAATTTCCCCTCTGCCATGCTCACCCGGAAGGCTGCCGCAGCGCTGGCCGCCGGTTGCACGGTCGTCGCCCACCCCTCCTCAGAAACGCCGCTTTCGGCACTGGCGCTTGCCGAGCTCGGCGAGCGGGCAGGCATTCCCGCCGGCGTCTTCAACGTGGTCACCGGCAACGCCGCAACGATCGTCGGACGGATGTGCACCGACACCCGCGTGCGTGCCATGAGCTTTACCGGCTCCACCGGAATCGGACGGCTGATCGCCGCCCAATGCGCCCCGACCCTGAAGCGGCTGGTGATGGAACTCGGCGGCCACGCCCCGCTGATCATCTTCGATGACGCTGATATCGAAAAGGCGGTCGAGATCGCCGTCAACGCCAAATTTGCCACATCAGGCCAGGATTGCCTCGCCGCCAATCGCATTTTCGTCCAGCGGCGGATCGCCGATGGCTTCGCCAAGGCCTTCGCAGACCGCATTGCCGAACTGAAAGTTGGTCCGGGTCTTGAGGATGGCGCCGAGATCGGGCCGCTCATGCATGAACGCGCCGTCGCCAAGGTCGAGGAACAGGTCGCCGACGCGCTGGCGCGCGGCGCGCGGCTCGTTACCGGCGGCAAGCGCCATAAGGCCGGCCGGCTTTTTTATGAGCCGACGCTGCTAAGCGACGTGCCGGCGGATGCGCTGATCATGCACGAGGAGACCTTCGGCCCTGTAGCGGCCATCACCGCCTTCGATACGGAAGACGAGGTCATCACCCGCGCCAACGATACCGAATACGGCCTTGTCGCCTATATCGTCACGGAAAACGGCGCCCGGCAGATGCGCCTCGGCCGCGCGTTGGAATACGGCATGGTCGCCGTCAACCGCGTGAAAATCACCGGCGCTCCCATTCCCTTCGGCGGCTGGAAGCAGTCCGGCCTCGGCCGCGAGGGTTCACGCCATGGGCTCGAGGCCTTCACCGAGCTCAAATATCTCTGCATCGACACGGCCGCCTGACCCCATTTCAAGTGAGCCCCCATTTTCAAGAAAGAGGCTAGACATGCTCGACAGAAGCAACGAACTTACCGCCTGGGACCGCGATCACTTCTTCCATCCCTCGACCCATATGGGCGGGCATGCCCGCGGCGAGACGCCGACCCGTGTCGTTGCCGGCGGCGAAGGCGTCTACATCACCGACACGACAGGCCGCAAAAGCCTCGACGCCTTTGCCGGCCTCTATTGCGTCAATGTCGGCTACGGCCGCCAGAAGATTGCCGATGCGATCGCCGAGCAGGCAAAGAACCTCGCCTATTACCACGCCTATGTCGGCCACGGCACGGAAGCCTCGATTACGCTGTCGAAGATGATCATCGACCGCGCCCCCGCCGGCATGAGCCGCGTCTATTTCGGTCTCTCCGGCTCGGATGCCAACGAGACCAACATCAAGCTCATCTGGTACTACAACAACATCCTCGGCCGTCCGGAAAAGAAGAAGATCATCTCGCGCTGGCGCGGTTATCACGGCTCCGGTGTCATGACCGGCAGCCTCACCGGCCTGGCCCTCTTCCATAATGCCTTCGATCTGCCGCGGGCGCCGGTGCTGCACACCGAAGCACCCTATTATTTCCGCCGCCCCGACCGGTCGATGAGCGAGGAGCAGTTCTCGCAATATTGCGCCGACAAGCTCGAGGAGATGATCATCGCCGAAGGCCCGGAAACGATCGCCGCCTTCATCGGCGAACCCATCCTCGGCACCGGCGGCATCGTGCCGCCGCCGAAAACCTACTGGCAGAAGATCCAGGCCGTGCTCGACAAATATGACATCCTGCTTGTCGCCGATGAAGTCGTCACCGGCTTCGGCCGTCTCGGCACGATGTTCGGTTCGGATCATTACGGCATGAAGCCGGACCTGATCACCATCGCCAAGGGCCTGACCTCGGCCTACGTTCCCCTTTCCGGTACGATCGTTTCGAACAAGATGTGGCAAGTCCTGGTGCAGGGTTCCGATCAGATGGGCGCGATCGGTCACGGCTGGACCTATTCCGCCCATCCGATCTGTGCTGCCGCAGGCATTGCCAATCTCGAACTGATCGACGAACTCGGCATCGTCGAGAATGCCGGGGCGACCGGCGCCTATTTCCGCTCGGAACTCGCAAAGGCCGTCGGCGGCCACCGCAACGTCGGCGAAGTCCGCGGCGACGGGCTGATGGCAGCCGTCGAATTCGTCGAGGACAAGGACGACCGCACGTTCTTCGATGCCGGCCGCAAGATCGGCCCGCAGGTCGCCTCTGCCCTCCTCGAACGCGGCGTCATCGGCCGCGCCATGCCGCAGGGCGACATCCTCGGCTTCGCCCCGCCGCTCTGCCTGACACGCGAGGAGGCCGACATCGTGGTCAAGGCCGCGGCGGACACGATCGAAACCGTCTTCAAGAACATCTGAGGGAGAAGATCGGCATGACGATCCCGGAAAAGATGGCGGCCGTATTGCTCACCGGCCATGGCGGTCTGGACAAGCTCGTCTATGACAGGGACGTGCCCGTCCCGAGACCCGCGGACGGCGAGGTTCTGATCCGCGTCACGGCCTGCGGCATGAACAATACCGACGTCTGGGTCCGCCAAGGCGCCTACGGCACCGAGGACGATCCGTCGGCCGTCTCCACATGGCGCAGGCAAGGCAATACGCTGACATTCCCGCGCATTCAGGGCACCGATACGGTCGGCCATATCGTCGGCGTCGGCGCCGGCGTTAATCCGGCGCGCGTCGGCGAACGCGTCATGGTCGACTTCTCGATCTATAACCGCGACGACGACAGCCTCGCCGACATCGATTACATGGGCCATGGCCGCGACGGCGGTTATGCCGAATACATGGCACTGCCGGCCGAGAACGCCCATGTCGTCGCAACCGATCTGACCGACGTCGAACTCGCCACCTTTTGCTGCGCCTATCTGACCGGCGAGCGCATGCTGGAACGGGCAAGGCTTGTCGCCGGTGAACGCGTCCTGGTGACCGGCGCCTCGGGCGGCGTCGGCTCGGCGATCATCCAGCTCGCACGGGCCCGCGGCGCCATCCCGATCGCGGTCGCCGGCCCCGGCAAGGAGGCGGCGATGCTCGATATCGGCGCCGAGGCGGTGGTGACCCGCGGCAAGGGCGATCTGGTCGAAGCCGTCCATTCCGCCAGCCGTGGCCAGCCGATCGATGTCGTCGCCGATCTCGTCGGCGGACCGCTGTTCAACGATCTCCTGAAGATCCTGCGCCCCGAAGGCCGCTACACGACAGCCGGCGCCATCGCCGGCCCGGTCGTTCAGCTCGATTTGCGGTCCATGTATCTGAAGCAGCTGGAGCTGCACGGCTCGAGCCAGGGAAGCCGCGCCGACTTTCGTCGGATCGTCGGTTATATCGAAAGCCGGAAAATCCGGCCTCTCGTCGGCGGCGTCTATCCACTATCGGAATTCCACCGCGCGCAGACCGATTTCATGGCGAAGAACTTTGTGGGCAAATTGGTCGTGGTCCCCGACGCGAGATGATCCTTGCTTTAGCGGGCGAACCTTATCGGGTTTGCAGCGTTTCACGGCCATGGGAACTGATGATGGCACCGGGCTTTCGCTGCGTCGGACTATTTCGCAGCAATGCGACGACATTCTTGCCGCGCCCTCACTGGAGGAGGCGGAACGTTCGTTCGCGCCAATAGGTCGCTGATGCCAGCCTCCGCCAGCACCAAACATCTGACCTCCATCGAACTTGGAAGAATTCGGCGCGCCGTCGCCATAGCGCGCCTGATGGATACCGCGGTCAGATTGCCTGTCATCGGCGTGCGGATCGGTGCAGACTCGATTCTCGGCCTTATCCCGGCCGTCGGAGACATTGCCGGATCCCTGATCGGTCTTTTCATCATCGATGAGGCAAGACGCCTCGGCATTCCCACCCAAAAGCTCGCACGCATGGCCGTCAATCTCGGGATCGACGCCGCCGGCGGGACGGTTCCGTTGCTCGGCGATATCTTCGACGTCTATTTCAAGTCTCATCGCCGAAACGTCGGCATCATTCTCGACCACTTTGGGATCAGCGAAGACGAGTTGAACCGGCGCATCTGAGCAAGCCGACGTCCCTTTGAGGAATTTATACGAGGCTGTCGGCGCCGGCTCCAACGAGGCCGCGCAACCGGTACCCTGGCCTTAAGACGACGAGCAACCTGCCGAGGTGGCACTGAACTGGAGCACCTTTGCTTAAAGTTCGATCAGAGCGCCGGCCGTCTTCACTGCGTGGTCAAGAACGAATTGCAGCTTGGCTGCGTGGCCAAAACCAGGCTCATCCAGCTGCCCCTTTTGCACGGCGTTTGCAAAGCGCTGGAAATTAGTGATAACCGGTTCGACGTCGATCTTACGCCAGATTGCCTTGTCGGCATCGGGACCTTCACAGGCCCTGAGCGTCGAACCTTCAGGCGTATGCACCACCTCCAGCGCGCCCTTGTCTCCATGCAGGCGCAGGCGCAATTCGTTCAGATGGCCGGTTGCCCAGCGCGTTGCGTGAATGACGCCAGCGGCACCGTTTTCGAGTTCAGCCATCATCAGGAAACTGTCGTTGGCGTCGAGATCATACTCGCCGATCCGATTTCCGGGGCTCTTGTCGAACACCTTAAGATGCGATGCGGCCGCCTTGACGTCACTTCCGGCGGCAAAAACCGCGAAGTCGAGAATATGGATACCGACATCGCCCAGCACGCCATTGGAGCCGTGCTTTGTCGACAGCCGCCAAAGCCATTGCGATTCCTTGGTCCAGTCGCCCCACGCCTTTGAGACCAGCCAGCTCTGGAGATAGGATGCTTCGAAGTGGCGGATCGCGCCGAGGCGTCCGTCCAACACCATCTTACGCGCTGCTTGCAGCGGCGCTACATTACGATAGGTAAGGTTTACCATCGTGACCTTGCCGGACGCAGCGGCAGCGTCGGCCATCTCCTTGGCTTCGCGGTAGTTAACCGCCAGCGGCTTCTCGCAGAGGACATGCTTGCCGGCGCCGAGTATCTTCATTGTCGTGGAATAATGCGCGCGATCCGGCGTGACATTGGTCACGGCGTCAAACTCTCCCCAGGCAAGAGCGTCATCAAGCGACGTGAAGGTAAGTGGGATACCATGCCTTAGCGCGAAGGCCCGTAGCCGGACCTCGTCCGTATCAACAGCAGCAACAATTTTTACGTCGGCGATTTCGGAAAAATTCATGGCATGGGTGTTTGCCCATCCTCCGGTTCCGAGAATGATCAAGCGCATTTTTGTCCTCATGGTCGTTTATCGAAATCATTAGCGCCAGAACCGTCGTCTTTCACAAGCGCCAGATGGTCTTGCCAAATGGAGAGCGACGACTGTCAGCACAGCGTTTTGCCGGGCGGACCGCATGCGTGGCGTCCTGCCCAAGGACGGTGTTTCAGTTCCTCAGCGGTAACCGGCTTCGCCGGCCTGGTGCAGTCTCGGGCCGCGTTCGACGATCGGCTCCAGTGCTTTTTCTACAGGCACATTTGGAGCATCGGTGATACCAGTCAACGACCCCTCGGGATTATAGGCCCACGTGACGCCGTTGATCAGCACCTTAAGTATCGCCTCGCCGCCCTGACGGAGAGCAACCTCTCGATACGGAAAGGGGACGTTGACGATTGTCTTGGCTGCGCCCATTTCGACCCTGCCCGTCGCACAAACCGTTCCCGTGTCTCGAGGGGCCTTGCGTCATTGCGTTTACAGCACGCAGGATCGGCCTGCTTTTCTAAATCTGATCGATCGCCGGGACCTTTCCGGTCAGAAACGCCAGAGCAGCTGCGCCGACGAGGCCCGAGTTCTGGTCCAACGCCGCCAGCATTACCCTGACATCCTTGAATGCCGGCATTGCCCATTGCGTGATGTAGCCTTGAATGCCG
Source organism: Rhizobium sp. WSM409 (assembly GCF_057653825.1). Taxonomy (NCBI): domain Bacteria; kingdom Pseudomonadati; phylum Pseudomonadota; class Alphaproteobacteria; order Hyphomicrobiales; family Rhizobiaceae; genus Rhizobium; species Rhizobium sp. WSM409. Next base: position 34,801 of record NZ_JBYGKP010000002.1, on the reverse strand, counting down.
GGTTGCAGTCGGTCGAACTCGTGGGAAAGACCGCCTCCCATCACGATGATATCTGGACTGAAGATATGGATCAGGCTGGTGAAGCCGCGACCGAGAATTTCCGCTTCCTCGTCAATCAGTTGATTTGCGAGACGATCGCCATTTCTTGCTGCTGCAAAAACGCTGCGGCTATCGATGGCGCCGCCATCGCTGCCTATTGTCGTCGCGCTGGATTCCACAGCCCTGATTTGGGCGCGGCGCGCAAATGCCGTTCCGGATCCGTAGGCCTCGAAACAACCCCTGTTGCCGCAGGGGCAAAGCTCTCCGTTCGGCACGACCGACATGTGCCCAACATGGGCTGCCATGCCCTTGCGGCCCCGCACGACGCGACCATCCGACACAACGCCACCGCCAATGCCAGTGCTCACGGTGACATACACCAAATTGTCGAGCCCCGTTCCGGCCCCGAACTGCCACTCACCGATGGCAGCGGCAATCGCATCATTCTCGAGGTCGACCGGAAACGGAAACCGCTTCTGCAACTCCGCCTTCAGCGGAAAGTCGACAAAGCCGGAGAGGGTCGGGATATTCGAGGCGACACCGGCGACCGTATCGAGCGGGCCCGGAGCGGATACGCCGACGCCCACCACCGAAGCGGGGTTCGATGCTGCAAGCAGTCCGTCGGTCAGGCCGCAGATTTGGGCGAGCACGCGGTCGGGGCCCGCCAACGCATCCGTCGGTTCGGCTGCGCGCGCCAGAATCCTGCCCTGCTCGTCGACGAGGGCAGCGCGCACCTGCGTCCCACCGAGGTCGATTCCAATGGCAACCTGCTGCATGTGAAGACCATGAGTTAGAGTGCGCGCACCCATGCCATCCGCTCGTCTAGCGATGGCGCATTGAAAGCCAGGGAACCGAGGACCACCGTTTCCGCACCCGACTGGCGCAGAAGCGGCACGGTGTGCTCGCGAATACCGCCGTCGGCCGCCAGCACGATCCGATGCGCCGCACCGCAACCGGCGATGATCTGCTGTGCCTGCTGAAGCCGCGCACCAGCCTTTTCGTCGAGGCCCTGGCCCTTCACGCCAATCGCCGTGCCGAGCAGCGTCACAAAGCGCAGCCGGGAAGCATATCTCTCGACCCGTTCGACGGGGGTGTCGACCTTGAGCACCATGCCGGCAGCGACACCGCGGCGATCGAGAAGATCGAGAGCCTCGACAGCGACGCTTTCGTTTTCGACATGAAGACTGATCAGGTCGCTGCCCGCATCGGCGAACTGCTCGATCTGCGACAGGAGGATGCTGTCGGCGACCATCAGGTGAACATGGATCGGGCGCGCGGACACTTTGCGCACGCCGGCAACAAGATCGGGGAAAAACAACATGGCCGGCGCGAAATGGCCATCGGCGACATCGATGTGGAGGATGTCGACGTGAGGATCGACACGCGCCAGATCATCCGCCAGATGCACGAGATCGGCCGACCAGACCGAGAATTCGGCAATCAGGCGATCCTTCGGAAGATCGGCGATCCAGGTCTTGGAGGGGGTCGTCATTGTTTCAGAGCTCCTTCAGAAAATGGCCCATGGCAAGCCGGAAGTCGGCGACGTATTGCGGACGGCTCTCAGTCTTCGGCGTGATCTGCACGAAGCGCGCGCCGGCAATCCGCTCGACAAGAGCACGCGCATGGCTGAGAGGATGAATGCTGTCCCGATCATGGCCGATAACCAGCGTCGGTACGGTGAGATTGCCGACCTCCTCGTCGGTCACATCAGGACCATCATTGGAAATCCTGGTGAGCAGTTCGGCGGTCACATCCAAAGGCGTGCGGGAGAAAAAACCGGCAAGCGAGGCCAGATTGTCCGGCGCCTCGGCGGCGAGCCGCACGCCCACCGGCCCGGCAAGGAATGCGGTCTTTGCTTCGCCCAGTGGCAGAGTTTTCAGAAGCCGCCCGACTTCGGCGTTGGGTGCCATATTCTCCGGCGCGGATGCCGTCAGCCAGGCCGGCCTTGCTATGATCAGAGCCTTGACAAGATCGGGCCGCTTGACCGCGAGACGCAGGGCGATCGCCGCGCCCATCGAGATGCCGCCGATCACGATCGGCGGCATAAGGTTCTTTTCGATATAGGCGGCGATATCATCGCAGAAGGTCGCGATCGACAGCTGCTCCGGATTGCCGGTTTGGGAATGGCCGTGGCCGCGTGCTTCGATCGTTACCCGGCGAAAACCCGCTTCGAGCGGAAAGGCTTCGTCGGTCTGCGCCGCGTCGCCGCATAAGCCATGCTGGAAGATTATGGACGCGCCCTCGCCCGCCATATCGACATTGAGAATGGTCCCGTCGCTGGTTTCGAACGGTTCAGCCCGTCTCATCTTCCTGCCCCCACAGCTTCGCCGCCGAGACTGCTCTTCAGGAAACTCGCCGCACCGGCCGCCTCCGAAGCCGAAAGGCCATGTGTGACGAGACTGCCCTCGAAGCCGATCGCCTTGAGACGGCCGAGATAATGCGCGTAGTCGAGCACACCCTTGCCGGCGGTCGCGAAACTACCGTCCGGATTGCGATCTTTCGCATGTGCCATGACGATCCGATCGGCCAGAAGGTCGATGGCGGAAGAGACAATGTTCCGCTGCTCATCGAGCGTCGCGACCTCGAAGAGATTGGCTGGATCGAGCACGATCTTGATGCGGGGGCTCTTCAGTGCCGTAATCAGCCGATGGGCTTTCTCAGCCGAGTTGACGACATTGGCAAGCTCGGGCTCGACGCCGAGATCGACATCGTAACGCTCGGCGATCTCGATGGCCGCGCCCATCGCCTCGAGGAGATCCCGCCAGGCCTCCGGCGTGTCGTTGTCGGCATGCGCCTTCCACTGGTCGATGGGGTCGCGTGTGCCGGTGCAGAGCGTGATCAAGGTGGTCGACATGCCGGCGCAGCGCTCGGCCAGGGTCGCCAGTTTGCGAAGGCCGGCCTCGCGCACGGCGAGATCCGGATGAATCATGTTGAAGGTGCCGGAAACGGCAACGATCTCGACGCCGCTGCTACGCGCCGCTTCGCCGACTGCGCGGGCCTGGGCTTCCGTGATGATCTCCGGCATCGGCGCAAGGCCCGAGCAGGCCATATTGTATTGTGCGCAACTGAACCCGGCGCCAGCGACCGAGTTGAGAACGGTTACGGGTTCCGTTCCCTCGAAGGTCTTTGCGAAGATGCCGAGCTTCATCACACGCCACCCGTGACGTCGGACAGCGCAACCGCCTTGCCGCTTTCGGCGGAACGCGCGACGGCAACCATGGCCCGGACGGATGCCAGGCCATCATCGATATCGGCCCCTTCCATCACCGCGCCATCCAGAATGGTGCGGGCGAAGCCTTCGACCTGGCGGCGGTAGAAATGGCCGTCGGCACCGAGAACACGGTGTGTGGCGCCGTCCGCTTCCCGGAAAATGTCGACCTCACTGCTCTTGTAGTACCACGGGTTATAGGTCTTGCCCAAAATACTGCCGTTCTTGCCATAGATCTGGAAGCCTTCGTGCCAGTCCATGCGCACCTGGACGGTGAGATCGAGATGGCCGAGTGTGCCGGAGGCAAATTCCACGTCCACGAACCAGCACCAGATACCGGCTCGCTCGGACAGACGAGCGTTGACGGAAACGATGTCGCCGGCGAAATAACGTGCCGTGTCGATCAGATGGCAACCATGGGCAAGCATATAGTAGCGCCGCAGGTCGGCCTTCGGATTGGCGGAGGGTTTCTTCGCATTGGCGCTGGTGACGATCAAGGGCTGAACCGCATCGGTCATCGGATAGCGGTGCGTGCTGTCGCAATACCATGCTTTCAGAGCGACCATCTCGCCCATTTCATCGCGGATGAAGGACTTGGCAGCCTGCAGCCCCGCGTCGAAACGCTTCATATGCCCGACCTGAAACACCTTTCCCGACGTGTCGACCACAGCCTTCAGTTCAAGGCATTCCTCGATGGTGACACCGACGGGTTTTTCGCACAGCACATGCTTGCCTGCCTGAAGGGCGCGAATGGAAGCAGGCACGTGAAAGGCGTCGGCGGTCGCGATGACCACGGCATCGAGGTCGGGATCGGCCAGCATCTTGTCGTAGTCGTCATAGGTTTTTTCCGCCCCATGGGTGATGGCCATACGTTCGCGGAGATCTTCGGCAACATCGCAAATTGCATAAAGGTCGGCATTGGCTGCCTTGGTGCAGCTCTCGAAATGCGCGGCCTGGGCAATCTGGCCCGCTCCCAATACGCCGATGCGGAGACGTCGTTCCTGTTTTGCTGGCATCGATAAGCCCTTTAAGTCGGATACTGAAGATGAACGCTGGTTTCGGCGTCGGATGGAATGCTTTCAAGACATCGAACGTCGACAACGGCTTATGGCCGGACTGCCAGCAGCGCCTGCGGCTCTCCCTCGTCACGTCACAGCGCCATATGCGTTTGAGGGTGGAAAAAGTGCAGTTTCGCCGGGTCGATGGCCAGGTCGATCGATTGGCCTGTCTCGACCGCGCTGACCGCTTCGAACCGCGCGACGGCATTGGCGGCCCCGCTCAGGTCCTCGACGGCATCGGGGTCGCCCGAGTCGATGCGGACCGCGTCGATCTTCAAATGCACGATCAGCTCGGAGCCAAGCTCCTCGATCGATTTCACGACAACCGGGATCGTCGGATGGGAGGCGCCAGATGGCAACCGGCTGTCGTAGAGGTCCTCGGGCCTGACCCCAAAGATCACATCCTTTCCCTCAAAAGCGGATAGACCGGGAGCGCGCTCGAAGGCGCCGCCGGACAAGGGGATGGAGAAGCCCGGCAGATGGATCCGTCCGCCCGCCAGACGCCCTTCGAAAAGGTTCATCGACGGCGAACCGATAAAGCCGGCGACAAACGCATTGACCGGGCGGTGATACAGAGCCTTGGGCGTATCCACCTGCTGCAGCACGCCGCCCTTCAGCACCGCGACCCGATCGCCCATGGTCAGCGCTTCAGTCTGGTCGTGCGTCACATAGATCGTCGTCACGCCCAGCTGTCTCTGCAGGCTGGCGATCTCTGCCCGCATCTGAACACGCAGCTTCGCATCGAGGTTCGAGAGCGGTTCGTCCATGAGGAATGCCGCGGGCTCGCGGACCATGGCGCGGCCCATCGCAACACGCTGGCGCTGGCCGCCCGAAAGCTGCGCGGGCTTGTTGCCCAGCAAGGGCTCCAGCTGCAGGATCTTGGCGATTTCGTGGACACGTTTGGTGCGTTCGGCCTTGTTCTTTCCGGCCAGCTTCATCGAAAAGGCAATGTTATCGAACACGGTCATGTGCGGATAAAGCGCATAGCTCTGAAAGACCATGGCAATATCCCGGTCCTTGGGCGCGAGATCCACGACGTCCTGGCCGCCGATGCTCAATGTTCCGCTGCTGATTTCCTCGAGCCCGGCAATCATGCGCAGAGCGGTCGATTTTCCGCATCCGGACGGCCCGACCAGAATCAGAAACTCGCCATCATGGATCGTCAGGCTCAGATCCTTGATCGCATGGTAGCTGTTTCCATAGGTCTTGCAGATTTTGTCGAGTACAACCACAGCCACGTCTCGTCCTCCCGTACCAGTCCGGATCATATCTTCAGACGGCGCTCCCCGCCGTGTCCGATCCTTTTGACAAGAAAGCTCAGGCCTGAGCTTCAAAGTCAACCAAAGAATCGATGATATTTCGCCGAAGATTACCAGCCGCTCTTAATATCTATTTGAAACGTATCATTATTTTACCAGAAATTAAAAATAAACTGCGGAATTATATTTTTTATCGCGCGTAACTTTTATGATCGAACTTGCCGCTGTTGAGAGATCGCTCAAAGTGATTCAATGACACGCCAGCCGTGAGGCTCTGCTGGGTCAGTCGATCGGTGCCGGCACCCATCGCCGCCCGCGCTCATTTTTGGCATCCCGGCATCGGCATCGGCACAGGCGCATTCTCCGCCGCCATCCATGCCAGGCACATAAGGTGATCCGGCAGGCCTCTGCGCCCTCCCCGTGCGGTCACGGAAATGGCGGCCGCCGCCGCGGCATAGGCAGTGCAATCAAGCGGGCTCTTACCCTCTGCGAGAGCAAGGGCGTAGGCACCGTGAAAACAATCCCCGGCGCCGGTCGTGTCGACCGCCTGAACTTGATAGGCCGGCACATGCCAGCGGGTGGCATCGCCTCTCTGACGGAGGTAGGTCCCTCGTTCGCCATCAGTCAGGACAACTGCGGACCGATCCCCCGACCAGAGCTTGTCCAGGATCATCGTTGGATCACCCTCGCCGGTGTACTCCCGCCCGAAGGCAAGCGGCAGCACCAGATGATCGGCAAGAGCCAGGATCCGGTCGGTCGCGGCGCCGACCGTCCATTCGATATCGGCAATCACGGCCAGGCCCATGGCGCGTGCGCGCGCCACGACGTTTTCCGAGTGCGTGGCATAACCATCGATCAACAGTACCGGGGCTTGCATCAGAACATCATCGGGCAGCGCATCCGACGTGCCGTGCAGCACATCATCGTCATAAGCGATGAACCGGTCGCCGTCGGGACCGACGGTGATCACGGAGCGGATCGGCGCGGCATCCGCGTGGCGGGGAGCCAGCGATATATCGACACCGTCCCGCTCGAGCTCGCTTCCCGCCACGTCGGCCGTTGTGTCATTGCCGAGCCAGCCGATGAAGCCGGCCCGCCCGCCGAGCCGGGCGACGGCAACAAGGGCCGTCGCCACGTTGCCGCCATGGTCCGTGGCGCGCTTCTTCACCTTCCCCTTGCCGGCCGTCAGCCCCCGATCGACATAGATGATGTCATCGATTGCCAGGGCGCCGAAGCCCAGAACCTGGAAAGGGCGCGACACGTCTCAAGCACCGGCCGCCGCCAGCGCATCCTCCGGCGTCATCCCCTTATGAATGACGAACTTGAAGGCGCGCGCGGCCATGGTCGTGTCGCCGTGACCCCAGAGGTTGCGACCGACGACCGCGCCTTTGGCCCCAGCGCGCAGTGCTTCCGACGTCTGGACGAGCGCGCCGAGCAGCGTATCGGTCTTCGGGCCGCCGGCGATCACGACCGGAATCGGGCAAGTCGCAACGGTCTCGCGGAAGGACTCGAAATCGCCGGTGTAGCCGACCTTGATCACGTCGACGCCGGCCTCGAAGCCGATGCGCACGGCGTAAGCGATTTCATCCGGGGTGAACACGATCTTGCCGCCGTCGGAGAAATCGCGGGGATAGACGTGGGCAACGACCGGCATCTCGAAGCGGGCGGCGGCGTTGACCGTATCGGTGAGCCAGCGGATATACTCTCCTTCGGTGGCGCCGCGCACGGGAATGGCGACAGCCAGAGCGTCCGCACCATAACGCACCGCGTCCTCCGGGGTCGCAATGAGCTGGCGAATACGGTCGTCGGCGGTGAAGCAACCGCCCTGAATGACGAGCGCTGCCTTTCCGGCGTATTCCGACCAGAGGTGGCGCGCCGCGCCAGGCTGGATGCTGATGTAGTCGGGGCCTCCCGCCATGACGCGTCTGAGCGCACCCGGCAGGTCGGCAAGCCCGCCCTCACGCACATTGCCATAACCGACAAAATGATCGACGGCGCCTCCGAACAAGTGACCCGATGGGTTCGAGAACAGGCGTGCGAGGCGGATTTTGGTTCCGAGACCCATGGCGAGACTTCCTTTGTGATTGCCGACTTTGTGATTGCATGCTTGCGATTGCCGGCGCCGATGCTGGAAAAACCCTAACTCGAAAACAAACAAACATTCAATATTTCGATTTCTTTCGTTTTTACAAGAATGATGAATTTTTGACGTGCATTTTCGTCGTTGAACGGCTATTTCTACAGCAGAAGCCGTAGGATGAGACAGCGAGCTTTCGTTTTTCAAAAGTCGCAGTGTCGCAATTTCAAAAGTCGCAGTGTCGCAAATAACAGCAGTCGGGATCACATATGCTTGCAGAGCAGAGGCGGCAGCAGATCATGCTGGAACTTCAACGGGTCGGCCAGGCACGCACCCGCCAGCTCGCGGAATTCTTCCAGGTCTCGGAAGTGACGATCCGCTCCGATCTCGAAATCATGGACGCCAAGAAGCAGCTGATCAAAACGCATGGCGGGGCAATCGCCCTGCCGTCCGACTCTCCGGCAGCAGCCTTCGAGGAACGCATGCAACGCAATTTCGATGCGAAGCGCCGCATCGCCCAGATGGCTGCGAGACAGATCATCGATAACCAGTCGATCGTCTTCGACAGCGGCTCGACGCTGCTGCAGGTCGCCATGCAGATGCCACCAGTCAACAACGTCGTGGTTGCGACAACGGCAATGAACATCGCCCAGCATCTGATGTACCGGCCAGGGCTCGACGTGCACATGATCGGCGGCCGCGTGTTTCCCAGCACCGTGAGCACGATCGTACAGGACTCCGACAAGGCGGTCGGCGGCCTCGTCGCCCACCAGGCTTTTGTCGGCGCCCACGCGATCGATCAGGCCTTCGATGTCGTCGATGTCTCCGAGGACGTGGCACGGACCAAGCGCAACCTGGTTCGCATGGCGCGGCGTGTCGTCCTCGTGGCGGATTCGAGCAAATTTGACGTCGGCGCCTCCTCCAAAGCCTTCTCGCTGTCGCGCGTCGACTTGATCATCACGGACAGCAACATGCCGCACAGCATTCGCCACAGGCTCGACAAGCTGGGCGTGGAGGTTCGCTACGCGTGACCTGCAGTCCACCTCTCCAATTTACAAGAGAGACAGGAGAGGCTTTGGCATCGACGGATAGCTTTGGCCGACGCCACGGAATACGAGATGGGCTAAAACCCCAGACGTCGAAGCGTCTCGCGGTTCGCTCGAACGGCCGCGGCAGGATCGGTTCCGGCATTGTCCGATTCTTCTTCCACCACGATCCAGCCGATAAAGTTCGGCGCATCCCGAACGGTCGAAACCACGGCAGGCACGTCGCAGACGCCTTCGCCCAGCATCGCCCAGGTCCCGCCGGCGTCGACATCCTTCAGATGCACGTAACGGATCCGGTCCCGGTGGGCCGCCAGCGTATCGCCGATCTGCTGGCCGCCACGCAGGATATGACCGGTATCCGGCACCCAACCCACTTGTGGATCCAAGAGAGCAAACAGTTGATCATAGTCGTTCCGCGTGAACAGCAGCGTGTTGTGGTGCGAGGAAGGATGGACAGCTACAGCGACGCCAGCCGACTGTCCGATCTCGGTCGCACGATTGTAGCACTCGGCCGCAATCGCAAACTTCTCATCGCGCGGACCATCCGAGACGACCGTCGCCGATCCCATCGATATCATCGCGCCGGGAAAATTCGCCGCGAAATCGACCCATCGCCGCGCCGTGTCGAGATCGGAGGCGATCTTTTCCGCCACCGTGAAGCCGCTGGCGGAGCCGAAGGCAAAGGAAACCAGCGCCAAACCGGCATCCGCCAGGGTGCGGGCAAAGTCGGCAGGCTTGAGCGCGTAGTGACCGATCATCGTGTCGGTGATTTCGATACCGGCATATCCGCCGTCGGCAATGGCGCGCACCAGATCGTCCGGGCCGCCGCTCCAACCTGTCCCCAGCATCTCCCAGGTGAATGTTTGGCAGCCGATCTGCAGCTCAGCATTTTTCATCTCGCGGTCCTGACCTATTCGTTGATGACAGCCGATACCGAAGCCGGCTGCTTCCCCGCCGGGCAATCCTCAGGGGCTCCGCCGACCTTGCAAAACTCCTTCCGCCTGGGAGGCGGCCGAAGGCCGGAAAGGCGGGCTCTTCAGCGGGGATTGCGACGCCAGCGTCTTGCCATTACGTACGGTCAAATGTTAGCGTACGTCAATATATTTTATACCTTGCGATTAAAATGTAACGTACCCCTCAACCCTTCGCACCCGCAACGGCAAAATCAGGTTCTTCGATGGCACAGACCAATGGTATGAAACTCAGGATCGGCGTTGTCGGATGCGGCAACATTTCGCTCGCCTATATGCGCAACGCGCCGCTGTTTCGCGGCGTCGAAATCATCGCCTGTGCAGACCTCAACGCAGACGCCGCCAAACGTCGCGCGGCCGAGTTCGATCTGCGCGCGGCCGACGTCGACAGCCTCATCGACGACCGGAACATCGACCTCATCCTCAACCTGACGATCCCGGCCGCGCATTTTGACGTTTCGATGCGGGCGCTGTCTGCAGGCAAGCATGTCTTCACGGAGAAGCCGCTCGGTGTCACGGCCGCCGAAGGACGCCGCTTGGTGGATGCCGCCGCCGTAAAGGGCCTCATGCTCGGCTCGGCGCCAGATACGTTTCTGGGGGCGGCCGGACGCCATGCCCGGCGGCAGATGGAAGCCGGCGCCATCGGCAAGCCGGTGACCGGGACGGCCTTCATGATGGGGCGCGGCATGGAGCACTGGCATCCGGATCCCGGCTTTTATTACCAGGCCGGCGCCGGCCCGGTCATGGATATGGGGCCTTATTATCTGACGATGATGGTCAATCTGATGGGGCCTATCCGCCGTGTGCAGGCCGTCGCCACAAGCGGGCAGGACGAGCGGCTCATCACGGCGGAGGGACCGAAGCAGGGCACCACGTTCAAGGTCGGCACGCCGACCAGCGTGCTGTCGTTGCTGGAATTCGATTGCGGTGCCACGGTCACCTTCGGCACCTCCTGGGACGTCTTTCGCCACTCCAATCACCCCATCGAACTCCACGGGACCGAAGGCTCGCTGCGCCTGCCCGACCCCGACAATTTCGGCGGCTCCGTTGCGCTCTCCAGCCGCGGCGCGCCCTGGCAGGAAACGGATACGTCAGGCAAACTCTTTGGCGCCGTCAACTGGCCGATCGCAGCGCCTGATCGTGCCAACTACCGCATGCTTGGTCTTGCCGATCTCGCACGCGCAATCATTGAGGGCCGTGCGCCGCGTGCTTCGGGCGATCTCGCTCTCCATGTGCTCGAAGTCATGGAAGCGATCCTGCGTGCCGGTGAAACCGGTGTCGCGCAGACCATTCCGGGTATTGTCGCGCAGCCAAAAGAATTGCGGGAAGACGAAGCGAGGAGTTTGCTGGCATGACACAACTGGATGAATCCGCCAAACGTGCGCTTGCATGGCCCGGCGATCCCCAAACGCCGGTCGAAAGCTGCACGCCGGCGCTGGCGCGGCAGCAATATCTGGATAGTTTCGCAGACATTCAACGGCCGCTCGAAGACGTAGCCGAGATCCTGGAAAGGCATGCGGGCGCAATCCGGTTGAAGATATGGCGCGGCCGCGCTGCGCCGCGCCAGGGCGCACCGGCCTTGCTCTATCTCCATGGCGGCGGCTTTGTCATCGGCGCGCCGGAAACCCATGAGGATATCTGCCGGACGCTTGCCAATATGGCAGGCGCCGTCGTGGTTTCGCCCGACTATCGCCTGGCCCCGGAACACCCCTTTCCCGCTGCCATTGACGACTGCGCCGCCACACTCGTCTGGATGACGGAGCAGGCGGATGCGCTCGGCATCGATCCCTTGCGAATTCTCGTCGCCGGCGATAGCGCCGGTGGCAATCTGGCCGCCGTCGTCGCCCTGTTGGCGCGGGACGGACAGGTGCCGGCTGTCATCGGACAGGTGCTGATCTATCCGGTGACCGATCAGTTGCAGACAAGCGACAGCTACTTGCGTTACCAAGAGGATTTCGGCCTGACGGCCGCGGCGATGAAATGGTTCCGAGACCACTATCTGCCGGAACCTACGAGCCGGTCGGACTGGCGAGCCTCGCCGCTGAGCGCAGAATCGCTGGCGGGCGTGGCGCCGGCCCTGGTGATCCTTGCCGGATACGACGTGCTGTTCGACGAAGGGGCCGCTTATGCCGAGCGGCTCAGCGCCGAGGCGAAGGCCACGACCCGGACCTGGCCCGGACAGATCCATGGCTTCGTATCGAAGCGACGGGCTATTCCGGAAGCACAAGAGGCCCTCGAAGCCATCGCAATGGCATGGCGCGCCATGGACCCTGCGCTTACCCGTTGAGGCGGGAACTGCCTAGTCTCAAGCCGATTCGCGCATAACCAGCGTTGCCTCGAGGATCACCTTGTTCGTCGTAGGGGTGGTTCCATCATCCTCGCTTTCGATATGCGCCAGCAAAAGCTCCACGGATTTCGCGGCGATCTCGGGCGCGTTCTGAGCCATCGTCGTCAGCGACGGGCAGGTGTATCGGCTCAGCGGGTGGTCGTCGTGCCCGGCAATGCGTACGTCGCACGCGTCGCTACGACCGATTTTCAGTCCCGAAGCGAAAGCGGCAGCCATCGCGCCGAAAGCGAAGCGGTCATTAGCGCATAGCAGCGTTTTGCCGGGAAGACCGCCTCTGGCAAGAATTCTCTGCATCTGCTCGTATCCGAGACGCTCGAATTCCCAGGAAGGTGGTGCGTCGCAATCGATGACCAGCGGAGTATGCCCTTCCCTCGCCATGGTCGCGCGGTAGCTCTCCTGCCGCTCGCCAGCATTTTCGGTCAAATGCGGAATCTCCAGGAATATCGGTGGCTCACCGGACCGGCAGAGATATTGCACAATGGCGGCCATGCTTTGCGCGTTATCGTTTCCGACATAGGGAAGGTCAGCGCCGGCAGGGTTGTCGAAGCAGACGACGGGGATTGCGCCGCTTAGTCTTTCCAGCGCGGAACGGCGTGAACCGGCTCCGAGCGGCGCCACGATCGCGCCTGCAACCTTCAGCGACAGCAAGGTCCGCACGGCCTCCGCCTCCAGCTCCGGCCGCGTGTGCGAAGAGATCTGGACGGGCCAGAATCCCTTTTCGCGCAACTCCAGCTCGATCAGCGACACGACCTGCACATAAAAGGGATCCGACATGGTCGGGACCAGAATCCCGATATTCCTGGTCCGCTTGCGATTGAGATGCCGGGCGAAAAGGTTCGGCTCGAAATGCGACTTCTTGAGAGCCGCCTCGATACGCTTGCGGGTCACCTCCTTGATCTGTGAGGGATCGTCGAAATATTTCGACAAGGTCGGACGCGATACGCCGGCGGCGGTCGCGAAGTCGTCCATCGATTTATAATTTTTCTTGGCCATTCAATTCCTTACTGGCGGGACGACGACAACTGATCGGGAATGATTTGACGCAACGGCCGATCCTCTGACGCGCCAAATCACGCATTCGGCAATTTGTACAGGTGATCTTCGTATCCTCAATCTTCGAAACCCACCACGTAAGCCGGCGTGATCCGTCACTTTTGGTGCGGGCCCTGCCCTCCCTTTCGAAAATCGAAATATTCCCTTCACTGCGACTTGCGCCGTTTGCGCCGCGTGGTTGCAAAAGGTGCTTGTTTCAGCGCCCCAAATTCGAAAATTTGCAGTGAAGACGCCGGGTTCCACGCTTTTCATTTTGTTGGATAAACTTTCATTTGTTTACGAAAGTAAAGAAAAAATGCGTCACAAGCAACACAAATGCTGTAGAAAAATACCGATGATGTCAATCAGTTTTATTATTTTTTATCAATGATTTAACGCGACACGCGCCGTGAATGCCGGCCTCCCATCTTTTCCCGATCGCAGTTCTTCATTGACAGATAGGGCCTTCAGGGAACCTACTTTGCCTACGATCTTGAGGAGGATCGATTAACTGACAATCTTTGGGAGGCACAGATGAATATCAGCAAATTCGGCGTGACGATGCGGGCTGCGGTAGCGGTATGGGCGCTCTGCGCCACATCCGCGTTTGCCGACACCACCATCGAGTTCATTCAATGGTGGGAACCCGAAATGCCGTCCGGCGCCTTGCGCGGCATTATGAACGATTTCGAAGCCAAAAATCCCGGCATCAAGGTGACGCTTGTCAGCGGTCCCTATGCCACGACGCGTGACCAGATCGTCGTCGGCGCCGCCTCGGGAACGCTCAGCGACGTGGTCGGCCTCGATGGTGCCTGGGTAAACGGGCTCGCCAAGCAGGGCGCGATCGCCTCCATGGACGAACTGATGGAGAAGGCGAAATACGACAAGAGCCAGATCACCGATATCGTCAAGGTCGATGGCAAGAGCGTGATGTTCCCGCTGGCATCCTTCGTCTACCCGGTCTTCGTGAACCTGGATATCTCCAAGGCCGCCGGCGTCGACAAGTTGCCGACGACGCGCACGGAATTCGCTGAAGCCGCGAAGAAGATGACCGACGCCTCGAAGAACCAGTACGGCTGGGTTCTGCCGCTATCGCTGCAGTCTCCGAGCGGAATCCAGAACGACGTGATGTCCTGGGTCTGGGCCTCCGGCGCCTCGATGCTGAAGGACGGCAAGCCTGACCTCGAAAATGACGCCGTCGTCGGCACGCTCGATTATCTTGCCTCGCTCAACAAGGAAGGCGTGATTTCTCCCGGCATCTTCGCCAAGAAGGAACAGGACAAGGTCGAAGAATTCGTCAACGGCCGCGTCGGCATGATGGTGGATTCCCTCGCCCATGTGAACCTCATCCGCGAGCGCAATCCGAAGCTCAACTTCGGCATCTCCGCCTTGCCGGCCACTGACGGCTACACCGGCAAGCGCGGCATGCCCTATGCCTCCTGGGGCATCGGCATCAGCGAAGGCAGCCAGCACAAGGACGAAGCCTGGAAGCTGGTCGAATACCTGATGAGCCCTGACGTCAACGGCCGTCTCGTCTCGATTGCCAACGCCTTCCCCGGCAACGTCCATGCCAAGCCGGACTTCGTGGCCTCGGACCCGATCTTCGCGGAAGCTTTCAAAATCTTCCAGAGCGGCTATCCTGCCAACGAATTCGTCGGTCTTCCGGTTGCCGAAGAGCTGATGCGCGACATGAACGTCGAAGTCCAGAAGATGTTCGACGGCGGGCAGTCAGCCAAGGACGCAGCTGCCAATACCCAAAAGGCGTGGCTCGCGAAGTTCTAAGCACGTCGCTTTCACGATCACCGGCAGCGCAGCCTTGCGCTGCCGGTGCAAGTCGTCAAATCTCGGCAGAATGGAAAGTCACAGCTCATGAATCACTCGGCTACGGCTCTGGTCGCCGCGCATGCCAAAGCGCGAAGAAAAGGATGGCTTCGTTACAGCACCTTGAGGAAGCTGGTCCCGTATTTCTACGTGTCGCCGGCGACCCTGCTGCTTGTGCTGCTGATGCTGTTCCCGATGGTGATGGTCTTCAAATATTCTCTGATGGACGGCGCCATCATGAAAAAGACCGCTGCCTTCGCAGGGCTCCAGAACTATGTGACCATCTTTGAAAATCCGGTCTTCTGGCAGTCGGTCGCGCAGACGCTTTATTTCACGATCATGAGCGTCGTCTTCCACTTCATCATCGGCCTGGCATTCGCGCTGCTGTTGAACACCAACCGCGTCGATCCGCTTATTCGCAGCATCCTGCGCGTGCTCTTCATCCTGCCCTGGCTGTTCACCGCCGTCATCATCGCCATCATCTGGCGCCTGCTGCTCGACCCGAACGGCGTCGTCAACAGCGTGCTGATGGCGCTCCATATCATCAACTTCAAGGTCGAGTGGTTTTCGTCGACGCGCACGGCCATTCACGCTTTGACCTTCGCAAACATCTGGGCGGGTTATCCGCTTTACATGGTCAGCCTGCTCGCCGGCCTCCAGGGCATTTCCAAGGAGCTTTACGAGGCGGCCGGCATCGACGGCGCCAACGGACTCCAAAAGTTCTGGTACATCACCATTCCGCAGCTGATGCCGATCATCGTCAGCATCGCGCTTCTCGATTTCATCTGGACGATGCAGGTTTTTCCGCTGGTATGGATGACGACGGGCGGCGGCCCGATCTATTCGACGGAAGTGCTCTCCACTTTCACCTACAAGCTCGCCTTCTCGCAGTATGAATTCTCGCTGGCTTCGGCGAGCGCGATGATCATCCTAATCATCTCGATGAGCGTCACCTATTTCTACATCAAACACCAGCAGCGCAGGTGACCGTCATGGCAAAGCGTTCCTTCAAAAGCTCGGTATTGCCGACCATCCTGACCTATCTCGGTCTGGCGATCGGCCTGGTTTTTTCGGCTTTTCCGATCGTGTGGATGTTTTTCAGCTCGCTGAAATCGAATACGGAAATCTTCGCCCTTCCGCCGCGACTGTTGCCGGATGATTTCACGGTGGCCGCCTATCTGACGATTTTCAACGATCCGGTGAAAGTGCGGTTCTTCATCAACAGCTACTTTGTCGCCGGCGTCGTCACCATTCTGACCCTCCTCGTCGCGATCGTGACCGCCTACGGCTTCAGCCGCTATCAGTTCCGGTTCAAGAACACCTTGAACATTTTCATCATCAGCACCCAGACCGTTCCGCCGATTACCCTTCTCATTCCCTATTTCGGAATGGTGGTCGCCTTCAGGATCTTCGATACCTATCTGGCGCTGATCCTGACCTACATGGTCTTCACACTGCCTTACGCCGTCCTGCTGATGACAGGCTATCTCAACACCCTGCCGAAAGAGCTGGACGAGGCCGTCCTGGTCGACGGCGGTTCGAGCTGGACGGCGCTCTGGCGCGTCATCGTTCCGGTCTCCATCCCCGGGATCGTCGCCACTGCGGTCTACACCTTTCTGCTCGCCTGGAACGAATTCCTCTTCGCGCTGACGCTGACAAAATCGATGGACCTCAGGACGGTTCCGATCGGCATCCAGCTTCTGATGGGCCAGCACGCCTTCGAATGGAACGAGATGATGGCGATGAGCGTGCTCGGTTCCCTTCCCCTCCTGGTCCTTTATCTGGTTGCTCAACGCTACTTCCTGGCAGGCATGACCGCCGGCTCGGTCAAAAGCTGACGAGACGTCTCAGAACCTGCGCCAGCCGCGTCCAAGATCGTTTGGGCAATATCGGCAAAGCCAAGCCCGGCGGGCTGCGAGGAGACCCATTTCGGCGCGTATTGCAATTGTGAAAGAACCGGGATGATGTTGTTGACCCCGAAAGAGTTGCGGATAAAGCCAAACATCGGTGCATCGTTTCGAGAGTCACCGACGAAGGCGGTCACGGCGGCTGTTTGATCGGGATCGATACCGAACATCTCGGTTAAAACGCGCTCGCTCATCGAGCGCTTATTGTAATCGCCGATCCACGTGTTGATGTGGATGGAGCTGATCGCGACCGTTCCGCCCATGGCTCTAATGCTGGATGCCAGATCTTCGACCTCATACGGTTCCTGACCGTGAATGTCGATTGCGACATCCGCCAGCCGGAAGACCTGGTCGTGGGCAATTCTGAACGTCCGGCTATTTTGCGAGATCAGCTCTTTGATCGTCTGCAGGTGCTGGCGCTGGCGCTCACCCTGTAGGGCGCCATCCTCCCAATAGTCGAACACCACTTCGCCGTCCTGACGGGTGACGCAATATGCGCCGCTTTCGCCGATGACGGCAGCCACAGGCCAGGCGCGGACGATATGTTCGCACCATCCGGCTGAGCCGCCCGTGACCGGCACGACGGCAATTCCCGCCCGGCTGAGATCCCAGAGAGCTTCGTAGGTTTGCGGCAGAAGCTTGCCTTCGGTGGTCAGGGTATCGTCGATGTCGGTGAACAGGTAGCGCACATCCTGTAACTCACGAGCCGATGGTGCAAGGTCTACATAGCTCATGTCATATCCTCGCTGCATGTGACCACGTCCAAGCCGCTCTCGGCGAGGGCATTGGTGGCGGCAGCTTCGCCAGGCAGCCGATCGGTGTAGAAGCGGGTGAGTTTGCTGAATGGCGCAACACGCACGGAAGCGTTGCGCGTCCACTTGCTGACGTCTGCGGCCAGAATCTGCGTTTGTGAATTCTCAAGGAGGGCATTGGTGATTTGGGCTTCGCTATAGCTGAAATCCATCAGACCGTTGAGCGGGCTCAAAGCGCCCGCGCCGACGACTGCGTAAGTCGCATAGAATTTTTCGACGAACCTGATCACATCCGTGCCCACCACGTCGCGGTCATCGTGGCGCAAAAGTCCGCCCGTCAAATGGACCTCGACGCTCGGCGCGTCGCAAAGGCTCAAGGCGACGTGGATGTTATTGGTGATCACCGTCAGACCCTGGTGATCACGCAGCGCCTCGGCGACGAACCGAACCGTGCTGCCGATCCCGAGGAACACTGTCGCGTCTGCCCCTATGTCGGCGGCGACACGCTTGGCGATCAGCCGCTTGGCCCGTCGGTTGAGCTGGGCGCGAGCATTGAGTGAGATGTTGCTGCCCGCGACCGGCAAGTCGACGCCGCCGTGGAAGCGGCGTGCGTGCCCGAGATCGCATAATGCATTGATATCACGACGGATCGTCTGCGTCGTCAGATCATACCGACGTGCCAGTTCCTCGATGTACTGAACACCTTCCGTTTCGATCAGCGCAAGGATCTCACGTTGTCGGCTCGATATGATCCGCTGCCCCATCGCCGCTCCTTACGTGAGGTAGACACTGGGGTCGTCTGTTATCACACCGGTCAAACCCACGTCCCAGAATGATGCGAGCCGCTTGGGATCGTTGCAGGTCCACGCCCGCACCGAGATGCCGCGACGCACGGCCTCCTCGAGAAACCCGATACTCAGAGCCTTGTAGTCGAGATGGATGGTCTTTGCGGGAATCGACCGAAGGGTATCCTGCCAATCCGCAGGCAGCTTGCTCCACAGCATGGCGAGTTCGTAGCTTGGATCGATCTCATACATTCCCTTCAGCGCAGCGGCATCAAAGCTTGAGATCATGATCCTGGTGTGCGCCGCCCGCGCCTTCAGATGTTGATCGACGACTTTGACCAGCTGGTCGAGTGACTTGTGATGGGCATGCTGCTTGATCTCGACATTGGCGTTGAGCCCGAGTTCGCCCAGCGCGGAAACAACGCGGGCCAGCGTCGGCAGTGGTTCGCCTTTGAATTTCGGGCTGAACCATGAGCCAGCGTCGATGGCGCCGAGATCCGACGCGGTGAGGTCGGCAAGATTTCCCTTCGACGAGGAACAGCGATCGATCGACACGTCGTGGATGACGACCGGGGTCCCGTCGGCAAGAAGTGCTACGTCGAGTTCGACCCATTCCGCGCCTTGTTCAGCGGCCGCCCGGAAAGCGGCAATGGTATTCTCGGGCGCAATGGCAGAGGCGCCTCGATGCGCCTGAACCTCACTGCGTCTCGGGCCGGATCGCGGCTCTACGGTCGTCATCGTCTCATCTCTTTCATCGTCTTCTGGGCTGGGATGGAGAAATAATAAACCGGAGTCAATCTGTGCGTTTTCCGGTATCGCTGTTGAAAGGATGCATCGCGCCGACGCGTGCGAAGACGTCGATATTGGCATTCTCGGCAAAATCCGGACGACCCGGTACGGTCAGGACGACCGTCTGCTGGCCCCCTCCCAATCGCACATGCAGATGGCTTTCTCCGCCGATTGGCTCGAGCAGCTCGACCGTTGCATTGAGACGAACGGAAGGCTCAACCGGCTTGGCAACAAGCAACGCGTCCGGGCGAAGGCCGACCATATCGGTCCCGGCGGGCAATGCCAGGGCACTTGCGCTGTCGGCTGCCCTGAGGACGTCGATCGGCACGAGATTCATAGGCGGTGAGCCGATGAAGCTGGCGACGAACAGGCTCGCCGGGCGATCGTAGACCGCCACGGGCGTGCCGACCTGTTCGACAAGTCCTCCGTTCATGACAACCAGCCGGTCGGCCAGCGTCATCGCTTCAAGCTGGTCATGGGTGACATAGATGCTGGTGGTCTTCAGGCGCCGTTGCAGCCGGCGTATTTCAACGCGCATCTGCACCCGCAATTTGGCATCGAGATTGGACAGAGGCTCATCGAACAGGAAGGCGGCCGGCTCGCGAACGATCGCCCGCCCCATCGCAACGCGCTGGCGCTGCCCGCCGGAGAGTTCGCGAGGTTTACGATCCAACATCGGCCCAATTTCGAGGATCTCGGCCGCCTCCGCCACACGGCGGTTGATTTCCGCCCGTTCGGTGCCACGATTTTTCAAACCATATTCGAGATTTCCGCGTACGGTCATATGCGGATAAAGCGCATAATTCTGAAAGACCATGGCGATATCGCGGTCGGCCGGCTCTGCCTTGTTGACATTGCGGCCGGCAATCTCGACATGGCCTTCGCTGATGGATTCCAGCCCGGCAATCATGCGAAGCAGGGTTGATTTGCCACAGCCGGAGGGGCCGACGAGGACGATGAGTTCGCCGTCTGCGACAGACAGGTTGATGCCCTTGACCGCCGGAACGGCGCCATAATTCTTCTTGACGTCGATGATATTGATCGTTGCCATTTCATTTCTCCGTTTCGACCAGGCCTTTGACAAAAAGGCGTTGCATGGCGACGATGACGAGGACGGGTGGCAGGGCGGCCAGAATGACGGCTGCCATCACAAGGTTCCAGCGCGGCTCCGCATCGGCAACCGCTGCCATGCGCTGGATTCCCATCACGACGGTATAAAAGCTCTGGTCGGTCGTTATGATGAGCGGCCACAGATATTGGTTCCAGCCGAGCACGAACAAGATGATGAAGAGCGCCGCAATGTTGGTGATCGATAGTGGGAGCAGGATATCCCGGAAGAACTTCATCGGCCCTGCGCCATCGACACGGGCAGCCTCCATGAGTTCGTCGGGAACAGTCAGAAAGAACTGACGAAACAGGAAGGTTGCCGTTGCCGATGCGATCAGCGGGATGATGAGGCCGCCGTAATTGTTCAGCATTCCGAGATCGGCGACGACTTTGTAGGTCGGCACGATGCGCACCTCGACCGGCAGCATCAGCGTGATGAAGATCATCCAAAATGCCAAGGTCCGGAACGGAAACCGGAAATAGACGATAGCAAAAGCCGAAAGGATCGAAATAGCGATCTTCCCGACGGCGACGCCAACCGCCATGATCAGCGAGTTGATCATCATCGGTCCGATCGGCGGCGCCCCCGAGCTTGTCATTCCAGATGACAGCATCGTCGAATAGTTCTCGATGATGTGGCTGCCCGGCGTTAGCGGCACGACACCTGACAAGAAGTCGTTTGGACCGTGGCTCGATGCGATGAAAGCCACGTAGACGGGAAATACAACAATCGTGACGCCGATGATGAGGACAAGATGCGCCAGGAAATTTAGGAAGGGGCGATTTTCAACCATCCTCGGGATTCCTCAATATTGCACGCGGCGTTCGATGAAGCGGAATTGGACCGCGGTCAGAGCGATGACGATCACCATGAGAATGACCGACTGCGCCGCCGACGAGCCCAAATTCAGTCCGATGAAGCCGTCGAAATAAACCTTGTAGACAAGGATCTCGGTTGCACGCGCCGGTCCGCCCTGGGTGGTCGCATGAATGATGCCGAAGGTATCGAACATCGCGTAAACGATATTGATGACGATCAGATAGAAGGTTGTCGGTGAGATCAGCGGGAACACGATCGTCCAGAAACGCTTCACAGGACCGGCTCCGTCGATCGCCCCGGCTTCCTGAAGCGAACGGGGCACCGACTGCAGCGCAGCCAAGAAGAATAAGAAATTATAGGAAATCTGCTTCCAAGTCGCCGCGATGACGATCAGGATCATAGCGTCGTCAGGATTGATCAGATGGTTCCAGTTGATCCCCATCGCCCGCAACATATAGGCGACGATGCCGATCGAGGGATTGAACATGAACCACCAAAGAATGCCGGCGATCGCGGGAGCGACGGCATAGGGCCAGATCAGCAAGGTCGAATAAATTCGAGAGGTGCGCAACACGCGCATCGCCGCTGCAGCCAGGAGCAGCGCGATCGCCGTCGATAGGACGGTCACGAGAATGGCGAAGATGAGCGTGTGGCCGAAGGCGTTGATGTAGATCGGATCGGCAAAGAGCCGGCGGTAGTTTTCGAACCAGACGAAACTCGTTTTGAAGCCGAAGGCATCCTGGCGCAGGAAAGATTGCCAGAATGCCGTCGCCGCGGGCCAGAGGAAGAATACCACGGTCACGAAAATTTGGGGTGCGATGAGCAGGTAAGGCAAAAGCTTGTTGGGAAATACGGTCCGTTTGGTTTGCATGGGCCCTCACACTGACGGATGGGAAACGGAGGCCGGTCTCTCACCAGCCCCCGTCGCGGAGCCCATTAGTTGGCGGACTGGAAATCGCGAAGCTGTTCGTTGCCTCGTGCGACCACGGAATCAACCGCTTCCTTCGCCGTCTTCTTCCCGCCCAGCAATGCTGCAAACTCATCGTCGATGATGCCACGCACCTGGACGTAGTTGCCGAACCGGATACCCTTGGAATTATCGGTAGGTGTCACCCGCGTCAGCTGCTTGATGCCGATATCTGCTCCAGGATTCTTCTCGTAATAACCCTGATCCTGGCCCAGCTTATAGGCAGCCTCGGTTATCGGCAGGTAGCCGGAGAACTGATGCCAATCGGCTTGCACTTCCGGCTTCTGCAGGTAGGTGAAGAACTTTGCGACACCCTTGTACTCCTCTTCTGGGCGACCTTTCAGCGTCCAGAGCGTGGCGCCGCCGATAATCGAATTGAGCGGCTGCGTAATGACGTCGTCATAGTAGGGAAGCGGCGCAAACCCGACCTTGAAAGCCTTTGCGTTATTGATAACGCCTGCCCGGCCGGCCGACGAGTTCATGTACATCGCGCATTCCTGCGAATAGAACATCGGAGGAGCATTATCGCCGCCGCCAGGCCCGCCGAATTTGAAGAGCCCCTCGTCCTGCCACTTCTTCAAGTTGCCCCAATGGCGGATCGTGAGATCGTTGTTGAAGGTGAACTCCGCATCCAAGCCGCCAAAGCCGTTGGCCTTGGTGGAGTAGGGCTTGTCGTGCAGAGCATTGAGGTTTTCAGTCTGAATCCAGGAGATCCAGGCGCTGGTGAAGCCGCATTTGGCTGCGCCGGACTTCATGATCGTCCGCGAAAAGGCTTCAACTTCCGCCCATGTTTTCGGCGGTGTTTCCGGATCGAGCCCCGCCTTTTTGAAGACATCCTTGTTGTAATACATGATCGGCGTCGAGGAATTGAACGGCAAGGACAGAACGTTGCCGCTGGTGTCTGAGTAATAGCCGACGACCGGAGCAATGAATTTGCTCTGGTCCCAGGCCTCGCCTTCGTCCTTCATTAACTGGTAAACAGGATAGATCGCGCCCTGTGCTGCCATCATCGTGCCGGTACCGACTTCATAGACCTGTACGATTGCAGGCTGCTGGTTGGCGCGGAACGCAGCAATGGCGCCCGTCAGCGTCTCGTCATAGGTGCCTTTGAATACCGGGACGATCTCATAGTCAGATTGAGATGCGTTAAACCCCTTGGCGATCTGTTCAAGCTTCGCGCCATTCTCGCCGCCCATTGCGTGCCACCACTGGATCTTCGTGGCCGCCATTGCCGGAACGGATAAGGATAGGCTGGTCAATCCTGCGGACAGGAAAAAAGCGATCTTGTTCATCCTCACTCCCACTTGTTGTCGGTCCATAGCCTCCCGCTACGAACGTGAGCTCGATGGTAACAGGCTAGTTTCATTTTGCAAAGATAGAATGTTCATATGAACATTTGATGACACCAACTCGCTCGGCGATCGTAAAGACCGTTGCCCGGAAGGAGTGGCCAATCGATGATACGCGCCGCGTCAGCCTTTGATGGCACGCATGATCCGGTGGAAGTCCCCGTGACATCGGTCGCTAACGGCTTTTCACGACCAACGACGTGCTCTATGACAGCTTTGTGACAGTCGATGGAGCGCAGATGCTGAACTGGTTTCGAAAACTCATGCCGCGGGAAGATCGCTTCTTCGATCTGTTCGCTCAACACGCAAAGACTGTCGTCGGTGCGGCCGAAGCCCTCGACGAACTTTTGAGCGGCACAGACATTGAAGGGCATTGTGCACGGATTGTCGCCTTGGAGAATGAAGCGGACGAGATCACCCGCGAAGTACTGCTTGCCGTGCGTCGCAGTTTTGTCACGCCGTTCGACCGTGGCGACATCAAGGATCTGATCCAGTCGATGGATGATGCGATCGACATGATGCAGAAAACGGTGAAGACCATTCGGCTATTCGAGCAGAAAAGCTTCGATCCTCTGATGCAGGAAATGGGAAAGACCATTGTCCAGGCAGCACATTTGATAGCCGAAGCCCTTCCTCTTCTCGATCGGATCAGCACGAATGCTCCCCGTCTGGCGGCGCTGGCAGAAGAAGTGACGCGCGTCGAAGGCCGGTCCGACGAGTTGCACGAGCAGGGCTTGAAGGATCTTTTCCGCCGCCACGGCGCGTCGAATGCAATGGCTTACCTCATCGGCAGCGAGATCTATGGCGAGCTTGAGAAGGTCGTTGACCGTTTCGAGGATGTCGCCAATGAGATCAGTGGCATCGTCATCGAGAACGTTTGATGGAAGCCACCCTTGCCCTTCCTCTTCTTGCCGCTCTCGTGGCTGTCGCACTCTTCTTTGATTTCCTGAACGGCCTGCACGATGCAGCCAATTCCATCGCCACAATCGTGTCGACGCGCGTGCTGCGTCCGCAATATGCTGTGCTTTGGGCGGCCTTTTTCAACTTCATAGCCTTCCTGTTCTTCGGCTTGCACGTCGCGGAAACGCTCGGAACCGGCATCATCGATCCGGCCATCGTGACTCCGCAAGTCATTTTCGCGGCGTTGATGGGCGCCATTGTCTGGAATATTGTCACCTGGGTCTTTGGTATCCCGTCGAGTTCATCGCATGCACTGGTCGGCGGTCTGGTGGGTGCTGGCCTGATGAAGACGGGATTCAGTTCGATCGTCTGGACCGGTTTGTTGAAGACGGCCGGCGCCATCGTGATGTCGCCGGCGATCGGATTTTTCCTGGCGCTTCTGCTCATTCTGATCGTGTCGTGGACTTTCGTGCGACAGACACCGTTCGCCGTTGATCGCACATTCCGGGTCTTCCAGTTTGTGTCTGCCTCCCTCTACTCCCTCGGCCATGGGGGCAACGACGCGCAGAAGACGATGGGCATCATCGCCGTGTTGCTATATTCGCAAGGGTACCTGACGGGTGGTTTCCACGTGCCGCTCTGGGTCGTTCTCTCATGCCAAAGCGCAATGGCACTCGGTACGCTTTTCGGCGGCTGGCGGATCGTCCATACGATGGGATCGAAGATCACGCGTCTCAACCCAATGCAGGGCTTTTGTGCCGAAACAGGCGGTGCATTGACACTGTTTGGCGCAACCTGGCTGGGCATCCCGGTCTCGACCACGCATACGATCACCGGCGCCATCATCGGCGTGGGCGCCGCCCGACGCCTGTCCGCCGTACGCTGGGGCTTGGCGGGCAACATCGTTGTTGCCTGGGTTGTCACACTCCCCGCCGCTGCGATCATTTCGGCGCTGTGCTACTGGCTATCGGACCTCTTCGCCTAGAACGGGATGTCGTCCGAAAACCGCTCACATTTTTCGGCATCATGCCCTATCTCTTTGTTTTCACGCAATACCGGACGCAAAACCGCTTCGCACTATTGCTGGAATTTCTCTAGCGACCACCCATCCTTGTCACCGGCGCGTCCCAACCCTGCAGCCTGTTGCAGACCTCGGCTCTGCTGGGTGCGCCGGTACGACCGCCAAACACCTGGCATTTGAGCGCCGCCGCCATGGATGAAAAGCGCATCGTCTCTTCAATCGGCAGGCCTTCCGCGACAACCAGCGCAAAAGCGCCATGGAAGATATCGCCTGCCGCGAGCGTGTCGACCGCCCTCACCTTCGGAGCGGCAAGATGAAGGACTTCGCCGCTTCGGTCATCGAACCAGAAGCAGCCACTTTCGCCCGCCGTGACGCTGATGAAGGCATGCTCGAACTTTCGTTTGAGAAGACCGACGATCTTCACCAGCTCGGCTGCTCCAGAAAGCCGTTCGGCCGCCGGTTGTGAGAACACGATGTGACTGGCCGCCGGCGCAAGCATCTCGATCACGCCATCGCCTGCAACATCGCCATCGAGAATGGCCGGCTTGCCCGCCTCTGCGGCTGCCAATAGCGTCCGCAATGCAAGCTTCGGCCACCGGACGTCAACCAGCACCGCATCGAAAGCAGAAATATCCTTTTTGGTGACCGGCTTGACCGTTTCGTGCAGGCCCGCATCGTAGAAAGGTACGATCAAACGCTCGCCTTGGTCATCCACAAGGATGGTCGAGACGGCCGAACGGGCGTCTTCGACGCGCAGCATGCCGCTCGTGTCTATGCCGCTATTGCTGAGATCGGCAATGATCCGTTCGCCGGTGGCATCATTGCCGACGGCGCCCCAGAGGCTGGCTTTGCCACCCAGCCGGGCGACTGCAAAGGCGGCGCTCGATGCCATGCCTTCGGCGATCTGGAGCATATCGTAAGGCAGAATTTTGCCCTGGCCATTCGGTAGCGAACGTACGCGAAACAAGGTGTCCATAACCGCGGCGCCGACACACAAAACGCGGCGCGCCCGACCGGGAGGTGGGTCGAAGGCAGAAGAAGAAGAAGTCGTCAAAACCGTTGTCTCACCCGCTCACTTGACGGCTCCGGCCGTCAGACCCGCCACGATCTGCCGTTGCGCAAACACCGTCAAAATCAGCACGGGCAAGGTGACGATCAACGCCGCCGCCGCCAGCGGACCCCAACTGACCTGCTCGAACGAGAGCATGTTGTAGACCGCGACGGGGAGCGTGCGCGTCTCGCGACTGGCGAGCACGATGCCGAAGACGAAATTGTTCCACGAGAAGATGACCGACAGGATGAAGGCGACGACAATGCCTGGCCTGGCGATCGGCAAGGCAACCAGCCGGAAAACCTGCCAGGGTGTTGCACCGTCGATGCTTGCAGCCTCTTCCAGTTCCATCGGCGTCGTCTCGAAATAACCGATCATGATCCACACGACGATCGGCACTGTGACGACGAGATGGATGATGATCTGCGGCAAGAGCGTGCCGAGCAGGTTCAGCCATTGGAACAGTAGGAAGAGCGGGATCAGGAACGAAAGGCCCGGCGTCATGCGCGCAATCATGATGACCATCGCAGACTTCTCGGCCTTCAGCCGCGCGATGCCATATCCGGCCGGCACGCCGATTAGTAGCGCCAGAAGTGTGGCGGCACCCGTCACCAGCACCGAATTCCAGAGATAGAGGAAGAAGTTGTTCTCTTCGAAGACCTTCAGATAGTTCGACCAGGCAAAGCGCTCCGGGATGAAGATCGGTGGATAAGCGCCGTTGTCGATTTCATATTTCAGCGACAGGGAAATCATCCAGAGGAAGAACAGGACGACCGGCGATATCATCACCAGGGCAACAAACAGCAGTCCGATGCGATCGAGCGTCTTGCGCTTCATCAGCGTGCCTCCCCGTCGGACCAGTTCGCGCGCTGCCGCAGCATCATCAGGACGAAGGCGAGCAGGACGATGAGGATGAAGAAGACAACCGCCATCGCAGATCCATAGCCAATATCGTAGTAAGCGAAAGCAGTGTTGTAGAGATAGATGTTGATCGTTTCCGACGCCGTGCCCGGACCGCCTTGGGTCATGGCGTAGATGATGTCGAAACTTTTCACCGCATCGATGCTGCGGATCATCACGGCAATCATCAGAAATGGCGCGATCATCGGCAGCGTCAGGTAGCGAAATTTCTGCCAGACATTGGCTCCGTCGATTTCGGCACTTTCATAGGGCTCGCGCGGAACCGCCGCCAGACCACCGAGCACGATCAGCATGATAAGCGGCGTCCATTGCCACGTCTCGACCAGCACCAGCGATGGGATGACACTGTTCTGGTTATAGATCCATTCCTGCGGGCCGATGCCCATGAGGGAGAGAAGATAGTTGAGGACGCCGAGCTGCGGGTGGAACATCATCGTCCAGACGAGGGCGATGGCGACCGGCGTCGCCATCATCGGCATCACGAATATGCCACGCAGAAGGCCGCGCAGCGGAAATTGCGTATCAAAGATCAGCGCGGCGAGCGTCCCCAGGAAAAGGGGCGCCACCACGGAGAGCATCGTATAGAGCACCGTATGCCACAGCGAGTCCCAGAAGCGCATGTCCACGACCAGGCGGGCATAGTTGTCCAGTCCCGCAAAGACCTGGGATTGGCCAAGCGTCCAGCTGTTGACGCTCATCCAAAGGGTAAACACCCATGGAAAAACGATGACGGCCGCAATGACGATGAGCGCCGGGATGACGAAAGGCCAGTAGTTGGGAGCAAACCGATCCGGTTTGCTCCTTCCTTTCGAGGTCTTGGCCACTGCGGCCGTTTCGATGCTTGTCGAGGCCATTATCCCTCGCTTTTCGCCAGGACGGGTTCGAACTGTGCCGTCGCTGCCTTCAGCTCGGTTTCGGGATCGGCGCCGCCGATCATGTTGGTGAGACCGACACCGTAAACGTCGCGGAACTCGGTGACCGGAATGATGACCGGCAGCGCGAGCTGCGAAATCTTGCCGGAACCGACGACGGCATCTAGCCAGGCGCCCGGCATCTTGACGCCTTCGCGGACCTTCGCATCCTCGAGGACGGACTGGCGGAAAGGAACGCCGGCGCCGGCCTGCAGCAGACGTGCGCCCATTTCATGCGAAATCGCCCATTGGCAGAAGAGGTATCCGGCTTCTTTCTTCTGGCTTGCCGCGACGACTCCAAGCCCGTCACCGAAGGTGCCCGCGGCCTGTGCCTTCGGACCTTTCGGCATGATGCCGTAACCGACCTGGCCGACGACGCGCGACTTTTCCGGATTCTCGATCGGCGGCGCAAAACCGACGCCATCCAGCCACATGCCGATCTTGCCCTGCAGGAAGGCCGACTGTGCCTCGGCCCAGTTGAAGCCGGAGACGCCGGGAGGGGCTGTCTTGGTCATCAGTCTTTGGTAAAGCTTGGCCGCATCGATCGCTTCTTGCGATGTCGTGCGCAGCTTGCCATCCGGGCCGAGCGGGCTCGAACCATAGCCAAGCAGCAGCGACGTCCAGACCGGCGTATTGGCATTCTTCAGGCCGCGGGCGACGAAGCCGTAGGTGTTGGTGGAAGGATCGGTGAGCGCCTCCGCGGCACTGGCGAGTTCTTCGAACGTCGTCGGATAGGCCAGCCCCTTCTTCTCGAACAGCGCCTTGTTCCAATAGATGATCCAGTAGTCGACCGAGAATGGAAGCGAACGCAGAACGCCGCCCGGATCTTTGGCAAAAGTCAGGCCGGCTTCGGCGAAGTCGCTTTCAACCAGAGACGGGTCGGTCAGAGAGGGGTCCTTGAGAAAACCGCCGATATCGGCAAGCCAGCCGCCCTTTTCGAACTGCCGCTTCTGGACATGATAGCTCATATGCACGACATCGAAGCTGGGCTTGCCGGAGCTCAGCTCGATGGTCGTCTTCTGACGCTGCTGTTGTTCGGGCGTCGCTTCGGCATTGACCTTGATGCCGGTGAGCTCCTCGAATTCGGGAAGGTACTTGAGAAGTATTTCGCTGCGCGGGCTCTTGACCAGATTGACTTCGAGCGTCGTGCCGGCAAAGCGCTTCCAATCGACCGCAGCCGATGCCAGCCGCACGCCGAGCATGCTGCTGGCGCCAAAAGCGGCCGTACCCGCCAGAAAGCCGCGCCTCGTCGGGTTCAAAAACGATGACATGTGATTCCTCCTCCTTTTGCCGGCGATCTCCTCACCCCCGGCTGCTTATTTCCGATTATATCCTGAGCGCACGATCTCTTGCATGATTGATGTGTGCGACAAGGCTGTTGACGGCGTCCTCCGCCGATCGTCGTTCGATCGCCTCGAGTACCTTGAGGTGCTCACCCATGACAGGTCCGACGTGACCATCGATACGAAAACGGTCCTGACTGATCAGGCGCATCTTGATTGAGTTCACCCGGTAGGCGTTCGAGATGATGGTATTTCCCAAAGCATCGATAAAGGCGTCATGCATACCCCAATCGACAGCTTGTGCGTGTACTTCCAATTCGTGCGATCCATCGCCATTTCGAATGGCGTCCGCAATATCCCGATGCTGCTTCAAAAGCCCGGCGATCGTCTCCTCAGACGCAGAGCGGGTGAAAAGCGCTACCGCTTCCTTCTCCAGGAACACGCGCAGTTGGAACGCCTCGCGAATAAGGTTCAGGTCGATATGCGCGATCTGCAACCCCCGCTGGGGCACCGTCTTGATCAGTCCTTCGGCTTCGAGCCTTGGGATAAGTTCGCGGATGGCGCCAAGCGTCAGCCCTGTCAGCTCGACGAGGCGACGCTGCGAAACGAACTGGCCGGGGCGCACGTCACGCGCAAGAAGGTGGCGTGTGAAACTCTCATACGCCTTTTCCCGCAGTGTCGGCTGCTCGTCCGTTCCGTCCATCGCCTCTCCCAGAAACATCTCCGACCTATGCCGCTTTCGAGCGGAAAAGAGTGTCGAACGCAAGAGCGAGTTGCGCCTGCCCTTCGCCGGATATTGAAACGAGTGGTGGGCGAACCGCAAGCCAGATTTCATCAGACGTCAGGTGAGTGACCATCGCTTTCACGGCGGCGGTCACCGGAAATTTCAGCAGTTCGGCCACGAAATCCTCGACGCGAGGATCGTCCTTGCCTTCTTCCGCCATCAGCTTGACTTCGCGAGGTACGAAATTCGCCATGCCGGAGATCGCACCCTGGCCGCCAAGCCGCACACCCTTCGCCAGGTGACGTTCGTCGCCCACCAGGATGACGAGATCGCCATGCGCCTTCAGCAGCTTTTCCGTAAAAGGCCAGTCGCCGGAGGAATCTTTGACGCCCGTAACGACCTTGGGAAAGGCGGTCCGCAGTCGGCCGATGAGCGATACGCTCAGCGGAACCATGGTGACCGAAGGAATGTTGTAGACGATAATGTCTCGCGCCTTGCCGCCCAGGATAGCGAAAACAGCCGAAAACCACTGGAAGACGCCGTCCTCACTCACGTTCTTGAAATAAGACGGCGGAGCAAGAAGGATATTGCGGGCTCCCTTGGAAAGCGCATGGCCGGCCTGCATCGCCGCATCCTCGGCAGCGTCGACCAGCACACCGACGATGATCTGCTTTGCAGCTATTCCGCTATCAAGCATGGAAGCGAGAACATGCTCACGTTCCTGCGTGCCGATGGAAGAACCTTCACCCGTCGTCCCGAACAGGGTCACACTCGAGCAGCCGGCCGCGAGGCTCCGCCGTGCCTGCTCGATCATCGCCTCGATCGCGATATCGCCGTTGCTGTCGAACGGCGTGGCGAGAGCAACCGAGAGCCCGAATTTTTGTGTCAAATATGCTTCCTCCCAATGAATGGATCAAATGTAGCAAACTAACATGTTAGCTGTAAAGAGGTGATTGCGCACTGTTACACGAATGCCGAGGCAGTCGCTTTCTCGCGATCAACTGGCATGCCTCGCCGTCGGCCCATTGGCCCGCACGAGCGCCATCAGCATCGGTCCGATTGCAAACTCGCCCTTTTCGGTCCTTCGGGTCAGATCTCTGAGATAACCGCCGGGCGAGTTGATGTGCCCTCCCCTCTCCAGGATGCAGGCGATCACGGTGGCGGCGTTTTCCGGGCCCATGCCCGAGCAGGCTTCCTCATAGGCCGAGGGACTGACGCCGAGCATCGAACGCACGACGACGGCCGCCGACATCAAGTCTCGCCAATTGCCGATGTTTCCGCCGGGCCCATAGTCGAGAATACTGGGGCAGGCCTGGAGGACGAGGCCGAGCGGGAAGGACTTCAGGCCTTGTCCGGCGCCCGGGTCGGCTGCGCCCCCCGCCCTGTTGCTCATCCGGCCGGAAGGCCTTTGCTGCTTCAATCTTCGTTCGTCTGACGGCCCGGCGTTCGGGTCGTTATCGGCCGCTGCCTTTTCGCCCTGCTTCGTTTCGAAGCTTGGTTCAAGTTCATAATTGGAGTCGGGATTTGAATTCTGTTTGTGATGCTCAATTTGGGACTCATTGGCGTCTATTTTTTGTGTTTTTATCCGTCTTTCCAGCATGTTGACGATCTCTGCACGCAGCATCGCCATCTCGTCGAGCAGCGGTGCCAGGTCTTCGGCGGTCGCCACCCGTGGAATTCGGGCAAGAAGCGTTCGAAACATCGCCGAAATGCCTTCCCAATCACCGGAAACCCCTTCTTCGAGCGCCGCCGTGATCAGCTTGGAAATGTCCCGCCGGCACAACGTCAGGCGTTCCCTGGTCACCCGCAGCAGCTCCCGGTCGGCAACCGCCTGAGCCGCCAGGCTTTCGATTTCGACAGCACGCGCCAGAAGCGGTGCGACGCTGAAGCCGAAGGCATCGCCGATCGCCCCTGCCCTGTCGCGGCGCGCATAGCGCTTTCCATTCGGGCTGTCCTTGCGCAGGATCAGGCCGGCCTCGACCAGGACAGCAAGATGCCGCCTGAGGGTCGCTGGCGTCATGCCGCGGGCGCGCAACGAAAGCTGCGCATTCGAGGGGAAGACGATCAGTCCCTTTTCCTCGGAGATTTCGTCGTCAGGGTAGAAGGTCAGAAGCGCGTCGAGCACCGTCAGTGCCCGATCGGTGACGCCAAGCGCCGGCCGTGCTTCGCAGATCGCCCTGAATAGCTTCCATTTGCTGCGTTTCATTCCCGGCTCGATGGTCTCGGCCAGGTGCTGGTTTGCCAGCATGCCAAGCGACATCGGCCGCCGCCCAAAGGGCGTCGTCACATATCCACTCTCCATTTGCCTTCACCTTCGTTCAGGCAAAAGAAAACCATCCACCAATTTGGTGCCTAAGACGCTTGACTGTGATTCGGGGAAATGCGATTCTCGATGTGCTTAAGATCTGAGAAGGGCTTCCACGGCGTCGTCGTTGGGGGCCTTTTTCTTTTGCGCGCTACGCTCCTCTGTCCTTGTTGAACTCCTGGAACAGGCCCTTCAGCCTTTCCTGGACGAATTGATCAAAACCGGGCGCGGTCTTTCCGTCGAAGACGAAGGTCGCACCGGATGCTGTCTTCTTGATCATGACAGGCACACCGCTGACCTCAGATTTGGCCACCGTCGGCTTCGGAGCAGTCGTCTTCTTCGTTGCCAGAACGAGTGCCCGGTGAAACCGTTCGTCGCTCGAAATTTTGCGCGCGTCGTCCGCGGACAACTCCGCGATGATCTTTTCGACGTCGGCTTTCTCAAGCCGCTCACCCAGTTCCAGCCATCGGCGGCGGCCGATATCAGGTGCTGCACCTATGGCATTGACGAGCCCCAGGGGGACCTGTCGTATGACGATCAGCATTCTCGACAGCGCCGCCTTGTCCACGCCGAGAGCCGCCATGATGACGTCACGGCCAAAGCTGCGTTCCTCGAGCCGCGATGCGAAGAGTGCGCGCTCGATGTAGGAGAGATTGGTTCGAGCGCTGTTTTCCTGTCCCTGGCTGACGACCAACTGACCGTCGGTGAGATCGCGGACGACCGCACGCACCCTGATGCCAATTTCTCGGGTGGCAGCCAGGCGACGATGGCCGTAGGCGACCTGATAGCGTCCCCTGCTTTCGGGATGCGGGCGGACAAGAATCGGAACCTGCTGCCCATGCTCGCGGATCTGCTCGACAAGCTGCGCGAGTTCGGCCGCATCGATCGCCAATCGATCGCTGACGAAGGAAGCGTCGATCAGGCCGGGATCGAGTTCGATGATCGTCTGGCCACTGGCAAGCTGCCGTTCCAGCTCACTCGCCCGCTCCATTTTCTCGGTAATGTTGCCGAGCGTCTTGGTAATGCCGCCGACCGGCGCGGCACTGCGCTCCTGCGGCACGAATCCAGCGATCGGACGATTGTCGCGCAGTGCGACCGCGTCCGCCCTTGCCGGGTTCGGAGCGGAAATTTCGATGAGGTTCTTGCGCGCCATCTATCTATTTCCTCCCCCAGGTGGAGCGAATATGCGCCTCGATCTCGCCATTCACGAGGTTGAGGGATTCCAGTGCCCGATCGTAGGTTCCGCGTGTGAACTGCGACCGCTCGACCTCGTAAAGTGTCTGCTTGGTGACGCCGGCATCGGCGACTGCCGTCGATTTCACCATGGCATTGTGGAGCATTCGGTTGCCGAAGATTGCCCGCATGAAGCCGGTCATCTGGCTTTGCGGTCCGTCATTCGGTTCGAACCGCGTCACGAGATAGCGCATCCAGTCATAGCTGGTACGCCCGCCGGCCTTTTCCACGACCGACATCAATTCACTCGTCATCGTCAGAAACTGCGACATCGACATGACATCCAGCATCTGCGGGTGGACCGTGATCAAGACCGAGGTTGCCGCGCAGAGCGCCGACATCGTCAGGAAGCCCAATTGCGGCGGGCAGTCGATGACCACAACGTCGTAAAGGCTTTCGATTTCCGTCAAGGCCTCGCCGATGCGGGCAAAGAACATCGTCTCCGCCGTACCCGACGCCATCGCCTTCGGGGTCTCGTGCTCGAATTCCATCAGCTCGAGATTGCCCGGAATGAGATGCAGATTGGGCGTGTAGGTGGCGCGCACGATGTCGGCGATGGGGCGCGGGTCCTCATATCGGATCGCACCATAGATCGTTTCGCCCTCTCCGACGTCGAACTCCGGCTGATGACCGAACAAGGCGGACAGGGACGCCTGCGGATCGAGGTCGACGGCGAGCACGCGGTAGCCTCGCAGCGCCATGAACTGCGCCAGATGGGCCGCAGTGGTGGTCTTGCCCGAGCCGCCCTTGAAATTCATGACGGAGATGATCTGGAGCTTTTCGCCCGGCCTGCGGGCCGGCACATATTTCGGCGTTCCGTTTCGCTCGTCGAGGACCCGGCGAATTCGATCCATATCCGTTGCGCTATAGAGCCGCCGTCCGTTTGCGAGCGGATCGGGCCCATGGCCGTCGGCGGCTACCTGGCGGAGATACCCTTCGCCGATTCCGATAAAGGCTGCCGCTTCCGCCGGCGAGAATGTTCTGATGGTCTTTTGCGAGAGCGGGGGGAAGATTTTTGCCTGATGCTGCTGAAGTTGATAGGATAACTCCTTCGCATCCGTTGCCAGAAGCGACGGGAGGTGCTCTTGATCGTCCTGAAGAGCAAGACTCGGCTGCAT